>CAVUCQ010000009.1:0-703220 GCA_963740115.1 uncultured Actinomycetota bacterium | reverse complement strand
ATCGCCCACCGAGAGAGAACAGGCTCTGACCAGCGGAAACGCCGGTTGGGACCTGTTGCATGTCTGGCTTCGTGTCGGATACGTGTCGGATTGATCGAGGATCAATCCACCCGGGTGGAGATCACCCTGTGCGCGCACACGCCACGCGACGCCCGTCGCCATGAGCGAAGCGGCTGGGAGCGTGGCACACCGTCTGGAGGGCTCGTCCTCCGGGGAACGCAACCGGTGACGTGGCCGATTGGACAGCGAAGTGCATCCGATCGCAGCCGTGATGCACCGGGGCCCGGCACAGCCATTGGCGGGCTTTCATCATGACGGTTTCCGCGAGCTGCATGCAGATGGCGGCAGGGCTCAGGGGGGCTGGGCTTCGTCGAGCCTCCGAAGCGCCCGCCGGCCGGGCTGTAGTCGGTGCCGTGTCCGTTTCAGACGAAGAGGGTCGAGGCGGGGGGCATCGCAAGAGAGAGGACAGCGGAGACACGGCCCAACTCTCGGCTGAGGAGTGCTGCCAGTGTGCGCTCAGCGGTGGCGGCGCGTTACGGCGAAACGCACGGTGCCCTCCTAGCCAGCGCGCGAGCGCTGTGGGGGAGCGGCCGACCGGCCCAGCCACTCCAACCGTCCCCCCAGTCTGACGACCTGCGCTCGAACCCACACACCCAGTCCCGCGCTGAAGCCCTCAGCGCCTCCCAACCCCGCGGCACTCGCCCGCAGTTCCGATAAGCACCGGGTCGTGGGGCGAGCTAGATGACCATTTCGCCGTACGCTCGCGTAGGGGTCGAGACGGGAGTACGGACGCCCGAGGAGCGAGCATGGGTGTGCAGTTGGTGATTGGTGCCGGAGCGATCGGCACCGCTACCGCGCAATTGCTAGCGGTCCGCGGCGAGCGGGTCCGAGTGGTCACCCGAAGTGGCGGGGGACCTGAGCACTCAGCCATCGAGCGCGTTGCCGCGGATGCCACAGACGCGGGTGCGCTGAGCCGTCTCGCCGACGGCGTGGCCGTGATCTACAGCTGCGCGGGGCCTTCCTACCCCCGTTGGGTCACCGACTGGCCGCCGCTCGCCGCCGCGCTGCTGCGGGCAGCGGAGACCAGTGGTGCACTGCTGATCACCACCGGCAACCTGTACGGCTACGGCGCTGTCGACGGGCCGATGAGCGAAGACCTGCCGCTGCGCCCGAACAGCGAGAAGGGCCAGGTGCGGGTCCGGATCTGGAACGAGGCGCTCGAAGCGCATCGGGCCGGCCGGATCCGCACGGCCGAGGTTCGCAGCTCGGACTACCTCGGCGCCGGGGCCGTGACGCCGATGACGCTGCTAGTGCTGCCGAAGGTGCTCGCGGGCCAACGGGCCTCCGCCCCGGTAGACCTGGACGCGCCGCACAGCTGGACCTACGTCGGCGATGTTGCCCGCACCTTGCTCGCCGTCGCAGCGAACGCCGGATCCTGGGGGCGAGCCTGGCACGTGCCGACCGGGCCGCCCAAGTCGTTCCGGGAGGTGGCGACACGGGCCGCCGAGCTGGCCGGCGTACCGGCTCCGCGCCTGACCGCGATGCCCTACCCAGTGCTGTGGGTCGGCGGCCTGTTCAGCCCGATGGCCCGTGCCGTGCGGGAGACCCAGTACCAGTTCCGGAAGCCGTTCGTGCTGGACTCCACGGCCGCCACGGAAGTTTTCGGCATCAGTCCGACACCCTTGGACGAGGCGCTGCGCGAGACGATCGCCGACCTGCGCTCCCGATCATGACGGCGTATGCGCGCCGTACGCGGGAATTCGGCGTATCCGCGCACCAAAGGGGGATGGTCGGTTCATGGAGACTTCGAGGCCCAAGCCATTGGGTGGCGAGCCAGCCGGGCGCAGTATGGATGTGTGAAGGAACCAATCGAGCTTTCGCACGCTCGCTGTCTTGAGCTCTTGTGGAGCTTCGAGGTTGGCCGAGTGGCGCTGTGTACCGACACCGGCCCCCTGGTCTGGCCGGTGAACTACTCGATGGTCGAGGACGCCATCGTGTTCCGCACCAGTCCCCGCAGCCTGTTGGGCACGATGGCATGGAACCGCCCTCTGGCCTTCGAGGTAGATCGCATCGACCTCGACCGTGAGGCGGGGTGGAGCGTGTTGGCCACGGGCCCCGGTGAGATGGTCGAAGATCCTGGCGAGCTGGGGCTGATCCGGACGTTCCGTGACCCGCACCCCTGGGCGGGCGGGGCAACCCGGCTGTTGTATGTGCGGCTGCGCTGGGTCGGACTTACGGGGCGTGAACTCAGTTGACGCGGCGCGCTGACGGTCCGCTGGCTATCGGACGTCATGCACCGACAGAGTGTTTGAGGCCCGGCCTCCGCAGGGGGCCCGTTCCGCGAGGCGTCACCGACTAACGCGCGCCGTCAGGATGCGGACCCGGGCACTGCTCGTGAATGGCTTGCGGCAGCCACCTACTCGTTCACCCCGGGCGCGGCCCCATGGATCGATGTCCGGTCAGGGACGGTCGCCCAAGGCAGCCGCGAGCAATCGACCCAGTTGGTGCAGCCGCGATGAGCGCGCGTTTGACCCGGTGCGTCACTCCGCCGCACCGCGTGCCCGTCGGGTGTCGCGACCGCCTTGGTTAGGACGCGCCAGGATCCGACTTGGGCATGGGGTTGCGCTTGCGCGGAGCCCGTCGGCGCTCTTTCGCGTTGGCGCGCTTCGCCGATGGAGCATCCAAGAGGTAGGCGCTCGCGGAGGAAGACACTCAGGGCGTCTTCAGGCACATCGCCGATGTCGCCGGTGTTCTCGTAGACCGGTGGCTTGGGAAAGAGTGCTCATGATGGCGGATGCTCGAAGCGCCGTCTCTCGCCCTCCCGGGCGGTCACTGGCAGTTGACGGGTGCGGACGATCTCTTGAGCGACGTCGATGAGCTTACGGTTCGTGTGCGAGGACACTCGTCTCAAGTAGTCGAACGCTTGGTCGACACCGATGTCGAGCTGCTCCATGAGGATGCCCTCAGCCTGGCCAATGATGATGCGTGTGTGCAGGGCCAACTCGAGCTGGTCGATCTTGCGCTCGGCCGCCATGATGACGGCCAGGTGCCCTGCGATGGACTGGCCGACGGTGACGTCATCTTCATCGAACCGCTTCCCTTCCCGGGCGTAGAGACTCAGCGCACCGAACGAGTGGTCGTTGGTGTACACGAGCAGCGACATCACGGAGCTCACTCCAAGTTCGTGTCGCACCCGCACTGCCCACCGCGGCCATCGCTGCTCCTGGGTGAGATCGGGGCTCACCAGCGTGTCCGCATCTCTTAGGACGTCGAGGCACGGCCCCTCGCCCAGCTCGTTCTGCAGCTCGTTGGCGCGCCTCACGACCTCGTCGCTGCTCACGCGCGTAGTGAGCCCGTGCTTGGCGTTGATCGTGACGCCAGCATGATCGACCCGCCTCAGCAGCGAGACCGCGGAGTCGACCGTCAGTTGGAGTCGGGCCTCCTCGTCCGGGGCGGCGGCAATCGCGCGAGCCAATTGTGCGAAGTCGCTCACCCGCCGCCTAGCGTCGTCCACGCTCACTTGGGCCCTCCCAGGTCACTCGGAGGGTAGTCGATCCGAGCAGATCCCTGTGCGGCGAATCGCGATGAGACCTAAGCGCCGTCCGAGAGCACTGATGGCACGCGCCCGCGGACAGGTCGTGCGCGCACGGCCACCACTGAGCAGCCGAGCACCGCGGCGGCCGCCGTGGGCTACAGCCGTTGCCGGCGTGGCGTCAGGTCACCGCGGCGCCCCATCTTCGGGACGGCCGACATGTGCACGCCACGGATCTCCGCGGCTCGTGCACGATGATCCACTCGACGAAATGGTCGCCTCACTCCGACTCGTCGCCCTCGGACCACCAATCGCGGTCGCGTACCCGAAAACGGCCCGTAGGCCACGCCAAGACTCGTCGTCTCCCTGTGGTTCAGGTCGTGGCTGGGTCATTGGCATGGTGCCCGCGCTGGCTCGGGCAGACGACCGTGCACGCCGGGTCGTATATACGCACCCATTCCGGGGTACCGACTTCGACGATGGAACCCATCCCCGAGACGGTCGAGGCGCTTGGCGAACTGGACACCTACCTCGATCAGGGCGCCTTGCTGGATCAGTTGCAGCGGACCGCGGCACTGGCCCAGAGCGTTGCGCCTGACCTCGCCGGTTTCAGCATCGCCTGGAGCGAGTATGGCCTGACGTTCACCCTCGTCGCGACGGACGGCGAGATCGCCGCCATGGACGAAGTCCAGTACCCGACAAGCGGCTCCTGCACGGAAGCACCTGACGGTCAGCTCATCGTCGACACATCGGACGAACTCTTCAGCGAATCTCGCTGGCGTACTTTCGCGCAGACCACCGCCGCCGCGGGCGTCCGCAGCACCGTGACCTTCCCGATCGTGGACGATGGCGAGGTGATTGGCACGGTCAACCTCTACGGACGCTTCGAGAACACCTTCGAGGGGAAGCACAACCTGCTCGCCACCGTGTTCAAGGCCTGGGCGCCGGGCGCAGTGACAAACGCCGACCTGTCCTTCTCCACCAGGCGAGTGGCGGAACAGGCACCGACGCGACTCCGTGACGAAGCGATCATCGACGCCGCCACTGGCATCATGGCCGTCTCCCAAGGAGTGCCACTGGAAGCTGCCCGCCAGCTGCTCGAGGAATCGGCTGCTCGTGCCGGAGTCCCCGTCGCCCAGCTCGCACACCTGATCATCGAGCTCAGCAAGGACGACCACTAGAGCGACCCCTGCTCGCACCGTGCGTTGTCAGTGCAGGTCACCGAGCACCTCCGGTGCTGGACGGCGCTAGGTTGCGAGGCTGGTGATGTAGAAGCAGACGAGAACTGGCACTGACTAGTCCGACGTTGCCTCGGTCATGAGCCGGAGAGAGCAGCGTCGTCTGGCAGCCAAACCCCGCCGGCAAGCCCGCCGCATCTGCCTGTTCCGCCCGCTCATCTCGGATGCACGTCACTCCGCCGCCTAACGGACATCCGGATCTGCCGCCGTGCCCACCGCGACTCACGCCCGCCGGGAGAGCAGCGGGACCGACTCTGGTGCTGTCCGTGACGCGCCATGCCCGGACGCAAAACCGCCGCCCAAGGGCGTACCTCGGAGGCGGCTTCGCATACTGGAGAAGAGCCAACGTTGCGTTCCGCCTCGACGGTCGGCGCGGCCACTCTCGCCAATGCCAATGTACTCCGAATCCCTCGGGTCTGCTGCCCGGTCACGCGACGGGCCGGCCTCAACTGCAGTCCCTCTGCCATTGGTGACTCCGAGGTCGAATCGTCTTCCGAGCGGGTGACCCGAGGGAACTGGACAGCGGGGTTCGCCATGACCAGTGCTCCGCATGGAACCCCACATCCGGATCTGCCGCGATCGGGGCCGATCTGCCGAGTTGCGGACGATTCGGCCTCTGGCCTTGCGATTCCAGCCGACCTAGTCTAGATAGATGAGTCTGACTCGGAAGCGGATCGTTGTGATCTTCGCCGGTGCCAGCCTTGTGACCGCTGGTGCTGTGGGCGGTGCCTTCGCCGTGGCGGGCGACGACAGCACTCGGGAGCGTCCGATCCCCGCGGGCGACCTCGAGCACGCCGAGCGGGTGGCGCTGGAGGAGACGGGCGGTGGCACTGTCACTGCGACCGAGGTCGGCGACGAGGAGAGCATGTACGAGGTCGAGGTGACCCTCGCCAACGGCAGTCAGGTCGATGTCCAACTCGACGCTGACTTTGAGGTCGTGGGCACCGAGTACGAGGGCAACCGGGACGATTCCGAAAGCGACGATTCCGACGACGACTGAGGCCTAGTTTGTGCGCACTTTGCTTGTCGCGATAAGTGTGGCTTCCTTGGCTGCGCTCGCGAATTGTCGTGGTGCTGACGAGCCGGCGGCGCAGCCTTCCGATGGGCCCGGCGATGTTGCGTCTGCACCGGTGCTGCCGCAGTCCGACGAACCGGTCGAACTCGATCCAGATGAGTTCTCGGCCGAGGTCACCAACCCGTGGTTCCCGCTCGAGCCTGGTACCCGCTGGACTTATCGGGAGATCACCGAGGACGGCGACGAGGTGCGCGTCGTCGTCACCGCGACCGCAGCGACCCATCAGGTCGCCAACGGCGTGACGGCCCGCGTCGTTCGCGACACCGTCACGTCCAGCGGAGACATCGTCGAGGACACCTTCGACTGGTACGCCCAAGACGCCGACGGAACGGTTTGGTACCTAGGCGAGGACACCGCAGAGTTCGAGAACGGCAACGTCTCTACGCGGGAGGGCTCCTTCGAGGCGGGTGTGGACGGCGCACAGGCAGGGGTGATCATGCCCGGCGATCCCGAAGTAGGCGTCACCTACCGGCAGGAGTACTACGAAGGAGAGGCCGAGGATCAGGGCGAGGTGCTCGCGCTCGGCCAGCAGGCCAGCGTCCCAGCCGGAGACTTCGACCGCCTGCTACAGACCGCCGACACCACGCCGCTTGAGCCGGACGTGCTCGAACACAAGTACTACGCAGATGGTGTCGGACTAGTCCTGACCATCGACAAGGAGAGCGGCGCCAGTGAAGAGCTGATGTCGACGATCCAGATCCCTCCGAGCGCGGCACGCCGAGCGGGGCGTGTGCCGCTCGGCGTGTCCTACTGAGCTTGGCAGTTCGTGCTCCTTGGGCCACCAGCATGGCGCCGACCTTGTACGCCTGGCCGCAATCGTCGTCGTCGCTGCCTTGGTCCATTCTGATTGCGATTGCTGTCTGCCGTCATGGACGAGGACGCATCGCGCGCTCCGGGATCGTCCAATCGCCCGCTCATGCCGCGATCCGTGCGGATCTTCCGAGGTTAGGCGCTGGCGCTCACTCTGCGTCGGTCTCCTCGGAGTCAGACCACCATTCGCGGTCGCGCTCCTCGAGCAGTTCCTGCAGCAGACGCCAGGTCTCCACCTCGTCGGACTCGGGAACTGGCTGGCTCACACCTGTACAACTGCCTCTGGCCCCTTGCGGTTACGGGTGCCCGCCTACCCGCGCGTCTCTCCCCAGCAGCGAGGGGCGGGGTTTCGCCGTGTCGGTCCCGCCGCGCACACTGGCGCGATGACCAGGCGCATGACACAGCACGAGAGCGCGCCACTCCGGCCGGATGGTCTCGAGGATCGTTGCAAGCTGGGGCCCGTCGCAACGTGCTCGTCACGACGCAGCTTCGGTGACGAGCACCGCCGCGATCGCCCACCGAGCCCGGCCCCTCGCTGCGACCCCGCGGCTGAGGGGCCGTTCGCTTGCATGCAACGTCGGCAGGCGGGTACGTCGTGGCATGGACGAGCGCGAGCGCCCCACGACGAACCAGCCCCTCAACGCACCGGGTCCGCGGCCGAAGGTGGCGCCCCTCCTCGCGGTGGTGGGCCTGATCGCGCTGATCGCGCTGATCTTCGTCGTCATCTCGCTGTTGCGCTACAACACCTGACCCTTCAGCGCGGCGCGAGCCGGACCAGGAGGAGAGCCACGTCGTCCTCAGGCTTGTCGCCGATCATCCCGCCCAGCAGCCTGTCGCACAGGTCGTCGACGCCGTGCGACGCGGGGGCGAGGTCGTGCAGGAGGTCGGTCAGCGCCCGGACGCCGTCCTCCACGTCACGGTCGCGCCGCTCGACCAGTCCGTCTGTGTAGAACACGAGGGTCGCCCCGGGCTCGAGGATGACGACCTGCTCCCTGCGCAGGGTCGCGGGGTCGAGCCCGAGCAGCAGGTCGTTGTCCTCCACGTCCGCCAGCCAGCTCACCCGTCCCGCGGGGCTCAGCAGCAGCGCCGGCGGGTGCCCGGCGTGCGACCAGCGCACCAGCACCTCCTCCCCGTGGGACGCGTCTGGCTTCGCGTGGTGCTCGATCCGGGCGACCACGACCGTGGCGGTGGTCTCCAGGCGCAGCGACTCCATCACGGCGTCGACGCCGGACAGGATGGCCGCGGGCGCGTCGCCGCTGTGGACGGCGATGCCGCGCAGGAGCCCGCGGACCTGGCCCATCGCGGCCGCGGCCTCGACGTCGTGGCCCACCACGTCCCCGACCACGACCACCACGTCCGGGACCCCGGGTGCCCGACGCCGCTGCAGGAACGCGTCGTACCAGTCGCCGCCGATGCGAGCGGCCTCGCCGGCGGGTGCGTACCTGGTGGCGATCTGCAGGTGGTCGGGTTGGGGTGGGTCGGTGAGCATGCTGCGCTGGAGCGCCTCGGACACGTCGCGCTGGGAGGCGTAGAGGCGGGCGTTGTCCAGGGCGAGCGCCGCTCGGGCTCCGATGTCCTCCACCAGGGCCATGTCCTCCGCGGTGAAGGGCCGCCGCCCCTCCCCGCGGAACACGGTCACCACACCCACCGTGCGGCCGCGGGCCCGCAGCGGGACCGCGACGGCCGACGAGGGTGCGAGCTGGCGCAGCCGGTCCTGTGCCGCGCCCGGCACGAGCACCCCCGCGACCTGCGCGGTCGCGTCCGACTCCATCAGGACGGGCGTCATGTCGCGGATCGCGCGAGCGAGGTAGGAGGCGTCGGTCATCGCCCTCAGCCGGAGGGCCGCGTAGTCCCGCAGGGTCTCGACCATCGACGGGTCGGCGTGCGACCAGCCCACGTCGCGCAGGCCGCGCCGCCAGTCCACGGCGTGCGGATCCTCGACCAGGGTGACCAGGCACCAGTCCGCGAGCTGGGGGACGATCAGCGTGGCGAGCCGGCTGACGCCCTCGGCGGGGTCCAGGGTGCCCGTGAGCGCCTCGGAGACCGAGGCGAGCAGCGCCAGCCGCCGCGCGGAGCGGTCCAGGGCGTCCTGCGCCTCACGGCGGGCACTGATGTCCACGAAGTAGACGGCCAGGCCCTCGGGGGAGGGCCACGCACGGACCTCGTACCAGGCCGACAGCGGTGGCGGGTAGAAGGCCTCGAACAGGACCGGTTCGCCGGAGTCGGCGGCGCGTCGGTACTGGTCCTCGAAGACACTGCCGACCGCCGCCGGGAAGGCGTCCCAGATGGTCTTCCGCAGCAGACGGGTGCGTCCGGACCCGAGCAGGCGCTCGGCCTCGGAGTTGACGTAGGTGAAGCGCCAGTCCCGGTCGAGCTGGAAGAACGCGGACGACATCGACTCCAGCACCCGTCCGACGCGGGCCTCGCCGTCGCGGACGGCAGTCGTGTCGTAGGCAGCCCCCACCAGCCGCGCGGCGGGACCGCCGGCTCGGTCGGGCAGCGCGCGTCCGCGCGCCTCGATCCAGCGGACCGCCCCTCCCGGCAGCAGCACGCGGTACTCGGCCGAGTAGTCGCTGCACGCGCCGATCGAGACCTGCAGGGCATCGGTGACGCGGCCGAGGTCGTCGGGGTGGACGCACCGGTTGAAGGCCTCGATGGTGCCGCCCCACGAGTCCTCGTCGAGACCGAAGAGCTCGAGCAGCCGCCCGTCCCAGCGCAGCAGCCCTGTGTCCAGGTCCCACACGAACGCGCCGACGCCGGCCGCGTCCACCGCCAGGCTCCAGGCCAGCCGGTCGCTCTCGGCGTCCAGGGCGGACGCTGCACCGTCGTGAGACACCCGTCTCTCCCTCACCGGGCGAAGTTGGGACCCCCAGTCTCGAGGCACCGCTTCCCAGCGTTCCACATGCCTCGCCCCGACGTCGGAGAACGGCAAAAGGTCCACCTAACCTTCTCCCGTGCCCCACCCCGTCACCCCCGCAGCCGCGCAGCCGCTGCGCGCCCTCTGGTCGCGCTACGGCGCCTACCGCTCCCGCTTCGTCGGCGCCGTCGTGGCGTCCACGATCAACAAGGTCGCCGACATCGTCCCCGAGCTGCTCATCGGCGCCGCGGTCGACGTCGTCGTCCGCGGCGACGCCTCGTTCGTCGGTGAGGCACTGGGTGTCGAGTCCCGCTACGCCCAGCTCGCCTGGCTGGCCGTCATCAACGCCGTGGTGTGGATCGTGGAGTCGCTCAGCGAGTACGTCGCGAGCGTGCTGTGGCGCGGGCTCGCGCAGGGCGTCGAGCACGACCTGCGCGTCGAGGCGTACGACCACGTCCAGCACCTCGACCTGGGCTGGCACGAGAGCCGGCCCGCGGGGTCGACGCTGGCCACCCTCAACGACGACGTCAACCAGCTCGAGCGCTTCCTCGACGTCGGTGCCCCGGCGATCCTCCAGACCACCCTCAACGTGCTCCTGGTGGGGGCCGTCTTCGCGGCCGCCTCCGGGCAGCTGCTCGTCCTGGCGTTCCTGCCCATCCCGCTGATCGTCGTCGGGTCGCTGGTGTTCCAACGCCGGCTGGCGCCGCTGTACGACCGGGTGCGGGTCGCGGTCTCCGACCTGTCGAGCACGCTGTCGGCCAACATCGCGGGCATCTCCACCATCAAGGCGTTCACCGCCGAGGACCGCGAGCGCGACCGGGTCGCGGCCGTCTCGCAGGCCTACCGCGAGGCCAACACCGCCGCGATCCGCTCGTCGGCCGCCTTCGTGCCGCTGGTGCGCCTGGCGATCCTCGCCGGGTTCACCTGCACGCTGCTGCTCGGCGGCTGGGCGACCTTGCGCGGCGACCTGGAGGTGGGCCTCTACTCGGTCCTGGTCTTCATGACGCAGCGGCTGCTCTGGCCGCTCACCGAGGTGGCCGAGGTGCTCGACCTCTACCAGCGCGGCCGGGCCTCGGCCGCGCGCATCCTGGGGCTGCTGGCCATCCCGGTCACCGTCCCCGCCGGTGCCACGGCGCTCGAGCGGCCCGTCGCCGGGCGGGTCGAGCTCGCGGGCGTGCGGGCCGGCTACGGCGACGGACCCGACGTGCTGCACGACATCGACCTCGTCGTACCTGCCGGGGAGACCCATGCGATCGTCGGCTCCACCGGATCCGGCAAGTCGTCGCTGCTGCGCCTGGTCCTCCGCTTCGACGACGCACGAGCGGGTCGCGTGCTCTTCGACGGCCAGGACGTGCGCGACCTCGACTGGGACTCACTGCGCGGCTCGATGGGCTACGTCGCCCAGGACGTCTTCATGTTCGCCGGGTCGATCCACGACAACATCGCCTACGGCCGCCCCGGCGCCACCCGGGAGGAGGTGCGTACCGCGGCCGAGGCCGCCGCCGCGACCGAGTTCATCGACGAGATGCCCCTCGGCCTCGACACGTGGGTGGGGGAGCGTGGCGTGACCCTGTCGGGTGGCCAGCGTCAGCGACTGGCCCTGGCACGAGCACTCCTGCGTGACCCGGCCGTGCTGGTGCTGGACGAGGCGACCAGCGCGGTCGACAACGAGACGGAGGCCGCCATCCAGCGCTCCTTGCGCCTGGCCACGGCGCAGCGCACGGCCATCGTGGTCGCCCACCGGCTCTCCACGGTGCGGCACGCACACCGCATCTGGGTGCTGGACGCCGGCCGGGTCGTCGAGGCCGGCACCCACGACGAGCTGCTCGCGCACGACGGCGCCTACGCAGCGCTGTGGCGGGTCCAGACGGGCGAGCTGAGCCCGGTCGCTCGCTGAATGCGATCGCACCGGACAAGATGGTGCGCATGACGATCCGGGCCGTGGTCCTCGACATCGGGGGAGTGCTCGAGGTCGTCGACGACGACGTGTTCCCCGGCCCGGTCGAGCGGCGCCTCGGTCTGTCGCCCGGCAGCATCAGGGACGGACTGTCCGCCCTCCCCGGCGACGCGACGATCGGCGAGGTGACCATGGCGCAGGTCCACGAGGAGTGGCGACGTGTGCTCGGCCTCGACGTCGCCCAGGTCGACGAGATCGTCGAGGACTACTGGCGGTGGTACGTCGGCACGCTCGATCGGCCGCTGGTCGACTGGTTCGCCGCGCAGCGTCCCGAGCGACTCACGGCGATCCTCTCCAACTCCGGCCCGGGGGCCCGAGAGGCCGAGCGGATGCACGGCTTCGAGGACATCACCGACGACATCGTCTACAGCCACGAGGTCGGGCTGGCCAAGCCCGACCCGGCGGTGTACGACCTGACCACCCGGCGCCTGGGCGTCGAGCCCGGCGAGGTGGTCTTCCTCGACGACGTCGCGGCCAACGTCGACGCGGCGCGCGCCGCCGGCTGGCACGCGGTCCACCACGTCGACACCGCCACCTCGATCCGCGAGATGGAGGCGATCATCACCGCTCACGCGCAGGCGTGAACACGGGTGCGCGGGGTACGGGGGCGCATGCGACCCACGAGCAGCCCCGAACCTCTGGGCGGGACACCCCGCGTCGTGCTCGTCACCGGTGCCTCGAGCGGCATCGGCGAGGCGGTCGCCCGCCAGGCGGCGGCCAGGGGCGACCACGTCGTCCTGGTGGCGAGAGGTCGTGAGGCGCTCGACCGGGTGGCTGCGGCGTGTGAGCAGCTCGGCGCGGCCTCGGCCATCGTCGCGCCGGCCGACGTCAGCGACGACGCAGAGGTGGAGTCGGCAGTGTCGGCGGCCCTCGCCCGTCACGGTGCGCTCGACGTCGTCGTCAGCTGTGCAGGTGTCGTGGCCTACGGACGCATCACGGACGTCCCGGTCGAGGTGTTCGACCAGGTCGTCGCCACCAACGTGCTGGGCCCTGTCAACCTCGCCCGCCACGTGCTGCCGGTGCTGCGGGAGCAGGACGAGGGGAGCCTGGTGCTCGTCGGGTCGGTGGTCGGCCACGTCGGCGTGCCGGACATGGCGGCGTACGTCGTCAGCAAGTGGGGTGCCCGCGGGCTGCTGCGCCAGCTGCGCGTGGACAACCGTGACCGCCCAGGAGTGCGCTTCGGCTACGTGGCTCCGGGCGGGGTGGACACCCCGATCTACCGGCAGGCGGCGACCTACGGCGACTCCGTGGGCCGTCCGCCCTTCCCGGTGACGTCTCCGGAGCGCATCGCCGACCGGGTGCTGACCGTCGCCGACCATCCGTGGCGTGGCGGCCAGGTGGGGATCGCCAACGAGGTGATCCGCTTCGGCTTCAACGCCGTCCCGTGGGTGTACGACCGACTCGTCGGACCGATGTTCTCGATCGCGGCCCAGGACCTCGTGGCGCCGGTGGTGCACGGCCCCGGCAACGTCCTGTCCTCGGTGCAGGAGCTCAACGGGCTGCGGGGCGGGCACGGGAACGCCCTCGTCGCCGTGGGCGCCAACCTCGCCGAGCTGGCCCGCCGCCGTCTGCGGGGGTGAGCACGAAACCGGGGTGAGGGCCGCCCCGACCGGCCGATAGCATCGCGGGACCAGCAGTCCCGTCCCAGCCCAGGTTTCTCGAAGGAGCTCTCGTGTCCGACATCAAGGTCGTCCGCATCCACGCCGATCAGCGTGCGGAGACCACGGTCACGACCGGCACCAAGGCCTGGGAGCTCTTCCGCGACGACGCCGACGTGGTTGCCGCGCGGGTGGGGGGCGCTCTCAAGGACCTGGCCTACGAGCTGGGCGACGGCGACGAGGTCGAGGGGGTGGCCATCGACAGCGCAGACGGCCGCGACATCCTGCGCCACTCGACCGCGCACGTGATGGCGCAGGCGGTGCAGCAGATCTGGCCCGAGGCCAGGCTCGGGATCGGCCCGCCGGTGGAGAACGGCTTCTACTACGACTTCGACGTCGAGACCCCGTTCGTGCCGGAGGACCTGGTCAGGATCGAGTCCGCGATGCGCAAGATCATCAAGGAGAACCAGCGCTTCGAGCGCCGCGTCACCACCGATGCGGACGCCCTCGACGAGCTCAAGGACGAGCCCTACAAGATCGAGCTGATCGGGCTCAAGGGTGGCGCCGGTGCCTCGGACACCGAGGGCGCGAGCGTCGAGGTCGGGGCCGGCGAGCTCACCATCTACGACAACGTCGGCCGCAGCGGCGAGGTGAAGTGGTCCGACCTGTGTCGCGGTCCGCACCTGCCGACCACCAAGCGCATCCCGGCGTTCAAGCTGATGCGCAGCGCCGCTGCCTACTGGCGCGGCGACGAGAAGAACAAGCAGCTGCAGCGCATCTACGGCACCGCGTGGGAGACCAAGGAGGCGCTCGAGGATCACCTCCACCGCATCGAGGAGGCCGAGCGCCGCGACCACCGCAAGCTCGGCCGCGAGCTCGACCTCTACTCCTTCCCGGACGAGATCGGCTCGGGCATGGCGGTCTTCCACCCCAAGGGCGGCGTCATCAAGCGCGAGATGGAGGACTACGTCCGCCGTCGGCACCTCGAGGAGGGCTTCGACTACGTCGGCACGCCCCACATCAGCAAGGACGGCCTGTTCCACACCTCCGGGCACCTGCCCTACTACGCGGACACCATGTTCCCGCCGATGGAGATGGAGCACGCCGAGTACCGCCTCAAGGCGATGAACTGCCCGATGCACAACCTCATCTACCGCTCGCGGCAGCGCTCCTACCGTGAGCTGCCGCTGCGGTTCTTCGAGTTCGGCTCGGTGTACCGCTACGAGAAGTCCGGCGTCGTCCACGGCCTCACCCGCGTCCGCGCGATGACCCAGGACGACTCGCACTCCTACGTCACCCCGGAGCAGGCGCCGGCCGAGGTCGAGCACCTGCTGACCTTCGTCACCGGCCTGCTGCGCGACTTCGGGCTCGACGACTACTACTTCGAGATGTCCACCCGCGACGACTCCAAGCCCGACAAGTTCATCGGCTCCGACGACCAGTGGGCGACCGCGACCGAGGTGCTGGAGACCGCCGCCCGGAAGTTCGGTGTCGACCTGGTGCCCGATCCCGGCGGCGCGGCGTTCTACGGCCCGAAGATCTCCGTCCAGGCCAAGGACGCGATCGGGCGGACCTGGCAGATGTCGACGATCCAGTACGACTTCAACCAGCCCGCAGTCGACCGGTTCAACCTCGAGTACGTCGCCGCCGACGGCACCCGCCAGCAGCCGGTGATGATCCACTCCGCCAAGTTCGGCTCGATCGAGCGGTTCATCGGCGTCCTGGTGGAGCACTACGCGGGCGCCTTCCCGCCCTGGCTGGCGCCCGTCCAGGTCCAGGGGATCCCGATCGCCGAACGCCACAACGACTACCTCTTCGACATCGCGAAGCAGATGAAGTCGCAGGGGCTGCGGGTCGAGGTGGACGAGTCCGACGACCGGATGCAGAAGAAGATCCGCAACGCGCAGCTGGCCAAGGTGCCCTTCATGATGATCGCCGGCGACAACGACGTGGAGGCCGGCGCGGTGTCGTTCCGCTACCGCGACGGGCGCCAGGACAACGGCGTACCACTCGCCGAGGCGATCGAGCGGGTCGCGGCTGCGGTCGCGAGCCGCGAACAGGTCTGAGCGGGCGTGACGGGGCAGGAGCGTCGCCCGGTCGTCGACCTCACCGAGGAGCAGGCGCGGCGCAGGCTCCCGCTCAAGTGGGGCGTGCCGGAGGGCGTGATCCCGGCGTGGGTGGCCGAGATGGACTACGCCGTCGATCCGGTGGTGCTCGAGGCGGTCCGGCGGATGCTGGCCGACGGCATCACGGGCTACCCGATCTTCGGCTGGGACGTCGACCTCGCCGAGTCCTACGCCGGCTGGTCGGCGCGGCACTTCGGCTGGGCGCCGGAGCCGGAGGCCGTGCACCCCGTGGTCGACGTGACCGCCGGGGTCCGGCTCGCGATCGACGTGTTCAGCGGGCCGGGCGGCGTGGTCTTCCCGACGCCGGGCTACAACGCGCAGCACGGCCTGGCCGGGGTGACCGGGCGGCAGGAGCACCTGCTCGACGTCCCACCGACGGCGGAGAGGGCGGAGATCGACCTCGACCGCCTCGACCAGCTCCTCGCCGAAGGCGCCCAGACCCTGCTGCTCACGCAGCCGCACAACCCGTGGGGCCGCGTGTTCACCCGGGCCGAGCTCGAGGGCATCCGCGACGTGGTCGTACGCCGCGGCGCGCGGGTCGTCAGCGACGAGATCCACGCACCACTGGTCCTGCCCGGGGCCGAGCACGTCTCCTACCTCTCGCTCGAGGGCACGCACGACCACGCGGTCGCAGTTGTCGCGGCCTCCAAGGCCTTCAACACCGCGGGCCTGCGGTGTGCCCAGCTCGTGGTGCCCGACGCTGCCGCGCAGCGTCGGCTGGTCGACCAGCCGATGGCACGCAACGACTCCTACTCGCCTGTCGGCGTCACGGCTGCCCGTGCGGCCTACGACCACGGCGACGGGTGGCTCGCCTCGCTGGTCGAGCGCCTCGACCAGCAGCGCACCCTGATCGGCGAGCTGCTCGACACGCACCTGCCCGAGGTGCGGATGCGTCCGCTGGAGGCGACGTACCTCGCCTGGCTGGATGCGTCGGCCTACGGCCACGACGACGCCGCCGCGGTGGCACTGGACCGTGGCCGGGTGATGGTCAGCGACGGTGCGTCGTACGCGCCGGGCATCGCGGGGTGTGTGCGGCTCAACATCGCCACGTCACCCGAACGGCTCACCGAGATCGTGGAGCGGTTGGCGCGGGCCTGGCGCTAGAGATCGAGGTGCGGCGCCAGGAGCCGGCCGCCTCGGCCAGATCGGTGCGTCTCGCCGCGAATCCGACCCCCGCCGCCGAACGTCATACACACGGCGCAAGGGGTTGCCCCGCCCGTATGACGTCCAGTCCTGGCGACCGGAGGCGCCCGGTCCCTGGCGGGCGCTCGGATACCCGACGAGGGCGATGCGCCGACGGGTCCGACGGGCGTAGCGTCGAGAGCCCCGGCACCGGGCCGGAGCGGGGTCGAGGGAGATCGCCATGAGCAGGATGGTCAGGCGCACCGCGAGGTGCGTGGCAGCAGGTGCAGCGGTGGCAGCAGCGATCACCGGCACGACGTTCTCGGCGCACGCGGCCGAACCCGTCCTCATCGACGCCGAGGAGGTCTTCGGCGGCGTCTCCACCTTCACCAGCACCATCGAGGGTTGCGAGTCGGGCTCGGTCTCCAACGGCCCCTTCCGGATCGGAGGCGGCCCGGGCACCGCCTTCGGCAAGTTCAACGGCTTCAAGGTCTTCGAGTGCGCGGACGGCGGCGGGTTCGTCGTACGCCTCCAGGCCAAGTTCAACGAGGAGGGGTCGACAGGCACCTGGGCCATCGTGGACGGCTGGGACGGCTTCGAGGACCTCCACGGCTCGGGGACTCTGGTGGGCACGCCCACGAGCACCGGCATCAACGACGTCTACGACGGGACGCTACGCCCCTGAGCACCGACGTCAGCCGTCGACCCGCTTGGTGTAGCGGCGGCACGGTGAGGTCCACGTCCGACCACCCGCGGTGACCTCGTAGGGAAGGTCGCCGCCGTCGACCCACCCGCACTTCTCGTAGAACCGGCGCGCCCGTGCGTTGCCCGCGACCACGGCCAGCCAGGCCTCGTCGTACCCGTGCGCCGCGACCCGGCGCTCCGCCTCGGCGAGCAGCACTGCGGCCACCCCGGTCCCGCGGGCCGCGGGCCCGACGAAGACCTGCTCGACCTCGTCGCCCACCACCATCACGAACCCCTCGAGTTCGTCCGGCGTCGGTCACCGCCACGGTCGTGTCGGCCACCCGTGCCGGCGTGCGCTCGTGGAAGGCCTCGGTTGTCCGGAGCGCCGTGAGGCCCTCGGGCACGTGTCCGGCGTGCCCGGAGTGCCAGCCCTCGTGCCACAGGTCCGCGACCGCAGGCATGTCGGCGTCGGTGGCCGGTCGGATCGACGTCATGGCACCACCCTAGGATCGCCAGCACGAGTGATGGCCCCGACGGACTGGAGCGGACCTGGACGCCCACCGGATGGCCTGCGGCAACAGGGCCGTGGACGAGGCCCCGTTACCTGCTGGCGGAGGGACGGTCGCGCACCTCCTGAAGTCCTCGTGCCAGACCCTTGTCCCCGCTCCGGGACGAGAGGAGATTGGGACGGATCGGTGGCGCCACCGGGGCGCCGCCTCGGAGGAGGAGGAGTGCCGTGATGTATGCACGCTCCACGTCGATCCAGGGCGATCCCGCCCGCATCGACGAGGGCATCAGTTTTGTGCGCGAGGAAGTCATGCCGGCCGTGACGGGCATGGACGGCTGCATCGGACTTTCGATGCTGGTCAACCGCGAGACCGGACACTGCATCGCCACGACGTCGTGGATGACGGAGTACGACATGCGCGCGACCGAGGGACAGGTCGCAGCGCTGCGGTCTCGCGGCGCCGAGGTCATGGCCGCCGAGATCGAGGTCCGGGAATGGGAGATCGCCGTCATGCACCGCGAGCACGACGCTCGCGAGGGTTCGTGGTGCCGGGTCACTTGGTCGACGTGTCCTCCCGAGGACATCGAGTCCACCCTCGACTTCTTCCGGGACACGGTGATGGCCCGCTTGGAGGAGTTCGAGGGATTCTGCAGTGCGAGCATGATGGTCGACCGCGAGACGGGCCAGTGCTGCGGCACAGCGCGGTTCGACACGCGTGCGGACCTCGAAGCCACGCGGGAGATGGCCCAGGGGATGCGCGACCAGCGCAGCCGGGAGAGCAACGTCGAGTTCGGCGACGTCGAGGAGCTGCGAGCTCGTCATCGCCCACCTGCGCGTTCCCGAGCTGGTCTAGGCGACGAGAGGCGCATGCCGCCGATCGTGCCTCAGGCCCGACCGTCGGCAATGCGCCTCAGCCCGGACTCAGCGCCCCTGGAACGCCGTGATCGCTGGGTTCTGGATCCTGCCGTCCCGGATCTCGATCGCACGGGTGATGGTCTCGCTGCTGTCCCATCCCTCCGGTCCGGAGAGCACCGTCTCCATGAACGGCAGCAGCGCCTCGCTGTTCTCCCACGTCGCGGAGTTCCAGAGGTACGACGGGCTGTGGTCGACCGCGTAGTAGTGGACCCGGTCGCCGACGGTGAACATCGGGTCGTCGAACGTCGTCGGCACCGCCCACGAGAACCCCATCCCCTCGTCGCACGACACGTCGACGATGAGGCTGCCACGCCGGAAGTCCGCGAGGTCCTCGGTCCGCAGGTAGGTCAGCGGCGCCGCCGTGTCCTGCAGCGTGCAGTTGACGACGATGTCGTTCTCGGCGAGGTAGGGAGCCAGCGGCACGCGTCCCTGGTCGGTGATGACGTGGCTCGCCGACGGGTCGTTCGGGTCGTGGTCGAACTGGCGGATCCGCACCGAGTGGATCGGGGAGCCGACGGCCGCGACGCCGCGCGTGGTGAGGACCGCGACGTCCCCGACGCCGTGGGCCTTGAGGGCCGTGACCGCACCACGTGCGGTGGCGCCGAAGCCGATCACGACGGCGCTGAGCCGGCGTCCGTAGTCACCGGTGATGCCGACGAGCTCCATCGCCTGGAGGACCGAGCAGTAGCCGGCCAGCTCGTTGTTCTTGTGGAACACGTGCAGGCCGACGTGGCCGTCCGCGGTCCAGTGGTTCATCGCCTCGAAGGCGATCAGGGTCAGCTCGCGGTCGATCGCGAGCTGGGTCATGGTGGCGTCCTGGACGCAGTGCGGCCAGCCCCACAGCACCTGGCCGGCATGCATCGCGGCGACGTCCTCGTGCTGCGGCTTCGGCAGCACCACGACGTCGGAGTCGCGCAGGATCTCATCGCGGGTGGCGAAGCCGGCCACGTACGGAGCCAGGTCGGCGTCGCTGATGCCGAAGCGCGCCGCGTACTCGTGCTCGAGGGTCGTCCGGCCGGCGATGGCCGGCGCCAGCCGGGACAGGTGCTCCGGGTGCAGCGGGAGCCGGTGCTCGTTCTCCTTGGCAGACGTGCCGATGACGCCGAGGCTGAGCAGGCTCACTTCTTCCTGGGCATCAGGGGTTCGGGCGTGTCGCCCTTCCCGGCCGCCTTCGCGTGCTTGTCGGCACGCTTCTCCTTGATCGACTTGCCGGACTTCTTGGACATGCCTTGCCGTGGCGACTTGTCGCTCATCGGGGCTCCCTTGTCGGAAGCCTGGATGGCTCCGTGCTGCCACAGTACGCCCACCCTAGGATCGCGGGCATGAGCGAGGAGCGCCCCGACGGACTCGAGCGGATCTGGACGCCGCACCGCATGGCCTACGTCCGCACCGACGCCCAGGACGAGGGCTGCCCGTTCTGCGCGATCCCGGGGCACCCCGACGAGGAGTCGCTCGTGGTGGCGCGGGGGGCGTCGACGTACGTCGTGCTCAACCTGCACCCCTACAACCCCGGTCACCTGATGGTGCTGCCCTACCGCCACGTCGCCGACCTCGAGGACCTCACCGCCGACGAGGCCGGCGAGCTGATGACGATGACGCAGCAGGCCCTGCGCGCCATCCGCTCGGTCAGCCGCCCCGACGCGTTCAACGTGGGTCTCAACCTCGGCCGCTCGGCCGGTGGCTCGCTGGCCGACCACCTGCACCAGCACGTCGTCCCGCGCTGGACCGGCGACGCCAACTTCATCACCGTCGTCGGTGGCACCAAGATGCTGCCCCAGCTGCTCGACGACACCCGGGCGCTGCTCGCCGCCGCGTGGCCGGCTGCGCCGCGATGACCTCCCACGACCTCGCGGCCGACGCCGCACTCGCCGCCGACCTGGTGCGGGAGGCGGGCCTGCTCGCCGCCAGGGCCCGGGTCGCCGGACTCGACGTCACGCGCAAGACCAGCGGGTCCGACATCGTCACGCAGGCCGACACCGCCGCCGAGCGGCTCATCGTCGAGCGTCTCGCAGCGGAGCGTCCCGCCGACGCGATCGTGGGGGAGGAGGGCACCTCGCGCCCCGGCACCTCGGGTCGGACCTGGGTGATCGATCCCGTCGACGGCACCTTCAACTTCAGCCGCGGCAGCGACTGGTGGTGCAGCGCGCTCGCCCTGCACGACGCCGACGACGTGCTGCTCGGCGCGGTCCACCACCCGCAGTCCCTGCGCACCTGGGTCGGCGGTCCCGACCTGCCCAGCACCTGCGACGGGGAGCCGCTCGCACCGCTGCCCGACACCCCGCGGGAGGAGCGGTGCGCCGTGACCTACCTCCATCCGCCGTACTGGGCGGGCGAGGTGGGGGAGGCGTTCGCCCGCGCGCTCGGCGAGGTCGGCACCCTGCGGATGCTGGGGTCCGGCACGATGGACATGATGGCGATCGCCTCGGGCCAGTGGGACGTGCTCTTCCAGCACTCCGTGGCCGACTGGGACCGGCTGCCCGGAGCCGCGGTCATCCGGGGCGCGGGCGGCGAATCGGTCGTGGTCCGGTCCGCCGGCGTCGACTGGACCGTCACCGGCGCGCCCGCCGCCGTCGCGGACGTGCGCTCCGCCCTGCTGCGCAACCGGTAGCCTGCGGCCGTGCTCGACAGGTTCAAGCAGTTCTGGCAGGGCGTCATGCTCGCGCCCTTCATCAACCTCTTCCTGCGGCTCGGGATCAGCCCCGACGTGGTGACGGTGGTCGGCACGCTCGGGGTGAGTGCGGGCGCGCTCGTCTTCTTCCCCATGGGGCTCGTGTGGCAGGGCGTCCTGGTCATCACCGCCTTCGTCTTCAGCGACCTCATCGACGGTGCGATGGCCCGCAAGATGGGCCGCAAGGACGACTTCGGGGCCTTCCTCGACTCGACCCTCGACCGGATCGCCGACGGCGCCCTCTTCGGCGGCCTGGCGCTCTACTTCGCCTGGCACGCCGAGAGCCGCCTCTACCTCGCGCTGTGCCTCGTCATCCTGGTCATGGGCGCGGTGACGTCGTACGCCCGGGCGAAGGCCGACTTCCTCGGCTACGACGCCAAGGTCGGCATCGCGGAGCGCCCGGACCGCCTCGTCGGCATGCTCGTGCCGGCGTTCTTCGCCGACGTCCTCGACCTGCCGGTCCTGCTCCACGTCGCCCTCTGGGCGCTGGCGATCGCGGCCACCGTGACGGTCGTCCAGCGGATCTGGGTCGTACGCCGGCAGGCGCTGGCCCGGGCGGCGACCCAGGGCTGATCCCGGCGTCGGATCCGCGGCTCCGGAGCCGTAGGATCGAGTCATGGCTGAGCACACCCCCGAGACCCCCATCGAGCACGGCACGAGCCGCGTCAAGCGCGGCATGGCCGAGATGCTCAAGGGCGGCGTCATCATGGACGTCGTCACCGCCGAGCAGGCGAAGATCGCCGAGGACGCCGGCGCGGTCGCCGTGATGGCCCTCGAGCGGGTTCCCGCCGACATCCGCGCCCAGGGCGGCGTGTCCCGGATGAGCGACCCCGACATGATCGACTCCATCATCGAGGCCGTCTCGATCCCGGTGATGGCCAAGGCCCGCATCGGTCACTTCGCCGAGGCGCAGGTCCTGCAGTCCCTCGGTGTCGACTACATCGACGAGTCCGAGGTGCTGACCCCGGCCGACTACGCCAACCACATCGACAAGTGGCAGTTCACCGTCCCGTTCGTGTGCGGGGCCACCAACCTGGGCGAGGCCCTGCGCCGCATCACCGAGGGTGCGGCGATGATCCGCTCCAAGGGCGAGGCCGGCACCGGCGACGTGTCCAACGCGGTGATGCACATGCGCACCATCGGCGGGGAGCTGCGCCGGCTGCACGGCATGGCCGAGGACGAGCTCTACGTCGCGGCCAAGGAGCTGCAGGCCCCCTACGAGCTGGTCAAGGAGGTCGCGGCCGCGGGCAAGCTCCCGGTCGTCCTGTTCACGGCCGGCGGCATCGCCACCCCGGCCGACGCCGCGATGATGATGCAGCTCGGCGCCGAGGGCGTCTTCGTCGGCTCGGGCATCTTCAAGTCCGGCAACCCGGCCCAGCGTGCCGAGGCGATCGTCAAGGCCACGACCTTCTACGACGACCCCGACGTGGTCGCGAAGGTCTCCCGCGGCCTGGGCGAGGCCATGGTCGGCATCAACGTCGACGAGATCCCGCAGCCGCACCGGCTGTCCGAGCGCGGCTGGTAGCACCCGTGGCGCTACGGGCGTAGCGCCCGCGTCAGCACCGCCGCCGCCCTGCCGAACCCGTAGGCCTCCTCGCCCGCCTGGGCGGGGAGGCCGAGCCGGACCACCATCGTCCTGGTCGACGGGTCGACGAGGAGCACCTGCCCGCCGAGGCCGAGGGCGGCGTAGAGGTCGCTGGGCGCGGACGGGGCGAGCTGGCCTGTCACCGGCTGCAGCGGCTGGCCCTGCGCGTCCACCGGGTCGGTCGCCCCGCGCAGCGTGCCGGGCCGGTTGAGCCACCACAGGTAGCCGTAGGCCGCGTTGTGCAGCGTGGAGGACCGCCCGACGGCGCGCTCCACGAAGCCCTTGTCGAGCAGGCGCCTGCCTCCGACCTTCCCCTGGCCGAGGTGGAGCGAGCCGAAGCGGGCCAGGTCGAGGCACGTCGTCTGCAGCCCGTAGAACACGGCGGTGTCGCCCGCCCGGTCGGTGATCAGGCGCGAGTGCGACATGCCGAGCGGCTCGAACAGGCGGGTGCGCGCGAACTCGGCGACCGGCATCCCGGTCGCCTCCTCCAGCACCGGCTCGAGCACCTGGATGGCCGCGTTGTTGTAGGCCCACGCGCTGCCCGGGGCGTACTGCTGGGGAAGGCGCACGGCGTACGCGCTGCGGCTGCGGGCGGCGAGCAGGTCGGCGTAGTCGGACTGCAGGGACCAATAGCGGCCGCTGTCGTTGGAGAGCAGGTTGCGGACCGTCACCGCCGACGACGCCGTGCCGCGCCACTCGGGCACGTAGCGCGCGACCCTGTCGTCGAGCCGCAGGTCGCCGTCGCGGACCGCGATGCCGACGAGCGTGCTGGTGACGGACTTGGTGATGGAGAAGACCTCACGGGGCACGTCGCGCCCGAGCTGCCAGTTCCAGTCCCGGGCGAGCTTGCCGTTGCGCAGCACCGCGAAGCAGGTGGAGTCCAGGCGCCGGGCCTCCGCGGCGCCCGCCCGCAGCGCGCGGCCGCGCAGGCCCAGGTCGTGCGGGGAGCGGACCGGCCAGCCCTGGATCGTCCGCGGACCGGTGCGCGGGGACGGCGCACCCGCCGAGGCATCCGCCGCCACCGACGCGGACGTCGGGGTCGGCGCGCCACCGGCGCCGAGGGCCAACGCCAGCAGGGTGGCGCCGAGCGCACGGGATCGGGGAAGCCACATGGCCCCTGACCCTACGTGGCGCGCCCGGACCTAGGATCGGCGTTCGTGAACCCCACCATCGGCGTGCTGGCGCTCCAGGGCGACGTGCGCGAGCACCTCGCCGCGCTGCGCTCGCTGGGCGCCGACCCGGTGTCCGTACGACGACCGGCCGAGCTCGCCGCCTGCGACGGACTGGTGGTCCCGGGCGGGGAGTCGACGACGATGGTCAAGCTCGCGACGATCTTCGACCTTCTGGAGCCGCTGCGCGACGCCGTCGGCAACGGGCTGCCGGCGTTCGGGACGTGCGCCGGCATGATCATGCTGGCCGACCGCATCGAGGACGGAGCGGCGGGGCAGGAGACCATCGGCGGCCTCCACATCACCGTGCGCCGCAACGCCTTCGGACGCCAGGTCGACTCCTTCGAGGAGGACCTCCACATCGAGGGGCTCCGCGACCCGGTGCGTGCCGTCTTCATCCGCGCGCCGTGGGTCGAGGTCGTCGACGACGACGTCGAGGTCCTGGCTCGGGTCGAGGACGGACCCGCCGCGGGTAGGATCGTCGCGGTTCGCCAGGGCCCGCTGATGGCGACCTCGTTCCATCCCGAGGTCGGCAGCGACCACCGTGTCCACGGCATGTTCGTGGACCTGGTGCGCTCGTCCTGACGGCGTACGAGCTCAGCACCGCACCGAGAACTGCACCGAGAAGCGATAGAGGGACTCATGTCAGGCCACTCCAAGTGGGCAACGACCAAGCACAAGAAGGCCGCGATCGACGCCAAGCGCGGCAAGCTGTTCGCCAAGCTGATCAAGAACATCGAGGTCGCGGCGAAGCAGGGCGGCGGCGACCCCGCCGGCAACCCGACCCTCTACGACGCCATCCAGAAGGCGAAGAAGAGCTCGGTCCCCAACAAGAACATCGACTCCGCGGTCAAGCGCGGCTCCGGTGCCGAGTCGGGTGGCGTCGACTACGAGACCATCTCCTACGAGGTCTACGGCCCGCAGGGCGTCGCCATCCTCGTCGAGTGCCTCACCGACAACAGGAACCGCGCCGCGATGGAGGTCCGCACCGCGGTCACCCGCAACGGCGGCACGATGGCCGACCCCGGCTCCGTGTCGCGGCTGTTCACCCGCAAGGGCGTCGTGGTGGTGCCCAAGGCGCAGGAGCACGACGGCCAGGTGCGTGAGGTCACCGAGGACGACGTGCTCGAGGCGACCCTCGACGCCGGCGCCGAGGAGGTCAACGACCTCGACGAGGCCTTCCAGGTGCAGAGCGAGGCCACCGACGTGGTCGGCGTGCGCACCGCCCTCCAGGACGCCGGCATCGACTACGACTCCGCAGACGTGGAGTTCGTGCCCAGCCTCGAGATCCCGGTCGACGCCGACGGCGCCGGCAAGGTGATGAGGCTCGTCGACGCCCTCGAGGACCTCGACGACGTGCAGGACGTCTTCACCAACGTCGACGTCCCCGCCGACGTGCTCGCCGAGCTCGAGGCCGCCGACGCCTGAGCCTCGGTCGGGGTCGCCGCGTGTCGTACGCCGTCGCGCACCCGCCTCGGGTTAGCGTGGTCCGCACGAACATGTGTTCGGACGGACCGGCTGGGAAGAGGTGTGCGGCGTGCGGGTGCTCGGCATCGACCCCGGCCTGACGCGCTGCGGCGTGGGGGTCGTCGACGGCAGTGTCGGCCGCCCGCTGACGATGGTCGACGTGGGCGTGATCCGCACCAGCGCCACGCTCCCGATCGCCGAGCGGCTGGTCACCATCGAGCGCGGCCTCGACGCCTGGATCGAGGAGCACCGCCCCGACGCGGTCGCCGTCGAGCGGGTGTTCGCCCGCTCCGACTCCAGCACCATCATGGGCACCGCCCAGGCGAGCGGGATCGCCCTCGTCGTCGCCGCGCGCCGCGGCCTGCCCATCGCCATGCACACCCCCAGCGAGGTCAAGGCCGCGGTCTCCGGCAACGGGCGCGCCGACAAGGCCCAGGTCGGCGCGATGGTCGTGCGCATCCTGCGCCTCAGCGAGCCGCCCAGGCCGGCCGACGCCGCCGACGCGCTCGCCCTCGCCATCACCCACGTCTGGCGAGGCTCGGCCCACTCCCGGCTCGAGGCCGCCGTCGCCAAGGCCGCACCGACCCGCCGCCCGACCCGCCCGTCACCAGTGAGGACCCGATGATCGCCTTCGTCCGCGGCGAGGTCGCCGCCGTCACGCTCAACAGCGCCGTGCTCGAGGTGGGCGGGGTGGGCCTGGAGCTCGATGTGCACCCCCGGCACGCTCGCCACGCTGCGCGTCGGCCGCCAGGCGATGCTGCCGACCAGCATGGTGGTGCGCGAGGACAGCCTGACCGTCTTCGGCTTCCTCGACGACGACGAGAAGCAGGTCTTCGAGATCGTGCAGACGGCGTCGGGGGTGGGGCCCAAGGTGGCCCAGGCGATCGTCGCGGTGATGAGTCCCGACGACGTGCGCCGCGCCATCACGACCGAGGACGTCAAGGCGCTGACCCGCGTACCAGGAATCGGGCAGAAGGGTGCGCAGCGCCTCATCCTGGAGCTCAAGGACCGCATCGGTCCGCCCGTCGGCACCCACCACGCCACCCCCGCGCAGCCCCCGCAGGCCCCGTGGCGCGACCAGGTCCACCAGGGCCTGGTCGGCCTGGGCTGGTCGGCCAAGGAGTCCGAGAAGGCGGTCGAGGCCGTCGCCCCCGACGCCGGCGACGCGCCGGACGTCGGTGCCCTGCTGCGCGCGGCCCTGCGCACGCTGAGCAAGGCCTGAGCGAGGACACGACCACATGGACTGGGACGACACCGACCTCGACACCGACCACGACCTCACGGGCGCCGAGCTCACCCACCTGCAGCGGCTGACCGACGCCGACGCCGATGGTGACGAGCGCGCCGTCGAGGCGGCGCTGCGACCGAAGAGCCTCGACGAGGTCATCGGGCAGGCACGCGTACGCGACCAGCTGGGGCTGGTCCTCGAGGCGGCCCGCCGCCGTGGCCGGGCACCCGACCATGTCCTGCTCTCGGGACCGCCCGGGCTCGGCAAGACCACGCTGGCGATGATCATCGCGGGCGAGATGAGCACCCCGCTGCGGCTCACCAGCGGCCCCGCGATCACCCACGCCGGCGACCTGGCCGCCATCCTCTCGGGGCTCAACGACGGCGACGTCCTCTTCGTCGACGAGATCCACCGGATGTCGCGACCGGCCGAGGAGATGCTCTACATGGCCATGGAGGACTTCCGGGTCGACGTGGTCATCGGCAAGGGCCCCGGCGCCACCGCCATCCCGCTCGAGATCCCGCCCTTCACGCTCGTCGGCGCCACCACCCGCGCCGGCTTGCTTCCCGGGCCGCTGCGCGACCGGTTCGGCTTCACCGCCCACCTCGAGTTCTACGAGCCCGACGAGCTCGACCAGATCGTGCACCGCTCCGCCGGCCTGCTCGGCGTCCACCTCACCGCCGAGGGGTCCAGCGAGATCGCGTCGCGCTCACGAGGCACGCCCCGCATCGCCAACCGGCTGCTGCGGCGGGTCCGCGACTACGCCCAGGTGCGGGCCGACGGAGTGCTCAGCCTGCCCGTCGCCCGGGCTGCCCTCGAGCTGTTCGAGGTCGACGAGTCGGGACTCGACCGCCTCGACCGGGCGGTGCTCGACGTCCTGTGCCGGCGCTTCGGCGGCGGGCCGGTCGGCGTCTCGACGCTGGCCGTCGCGGTCGGCGAGGAGCGCGAGACCGTCGAGGAGGTCGCCGAGCCCTTCCTGGTGCGCAGCGGGCTGCTCGCCCGCACCCCGCGCGGCCGGGTCGCGACCCCCGCCGCGTGGCACCACCTCGGCCTGACGCCTCCGCCGGTGCCCACCGTCGACTCGACCCTCTTCGACGAGGTCTAGCGCGCCCGTCCGCGTAGACTCCACGCGCTCACGCCCCCACCCTCCCGAGGAGACGTCCGACCGTGAATGACCTCGCCGCACTTCTGCCCCTGGTGGCCATCATGGCCCTGTTCTGGTTCATGGTCGTCCGCCCGCAGCGGCGCCGGCAGAGGGAGGTCGTCGCCCTGCAGAACAGCATCGAGGTCGGCCAGCGCGTGATGTTGACCTCCGGTGTCTTCGGCACCGTCATGTCCCTCGCCGACGACCGGGCGCGGCTCGAGATCGCCCCCGGCACCGTCATCGAGGTCGCGCGCGCCGCGATCGCCAGGGTGGAGTCTCCCGTGACGGACGACTCCGGCGATGCCTGACCGTCGAACCGCCCAGGAGGCGCTGAAGCGGCTCACGATCGACGTACCCGACTGGCCCCAGGAGGGCGTCACCTTCAAGGACATCACGCCGGTCCTCGCCGACCACCACGCGTTCTCCGCCGTCATCACCGCCCTCGCGGCCGCCGGGCGTGACGCCCACGGCAACGTCGTGGTCGACAAGGTCGTCGGCATGGAGGCCCGGGGATTCATCCTCGCCGCGCCCGTGGCGCTGGCCCTCGGCGTCGGCTTCGTGCCGGTGCGCAAGGCCGGCAAGCTCCCGCGCGAGTCCCACGCCGTGACGTACACCCTCGAGTACGCCGAGGCCACGCTCGAGGTGCACCGCGACGCGATCGCACCCGGCGAGCGGGTGCTGATGGTGGACGACGTGCTGGCCACCGGCGGCACCGCCGACGCGACCCGCCGGCTGATCGAGGCCTGCGGTGGCGTCGCCACGGGTGCCTCCGTGCTCATGGAGCTGTCCTTCCTCGACCCCCGCTCCGTCACCGGCGACCTGCCCATCTGGACCCTGCTGACGATCTAGGGGCATCGGCGTACGGGCGTGCCGCAACCCTCACTAGACTGATCAGATGGCAGAGGAGGAGGCGCCCGCGCAGGAGGCCAAGGCGCCTCTGACCGCGCGCGGCATGCGTGCCCGCCTCGCGCGGGTCGGCACCCGCCCACCGTCGTCCAACCCGGTGCTCGAGCCGTTGTTCCGGGCCGTGCGGGCCAACCACCCCAAGGCCGACCTGGCGCTGCTCGAGCGGGCCTACGCCGTCGCCGACAAGTGGCACACCGGCCAGATGCGCAAGAGCGGCGACCCCTACATCACCCACCCGCTCGCGGTGACCACGATCCTGGCCGACATCGGCATGACCGAGCCGACCCTGGTCGCCGCGCTGCTGCACGACACCGTCGAGGACACCGCCTACACCCTCGAGGAGCTGCGCGCCGACTTCGGCGACGAGGTCGCCGTGCTCGTCGACGGCGTGACCAAGCTCGACAAGGTGCAGTACGGCGACTCGGCCCAGGCCGAGACGATCCGCAAGATGATCGTGGCGATGTCGCGCGACATCCGGGTCCTGGTCATCAAGCTCGCCGACCGGCTGCACAACATGCGGACCCTGCGCTACGTGCCGGCCGCCTCGCAGGAGCGTTCCTCGCGGGAGACGCTCGACATCTACGCCCCGCTGGCGCACCGGCTCGGCATGAACACCCTCAAGTGGGAGCTGGAGGACCTCGCCTTCGCGACCCTGCACCCCAAGATCTACGACGAGATCGTGCGGATGGTCGCCGAGCGGGCGCCGTCGCGCGACCAGTTCCTCGCCGAGGTGGTCGACGAGATCGAGCAGGACCTCAAGGCGTCACGCATCAACGCCAAGGTCACCGGACGCCCCAAGCACTACTACTCGATCTACCAGAAGATGATCGTCGGGGGTCGTGACTTCTCCGACATCTACGACCTGGTCGGCATCCGGATCCTCGTCGACGAGGACCGCGACTGCTACAGCGCGCTCGGCGTCATCCACTCGCGGTGGAACCCGGTGCTGGGGCGTTTCAAGGACTACGTCGCGATGCCCAAGTTCAACATGTACCAGTCGCTCCACACGACCGTCATCGGTCCGCAGGGCAAGCCGGTCGAGGTGCAGATCCGCACGTTCGCCCAGCACCGCCGCGCCGAGTACGGCGTCGCCGCCCACTGGAAGTACAAGGAGAACACCAAGGCCGGCGTCGACACCGACCGGCTGGGCGACCGCGACGACCTGACCTGGCTGCGCCAGCTGCTCGACTGGCAGAGCGAGGTCGAGGACCCGGGCGAGTTCCTGGAGTCGTTGCGCTTCGAGATGAACCAGGCGCAGGTCTACGTCTTCACCCCCCGCGGCGACGTCATCCCGCTGCCGATGAGCTCCACCCCGGTGGACTTCGCCTACGCCGTGCACACGGAGGTCGGCCACCACACGATCGGCTCACGGGTCAACGGCCGCCTCGTCCCGCTGGAGTCCAAGCTGGACAACGGTGACGTGGTCGAGGTCTTCACGTCCAAGTCGCCGACGGCCGGACCCTCGCGCGACTGGCTCAACTTCGTCCAGTCGCCGCGCGCCCGCTCCAAGATCCGGCAGTGGTTCACCAAGGAGCGCCGCGAGGAGGCGATCGAGCGCGGCAAGGACCAGATCGCCAAGCTGATGCGCAAGGAGGGCCTGCCCCTCACCCGGCTGATGACCCACGACGTGCTCGCGCTCGTGGCCGAGCACTTCCACCACGCCGACGTCTCGGCGCTCTACGCCGCGGTGGGGGAGGGCAACCTCAGTGCCCAGGCCGTCGTACGACGCGTCATCGACCTGCACGGCGGCGACGAGGGTGCGGCCGAGGACCTGTCCGAGGGTGTCACCATCACCGGTCGCACCCGCGCCGCGCGGGGACCGACCGACTCCGGCGTCATCGTCCCGGGCGTCGACGACCTGTGGGTCAAGCTCGCCAAGTGCTGCACGCCGGTGCCGCCGGACCCCATCCTCGGGTTCGTCACCAAGGGTGGGGGAGTGTCGGTCCACCGCCGCGACTGCACCAACGCGGCGAGCCTGCTCGGCCAGCCCGAGCGGGTGCTCGAGGTCGAGTGGGCACCCACCTCGCAGTCGACGTTCCTCGTCAACATCCAGGTCGAGGCGCTCGACCGCGCCCGCCTGCTCTCCGACATCACCATGGCGCTCTCCGACGCCCACGTGAACATCCTCAGCGCCACGCTGTCCACCACCCGCGACCGCGTCGCCAAGAGCCGCTTCTCCTTCGAGATGGCCGACGCCGCCCACCTCGACGGCGTGCTCCGCGCGGTGCGCGCCGTACCCGGTGTCTTCGACGCCTACCGCGTCACCTCCTGACCTGACGCTTGTGCGCACGGCACCACCGCCGAGCTGACGCTTGTGCGCACGACGGGACCGCCGAGCTGACGCTTGTGCGCACGACGGGACCGCCGAGCTGACGCTTGTGCGCACGGCAGGACCGCCGAGCTGACGCTTGTGTGCACGACGGGACCGCCGAGCTGACGCTTGTGCGCACGGACGACGTGCACAAGCGTCAGCTCGGCACTGCGCGTGCGTGCACAAGCGTCAGCTCGGCACTGCTCGTGCGTGCAGAAGCGTCAGCTCGGCACTGCTCGCGCGTGCACAAGCGTCAGCTCGGCACTGCTCGCGCGTGCACAAGCGTCAGCTCAGCTGAACTCCGCGGCGGCCTTGCGGGCCATGTCGAGGAACGCCTGCTTGTTGGCGAGCTCGCCCTCGAGGTCCTTGGCCTTCCGGGTGTCCCCGGCTGCGACGGCCTTGTCGAGCCTGGCCTGGGTCTCGGCGATGCCGGCCTCGAGCTTGCCGATCATGTCGTCCGCGCGGGCCGACTTCTCGGGGTCGCTGCGGCTCCACTGCTCGTCCTCGACGGCGCGGATCGCCTGCTCCACCTTGCGCATCCGGGCCTCGAGGTCCTTCATGCGGTCGCGCGGGACCTTGCCGGCCGCGTCCCAGCGGTCGGCCAGGTCGCGGAAGGCCTTCTTGGCCGCATCGAGGTCGGTGACGGGCAGGAGGGCCTCCGCCTCCACGAGGATCTGGTCCTTCACCTCCGCGTTGGCCGCGAACTCCTCGTCGAGCGCGGCGTTGGCGGCGTCGCGCGCACCGAAGAACGTGTCCTGGGCGCTGCGGAAACGCTGCCACAGCTGGTCGTCGACGTCGCGCGGCGCGGGGCCGGCGGCCTTCCACTCGCGCATCAGGTCGCGGTACTTGCCGGCGGTGGGACCCCACTCGGTGGACGACGACAGGGCCTCGGCCTCCTTGGCGAGGCGCTCCTTCACCACGCGGGCACTGTCGCGACGCTCGTGCTCCTCGGCGAAGTGCGCCTTGCGGTGGCGGGTGTACGTCGTGCGCGCGGTCGAGAACCGACGCCACAGCGCGTCGTCGGTGGCCCGGTCCAGCCGGGGCAGGTCCTTCCACGTGGCCAGCAGCTCGCGCAGGCGGTTGGCGCCGTTGCGCCAGTCGGTGCTCTCGGCGAGGCGCTCGGCCTCGGCGACCAGCTTCTCCTTCTCGGCCTTCGACTCCGCTGTCTTCTGCGCGCGCTCCTCCTTGCGGGCGGACCGCTGGGCCGCGATCACCGGAGCGAGCGCATCGAGCCGGCCAGCCAGCGAGACCAGGTCGCCGACCGCGGGCGCCTCCACGACCTGCTCACGCAGCGCCTTGATCGACGAGGTGGCCTCCTCCGGTGCCAGCCGGCCCGATGCCACGCGCTGCTCGAGCAGGTGGACCTTGCCCTCCAGCTCGTCGAATCGCTTGGTGAAGAACTCCAGGGCCTCGGCCGGCGTGCCGGCCTCGTAGGACCCGACGGATCGCTCTCCATCGGCGGTGCGGACGTAGACGGTGCCGTCCTCGGCCACCCGACCCCAAGGGGCCGAGTCGTCTCGGGACTGCTTGTCGGAGCTCATGGTCGCCCATCGTAGTCATGGCCCGCAGAGCCCTCGGTAGGCTTCCCACCTCAGCACGGCACCACCACCACCCGCCACTGCCCGACCGCCAGACAAGCAAGGACTGACGCCTGTGTTCATCGCTGGCTTCCCCGCCGGACCGTGGGGGACCAACTGCTATGTCGTGGCGACGGGTCCGGGTGCCGAGTGCGTGGTCATCGATCCCGGCAAGGACTCCGCGGCCGGCATCGACCAGGTCGTGCGCGAGCACCGCCTCAAGCCGGTCAGCGTGCTCCTCACGCACGGGCACGTCGACCACATGTGGTGCGTCGCACCGGTCGCGGGCACCTACGACGCCACCGCCTGGATCCACCCCGGCGACCGCCACCTGCTCACCGACCCGATGGCCGGGATGAGCCGCGAGACGACCCAGATGCTGCTCGGCGGCGACTACACCTGGGCCGAGCCCGACGACGTACGTGAGCTGGTCGACCTCGCCGAGCTGGAGCTCGCCGGGATGCGGTTCGTCGTCGACCACACGCCCGGGCACACGGAGGGCTCGGTGACGTTCCGCTCGCCGTACGACCAGCAGGACGTCTCCGAGGTGATGTTCTCCGGCGACCTGCTGTTCGCCGGCTCCATCGGGCGCACCGACCTGCCCGGCGGCGACCACGCGACCATGCTCCGCAGCCTCGCCGACAAGGTCCTTCCCCTGGCCGACGACATCGTCGTCCTCCCCGGTCACGGTGAGCAGACCTCGATCGGGCGCGAGCGCGCCACCAACCCCTTCCTCCAAGACTTGGGCCAGGACCTGTGATGAACACCCCACGACGTTCTTCTCCTCCGCTCCGCTCCTCCGAACAACGCCGCAGGGACCCCGCATGAGCAAGATCAACCCGTTGAGCGGGTTCCCCGAGCTGCTGCCTGCCCAGCGCACCGTCGAGCGAGACGTGATCGCCTCGCTGTCGCGCACCTTCGAGCTGCACGGCTTCGCCAACATCGAGACCCGCGTCGTGGAGCCGATCGACCGGCTGGCCAAGGGCGGCGAGGTCGACAAGGAGATCTACGTCCTCCAGCGGATCGCGGCCGAGCCGGACGCGAAGGCCGAGGTCGGCCTGCACTTCGACCTCACCGTCCCGTTCGCCCGCTACGTCCTCGAGCACGCCGGCCACCTGGAGTTCCCGTTCCGGCGCTTCCAGATCCAGCCTGCCTGGCGGGGCGAGCGGCCGCAGGAGGGGCGCTACCGCCAGTTCACCCAGGCCGACGTGGACATCGTCGGCCGCGACGAGCTGCCGTTCCACCACGACGTCGAGGTGATGTCGGTGATGGTCGACGCCCTCGGCCGGCTGCCGCTCCCACGCCTGTCGTTCCAGTTCAACAACCGCAAGCTCATCCAGGGCTTCTACCGCGGCCTCGGGATCGACGACGTCACCGACGCCATCCGGGTGATCGACAAGCTCGACAAGCTGCCGGCCGACGAGGTGGCCGCGATGCTCGTCGAGCGGGTCGGCACGACGGCGGAGCAGGCGCAGCGCTGCCTGGAGCTGGCCACGATCCGCGTCGAGGACACCTCCTTCGTGGAGCGGGTCCGTGCGCTCGGCGTCTCCGACGAGCTGCTCGACCAGGGGCTCGAGGAGCTCTCGGCCGTGATCGAGGGCTGCCGCGCCGTGGCCGGCGACCGCGTCGGCGTCGAGGCCAACCTCCGCATCGCCCGCGGCCTGGACTACTACACCGGCACCGTGGTCGAGGTCTTCATGGAGGGCTACGAGCGCCTCAAGTCCGTTGGCGGCGGCGGGCGCTACGACGCGCTCGCCAGCGACGGGCGTACGACCTACCCGGGGGTCGGTGTCTCCTTCGGCGTCTCCCGCACCCTCGTCCCGCTGATCACCGACGGCGTGCTCTCCGGCAGCCGCCCGGTGCCGAGCGTCGTGCTGGTCGCGCTCAACGCCGAGGAGGACCGCGGTGCGAGCGCCGGCGTCGCCCGGGCGCTGCGGGAACGGGACGTCGCGTGCGAGGTCGCCCCCGCACCCGCGAAGTTCGGCAAGCAGATCCGCTTCGCCGAGCGCCGCGGCATCCCCTTCGTGTGGTTCCTGCAGGCCGACGGCACCCACCAGGTCAAGGACATCCGCACCGGGGAGCAGGTCGAGGCAGATCCGGCGACCTGGACCCCACCCGAGGCCGACCTGCGGCCCACCACCATCAGCACCACCACCCGTGAAACCGAGGAGAACCAGTGATCCGCACCCATGACGCCGGCGCCCTGCGCGCCGAGCACGTCGGCCAGACCGTCACGCTCGCCGGGTGGGTGGCGCGGCGGCGCGACCACGGCGGCGTGGCGTTCCTGGACCTCCGGGAGGCCAGCGGCGTCGTGCAGGTGGTCGTGCGTGACGAGGCGGTCGCGCACAGCCTGCGCAGCGAGTACTGCCTCAAGGTCACCGGCGAGGTCGTCGCCCGCAAGGCCGGCAACGAGAACCCCAACCTCGCGACCGGCGACATCGAGGTCGTCGCGCTGCCCGGCGAGGCCGGCGTGGAGGTGCTGTCGACGTCCGACCCGCTGCCCTTCCCCGTCGACGACGCGTCGGGCCACAAGGGCGGCGAGGTGGGGGAGGAGGCCCGCCTCAAGCACCGCTACCTCGACCTGCGCCGCTCCGGCCCCAACGCCGCCCTGCGCCTGCGCAGCAGGATCAACAAGGCGGCCCGCGACGTCCTCGACGCGCGCGACTTCGTCGAGGTGGAGACCCCCACCCTCACCCGGTCGACCCCGGAGGGCGCGCGCGACTTCCTGGTGCCCGCGCGCCTGGCCCCGGGCAGCTGGTACGCGCTCCCGCAGAGCCCGCAGCTGTTCAAGCAGCTGCTGATGGTCGGCGGCATGGAGCGCTACTACCAGATCGCGCGCTGCTACCGCGACGAGGACTTCCGCGCCGACCGCCAGCCCGAGTTCACGCAGCTCGACATCGAGATGAGCTTCGTGGACCAGGAGGACGTCATCACGCTCATGGAGGACGTGCTGGAGGCCATGTGGGCCCAGGCCGGCCACACGATCGAGCGCCCGCTGCCGCGGATGACGTACGCCGACGCGATGGCGCGCTACGGCTCCGACAAGCCCGACCTGCGGATGGGCCTCGAGCTCGTGGAGTGCACCGACTACTTCGCGGACACCGGCTTCCGCGTCTTCCAGGCCCCCTACGTGGGTGCCGTGGTGATGCCCGGCGGCGGCGACCAGCCCCGCCGCCAGTTCGACGCGTGGCAGGACTGGGCCAAGCAGCGCGGCGCCAAGGGCCTGGCCTACGTCACCATCGCCGAGGACGGTGAGCTGGGCGGTCCGGTGGCCAAGAACCTGACCGACGCCGAGCGGAAGGGCCTGGCCGCCCACGTCGGCGCCCAGCCGGGCGACTGCATCTTCTTCGCCGCCGGACCGGCCAAGAGCAGCCGCGCGCTGCTCGGCGCGGCGCGGCTGGAGATCGGCCGCCGCGGCGGGATGCTCGACGACTCGACGTTCGCCTTCACCTGGGTGGTCGACGCACCGCTGTTCGAGCCGAGCTCCGACGCCGTCGCCAGCGGCGACGTCGCCGTCGGTGCCGGTGCCTGGACGGCCGTGCACCACGCCTTCACCAGCCCGAAGCCCGAGTTCGTCGACACCTTCGACACCGACCCCGGCAGCGCCCTGGCGTACGCCTACGACATCGTGTGCAACGGCAACGAGCTCGGCGGCGGCTCCATCCGTATCCACCGCGGCGACATCCAGAGGCGCGTCTTCTCGGTGATGGGCCTCGACGAGGCGGAGGCCCAGGAGAAGTTCGGCTTCCTCCTCGACGCGTTCAAGTTCGGCGCACCGCCGCACGGCGGCATCGCTGTCGGCATGGACCGCATCGTCGCGCTGCTCGCGGGCACCGACTCGATCCGCGACGTCATCGCCTTTCCCAAGTCCGGAGGCGGCTACGACCCCCTCACCGCCGCGCCCGCGCCCATCACGCCCGAGCAGCGCAAGGAAGCCGGTGTGGACGCTGTGCCGGTGGAGGACGTCTCGCCTCCGAAGTGATCTGCCGCACGTTTGAAGGCAACAGCGGGCCAACGCGTCGTGACGAGATCGTTACGCGCCAGTGATCGTTCATGCGGCGCGGGTCACATAGAGTCCCGTTTCGGCGCAGGCCCCGGGGGACCCCCGGACCGCGCTGGGAAATTCCCGAACCAGATGGGGAGAGAATGTCGGCAGGAACTGCAGGGCCGGAGACGCTGGGCACGTTGAGTGACGAGCCGGAGCACCAGGATCCCAACAGCCAGCAGGCCAAGGAGATCGCCGGCAAGTCGCCGATGCGGATCGCCTTCGGCCGCCTCGCGCGCGACAAGATCGCCGTGGTGTGTGCGCTGGTCGTGCTGTTCTTCATCGTCTGCGCCGTCTTCGCCGGCCCGATCTGCGCGCTCTTCGGCGTCGACATCGAGACCCCGCTCGCCAGCGAGCGTGTCGACGGCCTCAACAACGGCATGCCCAAGCCCGAGATGGGGCCCCCCAACGGGCCGTTCACGTGGGACCACCCGATGGGCGTCGCCCCGCGCACGGGTGAGGACAACCTGGCCTACTGGCTCTACGGCTGCCGTGTCTCCTTGGTGATCGCGACCACCGCGACGATCATCGCCAGCGTCGTCGGCGTCATCGTCGGGCTGCTCTCCGGCTTCCTGGCCGGGCGGGTCGACAAGACGCTGTCGTTCTTCATCGACGTGTTCCTGACGATCCCGTTCCTGCTCGCCGCGCTGACCCTCGCGCCCATCCTCAACGACCGGTTCAACACCTCCGACAACTACTCCTTCATCCAGAAGGTCAGCCTCGTGGCGGTGCTGTCCATCTTCGGCTGGATGGGCACGGCGCGCCTGATCCGCGGTGAGGTGATGGCGCTGCGTGAGCGCGAGTTCGTCCAGGCGGCCCGGGTGATGGGCATGCCGACCTCGCGCATCCTGTTCAAGGAGCTCCTGCCCAACCTGGCGGCCCCGATCATCATCAGCGTCTCGCTGATGCTGCCGGCCTTCGTCGCGCTGGAGGCCGGTCTGGCCTTCCTCGGCATCGGAGTGACCGACGGCATCTCGTGGGGACAGACGATCCTCAAGGCGGCCACCCCGACCTACTTCCGGGAGTACCCGCAGTACCTGTGGCAGCCGCTGCTCGGCATCGTCGCGCTGGTGCTGTCCCTCAACCTCTTGGGCGACGCGGTCCGCGACGCCCTAGATCCCAAGACCCGACGCTGAGTCGAGTCGCAACACGTCGCCGGAGACGCCGTCTCCGGTGAGAAACAAAAAGGAAAGGCTGGACAGCATGAAGCGGAACAAGCCGCTCGCGCTCGTCGCTGGTGCCGCTCTTCTGACCCTCGCTGCCTGTGGCGGCGGGTCGTCGGACGACGACAACACCGGTGGCGAAGGCACGGAAAGGGAGTTCGGCGGACAAGAGGGGGGCACCAAGGACGCTGAGCGTCAGGGCCCCGCTGCTGACGTCGAAGGCGCCACCCCGGGTGGGACCATCACGGTCTACCTCCCCGGCGACCCCGGTCCCGACACCCTCGACCCGACCGGTGGATGGTCTGTCACCGGCAACTCGATCCAGCAGGCGCTCACGAGCCGCTCGCTGACCCAGTACGTCCGTGACGAGAACGGCCAGCCGGTGCTGGTTCCCGACCTCGCCACCGACCTGGGCACGCCCAACGAGGACTTCACGGAGTGGACCTTCACCATCCGTGAGGACGCCACGTGGGAGGACGGCCAGCCCGTCACCGCCGACGAGGTCGCGTTCGGCATCTGCCGCTCGCTCGACGCCACGGCGTTCCCGTCGGGTCCGGGCACCGAGTACTCCAAGCACTACTTCGACGGTGCCGAGGAGTACGAGGGCCCCTACACCGGCAAGGACCCCAAGTGCGAGGGCTGGGACGCGATCTCGGTCGACGGCCAGGACGTCACCATCAAGATGTCCGTCCCGTTCCCGGACATGGACTACTGGGGCGCCTTCATGGCGATGGGCCCGGCCCCGCTCGGCAACGCCTCCAAGCCGCCGAACTACGGCCAGAAGCCGCTGGCGAACGGCCCCTACAAGGTCGAGAGCTACAAGCCCAACGAGGAGCTCGTCCTGGTCAAGAACGACCAGTGGGCTGCTGAGTCCGACCCGGGTCGTCACCAGTACGCCGACGAGTTCGTGTTCAAGTTCAACCAGGACCAGGCCAAGGTCGACGAGATCATGATGTCGGGCAACTCCGACAGCCAGGCCGCCGTGTCCACCGCGCTGGGCTCGGACAAGTACAACGACGCCAACGCCCAGCTGGGCGACCGCCTGGTGCAGCAGACGTCGCAGTGCGTGTCCACCCTCACGCCTGACTACAACAAGATCCCCGAGATCGAGGTCCGCAAGGCCCTGGCCTACGCCTACCCGTACGAGGACGTCTGGATCGCCAGCGGTGAGGTTCCGGGCGTGACCCGCATCCCCGCCAACTCCGTCATGCCTCCCGGCATGGCCGGCAAGAAGGAGTTCCAGGTCGACGGTGAGCAGATCACCTACGACCCGGAGAAGGCCAAGGCCCTCCTCGAGGAGGCCGGTGTCGAGATGCCGTACCCGATCACGATGGTCTACTACGAGGTCGACCCGCTGGCCAAGGCCGCCCAGGACCAGATCACCAAGGGCTTCGAGGCCAGTGGCTTCTCGGTCAAGGCGATCCCGGTGCAGGAGTCGCCGTACAACGTGTGGCTCGACCCCGACAACAAGGTCAACAAGAAGCTGAACCTGCGTGGCGTCAACTGGTGCTCCGACTGGCCGTCGGGTTCGACGATGATCCCGTCGCTGCTGAAGACGGACGCCGTCTACAACACCGCGTACTTCTCCGAGCCGGCGATCGACGAGGAGATGGACGCTGTCAGCACGATGCCGATCGAGGACCAGCCCGCTGCGTGGGGCGACCTGGACGAGAAGATCATGACGGAGTACTTCCCGATCATCCCGACCGCGTTCCGCAACGACCTGTTCGTCTTCGGCGAGAAGATCGGCAACCCGTCGGGCGATGGCTCGATCGGTGCGCCGAACTACAAGGACCTGTACGTCATGCAGTGATCCTGGCGCTCTCCTGAGCACCATGTAGTACTCAGTAGCAACCACTGACGGGTGGGGGCTCCCGAACCGGGAGCCCCCACTCGGCAGCCCGGACCCGGTAGGCTGTCTGCCTCGGGGGTTCGAATCATCCACCATCCCCCCGGAGAGTGACCTGCGATGTTCGCGTACGTCGTCAAGCGCCTGATCTCGGGAGTCCTCGTCGTCACCCTGGTCTCGATGGCGATCTTCCTGTTGTTCTGGTACGGACCCTCGAGTCCGGCCCAGCCCATCTGTGACCGCGAGACCAGCAACCGCTGCACCAGCGAGCGGCTCGCGGTCTACGAGGAGACGCTGGGCTACAACAACCCCGTCTACGAGGAGTACGGCAAGTTCGTCAAGGGCATCTTCGTCGGCCGTACGCTCACCATCGCCTCCAACGAGTACGAGTGCGGCGCACCGTGCCTCGGCGTGAGCTTCCGCACCAAGGAGCCGGTCGCCGAGGAGCTGGTCTCGCGCATCCCCGCCACGTTCTCGATAGCCATCGGTGGAGCGTTCCTCTACCTCATGTTCGGGGTACCCATCGGCGTCGCCGCAGCGAGACGCCGCGGAACCGTGTCCGACAAGGCCCTGGTCTCGAGCTTCCTGTTCATCAGCTCGATCCCCTACTACCTGTTCGCCCTGCTGACGTGGCTCTACCTCACGATCACGTTCGAGATCCCGCTGTTCAGCGACACCGGCTACTTCCCGATCACGGAGTACGGGCCAGCCAAGTGGTTCAGCGGGCTGTTCCTGGCGTGGGTGGCCCTCGGCATCTTCGGCTGCACCCAGTACACGCGGTTCACGCGCGGAGCGATGGTCGAGGCACTGAGCGAGGACTACATCCGGACGGCCAAGGCCAAGGGCCTCCGATCACGGACGGTCGTCTACAAGCACGGCCTGCGCGCCGCGCTGGTGCCGGTCGTGACGATCTTCGGCATCGACTTCGGCACCCTGCTGGCCGGCACCATCTTCACCGAGCGGATCTTCGAGATCCAGGGCATCGGGTGGTGGAGCCTGGAGGCAGTCCAGGGCCGTGACCTTCCGGTGGTGATGGCGACCGCGCTCTTCAGCGCCGTGATCCTGATCCTCGCCAATCTGTTCGTCGACGTGATCTACAGCGTCCTTGACCCGAGGGTGAGACTTTCGTGACCAGCGTTCCCATGACCCAGACGTCCGCCGTCGAGAACGACGCGGCCGACGGGCCCTACCTCCAGGTGGAGGACCTGAAGGTCACCTTCCCGACCTCGGACGGGCCCGTCACCGCGGTGAGCGGTCTCTCCTACGTGGTCGAGAGAGGCAAGACCCTCGGCATCGTCGGTGAGTCCGGATCGGGCAAGTCCGTCTCCAGCATGGCCGTGATGGGCCTGCACGACGCGAAGTCGGCCCAGATCTCCGGGTCCATCCGCGTCGGCGGCACCGAGGTCGTCGGCCTGGCCGAGTCGCGCATGCGCGCCCTGCGCGGCAACTCGATGGCGATGATCTTCCAGGACGCCCTCGCCGCCCTGCACCCCTTCTACAAGATCGGCGCGCAGCTCGAGGAGGCCTACCTCGTCCACCACTCGAGCGCTTCCCAGCGCGACGCGCGCCGCAAGGCCATCGAGATGCTCGACCGCGTCGGCATTCCGCAGCCCGACCGCCGCGTGGACGACTTCCCGCACCAGTTCTCCGGCGGCATGCGCCAGCGCGCCATGATCGCGATGGGCCTCATCAACGACCCGTCGCTGCTCATCGCCGACGAGCCGACGACGGCGCTCGACGTGACGGTCCAGGCGCAGATCCTCGACCTGCTTCAGGACCTGCAGCGCGAGTTCCACTCGGCCGTCATCATCATCACCCACGACCTGGGCGTCATCGCCGAGATGGCCGACGACGTCCTCGTGATGTACGCCGGTCGGTGCGTCGAGTTCGGCACGACCAAGCAGATCCTGACCTCGCCGGAGATGCCCTACACGTGGGGCCTGCTCTCCAGCATCCCCGACGTCAGTGCCTCCACCGACGCCAGACTCATCCCGATCCCTGGAAACCCGCCCAGCCTGCTGCGGCCCCCGCCGGGTTGTTCCTTCCACCCCCGGTGCGTGCACTCCGACAAGGTCCCCGGCGACCTGTGCCGCACCCAGCTCCCGGAGCTGTTGCCGGCCAGCTCCGGCACGGCCCATCTCAAGCGCTGCCACCTCGCGGACCCCGTGACGGTCTACCGGACCGAGGTCCTGCCTGAGATCGCCCCCGACCTGGTCGAGGAGACCCGATGACGCAGGACCCCAACGCCGAGGCCCAGATCCAGCCCACCGAGGTGGGCGCCAACGCCGCCGAGACGGGGGAGCGCGGGCTCACCGAGGACACCAGTGACGCCTACGGCTCGCACGAGGTCGGCGTCGGGAGCCTCGACTTCGCCACCGTGGCCGAGCACGGCCACACGGCGACCGAGCTCGACCCCGACGCCCCGGCGGTCCTGACGGTCGACAACCTCAAGATGTACTTCCCGGTGCGTTCGTCAGGGATCGTGCGCCGGACCATCGGCCACGTCCAGGCGGTCGACGGCATCTCCTTCGAGGTGCCCAAGGGCGGTTCGCTCGGACTGGTGGGTGAGTCCGGCTGTGGCAAGTCGACCACGGGTCGTCTGATCACCCGGCTCTACAAGCCGACCGGCGGCTCGATGATGTTCGAGGGACACGACCTGGCCAAGCTGTCCAGCCGCGAGATGAAGCCGCTGCGCCGCGACGTGCAGATGATCTTCCAGGACCCCTACACCTCGCTCAACCCCCGGCACACCGTCGGCACGATCGTGGGCGCGCCGCTCGAGGTCCACAAGATCGTGCCGAAGAACAAGGTGCTGCCGCGTGTCCGGGAGCTGCTGGAGGTCGTCGGGCTCAACCCGGAGCACTACAACCGTTACCCCAACGAGTTCTCCGGGGGCCAGCGCCAGCGCATCGGCATCGCGCGGGCCCTCACCCTGAACCCGAAGATGCTCGTGGCAGACGAGCCGGTCTCGGCCCTCGACGTGTCGATCCAGGCGCAGGTCGTCAACCTGCTCCAGGACATCCAGGCCGAGTTCGACGTGGCGTTCCTCTTCATCGCCCACGACCTGGCGATCGTGCGCCACTTCTGCCCCGAGATCGCCGTGATGTACCTCGGCAAGATCGTGGAGATCGGTGACCGCCACATCATCTACGGCCGCCCGCACCACCCGTACACGCAGGCGCTGCTGTCCGCGGTGCCCGACGTGAAGCAGGCCGCGATCGGCGGGCGTCGTGAGCGCATCCGCCTCGAGGGGGACGTGCCGAGCCCGATCAACCCGCCCTCGGGTTGCCGGTTCCGCACGCGCTGCCAGTTCGCGCAGGAGATCTGCGCGAAGGTCGAGCCACCGCTGCTCCAGATCGGCCCGCGGCACAAGGTCGCGTGCCACTTCGCCGGCGAGCTGGGTGCCCACCCCGCCACCCCGGTCACGACGTCGCTGCTCGGCGTCGACGACCAGGGCAGCCCGGTCCCCGGTGCCTCGCCGACCAACACGCAGCTGACGATCCCCGGCTTCGAGAAGACCTGGTACGACCTCAAGACCAAGCAGACCACCGGCGCCTGAGGCCCGTGGGCCGACCGGCGTCCCGCGGTGTGGTCCCGCAGGGGATACTCACCGTCGTGGACGGCTTGTTCGAGGTTCCGGGCGCGGGTCGACCCGCGCCCGGACCCGCGTACGGAGCAGGGACGGATCCCGGCGCGGGGTCGCTCGGCGCCAACACGCACGCGTCGGCGCCGCTGGCGGTCCGGATGCGCCCGCGCACCATCGACGAGCTGGTCGGTCAGCAGCAGCTGCGCGCGGTCGGCTCGCCGCTGCGTCGGCTCGTCGAGGGCGACCAGTCGATGTCGTTGCTGCTCTGGGGACCGCCGGGCACCGGCAAGACGACCATCGCCGCGATCGTCAGCCAGCAGACCAGGCGGCGCTTCGTCGAGGTGTCGGCCGTCGCGGCGGGCGTCAAGGAGGTCCGGGCGGCGATCGACGGTGCCCGGGCCGAGCTCGCGCGGGGCGGCCAGGAGACGGTGCTCTTCGTCGACGAGGTGCACCGCTTCACCAAGGCGCAGCAGGACGCGCTCCTGCCCGGGGTGGAGAACCGCTGGGTCACGCTCATCGCCGCCACCACGGAGAACCCGTTCTTCTCCGTCATCAGCCCGCTGCTGTCGCGCAGCCTGCTGCTGCGCCTGCAGTCGCTCACCGACGAGGACGTCGCCGAGGTCATCGATCAGGCGCTGACCGACGAACGTGGGCTCGCCGGTCGCGCCGAGCTCGACGACGACGCGCGGGCCCACCTCGTGCGCCTCGCCGGGGGCGACGCCCGTCGGGCGCTGACCTACCTCGAGGCGGCCGCGGGGGCAGCCGCCTCGGCCTCGACGGGGTCGGGCGCCGACACGCTGGTCATCGACCTCGCCACGGCGGAGACCGCCGTGGACCAGGCGGCCGTGCGCTACGACCGCCAGGGCGACCAGCACTACGACGTCATCTCGGCCTTCATCAAGTCGATCCGCGGCTCCGACGTGGACGCCGCCCTGCACTACCTCGCGCGGATGATCGAGGCCGGCGAGGACCCTCGCTTCATCGCGCGCCGGCTGGTGATCAGCGCCAGCGAGGACATCGGCCTGGCCGACCCGACCGCCTTGCCGACGGCAGTGGCGGCCGCCCAGGCGGTGCAGCTGATCGGGATGCCGGAGGCGCGCCTCAACCTGGCCCAGGCGACGATCGCGCTGGCCGTGGCGCCCAAGTCCAACGCCGTGATCATGGCGATCGACGCCGCCCAGGCCGACGTACGCGCCGGGAAGATCGGTGCGGTCCCGCCGCACCTGCGCGACGGGCACTACGCCGGCGCGGCGAAGCTGGGCCACAGCTCTGGTGCGCCCAGGCCCTACGTCTACAGCCACGACGAGCCCTATGGCATCGCCGAGCAGCAGTACGCCCCCGACGAGCTGGCAGACGCGGCCTACTACCGGCCCACCTCCTTGGGCGCCGAGGCCGCCGTGAAGGAGCGCTGGGAACGGGTGCGACGCATTGTCCGGGGTCGCTGACCCGTCTACGGTGGGGCGATGCGCCTCGGATTCCACGCCTCCCACGAGCAGATCGCTCCGTCACAGCTGCTGACCGACGTCGAGCACGCCGAGCGGGCCGGCTTCGAGATGGCCATGTGCTCGGACCACTTCGGTCCCTGGAGCAGCAGGCAGGGCCACTCCGGCTACGCCTGGTCCTGGCTGGGCGCCGCGCTCGCCCGGACCGGGCTCGAGCTCGGTTGCGTCTGTGCCCCGGGGCAGCGCTACCACCCCGCCGTGGTCGCCCAGAAGATCGCGACCCTCGGGGAGATGTTCCCGGGTCGCTTCTGGACCGCATTGGGAAGCGGGGAGGCCAGCAACGAGCACATCACCGGCGAGCGCTGGCCCCGCAAGGAGGTGCGCACCCGGCGCCTCGAGGAGTGCGTCGACGTGATCCAGCGCCTCCTCGACGGCGAGGAGGTCACGCACGACGGTCTCGTCACCGTCGACCGGGCCCGCCTGTGGGACATCCCGGCGGTGCGCCCTCGCCTGATCGGACCTGCCGTGTCCGTGGCGTCCGCCGGGAGGGTGGCCGCATGGGCCGACGGGCTCGTCACGATCAACCAGCCCGTCGACGTGCTCCGAGACATCGTGTCGGCCTACCGCGACGCGGGCGGTCGCGGACCGCTCGCCCTCCAGGTCCACCTGTCGTGGGCGCCGACCCGCGAGGCGGCCGACGCCATCGCCTTCGACCAGTGGCGCAGCAACGTCTTCACGGAGCCGGTCAACTGGGACACCGAGACTCCGGAGGGCTTCGACGTGATGGCCGAGCACGTCGACATCGAGGCCGTACGCCGCTCCGTCGAGGTGTCCCACGACCTGTCGTGGCACCGCGACCGCATCGCCGAGCTGGCGGCCGTGGGCTTCGACGACATCTACCTCCACTTCGTCGGCCAGGAGCAGGCCGGCTTCATCGACGCCTTCGGCAAGGACGTCCTTCCAGCCCTGAGGGGCTGACGACCGGCGGCTCCGTCTGCTTGTGTGAGGGCGTGAGAGTCACCGACACGAGCGACCTGTGGTGGAAGAGCGCGGTCATCTACTGCCTCGACATCGAGACCTTCTACGACTCCGACGGCGACGGCGTGGGTGATCTCGGCGGTCTGGCCGAACGCATCGACTACCTGGCCGAGCTCGGTATCACCTGCCTGTGGCTGATGCCGTTCTACCCGAGCCCCGACCGCGACGACGGCTACGACGTGACCGACTTCTACGGGGTCGACTCCCGCCTGGGCAACCACGGGCAGCTGGTCGAGGTGATCCGCACCGCCCACGACCGGGGCATCAACGTGATCGCCGACCTCGTGGTCAACCACACCTCCGACCGGCACCCGTGGTTCCGGGCGTCGCGGCGCAGCACGACCAACCGCTACCGCGACTACTACGTGTGGCGCGACACGGAGCCGCCGGACACGTCGGAGATGGTCGTCTTCCCCGACCAGGAGGACTCCATCTGGGAGCTCGACGCCCGCACCGGCGAGTGGTACCTGCACAACTTCTACAAGCACCAGCCCGACCTCAACCTCGCCAACCCGGCCGTCGTCGACGAGATCCTGCGCGTCGTCGGCTTCTGGCTCGAGCTCGGGTTCGACGGCTTCCGGGTCGACGGCATCCCGTTCCTGGAGCAGCACGCCAAGAACGCCGGCGACCCGGCGCACACCGTCGACCCGCACGAGCTGATGCGCACGATCCGCGCCTTCCTCAACCGGAGGACCGGCTGGTCGATGATGCTCGGGGAGGTCAATCTCCCCCACCCGCAGCAGCGGGCCTTCTTCGGCGGCAAGGCCGCCAACGAGCTGCAGATGCAGTTCGACTTCATCGGCATGCAGGCCACCTACCTCTCCCTCGCTCGTGAGGACGCGCGCCCGCTCGTCAAGGCGCTGAGGCAGCGCCCGGCGATCGACGAGACGTGCCAGTGGGCGACGTTCCTGCGCAACCACGACGAGCTGACCCTCGACAAGCTGAGCGACGCGGAGCGCGAGGAGGTGTTCGCCGCCTTCGGGCCCGATCCTGAGATGCAGGTGTTCGACCGCGGGCTCAAGCGTCGCCTGCCGGGCATGCTCGGAGGCGACCCGCGGCGGATCCGGATGGCATACAGCCTGATGTTCTCGCAGCCCGGCACGCCGACGCTCTACTACGGCGAGGAGATCGGCATGGGGGAGGACCTCGCGGTGGACGGCCGCATGGCGGTCCGCACCCCGATGCAGTGGAGCGCGGGGCGCAACGGCGGCTTCTCCACCGCAGCCCCCGGCAAGCTGATCCAGCCCGTCGTCACCGACGCGTGCGGGCCGGAGCACGTCAACGTCGTCGCGCAGATGCACGACCCCGACTCGCTGTGGAGCTTCATGCGCAAGCTCATCAGCATCCGGCGTACGTGCCCCGAGCTCGGTTGGGGCACCTGGAGCGTCGTGGACCAGCCGGAGCGGAGCGTGCTGGTGCAGCGGTGCGAGCTGGACGGGTCCGCTGTCCTCACCGTGCACAACCTGGCCGCGGTGCCCGTCACCGTGGAGGTCCCCGTCGACCCGCGCGGTGACGACCTCGAGGCGGTGGACCTGATGTCGGAGGACGTGGTGACCGGCGAGGCCACCACCAAGGTGGCGCTCGACGGCTACGGCTACCGGTGGCTGCGGGTGCGACCGGCGGGTGACCTCGCCATCCCATGAGGCTTGTAGGCTCGGCGCCGTGACGACCGAGCAGGCCTGGCTGGCCGCGACCGGCGCCCTCGTGATCGGGCTGGCGCTGGTAGCGGTGGTCGTCGCCGTCCGCGCACAGCGGCGCGCGGCTCGCGCGGACGGGCTGGTCGCGTCGCTCGCCGAGCGCGTGGCGGTCCTCGAGGAGCGGGGCACCGACGTCCGGCCGCCGGCGACCGACGCCGGCCCCAGCACCTACGTCATCACGCAGCTCAACGGTCCCGAGCGGGCCGACGTGCCCGTGGCCCGGGACATCGACGGTCGCCTGTTCGCCGACATCGTGGCCCGCGAGACCGTCGTGAAGGCGGCGTCGTGGACCCATGGCCTGCGCCGGGCGCTGTCGCCCGAGAACCGCAACCGGATCCGCTTCGAGGTCCGCCAGGAAGTCCGGCGCACCGGGCGTGCCCGGCGGGCCGAGACCAAGCAGGCGCTCCGCGAGTACCGTGCCCGCGAGCGCGCCGCGAGTGCCGGTGACCGTGTCGCGGCCGGGGAGGACGTGGCCTGATGGGACGCCCACTCTGGTTCGTGGCCGGGGCGGGGGTCGGGGTGTACGCCGCTGCCCGCGCCCGCCGTGCCGCAGAGGCGTTGACCGCTGACGGGCTCCGCGACCGCCTGCGCGGCTGGCAGGTCGGTGCCCGGCTCTTCGCCGAGGAGGTCCAGCAGGGGCGCACCGAGCGCGAAACCCAGTTGCGCGAGCAGCTCGGCCTCAGGCCCACTGCACCCAGGGACGGGCTGCCCGAGCTCACCGCCACCGAGACACCGAAGGACCCGCACTGATGGACACCGCCGAGATCCGCCGCCGCTTCCTCGCGCACTTCGAGGCGGCCGGCCACGCCGTGGTGCCCTCCGCCTCCCTGCTCGCCGACGACCCCAACCTGCTGTTCGTCAACGCCGGCATGGTGCCCTTCAAGCCCTACTTCCTCGGGCAGGAGACCCCGCCCTGGGACCGCGCCACGAGTGTGCAGAAGTGCATCCGCACCCCCGACATCGAGGACGTCGGCAAGACCACCCGGCACGGCACCTTCTTCGAGATGTGCGGCAACTTCTCCTTCGGCGACTACTTCAAGGAGGGCGCCGTCGAGCTGGCCTGGGACCTCCTCACCAAGCCGGTCGCCGACGGCGGCTACGGACTCGACGAGTCGCGCCTCTACCCGTCCGTGCTCGTCGGGGACGACGAGGCGATCGGTCACTGGATGAAGATCACCGGCCTGCCCAAGGAGCGCATCGTCCAGCTCGGCAACAAGGAGAACTACTGGTCGATGGGCGTGCCCGGCCCGGGCGGGCCGTGCTCGGAGATCCTCTACGACCGCGGCCCCGAGTTCGGACCGGACTTCGACGCGGCCACGCTGGGCCCCGACATGCCGTTCGAGCTCGAGGACCGGCTCCTCGAGATCTGGAACCTGGTCTTCATGCAGGACGAGCTCTCCGCCGTGCGGTCGAAGGAGGACTTCGACATCTCCGGCGCGCTGCCGAAGCGCAACATCGACACCGGCATGGGCCTCGACCGGGTCGCCCTGCTCCTCCAGGGCAAGCAGAACATGTACGAGATCGACGTGGTCTACCCCGTGATCGCCAGGGCCGAGGAGCTGACCGGAAAGCGCTACGGCGCGGATCACGACGACGACGTCCGGTTCCGGGTCGTCGCGGACCACGTCCGCTCCTCGATGATGCTCATCGGGGACGGGGTGACCCCGGGCAACGACGGGCGGGGCTACGTCCTGCGCCGCCTGCTGCGCCGGGCGGTGCGCTCCATGCGGCTGCTCGGCTGCGACGACCGGGTCCTGCCCGAGCTGATGCCGGTCTCCCGCGACCGGATGGGCGAGACCTACGACAACCTCCTCACCGACTGGCCGCGCATCTCCCAGGTCGCGTTCGCCGAGGAGGACGCCTTCCGCAAGACGCTCCAGGCCGGCACCCAGATCTTCGACCTCGCCGCGGGCGACGTGAAGTCCTCCGGTGGCTCGACGCTGTCGGGCGAGCGGGCGTTCGCGCTGCACGACACCTACGGCTTCCCGATCGACCTGACCCTCGAGATGGCTGCCGAGCAGGGACTGCAGGTCGACGAGCAGGGTTTCCGCGGCCTGATGGCCGAGCAGCGCGAGCGCGCCAAGGCCGACGCCCGGTCCAAGAAGGGCGCGCACGGCGACACGGCCGTCTACCGCGGCATCCTCGACGAGTTCGGCCCCACGGAGTGGCTGGCCTACGAGACGCTCGAGACGGAGTCGCGGCCGTTGGCGCTGCTCAGCGGCGGGTCCGCGGTGCCGCGCCTCGCGGAGGGTGAGGTCGGCGAGCTCGTCCTGGACCGCACGCCCTTCTACGCCGAGTCCGGCGGCCAGGTGGCCGACGCCGGCACGGTCGTCTTCGACGGGGGACGCCTGGAGGTGGTCGACGTGCAGCGGCCGATCAAGGGCCTGGTCGTGCACCAGGTGCGCGTGACCGAGGGTGAGCTCGATCCGTCGAGGCTCGTGCACGCCCGCGTCGACCCCGAGTGGCGCACCGGCGCCCGCCAGGCCCACTCCGGCACGCACGTCGTGCACGCGGCGCTGCGCGAGGTGCTCGGCCCGACCGCCCTGCAGTCCGGCTCCTACAACCGTCCGGGCTACCTCCGCCTCGACTTCGGGTGGACCCGCGGGCTGAGCCCCGAGCAGGTCCGCGAGATCGAGCAGGTCTCGCAGCAGGCGCTTCGGGCCGACCTGCCGGTGGCGTGGGACTACATGACGCTCGAGCAGGCCAAGGAGTGGGGCGCGATCGCGCTCTTCGGCGAGACCTACGACAACACCAAGGTGCGGGTCGTGGAGATCGGCGGCCCGTGGTCGCGCGAGCTCTGCGGCGGCACGCACGTCGACCACTCGTCGCAGATCGGCACCGTCGTGGTGACCGGCGAGATGAGCGTCGGGTCGGGCAACCGCCGCATCGAGGCGCTGACCGGCGTCGAGGGCTTCGGCTACCTCGCCCGCGAGCGTGACGTCGTGGCGCAGCTGACCGGCCTCCTCAAGACCCAGCCCGACGACCTGGTCGGCCGGGTCCAGGGCCTCACCGAACGTCTCAAGGCGGCGGAGAAGGAGCTCGAGAGGCTGCGCCTGACCCAGCTGCTGGGCGCGAGCGCCGAGCTCGCCGCCGGGGCGACGCAGGTCGGCCCGGTGAAGGTCGTGGCCCACCGTGCCGACGGCGCGTCCGGAGCCGACGTACGCCAGCTCGCGATGGACGTGCGCGGCCGGCTGCCGCAGGGCGAGCCCGGCGTGGTCGTGGTCATCGGCAGCCAGTCCGACGGCGGCGGTGCCGCCAAGGTGTCGGTCGTGGCCGCGACCAACGACGAAGCCCGCGCCCGCGGCCTGTCGGCCGGCGAGCTGGTGCGCGTCGTCGGCCCGCTGCTGGGTGGCAAGGGCGGTGGCAAGGACGACGTCGCCCAGGGCGGCGGCACCGACGCGTCGCGCATCGACGAGGCGCTCACGCTGGTGACGGGCGAAGTGGCCTCGCGGGTCGGCCAGGGCTGAGCGTGCGGTTCGGGGTGCGGCTGGGCATCGACCCGGGTGACGCGCGGATCGGCGTCGCCCGCAGCGACCCCTCCGGCTTCCTCGCGACCCCCGTCGAGACGGTGCGGACCGGCCGGGGAGACGTACGACGCCTCGCGCAGCTGGTCACCGAGCTGGAGCCCGTCGAGGTGGTGGTCGGGCTGCCACGCTCGCTCAGCGGCACCGAGGGCCCTGCCGCGCAGAAGGCCCGCGACTTCGCCGCGCGGCTGGCGCGCCGAGTTGCACCCGTACCCGTCAGGCTGTGTGATGAACGACTGACCACGGTCTCGGCCGAGTCGATGCTGCGCGAGCAGGGTCGACACGGCGCCAAGCGACGCGCCGTGGTGGACCAGGCAGCGGCGGTGCTGATCCTGCAGACTGCGCTCGACACGGAGCGGTCGAGCGGGCGGGCACCGGGAGAGATCGTCGAGGTGGCAGATGAGTGAGCACGACCAGGTCGAGCAGGACGACGTCGAGCAGGACGCCGACGACGACTACGTCCCCGGGGGCAAGCGGCGCAAGGGCCGCGGCGCCAAGGGGTGCCTGGCCGTCCTCATCGCGCTCGTCGTGCTGGTCGGCGGCTTCTGGTTCGCGCTGACCCGCGGTGTCGACTGGGTCTCCGACCAGTTCCAGGGCCCGGACGACTACCCCGGTCCCGGCACCGGCTCGGTCGAGTTCACCGTCAACGAGGGCGACACGGTCGCCCAGATGGGCCGCAACCTCAAGGCCGAGGGCGTCACCAAGTCCGTGCAGGCGTTCATCGACGCGGCCGCGAGCGAGCCCGCCTCCTCGGGGATCCAGGTCGGTGCCTACGAGCTCCAGAAGGAGATGAAGGCGGCCGACGCCCTCGAGGTCCTCATCGACCCCGACAACCTCATCGGCTACCCGACCGTCACCGTGCCCGAGGGGCTTCGGCTCACCGAGATCGTCTCCACGCTCGCGGAGAACACCGAGTTCCCCGAGGAGGCGTGGAACCGCGCCCTCCAGCAGCCCGACAAGCTCGGCCTGCCCGACTACGCCAACGGCAACGCCGAGGGCTACCTGTTCCCGGCGACCTACGAGATCAAGCCGGGCATGAAGCCCGTCGGCATCCTCAAGACGATGGTCAGCCGGTGGCGTGAGGCCGCCGACGCAGCAGACCTCGAGGCCAAGGCGGCCGAGCTCGGCCACACGCCCGCCGAGCTGATGATCATCGCCTCGCTCATCGAGGCCGAGGGTCGCGGCGACGACATGCCGAAGATCTCCCGCGTCATCTACAACCGCCTCGACGGTCCCGGCGACCAGGGCGGCACCAACGGGACGCTGGGGATCGACGCCTCGATCGCCTACGGGCTGGGACTCTCACCCGGGTCGACCGAGCTGACGCCCGAGCAGCTCGCCGAGGACACTCCCTACAACACGCGGATCAACGCCGGCCTCCCGCCCACCCCGATCGAGGCGCCGGGCGACGACGCCATCGCCGCGGCAGCCAACCCGGCCGACGGTGACTGGTACTACTACGTCACCGTCGACCTCTCGACCGGCGAGACCAAGTTCTACGAGGACTACGACGGGTTCCTCGAGGGACGCGACGAGTACAAGGCCTACTGCGACACCTCGGACCGATGCTGAGGTGAGCGACGGGCCGGGCGCGGCGGGTGGAGGTGCGCGCCGATGTGCGGTGCTGGGCGACCCGATCGCGCACTCGCTCTCGCCGGTGCTGCACCGCGCCGGCTACGCCGAGCTCGGGCTGGACTGGACCTACGACGCGCACCGCGTGCCGGCCGGCGACCTGTCGGCGTTCGTGGACGCCCTGGGACGCCACTGGCGGGGCCTGTCGCTGACCATGCCGCTCAAGCGTGAGGCTCTGGGCCTCGCGGACCGGCTGACCGACCGCGCCCGGACGGCCGGCGCGGTCAACACGCTCGTGCTGGAGGACGGCGAGCGGGTCGGTGACAACACCGACCTGCCCGGCGCGGCTGCCGCGATCCGCGAGCGTACGACGCTGCCGCTGCGGTCCGCGGCGATCCTCGGTGGGGGAGCCACCGCCACGTCGATCGGGCTGGCGCTGCTCGACCTCGGCGTGACCTCCGTCGACCTGCTGGTGCGGGACCCGGCGCGGGCGGCGGAGACCGCGGACGTGCTGCGGGCGCGCCCCGCGGGCGTCGAGGTGCGGATCGGGACGCTGGACGACACCCGCGACGTGCTCGCCGACATCGTGGTCTCGACCATCCCCGCGGTGGCGCAGACCGACGAACTGGTCGCCCGGTGCGGCGCGGTGCCCGTCGTCTTCGAGGCCCTGTACGACCCCTGGCCGACGCCGCTGGCCGCGTCGGCGGCCGGTCGCACGCTGGTGGGTGGCCTGGACCTGCTCGTCCACCAGGCCGCCCTGCAGTTCGACCTGTTCACCGGCCTCCCCGCACCGCTGGAGGCCATGAGAGCGGCGGGCCGGCAGGCCCTCGTCGGACGGAGCACCGCGTGAACGACACCGTGCTGGCCACCCTGATCAGCGCACTCGTCGCAGCCCTCGGCGGACTTCTGGTGCCGACGCTCGTCCGGCGGGTGCCCGAGCCCGAGCCGAAGCCCGTGCCGGAGCCGGTGCCGGAGACCACGCCCCGCACCGAGGACGAGTCCGACCTGGTCGCGGACGACGAGCCGCCCAAGATGCTCTATGCCGACATCGCCGCGCGGCCCGGCCTGGGCTGGCGCAGCGCGGTCGTCTCCGGCGTGTGCGGCGGCCTGCTCGGAGCCGCGACGGGGCTCGACTGGTCCTTGCTGTGGCTGGTCCCGCTCACGCCGGTCGCGGTCGCCCTGTCGGTCATCGACTGGCACACCCGCCTGCTGCCGCGCAGGATCGTCGTGCCGGCGACGCTGGCGGCGATCGTCGCGGTCACGATGGTCGGCCTGGCGGCCGGCGAGCGCGAGGCGCTGGTGCGGGCGCTGCTGGCCATGGTCGTGGCCCGCTCGTTCTTCTGGCTGCTGTGGTTCCTGCGCTCGGCGGGCATGGGCTTCGGCGACGTACGCCTGGCCGCACCGGTCGGGCTGGTGCTCGGCTGGGTGGGCTGGGGAGCCCTCGCGGTCGGGCTGTGGACCGGTTTCATCGCCTTCGCGGTGCCCGCCCTCGGCCTCGCGATCGTGCGCCGCGACCGCGGGATGCTGAAGAAGTCGTTCCCGTTCGGGCCGTTCATGGTGATCGGGGCGCTCGTGGGTCTCGTCTGGGGGACCTCGGTCGCCGGGCGCATCTGGGGCTGACAGACTTCACGCATGCTCCGATGGCTCACAGCAGGCGAGTCCCACGGTCCCTCGCTGGTGGCGATCCTCGAGGGGCTGCCCGCTCACGTCCGCGTGACGACCGACGACCTCGCCGACTCGCTCGCCCGGAGGCGGCTCGGCTACGGCCGCGGCGCCCGGATGAAGTTCGAGCAGGACGCGATCCGCGTCCTGGGCGGCGTCCGCCACGGTGAGACCCAGGGCGGCCCGGTGGCCATCGAGGTGGGCAACACCGAGTGGCCGAAGTGGGAGAAGGTCATGTCGGCCGACCCGGTCGACCCCGTGGAGCTCGAGGCGCTGGCGCGCAACGCCCCGCTGACCCGTCCGCGCCCCGGCCACGCCGACCTGGTCGGGATGCAGAAGTACGCCTTCGACGAGGCCCGCCCGATCCTCGAGCGCGCGTCGGCCCGGGAGACCGCGGCCCGGGTGGCCCTCGGTCGCGTGGCGTCCAACTTCCTCGAGCAGGCCGTCGGTGCGCGGATCGTCTCCCACGTGGTCTCGCTCGGCGGCGTGAAGGCGCCCGCCGGGGTCGTGCCTGGTCCCGACGACGTCGCGCGGCTCGACGGCGACGAGGTGCGGTGCCTCGACCCCGACGCGAGCGCCGCCATGGTGGCCCGCATCGACCAGGCCCACAAGGACGGCGACACCCTCGGCGGCGTCGTCGAGGTGGTCGTCCACGGGCTGCCGCCGGGCCTCGGCTCGCACGTCCACTGGGACCGCCGGCTCGACGCCCGGCTTGCCGGCGCGCTGATGGGCATCCAGGCCATCAAGGGCGTCGAGGTCGGCGACGGCTTCGAGCTCGCCGACACGCCGGGCTCGCTGGCGCACGACGAGATCGTGACGACCGACGGGGCGCTGCGGCGTACGTCGGGCCGCTCGGGCGGCACGGAGGGCGGCATGTCGACCGGTGAGGTCCTGCGCGTGCGCGCGGCGATGAAGCCGATCGCGACCGTGCCCAAGGCGCTGCGCACCGTCGACGTCGCGACCGGTGAGGCCACCGTCGCCCACCACCAGCGCTCCGACGTGTGCGCCGTGCCCGCGGCGGGCATCGTGGCGGAGGCCATGGTCGCGCTGGTGCTGGCCGACGCGGTGGTGGAGAAGTTCGGCGGCGACTCCGTCCAGGAGACGCGGCGCAACGCCGAGGCCTACCTCGACACGCTGCGGTACCGCTGATGCCGCCTCGCGTGGTGCTGGTCGGTCCGATGGGCGCCGGCAAGACGACGGTCGCCGGGCTGCTCGCCGAGGCGTGGGCGGTGCCGGTGCGCGACACCGACGCCGACATCGTCGCGGCCACCGGCCGCGAGATCTCCGACATCTTCGTGGAGTCGGGCGAGGACCACTTCCGCGAGCTCGAGGCCGACGCCGTGGCGTCCGCGCTGGCCGAGCACGACGGGGTGCTGGCGCTCGGTGGCGGCGCCGTGATGCGGGCCGAGACCCGCGAGCTCCTCGCTGACGTGCCCGTGGTGTTCCTGCGGGTCGGCCTGTCCGACGCCGTCAAGCGGGTCGGCCTCGGCGTCGGCCGTCCGATGCTGCTCGGCAACGTGCGGTCGCGGATCAAGGTCCTGCTCGACGAGCGCACGCCGCTCTACGAGTCGGTGGCCACCCACGTGGTCGACACCGACGGCCGCACACCCGACGAGGTCGCGGCCGAGGTCCGGGAGCTCCTGGGATGACCGCCTCGGACACCGTGCTCCACGTCGGCGGCGCATCGCCCTACGACGTCGTCGTCGGCCACGGACTGGGCGGGCGGCTGCCCGCGCTCCTCGGCGGGTCGGTCGAGCGCGTCGCCGTGCTCTACGCCGGGTCGCTGGGGGCGCTCGCCGACCCGATCGTCGACTCGCTCGTCGAGCACTACGACGTGCTGGCGCTGGGACTCCCCGAGGGCGAGCGCGCCAAGACCGCTCCGGTCGCCTCCGACTGCTGGGAGGCGCTGGGGGAGGCCGGGTTCACCCGGTCCGACGCAGTCGTCACGGTGGGCGGGGGAGCGACCACCGACCTCGGCGGCTTCGTCGCCGCCACCTGGCTGCGCGGCGTACGCGTCGTGCACGTGCCGACCACGCTGCTGGCGATGGTCGACGCCGCGGTCGGCGGCAAGACCGGCATCAACACCGGTGCGGGCAAGAACCTGGTCGGCTCCTTCCACGAGCCCGCCGGCGTGCTCTGCGACCTGTCCCTGCTCGACTCGCTGCCGCACGCCGAGCTGGTCGCCGGCCTGGGCGAGGTGGTCAAGTGCGGCTTCATCGCCGACCCGGCCATCCTCGACCTCGTCGAGCGCACCGACCCCGCTCACCTGACCCCGGGCTCGGCAGAGCTGCGCGAGCTCGTGGAGCGGGCGATCCGGGTCAAGGTCGACGTCGTGGTCGGCGACCTCAAGGAGGCCGGCGGCGCCGACGGGCACCCGGGCCGCGAGGTGCTCAACTACGGCCACACCCTCGCGCACGCCATCGAGCGCACGAGCGACTACGCCGTCCGGCACGGCGAGGCGGTGGCCATCGGGTGCGTCTACGTCGCCGAGCTCGCCGCGCGTGCCGGGTCGCTCGACCGCGCCGTCGTCGAGCGGCATCGCGCCACGCTGGCGCGCGTCGGGCTGCCGACGCACTACGACGCCGCCTCGTTCGACGACCTGCACGCCGCGATGAGGGTGGACAAGAAGGCGCGGGGCTCGCAGCTGCGGTTCGTCGTGCTCGACGACCTCGCCTCACCGCGGATCCTGGCCGGGCCGAGCGAGGACGACCTGCGCGCGGCCTACGAGGCGATCGGAGGAACGTCGTGACGGTGCTCGTGCTCAACGGCCCCAACCTCGGGCGCCTCGGTCGTCGGCAGCCGGAGATCTACGGCACGACGACGCACGCCGAGCTCGCCCACCAGTGCGTCGAGTGGGGCCGCGAGCTCGGCCTGGACGTCGAGGTACGGCAGACCAACCACGAGGGCGAGCTCCTCGACTGGCTCAACACCGCCGCCGACGACGGCGTGGCCGTCGTGCTCAACGCCGGCGCGTGGACGCACTACTCGCTGGCGCTGTTCGACGCGTGCGCCCAGCTGACCGCGCCGCTGGTCGAGGTGCACATCTCGGACCCCCGGCAGCGACCGGAGGAGTTCCGGCACACCTCCGTCGTCGAGCCGCACGCGACCGCGACGATCGCGGGACAGGGCGTCGACGGCTACCGCCAGGCGCTGGTCGTGCTGGCCGGCGCCTAGGCCGTGCCCTGCGCCACGGATTCGAGCCCGGGTCGCCGCGCGCTCCTCGTGGCAGGAGTGCTCGGCAGCGTGCACGCCGCCTTCAGCCTCTACTGGGCAGGCGGCGGGGAGTGGTTGCTGGCCACGCTCGGTGACCGCATGCTCGACACGTTCGCCGGGCTCGAGTGGTTGCTCGTCCCGGTCGGCCTGGTCAAGCTCGCCACCGCCTGGCTGCCCGCCGTCGCCGACGCGCAGGGCTGGCCCGCCCCGGTGGTGTCCCGGACGCTGTCCTGGGTGGCCGCCGCCGTGCTGGTCGTCTGGGGCGGACTCAACACCGTCGTGGGCAGCCTCGTCCTGGCCGGCGTCATCAACCCGGACGGTGGCTACGACCGATCCGGGATGGTCGGCCACGCCTTCCTGTGGGACCCGCTCTTCCTGGCCTGGGGCGTGGCGCTGGCGTCGGGACTGGCACTCACCACGGCCATGCCCCCGCCGACGCGACGAACAGACGGATGAGTGGCAGGCTCGTGGTCATGGCCGACGTCGACGTGAGCGCACTGGCGATCAACGTGACCATCCCCGAGAACCTGCGATGGCGCGACACGCGTCGCGAGGTCGAGTTCGAGCTGCAGACGCTCAACGTGCGGCTGCTGCCCGACGGCTCGCTGGCCGCGAAGGCCTACGGCCGGCCCGTCGCCGGCGGGCGCGGCGGCTACGTGTCGTTCACGGTGCCGGACCGGCCGGAGCTGTCGGCCCTCGTGTCGGCCGCGGCCGACGAGGCTGGGCGGCGCTGGAGCGCGCACGCCTGATCCGCGCCGGGGCTCGCTGTGCTGCGGCTCAGAGCGCGCGTTCGCGCACGTGGTCGTCCTCCCACACCTCGCCGATGTGGAAGCGCTTGCGACCGACCAGCTCGAACCCCTGCCGGGCGTAGAAGGCGTTGGCGCGACCGTTCTCCTCACTCACGCCCAGCCAGGTTCCTCGCGCACCGGTGTCGGCGGCGGCCTCCAGCGTCGCGCGCATCAACGCTCCGGCGGTGCCGGTGCCGTGGTGGTCGGGATGGACGTAGAACCGGGCCAGCTCGACGGTCGGACGCAGGCGCAGTGCGGCCTCGACGTCGGCGTCGGTCGGCTCGCCCCGGACGAGCATCGTGTAGCCGACGGCATCGCCGTCCTCGTCCTCCGCCACGAGGAGGATGCGGTCCGGGTCGGCCAGGTGTCTCCCGAAGCTTGCCTCGTCCAGGTGCTCCGCGATGTGCGCGGCCAGCGTCTCCGCGGTCGTCTGCGGCGTGCAGGCGAGCGGGAAGGTGAGCCGCGGCCAACCGGCTGAGCACCTGAGCGTCGGCCTCGACGGCCCGGCGGATGGTCACTGGCACGGCCCGGACCCTACCCGCGCCCCATCGCCGGGTCACCCCAGGTCGGGCAGCTCCTGGGCGGCGCCGAGCAGCGCCCGGAACGGATCACCCCTCTCGGCGAGGCGGTCCAGCACGGTGCGGACGGTCCACCGGTCCGGCCGCAGGTCGGGGTCGTCCAGCTCGTCCCACGTGATGGGGACCGACACGGGCGCACCCGGCGCCGGGCGAGGGGAGTAGGGCGCCACGAGCGTCTTGTTGATCGCGTTCTGCGTGTAGTCGAGCCGGGCCAGCCCCTTGCGTGCCTTGACCTCCCACTTCCAGCTCACCAGCTCCGGCACCACCTTGCCCACGGTGCGTGACAGCTTCTCCACCCAGGCCCGGGTGTCGTCGAACCCGTAGCCCGCCACGACCGGCACCCAGACCTGGATCCCGCGCCGGCCCGTGACCTTGGCCCGCGCCGTCACCCCGAGGTGGTCGAGCGCGGTGCGGTGCAGCCGGGCCAGCACCAGCAGGTCCTCCCACGAGGTGGCGGTGCCCGGGTCGAGGTCGATGAGGGCGTACGTCGGCTCCTGCGGGGCGTGGGTGCGCGAGGTCCACGGGTGCCACTCGAGGGCTCCGAAGTTGGCGGCCCAGACGAGGGCGGCGGGCTCGTCGGCGACGACGTACGTCTCCGTCTCCCCCTCGTCGGCGTCCGGGTTGTCCCACGAGCCGAGCCACTCCGGTGCGTGTCGCGGACGCTCCTTGTGCCAGAAGCCCTTGGCCTGCGCGCCGTCGGGGTAGCGGTGCATGTTGAGGGCTCGGCCCTCGAGGTAGGGCAGGGCGGTCGGGGCGATCCGCGCGGTGTAGGCCAGGAGCTCGCGCTTGGTCACCGGCGGATCGCCCGGGAAGAGCTCCTTGTCGAGGTTCGTGACCTTCAGGCGCCGCCCGAAGACCTCCCAGGTGCCCTGCTTCCCGAACGACTCGAGCTCCTCGATCGCGGCGTCGGGCAGCGGCTCCGCGACGAGGGAGATGGCCGCCTCGCTCGCCGGGAGGTCCGAGCGCCAGAGTCGGTGCGGGTCGGCCAGCACCTCGTCGTTGGTGCGGCCGCTGAGGGCCGAGCGCGGATGGTCCTCCGGGTCCCACCCGTCGACCGCATGCTCGTCGCGCTTGTGCAGGAGCATCCACGGCTCGCCGCTGCCGTCGGCGTCGCGGCGCACCAGCACCAACCTGCCGCGGAGCTTCTGGCCGTGGACCTCGGCGTGCAGCTCGCCGGCCTCGACCGCCGCGCGCGGGTCGTCGGTCTTCACCGGTTCCCAGGTGCCGATGTCCCACACGATGACGTCGCCGCCGCCGTACTCGCCGGAGGGGATGACGCCCTCGAAGTCGAGGTAGTCGAGCGGGTGGTCCTCGACGTGCATCGCCAACCGACGCGCGCTCGGGTCGAGGGTGGGTCCCTTCGGGACCGCCCAGCTGACCAGCACCCCGTCGATCTCGAAGCGCAGGTCGTAGTGCAGGCGGCTCGCCCGGTGCCGTTGGACGACGAAGCTCGCCGCACCCTCCCGCGCCGCCACCGCGCCGGCCGGCTCGGGCGTACGCGCGAAGTCCCGCTTGCGGCAGTAGGTCTCGAGCAGGTCGCCCATGGGCACACTGTTCCCTGGACACTGCTCGGCATGCGGTTGCGCGCATCGGGGTAACGGTCCCGGCGGCAGACGACGTACGACGAGGAGGATCCGTGGGGCTCACTGGTGTGCTGCAGGGCCGTCGTGGACCCCTCGAGCTGGTGCTCGTGCGCCACGGTGAGAGCGTCGGCAACGTCGCTGACACCACCGCTCGCGACAAGGACGCCGACCGGCTCGAGCTGTCGGCGCGGGACGCCGACGTGGAGCTCTCGCCCAACGGTGAGGAGCAGGCGCGGACGCTCGGACGATGGGTCGCGGGCCTGTCCGAGGACGAGCGGCCCGACCTCGTCGTCAGCTCGCCCTACCGGCGGGCCGCGGACACCGCCCGTGCCGCGCTGGGCGACCTGGGCAGCGAATTCCTGCTCGACGAGCGGCTGCGGGAGCGGGACCTCGGACTCTTCGACGGGCTCACCGGCAAGGGGATCCGCGCACAGCACCCGGACGAGGCGAAGCGTCGCTCGCACGTGGGAAAGTTCTACTACCAGCCGCCGGCCGGTGAGAGCTGGGCCGACGTGGTGCTCCGGGTGCGCAGCCTGCTGGCCGACCTGCGCGAGGGGTACGACGGCCGCCGCGTGTGGCTGTTCACCCACCAGGCGGTCATCATGTCGTTCCGCTACGCGCTCGAGGGGCTCGACGAGGAGCACCTGCTCGAGATCGATCGGACCATGCGGATCCCGAACGCGTCGGTGACGCGCTACCGCAGGGACGACGAAGGGCTCGCCCTGCAGGACTTCGCCGACGACAGCCACCTGACCTCCGGGCCGGCCGAGAAGACCGAGGAACCCGACAGCGCCGACCAGGCTCGCGATGCCTGACGCGGTCGTCGTCGACACCGACGTCCTGCGTGGATGGCCGCTGCCCGAACCGGGGTCGGACAAGGAGGAGCGCGGCCGGCTGCTGGTGGTCGCCGGAACCCGCGAGACACCGGGTGCCGCGCTGCTTGCTGTCGAGGCGGCGTTCCGGGTGGGCGCGGGCAAGATCCGGCTGGCCACCGCCCGCACCTGCGGGCCTGCGCTCGCCGTCGCGGTGCCAGAGCTGATGGTGACCGGCCTCGCCGAGGACGAGGCCGGCTGCATCGAGATCGCCGAGGCCGAGCGGATCGTCGGGTGCGCCGACGGGAGCAGGGCCGTCCTCCTCGGATCAGGGTTCACCGACCCCGACACGTCCTCGAGCCTCGTCGACCGAGTCGTGTCGCGGCTCGACGGCACGGTCGTCCTCGACGCCCTGGCCTCGGCGTACGTCACGGGCGATCCCGAGCAGGTCGCCGACCTCGACGCGACGGTGGTGCTCACCGTCAACCCCACCGAGCTCGCCCGCTGCCTCGAGGCCGACGACGACGCGGTGGACGCCGACCTCGAGCACCACGCGATGACCCTCGCGCAGCGCACCTCCGCCGTGGTGCTGTGCGGCGGTCCCACCAAGGTCGTCGCCCACGGGGACGAGCTGTGGCGCGTCGAGGGCGGCAACCCCGGCCTCGGCATCGCGGGCTCCGGCGACGTCCAGGCCGGACTCGTCACCGGACTGCTCGGCCGCGGGGCCGAACCCGCCCAGGCGGCGGTCTGGGGCGCCTACCTGCACGCCGCAGCCGGCGACCGACTCGCCGAGCGCGTCGGTCCGGTCGGCTACCTCGCCCGCGAGCTGGCCGCCGAGGTGCCGGGACTGCTGGCGGAGCTGGCGACGTAGTTTCCTCGCGCGCGGGCACCGTCGCCGACCGGTCCAGACATCCGTAGGACTGCTGATGTGGTCGACCCGCGGTCACGGTGAGACTCGGCGCAGATGTCGCGTCGTGCGACGTCGGGGGAGGACGTCATGGGAAGCGTTGTGAGCAGGAGCGCGCACGCGGATCAGCTCGAGGCCGAGGTACGGGACGCGACGTGCTGCGTCGCCACCGACAGGTGCTGGTCGTGCGAGGTCAGGCTGGGGGAGGTGCGCGCGGTTCGACGGGACGCGCTGCTGCACACGATCAGCACGGTCCGGCCGAGGCGCACGGTCCGATGATGGTCCGGGACGGCGCGGCCGGTGGAGGACGCGTGGCGCTCCCACTCGCGGGCGCCACCACCAGCGAGCGCGAACGGGCCACCCGCGAGCGCGGCCCAGCCTCCGTCGCGCCGGTGCACCGGTGCGAGGAGGATGAAGTCGCGAGCTGCGAGGACTGCTGACTGTCCCGCGAGGTGTGACCAGGACGACCAGGCCGCCGGGAGCGGTCCAGAGGTAGGAGCCGGGGCCGGTGCGTTCGTAGCTCCAGTGTCCGGCGGTCTTGGCGCGGTGGTGGCGACGGCACAACGGAGCCAGGGAGTCGGGCGAGGTCTGCCCTGGTGGTCCGCCGTCGCCGGGGTCCTTGTAGGACTCGCGGTGGTCGAGGTCGCACTGCCGTGCGGGCCTCCCGCACCAGGGGAAGACGCAGGCCTCGTCCCGGAGCCGGACCTGATCGGCCATCCGTGGCGGCGGGTCGTGGCGATCGACCGACCAGCGGTCGTCGGAGGCGACGTGGAGGACCGGCTGGATCGTCACACGCGACCGGCCGGCCCAGTCTCGGATCCGATCGAGGGTGACCGGGCCGAGGGCCTCCGCGGTGCCGGTCGCGCCCGTGACGTCGGCGACGACGTCGGCAAGCGACGCGTGGAGGTAGAGCCGGACCTTGGCGTCTCGGCGATCGAGCGCCTCACGCCGCGCCGTGTCGTACGCGTCGGGGTCGGTGGACCCGATGAGGCTGGTCAGGTCGAGGCGCGCCTGGGTGTCGGCGATGACACCGAGCGCCTTGGCCTTGCGAACCCCGAGTGTGTCGGTGTCGCCGAGCGCAGCGAGTGCCTCCGCCTCGGCACAGACGACGTCGTGGAAGCGGGCAAGGTCGAGGGTGTCACCAGTGGCGAGCAGCTCGGACGTGCCCGAGTAGTGGTGCGGGTCGGGGTGGAGGAGCACGACGTCCCACCGGGCACGGGCATAGCGCTCGGCGTGCTCGAGAACCTCCGCGTCGCACCGGGCCACGGCCTCGGCGACGAGCCGGTCGAGGGCGGCGACGCCGAGCGACGAAACCCGGCCGGCGACCTGCCGGTCGACCCAGCGTGCGGCTTCGGCGGACAGGTGCCGGGTGCGGGACGCGACGCGACGCGCCTTCCACACCGGGACGAGCAGAGCCCGGGTGTGGTCCCAGAGGAGCGGGAGCCGGTGGTGCAGATCGAGGGTGTCCGCCAGCAGGCCGGACACGGAGGCGGGGGCGCACCCCAAGGCGACGGCGAGCGGTTCGGCGGTGAACGCCGCCACCGCCGGCGTACCGGCTCCGCCCAAGGTCTCGGGTTCGCACAGGACAGCCGGCAGCGCGGGTCCGTCGGGTGTCTCGCACGCGTCGAGGGCCGGGTGGGCGACGGCCCACTGGTAGGCGATGCGGAGCTTGTGCACCTCGCCCTCCCGGAGCACCGACTCGATCTCCGTCGCCTCGGCCAGCAGGGCGCTCTCGGCCAGCTCCGTCAGGTCGGTGACCTGCGGATCCGGGGTGGCCCTGGTGCTCTGCATGCACCTACTCAACCAGAGCCCACCGACACTGCGACCCGGCATGAAAGCCGCCTGTGGACGGCGTTTTCAGGCGATGACGTCTCTAGGGAGCCATCGCGCGGTCGACGTACAACCAGGCGTCGACGAACACGCCGGACGAGAGCGTCACCTGCGTCAGCACCCGCTCGTACGCCGGACCTTCGAGCTCGTCCAGGCGCTCCCACGCCTCGGCCAGCGCATCGGACGTGAGCACGGAGCCCGCCACCTCGTCCCCGTCCGGTCGGAGCACGAGTGCGGGGTAGCCGGATGCTGCGCCCCACCCGCGCTGGACGAGGTCGCCGCGGACGGAGCCGTCCTCCCAGTCGCCCGCCACGTCGGCGAGCACGTGGGCGTTGGGACGGCCGGGCGCGAGCGTGCCGTAGACGAACAGCCGTTCCATCAGAGCGAGGCGAGCCACGCGTCGATCGCGACCTCGCCGTCGCCGAACACCAGGGTCTTGCGGGAGGCCCGGGAGTCCGACAGGACGGCGAGTGCCACCTGGGCGACCAGCTCGCGGGAGGTCACGTCGCCGTCGTTGAAGCGGGCATCCGGGTTGACCGCGCCGGTGCCCGGCTCGAGCGTCAGCGTGCCCGGTCCGAGGACGGTCCAGTCGAGGTCGCTGGCGCGGAGGTGGTCGTCGGCGGCGATCTTGGCGTCCTGGTAGTGCCGGAACGGGTTGTCCTCAGGCACGAGCGCGTCGGGGGAGGAGCCGGAGAACGACACCATGACGTAGCGGCCGGCGCCAGCGGCTGCGGCCGCGTCCATGGAGCGGATGGCGGCGTCGCGGTCGACGGCGTACGTGCGCTCGGGGTCGCCGCCGCCGGCCCCCGCGGACCAGACGACCGCGTCCTGTCCGGACAGCAGCTCGACGAGGCCGTCGCCGTCGGCGTCCTCCACCGACGACACCACCGCGCGGGCGCCGGTCTCCTCGATGTCGACGACGTGGTCGGGGTTGCGGACCACCGAGGTGACCTCGTGACCCGCATCGACCAGCATCGGAGCCAGGATGAGCGCGATCTTGCCGTGTCCGCCGAAGATGGTGACTCGCATGGCCGCGACGTTACACAAGCGTCGTCCCTGAGCTCTCCGCGCTCGGATCTCGACCACTGGGGACGACGGAGGCCGGGCCGCGCATTTCATGGCTCTCGTCGGCCACCACTAGACTGGCGCGTCGGCGCCGGGCCTTTCGCCCTGCACCTGCACGTTGACATCTGGACACTCGACGAAGGCGGAGATCGAGCACATGGCAAGCACCAACGACCTCAAGAACGGCATGGTCCTCAGGATCGAGGGTCAGCTCTGGGCCGTCGTCGAGTTCCAGCACGTGAAGCCCGGCAAGGGCCCGGCCTTCGTGCGCACCAAGCTCAGGAACGTCGAGTCGGGCAAGAACGTCGACAAGACCTTCAACGCCGGCACCAAGGTCGAGACGGCCAACGTCGACAAGCGCACCATGCAGTACCTCTACAACGACGGCTCGTCCTACGTCTTCATGGACACCAGCACCTACGAGCAGCTCGAGGTCTCGCCCGAGGTCGTCGGCGACGCCAAGAACTTCATGCTGGAGAACCAGGAAGCCATCGTCGCCACCAACGACGGCCGCGTCCTCTTCATCGAGCTGCCCGCCTCCGTCGAGCTGCTCATCGCCGAGACCGAGCCGGGCCTGCAGGGCGACCGCTCCACCGGCGGCACCAAGCCCGCCACGCTCGAGACCGGTCACACCATCGCGGTGCCGCTCTTCATCACCACCGGCGAGAAGGTCAAGGTCGACACCCGCGACTCGTCCTACCTCGGCCGCGTCAAGGGCTGAGCGCACCAGGTGGCTGCCCGTTCCAAGGCCCGCAAGCGCGCGCTGGACATCCTCTTCGCCTCCGAGCTCCGCTCCGAGGACCCCGTCGTGGCGCTCGAGCGCGCCATCGAGGCCGGCGAGGGCCCGACCAACGACTACACCAGCACGCTGGTGCGCGGCGTCGTCGAGCACCTGCCCCGCATCGACGAGGTGCTGACGACCTACAGCAAGGGCTGGACGCTCACCCGCATGCCGGCGGTCGACCGCAACGTGCTGCGCATCGGCGTCTTCGAGCTGCTGTGGGGCGACGACGACGTGCCGGAGACGGTTGCCGTCAGCGAGGCGCTGCACCTGGTGCAGGACCTCTCGACCGACGACTCGCCGGCCTTCGTCAACGGGCTCCTCGGCTCGGTCATGCGTGACCGCGCCACACTGGTCTGACACGCGCCTCACCCCTAGGGAGGCCAGCGGTTCGCGGCGGGTGCTCGCCGGGTCTAGGTTGGCGCCATGAACGCCGCTGCAGACACCGCCGAGTCCGTCCACGACAGCACGTGGATGGACCGCGCGATCCGCGCCGGCCTGGTGGCGTACGGCGTCGTCCACCTCCTCGTGGCCTGGCTGGCGATCCAGCTGGCCTTCGGCGACAAGGAGGAACAGGCCTCCAACACCGGTGCCATGCAGTACCTCGCCCAACAGCCGATGGGCGAGATCCTCGTGTGGATGATCGCGGTGGGCATGTTCCTGCTCGTCCTGTGGCGGTTGCTGGAGTTCGCCTTCGGCTTCCCCGAGGAGACCGACGACAAGAAGCGCTGGCGCAAGCGGGCCACCTCACTCTTCAAGGCCGTCATCTACGGCGCGCTGGGCTACAGCGCGGTGAAGGTCGCCACCGGTGACGCGTCGCAGGGCGGGGGGACCGACTCGACCACGGCCAAGCTGATGGACCTCCCGGGAGGGCAGCTGATCGTCGGCGCGGTCGGCCTCGCGATCATCGCCTACGGCATCTCGCTCGTCGTCCGTGGATGGACCGAGAAGTTCCGGGAGCACCTGGACGCCCAGGGACAGTCGGGCCAGGACGGCTCGGCATACGTCATGCTGGGCAAGGTCGGCTACATCGCCAAGGGCATCGCCATCGCGATCATCGGCGGTCTCTTCCTCTACGCCGCGATCACCCACGACCCCCAGAAGTCCGGCGGTCTCGACCAGGCGCTGCAGACGGTGCTGGAGCAGCCCTTCGGCCCGGTCCTGCTGACGGCGATCGGGCTCGGCATCGGCGCCTACGGGCTGTTCTGCTTCGCCCGCGCCAAGCACCTCTCGCGCTGACCCTGCGCTCGGTCGGCGTCAGCGGGGTGTGCCGCCCGCGACGGCCAGTGCCGTCGCGACCATGTGGTCGCGCACCTGGTCGGCGGTGATCCGACTGATCCGGGGTACGCCGGGCGCCTCCTCCGACACCAGCATGGCGACCCGGCCCAGTTGCAGGGTGCCCAGCCCGCTGGCGTAGAGCATGTTGGCCAGCAGCGCGGGGTCGTCAACGTGGAAGTCGCCGGTCGCGGCGCCGGCCTCGATGGTGTGGGTCAGCACCGAGAGGCAGCCGGAGATGGCCTGGCCGAGGCGGTACATCGCGCTCTCGCTCACCTCCTCCAGCAGGTCACCGCCGGGGCGACGCATGATGGCCTGGGCGCAGTCGACGAAGGCGGGGTGCGCCAGGCCGTAGGCGACGAACGCCTCGACCAGGCGCTCCAGCTGGGCGCGCGGCTCGTCGGAGGTGTCCGCCGCCTCCTGGAGGGCGACCCGGAGCTCGTCGAGGTACTGCACCAGCGTGAGGCTGAAGAGCTCCTCCTTGCCGGTGAAGTGGCGGTAGATGATCGCCCGGTTGATGCCGACGGCCCGGGCGATGTCCTCGATCTGTGCGTCGCGCACGCCGCGCTCGTCGAAGAGTCGGCGGGTGGCGGAGATGATCTCCGCCTCGCGGAGGCGTCGCCGCGTGGCTGCGGTGCCGCCGCGCCCGGAGACCGACGCGGGCGACGACTCGGAGCTCATGGGGCCAGTCTAGGGACGGCGGCTCGCGCCGACCGGGTGTGGTTCGATGCCGGCATGGCCCTGCTCGGACGTCGTCGCATCCTCGCCGCCCTGCTGCTCACGCTGGCCGGCGCCGCCTCCTGGCCCGCCTCACCGGCCGGTGCGGCCGCCGACGAGGGTCGCTTCGTCGGCACCGCGCGCCTCCCGAACTGCTCGGCGTCGGTGGTGCGCTGGGCGTCCGCCCTCGACGCCGACCCGGCCGTGGTGCTCACCAACGGCCACTGCGTGCGCTCGCCGTTCCTCGGCGCGCGTGACGTGCTGGTCGACGAGCAGCAGTGGAAGAGGATCGAGCTGCTCGACGGTCGCGGCAAGGTCGCGATGACGGTCCGCGGCGTCCACCTGCGCTACGCCTCGATGTACCGCACCGACCTGGCGATCTACGAGCTGCGCGAGTCGTACGCCGACCTGGCCGCGGGTGGTGTCACTCCCTTGGTCCTCGCCGCCCACGGCCCCTCGCGCGGCGACAGGATCCGGATCCCCTCCGGCTACTGGGTCGAGCAGCGTGCGTGCACCACCACCGGGACCGCCCACCGGCTGCACGAACGCGAGTGGGACTGGTGGACCTCGATCCGGCTGCCGGCGCTCGACGGGTGCGGCATCCGAGGGGGCTTCTCCGGCTCGCCGATCGTGGACCGAGGGACCGGCGAGGTGGTGGGCGTGGCCAACACCGGTTACGTCGGCGGGCGGCGCTGCATCGACTCGGCGTGTGAGGAGAACAAGCGCGGCGTGGTGCGCATGGTCCGCGACATGAACTACGGGCAGCAGACGTGGTGGCTCACCACCTGCGTGGGGGAGGACCGTCGCTTCGACCTCGCGACCCCGGGATGCAGGCTGGCGAGGCCGCGGCGCTGACCCGGGTCACGACGTGACGTGCGCCCGCACCTGCTCGATCGTGTCGGCGTCCGCCGGACCCTTGTCGTCGCGGTAGCGGACCACCCGCGCGAAGCGCAGGGCGACGCCGCCCGGGTAGCGCGTGGAGCGCTGGAGGCCGTCGAAGGCGATCTCCACCACCTGCTCGGGCCGGACCTGGACGACGTAGCTCTCGCGCAGGGTGGCGGGTGAGATCGCGAGCTCGGTGAAGCGCTCGGTCTGCCAGGCGAGCATCTCGTCGGTCATCCCCTTGAACGTCTTGCCGAGCATCACGAAGCCCGTCGGGGAGGAGTCGTCGCGCGCGCCGAGGTGGATGTTGGACAGCCAGCCCTCACGGCGACCCGAGCCCCACTCGACCGCGAGCACGACGAGGTCGAGGGTGTGGACCGGCTTGACCTTGACCCAGGCCGACCCGCGGCGACCCGCGGCGTAGGGCGCGGACAGGTCCTTGAGGACGACACCCTCGTGCCCGGCCGCCACCGTCGTCGGACGCGAACGTGTCGGCCGCGACCGCGTCGGAGGTCACCAGCCGGCGTACGCGGTGCTGCTCGGGGACCAGCGCGTCGAGCGCTGCCAGCCGCTCGTGGCCGGGGGAGTCGAGCAGGTCGCGTCCGTCGACGTGGAGCAGGTCGAAGAAGTGGGGCGTGACGGCCACCCCGGTGTCCTGGGCGGTGCGGCTCGCGGTGTCCTGGAAGGCCATCGGGCGCCCGTCGGCGGTCAGGGCGAGCGCCTCGCCGTCGAGGACGAAGCGGTCGGCGGGGAGCGATCGCGCCACCTCCACCACCTCGGGCAGCCGTCCGGTGATGTCGTCGAGGCTCCGCGTCACCACCAGCACGTCGTCGCCGTCGCGGTGCACCTGGATGCGGATGCCGTCGAGCTTGGCGTCGATCGCGACCTCGGTCGTGCCGCCGGGCGAGAGCCCGGCCATCGCCGTCGCCACGTCGGGCGCGCTGGAGGCCAGCATCGGCATGATCGGCCGGCCCACCTCGAGCCCGATCGCGGCCAGCGCCTCCTCGCCCTCGAACGCAGCCCCGGCCGCGGCGACCGTGCTGCCGGCGAGCATCGCGGCTCGGCGTACGGCGGTGAGCGGCACTCCGGCCACCTGGGCCACCGCCTCCTGGGTCACGGCGTCGAGGGCGCCCTGACGGACGTTGCCCGTGACGACCGCCCGCAGCCACGACTGCTCCTCGGCGGTCGCGCGTCCGAAGAGTGCCGCGACGGCATCGCGGCGCGCCTGCTGGGAGCCGGCGCCGGACAGACCCGACATCGCCTCGAAGGCCTCATGCACCTCCAGCACGGAGAGCGAGGGCTCGGACGCCGGTGCCGGCAGGTCGCTCATCCCGCGCCAGCCCAGGCCCGTACGTCGCTGGCGCAGCGCACCGCCGAGGTAGGACACGACGACCTCGAGCTCGGTCGGCTCGACGTGGGCGAGCGTGTCGGCGAGCGCGGCCACCTTGGCCTTGCGGGAGCGGGTGGCGGCCACGGAGGCGGAGGTCGCGACGAGGTCGGCGAGCAACATGCCCCTATCCTGCCGCCCGCCACCGACACCGGCTCACCCGAAGAGGCAGGATGGCGGGGTGAGCCACACCCCGACAGATGCACAGCTCTACGTCCCGCGCTTCAACGTGATGGCGCCCGACGACGTACGCCCGTTCGTCGACGCTGTCGCCACCGCGCAGCTGATCACCGTCGGCGACGACGGCCTGCCCGACGCGACCTTCATCCCCGTCCTCTGGGAGGGCGATCGCCTCGTCGGGCACCTCGCCCGCGCCAACGCCCACTGGCGCAGGATCGTCACCGACTCGCCGGCGCTGGCCGTCGTGACCGGCCCGGACGCCTACGTCAGCCCGAGCTGGTACGCGACCAAGGCCGAGCACGGCAAGGTCGTCCCGACCTGGAACTACTCGGTGGTGCACCTGCGCGGCCGGATCCGCGTCCACGACGACCCTGAATGGGTGCGCGCCCTCGTCACCCGGCTCACGGACCGCCACGAGCGCGACCGCGACGCGCCGTGGCAGGTCACCGACGCGCCCGAGGACTACGTCGTCAAGAACCTCCGGCCGATCGTGGGCGTCGAGATCGTCGTCGAGCGGGTCGAGGCCAAGGCCAAGCTGAGCCAGAACCGCTCCGCCGAGGACCGCGCGGGCGTCGCCGCCGGGCTGGCGGCGGACGGACGGGAGCCGGACGGCCTGGTCGTCACGTGAAGCAGGGGTTGGTGCGGGAGCGGTTCACCGGCCGGATCGCCGGCATCGGCAGCACCAGCGGCGTCCGGGCCGTCGTGGGCCGCTGGGACGAGAGCCCCTGGGGGGCGTTCGCCGACGTCATGGTCGAGGACGCCTCCGGCCACCGCGTGCTCCTCGCTCCCGACGAGCGGGTGCGGGACTTCGTGGCCGCCACCTACTCCTTCGACGAGCACGTCATCGAGCCGGTCGAGGTCAGCGACACCGGCGGCGGCTGGCGGGTGGTCACGCCGTCGCTGCGGCTCGAGCTGGCGACCGGCCGTCGTACGGCCCTGGGCGCGGCCCTCCGCCTGGTGCCGTCACGCGTGGCCACGGCTCCGGGCTGGTGCGCGATGACCGACCCCGTCGCCCGGGTGGTCCTGCGCGGCGTCCGCACCCGCGGGACGGCGGGCCAGGACCGGCGGGAGTGGTACGGCGCGACCTCGGTCGTCGAGGTGACGGCCATCGAGGGGGAGTTTCGCGGCACCGACCTGGGCGCGCTGGCGCCCGTCGACCCGCCGTGTCGGTTCGGGTTCTCCTCGACACCGAGGCGGCCGTCGGTGACGAGCGTGGTGACGACGATCGAGCGTCCGGTGTAGGTCGGCGCTCCACGAGATGCTGGGCGGCGACGAGACCTCATGCCGACGGGAGGTTGCTCACGAGCTGTGCGGCCTCGTCGTTCTCGGGGTCGAGGTGGAGGGCACGTTGGAGCTGGCTTCTCGCCAGGCCGAGATGCCCGTCCACCTGATGGGCCCAGCCGGTCATCGTCCAGGCAGCTGACGATTCCGGCCGTACCGCCGTCCACAGACGCAGAAGGGGCCAGACCATGCTGGTCCGGTGCAGTTCGATGGCTCCCCAGACCGCGTCGATGAACCCGTCATCGTCGAGGTCGACCTCGACCGGATCCTGCGCGGCCAGGCGGTGGTACTCCGCCCGTGCGGCGTCCGGTCCCGACGTCGTCAGGGTCCTGGCGATGGGCCCGACGACGGCCGGCAGCAAGGCGTGCAGCTCTGCCAGTCCCTCGCCCAGCTCCTCGGTCGCCGAACCGCGGACTTCGGGGACGGGGCCCGTGGCGAGGGCGATGTCGAGCGCGGCCCGACCGAGGGGCCCGGTGGGAACGGTGTTGGAGTTGGCGAGCAGGACGACCCCGATCCGCCGCTCGGGCACGAGCACCAGCTTCGACCCGAATCCGGGGTCCGCGCCGCTGTGGCTCACGGTTCGATGCCCCCGATAGCTCCCGACGCTCCAGCCGAGCGCCGCTCCGTCCTCCCACGGGGAGTCATCCACAGGCACCACCGGCTGCCACATCAGGTCGAGCAGCCCAGCGTCGAGCCGTGTCCACCCACCCTGAGAACCCACAGCATCCGCTGGGGCATCGACATCGGCCCGCTCGAAGTGCGCCACCATCCACCGACACATCTCCACCAGGTTTGAGTGGAGCGTCGAGCTCGGGGCATGGCGCCTGGAGTAGGGGTAGGCGTCGTCGGGGACCTTCAGTGGCATCCCCACGTGTGGTGACGCAGCCAGGTGCGCCGGCACCTCGCCGCGCAGGAACGTGCTGTTCTCCATCCCGAGCGGGGTCAGCACCTGCTGCTTGACGGCGTTCTCGAACGTGGTGTCCGTGATCCGGGAGAGCAACAGCCCGAGGAGCTCGAATCCGGCGTTGGAGTAGGCGAACACAGAGCCAGGCTCCGACTTCAGCCGCCAGTCCGACAGGCTGCGAGCGAACCGGCTCAGAGCGTCGTCCCCGAGCTGAGGGTCGTGCCACCCGTAGTCCGCGACGTCTGGAAGCCCGCTCGAGTGGCTCAGCAGCTGCCGCGCTGTGACCTCCCCTGCCCGGCCGTCGGCCAGGGTGAGCTCGGGGATCCAGTCCACGATCGGAGCATCGAGATCGAGCACGGGCTGGCCGGCGTACGGACCAGTCGCCAGCGAGACGATCGCTGTCGCGACGAACGGCTTGGACACCGACGCCAGGTGGAACATCGTCTCCGGCGTGACCGGCACACCGCTGCCGACGTCGCGCACGCCGAACCCACGCGCGACGATCTCGTCCTCCCGCACCACCGCCACGGCCAGTCCTGCCACGTCGTGCGACCCGAGAAGGGACTCCACCAGCGGCCACAAGCCCTGCTCGAGGCTCCCCGAGAGGCGCCCGGGACCCGCGTCCATGTCACGACCCTACGCCGACGGCGCATCGCAGCCGCCCAGTGTCAGGCGAACGTGGTGGCATTCGGTGCCTCCAGGGTCGTCCCGCGTGCGCCTGTCCAGCCGCTGTGGGCCCAGGTGGCGAGGTCGGCGGGCACGAGCTCGGCGACCCGCTGGTCGTACCGGCGGCGGCCTGCGTCGTCGAGGAGGCCGGACCACTGACCACTCCGACCGCGGTGGAAGAAGTCGCTGTTGCTGCGCCAGATGCGGTTGCCTGCATCGGGAACGAGGTCATCGGCGCGTTCCTTCATGCGGTCGAAGGTGCCGGCAGCGGCGAAGTGCTGCAGTCGCGTGTCGGTGATCGTGATCTGAAGGGCGGCACTGAGGGCTTGCAGCTGGCCGGGCAGGTCAGCCAGGAGGTCGTCGTAGTGGAACAGGGCGACGTTCTCCTGACTCCGCAGTGGCCAGAATGTCGCCAGGTGGTGCAGTATCGCGGCAAGTGTGGCACCCATCGCTGCACTGTCGTCGTCGTACACCCATGCCCAGAAACGTTCGGCGGGGTCGTCGGACGCGGGCGTGGGCGGGGGCCCGAAGTCGGCCATGTCGTCCAGGCCGACTGCGGCGGCGCGCGCGGTCATGAAGGCAACCATGTCCAGGTTCGCCATGTGGTGCTCGAACGACAGTGCCACGTCACGGGGGTCGCGTCCCACGCAGATGTAGGTCACCCGTTCGTCGTAGGGAAGTCCGTCGAGCGGTGTGTGGGTCTTGATGAGTCGGCGGTGCTGCTGAGCCTCGAGGAGGCGGACCACCGTGGCGAGCTGGTTGGTCTGCATGTCGAGCCAGGGTGATATCTCCGCGAGCGGGCGGTCGAACTCGACCGTGTCGAGGACGAGCATGGCGCACAGCGTCTGCATCCACGTGGCGCCGCACTTGGGAGGCGTGCTGATGACGATGTCGTCCTCTCGGAACGCGAACCCCTCCCAGCGCGCGCTGTCATAGACCGGGTGTCGATACCGCGTGAGCTCGTTCATCGGCGGCGCCGCTACTGCTGTGGTGTGACGGTCGGTCATGACCGCCTCCTCGATTGTCGGGAACGAACCGGGTTGACTGACCTGACAGCTCGGTACAAATTGCTACAGTGTCACTGTAGTGATGTGCGTACGAGGTCGTCAAGAGAGGAGTGCCATCCATGGACCACGTGAGCGAGGCGCCGGCGTCGCGGACGACGCGGCGGTACTCGACTCCGAAACGCGATGCGCGAGCTGCAGCGACTCGGGCGCAGATACTGGAGGCTGCGCAGCGGCTCTTCCTGCGTCAGGGGTATGCACGCACGAGCATGAAGGCCATCGCACAGGAAGCGGGGGTCTCCGAGAAGACGATGTACCTGGCCTTCGCGACCAAGGCGACGCTGTTGCGGCAGGTCATCCAGCTCGCTGTCCAAGGGGACGAGGCCGGCACACCTCTGGCGCAGCGTCCTGAGTGGCGCGCGCTCCTTGCCGGCCCGGTGGAGGAGGTCATCCCCAGATTCGCTCGGCTCAACGCGGACCTGATGACTCGCACCGCGGCCATCATCGCCCTCGGCGAGGCCGCTGCCGCGACTGACGACGAACTGGCGGAGCACCGCGACCGCGCGCATGCCGAGACCCGGGCAAACCTGAGCGCACTCGCCGCCGAGCTGCAGCGACGAGGTGTGCTCCGTCGAGGTGTCAGCAAGGAGCACGCCGCCGACGTGATGTACGCGATCGCCACCCACGAAGGAATCTACCTGCGCCTCACCGGCGAATGCGGCTGGAGTGCAGCCAGGTACGCCGACCTCATCGCCCGCACTCTCACAGCGGCCTTGGCCGCGACGTGAAGCCGAAGCACATCACGGCGTACGGGAGCGCGCAGAGCCCAGGAACGGTCAGGGCTGGTTGATCACCTCCTGGCCAGAGGCGTACAGGTAGACCGCGTAGGCGACCGCGTCGGAGTTCAGGTGGAGCGCGTACGGGCTGAGGTTGTCGATGGTGTCGCACTCGGCGTGGTAGCAGGGGTCGAACTGCTCACCTGCGGTGCCGCCCCACCAGGTCACCTGCTCCGCGGTCTTGATCTGCTCGGCACCGGTGAACAGGCCGCCGGCCGGGATGTTGTTGTTGATGAAGGCCTGGTAGTCCGACCTGCCGTCGAACGTCCTCGGCGCGCTGATCTCGCCCCGCCCGTCGTAGAACCGCTCGAACAGCGCCTCGATGTCGTCGGATCCGGGAGGTCCGGTGGTGCCGAGGTCGCCGCTGCCGTCGAGGATGAACAGTCCGTAGTTCGGCGAGCCGATCATGTCGAAGTTCAGGTACATCTCGATGGTCGCGCGCTGCGCGGGTGTGAGCTGGGCGACGTAGTAGTTCGAGCCGACCAGGCTGGCCTCCTCGGCGCCCCACCATGCGAAGCGCACCTTGTTCGGCAGCCTCAGCTTCGCCATCTGCTCAGCGACCTCGACGAGCGCACTCGACCCCGGAGCCGTTGTCGTTGATGCCCGGGCCCTCGGCGACGGAGTCGAGGTGGGCGCCCGCCATGATCACGTTGCTCGGGTCACCGCCCGGGCTCTCGGCGATGACGTTCTCCGTCGTCGTCAGGACCCGGCTGACGTTGGCGAAGAGCCGCATCGTCAGACCCGGCGTGTTGGCCCACTCCACGCCGAGGGCGTAGGTCGCGTTCACCGCGGGGATGCCCCCCGTGTAGCCGTCACCCAGCGTCACGGCGGGGATGCCCATGCGGCCGGCGTTGTCAGCGTCGCCCTGGTTGAAGAAGATGATGCCGACGGCGCCAGCCGCGGCGGCGTTCTCGCCCTTCTGCTCGAAGGTGCAGCCGCCGCGCTGTAGCAGGGCGATGTTGCCCGCGGGGAATCCGGCGAAGTCGGCAGCCTGGCAGCCGCTCGTGCTGGTGTTGCCGATCCCCAGCATCAGGTCGACAGCCGTGACCGGAGCAGTCACGTCGCCCGGCTCGGACTGCGTGGTCGGGGTGTAGTCCGTCCCCTCGACGTACGTTGCGGAGCCCGGAGCCGTCTGCTGCAACGTCGACGGGCCCTCCTCCTTGAACAGGTGGAAGCTGAACTCCTGGCGGGTGACGGTGTAGCCGGCGGCGCTCAGGCGGTCGTCGACGTAGTCGGCGGACTTGTCGTAGCCCCTCGTCCCGGACGCTCGGGTGCCGTCATACTTGTCGGCGATCTTCTGGAACTTCCGCTGGTGCTCCATGACGCCGTCGAGGGTGACGCACTCCATGAGCACCGACACCGAGTCGGGGTTGCCTCCGCAGCGCGGCGATGGCGCTGCTTCGACAGGTGAGACGACGGCCAGGCCCACGGCGGTGAGCGAGAGACCGACCAGAGCAGTGATGGCGCGATTGTGTTGCACGATGACCTCCAGTCGAGGGGCATCCAAGGGTGGTGTGCCCCCTCTGCCCACTCAACCTAGGGCCGCTGCCAGGCCCCTGGAAACAGCTGATCCGGGCAAAGTCTGGGGATAGGACGCATCACCGAGCACCTGGCTCTACGACGAGAGGACCATGGCCCGGACCCTCGCCCCGATCTCACACGCCGAGTCCACGATCTACCTCACCACACTCCAAGGCGGTGAGATGGTCATCGTCGGCCTCGACTGGGACACCGGCGACGCGCGGCGACGGGCGTCGCGGGCACAGCGACTTAGGGTGGCTGGATGGAAGGTGAGAACGGCGACATCCACCGCGAGGAGTTCGTCCACCTCGTCGACCTCTCCCACGACCGAGCCCTGATCGCCTGGGGAGCCTTCTGGTTCCGGCACGACCACTCGGCCGACCGGTGGAACATCCTGGACGACTCCGAGCTGCCACGCGTCGTGGGGCGACGGACGTCCATCGGGCACGACGCCGAGCCGTTCGGCGCCGCCACCGTCCAGGTGCTCGACGCCGGTGGCCAGCTCGTCGCCGAGGCCCGGACCGCGGACCGCGCGTGGGCCTGGGTGGATGGCCTCGACCCCGACACGACGTACCGATACCGCATCCACGTCGACGGACGCGAATGGGCGCCGGGCCCCCGCTGGGACTGGGTGCCCAGGGCGTCGGGCGGCTACGACCTCGGCCCGGGCAAGACCTACGACCTGCAGTTCCGCACGTTCCCGTCACCGGACAACGCGACCCCGCTCGTGCGCTTCGCCGCCATGGGCGACTACGGCGTCGGGATCAAGTCCGACAGCGAGTCCAGCCGCCGGCAGCGCCGGATCGCCGAGGTGCTCGAGGAGCTGGTGCGCCACCACGACGTCCGCTTCGTGCTGTCGCTGGGCGACAACATCTACCAGGGCGAGCAGGGTCAGGTGGACGACGAGAGCGGCGGAGAGGACGACGACTGGTATTCCAGCTACTTCCAGCCCTACCGCTACGTCATCTCCCGAGTCCCGGTGTATCCGGCCATCGGCAACCACGACACCACCGACACCGAGGGCAGCGACGACCGTGCGCAGATGGAGGACAACTTCCACGTCCACGAGCGCTTCCGCAAGCAGCAGGACCGCGCCTCCGTGGGGCCGGGGCTGTTCTACCGCTTCGGCTACGGCAAGGACCTCGAGCTGATCTGCATCGACACGTCCCAGGACAGCGAGGACCCGGAGTACCACCGCTTCTTCCAAGTCCCCGACCACGAGCAGTGGCTGGAGGACGCGCTGGCAGTCACCGACCCCCTCTGGCGGATCCCCTTCTCCCACCACCCACTGTTCTGCGCCGGCCCGGAGCACGGGAACGACCAGGAGATGCTCGACTCGCTGCTGCCACTCTTCGAGCGAGGCGGAGTCCGGCTCGTCCTCGCGGGCCACGAGCACAACTTCCAGGTCTCAGAGTGGGACGGCCGCACGTACGTCGTCTCCGGGGCCGGCGGCAAGCTGCGGGAGGAGGTCCCACAAGGCTTCGACGACGCCCACACCACCGCCTGGGCGGCCCAGGCGCACCTGCTGCTCGTCGAGATGGACCGGGACGAAGCCCGCCTGACGCCGATATCGGGCTTGATGGCAGACGGGTCGCTGCACCCGATGACCGCGCTCACGAAGCACAACCAAGTCGTGCGCCCGCCGTTCGTCGTGCGGGCGCCCTGAGAGACGAGCGCCTGTTGCGCAGGGTCACGAACGCTGACGTGCACGTGAACGCACTCACGTGCCCGCCAGGCCGAGTGAGCTCACCCTTGCCTCACGCGAGGAATCGGGTGAACAGTGAGCTGACACCTCTCGGACCGTCGGACGAGTGAGCAGGAGCCGTCACGTGAGCAAAGAGGCGGGCGGCACCGTCAGCCAGGCTGGCCTCCCGGTCGCGATCCGGCCGGAGTCGATCCGCAATGTCCTGGTCGTGGGTGCGGCGGGCGCAGGCAAGACCACCCTCGTCGAGCGCCTGCTGGTCACGGCCGGGGTGCTCAACAGGGCCGGGAGCACCGAGGACGGCACCACGGTGTGCGACTTCGATGAGATCGAGCATCGTCAGCAGCGCTCCGTCGCCCTCGCCCTCGCCCCGTTGGTGCACGACGGCGTGAAGGTGAACCTGCTGGACGCCCCGGGGTACGTCGACTTCGTCGGCGAGGTGCGAGCGGGCCTGCGCGCAGCCGACTGCGCTCTGTTCGTCATCGCCGCCAACGAGGAGGTCGACGAGCCGACCCGGGCGCTGTGGCGCGAGTGCGCCGACGTGCACATACCCCGCGTCGTTGCCGTCACCAAGCTCGACCACGCCCGCGCCGACTTCGACGGCGTGGTGGCGCAGGCACGGGAGGTCTTCGGCGACCGGGTGCTGCCGGTCTACCTGCACGACGGGGGACGTCTCGTCGGTCTCATCACCGGCGATCCTGAGCACGCAGAGCAGCGAGCGGCGCTCATCGAGGGCATCATCGAGGAGTCCGAGGACGAGACCTTGATGGAGCGCTATCTCGCTGGCGAGGACATCGACATCGCGCTCCTCGTCCGAGACCTGGAGCTCGCAGTTGCCCGGGGATCGTTGCACCCCGTCGTCCCGGTTGACTCGACCAGTGGTGCGGGGGCCACGGAGCTGCTCGACCTCATGGTGTCCGCGTTTCCCTCACCGCTCGAGCACCCGATGCCGACGGCGTACACCCCCGCGGGCGGCCCGGGCCCGAAGATCGAGTGCGACCCGTCCGGTCCGCTGGTCGCGGAGGTGGTCAGGACGACCACCGATCCCTACGTGGGGCGGGTCAGCGTGGTGCGGGTGTTCTCGGGGACCGTACGGCCGGACGCAACCGTGCACGTGTCCGGGCACCGCTCGGTCTGGGCCACCGGCGGCGACTCGGCCTCGAGCCACGAGGACCACGACGAGGTCGAGCGGATCGGGACCCTCTCGGTGCCGCTGGGCAAGACCCAGCGTCCGGTCCCGGCAGTGATTGCCGGCGACCTCTGCGCCATCGGACGGCTCAGGCGAGCCGAGACCAGCGACACCCTTGCCTCCGTCGACGCGCCGGTGGTGCTGGAGCCGTGGCGGATGCCCGACCCCCAGCTGCCGGTGGCGATCCGGGTGCGGGCCAAGAGCGACGAGGACAAGCTCGCCCCGGGACTCCAGCGGCTGGCCGCCGAGGACCCCTCGATGCGTGTCGACCACAACCCGGAGACCCACCAGATCGTGCTGTGGACGATGGGCGAGGCCCACGCCGACGTGTTGCTCGACCGGCTCGCCAACCGGTACGGCGTACCTGTCGAGGAGGTCGAGCTGCGGGTCCCTCTGCGGGAGACGTTCGCGCAGCCGGCGACCGGCCATGGCCGGCACGTGAAACAAAGCGGAGGACACGGGCAGTACGCCGTGTGCACCATCGAGGTCGAACCGCTCCCGGAAGGCAGCGGGTTCGAGTTCGTCGACCGCGTGGTCGGCGGTGCGGTGCCCCGCCAGTTCATCCCCTCGGTCGAGAAGGGTGTCCGGTCCCAGATGAGCCACGGGGTCGAGACCGGCTACCCGATGGTCGACATCAGGGTGACCCTGACCGACGGCAAGGCCCACAGCGTCGACTCCTCCGACATGGCTTTCCAGACAGCCGGCGGGCTGGCGCTGCGCGACGCCGCGACCCGCGGAGGGGTGTGCCTCCTCGAGCCGGTCGACGAGGTGGCGGTACTCATCTCTGACAGCCTGGTCGGGACAGTCATGGGGGATCTGTCCGCGCGCCGGGGAAAGGTCCTGGGCAGTGAGACGGCCGACGAGCCAGGCATGGTGGTGGTCAGGGCGCACGTGCCGCAGTTCGAGCTGCGCCGATACTCCGCCGAGCTGCGCTCCCTCTCCCACGGCTCAGCATCCTTCACGCGCACGTTCGCCCACTACGAGCGGGCCCCGGACACTGTCTCCTCGGGGCTGGGGTCCCGCTCTGGCTAGTCGACCGGACCGATCGGGCTGTGCTCAAGGAGAACTGCGGCGCCAGCGGCGCACATGGATGGGAACCAGGGATGCTGGCGCGCGCACGCGGTCGCGCCTACCGTGACTCGATGAGCGAGTTGCGCCGCCGCGTCGACGAAGTGGCAGCGAGGACAGGTTTCGCTGGCGTCGTCCGGCTCGAGCGGGCTGGCGTGGTCGACCTCGATGCGGCGTACGGGCTGGCCGACCGAAGCCACGGCATCGCGATGACCACCGACAACCAGCTGGGCATGGCGAGCGGCTCCAAGACGTTCACCGCCTTGGTCATGCTGCGCCTCGTGGAGGAGGGGCTGCTCACCCTCTCGACCATCGCACGTCAGATCCTGGGCACCGACCTCCCACTCATTGCGGACGACGTCACGATCGAGCACCTGCTCTGCCACCGGTCCGGCATCGGCGACTACCTCGACGAGGACGTGGTCGACAGCGAGGACTTCGAGTTGCCTGTCTCAGCGCACCGGCTGGTGACAACGCAGGACTTCCTCCCGATCCTCGACGGCTACTCGACGAAGTTCCGGGCCGATGAGCGGTTCTCCTACTGCAACGGCGGCTTCGTCGTGCTCGCCCTGATCGCGGAGCGTGTCACTGGCCGCTCCTACCACGACCTGGTGCGCGAGCTGGTCTGTTCCCCCGCTGGCATGGCTGACACCGGGTTCTTGCGCTCCGACGCTCTGCCCGGCAGAGCGGCGCTGGGCTATGTCGAGGTCGAGGGCCAATGGCGAACCAACGTCTTCCACCTGCCGGTGATCGCCACGGGAGACGGCGGGGCGTACACGACGACCGCCGACATGGGGCGGTTCTGGACGGCACTGATCTCAGGGCAGATCGTCGGCCTCGAGACCCTTGCCGACATGCGTAGGGCGCGCAGCGAGCCCGACCCGGGCGAGTCCCGCTGCTACGGTCTCGGCCTCTGGCTGACCGCTGGCTCACCCCGGGTCACCATGTCGGGTGCCGACGCAGGTGTCTCGTTCTGGTCGGCCCACCACCCCGAGCGCGGCACGACGGCCACGGTCATCTCGACGACGATCGGCGGCGCCTGGCCCGTGGTCGAGATCATCGAGTCACAGACCTGAGTCGAACCCCGCGCGACTGGAGCAACCACGCAACAGCCGGGCCCTCCGCGCCAGGCCGACCTGACCAGACGAACACCAACCCTCGGCGCGCCTGCGCACGAGTCGCCACTCGACGCGTGCCTCGACTCGAACCAGGAAGTGCACTTCCATCCAGCTCCGAAGATGCGGACCGTCGGTGCGTTCGGTATCTGCGTCTTACCGGCCGCAGCTTGAGACGCAGGTCACCGCAGCCGACTGAGCCACGGCGGCGCTCAGGCTCACGGCAAGGAACTCAGCGCCGCGGCCCGGCTGCGGTCGTAGTGGCGAGCCATCAGCTCCCAGTACGCCATGAGCAGAGCCATCTCCAGCGCCGTGGCTGCCGCGGCCGGCACCGCGCGGCGCTGGCGGGCTGCGGCCATTGCAACCAGCCCTGCCGCGGTCGCGGCGACGTCGACCGCCATTGCGGTGTCCACCCGCCGCTCGGCGATCCACTGTTCCTCGCCGAGCACCGCCCGAGTCGCCCATGCACGCTCGTGTGCGGGTCTGCCGAACACCACCGGGTTGAGAGCCATCCATACGCCGACCAACGCGGCGTCACGCCAACTGCGTCGCCATACCGGGACGAGCACCAGCGGTGCGCTCGCCCACCTCGTCCACGCGCTCCATGGATTGCTGTGCCGCGCGAACACGGTCCGCTTGAGGTTCCGCCAACCCTCCATCGACGGCTCCCCACGACCCAGGACAGCCTGCGCCGCGCCTGAACGCTTCGGGTGGTCACCTGGCTTCACTGCGAGCCTCTATCGCTCGCAGCACCGCAACCATGTCTGCGTGACCGTGACCGAGCCGCTCAGCCTCCGCAAACAGGTCGCGGCAGGTGTCGAGGACGGGGGAGGACACGCCGGCTCGACGGGCTGCGTCCGCCACGAGACGGCTGTTGTAGTGCACGTCTCTGATCGATGCTTGCACCGCGAAGTCGCCCTGCACCAGCTTCTCCAGCTTGAGCCGTGAGACGCCGCTGGCCATCGGCCCGGAGTCCAGCACCGAACGGAAGGCCTCCAAGTCCAGACCGTTGTTCTCGGCGAAGTGGAACGCCTCCGCCAGCCCCGTGACCTGTGTGATGAGGAAGAGGTTGACTGCCAGTTTCATACGCGTCGCGTTGGGGACCTCACCGCATTTCACTGTAGTTGCGCACAGCGGTGCGAGCAGGGGAAGCACCGCATCCACGGATGCGTCGGGGCCGGCCACCATCCCCACCAGTTGACCGGCCTCCGCGGGGCGACGCGACCCCGACACCGGCGCCTCGACATACCGGCCGCCTGCCGACGTGGTGTCCTCGGAGAGTCGCTCCGAGTACGACGCCGCCGTCGTGCCCATGTGGACGAGCGTCCGGCCGGCCACCATCCGGGCGAAGCGGGGGGTACCACGCTCGAGCACCTCGTCGATGACCGTGCCGTTCGCCAGCATCAGGAACACCGTCCTCGCGTCGCGGAACACGTGAGCCGGACTGTGAGCGACCGTGGCGCCGGCCTCCGCCACGAGTTCCGCCTTGTCGCGAGACCGGTTCCAGACCATCAGGGGCGTACCCGCACGGACCATGTTGAGCGCCATGGGTAGGCCCATGTTCCCGAGCCCGATGAATCCGACACTCATGAATACCTCCTGCGACTCGTACACCGACCGCTCGCCGACCGCGTAGCTCACCTTCAAGCCGTGCCGTGCTCAAGGGTGCCGCGCTGCCGCGGGCGCGGACCAGCGCGCATCCGGCCAGTTGTCGTCGGATTGGCGCCACGACGGTCCCGCCACGGGGCCGCCGAGTTCGGCACGTGCCGAGCAGGAGACCAGCCCTGGTAGTCAGCCCTTGACCGGGATCCGCAGCCGCTGACCGACGCGGAGCACGTCCGGATCGGAGATACTCGGGTTGGCGGCCACGACCTGCGCGACCGTCGTCCGCGTGAAATCGCGCACCTTCCGCACGATCGCCGTGAGCGTGTCCCCACGCTCCACCCGATAGAGCAGCCAGCCCTGCAGGTCGGCGAACACGATGACCTGTATCTCGCGAAGGTTGAAGCCCGGGCTGGGCCCCTCGTCGGGCAGGCCGGGGTTGTCACCGAAGACCTGCACCGTGAGCCGCGTGCCGTCGCGCGGTGGGCTGCTCACCGTGACCCGCGTGGAGAACTCACCCACTGCGGCCATCCCGCCGGTCGACTGCGCGAAGTCCTCCGCGAGGACGCGCCCGCGGCCGTCGAGCACGCGGATGCCGATCGTCCCCTCGAACCCGTTGCCGATCCCGGCGACGAGAAACCGCCGGCCGACGAGGTCGTCGTTGGCGGGCTGGCGCACCCGCACCTCCGTGATCACTCCCATGTGTCCCTCCCGAGGTCGGCCCTGGTCACACACGCTACTGGGCCTGATGACGACAGCGTCCCCCCTGCGCGTTTGCGCACGCGGGTGCGCGGGAGCATGCTGGCGGGATGCGGAACCACGCCCGGATGGTGGCGATCTTGCTGTCGACCCTCGGTGCCCTCCTGGTCGTGCCACCACCCGGGGGCGCCGCCGTGCCGGCCCCGCTCACCCGCCAGCACCTGCTCACCCTCAGCGACTACGAGAGTGTCTACCCGACGCTGCGGCAGCCCTCCCGCGTGGTGCTGCGTTCGCCGGTCTTCGCCCCGCGTGGGTGCGAGGACCAGGGACAGGTGGTGCGCGGCGCGACGCGCATCCAGGGCAGCCTGTCCACCGGCGCACGCCGGCGCTCGGTCGACCTCATCGACCAGAACCTGGTGCGGTTCGACACCGTCGCGCAGGCACGCTCCCTGGTAGGCCGCTACCGACACTTCAGCAAGGCATGCGTCGGCGACGTACGGACTGACGACGGCGAGGGCGGTCGGGTCCTCCTCAAGAATCGCGCGTGGCAGCCGTTGCGCGTCGGCGAGCAGTCCGCCGGGATGCTGATCGGCTGGTTCTCCGGCGGCAGCGCCACCTGGCGCCGGGTCCTGGCGGTGCGGGTCGGTCGAACCGTGTCGGTCCTCGACGTCTCCTTCTCCGACATCCGTCCTCCGCAGGGGCCTGTGCTGGACCTGGGTGGGCTCGCGATCGACCGCCTCGGCTGACGGGCCTGGCCAGTGGCTCCAGGGTGACATCGCAACAACCGCGCCGAGCGGGAGGCCGACCTGCGCGAGTCAGACCCGAGTCGATGAACGCGATCCGCGTATGCGGCGGTTCAGGGCAGCCGACAGTTCGTCGGACCCGCGCATCCGCTCAGCTGCTCTAGCGCTTCCTGCAGGTCGTCGTGGGCCTGGCGCTGCTCCGGGCTCTGCTCCTCGAGCGGGCGGGCCAGAATGTTGTGCAGCTGGTGCGGGTCGACGCTGCCGTCGTAGAGCTCCTCGTCACCGTTGCGGTAGCGGGCGTACTGCCACCTCTGGGTCACGACACCGCGCCAGCCCGTGATGAGTCGTGCGGCACGCTGCTCTGCGAGCCGCGCCGGCTCCGCGGCGACGCGGGACGGGACATCACCGACGGATCCTCGTTGGACGAGGAAGAAGCGTCGCCAGGTCTCGGGTTGTGCGCCTTGGGCGAGCGGCAGCAACGACTCGCCGTCGTGGAGGTACGGCAGCTCGATGCCTGCCATGTCGGCGAACGTGGGAGCGACGTCGATGGTGCCGGCGAGGTCGCGCACGATGGTGCCGGGGGCGATCCCGGGTCCGCGGATACCCAACGGCACACGTAGGTCGCTCAGGTAGGGCGTGTTCTTGCCGATCGGGAGCCGATGGTTGCCCATGTGGTAGCCGTTGTCGCTGCTGAAGACGAGATAGGTGTTGGAGAGCTGATCGGTCCGGCGCAACGCCTGTACCACTTCGCCGACGTGGCGGTCGATGGTGGCGAGCGAGACCAGTTGGCGGCGGTAGATCCGATCGACCTCGGCTTGCTGTGCCCGGGTCAGCCGGGGAAGACGTCGGATGTGGCGCGGCTTGTCGCTGACGTCAGCCTCGTTGAAGTCCGGTGTCCGCGGGAAGGCAAGCCGGGCGATACGGGCGTTGAGCACTGCGTCGTTCTTCTCCGTCGGCGACGCCGGCTCCGGCATGTGGGGGGCGTAGGAGCTCAACACCAGCATCAGCCCCCTGCGGTCGCGGTTGCGGTCGATCTTCCGGATGGCCCGCCGGGTCAGGAGGTCGCCGAGGTAGTCGCGCGGGCGGAACTTGTGCTTGATGCGGCCATTGACGTTGAGGAGGTAGTCGGTTCCGTAGTACTGGCCCTTGATCGGGACCGCCCAGTCGGCCCAGCCTGGTGGGACGAAGGTGCGGCGCACGGCGTTGCTCGGTGAGGACTCCACGAAGGGGTATTCGTTGAGGTACTTGCCCAGCAACCCCGTGGTGTAGCCGGCGCGCCGCCGCAACGAGATCGCGACCGTACGGCTCGCTTCGTCGCCGACGTGGAAGCCGTGGAAGCCGTCGGGGAAGGAGTTGCCGCCGACGCCGGTGTTGTGCGCGTACTTCCCGGTGAGAAGGGAGACGCGTGAGGGGCAGCAGAGTCCGATGTTCGCGTAGTAGTTCGTGAAGCGCGCGCCTTGGCGAAAGATGAACCGCCGCGTGTTCGGCATGTGCGGGAGGTGGTAGGTGGCGAGGTCATCGGCAAGGAAGAAGATGATGTTGGGTTCGGTCTCGACGGGCGCAATCGCCGGTATTCCGCCTGTCCGGCTCACACGTGCCGCGTCAAATGCCGTGGTGGGGCTGCTGGAGGCCACCATCGCGCCCGCGAGCAAGGCAGCCGTGGCCAGGATCTGTGCACGAAGGCGACGGGTCATCATTCCTCCGGGCGTGGCCGCGTCCCGAGTCGCGCCCTGTCGGTGAGGGCCGTTCGTTCGAGACGGATGGACGGGTCTCTCATGGGTCACCCCTCCAGCAGGTCGAGGTCGCGCACGCAGAACCCGTGATGCGCCCACTCCTCGTTCAGGACCACGTGCAGGCACTCGACCACCGTCTTCCCCGCAGCGTACGGCGGCCAGCCGGGTCCGGCGGGCACCGGCGCGACCGCCGACAGCTCATCGGCCGTCACGCTCGCCAACCAACGCTCCAGCTCGGCGGCCTGCTCGTCGCGCACTGCCAGCACCTGGTCGAGGTCAGGGGTCGCCGTTCGATCCAGGCCTTGCTCCTCCTGGTCAGGCACGAAGTCCGTTGCCAACCCCATTGCGGTGAACGGCTGGGGTGATCCCAGGCAGCAGCGACGGAACCACGAGTCGTGCACGAAGACCAGATGGCGCAGGGTCTCCACCGCCGACCATTCGCCGTCGACGCGCTGGTGCTCCAACCCCTGGGCCGTGCCGCGCAGGCGCGCGACCGTTGACGCCCAGTCGGCTCGCAGGTGCCGCTCGGCTCTCCGTAGGTCAGCCGGGTCGGTCGATCGCATCAGCGGCCGCACCGGATGCCGCCGGTCCAGCTCGGCCTCGACGTACGACGTCACTTCGACCCCGTTGACCACCAGGTTGCTGACCAGCCCGTCGATGACGGCGTCCTGCATCACCACCCCGATCAGACGGGCGCGCGTCAGGTCGCACTCACGGAACTCGGCGTCCGTCATGTCTTGATCCTCGAATCTCGCCATGCCGGACAGTCTGCATCGGCGTACCGACAGGCGGCCGGCCATGACCCGAGCGGGGACTTCTGCTCGACGAGCGCTCGCTCCGTCCCATGAGCGATCTAGCGTGATGACCATGGATGACGATGTACGCCGTGAGCTGGACCAGCTGCGTCAACGAGTGACAGAGCTCGAAGCCAAGGTGGCCAGGTTCGAGCAAGGCGCCCCGCTCGACCCCATGCCACCTGATCGCGATCCACTGCGCCACCCGCAGCCGCCACCGCCTGGCGGCTACCCGCCTCCCTCGATGTAGTGCGTCAGGCGAAGCGGAAGCGAGCCGCGTCGCGGGACTAGCGAAGTGCCTGTCGTGCGACCGCCACTGATCGAAGATCCAGCCACCGTGGCACGGACGCTCGGTAGGCCTCGTACTCGGCGCCGAAGTTGGCGAGCAGCGCGGGCTCCTCGGCCGCGATCTGCACGCGGTCGATGAAGGCTGTGAAGACCGCAAGCGGGAGCAGGGCCGTCCAGGACCGCAGGCGCAGCGCGTTCGCGACGAGCAGGCCGGCCATGCCGACGTACATCGGATTCCGGCTCATCTCGTTGACGCCTGTCGTCACCAGCACGGCCGCTCGAGAAGGTTCGAACGGCTCGACGGTGGTGCCCTGGCGACGGAACTGCCGCGCCGACGCCGCCGCCAGGCCCACTGAGGCAACGGCAATCGCCGTGGCAGCCAAGGCACGGGCTGCTGAGGGGGGCGGCGCATCCCTCGTCAACGATCGCTGGGCGAAGCCAGCGGCCAGCGCCAGGAGGGGAGGAGGTGGACGCTTCACCTCGCCCACCCTGCCACCGGTCTTACCGGAGGGCGAGTGCGAGACGCAGGAGTTACCCTGCGAGAGTGAAGGCCCCGCCCCTATTTGGTGGTCCCACCTGGCTGGCGATCGTCGTGCTCGCACTCGCCGGGGCCGTCGCCGCCGCGTTCATCGGCGAGCTCAAGGACCTGCTCGTCTACCAGTACGGCGGCCGGGCCGTCCTGGCCGATCAGTCGCCCTACGCACGCGACGACCCGGCCACCGGGCTGCCGTTCACCTACCCGCCCTTCGCGGCGGTGTTGATGGTGCCGCTGGCACTGCTGCCGACCTGGCTCGCCGCGGCCGTCTGGACCGGCGCCTCGGCCGTCGCGCTCGGGGGATCCGTCGTGGTCGTACGTCGCGCGCTGGGACGGACGTCGCCGGCCTCGCTCGTCGTCGTGCTCGCCGTCGCAGCACTGGCCATCGAGCCGGTGTGGCAGAACGTCACGTTCGGGCAGATCAACCTGCTTCTCATGCTGGCGGTGTTGTGGGATCTGCTTCGCCCAGAGCGACGCCTGTCCGGTGTCGCGCTGGGCATCGCGGCGGGCGTGAAGCTCACCCCGCTCGTGTTCGTCGTGCTGCTCCTGCTCACGGGGCACCGGGACGCCGCCACTCGGGCGCTTCTGGCGTTCGGCGCCACCGTCGCGGTCGGATTCGCACTCATGCCGGGATCCGCGGCGTACTGGACTGACCGCTTGCTCGACCCGAGCCGGGTCGGTCCTCCCGCGCTGGCACACAACCAGTCGGTGTACGGCGCGCTGACGCGAGCGCTGGACTCCGCTCCCTCGACCCACCTGTGGCTCGTCGCAGCCGCGCCTGTCGCCGTCGCAGTGGTGCTGGTCGCCGCGCTGTGGTGGCGGCGCGGCGACCGGGTGCTCGCCATCTGCCTGGCCGCGATGGCGATGCTGGTCGCCTCACCGATCGCCTGGTCACACCACTGGGTCTGGGTGGTGCCCATCGCCCTCCTGCTGTGGGAGCGCAACCGGTGGGCGGCTGCCGCGTGGGTCGCGGTGTTCGTGGCCCGCCCCATCGTGTGGCCTCCGTGGGGCGGGGGACGCGAGCTCGAATGGAGCGTGACGGAGCACCTGGCCGGGAACGCCTACCTGCTGGCTGCGCTGGTGCTGGCTGCGTGGGCGAGCCGCGTGGCCAGTGCCTCGCGACGGGGCGGCACATTCACCCCGGGGCGTACCGTCCGTGGCGTCTGCTCAGCTGCCACGGGTGCGGCTCGTTCGCGGACACCCCGGTTCGCTGCTGGACGAGCCGGAAGACCTCCGCCAAGGCAGGGTCGCGCCAGCGCGCGTCCTCGCTGAGGTCGAGTACCTCTGGCAAGGGTCCGCCGCGTCGGTGTCGTCGCACCGCTGGTCGTGGGTGCCCTTCCACGTGCTCGATGACGCCCAAGACCAGGTGCGCATCCGCGAGAGGCGCCCCGGGCCACACCAGCTCGACCATCCCGGGCGCAGCTCGGAGCTGAGCGAAGCGCGGGGCAAGGTCGGCGACCACGGCCGGTGCCAAGTTGAGCGCTGCGGTCCACAGCTCGTCTTCGCCGTACCACCACATCACCCGCGCGAGGGACAGCGGGGACGTGATCACGCACTTCACCGCGGACGGGTGCACACGGTCATCCTTTCGCGCGATCTCGGCCGAGGGGACCGATCAGCCCGGAGTGAGCTCGGTCCAGGTGTCGCCCGCTCATGGGTGTCCGGCGGCCTGTCCCACGGTGACCCTTAGTCCCCGATGCGCGTCCGGACCTCGTACAGCTCGGGGAAGAAGGTCAGGCTGAGCGCCCGCCGCAGGAAGTCGACCCCGGACGAACCGCCGGTGCCGACCTTGTGCCCGATCACCCGCTGGACGACCTGCAGGTGCCGGAAGCGCCACTGCTGGAAGGCGTCCTCGATGTCGACCAGCTCCTCGCAGGTCTCGTAGACGCCCCAGTGCTCGGCAGGGGAGGCGTAGACGCCGGCGAAGACCTCGACCAGGTCGGGGTCGGTGGTGTGCGGCTGCGACCAGTCGCGGTCCAGCAGCCGCTGGGGGACGGCGTACCCCTGCCGGGCGAGGTGCGCGAGGAACTCGTCGTAGAGGGACGGCTCGTGCAGCAGCTCCTCGAGCGCGGCCTGCGCCGACTCGTCGTGAGCGAACACCTTCACCATGTCGGCGTTCTTGTTGCCGAGCAGGAACTCGACCTCCCGGTACTGCGCGGACTGGAAGCCCGAGCTCGTCGCCAGGAACGGCCGGATCTCGGCGTACTCGCTCGGCGTCAACGTGGCCAGCACGGACCACTGGTCGGTGAGCGTGTGCTGGATGTGCTTGATCCGGGCCATCCGCTTCAGCGCGGGGGAGAGGTCGTCGGCGCGGATCAGGGCGCGTGCCGAGCGGAGCTCGTGGATCATCAGCTTGAGCCACAGCTCGCTGGTCTGGTGCTGCACGATGAAGAGCAGCTCGTCGTGCTGCGGCGGGTCGGACAGCGGCTGCTGCGCGGCCAGCAGCACGTCGAGGCGGAGGTAGTCGCCGTAGGACATCGACCGCGAGAAGTCTCGCTCGATCCCCGCTTCGAGGTCGCGCTGGTTGGACGTTTCTGCCATGCCTGCAACCTATCGCCACACCTCTGTCCCGGCTGGTCGGTGGCCTCGTCTACCGTCGCTCCCATGTCCTCCCTCGCAGGCGGCGAGCTCACCCGCACCTGGCGGCCCTCGTGGCCGTGCTCGGTCGCGCAGGTGCTCCGCCCCCAGCGGCGAGGTGCCGGTGACCCCACCCAGCGCGAGGACGACGCGGGTCGCCACTGGCGTGCGATGCGTACGCCTGTCGGGCCGGCGACGCTGTGCGTGCAGCCGCGGCCGACGTCCGGCGAGGTGCACGGCCGGTCGTGGGGACCGGGGGCTGAGTGGGCGCTCGACCGGATGCCCTCGCTGCTCGGCGCCGACGACGACCCGAGCGGCTTCGAGCCGCACCACCCGGAGGTGGAGGAGGGTTGGCGGCGCCACCGGCACTGGCGGATCGGCGGCACCGGGCTGGTGATGGAGTCGCTCGTGCCCTCGGTCCTCGAGCAGAAGGTCACCGGCAAGCAGGCCTTCGGGTCGTTCCGCGAGCTGGTCCGGCGGCACGGCGAGCCGGCCCCGGGACCGGTGACGTCGCTGCGGCTGATGCTGCAGCCGACCCCTGCGACGATCGCGACGATCCCGTCCTGGGAGTGGCTCAGGCTCGGGGTCGACCCGGCGCGTTCGCGCACGGTCGTCACCGCGTGCCGGCTGGCGCCCTCGCTGGAGCGGATCACCGACGTCCCCGTCGACGAGGCCGACCGACGGCTCCGGTCGGTGCGCGGGATCGGCGTGTGGACCAGCGCGGAGGTGCGCCAGCGCGCGCTCGGCGACCCCGACGCCGTGAGCTACGGCGACTACCACCTCGCCAACTGGGTCGGCTGGGCGCTCTTCGGCCGCGACATCACCGACGAGGAGCTGTCGGTCGCGCTCGCGCCCTACCGTCCCCAGCGCGGCCGCGCCGCGGCGATGGCGATGGCCGGCGGGCGGTCACGGCCGAGGCGCGGTCCGCGCATGAGCGTCCCGACGCACCTCCCGACGCGCTGAACCAGGCGCCCTCGACGTGGTCCAGACCCCCTGAATTGGTGTCGCCCGTGCGCGCGGCCCGGGAGTAGCGTCGTCGGCGTCGAGGCTGTGAGGGAGGCTATGAGCGACGTCGATCCCGTCCTGCTGCTCGCCACGACCGATGCGGACTCACGGACCGTGCTGGCGTCGGAGCTGCGGCGGCGCTACGGAGGCGACTACGAGGTGGTCGTGTGCGCGGACTACGCCCACGCGCGGGCCGTCCTGGAGGGGCTGAGACGGTGGCAGCGGGCGGTCGCGCTGGTCATCGCCTGCTACGGCCCCGATGACCGTGACGGCATCGGCTTCCTGCGCCGGGCGTACTCCCTGCACCCCTCCGCCAAGCGCGCGATCTGCGCGGTGTGGGGCGACTTCGCCAGCACGCCCGACGTCTTCGCCGCCATCGGTCAGGGAAACGCCGAGCTGGTGCTGCTGCGGCCCGAGCGCCGGCGCGACGAGGAGTTCCACGGTGCCATCGTCGACGCCCTGGACGACTGGCACCTGGCCCAGGGCATCGGCTTCGAGGCCGTCCGGATCATCGGCGAGCAGCGCGACGAGCGCACCCACTCCCTGCGCGACTCGTTCGGGCGCAACCACATCCCGGTGGGGTTCCACCAGGTCGGTACGCCGTCGGCGACCCGGCTGCTCGCGGGACTCGGGCTGACCGACCCGGAGCTGCCCGTCGTCCAGCTCGCCTTCACCTCCCCGCCCACGACGCTGGAGGCGCCGACCGACCTCGAGATCGCGGAAGCGTTCGGCCTGATGGCGCCCCTGACCCCCGACCGCGTGTATGACGTCGTGGTGGTCGGCGCCGGCCCCAGCGGGCTGGCTGCGGCCGTCTACGCGTCGTCCGAGGGTCTGTCCACGCTGGTGGTCGAGCAGCAGGCGGTCGGCGGGCAGGCCGGCACGTCCTCCCTGATCCGCAACTACCCCGGCTTCTCGCGCGGGGTCAGCGGTGCCCACCTGGCGTTCCGGTCCTTCCAGCAGGCGTGGGCGTTCGGCACCGAGTACAGCTTCATGAGGCCCGTCGAGTCGCTGGGGACCGAAGGTGCGCTGCGCATCGTCTCGATGGGCGACGGCAGCCGGGTGAGGTCCCGCAGCATCGTGATCGCGACCGGCGTCGACTACCGCCGCCTCGACGTCCCCGAGCTGGAGTCGTTGGTCGGCCGGGGTGTCTACTACGGCGCTGCGGTCGCGGAGGCGCCGTCGATGGCCGGCGAGGACGTCTACGTCGTGGGTGGCGGCAACTCGGCCGGGCAGGCCGCGCTCCACCTCGCCCGCTACGCCCGCCAGGTCACGCTGCTGGTGCGCGGTCCGTCGCTGGCCGCGAGCATGTCGGAGTACCTGATCTCCCAGCTCCGGGCCACCCGCAACGTCACGCTCCGCTACGGGACGGCCGTCGTCGGCGGCCGCAGCGACGACGGGTGTCTCGCGGGTCTGACCCTGGGGGACCCCCACGGCGCGGCGACCGAGGAGGTCACGGCGGGCGGGCTGTTCGTGCTGATCGGGTCGATGCCGCGCACCTCGTGGCTGCCGGACGAGGTGGAGCGGGACGCGGCGGGCTTCGTGCGTACCGGGCGCGAGGTCACGACCGCCACGGACGGCACGATGCGCCTCTCGCTGGAGACCAGCCTGTCGGGTGTCTTCGCCGTCGGCGACGTCCGCGCCGGGTCGATCAAGCGCGTCGCCACCGCCGTCGGTGACGGCGCCACGGTCATCGCGACGCTGCACGGTTACCTCGCCGCCCACCCGGCGCCCGCAACGACGTCATGAGCCGCAACCACGTCGCGCGCCGTGACACCCCGGTGACGGCTCCGATGCGCGTCATCCTGTACGTGGCGGCGTTCCTGGTGTTCCTCGCCGGGCTGCAGCTCACCGTCTTCGCGACCCGGACCGCCGAGTGGTTCTCGTGGACCATCGACGTCCCGATGACCGCCGTCTTCCTGGGCGCCGCCTACTGGTCCAGCGCGGTGCTGGAGATCGCCGGCGCCCGGTCGGCCGGCTGGGGACGCGCCCGGCTCACCGTCTGGACCGTGCTGGTCTTCACGGTGCTCACGCTCGTGGTCACCCTCATCCACATCGACAAGTTCCACCTCGGCGCCGAGCAGCCCTCGAGCGCGCGACTGGTCGCCTGGGGATGGCTCGCGATCTACGCGGGTGTCCCGGTCGCGATGGTGGTGGCCCTGGTGCTGCAGGCGCGCAGCCGGCTGCCGGCCGTGGACGTCGTACGCCGGCCGCTGCCGGTCGGCCTCCGGGTCCTCCTCGTCGTCCTCGCCGTTGTCCTGATCGGTGTCGGCGTCGCGCTGCTGGTGGATCCCACCTGGGCTTCCGCCGCGTGGTCGTGGCCGCTCACCCCGCTCACGGCGCGGGCGGTCGGTGCGTGGCTCGTCGGGCTCGGCTGGGCCGCGGCCCATGCATTCCTCATCGACGACGAGGACAGCGTGCAACCGCTCGGGCTGACCGGCGCGACGTTCGTCCTGCTGGAGTCTGTGGCCCTCCTGCGCCACGGCGACGACCTCGACTGGTTGGGCTGGCAGGCTCTGGCGTACGTCGGCGGGCTGGTGTGGATCTGCGTGGTGTCCGTGTGGATCGTGCTGCTCAGAGAAGCGGACGCAGCGGCGCCAGGAAGCTCTCGGTGAACTTGCGGTTGAGGTCGCGCGCCTCCCACTCGGCCAGAGTCGAGCTCGAGGCAGTTGGTCTCGTCGGTGCGGAAGACGTCCTCCATCACCTCGGCGAACGCCGGGTCGATGACCTCGAGGTTGATCTCGTAGTTGCCCTGCAGGCTGAGCCGGTCGATGTTGGCCGTGCCGACGGTCGCCCAGTTGCCGTCGATGGTGGCGGTCTTGGCGTGGACCATCGCGTCCTTGAAGCGCAGGATCCGGGCGCCGGCGGCGAGCAGCTGGCCGTAGTAGCCCCGGGAGATCCAGTCGGCCACGATGTGGTTGGACTTCAGCGGCAGCAGGATCCTGACGTCGACGCCGCGCTGCGCCGCGTCGGCGAGGGAGTCGACGAAGTCCTGGTCGGGCAGGAAGTAGGCCGTGGTGAGCCAGACGTTGCGGCTCGCACGGTTGATCGCCTCGAGGTACATGCTGCGGATCGGGAAGCTCCACTGCCGCGGGATGTTGCGGTGGATCCGGATCTGCGGGTCCCAGTCCGACGCGGTCTCCAGCAGGAGCGGGCGTTCGTTGCGGCGCAGCCGGTGCCGCCGGTTGAGGTTCCAGAAGTCCGCGAAGGCGCGCTTGAGGTCCCACACACCGGGACCGGTGATCCGTACGTGCGTGTCGCGCCACTCGGTGGCGTACGCCGAGCCGATGTTGTAGCCGCCCAGGAAGGCGACCTCCTCGTCGACGACGAGCATCTTGCGGTGGTTGCGGCCGTAGCGGCGCAGGTCCCAGAAGCGGAGACCGGCGTTCCAGACCGGGTAGCGCAGCACCTTCAGCGAGGGGGAGAACCGCTTGAAGGCGGGGGAGACGACCACGTTGGCGAAGCCGTCGTAGACGCAGTGCACGTCGACGCCGCGGGCGGCTGCCGCGGTCAGGGCGGTCTTGAACTTCCACCCGATCTCGTCGCCCTTCCAGATGTAGGTCTCGAAGAGGATCTGCTTCTTCGCGCCGTCGATCGCGGCCAGCATGTCGTCGTAGAGGTCCCGGCCGAACGTGTAGGTCGTGATCTCACCGTCGCCGATCGGCACGGTCCGGCGGCCGGTGACGGGAAACGGCTTGGGCTTCTTGCCGCGACGGCGGTAGGAGTCGACGAGCGACAGCGCGATCGCCAGGCCGATCTGGAGGCCGAGCAGCCCGAGCAGGCTCCGCCGGACGGCGGTCAACACGCGGGTGACGGTCACGCGCACAATCTAGCCAGCACCCGCCAGCGCGCGCCGCTCCCTCCGCCGGTCCCGGTCGCCGGCACAAGCGCTAGACCAGCCCGAGCGAGGCGTAGCGCGCCACGTCGCACGGGCTGTCGGACAGGATCCGGAAGAGCGCAGCCCTCAGCATCGCCTGGCGCGCAGCGCCCGATCGCCAGTCGTCCAGCGCCGCAGCGGGGGCGTCGAGCCACAGGACGGCGTCGAGCACGCACACCGCCTCGGCCCACAGCGGCGAGCGCCAGGCAGGGGAGAAGTCGACGACGAACGGGACGCCGGTCGCGTCCAGGAGGACGTTGCCCGCGAGGTCGGCGTGCACCAGCTGCTCACGACCGAGGTCGGAGTCGTCGAGCCCTGCCGCGAGAGCCGCGACGAGGTCGCCGAGGCCGGGCTCCGGGCGCTGCAGGCATGCGCGCACGGCGGCGTCCGCGTCGTACGCCATCCGCTCCGCGACCGCCCACCCGTCGTCGCGGGCGCCCAACCCTTCGGGCCGCTCCGGGACCGAGGTCGCCAGATGGGCGTGAAGGAGGTGCGCGGCGGCCCGCAGCGTGGGGAGGTCGCGGCACGGCGTCGTACCCGGCTCGAAACGGGTGGCGGCCCAGCCGTCGACGACGAGGTCGCCGTCGCGTGCAGGCACGGGCAGCGCGAGCCGAAGCAACCGCGGGACCCGCCCGTCGAGCCGGACCGCGAGCCGCGCCTGGATCGGCGCGAGCCAGCTCCCGGACGCGTCGTGCCCGGGCGAGAGGACGAGGTCGCCCGCCCGCCAGCTGGTGCCGCGTCCGCCCGGCAGGCGCTCGAGCACGCCGTCCGCCACGAACAGGTCCAGCACGTGGTCCGGCGGCCGGCCTGGGTCGGGCATGGGAGCGAGCCTAGGGCGCGAAGCGGACGGCCCGACCCACGGTCGGTGTCGGTGGCCCCCCGTAGGCTCGACGCATGCGTCCGATCACCGATCTTCAGCGCCGAGTGGCGCCGTTCAAGGTCGTCTCCGACTACCAACCCTCCGGCGACCAGCCGGCGGCGATCGAGGAGATCGTCGAGCGGATCAACGCCGGCGAGCAGGACGTCGTGCTGCTCGGTGCCACCGGCACGGGCAAGACCGCGACGGTCGCCTGGGTGGCCGAGCAGGTGCAGCGCCCGGTCCTGGTGCTCCAGCCCAACAAGACGCTGGCCGCGCAGTTCGCCAACGAGCTCCGCCAGCTCTTCCCGGACAACGCCGTCGAGTACTTCGTCTCCTACTACGACTACTACCAGCCCGAGGCCTACGTCCCCCAGACCGACACCTACATCGAGAAGGACTCCTCGATCAACGAGGAGGTCGAGCGGCTGCGCCACAGCGCCACCAACAGCCTGCTGACCCGCCGCGACACGATCGTGGTCTCGACGGTGTCCTGCATCTACGGCCTCGGCACCCCGCAGGAGTACGTCGACCGCATGCTGCGGCTCAAGATCGGCGAGGAGCACGACCGCGACTCGGTGCTGCGCCGGCTCGTCGAGATCCAGTACACCCGCAACGACATGTCGTTCACCCGCGGCACGTTCCGGGTCCGCGGCGACACCCTGGAGATCTTCCCCGTCTACGAGGAGCTCGCGGTCCGGGTGGAGTTCTTCGGCGACGAGATCGAGCGGCTCATGACGCTGCACCCGATCACCGGGGAGGTGATCTCGGAGGACACCGAGCTGCACGTCTTCCCCGCCACCCACTACGTCGCCGGTCCCGAGCGCATGGAGCGCGCCATCAAGGGCATCGAGCTCGAGCTCGACGACCAGCTCGCCGCGTTCGAGAAGCAGGGCAAGCTGCTCGAGGCCCAACGGCTGCGGATGCGCACGACCTACGACGTGGAGATGATGCGGCAGGTCGGTTCGTGCTCCGGCATCGAGAACTACTCGATGCACATGGACGGCCGCACCCGCGGGAGCGCGCCCAACACCCTGCTCGACTACTTCCCCGAGGACTTCGTGCTGGTCGTCGACGAGAGCCACGTCGCCGTCCCGCAGATCGGCGGCATGTACGAGGGCGACATGTCGCGCAAGCGCAACCTGGTCGACCACGGGTTCCGCCTGCCGAGCGCCATGGACAACCGCCCGCTCAAGTTCGAGGAGTTCCTCGACCGGATCGGCCAGACGATCTACCTCTCGGCGACCCCGGGCAACTACGAGCTCGACAAGGTCGGCGGCATCGAGGGCACGGTCCAGCAGATCATCCGGCCGACCGGCCTGATCGACCCCGAGGTCGTGGTCAAGCCCACCAAGGGACAGATCGACGACCTGATCCACGAGATCCGCACGCGGTCCGAAAAGGGCGAGCGAGTCCTCGTCACGACGCTCACCAAGAAGATGTCGGAGGACCTCACCGACTACCTCCTCGACGCCGGCATCCGCACCCGTTACCTCCACTCCGAGGTCGACACGCTGCGCCGCATCGAGCTGCTCCGCGAGCTGCGGATGGGCGAGTACGACGTCCTCGTCGGCATCAACCTGCTCCGTGAGGGCCTCGACCTGCCCGAGGTGTCGCTGGTGGCGATCCTCGACGCCGACAAGGAGGGCTTCCTGCGATCCGACAAGTCGCTGATCCAGACCATCGGTCGTGCGGCCCGCAACGTGTCCGGCCAGGTCCACATGTACGCCGACAAGATCACGCCGTCGATGGAGATGGCGATCGGTGAGACCAACCGTCGCCGGGCGATCCAGGTCGCCTACAACACCGAGCGTGGGATCGACCCGCAGCCGCTGCGCAAGAAGATCGCCGACATCACCGAGATGCTCGCCCGCGAGGACGAGACCACCCAGGAGCTGCTCAAGACGTGGGCCGACGTCGGCCAGAAGGGTCGCGCCGGCGGCGTCAAGGCCGGCAAGTCCCCGACCCCGGCGCTCTCCCGGATCCACGCCGAGGCCCCGGACACCGCCGGCATCCCCAGCGCCGATCTCGCCGAGCTGATCCAGGAGCTCACCAACCAGATGAAGCAGGCGGCCGCCGACCTGCACTTCGAGGTGGCCGCCCGCCTCCGCGACGAGATCTCCGACCTCAAGAAGGAGCTGCGCCAGATGATGGAAGCAACCAGGTGATGGGCGTCAGCCCTCGCCCTCCCGCCTCCTGAGCTCCTTGCGCTCCTTCTTCTCCAGTCGGCGCGTCTCCTCCGCGATGATCTCGTCCTTCTGCCAGGTCACTCGGCCGGCGTTGAGCCCGGTGCCGAGCATGACGAACAGCGGCCAGGGGAAGCTGGGATCGAAGCCGTCCCCGTCGAAGCCGGTCGCGACCCAGATGACCCAGCAGATCAGCGAGGCCGACAGGAAGCCCCAGACCGCTTGCCGCCGCTCCTGGACGTAGGCCCGCTGCGCGGCCTCGGGGATGCTCGAGCGGGGCGGACGGGCGACCGGGAGGTCGTCGACGAGGGGGACGAGCTCACCCAGCGTGCGGCTCCCGAGTGCCGCGTCGGTCCGCTCGTCGTACTCGGTGCGGGTGAGTCGTCCCTCGGCGAAGGCGTCCGCGAGCACGGTCTCGATGACCGCGCGGTCGCGGTCGGACGCGCGCATCGTCGTGTTCGCGGGGTTGCGCGGGTCGTGGTCGAACTGGCTCCACACCTCGATGCCTGGCACCACGCCATCGTAGGCAGGTCCCACCCCTGCGGAGGTGGACCGAGTGCCGTCGTCGGGCGAGGTCGCTAGGTTCGCTCACATGAGCACTCCCATCGACCTCGGTCGCCCGATCTCCGGCGACGTCATCGACCTGATCCTCGAGGACCACCGACGCTTCGAGGCGCTGCTGCGAGACCTGCGCGACAGCTCCTCCGACCGCGACGCCGTGCGCAAGGCGCTCGCCGCCCTGCACGTGGCGCACGCCGAGGCCGAGGAGAAGCACGTCTACCCCCAGCTGCGGCGCAAGGACGCGATCACCGAGCACGAGGCGGAGCACGGCGAGGAGGAGCACGCGGAGGGCCACGAGGCGATGCTCAAGGTGCTCGAGCTCAAGGGCACCGACACGCAGGCGTTCGACGACGCCGTCGAGGAGCTGGCGACCGCCCTCAACCACCACCTGACCGAGGAGGAGCTGACCATCCTCAACCCGGCCAGGGAGGAGGTCAGTGAGCCGGTGCGCACCGAGCTCGGCGCGGCGTTCGCCACCGAGCGCAACTCCCAGCTCGACGCCGACTGCGGATCCATCGACAACGTCCGGCGGATCGTGGAGGCTGCGGAGCGGGAGGGCCTCCTCGACGACGAGGACGAGGACTCCGAGGACTGAGCCGGGAGGTGGCCGGGTGGACGTGAGCCGGATGCAGGCACTGTGCGCCGCGTTCCCCGGTGCCTGGCCCGACAACCCGTGGGACCACGAGCACCCGGTCTTCAAGGTCGGCTCCGGCGAGCGGGGCAAGATCTTCGCGTTCCTCGGTGCGAACACGGTGGGGGTCAAGGGCGGCGCGACGCGTGAGGTCGCCGACGAGTGGCTCGAGCGCTATCCCGACGATGCGAGCGTGATGGCCTACATCGGCCGGTCCGGCTGGAACGACCTCGCCCTGGCGGGTGCGATCCCCGACGAGGAGCTCGTCGAGGCGGTCGAGGAGTCCTACCGGCTGGTGGTGTCCAGGCTGCCCAAGCGAGATCGACCGGAGGGTTGGGAGCGCTGAGGCTCAGCGCCGCCGCATCATCGTGAGCCCGACCATGCGGGCCACGACCATGGCGACGTAGAAGACACCCACCATCATCTCGATCATCACGATCGACCTCGCATGCAGGCCCACCGCGACGATGTCGCTGAGACCCACGCTGGTGAGCGTCGAGAACGACAGGTAGAGGAGCTCGAACCACTCCTGGTCCGAGCCGGTCGGACTGGAGAACGAGTCCGGCCACACCACCTGCACGGCGGCGAACGCGTAGGCGAAGCCCCAGGCCACCACGGTGAACGCGGCCCCGGTGGCGAAGTACTCGTCCGTGGTGACCTCGTCGTCGTGGAAGAGGTAGCGCAGCATCGCGTAGGAGACGTAGAAGTAGAACGGGCAGTGCAGCAGCCCCGAGGTGAGGACGATGGTGTCGTTGTCGCTGAACACCGCCTCCAGCAACGTCAGCACCATCGCCGGGACACCGAGGACGAGCACCACGCGACTCACCGTGGGCGTACGCCGCACCGCGAGGACGGCGGACCCGACGGCCAGCATGCCGATCACGCCGAGGAAGGTCCGCCCGAGCACCGATCCCTCGAGGTAGGGCCACGCCAAGACCTGGATCAGCTGGGCAGCGAGCAGCATCGCGGAGGGGTGGGCCACCCACTGCTCGACACGTCGGTTCACGGTCACGCAGTCTAGGGACCGCGAAACGGATGCGGATCAGCCGCGCGGGAAGCCCCGGCTGGGTTAGGTTCGCCCGCGTGGGCGTACGTGGCAGCAGATGGGTGGTCGGCGGCCTCGCCGTCGCCCTCGTCGGGCTCCTGGTGGCCGTCGGCCTGGTCGCGACCTCGCGTGGCACGGTCGACGAGGAGCTGAGCGCGGCCCAGCGCGAGGTCGCCGACGCGGCCGGCGCCGAGGCGGTCGCCTTCCTGACCGTCGACCACCGCGACATGGACCCGCTGATCGACGCCGTCCTCGACGGCGCCACCGGAGACTTCGCCGAGCAGTACGAGTCCCAGCGCGAGCGTCTCACCAGCGAGGCGGTCCGCACGGAGGCGACGTCCAGCGGCGAGGTGGTCGCCCTCGGCGTCGGTGACCTCGACGACGACTCGGCCACCGTCCTGGTCGCCGCCAACAGCACCGTCACCAACACCAGCACCGGCAGCGAGGGCGAGGTCCGCTACTACCGCCTCCGTCTGGACCTCGTCCGCGAGGGCGACCGCTGGCTCACGAGCAACGTCGAGTTCGTGAGGTGACGACGTGACCACCCAGAGACTGATCGCAGCCCTCGCGGCGCTCGCCCTCGTCGCCGCCCTCGTTCTCGCCTGGCTGGTCCGGGAGGCCGTCGACGACCCGGCGGCAGGGGTCACGACCGCCGCGTCCGAGGACGCGACCGTCGCCTCGGCCGCGGTCAAGGACGCCGTGCAGGACGTCGCCTCGGAGGCGGCGACCCGGGTCTACGGCTACTCGTGGGAGACGCTCGCCGACGACAAGGCCGACGCCCGGGCGCTGCTGACCGGCGGCATGCTCGACCAGTACGACCGGACCATGGCGGGCGTCGCCACGTCCAGCCGCCGCGACCACACCGTGGTCACCGCGTCCGTGGTCGGGTCGGCGCTCGTGCACGCCTCGCCGTCGCACGCGCGGGTGCTCGTCTTCGTCAACCAGAGCACGACCCGTGACGACCTCGATGAGCCGCGGCTCAACCTCGACCGCGTGCTCGTGACGCTGGAGCGCGTCGACGACGGGTGGAAGGTCAGCGAGCTCGACGCCTTGTGACACGCCTGCTGGGACGGAAGGATCGACGCGTGGACGACGTGACGAGCGACTTGGTGATCATCGGAGCAGGCCCGACGGGCCTCTACTCCGCCTACTACGCCGGTTTCCGCGGGATGAGCGTCGCCGTGGTCGACTCGCTGCCCGAGCTGGGCGGCCAGATCACCGCCATGTATCCGGAGAAGGCCATCCTCGACGTCGCCGGCTTCCCCAGCATCAAGGGCCGTGACCTCGTCGAGGGCCTGGTGGCGCAGGCCGCCACCGCCGACCCGTCGTACCTGCTCGACCGGACCGCCACCACGCTCGATCACCACGACGACCACGTCGTGGTCACCCTCGACGACGACACCCGGATCGTGGCGGGGGCCGTGCTGATCACCTCCGGCATCGGGAAGTTCAGTCCGCGTCCGTTGCCGGCCGGCGACGGGTGGGTCGGTCGGGGCATGGAGTTCTTCGTGCCGAGCTTCGCCCCCTACGCCGGCAAGGACGTGGTGATCGTCGGCGGCGGGGACAGCGCCTTCGACTGGGCACAGCACCTCGAGCCGATCGCGACCTCGGTGACGCTGGTGCACCGTCGCGACGCGTTCCGCGCCCACGAGCGGACGGTTGCCGCGGTCAAGGACTCCACCGTCGAGATCATCACCAACGCCCAGGTGACCGCGCTGCGCGGCGACGCCCACCTGGAGGAGGTCGAGGTCAGCGTCGACGGCCAGGAGCCGCGCACGTTGAAGGCCCAGGCCCTGGTGGCTGCGCTCGGCTTCATCGCCGACCTCGGCGCGATCCAGCAGTGGGGACTGGTCACCGAGAAGCGCCACGTCGTCGTCGACTCCGCGATGCGCACGAACCTGCCACGCGTGTTCGCGGCCGGCGACATCACCGACTACCCCGGCAAGGTGCGGCTGATCGCGGTGGGCTTCGGGGAGGCCGCCACGGCCGTCAACAACGCCGCGGTGGCCATCGACCCCACGGCGCACGTCTTTCCCGGGCACTCCAGCGAGGGGTGAGCCCGCAGCCCCCTACCGGTCAGTAGGCATAATGGGGCACTCACCGAGCGCGACGCGAAAGGCTGAGACGTGCGCATCGCCATGCTGTCCTACCGGAGCAAGCCCCACTGCGGCGGCCAGGGGGTCTACGTCCGGCACCTGAGTCGCGAGCTCGTACGCCTGGGCCACGAGGTCGAGGTCTTCTCCGGCCAGCCCTATCCCGACCTCGACGAGGGCGTGCGCCTGACCGAGGTCCCGAGCCTCGACCTCTACCGCGAGCCGGACCCGTTCCGGGTGCCCAAGCTGCGCGAGTTCCGCGACCGCATCGACGTCGAGGAGTTCCTCACGATGTGCACGGCGGGTTTCCCGGAGCCGAAGACGTTCGCCTCGCGCGTCGCCCGGCTGATGAAGGAGCGCGCCGCCGACTTCGACGTCGCCCACGACAACCAGGTGCTGGGCACCGGGATCCTGGCGCTGGAGTCGTACGGCCTCCCGGTGGTCGCCACCATTCACCACCCCATCACCATGGACCGCCAGATCGACCTGGCCACGGCGCCCACGTGGCGCAAGCGCCTGACGCTGCGGCGGTGGTACGGCTTCCTGCGGATGCAGATCCGGGTCGCCAAGCGCTACCGCACGGTGCTGGTGCCCTCCGACTCCTCCGCCCGCGACGTCGCTCGCGACTTCGGGGTGGACCCCGAACGGATCCGCACCATCCTGCTGGGGGTCGACGAGGTCTTCGTCCCTCCGACCGCGCCTCGCGTGCCGGGCCGCATCCTCGCCATGGCAAGCGCCGACGCGCCCATGAAGGGCATCGCGACCCTCCTCGAGGCGTTCGCCAAGCTCAGCGTCGAGCGCGACATCTCGCTCGTGCTGGTCACGCGGCCCGAGCCGGGCGGTCGCACCGAGCAGCTGGTCGACCAGCTCGGCATCGCCGACCGGGTCAGCTTCGTCAGCGGCGTCAGCGACGAGGAGCTCGTCGAGGTGATGGGCTCCGCCGAGGTGGCGTGCGTGCCGTCGCTCTACGAGGGCTTCTCGCTGCCGACCGCCGAGCTCATGGCCTGCGCGACGCCACTGGTCGTCTCGCGTGCCGGCGCCATCCCCGAGGTCGTCGGTCCCGACGGCGAGTGCGCCGACCTGGTCACCCCCGGTGATGTCGGGGAGCTGGAGGCCGCGATCGCGGCCCTGCTCGACGACCCCGAGCGTCGTACGCGGATGGGCGCGGCCGGACGCGCCCGCGTCCAGGAGCTGTTCAGCTGGCGCGCGGTGGCGGAGGCGACCGCTGCCGCCTACGAGGAGACGATCGCCGCCTTCGAGCGTGAGCAGGGCCGGCGAGAGCAGGAGGAGAGCCGCCGTGCTGACCGTTGACTTCGACCGGCTCGGACTCCGTCCGGGCGAGCGGGTGCTCGACATGGGGTGCGGCGCCGGCCGGCATGCCTTCGAGATGTACAAGCGCGGCGCCGACGTCGTCGCGTTCGACCAGGACCCCGACGAGCTGGCGACCGTGCGCGAGTGGTTCGCCGCGATGCGCGAGGCGGGCGAGGTGCCGGTGGGCGCGGAGGCCGACGTGAAGGAGGGCGACGCGCTCGCGCTGCCGTTCGCGGACGGTGAGTTCGACCGGGTCGTGGCCGCCGAGGTGCTGGAGCACATCCACGCCGACGTCGACGCGATCAAGGAGCTGGTCCGGGTGCTCCGCCCCGGCGGCGCCCTGGCGATCTCGGTGCCGCGCTGGCTGCCGGAGATCGTCAACTGGAAGCTGTCCGACGACTACCACAACGCCGAGGGCGGCCACGTTCGGATCTACACGGCCGAGGAGCTCGTGGACAAGGTCACCAAGGCCGGACGCTCCAACGACGGGACCCCCGGCGAGGCCATGGTCTTCACGGGCAAGGACTACGCCCACGGCCTGCACACGCCCTACTGGTGGATCAAGTGCGCGGTCGGGGTCACCAACGACGACCACCCGCTCGCCAAGGCCTACCACCGGCTCCTGGTCTGGGAGATCATGAAGAACCCCAAGGCGCTTCGCGCGGCCGGCAAGGTCCTCGACCCGCTGATCGGCAAGAGCATGGTGCTCTACTTCACCAAGCCGCTGACCGCCGCGGACCCCGTCCCGGGTCCGTCGCCCGCATGACCACGGAGCCCGCGATCGGCGACATCCTGACCCGGGCGCAGGTCGAGCAGACGGCGGCCACCATCGCGGCCGTCCAGGAGCCCTCCGGGGCCATTCCCTGGACCGCGGGCGAGCACACCGACGTGTGGAACCACGTCGAGGCGGCGATGGCCCTCATGGTGGGCGACCAGCGCGACGCCGCCGAGCGGGCCTACGCGTGGGTCCGGGCCACCCAACGGTCGGACGGGTCCTGGCCGATGAAGATCGTCGTCGGCGAGGTCGAGGACCACTCCGGGGAGTCCAACATGTCGGCGTACGTCGCTGTCGGCGTGTGGCACCACTGGCTGGTGGCGCGTGACGAGGCGTTCGTACGGCTCATGTGGCCCACGGTGCGTCGCGCGCTCGACCACGTCGTCTCCCTCCAGCTGCCCTTCGGCGGCATCGCCTGGTCGCAGGAGTGGCACGACGGTGAGCCGAGCCACGTCAACGAGGAGGCGCTGCTCGCGGGCTCCTCGAGCATCTACCACTCCCTCCGGGCCGGGGTGGCGCTCGCCGGCCTGGTGGGGGAGCCGCAGGTGGAGTGGGAGCTCGCGGGCGGTCGGCTCGGCCACGCCGTACGCGAGCACCGCGACCTGTTCCTGGACAAGTCGACCTTCTCGATGGACTGGTACTACCCGGTCCTCGGTGGCGCCGTCCGCGGTGCGGCCGCGCACGCGCTCCTCGCCGAGCAGTGGGACACCTTCGTCGAGCCCGGGCTGGGCATCCGGTGCGTCGCCACGAACCCGTGGGTGACCGGGGCGGAGACCTGCGAGCTGGTGATGGCCCTCGAGGCGATCGGCGACCGTCGCCGGGCACTGCAGCTCCTCGCCGACATGCAGCACCTGCGCACCGACGAGGGCGCCTACTTCACCGGCTACGTCTGGCCCGACCGGGTCAACTGGCCGGCGGAGCAGACGACCTACACCGCCGCGGCGGTCATCCTCGCGGTCGACGCACTGGCCGACGCCACCCCGGGCGCGGACATCATGCGGGGCACCACCCTTGCCCCCGACTTCGCCGAGATCGGCCTCGAGTGCGGGTGCCTGCCGGTGAACGGCTCAGGCGCCGAGCGGGTCACCGGCGTCGCCCGACGTACGGCGTAGCACCCGCATCGAGCCCAGCGCCTCGACCTCGGTGAAGGAGCCGCTGCCCAGTGCCGGGAGGTAGATGTCCTCGTAGGGTGGCCGGCCGCCGTCGGCCGGGTCGGGGAAGACGTCGTGGACGACCAGCACGCCGTCGGCCGCCACCCAGTGCGCCCAGCCGCGGAAGTCGGCGCGAGCCGGCTCGACGCCATGGCCGCCGTCGATGAACAGCAGGGACAGCGGGGTGCGCCACCAGCGGCTCACGGTCGCCGAGCGGCCGATGACCGCGACGACCTGGTCCTCCAGCCCTGCGTGGGCGACGGTGCGCCGGAAGGTGGGGAGGGTGTCCATGAGCCCGAGGTCGGGGTCGACCAGGCTCTCGTCGTGGTGCTCCCAGCCCGCCTGGTTCTCCTCCGAGCCGCGGTGGTGGTCGACGGTGAAGACGGTCCCGCCGACCTCTCGCGCAGCCGCGCCGAGCCAGATGGCGGACTTGCCGCAGTAGGTGCCGACCTCCAGCGCCGGACCGTGCACCAGCCGCTCGCGTGCCCACCGGTGCAGCAGCGCGCCCTCGTCCTCGGGCATGAAGCCCTTGGCGGCGCGGGCGTGGTCGAGCAGGTCGGCGGGCATCTTCGCGGTGGACACAAGGAACGACCCTATTGCGGTCACACTCACGGGCTGCCGGTCGTCAGGAGGGTGAACAGCAACGTCACCCAACCAGGAGCAGTCATGAGCAACCACACGATCGTCATCCCCGTCGAGGACCTGGCCACCGCCACGGCGTTCTACACCACCGCCTTCGGCGTCGAGCCGCACACCGAGACCCCCTACTACGTCGGCTTCAACCTCGACGGCCAGGAGATCGGGATCAATCCCAACGGCGACAAGGACCAGATGACCGGTCCGGTCGTCTACTGGAGCACCGACGACCTCGCCGCGAAGGTCGCCGAGGTCGAGGCAGCAGGCGGCACCGTCGTACGTCCGGTCACGCAGGTCGGTGGCGGCACGTCGTTGGCCCTGATGACTGATCCGGCCGGCAACCAGGTCGGCTTCATCACCCAGGGCTGACGATCAGGCGCGCTTGCCGGCCCGACGCACCTCGCCGTCGAGGTCCTCGGGCTCGACGCCGCTGTCGGCCGCCAGCCCGTGGCGCCAGGTGTTCCAGTGCCACGTCAGGTAGCGGTCGACGGCGCGGACGGCGTGCGCGCTGCGGATGGAGTGGAACACGTCGAAGGCGTGCTGGGTGCCGGGCAGCTCGGCGTACACCACCGACCTCTTCGACGTGCGCCGGAGCTCGGCCACGAAGAGTCGCGCCTGTTCGACCGCGACGAGGGTGTCGAGCTCGCCGTGGATCACGAAGAAGTCCGGAGCGTCGGCGGTGATGCGCAGGATCGGCGAGGCAGCCTCGTAGACGTCCGGCGCGTCGGCCCACGTGGTCTGCACGACCCGCGGGCCGAGGAAGGCGTCGCGCATGCCGATCGCGTTGGTCAGGCCGGTCGAGCCGGCGAAGTCGTAGACGCCGTAGAACGGCACGGCGGCCTGCACGCTGGTGTCAGCGTCCTCGAAGCCCGGCTGGAAGTCGGCATCACCCGCGGTCAGCGCGGCCAGCGCGGTCAGGTGTCCGCCGGCCGAGCCGCCGGTGATCACGACGTAGTCGGGGTCGCCGCCGTAGTCGGCGATGTTGTCCTTGACCCATGCGATCGCGCGCTTGACGTCGACGATGTGGGCCGGCCACGCGTCGCGGGGGGCCAGCCGGTAGTTGATCGCCACGCAGACCCACCCCTTGGCGGCCATCCGGTTCATCAGGGGTCGTCCCTGGTGCTCCTTCGCGCCGAGCGTCCAGGCGCCGCCGTGCACCTGCAGCAGGACCGGCGCGTCCTTGATCGCGTCCTCGCCGGCAGGGAGGTAGATGTCGAGGTGGCCGCGCCTGCCGGACTCGGAGTAGGGCAGGTTGCTGATCACCCGTACGCCGTCGTCGGCGAAGTGGAAGGGGCGGGCGAGGCGGCGCCACGGCGTCGCCAGGTCGGCCGGGTCGGGCACCTCGTCGAGCTGCTCGACGTAGTCGACGCCGAGGCCCTCGACCAGCGCCTCCTCGAGGCCGTCGCCGACCCGACGGCTCTGGTGCACGATCCGGGCCAGCCCGACGGCGCTCGCGCCGGCGAGGGCGAGCCCGGCCTTGGCGCGGAACCCCTGGCGGCGTCCGCGGGTCAGGTGCGCCGCCGCGTCGATCGCGGTCAGCGCGAGCATCTGCGGGGCTGTCTCCCCGAACAACCAGCCGGCGACGAAGGCGGGGACCCCGGCCCGTCGACCCCGCGGCGGGCGGAGGGCATTGGCGGTCAGGGCGGCGACGATGCTCTGGCGACCTAGGAAGCTCACCCGACCAATCTACTGGCCAGTACTACGGTCGAGTGGGCCACCTCAGCGGCGTTGTCGCCGCCCCGCGTGCTTGTCGTAGATCGCGGCTGCCTTTCGGACCACCGGATCTGGGTCATCACGCAGCCTGTCCGCGACGTCGTACCCGGCGGCCACGTCATCCGCCTCGCCGTACTTCGCGAACCACAACGGCGCGGTGACAGCCGACCGCCTGCGCAGCGGATCATCGCTCGCCGCAAGCTCGTGCAGGACGGAGTAGGGCCCTCCCGCGGTGGCGGCGCCGACCACCCACGGGGCGGCGCGGTCCACCATGTCCCACGTCGTGATGGCGTCGTGGTGGTCGAGGTAGGACTGCCGCAGCGCGACGGCTCGGCTGCCGTCGAGCGCGGAAGTCGAGGACGCAGAACGCAGCCATTCGCGGCTCGAACGCATCGTGGGCGAACAGCTTGTCGAGTTCGCCCTGCGAGATGTCGACTGCCGATCTGGCCGTGTCGAAGAGGTCGCGCATCCGGACACCGAAGGCGGGTTCACCCGTGGGCAGCCTCTTCGCCAATCTGACGAGTTCAGGTTCAGAGGCCAAGTCCCGCAGTCGGCTCACGACGTCTGACGCGTTGCGGAGTCCTTCATTCACAGGTCAAGACTCTACGAAGGTCCGCGACCCTCCATGCGCCGACGCATGCCCGCTCATCGGCAGACTGCGGCAGATCCGGATGGCCGCAGCGCACGTCACCTGCTGCACGAGCGTGCGTGGGTCATGACCTTCCCGCAGCCTAGGCCGAACGGGTGAAGGCCCAACGACGTCCATCTGCTCATCTACGCCTGTCGACCGCAGTACCGGACTGGATGTCACTCCGCGTCGCGAAGTCGTGCCCATTGAGCGCGAGTGTGCCAGGGCAGCACGTACTCGGTGGCTGCGAGCTGAGATCTCATTCTGTCGAGGAGTGGCTGCCGGTCCTCCTCTCGCAGGCTGGCGACCCAACCCATCGAACCGAAGAACGCGACCAACCCCTCCGGGTCGACGGTCTGAGGGTTTGCCAGCTCGGCCTCGCGGATCGTGTCGAAGGTCGCCTGGGCGAAGGAGAGCTGCCAGGCGCGGGGCGTCCAGTCGCGATTCATCATGTCGAGCGGAAAGCCGTGGTCTTGTGGCCAGATCGGGGCGAGCAGCTCTTCGACGGCGGTGATCGGCGGCACGGTCGTTCCGCTCGGCACGTTCCACATCACAACAAGCGCACCGTGTGGTCGTAGGACGCGTGCAATCTCGCTCAAAGCGGCTTCGTTGTCGAACCAGTGGAAGGCCTGGGCGACAAAGACCGCGTCGACGGTATCGGCCGCGAGCGGGATCTGTTCCGCATTGCCGTCCATCACCTCACTTTCAGGACAACCGACTGCGAGTAGTCCGCGCATCCTGGGGTCCGGTTCGACTGCCACCACACGGGCAAACTTCGTGACGAGAAGACGGGTGAGCTTGCCCGTTCCAGCAGCGAGGTCGAGCACCGTGGCCGACGCCGACAGACCTGCAACATTGGTGGCATGGTCCGGATAGCCGGGCCGCCCACGCTCATAGTCCTCATACCAGTGCATGGGCATGGCTTCGGTGACCATGAGCCCACTCTGGCTTGTTGGCAAAGGTAGTTACAACGGAAGCGCATTGATGAGAGCCGCAACAGATCTCACGTTCCGCCAGACGCTTCAAGCGCCGCGCACGGATCTCGGCAGATCACGTGCTCATCGCAGCAGATCCCGATACGGCGGCCACTAACCTGCTCCGATGGCCGTCAACCTCGTCATTGCTGGATGGCTGCAGGAAGTGCATCGAGGCCGAGATGACGACCGCGAACCTGCGGCAGGTGGACGGTCAACCGTCGACTGACACTTCAGATCGCATCGAGTTCTGGGCTGTTGCTCTTCTCGGGACACGTCCATTGGCACTCCTCCAGGCGCAAGGTGCGCCCGATGGGCAGCACCCGGTAGCTGTCCGGACATCGGCACGAGCCGATACGCGACTCGCTGCCGAGCGATGTGCGAGGACAGTGCTCAACGGAATGTCCGGACGCCGGCCAACAGTGTCAGCAGGTGTCATGTCATGCCGCTAGCCCCGCTGATCACAGATCGGCGAGGTGTGGGGCGGGGTCATGGTCGCTGGTGGGACCCGGGCGGCTGCGGCGGCGGCTCGATGGCGGTGGTGCCGTGGCGGTCGCGTCGGTAGCGGTGGCCGTGGGGGCTGGTCCACTCGAACACCCCGGGTCCGATGACCCTGCAGTGCCAGGCGGTGTGGGTCTTGAGGCGGTGGTGGAACCGGCACTCGGCCGCGAGGTTGTCGGTCTCGGTCGGTCCCGGCTGGGGTCGGCCTTCGGCATCGGCGTCGTGGTCGTAGGCGGTGACGTGGTCGAGGTCGCAGCCCCGGGCCGGTCGGATGCACCAGGGGAACACGCACGTGCGATCGCGCAGAATCACCTGTTCGCGGATCCGGTCCGGAATCACGTAACCGGGTGAGGACTGGTGCGCGTTGAGGTCGATGACGGGCTTGACGGTGACCTTGGTGCGGGTGTCGCCACACCAGGCCCTGACCTGGTCCAACAGCGCCAGCCGTTGCCCTTCCTCCAACCGCCCGGTGGGTCCGAACACGGTGTGGCCGTCCTCGACGGTGCGGGCGTCGAAGTGCGCGTGCAGCACGACCTCCCGCGCAACAGGAAGGCCGTCGGTGTCCCGCGGGCCGGTGTGGCCTTGGGTGTGGAGGTCGAGCGCGGTCTGGGTGCGGGCGAGGTCGCCGAGGGCGGCGGCTCGGCGGGCGTCGAGGGACAGGCTGGATCCGAGGGCCTTGAGGGTGGCGGCGCCGTGGGTCAGGGCCCGGTCGAGGTCGAGGGCGTCGGCGAGGTCGAGCTCGGCCTCGAGCCGCATGGTGCCGGCGTAGTGCACGTCCTCGGAGTGGAGGGTGGCGTGGCGGGGGTCGACGGCCAGGTAGCCGTCCTCCGGATCAGCAGCCGGATCCGGGCCTGCAGGTCGTACTGCTTGATGGCTTCCGCGACGAGCCGGTCGAGCTGCGCCGGGCCGACCTTCCCGGCCACCGCGGCGACCTGGACGTCCACCCACCCGGCGGCCTCGACAGACAGGACGCCGGGACGGCGTGGATGGTGGCCTCGGCGACCGACCGCGCCCGCCACGCGGGCACCCCGCCCGCCTGCACCTGAGCCCAGAGGCGCGGGAGGCGGTGCCGCAGCTCCAGGGCGTGCCCGATCAACCGCTTCGCGGACACCGTGGAGATGCCGAGGACGGCGCCGAGCTCGGCGACGCAGAACTCCGCCACCGCCGGGCACCCCTCGCCGGCGATGGGCTCCTCGTGCTCACATCCAGCAACCGTGAACGCCGCGGCGTGGTGGATCGACTCGGGCGGGTGGAGATCGGCCCACCGGGCCGCGACCTCCAGCAGGTCGGCGGCGGCACGGTCCTCGGTGGCCTTGCGCTCACGAGCGAGCGCGAGCAGACCAGAAGCAGTGAGGTCCTCAACCTCTGCCCCGGGCCCTGCTACCAGTTGCTCGATCATGTGTTCGATTCTACGCCTCGCCACCGACAGTGGCCGTTGCGAACAGGACCTGTGGAGGCGGTCGTTCCGAGACTCTGCGCTCCCATCCACAACCACCGAGAGCTGGCCTCAGGCGGGGTGGAGCTGCGCGCGCAAGAAGTCCAGCACGGCGTCGACCCCGGCCTGGCGCCGGTGGGCGGTGACGGTGGAGTGCCCCTTGCCCTCGAGCTCCACGCGGACGAAGGCGTCGCCGAGCTCGGTGGTGAGGGTGTCGAAGCGCTTCCCGACGGCCGGGTCGGAGCGGAAGCGCAGGCCGAGCACCTGCTGCCCGGCGGCGCACCGGCCCTTGACGATGTCGAGGTCGCCGGGGGAGAGGTTGACGTCGCGCGACCGGCCGGGAGTGACCGCGAAGGGTGCGCTGGGCTGGCACAGGACCGGCGCGGTGACCGAGTCGTCGACCATCATCGCCAGCGCGAACCCGCCCGTGAAGCACATGCCGATCGCCCCCACGCCGGGTCCGCCGAGCTCCTCGTGGAGCTCACGGGCCAGGGAGCGCAGCCAGCCGGCCACCGGTGTGGTCTCGCCGGTGCGCAGCTTGGTGAACTCCTTGCTCACGCACACCTTGCCGATCGTGCGGGCCGTGGACCCGGCGGTCATCGGCGTCCCGGGGGTCCCGAAGAGGCTCGGCATCACCACGGTGTAGCCGGCGTCCACGAGCTCCTCGCCGAAGGTGGCGACCTCGGGAGTGATGCCCGGGATCTCGTGGATGACGACCACGCCCGGGCCGCTTCCCCGCCGGTACGTCGGGTGGCTGACGCCGTCGTACGTGTGCGAGCCGGCGGTCCATCCCTCGGGGAACGTCATGCGCGCAGTGTGGCAGCCCTCAGAAGGTGTAGCCGAACGCCTCGAGGTCGGCGGCGTAGACCTCGGCGACCTTGTCGCGACTGGCGTCGGAGTAGTAGTCGCGGTAGCCGCCGTGCGGCGACTTGTTGCGGTGGGGCACCCGGGTCGGCTCGCCGCCGAGCCGTTGCTCGACCGCCGCGAGGTCCGCCGCGAACGTCTCGGTGCGACCGATGAAGTCCACCTCGCGACCCGGCGCCCGGAGGTAGTCGACCTGCGCCCGCCCGAGCCGCGGCAGCTCGTCGGTGCCGCGGAGCACGAACTCCTCGAAGCCGGAGTACGCCGCCGCCGCGCGCCACATGTCGTTGCCGCGCATCTTCTCCGCCTCGGACCCCTGCGGCCCTCCGCTGGAGGGACCCCACTCGCGGTCCCAGTCCTGGATCATCGACCACCACGACACCATCCGCGCCCACGGGTTGCGGACGAACGCGAACGACCAGTAGTCGGCCGTGGCCGGCTCGGCCCGCAGGATCCGCTCGTACGGCGCGTGCCGGCCCAGCGGGGGCGTGACTCCGGGTGCCTTGCTCCGTGCGTCGGGGCAGCAGCGCTTGAACGCCACCCCGACCGACACCCCGCCGGTCTTGGGCACGTGCACGAACAGCGCGCGCCTGGCGTCGGAGATGAGCACGGGCGCGAGGCTAGCCCACGCACGCGTGACAGGCGGAGCCGATGGGAGATGATCGGCGGGTGATGACGTTCCTCGGGCGGGGCCCCGGCCTCGACTTCGTGCTGCTCGCCCTGCCCAAGACCGCGAGCACCTCGTTGGAGCGCACCCTGTCGCCGCACGCGACCGAGGTGGTCGGCTCGCCGCCCGCCCGCAAGCACCTGCCGGCCCGGGGCTTCGTCCACACCAAGGCGCACGAGCTGGCCGAGCAGGGACACCCGCGCGAGTCGTACGAGCTGGTGACGATGTTCCGCGAGCCGATCGCCTGGCTGGAGTCGTGGTGGCGCTACCGCGCGCGGGAGGACAGCCGGCAGTCGACGGCGGAGATGACCTTCGAGGAGTTCGCTCGGCACTACCTCTCCGGCAACGACGACGCGCCGGTGCCGAAGGGCCGCCCGGCGAGGTTCATCCACGCCGAAGGAGCCGTGGCGGTGGACCGGATCTTCAGCGTGGAGCGCGCCGACGTCTGGACGGCGTGGTTCAGCGAGCGCATCGGCGCCCCGCTCGAGTTCGAGCGCCGCAACGCGTCCTCGGTCGAGCGCGGTGAGCTCACCACCCGGACCCGCGAGGAGCTGGCGGGGCACTTCGCGCCGGAGTACGACGTGTGGCACCGGCTGGCCGCGACGGGGCAGTGGTCAGGCGCGCGAGGAACCCGGCTGCCCGGCCTCGAGCAGCCGAGCGCTCAGTAGGTGTAGCCGAACAGCTCGATGTCCTCGGCGTAGACCTCGGCGACCTTCTGGCGCGTCTCGTCGGTGAAGTAGTCGTGGTAGGTGCCGTGCTTCGACTTGTTCTTGTGCGGCGGCACGGTCGGCTCGAGGCCGAGCTGGACCTGGACGCGCTGCAGGTCCTCGACGAAGTTCTCGGTGCGCCCGACGAAGTCCACCTCGCGGCCGATCCTCGGTGCGCGCAGGTAGGTGATCTGCGGGGTGCCGACGCGGGGAAGCTCCTCGGTGCCGCGCATCACGAACTCGTCGAACCCGGAGTACGCCGCTGCCGCGCGCCACATGTCGTTGCCGTCGCGCATCGAGTTGTGGCGTACGTCCTGCGGCTTGCCGCTGGAGGGTCCGTGACGGCGGTCCCAGGCCGAGATCATCGAGTACCAGGAGACCATCCGGGCCCACGGGTTGCGGACGAACCCGAAGGTCCAGTAGTCGAGCACCTGCGGCTCGTGCTTGATGATCTTGCCGAGCGTGGCGTGCCGACCGATCGGGGTCCGGGCCTTCCGGGCGTCGGGGCACGCTTCCTTCACCGTCTCCTCGACCGACACCCCGCCGGTCTTGGGAACGTGGACGAAGAGGACCTTCCGGGAGTCGCTGATCAGCACGCGCCGAGGCTATCCCACCCCTCGAGGGCCTCCGGCACCTCGGCGGACGCCCTAGCATCTGCGCGTGTCCATCAGCACCGAGCCGGTCTCGCAGGCGCGCGGCTACCGCACCTCCCAGAAGGTGCTGCACTGGTTGACCGTCGCCACCGTGGCCGCCCAGTTCGCCGTCGGCTACAACCTCGACCTCGACGAGGAGTGCGACCCGCCGGGGGAGGACCGCAGCGGTGGTGACACCAGCGACGCGTTCGAGGAGCGGCTCGACCGGCTCGAGGAGCGGTGCGAGGCCCGCGCCGACGACTACGACCTGCTCGGCGGCGGGTTCGACCTCCCCGAGCTCCACCTGCTGCTCGGGCTGACGGTGCTCGCGCTCGGCGTCGTGCGGCCGCTCTGGCGCAAGGTCGCCGGGCTGCCGCCCTGGTCCGAGCACCTGTCGGCCGCCGACCGGCGGTTGGTGCACTGGACCGAGCGCGCGCTGCTGCTGCTGCTCGTCGTCGTACCCGTCTCCGGTCTCCTGCTGGTCGGCACGGGGGACGACACCTGGCTGCCGCTGCACATCGCCGCGCACGTGGGCTTCTTCGTGGCCCTGGCGGTGCACCTGTTCACCAACGTGCGACCGGCGATCCTGCGCCGGATGCTCTGAAGCGTGCGGCGACAGCCGCCGGGACTGCTCAGCGGTCGAGCGGCCAGCCGCGCTGGGCCCAACCGCTGGTCCCGCCCGTCACGTTGACGGCGGGGAGGCCCTGGGCGCGCAGGTGGTCGACCACCTGGCGGCTGCGGCTGCCGTGGGCGCAGATCACGAAGAAGGGGGTGTCGCGCGGCAGCTCGGCGATCCGGCCGGGCACCTCGTTCATCGGGATGTGCACGGCACCGGGCACCCGCCCGCCGGCCACCTCGTCGGACTCACGGACGTCGAGGACGTACGCGCCCTGGCTGTGCGCGGCGGCGAAGTCGTCGAGGCCGACCTCGTCCTGCGGACCGTCGGCAGCGGCCTCCTGGGCGGCCTGCACCTCCTGGCGCACCGCGTCCATGTCGAGCGCGCGGGCCTGCGTGATCACGTCGCCGAGGGCCTGCGGCGGCAGCGCCCCCGCCTGGTTGAAGAGCAGGACGCCGTCGCGGAAGAGCATCAGGGTGGGGATCGAGGTGATCGCGGCCATCTGGGCCAGCTGCTGCTCGGCCTCGGTGTCGACCTTGCCGAACACGATGTCGGGGTTGTCCTCGGACGCCTTCTCGAAGACCGGGGCGAACTGGCGGCAGGGGCCGCACCACGCCGCCCAGAAGTCGACGAGGACGATGCCGTCACCGCTCACGGTCTGCTCGAAGTCGGCCAGGGTCAGCTCGCGCGTGCTCATGCGACCAGCCTGCCACGGTGGCGGAGCCGACTCACATCGGTGGCGTCACCACCCGCGCGAGCGCCACTCCTGCAGCTGCGGCCGCTCGGCACCCAGCGTCGAGTCGTCCCCGTGCCCCGGGTAGAACCACGTGTCGTCGCCCAGGCGACCGAAGACCCTGGCCTCGAGGTCGTCCATGATGGACGTGAAGTCCTCGGGGCTCGTCGTGCGACCGGGGCCTCCGGGGAACAGCGAGTCGCCCGTGAAGAGGTGGGGCGTGGGGGACACCGCGCGGTCGTCGAGCAGCAGGGCGATCGACCCGGGGGTGTGCCCGGCGATCGGGACGACGTGCAGGTCGCAGGTGCCGACGGCGACCTTGTCGCCCTCGCCGACGCGGCGGTCGACCGCCACGCCCGTCTGCTCCTCGATGGCGTCGGCGTCCGGAGCGCCCGCGACGACCGTCGCACCGGGGTGCGCGGCCTTCACGGCCGCCAGGCCGCGGTGGTGGTCCCAGTGCTGGTGGGTCGTGACGATCGACGTCAGGGACCGGTCGCCGATCAGCTCGAGCAGCCGCTCCGGCTCCGCCGCGGCGTCGACGAGCACCAGCTCGTCGGTCTCCCGGCAGTGCAGGAGGTAGCAGTTGTTGGACATGTCGGGGTCCACCGCGACCTTGGTGAGCGTCAGGCAGCCGAGGGGTCGCACGTCGGGATCACCGCCGGGAACCACGTGGCCGGTGTAGGTCTCGCTGCCGCTGCTCACCATGGGTCCACCTCGGGGAGAGTGCCTGTGTCGGTCGTGAGTCCCTCGCCCGAGCCGCGACCGGTCAGCCACCAGCCGATCGCGGCCGCCGAGCCGGTGACGACGGGACCGGTCGAGCCGGCGTCGCCCTCGCCGTAGTGCCAGGTGCGACCCAGGTCGGTTGGCCGGACGGTGAAGGGTGCCGGGTAGGGGCGCTTGGTCATGGACTCCAGCAGGATGGTGCGGAAGTCCTCGGGCCAGTCCGCCGCGGAGTAGCCCGCACCGAGGTCGGCGTGGTGGATCTCCACCTCGCGCAGCCGCATGAGCGGGATGTTGGCGAGCGCGATGTCCTGCCCGCCCGGCGTCCGCTCGAAGCGCCCGTGCCACCCCTCCTCGTGCATCGCCTCGACGGCCTGGCCGAACCGCGCGGTCGCGGCGAGGAGGCGTTCGCGCAGCTCGGCGGGGTCCGCCGCGGAGAGCTCGGCGATGTCGGCGTCGCGCGCCTCGGGGGAGGCGTACATGCACTGCGGCTGCCCGAGGTGGGCACCGTGCAGCACGCCGGCGAGGCCCTCGGCGTTGAGCGCCAGGTGCGCGACCACGTGCGCGCGGGTCCATCCCGGGAGTTGGGAGGCCTCGGCATACTGGTGGGCGGAGAGTGAGTCGACCGTGCGGACGAGCGCTCGATCGGCTCGGGCGATGAGGTCCGGGTCGGGTCGGAGGACGTCGGTCACGGGTCCATCGTGCCACCACCCTGGCGGGTGATCGACAGGTCCGCTGTCGGTGCCTCGTGAGAGTGTGGAGCGGTGCGTCGAATTGACTCGCCGCACCACCCGGGACGAACATGTGTTCGACTTCGCCATGCCGCCAGAACGAGGACCACTGTGGCCGACCAGCTCATCATCAGGGGCGCCCGCGAGCACAACCTCAAGGACGTCTCGCTCGACCTCCCCCGGGACTCGCTCATCGTCTTCACGGGGCTGTCCGGGTCGGGCAAGTCGAGCCTCGCCTTCGACACGATCTTCGCCGAGGGCCAGCGCCGCTACGTCGAGTCGCTGTCCGCCTACGCCCGCCAGTTCCTGGGCCAGATGGACAAGCCCGACGTCGACTTCATCGAGGGCCTGAGCCCCGCGGTCAGCATCGACCAGAAGTCCACCTCCAAGAACCCTCGCTCGACCGTCGGCACCATCACCGAGGTCTACGACTACCTCCGCCTGCTCTACGCCCGTGCCGGCCGTGCGCACTGCCCCACGTGCGGTGCCCCGATCGAGCGGCAGACGCCCCAGCAGATCGTCGACCGCATCCTGGCGCTGGAGGAGGGACGCCGGTTCCAGGTCCTCGCGCCCGTGATCCGCGGCCGCAAGGGCGAGTACGTCGAGCTGTTCCGCCAGCTGCAGCAGCAGGGCTTCAGCCGGGCCCGGGTGGACGGCCAGACGGTCACGCTCGACGACCCGCCGGTGCTCGACAAGAAGCTCAAGCACACCATCGAGGTCGTCGTCGACCGCCTCGCCGTCAAGGAGTCCTCCAAGCGCCGGCTGACCGACTCGGTCGAGACCGCGCTCGGCCTGGCGGGTGGGCTGGTCGTCTTCGACTTCGTCGACCTCGAGGCCAAGGACCCGGGTCGCGAGATGAAGTTCTCGGAGAAGATGGCGTGCCCCAACGACCACACCATCGACACCGACGACCTCGAGCCGCGCTCGTTCTCGTTCAACTCGCCCTTCGGCGCCTGCACGGTCTGCTCCGGCCTCGGCACGAAGATGGAGGTCGACCCCGAGCTCGTCGTCCCCGATCCCGGCGCCACGCTCGGCGAGGGCGCGATCGCGCCCTGGAGCGGTGCCCACGTCGCCGACTACTTCCTGCGCCTGGTCAACGCGCTGGGGGAGGAGCTGGGCTTCGACCTCAACACCCCGTGGGACCAGCTCACCCCGAAGGCCCGCACGTCGCTGCTCGAGGGCCACAAGACCAAGGTCCACGTCGTCACGAAGAACCGCTACGGCCGCCAGCGGGCCTACTACGCCGCGTTCGAGGGCGTCCGCCCCTACGTCGAGCGCCGGCACCGCGAGGCGGAGTCCGACACCAGCCGCGAGCGGTTCGAGGGCTTCATGCGCGAGGTGCCGTGCCCCGCCTGCCAGGGCACCCGGCTCAAGCCGGTCTCGGTGTCGGTGACCCTGGGCGCCAAGGACGAGGGCGGCAAGAACATCGCCGAGGTGTGCGCGCTGCCGATCAACGAGGCCGCCCTCTACCTCCGCACCCTGGACCTGTCGGTGCGCGAGCGCCAGATCGGCGAGCGGGTGCTCAAGGAGATCCAGGAGCGCCTGCAGTTCCTGCTCGACGTCGGCCTCGACTACCTCTCCCTCGACCGGCCCAGTGGCTCGCTGTCCGGGGGCGAGGCCCAGCGCATCCGGCTCGCCACCCAGATCGGCGCCGGACTGGTGGGCGTCCTCTACGTCCTCGACGAGCCGTCGATCGGCCTCCACCAGCGCGACAACCAGCGCCTGATCGAGACCCTGGTCCGGCTCAAGGACCTCGGCAACACCCTGATCGTCGTCGAGCACGACGAGGAGACCGTGCGCGTGGCCGACTGGGTCGTCGACATCGGCCCCGGTGCCGGCGAGCACGGAGGCCAGGTGGTCCACTCCGGGTCCGTCGAGGACCTGCTCACGCACCCCGACTCCATGACCGGCCAGTACCTCAGCGGTCGCCGCGAGATCCCGGTCCCGGCCGTGCGCCGCCCCCGCACGGTGGGTCGCGAGCTGACGGTCCACGGCGCCCGCGAGCACAACCTGCAGAACGTCGACGTGAGCTTCCCGCTCGGCGTCTTCACCGCCGTCACGGGCGTCTCCGGCTCCGGCAAGTCCACCCTGGTCAACGACATCCTCTACACCTCGCTGGCCAAGCAGATCTACAACGCTCGCACCGTCCCGGGCCGGCACACCAAGATCAGCGGGCTCGAGCACGTCGACAAGGTGATCCACGTCGACCAGTCGCCGATCGGTCGGACGCCACGGTCCAACCCGGCGACCTACACCGGTGTCTTCGACCACATCCGCAAGCTCTTCGCCTCGACGCCCGAGGCCAAGATGCGCGGCTACCTGCAGGGACGCTTCTCGTTCAACGTCAAGGGCGGCCGCTGCGAGGCCTGCTCCGGCGACGGCACCATCAAGATCGAGATGAACTTCCTGCCGGACGTCTACGTCCCGTGCGAGGTCTGCCACGGCGCCCGCTACAACCGCGAGACGCTCGAGGTCCACTACAAGGGCAAGACCATCGCGGAGGTCCTCGACATGCCGATCGAGGAGGCCGCCGACTTCTTCGCCGCGGTGCCCCCGATCGCACGCCACATGAACACGCTGGGCGAGGTCGGCCTCGGCTACGTCCGGCTCGGGCAGCCGGCCACCACGCTGTCCGGCGGCGAGGCGCAGCGCGTCAAGCTGGCCAGCGAGCTGCAGAAGCGCTCGACGGGCCGCACCGTCTACGTGCTCGACGAGCCGACGACCGGTCTGCACTTCGAGGACATCCGCAAGCTCCTCCACGTCCTGTCCGGACTGGTCGACAAGGGCAACACGGTCCTGGTGATCGAGCACAACCTCGACGTCATCAAGACCGCCGACTGGCTCATCGACATGGGTCCGGAGGGCGGTTCGCGAGGCGGGTACGTCGTGGCCGAGGGAACGCCGGAGGCCGTCGCGGCGGTCCCCGAGAGCCACACCGGCACCTTCCTCCGGCCGATCCTCGAGGGGCGCGGCGCCAAGCAGCCCGGCGCACCACGTCGCGCGAAGGCAGCGGCCGCCACCTCCGCACCGGCGCGGAAGTCCACCAGCGCCGCCAGCAAGCCGGCCACGAAGGCCGTCGCGAAGAAGACCGCCGCGAAGACGGTGGCTGCGAAGCGGACCCCCACTCGGAAGTCCGCCTCCTAGCACCCTCGTCGTCACCCTCCTGCCACTTCCGCGTCACACCGTCCGCACAGGGCCGCTGGCTAGTCTCTGGCGGCATGACCGCCATCAACAGACGTCATGCCCTGTCCGGCTCCGCCGCCATCGCCGTCGGTGTCCCCGTGCTCGCTGCCTGCGGCTCGGACGACACCACGGCGGTCGAGCCGACGACCTCCAGCAGTCCCGACGCCGAGACGTCCTCCCCGAGCGAGGACGGCGCGGCAGCGGGCGGCGGCCAGGCGCTGGCGACGACCGCCGACGTACCGGTGGGCGGGTGCTTCGTGGTGTCCGGCGCCAAGGTCGTGGTGACCCAACCGACCGAGGGCGACTTCAAGGCGTTCTCCGCCGTCTGCACCCACCAGGGCTGCCTGGTCGAGTCCAGCCCGGAGGGCGAGATCCCCTGCCCGTGCCACAGCAGCCGGTTCTCGCTGGACGACGGCTCGCCGCTGTCCGGTCCGGCCACCGCCAGCCTCGCCCCGGTCGAGATCACGGTGGACGGGGACTCGATCACGCGCGCCTGAGGTGGCGGTCTCCGCTGTCGGGGGCCGCCCGTAGGGTTGTCTGGTGGCCACGCCGAGCTCCTATCGACCCGCCCCCGGGTCGATCCCCACCAAGCCGGGGGTCTACCGCTTCCGGGACGCCAAGGGCCGCGTCATCTACGTCGGCAAGGCCAAGAGCCTGCGGCCCCGCCTCTCGTCCTACTTCCAGGACATCGGCAACCTCCATCCCCGCACCGCGTCCATGGTCACCACGGGTGCGAGCGTGGAGTGGACGGTCGTCGACACGGAGGTGGAGGCGCTCCAGCTGGAGTACAGCTGGATCAAGGAGTTCGACCCGCGCTTCAACGTCAAGTACCGCGACGACAAGTCCTACCCGTGGCTGGCCGTGACGGTCGGCGAGGAGTTCCCCCGCGTCATGGTCGGGCGCGGCGCCAAGCGCAAGGGCACCCGCTACTTCGGCCCCTACAGCCACGCCTGGGCGATCCGCGAGACCGTCGACCTGCTGCTGCGCGTGTTCCCGATGCGCTCGTGCAGCAACGGCGTCTTCAAGCGGTCGGCCCAGATCGGTCGTCCCTGCCTGCTGGGCTACATCGACAAGTGCGCGGCTCCCTGCGTCGGCAACGTGACGGCCGAGCAGCACCGCGAGATCGTCGACGACTTCTGCGACTTCATGGCCGGCAACACCACCGCGTTCACCAGGCGCATCGAGCGGGAGATGTACGCCGCCTCCGAGGCGCTCGACTTCGAGAAGGCGGCGCGCCTGCGCGACGACCTCGGCGCCCTCACCAAGGCGCTGGAGAAGCAGGCGGTGGTGCTGGGTGACGGCACCGACGCCGACGTGGTCGCGCTCGCCGAGGACCCCCTCGAGGTCGCGGTCCAGATCTTCTACGTCCGGGGTGGCCGGATCCGCGGACAGCGTGGGTGGGTGGCCGACCGCACCGACGAGGGCGGCACGCCCGAGCTCGTTCAGGACTTCCTGCTCCAGCTCTACGGCGGCGAGTCCGAGTCCATCCCGCGCGAGGTGCTGGTCCCGGCGCTGCCGCCGGACCACGGCGTGCTCGAGGAGCTGCTCAGCGAGCGGCGGGGCAGCAAGGTCGCCATCCGGGTGCCGCAGCGCGGCGACAAGCGCGACCTCCAGCAGACCGTCGCCTCCAACGCCGCCCAGTCGCTGGCCCTCCACAAGACCAAGCGGGCGAGCGACCTCACCACCCGCAACCGGGCGCTGGAGGAGATCCAGCAGTCGCTCGCGCTGGACGAGGTGCCTCTGCGGATCGAGTGCTACGACGTCTCCAACCTCCAGGGCACCGAGGTCGTCGCCTCCATGGTGGTCTTCGAGGACGGGCTGGCCCGCAAGGGCGAGTACCGGCGCTTCGTGATCCGCGGGGTCGACGGCCAGAACGACGTCGCGTCGATGCACGAGGTGATCACCCGGCGGTTCCGGCGGCTGCTCGACGAGCAGGCGCGGAGCGAGACCGTCGCGACGGACTCCGGACCGATGCTGGTCGATCCAGAGACGGGGCGGCCCCGCAAGTTCGCCTACTCACCGTCGCTCGTCGTCGTGGACGGCGGCCCGCCCCAGGTCGCCGCGGCACAGGGGGCCCTGGCCGAGCTCGGCATCACCGACATCCCGGTGTGCGGCCTGGCCAAGCGGCTGGAGGAGGTGTGGCTGCCCGGCGAGGAGGACCCGGTGATCATGGCCCGCACCAGCGAGGGCCTCTACCTGCTCCAGCGCATCCGCGACGAGGCCCACCGGTTCGCGATCACCCACCACCGCGGCCGCCGCTCCAAGTCGATGGTCGAGAGCATGCTCGACGACGTCCCGGGTCTCGGCGAGGTGCGGCGCAAGACGCTCCTCAAGCACTTCGGGTCGCTCAAGAAGCTGCGCGAGGCCGAGCCCGACGCGATCGCCCTCGTGCCGGGCATCGGCCCCCGCACGGCCGCCGCGATCAAGGAGGCGGTCGCGAAGGCCGACGCGACCCGCAAGACTGCTGCCACCCAGACGGTCAACACGGCCACCGGCGAGATCCTGGAGGACTAGGGCATGTCTCTGAAGGCCGAACCGACCCCCGGCGAGCTGGTCATCGTCACCGGCATGACCGGTGCCGGCCGGAGCACCGCGGCCAAGGAGCTGGAGGACCTCGGCTACTTCGTGGTCGACAACCTCCCGCCGACGCTGGTGCGCGACGTCGTACGCCTGGTCGACGACAGCCGGGGGATCGACCAGCCGATCGCGGTGGTCGTCGACGTCCGGTCGGGGTCGTTCTTCGACTCCCTGCAGGCCAACCGGCACCAGCAGGTCACCGGTCGCCCCACGACCCTGCTGTTCCTGGAGGCCACCGACGAGGTGCTGGTCCGGCGCCAGGAGGCCGCCCGCCGGCCGCACCCGCTGCAGGGGAGCGGGCGCCTGCTCCACGGGCTCCAGCGCGAGCGCGCGGTGATGGCCGACATCCGCGGTGACGCCGACGTCCTGCTCGACACGTCCAACTTCAACGTGCACCAGCTGCAGGACCGCATCACCGAGCTCTTCGGCACGGCCGCCACGACCCGGCTCAAGGTGACCGTGATCAGCTTCGGCTTCAAGTACGGCATCCCCGTGGACGCCGACTGGGTGGCCGACATGCGGTTCCTGCCCAACCCGCACTGGGTGCCCGAGCTGCGTCCCCAGAACGGTCGCGACGCGGACGTGTCCGACTACGTCCTGTCCCAGCCCGGTGCCGCGAAGTTCCTCGGCCAGTACCTCCCCGTGCTGCAGAGCGTCGCCGACGACTACCTCGTCGAGGGCAAGCGCTTCATGCAGGTCGCCGTCGGGTGCACGGGCGGCAAGCACCGCAGCGTCGCCATGACGGAGGCGATCGCCGGGCTGCTCCGCGAGGCCGGCTACGACGTGCGCACCTCCCACCGCGACCTCGGCAGGGAGTGACGTGGCGCGCGGGACCGCGCAGGCCGCGGTGGCCCTGGGGGGCGGCCACGGACTGGCTGCCACCTTGTCGGCGCTGCGCCGGCTCCACGACGACCTGACGATCGACGACCTGACCGCCGTGGTCACGGTCGCCGACAACGGCGGCTCGTCGGGACGGCTCCGCGGCGAGTTCGGTGTGCTCCCACCCGGCGACCTGCGGATGGCGCTCGCCGCCCTCTGCGGCGACGACGAGTGGGGCCGCACCTGGGCCGAGGTCGTCCAGCACCGGTTCGCCGGCCAGGGGGACATGCAGGGCCACGTCGTGGGCAACCTCCTCATCGTCTCGCTGTGGGAGCTCATGGGCGACCACGTGCGTGCACTCGACTGGATGGGGAAGTTGCTCGGCGCCCACGGACGCGTGCTGCCGATGGCGACCACCCCGATGGACATCACGGCGCGGGTGCGCGGCGCCGACCCGGCAGACCCGGCCGGCGTCGCCGTCGTACGGGGCCAGGTGGAGGTCGCCACGACCGACGGCCGGATCGAGTCCGTCGCGCTGGTCCCCGAGGACCCGCAGGCCTGCGAGGAGGCCGTCGACGCCATCCGCGCCGCGGAGTGGGTGGTGCTCGGGCCGGGCTCGTGGTTCACCTCCGTCATCCCGCACCTCATGGTGCCGGGGCTGCGGAGGGCGCTGGCCGAGACGCACGGCCGGCTGGTCGTGGTGCTCAACCTCGAGGCCCAGGCGGGGGAGACCACCGGCTTCGGGCCTGCCGACCACCTCGCCGCCCTCTACGAGCACGCGCCCGACCTGACGGTGCACGCGGTGCTCGTCGACGCCTCGTCGCTCGGTGGCGAGCGCGGCGAGCTGGAGAAGGCGGTGGCCGACCGGGGTGCCCGGCTGGTCGTCGCGGACCTCGCCGTCCCGGGCGAGCCCCGCCACGATCCAGACCGTCTGGCGGCCGCCTTCGCGCTGATCGTCGACGAGGGCTGAGGGAACGGGACGAGGGTCGTTGACCAGCATGGCAGGATTCGGCTCATGGCAATGACGGCACAGGTGAAGGCCGAGCTCTCCTCCACCCAGATCACCAAGACCTGCTGCCGCAAGGCCGAGGTGGCCTCGATGCTCCGGTTCGCCGGTGGCCTCCACATCGTGAGCGGCCGGATCGTGGTCGAGGCCGAGCTCGACACGGGGGCTGCGGCCCGGCGGCTGCGCAAGGACATCTCCGAGGTCTACGGCCACCCCTCCGACGTGGTGATGGTGCAGGGCAACGGCATCCGCAAGGGCAGTCGCTACATCGTGCGCGTCACCAAGGACGGGGAGGCGCTGGCCCGCCAGACGGGCCTGCTCGACCAGCGCGGCCGGCCCGTACGCGGCCTGCCGCCCGCCGTCGTCAGCGGCGGCGGCTGCGACGCCGTGGCCGCGTGGCGTGGCGCCTTCCTGGCCCACGGATCGCTGACCGAGCCCGGTCGGTCGTCCTCGCTGGAGATCACCTGTCCCGGTCCCGAGGCGGCGCTCGCGATCGTCGGCGTGGCCCGACGGCTCGGCATCTCGGCGAAGGCGCGCGAGGTGCGCGGCATCGACCGGGTGGTGATCCGCGACGGCGACGCCATCGGTGCCCTCCTGACCCGGCTCGGCGCCCACGAGTCGCTGATGGCGTGGGAGGAGCGCCGGATGCGCCGCGAGGTACGGGCCACCGCCAACCGGCTGGCCAACTTCGACGACGCCAACCTGCGTCGCTCCGCGCGCGCCGCCGTGGCGGCGGGCGCCCGGGTCGACCGGGCGCTGGAGATCCTCGGTGAGGAGATCCCCGACCACCTCCGACAGGCGGGACACCTGCGGCTCGAGCACAAGCAGGCCTCCCTCGAGGAGCTCGGCCAGCTGCACGACCCCGTGCTCACCAAGGACGCGATCGCCGGTCGGATCCGGCGCCTGCTGGCGATGGCGGACAAGCGCGCCGAGGAGCTCGGCATCCCCGACACCGAGGCGTCGCTGACCCCGGAGATGCTCGCCGAGGACGGCTGAGCTCCAGGCCTTGGATCGTTCCAAAGTTACCTGTCCGTACGGCGAGCGGCCGCGGGCCGGGGCACTCCGCGCACCCGCTAAGGTCGGTTCCGGTCACCGAAGGCCAGAGTTGTCCACGGGGTCACTGAAGGCCCCACACCAAGGAGACATGCACCCATGACCGTTCGCGTAGGCATCAACGGCTTCGGCCGCATCGGCCGCAACTTCTTCCGCGCCGTGCGCGCCTCGGGCGCCGACATCGAGATCGTCGGCGTCAACGATCTCACCGACAACGCGTCCCTGGCGCACCTGCTGAAGTTCGACACGATCCTGGGCCGCCTCGACGCCGACGTGTCGAGCGACGACACCTCCATCAAGGTGGGCGACCAGACCATCACCGCGTTCGCCGAGCGCGACCCGGCCAACCTGAAGTGGGGCGACCTCGGGGTCGACGTGGTCGTCGAGTCCACGGGCTTCTTCACCGACGCGACCAAGGCGCACGCCCACGTCGACGCCGGCGCCAAGAAGGTCATCATCTCCGCGCCCGCCTCCAACGAGGACATCACCGTCGTGATGGGCGTCAACCACGAGCTCTACGACCCGGCCAAGCACACGGTCATCTCCAACGCCTCGTGCACGACCAACTGCCTGGCTCCCATGGCGAAGGCCCTCCACGAGGAGTTCACCATCGTCAAGGGCCTGATGACGACGGTGCACGCCTACACCGCCGACCAGAACCTGCTCGACAACATCCACAAGGACCCGCGCCGTGCCCGCGCGGCCGCCCTCAACGTGGTTCCCACCTCGACCGGTGCCGCCAAGGCCATCGGCCTCGTGATGCCCGAGCTCAAGGGCAAGCTCGACGGCTACGCGCTGCGCGTCCCGGTGCCCACCGGCTCCGCCACCGACCTCACCTTCGAGGCCGGTCGCGAGACCTCGGTCGAGGAGGTCAACGCGGCCGTCGAGAAGGCCGCCGACGGCACGTTCCTCAAGTACTCGACCGACCCGATCGTGTCCTCCGACATCGTCACCGACCCGGCGTCCTGCATCTTCGACGCGCCGCTGACCAAGGTCATCGGCAACCAGGTGAAGGTCGTCGGCTGGTACGACAACGAGTGGGGCTACTCCAACCGCCTCGCCGACCTGATCACCCACATCGGCAAGACCCTCTGACGTCGATGTCATCCCCTTCTGCGGCCATCGCCTCGCTGGGCGACCTGGCCGGCAAGCGCGTGCTGGTCCGCTCGGACCTCAACGTGCCCCTCGACGGCACCAGCATCAGTGACGACGGCCGGATCCGTGCCAGCGTCCCGACCATCGCGCAGCTGTCCGACGCGGGTGCCCGGGTCGTGGTCGTCGCCCACCTGGGCCGCCCCAAGGGCTCGCCCGACCCGGCGTACTCGCTGCGGCCGGTCGCGGCCAGGCTCTCCGAGCTGCTGGAGCGGCCGGTCGCGTTCGCGACCGACACCGTCGGCTCGAGCGCCACGGAGACCGTCGCCGGCCTCCGGGACGGCGAGATCGCCGTCCTGGAGAACGTCCGCTTCAACGACGGGGAGACGAGCAAGGACGACGACGTCCGCGGGGCGTTCGCCGACCAGCTCGCGCAGCTCGCCGACGCCTTCGTCTCCGACGGCTTCGGCGTGGTCCACCGCAAGCAGGCGAGTGTCTACGACGTCGCCCTGCGGCTGCCGTCGGCGATGGGCGGACTGGTCGCGACCGAGGTCGAGGTGCTGCGCCGGCTCACCGAGCACCCCGAGCGCCCCTACGTCGTCGTGCTCGGCGGGTCGAAGGTCTCCGACAAGCTCGGCGTGATCGACAACCTGATCGACAAGGCCGACAAGCTGCTGATCGGTGGCGGCATGGTGTTCACGTTCCTCAAGGCCCAGGGCCACGAGGTCGGCAAGAGCCTGCTCGAGGCCGACCAGCTCGACACCTGCACCCGCTACCTCAGCGAGGCCGAGGACCGCGGCGTGGAGATCCTGCTGCCGACCGACGTCGTCGTCGACACCGCGTTCCCCGCCGACGACCGCGAGCCCCAGCCCAGCGTCGTACCGGCCTCCGAGATCCCGGCCGACGCCCTCGGCCTCGACATCGGTCCCGAGTCCGCGGCCGCCTTCGCGGAGGCGCTCGCCGACGCCAGGACGGTGTTCTGGAACGGTCCGATGGGAGTCTTCGAGGTCGACGCCTTCGCGGACGGCACCCGTGCCGTGGCGCAGGCGCTGACCCGCATCGACGGACTCTCCGTCGTCGGGGGTGGCGACTCGGCCGCTGCCGTGCGCCAGCTCGGCTTCGACGAGGCCGCGTTCGGTCACATCTCCACCGGCGGTGGCGCGTCGCTGGAGTTCCTGGAGGGCAAGGAGCTCCCGGGCATCGCTGTACTCGAGAGGGACTGAACCGTGGCTGAGAAGCGCACCCCGCTGATGGCGGGGAACTGGAAGATGAACCTCAACCACCAGGAAGCGGTGGTGCTGGTCCAGAAGCTCGCGTGGACGCTGTCGGACAAGCGGCACGACTTCGGCAAGGTGGAGGTCGTCGTGCTACCGCCGTTCACCGACATCCGCTCCGTGCAGACCTTGGTCGACGGCGACCGGCTCGCGATCCGCTACGGCGCGCAGGACGTCTCCGTCCACGACAACGGCGCCTACACCGGCGAGATCTCGGCCGCGATGCTGGCCAAGCTCGGTTGCTCCTACGTCGTCGTCGGCCACTCCGAGCGCCGGCTGCTCCACAACGAGAGCGACGAGCTCGTCAACGGCAAGGCGCACACGTCGCTCCACGCGGGCATGACTCCCATCGTGTGCGTCGGCGAGGGCCTCGACGTACGCCAGGCGGGGGAGCACGTCCCGTTCACGCTGACGCAGCTGGACGGGTCGCTCGACGGCTTCACGGCCGAGCAGGTCGCGGGCCTCGTCGTCGCCTACGAGCCCGTGTGGGCCATCGGCACCGGCGAGGTGGCCACCCCCGACGACGCCCAGGAGGTCTGCGCCGCGATCCGCGAGCGGGTCCGTGAGGTGCACGGCGACGGCGCGGCCGACGGCCTGCGGATCCTCTACGGCGGGTCGGTCAAGGCCGCCAACGTCGGGGGCATCATGGAGAAGCCGGACGTCGACGGGTGCCTCGTGGGTGGCGCCAGCCTGCAGGTCGACGAGTTCGGCGGCATCTGCCGGTTCTACGACATGCCGGTGCTGTGAGGCGCCGACCGGTTGCCAGCAGTCGTGACGTAGGCTTCCGCTCGTGATTCCGCTCTTCACCGTCCTGCTCGTCATCACGAGCGCGATTCAGATCCTGCTGGTGCTGCTCCACAAGGGCCGCGGTGGCGGTCTGTCCGACATGTTCGGCGGCGGCGTCTCCAGCAGCCTGGGGGGATCGTCGGTGGCTGAGCGCAACCTCGACCGGTTCACGGTCGGCGTCGGCGTCATCTGGTTTGCCTGCATCGTCGCCCTGGGGCTGCTCATGGCCTACCAGGGCAACTGAGTCCCCGGATAAAGGAGTAGTCCTCGTGGCTGGTGGTGGAAACGCGATCCGCGGTAGTCGGGTCGGTGCTGGCCCGATGGGTGAGGCCGAGCGTGGTGAGGCCGCGCCGCGGCAGACGGTCACCTACTTCTGCAGTCACGACCACCGCTCGGTGGTGACGTTCGCGATCGAGGCCGCGGTGCCCGAGTCGTGGGACTGCCCCAAGTGCGGCCTCCCGGCCAGCCTGGACAGCGAGAACCCGCCGCCCGCGCCCAAGATCGAGCCCTACAAGACGCACCTCGCCTACGTGAAGGAGCGTCGCAGCGAGACCGAGGCGGCCGACATCCTCGACGAGGCCGTCGCCCTCCTGCGCAGCCGCCGCAAGGCCGGCGAGATCATCTTCTGAAGGCCTGACGCTTTGCGCGTGCGTGCCAGCTGACGCTTGTGCAGCGCGAATGACGCTCTGCCGCCAGCTGACGCTTGTGTTCACGCGGAGCGACCGCGTGTGCGCCTGACTGCCTCCGCGACCACCGCGAAGATGGCGTCCTCGACGCGCTGCTGGGAGCCGTAGACATCGGCGCAGACGAGTGGCTCGATCACCCAGTCCTCGTCGCGGTCGAGCCAGCGACGTCGTACGGCATCGTGCTCGCGGTCCGGAGGCTTGCCGTGCCACTCCTCGCCGTCGTACTCGACGCCCGCGCGTAGCTCGGCGTTGCCGACATCGATGAATGCCTGCCGCCATCCCGAACGCACCTCGACCTGCGGCACGGGAGCTGGCACCGGCAGCTGCAACCAGCGCCATCGGATCACGCTCTCACCGCCGGACTGCGACCTCCCGTCCGTGGAGGGGGCAACCTCGCGGAGCGTCGTGACCCACCGCATGCCTGCGAAGCGATCGATCTCGGACAGCAGCTCCTCCACGGTGAACGCGCCGAGCCGGTGGAGCGCGTCGAGAGCGGTGATGGCCTGCTCGGGCCACCGCTGGCGACCGAGGTCGAGCGCGGTCCGGAGTGGAGTCGTCAGGCGCAGGCCGTGGATCTCGGTCACGTCTCGCGGAAGCAGGGACCGCTGGCCGCCGTCGACCAGCTTGTTGCGGAGGCGACCGCGGCCCAGCGGTAGGTCCATGGTCACCGGCCGGGCGTTCAGGTGCTCGTTGGGGAGGAGGAGCATGTCGGCGCCCAGCAGCCACCCCGCATGACGCTCCACGACGATGGCGTCGGCCGGGACGACCAGCCCGAGGCAGGCGCATCGGGTGGCGATGTCGTCGGGCAGCTCTGCGGAGATGTAGCAGTTCCTGATCGGGTGACGGAGCAGCCCGGCCGCGACCAGCGCGGCCAGGTCGCGACGCTCGACTCCGTTCTCCGCCGCTGTTCGTGCGGTGAAGGGGACGGTCGTGGGCAGCGGAAAGCTCGGGTCGAGGAACGGGCGGTGCAGCCAGGGGGTGAGATCCATGTCCCCGACCGTTCCCGCCGAGACGCATGGACAACCAGGGCTGAGACCGGCTGTGGACAACCCGCACACGAGCGTCAGCTCGGTACCTCGTGCGTGTGCACAAGCGTCAGCTCGGCACCGCCTGCGTGTGCACAAGCGTCAGCTCGGCACGTCGTGCGTGTGCACAAGCGTCAGCTCGGCGGGGCGGTCTCCGGGTCGAGCCACCACACGGTCTCCTCGGTGCCGCGGGGCACGCGGGCGGGGCACTCGACCGCCTCGGGAGAGCCGATCTCGGCGGGGCCCGACATGGCGGCGGCCACCGCATCGGCCTTGTCGGCACCGGCCGCGACGAACCAGACGGCGTCGCTGCGTTCCATCGCCTCGAACGTCAGCGAGATCCGCTGCGGAGGCGGCTTGGGCGACTCCTCGACCGGTACGGCGATCGCGTCGCGCAGCACCGCCGCCGGATGACCGGGGAAGAGCGAGGCCACGTGGCCGTCGGGTCCCACGCCGAGCATCAGCACGTCGAAGGATCCGGCGCCGTGCTCCCGCATCGTCTCGCCGTAGGCAACCGCGGCGTCGGCGAGGGAGAGCCCCTCGTCGCTCGCCGGCATCGGGTGCACGTGGGAGGGATCGACACCGACGGCGGAGATGAACGACTCGTGCGCCTGCACCTCGTTGCGGTCGGCGGAGCCGTTCGGGAGCCAGCGCTCGTCGCCCCACCACAGCACCACGCGCGACCAGTCGACGCCCGAGCCTGGCGAGAGGCGTGCGACCTCCCGATGCAGCTCCTCGGCGATGCTTCCGCCGGTGAGCCCGATCTGCGGGACCCGCCCCTCCGACTGCACGTGGCTGAGCCGCGCCAGCAGCGCCACAGCGACCGACGTCGCCAGCTCCGACCGGCTCGCCGCCACCCGTACCTCCGACGTCGACGTCACGACTTCGCCCTCAGCCTCACCAGTCGGGCCGCGGTGGCGGCGTAGACGTCGTCCTCGTCGAGGCGGCGCAGCTCCTCCGCCAGCAGGGCCGGGACCTCGCGCCGCTTGAGCGCCACGGGCCGGTCCGGACGGTTGGGGGAGGTGAAGGTCGCCAGTCGTCCGTCGGCACGCGAGATGCGGATCGGCCCCTCCTTGGTGTCCATGCTGACCTCGGTGATGCCCGGCCCGTCCGAGCTGCCCCGGCCGACCTCGACCTTGAGGCGGTCGGCGAGCCACGCCACGAGGAGGTCGGCGCTCGGGCTCACCCGCTCGGCGGTCACCTTGGCGCGGGTGACCTTGAGGGGGTGCTGGTCCAGCGCAGCGGCGAGGAGGGCTCGCCAGGGGGTCAGCCTGGTCCAGCTGAGGTCGGTGTTGCCCGGGGCGTAGGAGCGGCACTGGTGGAGCATCGCGGTCGACTTGCCCCGGGAGACCGTGGACGAGTCGGTGATGCGGCGCTGCGCGAGTGCGCCCAGCGGATCGGTCGCCGGGTCGGGCGGTGACGCGGTCGGCCACCAGATGGCGACGGGCGAGTCGGGGAGCAGCAGGGGCAGCACCACGGACTCGGCGTGCTTGACCACCTCGCCCTGCAGCCGGATCAGCGCGATCTCGCCGCCCCAGCCGTCGCCGCTGCCCACCTGGGCGTTGACCTGGGCGGAGCCGCGTGCGTCGCCGAGGATCACGCCCAGCACCCGCGAGGGGTGCTCGCGCGAGGCCCGCTTGGCCGCCGCCATCGCGTCGGCGGCGTCCTCCTCCGGAGCCACGATGATCAACGTCATCACCATGCCCATCGCCGGGCTCCCGGCACGGGTCCGGGACCGGACGAACTCGGCGGCGATCTTCGACGAGCTGGTGTGGGTGAGCTCGATCACGTTACGGCCTCCTCCATGTGCGTCCGTCGCGGGCGAGCATCGCCTCGGCGGACTTCGGTCCCCAGGTGCCGGAGTCGTAGGTGTCCGGCTTGCCCTTCTTCGCCCAGTGCGCGATCACCGGGTCGAGGATCTTCCACGAGAGCTCGACCTCCTCGTGCCGCGGGAAGAGGGGTGGGTCGCCGAGCAGCACGTCGAGGATGAGCCGTTCGTACGCCTCGGCACTGGCCTCGGTGAACGAGCCGCCGTAGGCGAAGTCCATGTTGACGTCGCGGATCTCCATCGCGGTGCCGGGCACCTTCGCTCCGAACCGCATGGTCATGCCCTCGTCGGGCTGCACCCGGATCACCAGCGCGTTGTGCGACAGGTCCTCGGTGGCGGTCTGGGAGAAGGGCAGGTGCGGCGCCCGCTTGAACACGACTGCCACCTCGGTGACTCGACGGCCGAGGCGCTTGCCCGTGCGGAGGTAGAACGGCACCCCGGCCCAGCGACGGGTGTCGACGTGGACGGTGATGGCGGCGAACGTCTCGGTCGTGGAGGTCTTCTTGATGCCCTCCTCCTCGAGGAACCCGATGACCTTCTCGCCGCCGGCCCAGCCGGCGAGGTACTGGCCGCGGGCCGTGGTCGTGTCGAGGCGGGGCGGCAGCTGTGCGGAGGCGAGCACCTTCTGCTTCTCCATGCGCAGGCTCTCGGCGTCGAAGGCGACGGGCTCCTCCATCGCCACGAGGGCCATCAGCTGCAGCAGGTGGTTCTGGATGACGTCGCGCGCCGCGCCGATGCCGTCGTAGTAGCCGGCCCGGCCGCCGATGCCGATGTCCTCGGCCATCGTGATCTGCACGTGGTCGACGTAGTTGGCGTTCCAGATCGGCTCGAACATGTTGTTGGCGAACCTCATCGCCAGGATGTTCTGCACCGTCTCCTTGCCGAGGTAGTGGTCGATCCGGAAGATCGAGCCCGACGGGAAGACGTCGGCGAGGATGTCGTTCAGCTCGCGTGCGGACTCGAGGTCGTGCCCGAACGGCTTCTCGACGACGACCCGGCGCCAGTGGTCGCCGTGGCCCTCGGTGAGTCCGTCGGCGAGGCCGTGCTCCTTGAGCTGGCCGACCACGGTGCCGAAGAAGCCGGGCGGGATGGCGAGGTAGAACGCCATGTTGCCGCCGGTGCCACGCAGCTGGTCGAGCTCCTCGACGGTGCGGCGGAGCTGCTCGAACGCGGCGTCGTCGTCGAAGTCGCCCGGCACGAAGCGGAAGCCCTCGGAGAGCTGCTTCCAGACCTCCTCGCGGAAGGGCGTACGGGCGTATTCCTTGACGGCGTCGTGGACGATCTGCGCGAAGTCCTGGTCGGCCCAGTCGCGCCGGGCGAAGCCGACGAGGCTGAAGCCGGGGGGCAGCAGGCCGCGGTTCGCGAGGTCGTAGATGGCCGGCATGATCTTCTTGCGCGACAGGTCACCCGTGACGCCGAAGAGCACCAGGCCGCAGGGTCCGGCGATGCGCGGAAGCCGGCGGTCCTGCGGGTCGCGGAGCGGGTTGGCGGCGGTCATCGGCGTCGGTTCTCCCGGTAGTAGCGGATCAGGGACTGGGTGGAGGCGTCCTGCTGCGCCGTGACGTCCGCGTCACCGGCCACCGCCGGGCGCAGCTGCTGCGCGAGCTGCTTGCCCAGCTCGACGCCCCACTGGTCGAAGCTGTCGATGCCCCACACCGCGCCCTGGACGAACGTGATGTGCTCGTAGAGGGCCACCAGCTGGCCGAGCACGCCGGGGGTCAGCGCCGGCGCCATGATCGAGGTGGTCGGCCGGTTGCCGGGGAAGGTCCGTGCGGCCACCAGCTCCTCCGCCACGCCTTCCGAGCGCACCTCGTCGGCGGTCCTGCCGAAGGCCAGCGCCTGCGTCTGGGCGAAGAAGTTGGCCAGCAGCAGCTCGTGCACGTCGACGTCCTGCCCGTCCGGGGAGGCGTCGACGAGCGGGTGGGCCGGGTTGGCGAAGGCGATGAAGTCGGCCGGGACGAGCCGCGTGCCCTGGTGGATGAGCTGGTAGAAGGCGTGCTGCCCGTTGGTGCCGGGCTCGCCCCAGAACACCTCGCCCGTGTCGTAGCCGACCGCGCTGCCGTCCCAGCGCACGCCCTTGCCGTTGGACTCCATGGTGAGCTGCTGGAGGTAGGCCGGGAACCGGTGCAGGAGCTGGGCGTAGGGAAGCACCGCGTGGGTGTGGGCCCCGAGGAAGTTGGTGTACCAGACGTTGAGCAGGCCCATCTTCAGCGGCACGTTGTCGGCGGCCGGAGCCGTGCGGAAGTGCTCGTCCATCGCGTGGAAGCCCGCCAGCAGGTGGGCGAAGTGCTGCGGGCCGATGGCGATGACGAGCGAGAGCCCGATCGCCGAGTCCATGGAGTAGCGACCACCCACCCAGTCCCAGAACCCGAAGGCGTTGTTGGGGTCGATGCCGAACTCGGCGACCTTGTCGAGCGCGGTCGAGACCGCGACGAAGTGCTGGGCGACCGCCGCACCGGCGTCGCTGCCCGCGGGCAGTCGATCGAGCAGCCAGGCCTTGCAGAGGCGAGCGTTGGTGAGCGTCTCGAGGGTCCCGAAGGTCTTGCTGGAGACGATGAACAGCGTCGTCTCGGGGTCGAGGCCGGCCAGCGTCTGCCCGGCGTCGGTGGGGTCGATGTTGCTGATGAAACGGCAGGACAGTCCCTCCTGCCGATAGGGCTCGAGGGCCTCGTAGGCCATCACGGGACCGAGGTCGGAGCCGCCGATGCCGATGTTGACGACCGTCTGGATCCGTCGTCCGGTGACGCCGGTCCAGTCACCGGAGCGCACGCGCTCGGCGAAGGCGTACGCCCGGTCGAGCACCTCGTGCACGTCGGCGACCACGTCCTGCCCGTCGACCTCCAGCGACGCGGCGGCCGGGAGGCGCAGCGCAGTGTGCAGCACCGCCCGGTCCTCGGTGACGTTGATGTGGGTGCCGGCGAACATCGCGTCGCGGCGGCCGGCCACGTCCACCTCCTCGGCCAGTCGGAGCAGCGCGCTGGCCACGCCGTCGTCCCAGAGGTTCTTGGACAGGTCGACGTGCAGGTCGCCCGCCGTGAGGGTCTGGCGCTGCACCCACTCTCCGTCGGCCAGGAGCGACCGCAGGTCCAGCTCGTAGCCGTCCGCCAGCGCTGCCAGCTGTGTCCACGCCCCCGTCGAGGTGGGGTCGACCGGCTGGTCCCTCATGCGGGATCCCCGTGACGTTCTTCGGGGCAGCACAGCGGAGGGGAAGAACGTCGCGGGGTGCTCATGCGCGGGCGGCCTCCAGCGACTTCGACAGGGTGGACTGCAGCTCGTCCCAGGCCGCGACGAACTTCTCGACGCCCTCCTTGATGAGCACCTCGATCACGTCGTCGTAGTCGATACCCGCATCCGCGAGTGCCTGCATGTGCGCCGCGGCATCGTCGTAGAACGGGCGGACCCGGTCACCGCGGACCTCGCCGTGGTCGGCGACCGAGTCGAGCGTCTTCTCCGGCATCGTGTTGACGGTGTCCTCGACGACGAGGTCGACGACGTACATCGTGTCGTCGTAGTCAGGGTTCTTCACGCCGGTCGAGGCCCACAACGGTCGCTGCTTGCGTGCTCCCTTGGCCTCGAGTGCTGCCCAGCGCTCGCCCGCGAAGAACTCCTCGTACATCTGGAAGGCGAGCCGGGCGTTGGCCACACCCGCCTTGCCTCGCAGGTCCGCGTCGGTGCCGGGACCTTCGGTCATGGCCTCGAGCCGCTTGTCGATCTCGGAGTCGACGCGGGAGACGAAGAACGACGCGACCGAGTGGATCGTGGAGAGGTCGTGGCCGTTGTCGGCGGCCTGCTCGAGGCCGGCGACGTAGGCCTCCATCACGTTGCGGTACTGCTCGAGGCCGAAGATGAGCGTCACGTTGACCGAGATACCGGCGGCGATCGTCTGCGTGATCGCGGGCCAGCCCTCCTTGGTGCCGGGGATCTTGATGAGCAGGTTGGGCTGGTCGACCGTCTCCCACAGCGTGGCGGCCTCGGTGACCGTCTCGTCGGTGGAGTGCGCCAGCCCGGGGGAGACCTCGATCGACACGCGGCCGTCCACGCCGTCGGTCGCGTCGAAGACCGGACGCATCACCTTGCAGGCCTCACGGACGTCGTCGGTGGTGATGACGAGGGTGGCGCGGTCGACGTCGGCGCCGTCGGCGGCGAGCTGGCGGACCTGGTCGTCGTAGCGCTCCCCGTCGGCGAGCGCGGTCTGGAAGATGGCGGGGTTGGACGTCACCCCGACCACGTGGCGGTTCTTCATCAGGTCGGCGAGGTTGCCGGTCTCCAGGCGCTCACGCGACAGGTCGTCGAGCCAGATGGACACCCCGGCGTCAGCCAGGGCCTTGAGACGGTCGTTCATCGGTGCCTCCTGAAGATCGGTGGTCAGTGGGCTGCGGCGTGGTCCGTCAGTCGGTGAGGGTGCGCAGGCTGTCGCGGGCGGCGTTGGCCACCGCCTCGCCGGTGATGTCGAACTCCTCGTAGATGCGTGCGAAGTCGGCCGAGGCGCCGTAGTGGTCGATGGAGACGATGCGGCCGTGGTCGCCGACGTAGTCGCGCCAGCCCTGCTTGACGCCGGCCTCGACGGAGACGCGTGCCTTGACCGCCGGCGGCAGCACCGTCTCGCGGTAGGCCTCGTCCTGCTCCTCGAACCACTCGAGGCAGGGAAGCGAGACCACGCGGGCGCGGATGCCGTCGGCGGCGAGCAGCTCGCGCGCGGCCACCGCCACCTGCACCTCCGAGCCGGTGCCCATCAGGATGACGTCCGGGTCGCCCCCGTCGACGTCGAGCAGGACGTAGCCGCCGCGGTGCACGTCGGAGGTGTCGCTCCAGTGCTGTCCGGTCTCGGCGTCCTCGCCGCGCGGGAAGACCGGGACGTTCTGGCGGGTCAGCGCGATGCCGGCCGGGTGGTCGGTGCGCCGGAGGATGGCGTGCCACGCCGCGGCCGTCTCGTTGGCGTCAGCGGGACGTACGACGTCGAGGCCGGGGATCGCGCGCAGCGCGGCGAGGTGCTCGATCGGCTGGTGGGTCGGGCCGTCCTCGCCGAGACCGATGGAGTCGTGGGTCCAGACGTAGGTGACCGGGAGCCCCATGATCGAGGCCAGGCGGACCGAGCCGCGCATGTAGTCGCTGAAGGTGAGGAACGTGCCGCCGAACACCCTCGTGCCGCCGTGCAGCGCGATGCCGTTGAGGATGCCGCCCATGCCGTGCTCGCGGATGCCGAAGTGCAGCACCCGGCCGGCGAGCGGGTCGCCCGTCCACTGGCCGGTCGACCGGCTCTCGGGGATGAAGGAGGGGGCGTCCTCGATGGTGGTGTTGTTCGACTCCGCCAGGTCGGCCGAGCCGCCCCACAGCTCCGGCATGACGGCGGCGACGGCGTTGATGACCTGGCCGGACGCCTTGCGGGTGGCGACGCCCTTGGGGTCGGCCTCGAAGGTCGGGAGGGCGTCGGCGAGGCCCTCGGGCAGAGCACGGGTCTGCATGCGCTCGAAGACCGCGACCGCCTCGGCCGGCGCGGCGTCCTGCCAGGCGTCGAAGAGCTCCTGCCACGCCGCCTGCTGCACCTTGCCGCGCTCGACGAGCGAGCGGGTGCGGTCGAGGACGTCATCGGGGACCTCGAAGTGCTTCTGCGGGTCGAAGCCGAGGATCTCCTTGGTGGCCGCGACCTCCTCGGCGCCCAGCGCCGAGCCGTGCGACTTGCCGGTGCCCTGCGCGGTCGGCGCCGGCCAGGCGATGACCGTGCGCAGCACGATCAGGCTCGGGCGGTCGGTGACCTCGTCGGCGGCGCGGACGGCTGCGTAGAGCGCGGGCACGTCCTCGACGTAGTCGGTGCCGTCGTTGGTCCAGTCGACGGTCTGCACGTGCCAGCCGTAGGCCTCGTAGCGCTTGCCGACGTCCTCGGTGAAGGCCACGTCGGTGTCGCCCTCGATGGAGATGCGGTTGGCGTCGTAGATCATCGTGAGGTTGCCGAGCTGCTGCGTGCCGGCGATGGAGGAGGCCTCGGAGCTGACACCCTCCTCCAGGTCGCCGTCGGAGCAGATGGCGTAGACGTGGTGGGTGAACGGCGAGTCGGCCTCGGCCGTGTCCGGATCGAGCATCCCGCGCTCGCGACGCGCGGCCATGGCCATGCCGACCGCGTTGGCGACACCCTGGCCGAGCGGCCCGGTGGTGGTCTCGACGCCGGCGGTGTGGCCGTGCTCGGGGTGTCCCGGGGTCTTGCTGCCCCACGTGCGCAGCGACCGCAGGTCCTCGAGCTCCAGTCCCCACCCGCCGAGGTAGAGCTGCGTGTAGAGGGTGATGGAACTGTGGCCGCAGGACAGCACGAAGCGGTCGCGACCGGACCAGTGCGGGTCGGCGGGGTTGTGGCGCATCACCTTCTGGAACAGCAGGTAGGCCGCCGGTGCCAGGCTCATGGCCGTGCCGGGGTGGCCGTTGCCGACCTTCTGCACCGCGTCCATCGCCAGGACCCGGGCCGTGTCGACCGCGCGCTCGTCTACGTCGTCCCACTCCAGGGTGGGGGGCAGGGCGGACTTCTCGGTCAACGCAGTTCCTCTCGATGGAGTGCAGGTGCGGCCAGGATCACAGACGGGTCAGGGTGGCCTCGACTGCGAGCCTATCGCCGTGGCCGAGTAGACTCGACCCCACCCGAGGGTGGCCCCGGACGCCGGTTTCCTCCGCTGTTCACGTCCTCCGGTTCCCACAAGCCTGAGTCCTATCCGTCCCCGTCCCGCTCCCCTTCCAAGAGGTCCCACCGTGTCCCACGCCGGTCCGCACGCTGATGCGTCCGCCCCGGCGTCGAGCGGTGACGGGACCGCCGGGACCCCGGGGTCGGAGCCCGGCTCCCCGTCGTGGCGCGACGTCGTCTCGGCGTACGTCGGGCTGACCAAGCCGCGCGTCATCGAGCTGCTGCTCCTCACCACGGTCCCGGTGATGTTCTTCGCCGAGCGCGGCATCCCCCCGCTCGGCCTCGTGGCCGCGACCGTCGTGGGCGGCGCCCTGTCGGCCGGCTCGGCCTCGGCGTACAACTGCGTCTACGACCGCGACATCGACGAGCAGATGCGGCGTACGCGTCGCCGGGCGCTGCCGCGCCACATGGTCTCGCCGGTCTCGGCGCTGGTCTTCGCGACGGTGCTGGCCGTGCTGTCGACGGTGGTGCTGGCGCTGTGGGTCAACTGGCTCTCGGCGGCCCTGTCCCTGCTCGCCAACGCCTTCTACGTCTTCGTCTACACGATGCTGCTCAAGCGCCGCACCACCCAGAACATCGTCTGGGGTGGGCTCGCGGGCTGCTTCCCGGCGCTGATCGGCTGGACCGCGGTGACCGGCGAGCTGGCGTGGACGCCCGTCGTGCTCTTCCTCGTCGTGTTCTTCTGGACCCCGCCCCACACGTGGGCGCTGGCCCTGCGCTACCGCGAGGACTACCGCAACGTCGACGTGCCGATGCTGCCCGTGGTCAGGCCGGCCGCCGAGGTCGGTCGGCAGGTGGTGCTCTACAGCTGGGTGATGGTCGCGACCTCGCTCCTGCTGTGGCCGGTCGCCGGCACCAGCCTGGTCTACCCGGTCGCCGCCGCCGTCCTGGGTGCGGTCTTCCTCGTCGAGGCGCACCGCATGTGGTCACGCGCGAAGGCGTCCGACGCGTTGGCCGAGATCAACCCGATGCGCCTCTTCCACGCCTCGAACCTGTACCTGTCGCTGCTGTTCGTGGCGGTCGCGCTCGATCCGCTGCTCGGGCGCTAGCCGACCCGGTCCCGGGTGCCGGGACCTACGGCGTCCGGGTCGCGGCGTCGGGCTGCCGCCGACCGTCGGCGCGGGCCTCGAGGTCGGCGTTGTGCGGCAGCACGGCCAGCGCGATCCTGGCGAGTCCGGCGGCCAGGAGGGCGGCGCCCAGCATGTGCAGGGCGACCAGCCCGACGGGGAGGTCGAGCCAGTACTGGACCCAGCCGAGCACGCCCTGCAGGACCTCGATGAGCAGCACCAGCGTCGTGACGGTCGCGAGCCACCGGTGCCCGCCGCGCAGGGCGACCACGAGCAACGCGACCGTGAGGCCGACCAGCACGTAGACCGACGTCGCATGGACCTGCGACACGGTCGCAGGGTCGAGGCCGTTGCGCGGCGACTCGGTGTCACCCGCGTGGGGCCCGGCGCCGGTGACGACCGTCCCGAGGTAGAGCACGACCCATCCGGCGGCGAACGTCGCCCAGGCCAGCGCGCGCGGCACCGGAGGCGCGGCACCGCGCTCGGGGCTGCGCAGCTCGTCGAGCAGGGCGACGCAGACCATGATGATCGCCATCGACAGCAGGAAGTGCCCGGCGACGATCCACGGGTTGAGGTCGGTCAGCACCGTGATCCCGCCGATGACCGCCTGCAGCGGGATGCCGAGCCCGATCACGAGCGCCAGCCGGGTCGCGCGTCGGTGCCGGGCGCCGAGCGCGGCGAGGAAGCAGAGGATGGCCACGGCTGTCAGCGCGAAGGTCAGCATCCGGTTGCCGAACTCGATCGCACCGTGCAGGCCGAGCTCGCCGTGGGCGACGTAGGACGCATCGGTGCAGCGCGGCCACGTCGGACAGCCGAGGCCCGAGCCGGTCAGCCGTACGGCGGCGCCGGTCACGACGATGCCGATGTTGGCCACCAGGTTGGCCACCGCGAGGGGCCAGAGGTGCCGGGCGAGCCGGTCGAGCAGTGCATCCATCATTCCCACCTGAAGGTCCGGGCCGTGAGGACGGTGCCGACGACCGCCCAGGCCGTGAGCACGAGCAGTGATCGGACGTCGATGCTCGCGTCGACGAGCGCAGCTCGCATCGCCTCGCCCAGGGCGGCCGAGGGCAACCACTGGATCAGCGGCGCTGCCGCACCGTAGGTGCTCGCCGGCAGCACCACCGCGCCCCCGGCCATGAGCAGCAGGTAGACCAGGTTGGCGAGGGCGAGGGTCGCCTCGGCGCGCAGGACGCCGGCGACGAAGAGGCCCAGCGCGGCGAAGGCCGCCGTGCCCAGGAACACCGTGAGCGCCAGCGCGACGAGCGATCGCAGCGGGTCGGCCGAGGACGGCTCCCAGCCCAGCGCCAGGCCCACGACGACCAGCACGACGAGCTGCAGGGCCACCACGTTGAGAAGGGCGAGCACCTTGCCGAGGAGCAGTCCGGACCGTGGCAGGGGGGAGGAGCCGAGGAGCTTGATCACGCCGTAGCGCCGTTCGAAGCCGGTGGCGATCGCGACCGAGGTGAAGGCGGTCGACATCACCGCGAGCGCGAGCACGCCGGGCGTGAGGACGTCGACGGCGCGGTGTCCGTCGAGGTCGATCCCGATCCGGTCGGCAGCGGCGACGCCGCCCACGAGCACGATCACCGGGATGACGATCGCGAGCAGCAGCTGCTCGCCGTTGCGCAGCATCAGCCGCGCCTCCATGCGGGCCTGGGCCAGCACCATCCGCGACAGGGGGGCGCCACCGGGCGCCGGGGTGAAGGTGCTCACGGACGTGCTCACGGGGCGAGCTCCCGGCCGGTGAGCTCGAGGAAGACGTCCTCGAGCGTGCGCTGGCCCAGGTTGAGGGTCTGGGGCAGCACGTCGTGCTCCTCGCACCAGCGCGAGACCCTCCCCAGCGTCATCGAGTCCGCCGGCCCGTGGATGAGCATGCTCACCTCGTCGAGCTGGCGGACCTCGGTGTCCGGCCCCAGCTCGGCGCGCAGCGACTCCGGGGCGCCGTCGGGAAAGGGCCGGTTGACGACGAGGCGGATCGTGGCCGAGCGGCCGTCCCGCGTCAGCTCACCCGGCGTGCCGCTGGCGATCACCGTGCCGCGGTCGATGATGTGGATGCGGTCGGCCAGGTGCTCGGCCTCGTCCATGTGGTGGGTCGTCAGGACGACGGTCACCCCGTCGCCGCGGATCTCCTCGAGCAGCTCCCATGTGGTCCGACGTCCCTGCGGGTCCATCCCCGCGGTTGGCTCGTCGACGAAGACCAGCTCGGGACGACCGACGAGGGCGATCGCCAGGCCCAGCCGCTGCTGCTGCCCGCCGGACAACCGCCGGTAGGGCGTCCTGCCGCAGTCGCCGAGCCCGAGCCGATCGCTGAGCACGGCGGTGTCGAGGGGGTGGGCGTGGAGGGACGCCATGTGGTCGAGCATCTCGTGCGCCCGTACGCCGCTCCACGCGCCGCCCGACTGCAGCATCACGCCGATGCGGGGGAGCAGGGCCGCGCGGTCGCGCTGCGGGTCGAGGCCCAGCACCCGTACGGTGCCCTGCTGCGGGGCGCGGTAGCCCTCACAGGTCTCGAGGGTCGTGGTCTTGCCCGCACCGTTGGGGCCGAGGACCGCGGTGATGGAGCCGCGAGCGACCTCCAGCGACAACCCGTCGACCGCCACCTTCTCGCCGTACCTCATGGTCAGGCCGTCGATCGCGACGGCGGGGGAGGCGGCTGACACGAGGCGAGTCTAGGTGCGGGTAATGAAGGTGCCGGTGTCGGACCCCGCGGCTAGCGTGGATGCCATGACACGTTCCCTTGCCATCGAGGCCGAGGGCCTCGTCAAGCACTTCGGCGACACCGTGGCCGTCGACGGGGTCTCCTTCGTGGTCCCCGAGGGCTCCGTGCTGGGCATGCTCGGGCCCAACGGAGCCGGCAAGACCACGACGGTGCGGATGATGACCACCCTGACCACGCCCACCTCCGGCACCGGTCGGGTCGCGGGTCACGACATCCTCTCCGACCCGGCCGCCGTGCGCCGCAGCATGGGCCTCACCGGGCAGGCGGCCACGGTCGACGAGCTGCTCACCGGTCGGGAGAACCTCCGGCTGATCGGCCGCCTCTACGGTCTCGACCCCGGCTACATCGCCCGTGCCGGCGACGAGCTGCTCGAGCGCTTCTCCCTCGCCGACGCTGGCGATCGCATCGCCAAGACCTACTCCGGCGGCATGCGGCGACGCCTCGACCTCGCCGTCAGCCTGATCGCGATGCCGCCGGTGCTGTTCCTCGACGAGCCCACCACCGGCCTCGACCCACGCTCCCGCGTCGAGCTGTGGGAGGTGCTGAGGGCGCTGGTCGCGGACGGCACGACCCTGCTGCTGACCACTCAATACCTCGAGGAGGCCGACCAGCTCGCCGACAACATCGTGGTCATCGACCACGGCACCGTCATCGCCGAGGGCACCCCGCTCCAGCTCAAGGACCGGTCCGGTGCCGCCGCGCTGATGGTGACCGTGTCCCACGCGCAGGACCTCGCGGCCGCCGAGGCGCTGATGCGCCCGCACGTGCGCGAGGTGCACGTCGACACGGGTGCCCGGCAGCTGACCGCCCCCGCCGAAGGGTTGGGCCACATGACCCGCGTCGCGGGCATCTTCGACGAGAGCGGGATCGTCCTCGACGACATCGGACTCAAGCGTCCGAGCCTCGACGACGTCTTCCTGCACCTCACCGGGCACCGCGCCGAGGTGGCACCGGACGACCCGACCGACGACCGGACCGCCGACCAGGCGACAGGGGAGATGGCCCGATGACCACCACGCTCGAACGACCCGAGATCCGGCCGACCGGCCTGCTCACGCAGTCCTGGGCCATCGCACGACGCAACTTCCTCCACATCCGGCGGATGCCGGAGATGCTGCTCGACGTCACCATCCAGCCGGTGATGTTCGTCCTTCTCTTCGCCTTCGTGTTCGGCTCGTCCATCGACGTCGACACCGAGGCCGGCTACCGCGCCTGGCTGCTCCCCGGGATCATGGCCCAGACGGTCGCCTTCGCGTCCTTCATCGTCGCGGTCGGGCTGACCGCCGACCTGGAGAAGGGCATCGTCGACCGGATGCGCTCGCTGCCCATCAATCCGGCCGCGGTGCTGGTCGGGAGGAGCATCTCCAGCCTGGCGCACTCCTCGATCGGCCTGGTCGTGATGTCGCTCACGGGGCTCGTCATCGGCTGGCGGATCCACACCAACGTCGTCGAAGCAGCCTTCGGCTACTTGCTGCTCCTCGGGTGGGGCTTCGCGATGATCTGGGTGGGCATCTGGGTGGGGTCGGCGATGCGATCGGTCGAGGCCGTCAACGGCGTCATGTTCGCCACGATGTTCCCGCTCACCTTCCTCGCCAACACGTTCGCCCCGACCGACCAGATGCCCACGGTGCTGCGCTTCATCGCCGAGTGGAACCCCATCTCGGCGCTGACCCAGGCGGTGCGCGTGCTCTGGGGCAACAACCAGCCGCTCGCCGAGGGTGCCGCCCTCCCGATGCAGTACCCGATCCCCTTCACGATCGGCTGGATCATCCTGATCACGGCCGTCGTCGCTCCGCTGGCGATCCGCACGTTCCGGGGCCGCACCGCCGACTGACCGACCGGTGTGCCGGTGTCCCGGGTCACTTAGGTAACCCTTGCTTGAACGGGTCGGGGCATTAACGTCACACTAGTGTTGTGGAATTCACCAGGACGACGGCGACCGCGGACGGAGACGCGCCCACGCGCGACCGGGTGGCGCGCACGATCCTCGAGAACGGACCGTCCACCGCGGCCGGCCTGGCGAGTCGGCTCGACCTGACTCCGGCCGCCGTACGGCGCCACCTCGACCACCTGGTGCTCGAGGGCGTCGTGGAGGCCCGCGACCAGAAGGTCTACGGCACCCGGGGCCGCGGCCGTCCGGCGAAGGTGTTCGCCCTGACCGAGGCCGGTCGTGACAGCTTCGACCAGCAGTACGACGACCTCGCCGTCCAGGCGCTCCGGTTCCTGTCGGAGACGCAGGGTGAGGAGGCCGTGGTGGAGTTCGCCCGCCGCCGTGTCGCCTTCGTCGAGCGTGACTACGCCGCCGTGACGGCCGTCGACCCCGACCTGACCCCGGCCGAGGCACTGGCCCGGGTCTTCACCCAGCAGGGCTACGCCGCCTCGGTGCGTGACCTGACGCTCGCGAGCGGTCAGAGCGTGGGCGAGCAGCTGTGCCAGCAGCACTGCCCGGTCTCCCACGTCGCCCACGAGTTCCCACAGCTCTGCGAGGCCGAGACCGAGGCGATCGCCTCCGTGCTCGGCACCCACGTCCAGCGGTTGGCGACCATCGCCCACGGTGACGGCGTGTGCACCACGTGCATCCCCCAGACCCTCAAGACGGACCTCGACCAGGCCCCCCAGAAGGAGCAGTCATGACCCAGAACCTGAGCATCGAAGACCTCAACCCGGAGCTCAAGGGCATCGGCCGCTACGAGTTCGGCTGGGCCGACAGCGACACCGCCGGCGCGGGCGCGACCCGCGGCCTCAACGAGACCGTCGTACGCGACATCTCGTCGAAGAAGTCCGAGCCGCAGTGGATGCTCGACCTGCGCCTCAAGGGACTCAAGCTCTTCCACCGCAAGCCCATGCCCACCTGGGGCTCCGACCTCAGCACGATCGACTTCGACAACATCAAGTACTTCGTGCGCTCCAGCGAGAAGCAGGCGACCTCGTGGGAGGAGCTGCCCGAGGACATCAAGAACACCTACGACCGGCTCGGCATCCCGGAGGCGGAGAAGCAGCGCCTCGTCGCCGGCGTCGCCGCGCAGTACGAGTCGGAGGTCGTCTACCACTCGATCCGCGAGGACCTCGAGGAGAAGGGCGTCATCTTCGTCGACACCGACACCGCGCTGAAGGAGCACGAGGAGCTCTTCAAGGAGTACTTCGGCACCGTCATCCCGGTCGGTGACAACAAGTTCGCCGCGCTCAACACGTCGGTGTGGTCGGGTGGCTCGTTCATCTACGTGCCGAAGGGCGTGCACGTCGACATCCCGCTCCAGGCCTACTTCCGGATCAACACCGAGAACATGGGCCAGTTCGAGCGGACGCTGATCATCGTCGACGAGGACGCCTACGTGCACTACGTCGAGGGCTGCACCGCGCCGATCTACTCCTCCGACTCGCTGCACTCCGCCGTCGTGGAGATCATCGTGAAGAAGGGCGGACGCTGCCGCTACACGACGATCCAGAACTGGTCGAACAACGTCTACAACCTCGTCACCAAGCGCGCGACCTGCGACGCCGGCGCGACCATGGAGTGGGTCGACGGCAACATCGGCTCCAAGGTGACGATGAAGTACCCCGCCATCTACCTCATGGGCGAGCACGCCAAGGGTGAGACGCTGTCGATCGCCTTCGCCGGCGAGGGCCAGCACCAGGACGCCGGCGCCAAGATGGTGCACGCGGCCCCGCACACCTCCAGCTCGATCCTGAGCAAGTCGGTGGCGCGCGGCGGCGGCCGGACGTCCTACCGCGGCCTGATCCAGATCAACGAGGGCGCCCACGGCTCCAAGTCCAACGTGCTGTGCGACGCGCTGCTGGTCGACCAGATCAGCCGGAGCGACACCTACCCCTACGTCGACATCCGTGAGGACGACGTCTCGATGGGCCACGAGGCGAGCGTCTCGAAGGTCTCCGACGACCAGCTCTTCTACCTCATGTCGCGCGGCATGGAGCAGGACGAGGCGATGGCGATGATCGTGCGCGGCTTCGTGGAGCCGATCGCCAAGGAGCTGCCGATGGAGTACGCCCTCGAGCTCAACCGCCTGATCGAGCTGCAGATGGAGGGCGCGGTCGGTTGATCGCCGCTGGTCCGGAGCGCACGCGCGGGAGCGCTGCGACCGCGTGACGCGCACCGGAACAGACAGCACGCGTCAACCCCCGCCCCAGAATCAAGAAAGTAGAGCCTTGACCGTCACCACCGATTCCGTCCGCTCCGCCCTGGAGCAGACCCCGGCGCTCGACCGGGTGGAGAGCCACCTCCACCCGCTCGGCTCCTTCGACGTCGCCGACCACACGGTCCCGACCGGTCGTGAGGAGATCTGGCGCTTCACGCCGCTCAAGCGGCTCAAGGGCCTGCACGCCGACGCCCCGCTCGACGGCCGCAACACGAAGGCCACCTGGAACGCCCCCGAGGGCGTCTCGGTCGGGGTCGTCAGCGGCGCCGAGGCGACCGCGCTGCGCGGCGTGAGCGGCTGGGCGCCCAACACGCGCTTCACCGCCCGGGTCCTCGCCGAGGTCCCGGCGACCCTCCTGGTCGACGTTCCCGCCGACACCGAGGTCTCCGAGCCGATCGTGGTCGAGGTCGTGGGCACCGACGCCGAGGTGACCAGCGGCGCCCACGTGGTGCTGCGGTTCGGCACCCACAGCAAGGCCGTCGTCGTCCTCAACCACACCGGCTCCGCGGCCGTGTCCGCGGTCGTCGAGGTCGTCGTGGCCGACGGTGCCGACGCGTCGGTCGTGTCGATCCAGGACTGGGCCGACGACGCCGTCCACCTGTCCCACCACCAGGCCCGCGTGGGTCGCGACGCGACCTACAAGCACACCGCGATCTCCTTCGGCGGAGACGTCGTGCGGATGGACGCCAACGTGACCTACGACGGTCCCGGCGGCTCTGCCGAGCTGCTCGGCCTCTACTTCGCCGACGCGGGCCAGCACATCGAGCACCGGATCTTCGCCGACCACACCGCCCCCCGCACCAAGTCGCACGCCGTCTACAAGGGCGCGCTGCAGGGGGAGAAGGCGCACACCGTGTGGGTCGGCAACGTGCTGATCCGCAAGATCGCCGAGGGCATCGAGACCTTCGAGGAGAACCGCAACCTGGTCCTCACCGACGGCTGCCACGCGGACTCCATCCCCAACCTGGAGATCGAGACCGGTGAGATCGAGGGGGCCGGGCACGCCTCGGCCACGGCGCGCTTCGACGACGAGCAGCTGTTCTACCTCCAGTCGCGCGGCATCTCCGAGCAGGAGGCGCAGCGACTGGTCGTGCACGGCTTCTTCAACGACTTGATCCGCAAGGTCGGCGTGCCGTCCATCGAGGACCGGCTGCTGACCACGGTCGAGGCCGAGCTCGCCAAGAACGTCCTGAAGGACTCGGTCTTCGGGACGGTGGTCTGATGGCGTACGAACGCGCCTGCGCGCTCGCCGAGGTGCCGACCGACCAGGCGCTGGCGGTCACCATCGGCCGCTACGACCTCGCCATCGCCCGTGACGGCGAGGAAGTCTTCGCCGTCGAGAACGTCTGCAGCCACGCCGAGGTCGCCCTGAGCGAGGGCGAGGTCGCCAGCAACGACGGCGGCTGCCAGATCGAGTGCTGGCTGCACGGGTCGATGTTCGACCTGCGCACCGGCAAGCCCACCAACCTGCCGGCGACCGAGCCGGTCGCCACCTTCGCCGTCGACGTACGAGACGGCGACGTCTACGTCGACACCGACACCACCCTGAACGGAGTCACCCCCGCATGAGCAAGCTCGTCATCACCGACCTGCACGTCACCGTCGACACCGAGGACGGCCCCAAGAAGATCCTCAAGGGCGTCACCCTCACCATCAACGAGGGCGAGACCCACGCCATCATGGGTCCCAACGGCTCCGGCAAGTCGACCCTGGCCTACTCCATCGCCGGTCACCCGAAGTACACGATCACCGGCGGCTCGGTCACCCTGGACGGCCAGGACGTCCTCGCGATGTCCGTCGACGAGCGCGCCCGCGCCGGGCTCTTCCTCGCCATGCAGTACCCCGTCGAGGTCCCCGGTGTCTCGGTGTCCAACTTCCTCCGCACCGCCAAGACGGCCATCGACGGCGAGGCCCCCAAGCTGCGCACGTGGGTCAAGGACGTCAACGCCGCCCTCCAGCAGCTCAACCTCGACCCGACGTTCGGCACCCGCAACGTCAACGAGGGCTTCTCCGGTGGCGAGAAGAAGCGCCACGAGATCGCACAGCTCGAGCTGCTCGACCCCAAGGTCGCCGTGCTCGACGAGACCGACTCCGGCCTCGACATCGACGCGCTCAAGGTCGTCTCCGACGGGGTCAACCGCTTCCGCCAGCGCGAGGGCAAGGGTGTCCTGCTGATCACCCACTACACGCGCATCCTCCGCTACATCGAGCCCGACCGCGTGCACGTGTTCGTCGACGGCAAGGTCGCCGAGTCCGGCGGCAAGGAGCTCGCCGACCGCCTCGAGGAAGAGGGCTACGACCGCTACCTCAAGGCCGCCACGGCCTGACCGCCCGCCACCCGCCACACCCTGGAGAGGAGACCACGATGGAAGGACTGCTTCCGGATCTCGACGTGATCCGCAAGGACTTCCCGATCCTCGAGCGCACGCTCGCGGGCGGGCTGCCGCTGGTCTACCTCGACAGCGCCAACACCTCGCAGAAGCCGCAGGTGGTGATCGACACGATGGTCGACCACCTCGAGCGGCACAACGCCAACATCGCCCGGGCGATGCACCAGCTCGGTGCGGAGTCGACCGAGGCCTACGAGGCGGCGCGCGACAAGGTGGCGGCGTTCCTCAACGCGCCCTCGCGCAACGAGGTGATCTTCACCAAGAACGCCACCGAGGCGCTCAACCTCCTGGCCCGCACGATCGAGCTCGGCCCCGGCGACAACGTCGTCATCACCGAGATGGAGCACCACTCCAACATCGTGTCGTGGCAGCTGGCGTGCGAGCGGTCGGGAGCCGAGCTGCGCTGGTTCGGCCTGACCGACGGCGGTGAGCTCGACCTCGACAACGCCGACCAGCTCGTCGACGAGCACACCAAGGTCGTCGCCTTCACCTGGGTGTCCAACATGCTCGGCACGATCAACCCGGTCGTCGACCTGGTGGCGCGCGCCAGGGCGGCGGGAGCCCTGTCGGTGATCGACGCCTCCCAGGCCGCGCCCCAGCTCCCCGTCGACGTGCGGGCCGTGGACTGCGACTTCCTGGTCTTCACCGGGCACAAGGTCTGCGGCCCGACCGGGATCGGTGTGCTGTGGGGTCGCGAGGACCTGCTCAACGAGCTCCCGCCCTTCCACGGCGGCGGCGAGATGATCGAGACCGTGACCATGGCGCGCTCGACGTACGCCAAGGCACCGCACCGCTTCGAGGCCGGCACCCCGCCGATCGTGGAGGCGGTCGGCCTGGGCGCGGCCGTCGACTACCTCGGCCACATCGGCCTCGACGCCATCCACCGGCACGAGCAGGCGATCACGGCGTACGCGCTCGAGGGCCTGCAGTCGATCCCCGGCCTGACGGTGCTCGGACCGCTCGACGCCACCCGGCGCGGCGGAGCGATCTCGTTCGAGCTCGAGGGCGTCCACCCGCACGACATCGCCCAGGTGCTGGACTCGCGCGGCGTGGCCGTGCGGGCCGGCCACCACTGCGCCAGGCCGGCGCACGCCCGATTCGGCGTGCAGAGCTCGACGCGGATGTCGTCCTACCTCTACACGACGCCCGCCGAGATCGACGCGCTGGTCGAGGCCCTCCACCACACCCGCAGCTACTTCAAGGTGGACGGATGAGCACCGACCTCGACAACCTCTACCAGGAGATCATCCTGGACCACTACAAGCACCCGCACCACAAGGGCCTGCGCGACCCGTTCGAGTCGGAGGTGCACCACGTCAACCCGACCTGCGGCGACGAGGTGACCCTCCGCGTGCACCTCGCCGACGGCCCCGACGGCCGCGTCGTCGAGGACGTGTCGTACGACGCCGTCGGCTGCTCGATCTCCCAGGCGTCGGCGTCGGTGCTGACCGACCTCGTGATCGGCAAGCCGGTCGACGAGGCGATGGACATCCACCAGACCTTCCTCGAGCTCATGCAGGGCAAGGGTCAGGTCGAGCCCGACGAGGACGTCCTCGAGGACGGCATCGCATTCGCCGGTGTCGCGAAGTTCCCCGCGCGCGTGAAGTGCGCGCTGCTCTCCTGGATGGCGTGGAAGGACGCGACCGCCCAGGCCCAATCCGATCCGGCCCAGACCGATTCCGCCCAGCGTGGAGGAGAAACCCGATGACAGACGCTATCGACCACGGCGACCTGCCCGAGGTTCCCGAGGCCAGCAGCACCGGCGGCGGCACCGCGACGGTGACCGTCGACGACGTGACCGAGGCGATGAAGGACGTCGTCGACCCCGAGCTCGGCATCAACGTCGTCGACCTCGGCCTGGTCTACGGCGTGCACATCGACGACGGCTCGAACGCCGTCCTCGACATGACCCTCACCTCGGCTGCGTGCCCGCTGACCGACGTGATCATGGACCAGACCGAGCAGGCCCTCGAGGGCCTGGTCAACGACGTCGCGATCAACTGGGTCTGGATGCCGCCGTGGGGTCCGGACAAGATCACCGACGACGGCCGCGAGCAGCTGCGTGCCCTGGGGTTCAACGTCTGAGCCGGTCCGGTGAAAATCCGTGGCGGCACGGCGGGCGCAGGCGCACACTTCATCGGTGCTCAACCCCCACCCCACGCGCTACGCCGAGCTCAACGGCGTGCTCCACGACCTGGTCACCGGTGCGCAGGCCGCGCTCGGTGAGTCGTTCGTGGGCGCCTACCTCCAGGGCTCCTTCGCGCTCGGCGCAGGGGACCTGCACAGCGACTGCGACTTCCTCGTCGTGGTCGACCAGCGGCCCGATGCCGCCCAGGAGGCGGCGCTGCGGGCGCTGCACCGCGACCTGCCGCGCCGCGACGGGTTCTGGAACCGCCACCTCGAGGGCTCCTACGCCGTCGCGTCCGAGCTCCGCACGGTGGCCGGGCTCGGCCGTGACTGGCTCTACGTCGACCACGGCCAGGACGAGATGTCCTGGTCCGACCACTGCAACCAGCCGTGGACCCGGTGGATCCTGCGCGAGCAGGGCATCACGCTCGTCGGCCCGTGCCCCGTCGAGCTCGTCGACCCGGTGCCCGACGCCGTGCTCCGGGGGCGAGCGCGCGCCGGACTGGCGAGCCTGAGCGACGACGTCCTGGGCTGGTGCCCGCCGCACATCGCCTGGTGCCAGCGCTACCTCGTGGTCCAGGCCGCGCGCAGCCTCCACACCGTCCGCACGGGCGAGGTCGCGAGCAAGCGTGACGCCCTGCGCTGGGCGATGATGCACGCCGATCCGTCGTGGCGGCCCCTCCTCCAGCAGGTCCTGTCCGACCGCGACCTCGGCCTCGACCCGGCCGGCGAGCCGCGGCCGGGCTCGATGGAGGCAGCGCGGGACTTCGCGGCGTACGTGGCCGCGGTCGCCTGAGCCAGAGCCGTGGCCGGGAGCACTACCCTCTGGGCATGAGCGATGACGCGGTCGACCCGTCCGAGATCGAGTTCGACCACGCGGAGCTGCGGGTCTTCTGGGACCTCGCCCGCTTCCACGCCAAGCTCAACGCCGCGCCGACCTATTTCGGCCCGACGACGCTCGAGTCGGTCCCGCCCCCTGCGTGGGCCTACGGCGACTCGGGTCAGGAGTCCGACGCCTTCGTCGCCCAGGTGCTGGCCGACGAGCGCGGGGAGACCACGGCCCCGGCTGCCGACTACGCCGGAGAGCTGCCGGAGGTGGGCGTGCTGTCCATCCTGTGCGACGGCTCCGGCGTCCCGCGAGCGCTGGTCGAGGTGTCCGCCGTGAGGGCGACCGGCGACGAGGTCGTGGAGTCGTTCGAGGTCGTCTACCAGGCCTGAGCCCGTGTGGGAGAGTCCTCGCATGGCCGAGCGGATGACCTACCTCCTCGTCGACGGGGAGAACATCGACGCCACCCTGGGCACCTCGATCCTGGGCCGGCGTCCGCGCCCGGAGGAGCGTCCCCGGTGGGACCGGCTGCTGGAGTGGGCGGAGCGGGCCTTCGACCAGGACGTCACCGGGCTGTTCTTCCTCGCCGCCACGACCGAGATGCCCACCAGCTTCGTCCAGGCCCTGCTGGCGATCGGCTTCAAGCCGATCCCGCTGAGCGGTGAGGGCAAGATCGTCGACATCGCCATCCAGCGCACCGCCGAGGCCCTCGTGCACCGCCCGGCCGACGTGGTGCTGGTCAGCCACGACGGGGACTTCGTCGACCAGGTCTCGGCCTTGTGCGACGGCAGCCGGCAGGTCGGGGTGATCGGGTTCACGGAGTTCGTGAACGCGCAGTTCCGCAACCTCCCCGGGCTGCGCATCTTCGACCTCGAGTACGACATCGCCGCCTTCAACTCGCCCCTGCCGCGGGTCCGGGTCATCCCGATCGACGAGTTCGACCCGCTCGACTTCCTGTAGCGATGTAGCACTCTTGCTGTTTCCGTAGCACAAGGACTACATTTGAGGCGTGAGCCCTCCGTCCGCCCCCGTCATCGAGGTGCGTGACCTGCGCATGCGCTACGGCGACAAGGACGTCCTGACGGGCGTGGACTTCGTGGTCCAGCCGGGCGAGGTCGTCTGCCTGCTCGGCCCCAACGGTGCAGGCAAGACCACCACGATCGAGATCCTCGAGGGATTCCGGGAGCGCTCCGCCGGCGAGGTGATCGTGCTGGGCGAGGACCCCCGCCGGGCGAGCGAGGGATGGCGCGCCCGCACGGGTGTCGTCCTGCAGTCCTGGCGTGACCACGCCCGGTGGACGCCGCGCACGCTGCTCGACCAGGTCGGCGGCTACTACGCGCCCTACGCCACGCCCGAGCGGCCACGTCCGATCCCGACCGACGAGCTGCTGGACGTCGTGGGTCTCGACGACCTCGCCGACCAGAAGATCGCGACCTTCTCCGGCGGGCAGCGCCGTCGGCTCGACGTGGCCATGGGGATCATCGGACGCCCCGAGCTGCTGTTCCTCGACGAGCCCACGGCCGGCTTCGACCCGCAAGCGCGTCGCGAGTTCCACCACGTCGTGCACCGCCTCGCCGACCTCGAGCACACCACGATCCTGCTGACGACGCACGACCTCGACGAGGCCGAGAAGCTGGCCGACCGGGTCCTGATCCTGGCCGGGGGACGCATCGTCGCCGATGACACGGCGGAGCAGCTCGCGCTGCGGGCGGCCCTCGAGGTCGAGGTGAAGTGGTCACGCGGAGGCGAGCGCTTCGTGCACTCCACCGACGACGCGACGGACTTCGTACGCCGGCTGCTGATCGAGCCGGGCGAGCCAGTGGTCGACCTCGAGGTGCGCCGCGCGAGCCTCGAGGACGCCTACCTCGACCTGGTGCAACGGCACGAGGCGGGACAGTCCGACGAGGCCGTCCGCGCCTTCCGGGAGGTGGTCTGATTGCAGCTCGACCTCGACCGCGGGAGCGGTGCCGCACGCCGTCAGGCTGGGTGTCCGGCGCGGGTGGACCGAGTTCGTCCAGAGCCTGCGCAGCTCCCAGGACCAGTGGTTCTACCTGTTCACCGCCTTCCTCGCAGTCGGCTACCTCTACCTGCGCCGCGACACCCCCGTCGACGACACCGGCCTGCTGCTGCCCTCGGTCGCGCTGCCGAGCATCCTCGCGGGACTCGTCGCCTTCGGCCTGGTCATCGGCCCTGCCTACAGCCTCGCGATGGAGAAGGAGGACGGCACGCTGCTCCGGGCCAAGGCCGTGCCCCACGGTCTCGTGGGCTACTTCGCCGGGCAGATCGTCCTCCACTCCTCGAGCCTGGTGCCGCAGACCATCGCCGTCCTCGTGCCGAGCTTCCTGCTCTTCGACGACCTGATGGCCCAGCCCAGCGGCTGGTTCACGGTCGCGTGGGTCCTCGCCCTCGGCCTGCTCGCGACGTTGCCCATCGGCATGATGATCGGGGCGCTCGTCCCCAGCGTGCAGAAGGTCGGGATGTGGGGGATGCTGCCCGTGATGGTGCTGGCCGGCATCTCCGGGATCTTCTACCCCGTGCAGGCGCTGTGGGGCTGGGTCCAGGTCGTGGCCCAGCTGTTCCCGATGTACTGGCTGGGTCTGGGCATGCGCTCGGCCTTCCTGCCCGACTCCTACGCAGCACTCGAGATCGGCGGATCGTGGCGCACGTGGCAGACCGTCGCCGTGCTGGGGACCTGGGCGGTGGTGGGTGCCCTCGTCGCCCCGGGCCTCCTGCGCCGCATGGCGCGGCGCCAGTCCGGGTCGCAGGTCGCGGCAGCCAAGGAGGCTGCGACGCAGTGGGTCAGGTGACCGAGGTCGTGCACAACCGGATCGCCCTGCTGCGGGCCGAGCAGGGCGTGTCCCGTCGTGAGCTGGCCACCGCGCTGGGCGTGCACTACCAGACCGTGGGCTACCTCGAGCGCGGTGAGAACAGCCCCAGCCTCGACCTGGCTCTGCGCATCGCCGCCTTCTTCGGGGTGCCCGTCGAGGCGGTGTTCTCGCTGACGCCGTTCCCGCGCGTCAGCGACCATGCATCTCGCCCCGCCTGACGCGAGCCCGGACGCCGGCCGTCACGGCCTGGCGCGCACCTGGGTGACCCAGTAGTCGGTCTGCGGGGCGGGCGGCGTGGTGAACCGGGCGTTGGGCAGGTAGAGGTGGCGTCCGAAGCGGGCGACCGTGGTCGGCACGTCGAAGCTGGTCGACGGGTCGAGGTCGGCCGCGGTGATCGTGCGCACGAGCTCGCCACTGGTCCCCTGACGGTCGAGGCGCAGCACGGCCACCTCGTTGAGCGTGTTGCGCACGACGTAGAGCAGCCGGCCGTGCCGCAGCATGCCGTCCCCACTGGTGAGCGAGGCGCCGCCGAGGTCCACCTTCGTCGCCGCGCCCGTCGCGGGGTCGACGCGGTAGAGCACCCCCGTCGTCGAGTTCACCACGAGGAGCGCCTTGCCCGTCGGCGTCGTGCTGATGCCGTTGGCGTTGAAGCCGGCGACCTGCGTCCACTCGCCGCTCAGCGGCACCGTCGTGGCCGAGCCGGGAGCACCGTCGGGTCCGAGGTCGATGCGGTAGAGCTGGGGCCGCAGCGAGTCGGTGAACCAGGCGGCCCGCTGGGTGAGCACCACGTCGTTGACGAAGGTCGGGGCACTGGTCAGCTGGTAGTTGGCCACCAGGGCGCCGCTGCCGGAGTCGATGACGCGAGCGGTACCGGCATTGCCACCGGCGACGAACAGCCGGCCCCGCCGATCGGACTTCAGCCCCACCGAGGCGGTGCCGGGTCCTTGGCTGATGACCTCGCCCTCGCCCGTACGCAGCGACACCTCATAGATGTCACCGTCGGCCCGGGAGCCGAACCAGGCCGTCGGCCCCGGACCGATCGCGATGCCCTCGGGCTGGAAGCCGTCGGGCAGCTCTATGCGGGACGGGAACGGCGTGTCGTCGGTCGCCACGGCTCCGGAGGCGGGCGGGGTGGCCGTCAGGGCGGCGAGGGACATGACGGCAGTGAGGCACGGGACGAGGATGCGGCGCACGGCTGACCTCCGGGAACGTAGGGGGATTCCGACGATAACCGCCGCTCCGCGAAGCAGGCTAGGTTGCCGGTCGTGCCTGCCGTCCTCGTCCCCGCCGCCCGCTGGCAACGCTGGGTGGACAACTTCACGACGAGCCACGGCGCGACCGGTCTCGTCGTGGCCGACGGTGCGCTGAGCGGGCGGGCCGAGGACGGGTCCTCCTTCACGGCTCACCTGCCCTTCTCGACGGCGTACGACGGCCCGGCCGAGGTGGCTGCCTTCGCCGCGGCGGCGGTGCCGCCCGGTGCGTGGGGCGTGCTGCTCGTGCGCAAGGGGGGCTTCGCCGTCGCACGCATGAGCGGCGTGGAGATGGTCGAGCACAAGATCGGGCAGCGTCACGTCCAGGGCCGCACCAAGGCGGGCGGCCAGAGCCAGCAGCGGTTCGCCAGGCGCCGCGACAACCAGGCGCGGCAGGCCTACGAGGCGGCTGCCGACCATGCCGCCCGGATCCTGCGGCCCGGGCCGGTGGTGGTCGGCGGCGACCACGCGGCCGTCGACGAGGTCCTGGCCGACGTCCGTGTCGCCGGTCTCGGCACGACCGGCCCGTGGCTCCCCGTGCCGGACCCGCGCCGGGCAGTGCTGGACCGGGCGATCACTGATGCGCAGGCGGTGCAGGTCGACGTCGTCAACGCCTGACGTCATGGGAAGTAACGGTGCGAACGCGCGGTTCCCATGACGTCCCCGGCCGCCCACGTCGACTAGCGTCGTTGCCATGTGGCAACCCGAACCGGGATGGCGCCCCCTGCCGGGCGCCGGCCCGGCCACCGTCGGCGTCTGGTCGGCCACGCAAGGCGGCCGCGAGGTCGTCGTCAAACGGCTCCGAGCACCCGAGCCCCACGACTCGTCGGGCGTGCACGTGCCCGGTGACGTGAACTACTGGCGCCGCGCCGCCGACGTGGCGCTGAGCGGAGTCGTCGCCGCGTCGCCGGGTCTGCAGGAGGCGCCCGTGGTGCTCGTCGAGGAGGACCCGGAGGGGATCACGCTGGTCCACGAGCGGGTCGAGCACCACGACGCCCCGGGACTGTGGCTGGCGGACTGCCTGGGCCGCTTCGCCGCCGTCGACCTCGGCGCGCACGCCTGGCTGGCGCGCGGCCAGCTCCGCAGCCGGCTGGCGCTGGTGGAGCGCCGCGGCGGCTGGCGCACCCTCGCCCGGACGCCGACGGCCGACATCGCCGACCACCTCTGGACCCACCGCTCCGTCTGGCTGGAGCGGTGCGACGTGCTGCCGCAGGTGGCGCAGCACGGGGACCCCTCAGCAGCCAACATCCCCGGTCGGTCCGGGTCGGGGGCCGTCGCGATCGACTGGGCCCACCTGGGCCGCGGCCCGGTCGGGGCCGACCTCGGCTACCTCTCCCTGGCGACCCGTGAGGACGTCGAGCCCTTGGTGGACGCGTACGTCGCGGCTCTCCCGGCCGGCCTGGCCACCAGTGCCGAGGTCGCGACCGGTGCTCGCGTGATGGCCGTCTACACGGCCCTCACGCGGCTGGACTGGGCCCTGGCCCGCGTGGCCGGCGGCGACGGCGCGCTCGCCGGGAAGTTCCGCCACCCCAGCGTGGCGCCCTACATCCGCGCCATGCAGCGCCAGGTCCCCCAGATCGAGGCGCTGCTCGCCTGAGCGCCTAGGAGCGTCCGAACCGGTCAGAGCTCGCTGGCCGCGAACGTGTCGCAGGCCTCCAGGGTGCCCTGCTCGTAGCCGGTCATGAACCAGGCCATCCGCTGCTCGGACGATCCGTGGGTCCAGCCCTCGGGGTCGACGCCCTGACCGGACTTCTGCTGGATCCGGTCGTCGCCGACCGTCTTCGCGGAGTCGACGGCCTCGGCGATGTCGCCCTGGTCGAGCTCGATCAGGATGCCGTCGCCGTCGCTGGCGTCGCGGGTCCACATGCCGGCGTAGCAGTCGGCCTGCAGCTCGAGGCGTACGGCGTCGGACTCCGGCCCCTTCTGCGTGCGGACCTGACCCATCGTGCCCATCAGGTTCTGGATGTGGTGGCCGTACTCGTGGCCGAGGACGTAGGGCTCGACGAAGTCACCGCCCTGCCCGCCGAGCTGGCCCTCGAGGACGTCGGTGAAGAACGTGGTGTCGAGGTAGATCTGCTGGTCGGGTGGGCAGTAGAAGGGACCGACCTGCGACGAGGCCTGGCCGCAGCCGGTCGAGACCGCGCCGGCGAACGTGTTGATCTGGGCCGGCACGAACTCGGTGCCGCCCTGCTCGGGCAGCGTCTTGGCCCAGTACTGCTCGAGCGACAGCGCCACCGCCTTGCGCGCGCAGTCAGGGTCGTCGTTGGCGTCGGAGCCGGTGTCGCAGTTGGCGTAGCGCTCGTCGCCGGTGTCGATGCCCTCCGGCTGCCCCTGGGACTGGCCCTGCGTGCCGGTGCCGCCGTCCCCACCGGGCAGGCCACCGCCCATGCACTGGCTCAGGATCACGAACAGGATGATGATCAGGATGCCGCCGATGCCGCCGCCCGCTCGTGTGCCGCCGGGGATCGGGATCCGCATCCCGCCGCCACCCATGCCGCCACCGCCGCCGCCCGCGTCGCGGACGCGGCCCTTGCTGATGTCGGCCTTCGGGTTGAACCGCATGGGAGTGCCTTTCCACAGGTCGTGACGGGGGTCGTGGAGCCTCCGCGCACAGTAGCGCCTGCAACGCCGATGGGGCTCTGCAGTGCACCCCTTCGTAGGATGTGGACCCTGATGATCACTGCCCAGAAGCTCGAGGTCAGAGCCGGCGCGCGGCTCCTCATGGAGGACGTCACCTTCCGCATCGCCGCGGGCGACAAGGTGGGCCTCGTGGGGCGCAACGGTGCCGGCAAGACGACCCTCACCCGCATCCTCGCCGGAGAGGGACAGCCGGCCTCCGGCCAGGTGCTGCGCAGCGGCGACATCGGCTACCTGCCGCAGGACCCCCGCGTCGGAGACCCGGCCGTCATCGCCCGCGACCGGATCCTCTCGGCCCGCGGCCTCGACGACGTCGTACGCCGCCTGCGCGAGGCCGAGGTCGACATGGCCGACGCGGACCCGAAGGTCCACGAGCGCGGCATGAAGAGGTGGACGCGCGCCGACGCCGAGCTGCACGCCGGAGGCGGATATGCCGCCGAGTCGGAGGCGGCCCAGATGGCCGCGGCCCTGGGCATCGAGACGCGCATCCTCGAGCAGCCGATCGGCACGCTCTCGGGCGGACAGCGTCGACGCGTCGAGCTCGCCCGCATCCTGTTCTCCGGCGCCGAGATCCTGCTCCTCGACGAGCCGACCAACCACCTCGACGCCGACTCGATCGTCTGGCTCCGCGACTACCTCAAGGCCCACCGGGGCGGCTTCGTCGTGATCAGCCACGACAACGCGCTGCTCGAGCAGACGGTCAACAAGGTCTTCCACCTCGACGCCAACCGTGCCGTCATCGACGTCTACAACATGGGTTGGAAGGACTACCTCTCCCAGCGCGAGTCCGACGAGCGCCGCCGCAAGCGCGAGCGGGCCAACGCCGAGTCCAAGGCGAAGACCCTCACCGACCAGGCCAACCGGATGCGGGCCAAGGCCAGCAAGGCCACGGCCGCCCAGTCGATGCTCAAGCGGGCCGAGAAGATGGTCGCCGGGCTCGAGGGCGAGCGCGCCGCCGACAAGGTGGCCCGGATCAAGTTCCCGGCTCCCGCGCCCTGCGGCAAGACGCCGATCACCGCACGCGAGCTGTCCAAGTCCTACGGCTCGCTCGAGGTGTTCACCGACGTCGACCTGGCCATCGACCGGGGGAGCCGGGTCGTGATCCTGGGCCTCAACGGCGCCGGGAAGACGACGATGCTCCGCATCCTGGCCGGCGTCGACCCCTCCGACACCGGTGAGGTGCTGCCCGGCCACGGGCTCAAGATCGGCTACTACGCGCAGGAGCACGAGACCCTCGACACGTCCCGGACGGTCCTGGAGAACATGCAGTCGGCCGCGCCCGAGCTGACCGACTCCGAGGCCCGCAGCGTGCTGGGGTCCTTCCTCTTCTCCGGCGACGACGCCCACAAGAGCGCCGGTGTCCTGTCGGGTGGCGAGAAGACCCGGCTGGCGCTCGCCAGCCTCGTGGTGTCGTCGGCCAACGTGCTGCTGCTCGACGAGCCCACCAACAACCTCGACCCCGCCTCGCGCGAGGAGGTGCTGGCCGCGATCCGGACCTACGAGGGTGCGATCGTGCTGGTCACCCACGACGAGGGCGCCGTGCGCGCGCTCGAGCCGGACCGGGTGCTGCTGCTCCCCGACGGCGACGAGGACCTCTGGAGCGACGACTACGCGGACCTGGTGTCCCTCGCCTGAGCGGTCGGTGGTTACCGGTCAGTAGTAGCGTGGTCGCCATGACTCCCGAAGACCTCGCCGCCGTCGGCCTCCGCCTCGAGATCGAGGGTCCGGTGGCCACGGTGACGCTCGACCGTCCCGACGTGCGCAACGCCCAGACGCCCGCCATGTGGCTGGCGCTGGGCGAGATCGGCCGCACACTGACGGACGATGTCCGGGTCGTCGTGGTGACGGGGGAGGGGGAGACGTTCTCCGCCGGTCTCGACCGGGCCATGCTCGACCCGTCGACGTCCGGCCAGGAGAGCGTCGTGGGGCTGCTCGCGCTCAGCGACCAGGACGCCTCGGCCCGCATCGAGGAGTTCCAGCGGGGCTTCACCTGGCTGCGCGACCCGCGGTTCGTCTCGATCGCCAAGGTGCGCGGGCACGCCATCGGTGCGGGCTTCCAGCTGGCGCTGGCCTGTGACCTCCGCGTCGTCGCCGAGGACGCCAAGTTCTCCATGAAGGAGTCCGCCCTGGGGCTGGTGCCCGACCTCACCGGCACCAAGCCGCTGGTCGAGCACGTCGGCTACGCCCGGGCGCTGGAGATCTGCGCCACCGCCCGTGTCGTACCTGCCGACGAGGCCGTCCGGATCGGTCTCGCCACCTCGGCGGTGCCCGCGGACGACCTCGACGCCGCGGTCGCCGAGCTCGTGGCCGCCCTGGTCGCGCCGATGCCGGGCGTGGTGCCCGAGACGAAGGCCCTGCTGCAGGGCGCCCCCGACCGCGACCTCGACGAGCAGCGCCGCCTCGAGCGGGAAGCGCAGGTACGTCGCTTCCGCGCGGTTGCGGCGGCCTTCGCGGGCTGACGCCCCGTCCGGGGGCGACGAGAGGAACAATCGGGAGCCGCGGCGAGTTTGCCCGAGTGAACAGATCAAGGAGCACGCAATGTCGATGGGCGCAGGCACGGGCCCGCCGTGGCGGCACCTGCGCAGCGACCGGAGCGTCGTCGACAACAAGATCGAGCGCCGGACCGTACGCCGGGTGCTGGGGTTCGCGCGCCCGCACCGCAGGCTGATCGTCGGGTTCCTGGGGGTCACGGTGGTCGACGCCGCCCTCGTGGTGGTGCCACCCCTGCTGCTGAAGGCGATCATCGACGACGGTGTCCGCACCGGCAACACGACCCTCGTCGTGTGGCTGGCTGTCCTCGTGGCCCTCGTCGCGGTCGTCGACGCGGCCTTCGGCCTCGTCACCGGATGGTTGTCCAGCCGGATCGGTGAGGGCCTGATCTACGACCTCCGCACCCAGGTCTTCGCCCACGTCCAGCGCCAGTCGTTGGCGTTCTTCACGCGCACCCAGACGGGTGCGCTCGTCAGCCGGCTCAACAACGACGTGATCGGCGCCCAGCGGGCCTTCACGTCCACGCTGCAGGGCACGGTGTCGAACATCATCGCGGCCGTCGTCGTCGGCGTGACGATGCTGTTCCTGAGCTGGCCGGTGACGGTGCTGTGCGTCGCCCTGTTCCCGATCCTGCTGGTCGCCTCCCGCCTCGTCGGCACGCGGCTCGCCGACCTGTCACGCCAGCAGATGGACGGCAACGCCGACCTCGGCAACGCGATGACGGAGCGCTTCAACGTCGGCGGCGCCATGCTGCTCAAGCTGTTCGGCCGTCGCGAGGCCGAGGACGTCGCCTACGGCCAGAAGGCCGCTGTGGTGCGCGACCTCGGCGTCCGCATCGCCCTGCTGACCCGGATCTTCTTCGCGGCCATGACGCTCGTGCCGTCCCTTGCCACCGCGCTGGTCTACGGCATCGGCGGCTACCTCGCCATCACCGGCGAGCTGACGGTCGGCACCATCGTCGCCCTCGGCGTGCTGCTGACCCGGCTGCTCGGCCCCCTCCAGGGCCTCTCCAACGTCCGGATCGACGTGATGACCGCCCTGGTCAGCTTCGACCGGGTCTTCGAGCTCCTCGACCTGCCGTCGCTGATCCAGGAGAAGCCCGACGCCGTCGTGCTGCCGCGGAGCGCATCGCGGCTCGAGTTCGACCACGTCGCCTTCACCTACCCCCGGGCCGACCAGATCTCGCTCGCCTCGCTCGAGACCGTGGCCCGCGCCGAGTCGCGGGACACCGGCCGCGTCCTGCACGACGTCAGCTTCACCGCCGAGCCCGGGCGGATGGTGGCGCTGGTCGGCCCGTCGGGCGCGGGCAAGACGACGGTGACCCACCTCGTCGCCCGGCTCTACGACGTCGAGGCGGGTGCCGTCCGGGTGGGCGGCCACGACGTGCGCGACGTGACGCTGCAGTCGCTGGAGGACGTGGTCGGCTACGTCACCCAGGACGCGCACATGTTCCACGACACCATCCGCGCCAACCTGCTCTACGCCCGCCCGGAGGCCGTGGAGGCCGACGTCTGGGCGGCGCTCGAGGCGGCGCAGATCGACGGACTCGTCCGGGCGCTGCCCGACGGCCTCGACACGGTGGTGGGCGACCGCGGCTACCGGCTCAGCGGCGGCGAGCGGCAGCGGCTGGCCATCGCGCGGCTCCTGCTCAAGGCGCCCTCGATCGTCGTGCTCGACGAGGCGACGGCCCACCTCGACAGCGAGTCGGAGGCGGCGGTCCAGCGGGCGCTCGACGCGGCGCTGGAGGGGCGTACGTCGCTGGTGATCGCCCACCGGCTCTCGACGGTGCGCAACGCCGACCTGATCCTCGTCCTCGACGACGGCCGGGTCGTCCAGCAGGGGACCCATGCCGAGCTGCTGGCCGCGGGTGGGCTCTACGCCACCCTCCACGCGACCCAGTTCCGCGAGAGCAGCGCCGCCGTCCCGGGCTAGGGTCGTGGGATGGACCTGCAGCTGACGGACCGCGTCTACATCGTCACCGGGGGAGCCCGCGGACTGGGCCGGGCCAGCGCCGACGCGTTGGTGGCCGAAGGGGCCCGGGTGGTGGTGTCGGGGCGCTCGCAGGAGTCCCTCGACGATGCGACCGCCGCCCTCGACGAGGCCGCCGGGCGCCGGGCCGCCGTGTCCGTCGTGGCCGACAACGCCGACCGCGACGCCCCGGCGCGCCTGCTGGCCGCCGCCGAGGAGGCGTGGGGCCGCATCGACGGTGCCCTGATCAGCGTCGGCGGCCCGCCCAAGGGCCCGGTCACGACGATCACCGACGACCAGTGGAGCGCGGCGTTCGAAGCCGTGTTCCTCGGAGCCGTACGCCTCGCGCGCGAGGTGGGCGCGGCGCTGCCGGCAGGCGGGTCGCTGGGGTTGGTCCTCTCGTCGAGCGTACGCGCGCCCCTGCCGGAGATGGCGATCTCCAACGGACTGCGACCGGGGCTCGCCATGGTCGCCAAGACGCTGGCCGACGAGCTCGGCCCGCGTGGCGTGCGGGTCAACGGGCTGCTGCCCGGCCGGATCGCCACGGAGCGGGTCGCCGAGCTCGACGCCTCGACCGGCGACCCGGAGGCGGCACGCAAGGCGGCGGAGGCCGCCATCCCGCTCGGCCGCTACGGCGAGCCGGAGGAGTTCGGTGCGGTGGCCGCGTTCCTGCTCTCGCCCGCCGCGTCATTCCTGACGGGCGTGATGCTCCCGGTCGACGGTGGGCTGCTGCGCAGCCTCTGAGCCCCCGCGGGCGGTGTCGCCTCGCGTCCTGCCCCACGGGCCACGACCGCCGCGCCACTCGTCGTACATCAGGTAGAAGAACCCGAAGATCGCCAGGGCTCCGAAGAACCACCACTGCAACCCGTAGAAGAAGTGCGGGCCGTTGTCGAGCTCGGGCATCTCCACCGGCAGCAACGGCGTCTCGGGCTCGGGCGACTCCGAGCGCAGGTCGAGCCAGCCGCCCATCACCTCCCGGTCGAGGGCCTCGCCGATCTCCACGCTGCTGACGGCCCGGGTGGACTGGTCCGAGACCTGCGTGCTGTCGCCCTCGGCGTCCGCACGCACCCATCCGGTCACGGTGACCTCGCCCGGCGGCGGCTCGGGCACGTCCTGGCTCGCGTCACCGCGGTTGTCGGTGGCGAACCAGCCGCGGTCCACGAGCACGCTGGAGCCGTCGGCGAGCTCGAGCGGGACGACCACGTCGACCCCGGCGGCGCCCTCACGGGTGCGGTAGCGCACGATCACGGTGTCCTCGACTGCGTAGGTCCCGGTCGCCTCGACGACGGCCCACTCCTCGGACGCCGCCACCGGCTGCCCGGGAGCCATCACGTCCGCGACGGGACGGGCGCCCGCCTCCTCGTTGCGCTCGATGATCGCGTTGCGCTGCTGGCGGTCCTCGAGCCGGTGGAACTGCCACTCACCGAGGCGCCAGGCGACCCAGGCGAGGCCGACGACCACGAGTGCGAAGACGATCCAGCGGCGCGAGACCAGGAACCGCAGCTTGTGCACCCGCCGAGGTTATCCGGGACGTCCTGAGCGACTGAGGGGTGGCTCGATAGACTCACGGGGTGACGACACCTCTGGCAGATCGCTTCGGCCGCGTGGCCACGGACCTGCGTGTCTCCCTCACCGACAGGTGCAACCTGCGGTGCAGCTACTGCATGCCCGCCGAGGGGCTCGACTGGCTGCCCACCGAGCAGACGCTCACCGACGACGAGGTGGTCCGGCTGATCACCATCGGCGTCGAGCGGCTCGGGATCGCCGAGGTGCGCTTCACCGGCGGCGAGCCGCTGCTGCGTCGCGGCCTGGTCGACATCGTCGCGCGCACGCATGCCCTCGGCGTCGAGACCTCACTCACCACCAACGCCCTGGGCCTCACGCACACCGCCCAGGCGCTGGCCGACGCAGGCCTCGACCGGATCAACGCGAGCATCGACACCGTCCGCCCGGAGACGTTCGCCGTGATCACGCGCCGCGACCGGCTCAAGGACGTCGTGGCCGGTCTCGAGGCTGCCAGGGCGGCCGGGCTGGGGCCGATCAAGCTCAACGCCGTCCTCCTGCGCGGCACCAACGACGACCAGGCCGCCGAGCTCCTGCGCTGGAGCGTCGACCACGGCTACGACCTGCGGTTCATCGAGCAGATGCCGCTCGACGCCCAGCACGACTGGAGCCGTGCCGCGATGGTGACGGCCGACGAGATCTTCGAGCAGCTGTCGGCCGAGTTCACCCTGACCCCTCACGGAGCACCGCGTGGCAGCGCGCCCGCCGAGCTCTTCGACGTCGACGGCGGCCCGGCGACCGTGGGCATCATCGCCTCGGTGACCCGCCCGTTCTGCGGCGACTGCGACCGCGTACGCCTCACCGCCGACGGCCAGGTGCGCAACTGCCTGTTCGCGCGCGAGGAGTCCGACCTCCGTACGGCCCTGCGCGCGGGCGCGAGCGACGAGGAGATCGCCCAGCGCTGGGTCGTCGCGATGCTCGGCAAGCGTGCCGGCCACGGCATCGACGACGTGACCTTCCTCCAGCCGGATCGGCCGATGTCGGCCATCGGCGGGTAGGCGTCGGCCGCCTGGGCTGCGGTGCCCGCCTCGGGCGGTGGCTGAGCAACCCTTTTGGTCACCGATTCGGTTGCTGGCTCACCGCCCAAGGCGTCTTCGCCCTGTTGGTGTCCGTGCGCCCGCATCGAGCCCCCAGTCCCCGCGTCGACGCCCCCAGTCCCCGCGTCGACTGAGCCAAGGCCCCGTCGAGCGCGAGCGGCTACGCGTCCGCCTCGTGGGGCAAGACGTCCTTCAGGAACCCGCGCGCACCGAGGAAGTCCGCGAGCGAGGACCGGTGCTCGTCGCAGGCCAGCCAGGTCTTGCGACGCTCGGGCGTGTGGATCTTGGGGTTGTTCCACTGCAGGTCCCAGACGGCGTCGGCCTGGCAGCCCTTGGCCGAGCAGATCTCGCGGTCGAGCTCCATGTAGACCTTTCGAGGCGGCCGACGGGCGTACGCCCGAGCCGGGCGGAACAGGGCAAATGAAGAGGTGCCGGACAGCCACGGGGGGAAGCTGTCCGGCACCTCGAGTGCGAAACGCAGACGGGGGATGCCGCGCTCGCGACAGCGATCATGACATGCAGGTGCGTGAAAACCAAACCTTTGCAGCGCGTCTCACAACACGTTTTTCCCTTGGTCTTCTTCGTCCCGAGCCGTCAGTTCCGGGGTGCCCGGGGCGTGCGGCAGGGTGAATCCGTCGTGACGCGTGTCACCCGCGTTCGCCATCACCACGGCGAACAGCGGGAGGAACACGGCCGCGCCCACCAGGACCCAGCGCAGGACCCCCGGGCCCACCGCCACGGCGGCGACGAAGCAGACCGTTCGGATGGCCATCGACACCGCGTAGCGCCGCTGTCGCGAGCGCATGTCGTCCGCGGCGCTGATGCGCGCCGTGGTGATGCGTACGGCGTCCGGCTCGGCCATGTTCCGAGTCTACGTCGCTAGGGTGAATGGCCACGGGCGTGCACCTCCGTCACGCCGTCTCCGAGCAGGAGGAACCATGACCAACCGCACCTACCGCGTCACCGAGATCGTCGGCACGTCGCCCGACGGCATCGACCAGGCCGTCCGCAACGGCATCGAGCGAGCGGGCCAGACCCTGCGCCACATCGACTGGTTCGAGGTCACCCAGATCCGCGGCCAGGCCAAGGACGGTGCTGTGGAGCACTTCCAGGTCGGCATGAAGGTCGGGTTCCGCCTCGAGGACGAGTGATCCGGCGGGCGTGATTCCGGATACCCCTCGGTAATCACTAGCGTCGGTGAGCGTGAGCGAGATTCCCGGATCCAGCACCCCCCGTTCCGTCCTGGTGACCGGCGGCAACCGCGGCATCGGTCGCGCCATCGCCGAGGCCTTCCTGGCCCAGGGCGACAAGGTCGCCGTGACCACCCGCAACGGTGGCGCGCCTGACGGCGCCCTTGACGTGCGCTGCGACATCACCGACCCGGACGCCGTCGAGGCGGCGTTCAAGCAGGTCGAGGAGGCGCACGGGCCGGTCGAGGTGCTGGTGGCCAACGCCGGCATCACCAAGGACACGCTGTTGCTGCGGATGAGCGAGGACGACTGGTCCTCCGTCATCGACACCAACCTGACCGGCACCTTCCGCCTCGCCAAGCGCGCCGCCAAGGGCATGCTGCGCCTGCGTCGCGGCCGGATCATCCTGATCTCCTCCGTCGTCGGTCTGCTCGGCTCGGCGGGCCAGGTCAACTACGCCGCGTCCAAGGCGGGACTGGTCGGCATGGCGCGCTCCCTGGCGCGCGAGCTCGGCAGCCGCTCGATCACCACCAACGTCGTCGCGCCCGGCTTCGTCGAGACCGACATGACCGACGTGCTGACCGACGACCAGAAGGCTGCGATCAAGACGCAGGTGCCGCTCGGCCGGTACGCCTCCACCGCCGAGGTCGCCTCGGCGGTCACGTGGCTCGCCTCCGACGGAGCGGCCTACGTCACCGGCGCGGTCATCCCGGTCGACGGCGGCCTGGGCATGGGTCACTGAGCGCCACCCCGCGCACACGAAGCGTCAAGAAGGGACACACGACATGGGAATCCTCGACGGCAAGCGCATCCTCGTCGCCGGCGTCACGATGGACAGCTCGATCGGCTTCGCGACCGCGAAGGTCGCGCAGGAGCAGGGCGCCACGGTGCTGATCTCCAACTTCGGTCGCGCGCTCGGCATCACCCGGCGCATCGCCAAGCGGCTGCCGCAGGAGGCGCCGGTGCTGGAGCTCGACGTCACCGACGACGACCACCTCGCCGGCCTCGCCGACCAGGTCCGTGAGCACGTCGACGGCCTCGACGGCGTCGTCCACTCGATCGCCTACGGCAACCCGGAGACGCTGCTCGGCGGCAAGTTCATGGACGGGCCGTGGGAGGACGTGGCACAGGCGGTCCAGGTGTCCGCCTACTCGCTCAAGTCGCTGGCAGTCGCGACCCGGCCGCTGATGTCCTCCGGGGGGTCGATCGTCGGACTGACCTTCGACGCCACCACCGCGTGGCCGGCGTACGACTGGATGGGCGTCGCGAAGGCCGCGCTGGAGAACACGTCCCGCTACCTCGCCCGCGACCTCGGCCCGGAGGGCATCCGCTGCAACCTCGTCTCGGCGGGTCCGCTGAAGACCCTGGCCGCCAAGGCGATCCCCGGGTTCGAGGACCTCGAGTCGGCGTGGAAGGACCGTGCGCCGCTGGGCTGGGACGAGTCCGACCACACGCCCACCGCGCAGGCGGTCTGCGCCCTGTTGAGCGACTTCTTCCCCGCCACGACGGGCGAGATCGTGCACGTCGACGGCGGCTTCCACGCGATGGGCCTCTAGCGGCCCGCCTGCCGTTCGGTAGTTTCCCCGGGTGACCTCACTCGTCGAGCTGCGCATCCTCGAAGGCCCCAACCTCTACTTCCCGCGCGCAGCGGTGAAGCTGACCCTCGACGTCTCGACGATCACCGAGGCGTCCGACGAGACGGTGCTGCGCTTCGCGCGTCGCATCGGGTTGCGCACCACCCGGCCCGGGGCGCCCGGCTCGGGGTTCCGTCAGCGATTCGCGCTGCGGGCGGTCGAGCGCCTCGTACGAGCCATCGCGAGCGAGGCGGGAACACGCCGGCTGGCGGTGCGCGTACGCCCCACCTCCGACCCGCAGCTGCTGGTGGTCGCCTTCCCGTGGCGCAACCGCGGCCGGGCCTCGGCGCTGGGTGAGGCGGTCGCACACGCCCTCGACGCGCTTGCCCACCCCGGACGTCGAGGCCGCCGTCAGCGCGGCCGCGGAGCTGGTGGCCACCGCCGACCGCGGCACCCGTCCGACGACCATCACCCCCAGGATCCCCGTGGTCGCCGTGACCGGCACCAACGGCAAGACCACGACGAGCCGGATGATCGCCCACATCGCCCGCACCAGCGGGTTGGTCGTCGGCTGGTCCAACACCGACGGCATCTACCGCGACGGCGTGCTCGTCGAGGCCGGCGACTACTCCGGCCCGTCCGGCGCCGGCCGCGCGCTGGGCCTGCCGGGAGTGCAGCTCGCCGTCACGGAGACCGCCCGCGGCGGCATCCTGCTCAAGGGCATCGGCATCACCCGCAACGACGTCTCGGTCGTCACCAACGTGACCGCCGACCACCTCGGACTGCAGGGCATCGACACCGTCGACCAGCTCGCCGAGGTGAAGTCGGTGGTGCCGCGGATCACGCGCAAGGACGGCTGGGCGGTGCTCAACGGCGACGACCCCCGCGTGCTGGCCATGCGTGCGGTGATCTCGGCCCAGCCGTGGGTGTTCAGCCGCGACCCCGACTCCCCGGCGGTGCGCGAGGTGCTGAGCCACGGCGGAGGTCGCGCCACCACGGTCATCGACGGCTGGATCACCGTCCTCGCGCCCGGCGCCGACCCCGACCCGGTCGTCGAGCTCGTCGACGTCCCGATGACGCTGGCCGGGCTGTCGCGCTTCAACATCGAGAACGCCCTGGCCGCCGCGTCGGCGGCGCTCGCCATCGGACTGTCCCGCGACGACGTGGTCGCTGGCCTGACGTCGTTCCGGCCCGACGCCGAGCACAACCCGGGCCGGATGAACTTCTTCTCCCTGCCCGGAGACGTCTCGGTCGTCATGGACCTCGCCCACAACGAGGCCGGCCTGGAGGCACTGCTCGAGATCATGGCCGGCGTACGACGTCCCGGCGCGCGCCTGCTGCTCGGGCTCGGTGCCGTCGGCGACCGCACCGACGAGCTGATCGACGCGCTGGGTGAGATCGGCGCCAAGGGGAGCGACGTGGTGGCGATCGGCCACAAGGAGCACTACCTGCGCGGCCGCACGATGGACGAGATCGACGGCATGCTCCGGGCGGGTGCCGCGCGCGTCGGCGTGACCGACATCGACACCTACCAGACCGAGGTCGGGTGCCTGGCGGCCCTGGTGGACCGGGCCGAGGCGGGTGACGTGGTCGGGCTGATGTGCCACGCCGAGCGGCAGCAGGCCTACGACTGGATCGCCGCGCACGGCGGCACCCCGGACACGCCGGAGACCCTGTCCCGCAAGGTCAGGGCGGCGGCTCCGTCGCTCTGACCGGTGCTCAGACGTCGCCGGGGTCCACCTGCTCGCCGGGGGCGCCGATGTCGAGGTCGCCCTCGACGATGAGGGCCGACACCCCTCCGGCCGACCGGGTCTCGTGCACCTCGCCGGGCTCCCACACGGCGGCCTGGCCGGCGGTGAGCCGACGTACGACCCCCTCCGCCCCGGCCACCTCGGCCTCGCCCGACAGCACGACGAGGAGCTGGCGGCCGATCGCGGGGTGGCGGCCGATCACGCCGCCGGGCGCCAGGGTGATGGCGACGAGGTGGGCGTCCGCGCTGATGCCGAACGCACCGACCGAGAACCCACGGCTGCCGTGGGCCTCGATCGGGCGGTGGGGGAGGTCCGGCAGGTCGAGGATCCGCACTCAGGACTCGGTCTGGGTCGGGGTGTAGTCGGGATCGGCGGACGGCGCGTCGGGGTTGGTGACCGAGCCGGCCTGCGCCACGTCGGACCAGTTCTCCAGCTCGGCCATCACCTCGGCGTGCTTGTCGACGCACACGACGACGAGGTCGCCGCGGTTGGCCCGGCTCATCGCATGCCGTACGGCCTCGATCTCGTCCAGGCACATCTCGGCCTGCTTGCACCGGGCGCCGTCCTCCATGGCGGCGCGTACGCCGTCCAGCACGAGCTGGGCGGTGGCGCCGCGCTCGCGGCCCCGCAGGGCGACGTCCTCGCGGATGATGCACACGTCGAAGTGCTGGGCCGCGATCTGCCCGAGCTCGACCATGTCCTGGTCGCGCCGGTCGCCGGCGGTGGCGATGATGCCGATCCGCGAGGGACGGGCGAGGTCGTGCGAGGCCTCGATCGAGTCGCCGACGCGGTCGACGAAGTCGCCGAGCATCTTCATGCCGGGCGCGTTGTGGCAGTAGTCGACGATCACGTTGACGCCGTTGACCTCGACCTCGTTGAGGCGGCCGGGGGAGAGGTAGTAGTTGGTGGAGAAGGTGCGCAGGCCCTGACGGATGTCGTGCAGCGGCGCACCGGCGGCGAAGGCCGCGGCGGCGGCGGCGAGGGAGTTCTGCACGTTCATCCGCGCACGCCCGCTGAAGGTGGCCGGCAGGAGGTGCGTCCAGGCCAGCTGCATCTCGCGGCGGCCGTGCTGGACGACCATCATCTCGCCGCGCTCGGTGGGGTTGAGGACGATGGCCTTCCCGCCGCGGCGGCAGTGTGCGTCGATCATGTCGCGCACTTCGCTGCCCGGCTCCTCCATCGAGAACCACACGACCTGGCCCGAGCACTTGCGACGCATCTCGCGCACCAGCGGGTCGTCGGCGTTGAGGACGGCGTGCCCGTCGCGGGGCACTGCCTCGACGATGACCGCCTTCACGTCGGCCAGCTGCTCGACCGTGTCGATGCCGCGGAGGCCGAGGTGGTCGGGCTGCACGTTGAGCACCACGGCGACGTCGTTGCGCTCGTAGCCGAGGCCCTCGCGCAGGATGCCGCCGCGGGCGACCTCGAAGACCGCGAAGTCGACGCGCGGGTTCTGCAGCACCATCCGCGCCGACCGTGGGCCGGACGCGTCCGCCCGGATCACGAGTCGCTCGTCGATGACCACGCCGTCGGTGGACGTCATGCCGACCTTGCGACCCATGCCCTTGAAGATGTGGCTGATCATCCGGCTGGTGGTGGTCTTACCGTTGGTGCCGGTCACCGCCACGATCGGGATCCGCGACGGTGCCCCCGACGGGAACAGCATGTCCACGACCGGCTTCGCGATGAACTGCGGCTCGCCGATGGTGGGGTGCGTGTGCATCCGGAACCCCGGCGCGGCGTTGACCTCGCAGATCGCCCCGCCGGCCTCACGCACCGGCTCGGTGATGTCGGGGCAGATGAAGTCGATGCCGGCGATGTCGAGGCCGACCATCCGGGCGGCCTCCTCGGCGATCTCGACGTTCTCGGGGTGCGCCTCGAAGGTGCGGTCGATCGAGATGCCGCCGGTCGACATGTTGCCGGTCAGCGCCAGCTTCACCATCTCGCCCTCGGCGGGCACCGAGTCGAGCGTGTGGCCCTGGTCGGCGAGCACCTCGATGGCGGCCTCGTCGACCTTGATCCGGGTGAGCACCTTCTCGTGCCCGACGCCGCGGCGCGGGTCGGCATTGGTCAGCTCGACGAGCTGCTCGACGGTCGACGAGCCGTCGCCGGTCACCGAGGCCGGGACGCGCTCGGCGATGGCCACCATGCGGCCGTCGATGATGAGGCAGCGGTAGTCCTTACCGGTCACGAAGGACTCGACGATGACGTTGCCGCGCCGTGACTGCCCCTCGGCGATGGGGAACGCAGCGCGTACGTCGGCCTCGTCCTGCAGGTCGAGGCACACCCCGCGGCCGTGGTTGCCGTCGAGCGGCTTGAGCACGACGGGATAGCCGATCCGTCGGGCCGCCGCGACGGCCTGGTCCTCCGAGCGGACCGACTCCTGCTTGGGCACCGGCAGTCCCGCGGCGCCGAGGAGCTTGGTGGTGAGGTCCTTGTCGGAGGCGATGTCCACCGCGATCGACGAGGTCTCCGAGGTCATCGTCGCGCGGATCCGCTTGGCGTGGACCCCTTGGCCGAGCTGCACGAGGGAGTACTGGTTGAGCCGGATCCACGGGATGTCGCGCGAGACCGCCTCGTCGACGATGGCCTGGGTCGAGGGGCCGAAGGCGGTGCGCTCGGCGCGGCGGATGAACTCGTCGCGCTCGGTCTCCCAGTCGAAGTCGGGGTCACCCTCGACGAGGTGGTTCACCAGGCGTACGGCCAGGCGTCCGGCGGTCAGGCCGACGTTCTCGTCGATGTAGCCGTAGATGATGTTGTAGCGACCGGGCTGGCCCTTGACCTGCCGGGTCTTGCCGCGCCGGATGTCGTGCCCCACGAGCTGCTGGAGCGACAGCGCGACGTGCTCCGCGACGTGCCCCAGCCAGGTGCCCTCGTTGAGCCGCTCGAGGAACCCGCCGCGCCGTCCGCGGGAGCATGAGTGCTCCCGCAGCCCCGGCAGCATCGAGACGAGGTCCTCGGAGAAGCCGGGGATGGTGTTGGTCGGGTACTGCTCGAGCGAGCCCAGGTCGACGACGAGGTGGATCGACTTGTCGTAGGACCAGACGTTGGCGCCGCGGTAGACGCGCGTCTCCACGATCTCGAGGTCCGGGGTGGGGCGCTCACTCATCAACGGTCTCCGTGGGGTGGGTCGGATCGGGGTCGGCCGGCGTGCGGGACGTACGCCTGAGCTTGAGGCGGCGGCGGATCGCGGCCGGGGTCGCGTCCGCGGCCGCGATGTCGCGGGCCAGCTGGCGCAGGTCGCGGCTCGCCTCGGCCAGCTCGACGGCGTCCTCGGGGTCGACCGCCTGCTCCTGCGGTAGGAGTGTGCGCGCCGAGAGGTTGAAGACCGCGCCCTCGGGCAGCACGTGGAACACGACCCCGCTGGCCAGCAGCGGGGAGGAACGCTTCGCCTCGAAGGCGTTGGAGACCATCCGCGACCCGTCGAAGACCGTGACCGCGCCCTTGCCCAGGACCCGCATGACCATCTCCCCGGCGACGTCCTCCACCAGTCCGCACGTGTCCTCGTCGACACCGATGCCGAGGAGCTGCGGGCTCTGGGCGACGATCATCAGCAGCCGGCCGTAGCGGTTGCGCTGGTCGAAGTGCTGGTCGATCACCGTGGAGTCCACCAGGCCGAGCCCACCCGCCACCTGCGTCATCCGCTGCTTGGGCGTCGCGCCGCCGACCCCGAACGCCACCATGTGCGAGGACTGGATGCTCGCGCCGGCCGACGTGCCGGCGACGACGGCCCCGCGTTCGTGGGCTCGCACGATCGCGTCGCCGACCGGTGTGCCGCACACGATCGCGGAGAGCTTCAGCTGGTTGCCGCCGGTCATGAAGATGCCGGTGGCCCCGTCGAGGGCCTTGACCAGTGCCGGGTCCTGCGCCTGCTCGCGGCTCTCGGGGCGTACGGAGTCGACGGTCGCGGCACCGAACTTGGTGAAGAGCGCGTCGTAGACGTCGACCACCTCGGGGCCCAGCGACGAGGCCGTCGGGATCACCGCGATCCGGGCGTCCGCGCCACCGCTGAGGGCGACGAAGTGCTTGAGGATCGTCGGCTTGCGCACCTTGTCCTCGGCACCACCGATGATCATGAGTGGTCCGCGGGGCATGACACGCAGGCTAGCGGCTGCGAGGGTGAGCGGATGCAGGAGTCAACGACGGACGCACCGCGACGACTGGTCCTCGTGCGTCACGCCAAGGCCGAGGCCACCGCATCGTCCGACCACGAGCGCACCCTGGCCGCCCGTGGTCGCGCGGACGCGGAGGAGGCCGGTCGGTGGCTGCGCGCGCAGGGGATCGAGCCGGACGCGGCGCTGGTGTCCGACGCCGTCCGGGCACGGCAGACCTTCGAGCAGATCGCCGTCGGCGCATCCTGGGACATCGAGCCCGAGCTCTCCGCCGGGCTGTACGCCGCCGACGCCGACTCGGCGTTCGACCTGGTCCGCGGGACGGACGCCGGGGTGTCTACCCTGGTCGTCGTGGGTCACAACCCGACGATCGCCTACCTCGCCGAGCTGGTCGACGACGGCGAGGGCGACGTCGAGGCGACCACCGCGATGGTGACCCGCGGCTTCCCCACGTCGGCCCTCGCCGTGTTCGCGGTCGAGAGCACATGGACCGACCTGGGCCCCGGCACCGGACGGCTCGAGGCGTTCCACGTCGGGAAGCATGACTGATCCTTGGCTCCCCGATCCCGAGGGCGAGGTGGTCGCGCGCCTCCGAGCCGCCGGGTGTGTCTGGGCTGAGGACGAGGCGACCCTCCTGGAGTCCGCTGCCATGACTCCCGCGGAGCTGGAGACCCTCGTCGCACGACGGGTGGGTGGCGAGCCGCTCGAGCTCGTGCTCGGGTGGGTCGACTTCCTGGGTAGGCGGCTCGCGGTCGCTCCCGGGGTGTTCGTCCCGCGCCGCCGCACCGAGCTGCTGGCTCGTACGACGCTCGAGCGAGTCACCTCCCGCCCCGCGCGCGGGGGCCCGACGGTCGTCGTCGAGATGTGCTGCGGGGTCGCCCCGGTCGCGGCGGTCCTCGACGGCACGACAGCCGAGGTGCACGCCGCCGACATCGACCCGGCCGCGCTGGAGTGCGCGCGACGGAACGCGCCGAAGGCCACGCTGCACCTCGGCGACCTCTTCGACGCCCTGCCGAGGGACCTGTGGGGCCGGGTCGACGTCATCGCCGCGAACGCCCCCTACGTCCCGACCGACCGGATCGCGGCCCTGCCGCCGGAGGCCCGCGACCACGAGCCACGCGCGGCCCTCGACGGAGGTCGCGACGGCGTCGACCTGCACCGGCGGCTGTGCCGTCACGGCGCCGGTTGGCTCGCACCGGGGGGAGCGTTGCTGATCGAGACCAGCCCGCCGCAGGCGCCGCTGACGAGCGCCGCGATGGCCGAGGCCGGGCTGGAGGCTCGCGTGGTGGCCGACGTCGGGATCGGCGGGTGCGTCGCGGTCGGCGTGAAGATCAGTCGAGGACCGGTGGCGCGGGCGTGACGATGCCGACCTCGGCGTCGGCCTCCTCGATCTGCTCGCGGGAGATGCCGAGCAGGTAGAGCACGGTGTCGAGGTAGGGCACGTTGACCGAGGTGTGTGCCGCGTCGCGCACCATCGGCTTGGCGTTGTAGGCGATGCCCAGGCCGGCCGCGTTGAGCATGTCGAGGTCGTTGGCGCCGTCACCGATGGCGATCACCGCATCCAGCGGCACACCCACCTCGGCAGCGAACTCGCGCAGCGCCTCGGCCTTGCCGGCCCGGTCGACCACGTCGCCGACGATGCGACCCGTCAGCACGCCGTCGACGATCTCGAGCTCGTTGGCCCGGGTGAAGTGGATGCCCAGCTCGGCGGCGAGCCGATCGGTGATCTGGGTGAACCCACCCGAGACGATGGCGAACCGGTAGCCCAGGCGGCGCAGCGTGCGCACCATGGTGCGGGCGCCGGGCGCCAGCTCGATGGAGTCGTAGACCTCGTCGAGAGCCGTGGCCGGCACTCCCTCGAGGCGTGCCACCCGCTCGCGCAGCGACTGCTCGAAGTCGAGCTCGCCGCGCATGGCGGCCTCCGTCACGCGGGCGACCTCGGCCTCCTGCCCGGCGTGGGCGGCGAGCATCTCGATCACCTCGCCCTGGATCAGGGTCGAGTCGACGTCCATCACGATCAACCGCACGCCGCGCCGGTGCAGCGACTCGCGCTGCACCGCCAGGTCGATGCCGAGCCGCACGGCCTCGGCGGTGAGCACCGGACGCAACGTGTCGGCGGGCGCCCCCGAGACGTGCAGCTCGATCGCGGTCACGGGATAGCGCGCCATGCGCTCGATGCGGTCGATGTTGGCGCCGGCATCGGCGATCCGGCCGGCGATGGCGGCCATGGCCGAAGCCTTCAGCGGGCGGCCGATGAGGGTGATGTGGGACCGGTCGGCGGGGCGGCTCCGGTTGTCGCCGGCGCCGCGGTCGACCTCGACGTTCATGTCCAGCTCGGCGGCGGTCCGCTCGATGACGTCGCGCAGCCTCTTCCAGTCGCGAGGAGCGGTCACCAGGATGCCGAGGAGCAGGCGGCGCCGCAGCACGATCTGCTCGATGTCGAGGACCTCGACGCCGGCCGCGGACAGGGCGGCGAACATCGTGGAGGTGACGCCCGGTCGGTCCTTGCCCGTGAGTGTGACCAGCAGTGTCTTCGGCTCGTCTTCCATTGGGGAGGAGGCTAGTCCTGCGGGATGCGCGATGGTGGTGGAGTCCGCACAACGGTCGGGGCGCACGCCCGGCGAGGATGATGGCCCTCGCCGCGCGGATGCCCTACCTTGCTCCTGACGGCGGGTCCGGCTCGCGGCGCCGCCTCGACACACGGGGGTCATCCATGGACTTCATGACAGCGGTCCGCACCTGCTTCGCCAAGTACGTCGACTTCTCGGGCCGCGCGCGCCGCTCGGAGTACTGGTACTTCGCCCTGTTCTCGTTCCTCCTCGGGATCGTCACCAGCGTCCTCGACGCGGTCCTCGGCACCGGCTACGACGACACCACCGGTGGTCTCATCAACTCCTTGGGCAGCCTGGTCCTCCTCCTGCCGTCACTCGCCGTGGCGGTGCGGCGACTGCACGACATCGGCCGGAGCGGGTGGTGGTTCCTGCTGGTCCTCATCCCGATCATCGGCTGGATCGTGCTGATCGTCTGGTTCTGCACCGACACCAAGCGCGGCGAGAACAAGTACGGCGCCGACCCCAAGCACGGCACGTCGCCCGAGGGCTACCCGCCTCCGGCCGAGCCCTACGGCAGCGGCCAGTACGGCGGTTGACCCACCGGACCCCACCCGGCCCGCCGGGAGCCGGAGGTCAGTCCCGGGTCGGCCAGACCTCGGGCGAGCACGCCGCCACGATCGCCCTGCGGGCCGCACGCGCCAGCGGCTGCAGCAGCCCGCGGCGCCGCTCGACCTCGTACGACGAGAGCGCGCCGCCGTCGTCCACGAGGGCGAGGTCGACGATCGCCCACGCCTGGAGGCCCCGGGCCGCGAGGTCCACGCAGCGCGGCGGGGTCCCCAGCGGCGCCTCGAGGCGTGGCCGGTGGTGCAGGTTCATGAGGGCGTCGGCCGCCTCGGGCCGCCAGCGGGCCACGTCGAGGTCGGCGAGGTCGTCGGCCGCTCCCAGCAGCTCCTCGCGCAGTGCCCGGTCCGCCTCACCCACGTCCGGCAGCTGGCGTGGTGCGGCTTCGAAGACCCGCCACTGGACGGTCTCGCCCAGCTCGGCCGGCACCAGCCCGAGCCCGCCGGCCACCACGGCCTGACCGGCGTCGAGGGCCGCGGTGTTGAAGTCGCGCGGGCCCCCCAGTCCGAGCGGGTCGCCCTCCGCCGGCAGCGCCAGGCCGGCGTACGACGCCCCACCGGCCCGCGACCGTGCCAGCAGGTCGAGCGCGGATCCGCCCTCGAGCAGGTGGGCGTCGACGGCGAGCGCGTCGAGCACGTGGTCGGTCTGCTCGTGCCCGCGCAGCCACGCCGTCAGCCACCAGGCGAGGACCGCCGAGTGGGGGAGGGCGAGGGACGACGGTGAGGACGACATCGCGGGCGAGGCTACTCGCTGGTCACGCCCGCCGGGTCGGGCTCGTCGTGTCCGCCCGGACCGGTGGCCGCTGCTCGCTAGGGTGAGCGACATGGTCGCCGTCATCGAGTTCGCGGGGGTCTCGGTGCGTCGCGGGCGGTCCCTGCTGCTCGACGACGTCAGCTGGGAGGTCGAGGAGGACGAGCGCTGGGTCGTCCTGGGACCCAACGGTGCAGGCAAGACGACGCTGCTCCAGGTCGCCGCCGCCCAGCTCCACCCCACCTCGGGCGTCGCCGGCATCCTCGACGAGGTGCTCGGCACCACCGACGTGTTCGAGCTCCGCCCGCGCATCGGCCTGACCAGCGCCGCCCTCGCCGACCGCATCCCGCGGACGGAGCTGGTCAGGGACGTCGTCGTCTCCGCGTCCTACGGCGTCGTCGGCCGCTGGCGCGAGCAGTACGCCGACCTCGACCACGACCGGGCCGGCGAGCTGCTCGCCGAGGTCGGCGTCAGCCACCTGGTCGAGCGCACCTTCGGCACCCTCAGCGAGGGGGAGCGCAAGCGGGTGCAGATCGCCCGCGCCCTGATGACCGACCCGGAGCTCCTCCTCCTGGACGAGCCGGCCGCCGGGCTCGACCTCGGTGGCCGCGAGGACCTGGTCGCGACGCTCTCGGTGCTCGCGCTCGACCCCGACTCCCCGGCGACCGTCCTGGTCTCCCACCACGTCGAGGAGATCCCGCCCGGCTTCACCCACGCGCTGCTGCTGCGGGAGGGCCGAGTGGTCGACGCCGGTCCGGTCGAGGAGGTCGTCACCGCGGAGTCGCTGTCCGAGACCTTCGGCATGCCCCTGCTGCTGAGCCGGGCCGACGACAGATACGCCGCGCGCCGCCGCCCGGCGCAGCAAATACGTGAGCACTGACTGGCTAGGCTCTGGTCATGGACTGGATCCGTGACCATCTGTGGGAGACCTGGCTGGCGCTGTCGATCGCGCTCGGGGTGGCCGAGATGTTCAGCATGGACCTGATCCTCGCCATGCTCGCCGCCGGCGCCCTGGTCGGCATGGTCGCAGCCGTGGTCGGGCTCCCGGTCGTCGTGCAGATCCTGGCCGCGCTGGCCGCCTCGGTCGCGATGCTCGCGCTGGTCCGTCCGGCCTTCGTCAAGCGTCTCCACAGCGGTCCCGAGCTCGCGCTCGGCCACAGCAAGCTGGTGGGCAGCCGATGCCTGGTCACCGAGGACATCACCGGCCTGACAGCGGGCCGCATCAAGGTCGGCGGCGAGACGTGGACGGCGCTGCCCTACGACGAGCACCTGAGGATCGCCGCCGGCGAGACGGTCGAGATCCTGCAGATCAAGGGTGCGACGGCCTACGTCCACCCGGTGGCCTCGCTCGAGCCCTGAGACGCACCACCCGCCACCACCCACCGGCCTCACACGAGTCCGACACACCCCGGGGAGAACCGAATGACGACAGCCCTGCTGGTCCTGTTCCTGCTCATCGTCGTGTTCGTCGTCGTGCTGCTCTCCAAGACGGTGCGGATCGTGCCCCAGGCGCGCGCCGCGGTCGTCGAGCGGTTCGGCAAGTACAAGCAGACGTTGCCCGCAGGCCTCAACATCCTCGTGCCCTTCATCGACAAGGTGCGCTACCTCATCGACCTGCGCGAGCAGGTCGTGAGCTTCCCGCCGCAGCCGGTGATCACCGAGGACAACCTGGTCGTCTCGATCGACACGGTCATCTACTTCCAGGTGACCGACCCGGTCGCCGCCACCTACGAGATCGCCAACTACATCCAGGCGATCGAGCAGCTCACCATGACGACGCTGCGCAACATCGTCGGCGGCATGGACCTCGAGGAGACGCTCACCAGCCGCGACTCGATCAACTCGGGCCTGCGCGGGGTGCTCGACGAGGCCACCGGCAAGTGGGGCATCCGGGTCAACCGGGTCGAGCTCAAGGGGATCGACCCGCCGCCCTCCATCAAGGACTCGATGGAGAAGCAGATGCGCGCCGACCGTGAGAAGCGCGCCGTCATCCTCACCGCCGAGGGCCAGCGCCAGGCGGCGATCCTCACCGCCGAGGGTTCCAAGCAGTCGCAGATCCTCAACGCCGAGGGTGACCGGGAGTCGCAGATCCTGCGCGCCCAGGCCGACCGCGAGGCCTCCATCCTGCGTGCGCAGGGTGAGGGGCAGGCCATCCAGACGGTCTTCCAGGCGATCCACGACGGCCAGCCCGACCAGTCGCTGCTGGCCTACCAGTACCTCCAGATGATGCCGAAGATCGCCGAGGGCAGCGCCAACAAGGTGTGGGTCATCCCCTCCGAGATCACCAAGGCGATGGAGGGCCTCGGCTCCTCCATCCACGAGATCGCCGGCATCCCGCGCGAGGCCACGCCGCGCACGCGCGTCGACATGGGCCCGTCCGAGGCGCAGCTGCCCTCCACGCAGCGGCCCGACGCCGAGCTCACGGCGACCAACAAGGCCGTCGAGGAGGCGATCGCCGCCGCGAGGTCGGCCAGCCAGTCGTCGCGTGGCTCCTCGGCCACGCCCCCCGACGTCGCGACGCCTCCGGTCGACCCGACCCTCGGCGAGACCACGCAGGAGCCTCCGACGGCGTGAGCCTGCTCGAAGCCGCGCTGATCGCCCTCGCGGGCGTGGCGGCCGGCACCATCAACACCGTGGTGGGGTCGGGAACGTTGATCACGTTCCCGACCCTGCTGGCGTTCGGCGTGCCTCCGGTGACGGCCAACGTGAGCAACACCGTCGGCCTGGTCCCGGGCAGCATGTCGGGGGTGGTCGGTTACCGGCGCGAGCTCGCCGGGCAGCGGTCCCGTGTCCTGAGGCTGGGCTCCGCCTCCCTGTTCGGGGGCGTCGCGGGCGCCCTCCTCCTGCTCGTGCTGCCGTCCTCGGCCTTCGACTCGATCGTCCCGGCCCTGATCCTGCTCGGCGTCCTCCTGGTGATCTTCGGACCCAGGATCCAGCGCGCCGTCGCCTCCCGTGCCGAGGCGCGCGGTGGCATCCCCGACCACGGGGTGTGGTGGGTGTGGCCGGCGGTGGCCGTCGCCGGCGTGTACGGCGGCTACTTCGGTGCGGCGCAGGGAGTCCTGCTGATGGCGATCCTCGGGATCGGGGTGGCCGACTCGATGCAGCGCCACACCGCCACCAAGAACGTCCTGGCTCTGGTCGTCAACGCGGTCGCCGCCGTCGTGTTCATCGCGGTGGCGGAGATCGACTGGACGGTGGCGGGCCTGATCGCCCTCGGGTCCGTCGTCGGGGGCCAGGTCGGCGCCGGGGTGGGGCGACGGCTCCCGCCGAACTTGCTACGAGCCGTGATCGCGGCCGTCGGCATCGTCGCCCTGGTGGTGCTCCTGACCTGAGGCGACGGCGGCCGCCGGGTCCGGTGCCGGCAGCCAGGCGTCCAGCCAGGTCTGGATCACGCGGTACGCCTCGGCACGCGGCCCCGGGCGGGACAGGACGACGTCGTGCATGGCACCGTCGATGGCGACCGAGGTGACGTGCCGCCCGACGGACGACGCCCAGCGACGGATCTGCTCGACGTCGAGCACGATGTCGTGGGAGGTGGCGTGGTCGTCGAGCCGGTCGGCGAAGTACGAGCGCGCCGATGACAGCACCAGCGTCGGGCACGCGACGTCCAGGCCCGCGTGCAGCTGCGCATGCCCACGACGTACGGCCCGCAACCAGCCGACGTACACCGGGCGGGACTCCAGCGGCTTCCAGGTCAGGTCGTAGTCCCACTCGCCGCCGTGCTCGCGGTGCAGGGAGCGGCCGTAGACGCCGCTGATCTTGCGGGGGATCTCCTGCAGGGGACGGCTCGTGCCCAGGCGCTCGATCGCCACCCGGGTGGCGGGGCTGCGGAGCCAGGCCGATCCCTGCATGTCGAACCACGGCGAGTTCAGCACCATCGCCACCAGCTCGGACGGGCGCCGCTCGTGCGCCCACAGCGGCACGGTCAGGCCGCCGGTGGAGTGTCCGGACGCGACCACCTCCCGGTGCCCGTCGCGCCGGGTGATGCGCCACCAGGCCAGGTCGATCTCCGCGTAGTACTCGCGGAGGTCGGCGACGTAGTTGGGCGTCTGGTGCTCGCGCAGCGAGCGGCCGTACTTGCGCAGGTCGATGGCGTAGAAGGTGTAGCCGCGGTCGGCCCACCACCGGGCGTACTCGGTGTGGAAGAAGTAGTCGGCGAAGCCGTGCACGTGGAGCACGGCGCGCCCCGTCGGGCGTGCCGCCTCGAGCGTGACCAGCGTGGCGACGACGGATCCCTCGCTGTCGGGCGGCAGGGAGATGGTCTCCACCCGGTAGTCAGGTCCGAGGACGTCGGCCTGCAGCGTCACCAGGGGCATGCGGGAAGCCTATCGAGCCGGTACCGATTTCGTGGTTCGTCCTCGTGCCCCGGCTGCCGGCACCTACTCTTTGGCCGTGTCGAACGCGCTGGGGTCCGTGCTGCGCGGGTTCTCGACCTACGTCCGGCAGCGCGTCGAGGGCTGGCGCACCGGTTCGCGGGGCAGCCAGGCGTTCCTGCTGCTCGTCCTCGTGGGACTCGTGGGCCTGGCCGTGGTCGTCGGCGCCGTCGCCGACGTCGTGGTGCCGGTGGTCCTGTGGTTCCTGTTCCTGATGCTCGGCACGATGCTGCTGCGGTTCGTGCCGCTGCTCCTGCTGGTGGTCGTCCTGGTGGGCGCCGCGACCTGGACGTCGGTGGACACCGACTTCGCCCGTGGCAACAAGTCCGCCGCGCTCGTGATCCTCGGCGTGGGCGCCGCGCTCGCGCTCTACCAGGCCAGCCGGCAGCGTTCCGGGCTCCCGATGGCGCTGAGCGAGGCCGTGCTGACCCAGCTGCGCGACCGGCTGCAACGTCAGGGAGTCGTCCCACCGCTGCCCGACGGGTGGCGCTCGCAGTCGGCGACGATCACGGCCAACGGCCCGAGCTATGCGGGTGACTTCCTCGTCGCCGACCTGCGCGACGGGCGCTGGCTGGAGATGGCGCTGGTCGACGTGTGCGGCAAGGGGACCTCGGTGGGCCCGCAGGCGTTGCAGTTCGCCGGAGCACTCGGCGGCCTGATCGGCGCCCTTCCGCCGGCCGAGCTGATGGCCGCGGCCAACATGTTCCTCCTGCGCCAGGACTCCGACGAGTCGCTGGCGACCGCGGTGCACATCAAGGTGGACCTGGTCACCGGCGACTACACGATCACCAGCGCCGGCCACCCGCCGGCGCTCCACTGGCACCTGGGCGAGCGCGGCTGGTCCGTCGACAACGCCCGGGGCATGGCGCTGGGCGTGATCGCCGAGGCCGACTTCACGCCGAGCCGGGGCCGGCTCCGCCCGGGGGAGGCGTTGCTGTTCTACACCGACGGCGTCATCGAGACGGCCGGGCGCGACCTCGACGACGGGATCGACTGGCTGCGCGGCGTGGCCCTCCAGGCGGTCGACGCGAGGGGCTTCACCGGGATGCCGAGGCGGGTGCTCAAGAAGGTGCCGCGCGGTGACGACGACCGGGCCATGCTGGTGCTGGAGCGGCAGCCGCTCACCTCCCCGGAGCGCGACTCCGAGCGCTCCCGCGGGCTTGCGGGCTGACCGCCGCTCAGGCGCCGTGCGAGTAGAGGTCGCGGATCACGTCCTCGATGGCCGGCTCCTGGATGGAGAGGTCGGCGACGTCGTACGCCGACGCCACCGCCGCGACGATCGGCGCGGCGCTCGCGTCGGCGGGGAAGGCGAGCCACTGCCGGGGGCCCTCGACCCGGCGGACCGCCGCTCCCGGTACGTCGATGGGCGGCGCCTCGTCGACCAGGTCGACCACCAGCGTGCGCGTGGATCCGCCCTGGGCGTGGAGGCCGGCCAAGGATCCGTCGTAGACGGACGTCCCGTGGTCGATCACGATCACCCGGTCGCACAGTGCCTCGATGTCCTGCAGGTCGTGCGTGGTGAGCAGGAGCGTGGTGCCTCGCTCGGCGTTGAGGGCGCGCAGGAACTCCCGCAGTCGCCCCTTGCTCACCACGTCCAGGCCGATGGTGGGCTCGTCGAGGTAGAGGATCTCGGGGTCGTGGAGCAGCGCGGCGGTGATGTCCCCGCGCATGCGCTGGCCGAGGCTGAGCTGCCGCACGGGCGTGTCGAGCTGGTCGCCGAGGTCGAGCAGCTCCACGAACCGGTCGAGGTTCTCGTGGAAGCGCTGATCGGGCACGCGGTAGATCTTCTGGAGCAGCGCGAACGAGTCGCGCAGAGGCAGGTCCCACCACAGCGTGGTCCGCTGGCCGAACACGACGCCGATGCGCCGGGCGAGCTCGGTGCGCTGCCGGCTCGGCTCGAGTCCCGCCACCCGGAGCTCTCCGGAGGTGGGCACGAGGATGCCGGTGAGCATCTTGATCGTCGTGGACTTCCCGGCTCCGTTGGGGCCGATGTAGCCCACCATCTCGCCCGCGTCGATGGAGAACGTCAGGTCCTGCACGGCGCGCACCACCGACCTGGTGCGACGCACCGACCCGGACCGACGGCGTACGACGAAGGTGCGCTCGAGCGCGTCGACCTCGATGAGTGACATGGTCCTCAGCTCCCGGTGGAGGTGTAGCGGCGCACCCCGGTGCGCCACACGAGCAGGGCCACGGTGACGACCGCGGCGGCGGCGACGGGCGAGCAGAACTGGAGCCACTCGGGCAACCCGAACGGGTCGTCCCGCCCGAGCAGGTAGAGGCAGGGGTACCAGTTGACGAACGCGATCGGCAGCACGAAGGTCAGCGCGATGGCCAGCTCGCGGGGGAAGACCGTCAGCGGGTACTGGGTGAGGGTGTTGCCGCCGTAGGTGAACGCGTTGGCGAACTCGCTCGCGTCGTGGGTCCAGAACTGGACGCAGCTGAAGAGCACGAACAGGCCGAAGAAGAGCGCGGTGGAGCTGAGCACCATGACAACGGCGACGAGCAGTCGCGTCGGCGTCCAGTCGACGACGGGCAGCGCCCAGACCAGCACCACCGTCGCCTGGGTGATGCGACCGAGCCTCCGCAGCGTGAACCGGTCCGCGCAGACCTGCACGAGCAGCGGCACCGGCTTGGTGAGCATCTGGTCCAGCCGGCCGGTGCGGACGAACTCGCCGATGCGCTCGACACTGCCGATCGCGGTGTCGGCGACGCCGATGCCGACACCCGTGGCGCCGTAGAGCAGGGCGATCTCGCGCAGGCCGAAACCGCCGAGCGAGTCGATGCTGGAGAACATGATCGCGATGCTGGCGAAGTCGAGCGCGTTGATCATCATGCTGCCCACCACGAGCATGGCGAAGGACGCGGGATAGGACAGCTCGGCCCGGATCCAGAGCCGCACCATGTCGCCGTAGCGGGCGACGGGGTGCCACAGCCTGGCCGACCTCCGGTCGTGGTGTGAGAGGTCAGCCACCCTGGACCACCACCTTGCGGGTCGCCAGCCGCAGCACGACCTGGCACGCCGCGAGCAGGGCCAAGGCCCACCCGGCCTGGAACGCCAGCGCACCGATCAGCCCGACCCCCGTGTAGCGGCCGAGCCAGATGTCGTTGGGGACCTGGATCATCGCCGCCCAGGGCAGCGACTCGGCGAGGGCGCCCAGCCAGCCCGGGAAGAGCACGAGCGGGAGTGCCATGCCGCTGAAGAACAGCGCGAGGGCACCGCTCAGGATCCGGGGGCCGGTGGCGTCGAGGAGCCAGAACGCCGTCGAGGCGACGAGGAAGCGCAGCCCGAAGCTGACCGTGACGGCGAGCGGGATGCTGAGGAGGAAGCAGATCCCGGCTGCGGGCGAGCTCGGCAGGGAGATGTCGAAGAGGACGAACCCGACCACCGTCGGAGCCAGTCCCCGGGTGAGGAAGTGGTAGAGCGCGCGACCGAGGTCGGCGGCGAGGTACCAGCCCACCAGTCCGACGGGACGGTAGAGGTCGATCGCCACGTCACCGGTGCGGATCCGCTCGGCCAGGTCGTCGGTGGTCCCGCCGCCCCAGAGCGCGACCGTCATCAGGAGCGCCTGGCCCAGCCACACGAAGGTGACCGCGTCGTTGGCGTCGTACCCGCCCGCGTCGGGGTTCTGCGCCCACAGCGCGAGGTAGGCGAAGGAGTAGATGACGCCGAAGACCGAGTTGGTGAAGATCCCGGCGAGGGTGGCTGCCCGGTAGGTGGAGTAGCGGCGGAAGGCGCGCGTCGCGACGGCGACATGCAGCATCCGCTTCCCCCTCACATGAGTACGACCCCCGGCCCACCCACGAGGGGGCCGGGGATCGTCTCACACCTGCGGGGTGCAGCGCACCTGGCAGCCGGTCGGAGGGGTGGTCAGTTGTGACGGACCAGGTTGACGACGCCGATCTTGCGGCCCTGGGGGTCCTCGGTGATCGCGACGCCGGCGCGGCGGGCGCGCGGGCTCAGCAGGATCTCGCGGTGACCGGGGGAGTCGAGCCAGAGGTCGACCATGGCGGCCGGGGTGAGCCCAGCGCCGCGGACCAGGGTCTCGCCCGCCCATGAGTTGTTGCACCTGCGGATGACCTCGCCCTGGTCGCGGTGCTCGAACAGGCCGGTGCGGGCGATGCGATCTCCCCAGCGCTCGGCGAGGTCGTCGGTGCAGCCGTCGAAGTTCCAGACCTTGCGCAGGCCGTGGGCGGCCCGGGCGTTGTTGATCTCGACCATCAGGGCGGTCTCGAGGTCGTCACCCGTCAGCTCGCTGACGTCCTTCGAGGTGTCGATCGCGGACGGCACGGACCAGGTCTTCGCCTGGGCGGGCGCCGGGACGGCACTCACGGCAGCGGCGGCGACGGCGACCGACGCCAGCAGCGAGAAGGTTCGAGAGTGGTGCACGGGGTTCCTCCAGGGGAGATCCGCGATCGGGGGTTGAGCGAATCTTGATCAAATCTTGGTAATTCGGACTTGAGGCTACCCCTAGAGGTGTGCTTGAGGTCCAATTCCCGTCATCAGAGTTCAGGACTCCCTGAGGGATCGTCAACATCCGTGGTGAGTACAACCGACAACCGTCAGTACTGATCAAAACGGCTTGACGGTTTCTCTGTGACGCGAACAGAGAAAAAGAGGCCCAGTGGTCTGGACCGCGAGGGTCCGGACCGCTGGGCCTCTCGGCTCGCGTGGAAGGGCGGCGGGCGCCCGGACGGGGCGCCCGCCGGCTGGCTCAGTGCTGGTAGGTCCCGTGCAGGATGGCTCGACCGAGCGTCTTGAAGGCGAGGTTGAAGGAGACGACCGCGTTGGAGGCGTTCTCGTCCACCCCCAGCGAGCTCTCCTTCACCGCGTGGACGACGAAGAAGTAGCGGTGCGGGTGATCGCCCTCGGGGGGTGCGGCGCCCATGAACCCGACCTCGCCGCCGTCGTTGCGGACGTGGAACGCGCCCGCCGGGAGCTCGCCCGCCGCGGCACCCGTGTCGAGGGAGGTGACGTCGGCCGGGATGTCGACCAGGCACCAGTGCCAGAACCCGCTCGGCGTCGGTGCGTCCGGGTCGAAGCAGGTGACGACGTAGGACCGGGTGCCCTCAGGGGCGCCGGACCAGCTCAGCTGCGGTGAGGTGTTGCCGAGGGCGGCCACCTGGTCGTCCTTGAGCGGCGCTCCGTCGGTGACGTCGTCGCTCGTCACGCTGAAGGATGCGGTCGCCGGCAGGTAGTCGTAGGGGTTGGGGGCCACGGGTCGCTCGATACCTGTGCTCATTCCTCGAACCTAACCAGCGTCCCCCAGCGCTGGCCAGAGACAATGGACCATGACCGACCACGGTTCCCCAGCGTCGTCACCCGAGGCCCACCCCTACCTCGCCGGCCTGGTGCTGGCCGGCCGCAAGGTGGTCGTCGTCGGCGGCGGCCACGTCGCCCAGCGGCGGGTGCCGACCTTCCTCGCCGCGGGCGCCGCGGTCACGTTGGTGAGCCCCGAGGTGACCCCGGCGCTCGAGGGCCTCTCCGGCGAGCTGACCCTCGTGCTGCGCGACTTCACCGAGACCGACGTCGAGGGCGCCTGGTACGTCGTCGCCGCCACCGACGACCCGGAGGTGAACGCGCGGGTGGCCGCCGCGGCCGAGAGCCGCCACACGTTCTGCGTGCGCAGCGACGATGCGCGGGGCGGCTCCGCGTGGACCCCGGCGGTCGGGCACCACGGCAGCGTGACGGTCGGCGTCCTGGGCAACCGGGAGCCGCGCAAGTCGGCCGCGCTCCGCGACGACATCGTGATCGCGCTGCGGGACGGCCACCTCACCGCGTCCGACGCGCTCGACCGCACTCCGGGCGTGGTGCTCGTCGGCGGTGGACCGGGCGAGCCGGAGCTCGTGACCGTCGCCGCTCGCCACGCGCTGGCCTCGGCGGACGTCGTCGTCGCCGATCGGCTCGCGCCGCGGGAGCTGCTCGACGGCCTCGGGCCGCACGTGGAGCTCATCGACGTGGCCAAGCTCCCTCGCGGCCGGTCCGCCTCCCAGGACCACATCAACGAGGTGATCGTCGACCGGGCGCGGGCCGGCAAGCGCGTGGTGCGCTTCAAGGGCGGCGACAGCTTCGTGTTCGGCCGCGGCTTCGAGGAGGTGCTGGCCTGTGCGGCCGCGGACGTGCCGGTCACGGTCGTCCCCGGCCTGACCTCGGCCATCGCGGTGCCGGCACGGGTCGGCATCCCGGTCACCCATCGCGGGGTCGCCCACGAGTTCACGGTCATCTCGGGCCACCTCCCGCCGGGGCACCCGGAGTCGCTGGTCGCCTGGGAGGCGGTGGCGCAGCTCCGAGGCACCCTGGTGCTGCTGATGGCGGTCGACAACGCTCCGGCCATCGCGGCGACGCTGCTCGACGGCGGTCGGTCGGCGCACACGCCGGTCGCCGTCATCGTCGACGGCACCATGCCGACCGAACGCACCGTCCTGACCACCCTGGGATCGCTGGGCGCCGACCTGGTCGCCCACGAGGTGGTGCCGCCGGCGATCATCGTGGTCGGGGACGTGGTGGCGGTGGCGCGTCCGGCACACTACGGGCGTGGCTGACCTCGTCGAGATCTCCGACCCCGACGACCCCCGCCTGGCCGACTACCGGGACCTGCGTGACGTCGAGCTGCGCAAGCACCTGGAGGCCGAGCACGGCCTGTTCCTCGCCGAGGGGGAGAAGGTGGTGCGCCGTTCGGTCGAGGCCGGCTTCGAGGCGCGCTCCTTCCTGATGGCGCCGCGGTGGCTCGACGGGCTCGACGACGTCCTCGCGCGCAGCGCCGGTCCCTGCTACGTGCTGTCGGAGGCGCTCATCGAGCAGGTCACCGGCTTCCACGTGCACCGCGGGGCGCTGGCCTCGTTGCGCCGTCGCCCGCTGCCCGCGGTCGAGGAGGTGCTCGACGGCGCACGGTCGGTCCTGGTGCTCGAGGACCTGGTCGACCACACCAACGTCGGCGCGATCTTCCGCTCCGGGGCGGCGCTCGGCTTCGACGCCGTCCTGCTCGCGCCACGCTGCGCCGATCCGCTCTACCGGCGCTCGATCAAGGTCGGGATGGGAGCCGTCTTCACCACGCCGTGGACCCGCCTCCCCGACTGGTACGACGCCCTGCCGGACCTGTCGCGCCGGGGATACACCACCGTGGCGCTCACGCTCTCGCCCGACTCGGTGCCGATCGAGGAGGCGGTCGGCGGCGTCGACCGCCTCGCCCTGGTGCTCGGGTCGGAGGGGCACGGACTGTCGTCGCGCTGGGAGGCCACCGCCGACCGACGCGCGATCATCCCGATGCGCGCCGGCATCGACTCGCTCAACGTCGCGGCCGCGAGCGCGGTGGCCTGCTACGCCGCGGCGCGGCGCTGACCGGGACCTGCACCGCTCAGCCGCGGCGGCGGAGCGCCTCGTGCAGCACGATCGAGCCCGCCACCGCTGCGTTGAGGGACGACGCCGTGCCCACCATGGGGATGCTCGCCACGTCGTCGCACACGGAGCGCCAGCCGGACGAGAGGCCGTGCGTCTCGTTGCCGACCACGACCACCAGCCTGCCGTCGAGGTCGACGTCAGCGAGGGCGCTTCCCTCCTCGTCGGTCCCGACGATCCGGTAGCCGTGGGCGTGGGCGTGCTCGACGACCGGGCCCGGGCCCGGCACGCGCAGCACGGTGAGCGCGAACAGCGAGCCGGTGCTCGCGCGTACGGCTTGCGGGTCGTAGGGGTCCGCCGCGTGCCCGGTGACCACCAGCGCAGACGCGCCGAACGCGTCGGCCGACCGCGCCAGCGTGCCGATGTTGCCCGGGCTCGTGGGCCGGTCGAAGACCACGACAGGCCCGTGCGGTCGCGCGGAGTCCGCCAGTCGGGCCACCCCGTCGTCGGGCATCTCCACCACCGCCACCAGCTCGGCGCCCTCGTCCTTGCCGCTGAGCCGCGAGTGCAGCTCGGGGGAGAGGACGACGCGTTCCACGTCGGGGCGCTCCCAGAGCTCGTCGGCCCAGGCGGAGGAGCTGCCGTCGGCCCGCAGCAGGGCGCGTACCGTCCACCCCTCCTCGACCGCCCGGGTGATCGGGCGGACTCCCTGGACGAGGAACTCTCGGCTGCGGTGCCGCTTGGAGCGGTTGGTGAGCAACGCCTCCCACTGCTGGAAACGGGCGTTCTCGCGGGTGATCCTCAGGTCGTGCATCATTCCGCCGGCCAGCTGGGCGGGTAGTCCTCCGCGGCGGCGTCGTGCTTCTTGCCCAGCCGCTTGCGCGCCTTGGCCGACAGGCGGTCGCCGAACACCGTGCCGAAGGTGTGGTCGGTCTCGTGCTGGAGGCACCGGGCCAGCAGCCCGTCGCCCTCGAAGGCCACGGGCTCGCCGTCCAGGCCCCGGCCCTCCACCCGCGCCCAGTCGGGGCGGGGGCACGGCTCGAAAGACCCGGGGAACGAGAGGCAGCCCTCGTCCTCGTCCTCGAGCCGGCGGTCGCGACCCTCGGGGAGCGTGAGCACCGGGTTGCACACGACTCCGACCGTGCGGCGGCCGTCGTCGTCGGGGCAGTCGAAGACGAACATGGCCAGGTCCTCACCGACCTGACACGCAGCCAGGCCCACGCCGTCGGCGGCATACATGGTCGCCACCATGTCGGCTACGAGCGACCTGAGCGCGTCGTCGTACGTCGTCACCGGCTGCTGCGGGCGGTGCATGACGGGCGTGCCCCACCGCGTGATCGCCCGGACCGTGCCACCCTCGGGGAGAGGGCCGTGCGGCGCGTGGACGTCGGTCGGGTCGTCGACTGGCATGCGGTGGATCCTAGCGAGGGGGACGAGGGTGACGGGCACCACGGGAGGGCCGCTGGTCAAAGGTGTAACTCGCAGTTACATTGGCGCCATGTCCTTGCTGCACAGCCTCCGGCCGGGAGGCCGCCACGGGTTGTCCTCGCGCGAGACGCGCGACCCCATCGGTCTCGCCGTCGCCGCGGTCAACCGGCTCGCCCAGAGCGAGCTGATCGACCGCGTCGGCCTCCGCCGGCAGGCAGAGCAGGTCGTCTACTCGACCACGCGCCACGGGTTCCGGGCGGCCACTGCCGCCGGGCGCACGTGGACCAGGTCCGGCAGCCGCACCCCTGGCCGGCGTCCGGCCGACGCCCCGTCCAGCGGCGTCTTCGACCTCACGCCGACCGAGGACGAGGCCATGCTCGTCGACGTGACGCGCGACCTGGCCCACGAGGTGCTGCGCCCGGCCGCGGCCGCGGCCGACGAGGCCTGCGCGCCTCCGCCGGAGCTCCTCGCCGCCGCCCAGGAGATCGGGCTGCCCGGTCTCGGGGTGCCCGAGGCGCTCGGCGGGATCATGGAGGAGCGCTCGGCGATGGCGGGCACGCTGGTCGCCGAAGCCCTCGCCCACGGCGACATGGGGCTCGCCGTCGCGACGCTGGCCCCGGGCGCCGTCGCCACCGCGATCGGCCTGTGGGGCACCGACGCCCAGCAGCAGACCTACCTGCCTGCCTTCACCGGCAGCGACGTCCCGGCAGCGGCACTGACCATCGCCGAGCCGACCGTGCTGTTCGACCCGTTCGCGCTCGCCACCACGGCACTCCGCGACGCCGACGGCTTCGTGCTCGACGGCGTGAAGTCCGCCGTCGTCCGCGGTGCCGACGCCGAGCTCTTCGTCGTCGCGGCCGACCTCGACGGCACCCCGGCCCTCTTCCTCGTCGAGTCCGGGACCGAGGGGCTCCGGGTCGAGGCCGACCCGTCCATGGGTGTGCGCGCCGCCGGCCTGTCGCGCCTGCACCTCAGCGGCGTGCGCGTCGGCGCGGACGCCCTCCTCGGCGACACGAACGGCGAGGCCTACACCCAGTGCGTACGCCTCTCCAGGCTCGCGTGGTGCGCGCTCGCGGTCGGCACCGGACAGGCGGTGCTCGACCACGTCAAGCACTACGTCAACGAACGGCAGGCGTTCGGTGAGCCGATCAGCCACCGCCAGTCCGTCGCGTTCATGGTCGCCGACATCGCGATCGAGGTGCAGGCCATGCGTCTGCTGACCTGGAAGGCCGCGTCCCGCGCCACCCGCGGCGAGGACTTCGCCCGCGAGGTCGGGCTCGCCCGCCAGCTGTGCACGGAGAAGGGCATGAAGATCGGCCTCGACGGCGTCCAGCTGCTCGGCGGGCACGGCTTCGTCAAGGAGCACCCGGTGGAGCGGTGGTACCGCGACCTGCGCGCCGTCGGGGTCATGGAAGGTGCGGTGCTGGTCTGATGATCAACCTGGAGACCCCGCGGAAGCAGGTGGCGCTGATCGACCAGGCCCACCAGCTGGCGATGAACATGCTGCGCCCGATCTCGCGCAAGTACGACCGCGCCGAGCACGAGTACCCCAAGGAGCTCGACATGCTCGCCGCGCTCATCGACGGCGTGTCCGAGACCGGGGCCACCGGCGGCGCCGGCGCGGGCGGCGTACGGCGCGACGAGCGGACCGACGACTCCGGGAAGGTGCGCAACGGCGCCAACCTGGCGTCCGTGCTCTCCGTCGCGGAGATGTGCTGGGGCGACACCGCCCTGCTGCTGTCGATGCCGCGCCAGGGACTGGGCAACTCGGCCATCGCCTCGGTGGCCAACGAGGAGCAGCTCGAGCGCTACAAGGGCACCTGGGCGGCGATGGCGATCACCGAGCCGGGCATCGGGTCGGACTCGGCCGCCCTGACCACCACGGCGGTCAGGGACGGCGACGAGTACGTCATCAACGGCGAGAAGATCTACGTCACCTCCGGCGACCGCGCCGACAGCGTGGTGGTCTGGGCGACCCTCGACAAGGAGCTGGGCCGCGCCGCGATCAAGTCCTTCCTCGTCCGCAAGGACAACCCGGGGCTCACGGTGGAGCGGCTCGAGCACAAGCTCGGCATCCGCGCGTCCGACACCGCGGCGATCACCTTCACCGACTGCCGCGTGCCGGCCGAGGACCTGCTCGGGTCACCCGAGATCGACACCAGGTCGGGCTTCGCCGGCGCGATGGCGACCTTCGACAACACGCGTCCGCTGGTCGCCGCCATGGCCGTCGGCTGCGCCCGTGCCTCGCTCGACCTCACGCGGGACCTGCTCGAGCAGGCCGGCGTCGCCGTCGACTACGACCGCCCGGCGCAGAACCAGAGCGCCGCGGTCGCGAGGTTCCTGCAGCTCGAGGCCGACTGGGAGGGCGCCAGGCTGCTGATGATGCAGGCGGCGTGGATGGCCGACAACCGCATGCCCAACTCGCTGGAGGCCTCGATGGCCAAGGCGAAGGCCGGCCGCGTCGGCTCCGACGTGACGCTGTCGTGCGTGCAGCTGTGCGGCACCCTCGGCTACAGCGAGGCCGAGCTGCTGGAGAAGTGGGCCCGCGACTCCAAGATCCTCGACATCTTCGAGGGCACCCAGCAGATCCAGCAGCTGATCGTCGCCCGCCGGGTCCTGGGGCTCACCAGCTCCGAGCTGAGGTGAGGCAGGGGCCCGAGAGATGCGGGACGCGCCCGGCAGTGCGATCAGGAGACCGACTTGAACGGGTCATGCTCGGCGAGGATCTTGTCGACCCGGGCGTGGTCGAGGCGGGTCGCGACGTAGTTGTCCTCCTGGGCGTCGCGCACGCACTTGGCGAGGGTGAAGCTCGAGGTCGTGAGGAACATCGTCCCGAGGCCGAGGAAAGCGCGGATCCACGGGTCGACGGGCATGTAGAAGATCGCGAAGATCATCGTGAGCAGGGCGACGGCGAAGGAGATGCCGGCCTGCAGGAAGAAGGCGCTGGTGTTCTTGGTGTGCGTCGAGTTCGTCATGGGTCAACCGTGGCCCCACGCGAGTGCGGTGGGACCGGCCGGACTACCTGATCACCACTGAGTACGCCGACCCAACCGCACCGGTACGTTCGGCCCATGCCAGACGAGTCCTCGCCACACCCCGCCGGCCACATGACGCCCGAGGAGTTCCGCCGACACGGGCACGCGGCCATCGACTGGATCGCCGACTACTGGGCCTCGCTCGACGACCTGCCCGTGCGGGCCCAGGTCGCACCGGGAGACGTACGCCGCCAGCTTCCCGCGTCGGCCCCCGAGGACGGCGAGCCCTTCGACGCCGTGCTGGCCGACCTCGACCGCATCGTCGTCCCCGGCCTCACGCACTGGCAGCACCCCCGGTTCTTCGCCTACTTCCCGGCCAACTCGTCGCCGGCCGCGATCCTGGGTGACCTCCTCTCCAGCGGCATCGGTGCGCAGGGGATGATCTGGGCCACGAGCCCGGCCGTGACCGAGGTCGAGCAGGTCGTCCTGGACTGGTTCGCTGAGGCGCTCGGCCTGCCCGAGGCGTTCCGTAGCGACGGCCCGGGGGGCGGCGTCATCCAGGACACCGCCTCCACGGCGACCTTCACCGCCCTGCTCTCCGCACTGCACCGCGCGAGCGGGGGAGAGGTGCGACGGCACGGCGTCGGCGACGTGCAGTGGCGGATCTACGGATCGACGCAGGCCCACTCCTCCCTCGTCAAGGCGGCCATGATGGCGGGCCTCGGCGAGGACGCGGTGCGCACGATCGACGTCGACCCCGCGACGCAGGCGATCGACGTGGACGCCCTCCGCGACGCGGTCGTCGAGGACGTCGAGGCGGGCCGGCGACCGGTGATGGTGCACGTCGCCGCGGGCACCACCTCCACCGGGGCGATGGACGACATCACCGCGGTCGCCGAGGCCGTCCGGGAGTGGGGCCTCTGGCTGCACGTCGACGCTGCCTGGGCAGGCGTGGCCGCGGTGTGCCCGGAGCACCGCGGGCACCTCGCCGGGGTGGAGGCCGCCGACTCGTTCGTGACCAATCCGCACAAGTGGCTGCTCACCACCTTCGACTGCAGCACCTTCTGGGTGCGCGACCGCACCGCGCTCACCGGTGCGCTGTCGATCCTCCCGGAGTACCTCCGCAACGCCGCGACCGAGTCCGGCGAGGTCGTCGACTACCGCGACTGGCATCCCCAGCTGGGCCGCCGCTTCCGTGCCGTCAAGCTGTGGGCCGTGCTGCGGACCTATGGCCTGGCGGGGCTGCGGGAGCACATCCGCAGCGGCATCGCCCTGGCGCAACACGTGGCCGACCTGGTCGCCGCCGACGAGCGGTTCGAGCTCGTCACCGAGCCGGCCCTGTCGCTCGTGGTCTTCCGGCTCCGGGCGGGCGACGAGCCGACCCTGGCCGCGATGGAGGCGGTCAACGCCTCCGGTGAGGCGTACCTGAGCCACACGACGGTCGAGGGTCGCGCGGCCATCCGGCTGGCGGTCGGCAGCTGGCGCACGACCCCGGACGACGTCGACCGCACCTGGCGCGCGCTGCAGCGGGCGGCGACCGCACACGGCTGAGATGGTGGGCGCATGAAGCTCTTCGCCGACACGCCCGTCCGTCGCACCCTCCAGGTGCTCGCCGACCTGCTCTTCGTGGCCTGGCTGGTGCTGTGGGTCTGGATCGGCATGGCCGTCCACGACGGGACGCTGGAGCTCGCGGGTCCCGCCCGCCAGACCGACTCCGCGGCCACGTCGATGGCCGAGCAGCTGCGCGACGCCGGTGGCCGGCTCGGCGAGGCGCCGCTGGTCGGCGACGAGCTGGCCGTGCCGTTCGACAAGGCCGCGGACGCCTCCGACGGCATCGCCGCGGCCGGCCGTGACACCGTCGAGGCGGTCGAGCGGCTCGCACTGCTGCTGGGCCTCTCGGTGGCGTTGATCCCGATCCTCATCGTCGCGGCGATCCACCTCCCGCTGCGATGGCGCTTCATCCGGGAGGCCACCGCGGGCGCGAGGTTCATCGACGCCCAGGAGGACCTCGACCTGTTCGCCCTGCGCGCGCTGGCCAACCAACCGATGCGGGTGCTCGCCAGGGTCAGCGACGACCCGGCGGGGGCGTGGCGCGCCCGCGATCCCGACGTCGTACGACGTCTGGCGGAGCTCGAGCTGGCCGACGTCGGCCTCCGGCCCAAGAGGATGCCTGCCGCGTAGAGTCCCGCCGTGCAGTTCCTCCACTCCGAGTCAGGCGCCGCCCCCGGCCACGACCTGACCTACGACGACGTGTTCATGGTGCCGCGGTCCTCCTCCGTGGCGAGTCGCTACGACGTCGACCTGGCCACCTCCGACGGCACCGGCGCGACCCTGCCGCTGGTCGTGGCCAACATGACGGCCATCGCCGGCAAGCGGATGGCCGAGACCGTCGCCCGCCGCGGCGGCATCACCGTCATCCCGCAGGACATCCCGATCCCCGTGGTGGCCGACGTGGTCGCGTGGGTCAAGCGGCGCCACCACGTCTTTGACACCCCGATCGAGCTGCGTCCCGACCAGACGGTCGCCGAGGCGCTCTCGCTGATCCCCAAGCGGGCCCACCGCGCCGCGGTCGTGGTCCAGGACGGTCGGCCAGTCGGCGTGGTGTCCGAGGAGGACTGCACCGACGTCGACCGCTTCGCCCAGGTGTCGGCCGTGATGAACCCGGCGGTCGTCACCGTCGCCGCCGACACCGACCCGCGGGAGGTGTACGACGCCATCGAGCACGCCAAGGCGCCGCTGGCCGTCGCGGTCTCCGACTCCGGCGAGCTGGTCGGCGTGCTGACCCGGCTCGGGGCCCTGCGCGCGACGCTCTACCACCCCGCGCGCGACGCGGACGGCGGTCTCCGCATCGCCGCGGCGGTCGGCGTCAACGGCGACGTGGCGGAGCGCGCGGCCGAGCTGCTCGGTGCGGGCATCGACTGCCTCGTCGTCGACACCGCCCACGGCCACCAGGACCGCATGGTGCAGGCCCTCCGCGCGGTCCGAGCCCTGTCGCCCACGGTCCCCGTGGCGGCCGGCAACGTCGTGTCCGCCGACGGCACGCGCGCACTGATCGAGGCCGGCGCCGACATCGTCAAGGTCGGCGTGGGCCCCGGCGCCATGTGCACGACCCGGATGATGACCGGCGTCGGTCGTCCACAGTTCTCCGCCGTCCTCGAGTGCGCGGCGGCCGCCCGCGAGCTCGGCAAGCACGTCTGGGCGGACGGAGGCGTACGCCACCCGCGCGACGTCGCGCTGGCCCTGGCCGCGGGCGCCTCCTCGGTGATGATCGGGTCGTGGTTCGCCGGCACCCACGAGTCGCCCGGCGACCTCATGCTCGACGCCGACGGCCGCCCGTTCAAGGTCTCCTTCGGGATGGCCTCCGCGCGGGCCGTGGCCAACCGCACCGCCGGCGAGTCGTCGTACGACCGGGCCCGCAAGGGCCTCTACGAGGAGGGCATCTCCTCGTCGCGGATGTACCTCGACCCCGACCGTCCCGGCGTCGAGGACCTCATCGACCAGATCTGCTCCGGCGTGCGGTCCGCCTGCACCTACGCCGGCGCCCGGGACCTCGCAGAGCTCCACGAGCGTGCCCTGGTCGGCGTGCAGTCCGCGGCCGGCTTCCACGAGGGCCGCCCGCTCGAGAAGTCCTGGTGACATGGCGCAGCGCGACTACGTCTTCGTGATGACCTACGGCAGGTCGGGCTCGACCCTGCTGATGGGCATCCTGAACTCGATCCCCGGCTGGCTGCTGCGCGGCGAGAACCGCCACGCGATGCGCCACCTCTACGAGTTCCACCACAGCGGGATGGCCGAGCGGGCACGGGTGGACCCCCGGCGCGCGAGCGAGCCGACGCATCCCTGGTTCGGCATCGAGGGGTTCCCGGAGGAGGCCTCCCTCCAGCACATCCGCTCGCTGGCCGAGGCGACCCTGCTGCGCCCCGAGGCCGACACCAGGGTCAGCGGCTACAAGGAGATCCGCTGGTACGACGAGGACCTGCCGGACTACCTCGACTTCCTTCAGCAGGTGTTCCCCGGCGCCCGGTTCGTGCTCAACACCCGCAACCTCGAGGACGTCGCGGCCAGCAACTACTGGACGCACAAGGACGACCCACTGGGGCAGGTGCGGCGCAACGAGGAGAAGATGCTGGTTGCCGCCGAGGGCTTGGGCGACGCGGTCCACCGGGTGCACTACGACGACTACGTCGCCGATCCGCAGGTGCTGCGTGGCTTGTTCGAGTGGCTCGGAGAGGCCTACGACCCCGACAAGGTCCACGAGGTGATGGCCACGCCGCACTCGCGCCGGGGCAAGCACCGCGGGCCGGAGCTCGGGTGAGCTCGTACCTCGTCGTGTCCGCCACCGTTGCCGAGGCGGCCCACGTTCCCGCCGACCTGCCGCTCGTCATCACCGGGCTCGGCAAGACGGCGGCCGCCGCCGCCACGGCCAGGGCCCTGGCGGCGTACGACGACACCGCTGGACTCACCGTCATCAACATCGGCACCGCCGGTGCCCTGCGTCCGGGTCTGTCCGGGCTGTTCGAGCCGGGCGTCGTGCTCAACCACGACATCAGCGCCGACGTGATCAGATCGCTGGGCTACGACCCGCAGGAACGCCTGGTGGTCGGGCCGAGCGAGGTCGTGCTCGCCACCGGTGACGTCTTCGTCAGCGACCCAGTGGTCCGTGACGCGCTCGCGGAGCGGGCACACCTGGTCGACATGGAGGGCTACGCCGTCGCGTGGGCGGCCCGCGAGGCCGGCGTGCCGGTGCGGCTGGTCAAGCACGTGTCCGACGCCGCCGACGAGGCGGCCATGGACTGGCCGAGGCTGGTCGAGGCCTCGGCGGTCGCGCTGGGGGAGTGGCTCGAGGGGAACGCGGTCTAGCCACGGCGGTGGGCCACCTGCGACGTGAGCGTCGTTGGGTGCGGGCTGCCCTTATCGGTGGTCGAGGTGCGCGAGCGACCGTCCGTTCGGTGGTTGAGGTGTGAGCGCAGCGAGCCTCGAAACCACAGATTGAGGTCGCGGGGTTTCTTGACTGTTTCTCGACGTCGTGCGCATGGCTCAGTGTCGGTGGCACCGTCTAGAATCGAACACATGATCGAGACGCTCGCACCAGCGCACGGAGCAGATGTCGAGGACGACCTCGACGCCTCCGGGCTGCTCGCCTCGATCCGCCTGGCACGGTCGGTCGAGGACGCCGCCGCCGCTCGTCAACTGACCCTCGCGGCTCGGTGGGCCGACCTGCACCCGCCGGAGTCGATCCACCACGCCGCGACCTTCATGGCCGGTCGTGGCATCGGGCTCGAGGTCGAGGAGCCGATCGCCGGGGAGGGCTGCCCGGCGGTGGCGGAGTTCTGCGTCGCCGAGCTCGGCGCAGTCCTCGGCATCTCCACGGTGTCGGCGAAGCGGCTGATCGGCCACGCCCTGGAGCTGCGCCACCGCCTGCCGCGCCTCTGGGCTCAGGTGCAGGCCGGCCGGGTGCCGGCGTGGCGGGCACGGAGCGTGGCCGAGGCCACCATCCACGCCGTCCCCGTCCTGTCTGTCGAGGCGGCCGGGTGGGTCGACGTCCAGGTCGCGGCCGTGGCCGGGAAGGTCGGCCCGGCGCAGCTCGACCGGCTCGTCGCCGAAGCCATCAAGCAGTACCATCTGGACACGCCGGACCCGGCTGCCGATCCGGAGGACGGCTACCTGGCCGTCGACCCGCGCCACGCCACCCTGCACTCCGAGGACGTGCACTACGCCGGCACCATGCGGCTCGAGGCCGAGCTCGACCTGGCCGACGCCCTCGACGTCGACCGGGTGCTGGCTCACGGCGCCGCCACCCTCAAGGCCCTCGGATCGAGCCTGTCCCTCGACGCCCGCCGTGCCGCCGCGCTGGGTGACCTGGCGCGGACCCAGACCGCGCTCGACCTCCACGCCCGGGGCCAAGGCCCTGCCAGAGCCCAGGACGGCCTCCCTGTCGCCCGCGAGGTTGTGCTGCACGCCCACTTCGACGCCCGAGGCCGTCGGGCAAGCCACACCGTGTTCGGACCCACGGGCCGGCTGGAGGAAGGCCAACGGCTGGTGCTGCTCGACCAGGTCAAGGCCTGGTGCGGCGACATCCGCACCAAGGTCACCGTCAAGCCCGTCATCGACCTCAACACCCACCAGTCCTCACCCGGCTACGCGATTCCGGACCGGATCCGCGAACACGTCATTCTGCGCGACCGCACGTGCGTGTTCCCCTGGTGCACCCGCCCGGCCCGGGGCTGCGACATCGACCACGTCACCGCCTACGACCAGGACGCCGACCCCGACGCCGACACTGAAGGCCGACCCCAACCCGGCCCCACCGAGACCGACAACCTCGCCTGCTTGTGCCGGTTCCACCACCGGCTCAAGACCCACACCGCTTGGCACTGCCGCGTCATCGGACCCGGGCGTGTTCGAGTGGACCAGCCCCCACGGCCACCTCTACCGCCGCGACCGCCACGGCACCACCCCACTCGAGCCTGAGTCCGAGCCACCCGAGCGACCATGACCCCGCCCCACACCCCGCCACTCCACGGATGGCGGGGCCACAGGCATGCACCGCGCCCCAGCGGATGGGGTGCCACTGGCGGCGGCACGCCTGCAGGGCCACCCCGTTTGCACTCGTCCGAGTGGGAACCCGGCTCTGCCGCGGCCGTGGCCGTAGGCGCGGGCCGGGTCCCGTCGTACCGGACGCAGGCCTTCCCACTCGACTCGACCGGCGGTTATGGTGCCAAGAACTCGAGATGGTCCGGACCCACGCAGGCCCCTTGAAGGCGCCGCCTGCGCGACGAGGAGGCAGCCATGCGCACCGTGAACCGATTCCTGAGCCGCACGCTGCGGGCCTTCGTGGCCGTGACGATGATCGCGCTCTGCCTGGTGGCCGGTGGTGCCACCACCGCGTCGGCTGCGTCCGCCGCGGCGCCCGAGTGCGCCGGCAGGGGAGTGCCGACGAGCAAGATCTCGATCCAGCTCTGGACGTTCGCCGAGTACATCGGCTTCGGCACCGACGCCGCCACGATCGCCCGAACAGAGGAGGTGCTGCGCCGCCTCAGCGAGATGGGATACCGGAACGTCGAGCCCTTCACCCTGAGCGGCCTGACGGCGGAGCAGTACCGGGCGCTCCTCGACAAGTACGACCTCAAGGCCTCAGCGAGGCACGTCGACGTGGGGACGCCGGAGAACCCGGCCGACATCGACGCGATCCTCGAGGAGAACCGGACGCTGGGAATTCGATACTTCGGGTCCGGGTCCACCCCGATCTTCCCGCCGATCTACACCACGGAGGCGCAGTGGATCGCCTACGCCGAGTATCTCGACGAGCTCGGCGCCGTCGCGCGCAGGCATGGTCAGACGCTGATGGTCCACAACCACGACATCGAGTTCGAGATCGTCTTCGGGGACCGGACCGTGTTCGACATCCTCATGGCCTACACGGATCCGAGGAACGTCGTGTTCCAGCTCGACCTCTACTGGGCGACCAACGGCGGCGGCATCGACAACCCGCTCGAGGTGATCGAGCAGTACGGCAACCGGATCAAGCTGTTCCACGTGAAGGACATGGCGGCCGGCACGTTCCCCGGACGCATCGAGATCGTGGGCGACGGCATCATTGACTTCCCGGCGATCTTCGCCGCCGCCGGCGGCAGCACGAAGTACTACGTCGTCGAGCACGACCCGCGCTTCGGCGACCCGACGTTCGACCCGTTCGAAGCCGCCCAGGAGGGATTCGACTACCTCGACTGCGTCACCTTCTGAGCACCGCCCCGGGAGGGATCCTGCAGCGGCTGCTCCACGTGCGCATCTGCCAACCGCGCGTGCCCGTAGTGTCGCGCCGTGACCCCCGAGGATGTGCGCCTGCTGGCACGGTCAGCCCCCGAGCGCTGGACCGAGCTCGAGCTCGTCCACCGCTCGGACTACCTCGACGTGCGGGCCACGCTGCGGCATGGCGAGCTCGCCGGAACTCGTCTGGACAACGGCCGGCCCATCCGCGAGCTCGGCGCACCGCCGTCGTCGTGGTCAGTGCGCCCCTTGGAGCCGTATGCCACCAACTACGAGTGGTCGGCGATGCTCGATCCCTACGAGCTCGGCGAAGGTGTCGAGATCAGTGACGTGCGCAGCGAGGAGCTCTTCGGTCGGCCCTCGGTGGCCTTCGTCGCCCGCGCCGTGCCCGGCTACGACCCGGTGTGTTCGTGCTGCCCGCTCGTGTTCTCGGAGGTCTCCCAGCGTCTCGAGCACGGCGTCGATTGGCGCGCGGAGCCCGGGGGAGCTACCGGACGGGGTGGACCTGGCACTCGATCTCGGCGTCGGCATCGTCGTTCGCAGCCGGCACCGCGGCGGACGGCTCGGGCACTGGTTCACCAACGAGATCATCCGAGCTGCCTGACGACCGGAGCTGCCGATGAGCGCATGCGAGACCGGGTGGTGGTGCCGGCCGCAGCAACGATGACTTCGGCCTCGTATCATCGGCAGATGTCCACCTCCGGGGTCGCGGTCGTGACGGGCGCCTCCCGGGGGCTGGGTGCGGCTATCGCCGTGCGACTTGCGGCCGACGGCAGGCCGGTCGCAGTCAACTATCTCCGCGGCCGGGCGGCCGCAGATTCCGTCGTCGCGCGAATTCGAGAGGGCGGCGGCACCGCTGAAGCGTTCGGCGCTGACGTCGTCACCGAGGACGGGGTGGCCGGCCTGATCGCCGAGGTCACCGACGCACTCGGCCCGGTCACCGCGGTCGTCGCCAACGCCACCGGCTCGCAGCCGGAAGTCAGCGTGGACGACCTGACCTGGCGTACCCACCTCGACCAGCTGGAGTTCTTCGTCAAGAGTCCCACCCTGCTCGTACAGGCAGCCCTCCCCAGCATGCGGGCCTCCGGTGACGGGCGGGTCATCCTGATCGGTTCCGATCTCGCGGACCGGGCCGCACCTCTCATGTCGGCGTACGTGGCAGCGAAGAATGCCCAGGTCGGACTCACCAAGGTGTGGGCGAAGGAACTGGGCCCGCACGGGATCACGGTCAATCTCGTCCAGCCCGGATGGATTCCCGTCGAGCGCCACGCCGGCATCGACTCCGACTCCTACGCGGCAGAGGTGCCATTGCGTCGGATGGGGACGCCGGAGGACGTGGCCGCGATGGTCGGGCACCTGGCGTCGAGCGCGGGCGGCTTCATCACTGGCCAGCGCATCACCGTCAACGGCGGGCATGTGATCTAGTACGTCGTTCGACGGGAGGCATCGACGCTCCACCGACGGCCGGCCGCCCAGTGGGACACCGGCTCAGCACACCCAGCTCACGGCTCGCGTCGACTGCTGACCGGTCCCTTGCGAAAGGCGCGCACCAGCGCACCGCCCACCGTGCGTGCGCGCAGCACGGGTGACCGCTCGGACGCCTGCTCCTGCATGCCCGCGACGGTCTCGGCGAGCGTCGACAGGGCATCCGTCGAGGGCGACCATCCCAGCTCCGACCCCGCCCGCGTCGAGTCCAGGAGCGGCAGCGCGTAGGCCATGTCGATCCAGCCCGGGTCGAGCGGCTGCACGCGCACGTGCCAGCTGGCTGACACGGCAGCGCGGACCGCGGCGGACGGAACATGGACGAGCCGCGCCCCCAGCGTCCCGGCGATGTGCTCCGCCGTGATCGCGGGTGCCGCGGCCAGGTTGAAGGCCCCAGGCGCCTGGTCCTGGATCACCCGGGCGATGGCGTCGGCCACGTCGTCGGCGTGCACCATGGGGACGGCCAGACGCCTGTCCAGCGGCACCACCGGCACGTGCGACAGCAGTGCGGACGGGACGATCGCCGGCAGCCCGTAGCGCAGCAGTGCGCTGCCGGCCCCCCGCTGGCCCACGATCCCCGGCCGCATCCGTGTGACGACGACATCTGGGCGCTCGCGCTCGAGACGGTCGAGCAGCCGTTCCGCTGCGGCCTTGTGCCGGCTGTACATGGAGGTCGGGACCCCCAGGGTCGGCCACGTCTCGTCGACGGGCTCGTCGTCGCGCTTGGGCGAGTAGGCGCCGACCGAGGACATGTGCACGAGGTGCGGCACCTCCGCCTCGGTGGCCGCCTCGATCACGCGTCGAGTCCCGCCGACACCGAGCTCGCGGAGGTAGTCCTCCCGGTGCGACGGCTGGAACCCCCACGCCAGGTGCACGACCGCGTCGGCGCCGCGGCACGCGTCGACCAGCGAGCTGCCCTCGTCGCGCGTCAGGTCGACCGTCGACCACTCCACGTCGCCGTACGGCTCGCCCGAGGCGGGCGGACGGCGCACGACCCCGACGATCTCGTGCTGGCCCTCCTCGACCAGTCGTCGCAGCAGGGCCGTTCCGACGTTGCCGCTGGCGCCGGTGATCACGATGCGCATGCCGCTCCTCCTCCTGGGCGGACGCTGTGGTCCGCTCACGAAGCCGGTACCCCTCCAAGGGGCCCTGCACTCACCGCGAGGAGTTCGCCGTACGTCCCTTCGTCACGCCGACGAACGTCTGGGTGACCTCGTCGTCGCGATCGACGCGCCACACGAGGGCGATCGTCGTGGGCTCGAGGTCGGACACGACGCGCGTCACCACGTCCTTGCGCTGGTGCAGCCGCGCGACCGACATCGGCAGGATCACGATCCCCGTCCCGGCGGCGACCGTCTCGACTGCCTCCTGCTCGGTCATCGGCGGCCAGTCGAGCTGCTCGGCCTCGGGTCGCCAGCCGCTCGCGTGGGGGCGTACGAGCTGCTCGTCCACGAGGTCGGCGGTGCTCACCTCCTCGTCGGCGGCCGCCAGCACGTGCTCCCGCGAGGCGACGGCGACGGGCAGCTCGTCGTAGAGGGTCACGCAGTGCAGGCCCTCGCGTTCGACGGGCAGCCGCACCAGCGCCATGTCGAGGGTGCCGTCGCGTACGCCGTCGGTCTGCTCGGTCTCCGTCACGGGCACCAGCTCCAGGGGCTCGCGGCGGCGGTCGCGCCAGTGCCGCGCCCACTTGTCCGGGGTGGCACCGGTGACGAAGCCGATGCGCAGCGGTTGGCTCATGGGAGCAAACCTAGAGGCGGGGCGTCCGGAGTGGCATTCTGGGAGGAGGGAGGTGTGCCATGCATCCGTCGCAGACGTACGACCCCGAGCTGCACGAGTCCGACTCCTACGCCGCCGGTGGCCGCTGCTCCTACCACGGCGAATCGGCGGGTGCGGAGTGCTCGGGCGAGGCGGTGGTCTCGTTCGAGGACGCCGACGGCCGGTGGCAGTCGGGGTGCCGGCTGGCGCTGGAGGACCTCGTCGAACGGGGCGAGATCGAGCCGCTGGGCCAGGGCGCCTGACTCCGGGTGCGCCTCAGGCGCCGTTGGACGCCTCGTGCCAGTCCCAGTGCGCGCGCGGGTAGGTGCCCGCGTCGGAGACCAGCGACCCGCACACCCGGCACACCAGCCCCGGCCCCGCGTCCGCGTCGAACATGTCGGTGAGGTCCGGCTCGGCGGCGTCCTGCGCTCCATCGCTCATCTGCTCACGATAGGTCGGACGGGAGCTCGGGGCCACCCGTCGCCGCGCCCGCGGCGCCCGGCTTGCCGGCCTCCGCGTAGGACCTCACGACGGAGATGTTGAGCGGGAAGTCGACCGCAAGCTCACGGAACAGCAGCGCGCCGGCCGTCGCGGCTGCCGCCGTCACCTCGGTCGCGACGGCGTCGGCCAGGTCGGCGGGGGCGTGCACCACCACCTCGTCGTGCAGGAAGAAGACCAGGTGCGGACGGGACTCGAGCCGACCCTCGTCCCCGAGGCGCCAGAGCCGGTTGCGCAGGTCGGCGATCCAGCACAGGGCCCACTCGGCGCCGGTGCCCTGCACGACGAAGTTGCGGGTGAACCGGCCGTAGGCGCGCCGGTGCCTGTCCTGGCTGTCGAGATCGGCCGGCGGCGCGTCGGGGGACTCCTGCCACGCGCCGCCGAGTGCCGGGGAGCCGCGCCCCAGCAGCGTGCGGACGACCTGCCCCCGCTCGCCGGCGCGGGCGGCGTCCTCGACCAGGCCGAACGCTTCCGGATAGCGACGGGTCAGGCCCGCCACCATCCGTCCGCTCTCGCCGCTCGTCGCGCCGTACATCGCGCCGAGGAGGCCGAGCTTGGCATCCTGCCGGGTAGCGACCGCCCCGTCGTCCACCATGCCCTGGTAGAGGTCGGCGCCGCGGGCCGCGCGGGCGAGCGCCCGGTCGCCGCTCATGCCGGCGAGCACGCGCGGCTCGAGCTGGGCAACGTCGGCGACGACGAGGACCCAGCCCTCGTCGGCGACGGCCGCGGAGCGCACCTGCACGGGGAACGACAGGGCGCCGCCGCCGTTGGACGACCACCGGCCCGTCGCCGAGCCCGCGGGCTGGTAGGACGGGCGGAACCGGCCGCCGCTGACCCACTGGTCGATCCAGGACCAGCCGTTGGTCTGGAAGAGGTGTGCGAGCTGCTTGTAGCGCACCAGGGGCTCGACCACCGGGTGCTCGACGCCGCGCAGGGTGGAGCGGCGCGTGTCGGCCACCTCGATGCCTGCCCGGTGCAGCGCGACCAGCAGCTCGGGGCGGGAGTCGGGATTGAGCCCGGGGGCGTCGAGGAGCCGGCGCACGTCGGCCACCAGCTCCTCCAGCAGCCTCGGTCGTGCGCCGCGCGGCGGCCGGGGGCCCAGCAGGTCGGTGAGGAGCCGCTCGTGCACGTCCACCCGCCACGGCACCCCGGCGTGGGTCATCTCTGCGGCGACGAGCGCTCCGGCCGACTCGGCGGCCAGGAGCAGGCCGAGCCGGGCAACCTCCGGGGACGCCGCGACCGCGGCCTGCTGCCGGGCGTCCTCGAGGTCGGCGCGCAGGTGCTCGGTCGTGTCGTCGGCGCTGAACAGCACCGGCTCCGTGGCGACGGCCGGTCCGAGCCGGTCCCAGTGTGCCGACTCCTCGCCGCGCAGGAGGTCGGGGTCGACCGCGGGTGCGCGCACGAGCAGGCGGCGGCACAGCCGCAGGTCGTGGCACCGCGCGACCCGGACGCCGGCCGCGAGCAGCGTGGGATACCACCGCGCGGTGTCGTCCCACACCCAGCGGGGCGGCTCCGGCGACTCCGTCTCACGCGCGCCGACGTGCGCCGGCAGGTCGGCCATCGCGACCACCTGCTCCGCTCCGCCGTCGGTCACGAGCACGCGCTCGGCCGGCAGGCGGGAGAGGTGGACCCGGGTCATGGGGACAGCCTCCCGGACGGCACCGACGCCCGCGCCCCTTGCCCCACCCGGATGATGGGCGGGTGCTGCACCGACATCCCTTCCTGAGCGCCCTGACCATCGGCTACCTCGGATTCGTCGGGCTGGTCACCCTCACCCCGGCGTCGGAGCAGCCCGACTACTCGCGCCTGGCCGCACGCGTCCTGGCGCGGCTGGAGCGCTACCCCGACCTCGGACCGCTCACCAGCAGGCTCAGCGTCGAGCGGGTCGAGTTCCTGGCCAACATCGCGCTGTTCGTCCCGCTCGGGGTGTTCCTGCTGCTCCTCGTCGGCTCGCGCCTGTGGTGGGTGGCCCTGGCCGCCGGCGTGGTGCTCACCTCGATGATCGAGAACGTCCAGCGCTCGATCCCGGGCCGCGTCTCCGACCCGCGCGACGTCGCGGCCAACTCGATCGGCATGGTCGTCGGCATCCTGCTGGCCCTGGTGCTCACGCTTCCCGGCACGTTGCGGCGGCGGCGCGAGCGCCACGCCTAGCGTCCGAGCCGTACGGCGTGTGCGCGGGCCGCCTCCAGCAGGCCGGCCATCAGCCCGATCTCCGTGCGGGTCTCCGGGTGCCACTGGACGGCGAGGCAGTAGCGGTCGCCGATGGCCTCCATCGCCTCGACGGTCCCGTCGTCGGCGCGCGCGACGGCCGCGAAGCCCGGATGGCTGGCGACGGACTGGTGGTGGTGGCAGCTCACCTCGGCGCGCGGACCGACGAGCCGCGCGAGCCTGGACCCCGGCTCGGTCTCGACCGCGACGGCGCCGTAGGCGTCGCCGCCGGGCGAGTGCGTCTCGTGCCCCACGACGTCGGGGGTGTGCTGGACGAGCGTCCCGCCTGCATGCACGGCCATCAGCTGCATCCCGCGGCAGATCCCCAGCACCGGCAGGTCCGCCTCCGCGGCGGCCGTCAGCAGCGAGAGCTCCCAGTCGTCCCGATCGGCCTGCCAGCCCGCCGTGCGCGGGTGCGGCTCCTCGCCGTACCTCCCCGGGTCGACGTCGGCGCCGCCGGTGACCACCAGCGCGTCCAGGCGCGACACCACCCGAGCAGCCGCGGCGGGCAGCTCGACGGGTGGCAGCAGCAGGGGTACGCCACCGGCGGCCTCCACCGAGGCGGCGTACTCCGTGGGCAACAGGTCGGCGCGGGTGTTCCACACACCCCACGCGGCTTGCTGGCGGTAGGTCGTCAGCCCGACGACGGGAGCATCCATCTCGGCGGCTCAGAGCGGCGTGACGTAGGCGCCGGAGATGCCGCCGTCGACCAGGAAGGTGTTGGCCGTCATGAAGCTCGACTCGTCGGAGGCGAGGAACAGCACGGCGTTGGCCATCTCCTCGGGCTCGCCGAACCGGCCCATCGGCACGTGCACGAGCCGGCGGGCGGCGCGCTCCGCGTCGCTGGCGAACAGCTCCTTGAGCAGCGGCGTGTTGACCGGACCCGGGCACAGCGCGTTGACGCGTACGCCCTCGCGGGCGAACTGCACGCCGAGCTCGCGCGACATCGACAGCACGCCGCCCTTGGACGCGGAGTAGGAGATCTGCGAGGTGGCGGCTCCCATCACCGCCACGAAGGAGGCGGTGTTGATGATCGAGCCGCGCTTCTGCTCGAGCATGTAGGGGAGCGCGGCCTTGCAGCACAGGTAGACGCTGGTCAGGTTGACCTCCTGCACGCGGCGCCAGGCCTCGAGGTCGGTGTCGAGGATCGAGTCGTCCTCCGGCGGCGAGATGCCGGCGTTGTTGAAGGCGATGTCCACCGAGCCGTAGGTGTCCTTGGCCGTCCTGAACAATGCGTCGACCTCCTCCTTCGAGGTCACGTCCACGTGGACGTACGTCACCACCTCGGGGCCGCCCAGCTCGGCGGCCAGCGTGGCCCCGGCGGCGTCGTCGATGTCGCCGACCACGACCCTGGCGCCCTCCTCGACGAACCGGCGCACGGTCGCGAGGCCGATGCCGCTGCAACCGCCCGTGACCACTGCGGTCCTGCCCTCGATGCGTCCTGCCATGCCAGGTTCCTTTCCGTGGAGCTCGATCAGTGGGGACCCCGGGGGATCAGTGGGCGATGAACACGTTCTTCTCCTCGGTGAACGCGTTGGGTGCGTCCGGACCGAGCTCGCGGCCGAGACCGGACTGCTTGTAGCCGCCGAAGGGGGTCCAGTAGCGCACCGAGGAGTGGCTGTTGACCGACAGGTTGCCGGCCTCGACGCGACGCGCCATGCGCAGGGCCCGGCCGACGTCGGCGGTGAAGATCGAGCCGGACAGGCCGTACTCGGTGTCGTTGGCGAGCGCCACTGCCTCGTCCTCGTCGTCGAAGGCCATCACGGCCACGACCGGGCCGAACACCTCCTCGCGCCACACGGGCTCACTGGTGTCCCGGGACTCCACCACTGTGGGGGGCAGCCACCATCCCGGCCCGTCCGGGGCGCTGCCGGTGAAGGCGACACTGGCCCGGTCGAGGTAGGCCTGCACGGAGTCGCGCTGCCCGGCCGAGACCAGCGGGCCCATCTCGCTCTGCTCGTCGGCGGGGTCGATGACCCGCAACGCCCTGACCGACGTCTCGAGGCGGCCGACGAACTCGTCGTACGCCGTGCGCTGCACCAGGATCCGGGAACGCGCGCAGCAGTCCTGGCCGGCGTTGTCGAAGACGGCGTACGGCGCACTGGCGGCCGCCGCGGCGACGTCGGTGTCGGCGAAGACGATGTTGGCGCTCTTGCCACCGAGCTCGAGCGTCACCCGCTTCACCTGGTCGGCGCAGCCGGCCATGACCTGCTTGCCCACGGTGGTGGACCCGGTGAAGCAGACCTTCCGCACGAGCGGGTGGGTGACGAAGCGCTCGCCGACGACGGAGCCCTTGCCGGGGACGACGTTGAGCACGCCCTCGGGCAGGCCCGCCTCGAGGGCGAGCTCGCCGATCCGGATCGCGGTCAGCGGGGTCAGCTCCGCCGGCTTCAGCACGACGGTGTTGCCGGCGGCTAGCGCCGGCGCGAAGCCCCACGCGGCGATCGGCATCGGGAAGTTCCAGGGCACGATGATGCCGACGACGCCGAGCGGCTCGTGGAACGTCACGTCGATCCCGCCGGCGACGGGGATCTGACGGCCGAAGAGACGCTCGGGTGCCGCCGAGTAGTAGTTGAGGCAGTCGCGGACGTTGCCGGCCTCCCAGCGGGCGTTGCCGATGGTGTGGCCGGCGTTGAGGACCTCCAGCTGCGCGAGCTCCTCGAGGTGCTCGTCGACGACGGCCGCGAAGGCCCGCAGCAGGCGGGCCCGTTCGCCCGGGGCGACGTCACGCCAGGCGGGGAAGGCTTCGTGCGCCCGGGCGATGACAACATCGGCGTCCTCGAGGGAGGCCGAGTCGGGAGAGTCGTCGAGCTCCTCGCCCGTCGTCGGGTTGATCAGGGTGCTCACGGGTCAGAGCCTCTCGAAGCCGCGCACGAGCTCCCAGTCGGTGACGGCAGCGTTGTAGGCCGCCAGCTCGATGTCGGCCATGTTGGCGTAGTGGTCCACGACCTCGTCGCCCAGGGCCGCGCGCACCACCTTCGAGGACTGGAACCGCTCCCGGGCGGCGCCCATCGTGCTGGGCACGCGCGGCTTGTCGGAGGTGTAGGCGTTGCCCGCCAGCTCCGGCTCGAGCTCGAGCTCCTGGTCGAGGCCGTGCAGGCCGCCGGCGATCATGGCCGCGAGGGCGAGGTAGGGGTTGGCGTCGGCACCGGGGATGCGGTTCTCCATCCGGGCGCCGGCACCACGGCCGACCAGGCGCACCGCGCAGGTGCGGTTGTCGAGCCCCCAGCCGAGCGTGGTCGGGGCGAACGACCCCTCGGCGAAGCGCTTGTAGGAGTTGATGTTGGGCGCGAAGAACAGCGTGAAGTCGGCGGCCGTCGCCAGCACGCCCGCGATGAACCGGTCGTAGAGCGGCGTACGTGCGTCGGTGTCCGCGTCCCAGAACACCAGCTCGCCGTCGGCGCCGCGCAGCGACAGGTGGATGTGGCACGAGCTGCCCTCGCGCTCGTTGGGCTTGGCCATGAACGTGATCGAACGGCCGTGCTGGGCGGCGATCTCCTTCGCCGCGTTCTTGTAGACGACGTGGTTGTCGGCGGTGGTGAGGGCGTCGTTGAAGAGGAAGCCGACCTCGTGCTGGCCGAAGTTGCACTCGCCCTTGGCGCCCTCGACGTCCAGGCCGGCGGCGTACATGTGGTTGCGGATGTCGCGGAGCAGGGGCTCGACGCGGGTGGTGCCGAGGATCGAGTAGTCGACGTTGTACTGGTTGGCGGGGGTCAGGTCGCGGTAGCCCTTGCGCCAGGCCTCCTCGTAGGTGTCCTCGTAGACCACCAGCTCCAGCTCGGTGCCGGCCATCGCGACCAGGCCGCGCTCGGCGAGCCGGTCCAGCTGGGTCTTGAGGATCGCGCGGGGGCTGGCCACCACCGGTCCGTGGTCGGCCCACTCGAGGTCGCACTGGACCATCGCCGTCGCGGGCAGCCACGGCAGCAGCCGGATGGTCTGCTCGTCCATGACGAACTCCATGTCGCCGTAGCCCTGGTCCCACGACGTCATCGCGTAGCCGTCGACGGTGTTCATGTCCACGTCGACGGCCAGGAGGTAGTTGCACCCCTCGGTGCCGTGCCCCACGACGTGGTCGAGGAAGTAGCGGCCGTGCAGCCGCTTGCCCTGCAGCCGCCCCTGCATGTCGGTGAATGCGAGGACGACGGTGTCGACGTCGCCGGCCTCGATGCGGACCCGCAGGTCCTCCATGGTCAGGTGGCGGTCGTTGCGTGTGCTCACGTGGTCTCCTCGTACGTCTCAGACGAGCAGGCCGCGCAGCAGCGCCGCGGTGTCGTCGCAGTGGTCCTCCATCACCTTCCGAGCGCGCTCGGGACGCCCGTTGAGGATGGCCGTGCAGATCAGGCGGTGCTGGCGGTGCGAGTGGCCGATGTTGGGCTCGAGCGACGGGATCGCACCGAGCATCGAGTCCAGGGTCGACTGCACCGAGGTGACGGCCTCCTGGAGCCTGGCCGAGCCGCTCAGCGAGGCGATGGTGAGGTGGAGCCGGGAGTCGGCCTGACGATGGGCGCGCTTGCCGGAGGCGCCGTTGACCGCCGCCTCCGTCTCGGTGAGCCGGGCGCGGTCGGCGTCCGAGAGGTCGTGGCTGGCCGCGAGGTGTGCGGCACCGGGCTCGACGACCCGGCGGAACTCCAGCGCGTCGAGCCACTCGGACTTGGTGGCCGTCGACACCTTCGAGAGGCCGCCGCGGAAGCGGCCGCGGGACTGGGACGTCACGGTCGACCCGCCGCCGCGGCCGCGCCTCGTCTCGACCAGGCCGGCCTCGCGGAGGGCCGCGATCGCCTCGCGCAGCGTCGCGCGACTGATCGCGAGCCGCTCGGCGAGCTCCCGCTCGGGAGGGAGAAGGCTGCCGACGGGGTAGACGCCGAGACGGATGGCCGTCGCGAGCTGTTCGACGCAGCCCTCGAACGCGTGGTGCCCGCGCACCGGCCGAAGCACCGCTGCGGTGAGGTGCTCGTGCGGCTGGGCGGTCATGCGGGCCAGTCTGTGCACGTTTGACCGACACGTCAATGGTCGGAGTTCAGACCAATTTTCGTCAGGACCCTTTACGGCCGCTGCGGGCCAGGTCTACGGTGCCGATCACCCACTGACGCCCGCGAGAGGTGCGCCCATGTCCGCTGCAGAGTCCGCCCGAGAGCGCGAACTGACCGATGACGAGAAGCACCTCGCCAAGCTCGGCTACAGCCAGGAGCTGAACCGCTCGTGGTCGGGGTTCTCCAACTTCGCCATCTCGTTCTCCATCATCTCGATCCTCGCCGGCTGCTTCACCAACTTCGGTGCCGGCTTCAACAACGGCGGCCCGATCTCGATCTCCTGGTCCTGGCCGATCCTCGGCATCTTCATCCTGATCATCGGCTTCACGATGTCCGAGCTGGTCTCGGCCTACCCGACCTCCGGCGGCATCTACTGGTGGGCCGCCAAGCTCGGCGGGCCGGCGGCCGGCTTCTTCACCGGCTGGCTCAACCTGATCGGACTCGTCGCCGTCACCGCCGGTGTCTCGTACGGATGCGCGACCTTCATCGACCTCACGATCAGCACCTGGTCCGAGGGCTTCGCCGCGGACTACTCGCTGACCCGCGTGTTCGTCATCTTCTTGATCGTCCTGTTGCTGGTGTCGGTGCTGAACATCTTCAGCAGCCACCTGATGGCGGTCATGAACAACGTGTCGGTGTGGTGGCACGTCGTGGGTGCAGCGGCGATCGTGGTGATCCTGCTGTTCGTCCCCGAGCAGCACCAGTCGTTCAGCTACGTCTTCACCGAGCGCTTCAACAACTCGGGCTACTTCGGTGGCGAGACCGGCACGCTCGGGTTCTGGTTCGCCATCGTTCCCTTCGGCTTCCTGCTGACGCAGTACACGATCACCGGCTTCGACGCCTGCGCGCACCTGTCGGAGGAGACGGCGTCGGCCTCGACCGCGGCCGCCAAGGGCATCTGGCAGTCGATCCTCTACTCGGTGATCGGCGGCTACATCCTGCTGCTGACGGTCGTGTTCGCCATCCCCGACGACGCCAGCGGAAACCCCGACAACGCCGGCGTCGGCGCGGGCGGGGTGGCCTACATCTTCGTGCAGTCGATGGGCGCCAACTGGGCAGGCCTGGTCCTCTTCATCTCGGCCTCGGCCCAGTTCTTCTGCGCGACCTCGTGCATGACCTCGGCGTCGCGGATGACCTTCGCCTTCAGCCGGGACGGAGCCATCCCCGGCTCCAACACGCTGAAGAAGCTCACCGCGTTGCGCGTCCCCGCCAACTCCGTGATGTTCGTCGCGGTCTGCGCCGCGGTCGTCACGCTGCCCGCGCTGGTCGAGGTCAACATCGGGACGCCGGAGGCACCGCTCATCGTCCCGGTCGCCTTCTACGCCGTCACCTCGATCGCGGTGATGGGGCTCTACCTCGCCTTCGCCATCCCGATCTGGCTGCGCTGGAAGCACGGTGACCGGTTCGAGGTGGGTGCGTGGAACAACGGGTCGAAGTACAAGTGGATGAACCTCGTCGCCGTCGCCGAGATCGTGATCGTGATCTTCTACCTCTCGATGCCGTTCGTCCCGGCCGGGAACCCCTTCAGCGAGTCCGACTTCGCGTGGAAGTTCGTCAACTACGCCCCGTTGGTCACCCTCGCGTCGCTGGCGCTCCTGGCGATCTGGTGGCAGGTCTCGGCGAAGAGGTGGTTCACCGGCCCGAAGACCACCATCGACGAAGCCGTCGTCAAGGCGTTCGGCGACTGAGCCGGACGGAGGTACGGCGTACGCGAAGGACCCCGGGTCGCCGACCCGGGGTCCCTTCGTCGTGCGTGCACGGATCGTGCCGCGAAATGAAGAAAAGGCTCCGTGGAGCCGGAGCCTTCTCAGTGTCCGAGGGGGGACTTGAACCCCCACGCCCTAATACGGGCACTAGCACCTCAAGCTAGCGCGTCTGCCAATTCCGCCACCCGGACGAGTGCTGGAGAACAGTAGCAAAGCGAATGGCTCGACATTCAATCGGGGACGGTGCTCACCAGTGGGGCAGGATGGACGGCATGGACGACCGCTCGGCACCACCTTCCCGGGACCTCTCCTACGACCCCGCGGCCGAGGTGGTGAGGCTGTGCCAGGAGCTCATCGGCATCGACACGTCCAACTACGGGACCGATGACGGACCGGGGGAGCGCAAGGCCGCCGAGCATGTCGCGACACTGCTCGACGAGGTCGGGATCGAGAGCCAGGTCATCGAGGGCCGACCCGGCCGGGCCAACGTCATCGCCCGCTGGGGCGGGGGTGACGGGCGCGCCCCGCTCCTGCTCCACGGCCACCTCGACGTCGTACCGGCCGAGGCCTCCGACTGGCAGGTCGATCCCTTCAGCGGCGAGATCAAGGACGGCCAGGTCTGGGGCCGCGGCGCCGTCGACATGAAGGACTTCGACGCGATGCTGCTCAGCGTCGTCCGCGCCCGCGCGGCCGCGGACGCCGCACCGGACCGCGAGGTGGTGCTCTGCTTCACGGCCGACGAGGAGGCGGGTGGCCACCACGGCGCCGGGATCCTGGTCGACGAGCACGCCGACCTTCTCGCGGACTGCACCGAGGCCGTCGGCGAGGTGGGCGGCTTCTCCGCGACCGTGCGCGGCCGACGCGTCTACCTCATCGAGGCCGCCGAGAAGGGCATGGCCTGGATGAGGCTCACCGCCCGCGGACGCGCCGGGCACGGCTCGATGATCAACGACGACAACGCCGTCACCCGTCTCGCCGGCGCGGTCGCGAGGATCGGCGCCCACCAGTGGCCGGTGCGGCTCACGCCGACCATGGAGGTCCTGCTGGCGACCGTCGGCGAGCTCGCCGGCACCGAGGCGACGCCCGACAACGCCGAGGCGCTGGTCGAGGAGTTCGGCGACGCCGCCCGCATGCTCGGGGCGGTCATCCGCAACACGGCCAACCCCACGATGCTCCGGGCCGGCTACAAGACCAACGTCGTCCCCACCGACGCGCAGGCCACCATCGACGGCCGCTTCCTGCCGGGCTACGAGGACGAGTTCTTCGCGACCCTGCACGAGCTGGCCGGGGACGGCATCGACTTCGCGTTCGAGTCCAAGCAGGACCCGTGGGAGACGCCGTACGACGGCGACCTCGTGACGGCGATGACCCGGAGCCTCCTCGCCGAGGACCCCGACGCCCTGGTCGCGCCCTTCCTCATGAGCGGCGGCACGGACGCCAAGCACTTCCGCAAGCTGGGCATGCGCTCCTACGGCTTCGCGCCGCTGCGCCTGCCCGCCGAGCTGGACTTCACCGCCCTCTTCCACGGCGTCGACGAGCGGGTGCCGGTCGACGCCCTCGAGTTCGGGGCACGCGTCTTCGACCGGTTCCTCGACCAGGTCTGACCGCGCCGGCCGGGTGATGGCCCGCGCCGAGCCACCCCTCGGCACTGTTGCGCACGTCACGCGTGGTCACCGGTCAGGGATTGGTCCCGGCTGTGGCAGAGTTGCGACCACGAAGAGCTTGCGTGCTCTGGGGGCGGTGGAACTCCGCACCGGCGGTCACAGTCCGCGACCCGACCACAGCCAGTGGCCGGTTGACCAGGTGGAACTCCTGGACCGACGGTCACAGTCCGGATGAGAAGTGCACGCGGACGGCTCCACGCGTCCCTGCGAGAGCGGGACGTGAAGCGTCCACCGCCCCCCTGAGTCCGCATCGACGGACCGGAGGCGGAGATGACGACCAGCGAGGCAGAGCGCAGCGCCATGCGGCGCGCGCTGGCGCTCGCCGTCACCCCGGGGGTGCCGCTCGGACCCAATCCGCGGGTCGGCTGCGTCCTGCTCGCCCCGGACGGCACGACGATCGCCGAGGGCTTCCACCGCGGAGCCGGCACGCCCCACGCCGAGGCCGCCGCGCTCGCGGAGGCGGGTGCGGCCGCCCGGGGCGCGACCGCCGTCGTCACCCTCGAGCCGTGCAACCACACCGGGCGCACCGGGCCGTGCAGCGAGGCGCTCCTGGCCGCCGGCGTACGTCGTGTCGTCTACGCCCAGCCCGACGCCAACCCTGTGGCCGTCGGCGGCGCCGGCAGGTTGCGCGCGGCGGGCGTCGAGGTCGTCGGCGGCGAGATGATCGACGAGGCACAGGCGATCAACCGGGCCTGGACCTTCGCCGTCGCCCGCCGTCGCCCCTTCGTCACCTGGAAGTTCGCCGCCACCCTCGACGGTCGCAGCGCCGCCGCGGACGGCACGAGCCGCTGGGTCTCCAGCCGCGCGGCCCGGCTCGACACCCACCGCCTGCGCTCCCTGTGCGACACGATGCTCGTCGGCACCCACACCGTCGAGGTCGACGACCCCGAGCTCACCGTGCGCGACGAGGTCGACCAGCCGGTGGCGGTGCAGCCCCTGCGCGCGGTGATGGGCCTGCGCGACCTCGCCGCGGACCGTCGGGTCCTCAACGACCGCGCCGAGACCGTGCAGCTGCGCACCCGCGACCCCGAGGAGGCACTCGCCCGGCTCCACGAGCTGGACCGCCAGCACGTGTTCCTCGAGGGCGGTCCCACCCTCGCCCGGGCCTTCCTGGCCGCTGGGCTGGTCGACGAGGTCGTCGCCTACGTCGCCCCGATGCTGCTCGGCGCCGGCACCAGTGCGGTCGCGGACCTCGGCATCGCCACCATCGCCGACGCCCTGCACCTGCACGTCAGCGACGTCACCGTCCTGCAGGGCCACGACGGCGAGGACACCAACGTGCGCCTCACCATGAGACCCACCACGGGGCCCATGAGGCCCACCACGAGGAGGAACTGATGTTCACCGGAATCGTCGAGGAGCTCGGCACGATCGCCGAGGTCACCGACCAGGGCGACGCCATCCGGCTCACCGTCGAGGCCGCCACCGTGCTCGAGGGCACGCGCCTGGGCGACTCGATCTCGGTCAACGGCTGCTGCCTGACCGTCGCCGAGCTCGGCGAGGGCCGGTGGACCGCCGACCTGATGCAGGAGACGCTCGACAAGACGTCGCTCGTGGGCGTCGCACCGGGCGACCGGGTCAACCTCGAGCGCGCGGTCACCGTCGACAAGCGCCTCGGCGGGCACATCGTCCAGGGACACGTCGACGGTGTCGGCGAGGTCATCTCCCGCTCGCCCAGCGAGCACTGGGACGTCGTGGAGATCTCCCTCCCGGCACACCTCGCGCGCTACCTCGTCGACAAGGGCTCGATCTCCGTCGACGGCGTGAGCCTCACCGTCGTGGAGGCACGCGAGTCGAGCTTCACCGTCAGCCTCATCCCCGAGACCCTGGCCCGGACGACGCTCGGCAGCCGCCGACCCGGCGACCTGGTCAACCTCGAGGCCGACGTCATCGCCAAGCACGTCGAGAAGCTGCTCGCCAGCGGCCTCGTCGACCGCTTCACCCCAGCACCGACCCCACGGACCACCTCACAGGAGGACCCCCGATGACCCCGCTCGAGTGGCTGATCGACGGCACCATCCCCGTGCCGGGAGGTGAGCTGGGCGCCCGCGAGGTGATCGGCAACCTCTTCGGCCTGGCCAGCGCGATCCTCGGGATGAAGCGCGTCGTGTGGGCGTGGCCGGTCGGTCTGATCGGCAACGTCCTCCTCTTCACCGTCTTCGCCACCGGCGAGTTGTCGGGCGCGGTGTCCGAGCCGCTGTGGGGCCAGGCCGGGCGGCAGGTGTTCTTCGCGGCCGTGTCCCTCTACGGCTGGTGGCGCTGGGCGCGGCTGCGCAACGCCGGCGGCGCCTCCGACGGGGGCGCGATCGCCCCGCGTTGGGCCACCTGGTCCGAGCGTGGCCAGCTCCTCGTGCTCGGGGTCGTCGGCTACGCCGTCGCGTACGGCCTGCTGCTGCAGGTCGGCTCGTGGGGTCCGACCACCGAGGCGTGGATCCTCGCCGGTTCGATGCTCGCGACGTACGGCATGGCGCGCGGGTGGGTGGAGTTCTGGCTCGTCTGGATCCTGGTCGACGTCGTCGGCGTCACCTCGCTGGTCCGGGCGGAGTACTACCCGACCGCCGGGATGTACCTCTTCTACGCCGTCTTCGTGGTCATCGGGTTCTTCGTGTGGTGGCGCGCGAGCCGGACGGTGGTGGACACCTCCGACACCGGCGAGTCCCACCGCGAGGAGGTCCCCGCATGAGCATCAGGCTCGACCCGGTGGAGCGGGCCATCGCCGACATCGCGGCCGGCAAGGCCGTCGTGGTCGTCGATGACGAGGACCGTGAGAACGAGGGCGACATCATCTTCGCCGCCGCCAGGGCCACGCCCGAGCTGATGGCGTTCACGATCCGCCACTCCAGCGGCGTGATCTGCGTGCCGATGCCCGGCGACATGCTCGAGAGGCTCGAGATCCCGCTGATGACCCCGCACAACAAGGACAAGCTGCGCACCGCCTACACGATCTCGGTCGACGCGCGCGACGGCGTCAGCACCGGCATCAGCGCTGCCGACCGCGCCCACACCGCACGCACGCTGGCCGACTCCGCGACCGAGCCGTGGGACCTGACGCGCCCCGGGCACGTCTTCCCACTGCGCTACCGGGAGGGCGGGGTGCTCGTGCGCCGCGGCCACACCGAGGCGGCCGTCGACCTGGCCAAGCTGGCCGGCCTGACCCCCGCGGGTGTGCTGGTCGAGGTCGTCAACGACGACGGCACGATGAAGCGTGCGCCCGAGCTGCGGGAGTTCGCGGACGAGCACGGCCTGGCGATGATCTCGATCGACGACCTCGTCCGCTACCGCCGCCGGCACGAGCGCCACGTCCAGCGGGTCGCCGAGACCCGCCTGCCGACTCGTCACGGCGAGTTCACCGCCTACGGCTACCGCATCACCATCGACGACAGCGAGCACGTCGCCCTGGTCTACGGCGACCTCTCGGGCGGCGAGCCGGTCCTGACCCGGGTGCACAGCGAGTGCCTCACCGGCGACGTCTTCGGCAGCCAGCGCTGCGACTGCGGTCCCCAGCTCGACGAGGCGCTGCGCACGATCGTCGCGGAGGGCAGGGGAGTGGTGGTCTACCTCCGTGGCCACGAGGGCCGCGGCATCGGCCTGGTCGCCAAGCTGCAGGCCTACCAGCTCCAGGACGGTGGCCGCGACACCGTCGACGCCAACCTCGACCTCGGGCTGCCCGCGGACGCGCGGCACTACGGCACGGCCACCCAGGTCCTGCGCGACCTCGGGGTGAGCTCGGTCCGCCTGATGACCAACAACCCCGACAAGACCGCCAGTCTGGAGGACTTCGGGATCCACGTGACCGAGCGGGTGCCGCTCACGCCGCACGCCAACGACCACAACCTGGCCTACCTGCAGACCAAGCGCGACCGGATGGGCCACGACCTGCCCGACCTGCTCGTCGAGCTGGCCACCGACCACCAGCTCGAGCACACCGCCGAGCAGTCAGGAGACCAAGCATGAGTGGCGCTGGAGCACCCACCTCGCAGCCCTTCGACGCGAGCGGCCTGCGCGTCGCCGTCGTCGCGGCCAGCTGGCACACGCAGGTGATGGACGGCCTGGTCACGGGCGCCGAGCGCGCGCTCGCGGCCTACGGCATCAGCGAGCCGGAGGTCATCCGCGTCCCGGGCACCTTCGAGCTGCCGGTCGTCGCCGCAGCCCTGGCCCGGGCCGGGTACGACGCGGTGGTGGCGCTCGGCGTGGTGATCCGCGGCGGCACCCCCCACTTCGACTACGTCTGCTCGGCCGCGACCGACGGGCTGACCCAGGTCAGCGTCGACCACGCGATGCCGGTCGGCTTCGGCGTGCTGACCTGCGACACCGAGGAGCAGGCCATCGACCGCGCCGGCCTCGAGGGGTCGTCCGAGGACAAGGGCTGGGAGGCGACCGCCGCGGCGCTCGACACGGCCCGGGTCATCGTCGGGCTGCGACCCACGAGCTAGCGACCACGCCACTCGTCGGCCAGCAGGGCGTAGGTGAGCCCGTCGTACCAGTCGCCGTCGCGGTGCAGGTTGTCGCGCACGTGGTGCGCCTCGCGGCGCATGCCGATCCGCTCCATCAGTCGCCAGGACGGCTCGTTGTCCGCGAAGCAGATGGCGTGCACGCGACGGAGCCCCAGGCCGTCGAAGGCGATGGCGAGCAGCTCGCGGACGGCCTCGGTCGCATGGCCGTGACCGCCGTGGGCGGGCGCCAGGCACCAGCCGATCTCGGCGAAGACGTCGCGGGCGTGGTCGCGCACCTCGGCCTGCGCCCACGCGTCCTCGGTCTTGAGGAACAGGTCGCCGACCGGTTCGCCGTCCAGCAGGATCATCAGCGCGTAGGGGCTGCGCTTGCCGAAGTCGGTCCGCCACTGCTCCGGGTCGGTCGGCTGCTGGGTCATCCAGCGGGCGACCGGCGCCAGCGAGCGGTAGGCGAACATCGCGTCGGCGTCCTCGGCCGTCGCCGGCCGCAGGGTGAGGCGTCGGGTGGCGCGCGGCCAGGTGAGGCGGCCCCAGTCGGGCGCCCCGGTGATCTCGTCCATGCGGTCAGTGTCGCGGACGCCGGCAGCGACGCCGGTGCGGCCCCTCCCCGGACCGGCGCGGGGCGAGGGCGCGCGACCGCCTAGTCTTGGTCCTCGTGAAGACGTTCGAGGACCTGTGGGCAGAGCTGTCCACCAAGGCCGTGGAGCGCCCCGAGGGGTCCGGCACCGTGCAGCAGCTCGACGCCGGCGTCCATGCCATCGGCAAGAAGCTGCTGGAGGAGGCCGCCGAGTCCTGGATGGCCGCCGAGCACGAGGGCAAGGACGCCACGGCGCTCGAGATCAGCCAGCTGCTCTACCACGCGCAGGTGCTCATGCTCGCCTCCGGGCTGACCCTCGACGACGTCTACGCACACCTGTGACCAGCACCTGTCAGGAGCCGGTGAGAGCCGCATGACCCTTCGCATCGCCGTCCCCAACAAGGGATCGCTGTCCCAGTCCGCCACCGACATCCTCCGCGAGTCCGGCTACCGCCAGCGCAGCGACTCCAAGGAGCTCGCGCTCGTCGACTCCGAGAACGACGTCGAGTTCTTCTACCTCCGTCCGCGCGACATCGCGCTCTACGTCGGCGAGGGCACGCTCGACGCCGGCATCACCGGACGCGACCTCCTGCTCGACTCGGGCGCGAAGGCCGACGAGGTGATGAGCCTCGGCTTCGGCCGCTCGCGCTTCCACTTCGCCGGCCCGACCGGCCGCTACTCCTCGCTGGAGGACCTCGGCGGCCTGCGGATCGCGACGTCGTACGTCGGCGTGGTCGAGGACTACCTCTTCCGGCACGGCGTCGACGCCACCGTCACCCGCCTCGACGGCGCGGTCGAGACGAGCATCCAGCTCGGCGTGGCCGACGTGATCGCCGACGTCGTGGAGACCGGGTCGACGTTGCGGTCCGCCGGGCTCGCCACCTTCGGCGAGGTGATCCTCGACTCGGAGGCCGTCCTCGTCGCCCGCGGTGGCACGGTCCCCGACGAGTTCGAGATCTTCCGCCGGCGCGTGGAGGGCGTGCTGGTCGCCCGCAGCTACGTGATGATGGACTACGACATCGAGCAGGCCCGCCTCGACGCCGCGACCGAGCTCGCGCCCGGCCGCGAGGGACCGACGATCTCGCCGCTGGGCAAGGCCGGCTGGGTCGCCGTGCGGGTCATGGTCCCGCGCGCCGGGTCGCAGCGGTTGATGGACGACCTCTACTCCATCGGCGCGCGCGCCATCCTCCTCACGGACATCCATGCCTGCCGGCTCTGAGGGCCGGGGCCCCGGCCCCGGGTCCGCCCTGCCGTCGCTGCCGCACACGTGGCGCCCGTTCGGCGTGCGGGTGGCGGTGATCGGCTTCGGGCTGATGCTCGTGGTGGTGTGCGCGGCGGCGTGGTTCGGCTTCGACGAGTCCGTCCGTGACCGCTTCACCTTCCTCCAGCGGCTGACCCTCGGCGTGATGGGCGCCGGCTTCGCCACGTGCGGCTGGGCGCTGGGTCGCGCCCGGGTCACCGCCGAGATGGAGGCGCTCGTCGTGGTCAACGGCTTCCGGACACGCCAGCTCGAGTGGGAGGAGGTCCTCGCGATCCACCTGCCGGCGGGTGCCCCGTGGGCGACCCTCGACCTCGCCGACGGCACCACGATCTCGGCGATGGCGTTCCAGGGCTCCGACGGCAGGCGCGCCCGCGACGGCGTACGCCAGGTGCGGGCGCTCATCGACCGCCAGGAAGCCGACGGCCGCTAGCAGGGCCGGTCAGATCGCGTGGATGCCCCACGACACGGAGAAGCTCGTCGCCCCGGGTGCCCGCCGGCGCGAGGATGACGAGGTCCGTGCCGGAGTTGAAGGCGTCAGCGGGTGCCGTCATCGGCTCCACCGCCAGTCCCGGCCGGGGTCCCTCGGACGGAGGCGTGAAGACCTGGAGCCAGCGGTGGCCCTCGTCGACCCACAGGGCCACGCCACGATCGGCGGTGGGGTCCACCAACCGGACGGTGGTGCGCCCCTCGTCACGGTCGAGGTCGCCGAGGCAGACGTCGAGCACGGCGTCACCGATGCGGCGGGGCGACGTGAAGTCGTACGCCCCCGACACCGGCTCGCTCCCCGTCGGTGTCAACCGGTCGTCCACCAGCACCCGCTTGCGCGCCGGCACGTGGAGCTCGAGGTCCTCGATCGCCGACCCCACCTTGAGGTAGGGGTGGGCGCCGCAGGCGTAGGGCGCCGGCTCGGGGGAGAGGTTGGTGGCCGTCTGGGTCACCACCAGCCCGTCGGCGGAGAGGTCGTAGAGCACGTGGAGGTCGAGCGCCCAGGGGTAGCCCGACTGCGCCATCACGCGGTAGACCAGCGAGACCGAGGTGGCCGTGTGCTCCTCCGGGGTCCAGGCCGCCCAGCGGGCGAGCCCGTGCGAGGCGTTGCCGCGACTCGGGTCGGTCAGGCCGAGCTGCAGCTCGCGCCCCGCGAACGAGTAGCGCCCGTCCCGGATCCGGTTGGGCCACGGCATCAGCAGCTGCCCGCGACCACCCGAGGACATCTGGTCGTCGGCGAAGCCGTCGACGAGGTCGCGACCGTGGTGGCTGAGCCCGCGCAGGGCCGCGCCGCTCTCGGTCACGACGGCGGCATAGCCGGCCGCCGAGATCTCGTACTGCTCTCCGCTCGGCAACACCATGACGGCCACCCTAGACAGGGCTAGCCTCCGCGCATGGGCATCACCACCCGCGACCTCGCGCCCGACGACGCCGAGACCCTCGCCGCGCTGATGCTGCGGATCGAGGCCGACCACCCGACCGGCTTCTGCCTGGGGGCCGTCGAGATCCTCGAGATCATGCGCGACAAGCCCGACGCGGTGTTCGAGGGGGCCTTCGACGGGGACCGGCTCGTGGCCTGCACGACGGTGATCCCCGGCCTGGCCCACGAGTCTGGCCAGCGATTCACCCTCTTCGGCGACGTCGACCCCGAACGCCTCGGTGAGGGGATCGGAACCCTCATGCTGACCCGCTCCGTGGACCGCGCGCGGGCCATCCACGCCGCGACCGCACCCGACGTCCCGGCGCGATACGCCGCGTCGGCGCTCGAGGGGCGCGACGACCAGGCCGCCCTCCTGACGGCCGCCGGATTCGAGGCGGGCCGGCACAGCTTCTTGATGGTGGCGGACCTGGGCCAGCCGATCCCCGCTCCCGCGCTGGCGGACGGCGTGAGCGTGACGGGGTTCGACGCCGAGTGGGCCGAGGAGCTCCGCCTGGCGCACAACGCGGCGTTCGCCGACTATCCCGACGGCACGCCGATGAGCGCGGACTTCTGGGCCATGTTCATGGTCCGGTCCGCGCACAGCCGGCACCACCTCTCGGCCGTGGCCCGCGACGGCGAGGGCTCCGTGGTCGCCTACGTCTTCGCGCACGAGTACGCCGTCCCCCCATCGGGCGGCACGGGTCGGGAGGTCCACGTCCCGTTCGTCGGCACCCTGCCCGGACACCGCGGCCGCGGCCTCGCCACCGCGCTGCTGGCCCGGGTCCTCCGCCTCGCGCGCGACGCCGGCTACAGCACTGCCAGCCTCAACGTCGACACCCACAACCCCACCGGTGCGCTGGGCGTCTACGAGCGCGCAGGGTTCAGGCCGTCCCACCGCCAGGACTTCTACCGCCTCGACGAGTAGGCGCCCTCAGTCCGTGGTGACGACGAGGTCCGCGCGCTCCCGGGTCCCGAGCCGCGCGTGGAGGTCGTCCTCGTCGAGGCGCCACTGCTCCCAGTGCGCGCGCATCTGCTCGCCGTCGCGCGCCAGGCCGCGCGAGAGCCGGAGCGACGACTCGGCCTCGACCCACACGAGGACGCCCACCAGGTCGGCGATGGCGGGCGACCAGGCGCCGACGCCCTCCAGCACGAGGAGACCTCCGGGCTGCACCTCGTGCACCTCGGCCCAGTCGTCCGCGAGCCAGTCCCAGCGCCGCCACCGGCCGACCTCGCCGGCCGCCAGAGGCGTCAGCAACGCCCGGACCGTCGTGGCGAGTCCCGGGAGCCCGCGCCACCCCTGCAGGAGCTCGTCGCAGTGCACCACCTGAGCGCCGGGCACGACGGTCGCGAGCGCGGCCGACAGCGTCGTCTTGCCCGACCCGGCGGACCCGTCGATGCACACGAGCCGCCCCGGTCCGAGGGTCGGCGGCCCGGCGAGGACGCGCTCCGCGACGAGCCGTGCGACGTCGTACGGGTCAGAAGGCACGGTCGCAGCCGCGGTAGGAGGGCACCACGTCGGTGACCGTCTCCCCGCGGACCAGGTGCACGTCGCGCACGTGCTCGAACAGCTCACCGGACTTGGCGTGGCGGAACCACACGAGGTCGCCGATCGCCAGCAGGGTCGCCGGGTGACCGGTCAGCGGCGTCTGGACCTCGCCCGCACCCTCGAGCCCGGTGAGGTGGAGGCCGGGCGGCGCCCACGGCACCGGCGAGCGGTCCGCGCCGGTGGCGCCGCTGGCGATCAGCCCGCCGCCGTGGACGGTCGCGAGGGTGGGCAAGGGCTTCCGCGAGACGCGCAGGCCGAAGAACGCGGCCGGTCGGGGCTCGAACGAGGCGTAGTGGTCGAAGATCCCGGGCACGAGCAGCCCGGACCCGGCGGCGATCTCGGTCACGGCCGAGTCGGCCGCGGTGGCCTCGACCGATCCGGAGCCGCCACCGTTCCAGAACTCGAGGTCGACCAGCCCCGCCAGCGCCTCGGAGATCTCGCGGCGGCGCACCGCGAGCTGGGCCATGGACGCCTGCTTGAGGCGTCGCACGAGCAGGGACTTGGTGCGCTGGTCCGGGACGTCGTCCTGGACGCCGGCGACCTGCCCCTCGTAGGTCATCACGCCGACGAGGCGGAAGCCGTCGCGCTCGACCACCCGCCGGGCCAGGGCGAGCACGTCGGCGGTGTCGAACAGCGGCGAGCGCTTGGGGCCGATGTGCTGCCCGCCGAGCCGCAGGCCGGCGTCGACGTCGAGGGCGACCCGGATCGGCACGGCCAGCGAGGCCCGGGTCGCGTCGACCGCGTCGAGGTGGGCCGGGTCGTCGACCATGAGCGTGATCGCCGCGGCCGCGGACGGAGAGGCGGTGAGCCGCTGCAGCGCCGCGCCGTCGACGGAGGGGTACGCCACGACGATGTCGTCGCTCACCCCGGTCTCGTGGAGCCACAGTGCCTCGGCGAGCGTGTAGGCCAGGACGCCCGCGAAGCCGTCACGCGCCAGGGCGCGCTCGATGAGCGCGGGTACGCGCAGCGACTTCGAGGCCACCCGGATCGGCTTGCCGGCGGCGCGGCGCACGAGATCGGCCGCGTTGGTGTCGAAGGCGTCGACATCGACGACCGCGATCGGGGTCGACGGAGGCTCGGGCAGCGACGAGACGGCAGCGTTGAGCCGCGACCACAAGCGATTGCGGTCGACGAAGTGGTCGATCACTCGATTCCCCGCTTCTTCAGCAGCGCCTCGATGTCGGCCATCTCGTCGTCGATCGGCGACTTCGCAGTGGTGCCGGAGGAAGCAGGCAAGGACCCACGACTCTTCGGAGCCGCGGTCGCGGGCGTGGAGCCGGCGGCCTGCGCCCGGGCCAGCTGCCGGTCGCGGATGACACCGCTGACGACGAACAGGACCACGGCCAGACCGGCCAGACCGATGCCCGCCCAGGTGAAGATGTCGAAGACCAGCCCGGTCGCCCAGTCAGTGACCGACCCGGCGATCTCGACGACCATCTCGAGCGTGCCCGTCAGGTACGCGGCCGCCGGGAGCAGCGTGAAGCCGAGGGCCCGCAGGCCGTTGGCCGCCCCTCGACGGCGGAACGCGATCCACGTCCAGATGGCCCCCGCCACGGTCAGTGCTGCGGTCAGTGCGGCCCACGTTGTCCCTTCCACGGGACCAGAGTCCCACAGCGGTCCACGCCTCCGGGACAATGGCGGAGTGGAGCCCGACGACGCCAGCCCCCTCATCAGGACGATCCCCGATCCGGGCTTCGCCGACGACAGGGGCACGGTCGACCCGCGGCGTGCGCCGGGTGCTGGCCGACCACGGGGCCGGGGTGGCGTCGTCCGGGGCGGTCCTGTCGGTGCTGCAGGACGCGCGACTGCTCGTGCCCGTGGTCGCCGTCCTCGGCGAGGTGGAGCACGACGCGAACGGCCTGGCCCATGACAAGTCGTCCGACATCGCCGCCGTCCTGGTCCGGGCGGCCGACGGCAGCACGGGCCTGCTGGCCTTCACGTCCGTCGAGACGATGGCCCGGTGGGACCCCGCGGCGCGCCCGGTGCCCGTCACGGCCGCCACCGCAGCCACGGCCGCGGTGCAGGACGGCGCGGAGGCACTTCTGGTCGACCTCGCCGGGCCCGCGACGTACGTCGTCGACGGCGACGACCTCACCCGCCTGGCCGCCGGCTGGCGGCTGGTGGCCCTGGGCGAGGAGACGGGACACGGCTGGATTGGGCCGTCCACGGAATGATCCGCTAACCTTCTGTGTTGACCGATCAGTGCCCACGGAGGATTCCCCGGAATCTCCCCGAAGCACCGATCCCGCCAAGCGGAGGCAGCACCACCCGTCTCCCACCCGCATCGATCGCCCAGCACCACAGATCGTCGGGTCCCGGTCCAGTGACACAGATGTAGGCACCAGTTCTTCCCGAGAGGGGAGACGTGTCGTGACTGGCTCCCGCTTGGCTACCAGCGGGAGCCATTGTCCATTTCCGGCCACGACCTGAGGCCGGGCGGGCTGAGGGCTCCCATCCACCGATCATCTGGAGGACCCATCAGCACCGAGCTGCGCATCAACGAGCGGATCCGCGTACCCGAGGTCCGGCTCGTCGGACCCAACGGCGAGACCGTTGGGATCGTGCCGACCGACCAGGCACTCAAGCTGGCCCAGGAGGCCGACCTCGACCTCGTCGAGATCGCCCCGCAGGGACGCCCCCCGGTCTGCAAGCTCATGGATTACGGCAAGTTCAAGTACGAGAACGCCCAGAAGGCGCGCGAGGCCCGTCGCAACCAGACGAACGTGATCATCAAGGAGATGAAGCTTCGTCCGAAGATCGACGCCCACGACTACGAGACCAAGAAGGGTCACGTGGTGCGGTTCCTCGGTGCCGGCGACAAGGTCAAGATCACGATCATGTTCCGCGGGCGCGAGCAGCACCGCCCCGAGCTGGGCTTCCGCCTGCTCCAGCGCCTCGCCGAGGACGTCGAGGAGCTCGGCTTCGTCGAGTCCTCGCCCAAGCAGGACGGCCGCAACATGATCATGGTGCTCGGCCCGCACAAGAAGAAGGCCGACGCCAAGATCGACGCCGACGCAGCCCGCGCCACCAAGGCCCAGGCCCGCGCCGATCGCCAGGCCGAGGAGGACGCCGAGCGCGAGGCAGCGCACGCGGCCGGCCCGGTGGCGCAGAAGAAGGAGCGTCGCCGCTCCGAGAACCTCGATCCTGAGATCGAGGCCTGAGCGAAGCGAAGGCCTCGATCGAGCACGTCGCGGCGGAGCCGTGACAACGGCCGGAGGGCGACACGCGTCGCGAACGGCCGACCCCCCCAGCACACCCGATCCACGCACAAGGAAGTTGAGGCAGACATGCCGAAGAACAAGACCCACTCGGGCGCCAGCAAGCGCTTCAAGGTGACCGGCTCGGGCAAGATCCGCCGCCTGCAGGCCGGACGCAAGTCCGGTGCCGCGTTCGCGTCCGCGCCGACCACGGGCAGCCGCAAGAAGCACCGTCGCAACGCCGGCATGGTCGAGCTCGAGAAGGGCGACGTCAAGCGCGTCAAGAAGATGCTCGGCATCTGATCTCCCACCACACATTCCACCTGGTGGCCCAGCCGCCGTCCCTTTGCACCAAGGAGTAACCCATGGCACGCGTGAAGCGCGCAGTGAACGCCCAGAAGAAGCGTCGTACCACCCTCGAGCGGGCCGCCGGCTACCGCGGCCAGCGCTCGCGCCTCTACCGCAAGGCCAAGGAGCAGGTCACCCACTCCCTGGTCTACAGCTACAACGACCGCCGCAAGAACAAGGGCAACTTCCGCAAGCTGTGGATCCAGCGCATCAACGCCGCTGCCCGCGCCAACGGGATGACCTACAACCGCTTCATCCAGGGCCTCGGCCTGGCCGGTGTCGAGGTCGACCGCAAGATCCTTGCCGAGCTCGCCGTCAACGACGCGCCGGCCTTCGCCGCGCTCGTCGAGACCGCCAAGGCGGCGCTGCCCGACGACGTCAACGCGCCCAAGGTGTCCGCCTGAGCGACATGGACGTCCCCCTGACCGCGGGCACCCCCCTCACTGCAGGGAACGGCCGCGTCAAGGACGCCCGCAAGCTGGGCCGTCGCTCGGTACGCACCGAGCGGCGGCTCTTCCTCGCTGACGGCCCGAAGGCCGTCGAGGGGGCCCTCTCGGTCGTGGGCTGCGTCGTGGAGGTCTTCGCGACCCCGCAAGCGGCGCGGCAGCACGCCGGGCTGCTGGCCCGCGCCGACGTCACCCTCGTCGACGAGCGGGCGATCGCCTCGCTGTCCGACTCGGTGACGCCGGCAGGAGTCGTCGCCGTGTGCCGCCAGCTCGACGCCCCGCTCGAGCACGTGGTCACGGCCTCGCCCCGACTCCTGGCGATCTGCGCCGACGTCCGCGACCCCGGCAACGCCGGCAACGTCATCCGCACCGCCGATGCGGCGGGCGCCGATGGTGTCGTGCTGGCGGGCACGTCCGTGGACGCCTACAACCCCAAGACCGTGCGGGCCACGGTCGGCAGCCTGTTCCACCTGCCGTTCGCGATCGAGGCCGACCCCGCCCGAGCCGTACGTCTGGCAAGGGATCGCGGGCTCACGGTGCTGGCAGCGGACGGCGCCGGCGAGGTCGACCTCTTCGACGCCGACCTGAGCGGTCCGACCGCCTGGCTCTTCGGCAACGAGGCGCGCGGGCTGCCCGACGAGCTCGCCGCCCTCGCCGACCGCCGCGTCGCGATCCCCATCCACGGTCGTGCCGAGAGCCTCAACCTCTCGACCGCTGCGGCCGTGTGCCTCTACGCCAGCGCCAGAGAGCAGCGCCGCTGACCATGATCCTCATCGACCCGCCCGCGGTGCCCCGCTGGGACCGGCTCTGGTCCCACCTCGCCAGCGACACCTCCTACGCCGAGGCGCACGAGTTCGCGGCCGCGCACGGCATCCCGGCCCGCGGCTGGGACCGCGACCACTACGACGTCCCCGCGGAGGCGTACGACGCCATGGTGGCCGCGGGTGCGCTTCCGGTCTCGTCCCGCGAGCTGGTCGCCGCGCTGCGCGCCGCCGGGCTGAGACGGCCGAAGGCCATGCCGCGCCGCTAGGTCTGCCCTAGGGTGGCCGACGTGTCCGGGGAGAGCAGGAGGGTCGAGAGCACCCGCTCGCGGTTGCGCTCGCTCGCCGACTACTACCCGGACGGCATCCTCGGCGCGACGAGCGACGGCGTCGTGACCATCCTCAACGCGCAGGGCGCCGCGCTGCTCGGGGTCGACGCCGAGGAGGCAGCCGGGCTCACGTTGTCGGAGGTGCTCAAGCTCCTCGACCAGGACGGCCGGACGTGGCTGAAGGTCAACCGGCCCTTCGACAGCATCGCGACCGTGCGCGGGGTACCCGAGCAGTCGTGGCTGAACGCCTCCGGTGAGGAGGTGCTCACCACGGCCCGCCTGGTCCGTGCCGAGCCCCTCGGTCCAGTCCTCGGCATCGCCGTCGGCCTCCGGAGTGGCCGCGGAAGGGCGCTGCTCGACCGCGAGCGCTCCGACCTCGTCGCCACCGTCGCGCACGAGCTGCGGTCCCCGCTGACCGGTGTGAAGGGCTTCGTGCAGGCGCTGCTCAACCGCTGGGACAAGCTGACCGACGACCAGCGCAAGCTGATGCTGACCACGGTCAACGCCGACGCCGACCGGCTGGCGCGCCTCATCGCCGAGCTCCTCGACGTCGCCCGGATCGACACCGGACGCCTGCAGCTCTACCCGCGCGAGTCGTCGGCCGAGGTGCTGGTGGGTCGCGTGGTGGCCTCCATCGAGGCCGGTACGGCCCGGACCATCTGCCTCGAGGTGGCGGACGACCTGCCCGAGATCTTCGCCGACCCGGACAAGTTCACCCAGGTGGTGACCAACCTCGTCGAGAACGCGATCCGCCACGGCCAGGGCCAGGTCACCGTGACCCTGGCGCCCCAGCCGAGCCTGCCCGGCGTACGCATCACCGTCGACGACCAGGGCGACGGCATCCCGGTCGAGCTCCGCCGACGGGTCTTCACCAAGTTCTGGACCACGGGCGAGTCCGGCGGCAGCGGGCTGGGCATGTACATCGTCGGCGGGCTCTCCCGTGCCCACGGCGGCCGGGTCATCGTCGAGGACGCCCCCGGAGGCGGCGCCCGGGTGATGGTCGACTGGCCGAGCGAGGACCTCCGCCCGGAGTGAGGGCGCCGGCGGCCCGGCCCCGACCTGCACACAACCTTCACGAGTCGTCCCCACGTCCTGCCGGTCCACCCTCCTAGGGTCGTGCCATGACATCGCGGACGGCCCTGGTGGTCGAGGACGAGCGCACGATCAACGACGCGCTCGCCCAGCGGCTGCGTGCCGAGGGCTACACGGTCGAGCAGGCCTTCGACGGGCCCACCGCGGTGGACCTCGCCCGGACGGTCCGGCCCGACGTGGTCCTGCTGGACGTGATGCTGCCCGGCTTCGACGGCCTCGAGGTGTGCCGGCGCATCCAGGCCGACCGCCCGGTGCCCGTGCTCATGCTGACCGCCCGCGACGACGAGGCCGACGTGCTCGTCGGGCTCGGCGTCGGCGCCGACGACTACCTCACCAAGCCGTTCTCGATGCGTGAGGTCGTCGCCCGCGTCGCCGCGCTGCTGCGGCGGGTCGAGCGTGCCGCCGCGCTGGCGGCCGAGCGACCCGCGGTGATCCGCGTGGGCGGCGTGAGCCTCGACCCCGGCACCCGGCGTACGACCGTGGGGGAGGAGGCGGTGCACCTCACCCCGACCGAGTTCGACCTGCTCCTGTGCCTGGCGCGCGACGCCGGCCAGGTGCTGAGCCGCGAGCGGCTGCTGCGCGAGGTGTGGGACTGGGGCGACGCGTGGGGGAGCAGCAGTGCGACGCGCACCGTGGACAGTCACGTGAAGGCCTTGCGCAGCAAGGTCGGCGCGGCCCGGATCAGGACCGTGCACGGCGTCGGCTACGCCCTCGAGGAGCTCCCGTGACGGCGCCCCTCGAGGCGGTGTCGAGCCTCAAGCTCAAGCTCGGGCTGCTGGTCGTCGCCTCCGTGGTCACCGCCGCGCTGCTGACCATGCTGGGGGCAGCGGCCGACGTCCCGCCCCTGCTCGTGCTGCCGGTCAGCGTGGCCCTGGCGCTCGGGGTCACCCAGCTGCTGGCCGCGGGGATGGTGGCACCCCTGCGCCGGATGACCGAGGTCTCGCGGGCCATGGCTCGCGGCGACTACTCCGGCCGCGTCCGCACCACCGCGACCGACGAGGTCGGCCAGCTCGCCGCCGCCTTCAACCGGATGGCCGAGGACCTGGCCACCGTCGACCGCGAGCGTCGCGACCTGATCGCCACGGTGTCGCACGAGCTGCGCACCCCGCTGACGGCGATGACCGCAATGCTGGAGAACCTTGCCGACGGCGTGGTCACACCCGACCCCGAGCACCTCGGGGCGGCGCTCGACCAGGCCGAACGCCTGGGGCGGCTGGTCGACGACCTGCTCCGGCTCTCCCGGCTGGAGGCCGGTGTCGTCGACCTGGACCGCCAGGACGTCCGGCTGCGACCGCTGGTCGAGCAGTCCGTCACGGAGGTGAGGTCCGCCGGACGGCCGGGCACCTTCCAGGTCGCGCTCGCCGACGACGTGGCCGTGCAGGGCGACCCCGAGCGGCTGCGCCAGCTGCTGGTCAACGTCCTCGACAACGCCGTACGGCACGCGCCCCCGGACACGGCGGTCCGGGTCACCGGCGGCGTCGACGACGTGGCCGACGGGGGGTGGTGGCTCGAGGTCGCCGATGACGGAGGTGGAGTCGCGCCGGAGGACCGCGAGCGTGTCTTCGAGCGGTTCGGCACCGACGGGGCCGGCGGGACCGGCCTCGGGCTGGCGGTCGCCCGCTGGGTGGCGCAGCTCCACGGCGGCACCCTGCGCTTCCTCGACCCTCCGTCCGGACGCGGCGCACGCCTGCGCCTCGAGGTGCCGTCGTACGTCATCCGGAGCGAGCAGGTCGTGGTGGCCGGCAGCGCCACTTCCCCGACCCAGGAGACCCGCACGGCCACCCCGCTCCGCCCGCAGACTCGCCGTCGGGCGCCGCCGTCCCCGGGCGTCCCCAGCCTGCCGTCGAGGGACTGTTCGGCCGCTTCTGGCCCGAGCCCTCCCTGCCGTCGGGGCTTCCCACCGTGGTCGCCGCGGCCGCTGCCGGACTGGTCGCCGGGTTCGCCCTCGCGTTCACCGGGGTCGGTATCACCTGGACCCTGGTCGCGCTCGTCTGCGGGGCCGCTGCCCTGCTCACCGCCCGTCGCCGGCGGGAGCCGTGGACCCTGGCCTGCACCGGCCTGGCCGTCCTGCTGGTGCTTCCGATGACGCTCCTCGATGCCTGGTGGGTCCAGATGCTCGGGCTGCTCGCGGCCACCGCCGTGTTCCTGTGCGGCGTCACCGGCGCTCGCACGATGCCGGGCATCGTGCTCTCCGGACTGGCCTGGCCGCTCGCCTCGGTGCGTGGACTGCCCTGGTTCGGGCGCTCGCTGCGCATCGCCGGCACCGGCGCCCGTACGCCCGCCCTGGTGCGCACCGTCGTGTGGTCGCTGCTCGGGCTCGCTGTCTTCGGCACGATCTTCGCCAGCGCCAGCCCGGTGTTCGGCTCGTGGGTCGACCAGCTCGTTCCCAACCTGGTCTTCGACGACCTCGTCGGTCGGGCCTTCCTCGCCTGCTTCGTCTTTGCCGCGACCCTCGGCGCCGCCTACCTCGCCCTCAACCCGGCAGACGTGGAGGTGCTGGGTGCGCGTCGTCCGGCTCCGCTCGCCAACCGGTTCGAGTGGCTGGTGCCGGTCCTCGTCGTGGATGCCGTCTTCCTGGCCTTCATCGCCGCCCAGGCCCGGGCGCTGATCGGCGGGCGGGACTACATCGAGGAGACCACCGGGCTGACGTACGCCGACTTCGTGCACCAGGGCTTCGGGCAGCTGACCCTCGCCACCGCCCTCACCGTGCTGGTCGTCTGGGTGGCGTCCCGACGCGCCGGCGACACCGCTGAGGACCGTCGCTGGCTCTTCGGCTCGCTCGGACTGCTGTGCGTGCTCACCCTGCTCGTCGTCGCCTCCGCACTGCGCGGCATGAGCGTCTACCAGGACGCCTACGGCTTCACGACGCTTCGCCTGTTCGTCGACGTCTTCGAGGGCTGGCTCGGCTTCGTGGTGCTGGCGATCATGGTGGCGGGCGCGGCCGGCCGCGGCCGCTGGTTGACCCGGATCGCGCTCGTCTCGGGAGCCGTAGCGCTCGTGGGCCTCGCGGCGATCAACCCCGACGCCTGGGTGGCCGACCAGAACCTCGACCGCTACGACGCCACCGGCAAGCTCGACCTCGACTACCTGCAGTCCCTGTCCGCGGACGCTGCACCGGTGATCGCCGACCGGCTGCCCCCGGAGGTGGCGCGCTGCGTCCTCGAGCCGCTGGTCGACACCTCACTGCGGCCCGAGGTCCTCGACGACCCCCGGGCCTGGAACCTGGGCCGTTCGCGCGCCGAGGAGGCCGTGTCGGGCCTCGACCTCGGGTCGATGCCGGCCGGTGGCGGGGAAGAATGCGCTGGCGTGTGGACGGCGTTCGCCGAGTAGCATGGGTCTCGTGGACACGAGCTTGCGATTTCTGCGCCCCGGACCTGGTCCGTCGGGCAGCTGACGTCACCGGGTCCGGGGAGTCCCCGTCCGACCCGATGCTCATCCACTTCTAGACTCTGCGGCGAACTGCTGCCGCCGCGCGAAAGGGAGCCATGTCCGGCCCCAACACCGACTACGACCCGGTCGAAGTGACCCCGCTCAAGGCCGACCAGGTCGAGGCGATGCGCGAGGCGGCCCTGGTCGCCGTCGCCGGCGCCGCCGACCTCGACGCCCTCAAGCAGGTCCGGCTCGACCACGCCGGTGACCGCTCGCCGCTGGCGCTCGCCAACCGTGAGATCGGCGCGCTGCCTCCGCAGGCCCGCAAGGAGGCCGGCCAGCGCGTCGGCCAGGCGCGCGGAGCGATCAACCAGGCCATCGCCGCACGACAGGCGGTGCTCGAGGCCGAGCACGAGGAGCGCATGCTCGTCGAGGAGGCCGTCGACGTCTCGCTGCCCACGACGCGGCGCCGGCGCGGCGGCCGGCACCCGCTGACCCTGCAGTCGGAGCTGATCGCCGACCTGTTCGTGGCGATGGGCTACGAGGTCGCCGAGGGCCCGGTCGTGGAGGCGGAGTGGCTCAACTTCGACGCCCTCAACCTCGGCCCCGACCACCCCGCGCGCACCATGCAGGACACCTTCTGGACCGAGCCGGCCGACCACCACGTCGTCCTGCGCACCCAGACCTCACCGGTGCAGGCCCGCACGATGCTCACGCGCAAGCCCCCCATCTACGTGGTGTGCCCGGGTCGCGTGTTCCGCACCGACGAGTACGACGCCACGCACTCGCCCATGTTCCACCAGGTCGAGGGGCTCGTGGTCGACGAGGGCATCACCATGGCGCACCTCAAGGGCACGCTCGACCACTTCGCCTCACAGCTGTTCGGTGACGGCATCACGACCCGGTTCCGCCCGTCCTACTTCCCCTTCACCGAGCCGTCCGCCGAGGTCGACGTCAAGTGCTTCGTGTGCCGCGGCGTCGATGCGGAGTCCTGTCGCACCTGCCGCGGCGAGGGCTGGATCGAGTGGGGTGGCTGCGGTGTCGTCAACCCGCGCGTCCTCGTCGCCTGCGGCGTGGACCCGGAGGTCTACAGCGGCTTCGCGTTCGGCATGGGAATCGACCGCTCGTTCATGTTCCGCCACGACCTGGAGGACCTGCGCCCGCTCTTCGAGGGCGACGTCCGGTTCAGCAGCGCGTTCGGCACCGAGATCTGAGAGGGGAGAACTGACATGAAGGCACCCCTGTCCTGGATCCTGGAGCACGTCGACGTGCCCGAGGGCACCACGACCGACGAGCTCACCGACCGGCTGACCCTGACCGGCCTGAAGCTGGAGGCCGTCGAGAGCCCCGGTCGCGACATCACCGGCCCGCTCGTCGTCGGCCGCGTCCTCACCATGGAGGCCGAGCCGCAGAAGAACGGCAAGACCATCAACTGGTGCACCGTCGACGTGGGCGACGCCAACGGCACGGGCGAGCCGCAGGGCATCGTCTGCGGGGCCCACAACTTCAAGCCCGGCGACCTCGTCGTGACGGTGCTGCCCGGCGGCGTGCTGCCGGGCGGGTTCGAGATCGGCGCCCGCAAGACCTACGGTCACCTGTCGGCCGGCATGATCTGCTCGGCCCGCGAGCTCGGCCTCGGTGACGACCACGACGGCATCATCGTGCTGCCCGATGGCGCCGGCGAGCCGGGTCAGGACGTACGCCCGCTGCTCGGGCTCGACGAGGAGATCATCGAGCTCGAGATCAACCCCGACCGTGCCTATGCCCTGTCCGTGCGTGGCATCGCCCGCGAGGTCCTCGTCTCGGTGGCCGGGGCGAGCAAGTTCCGCGACCCCGCGCTCCGCGACACCCCGCCCGCCGACGACCGCGGCCATCCCGTGGTCGTCGAGGACGCCGAGGGCTGCCCGGTCTTCGTCGCCCGCCGGGTCAGCGGCTTCGACCCGTCCGCGCCCACCCCGGACCTCATCGTCCAACGCATCACCGCTGCCGGGATGAGGCCGATCTCGCTCGCAGTCGACGTGACCAACTACGTGATGCTCGAGACCGGCCGGCCGATCCACGGATACGACGCCGACAAGCTGCGCGGCGCGATCGTCGTACGACGTGCCCGCGACGGTGAGCGGCTCACCACCCTCGACGGGACGAAGCGCGCGCTCGACCCGGGCGACCTCGTCGTCACCGACGACTCGGGCATCATCGGACTCGGTGGCGTGATGGGTGGCGAGACGACGGAGATGTCGGACTCCACCACCTCGATCCTCGTGGAGGCGGCCCACTGGGACGCCGTGTCGATGTTCCGCACCGGTCGTCGCCACAAGATCACGTCCGAGGCGGGCAAGCGCAACGAACGGGGGGTGGACCCGACGATCTGCGAGGCGGCGGCCGACCGGGTCGTCGAACTGCTCGTCGAGCACGGTGGCGGCCGAGCCGATCCCGGCGTGACCGTGGTCGGCACGCCGCCCGCGATGCCGGTGGTCGAGGTGGCCGGCGACCTGGCGGCCCGCGTGTCCGGCATGCCGATCTCCGAGGAGCGCAGCGTCGAGTGCCTGCGCGCCGTCGGGTGCACGGTCAGCCCGAGCGAGCAGGGCACCGGTTCGCTGTCGGTGACTCCGCCACCGTGGCGTCCCGACCTCACCGACCCTCAGGACTTCTCCGAGGAGGTCATCCGCCTCGTCGGCTACGACGCGGTGCCGTCGGTGCTGCCGACGCCGCCGTCGGGACGCGGACTGACCCGGTCGCAGCAGCTGCGGCGCAGGATCGGTCGCACGCTCGCGGGCGAGGGCTGGGTGGAGGTCGTCAACTTCCCGTTCGTCGGCACCGCCGACCTCGACGCCCTCGGCCTGGCGGCCGACGACCCGCGGCGGGACCTCCTGCGGCTGTCCAACCCGCTGAACGCCGAGGCCGGGTTCATGACCACGACCCTGCTGCCCGGCGTGCTTCGAGCCGCCGGCAAGAACGTGGGCCACGGGACCACCGACCTCGCGATCTTCGAGACCGCCACCGTGACCATCCCGCGACACGCGGGACCGGCAGCGATCCTGCCCGTCGACCGACGTCCCAGCGACGACGAGTTCGCGGCGCTCGACGCGGCGCTGCCCGCACAGCCGCTCCACCTGGCGCTCGTCGCCGCGGGGGACGCAACCACCGCGGGCTGGTGGGGTGAGGCGCGAGCCGTCTCGTGGGCCGACGCGGTCGAGGGCATCCGCTCCGTCGCCGCGGCGCTGGGCCTCGAGGTCTCCGCGTCGTCCGTCGAGCTCGCGCCGTGGCACCCCGGCCGTTGCGCCGAGCTGTCCGTGGGCGGGGAGGTGATCGGTCACGCCGGAGAGGTCCACCCGCGGGTCTGTGCGGCGTTCGGCGTGCCGAAGCGCACCGTCGCGGCGGAGGTCGACCTCGACCTCCTCCTCGAGCGGTCGGTCCACCTGCGCCAGGCGCCCACCTTCTCCTCCTACCCGGTCGCCAAGGAGGACGTCGCCCTCGTGGTCGACGCCTCGGTGCCTGCCGCGGACGTCGAGGCTGCGCTGCGCGAGGGCGCGGGCGAGCTGCTCGAGTCGATCCGGCTCTTCGACGTCTACACCGGCGACCAGGTCGGCGACGGCAAGAAGTCCCTGGCCTACGCCCTGCGGTTCCGCGCCCCGGACCGCACGCTCAAGGAGGGCGAGGCGGCAGCGGCCCGCGACGCCGCGGTGGCGCTCGCCGCCGAGCGCACCGGGGCCGTCCAGCGCGCCTGACCGCTCCTCACGCCGGGGGTGTCAGGTCACGCGAGGCGCCGCCGCGACAGGGCGAGGCAGAGGAAACCGAGCAGCCCCAGCAGGAGGGGCGCCGCCCAGTGCGTGTGGACACTGGCCGCCCGGGGCGGGGGACCGGCGTCGAGACCGGCGTTGAAGGACCCCGGCAGCGGGTCACCGGCGTAGTGGTGCATCAGCGCGTTGGTGAGCGCCCACAAGGTCGGGTCGTGGTCGTGGTCGGCGCCGGCGGCATGGTCGTCGACGAACCACGTCCTGCCCGTCGCTCGCGGGGCCAGGTCCGTGAGGCGGGTCGCGTCAGCGGTCTTCGAGCGGATCTGCTGGGGAGCCCGGACTGTCGCCCCGCCGTCGACGACCGGAGCACCGCTGAGCGGCGACCCCTCGACGAGGTGGCTGCTGTTCGGGCCACGGACGACCGCAGCCTGTGGCTCGGCGGGAACCGCGACCGGCTCGACCACCGGCTCCACCGCCTCGACGGCAGGATCCACCGTGTGCTGGACGGCGGCCTCGACGGCTCTCGATCCTGGCCCCACAGCCTCCTCGGCGACGGTCACCGCCGGTTCGAGGGCCTCCTCGGCGGCGGTCACCGCGGGTTCCAGGGCCTGCTGGACGGTCGGGGCGACGGCCTGTTCGAGCGGCGAGACGGCTGACGCAGCGGTCTGCACCACGGGTTCAACGGCCTGCGTGGCGCCTTCGACAATGCTGGGCGCTGGGCCCGGGAGCAGTCCGCCGTCGTCGGCCTGGGCAGGAGCGCCGCCGGACAGCACGAACCACGACGCGGTGGCGACGAGGAGACTCGCGCGCCCCAGGAGACGACGTGCTGGTGGTGAGTTCCGACGATTGATCATGTGACGCCTCCGAAGCGGCCATCTCGGATGGACCGGGCTCGGCACTACAGCCCTGTAGAGGAGCAACGACGTCCCCGACCAGCAGGTCACGCACCGGATGAGGAATCGTCCGGACGGAGCGGGGGCTGTCAGTCGATCGGCGTGTCCACGATCGCGCGGAACCGGGCGTACGTCGCCTCGTCCCCGGCCACCGAGACCTCCGAGTCGTCGCCTCTGCTCCACAGCCAGAGGTCGAGCGCGGCTGCCGGACCGTCGACGACCACGTCGGGCTCGGCGTCGCCGGCAGGCCCGTCCACGACGTGGAAGTCCTCCTCGTCCGCGTAGGTCGTGCCGCTGTCCGGGCTCGTGCCGGAGAAGGTGCCGAAGCGGAGCCAGGTCACCTCGCCGGTGTCGGTCGCGTCCACCCGCACCACGCCCTCGCCCGGCTCCCACGAGCCCCACGGGGGGCAGCCGCCGTACATCACTGCGAGCACCTCGTGGACGCCGTCGCTCGCGAGCGCCGGGTCGACCTCCGACGGCACGCCGGCGGCCTGCTCCGCGTCGACCCGGTGGATCAGCGCCTCGTGGGCCTGGCGACGCAGGATGAACCCGACGGTGTGGTCGTCCGACCAGTTCCACGCCTCGTCGGCGGGATCCGCCGTCTCGAGGACGGCGGCGAGGTCGCGGGACCACTCGTCGTACGCCGCCAGCAGCTCGTCGTACGCCTCCGGGCGCGGCGGCTCCACCTCGTCGGGTCGCTCCGGGCGCGCGTTGAGCACCTCGGCCCACCACCGCTGCACGGTGGCCAGGTGCCAGAGCAGGTCGCCGGCGTTCCAGTCGGGACAGGCCGGCACCCGCGCCTGAGGGTCGCAGGCCGCGAGGACCTCGCGGAAGCGAGCGGACTCGGAGCGCAGGTGGGACAGGTAGGTCTCGGGAGAGAGTCGGGTCACCGGAGCACCGTAGGGGAACGACGTGAATCGGTGCCTCACCATTTCGGACCCCGAAATCGCGGACACATGCAGTGTTCTGTATAGTCATGCACATGTCCGTATCAGTCGCCGTCGCCGGAGCCAGTGGCTACGCCGGGGGAGAGGTCCTGCGCCTGTTGCTGGGCCACCCGCAGGTCGAGATCGGCGCCCTGACCGCGGGCTCCAACGCCGGCGAGCGCCTGGGCGTGCTCCAGCCGCACCTGCTCCCGCTAGCCGAGCGCGTGCTCGACGACACCACCGTGGAGTCGCTGACCGGGCACGACGTCGTCTTCCTCGGGCTGCCGCACGGGCAGTCCTCCGAGATCGCCAGGGCCTTGGGGGCAGGCACCGTCGTGATCGACTGCGGCGCCGACTTCCGGCTGGTCGACCCCACCCAGTGGCAGGCCTACTACGGCGGCGAGCACGCGGGCTCCTGGCCCTACGGGCTGCCCGAGCTACCCGGTCAGCGCGAGCTCCTGCGCGGCGCCCGTCGGATCGCCGTCCCCGGCTGCTACCCGACCGTGTCGACGCTCGCCATCGTGCCCGCGCTCGCGGCCGGCCTGGTCGAGCCGGACGTCACGGTCGTCGCGGCCTCGGGCACGAGCGGTGCCGGCAAGGCCGCCAAGCCCCACCTGCTCGGCAGCGAGGTGATGGGCAACGCCAGCGCGTACGGGGTCGGCGGCGTGCACCGCCACACGCCGGAGATCGTCCAGAACCTCACCGGCGTCCACGGCTCCCCGGTCAAGGTCGGCTTCACGCCCCTCCTCGTGCCGATGTCCCGCGGCATCCTGGCCACCGTGCAGGCACCGCTGCTCGAGGGCGTGACCCCGAACGACGTCCGCGACGCCTACGCAGCGGCCTACGCCGACGAGCCGTTCGTGCACCTGCTCCCCGAGGGCCAGTGGCCGCAGACGCAGTCGGTGCTCGGCTCCAACGCCGTCCAGCTCCAGGTCGCCGTCGACGAGTCCGTACGACGAGTGGTGGCGGTGGCCGTGGTCGACAACCTGGCCAAGGGCACCGCCGGCGCCGCCGTCCAGTGCATGAACCTCGCCCTGGGCCTCGACGAGGCCACCGGGCTCACCACGATCGGACTCGCTCCATGACAGTCACCCACCCCCGCGGCTTCACCGCCGCCGGCGTCGCCGCCGGGCTCAAGACGAGCGGCGGCAAGGACCTCGCCCTCGTCGTCAACCAGGGCCCGACCTTCGACTCCGCCACCGTCTTCACCGCCAACCGCTGCAAGGCCAACCCCGTCCTCTGGAGCCAGGAGGTCGTCAAGGACGGCACCGTCCGTGCCGTGGTGCTCAACTCAGGCGGCGCCAACTGCTACACCGGCCCCGAGGGCTTCCGGACCACCCACGCGGTGGCGGAGAAGGTCGCCGACGGGCTCGGGATCGGCGCGATCGACGTCGTCGTGTGCTCCACGGGGCTGATCGGGCTCGCCAACGACCGCGACGCCCTGCTCGACGGCGTCGAGGCGGCCACCGCTGCACTGTCGGCCGACGGGGGAGCGCAGGCGGCCGAGGCCATCATGACCACCGACTCGGTCAGCAAGAACGTCGTCGTGGAGGGCGCCGGCTGGTCGATCGGCGGGATGGCGAAGGGCGCCGGCATGCTCGCGCCGCAGCTGGCCACGATGCTCGTCGTCATCACCACGGACGCCGTGGTGCCGGCCGGCGAGCTCGACGCCGCGCTGCGCGCTGCGACCCGGGTCAGCTTCGACCGGCTGGACTCCGACGGATGCATGTCGACCAACGACACCGTCACGGTGCTCGCGAGCGGAGCCAGCGGGATCACGCCCACCCCGGACGACTTCACGGTCGCGCTGACCCAGGCGTGCACCGACCTGGCCATGCAGCTGCTCCGGGACGCCGAGGGCGCCGACCACGAGATCGCCATCACCACGCTCCACGCCGCCACCGAGGACGAGGCCGTCGAGGTCGGTCGCAGCGTCGCCCGCAGCAACCTCTTCAAGGCCGCGGTCTTCGGCCGGGACCCCAACTGGGGCCGCGTGCTGGCCAGCATCGGCACGACGTCCGCGACGTTCGACCCGGCCGACCTCGACGTCGCCATGAACGGTGTGTGGGTCTGCCGCGCGTCCACCCCGGCCGAGGACCCGGCGACCGTCGACCTCTCCGGCCGCGAGGTCAGCGTGACCATCGACCTCAAGTCCGGCGACGCCCGGGCCACCGTCTGGACCAACGACCTCACTCACGCCTACGTCCACGAGAACAGCGCCTACAGCTCATGAGCGAACCAGCACCCACCCAGACCGGCTCGGCCCCCCACCCCAGTCGCCCCGACCCGGCCAAGGCACGGACGCTCGCGGCTGCGCTGCCGTGGCTCAAGCGCTACCACGGCCGGACGATCGTGGTGAAGTACGGCGGCAACGCGATGACCGACGAGTCCCTCAAGGTCGCCTTCGCCGAGGACATCGCCTTCCTGCGCTTCGCCGGCTTCAAGCCCGTCGTCGTCCACGGCGGAGGTCCGCAGATCTCCCGGATGCTCGACCGGCTGGGCATCGAGTCGGAGTTCCGCGGTGGCCTCCGCGTCACGACGCCCGAGGCCATGGACGTCGTACGCATGGTGCTGGTCGGCCAGGTCCAGCGCGAGCTCGTGGGCCTCATCAACCAGCACGGTGCCCTCGCCGTGGGTCTGTCCGGCGAGGACGCGGGTCTCTTCACCGCCGAGCCGACCAACACCGTCGTGGACGGCGAGGAGGTCGACCTCGGCCTGGTCGGCGAGGTGGCCAAGGTGCGCCCCGAGGCCGTCCTCGACCTGATCGAGGCCGGCCGCGTGCCCGTCGTCAGCTCGGTGGCGCCCGACGTCAACGGCCAGGTGCACAACGTCAATGCCGACACGGCGGCCGCCGCCCTCGCGATCGCCCTGGGTGCGGAGAAGCTCCTGGTCCTCACCGACGTGGAGGGCCTCTACCGCGACTACGGCCGCTCCGACGACCTCATCCAGGAGATCAGCCCCGAGGCGCTCGGCGAGATGCTGCCGAGCCTCGACGCCGGCATGGTCCCCAAGATGCGCGCCTGCCACGAGGCGGTGACGGGAGGAGTGCCGCGCGCCACGGTGGTCGACGGTCGCGAGCCGCACGCCGTCCTCCTCGAGATCTTCACCGACGAGGGTGTCGGCACCCAGGTACTGCCCGGCGTCGCCACGAAGATGCGCAAGCCCTACGCGGCGGAGGAGACCGCATGACCGGCCGGTCCGAGGTCCAGCCCGACCTGCAGGAGCGCTACGCCGCCGCGGTGATGAACACCTTCGGCCCGCCCGCGCTCGCCCTGGCCCGCGGCGAGGGCGCCCACGTGTGGGACACCGACGGCAAGGAGTACGTCGACCTGCTGGCGGGCATCGCCGTCAACGCGCTCGGCCACGCCCACCCCGCCCTCGTGGCGGCGGTGACCACCCAGCTCTCGACCCTCGGCCACGTCTCCAACTTCTTCGCCACCGAGCCCCAGGTCGCCCTGGCCGAGCGGCTCCTCGCCCTCCTGGGATGGACCGACGCCCGCGTGTTCCTCAGCAACTCCGGGACGGAGGCCAACGAGGCCGCGCTCAAGCTCACCCGCCGCACGGGACGCACCCGCATCGTGGCCGCGGAGGGGTCCTTCCACGGCCGCACCATGGGCGCCCTCGCGCTCACCTCGAAGGCCGCCTACCGCGAGCCGTTCGAGCCCCTGCCGGGCGAGGTCACCTTCGTGCCGTACGACGACGTGGCCGCGCTCGACGCGGCCGTCGACGACACCGTCGCGGCCGTCGTGCTCGAGCCCGTCCAGGGCGAGGCCGGGGTCGTCGTGCCCTCCGCCGACTACCTTCCTGCCGCCCAGCGGATCGCTCGCGAGCACGGCGCGCTGCTCTGGCTCGACGAGGTGCAGACCGGGGTCGGCCGCACCGGAGCCTGGTTCGCCCACCAGCTCGTCGACGGGGTCGAGCCCGACGTCATCACCCTCGCCAAGGGCCTCGGCGGTGGCATCCCGATCGGGGCCACCGTCGCCCGGGGAGGCGCGGCGACGCTGCTGCAGCCGGGCAACCACGGCACCACGTTCGGCGGGAACCCCGTCGCCTCGGCGGCGGCCCTCGCCGTCCTCGACACCATCGAGTCCGCCGGACTGCTGGCCGCCACCGTCGCCCGCGGTGGCCAGCTCGCCGCACTGCTGGCCCGCCAGGCGGGCGTGGTCGAGGTGACCGGCGCCGGGCTGATGCGCGGCGCCGAGCTCGACGGTCCCTACGCCGTCCAGGCCGTGGCCGCCGCCCGTGACGCCGGATTCATCCTCAACGCCACCGGACCCTCCCGGCTGCGCTTCGTGCCGCCGCTCGTGATCACCCAGGACGACCTCGCCGCCCTGGACGCCGCCCTGCCCGCCGTCCTCGACACAGCTCGCGCCGCCCAGGAGGCCACCCCGTGACCCGCCACTTCCTCCGCGACGACGACCTGTCGCCCGCCGAGCTCCTCGAGGTCCTCGACCTCGCGGACACGATGAAGGCCGAGCCGTTCGACCACAAGCCGCTGGCCGGACCCCGGACCGTCGCGCTGGTCTTCGACCGCCCGACCCTGCGCACCCAGGTCTCCTTCGCCGCCGGCATCGCCGAGCTCGGCGGCAACCCGATGACCGTCGACGGCGGCCTCGCCGCGATGGGTTCCCGCGAAGGTGTGGAGGACGTCGCCCGCATCCTCGGGCGCCAGGCCACGGCGATCGTCTGGCGCACCGCCCACCAGAGCGACGTCCTGACCATGGCGGACCACGCCGGCGTACCCGTCCTCAACGCGCTCACCGACGAGTTCCACCCCTGCCAGCTCCTCGCCGACCTCCAGACCGTGCGCGAGCACAAGGGCCGGCTGGCCGGCGTGCGGGCCGCGTTCGTCGGCGACGGCGCCTGCAACATGGGCAACTCCTGGGTGCTCGCAGCTGCGAGCGCCGGGATGGACGTCGTCGTCGGCGCCCCCGAGGGCTTCACGCCCGACGCCGACGTCGTCGCGCGGGCCCGCGAGATCGCGCAGGACACGGGCGGCTCGGTCGAGCTCACCACCGATCCGACCGAGGCTGTGGCCGGCACCGACGTCGTGGTCACCGACTCGTGGGTCAGCATGGGCCGCGAGGAGGAGTCCGACGACCGGATGCGGATCTTCCCGCCCTACGGTGTGACCGAGGAGCTCCTCGCCCACGCCGACCCGGAGGCGATCGTCATGCACTGCCTGCCCGCCTACCGCGGCAAGGAGATCTCCGAGTCCGTCATCGAAGGACCCCGCTCCGTGGTGTGGGACGAGGCCGAGAACCGCCGGCACGCCCAGAAGGCGGTCCTGACCTGGCTCCTGGAGCGCTCACCATGAGCGCCCTCACCCCGCTCACCAAGAGCGCCCGGCACCAGCGCATCATCGACCTCGTCACCGCCCACCCGGTGCGGTCCCAGACCGAGCTCGCCGACCTGCTCGCCGACCACGGGGTCCGGGTCACCCAGGCCACCCTGAGCCGCGACCTCGTCGAGCTCGACGCCGTCAAGGTGCGCGGCGCGGACGGCGTGCTCGTCTACGCCGTGCCGGGGGAGGGCGGCGACCGGGCCGTCACCGCGCCCCGCGAGAGCGCCGCCGGACGGGAGCGCCTCGCCCGACTGTGCGCGGACCTCCTCGTCAGCGCCGAGGCCAGCGCCAACCTCGTCGTGCTCCGCACCCCGCCCGGGGCCGCCCAGTTCCTCGCCAGCGCCTTCGACAAGGCCGACCTCGGCGACGTCCTCGGCACCATCGCCGGCGACGACACCCTCCTGGTGATCGGGCGCGACCCGCTCGGCGGTGACGCCCTGGCGCAGCGGTTCCTCGACCTGGCCAACGACCCCCACCACACCTCCACCCCTGCGAAGGACGTCCAGTGAGCAAGGTCCTCACCTCCCTGCCGGTCGGCGAGCGCGTCGGCATCGCCTTCTCCGGCGGCCTCGACACCTCCGTGGCGGTCGCCTGGATGCGCGAGAAGGGCGCGGTCCCCTGCACCTACACCGCCGACATCGGGCAGTACGACGAGCCCGACATCTCCGGGGTCCCGGGTCGCGCCCAGCAGTACGGAGCAGAGATCGCCCGCGCCGTCGACTGCCGCGCCTCGCTGGTCGAGGAGGGCCTGGCCGCCCTGGCCTGCGGTGCCTTCCACATCCGCTCCGGGGGCCGCGCGTACTTCAACACCACCCCGCTCGGGCGGGCCGTCACCGGGATGATGCTGGTCCGGGCGATGCACGAGGACGGCGTCGACATCTGGGGCGACGGCTCGACCTTCAAGGGCAACGACATCGAGCGGTTCTACCGCTACGGCCTGCTCGCCAACCCCGAGCTGCGCATCTACAAGCCGTGGCTCGACGCCGACTTCGTGCACGAGCTCGGCGGTCGTGCCGAGATGAGCCAGTGGCTCACCGAGCGCGACCTGCCCTACCGCGACAGCCAGGAGAAGGCCTACTCCACCGACGCCAACATCTGGGGAGCCACCCACGAGGCCAAGACCCTCGAGCACCTCGACGTGTCGCTCGAGACGGTACAGCCGATCATGGGCGTGAAGTTCTGGGACCCCTCGGTCGCCATCGAGACCGAGGACGTCACCGTCCGCTTCGACCAGGGCCGTCCCGTCGCGATCAACGGCGAGTCGTACGCCGACCCGGTCCAGCTCGTGCTGCGGGCCAACGAGGTCGGTGGCCGCCACGGCCTCGGCATGTCCGACCAGATCGAGAACCGGATCATCGAGGCCAAGTCGCGCGGGATCTACGAGGCACCCGGCATGGCGCTGCTGTGGATCGCCTACGAGCGGCTCCTCAACGCCGTCCACAACGAGGACACGATCGCCAACTACCACTACGAGGGACGCCGGCTCGGCCGGCTGCTCTACGAGGGCCGGTGGCTCGACCCGCAGGCGCTGATGATGCGCGAGGCCATCCAGCGCTGGGTCGCCTCCCTCGTCACCGGCGAGGTCACCCTCCGACTGCGCCGCGGCGAGGACTACACCGTGCTGGCCACCGACGGCCCCGCGTTCTCCTACCACCCGGACAAGCTGTCGATGGAGCGCACCGACAACGCCGTCTTCGGCCCGACCGACCGCATCGGCCAGCTCACCATGCGCAACCTCGACATCGCCGACTCGCGCAGCAAGCTCGAGCTCTACGCCATGCAGCCGCAGGACCAGGGCCACGTGCTGGTCGAGAACGGCAACCTCTTCGGGGAGATCGAGCCCGGGGGAGCCGACCGCATCGCGCGCGCCAACGGTGTCGACACCCTCGACGACGAGGCGCTCGACCACGCGGCGATGGACGTGGGGAACGACTGATGGCCGGCACCCCCGGCTCCACCAACGAAGGCTCGCTGTGGGGCGGGCGCTTCGCGAGCGGGCCGTCGCCGGAGCTCCAGGCGCTGTCGAGGTCGACGCACTTCGACTGGCGCCTGGCGCTCTACGACATCGCCGGCTCGCACGCCCACGCCAAGGCGCTGGCCCAGGCCGGCCTGCTGACCCCCGAGGACGAGGCCGAGCTGCACCGCGGGCTGGACGTGCTCGCGCAGTCGTTCACCGACGGCACCCTTCGTCCGGACCCCGGCGACGAGGACGTGCACGGGGCCCTCGAGCGGCTGCTCCTCGTCGAGGTCGGCCAGGACCTCGGCGGACGGCTGCGGGCCGGGCGGTCCCGCAACGACCAGGTCGCCACCCTGTTCCGGTCCTACCTGCTCGACCACGGCCGCGCCATCACCCGCCTCGTGCTCGACCTCGTCGACGTGCTGGCCGGTCAAGCCGCGGCACACCTCGACGTGATCATGCCCGGCCGTACGCACCTCCAGCACGCCCAGCCGGTGCTGCTCGCCCACCACCTGCTGGCGCACGCCTGGCCGCTGCTGCGCGACGTGGCGCGCCTCGAGGACTGGGAGCGGCGCACCTCGGCCGAGTCGCCGTACGGCGCCGGCGCACTGGCCGGCTCGTCGCTGGGACTGGACCCCGAGCTGGTCGCGCGCGAGCTGGGCTTCTCCGGCTCCAGCGCCAACTCCATCGACGGCACCGCGGCTCGCGACTTCGTCGCGGAGTTCGCCTTCGTCACGGCGATGATCGGGGTGGACGTCTCGCGGCTGGCCGAGGAGGTCATCCTCTGGTCGACGCGCGAGTTCGACTTCGTCGCCCTGCACGACTCGTGGAGCACCGGGTCGAGCATCATGCCGCAGAAGAAGAACCCGGACGTCGCCGAGCTGGCCCGCGGCAAGGCGGGTCGGCTCGTGGGGAACCTGACGGGACTGCTCGCCACGCTCAAGGCGCTGCCGCTGGCCTACAACCGCGACCTCCAGGAGGACAAGGAGCCCGTCTTCGACTCCGTCGACACCCTCGAGGTGCTGCTGCCGGCCTTCTCCGGCATGGTCGCCACGCTGACGTTCAACGGAGCACGGATGGCCGAGCTCGCACCGCAGGGCTTCTCCCTGGCGACCGACGTGGCCGAGTGGCTGGTGCGCGAGGGCGTTCCCTTCCGCGAGGCGCACGAGCTGGCGGGTGCCTGCGTACGCCGGTGCGAGGAGATGGGCTGCGACCTGCCCGACCTCACCGACGCGCAGCTCGCAGCGATCTCCCCGTCCCTCACACCCGCGGTGCGCTCGGTCCTGACGGTCGAGGGGTCGGTCACCTCACGCTCGGGACGCGGCGGTACGGCGCCGGCCCGGGTACGTGAGCAGCTCGGCGAGCTCCGCGCCGCCAGCGACGGTCACCGTGACCGCCTGGGCTGAGGGCGACCCGCTCGAGGTGGCGCCACGGCTCCTCGGCGCCGTGCTCACCCATGGCGGCGTCTCGGTACGCCTCACCGAGGTGGAGGCGTACGCCGGACCTCACGACCCGGGTTCGCACGCCTTCCGCGGCCGCACGGCTCGCAACGCGGTGATGTTCGGTCCGCCCGGTCACCTCTACGTGTACTTCGTCTACGGGATGCACCACTGCGCCAACCTGGTCACCGGCCCGGAAGGCGACCCGGGCGCGGTGCTCCTGCGCGCCGGCCAGGTGGTGGCGGGGATCGACCTGGCGCGGGAGCGACGCGGAGGTAGCAGCGACCGCGACCTCGCTCGCGGTCCGGCCCGCCTCTGCCAGGCGCTCGACCTCGACCTGGCGGACAACGGCGTACGGGCAGTGCTCGAGCCGGGGGACCGCCCGCTCGCGACCGGTCGCGGACCACGGGTGGGTCTGCGACAGGCCGCGGACCGGCCCTGGCGCTTCTGGGTGAGCGGCGATCCGACCGTCAGCACGTACCGACCGGCTGCACCGCGGCGGGGAGCAGCGCGCTGACCTGCGACTTTGCGTCGCCGGCCGCCCCGGTTTGGCATGGCCGCGAACCAGGGTCTAGAGTTCTTCTCGTCGCTGCAAGTGGCGCCGCCTCCTGGCCAGAAGGTCAGCTGAAGCGGAAACCGGCACGACCAACCGAACACGTAGCTCATCTGGTTTGACGGTGAGCCCCGGGACCGGTAAGTTTTTGCAGGTTGCCCCGCGACCGGACCGGCCCAGCCGGCGAGGAACGGGTGCGTCTGATTCTTGAGAACTCAACAGTGTGTTTGATTAGTCGACGAATTAGTTTGTTTTGCCCCGTTGGCATCAGGCTTTTGGTTTGGTGTTGATGGTTTCTTTGACAATGATTCTGACAACATGTCAGTTTCGTTTTTTGTCGGGGGATGTGGCTCTCTTTTTCCTCGCGCTTTGTGGCTTCCTGTTTTTTGTGGGGGGTTGTGGGTGTGGGGTGCAGGTTTTCGATGGAGAGTTTGATCCTGGCTCAGGACGAACGCTGGCGGCGTGCTTAACACATGCAAGTCGAGCGGAAAGGCCACTTCGGTGGTACTCGAGCGGCGAACGGGTGAGTAACACGTGAGTAATCTGCCCTTGGCTTCGGGATAGCCACCGGAAACGGTGATTAATACCGGATATGACAATGTCACGCATGTGGTGTTGTGGAAAGTTTTTCGGCCAGGGATGTGCTCGCGGCCTATCAGCTTGATGGTGAGGTAATGGCTCACCATGGCTTCGACGGGTAGCCGGCCTGAGAGGGTGACCGGTCACACTGGGACTGAGACACGGCCCAGACTCCTACGGGAGGCAGCAGTGGGGAATATTGGACAATGGGCGGAAGCCTGATCCAGCAACGCCGCGTGAGGGATGACGGCCTTCGGGTTGTAAACCTCTTTCAGTACCGACGAAGCGCAAGTGACGGTAGGTACAGAAGAAGCACCGGCCAACTACGTGCCAGCAGCCGCGGTAATACGTAGGGTGCGAGCGTTGTCCGGAATTATTGGGCGTAAAGGGCTCGTAGGCGGTTTGTCGCGTCGGGAGTGAAAACGCCGTGCTTAACACGGCGCTTGCTTTCGATACGGGCAGACTAGAGGTATGCAGGGGAGAACGGAATTCCTGGTGTAGCGGTGAAATGCGCAGATATCAGGAGGAACACCGGTGGCGAAGGCGGTTCTCTGGGCATTACCTGACGCTGAGGAGCGAAAGTGTGGGGAGCGAACAGGATTAGATACCCTGGTAGTCCACACCGTAAACGTTGGGCGCTAGGTGTGGGGTCCATTCCACGGATTCCGTGCCGCAGCTAACGCATTAAGCGCCCCGCCTGGGGAGTACGGCCGCAAGGCTAAAACTCAAAGGAATTGACGGGGGCCCGCACAAGCGGCGGAGCATGCGGATTAATTCGATGCAACGCGAAGAACCTTACCTGGGTTTGACATACACCCTGCCGCCTCAGAGATGGGGCTTCTTTTGGGGGTGTACAGGTGGTGCATGGCTGTCGTCAGCTCGTGTCGTGAGATGTTGGGTTAAGTCCCGCAACGAGCGCAACCCTCGTTCTATGTTGCCAGCATGCCCTTCGGGGTGATGGGGACTCATAGGAGACTGCCGGGGTCAACTCGGAGGAAGGTGGGGATGACGTCAAGTCATCATGCCCCTTATGTCCAGGGCTTCACGCATGCTACAATGGCCGGTACAAAGGGCTGCGATCCCGTAAGGGGGAGCGAATCCCAAAAAGCCGGTCTCAGTTCGGATTGGGGTCTGCAACTCGACCCCATGAAGTCGGAGTCGCTAGTAATCGCAGATCAGCAACGCTGCGGTGAATACGTTCCCGGGCCTTGTACACACCGCCCGTCACGTCACGAAAGTCGGCAACACCCGAAGCCGGTGGCCCAACCCTTGTGGAGGGAGCCGTCGAAGGTGGGGCTGGCGATTGGGACGAAGTCGTAACAAGGTAGCCGTACCGGAAGGTGCGGCTGGATCACCTCCTTTCTAAGGAGCACACGCCCCGACGTCCAGCTGGCCACAATGGTCGCCTCGTGCCCGGCACTGATGCTTTCGCATTGGTGTGTGGTGGGGGGAGTCTGGACGCGATGGTGGTGTTCACTAGTGGAATCGTCGACGACCGGCAACCGGTGTCTGTCCCTTTCGGGGGGTGGGTGGGGTTGTTGGTTACTCATGGCCCTGCGTTGGTGGGGGATGGGGTCAGGCACACTGTTGGGTCCTGAAGGATCAGCCGCGAGTCCCTCTTCGGGGGGTGTGGTTGGTGCTTCGTGTCCTCCCTTTGCTCCGTGTCTGCCTGTGTGGTGGGTGTGGGGTGTTGGTGGGGTTGTTGTTTGAGATCTGCATAGTGGACGCGAGCATCTTCACAGCCGCGGCTTCTTTCGAGACATCTCTTTTGGGATGTGTCTTTGGAGGGGTTGGTGGTTGTGGAAGTGATAGGCGTGGCTGGCTGGTTCCTGGCTGGTTGCGTCGAATGTGTGTAGCCGGCTTGCCTCTTTGATTGGGGGGTGGGCTGGTCGAGTCTTTTGTGTTTGTTTCGGCGTGTGTTGTTTTGACGTTGTTGAGACAAGCTATGAAGGGCACATGGTGGATGCCTTGGCATCAAGAGCCGATGAAGGACGTTGGAGCCTGCGATAAGCCCTGGGGAGTTGGCAACCGAGCTGTGATCCGGGGGTGTCCGAATGGGGAAACCCAGCACGAGTCATGTCGTGTTACCTGCACCTGAACACATAGGGTGTGTGGAGGGAACGTCGGGAAGTGAAACATCTCAGTACCGACAGGAAGAGAAAACAACAGTGATTCCGAGAGTAGTGGCGAGCGAAATCGGATGAGGCTAAACCTTGCGTGTGTGATACCCGGCAGGGGTTGCACGCAGGGGGTTGTGGGACCGCTCAATCTCATCTGCCGGTGGGGTACAGAGTAAGAAACCAGTGTGGAAGTCGAAGTCGGTTGGAAAGCCGTACCGTAGAGGGTGATAGGCCCGTAGACGTAAAGCGCTGGCTCTGGAGCGTGTTCCCAAGTAACACGGAACCCCTGAAATTCCGTGTGAATCTGGCGGGACCACCCGTTAAGCCTAAATACTCCTTGATGACCGATAGCGGACAAGTACCGTGAGGGAAAGGTGAAAAGTACCCCTGGCGGGGAGTGAAATAGTACCTGAAACCGTGTGCCTACAATCCGTCGGAGCCTTATGCGCCACTTGTGGTGTGGGGGTGACGGCGTGCCTTTTGAAGAATGAGCCTGCGAGTTTGCGGTGTGTTGCGAGGTTAACCCGTGTGGGGAAGCCGTAGCGAAAGCGAGTCCTAATAGGGCGATTCAGTAGCGCGCTCAAGACCCGAAGCGAAGTGATCTATCCATGGGCAGGTTGAAGCGTCGGTAAGACGACGTGGAGGACCGAACCCACTTAGGTTGAAAACTGAGGGGATGACCTGTGGATAGGGGTGAAAGGCCAATCAAACTTCGTGATAGCTGGTTCTCCCCGAAATGCATTTAGGTGCAGCGTTGCGTGTTTCTTGCCGGAGGTAGAGCACTGGATAGCTAATGGGCCCTACAAGGTTACTGACGTTAGCCAAACTCCGAATGCCGGTAAGTGAGAGCGCAGCAGTGAGACTGCGGGGGATAAGCTCCGTAGTCGAGAGGGAAACAGCCCAGACCATCAGCTAAGGCCCCTAAGCGGTGACTAAGTGGAAAAGGATGTGGAGTCGCATTGACAACCAGGAGGTTGGCTTGGAAGCAGCCACCCTTGAAAGAGTGCGTAATAGCTCACTGGTCAAGTGATTCCGCGCCGACAATGTAGCGGGGCTCAAGTCATCCGCCGAAGCTATGGCATTCAGCGAATACATCAGCATCGACTTGATCGGTGTTCAGTGCGCTGGATGGGTAGGGGAGCGTCGTGTGGGCAGTGAAGCGCCGGAGTGATCCAGGTGTGGAGCCCACACGAGTGAGAATGCAGGCATGAGTAGCGAATCACGGGTGAGAAACCCGTGCGCCGAATGATCAAGGGTTCCAGGGTCAAGCTAATCTGCCCTGGGTAAGTCGGGACCTAAGGCGAGGCCGACAGGCGTAGTCGATGGACAACGGGTTGATATTCCCGTACCGGCGAAGTTGCGCCCATGACGAACCTGGTGATGCTAACCACCCGAAACTCATCGGACCGGACCCTTCGGGGCGAGGCTGGTGGGCGGAGCGTGGGACCCGAGCCGGTAGTAGTCAAGCGATGGGGTGACACAGGAAGGTAGCCCAACCACAGCGATGGTTGTCTGTGGGCAAGCGTGTAGGGCGTGGTGTAGGCAAATCCGCACCATCCACTTCAGTGTGGAGTCTGAGACGTGACGCGGAGCCGTATGGCGAAGTGGGTGATCCTATGCTGTCGAGAAAAACCTCTAGCGAGCAACGAGCCGCCCGTACCCCAAACCGACTCAGGTGATCAAGTAGAGAATACTAAGGCGATCGAGAAAACCATGGTTAAGGAACTCGGCAAAATGCCCCCGTAACTTCGGGAGAAGGGGGGCCCGGATCGTGAACCCACTAGCTGGGGGAAGCGTGAAGGGCCGCAGAGACCAGGGGAAAGCGACTGTTTACTAAAAACACAGGTCCGTGCGAAGTTGTAAGACGATGTATACGGACTGACTCCTGCCCGGTGCTGGAAGGTTAAGAGGACCGGTTAGATCGCAAGATCGAAGCTGAGAATTTAAGCCCCAGTAAACGGCGGTGGTAACTATAACCATCCTAAGGTAGCGAAATTCCTTGTCGGGTAAGTTCCGACCTGCACGAATGGAGTAACGACTTTCCCACTGTCTCAACCATGGACTCGGCGAAATTGCACTACGAGTAAAGATGCTCGTTACGCGCGGCAGGACGGAAAGACCCCGGGACCTTTACTATAGTTTGGTATTGGTGTTTGGTACGGCTTGTGTAGGATAGGTGGGAGACTGTGAAGCGGCCACGCCAGTGGTTGTGGAGTCAACGTTGAAATACCACTCTGGTCGTACTAGATGTCTAACCTAGGTCCATTATCTGGATCAGGGACAGTGCCTGATGGGTAGTTTAACTGGGGCGGTTGCCTCCTAAAATGTAACGGAGGCGCTCAAAGGTTCCCTCAGCCTGGTTGGCAATCAGGTGGCGAGTGTAAGTGCACAAGGGAGCTTGACTGTGAGACAGACATGTCGAGCAGGGACGAAAGTCGGAACTAGTGATCTGGCCACGGCATGTGGAAGCGTGGTCACTCAACGGATAAAAGGTACCCCGGGGATAACAGGCTGATCTTCCCCAAGAGTCCATATCGACGGGATGGTTTGGCACCTCGATGTCGGCTCGTCGCATCCTGGGGCTGGAGTAGGTCCCAAGGGTTGGGCTGTTCGCCCATTAAAGCGGCACGCGAGCTGGGTTTAGAACGTCGTGAGACAGTTCGGTCCCTATCCGCCGCGCGCGCAGGAAACTTGAGAAAGGCTGTCCCTAGTACGAGAGGACCGGGATGGACGAACCTCTGGTGTGCCAGTTGTCCCGCCAGGGGCACGGCTGGTTGGCTACGTTCGGAAGTGATAACCGCTGAATGCATCTAAGCGGGAAGCACGTTTCAAGATGAGGTTTCCCACCACACAAGTGGGTAAGGCCCCCCACAGAACATGGGGTTGATAGGCCGGAGGTGTACAGCAGCAATGCCCAGCCGACCGGTACTAATAGGCCGAGGGCTTGTCCCAACACCGTACAAAACCACACACACCCACGCGCACAAGACGAACACACCCCCACACAGGGGCACCGTTCGCGTCCACTAAGCAGTTCCCAACCAACAAACCCAACCCCCACCCCCGACACAGTCGGGCGGACGCGGGGTGGTTTGGACAGGTTGAAAGAGTTACGGCGGCCATAGCGAAACGGGAAACACCCGGTCCCATACCGAACCCGGAAGTTAAGCCTTTCAGCGCCGATGGTACTGCAACCGAGAGGTTGTGGGAGAGTAGGACGCCGCCGGACATACATTGTGGAAGTGGGGTCACCTTCGGGTGGCCCCACTTCTGCATTTCCGCCTGCCCAGGACGGTGGCGGGCCCCCCGTCGGGCCGCGGATCGTCCACAGCAGCCGATTCGATCGCTTCGTCCACAGGGCCAGCCCGCTCGGCGGGTGCCGTGTCGGTGCGCGCCTGCAGGGTTCGACGCAGGAGGTGGACTGTGACCAAGACACAGATGAAGGACGCGGGCGAGGCGGATGCCGTCGCCAACGACGTACGACTGGTGGGCCGGCTGACCGGCATCCCCGCCATGGTCGAGCTGCCCAGCGGGGACGCACTGGTGACGTTCCGGATCTCGGTGCCGCGGAGCTCACCGTCAGGCAGCGCGGCACCCGCCCAGGGGTCGGCTCAGCGCGTGGACTCGGTGCCGTGCACGGCGTGGACCCCGCGCCTGCGGCGCAGCATCCTGACCTGGCGCCCCGGCGACCTGGTCGAGATCTCCGGCGCCGTGCGGTGTCGCTTCTTCCAGGCCGGCGGGGCCACGCGGTCCCGGGTCGAGGTGGAGGCGTCGGCCGCCCGGATCATGCGTCGGTCATCGGCCGCATGAGCACGCCCAGGCTGGGCTTCGGCTGGAACGACGTGGCCTTCTCCGGAAGGAGCCCGCCCGACTCGACGAGGGCCCGCACCTGGTCGAAGTCAGGGCTGGGCAGCAGCACCGCGGGGGAGGTGGTGCTCGCGGACGCGAGGGCGTCGACGACGTTGTGGTGGTGCTCGATGCGCGTGGGAGGGTGTGGCAGCCGGGGCAGCACGTGGTCGTGGAACCACGACACGGCCGCCTCGCGGTCGAGCGGGCCGGGGCTGACCGTGTGCCACGTCTCGCCGTCGGTCAGCACCAGGTGGGTGCTGTCGAGCGCGCCGAGGGCTCGTCGGCGGGGATGCACGGCGACGTCGGCGCCGGCCGAGCGCGCCGAGTCGGACAGCGCCTCGAGCGTCGTGCCCGGCAGGGTCCGGTGGATGGCCCCCAGGAAGAGAGGTGTGTCGTCCTGGTCGACCAGCATCGCGAGGCCGGCGTCCCAAGGGGTGCCGGGGTGCTCCTCCTGCAGGCGCAGGTAGGCCGCGTACCGGTGGTGGCCGTCCGCGAGGAGGCAGCGGGTGCGGGCCAGCAGGCCGTCGATCCTCGTCATCAGGTCCGCATCGCGGATCGCCCAGATGCGTTGGCGCTGTCCGGTGCGGTCGAGGTAGCGCCAGTCCGGCCCGGCGCGGCTGACGTCGTCCATGACCTCGCGCAGCTCGTCGCTTCCGTGGTGCACGAGCAGGATGGGCGCGGGATTGAGCGACATCTGCAACATCCGGTCGGCGAGCTCTCCGGCCTGCTCGAGGTGGATGGCCTCGTGCGGCCACACCGCACGCTCCAGCGTCGTGTCGGCGCGTTGCGACATGTCGAGGGCGCCGACGAGGCCGCGCACCGTCAGTCCGCCGGCGGTGTACTCGTGGAGGTAGACCGCCGGCGCCGTGTCGACGACGGCCCGGCCCTGGTCGATCCACTGCGTCAGCCGGTCTGCCACGTCGCGGTAGGGTCGCGCCAGCGCCCGAGCGGACGCGGGGTCCCCGACACGCTCCGGAGCCAGCATCACGGCCCGGAACGGCAGGAGCTTGAGGGGCTTCGCGACGTACGGCGGCACGACGGTGGCGAAGTCCATCGGAGCATCGTAGGGGGACGACCGTCCGGATCCTGAGAGGGGTGGAGCATGCTCGAGGAGTCGACGACCCCGATCGTCGAGGCGCACGACCTGGTGATGTTCGACCTGGATGGGGTCGTCTACGTCGGCGGCGACGCCATCGACGGCGTCGCCGCGCACATCGAGCGGCTCCGTGCGACCGGGCGCCACGTCGCCTTCGTGACCAACAACGCCTCGCGCACGCCCGACAAGGTCGCCGCGAAGCTCGTCGGTGTGGGGGTGCGCGCGGCCGCCGCCGACGTGGTCACCTCAGCACAGGCGGCAGCGCGCGTCCTGACAGAGCAGCACGGCGGCGGGGCGAAGGTCCTGCTCCTCGGCGGCGAGGGCCTGCGGGTCGCGCTGCTCGAGGCCGGTCTCGTGCCGGTCGACGACCCGGACGGTGCCGTCGCCGTGGTGAGCGGTTACGGCCCCGACGTCCGGTGGCGCGACATCATGCGCGTCTCGACCCTGGTGCGCGACGGCCTTCCCTACGTCGCCAGCAACACCGACATGACGATCCCCACGCCCTACGGCCTCGCGCCCGGGCACGGAGTGCTCGTGCGGACGATCGCCGGGTTCGCCGGCGTGACCCCCACCGTGGCGGGAAAGCCGGAGAAGCCGCTGATGGAGGAGACCGTGCGCCGGGTGGGGGGCGACCGGCCGATCATGGTGGGCGACCGCCTCGACACCGACATCGAAGGCGCGCACGCCATCGACATCCCGTCGCTCCTGGTGCTCACCGGGGTCACCTGGCTGCCCGAGCTCGCTGCCGCGACGCCCGAGCTGCGCCCGTCCTACATCTCGCCGACCCTGGACGGCCTGTTCGAGCCCCATCCCGTCCCCACCTCGACCGATGCTCGCGTCGAGCTCGGCGGTTGGAGCGCAGTCGTCGAACGGGCCCGCTTGCGGGTGGAGGGCGAGGGCACCGACGCGGACTGGTGGCGGGTGGCCGCGACAGCCTGCTGGCGCCACCTCGACGAGGTGGGCACCGTCGTCGACGTGTCCGACACGACCCCGCCCGGACCGGTCCGCCGGCTCGGTGCCGAGTAGGCTCGCGGCCATGGACGAGGCTTCCGACGGTTCGACCCCCACGGCTGCAGCGCAGCCCGTCGACGGGTCCTACGAGACCGACGACGCCGACCGTTCGACGCCCGGGACCGAGACGACAGGCGTCGATGCGGTGGACCGCGTCCTCGCCGAGGTGGCTGCCGTCGCGGGTGCCCCGGTGGGCGACCACGTGCAGGTCTTCGAGCGCGCCCATGACCAGCTGCGCCGCGCGCTCGACGCCCCGGCCGAGTCCGTCGCCGACGCCGAGCGGGGCGCCTGACCCACCGTGCCCCCACGACGACTTCGACTCGACCAGGAGCTCGTCCGCCGCGGCCTCGCACGGTCGCGCGAGCACGCCAGCGAGCTGGTCGCAGCGGGCCGCGTCACCGTGTCGGGTGCCCCGGCGACCAAGGCGGCGACGGGCGTGACGACCGACGTGGCGATCGTCGTACGCACCGACCCGGACGCGGTGGACTACGTCTCGCGCGGCGGGCACAAGCTGGCCGGCGCGCTCGAGGCGTTCTCCGCCCACGGCCTCACCGTCCGCGGCAAGCGGTGCCTGGACGCCGGCGCCTCGACCGGGGGGTTCACCGACGTGCTGCTGCGCGCGGGGGCCCGCGAGGTGGTCGCGGTGGACGTCGGCTACGGACAGCTGGCGTGGGCCCTCCAGAGCGACGACCGGGTGCACGTCCACGACCGCACCAACATCCGTGACCTCACCCTCGACGTGGTCGGGGAGCCGGTCGACCTGGTGGTGGGCGACCTGTCGTTCATCTCGCTCGCACTCGTGCTCGACCCGCTCCTCTCCGTCACCCGCGAGGACGGCGAGCTGGCGCTCATGGTCAAGCCGCAGTTCGAGGTCGGCAAGGAACGCGTGGGCAAGGGCGGCGTCGTTCGCGACCTGGCGCTGCGCGCGGAGGCGGTCACCACGATCGCCGAGCTCGCGGCGGACCGCGGATGGGGTGCCGTGGCCGTCACGGTCAGCCCGCTGCCCGGGCCGTCGGGCAACGTCGAGTTCTTCCTGCTCCTGCGCCACGGTCCGGCGGCGATCGGTGCGGACGACATCCGCGACGAGGTGGAGAGCGCGGCCTCGTTGGGGGTGGCGGGTGAGAAGGTGGACCCGTGACCTTCGACAGCCCTGGACGCCGCGTGCTGGTGCTGGCGCACACCGGACGTGCCGAAGCGCGTGACGTGGCTCGCGCCTGCGTGAAGCTGCTGACGGGTGAGGGGATCGCCGTACGCCTGCTCGCCGACGAGGCCGCCGACCTCGGCCTCGACCCCCGCGCCGACCCGGGCGGTCTCGTCGAGATCACCACCGGCGGCGACCTGCCGGGGAGGGGCTGCGAGCTGGCTCTCGTCATCGGTGGCGACGGCTCGATCCTGCGCGCCGCGGAGCTGACCCGTGCGACCAGCACCCCGCTGCTGGGGGTCAACCTCGGACACGTCGGCTTCCTCGCCGAGGCCGAGCAGGACGACGTCGAGTCCACGATCACGGCCATCGTCGCCCGCGACTACACCGCCGAGGACCGGCTCACCCTCGACGTCCGCGTCCTGCAGGGCAAGGAGGTCGTCGCGACGACCTTCGCGCTCAACGAGGCCAGCGTGGAGAAGGCGTCACGCGAGCGGATGCTGGAGGTCGTGGTCGAGGTCGACGGTCGTCCGCTGTCGCGCTGGGGCTGCGACGGGGTCGTCTGTGCCACCCCCACCGGCTCGACCGCCTACAACTTCAGTGCCGGCGGTCCCATCGTGTGGCCCGAGGTCGAGGCGCTGCTGATGGTGCCGCTCAGCGCCCACGCCCTGTTCGCGCGCCCCATGGTGGTGGCCCCGACATCGGTGCTGGCGGTCGAGGTGCTGTCCAACTCGGAGGTCCCCGGGGTGCTGTGGTGCGACGGCCGCCGCACGGTCGACCTCGCCCCGGGCGCCCGGATCGAGATACGCCGCGGCGACCGTCCGGTCCGGCTGGTCCGTCTGCACCTGGCCCCGTTCACCGACCGCCTGGTCGCCAAGTTCGACCTGCCCGTCGAGGGGTGGCGCGGCGCCGCGGAGCGGCGGCGCAGGGACAACGGGGACCAAGTGGACATCGACACCAACGGGGGCAGCGATGCTTGAGGAGCTGCGGATCAGCTCGCTCGGCGTCATCGACTCCTCCACGCTCGAGCTGGGCCCGGGTCTGACGGTCATCACGGGCGAGACCGGTGCCGGCAAGACCATGGTGGTCACCGCCCTCGGCCTGTTGCTCGGCGGCAGGGCCGACCCGGGCGCCGTCCGCACCGGCGCCAAGCAGGCCCGCGTGGAGGGAGTCGTGTCGACCGTCTCGCTGGACAGCTTCCGCGATGCGGTGGAGCAGCTCGGAGGAGAGGTCGAGGACGACCAGGTCGTGCTGGCCCGCAACGTGGCCGCGCAGGGCCGCTCCCGCGCCTGGGTCGGCGGCGCATCGGTCCCGGTGACCACCCTGGCCGGCATCGCGGAGCCACTCGTGGCCGTGCACGGGCAGTCCGACCAGCACCGCCTGCTCAGGGCGGGGGCGCAGCGGGCGTCGCTCGACCGGTTCGGCGGTGCCGAGCTGGCTGCGAGCGCCGAGGCGTACGCCGGGTTGTGGGCCGAGCTGGCCGCCACCGAGCGCACCCTCGCCGAGGTCGTCGGGTCCGCCCGCGAGAGGGCACGCGAGGCCGACCAGCTGCGGTTCGGACTCGGCGAGGTCGAGGCCGTCGACCCGAGGCCGGGGGAGGACGCGGAGCTGGCGGCCGAGGAGTCCCGGCTCGGGTTCGCCGACACGCTGCGCACCGCGGCGGAGCAGGCCCGGGAGGCGCTGTCGAGCGACGAGGGCGCGGCCGATGCGCTCGCCACCACCAGCGCCGCACGACATGCCCTCGACGGGGTCCGCGAGCACGACGCCACCGCGGGCGAGCTGGCCGACCGGATCGCCGAGCTCGGGCACCTGCTGGTCGACGTGGCCGGCGACGTCGCGTCCTACGCCGCCAGCCTGGAGACCGACCCGTCCCGCCTCGCTGCCGTCTCCGAGCGCCGCGCGGCACTGACCGCGCTCACCCGGAAGTACGGCGAGACCATCGACGAGGTGCTGGCATGGGCCGAGGACGGCGCCAAGCGCCTGCTCGACCTCGAGGACACCGACGGGCGGATCGCCGAGCTGCAGGTCCGTCGAGACCGGATCCGAGCCGAGCTGGGTGACCTGGCCGCGACGCTCTGCGCCCAGCGTCGGCGAGCCGCACAGCAGCTCGGAGCGGCCGTCAGCGAGGAGCTGACGGCCCTGGCCATGCCGCACGCCACGGTGAGCATCGCCGTCACCCAGCACGAGGCGCCCGCTCCGGAGACGCCGGCGGGCCCGGTCCTGCAGGTGGACGGACGCTGGCTGCGGGCGAGCTCGCACGGGGTCGACGACGTGGAGTTCCTGCTCGCCGCCAACACGGGCGCGGAGGCGCGTCCGCTGCACAAGGGAGCGTCCGGGGGCGAGCTGTCACGGGTGATGCTGGCCCTGGAGGTGTCCCTGGCGGAGACCGGTTCGGTGCCCACCTTCGTCTTCGACGAGGTCGACGCCGGCGTGGGTGGGCGGGCCGCCATCGAGGTCGGCCGCCGGCTCGCGGCCCTGGCTCGCACGGCACAGGTGCTCGTCGTGACGCACCTGCCACAGGTGGCCGCCTACGCCGACCGGCACGTGGTCGTGCACAAGTCGAGCGACGGGTCGGTCACCACCTCCGGTCTGGTCACCCTCGACGAGCAGAGCCGCGAGCAGGAGCTGTCCCGGATGCTCGCCGGCGTCGAGGACTCCGACAGCGCCCGGGCCCACGCCCGTGAGCTGCTGGAGGCCGCCGCGCCCGAGCGGGCGTGCCTCCCCGAAGGGCCGGGTCGCGGCTGACACCATGGCGCGGTCATGAAGTTCGCAGTCCGCACCCGTCCCGCTCCCACGCTCCCCGGTGTCCACGGTCCAGCCCGGATCCACCGGCGTACGGCCAGCCTGCTCGGGCGCCTGCGCGTCGGTGACATCGCCGTCATCGACCACCTCGACATGGACCGCGACACCGCGCAGGCACTGGTCGACGCCGGAGTCGTCGCGGTCGTCAACGCCGGTCCGCTGATCTCCGGCCGCTACCCCAACCTGGGGCCGGAGCGGCTGGTGGAGGCGGGTGTCCTCGTCGTCGACAACGCCGGAACTGAGGTCTTCGACCGGCTGAAGGACGGGTCCGAGATCCGCATCGACGGGGGAGTGGTCTACGCCGGCGACGACCTCGTCTCGCCCGCGCGTGAGCTCACCGCCGACGTCGTGCGCGCCGAGATGGGCAAGGCCCGCAGCGGCCTCGCCGCGCAGCTGGAGAGCTTCACGCACAACAGCACCGAGTTCCTGCGGCGCGAGCAGGACCTGCTGCTGCACGGCCACGGGGTGCCCCAGACCTCGACCGAGATGGCTGGGCGCCCGGTCGTCGTCGTCGTCCGGTCGCACGGCTGGGAGGACGAGCTGCGCGGGATCAAGCCGTTCGTGCGCGAGCAGCGGCCCGTCCTCATCGGCGTGGACCGCGGTGCCGACGCCCTCGCCGACGCGGGCCACCGCCCGGACGTCGTCGTCGTGACCGGCGACAGCGACGACCTGCCCAGCGCCTCGGTCCTGCGCAAGGCCCGTGACGTCGTCGTGCTCGTCGAGCGCGGCGCCGCCCGCGGTGCCACCGAGCAGCTCGAGCGGATGGGCATCCGTCCGCTCCGCTTCGAGACCACCGCCACGACCGAGGATGCCGCGCTCCTGCTCGCCTCGGCCCGCGAGGCCTCCCTCATCGTCGGTGTCGGCATGCACGCGACGCTGGACGAGTTCCTGGACCGGCGCCGCGCCGGGCTCGCCAGCACGTTCCTCACCCGGCTCAAGCTCGGTCCCGACCTGGTCGACGCGGCTGCCCTGCCGCGGCTCTACGACGGCGCGGTCCGGCCACGGCACCTCCTCGGCGCCCTCGTCGCCGGCACCCTGGCCGTGGCCGCCGCCATCAGCGTGACGCCCGTCGGCCAGGAGTGGGTCGAGGACGTCCGGCCGACCGTCTCCAGCAGCACGTCAGACCTGATCGACAACGTTCGAGGACTTCTCCCGTGATCACCCTGCGCCACCACGTCCTGACCATCGTCGCCGTCTTCCTGGCGCTCGCCGCCGGCATCGTCCTGGGCGGCGGGCCGCTCTCCGACGTCGCGCCCACGGTCGCTACTGCCGGCAAGGACGCGGACACCGCACCCCAGGCGGACCAGTCGCAGCCCGACTACAGCGAGGCCTTCGTCAGCACCCTCGGCCCGCAGCTCGTGGCCGGACGCCTGGCCGAGCGCACCGTCGCGGTCGTGACGGTGCCCGGAGCCGACGAGCAGCTGGTCACCGCTCTGGGCGAGGCGGTCGCGGCCGCGGGCGGGACGGTGAGCGCCCGTTACGACCTGGGCGCAGACCTGGTCGACCCCGACCAGAAGACCCTCGTCGACACGCTCGGCAGCCAGCTGCTGACGCAGCAGGCAGCCGACGACGTGGCCGCGGACGCCTCGACGTACGACCGGATCGGTCAGCTGATCGGCCTCGGGATCGCGACCAAGGAGGTCGAGGGCCAGGACGTCACCGGCAGGTCCCGGGCGATCGTCGAGGCCGTCCGCGGCGCCGGCCTCATGACCGGTCCCGAGGCGGTCGACCGGCGTGCCCCGCTGGTCCTGCTGGTGCTGGGCACCGACGCCGGCGACGAGGGCTCCGACGCGGTGCTGGCCGGGCTGGTGCAGGGCCTCGCCGCCCAGGCGACCGGTGTGGTCGTCGCCGGCACCCTCCAGGACGGTGGGGCCGGCCAGCTCGGTCGCCTCCGCGCCGACCCGGCCGGTGCGAGCGTCGCCAGCGTGGACGGCATCGACGCCGCGGCCGGGCGGGTGGCCACGATCCTCGCCCTCCAGCGCTCGTTGACCACGCCGGGCGGGTCGTTCGGTGCGTCGGGTTCCGACGGCGCGGTCCCGGTCGGGTAGGATAAAAGCCCGTGAAGAGCCGGACGCCGACCAAGCACGTATTCGTCACTGGAGGCGTCGCCTCCAGCCTCGGCAAGGGGCTCACCGCCTCCAGCCTGGGCCAGCTGCTGAAGTCGCGCGGCCTCCGCGTGACGATGCAGAAGCTGGACCCCTACCTCAACGTGGATCCGGGCACGATGAACCCGTTCCAGCACGGCGAGGTCTTCGTGACCAACGACGGTGCGGAGACCGATCTCGACATCGGTCACTACGAGCGGTTCCTCGACACCGACCTCAACCAGATCGCCAACGTGACGACCGGGCAGGTCTACTCCACGGTCATCGCCAAGGAGCGCCGCGGCGACTACCTCGGCGACACGGTCCAGGTGATCCCGCACATCACCAACGAGATCAAGGACCGCATCCTCGCGATGGGCGGCCCCGACATCGACGTGGTGATCACCGAGATCGGCGGCACGGTCGGCGACATCGAGTCGCTGCCGTTCCTCGAGGCCGCCCGCCAGACGCGGCACCAGATCGGTCGCGACAACTGCTTCTTCATCCACGTCTCCCTCGTGCCCTACATCGGCCCTTCGGGCGAGCTCAAGACCAAGCCCACCCAGCACTCGGTGGCGGCGCTGCGCTCGATCGGCATCCAGCCCGACGCCATCGTGTGCCGGGCCGACCGTGAGCTCCCCGACGGGATCAAGCGCAAGATCGCGCTCATGTGCGACGTCGACGACGAGGCCGTCGTCACCGCCGCCGACGCCCCGTCGATCTACGACATCCCCAAGGTGCTGCACCGCGAGGGCCTCGACGCCTACGTCGTACGCCGCCTCGACCTGCCGTTCCGCGACGTGGACTGGACGTCGTGGGACGACCTGCTCCGCCGGGTGCACCACCCGGACGAGGAGGTGACCATCGCGCTCGTCGGCAAGTACGTCGACCTGCCCGACGCCTACCTCTCGCCCGCGGAGGCGCTGCGCGCCGGTGGGTTCGCCCACTCGGCGAAGGTCAACATCCGCTGGGTCGCCTCCGACCTGTGCGAGACCGAGGCCGGTGCCGCCAAGCAGCTCTCCGACGTCGACGCGGTGCTCGTGCCCGGCGGCTTCGGCGTACGTGGCATCGAGGGCAAGCTCGGTGCGCTCCACTACACCCGCACCCACGGCATCCCGACGCTCGGCCTGTGCCTGGGCCTGCAGTGCATGGTCATCGAGTACGCCCGCAACATGGCGGGGCTCGGCAAGGCCGGCTCGACGGAGTTCGACCCCGACACCGTGGAGCCGGTGATCTCGACGATCGAGGAGCAGAAGAAGTTCGTCGACGGCGCCGGTGACCTCGGCGGCACGATGCGCCTCGGCCTGCAGAAGGCCGAGCTCGCCGAGGGCAGCGTGGTGCGCGCGGCGTACGGCTCCGGGCTCGTCGAGGAGCGTCACCGCCACCGCTACGAGTTCAACGACGCCTACCGCGAGACGCTCGCCGAGGCGGGCCTCGTCTTCTCGGGGATCAACCCCGAGCTCGGCCTGGTCGAGTTCGTCGAGCTGCCGGTGGACGTGCACCCCTACTACGTCGCCACGCAGGCACACCCCGAGCTCCGCTCGCGGCCGACCCGTCCGCACCCGCTCTTCGCGGGCCTGGTCGGCGCCGCGATCGAGCGGCAGCGCTCGGAGCGGTTCCCGATCGACGAGTCGGGGTTGCGGCGCAAGGACGACCCGGTCGAGGACTGATCCCCGACCTCCGGGTCAGAGCCGGCGGGCTTGCAGGATCCGGCCGAGCACGAACGAGTTCGAGCGCAGCTGGTTGCGGGCGTAGGCCATCAGCCGGGGGTCCTCGGCGGCCGCCTCGGCAGCCGCGAGGAACGACTCGTCGCCCGCGCCGAGGGGGTACATCGCCCGGATCACGAGGCCCTGGTTGAGCAGACCGCCCTTGAGCGAGTGGAGCTCCTCGAGGTAGCGGTGGGCGAAGGGAGCGAGGAGCTCCGCCTGGCCGGGACGCCAGAACGTCGAGCCGAGCACGAGCGTCTCGCGGCTGGCGGGCACGGCGTAGTCCACGAAGAACGCCTTCCACACCTCTTCCTTGGCCTCGAGGTCGGGGCGCGCGGCGAGCACGGCCAGACGACGCATCCCCGCGTCGGGGTCGGGGTCCGCCTCGAGGAGGGCCTTGACCCTGTCCTCGTCGTAGTCGCCGAGCTCGGCCCGACGCACGGTCATCCGCCACGCGAGGTCGAGGTCGCTCGCCTGCTCGGCGGCAGCCTCCAGCGCCGACCAGTGCTCGTCGGTCGAGGCGGACGCGGCCAGCGTGCGGAGGGCGGCCTGCCGGGCGTCGGGGACGTCCACCAGGCCGACAACGGCGTCGGCGAGGTCGCGCAGCAGACCGGGCGACTCGGTGGCCGGGGCCCACCGGTCCGCGACCTGGAGCGCCTGGCTCAGGAACGGCTCGATCAGGGCCGGGCTGGTCTCGGAGGACAGGGCACGGGTCAGTGCCGCGGACACCTCCCGCGGGGCGACGTCGCCCAGCAGCAGGAGCTGGCCGGCCGTGGCCGCGACGAGGGCGCGGTCGAGCGGGTCGGTGAGCTGCTGGATGCGTGCCAGCATGAGCTCGAGCGAGGTGGGGTCGGGCTTGACGGCCGCGAAGGTGTAGTCGCCGGCGTTGACCAGCCGCAGGTCGCCCGCGGGCAGGTCGACGGCGGTGCGCTGGCCGGTGACCTCGTGCGACGAGCGGCCCACGGGGACCAGCGCGTCGCCCGAGGCGTCGAACACTGCGATGTCGAGGTGGTGGGGTCGGGGCGCCTGCTCGTCGGTGGTGTCGACGACCAGCTCGTCGCCGACGAGCGAGATCACGTCGGTCCCGGCCTCGTCGAGCCATGCCTTGGTCCAGGCCGAGAGGTCCCGCCCGGAGGCGCGTGCGTAGCAGTCCATCAGGTCGTCGAGACGGGTGTTGGTGAAGGCGTAGCGGCTGAAGTAGTCGCGCAGCCCCTCCACGAAGGCGTCCTCGCCGATGTAGGCCACCAGCTGGTGGAGCACGCTCTGGCCCTTGACGTAGGTGATGGCGTCGAAGTTGGACATGGCGGCCGACACGTCCGGTACGTCGCTGCGAATCGGGTGCCGTGCGGGGCTCATGTCCATCTCGTACGCCGTGCGCTTGGACACGGCGAGGAACGTCGCCCACTGCTCGGTGAACGCGCTGGCTCCGGCCATGCCCCAGTTGGCGGCCCACGACGCGAACGCCTCGTTGAGCCACAGGTCGTCCCACCACTGCATCGTCACCAGGTCGCCGAACCACATGTGAGCCATCTCGTGGAAGATGAACTCGGCGCGGACGGCCCGCTGAGCGTGGGTCGGGGGAGTGCGGAACAGCTGGCCGTCGCCGTAGGTCACGCAGCCCCAGTTCTCCATCGCCCCGCCGAGGTTGGGAACGAAGACCTGGTCGTAGCGCTCCTGCGGGAACGGGCAGGCGAAGCGCTCGCCGAAGAAGGCCAGTCCCTGCCGGGTCAGGGTGACCAGCTCGTCGAGGTCGCGCTCGAGGACCGGGACCAACGACTGGCGGCAGTAGAACCCCAGGTCGTAGCCGTCGTGCTGGCGCCGCACCTCGTGGAACGGGCCGGCGTTGACCACGACGACGTACGTCGACAGGGGCGGGGTGTCGGGGAAGGTCCAGATCCGCGCGTCCGAGGTCTCGGCGTCCTCGATCGACTCCGGGGCACCGTTCGACGTGACCAGCCACGACGAGGGAGCGGTGACCACGAACCGGTGCGGGGCCTTGAGGTCGGGCTGGTCGAAGCACGCCCAGACCCGGCGAGCCTCGTCGGGCTCGAGGCTGGTCCAGACGTAGACCAGCTTGTCGGTGGGGTCGACGGTGCGCAGGATCCCCTCGCCCGAGCCGGTGTTGCTGGTGCTGGCCTCGACGACCAGCACGTTGTCGGCGGCCACGGCAGGAAGCGGCAGCCGGCCCTCCGCGGCCGTCGAGACGTCGAGCTCGGCGCCGTTGAGGGTGGCCCTGTTGACGTCGGCGGCGATGTCCACGAACGTCGACGCACCGGGCTCGGAGCAGGTGAACGTGATCGTGCTGACGGACGCGAACACCTCGCCGTCGAGCAGGCCGGTCATGTCCACCGCGATGTCGTAGCGCTGGACCTCGAGGAGGTCCGAGCGGATCGCTGCTTCGTGCTGCGTGAGGGTCGCCAACGTCATAGGGGTGACCGTACTCAATCTGTCCATCCGCGCTAGCGTGCAGGGCATGTCTGCCGCCACAGGTGAGGTCCCCGGAGAACCTGGCGTTGAGCCGCTCGCCGACCGGCCGATGTCGTGGCCCGTCGTGTCCAGCCACGACCTGCACCGCGACGACTGGGTGGTGGCCCTGCGCGAGGACGTCATCACGCGGCCTGGGCACCCCGAGCACTTCAGCCGGATCAGCCTCGAGCACCCGGGGGCGGTGATCGTGCTGGCGGTCGACGACGACGAGCGGGTGATGTGCCTGCGGCAGTACCGCCACACCAGTGGGCACCTGTTCGTCGAGCTGCCCGCCGGACTCCGTGACGCCGGCGACGAGCCGCCCGTCGAGACGGCGAAGCGGGAGCTGCGCGAGGAGGTGGAGCTCGAGGCGTCGGAGTGGCGACTGCTGCTGAGCACCTTCGCGAGCGCCGGCATCACCGACGAGGTCCACGAGATCTTCCTGGCCCGTGGGCTCGTGCCCGCACCCCGGGGCGACTTCGAGATGCAGCACGAGGAAGCGGAGATGGAGCACTTCTGGGTGCCCATGGCCGAGCTGCTCGAGGCCGTGCTGGAGGGGCGCGTCAGGCAGGGCCCGTTGGTCCAGGCGGTGCTCGCCTACGCGGTGCTCCGACAGCGGGGGACCCTCGACGCACGATGACGCGATCCCGGGAGTAGTCTCGCTCCCGCTGTGAGGGGCGCCACACCGTCGTGCGCCCCGGCGACACTTGAGGAGCAAGGCATGAAGGTCGGCGTACCCAAGGAAGTCAAGAACCGCGAGTACCGCGTGGCCCTGACGCCCATCGGCGTGCACGAGCTGGTCCAGCGCGGTCACGAGGTCGTGGTGCAGAAGTCTGCGGGCGAGGGGTCGCTGATCCCGGACGCGGAGTACGTCGCCGCCGGCGCGACCATGCTCGACACGGCCGACGACGTGTGGGGCAGCGCCGACATGATCCTCAAGGTCAAGGAACCGGTCGCCGAGGAGTACGAGCGGATGCGGGAGGGCCAGACCCTCTTCACCTACCTCCACCTGGCGGCGGACAAGCCGTTGACCGAGGAGCTGGTGCAGCGCAAGGTCACCGCCATCGCCTACGAGACCGTGCAGCTGCCCTCGGGCGGGCTCCCGCTGCTCTACCCGATGTCCGAGGTCGCCGGCTGCCTGGCCCCGCAGGTCGGTGCCCACTCGCTGATGAAGGCCAACGGCGGTCGTGGCGTCCTGATGGGCGGCGTGGGCGGCGTGGCCAACGCCAAGGTCGTCATCATCGGTGCCGGCGTCTCGGGACAGAACGCCGCCAACATCGCGCTCGGCATGGGCGCCGACGTCACCCTCCTCGACACCGACCTCGACAAGCTGCGGATGTCGTTCTGGCGCTACAACAACCGCGTCCACGGGCTGGCCTCGTCCAAGCTGGCGATCGAGCAGCAGGTGATGGAGGCCGACATGGTGATCGGCGCGGTGCTGATCCCGGGCGCGGCCGCTCCGAAGCTGGTCAGCAACGACCTCGTGTCCCGGATGAAGCCGGGCTCCGTGCTCGTCGACATCGCCATCGACCAGGGTGGCTGCTTCGAGGACTCCCACGCGACCACGCACGACGACCCGACCTACCAGGTGCACGACTCGGTCTTCTACTGCGTGGCCAACATGCCCGGCGCGGTCCCCAACACCTCGACGTACGCCCTCACCAACGCGACGCTGCCGTACGCCGTCGCGCTGGCCGACAAGGGCTGGGAGCAGGCGTGCCGCGACGACCGGTCCCTGGGACTCGGCCTCAACACCCACGCCGGCCAGCTCACCAACGCGCCCGTCGGCGAAGCGGTCGGCGTCGAGTCGGTGGGACTCGACAGCATCCTCGGGTGACAGGCTGTTGACTGGTCGGGTGACGCTGGGCCGCGCCGTTCGCACCTATCTCGACCACCTCGCGGTCGAGCGCGGCCTGGCGGCCAACACGCTCAGCTCCTACCGGCGTGACCTCGACCGCTACGACGAGTTCCTCGCCTCGCAGGACATCGAGGACCTGGACGCGGTCACCGAGGCGACCGTGGCCGCCTTCCTGGTGAGCCTGCGCGAGGGGAGCGAGGGGCATCCACCCCTCAGCGCGACGTCGGCGGCGCGGACCGTGGTGGCCGTGCGTGGGTTCCACAGGTTCGCCGTGGCCGACGGCCTGGCGGTGGCCGACCCCGCCGCAGCGGTCAAGCCGCCCACGCCGGCCAAGCGGCTGCCGAAGGCGCTGCCGCTCTCCGACGTGGAGGCGATCCTCGAGGCGGCCGGCGCGCCGGACACCGTGCTCGCGCTGCGCGACCGGGCGCTGCTCGAGCTGCTCTACGGCACCGGTGCCCGGATCTCGGAGGCGGTCGGCCTCGACATCGATGACCTCGACCCGGTCGACGGCACCGTGCTGCTGCGAGGCAAGGGTGGCAAGGAGCGGCTCGTGCCGGTGGGTGGCTTCGCCCGCGAGGCGGTGGCCGCGTACCTGACCCGCGCCCGACCCGAGCTCGTCGGCAGCGGTCGCGGGGGGCCGGCCACGTTCCTGAACTCCCGAGGAGGGCGGCTCTCGCGGCAGAGTGCCTGGGCGGTGCTGGTGAAGGCCGCCGAGCGGGCCGGGGTGACGGCGTCGGTGTCGCCGCACACGCTGCGGCACTCCTTCGCCACCCACCTGCTCGACGGGGGCGCCGACGTGCGGGTGGTGCAGGAGCTGCTCGGACACGCCTCGGTCACCACGACGCAGGTCTACACGCTCGTCACGGTCGACAACCTCCGCGAGGTCTTCGCCACCGCCCATCCCCGGGCGCGGGAATGACCACCCGGCTCGGGCTCCTCGACGGGGTGTCCTGGAACGGCCGACCGCTGCCCGGGGAACGGGTGGGGGCCCTGCTGGCCGTGCTGGCCGGGGAGCCCGGCGGTGCGAGCGACGCCGCGCTGGTCCGGGAGATCTGGCCCGACGCCGAACCCGTCCACCCGGCCAAGGCCCTCCAGGTCCTCGTCTCCCGCATCCGCTCCGCGACCTCCGCTGCGACGATCCAGCGGCTCGACGGTGGCTACCGGCTCGGTCTCGCGGACGACGAGGTCGACGCCCGGGAGCAGAACGCGGCGCTCACGGCCGCCAGGGCGGCGCTCGCCGCCGGTGACGCCGAGGGGGCGTTGCGCCTGGCGTCGTCGGCCGCCTCGGTCCCCATCGAGGTGGCGGGCGACGCGGGCCCGCTCGCCGAGCTGCGCACGGCAGCCGACGCACGTCGTACGGCGGCGCGTGAGGTCGCCGCGCTCGCGGCGGCGCGCCTGGGACGGCACGCGGTGGCGTACGACGGGCTCGTGGCCGCCCACCTGCGCCGACCCGACGACTCGGAGGTGCTGGGTGCCCTCCTGCGGGCCGAGGCGGCCACCGCAGGGCCGGCGACGGCGCTGACCCGCTACGAGGCCTACCGCACGGACCTCGCCGGGCGGTTGGGCGTCGATCCCGACCCGGCCCTCCAGCGGCTGCACGCCGAGCTGCTGGCGGCCGACGACCCGGTCCGCACCGGACTGAGGTTCGACGACATGGGGCTGCTCGGCCGCGAGCACGACCTCGACCGGCTGCGATCGGCGCTGGCCTCGTCCCGGCTCGTGACCGTGCTCGGGCCGGGGGGCATCGGCAAGACCAGCATCGCGCACGTGCTGGCCCGCGAGTCGTTGCTGCCGCAGGTGCACGTCGTGGAGCTGGTCGGCGTGGGAGCGGGTGACGACGTGGTGGCGGCCGTCGGCGCGGCGCTCGGTGTGCGCGGTTCGGTCACCACCCGGCTCCCCCTCACTCCGGCGCAGCAGTCCGACGTCCGCGGACGTCTCGCCCAGGAGCTCGACGCCGGCCCGACGCTGCTCGTGCTCGACAACTGCGAGCACGTGCTGGAGCCCGTCGCCGCCCTGGTCGCGTTCCTCCTCGCCACGACGCGCGAGCTGCAGGTCCTGGCCACCAGCCGCGCTCCGCTGCGCCTGGCCGCCGAGCGCTCGGTGCCGCTGAGCCAGCTCTCGGGGGTGGACGCCGGAGCACTGTTCGTCCGTCGTGCCTCCGCCACCCGCCCCGACGCGGTCCTGGACCCTGCCGCCGTGCGCGACGTCGTCGCCCGGCTCGACGGGCTGCCGCTGGCGGTCGAGCTCGCCGCCGCCCGCGTGCGCACCATGACGGTGGCCGAGGTCGCCGCAGCGCTCGAGGACCGCTTCGCCACGCTCCGCAGCCGCGACCGCAGCACCCCGGACCGCCATCGCACGCTCGAGGACGTGATCGCCTGGTCGTGGGACCTGCTGCCCGCCGACGAGCAGCGGGCGCTGGCCCACCTCTCGGTCTTCCAGGACGGCGTCGACCGCGCCACCGCCGAGACGGTGCTCGGGCCGAACGGGTCGGAGCTCCTCGACGGCCTGGTCGAGCAGTCGTTGCTCGTGCTCACCGAGGACGGAGGCACCGCACGGTTCCGGCCCTTGGAGACGATCCGCGAGTTCGCCGCGGCGCAGCTGGTCCGGTCAGGTGAGCACGACGCAGCCGTGGCCGCGCAGCACCGCTGGGCGGCCGAGCTCGCCGACCGGTCGGCGGACCTCGTGGTCGCCGACGACCAGGTCCACCTCGTGGACGTCCTGGTCCGCGAGCAGAACAACCTGACCGACGTGCTCCGCCGCGCACTGGCCGTGGGCGACCGCGACCTCGTGGCCCGCCTCGTCGCCCTGCTGGGCAGCCTGTGGACGATCACGGGTGACCAGCCGAGGATCTTCGCGATCTGCGACGCGGCCTCGGAGCTCCTGTCGGGCTGGGACGTTCCCGACGGGCTGCACCGCCACGCGCAGGAGGCGTCAGGCGTCCTCATGATCCACCTCAGCTGGATGCCGGGCGTCGAGCTCGGCGGGCTCCGCGCCCTGCTCCTGCAGGGCAGGCCGCCCACCGGCACCTGGGGCCTGATCGCGCACACGGTGTACGTCGCCGACGAGCCGGCCGACACGGCAGCCAGGCTCGTGCTCGTCGCCGCGGAGCAGACCACGCCTGCGCAGGCCGCCGCACTGCTGCTGTGGGCCGCCATCGTCGCGGAGAACTCCGGCGACGTCGATGGTGCCCGACGCCACTCCGCGGAGGCACTGGCAGCGGGCTCCCTGCCGCCGTACCTGCGGGCGTCCCTGCACGCCGAGCTCAGCCAGCTCGCGATGGCGCTGGGCGACCACCACGACGCGGCGCGCCACGCGGCGACCGCGTGGCCGCTGCTGGCGCAGGTGCACTCGCACACCGACGCCTACAGCCTCCAGGTGGCCACGGCGCTGGCCCCGTTGCTCGACGGTGACGCGGACCGCGCCGAGCAGCTGCTGGCCGAGTTCGGGCCACCCGACGGCGAGAACCCCCAGATGGGCGCGCGGATGGTCTGGCAGACCGCCCACGCCGAGCTCGCGCTGGCGCGTGGCGACGTCGACGAGGCACTGCGCCGCTACGACGCCAACGTCGACACTGTGCTCGAGCTCGAGGCTCCGGCCGGGATCAACCCGTGGTTGGTGCTCTCCGCTTCCGCCGCCCTCGTCGCCAGGGCCCGGTACGGGACGTCCGTGCCCGACCAGCGGGCCGACGAGCTGCGCGACCTCGTGCTGGGCAGCGGCGGTACGCCACCCGACGGGGCGTTGTGGTTCACCGACCTCCCGCTCAACGGGGTGCTGCTCGTCGCACTGTCGGCATGGGCGCTGCGCTTCGGGCCCGAGGGGGAGCACGAGGACGCCGCCCGGCTCCTGGCCATCGCCCACGGGTGGGCCTACAACCGCAGCATCCCGGTGCTGGCCTGGGAGCCGTTGGTCCGGCTGGCGGACGCGCGGGCGCCGGGACGCCTCGACCGGCTCGTCGACGAGCTGGCCGGACGTCCCGGACCCGACCTGCTGCCGTCGGCCGTGGAGACCGTGGCGCGCCTGCGTCGCGCCTGGCTCACATCCTCTTGAAGCGGCGCACCGACAGCGGTGCGAACACCGCGACCACGACGGCGCAGCCCAGGAGCGCCCACGCCACCGAGCCGGTGACGTGGCCGTCGTTGGCGAGGTCACGCAGGCCGGTGATCACCAACGACACCGGGTTGATCTCGGCGAACGTCTGGAGCGGGCCCGGCATCGTCTCCGGGGGCACGAACGCGTTGGAGAGGAACGTCAGCGGGAACATCACCAGCAACGAGATGCCCTGCACTCCCTGGGCGTTGCGACCGACCAGGCCGAAGAACGTGAAGATCCACGCCAGGGACCAGCCGGCCACCACGGCCAGCAGCACGGCCCCGGCCACGCCGGCGACGCCGCCTCCCGGTCGGTAGCCGATCGCGATCCCCACCCCGAAGGTCAGCACGGCCGCGATGAGGTAGCGCAGCATGTCGGCCACCATCGGTCCGGCGAGCGGCGCGATCCGCGCGATGGGCAGCACCTTGAAGCGGTCGAAGACCCCGGAGTCCAGGTCCTGCCGCAGCTGGACGCCGGTGGCGACGCACGCGGTCAGCACGGTCTGGCCGATGAGGCCCGGGATGATCAGTGGCAGGTAGCTCTCCACGTCACCGGAGATCGCGCCACCGAAGATGTAGGCGAACATCGCTGTGAAGACCAGCGGCTGGATGGTGACGTCGAACATCACCTCCATGCTGCGCCGCATCTTGACGGTGGCGCGCCAGGCCAGGGTCATCGTCTGGGAGACCGTGTCGGCGAGGCTGACGCGGGGGCGCAGGTCCGTCGGCCCGGGCGCCGTGCTCGACGAGGGGAACGGCGAGGTGGTCGTGGGAGTGCTCATCGGGATACCTCGATCCGGGTCTGGTCGGCGCCGAGGTCGGACTCGGTCGGGTTGTCGGTGGTGTCGGGACCACCTGTGTGGTGGCCGGTCAGGGCGAGGAAGACCTCGTCGAGGGACGGCTTCTGCACCGTCACGGACTCGACCCGGACCCCGCGGTCACGCAGGGCGACGAGCACGTCGACGGACTGGTCGGTGCCCTGGAGCGGGATGTTGACCCGGCGCGACTCGGGGCTGAGGACGGGAGCCTCGCCGAGCATCCGCTCGGCCAGGTCGGCCGTGGGGACGACGTCCGCGACATCGACCAGCTGGAGCTGGAGGGTTGCGCGCCCGACCGAGGACTTGAGCTCGTCGGCGGTGCCCTCCGCCACCTTCCTGCCGTGGTCGATGACCGCGATCCGGTCCGCCAGCTGGTCTGCCTCGTCGAGGTACTGCGTCGTGAGGAGCACGGTGCTGCCCTCGGTCACCAGCTCGCGGATCGTGTCCCACATCTGGCCACGGGTGCGGGGGTCCAGGCCCGTCGTCGGCTCGTCGAGGAAGATGAGTGGCGGCCGCGTGATCAGGCTGGCGGCGAGGTCGAGCCGGCGGCGCATGCCGCCGGAGAAGGCGGAGATGGGCTTGGCCGCTGCCTCCGTCAGGTCGAACTGCTCGAGCAGGTGCTGCCCGCGGGCCCTGGCCTCGGTGCGGCCGAGGCCCTGGAGCCGGGCGAACAGCCAGAGGTTCTCGGTGGCGGTGAGGTTCTCGTCGACGGAGGCGAACTGGCCGGTCACGCCCAGCAGCTGGCGGACAAGGTGCGGCTCGGTCCGGACGTCGTGCCCGAAGACCTCGCCCCGCCCGCCGTCGATCGGCAGCAGGGTGGCGAGCATCTTCAGCATGGTGGTCTTGCCGGCGCCGTTCGGTCCGAGGACACCGAAGACCTCGCCGCGGGGGATCTCGAGGTCGACGCCGTCGACGGCTCGCTGGTCGCCGAAGGTCTTGACGAGGCCCTCTGCCCGTACGGCCGGTACGGAGCGGGTTGATGTGTGCATGCCAGCAGCGTGGGGCCTGACGCCTTCACGGCGGTTTCACGCCGGCCTCGCACTGGCTTCACCGGTTTCACGACCAGGTGGTTGGATCGACGCATGCGCCTCGACACCCGGGTCCCGACCGGGGCCGACGCGGACGCCGTCTACGACGCCTTCGCGTCGTGGGTCGACGAGCAGGGCCTGGCGCTCTACCCGCACCAGGACGAGGCCGTCATCGAGATCCTCGGCGGCAACCACGTCATCCTCGCCACCCCCACCGGGTCGGGGAAGTCGCTCGTGGCGGTCGGCGCCCACGTGGCGGCGCTGGCGCAGGACAAGGTCAGCTTCTACACCGCTCCCATCAAGGCGCTGGTGAGCGAGAAGTTCTTCGCCCTCATCGAGGTCTTCGGAGCCGACAACGTCGGCATGCTCACCGGTGACGCCGCGGTCAATCCCGACGCCCCGATCATCTGCTGCACCGCGGAGGTGCTCGCCAACATCGCCCTGCGCGAGGGGCGCGGCGCCGACGTGGGACTGGTGGTGATGGACGAGTTCCACTTCTACTCCGAGCACGACCGCGGCTGGGCGTGGCAGGTTCCCCTGCTGGAACTGCTGGACGCGCAGTTCCTGCTCATGTCGGCGACCCTGGGGGACGTCTCGTTCTTCGTCGAGGACCTCGCGCGCCGCACGGGACGCGACACGGCGGTGGTGGACGATGCCGAGCGGCCCGTGCCGTTGACCTTCCGGTGGTCGATGGAGCCGCTGGACGACACGCTCGAGGAGCTGGTGACCACCGGCCAGGACCCGGTCTACGTCGTGCACTTCACGCAGGCCGCTGCCGTCGAGCACGCGACCAACCTGCTGAAGTCACGCCTCGGCTCGACGAGCGGGGGACTGAAGGTCGACAAGGACGCCATCGCCGAGCGGATCGGCGCGTTCCGGTTCGGCGCGGGCTTCGGCAAGACGCTCTCCCGGCTGGTGCGCAACGGCATCGGCGTCCACCACGCCGGCATGCTGCCGAAGTACCGGCGGCTCGTCGAGACGCTCGCGCAGGCCGGGCTCCTGCGGGTCATCTGCGGCACCGACACGCTCGGGGTCGGCATCAACGTGCCGATCCGCACGGTGCTGTTCACCGGCCTGGCCAAGTTCGACGGCACCCGGCAACGGGTCCTCCGCACCCGGGAGTTCCAGCAGATCGCCGGCCGGGCCGGCCGCGCGGGCTACGACACCTCCGGCTACGTCGTCGTACAGGCTCCGGAGCACGTCATCGAGAACGAGCAGGCGAAGGCCAAGATCGCCGCTCGCCAAGCCGCCGGGAAGAAGAAGTCGAAGGTCCAGCTGAAGAAGGCACCCGAGGGCACCGTCGTGTGGACGGAGCAGACGTTCGACAAGCTGGTGGCCGGGGTCCCGGAACGGCTCACGAGCCGGATGAAGGTCGACAACGCGATGCTGGTCAACGTCGTGTCCCGCGAGGAGGACGCGTTCGCGGTGATGCACCGCCTGGTCATGGACAACCACGAGGATCGGCGCGGTCAGCTGCGGCTCGCCCGGCGGGCGCTCCGCCTGTCGCGCTCGCTGCTCCGCACCGGCATCGTCACCCGGCTGGACGAGGTGGACCGCTTCGGCCGGCGCTACATCCTGACGGTGGACCTGCCCGTCGACTTCGCGCTCAACCAGCCCTTGTCGCACTTCGCCCTGGCCGCCTTCGACGTGCTCGACCCCGAGTCCGAGACCTACGGCCTCGACGTGGTGTCGGTCGTCGAGGCGGTGCTCGAGGCACCACGACAGGTCCTGATGGCCCAGCAGCACGCCGCGCGCGGCGAGGCGATCGGCGAGATGAAGGCCGACGGCATCGAGTACGACGAGCGGATGGCGCTGCTGGAGGAGATCACGTGGCCGCAGCCGCTGCGCGAGCTCCTCGAAGCGCTCTACGAGACCTACCGCCAGACCCACCCGTGGCTGCACGACGACGCGCTCTCGCCGAAGTCGGTCGTGCGTGAGATGTGGGAGAACGGCATGGGGTTCACCGACTTCGTCGGTCGCTACCAGCTGGCCCGCTCCGAAGGGCTGGTCCTCCGCTACCTCACCGACGCCTACCGGACCCTGCGGCAGACGGTGCCCGAGTCGCACCGCTCGCCCGAGGTCGAGGACGTCATCGAGTGGCTGGGGGAGACGGTGCGGCAGACCGACTCCTCCCTCCTCGACGAGTGGGAGGCGCTCTCCGACCCCGACCACGCCTCCAGCGCCGTGGCACACCACGAGCCACCACCGCCGCCCAGGCCGCTGTCGCGGCAGGAGCGCCCGTTCCGGGTGATGCTGCGCAACGCCCTGTGGGCCCGGGTGGACGCCGTCTCGCGAGACGACCTCGACACCCTGGTGCGGCTCGAGCGCGCTGCCGCGGACCGCACCGACCCGCCCCGCCAGGTCGTCGTCGGGCGCTCGGTGTGGGACGCGGCGCTCGAGGACTACTACGCCGAGCACGACTCCGTTCGCACCGACGCGGACGCCCGTGGCCCGGACCTGCTTCTGGTGGGGGAGGAACGCACCGGCCAGCCAGCAGGAGCCGAGGACGGCACCGTCGCCCGCGTGCGCGACGTACGACAGACGATCCACGACCCGGCCGGCGACCACGACTGGGTCATCGAGGCGATGGTCGACTGCGACGCCACCGACGAGGCCGGGGAGCTGGTGCTGGCGGCCGTGGCGATGCGCCGGCTCTGAGCACCCGGCGCTGACTGCACCCCTGCGCTCGCCGGTGGTCCACCGCGCAGGGCCATACCGCATATGGGGGGCGACTCGGTCCATCCCCCCGGATAGCGTGCCGAGGAGTCGACCACTCGTTCTTGGGGGGACAGAGATGCACGACGATGACGCGCTCGACCGCGAGCAGGAGCACGACCCCGGGCTCGACCCGGATGCACCCGAAGAGTACGTCCAGGCGTACGACGGCGATCAGCCGTGGGCCGCTACCGACGAGGAACCCGAGTGGGCGGAAGAGCCGTCCCAGCGACTGGGCCCGGCCGCCCTGGCCGGCACGTTCTTCCTCGGTGTCGTCACCTGCCTCGTCCTGGTGCTCATCTGGGGTGCCTTCACCGGCGGCGACGCCGAGGGGGAAGCGACCGACGAGGGCGGCCTGGCACGGGAAAGCCAGCAGCTCGACACCATGTCGTCCGAGGCCGAGGACTCCGGAACTGGAGCCTCGTCCATGGACGGCCACTCGGGCCCCACCCGCCTGTCCCGCTGTGCGAGCGCCGCCCGCAACCTCCAGGACTCGCTGGACGCGGCACAGCCCGCCCTCGACCAGTGGGCCGTTCACGTCGGCGCGATGAACAAGCTGGTCGTCGGGGAGCTCACCCTCCAACAGGCGACCGACTTCTGGGAGAGCACGAGGCTGGGAGCCCAGCGCAACATCGCGGCGTACCGCGACACCGTCGAGACCGTGCGGCGCCAGGGCGTGGACTGCCCCAGCCCCGCGCTGCTGGCTCCCGGTGCGCGTGCCCTCCCCGGCTGCACCCGGCAGGTCGAGGCGCAGGTCGGAGTCCTCCGCGCCGCGACCACGTCCATCGACACCTGGGACGAGCACGTCCGCCACATGGACATGATGCGCCTGGGCACCCTCACGCCCGCGGAGGCCACCGAGATGTGGCTGTCCATGTGGCAGGAGGGAGCACGCGACCTCGACGCCTACGAGTCGGCAGCCGCGAACGCTCAGAAGCTGGACGGCTGCAGCAGCGTCGGTGGGGTCGACTGACCGCGGAGGAGTGAGCAGCTCCAGAGGGCGGCTCCAGAGGGCGGGTCGGTGAGCGTCGGGCATGCCGTCGGCACGCCGATCTCCCTCCGATTCCGGTGCACAGCCTTCTCCACAGGCGGCAACGGCCTGTGCACGGGACCGGGGCGTCCTGCACAGATCTTCGTCGGCGCCTGTGGGACTGGCCCACGATGTTGTCGGCCGCGTCCAGCGGTCCTACAGTCTCGCGAAGCCGGTCGGAGAACTGTCGACGTGTCGACAAAGCCCGGGGGCTCCGGCGTGATGCAATCGAAGCCCAGTCGATGCGTGGAGGAGCTGACATGAGCGGTGCGGGATTCCCCGGTCCGAACCTCGGGAGCGGTGCGACCGAGATGCCGCCCATGGTGCGACCTCCACAGCCGCACCCGTCCGTCCAGCACGGTCCTTCCCCCCGAGACGAGCACCCCGTGACCCAGCCCATCCCCTTCGAGCGTCCGGCCGCAGGGCCGGCGACCGCGGCCACCCTCGACATCGCGGAGCCGGCGCCCCACGGCCCCACCGGCCGCCCCATGCCGGTGTTCCCGGAGCCGAGGGTCCTGACCGAGCACGGCGGCGCCCGGGTCATCTCGATGTGCAACCAGAAGGGCGGCGTGGGCAAGACCACCACCACCATCAACCTGGGTGCCTCGCTGGCCGAGCTCGGCCGCAAGGTCCTGCTCGTCGACTTCGATCCGCAGGGCTCGCTGTCGGTGGGCCTCGGGCTGAACCCGCACGAGATGGACCTGACCATCTACAACCTGCTGATGGACCGCGAGGTCTCCCTCGACGAGGTCGTGGTGCCGTCGGGCATCGAGGGCATGGACCTGCTGCCGTCCAACATCGACCTGTCCGCCGCCGAGGTGCAGCTGGTCCACGAGGTCGCCCGCGAGCAGACCCTGCAGCGGGTCCTCGCCCCGGCCATCGAGCACTACGACATCATCCTCATCGACTGCCAGCCCTCGCTCGGACTGCTGACCGTCAACGCCCTGACCGCGTCCGACGGGGTGATCGTGCCGCTGGAGTGCGAGTACTTCGCCCTGCGCGGGGTGGCGCTGCTCAAGACCACGATCGACAAGGTGCGCGAGCGGCTCAACCCCAAGCTGGAGATCGACGGCGTGCTCGGCACGATGTTCGACGGCCGCACCCTGCACAGCCGCGAGGTGATGGAGCGCCTGGTCTCGGCGTGGGGCGACACCGTCTTCCACACCGTCATCCGCCGGACGGTGAAGTTCTCCGACGCCACCGTCGCCGGTGAGCCGATCACGGCGTACGCCTCGTCCTCGACCGGCGCCGACGCCTACCGCCAGCTGGCGAAGGAGGTGCTCACCCGGTGGCCCGACGAGTGAGCATGCCGGCCGCGGACGACCTGTTCCGGCCGACCTCCGACACCGAGGACGCGGCCCCGGGGCAGCGTCCGCGCCGCGTGCGCGCGGTCGCCGACGACCCGGACACGAGCGACGCCGGCCCCAGGCGCCCGAGCGGTCGGGTGCGGCACGACGAGAAGATGACGGTCTACGTCACCGCCGACGAGCTGCTCGACCTCGAGCACGCGCGCCTGACCCTGCGCCGCCACCACGGGTTGGCGGTCGACCGCGGCCGGCTGGTGCGTGAGGCCCTGGCGATCGTGCTCGCCGACCTCGAGGCGCAGGGCGCCGAGAGCCCGCTGGTCCAGCGACTGCTGGACGAGTGAGCGCCACGACCGACCTCGCTCCCGGAGCGGCTGCGCTCGAGCCGGGCAGCGAGGCGCCGGCGTTCGCGGTGCGCCTGGCCAACTTCGAGGGTCCCTTCGACCTGCTGCTGGGCCTGATCGCCAAGCACAAGCTGGACATCACCGAGGTCGCCCTGTCGCAGGTCACCGACGAGTTCATCGCCCACGTCAAGACGCTGGACGACGCGTGGGACCTCGAGCAGACGACCTCGTTCCTCGTCGTCGCGGCCACCCTGCTCGACCTCAAGGCGGCGCGCCTGCTGCCACAGGGGGACGTGGAGGACGAGGAGGACCTCGCACTGCTGGAGGCGCGCGACCTGCTCTTCGCCCGGCTCATGCAGTACCGGGCGTTCAAGCTGGTGGCGTCCGTGTTCGAGGACCGGCTCGCCTCGGAGTCCCGCCGCCATCCCCGAGCAGTGGGGATGGAGGAGCGGTTCGCCAGCCTGCTCCCGGAGGTGCTCATCGGGATCGGGCTCGAGCAGTTCGCGCAGCTGGCCGCGCGGGCGATGGAGCCCAAGCCGGTCCTGGAGGTGTCGCTGCACCACATCCACGCCGCCAAGGTGAGCGTCCGCGAGCAGGGACAGCTCGTGGTCGACCGGTTGCGGCGCAGCGGCACGATGACCTTCCGCGCCCTGTGCGGCGACTCGCCCGACCGGCTCACCACCGTGGCGAGGTTCCTCTCGCTGCTCGAGCTGTTCCGCGAGGGCGCCGTGTCCTTCGACCAGGTGACCCCCCTCGGCGAGCTGACGGTCCGCTGGACGGGCGCCGAGGACGGCGACGTGGAGATCCAGGACGAATTCGACGGGGCTCCGCCGTCCGACGATGATGCAGACATGCCGCCCGTCGCAGTCGTGGCGGACGAGCCCCAGGAGGAGCAGTGAGCGACCAGGCCGACCCCACCTCCCACGGTGCGGAGCCGGACGACGTGCAGCCAGAAGACGTGCAGCCGGACGACGTGGACACCCTCGCCGTGCCGATCGCCGAGCTGCGCCCGGCGCTGGAGGCGATCTTGATGGTGTCCGACGAGCCACTGGACAAGGTGCGGCTCGCCTCGGTGGTCGGTCACCCGGTCCACGAGGTGGAGACCGCGCTGCAGGCCCTCGCCGCGGAGTACGCCGAGCAGGGGCGTGGCTTCGACCTGCGACCGGTCGCCGGCGGGTGGCGCTTCTACTCACGCCCGGAGTTCGCGAGCGTGGTGGAGTCGTTCGTCCTCGAGGGCCAGCAGGCCCGGCTGACGCAGGCGGCGCTGGAGACCCTGTCGGTCGTGGCCTACAAGCAGCCCGTGTCCCGCGCCCGGGTGTCGGCCATCCGAGGTGTCAACGTCGACGGTGTGATGCGCACCCTCCTGTCCCGCGGGCTGGTGGAGGAGGCCGGCCAGGACGAGCAGAGCGGGGCCAACCTCTACCGCACCACCTCCTACTTCCTCGAGCGGATCGGGATCACCTCGATCGACGAGCTGCCCGAGCTCGCCCCGTACCTCCCCGACATGGACGACCTCGAGGACGAGCTCGCCAGCGTCGCCGGCCTCGACGCGCCCGAGCCGGCCGCCGAGCCTGTCGCCGAGCCGGCTGCTGAGCCGGCCACCCCGGACGCGCCGCGGGAGGTGCACCCCTCCCCGCACAGCGGCTGGGGCACCGAACCCGACGGCGGGACCGAAGTGACATGAGACCGCACGACCAGCCCGACAACGACCAGCCGGCCTCCCAGCGCCCCGAGACCGACGAGGACGGACTGATCCGGCTGCAGAAGCTGCTCGCGCAGTCGGGTGTCGCCAGCCGCCGCAAGTGCGAGGAGCTGATGCTCGACGGGCTCGTCGAGGTCGACGGCGAGGTCGTCACCCGCCTGGGCACCAAGGTCGACCCGCGCACCGCCGTCATCCGGGTCGACGGCGAACGGCTCCCGCCGATCAGCGACAAGGTCTACCTGGTGCTCAACAAGCCCCGCGGCGTCGTGTCCACGATGTCCGACCCGGAGGGACGCCGCACGCTGGGCGACCTGGTCGCGGACCGTCCCGAGCGCCTCTTCCACGTCGGGAGGCTGGACACCGACACCGAGGGGCTGATCATCCTCACCAACGACGGGGACTTCGCGCAGCAGCTCGCCCATCCCTCGCACGAGGTCGACAAGACCTACGTCGCCGAGGTGGAGGGCGACGTCCACCTGCGCACCGTCCGGCAGCTCCTCGCCGGGGTCACCCTCGACGACGGGCCGGTCACCGTCACCCACGCGCGCGTGCTGGGCGGCGACCCGCGGCGCGAGGGAGGCAACCGCTCGATCGTCGAGCTCACCATCCACGAGGGCCGCAACCGGATCGTGCGCCGGTTGCTCGACCATGTCGGCCACCCGGTCCGGCGGCTCACCCGCACCCAGATCGGTCCCGTCACCCTGGCGCGCCTGCGGTCGGGGGAGATGCGTGAGCTCACGATGGCCGAGCTGGGCAAGCTGATGGACAGCGCCGAGCTCTGATCCGGCGTACGGTCGACTGATGGCCACCGTGCACCCCGCGCTGTCGCCGTGCGTCAGCTCGATCACCGTCTACGACGTGACGTACGCCGGCCCCGGGGTGCACATCGGGATGCCGTCGACCGAGCTGACGCTCGTGCTGCCGCTCGACGAGCCGCTGGAGGTGTCGTGGGACGGTGCGCCGGAGGGCCGCGCGGCCGGGTGGACGTCGGTCTCCGGACTGCACACGCGGGCCGCGGCCGTCCACCACGGCGACCGCCAGAGGGGGATCCAGCTGGCACTCACCCCGGCGGGCTCCCGGGCGCTGTGGGGCACGCCTGCAGCGGCGCTGGCCGGGCACCTGCTGGAGCTGTGTGACCTCGACGCCGGGTACGCCGACCTGCCCGCGCGGCTCGCCGAGCAGCCCACCTGGGCGGCCCGCCTCTCGCTCCTCGAGCGGACGCTGCTGGGTGCGTTGCGGCGCCACGAGGAGCCGGGACCCCGGCCGGAGGTCGCGCGGGCGATGGCGCTGCTGACCAGGGGAGTGCCGGTGGCGGCGACCGCCGACGAGGTGGGCTACAGCCGGCGCCGGCTCACGACCGTGGTCCGCGACGAGGTGGGGGTCTCGCCCAAGGTCTACCAGCGGCTCGCCAGGTTCGCCGGTGCGCACGGCCGGATGCGGCGCGCGGCGATGTCCGGTGAGGTCTCGATCGCGACGGTGGCGGCCGAGTCCGGTTATGCCGACCAGGCCCACCTGGCCCGGGAGTGGGGCGACTTCGCCGGGTGCAGCCCGACCGAGTGGGTGAGACGGGAGTTCCCAATCGTCCAAGCCGTGCAGGGTCCGTGGGCGCGAGGCTGAACGGACCGAACAGCACCAGGAGGAACCATGACCGACGTCTCCGGCACCACCCTGTGGCACACCTTCTCCGTCCGCGACGCGGACGCGATGATGACGTGGCTGCGCGCGGTGGGATTCACCGAGCACGCCACCTACCGCGACGAGCAGGACGCCTCCGCCGTCGTCCACGCAGAGTGGGCGTGGCCGGGTGGAGGCGGGATCATGTTCGGCACCGAACGGGCCGACAGCGCCATCTCCGGAACCGGCCCGGCGGCCGCCTACCTCGTCACGGACGACCCGGACGCCGCGTTCGAGGCCGCCGTCACGGCGGGGGCCACGGTCGTCCGGCCGATGGTGGACCAGGACTACGGCGGCCGGGGCGGCAGCGTCACCGACCCGGAAGGCAACCACTGGTCGTTCGGCAGCTATCAGCCGAGCTGAGCGGGCACGGGGGCGTACGGCAGGCGGACGCCCGCACCGGACGGCCGGGACGCTGACCTAGGGTTCCTCCCATGGCAGTGAGGGCAGTGCGGGGCGCGACCCAGCTCGAGGAGGACACCCGCGAGCACATGCTGGACCGGGTGGCGGAGCTGGTCACGGACGTGATGTCCGCCAACGGCCTGGACGTCGACGACTTCATCTCGATCATCTTCACCTCGACCAGCGACCTGACCAGCGAGTTCCCGGCCTACGCGGCTCGCCAGCTCGGCTTCTCCGACGTGCCGCTGGTGTGTGCCCGGGAGCTCGAGATCGAGGGGTCGATGCCGCGGGTGGTCCGCCTGATGGCGCACGTCGAGACCGACCTCCCGCGCGCGGAGGTCACCCACGTCTATCTGCACGGAGCCGCGCACCTGCGCCGGGACCTCAGCCGGACGACCAGCCATGACTGAGGTGTCCCTGCCCGCCCTCACCGGCCCGGTCGAGGTCGTCGGGGCGGGACTCATCGGCACGTCGATCGGCCTCGTGTGCCGTCGCCTGGGCCTCGACGTCGTGCTGCGCGACACCTCGGACGAGAACGTGCGCACCGCCACGGGCCTCGGTGCAGGCAGGGCCGCGGGGCACGCGGACCGGCCCCAGCTCGTCGTGGTCGCCGTGCCGCCGGCGGCGCTGGCGGCGACCGTCGTCGACGCGCTGCGGCGTACGGACGCCGTTGTGACCGACGTGGGCAGCGTCAAGGCCGCGCCGCTGGAGGCGGTGGCCGCCACCGTCCGACCCGCCGAGCTGCGCAGGTACGTCGGCTCGCACCCGATGGCGGGCAGCGAGCGGTCGGGCCCGCTCGCCGCCAGCGCGGCGATGTTCGACGGCCGCCCGTGGGCCGTCACGCCGCACGGCACCGCCGATCCTGCCGCGGTCGCCCTCGTGGAGGCGCTCGTGCTGGAGTGCGGCGCCGCCCCGGTCCTGATGGACCCGGCCGACCACGACCGGGCCGTCGCCCGGACGTCCCACCTGCCCCACCTCGCCGCGGTGCTGGTCGCCGGACGGTTGGCCCATGCCCCCGCCGAGCACCTCGCCCTCTCGGGCCAGGGGGTGCGGGACGTGACCAGGGTCGCCGCCAGCGACCCGGACCTGTGGCAGCAGATCCTGGGGGCCAACGCCGAGGCGGTGCTCGACCTGCTCGCCGAGGTGCGGGCCGACCTCGACACCCTGATGACGGCGGTCGGCTCCGGATCGGGTGGTGACCTCGCCGAGATCCTCGTCCGCGGGAATGCCGGCACGGCGGCGATCCCCGGCAAGCACGGTGGCCCGGCGAGGCCGACCCGCTCGGTGTTCGTCTCGGTGCCCGACCACCCGGGTGAGCTCGCCCGGCTCTTCGGCGACGCCGGCGAGATCGGCGTCAACATCGAGGACGTCCACATCGACCACGATCCCGGCCGGCCGGTGGGGCTCACCGAGCTGGTGGTCGAGAAGGGCAACGCCGAGCACCTCCTCGCCGCGCTCGAATCCCGCGGGTGGACCACTCACCGGTAACCTTCTCGCCCGTGAGCAGCGTCGACACCAGGTCCCTCGTCATCGCCGTCGACGGGACCTCCGGGTCGGGCAAGTCGAGCACCTCGCGCGGCGTGGCCCAACGTCTCGGCCTCCGCTACCTCGACACCGGCGCGATGTTCCGTGCCATGACCTGGTGGCTGCTGCGCGAGGGCGTCGACGTACGCGACCCGGCCGCGGTCGCCGCCGCTGCCCCGGGGCCGCGGATCGAGTCGGGCACCGACCCGCTGGCACCCACCATCACCGTCGACGGGGTCGACGTCTCCGTCGCGATCCGCGGGGAGGACGTGACCGCCGCCGTCAGCCCGGTCAGCGCGGTGCCCGCGGTGCGCGCCCGGCTGCTCGACCTCCAGCGCGACGTCATCGGCGCGGGCGGCATCGTGGTCGAGGGCCGCGACATCGGCTCCGTCGTGTGGCCGCAGGCCGAGGTGAAGGTCTACCTGAGCGCCGATCCCGACGCCCGCGCCGTGCGCCGGAGTGCCGAGCAGGGCGGCAGCGACGTGGCGAGCACCCAGGAGTCCCTGCTGGAGCGTGACCGGATCGACTCCGGGCGCGCGACCGCGCCGCTGACCATGGCCGAGGGAGCCGTGCACGTCGACAGCACGCACCTCACCCTCGCCGAGGTCATCGACGCCATCGTCGCCCTGGCCGGGAGCGTCGACCCGGGGGCCCGGGAGGGCGCGTGAGCGGGGCCGACCTCCCCGCGAGCAGCGCGGAGCACCCCGCCACCCGGCTGCTGCGCGCAGTTCGTCCCGTCTCCACCCGGCTGGTCCGTCGCCGCTGGCGCGTCGAGGTGCACCACCGCGATCTGGTGCCGACGACCGGCGGCGTGATCCTCGCGGCCAACCACGTCGGCATCATCGACGGCCCCCTCCTGGCGGTCTTCGCGCCGCGCCCGGTGCACGTCCTGACCAAGCGGGAGATGTTCGACGGCCGGCTCGGCGGGTTCCTGCGTGCCACCGGCCAGATCCCGCTGGACCGCTACGCCGCGGACCCGGCGGCGATCCGCTCCTGCCTGCGCGTGCTGCGCGACGGGGGAGTGGCGGGCATCTTCCCCGAGGGCACCCGCGGCGACGGCGAGCTGCACCGGTTCCACCACGGCGCGGCCTACCTGGCGCTGGTGACCGGTCTGCCGGTCGTCCCGGTGACCATGATCGGCACCCGGCCGGCAGGCGGCGGTTCGGGCGCGCTCCCGCGACGCGGCACCACGATCGACATCGTCTTCGGCCGGGCGTGGCAGACGACACAGCAGCCCTGGCCCCGGACCCGGGAACACGTGGCCGCCACCTCGGTGTTGTTGCGGGGGCACATGCTGTCCGAGCTGGACAGCGCCCTCTCGCAGACGCGCCGATCCTTGCCCGGGCCGCTTCCTGCGGGACAATCCGAGGACGACCCCGACACCGGGCTCGTCGAACGTTCCAGAGAGCTGTGATCCCGCATGAGTGAGTACGACGCCGTCGCCGTCGAGACCGAGTCCGGTCCGACGCCGGTCCTGGCCGTGGTGGGCCGCCCCAACGTGGGCAAGTCCACCCTGGTCAACCGCATCATCGGGCGCCGGCAGGCCGTCGTGGAGGACCGCCCGGGAGTCACCCGGGACCGCGTGTCCTACGACGCCAACTGGAACGGACGCGCCTTCACGGTCGTCGACACCGGCGGCTGGGACCCCGATGCACGAGGCATGGCGGAACGCATCCGCGCCCAGGCCGAGGTTGCGGTCTCGCTGGCCGACGCGGTGCTCTTCGTGGTCGACGCGACCGTCGGCATCACCGACGCCGACGAGGCCGTCGTCCGGATCCTGCGCGCTTCGGGCAAGCCGGTGGTCCTCGCGGCCAACAAGGTCGACGACCAGCGCACCGAGGCCGAGGCCTACGGCCTCTGGAACCTCGGCCTGGGTGAGCCCTTCTGCGTCTCGGCGCTGCACGGCCGTGGGTCCGGCGAGATGCTCGACGCGATCCTCGAGGCGCTGCCGGAGACCCCGGAGATGCCCTACGAGGAGGTCGGCGGCCCGCGCCGCATCGCGATCGTCGGCAAGCCCAACGTCGGGAAGTCCTCGCTGCTCAACATGCTGGCCAAGGAGGATCGCGTCGTCGTCGACAACGCGGCCGGCACCACGGTCGATCCGGTCGACGAGCTGATCACCCTCGGCGACCGCACGTGGCGGTTCATCGACACGGCCGGCATCCGCCGGCGGGTCAACCAGGCCTCCGGCCACGAGTACTACGCCTCGCTGCGCACCTCGACCGCGATCGACCGCGCCGAGGTGGCCGTGCTGGTGCTCGACGCCAGCGAGACGGTCTCCGAGCAGGACATGCGGATCATCCAGACGATCCGCGACGCCGGCCGCGCGATGGTCATCGCCTTCAACAAGTGGGACCTGGTCGACGAGGAGCGCCGCTACTACCTCGAGCGCGAGATCGAGCGCGACCTGGTGCAGCTGACCTGGGCGCCGCGCATCAACTTCACCGCCCGCACCGGCTGGCACGTGGACCGGCTCGTCCCGGCCATCGACAAGGCCCTCGAGGGCTGGGAGACCCGCATCGGCACGGGGGCGCTCAACACGTTCCTCGGCCGCCTGGTCGCCGAGCACCCGCACCCGGTGCGCAGCGGCAAGCAGGCCCGGATCCTGTTCGCCACGCAGCCGTCGACGGCGCCGCCGACGTTCGTGCTGTTCACCACCGGCAAGCTCGAGGCGTCCTACGAGCGCTTCATCGAGCGCCGGCTGCGCGAGGAGTTCGGCTTCGTCGGCACGCCGATCGTGATCCAGCAGAAGCCGCGCGAGAAGCGCAAGCGCTGATCCCAAGGACCTTCCTCGGTCAGGGCGTGAGCCCCGTCGCGCGCAGCCAGTCCATCGGGTCGACGGGGCTGCCGCCGGCAGGGCGTACCTCGAGGTGCAGGTGTGGTCCGGTCGAGTTGCCGGTCGACCCCACCGTTCCGACCGGGTCGGCGACATCGACCTGCTGGCCGGTGTGGACGGACACGTCGGTCTGGTGGCAGTACCAGATCTCGGTGCCGTCGGGCAGCGTGACGATGGTGCGCAGGCCGTAGGGACCGGCGTACGCCACCTCGGTGACCTCCCCGGCGGACACGGCGACGATGGTCTCACCGGTCGAGGCGCTGAAGTCCTGTCCGCCGTGCTCGGCCTCCCACAGCGGGCCGGTGAGCCCGAAGCCGGCCGAGACCCGGTAGGACGCCAGCGGCAGCACGGCGCGTACCTCGTCCGGGTCGCCGGTGTAGCCGTACTTCGCGAGGACCGCCTTGCGGCCCACGAGGGCGCGTTCGCGCACGTCGGCCCGCCGGTTGAGAGCCATGAGGCTCTGCTGGCGCTCGCGCAGCTGGAGGGCCAGCTCGAGGACGTCGGCCTGCCGCCCGCTCTCGCGCACCACGGCCTCGGGTGCGGCCGCGGAGGCGCGTGGCGCAGCAACGCTCAATCCGGTCGCCAGGGCGACGACGGTGATCGCCGGGACGACCCGGCGTAGCAGTGATGACACGGAAACCCCCACAGGTTTGACGATTCATCCTGTGATGCATACGCCGGCGCGTCTGCCGATCGCCGTGCAATGGCCCACACGGACTAGGTGGGGCGCCCCGTGCGGGCCAGGAGGCCCGGCGGTGGTCTAGAACGGGGTCGATTCGGGGGTGGACGAGGGCTGCGGTAGTCTTTCGCTCGCTTCGCGGGCCTCGTGCCGGAAGCGTTCGGGCTGTAGCGCAGCTTGGTAGCGCACCTGACTGGGGGTCAGGGGGTCGCAGGTTCAAATCCTGTCAGCCCGACCGAAAAACTGCCTCTGACCTGCGGAAACGTGGGTCAGAGGCAGTTGTGGTCTTGAACCCGAGGCGCTTGTTCCGCACTTATTCCCCAAGTATTCGCGGAAGGAGGTCACTCAGACGTCCTCACTCCGGGCCAGCTCGTCAAGCACGTGAGCGACGTCTGCCGCGATCTCCGGCTTGGAGATGTAGAACTCGCGGGTGATGGCGGGGGAGGAGTGGCCGAGCTGTTGAGAGGCGGCATGCACATGCGCGGCTTGGTACGTCCGGCTCGTGGCGCAATGGCGCGGTCCGTGGGGGGCGCCAGGGGCCGCAGCGTATGCGGCCCCGGCACCCCCGGGGGTCGGTCAGACGTGGGCGGAGCTGCGGCGCCGCGTCACCTGCCAGACGACCCGCGCGATGACCGCCCCGAGGATCGAGCCGATGATTCCGGCGGGCTGGAAGAGACCGTCGTCCGCGCCCTTGCTGAATAGCAGGTAGCCCAGGAAGCCACCGATCAACGAACCGACGATGCCGAGCACGATGGTCGCCACGATCGACAGCTCTTGGCGGCCGGGACGAGCAGTCGGGCCACGAAGCCTGCGATCGCGCCGAGTCCGAGCATGAGAGTGCTTCCGTTCGCAGGCTGCAAGTGGGACCCCTCTGGGGTCACGAACGTACCCCCTGGGAGGGTGAGACACACCCCAGGGTGGGTTAGTGTCAACTGCGTGAGCCCGACGAGCGATCCCATCCAAGTCGCCATCATCGACGACTACGACGTCGTGGTCGTCGGGGTGGCGAACATGCTCGAGCCCTACCGCGACCGCGTCGTCGTGGCCGAGCTCGACACCAATGAGCCGCTCGTCGACCACGTCGACATCGCCCTCTACGACTCGTTCGCACAACCCGAGTCCGACCACGACGAAGTCAAGGCCCTGATCGACAACCCGCGCGCCGCCAAGGTCGTGATCTACACGTGGAACTTCCACCCAGACCTCCTCGACACCGCTCGTGACCTCGGAGTCCACGGCTACCTGTCCAAGGCCCTGTCCGCCCGCGAGCTGGTCGGCGCCCTCGAGTCCGTCCACGCCGGTGAGACCGTGATCAGCGAACCCGCGACCAAGACGACCCGCACCACTGCCGGCGACTGGCCCGGCCGCAGCGAGGGCCTGACCGACCGCGAGGCCGAGATCCTGGCCCTCATCACGCAGGGCAAGAACAACGCCGAGGTCGCCGCCCTGAGCTACCTGAGCCCCAACACGGTCAAGTCGTACATCCGCACGCTCTACCGCAAGATCGACGTCGACAGCCGGACCCAGGCCGTGCTCTGGGGCGTACGCCACGGTTTCCTCCCCGACAATCGGCGCATCGAACACTGGCGGGGGGGCCCGTGATCCCGGCGGGCGCGGTAAGACGCACTTTCGTAGGCAAGCCAATTGTGGGCTGGAACGGAGGGCGGTTTCGGGCTTCGTGAATTGCCACAGTCGCTCGAGGAGGTGCATCGCCTCCTCCGGCGCGAGTAAGGCACGATGCATGTCGCTGGCCAGACGTACGGACCAGACATCGGAGTCCTCCGTCGGGCCGCAACTCTTGCTCCTGGAACGTCAAGCTTGCCCACGGCCGTTCACGACGCCGTGGTGAGCAATCCCGACGCGACGCGTATGCGGTGCTGTTCGAGAACGACCGCGTGCGACCCAGGCACCGAGCCGTGACCGTGACCGGATCAACTGCCCCAAACAAGGGGACGCAGGACAGGCCCGACCGGCTCCCGGAATCGGTTAACACTGTCCATGGTCCTAGGGGCGACGACATCCTCGTGGGCAGCGACGTCGGCGATGTCTCGTTGGAGGGGCACGCCAGGATGTCGCGAAAGGGAGGTGGGCCTAGACCGATGCCTGGCCGAGGCTCGAACAGGTTGCGAAGATGAGCGCCTCTAACGGGTCCATGCTCTGTCTTGGAGCAAGGTGTGCCCTGGACCCCTGTCGGCACGCGGGGACCTCACCACACGCCGACACGCGGCGGATTGAAGCACCTCATGGGACGAGTCCGGCGGACGCCGATCCTGCCGGAGCCTCGACGTAGCCCCGCCTTGCCGCGCGGTGGCCTCTGGCGCGGCAGCGGGCCAGGGAGTAGGCATGAGGCAGACCGAAGGAGCTGTCATGGTTGCGCCACAGCAGACATATGCCGCACGCCTCGAGATCGACTACCCCGATCGGCTGGACCGGGTCACCACGCTCTTCCGCGTGGTGCTCATCATCCCTATCGCCATCGTGCTGTCGCTGGTGAGCGCGTCCGCGACGTCGACCACGGTCATCTACAAGTCGGGCGAGGTGGTCGAGAAGACGACGAGCACCGGTGGCGGCATCGCCGGTGGTCTGTTCGCCGCCACGGCGCTGATGATCGTCTTCCGGCAGCGCTACCCTCGCTGGTGGTTCGACTTCGTGCTCCAGTTCAACCGCTTCGTGACGCGTGTCGGCGCCTACCTGGCCCTCCTCACCGATCGCTACCCCTCGACCGAGGACGAGCAGAGCGTCCACCTCGAACTGGACTACCCCGACGCACGCGAGGGCCTCAGTCGGTGGCTACCGCTGGTCAAGTGGCTCCTGGCTCTGCCCCACTACGTCGTGCTGCTGTTTCTCGGGGTCGGCGCCGTGGCGGCGGTGGTGATCGCATGGTTCGCGATCCTGTTCACCGGTCGCTACCCGCGCTCACTGTTCGACTACATCGTCGGAGTCGGCCGGTGGGCGCTGCGCGTACAGGCCTACGCATTCCTCCTCCTCACCGACTCCTACCCACCCTTCAGCCTCCACTGATCCGCGCATCGAGGACACGCCGCGTGGTGGAGTGCCTTCGCGGCGGAGTGACTGTGAGGATCGCCAACGCAGCCTGATGGTGCTGGGCTGTGGTTGGTGATCGCGGGTGTGACCCCCGGAGTGACTGGCCTTGTGCCTTGGTGCGACCTGTCCGCTCGTGGTCACCCGGCCCCGGCCCGGTTGGAGGAGCTCGCCTGATCAGGAGTTTGACCACCTGGCGTCAGTGGCGCCGGATGTGTCTCATCACAGTCCTGCCGAGCCTCCGTCCCGGACCGGAACCACGTCCCGCAGGGAGGTGGTCATGCCCGACCCGCCCTCATTTCACTCTTGTGTCAGCGGCTCTGCCCGGGCAGCGCAGGCTCTCCGTCAGTCCAGTAGTTGTCGGCCCAGACGTTGTCGCCGTAACGAGGGAACTCGCCGGCGTCGGTGCCCTCACCGAGGCTGAACAGGTTGCCGGTGAACGTGATGCCGGTGCAGTCGGTGTGTGCGGCGCAGTCGATCCACCGGGTCGCTGCGTACGGCCCACCGTCAGCACCGGAGTCGGTGACGCCGCGCTTGAAGTAGTTGTCCTCGATCGTCAGGTTGTACGCGGGCACGTTCCCGCCGCCGATGTCCTCGCGGTAGAACACGCCGTGACCCGAGCAGCCGCTGGCGTTGTAGCCACCTTCGACCGGCTTGCAGGTGATCGTGTTGCCGCGAATCACCGTGTTCTTCAGGACTCGCATGCCGGACTGGTGGGTGTCGGTGCCGTCCGTGGTGATGTAGTTCCCGATCAGCGTCACGTTGTTGTGGATGCCCAGTGCGGAATGGCTGCCTTGGACCAGGGAGCGCTTGATGACGAAGTGGCCGCAGCAGGCGGCACGGTCGGGCGATGAGAGCGGCGTCGTCTGGATGATGTCCGAGTCCTCCACGGTGAAGACCGGAGCTCGGCTGGCGTTGTCGGCACCGGTGTCGCCCGGGCCACTGTTGCTGACGTAGATGCCGCCGCGGAGGATGGAGTTGCGGAACACCCAGCCGGTCGCGTCCGCGGCGAACCTCAGACCCTCTGCCTGACAGTTGAGGACCACGTTCTCGACCAGTTTCGGCGTCTCGTCGTTGCCGAAGTAGCAGTCGCCGGCGTAGGCCACGGTCGGGTCAACGGCAGGGCCGACGCTCGCTCGGGTCGGGAAGTCGGCCGCGGTCGGCGGGTCGCCCGGCTCCGGCGTAGGCGTCGGGGTCGGCGTCGGGGTCGGCGTCGGGGTAGGCGTCGGCGTCAGGCGTCGGCGTCGGGGTGGGCGTGGGGGTCGGCGTCGGGGTAGGCGTGGAGGTCGACGTCGTGCTCGAGGGAGCGAAGAGGACGTCGATGAAGTAGTGCGAGCCCTGCGATGCCTCGGTGGGTCGACCCGCGCCGTAGTTGTAGGTGCCTCGGTGGGCGGTCAAGCCGTGCGCGGACAGCGTCCGGCCACCGACGAAGACGTCGGTCTGCCTTGCGTAGTGCCCGTTGGGTGCGCGGTACGAGACGGTGTACTTCTCCCCGGCACGGATCCTTGCGGGCGAGCTGAGCCACGCCGTCTTCCAGCCATCGGTCGACGTCGTGGGGAAGGTGACCGAGGCGATCCGACGGCCGGCGGCGTTCCATACCCCGCCGGTCGTGGCGAGGCGGTTCGCGCCCGCGGCGTAGTACTGGACACCGTGCAGCCGGCCGGCAGAGGCACTGCTGAACACCAGGCCCAAGGTGACGCTCTCCGCGTCCTCGGACGACGGCACCGCGGGAACGGTCGAGTCGGACCAGATGCCGTACGACGCCGCAGGGGCCACGGTGCCTGCCTTCACGGCCTGGGCCGGGGCCGCAGCGACGAGGACATGAGGCAGGAAGGCAAGCACTGCGGCCGTGATGGGGGCCAGCAGGGCGAACGCCATTCTGGAACGCGCTGGGCGCGCGTCAGTGAGTAGGGACTTCATGGGGAGTTATCTCCAAGTTGCTATCGGTCGCCGACGACTGCCCCCCGGGACGCATCCGAGGCGCCAGGAAGGGCGCACATCCTCGTCCTCAGGACTCCTGCCCTTCCGGGGCCGCGAGTCCTGGCTGTCGCCCCTCCAGAGCGACGGCGCACGCGCTCACATCACCTGGGGGTCTAGGCAGGTACCGGAGAAACTTAACATCGTCTCCGACGTCACTTGACCAGATCTTGATGAACCACCGTGATATACCCAATTTGTGTCGCTCGTCGACCGTGCTGGGCGCATGGTCAGCGCGGGGGACGCGATCGGTCGAACACCGGAGAGGTGGTCGGCGTGTTTCCAGCCGAGGTACCGCATCCCACCCCGGCGTCGTAGTGATCCAGCGTCCCACTTCCCGCATGTGCTCCACTGCCGGTGGCGTAGAGTGCGACCAACGCGGACTCCCGTGCTGGCGCCCTCCTTTTCGTCGAGTCCCTGCGTCGGGAAACTGCTTGCGTCCGACGTGGAATGCTCAGGGGGTCAGATGAATTGGCTGTCCGGCACAAGTGTTGCCTTCGTCGTGAGCAGCGCACTGATCCTGTCATCGCTGACCGCCGCTGACGCTGCGCCGTACGCATCGATCAGTGGGTCGGTGTCCACAGCCGGGTCCGCGTCGTTCGGAGGTGTCCTCCAGCTCTACCGACACGCCGATGATGGCAGGGACGTCTGGTATTCCGGCCACAGCATCGAGGTGTCCCCGGCGGGCGGGGCGTACGAGTTCACCTACCTTCAGCCAGGCACCTACCGCATCTGCTTCGAGACGAGTGACCCCGACTTCGTCAGTGAGTGCTATCAGGACTCGTTCCCTCCTTCGCCGTACTTCGGCGGGACAGACCTGCGGCTCGCCGAGGGACAGGCCGTCACCGATGTCGACATGGAGCTGAGCGCCGCCGGCAAGATCGCGGGCACGCTCAGCCGCATGGACGGGGCCAACCCTACGGACAGCAGGTCCGCGGTCGATGCACAAGCTTTCATGCATGTGCAGGGGCCAGCCACCGCCGCGTACCGCTGGGAACGGGTGGCGGCGGAGTTCGCTCAGGAGAACGGCAACTACACCCTCGGATCTCTCCCCAGTGGCACGTTCCGTGTTTGCTTTGCGATCAATTCCTGGTTCCCCGCATTGTCGGTCGAGTGTTTTGACGACCAGGACTCCATTACGGAGGCCGCCGACGTGAGCGTGACGGCTCCCCAGACGACCACTGGGATCGACGCGGAGCTCGGCCTCTCAATCGAGATCACGGGGGCGGTTGTGACCGCCGACGGTTCTCCCCTTGCGGCGTCCCTCACCCTGTATCGATTGGTTGAGGGTGCGTGGCGAGAGCATCCGAGCTGCGACTTCTGCAACACGCGCATGCTGACCGGGAACTTTCGCATCCGGGACTTGCGGCCCGGCACGTACCGTATGAAGGCCTCCTCCACCGGCATGATCTCCGAGTGGTGGAACGGGAAGCCGACATTCGACACCGCTGACGACATCGTCCTTGCTTACGGTGACTCATTGAATCTCAACTTCCAGCTGGTCCCCTCCGAGATCGCTCAGTCCGCGCCGACAGCGACACCCACACCGGCACCCGCACCCGCACCGACACCGACAATTTCCTTCGACCGGAACGCCAAGGTCAGAGGTGAGGTCCGTGTGCGATCGAGGATCAGGGTGGTCAGGTACCGCGCCACCGTCACTGGCGGGACGGCCACCTACACGTTCCAGTGGTACGCGAACGGTAAGAAGATTCGAAGAGCTACCACGCCCTCGCTGCTCCTGACAGGCGCGACGAGGGGCAAGCGGGTGACTGTAAGAGTCACCGCCAGCGCGGGTTCCACGACAAAGTCGATCAGAGTGCCCGCCGGACGCGTCGAACAGGTCACCCGAGGGGCGTAGGAGGTCCTCGCGGATCTAGTCGAGGTACGGCATCCCGACGCGCTGGAGGGCCGCACAGGGCAGGTCTCGGCAGGCATCAGTGTCGCGCGCGAGGCAGGCCCCAGCGCTCGGTGCCCCCGTGCCCTAGCGCTGGGCCGTGTGCCCGGAGTCTGGCATGCACATGCCCGCGAGAGTCGGTCTGTCCCAAGGGCGAGCGGGGGTGCGCGAGCAAGGTCGCGCAGTGACGCAGTGACGCAGTGACGACGAGCCTGCCCGACGTGCGCTCGCATCTCGTGGCTCCACGGACGCGAGGTGCACATCGGGCAGGCTCCCCCCACACCTGTGCAACGGGGTAGAACGCGGAACGTGACGCGACTCCTGCGGGAACGCCCTCAACATCGGGGGTGACGCAGAGCCCCCGGCCCGTGCCTACAGTGGAGGTCTAGCGCCTGGCATGGTCCCCCACCCCTGCTAGCGCTAGGCATGCCGCGGCCTCTGATCCCCATTGTCAGCGGGCCAAGGCGTGCGAGGGGCCTAGCGCTCGGGCTTCCCCGGTCCGCCGGCGCTAGGCCTCTCCTGTATGCGCCGCTGTCTGCAATAGTCCGCTTGAGCACTTACGACGCGTCATCCACAGAAGACGGGAAGACGGCGGATGTAGTGACTCAGCAATGGGCCCGGACTGCCAGCATCACACATGGAGCCCATTCGATTGGCTACGCCGTGACCGTCCTGATACTGCTCGTCACCTTCGCGTTGTTCGCTGGGGTAATCGGCTTGATGTTCCAGATCGGCAACCTGATCATCGATCGCCGCAAGTAGCCTGAGCACGACGAAGACCGCCGGCGGATCCGCCAAAGAAGTGGGCGGGCGACCGCGAGTGGTGGGGGCCGCGGGTCCGTTCCCCAGGCGAGGGACGGCCCCGCCGATCACGGCGATCCGCGGGGCCTCGACCTTCGTCCCCCCACGGGGGTCGTGCCAGGAAACTACTCGAGGAGGGGGTAGGACACACCACCCTTAGGGAGCACCCCGGTCGCGACTGGGAAGCGGCAAGACGACGAGGGGGTCGCACGTTCAAATCCTGTCAGCCCAACGGATAGAACCGCAGGTCAGAGGCCGTTTCGGGCAACCGGGACGGCGTCCTTCATGCCGCCACATCGGCTGGATGACGTCGAACTGGTGGTGCGCGCTGACGTTGCGCGTCGCCGGCGGCGTGGCGCACTGAGGGGCGGGGCTCGTCGCCCAGATGGGGGTCAAGACAGGCAGGCGAGCCCCTTCACACGACCCTCCAGGGGGGCTGAGGGATCGGCGCACGTTCACGCTAGGAGCCGAGTGGTGTCACAGGCTTCACCCAGTTCGGGCCAAGTCGAAGGGTCGGCTCGGGTGCCCGTGTGGTGACAGCAGAAGACTTTCGGTCGGTCCTATCAGGTGTTTCACCCGTTATGGGGGATTGGAGGGGTTAACGGCGGACTCATTGTTGGTGGTTCCGATCGCTTGTCCAGGGGCCCGACCCCTGCGTGAAAAGGACCCCTTCGTCTCGGGCCGTGCTCCTCCCTTTGATGCGTGGGAGGCAGTCATGTCAGGGTTCAAACAATCCAGAGCCGGGATCTTGCTCGGTATTGGGCTGAGTGGCGCAGGCTTGATCGCGGTGACCACACTGGTTCCCAGTGGGGCTGCGAGCTCGCCGAATGCACGTGCTGCACCACCACAGCAGGACTACGTCCGGGCGTGTCCACAGCGGACAGGACCTAGCGAGTCGATCGGCGATCTCAACGTCCGCCTCGGCAACGACTGTGCCGTCGGCGAGAAGCCGCTCAAGCTCGCCCTGTGGCCCGCCACAGGCAAAGAGGGACCGCGCGGCCCTCAGGGCGAGGCCGGTGTCCAAGGCCCACGAGGCCCAGAAGGCCAACGTGGCCCAGAGGGCGCACGCGGCCCAGAGGGCTCGCGGGGGCCAGAAGGCCCACAAGGGCCACCCGGCACCGCCGCTAACGCTGAGTACGGGGTGGCGAACATCTATGTCAGCCGAGGCGGCGCCGAGCCGGCCCGCTTCGCCACCTTCTCGACAGAACTGGGCTCGCCGGTCGGTTCCACGACGGGCGGCCAGTTCCGCTTCACCTGCACGCCGGCCCAAGCGCCGTGCAAGGTCTCCTGGGGCGCCGTCGTGATCTCCGAGCGTTCCGGGACCTCATTGGTCTTCCCACGGATCACCATCCACAAGGAAAGCGGTGCCGCCCTCGGTCAACCCATGACCTTCTGCGAGTACGCCGAAGGAGCCAACAACAATCTCGGTGCGGCGAGAGTGGAACGCGTGCCTAGCGTGCAGGCCGGGCGGTCTGCGATCCGGGAACCGCAAGGCGTGGGCGTTGGGGGATCGCTCGACTGTGGCGCGGGCCAACCCTTCAGCCAGAGGGTCACGGAAGTCTGGGTGCCCGCCGCATCTGCGAGCAATGCGAGCAACTACTACGACGTGTGGGTGACGTTGACCTTCCTGTGACCCATGGGCTCGTCGGAGGCTGGGGTTGCCTGCATGCCGTCCAGCCCCGGTCAGGTCCATCCCGGGGGTGGCTCGCCATCGGGCTCGGGGACCCGCGCGCCGCGGTCGAGGGCGACGGCCAGGCCCGGGAAGAACATCACGGACAGGACGCCGGCACCGATGAGCGCGGCGGCGTTCTCCGGCAGCATGTGGCCGGTGTCCAGGCCCACGGTGGCGAGCGCCACCAGCAGGGGGAGCGACGTGGCGGTGAGCAGCATCATCTGGACCCGTCGCCGCACGTCGAGGTCCCGTCGGTAGAGGGCGAAGGCGGGAAGCCCGCGCACCGCGAGGAGCAGCACGAAGAAGACCACCAGGCGCAGCGGGGCCTCCCGGATGGAGGCCAGGTCCAGGCTCATGCCTGAGGAGACGAAGAAGACGGGGATGAAGAACCCGTACCCGACGGCGTCCAGCTTGTCCTCCAGGGCCGCCACGTCGCCGGGAGCCCACCGGCGCAGGACCACGCCGGCGAGGAACGCGCCGAGCACCACGTCGAGTCCGACGTCGCTGGCGAGCACGAGCAGGCCGAAGAGGAGCATCAAGGTGAGGCGGAGCGTGATCTGCGACGTCGCGTGCTCGCCCTTGCGGGAGATCGCCTCGATCCGGTGCAGTCGACCCAGTCGCGGCAGCCACGCGAGACCCAGTGCGACCCCGCACATCGCCACCAGGGAGAACAGGCCGACCAGGCGACCCTGCGAGCCGAGGAAGATCGCGATGCCGGCGATCGGCAGGAACTCGCCCACGGCTCCGGCAGGCATGATGAACCGTCCCAGGGGGCCGTCCAGCATGTCGTTGTCACGCAGGATCGGCAGCAGTGTTCCGAGTGCCGTCGTGGTCAGCGCGAGTGCGACCGGCACGAAAGCGTTCACCAGGCCCGCGGCCGCCAACGCCCCGGTCACGCCGATCGAGATCACTGCACTGACCATCCAACCGGCGACGGCGAGTCGTCCGGAGCGCTCCCGGAAGTGGTCGAGCTCCAGCTCGTAGCCGGCGAGCAGGAACAGGAAGCCCAGCCCGACGTTGGCGACCAGCTCCACGGACTCCGGCGCGGCCAGCCCGCCGACCTGCGGTCCGATCAGCACGCCGCCTGCGATCAGCACCACCACCTGAGGCACCAGCAGCCGAGCCAGGAACGCGCTGACGAAGGGCGCGGCGACGGAGACGACGGAGACGACCAGCAGCGCCTGGAGCTCCGTCTCGACGTCCATCGGCCCACCTCTCCACGCTTACGACCGGCTGGTGCTGGCGTCCTCGCCAGTGGTCAGAACACGTCGTGCCAGTCGTTCTTGATGCTCACGACCGTCCAACCGGCCTCCGCGGCACGATTGAGGGCTCGCTCGGCTCCCGAGACGTAGTCGAACTCGCGCTCGGGATCGTCGTGCAGCACGAGGAGCCGCAGGGTCGGCGTGTCCGGGTGCTCGGTGAAGTCGAGCATCTCGATGTCGCCGTTGGAGTTGCCCGCGGCCAGAACCGGCCGTCGGGCCGTGCGGTTCCAGATCTGCACGGGCTTCTCCGGACCGTCGTCGACGTAGTCCAGGGCCAGCTGCCGGACGATGGCCCCGCCGCTGCCGTCGGGCGTGTAGGCGGTCGCAACGGTGCTCCCCACCACGCTGTCGCGAGGGATCCCGTAGACCTCCTCGCTGATGGGCCGCATGAAGTCGCGCCCGCCGCCCGAAACGATGTAGGTGCCGAAGCCGTTGTCCCTCAGGTGGGCGAGGAGCTGGATCATCGGTACGTACGCGCAGTCGAGGTAGCCGCGGTCCAGCGTGGGGTGGCGACTGTCGCGGAGGAAGGCCGCGGCGCTGGCCTCGAACTCCTCGACGCTGATGTCGGCGAAGGCGGCAAGGATGCCGCCTGCCAGCACGGGCACATTGGTGTCGTCACCTGCGTAGTGGTCGGTCATCACTTGGGCCAGCCAGCCGTAGTCGCGCTCGTGCGCGGCCTTCCATGGCTGCTTCTCCCGCAGCGCGGGGTCGGCCTCGACCATCTCGACGAGCCTGCGCAGGATGAAGTCGAGCTGGATCGGCATCGGCTTCTCGCACCACAACGTGCCGTCGTTGTCGAAGACGGCGACCCGCTCGTCCGGGGGCACCCACCCGGCGGAACCCTCCGAGCCGGCCGCGTCGACGTAGCGGAGGATGGCGTCCTTGGTCGCACCTTCCCTCCAGCTGGAGAGGGGATCAGACATGCCGTTCCTTCCGTGAGAACCGTCGCCGCCCCGGCACGTGCCGCGACCACCGAGGTGGCCGATGGTGACCGACCCGGTGGGGCCCGGGCATCACCCGACTCGGGGGAGGTGATCGGCACGGCAGTCGCCCTACGTTCGAGGCCGAGGCGCGGCTCGACCACGGGTCGAGCCCTCCCTCCATCTCGACGGAGAAGCCATGTCGCAACTCTCGCCATCGAACACCCCCACCAGCCCGATGGAGACCGTGCCCGCACCCGAGAGACCGTCTCGGGGGCGCTCGATAGCGGCGGTCCTCTGTCTGGTGCTGGCCGGACTCCTGACCACGCCCGCAGCGGTCGCGTACTGGGGCCAGCGGACCCTCAACGACACCGAGCGCTACGTCGCGACCGTGGATCCGTTGATCGACTCGCCCGAGGTGCAGGACGCGATCGCCACCAAGGTCTCCGCCGCGATCGAGAAGCAGGTCGACATCGAGGCGATCCTCAACAACGTCTTCGAGGGCGTGATCACCGAGAGGCCGCGACTGGAGCAGCTCGTCGGCCCCCTGTCGGCGGCGATCAACGGTCTCGTGGACCGGGAGGTCCGCGCCTTCATCGCCTCGGACGAGTTCGCCGAGCTGTGGCTGCAGGTCAACATCAGGGCGCAGCAGGCGCTGCAGCGGGTGCTGACGGGTGAGGGGACGGGTGCCATCACGGTCCAGGGCGACCAGCTCGTGCTCGATGTCGACGAGGTCATCAAGGCGGTCAAGGAGCGGCTCGTCGATCGCGGACTGACCCTGGTCGAGAACGTCCCGATCCCGGACACCGACCGGCACATCGTGCTGCTGAAGTCCGACGCGCTCGAGCAGCTACGGACCATCTACGCCTTCAGCAACCCGCTGGCCATCTGGATGCTCCCCGTCGTCGCCGTGCTCTACCTCCTCGCCTTCGTGCTGGCCCGGCGCCGCCCCCGGATGGGTGTGTGGATCGGAGCAGTGCTCGCCGCGAACGCCGTGCTGCTGGCGCTCGCCCTCACGATCGGGCGTCAGCTGTTCGTCAACTACCTCTCGGGCACGGTCTTCGGCCCCGCCAGCAAGGTCTTCTACGACACGCTGCTCAGCTACCTCGAGCGCGGGCAGGGCGTCCTGCTGGCGATCGGACTGCTGTTCATCGTCGCGGGATGCTTCGCCGGCGCCAACAGGTACGGCACGGCAGTGCGCACGACCCTGGCCTCGGGCCTCGAGACCCTCGGGGCACGGACGAGTGGCGAGCACGTGAGCGCCGCCGGGCGATGGGTGGCAGTCAACCGGGGTTGGCTGCGCGTCCTCGTCGTCCTCATCGGCGTGCTCGTCCTGATCTGGGGCAACCAGATCACCATGGAACGGTTCTGGTGGTCCCTCGCGACCGTGGTCCTGGGCCTGGCCGTCGTCCAGGTCCTCGTCGGCGCCGGCAAGGCGGACGACGTGACGGGACCGCCGCCGGGCGACACGGTCCTCGTCGAAGCGACGTAGACCCGCCGCCGCGGCGAGCCGCCCGGTCGGGTGGTCGCCGCGGCGGCGGGCGAAGGTCATTCCTTCTCGGACGCCTCCTTGGCCGCGGCCTTGATCTCCTCGGCGGCGGCGCGGTCGATCGCCTTCTCGACGATGGCGTCGGCCTCGTCGAGTGCCTCCCGGATGTGCACGACAGCGGGATCGGAGACGAGGGCGAGGATCCCGGAGTGGCCAGGTGCGATCGAGTTCTCCAGCTCGTCGGCGAGCTCGCTGCGGTGATGCCGCTGGCGGAGCTTGCCCGCCGCGGCCCCGGTCGCGCCGAGCGCCGCAGCACTGCCGAGGATGGAGGGCGGGAAGATGACGCCGAGGGCGATGCCACCGACGACACCCCACCTGAGCCCGGAACGGGTGCTGTGGTCGGTCGCCTTCTGGATCTCGAGCTTCTCCGTCGGCCTCGCGCTTGACGACGACGACACCCTCGATGGCGACGCTGCGTCCGTCCTCGATGGACTTCAGCGACTCGTACGCGTTGAAGGCGCTCGCAGTGTCGGCGAAGTCTGCGACGAGCAAGGTGTACGCCCCGTCGGATACGGCCGCGATGTACTCGTCGCCCGAGTCCGCGGGGGGATTGGTGGTGTCTGACATGTCGCTCCTCAGCGCTGGGGCCTGGAGGCACCGCGGACATGTGTGCCACGAGCACCTGCAGACGATGGGGTTCACATCGGATGTCGATCCTCCGCCGTGCACGCGCGGTGCGGTTCACCTGCTGCGGGCGAGGGCGGCGCCCCTCCGGGCTGAGGCCGTCACGCCGCGCCGGCGAACCTCAACATGTCGACGAAGCCGAACTGGCCGGTGGCCGGCGCGATCGGGGGCGTGGGCTTCCAGGCCGCGTCCAGGTACAGGTAGGAGTTCGGATCCCGCTGCAGGAGGCCGACGAGCACCTCGGCGACGATCCTGCCGCCCACCGCGCCCAGTCGCTCGGCGTTGTTCGGCGGCAGCTCGGCCTCCTTGAGGATGTAGTACCAGAGAGGCGCCTCGCCGCCCCATCCGGGATCGTTGCTGAGCCCGAGGGCGGCGTTGGTCAGTACGGGTGCTCGCATGGCCCGGGCGACCTGCTGACCGGAGGGGAGCCCCACGTGCTTGCCGCGGAGCGAGTTGCGGACGGCGAGGTTGTTCGTCGGGTCGGGCGGCGGCACGACCGAGCCGGGGAGCGTGCTGAGCGGGAGCGACAGCTTCGTGTCGATCTTGCGCGGCTTCCGCGCCGGGAAGCCGGGGTCGACGGGGAGGATGTTCTTCCACTCGATGACGAGGTCCGGCGGGATGGGTCGCCCGCCGTTGAGGTTGAACCCGCCGTCAGGGCCGAAGACCGGGACGCCGCCGCGCTCCAACGTCGTGTCGTTGATGACGTAGAAGGGCCGGATGAGGGAGTGGCCGAACCGGTACGCCGCGACGGCGAACTCGACCGGCATGAACGGCCGGCCGTCCTTGTTGGTGGGACGGTAGTAGCCCAGCGTGATGACGGGTGGCTTGCCCGCAACCTCCTTGTAGACCGTGCCGGCGGGGCCGACCATCTCGTCTCCGACGAGGCGCGGGAGGAAGTCGTGGGTCACCGCCCACTGGTAGTGCCACCGGGTCAGCCTGCGCGCGGTCTCGAACACCCACTCGCGACGGATGCCCTGTGCCCGCGCGTGGTCGACGACCCGGTTGTGGAACCGGACGATCGCCTGGTGCAGCTGGACGATGATGATGTTCTCGTCGTTGCGCGCTTCCGGGATGATCGCCCGACCGTTGCCGTCGCGCGGCACGTCCAGGACACCGTGGATGTTGGCCGTCACCAGCAGCTTGTCCGGGTCGGCCGGGTCGTAGAACTGCGGGTCGGTCGCCGGCCCACGCCCGTACACCGAGTCGAGGTCGTAGCGCGGGGTCCGGAAGTTCGTCGTCGCGTACGGGTCGGCTTCCTGCTGGGTCAGGGGCGTGTTGTCGAACGTGATGTCGTGGTCGATGAACTGCCCGATGAAGGTGAACCCCGCGAAGAGCCGGGGGCTGGTGTTGAGGTGGCTGTCGTCGGGGACCGTCTGGTCCTCGACCATCGTCCTTGCGAGGCCCTCCAGCAGGTCGTCGCGCGGAGCGAACGGCGGGAGCTTCTTGAACATCGTGCCGAACCGGCCCTCGGCCAGCCGGTTCTTGCTGGTGAGGTACATCCCGCGGAGCTCGGTCCCGTGGACGACCTCGGTGCCCGACGCGACGCCGGACGCCGTGCTCGCGGCAGCGCGGGCCGCGCTGCGCGCCCGGCCGACGATCGCGCCGGCCGACAGGCCGGCCACGCCGGCGAGGAATCCCCGTCGTGCCAGGCGACCGTGTCGGCCCGGCTCGGAGTGTCGATGCGCAAGGTTCATGGTTCTGTCTCCTCTCCCGGCCCTGGGGCCCGGGTGGTGGGCGTCAGTCGACCGTCAGGTTGCCGCTGCTCAGCAGGCCGGCCCGGGCGTAGAACACCGTCGCCGGGTCGAGCTCGGAGGTCACCGCCGTCCCGCTGGACAGCTGGATCGAGAAGTAGTCGCCCGTGGACGGCGCGAGGTTGCGGTCGTTGTCCCTCACGATGACCTCGAAGCGACACAGCGGGCTCCTGCTGACGCACGCAGGGGCGAACCCCGTCGGAGTCGAGGACGTCGTCCGGTAACGGCCCAGGAAGATCAGCTCGTTCCCGCCCGGCGGGGGCTCCTGCCCGATGCAGATCGCCGACTCGAGCACCGGATCGAGGGTGTCGACCGTCCCGTGGACCGAGAATCCGGAGCCGAGGAGGCTCGTGCCGTGCTCGGTGTAGGAGAGCTGGATGCTCAGCCGACCGGTCGGCGGCTGTGTCTTGACGCTCTTGGACGAGCGTTCACAGCTGAAGCTGAAGCCGAACGAGGCCGGGCCGGTGAACAACAGTCCGTCCGGGGGCAGCTGTCCGCCGCCGCGACCGGTGCACGCCGACAGCGTCGCCACGAGGATGCCGGCGAGGCCGATCGCTGTCCGGCGCTTCCAGGATCGAGCTGGGGTACGAGTCATCACGAGTCCCTCCCAAGGATCAGGTGGCGGGACCGATGCTCCCTTCGCCCGCCACGGCCAGTCCTTGGGGCGTACCCGGGCGCAGACCGGGATACACCACGACGCACTGCCACACTTTGGGGAAATCGAGCCGCGTTCGGGAAGCGGTCGCCGGCTGGGCGGCCCGGGTGACCGCGTCTTGAGCACCCGGGCCTGAGCACCGGGCACTCATGAACGCCGCGGTGCTCTGGTCGGCAGGTACCCATCGGGACCCGGCCGATCCATGCTCGCGCGTGCCGTGGTCCCCGCGGGGAGATCAGGCGGACGGCTCGGGCACGGGGCCGAACACCTGGTTGCAGGTCCACCCCGCGCAGTCGACGAGCTCGGAGCGCCGGAGCTCGAGGGCCGCCTGGACCGACGCGTAGGCCGGGTCGTCGATGCGGTTGTCCATCCCGCCGGGATCGGCCAGGAGGTCGTAGAGGAAGCCGTCGGTGCCGTCGGTGCCGTAGAGGTAGCGCTCGGTGCGCACCCCGCGGTGGGACCACCCGTCGCCCAGGGTGCGGCCCGTCTGGATCAGGGTGGTGTCGCGGAAGCCCTGGTCGTCGCCGAGCAGCGTCGGCGCGAGCGACGTTCCGTCGACCTGCCAGCGCGGGGACACCCCGGTCAGCGCCGCGAAGGTGACCGGCAGGTCGACCAGGGTGACCGGCAGGTCCGACGTCGAGCCGGGGGCGATGCCGGGCCCGCGCACCAGCAGGGGCACCTGGAGCGCCTCGTCGGTCAGCACGTCCTTGCCGACGAAGCGGTGCTCACCCAGTGAGTAGCCGTTGTCGGAGGAGAACACGAGGTAGGTGTCGTCGAGGACGCCCTCGGCGGCCAGCGTCTGCACCAGTGATCCGACCGCCCGGTCCACCGCCTGGAGGGACTGCAGGCGGGCGGTGTTCTCGGCAGCGACCTCGGCACGCGCGACGAGAGGTTGGTTGCGCAGGTAGGCCGGCTGGTCCGACACGTCGGCCTCGTCGAAGGCCGGGTCGTCGAACGACGCCGGACGCACGTCGTGGAACAGGCCGCGGTCCTCGGGCGCGGCGGGCGGCAGGCCACGGCCGCCCTCGCGGCTGATCCGGTAGTGCGGCGCCAGGTGCCAGGCGTAGACCACGAACGGATCGCCGCTCGCGGCGAAGTCACGGACGGCCCGGTTGGTGTGGTCCTCGATCACCGAGGTGACGTAGCTGTCGGTGTAGCGGCGCGGCCGGCCGTCACCGGTCATCGAGAAGTCGACGTAGTCGTAGACGCCCTGGCTCAGCGCGTCCCACCGCGACCAGCCCGAGGGACGTACGTCGCCCGGGTGGTAGCCGTTGAGGAACTTGCCGACGAAGCCCGTGCGGTAGCCGCTGTCGCGGAACCAGGAGCTGGCCTCGCGCGTGGGATCCAGCGCCTGGAAGCCTCCGTGGACGCCACGGTTGTGCTGGACGCCGTTGTTCTGCGCGTACTGCCCGGTGGCGAGCTGGGCGCGAGCCGGGCAGCACAGCGGGTGCGGTGAGATCGCATCGGTGAACTCCATGCCCTGCTCGGCGAGGAGTCGCCGCGTGATCGGCATGTGGTCGAGGTCGTCGTCGCGCATGTCGTCGGTGAGGACGAAGACGATGTTGGGACGGTCGTCCTCGGTCTGCGGCGCTCCGGTCGGGTCCTGGCCCGGGTCCTGGCCCGGGTCCTGGCGCGCGTCCTCCGTCGGGTCCTGGGTCGTCTGCACCATCCGCACCGAGTCGGCGCGGCTCGAGCTGCCGTTGACGGTGACGGTGGCGAGCGTGGCCACGAGGACGAACAGCAGCGCAGCCGTGATCGACTGGGCCCACGCACGCATCTACGTCTTTCCCCCGCTCGGACCCGGAGGGTCCTCGTGACTCGCCCCGACGGGGGCAAGAGTAGGGGTCCGGAGTGCCGCTGCCCAAAGCGACACGACGACTGTGGTGAAGGTCGTGCGGGCCGGTAGTCTGAGGCTTCGCCGACGCCGAGACAAGGAACCCCCGCGCCGACCATGGACGAGAGTCAAAGTCCCCGCACGACCGCACTGATCGCCTGGTGCGCGTCGTGACCCCCTTCTTGCTGTTGCTGGTCTCCATCGCCCTCGTGGCCGCCTGCGGGCTGTTCGTCGCCGCCGAGTTCTCGTTCGTCACCGTCGACCGGCCGAGCGTCGAGCGCGCCGCCGCCGAGGGCGACGAGGGTGCGCGCGGCGTACAGCTGGCGCTGCGCTCCCTCTCGACCCAGCTCTCCGGCGCCCAGGTCGGCATCACGGTCACCAACCTGGCCATCGGCTTCCTGGCCGAGCCCGCGATCGCCGACCTCATCGACGACCCGCTGGCGTCGGCCGGGCTCCCGGAAGGTGTGGTCACGCCGCTGGCGCTGGGCCTGGGCCTGGCGATCGGCACCGTGGTCACGATGATCTTCGGCGAGATGGTGCCCAAGAACATCGCCATCGCGCGGCCGCTGCAGACGGCCCGCAACACCCAGGGGTTCATGCGCGGCTTCACCGCGCTCACGCGGGGCCCGATCCGGGCCCTCAACGGGTCGGCCAACCTGATCGTGCGCCGCCTGGGCATCGAGCCCCAGGAGGAGCTGCGCTCGGCCCGCAGCTCCCAGGAGCTCGCGTCGCTGGTGCAGCGGTCCGCCGACCAGGGCACGCTCGACCCCGAGACCGCGGAGCTGGTGGAACGCTCGGTCGAGTTCGGCACGCGGACGACCAGCGAGATCATGACGCCCCGGGTCCGCACCACGACCGTCGAGGAGGGCGACCGGGTCTCGTCGGTCATCGACCTCGCGCGGCAGACCGGGCACTCACGCTTCCCGGTGCTCGACTCCGAGGACACCGTCGTCGGCACCGTGCACGTCAAGCACGCCGTGGCCGTGCCGGTGCACGAGCGGGCGACGACCCGCATCAAGCACGTGATGGTCAAGCCCGTCGTCGTGCCCGACAGCCTGCGGCTCGACCCGCTCCTCGCGCTGCTGCGCCAGGACGGCTTCCAGATGGCCGTCGTGCTCGACGAGTACGGCGGTCACGCGGGCATCGTCACGCTCGAGGACGTGGTCGAGGAGATCGTCGGCGACATCTCCGACGAGCACGACCGACTGGGCGCACGGATCCGCCAGCGCCGCGACGGCAGCTGGACACTGTCCGGCCTGCTCCGCCCCGACGAGGTCGAGGACGCCACCGACATCGAGCTGCCCGACCACGAGGACTACGACACGGTCGCCGGCCTGGTGATGCGCCAGCTCGGCAAGATCCCCGAGCCCGGTGACCGGATCGAGGTCGCCGTGCCCGACCGCGCCGATCCCCACGAGCCGCGCGAGCGCCTCGTCACCCTGACCGTGGAGCGGATGGACGGCCTGCGCATCGACCGTCTCGACCTGCGGGTCGTGGCGGGGGAGGAGCGCGACGATGAGCGGTGACCTCTTCGGCGTGGGCCTCGCCGTGGTGCTGCTGGCCCTCAACGCCTTCTTCGTCGGTGCCGAGTTCGCCCTGCTGTCGGCCCGGCGCAGCCAGATCGAGCCGCGCGCCCAGGAGGGCTCCCGCGCCGCCCGCACGACGCTGCGCGCGATGGAGAACATCTCGCTCGTGATGGCCGGAGCCCAGCTCGGCATCACCATCTGCTCCCTGGGGCTCGGTGCCGTCGGCGAGCCCGCGGTCGCGCACCTGCTCGAGCCGTTGTTCCACCAGGCCCGGCTCCCCGACGACCTGCTGCACCCGGTCTCGTTCGTGGTGGCGATGTCGATCGTGGTCTACCTCCACGTCGTGCTGGGCGAGATGGTGCCCAAGAACATCGCCCTGGCCGGTCCCGACCGCGCGGCCATGGTGCTCAGCCCCCCGATGATGGCGATCGTCACCGTGCTCCGCCCGGTGATCGCCGGGATGAACATGGCCGCCAACGCCGTCCTCCGACTGCTGAGGATCGAGCCCAGGGACGAGGTCCACTCGAGCTTCACGCGCGAGGAGGTCGCCGCCCTCGTCGAGGAGTCGCGCGGCGAGGGCCTGATCGAGGCCGAGGAGTACGACCGCCTCGCTGGCGCCCTGGGCTTCACGGAGAAGTCCGTGGGATCCATCCTGATGACTCCCGACACGCTGGCGACCGTCGCTCCCGGGTCCACCGTGGCCGACGTCGAGGCGCTGTGCGCCTCCACCGGATTCAGCCGGTTCCCGGTCGCGGCGCAGGACGGGACGCTGCTGGGCTACCTCCACATCAAGGACGCCCTCGAGTCCGACGACGACCGCCGCTCGAGGGTGATCGAGGACAAGTGGATCCGACCCTTCGCCTCGGTCAACCCCGACGACCTGCTCCACGACGCGCTCGAGAGCCTGCAGGTCAAGGGCGCCCACATGGCGCGCGTCGTCCAGAGCGACGGGGCCGTCATCGGCGTGGTGACCCTCGAGGACGTGCTCGAGGAGCTCGTGGGCGAGATCCGCGACGCGGCGCACCACGACGTGTCCGCCGTCGACGCCCGCTGACCGCTGGATAGGGTCTGACCGTGTCCGAGGAAGCGACCCGCATCTGGACCGTGCCCAACATCATCAGTGTGGTGCGGCTCGCCGGCGTGCCCCTCTTCCTGTGGCTCGTCCTCGGCCCGGAGGCGGATGCGCTCGCGCTCGTGGTGCTCATGGTCGCCGGTGCCACCGACTGGCTCGACGGGTGGCTGGCCCGTCGCCTCGACCAGTTCTCCGAGCTCGGCGCGATCCTCGACCCGGTCGCCGACCGGCTCTACATCCTCGCCGTGGTGATCGGCCTCTACCTGCGCGACATCATCCCGTGGTGGGTGGCCATCGCGCTGCCGCTCCGCGACCTGTTCCTGTGGGGGCTGGTGCCCTTCCTGCGCACCCGCGGCTTCTCGGCGCTGCCCGTCCACTTCCTGGGCAAGGCCGCCACGTTCAACCTGCTCTACGCCTTCCCGCTGCTGCTGCTGGGCGAGGGCACCGGCATCGTCGCCACCCTGGCCCGCACCTTCGGCTGGGCGTTCGCGTGGTGGGGGATCGGCCTCTACTGGTGGGCTGGCGTGCTCTACGCGTGGCAGGTGCGCACGCTCCTGCGCGAGACACCCCGGCGTACGTCACCCGCGACCGACCATGGCTGACACCCGGGAGCGAGGGCTGCCCGAGCACGTGACCACGCCGCTCCTCACGCTCATCACGACCCGGTCCATGGACGAGGACTACGCCCACGTGGCGCAGCAGCGGGCGGCGGCGGGGAAGGCGCCCGCCCAGAAGGCGCGGCCGCACTGGGCCAGCCTGGTCGTCATCGCCGCCCTGGGTGTGATGACCGCTGTCGTGGCGGTGCAGACCGACCGGGAGGCGGAGGTCAACGAGCTCAGCCGAGCCGCGCTGGTCGAGCAGATCACAGACCGACGGGGCCAGCTCCGTGATCTCCAGGCCCGGGTGGCCGAGCTGGCCACGTCCAACCAGGCGACAGCCAGCAACAGCACGATGCTGCAGGGCCGGCTGGAGGACCTCCGGACCCGCGTCCGACGCGCCGAGCTCAACACGGGCTACGCCGCCGTGGAGGGTCCCGGGGTGCGGATCACGGTCGACAACCGCCCCGACGTCGAGGTCGACGGCGAGATCCGCGACGAGGACCTCGCCTACCTGGTCGACGGGCTGTGGGAGGCGGGGGCGGAGGCCATCGCGATCAACGACCAGCGGCTCAACGTGCTCGGCGGGATCCGCAACACCAACCGTGCCGTCCACGTCAACGGGCGTCCGGTGAACCCTCCCTACGTCGTGCAGGCCATCGGAGACCCTCAGACGCTCCAGGCGCGACTGCTTCAGACCAGCCAGGGACAGCAGTGGTTCAGCCTCGTCAATGGTTTGGGATTCCTCTACACCCCTGAGAATGTGGACAACATCCGCCTGCCCGCTGCGCCGGAGCGGGCGTTGCGTGATGTGATCGAGCTGAACGCCGACCCGAACGGCGTGTCGGAGGGAGAGGGGAGCGCGCCGTGATTGCCGCCCTGGGCCTGCTGCTCGGCATCCTCGCCGGGCTGGTCTTCGCCCCCGACGTGCCGTTGAGCCTGCAGAACTACCTTCCCATCGCGGTGGTGGCGGCGCTCGACGCGGTGTTCGGCGGCCTGCGCGCCTACCTCGACGGCATCTTCGACGACAAGGTGTTCGTCGTCTCCTTCGTCAGCAACGTCGTGATCGCTGCCGCGATCGTCTACCTCGGCGACCAGCTCGGAGTCGGGGCCCAGCTGACCACCGGGGTGGTCGTCGTCCTCGGCATCCGCATCTTCTCCAACGTCGCGGCCATCCGCAGGCACGTCTTCCATGCCTGACCGCACGCCCGACCCCACGCCGGACCGCACGCCGGACCGGAAGCCCGACCGCCCGTCCGGCGCGGAGGACGGTGCCGGTCGGTCACCGGGCGAGCAGGACCCGGGACGCGACCGGCTCCGGGGCGCGCTGCTGCGTCCCTCGCGCCGCCAGGCCGTGGTCGCCGTGCTCCTGGCCGTCCTCGGCTTCGCGTTCGTCGTGCAGGTGCGTGACACCGCGGCCAACGACACCTACGCCGGCCTGCGGGAGAGCGACCTGATCCAGGTGCTCGACGGACTCACCGGCACCGCCGAGCGCGCCCGTCGCGAGGTGGACCGGCTCGAGACCCGCCGCGACGAGCTCCAGGACGAGAGCCAGGCGCGGTCGGCCGCGCTCGACGAGGCCGAGCAGCGGGTGCGCACCCTCAACGTCATCGCAGGACTGGTGCCGGTGTCAGGCCCCGGGCTGCGGGTGACGATCACCGAGTCGGACTCGCGGGTGAGCGTGGGCTCGCTGCTCGACACCGTCCAGGAGCTGCGTACGGCGGGTGCGGAGGCGATGGAGCTCAACGACTCGATCCGGCTGGGTGCCGACAGCTCCTTCGAGGACGCGGTCGGTGGCATCGAGCTCGACGACCAGCTGCTCGAGTCGCCCTACGTCCTCGACGTGATCGGCGATCCCCACATCCTTCGGTCCGCCCTCAACTTCTCCTCCGGTCCCGTCGAGACGTTCGAGACGCTGGACGGCGCGACCGTCACCATCGAGGAGCTGGAGTCGGTGGAGATCACCAGCGTCCGCGACGCGCCACGACCTGAGTATGCGGAGCTCGACTCGGGCCAGTAGCCTGCCGGGCAGTCCCAGCCACTGCCGCACGAGGAGGCCCACGTGTATCCGGAGAACCTGAAGTACACCAGCGAGCACGAGTGGGTCCGCACGCCCGGCGACGCCGAGGGCTCGGTCCGGGTGGGCATCACCGACTTCGCGCAGGACGCGCTCGGCGACATCGTCTACGTCTCGCTGCCCCAGGTCGGCGACTCGGTGACGGCAGGCGACACCTGCGGTGAGCTCGAGTCGACCAAGTCGGTCAGCGACATCTACGCCCCGGTGACCGGCGAGGTGGTGGCCACCAACTCCGCGCTCGACTCCACGCCCGAGCTCGTCAACAGCGACCCCTACGAGGCGGGGTGGCTGTTCGAGGTGAGCGTGTCGGACGCGAGCCAGGTCGAGGACCTCCTGGACGCGGCTGCCTACCAGGCCGGCCTCCAGGGCTGACCCGAGCACCGATCACCGTTCCGTCCCCACACCTGGCTGGTAGGTTCGGAGCAACCGTCAACCTCAACCCTCGGCTGAGGGTTGCGCGTCGATCCCCGAGGAGCATCCATGCCGTTCTGCACCGCCTGCGGCAAGCAGAATCCTGACGACGCCCGCTTCTGTGCCCAGTGCGGCACCAAGCTGGTCGGCGGGGAGGACACCGGAGCCACGCCGGTCGAGAGCACCGCGACGATCACGTTCGGGGTGCCGGACCAGCGCGAGTCGTCCGACCGCCAGCTGAGCCCCGTCGACGCCGCCGCCGTGGACGCCCTCCCGGAGGGCCACGCACTCCTGGTCGTGCAGCGCGGGCCGAGCGCCGGCAGCCGTTTCCTGCTCGACACGGACGTGGTCGGCGCCGGGCGCCACCCCGACAGCGAGATCTTCCTCGACGACGTCACCGTCTCGCGCCGGCACGCCGAGTTCCGCCGTACGGGCACGGGATTCACCGTCAGCGACGTGGGCAGCCTCAACGGCACCTACGTCAACCGCGACCGCATCGACTCCGTCGAGCTCAACGACGGCGACGAGGTGCAGATCGGCAAGTACCGCCTGGTGTTCTTCTCCTCCCACCCGGTCAGCTGATCCGTGAGTGCCTCGACGCCCTCGGCAGCGAGTCGCGGCGCCCGCTACAACATCGGGCAGGTCCTCGACCAGCTCCGTCCCGACTTCCCTGGCGTGACCATCCCGAAGATCCGCTTCCTGGAGGACCAGGGACTGGTCAAGCCCGAGCGCACCGCGGCCGGCTACCGCAAGTTCTCCGGTGACGACGTCGCGCGCCTGCGCTACATCCTGCTCATGCAGCGCGACCACTACCTCCCGCTCAAGGTCATCGGCGACCACCTCGACGCCATCGACCGCGGCCTCGAGCCCCCCGCGATCGAGTCCGTGGTGCCGACCGTGCCGAAGGTCTCGCTGAGCTCCGACGGACTGCCCAGCCCGGAGTCGTTCCGCCGCACGAGCGACCTGCGGCTCTCCCGGCGCGAGCTGCTGAAGGTCGCCGACATCTCCGAGGACCTGCTCTCCCAGCTCGAGCAGTACGGCCTGATCAGCGCCCGCACCGGCACGGGGCACTTCGACAGCGACGCCCTCGTCGTCGCGCAGACGGCGCGTGAGCTGGCCGACTTCGGCTTCGAGCCCCGCCACCTGCGTGCCTTCAAGACCGCCGCCGACCGTGAGGTCGGACTGGTGCAGCAGGTCGTCGCACCCCTGGCGCGGGGTCGCGACGCGGCCGCCCGGGGCCGCGCCGAGGACGCCACCTCGGAGATCGCCGCACTCTCGGTGCGGCTGCACGCGACGCTGGTGAAGGTCGGCCTCGATCGCGGCTGATCCCGTCATGGCTCCTGAGTAGGGTGGGGGCATGCGTGAGATGGACGTCGTCGGGGTCCGCGTCGAGATGCCCTCCAACCAGCCCATCGTGCTGCTGCGCGAGGTGACGGGGGAGCGCTACCTCCCCATCTGGATCGGAGCCGTCGAAGCCACGGCGATCGCCTTCGCACAGCAGGGCGTCACCCCGCCGCGACCGCTGACGCACGACCTGATGCGCGACGTGCTGGCCGCGACGGGCCAGCGGCTCGACGAGGTGCGCATCGTCGACATGCAGGACGGCGTCTTCTTCGCCCAGCTGGTCTTCGACGGCGGCGCCGAGGTCGGGGCCCGCCCGTCCGACTCCATCGCGCTCGCCCTGCGCACGGGCTCCCGCATCGTCTGTGCGGAGGCCGTGCTCGAGGAGGCCGGCCTCGCCGTGCCCGCCGAGCAGGAGGACGAGGTCGAGCGGTTCCGTGAGTTCCTCGACCACGTCTCACCCGACGACTTCGAGTCCCCTGAGTCCCAGCCGTAACACTCACCCTCAACCTGAGGTGGAGGGTTGCGACACGCCGCGGCATGGATGGACAACCCGCACTCCCGGGCTTACCTTGAACTGTCTCTGTTGTAACTCCACCGCTGTGGTTGTCAGCTCCACGACACCGCGGCGGGCCCTTCCCCGGGAGTTACCGCTCAGCGGAGAAACCGACCTGGAGGGTTTGGCTGTGGGTAGCAACGAGAACGAACAGGGCACCGACGTCGCCGTCGCCAAGGCGGCTGCCGACGCGGCCGAGCTCGCCGAGGAGCAGGGACTGCTCTTCGCCGACGACGTGTCCCCGCTGCCCAGCGACACCGGCTACCGCGGCCCGACCGCGTGCAACGCCGCCGGCATCACCTACCGCCAGCTCGACTACTGGGCCCGCACCGGCCTGGTCGAGCCCAGCGTGCGCGGTGCCGCCGGCTCGGGCTCGCAGCGCCTCTACTCCTTCCGCGACATCTTGATCCTCAAGGTCGTCAAGCGGCTCCTCGACGCCGGCATCTCGCTGCAGCAGATCCGCACCGCGACGGCCCACCTGCGTGAGCGCGGCACCGACGACCTGACGCGCGTCACCCTCATGAGCGACGGCGCGTCGGTCTACGAGTGCACCAGCAACGACGAGGTCATCGACCTGCTCCAGGGCGGCCAGGGCGTCTTCGGCATCGCCATCGGCGGCGTCTGGCGCGAGATCGAGGGCACGCTCGCCGAGCTGCCCAGCGAGCGCACCGCCGACCACTCCGGCGCGCCGCTCCCCGGCGACGAGCTCGCCGCGCGGCGAGCCGCCCGCCACACCGGCTGACACACGGCACCACCCGATCCTCCGACGAGGCCGCCCGTCCACCGGGCGGCCTCGTTCGTTCCCTGGATCCCACCCACGGGGCGCAGCACCGTCTTCCCCCACCTTCGGCATGGTCGCGCAGGCGGTGGGCGATAGACTCACCGTGCCGACATCCCGTGCGGGAGAGTCATCGCGGCCAGCCCCATCGGCTCGCGGTGCGCCGAAGGGGCAATTCCTCCCCGGAACCTCTCAGGCACCCGGACCGCACGGGTTGGCACTCTGGAGGTCACCGGGCCGACAGAGGGGGAGGTCAGTGACGCGACCTCAGGGAGCCCTCGTGCCCGACGCCACCTCGACCCCCACGCCCCGCCCGTCCGACGGGCTGGGCGAGTTCGTCGCCCGCCACATCGGCCCCGACGAGGCGGCCGTCGCGCACATGCTCGAGGCCGTCGGCCACGAGTCCCTGGAGGCCCTGATGGCGGCCGCGGTCCCCGGCGGGATCCGGATGGCTGCCGCGCTCGACCTCCCCGACCCGCTCGACGAGGAGGCCACCGCGCGGGCGCTCCGCACGTTGGCCTCGCAGAACCGGCCGGCCGAGGCGATGATCGGCCTCGGCTACCACGCGACGATCACTCCGGCGGTGATCCGGCGCAACGTGCTCGAGGACCCGTCCTGGTACACCGCCTACACGCCCTACCAGCCGGAGATCTCCCAGGGCCGGCTCGAGGCCCTGCTCAACTTCCAGACCGTCGTCGCCGACCTCACCGGCCTGCCGACCGCCAACGCGTCGCTGCTCGACGAGGGCACGGCCGCGGCCGAGGCGATGACCCTCGTGCGCCGTGCCCAGCGCAACGCCGCCGGACCGTTCGTGGTGGATGCCGACGCGCTGCCCCAGACGATCGACCTCGTACGCACCCGCGCCCAGGGCATGGGCATCGAGGTCGTGGTCGCCGACCTGAGCGGGGGTCTTCCGGACGGTGACCTGTGCGGCGTGCTCGTGCAGTACCCCGGCGCCTCGGGAACGGTGGCAGACCCCCGTCCGGTGATCGACGCGGCCCACGAGCGCGGTGCGCTGGCGGTCGTGGCGGCCGACCTCCTGTCCCTGGTGCTGCTCGAGGCGCCCGGCACCCTGGGCGCCGACGTGGTCGTCGGCTCCTCCCAGCGCTTCGGCGTACCCCTCTTCTACGGCGGTCCGCACGCGGGCTTCATGTCGGTCTCCTCCGGCCTCGAGCGGCACCTGCCGGGGCGCCTCGTGGGAGTCTCGATCGACGCGGAGGGCCGTCCGGCCTACCGCCTCGCGCTCCAGACCCGCGAGCAGCACATCCGGCGTGACAAGGCGACCTCCAACATCTGCACCGCCCAGGTCCTGCTCGCCGTCGTCGCCTCGATGTACGCCGTCTACCACGGGCCGGAGGGCCTGCGCCGGATCGCGCAGCGCACGCACGACCACGCCAGCCGGATCGCCGACGCGCTCCGGACCGGGGGAGTGGAGGTCGTCAACGAGACGTGGTTCGACACGCTCACCGTCTCCGTCCCGGGCCGCGCCGCCGACGTGGTGGCGGCCGCGCGCGCGGTCGGGCTGCACCTGAGGCTGATCGACGACGACCACGTCGGGCTGTCCACCTCCGAGCGCACCAGCCCGTCCACGGTGGCGGCGGTGCTCCGCGCCTTCGGTGTCGCACCGGCCGCAGACGTCGCGCCGTCGGGGCTCCCGGAGGCGCTCGTGCGGAGCACGGAGCTGCTCACCCACGAGGTCTTCAACTCCCACCACAGCGAGACCCAGATGCTGCGCTACCTGGCCCGGCTGTCGGGCCGCGACTACGCCCTGGACCGCGGCATGATCCCGCTGGGGTCGTGCACCATGAAGCTCAACGCCACCACCGAGATGGAGCCGATCAGCCTGCCCGGCTTCGCCGACCTGCACCCGTTCGCCCCCGCCCAGGACGCGACCGGCTACCGCGAGCTCGTGGACGACGTCGAGGGCTGGCTGGCCGAGGTCACCGGCTACGACAAGGTCTCGGTCCAGCCCAACGCGGGCTCCCAGGGCGAGCTGGCCGGTCTGCTGGCGATCCGTGGCTACCACCTCGCCAACGGAGACACCGCACGTGACATCTGCCTGATCCCGTCGTCCGCACACGGCACCAACGCCGCCTCGGCCGTCATGGCGGGGATGAAGGTGGTGGTGGTCAAGGCGTCCGACGACGGCTCCGTCGACCTCGACGACCTGCTGGCCAAGTGCGACCAGTACGCCGAGACGCTGGCGGCGATCATGGTGACCTATCCCTCGACCCACGGGGCCTACGAGGACACGATCACCGACCTGTGCAAGATCGTGCACGACCACGGCGGACAGGTCTACGTCGACGGCGCCAACCTCAACGCCCTCCTCGGCTGGGCCCGGCCCGGCGAGTTCGGTGGCGACGTCTCCCACCTCAACCTGCACAAGACGTTCTGCATCCCGCACGGCGGTGGTGGTCCCGGCGTGGGACCCGTGGCCGTACGCGCCCACCTCGCGCCCTACCTGCCGTCGCACGCGTGGCACCCGGAGACCGAGAAGCGCCAGGGCATCGGCCCGATCAGCGCCGCGCCCTACGGCTCGGCCGGCATCCTGCCCATCACCTGGGCCTACATCCGGATGATGGGTGCGCAAGGGCTGACCCGGGCGACGGCGGTCGCGGTCCTGTCCGCCAACTACGTCGCCCACCGGCTCGGGGAGCACTTCCCGGTGCTCTACCGCGGACACCACGACCTGGTCGCGCACGAGTGCATCCTCGACCTGCGCGGGATCACCAAGGCCAGCGGTGTCAGCGTGGACGACGTCGCCAAGCGGCTGGTCGACTACGGCTTCCACGCCCCGACCATGTCGTTCCCGGTCGCCGGCACGCTCATGGTGGAGCCGACCGAGTCGGAGGACCTGGCCGAGATCGACCGGTTCTGCGACGCCATGATCGCGATCCGCGGCGAGATCGCACGCGTCGAGGCAGGGGACTGGTCGCCCGAGGACTCGCCGCTGCGGCACGCCCCGCACACGGCGCGAGCCCTGGTCGGGGAGTGGGACCGCCCCTACTCCCGCGAGCTCGGCGTCTTCCCGCAGGGGATCGACCCCGACAAGTACTGGCCCGCCGTGGCGCGCATCGACCAGGCCTACGGCGACCGCAACCTCGTGTGTGCCTGCCCGCCGCCGGAGGCCTTCGCCGAGTGAGCGACCAGCGGCAGCGGCTCCTCGACGTCGCCCAGGCGGAAGGCCGCCTGACCTCGGTCGTCGGTGCCGTCTTCGACCGCTACGGCGCCGTGTGGGCCGGTGGGGCGGGCTCGGCTCCCGGCCTGGACGGGCAGTACCGGATCGGCTCGATCACCAAGACGATGACCGCGGTGCTGGTCATGCAGGCCCGCGACGCCGGCGTGCTGGACCTGTCCGACCGGCTGGGCGACCACCTCGGCGAGGTGGGCTACGCCGAGGTGACCATCCGTGACGCCCTCGCGCACACGTCGGGGATGCAGAGCGAGCCGCGCGGCGCGTGGTGGGAGCGCACCCGCGGAGCTGCCTTCGCCGCCCTGGCCGCGGCCAACGACGGCGCCGGCCGCGTCGCCGGCGCAGGGGAGTGGTTCCACTACTCCAACCTCGGCTACGGCCTGCTCGGCGAGGTCCTGGCCCGCCGGACGGGCGTGCCGTGGCGACACCTCGTGGGCGAGCGCCTGCTCCAGCCCCTCGGCATGCGGTCGACGTCGTACCTCCCGCGACCGGGCGCACAGCCCGGCTGGAGCGTCGACCACTTCACCGGCATCCGGGTCCACGAACCGCTGACCGACACCGGGGCGATGGCGCCGGCCGGACAGCTGTGGTCGACGCTGGCCGACCTGGTCACCTGGGGCCAGGTGCTCGGCGGCGCACGCCCCGACGTGCTCGCTCCGGCCACGCTCGCCGAGATGCAGGACCCCGTCACAGCCGACTACGGGCTCGGGCTGATGCTCGGGCTGCATCCCGGCGGCCGGCTCATCGGCCACAACGGGTCGATGCCCGGCTTCCTGGCGGCGCTCCACGTCGACCCGGACAGTGGGATCGGTGCGGTGGTCCTCACCAACGCCACGACCGGGATCGACCCCCGCGAGCTCGCCGTGTCGCTGATCGAGGGAGACCCCGATGCGGCCGAGGAGCGGCCGGCGCCGTGGCGACCCACCGTGGTCCTGCCGGGTGAGGTCCTCGGCGTGCCCGGGGTGTGGTTCTGGGGCAACACCGCCTACGACGTGCGCTGGCACAACGAGGGACTCGAGCTGCGCGCCATGGCGCGTGGTGGGGTGGTGACCGACCGGTTCGAGCTGGTCGACGGGGTCCTCGTCGGCGTCGTCGGCTACCACCGCGGCGAGCGGCTGGACGTCGTACGGCGCCCGGACGGGTCGATCCGCAACCTCGAGTGCGCGACCTTCGTCTACACGCGCGTGCCCTACGACCCGGACGTGGACATCCCCGGCGGGCACCCGCCCCGCTGAGGTCAGACGGGGTCAGGCTGAGCTCAGACGCCCTGCGACACGCTCGACATGTTGAAGTCGGGGATCCGCAGGGCGGGCGTGGCGGTGCGGGAGAAGTAGTCGTCGCCCCATTCCCGGCTGAAGCTCGGCACCGATCGGGTGGCCGCACTGAACCGGTTGAGCAGGTCGATGGGGCTCTCGTTCCAGCGGAAGTTGTTGGCGGCGCCGACGATCTCGCCGTCCTCGACGACGTAGACGCCGTCGCGCGTCAGGCCGGTCAGCAGCATGGTCTGCGGGTCCACCTCGCGGATGTACCAGAGGCAGGTCAGGAGCAGCCCGCGCTGGGTGCCGGCGATCATGTCGTCGATGCTGCCGGCACCGTCGCCGACCTCGAGGACGAGGTTGTCGATCATCGGCGTGACGGGCTGGCCGGTCATCCCGGCCGAGTGGCGGGTCTGGAGCAGGCCGGTGAGGAGGCCGTCGCGGATCCAGTCGGTGCGCTCGAGGGCGAGTCCGTTGTCGAAGACCGAGTCGGTGTTGTCGGACGAGCCGGTGATCACGAACGGCGCGCACTCGAGGCCGGGGTGGGCCGGGTCGGAGAACAGGTTGACGCCGGGCGCCGCGACCTTGTCGCCGATGCGGGTGCCGCCGCCGCGCCGGCTGTAGACCGACTCACCCTCGTGGGCCACCCGGGCTCCGGCGCCCCAGTAGGCGTCGATCATCAGGTCGGCCACCGAGGAGGGCGGCAGGATCGTGTCGTAGCGTCCTGCCGGCAGGTCGATGCGCCGCTCGGCCCACGCGAGCCGCTGGGCCACGGTGGCGGCCATCGCGGCCGCGTCGACGTCGCTGAAGTCGCGGGTCGCGCCGCCGGTCCAGGCGCTGCGGCTGAGGGAGGTGTCCTTGCCGGTGCAGGCGTAGTGGCCGGTGGGCTGCACGTGTCGCAACCGGAGACCGCGGCTGGAGCCGAGGTAGGTGGTGGCGACGTCGTGGTTGACGAAGCCGTAGAGCAGGCGGTCCTCGCCGGTGGCCTGGCGGAACGCCTCGCCGAGTGCGGGCGCGAACGCGTCGTAGACGCCGATGTCGGTGGTCTCCGGACCCGTCTCCCAGTCAGGCGAGGTGGCGTCGCCGATGAGCTCGCGAGCGTCCTCGGCCGGGCTCCCGGCGCGGGCCGCGGCGTCCGCGGCCGTCACCAGGGCGGTGACCTGCTCGGTGGTGGACGCGCTGCCCGAGACCGACCCGGTGGCGGTGCCTCCGTCGACCTCGGCGAAGCTGACGACGGTGACCGAGACCTCGGTCATCACGCCGTTGGTCGTGAGGGTGTTGTTGGCCCAGCGCAGGTTGGCGCTGGTGACGTCGCGCACGATCGCGATGCAGTCGTCGGCGGTGGAGGTCGCGAGCGCGTGCTCGACCAGCTGCTGTGCGGTGGGACGCAGAGGGGTCGTCATCAGTGGCCTGCCTCGTCGATGGTGTTGAGGATGTTGACGCCCCGGAAGAGCGACGTGGGACAGCCGTGGCTGACCGCCGCCACCTGCCCCGGCTGCGCCTTGCCACAGTTGAACGCACCGCCGAGCACCCACGTGTCCGGCCCGCCCACCGCCTCCATGGAGCCCCAGAAGTCGGTGGTGGTCGCCTGGTAGGCCACGTCGCGCAGCATGCCGTCCAGCTTGCCGTCGGTGATCTGGTAGAACCGCTGTCCGGTGAACTGGAAGTTGAAGCGCTGCATGTCGATGCTCCACGACTTGTCGCCGACGACGTAGATGCCCCGCTCCACGCGGGAGACCAGGTCGTCGGTCGACAGGTCCTCGGTGCCGGGCAGGAGCGAGACGTTGGCCATCCGCTGGATCGGGATGTGCCCGGAGGAGTCGGCGTAGGCACAACCGTTGGAACGGCCGTCGTTGAGCTCCGGCTTGAGGTGTCCCATGGAGCGGTCGAGCTGGTAGCCGACGAGCACGCCGTCGCGCACGATGTTCCAGCTCTGCGTCTGGACGCCCTCGTCGTCGTAGCCGACGGTGGCGAGGCCGTGCTCCTGGGTCCGGTCGCCCAGCACGTTCATGACCGGCGAGCCGTACTGCAGGGTGCCGAGCTTGTCGTAGGTGGCGAACGAGGTGCCGGCGTAGTTGGCCTCGTAGCCCAGGGCCCGGTCGAGCTCGGTGGCGTGGCCGATCGACTCGTGGATGGTCAGCCACAGGTTGGAGGGGTGCACGACCAGGTCGTAGGTGCCCGCCTCGACGCTGGGTGCCTTCAGCTTCTCGGCCAGCAGGTCGGGGACCTCGGCCAGCTCGGCGTCCCAGTCCCAGTGCGAGCCGGTGAGGTACTCCCAGCCGCGCCCGACGGGCGGCGCGATCGAGGCCATCGAGTCGAAGATGCCAGACTGCTCGTCCTCACCGGTGGCCTCGAAGCCCGGCTGGAGGCGTACGCGCTGCTGGGTGGTGCGGGTGCCCGACAGGTCGGCGTAGTACTTGTTCTCCTGCACCTGCTGGAGGAACGCCGTGGCGTGCGCGACGGCCGCCCCGGTGCGCAGCCGCTCGGTCCAGTCGACGAGCAGCGCCGCCTTCTCCGCGGGTCGGCACGTCGAGCGGGTTGACGTCGTAGCCGGAGACCCACGTGACGTCGTCGTGGACGGGCTCGGGAGCCAGCTCGACGGGGGTGGTGGTCATGGCGGCGGCCACCCGCGCGACGGCGACCGCCGTCTCCGCGACCCGGCGAGCCTCGTCGTCGGTCAGCACCACGCCGGAGGCGAAGCCCCACGCGCCGCCGTGCACCACGCGGACCGCGAAGCCGAGGTCCTCGGCGTCGCTCGCCGTCTGGAGCACGCCGTCGCGCGCGCCGAGGTACTGGTAGCGGTTGCGCTCGAGGCGGAAGTCCGCATGACTGGCACCGAGCTCCTGGGCACGGGCCAGGGCCACGTCGCCGAGGCGACGGTGCGGCAGGTCGCTGAAGGTCGGGTCGAGCCCGGGCGCACTCATGGGCACGAACCTAGCGGAGGGGTTGCAGCGACGGACGACCGGCATTCCGAGGGGTGCGCGACTAGCCGAGGCTCAACGTCGTACGGCTGCCGTGCCGTCCCCGGTGCACCCGCAGCTGGGTCGGGATCCGGGTCTGGAGCTCCGGCACGTGGCTCACCACGCCGACCACCCGTCCGCCGTCGCGGAGCGTGTCGAGGGTGTCCATCACGTCCTCCAGCGTCTCCGCGTCGAGCGAGCCGAAGCCCTCGTCGACGAAGAGCGTGTCGAGGTCGGTGCCGCCCGCCTCGTCGGTGATCACGTCGGCGAGGCCCAGCGCCAGGGCCAAGGACACGACGAACGTCTCGCCGCCCGAGAGGGTCGCCGGGTCGCGGCTGTCGCCCGTCCAGTCGTCGCGGACGAGGAGGCTGAGCCCGCCGCGCGTCTCTCCGGCTCCGCGCTGGCCCGTGTGGACGAGGGAGTAGCGCTGGTCGCTCATCGTGGAGAGGCGCACGTTGGCGGCGTCGACGACCTGGCTGAGCCGGTGCGCGAGGACGTAGGCGGACAGCCGCATCTGGAGCTGGTTGTCGGGGTGCTTGCCCTCGACGAGCGCAGCGAGGTCGGCCACCAGGTCGAGGTCGGCGCGGACGGGGGTCCAGGCGGCCAGGGCCGCCTCCATCTCGTCGGCGAGCCCGCTGAGGCGCCGACCGCGGTCGCGCAGGTTCATGTCGGTCTGCCGGGCGAGCGCCGCCGCCTCACGGGCGCGGTGGTGGTCCTGGGCGAGCGCCTCGAGGTCCGGGGCCTCGGCGGCTGCCGACCGGACGAGGGCGTCGTCGGCGAGCAGCTCGCCCACGCGGGCGGCCTCCCGCTCGTGGCGCTCGATCTGCTGCTGCAACGCTGCCAGCTCGGCGTCGGACAGCCAGGCCGACGCCGCCCAGGCGGAGGAGTCGAAGCCGGCCTTCGCGGCGACTGCGTCGGCCGCCTCCTGCGTGCTGGTGGCGGTGGCGCGTGCCCGGGCGAAGTCGGCGGTGAGCTCCTCGGACTGGCGGGCGAGCACCTTGACCTGCTGGTGGAGGGCGGTCAGGGCATCGAGGTCGGAGCCCTCGGGGACGACCGCCGCGATCTGCCCGTGCAGGCCGTCGATGCGCGCGGTGAGCACGGCGATCTCGGTGTCCAGCCGGGTGGCGGTCGCGAGGAGGGTGTCACGCTCGCCGACCAGGGCCTGCTGCTCGGCGAGGAGCGTGTCGACGCGGGCAGCCAGGGACTCGACGTTGGCGCCCACCCGGCTGGCCCGGTCGCGGCGGGCGAGGGCTTCCTCCTCCTCGACCAGGAGGTTCTCGACGGAGTCGCCGGACTCGGCGAGCGCGGTGGCCCGCTGCGTCTCCAGTCCCCGGACCTGCTGGGCATGGGCCTCCACGACGACCTCGAGGTCGTCGACCTCCCGGCGCGCCTCCCGCTCGGCCGCTTCGTCGGGGGCGCCCGGGGCCGGGGACGCGGGGGAGGGGTGGTCGGCCGACCCGCACACCGGGCAGGATGCTCCGACGGCCAGCTTGCCGGCGATCTCGGCCGCCATCCCGTCGAGCCGCTGCTCGCGGATCTCCACCAGCGTCTCCCTCGCCAGCAGTCGTGCCTGGGCGGCCCCACCCAGGGCCTGCTCGGCCACGACCAGCTGGGCGGTCAGCATCTCGGCAGACCTCGCCGCGCGGACGCGGGCCCGGAGCACCTCGAGGTCGGCGGTCAGCGACTCGGCGAGGACGACGGCCTCCCGGGCGGCGACGAGCCCCGGCTCGACCGCCTCCAGGACGCGCGGGACGTCGGCGGCTCGTGCCTCGACGCGATGGAGCTCGGTGTCGGTCTCCTCACGCGTGCGGGTGAGCCTCGCCAGCTGCCGCTCCAGGTCGGCGGCCTGCCGCTGGAAGGGGCGTACGCGGGCGACGTCGGTGAGGAGACGGGTGGCGGTCCGCCGGTGCTCGGCGATCTCCTGCTCGTCGAGGGAGGTGACGCCGAGAAGCTCGACCAGCGTCGAGCGGATGGCGCGAACCTGCTGCTCGAGCTCGCGCACCTCCTTGCGGGCGCCGAGGGCGAGCTCGTGGAGCGGTCGTACGGCGACGGCCCGCTGGGCCTGCGCGGCGCTCCGTTTGCGCGCCTCGTGGTCGGGCGTCGCGGCCTCGACCGCGGCCCACGCGCGTCGGGCGGCGGCATGGGTGGCGCGGAGCCCGGCGAGCTCGATGCCCGCCGCGGAGGCCTCGCTGGCGGCCACCTCCGCCGCCGAGGCCGCCTCGACCCGGATGGCCTGCTCGACGGAGGCCTCGACGGCCGAGGTGGTGAGCTCGTCGATCCACGACCGGAGTCCGGCCGGGTCGGCCGGCCACCCCGCGGGCGCATCGGCCTTTCCCACCTCGCTGACCCGACTGACGAGGTCGGCGACCGCACCCTGGTGGGCTTCGCAGGCGCGGCGGAGCTCGACCCGCCGCTCACGCAGCCAGCGCTCGACGCTGTCGAACCTCCCGGTCTGGAAGACCTGCTGAAGCAGGGCGTGCCGCTCCTCCGAGCGAGCGCGCAGGAAGGCCTGGAACCGGCCCTGGGGGAGCAGCGCGACCTGGCAGAACTGGGGAAGGGTCATCCCGACCAGCCGGGTGACGAGGTGGCCGGTCTCGTCCAACCGGGTGCTGAGCGGGTGCCACGCGTCGGCGCCGTCGGCGGTGGGGCGCCGCTCGGAGATCACCACCCGGGCCTGCTCGGTGGTGGTGCCGGTGCCGCGCTTCTTGGGCCGCGACCAGGCCGGCGACCGGTCGATCCGGAACCGGCGACCCGACAGCGTGGCCTCCAGCACGACACGGGGGACGACGTCGTCGGCGGCGTGGTCGGAGCGGAGCCGCTTGGCGGTGGAGCGGTCTCCGGGGACGTCTCCGTAGAGCGCGAAGCAGACCGCGTCGAGGACGCTGGACTTGCCGGCGCCCGTGGGCCCGCTGAGGAGGAACAGACCGGACTCCGAGAGGGCGTCGAAGTCGATGCGCGCCGGGTCGGCGAACGGCCCGAAGCCGGTGACCTCGAGGTGGTGGAGCCTCACGCGCCCGCACCCGCCGGTGCGCCGACCAGCACGTCCTGGTCGGGGTCGTGGCAGCAGCCGTCGATGGCTTCGCGCAGCAGGTCGGACTCCGCCGTGGTCGCCGCGACGCCGCGCACGTGCCGCACGAAGTCGAGGGCGATCGCGTGGTCGCCCTGCCCGGTCGGCGGCCTGGGCGGCGACTGGGGGTCGGCCGCGGAGGCGGGGAACTGCAGCACGAGGGTGTGCGGGAACCGCCGGCGGAGCTGCTCCATGGCGCGGGCCGGCCGCGGGACGTCGGTGAGCGTGACCTGGACCCAGTCGTCCTCCCGGTCGGCCAGCGAGGGATCGACCAGCAGGTCGGCGAGGGACCCGGAGATCCGCGACAGCCGCCGGGGAACGGGGGCGTCGATCCAGCTGGCGGAGGCGAAGCCCTTGGCGTTGAGCTCCACCAGCCAGGTGCCCTTGGCCTGGTCGGCCTCGGAGAAGGAGTAGGCGAGGGGGGACCCGGAGTAGCGCAGCCCCGGCGCGAGCTCGTGCGGCCCGTGGAGGTGTCCCAGGGCGGTGTAGTCGATCCCGTCGAAGGTCGACGTCGCGACCCTGGAGACCCCGCCGACGCTGATGTCGCGCTCGGACTCGGACGGCTCCGCCCCCGCCACGAACGCGTGGGCGAGCACGACGGACCGGGTCTTCGGCGCCCGTGCGGCCAGGTCGAGGCGTACGCGGGCCATCGCCTCGGACAGCGCCGCCTGGTGGCTGCGGTGGCCCAGGGCCCACGGCTCGAGGAGCGCGGACGGGTCGAGGTAGGGGATGGCGTGGAAGACGACCTCGCCGTGCCGGTCCTTCAGCACGACGGGTGTGCCGACGCTCGCGGCGTCGGTGCGGACGAAGACCCCGGCCGCGTCCATCAGCCGCGACCCGAAGCCCAGTCGCTGGGCGCTGTCGTGGTTGCCGCTGCTGACGACCACCTTGGCGCGCGAGGCCGCCAGCCGGGCGAAGGCCTCGTCGGCGAGGGCCACGGCGTCGACGTGGGGGAGCGCGCGGTCGTAGACGTCGCCCGAGACCACGACCACGTCGACCTTCTCGGCCTCGACCACCTCGAGGAGGTGGTCGACGAACGCACCCTGGTGGCCCAGGAGGTCCTCGCGGTGGAAGGACCTCCCCAGGTGCCAGTCGGAGGTGTGGAGGATGCGCACAAGGCGAACCTAGAACGGCGCACCGACACCAGCGGGCCACCACGCCGGGCCGCGGCGCGCGCTCAGCAGTAGCGGACGGTCCGCCCGGCGGACGTGAAGCCCCACAGGTCGATGCCGGCCTCGTCGGCCAGGCGGGCGGCGAGGCTGGTCGGCGCACCGACCGCCACGATCGACCCGATGCCGCTGGCGGCGGCCTTCTGCACCAGCTCGAAGCCCACCCGGCCGCTGAGGACGAGGCACGCCGTGGCCGGCGAGTCGCCGGCGAGCACCCGGGAACCGACGACCTTGTCGACGGCGTTGTGGCGCCCGACGTCCTCCCGCACGACGAGCAGGGAGCCGTCGGCCGCGGCCAGGCCGGCCGCGTGGACACCGCCGGTCCGGGCGAACAGCGACTGGCGCTCCCGCAGCGCCGCCGGGAGGCGACGTACGACGTCGGCGCCGGGGCGCGCGCCGGTCCACGGTGCTCCTGCTCGCGTCTCCAGCGCCTCGACGACACTGTCCTTGCCGCACACGCCGCAGGCCGACGAGCCCGCGGACGCCGCGACGTGGCGATGAGGGAGCTCGGTGGCCCCCGCCAGCCTCACGGTGACGACGTTGAACTCCTGCTCGGGCGCCAGGTCCTGGTCGGTGCAGTAGGCGACGTGGGTGACGGCGTCGGGAGTCGCGAGTCCCTCGCCGACCAGCCAGCCCGCGGCCAGCTCGAAGTCGTGCCCAGGGGTGCGCATGGTCACCCAGGCGCGGCGTGCCTCGAGCGTCCCTGCAGCCACCCGGATCTCCAGGGGCTCCTCGGTGATCAGGCGGTCCTCCCGCGCCGTCCCGCCGCTGTCGCTGTGCTCGACGACACGCGTCCGGACCGACGGCCCGGGGCGGCGTGCTCGCTCGCTCGTCACGCTCCGACCCTAGCGACCCGTGCCTACCGCTCGGCCGGGCCTGGTGGCCGAGATCACGGGGCCGTGGATGAGCGGTGCGGTGCAGGCGCGTCCTACGATGTAAGAGCCGCATCGGAGCGGTTACTTCTTACACATCTTCACTCATGACACGAGGGCCGACCGCCCCTCGAAGGGACAGATCTCCATGACCACGCAGCTGCACCTCGCCTTCAGCCTCGTCGACTCGCGGGCTCACTCGGCGGAGGACCGCGCCCTGCTGCGCAACGTGGAGATCGCCCGCAGCGAGGAGCGTCGCGCCCGGCGCGCTGCGCGTCGCGTCGTGCGCTGACGCCTCCGGCCGAGCTCTGGCAGGGTGGTCGTCATGACGGACGAGACCCTGCGCAGCATCGAGCTCACCCGGATCGGACCGGCCCGCTTCAAGGCCACCAACGCGCGCGGCGGTGAGACGTTCCTGGGGACCGGGGGAGAGGACCCCGACTTCACGCCGATCGAGCTGCTGCTGGCGGCGATCGGCGGGTGCAGCGCGCTCGACGTCGAGGCGATCACGCACAAGCGCACCTCGAGCACGACGTTCACCGTGCAGGCCGAGGGCCACAAGGTCCGCGACGAGGACGGCAACCACCTGACGGGGCTGCGGATGAGCTTCGACGTCGTGTTCCCCGACGGCCCCGAGGGCGACGCCGCCCGCGAGCGCGTGCAGAGCGCCATGGAGCTGTCGCGCGACCGGCTGTGCACGGTCGCGCGGACCGTCCAGCTGGGCGCCGCGATCGACTACGAGCGCTCCGCGGGCTGAGGAGCCGCGGTCAGCCGACCGTGACCTCCTCGATGGTGACCTCCTTGTTGGGGACGCCGCCGCCGGCCGGGTGCGCACCGTCGTTGCCCTCGGCCGCGATGGCGTCGATGACCTCGAGGCCGGCCTGGTCGATGGTGCCGAAGACCGTGTAGCTGGGCGGGAACTGCGAGTCGCGGAAGACGAGGAAGAACTGCGAGCCGTTGGTGTCCGGACCGGCGTTCGCCATGGCCAGGGTGCCGGCGGGGTAGGTCTCGTCGCCGCTCAGCTCGTCCCCGAACGAGTAGCCTGCGCCGCCCGAGCCGGTGCCGGTCGGGTCACCGCACTGGAGGATGCCGAAGCCCTCCTGGTCGCCGATCCGGGGGCAGGGGGTGTCGTCGTAGAAGCCCTGCTCGGCCAGGGAGACGAACGAGTTGACCGTGCAGGGCGCGGTCGCCGCGTCGAGGGTCAGGCCGATGTCGCCGAAGTTGGTGGTGATGGTGGCCGGGACGGTGCCCTCGGCGAGTGCCTCGGCGTCGGGCGCCTCGACCTCGCGCGCGGGGTCCTGGCCGTCAGAGGGGTACTCGCACGTGGTCGTCTCGCCGGCCGGGGCCGACTCCGAGGACTCCGGTGACTCTGAGGACTCCGAGGGGGACGCGCTCGTCGTGTCCTCCGCCGAGTCGGCGTCGCCCTCGTTGCCGCACCCGGCGAGGAGGAGGACGGACAGGCAGGCCAGGACGGCGGCAGGTCGCTTCAGCATGGCGTCGATCGTAACCAGCGTTCCCGTGCGCACCGACCCGGCCCCTCGGGCTTCACATCTCCTCGTGGGAGTCGGGGTCCCCGCCGAAGAGCCGGCCGTCGTCCTCGGCGAGCGCGGTGATCGCCGCCATCTCGTCCTCGGTCAGCTCGAACCCGAAGACGTCGAGGTTCTGCGCCTGGCGGCGCGGGTCCGCCGACTTGGGGATGGGCAGCGAGCCCAGCTGGACGTGCCAGCGCAGGATCACCTGGCCGGGGGAGACGTCGTGGGTCGCCACCGCCGAGGTCACGGCCGGCTCGTCGAGGGGTGCGCGGCGCTTGCCCATCGGGCTCCACGCCTCGGTCCGGACGCCGAGCCGCTCGTGCACCTCGCGCATCCGCTCCTGGGGGAAGCGGGGGTGCAGCTCGACCTGGTTGACGGCCGGGGTGACTCCGGTGTCGTCGATGATCCGCGCCAGGTGCTCCTCGGTGAAGTTGGAGACGCCGATCGAGCGCACGAGCCCGTCCTGCTGCAGCTGGACGAGAGCGCGCCACGCCTCGACGTACTTTCCCTGTCCCGGGTTGGGCCAGTGGATGAGGTGCAGGTCGGTGTGGTCGAGACCGAGCCGGTCGAGGGACTCGTGCACCGAGGCGATCGCGTCGTCGTACGCGTGGTGGCGACCGGGGATCTTGCTGGTCACCAGAACCTCGTCGCGGGGGAGGCCCGAGCGGCGGATCGCCTCGCCCACCTCCACCTCGTTCTCGTAGTTCACGGCCGTGTCGATGAGCCGGTAGCCCGACTCGAGCGCGCTGACGATGGCGGCGGTTCCGTCCTCGCCGCGCAGCGGGTAGGTGCCGAAGCCGATCGCCGGCAGCGCGTTGCCGTCGTTGAGGACGTGGGTCGGGATCTCAGCCATGGGTCCAACGTAGGACGCGCGGCAAGGCTCACGCACCGTCCCGCCGGGGGACCGCACCTGCCTGCTCGGTGGCGGCCGCGCGCCGCCAGGGGAGCGTCCCCTCGAGCTCGACCTCGAGCGAGAAGCTGAGGAACGTCCTGACCAGCACGATCAGGCCGAGGGCCGCCGCGCTCTCCAGGGTCGGGTCGACGGTGATCGTCAGCACGATGTCCGCGATGATCAGCAGCTCCAGGCCCAGGAGGATCGCTCGTCCCACGCCGCGCCGGGCGCGCTCGTAGGCCGCGCTCGGTCCCTCGTGCCGCAACGTCCAGGCGGCGTGCACGAACGCGATCAGGGCACCGACGACGAGGACCGTGACGCCTGCGATCTCGAAGCCGTGCACCACGAGCTCCATCAGCTCGTCGAAGGTCGCGTCGTCGATCATGGGGCCACTCTCGCACCTGGGGCCGCTACGCAGGTCCGCCGTCCGTAGGCTTGCGCTGCTGTGTGGCGCGGGAACGCGCGGACGCCGAGCTCGAAAGGACTGCAGTGGAGCAGACGGTGTGCGAACCATGACGCCCGCGCCGCGCGTGCTGGTCGTGGGACCGGCGAGCTGCAACGACATCGTCTACCTGCCGCAGCTGCCGCAGGCGAGCTCCCGGGACGTACTTCGCACAGCGTGCGTGGACCACCCTGGGCGGCACCTCGGCCGGCAAGGCGCTCAACCTGGCGCGGCTCGGGGCGCAGGTGACGCTGCTGACCGTGCTCGGCAACGACGACGTGAGCGAGCGCGTGCGGCGAAGCCTGGAAGCGGCCGGCATCCGGGTCGTGGCGCGGGAGAGCCGCAGCGGGCAGTGCGAGCGCCACGTCAACCTGATGACGACCGATGGTGAGCGGGTGTCGGTCTACACCCACCTCCCCGAGCCGGTCACCGAGTGGACCCGTGCGGACGCCGACGAGCACCTGCCGCAGGCCGACGTCGTCGTGGCGGACCTGGCCTGGCATGCCCGCCCGTGGGTCGCGTGGGCCCAGGACGCGGGGGTCCCGGTGTGGACGGACCTGCACGACTACGACGGTGCCTCCGCCTTCCACGCTGCGTTCGCGTTGGCGGACCACGTGCAGATGTCGTCCGTCGCGCTCGAGGACTGGCGGGGATTCTCCGAGCGTCTCGCGCGCGAGCAGGACGGAACGGTCGTGGTGACCCACGGCGCCCGGGGTTCGGCTGCCGTCGGGCCGGACGGCAGCTGGGCGGAGGTCCCGGGTGGACGCGTCGCCGTCGTGGACGCCAACGGCGCCGGCGACGCGTTCTTCACCGGCTACCTGGTGGCCCACCTGACCGGTGCCGACGTACGTGGCTCGTTGATGGCGGGAGCGGCACAGGCGGAGGTCTGCCTGGGCGGGCCGCACCTGGCCGGCGACTTCGGGGGACTGGTGGAGGGATGAGGCCGACATCGGCAGGCTGCACTATCTGACATAATGTCAGTTATCGGCGGAATATCCACGCTCACGGCTGCTCCTTGGTCAGGTGCAGCAGCCACTGGGCTCCACCCGTGTGGATCAGGGCGTACCGGTGATCGCCGTCGCGTCCGTGCAGCGTGAGGACGATCCGACGCTCGTCCCGGTCGTGCTCCTGCCACGTTCCGGTGTCGGCGATCGACTTGTGCTCGTCCTCGAAGTCGATGTGGTCGAGGTCGTGGTCGTCGACGGCGATCGCCAGCCGGTCGTGCGCCGGGTCGACCGGCAAGCCCTTGGGCACCGCCCAGCTGCGCAGGACGCCATCCTCTTCGAGCCGCAGGTCGAAGTGCGGGCTCGGACGACGGTGGTCGTGCAGGACGAAGCGGGCCGGTTCCGGCATGGGCCCGACTGTGCCATGCGTCGCCCGTGCACAAGCGTCAGCTCGGCCCGTCTGTCGTGTGCACAAGCGTCAGCTCGGCCCGTCTGTCGTGTGCGCAAGCGTCAGCTCGGCCCGTCTGTCGTGTGCACAAGCGTCAGCTCGACGCCGGGGGCTCAGAGCCGCCGGACCTGGTAGGTCCCGACCGTCGTCGCCACCACCTCGCCGTCGGCGTCCGTCAGGCTCGCCTCCAGCACGAACTCGCCCTTGCCGGACTGCAGCGCGTCACGCCGTACGCGCGCCACCTCGGCGGCAGCCAGCTCCACCGACGCTCGTACGACACCGACAGCAGGCCGGCGGAACCGGATCGTCGACTCCTTGATGATCGGCACGAACCCCGCGAGCTCACCCTCGAGGTCGAAGGACGCCAGGCTCAGCAGCCCGCCGAGCATCTCGGCCACGCTGAACAACGAGCCGGCGTAGGTCACCCCGAAGTGGTTGACGTTGGGCTCGGGCGGCAGCTCGGCGACGGCACGACCCGGTCGCACCTCCACGACGCGGACGCCCATCGCCTCCAGGATCGGCACCGACGCGACCGCCTCCTGCAGACGGCTGGCGAGATGATCGGGCACGACCCTCCTCCCGGACCGGAGGAAGGACTGCCTCCACTCTCAACGTATAGGCCATCCGGGGGCTTGCCGCAAGGCCCCCCAGGGCCCTCACACTGCACGACGTGATGCCGCAGGACACCTCGCCGTTCGCCCTTCCCGACACCTTGGCCGCCAAGACCGACCCGAGCCTCATCGAGCTGGACCGCGACCACTTCCGCACCATCGCGGGCAGCCTGGAGCACGCCGTCGCCGATCTGGAGGCGAGCCTCGCGGAGACCCGCAGGGCTCCCGCCGGGCACGGCCAGGCAGCGCTCGACCGCGACCTGGAGGTCCACCGCCTGACCGCCCGCCTGCGGGCGCTGCGCCGCTACGACCTCGACCTCTGCCTGGGCCGCGTCGTGCACGAGGGCCGGGACGAACCCACCTGGATCGGTCGGTTCGGGCTGGCCGACCCCCACGGCCGGAGGCTGCTCGTGGACTGGCGGTCCCCTGCCGCCGAGCCGTTCTTCGCCGCCACGCACGCCCACCCCCACGGTCTCGTGAGCCGGCGCCGCTACCGCTGGGTCGGCGGCCGGATCGTGGACTACTGGGACGAGGCGTTCACCGAGGAGGGCCTGACGCACACGGCGGCCCTGGACGACCAGTCCGCCTTCATCGCCACCCTCGGCGGCAGCCGCACCGCCCGCATGCGGGACGTGCTCGGCACCATCCAGTCCGACCAGGACGCCATCGTGCGCGCGGGGTCGAAGGGCGCCCTCGTCGTGGACGGCGGACCCGGCACCGGCAAGACCGTCGTCGCGCTGCACCGCACGGCCTACCTGCTCTACGCCGACCCGCGGCTCGGGCACCGCCGTGGCGGCGTCCTGTTCGTCGGGCCGCACCAGCCCTACCTGGCCTACGTCAGCGACGTGCTGCCGAGCCTCGGTGAGGAGGGCGTGCAGACCTGCACGGTGCGCGACCTGGTGCCCGAGGCGCCGGCTGCCGTCCCCGAGCGCGACGAGCAGGTGTCGGCGCTCAAGGCCGACGCGCGCATGGTCGCGGCGATCGAGCCCGCGGTCGCCCTCTACGAGGAGCCGCCGACCGAGTCGCTGCTGGTCGAGACGCCGTGGGTCGACGTCCGGTTGACGGTCGCCGAGTGGGCCGAGGCCTTCGGCTCACCCGACCCCGGCACCCCGCACAACCTCGCCCGCGACGACGTGTGGGAGGAGATCCTCACCATCCTGGTCGACAAGGTGGACGCGGACGCTCTGGACGGGCTCTCCCCTGACGACCTCAGGTCGGTGCTCGGTCGACACCGTGCCTTGCGGGAGGCCTTCGACCGCGCCTGGCCGCTCCTCGAGCACACCGACCTCGTCGGTGACCTGTGGACCGTCCCGGCCTACCTGCGCCACTGCGCCCCGTGGCTCACGGCCGAGGAGGTGCGGGCGCTGCGTCGCACCGACCCCGAGGCGTGGACGTACGCCGACCTGCCGCTGCTGGACGCGGCACGGCTGCGGCTGGGCGACCCGGAAGCATCGCGGCGCCGTCACCGTACGCAGGAGGCGGAGGCCCGGGAGCGGGCCCGGATGGGCGAGGTGATCGACGACCTGCGCACGACCGCACGCGAGAGCGGCGCGGACGAGTACGGCGACGGGCTGGTGTCGATGCTCGTCCACGACGACCTGCGGACCGCCCTCGTCGACGACGGCGCGCTGCCGACCACGGCCGCGGACCTCCTGGCCGGTCCGTTCGCGCACGTCGTCGTCGACGAGGCCCAGGAGCTGACGGACGCCGAGTGGCAGATGCTGCTGCGCAGGTGCCCGTCGCGCAGCTTCACGATCGTCGGCGACCGGGCCCAGGCACGTCACGGGTTCACGGGGTCGTGGACCGACCGCCTGGGCCGCATCGGCCTGACGGACGTGACGGTCGCCTCGCTGACCGTCAACTACCGCACGCCGGCGGAGGTGATGGCCGAGGCCGAACCGGTGATCCGCGCCGCCCTTCCCGAGGCCAACGTGCCGACCTCGGTCCGCGAGAGCGGGATCCCGGTGCTCCACTCCCCTGCGGCCGACCGCGACGTGATCGTCGAGCAGTGGCTCGCCGAGCACGCAGAGGGCACGGCCGTGGTGATCGGCGACCCGTCGTACGCCGACACGGCCCGGGTGCGCTCGCTCACGCCCGAGCTCGCCAAGGGCCTGGAGTTCGACCTGGTCGTGCTGGTGGACCCCGACGGCTTCGGTGACGGGATCACTGGCGCGGTCGACCGCTACGTGGCGATGACGCGCGCCACGCAGCGGTTGGTGGTGCTCACGAGCGCGTGAGGGACACGGCGTCCCGCAGGGACGAGATGTCGGCCGTGCCGACGCGGCAGCAACCGCCGACGAGCCGGGCGCCGGAGGCGACCCAGGCGTCCACGTCGGCGGGGTCGAAGGCCGAACGTCCCGTCCACGAGCGCGCCTCGGCGTCCCACGACTGCCCGGAGTTGGGGTAGACCACGGCCGGACCATGCGCTCCGGCGAGCGCCACGGCGGCCCGGGCGTCGGCCGGGGTGGTGCAGTTGACCCCGACCGCGATGACCTCGGCGACGTCGGCCGCCATCGCGAACGCCTCCTCGAGCGGCTCGCCCGCCCGCGTACGGCCTTCGCTCGCCGACAGCGACAGCCAGGCCGGCACGCCGGTGCCGTCGAGCTCCGCCAGCACGGCCTCGACCTCCGCCAGGCACGGCACGGTCTCGATCGCGAGGACGTCGGCCCCTTCCCCCACGGTCGAGCCGAGCACGGCCAGCCGGGGTCGGTGGAACGCGCGCAGACCGGCGACGTCGAGGTCGTAGTCACCGCGGTACTCCGACCCGTCGGCCAGGATCGCGCCGTACGGCCCCACCGACGCCGCCACCCAGCCTCCGGGAGCCACGGCGTCGCGGGCCGCGGCCGCCAGCTCGACGCTGCGCCGCAGCAGCCGCTCCACCTCGTCGCGGTCGGCTCCCTCGGCCTCGAAGCCCTCGAACGACACCTGGTAGGACGCCGTGGTCGCCACCTCGGCACCCGCCTCGAAGAACTCCCGGTGCGCGGCCTCGACGGCGCCGGGGTCGTCGCGCAGCAGGCGTGCGGACCAGAGGTCGGACGACAGGTCGTGGCCGTGGTGCTCCAGCAGGGTGGCGAGCCCGCCGTCGAGGACGACGGGGCGGGTCGCGATGGTCGCGCGGAGGTCGCTGCGGGTCATGCCCCCATGCTCGCAGGTCGCGTCATCGAGCCAGGAGGGCCAGCACCGCCGCGGGGTCCTCCACGTGGGCGTTGTGCCCGAGCCCGGGCAGCGTGACGGGATCGGTGACCAGGTCGGCCAGCTGCTCGTGGCTGACCAACGGGTCCCGCTCGCCGCGCGCCAGCACGACCGGGCAGGTCGCGTCCGCCAGCAGCCCTGCCATGTCCGGGACGCCGACGCCGAAGGTGCGCGGGTCCTGCGCCAGCCGCCAGCCGCTCCCCTCGCCCGCGCTCTCCCGGTCCACGACCGCGTCGTCCACCAGGGGGTCGTCGGCGGCGACCAGCCCGGCGAGCCCGGACACGCGCAGGAAGCGCTCGACCGCCTCGTCGCGGGTGGTGTACGCCGTCACCGGCCGCTCGGCCATCGCCGACGCCCGCGCGGCGTCCTCGGGTGGCCACGACACCTTGATGCCGAGCCCGACGACGAGCCGGACCCGGTCGGGAGCCAGTGCCGCCAGCGCCAGGCCGACGACGCCGCCCATCGAGTGCCCGACGACCGTCACCGGCTCGTCGTCGACCGGGCCCAGGAGCGGCAGGACGGCCCGGGCATGCCGGAGGAAGGAGTAGGGCGCGTCCCAGGCCGCCGTCCCGTGGCCGGGCAGGTCCGGCGCCATCCCGTCGTAGCCACGCCAGACGCCACCCGTGGCGCCCAGGCCGTGGAGGAGCAGCAGCCTCATGCCCCGACGTACGCCTTCAGGTGCTTGCCGGTCAGCGTCAGCTTCTTCGCCGACACCATGTCGGCGGGCGGCCCCTCGAACACGACCAGGCCGCCGTCGTGGCCGGCTCCCGGGCCGAGGTCGATGATCCAGTCCGCGTGCGCCATGACCGCCTGGTGGTGCTCGATGACGATCACCGACTTGCCCGAGTCGACGAGCCGGTCGAGCAGACCGAGCAGGTTCTCCACGTCGGCGAGGTGCAGGCCGGTGGTGGGCTCGTCGAGGATGTAGACGTCGCCCTTCTCCCCCATCTGCGTGGCCAGCTTGAGGCGCTGGCGCTCGCCGCCGGACAGGGTCGTCAGCGGCTGGCCGAGCGACAGGTAGCCGAGCCCGACGTCGACGAGGCGCTCCAGGATCTTCACCGCAGCCGGGATCCTCGCCTCGCCGTCGCTGAAGAGGTCGTGCGCGTCCACGACCGACATCTCGTGGACCTCGGCGATGTCCTTGCCGCCGAGGGTGTACTGCAGCACCTCCGCCTTGAACCGACGGCCCTCGCACTCCTCGCAGGGCGACTCGACGGTCGCCATCGGTCCCAGCTCGGTGAAGATCACGCCGGCACCGTTGCAGGTCGGGCAGGCGCCCTCCGAGTTGGAGCTGAAGAGCGCCGGCTTGACGTCGTTGGCCTTGGCGAACGCCTTGCGGATCGGCTCCAGCAGCCCGGTGTAGGTGGCGGGGTTGCTGCGCCGCGACCCCTTGATCGCACCCTGGTCGATGACGATCACCTCGTCGCCCCCCGCGAGCGAGCCGTGGATGAGCGAGCTCTTGCCCGACCCCGCGACGCCGGTGACGACCGTCAACATCCCGAGAGGGACGTCGACGTCCACGTCACGCAGGTTGTGCGTGGACGCGCCGCGCACCTCGAGCTGGCCGGTGGCGGAGCGCACCGAGTCCTTGAGCCGGGCGCGGTCGTCGAGGTGCTTGCCGGTGATCGTGCCGCTCGAGCGCAGTCCGTCGATGTCGCCCTCGAAGCAGATCGTGCCGCCGCCGGCGCCGGCCCCGGGGCCGAGGTCGACGACGTGGTCGGCGATCGCGATGGTCTCCGGCTTGTGCTCGACCACCAGGACGGTGTTCCCCTTGTCGCGCAGCTGCAGCAGCAGGTCGTTCATCCGCTCGATGTCGTGCGGGTGCAGGCCGATCGTGGGCTCGTCGAAGACGTACGTGATGTCGGTCAGCGACGACCCGAGGTGGCGGATCATCTTGGTGCGCTGCGCCTCGCCGCCGGAGAGCGTGCCGGCCGGTCGGTCGAGGGAGAGGTAGCCCAGGCCGATCTCGGAGAACGAGTCGAGGAGGTGCCGCAGGCCCTTCAGGAGCGGGGCGACCGACGGCTCGTCGAGCTCGCGGACCCAGTCGGCGAGGTCGCTGATCTGCATCTCGCACAGGTCGGCGATCGACTTGCCCTTGACCTTGGACTTCCGCGCCTCGGGGGTCAGTCGCGTGCCGTCGCAGTCGGGGCAGGTCTGGAACGTCACCGCCCGGTCGACGAAGCGCCGGATGTGCGGCTGCATCGCCTCGGGGTCCTTGGACAGCATCGACTTCTGGATCTGCGGGATGATCCCGTTGAAGGTGAGGTTGACGCCCTCGACCTTGAGCTTGGTCGGCTCGGCGTAGAGCATCGTCTCGAGCTGCTTCTTGGTGAACGACTTGATCGGCTTGTCCATCGGCAGGCCCATGCCCTCGAAGAGGCGGCCGTACCACCCGTCCATCGAGTACCCCGGCACGGTGAGTGCGCCCTCCGACAGCGACTTCTCCTCGTCGTAGAGGGCGGTGCGGTCGATGTCGTTGACCTTGCCCATGCCCTCGCAGCGCGGGCACATGCCGCCGAGGTAGACCTCCTGCTTGGCGATCCTCCGCTCGGTGCGACCGCCCTTCTCGGTGGTCATCATCCCGCTCGCCTTGCGGGTCGGGACGTTGAACGAGTACGCCGTCGGAGGTCCGACGTAGGGGTCCCCGAGGCGGCTGAACAGGATCCGCAGCATCGCGTTGGCGTCGGTCGCCGTGCCCACCGTCGAGCGAGGATTGGCGCCCATCCGCTCCTGGTCGACGATGATCGCGGTGGTCAGTCCCTCGAGGTGGTCGACATCGGGACGGGCCAGCGAGGGCATGAAGCCCTGCACGAAGGCGCTGTAGGTCTCGTTGATCATCCGCTGCGACTCGGCCGCGATGGTGGCGAAGACCAATGAGCTCTTGCCGGAACCGGAGATCCCGGTGAAGACGGTCAACCGGCGCTTCGGCAGGTCGACCGAGACGTTCTTGAGGTTGTTCTCCCGTGCACCCTCGACCCTGATCAGGTCGTGGTCGTCGGCTGGGTGTGTGCTCGTCATGCTGCGCGTCTCCCCTGTGTGCTGGCCGGTGCTTGCCCCCGCCCGGTTGCTGCGGGCAATCCTGCCAGTACGACGACCGGGCGGGCCGGAACGTGACCTCCCCGCCCGTGGGGATGAGGTGACGGTGCATCTCGGGTGCCATCGTCGAGGGATGACCACCACCCACGACGACCAGCTCGGGACCGTTGCCGAGATCATGCGACAGGCCGACATCGCGGTGCTCACCTACGTGTCGCTCGGCGGAGCCCTGGTCTCCACGCCCATGGGCACGCAGGACTTCGAGGACCCGGGCACGACCTGGTTCATCACCGAACGCGACACCGACAAGGTGCGGGCCATCCAGGCCGATCCCCGCGTCAACGTGTCCTACTCCGGGAGGTCGGGATGGGTCTCGCTCACCGGGACGGCCCGGGTGAGCGAGGACCGCGCCAAGCTGGCGGAGCTCTGGGACGCCTCCGCGGGCGCCTTCATGTCCGGCGGCCCGGAGGACGCCTCCAACGTGCTGCTGCAGGTCGACGGCGAGACCGCGGAGTTCTGGGCGTCCCCCGGCAAGGTGAGCGCCGCCTTCCAGCTGGCCAAGGGCCTGGTCAGCGACAGCAGGCCCGACCTGGGCGACAACGACACCGTCACCCTCTGACGTGCTCGTCGACGCGCACGGCCCCGCCACGGCGGACGAGGCGTGGCGCCGCTTCACCACCCCCGCGACGTGGGCGACCTGGGCGCCGCTGATCCAGGACGTCGACACCGCCGACGACGTGATCCGGGTCGGCAGCACCGGGCGTGTCCACGGACCGCGCGGGGTGGCGGTGGACTTCACCGTCACCCACGTCGACCCGGTCCTGCGCTCCTGGTCGTGGACCGTGGGGCGTGGGCCCGCCGAGGTGCGGATGGACCACCACGTCCTGCCGGCGCCAGGGGGTGGCAGCCGTGCGTTCCTGCGCGTGCCCGGCCGCTCCGCCGCCGTGCTCCAGCCCTACCGGATCCCGGCAGCCGGCGCGCTGCGCCGCCTGGTGGCCGAGGCCGGTGCGGAGCGAGGTGCCGCGGGAGGCACCGAGGCCGTGCGGGCGTTCGACTTCGCGTTCGCGCCGTCGTACGCCCTCGCCGGGCGGGCCTTCGGGGTGACGCCCAGGACGACGACCGTGGAGGTCGGTCCCGAGTGGCTGTTCGTGCGCTACGGACCCTGGCGGCTGGTCACGCCGCGCAGCAACATCGCCGCCACCGAGGTGACGGGCGGCTTCAGCTGGCTCAAGACGGCCGGACCGCCGCACCTCTCGTTCAGCGACAGGGGCGTGTCCTTCACCACCAACGGCGATCGTGCCCTGTGCGTGTCGTTCCACGAGCCGGTGCCCGGGATCGACCCGACGGCGACGATCACCCATCCGGGCGCCACCGTGTCGGTGGCCGACCCCGAGGCGCTGGCGGAGGCCCTCGAACAGCACGCGTAGTCTCCCGGCATGGGCATCGTCCACCGGGCCACGCTGTCGCCGTCCAAGCAGCAGCTCGTCGAGGCGTGGCTGCCGTCCCGCTCGTGGGCCGACGGCCACCGGATCGCCGGGAAGCTGGCGGAGTACCGCTTCGACGACCCGGCCGGCGAGGTCGGCGTCGAGACGATCCTGTGGCGCACCGACGACGGCGCCGTGCTGCAGACGCCGCTCACCTACCGCGCCGCACCGCTCGCGGGCGCGGAGCAGCACCTGATCGGCACCAGCGACCACTCGGTGCTCGGCCAGCGCTGGGTCTACGACGGCTGCGGCGACCCGGTGTGGGCCGCCACCCTGGTGGCAGCCGTCGTGACCGGAGGCCGGCAGGCGCCGATGTTCTTCGAGGAGGACGGCGAGCGCGTCGACATCCCCGCCCGGATGGAGGTGCGCGGCAGCGGTCGGGACGCGACCGCTCCCAGCGTGGGACAGGTCGACGCAGTGAGCGACGAGGGGTCGGTGACGACCGTGCGCGCCGGCGCGACGGACATCCGCCTCGCGCGCGTCGTGGGCACTCCCCTGGGCGACGGCCCCCACCTCGCCGGGACGGTCGGCGGGACGGGCGCGAGCGCCGTGCTCGCCGTCGTGCACTCGTCCTGACGCCTCAGCTGCGGGCCACCTCGAGGCCGAGCCAGTCCGCGAGCGCCGCGAGCTCGACCTCCACCCGGCGCCTGCGCCGGGCGGACCAGCCACCGTCCTCGTGGACGGCGTCGACGATGAGGACGCCCGCCTCGCGGTCCGCCGTGGCGTCGACCTTGCCGACCAGCTCGTCCCCGTCCAGCACCGGCATCGCCCAGTAGCCCCACTGGCGCTTCGCTGCCGGCTTGTACATCTCGAGCTGGTAGTCGAACTCGAAGAGCTCCTCCATCCGCTTGCGGTCGAAGACCAACCGGTCGAGCGGCGAGAGGATCGCCGTCCGGCCCTCGAAGCCGCCGTCCACCACGTGCTCGAGCACCGTCGGGTCGACGCGCCACTGGCCGCGCACGCCCTCCACGCGGGCGGCCTCGCCGACGTCGCGCACGTCGTACGGCTCGTGCCACGCCTCGAGCGCGCGCGGTCGCGCGAGGCCGAGCGCCCGCAGCCGTCGCTCCGCGAGCGTGCGGTGTGCCTCCTCGCCGGGCACCGCGGGGTCGCCGGGATGGACCCGCTCGGCGAGGTCCCACTGGCGCTCGCGGCCCGCGCGGGAGGCGACCGCGACCTCGCCGCGCGCCTCCATGCACTCCAGCAGCTTCATCACGTTCTTGTTGTTGGTCCAGCCGGTCGAGCGCCACGGCACCTCGCAGCTGTCCGGCAGGTCCCGGGCCGCCGTGGGGCCCTCGCTGCGCAGGAGCGCCAGGATCTCGCGCCGGCAGCCGTCGTTGGCGGCCACCCAGTCGCGGACGTCCTCCTGCCACTCCCTCAGCGGTGGCTCGCCGGGCCAGGCGTCCATGTCGGCGCGGAAGAGGGCGATGTCCTCGCTGGGGCGCAGCATCGCCTGGTGCTCGACGAGCGCCCCGTCGCCGACCAGCTCCTCCAGGTCGTCGGGTGCGTACGACGACCCGAGCCGGGTCCAGAGCACGAGGTCGGCGTGCTGCGCCACGACGTCGGTGAGGTCCACCTGCAGGAACCCCAGGTGGCGGACGACGTCGAGGGGGCCGGTCGGCCGCTCGGCGTCCAGCAGCTGGGCCCGTACGGCGACCTGCCGGGCCTGCGGCCGCGTCAGCTCGTGCACGTCCCCCGCACCCATGCGGTGATCCTAGGTGCCTGCTGGGACACCCGACGCCCGTCCGCGCGCCGCGGGCCGGGCCGTTGGGGCCAGGAGCGGATGACCCGTTCGGGTCATTCGTGCCCCAGATCGGGCAATCCTTGCTCGATCTGGCGATTGTCGCGTCATCGGGTGCCACGCTCGACGTCTCAGCAACAACGGGCAGACGCCCGATCGTCACACTGCAGGTGGGAGCAGGACCATGTGGGACACCGTCGAGACCAGCTCGGAGCACCTGTCGCACGACATCCCGTGCGCCAGCTGCGGACACGGCCGCCACACCTACCTGCCGTGCTCCGACACCTGTGCGTGCGCCTACGGCCGCGACCGCGTGCTCAGCGCTGTCTGACCCCGTCCTTGACCTTCGCGCCGAGGCGCCGGGAGAGGCCACGCCGTAGCCGGTGGGCCATCGGGTCCGGACCCGGCGGACGGCCCTCCGCGTCCAGCTCGTAGGTCGCGACCTTGGCGAGCCGCGGGCGCTCGTGGTCGTCGACGACCTCACCGGTGACCCACCACATCCGCAGGCTCGGTCCGTCGAGCCTCAGGCACGCCAGGTTGTTGTCGAACCACGGTCCTTCGGCGTAGCGCCAGTCGAGCGGCGGGTCGGCCACGTGCACCGACCTCGAGGCGAGCCGTCCGACGGGGCCGGCGACGCCGTAGGACAGCACCGCGGTCGCGAAGCGCATGTTGCGTGAGAGCGGGTTGCGGATCGGGGAGCACACCGCCTGCAGGATCGTCGACCGGAGCGGCCGGCGCTCGTCGGCGGACGTCGCCTCGCTGACGTAGCTGTGGTGCACGTCGCCGGACAGGAAGGTCACCGTCGAGGGGGCCCGACCCCGCTCGCCGGCCGCGACCTCCATCACCTGGTGGGCCACCTGCTGGAAGCTCGCCTGGAAGGCACCCCAGTGCTCGAGGTCCACGAGCTGGCGCAGCCCCTCCCCCGCCCGGCCCCCGCGCTGTCCCCAGGCGCCCTGGGCGAGCGCTTCGCTGAAGGCCTCGAGGTGGTGCAGCCCGCGCGCGAGCAGGAACGGCAGGGACGTGCCGACGAAGAGGTGGTCGACGTCACCGCGCAGCTGCTCGTCGAGCCACGAGGCCTCGTCAGGGTCGAGCATGGCCCGTGACTCCGGCTCGAGCTGTCGAGCCGCACGCGAGTCCACCACCACCAACCGTGCCTGCGTGTCGAAGTCGCGGGTGTAGCTCCAGCGATAGGTCTGGGGCTCCTGGTCGACCCGCTCGGCGAACGCGTCGATGACCGAGCCCAGGTCGAGCTCCTGGTCACCCTCGTGCGCCAGCACCCTGGCGTACAGCTCGTCCGACCGGCGCTCGTCCGGGGACATGTTGCCGAGGTGCTGGTAGACCCAGTAGGACGCCAGCCCGGCGACGATGCGTCCGTGCCACCAGGAGGTGGCCTCCATCGTGCGCCGCCAGTCCTGGGAGGTGTTCCAGTCGTCGCGGATGTCGTGGTCGTCGAAGATCATCGCGCTCGGCACCGTCGACAGCAGCCACCGGTTGGCCGAGTCGGCCCACGCCAGGCTGTAGAGGTGGGCGTACTCCTGGTAGTCCTGCAGCTCGGTCCACGGCGGCTGCTCGATGTCTCGCCGCGACTCGATGAAGGCCTGCATCTCCTCCGTCGTCTCGTCGGCATAGACCTGGTCGCCCAGGAACAGCACCAGGTCCGGGAGCCGGTCGGGGGCCAGGTCGGGGTCGTCGGGGTCGGCCGGGTCGACGAGGCCCGCCGTCCGGAGCGCCCAGGCGCGCAGCGCGTCCACCCCGTGCATCTTGTTGCCCGCCTCGTCGTGCGACACCGACGTCCGGCACGAGCCGAAGGCGAGGTTCAGCGGTCGGCCCGGCTCCAGGGTCGCGATGACCGGTGCCGGGAAGTCGGAGTCGGGTTCGGGCCACACGTGCGCACCGTCGACGGCCACCGTGTAGGCCTCGGTGGTGCCCGGCTCGAGGTCGCCGAGCTCCACGAGGGCGTAGTGGTGCCCGTGGACGGCGAAGCTGCGGGCGCTCGCCGTGACCGGGCCGCGGGTCACCGTCACGGTGCAGGCGTCGCGCGTCTCGACCCAGACGGCGGCGGACGTGTCGTCGACGTAGCGCAGGAGGGGGCCCAGTACGAGCGGGCCGTCGGAAGGCCTCACGGCTGGAGGAGGACCTTGATCGCGCGGCGCTCGTCCATGGCCCGGTAGCCCTCCGCCGACTGCTCCATCGGCAGCGTCAGGTCGAAGACGCGGCCGGGATCGATGGCGCCGGAGAGCACCCGCTCCAGGAGGTCGGGCAGGTAGCGGCGCACCGGCGCCATGCCACCGGCGAGGCCGACGTTCTTCTGGAACATCCGGCGCACCGGCAGCTCGACGCCGTGCGGCACCCCGACGAAGCCGACCGTCGAGCCGGGACGGGCGATCGCGAACGCGGTCTTCATCGACTCGTCGGTGCCGACGCACTCGAGCACCGCGTCCGCCCCGATCCCCCGGGTCAGCTCGGCGATGCGGGCACCACCCTCCTTGCCGCGCTCGGCGACGACGTCGGTGGCCCCGAACGCCCGCGCGATCTCCTGGCGCGGCTCGTGGCGCGACATCGCGATGACCCGCTCCGCGCCCAGCTGCGCGGCGGCCAGGACCCCGCAGAGCCCGACCGCGCCGTCACCGACGACGACCGCGGTGCCGCCGGGCTGCACCCCCGCCGCCACGGCGGCGTGCCAGCCGGTGGCCATCACGTCGGAGAGCGTCAGCAGTGACGGGATCATCGACGCGTCGGGCATCCCGTCGGTCTTCACCAGGCTGCCGTCCGCCTGGGTGACCCGGGAGTACTCCCCCTGGCCGCTCTCGGTGAAGCCGAGGTTGTCGCAGACGGACTGCACACCCGCCTCGCAGTGCGGGCAGGTGTTGTCGCAGTGGCAGAACGGCACGATCACGAAGTCGCCGGGGGCGAAGCTCCTGACCGCCGACCCCACCTCCTCGACCACGCCGACGCACTCGTGGCCGATCGTCGAGCCGCTGTCGATGTCGTTGGCGCCGCGGTAGGGCCAGAGGTCCGAGCCGCAGATGCAGCCGGCGACCACCTTCACGATCGCGTCGGTGGGCTCCTCGATGACGGGGTCGGGGACCTCCTCGAAGCGGATGTCGCCCGGTGCGTGGATCGTGGTTGCTCGCATGTCGCGATCCTGCCACGGCGCCCTCGGCGGCACCCCACCCCCACGAGTGGCGTTATCTCATATCTGAGATAACTGGGTTATCGTGGCTCGCATGGCTGACTACAAGGGTCGCATCGGCAACCTCATCCGCGACGCCCGCAAGCACCGCGGACTCACCCAGCACCAGCTCGCCGAGCTCCTCGGCACGAGCCAGAGTGCGATCAACCGCATCGAGAAGGGCCACCAGAACCTCTCCCTCGAGATGCTCGCCCGCATCGGCGCGGCCCTCGACTCCGAGATCGTCGCCCTCGGCGCGGGGCCGACCCACCTCCGCGTCGACGGGCCCACCACGCTGTCCGGCTCGATCGACGTGAAGACGTCGAAGAACGCCGGTGTCGCGCTGCTGTGCGCCTCCCTGCTCAACAAGGGCCGTACGACGCTGCGCAAGGTCGCCCGGATCGAGGAGGTCAACCGGCTGCTGGAGGTGCTGAACTCCCTAGGCGTCGCGACCCGGTGGATCGGCGACGAGAACGACCTGGAGATCATCCCGCCGGCAGAGCTCAACCTCACCGCGATCGACGAGGCGGCCGCGCGTCGCACCCGCTCGGTGATCATGTTCCTCGGTCCGCTGCTGCACCGCTACGACGAGTTCGAGCTGCCCTACGCCGGCGGGTGCAACCTCGGGACGCGCACCGTGGAGCCGCACATGTCGGCGCTGCGCCCGTTCGGCCTCGACGTGAAGGCCACCGACGGCAGCTACCACGCCAGCGTCAACCGGGTCATCGAGCCCACCCGCCCCATCGTGCTCACCGAGCGCGGCGACACGGTCACCGAGAACGCGCTGATGGCCGCTGCGCTCCACCCCGGAACGACCGTGATCCGCAACGCCTCGTCCAACTACATGGTCCAGGACCTGTGCTTCTACCTGCAGCGGCTGGGTGTCGTGGTCGAGGGCATCGGCACCACCACGCTCAGGGTCACCGGCAAGGCGGTCATCGACGTCGACGTCGACTACGCCCCGTCCGAGGACCCGATCGAGGCCATGTCGCTCCTCGCCGCGGCCATCGTGACCAAGTCGTCCATCACCATCCGCCGGGTGCCGATCGAGTTCCTCGAGATCGAGCTCGCCACCCTCGAGGAGATGGGCTTCCGCTACGACCGGTCCGACGAGTACGTCGCCAACAACGGCGAGACGCGGCTGGTCGACCTCACCACCCACCCCTCAGAACTCCGCGCGCCGCTCGACAAGATCCACCCGATGCCGTTCCCCGGCCTCAACATCGACAACCTGCCGTTCTTCGCGGTCATCGCGGCGGTGGCCGAGGGCCAGACGCTGCTGCACGACTGGGTCTACGAGAACCGCGCGATCTACCTCACCGAGCTCAACAAGCTCGGCGCCCAGGTGAAGCTGCTCGACCCGCACCGGGTGCTGGTCGAGGGCCCCACGCACTTCTCCGGCGCGGAGATCGTCTGTCCGCCCGCCCTGCGGCCGGCCGTCGTGCTGCTGATCGCCATGCTCGCCTCGAAGGGCCGCAGCGTGCTGCGCTCGACGTACGTCATCCACCGCGGCTACGAGGACCTCGCCGAGCGCCTCAACGAGCTCGGCGCCAACATCGAGACGTTCCGCGACATCTAGCTGAAGAGGGTCTCCACCCACGCGCGCGACTGCTTGCCGACGGACGGCGGCGCGGTCATGTCGGCGGTGATCCGCGGCATCGGGGCGGTGTGCTGGCCCGCATTGCGGTGCCAGTCGGTCTCGGCCTCGATCAACAGCCCCAGGTCGGCGCGGGACAGGAAGACGCCGTGTCCCTCGGGGCACTGGCTGACCGTGGCCTGGCCGAGGTCGCGCTCCTCCATCTCGACGCCGCATCGCGGGCAGGTCATGCTCTCCATCCCCCGACGGTACTCCTCAGCGCCATACTTCTCGCGTGGACTCACCGCCCTACCTCGACTCACCCCGACCGCTCGCGTTCGCCCACCGCGGGGGTGCCTACCACCCTGACATCGAGGGGCTCGAGAACACGCTGGTGGCGTTCGCCCACGCCGTCGACCTGGGCTACACCTACCTCGAGACCGACGTCCACGTCACCAGCGACGGCGTCCTCCTGGCCTTCCACGACACCGTGCTCGACCGCGTCACCGACCGCACCGGCGACATCGCCGGCTCCACCCACGCCGAGGTCCAGCTGGCGCTCATCGGTGGCTCGGAGCCGGTGCCCACCCTGGGCCAGCTCTTCGACGCCTTCCCGGACGCCCGCTTCAACATCGACCTCAAGTCCGAGGGCGCCGTGGAGGCGCTCGCCGCGTTCGTCGAGGAGCGGGAGGCGTGGGACCGGGTGCTGGTCGGGTCGTTCTCCGGCCGCCGGATGCAGGCGTTCCGCCGGCGTACGCGGGGGCGGGTCGCCACGTCGGCGCACCCCCTGGAGGTGGTCGCCTTCGTCCTCTCCCCCAGCGCCCGGCTGGCGCGGTGGCTGACCCGGGGACGGCCCGTGGCCCTGCAGGTCCCGCACCGGCGGGGGCCGCTCACGGTCGCCTCGCGCCGGCTCGTACGACGCGCCCACGCGGCGGGGGTGCAGGTGCACGTCTGGACCATCGACGACCCGGCCGAGATGAACGCCCTCCTCGACCGTGGTGTCGACGGCATCATGACCGATCGCACGGACATACTCAGGGACGTGCTCCGCGCCCGCGGACAGTGGTACGGCCTCGAGCCGGCTCCGGAAGGTGACTGATGACCGATGTCGACGGCGGGATCGCCAACCTGAAGCCGTTGGTGCAGGCCGAGGAGCAGAAGGCGTGGTACTGGTACGACTGGGCCAACAGCGCCTACACCACGACCATCGGCACGGTCTTCTTCGGCCCGTACTTCATCACCCTGGCCGAGAACGCGGTCGGCGGCGAGGAGGGCCGGTTCGACGTCGGCTCGTTCTCCCTGCCCCCGGACTCGCTGTTCTTCTGGCTGATCACCGTGTCGACCATCCTGTCGGCGGTGATCCTCCCGCCACTGGGTGCGTACGCCGACCGGGTGGCCAACAAGAAGCGCCTCCTCGCGACCCTCGCCTGGATCGGCTCGGCCTTCGCCGCCCTGATCTTCTTCGCCACGGGAGACGACTGGCAGCTCGCCGCGGTCGGCATCGTCTTCGGCAACCTGTTCTTCGGCGCCGCCGGCGTGGTCAACGACTCGATCCTGCCGTTGATCTCGGACGAGGACGACCGGGACCGGGTCTCCTCGCGCGGGTGGGCCTTCGGCTACCTCGGCGGCGGGTTGCTGCTGGTGCTCAACCTCGGCGTCTACCTGGGCCACGACGCGCTGGGCCTGGACGAGGCCCTGGCCGCCCGCCTGTGCATGCTCTCAGCGGCCGCGTGGTGGGCCGGCTTCACGTTCATCCCGTTCCTGCGGTTGAAGGACCACCCGCCGGTGGCCGTCGAGCGCGTCGAGGGCAACGCGCTCAGGCGCAGCTTCGGCCAGCTCGCCGCCACGCTGCGCGACATGCGCAACTACCCGATGGCGCTGACCTTCCTGTTCGCCTACCTCTTCTTCAACGACGGCATCCAGACCGTCATCGCGTCGGCCTCGGTCTTCGGGGCGGAGGAGCTCGGACACTCGCAGACCATCCTGATCGCCACGATCCTGATGGTGCAGTTCGTGGCGTTCGGCGGCGCGCTGCTCTTCGGACGGCTCGCCGGACGCTGGGGCGCCAAGCACACGATCCTCGTCGGCCTCGCGATCTGGTGCGTCATCGTCACGGTCGCCCTGTTCCTCCCGGCGGGCAACGTGCCCCTCTTCCTCATCCTGGGCGCCGCGATCGGCATCGTCCTGGGCGGCACGCAGGCGCTGGCTCGGTCCTACTTCTCGCTGCTGATCCCCCGCGGCAAGGAGGCGGAGTACTTCAGCTTCTACCACGCCATGGACCGCGGCACCTCGTGGTTCGGGACCGCGACCTTCGGCATCGTCCTGGCGCTCACCGACTCCTACCGGCCGGCGATCTTCGCCCTCATCGCCTTCTTCGTGATCGGTGGACTGCTGCTCACGCGGGTCGACACCGAGCGCGGGATCCGCGACGCCGGCAACGACGTCCCGGCGGTCATCTGACGCGCGGGCGTGCCCGCCGACCTCGCCGCAGCCCGGTGCTGCACCCCTGGGGGTGAGGTGGGTCTCGCCTGAGCGTGACGTGCGCCTCTGTGAATCCCCGGAATGTGGGCCACCCCGCTACCGTTGAAAGATCACAGGGGACGAGCACCGCCGTCACGAGCGGCGTCACGGATCGCGGTCCGGCTCGTCTCACCTTTACCCGGACACACAACGGGGTCAGCAAACCAACTGGAGGTGGGCACGGTGGCGGAGCGCACACTGCGTGGCGCGAGGCTCGGAGGCCAGAGTTTCGAGGACGAGCGCGGAATCGAGTTCGCTGCTCGGCAGCAGGTCGGTTACCGGTGCAAGCAGGGTCATGACTTCGAGGTCACCATGTCGGTCGAGGCCGACATCCCGGCGATGTGGGAGTGCCCCCGCTGTGGGGCCGAGGCACTCAGCACCGCGGGCATCCTGCCCGAGGCGAAGGTCGAGAAGCCGGCTCGTACGCACTGGGACATGCTGCTGGAGCGCCGCTCGGAGAAGGAGCTCGAGGACATCCTCAAGGAGCGCCTCGAGCTGCTGCGCGGCGGCGAGATCGGTCCCGCGCACCTGCACAGGGCCAACAAGAAGAAGCGGGTCTCCTGAGAGCTGCTGAGAGGCAGACCGCTCGGCTCAGTCGATGACGTCGCCCCGGACCACCGGGCCCTCGGGCCCCGGTCCGGGGCGATGCGCGTCTCGGGGGAACCCGGCGGGGAAGCCGCCGAACCCACTGCCGCGGCACGACGACGAGGCGCCGCTCCACGACCGAGGTGAGCAGTCGTCTGGCCACCGGTCGGGTCAGGGGCAGGATCAACACGATCCCCACCACGTCCAGGACGAAGCCCGGGCTCAGCATCAGGGTGCCACCGACCAGGATCAGGGCTCCGTCGGCGATCTCCCGCGCCGGCATCCGACCGCCCTGGAGCGCTTCGCGCAGCGCCCGCCACGCCCGGCCGCCCTCGCGGCGGATCAGCCACGCACCGATGAAGCTGTCGAGGACGAGCAGGGCGATCGTCCACCACGGGCCGACCAGCTGGCCGACCTGCAGGATGGCCCAGATCTCCACCAGCGGCACGAGCACGAACGCGGCCACCAGCGCGGGGCGCAGCCACCGGCGTCGTGCCGGGGTCCGTCGAGGTGCCGCGGGGCGGGTCACACCCTCACCCTGCTCCTGTGCAGCCGGGCGCGGCGCTCGGCCAACCCCCACCGGGTGATCAGCCGGAGCGACTCGCTCGCCACCTGCCCGCTCATCTTCGAGTCGCCGCGTTCGCGCTCGATGAAGTCGATCGGCACCTCGGTGAGGCGCAGGCCGCGCGTGAGCGTGCGGTAGGCGAGGTCGGTCTGGAACACGTATCCAGTAGACCTCACCGACCCAAGGTCGATGGCCTCGAGCGCGGCGCGGCGGAACAGGCGGAAGCCGGCGGTCGCGTCCTTGACCTTGATGCCGAGCAGCAGGCGGACGTAGAGGTTGCCGCCGCGTGAGAGCAGCAGCCGCTGGACCGGCCAGTTGATGACCGACCCGCCCGGCACGTAGCGCGACCCGATGACCAGGTCCGCGGTGTGGAGGGCGTCGATGAGGCGCTGGAGCTGTTCGGGCTGGTGCGACCCGTCAGCGTCCATCTCGCCGATCACGTCGTAGCCCGCCTCGAGCGCGACGTCGAAGCCGTGGAGGTACGCCGCGCCCAGCCCGGCCTTCTCCGTGCGGTGCACGACGTTGACGGCGGCGTCCGCCGCGGCCATCCGGTCGGCGATGTCGCCGGTGCCGTCCGGACTGTTGTCGTCGACGACCAGCACGTCGACGCCGGGTTGCGCCGCCCGCAGCCGGGCGACGATCCACTCGATGTTCTCCGCCTCGTTGTAGGTCGGGACGACCATCACGCACCGTCCGAGGCCCTCGACGCTCACGCGGTGCTCCCTCGCTCCACTCGTTCCACCGGCTCGACCGGTGCCACCGGTCCCGCCGGCTCCCCGACGGCGCGCTCGCGCCGTCGGCGACGACGATAGGTGACCAGGACGTAGGCCGTGTGGCAGACGAGGAACAGGAGGCACAGTCGCGCCGGCCACAGCCCCAGCCGGACGGCGGGCGTGAGGGTGGTGCTCAGGCCGACCGTCTCGACGAGCACCCCGTCCTCCCGGGCCGGCACCGAGGCGACGACCTGGCCGTCGGGGCGTACGACACCGGAGATGCCGTTGATCGCGGCCACCACCACCCATCGACCGGTCTCCTGCGCGCGCAGCCTGCTGATCTCGAACTGCTGGGCCAGCTGACCGGTGCGGCTGAACATCGCGTTGCTGGTCTGGACGGTGACCAGCTCGGCGCCACGGGCGACCTGGCCGCCGATGCCGTCGTCGTAGGCGACGTCGAAGCAGATCGCGTCCGCGACCAGGACGTCGCCGACCCGCACCGGCTCGAGGCTGGTGCCGCGCACCATGTCCCGGGGCACCATCCGGAGCTTGCCGTAGGAGGAGGGGATCAGGCTGCCGCGGAAGGGGATGTACTCGCCGTAGGGCACGGGGTGGAGCTTGGTGTAGCGGTCACCGCTGCCGAGGCCGGGGCGGTAGACGATGCCCTGGTTGAGCACCTGGCTGTCGTCGAGCGGGTCGTTGGACATGCCACCCACGATCACCGGCACCCCGATGGCGTCCGACGCGGCGATGATCCCGGCGTGGACCTCGGTGTCGGAGAACGGGTCGACGGCCGTGGAGTTCTCCGGCCACACGACGAAGTCCGGCTGGGGCTCCTCCCCCGCCGCCACGGCGTCGGCGAGCTCCTCGGTGAGCCTGACGTGGTTGGCGGTGACCTCGCGGTGCACCGCGACGACGTCGAGCCCGGTGCCCGGCACGTCGCCCTGGACGGCCGCGACGGTGGTCGTGCCGCTCTCCTCCACGTGGAACGGCACCAGCACGGGCGCGACGGTCAGGACGGCGAGGCCGCCGAGCACGGCGTACGTGCTGCGCGAGGCGTCACGCAGGTGGATGACCAGCCACGCGAGGCTCGTCCCGGTGAGGGCGATGAGGAAGCTGACGCCGGTCATCCCGATCCACGGCAGGGCGTCCGCCCAGGGGGTGTCGGCCGAGGCGAAGACCAGCCGGCCGAACGGCATGCCCGAGAACGGGAAGCCGCTGCGCAAGGTCTCGATGCCCACCCACCACAGGGCCGCCCAGAGGGGCCAGAACCGGAGCCGGAGGCTCCAGGCGAGGCCGATGCCCAGCGGGACGAAGAACGCCGCCTCGAGGGCGCACATGGCGATCCACGCGTCCGTGCCCACCGAGCGCATCCAGACCATGACGGTGAAGGTGAAGGTGATCCCGAAGAGCAGGCTCGGGATCCAGGCCCGGCCGGGACGCAGGCCGCGGACCGAGAAGATCAGCGCCGCGATCGCGGGCGGCATCAACCAGGCATGACCGACGGGCTCGAAGGCCGCTGCGAGCACGAGTCCGCCGACGAGGGCGAGGAAGCAGCGCAGCGGCACGCGTCAGACCGTAGCCGACGGGCGATGACCTGCAGCGGTGCGGGAGGAACGAAGGGGCTTCGGACCAACACGCGACCGCCTGGCTGACGATCGCGCGAAGTTGTCTACGGCCCCGAGGTTCCTCCCGCATCCAGCCACCGCGGAGCACCATCGACGGGTCGCCGGACGGTGGGCATCGCTGGCTTCGCGTACCACACGTCTGACTCCCCACTGCCGATGGCGCCACCCGCGAGCTGCACAGGCGGACGCCGGAACCCTGCCTCCCGGGGAGTGCGGTGTCAACACGTCGCTGACCTGCGCAGATGCGCGAAACTGCAGGTCAACGCGTCGGGCCTCCCGCAGACCTGTCTGTGAAATTTTGTCGACCTCCGGCGTGTCGCGCGTGACACGCCGCAACTAGCGTGAGCGCGGTGGTACGACGACCGTGCCGGTGGCCGTGGTGGCGACGATCGGCGGGTCGAGGACCGCTGCCGCACCGGGAGCGTCGTCCGTCGGCGCGCCGCGACCGACCACGTGCACGGCGAACTCCATCACCCGGCTCCGGGTGCCCTCCCGCACCAAGGTCGCGGTGATCTCCAGGACGTCTCCGGCACGCACCGGAGCCCGGAACTGGACGTCGGAGTAGGACGCGAACAGGCCCTCGTCGCCGTCGAGGACGATGCACATCTCGGTGGCCACGTCACCGAAGAGGCCGAGGCTGTAGGCCCCGTCGACCAGGTTGCCGGCGTAGTGGGCGTGGGAGTAGGGGACGTAGCGGCGGTGGGTGACCACCGTGCCGACACGGTCGGGGACGTCGGCGGTGCTCTGGGTCATGAGGCCTTCTCGGTCGACGTGGGGCTGCCGGGCGGGCGGGGCGCGGTGAGCCGGTGGACGATGAACGACGCGACCTCGCCGGGCGTCGTGCCCCGGGTGAAGACGCGGTCGACCCCGAGGTCGTCGGCCATCGTCTCGTCGAAGCGGGGACCGCCGACGACGAGGAGGGGGCGCTTGGCCGCCGGGTAGGCCTCGCGGAAGGCGGCCGACATCTCCCGGGTGTTGAGGAGGTGGGCGTCGCGCTGGGTGACGACCTGGGAGACCAGGACGGCGTCGGCCTTCTCCTCGCGGGCGGCCTCCACCAGCTGCGGCACGGAGACCTGGGCGCCGAGGTTGACCACCTTGAGCTCGCGGTAGTACTCCAGTCCCTTCTCGCCGGCGAACCCCTTGATGTTGAGGATCGCGTCGATGCCGACGGTGTGGGCGTCGGTGCCGATGCACCCGCCGACCACCACCAGTCGGCGGCGCAGCGAGCGCTTGATCGCGGCGTTGGCCTCCTTGGGCGTCAGCAGCGGGTAGTCACGCTCGACGACCTCGACCGTGCTCGGGTCGACGAGGTGGTTGACCCGGCCGTAGACGACGAAGAAGGTGAACCCCTCCCCCATCGGCTTGGCGTGCACCACCAGGGCCGGGTCCATCCCCATCTTGTTGGCGAGCTGGACCGCGGCGCCCTCGGCCACCTTGGAGTGCTCGATGGGAAGGGTGAAGGACAGCTGCACCATGCCGTCGCCGGTGGTGTCGCCGTACGGGCGGACCAGGCTCATGCCGTCTCCCTCCAGGATCTCGGTCGCCGGGTTGTAGTAGCCGGGCGCCTTGCGCGCGACGCCGTCGAGGCCGCGCCCCTTGTCGGCGGGCCGCTTCATCAGCCCGAACGTGCCGTCGGCGATCGCCGACAGGAGCGGCGGCTGGCCTGGTGTGCTGCGGTCGGCCTTGATGTCCTCGAGCAGGCCGATGGCCTCGCCGAGGACCTCACGGGCCCGGTGGGCGATGAAGCCGTCGGGAGCGGGGTGGAAGTCCTCGTGGAGCCTGCCCGCGGCGTTCATCACGTAGCGGACGTTCTGGAGGGCCAGGTCGCGATCGGAGATCCACGGGGTCACCACGGCCTCCGTCATCATCCCCACCAGCAGGATGCCCTGCCCGGTGAGGGCACCCACCAGGTTGAAGAAGCCGTCGAGGAGGTAGCCCTTGAAGATGTCGCCGGTCATGTGGCGCGTCGGCGGCATCCACTTCAGCGGCGCGTCCGGGAACAGCTCCCGCGCCAGCATCGCGTGCGCGAGCTCGAGTCGGAACGAGTCGGGCACCTGCGGGTCGATCTCGAACGCGTGGCCCAGGCCGAGCTGCCAGTCCTCGAGCCCGGCCTCCTTGGCGAAGTACTCGTTGAGCAGCTGGCTGGTGGTGACCGTGTGCGCCGCCTCGATCGCGTCGGCGGTGGTGAGGTAGTTGTCCTCGCCGGTGTTGATGATGATCCCGGCCCGGGCGTGCACCTGGCGGCTGAAGCGCTGGTCGACGAACGTGCGGATCGGGTTGATGTCGCGGAACAAGATGCCGTACATCGAGTCGTTGAGCATCATGTCGAGCCGCTCGAGCCCGGCCAGGGCCGCGATCTCGGGCATGCAGAGGCCCGAGGCGTAGTTGGTGAGCCGCACGTAGCGGCCGAGCTCCTTCGAGGTCTCGTCGAGGGCGGCCCGCATCAGGCGGAAGTTCTCCTGGGTGGCGTAGGTGCCGGCGAACCCCTCGCGGGTCGCACCCTCGGGGACGAAGTCGAGCAGCGACTGTCCTGTGGAGCGGATCACCGCGATCACGTCGGCGCCCTCGCGGGCCGCGGCCTGGGCCTGCGGGATGTCCTCGTGGATGTCGCCGGTGGCGACGATGAGGTAGATCCACGGCTTGCTCGGCGCGTCGCCGACCCTGGCGATCATCCGCTCGCGGGCGGTGCGCTGGCGGTCGACCTGCTTGATGCCGGCGGCCACGGCGCGGCGGGACGCGGTGGTCGCGCGGGCGGCGTCCTTGCCCTCGGGCACGCGGAACGTCACCGATCCGGCGGCGGCCTTCTGCGCCAGGGTGAGCAGGTCGTCGCCCTCACCGCGGAGCAGTGCGTCCCACACCGGCAGGCTGACGCCGTGCTCGAGGCCGACGTCCGCGCGTACGGCGTCTGCCAGGCGGTTGACCCACGGCGTGCCGTCGGGGTCCGCCCCACCGAGACCGGCCAGGCGCAGCGTGGCCCGCTCGACCGAGACGGTGGTGTGCTGGGTGGCGAGGTCGACGATCGGCTTGCCGACCTGGCGTGCGAGCGTGCGCGCACGGCGTACGTCGGCGCGGTCGAGCCCGAGCTGGCTGCTGGCGCGCGCCATCACAGCCTCCGCTCGAACAGTCCGCGGACGCCGGCGTCGGCGCGCAGCAGCTCCACCGCATAGGCCGCGTGGCCGGGGACGTAGCCGTTGCCGACCAGCATCCGCACGTCGGCGGCCAGGCCCTCGGCGCCCAGGGCGGCGGCGCTGAAGCTGGTGGCCATGGAGAAGAAGATGACGGTGCCGCCCTCGGCGGTGGCCAGGATCGCGCCGCCCTCGCAGCCGGGCACGTCCACGCAGACGACGGTCACGTCGGCCGGGCCGCCCGCGGCCGTGACGGCGTCGCGCAGCGCGACGGGGTCACGGGCGTCGGCGACCGCGACAGCGTCGGCGAGCCCGGCGCCGGTCAGCAGGTCGTGCTCACCCTGGTGCGGGACGACGCCGATCGTGCGCGCCGCGCCGGCAGCGCGGGCCGCGGCCAGGCTCAGCGAGCCGGACTTGCCGGCCCCGCCGATGACGGCGACGGTCGGGGCCCTGTCCTCGTGCCTGCCCCGCTCGACGTACTCCCCCACCACCCGGGCAGTGAGTGCCGGTGCCCCGCACACGTCCATCACGCTCAGCGAGAGCGCGGGGTCGAGGTCGTCGGGGATGACGGCGGCGATGGAGCGGCCGAACAGCACAGCGCGACCGTCGCACGGCACCTGCTCGCTGCGTCCGTCCCAGCGAGCCAGGCCGTCCTCGATGACCAGCGGCGTCAGGGTGAGGCTGACGAGCGTGGCCACGCGGTCGCCCACCTCGAGCCCCAGCGGGGACTCCGGCCCGACGGCCTCGACCGTGCCGACGAGCATGCCGCCGGAGCCGGTCTCCGGGTTCTGCATCTTGCCGCGCGTGGCGACGATGTCGAGCACTTCGGCCCGTACGGCACTCCCGTCGACCCGCCCGTCGGCGTCCGTGTGCTTGCGCTCGAGCTGGCGGAACGACGCGGCATCGAGGTTGAGCCGCTCCACGCGCACCCGGACCTCGTCGGGCCAGAGCTCCGCACGGGTGTCGAGCCGCTGGGCCGCCTGGGGCAGCACGACCGTGTCGTCGAGGACGCGGTGCAGGCCGGTCGGATCACCGGTGCGGATCTCCGTGTGGATGTCCGAAGGGGGGTTCATGCAGGCCATCCTTCTAGGTGCGTGCAGTTCAGCCGCAAATCTTGCGGCGTGGCATTGGACTCGCCGCATGTCTTACGCGTACTCTCCCAGATGTGGCGGCGCCCACACAACCGGCGCGCCGTTCGGCCCTGCCCCGGACCGTCCCGGGGTCTGCTGCAAGGAGATCTCATGAGCATCGAGACCGCCAGTTCACTGGGACAGGCACTCGACACCGGTCAGCCCTACCCCTATCAGCGGGTCGAGCTCGTCGAGCCCGACTGGACGCGGTTCCCGGGGTGGGCCGACGTGACGGCGGCCGACTGGGCCTCGGTCCAGTGGCAGCGCGCCCACTGCATCAAGAACCTCAAGCAGCTGCGCGAGCTCATGGGCGACCTGCTCGACGACCGGTTCTACGCCGACCTCGAGCGTGACCAGGCCGAGCGGGCGACGATGTCGATGCTGGTGCCGCCGCAGATGATGAACACGATGGTCCCGGCCTTCCAGCCGTCGGGTCCCGGCTCGATGACCGACGCCTTCTACGCCGACCCGATCCGCCACTACATGCTCCCGGTGCTCAGCGACCGTCGCACCGACTGGCCCTCGCACCCCCATGCCGCACGCGACTCGCTCCACGAGCACGACATGTGGGCGACCGAGGGCCTCACCCACCGCTACCCGACGAAGGTGCTCGCCGAGCTGCTGCCGACCTGCCCGCAGTACTGCGGCCACTGCACGCGGATGGACCTCGTCGGCAACTCGACGCCGGTCATCGAGAAGCTGAAGTTCGCCGGCAAGCCCAACGACCGCCTCGGCGACATGCTGGACTACCTGCGTCGGACGCCCTCGGTCCGCGACGTGGTCGTCTCCGGCGGCGACGTCGCCAACATGCCGTGGCCGCGCCTCGAGGCGTTCCTCACCGAGGTCCTCGAGATCGAGAACGTCCGCGACATCCGGCTCGCCACCAAGGCACTGATCGGCCTGCCGCAGCACTGGCTGCAGCCCGACGTGGTCGAGGGCGTCGGCCGGGTCGCGCAGATCGCCCGCTCCCGCGGCGTCTCGCTGGCGATGCACACCCACGCCAACCACGCCGCCTCGGTGACGCCGATCGTCGCGGAGGCGACGCGGGCGATGCTCGACGCCGGCCTGCGCGACGTACGCAACCAGGGCGTGCTGCTCAACGGCGTCAACGCCGACCCGCACGCGCTGCTGGACCTCTGCTTCCGCCTCCTCGACGGCGCGCAGATCATGCCCTACTACTTCTACATGTGCGACATGATCCCGTTCTCGGAGCACTGGCGGGTCTCGCTCGCCGACGCGCAGCGCCTGCAGCACCACATCATGGGCTACCTGCCCGGCTTCGCGACGCCGCGCATCGTGTGCGACGTGCCGTTCGTCGGCAAGCGCTGGGTGCACCAGAACGCCGACTACGACGTCGAGCACGGCATCTCCTACTGGACGAAGAACTACCGCACCTCGATCGAGGCCAACGACGCCGAGGCCCTGTCGCGCCACTACGAGTACTACGACCCGATCCACACGCTGCCCGAGTCCGGCCAGCAGTGGTGGGAGCAGCACGGCCGCCTCGACGAGACCTCGCTCAAGGCCGCCGAGATGGCCGAGGCGTCGCGGCGTACGGCTTCCCTCCAGGCCTACTGAGGAGCGCTCAGAGGCGGGGGCGCAGCACCCGCGCCCCCGGCCCCGTGAGCTCCTCGGTCGAGGGGTGCCGCCCGTAGAGCAGCATGGCCACCGCCTGAGCTGGTGCCCGCACCTCGGGTCCGCTCCCGTGGGACCAGTCCACGTCGCTCGCCACCAGCCGTACGCCGTCCACACGCCGTCTGGCGCTGCCTCCGACCGAGCTGTTCATCGGCCATCGGGTCCGCAGCGCGAACCCGGCCACCGGCTCCAGGACGTCGGCCGGGATCGGACGGACCAGCCCGAGCGGACGGCGTACGTCGATCCCGTGCACGACCGCGTCGGCCAGGGCAGCGACGGTCGGCATGCCGATCGGCTTCGCGTCCGAGTCGCGGTTGTGCCGGAGCTGGTCGAGGATCGCGTCGCGACCGCGTGTGGACCAACCGACGGCCGAGCGCGCGATCACCCGGTTCATCGAGAACCCGTGGCGCGCCATCGCTGCCAACCCCTCGCCCACCCCCATGACCGGGGCCCACGCGAGGTGGGCGGCCACGTCGACCACCCGCCAGTCCTCGCAGAGCGAGGGCGTCAGCCACTGGTCGTCCGTCAACGCCTCGAGGGTCTCGATGAGTGCCTGGCGCTCGCCTGCGGTGAGCGCTGCCAGCTCGTCGCCGTTCATGCTTCCTCCCAGCCCAGTGCGTCGATGAGCGCCGCGATCCGAGGGGCGGGATCGAACTGCGGCGACGGCAGGCTGAGCTCGTGGAGCACCAGCCCGGTGAGGTAGTTGGCGATGATCCCCTCGTCGCGCTCGGGGTCTCGCGAGCCGGCCCGGCGTACGAGCTCGAGGGCCCAGGTGTCCACCTCGTCGGCGCCGCGGGCCACGTCCGGCCGCAGGGCGGGTCGTTGGGCGGACTCGACCAGGATCGCGTACCGCGCCAGCGAGACCGTGCGGCCCTCGTCGACCGACTGCCGGGCGTAGGCCGCCAGCGCCTCGACCAGCTCTCGCCGCGAGGTCGGCGGGCCGCTCGGGGTGGGCACCATCGCGCGCTCGCGCCGCATGAACCGCTCCATGATCCCGATCAGCAGCGCATCGCGCGTCCTGAAGTGGTTGGACGTGGACCCGGCGGGCACGCCCGCGGCGGCATCGACCGCACGGTGCGTCAGGCCGCGCATCCCGTGCGTCCCGACGATCTCGATCGCCGCGTCCAACAGCGTCGTACGGCGGTCCTCCGCGGTGTCCACGTACGCAAACTACACCTGTAGTGCCATGCGTGGCCAGGTGCGCCAGACCGCCTGAAAGCTCCGATCCGGCCTTCCGACAGTCCTTTGGCCACGCTTATCGACCGTTGCAACGGTCGATAACCCGACGAATCACCGGGTACCCGGTGATTCCGACCATGAACGGCTCAGCCGAGCGGGCGGTTCTCGTAGGGCGTCGAGAGGACGATCGTGGTCCGGGTCGACACGCTGGCCGCGCCGCGGATCCTGGCCAGCAGCTCCTCGAGCGCCAGCGGCGTGGCGACGCGGATCTTGAGGATGTAGGACTCCTCGCCGGCGACCGACCAGCACGACTCGATCTCCTGGATCTCCTGGAGGCGCTCGGGGTAGTCGTCGGGCTGCGACGGGTCGATCGGCGTGACCGAGATGAACGCCGTCAGGGGGCGGCCGAGCTGGTCGTGGTCGACCGTGGCGCCGTAGCCCTTGATCAGCCCGCGCTGCTCGAGCCGCTTGACGCGCTGGTGCACCGCGGAGGTGGAGAGCTCCGTCGCCTTGCCCAGGTCGGTGAAGGACATCCGGCCGTCGGCGGCCAGCAGGGACAGGATCTGACGGTCCTTGGCCTCGACGTCGGGTGAGCTCACGCGCACACCCTAGTGCGAGCCGGAGAGCGCCTCCACCAGGCGCACGGCAGACGAGCCGAGGCCCCAGCGCTCGTCGAGCGCCACCACGGCCGCGTGGTCCGCCGGCGTCCGCGGCCGGGCCAGGTCCGGCGATCCGAGCTGGAGGTCACGGCGTACGGCGACCACCTCGGGCGCGACGGCGAGGTAGTCGGCGGCGGCCTTGATCTTGCCGCGCGGACCGGGCCCCATGTCGGAGCCCGGGTCACCGGCCGCCTCGACGATGGCCTCGATCGAGCCGAAGCGGGTCAGCAGCGTGGCCGCGGTCTTGTCCCCCACGCCCGCCACGCCGGGCAGCCCGTCGGAGGTGTCGCCGCGCAGCGTCGCGAAGTCGGCGTACTGGCGGGCGTCCACGCCGTACTTGGCGCGCACCCAGGCGTTGTCGACGCGCTCGTGCCGGCTGACCCCGCGGGCGATGTAGAGCACCCGCACCTCGGCGTCGTCGTCCACGAGCTGGAAGAGGTCGCGGTCACCGGTGACCACGTCGACCGGCATCCCGGCCCCGGTGGCGAGGCTGCCGATCACGTCGTCGGCCTCCATCTGCGGGTGGCCCACGACCGGGATGCCGTAGGCCTCGAGCACCGAGAGGATGATCGGGACCTGCGCCTCGAGGGGGTCGGGGACCTCCTCCACGTCCGGCCTCGGCCCCGGGATCGCGCGCACCACGCGGTGCGCCTTGTAGGACGGGATCAGGTCGACGCGCCACTGCGGGCGCCAGTCGTCGTCCCAGCAGCACGCGAGGTGCGTCGGGTCGTACTCCCCCACCAACCGGCTGATGAAGTCCATCAGCCCGCGCACCGCGTTGACCGGCGTGCCGTCAGGTGCCTTCACCGAGTCCGGCACGCCGAAGAACGCGCGGAAGTAGAGGGAGGCAGTGTCGAGCAGGAGGAGCCGGTCGCCGGTGGCCATGGCGGAAGCCTCGCACACCGCCACGCGGCCCCGTCGCCGTCACTCCGCCAGCACGCTGTAGGCGATCACGCCGCGCCGGAGGGCCTTCGTGGTGGCGCGGGCGGTGTCGCGGAGCGGGCTGTCCCCCGCGGCGTCGGCCACCTGCCCGCACAGGTCGAGCAGCTGCTTCATCCAGCGCACGAAGTCGCCGGCCGACAGTCCGGTGACCATCAGCACGTCGTCGAGGTCGTCGCCCTCCGCCCATCGCCAGGCGGCCCACGCGAACCCGATGTCGGGCTCGCGGAGGAAGTCGAGCTTGTGGTCGCGCTCGAGCGCGTCGAGCTGCCCCCACAGCCGGACCAGCTCGCCCAGCACCGGGCGCACCTGTCCCCCGGGGATCTTGGGCGAGGACGCGTCGTCGGCGCGTCGGGCCTCGAAGACGAGTGCCGACAGCACCGCCGCGAGCTCGGAGGTGGCGAGCCCGTCGAACAGCCCCGCCCGGATCGCCTCGGCCGCGACGAGGTCCATGTCGGTGTAGATCCGCCGCAGGTGCATCCCCTGCTCGGTCACCTTGTCACCGTCGAGGTAGCCGAGCGCGGTGAGCACGTCGCAGACACGGTCGAAGGTGCGCGCGACCGTGTTGGTGCGGGTCTCCACGCGCCGCTTCAGCGTCTCGGTGTCGCGCTGGAGCTTGAACCACCGCTCCGCCCACCGCGAGTGGTCCTCGCGCTCGGGGCACTGGTGGCACGGGTGCGACTTGAGCTCCTGGCGCAGCCGCGTGATCTCGCGGTCGGTGGGGGTGTCGCCGAAGGCGTCCTGCTGCTTCGTACGCCGGGTGGGGCCGTCGAACTCCCTGGCGTTCAGGGCCGTGGCGAGGTCGCGCCGCATGGCGGGGTTGCGGCCGTTGAACGACTTGGGGATCCGCAGCCGGCCGATCGCCTCGACGGGCACCGGGAAGTCCATGGGGGCGAGGCGCCGCGCCTGGCGGTCGGCCGTCACGACGTAGGGGCGCGGCTCGTCGGCGGAGTGGCCGGGATCGATGACCACGGCGAGGCCGCTGAACTTGCCCGCGGGCACGCGGATCACGTCTCCGGGACGGAGCCTGCCGAGGGAGTCCAGCGCCTCGGCCCGCCGGTCCTGCTTGCGCTCGCGGGCGGCGCCCTTCTCGAGGTCGGAGATCCGGCGCCGCAGCGCGGCGTACTCCATGAAGTCGCCGACGTGGCACGTCGCCGCCTCCCGGTAGCCGTCGAGTGCCTCCTCGGCCTTGTGCACCTGCCGCGCCAGCCCGACGACCGCCTTGTCGGCCTGGAACTGGGCGAAGGACTGCTCCAGCAGCTCGCGGGACCGGGCGCGACCGAACTGGTGCACGAGGTTGACGGCCATGTTGTAGGACGGCCGGAAGGACGAGCGCAGCGGATACGTACGCGTCGACGCCAGGCCGGCGACCTCGCGCGGGTTCATCCCGGGCTGGTAGAGCACGACGCCGTGGCCCTCGATGTCGAGGCCGCGGCGACCGGCCCGACCGGTGAGCTGGGTGTACTCCCCCGGCGTCAGGTCGGCGTGCGTCTCGCCGTTCCACTTCGAGAGCTTCTCGATGACCACCGTGCGGGCCGGCATGTTGATGCCCAGGGCGAGGGTCTCGGTCGCGAAGACCACCTTGACCAGGCCCTCCTGGAACAGCTCCTCCACGACTTGCTTGAACGCGGGCAGCAGCCCGGCGTGGTGCGCCGCGACGCCGCGGGTGAGGCCGTCGAGGAACTCGTGGTAGCCCAGGACGTGCAGGTCCTCCTCGGGCAGCGTGCGTGACGCCTCCTCGACGCGGGCGAAGATCTCGTCGCGCTCGGCCGCCGTCGTCAGGCGGGTGTTGGCCGAGACCAGCTGGGTCACCGCGGCGTCGCAGCCGGCCCGGCTGAAGATGAAGACGATCGCGGGGAGGAGTCCTTCGCGGTCGAGGCGCTCGACCACCTCGACCCGGCTCGGGATCCACACGCGGCGGCCGTTGCCGACCGCCCGCGGGTTCTTCGACGAGCCGGGCTTGCCCTTGCGGGGTGAGCGCCGGTCGCGCATCAGCCGGGAGCTGGCCCAGTCGTCGCGGGCGATGCGGGTCAGCTCGTCGTTGACCGGCGCCCCCTCCTTGACGAACCCGGCGCTGGCGTCGACGTCGGAGGAGGCGAAGAGGTCGAGCAGCCGCCGGCCGACCATGACGTGCTGGAACAGCGGCACCGGCCGCTTCTCCTCCAGGATCGTCGTGGTCTCGCCCCGCACGGTGGCCAGCCACTCGCCGAACTCCTCGGCGTTGGAGACGGTCGCCGACAGCGACACCAGCGTCACCGACTCCGGGAGGTGGATGATCACCTCCTCCCAGACCGCGCCGCGCATCCGGTCGGCGAGGTAGTGCACCTCGTCCATCACGACGTAGCCCAGTCCCAGCAGCGTGCGCGAGCTGGCGTAGAGCATGTTGCGCAGCACCTCGGTGGTCATCACGACCACCGGCGCCTCCCCGTTGACCACGTTGTCGCCGGTCAGCAGCCCCACGTTCTCGGCGCCGTAGCGCTTCACGAGGTCGTGGTACTTCTGGTTGGACAGCGCCTTGATCGGGGTGGTGTAGAACGCCTTGCGACCGGTCTGCAGCGCGAGGTGGATGGCGAACTCGCCGACGATCGTCTTGCCCGAGCCGGTCGGAGCTGCGACCAGGACGCCGCGACCGTCCTCGATCTCCTGGCACGCCCGGACCTGGAAGTCGTCGAGCTCGAAGCCGTAGAGACCGGCGAAGTCCTGCAGCATCGGGTAGTCCTTGGCTCGCATGAAGGCGGCGTAGCGCTCGGCGTGGCCGTCCTGGTCCTCGTTCATGCGATCACCTCCAGCGCGCCGGGTGCGCACTCGATCGTCAGCGGGAGCGGGCCGAAGCGCTCGCCGTCGGCGTACGTCACGATGCCGGGGCCGGCGACGGTCACCGAGCGCACCCGTCGGTGGACGTACTCCGCGACGCCGTCGATGCTGCCGGTGAACAGCCGCGGGTAGGACCGCACCAGCTTGCGCTTGGTCATCCGGGTGATCACGACGACGTCGAGCAGTCCGTCGTCGAGCTCGGCGCCCTCGGTGATGCGCAGCCCGCCGCCGAAGGAGGGGCCGTTGCCGACCGCCACGAGCATCGCCTCGTGCTGGACGGTCTCGCCGTCGAGCTCGAGGGTGTAGTGGATCGGGAGGAACGTCCGCAGCTCGGCCAGCGTGGCGAGGTTGTAGCGCATCTGCCCGCGGGGCCACGTCATCGCGTTGGCCCGCTCGTTGACGATCGCGTCGAAGCCGGCCGCCATGACCGTGACGAAGTAGCGGTCCCCGCACCGGGCGAGGTCGATGGTGCGGCGACGCGAGGCGATGATCCGGTCCGCCGCCGCCACGCGGGTCGGTGCGGGGCAGGCCGAGGAAGCGCGCCACGTCGTTGCCGGTGCCGCTGGGGATCAGGCCGAGCGGCACGCCGCTGCCGGTGACCGCCTGCACGGCGAGGTGCACCAGTCCGTCGCCGCCGCAGACGACCAGCGCCTCGACGCCGTCGGCCACGCAGCCGTGGGCCAGGTCGGCCGCCTCGTCGGCATCGCGACCCTGCAGGTTGCGCACGACGAAGCCGCTCTCGCGCAGCCGCGTCAGGGCGACGTCGCGGTACCGGGCGCCCTTGCCCCTGCCTGCGGTGGGGTTGGTCAACAGAGCGATCTCGCGCCCTCGCACAGGGTGGTCGGGCGCAGCCGGGTCGTGCATGAGCGCGACCCTATCCCTCCGCTCTAGGCACCCAGACGCAGCAGGGCGGCGTAGCGCTCGGCGTGTGCTCCGACGGCGCGCGCCAGACGGCTCAGCGCGTCGAGCACGACGTCGGGACCGAAGTGCGTGCCGGGGACCGCGAGCACCATCCGGGAGTCGAGCGTCACCGATCACCACCTGCCCGTGCCGCCACGACTGGTGCACCCGCAGGCGGGTGGCGTCGTCGACGACGGGCTCGGGGTAGGCCTCGTCGACGGCCAGCAGGTCGCACACCACGTCGGTCTCACCGTCGGTGGTCAGACCTCCCGCGCACCAGGTGTCCCGAACGGAGACCGGAGTCGGCCCGCCACACCACCTCGTGCGTGCCGAGCCACTCGGGCAGGTCGAACGGATCGATGTCGGTGATCGCGGCCTGCATGGGTCCAGCCTGTCAGAGCGGCGTCAGGGCACGTCAGATGGACGAGAGCTCGTCGGGGGCCAGCCCGCTGTTGGGAGACCTGCGGGCGCGCCGCCGGTCGTTGTAGCGGGCGATCGCCTCGGAGGCGAAGAACAGCACCACCATCGGCACCGCCATCAACAGCATCGAGAACGGGTCGGCCGACGGAGTGGCGACCGCGGCGAAGATGAACGTGCCGATGATGATCCAGGGCCGGTACGCCTTGAGCGATGCGCCCTTCACCACGCCGGCGAGGTTGAGCAGGACCACGAAGACCGGGATGTTGAAGGCGATGCCGAAGACCAGCAGGGTGCGGGTGAAGAACTGGAGGTAGTCGTTGAAGTCGGTGAGGTTGGTGACGCCCTCGGGGTTGAAGCCGATCAGCACCTCGAGCGCCAGGGGCAGGGTGAGGTAGCCGAGCGCGACACCGGCGATGAAGAGCGGGCCGGCGATCGACGCGAAGATGCGGGTCACCTTCCGCTCCCTGGCGTAGAGCCCGGGGAGCACGAAGGCCCAGATCTGGTAGAGCCAGTAGGGAGCGGTCACCACCAGCGGCCGCGAAGCTGCACAGCGTCAGCCAGAGGACGAGACCCGCCCCGGCGCCGCTGGTCGTCGCGACCGTCGTGCCCTCGGGCAGCGCGGCCTGGGCGTCCGAGTAGCGGACCGTAGACCGCGTCGTACAGCGCGTGCCGGAAGACGACGGCGAGCGCGAACGCGACGGCGAAGACCAGCAGGCAGCGCAGCAGGCGCGCGCGGAACTCGCGGAAGTGGTCGGCGAGGGCCATCCGGCCGTCGGGGCCGACAGCGTCCTGCGGCGGACCCTTGAAGAGCCCGACGAGACCAGCGATCCTCACCCGGGGTCAGGCGGTGGTGTCGTCGCGCCGCTCACGGACCACGTCCCGGGGAGGCGGCCTCGTTGCGGGCCTCGAGCTCGCGCTGCTCCGGCGTCTTGTCCTTGTCGCCGTCGTCGCGCAGGTCCTTGGTCTCGGTCTTGAAGATCCGCAGTGCCTGCCCCGAGCTGCGAGCCAGGTCGGGCAGCTTGGCGGCACCGAACACCAGCACGACGATCGCCAGGATCACCAGCCACTCCAGACCCTGCGGCATGCCGATCATGGGGTTGATCATGAGCTCACTCCGATAAGTGTCGTGATTGCGTGCGTGGGATCGTGCGACGTTCACGAGAAGTCTACGCCGTCATCCTCGTAGAGGCTGAGCGTTGCCCGTGCCTCGGCTGTGAGGGCCTCGGCGTAGTGGGCGGGGGCGAGGAGCGTGGCGTGCGGCGCCAGGCGCAGGAGAAGCGACCGGACCCACTGCTCGCTCGCGACCTCGAGGTCCACGTCGACCGTGCCGTCGGGACCCGGGGCGCTGCGCGGTCACCTGGTAGTACTCGACCACCCAGCGCGCCGGTGGGGCGAGGCGGAGCGTGACCGTCGTGGTCTCGCCGTCGGTGAACCAGCCGCCGGTCAGGTCGCGCGCGCGGGCGCCGGGATCGGCCACCGGAGTCTCCAGCTCGGTGGCCGACGAGGATCCGGTCCACCCGGAACGCGCGGTCGCCCTGTGCGGTGTGGCACCAGGCGTCCAGGTAGAGCAGGTCCTCGACGCGGGCCAGCCCGCGCGGGTCGACGAGTCGCTGCGACTCCTCGTCGCGCGAGGGCACGTGGTAGCCGATCTCCACCTGGTGGCCGTGGGCGATGGCCGACTCGAGCACCGGCACCACCGCGCTGGCCTCCAGCGGGGTCGGCGTCACGTGCAGCCGCAGCAGCCCCTCGCCCGTCCTGGCCGGCCGCCTGCTCGAGCTTGGCCAGGGTCCGCTCGATGACGTCGCGGGCCTCCTCGGGCGCAGCCTCGACCATGGTGCGCAGCGCGACCACGAGCGAGGTCGCCTCGGCCGGGGAGAAGCGCACCGGCCGCGCGAGGTAGTCGGCGTTGTCGACCCGGATGATGCGATCGCCCTCGAGCGCCTCCAGGTCGACCTCGATGAGGTCACCGGGGAGGCCCGGTGACAGGCCGGTCATGAACAGCAGGCGCAGGTCGCGCTCGATCTGGTCGGCGTCGGTGCCGAAGTGCGCGGCGGCGTCGTCGAGGCGTACCTCCCCGCGCGCGAGGAGGTAGGGCACCAGGGCGAGCAACCGGGCCACCTGGTCGGGGGCGGTGTCCCCGGGCTGTGTGTTCATCGGGCGCCCTCCGCGACCGCTCGCAGTCGGGAGACGACCTCGTCGCGCAGCGACTCCGGCGCCTGGACGACGACGTCCGTCCCGTAGGTGAGCACCTCGTCGGACAGGTCGTGGACCGGCCCCTCGACGACCACGAGGTCCCAGCCGGCGCGACCCTCGAGCGGCGTGACCGACTCGGCGCGCCGGCGCAGGCCGACGCCGGTGCCCTGCCGCACCCGCACCTCGGCGCGGACCGAGGGGAAGGAGGGCGAGAGCCGACGGGCGACGGCGCGGACGTCGGTGCCGGCGGGCACGTCGTACGCCCCGGACTTGCCGCTGGCCCGCACGGGGCCGACGATGCGGGACAGGCGGAAGACCCGCTCGGCACCGCGGTCGACGTCGAGGCCGACGACGTACCAGCGACCCGACGACCGGGCCAGCCCCCACGGCTGGACGCGCCGCGTGGTGGGTTCGGTCTCGCTGGCCCGCTGGTAGGGGAAGCTGACCTGCCGGCGCTTGCCGACGGCGTCCCACAGCGGCTCGAAGGCGGGCTCGTCGGCGGTGATCGCGGGGGCGACCACCCCCAGGCGCGACGGGTCGATCTCCACGCCCTGCCCCTTGAGCTTCGCCAGCGCCCTCGTGGTCGCCCTGGCGAGCGTGGCCTGCTGCCAGACCTGCGCGGCGAGGCCCAGGACGGCCGCCTCGTCGGACTCGAAGCGGATCTCGGGCAGCGACGTCTGCTCGGTCGGGATCCGGTAGCCGATCTCGTCGTCGAAGAACGCGTCGGCGCTGCCGACCTCGATCACCGCGCCGATCTGGCGCAGCGCGTCCTTGTCACGCTCGAACGCTCGCTCGAAGGCCTCGTCGCCCGCGGCACCACGCGGATGATCGGCGTAGCAGGCCTCCCGGATGGCGTCCTTGCCGATGAACCGCTTGGCGCCGAGCAGCAGGATGTGCAGGTTCATCAGCCGCTCTGCCCGAGGCTGCGCCATCTGCCCGTCCCCTCCTGCTCGTCAGGCTCAGGAGGCGCCGAGGATGTCGACGACGAAGAACAGCGTGTCGGTGCCCTTGATGCCGGCCTGCTCGTTGCCCTGCTCGCCGTAGCCCTTGGCCGGCGGGATCTCGAGGATCACCCGCGAGCCGACGGTGCGGCCGACCAGGCGCTCGTCCCAGCCGGGGATGACCTGGCCGACGCCGATCGGGAACTCGGCCGGCTCCTTGCTGTAGGACTCGTCGAAGGGCTGCTCGGCGTCGTAGACCTGGCCGAGGTAGTCGACGGTGAGGGTCTGCCCCTTCTTCACCACGTCGCCGTCGCCCTTGATCAGGGTGGTGGCGATGAGCTCGCCGCTCGGCTCGTGCGCGTCGGTGAAGTCGAGGCCGGTGATGACTCCGTCGGTCTCGATCAGGGTCGGCGCCCAGCCGGCGGGCTTCTTCTCCTCGCCCTGGGGACCGTCGAGGGCCGGCACCGTGTCCTTGCGGCCCAGGATGTCCATCGACGCACGAGGACGGCGTCCTTGTTGCCGATGCCGATCTCCGGGCGGCCACCCTCGCCGAAGGCCTCCTCGGCACGACGTCTGCAGCACGACGCGGTCGCCGACCTTGTGGCCGATCAGGGTGTCGCGCAGGAAGGGCAGCAGGTCCTCGCGACAGCTCGATCGACTGGGTCGTGCCGTCCTTGGTGTAGGTGCTCTGTGGCCTCCTCCTCGGTGAAACCGTTGCCGATCCACCAGTTGGCCGACACGGTGTCGCCGTCGGCGACGGTCTCGCCGTCACCCTCGATGGGCACGTCCTTCTCCTCCGGGGAGGCGTCGAGGCGCCCGTCGAAGGTGACCTTCGGCTCCTCACCCTGCTTGCCCTCGATCGTGACCGAGCTCGAGCGGCGCGCCGCCCGACTCGGTGTCGCTGGACCCGGAGCCGCAGGCGGCGAGTCCGAGCATGCTGAGGGCGAGGACACCGCTGAGGGCAGCGGAACGTACACGGGACACAGGTTCAACCTCATCGATTGGCCAGGAGTTGCCGGGTCACCCTATCCAGCGACGCCCTACGAGCGGTGGCGCCCACACCGTCACAGGTCGCATCACGACGCGTCACATCCCGTCGATGAGCCTCTGCACCCGCTCGTCGTACGCCTTGAACGGGTCCTTGCAGAGCACCGTGCGCTGGGCCTGGTCGTTGAGCTTGAGGTGCACCCAGTCGACGGTGAAGTCGCGGCGGCGCTCCTGGGCCTTGCGGATGAACTCCCCGCGCAGCCGGGCACGGGTGTTCTGCGGCGGGACGCTCTTGGCCTCGAAGATCTTCAGGTCGGTGGTCACGCGGGCGACCGCGCCGCGCTTCTCCAGCAGGTAGTAGAGGCCGCGGCCGCGGTGGATGTCGTGGTAGGCGAGGTCGAGCTGGGCGATGCGGGCGTCGCCGAGCGAGAGCCCGTGCTTGGCGCGGTAGCGCTCGATCAGCTTCCACTTGATGACCCAGTCGATCTCGCGGTCGACCAGGCCGAGGTCGTCGGACTCGACGGCCTTGAGCCCGCGCTCCCACAGGTCGAGGGCCCGCTCGATGGTGGGCGTGGAGATCTGGCGCCGGTCGACGAAGTCGCGCGCCTTGCCGAGGTACTCGGCCTGGATCTCCAGCGCGCTGGCCTCGCGGCCGTTGGCCAGGCGCACCTTGCGCTGACCGGTCGGGTCGTGGCTGATCTCGCGGATGGCGCGGATCGGGTTCTCCATGCGTGAGGTCGCGCATCACCACGCCCTCCTCGATCATCCGCAGCACCAGGTCGCAGGAGGCGACCTTGAGCATGGTGGTCGTCTCGCTCATGTTGGAGTCGCCGACGATCACGTGCAGGCGGCGGAACCGCTCGGCGTCGGCGTGCGGCTCGTCGCGGGTGTTGATGATCGGGCGGCTGCGGGTGGTGGCGCTGCTGACGCCCTCCCAGATGTGCTCGGCGCGCTGGCTCACGCTGTACGACGCCCCGCGCGGGGTCATCACGACCTTGCCGGCGCCGACCACGATCTGCCGGGTCACGAGGAACGGGATGAGGATGTCGGCGAGCCGGCTGAACTCCCCGGCCCGGCCGACGAGGTAGTTCTCGTGGCAGCCGTAGGAGTTGCCGGCGGAGTCGGTGTTGTTCTTGAACAGGTAGATGTCGCCGGAGATGCCCTCCTCGTGCAGGCGGTTCTCGGCGTCGAGGAGCAGGCCCTCGAGGATCCGCTCCCCCGCCTTGTCGTGCGTGACGAGCTCGACGATGTCGTCGCACTCGGGCGTCGCGTACTCGGGGTGGCTGCCGACGTCGAGGTAGAGCCGGGCGCCGTTGCGGAGGAAGACGTTGGACGAGCGACCCCAGCTGACGACCTTGCGGAAGAGGTAGCGGGCGACCTCGTCGGGGCTCAGACGGCGCTGGCCCTTGAACGTGCACGTGACGCCGTACTCGTTCTCGATGCCGAAGATCCGTCGGTCCACGCTTCCACCCTAGCCGCGCGGCCCAGTCGCGGGGCGGTCCGTGGTCGGACACGCGGACTTTGTCGATCGCGGCCCGGTCACTCCGTCAGGGCTGCTGGTCCCCCGGCTCGGCCGGGTCGACCGGCGGGTGGCCGGGGTGACCCGGACCTGGGGGCGGCTCGACCGGCGGTTGCGGCGCCGGCGGCTGCGGCTCGCCGGGGGCCACCGGATCCACCGGGCCGGGACCTGCCGGCCGCGTCGGCGGCGCGACCGGGGGGCGATCGGAGGCGAGATCGGCGGCGCCACGGGCGGCTCGCCGGTGACCGGGTCCTCGAGGGGCGGCGACGGCGCCGGACACCTGGTCGGTCGGGTCGGCCGGGTCGTCCTGGCCCGCTCTCGTGGGGGCCGGAGCCCGCGAGCGCGTCCTCCGGGGCCGGCGTGGCCGCCTCCTCGGTGCCGCGGTCGCCGAGGATCCTCGACCAGCCGCGTCTCGCGCAGGCGCAGGAACTTGCGCGGCTGTGCCCGGGTGCGGTCGAGCACGGCGACCTCGAGGTCGCTGGCCGGGATCACCCGGTCCTCGCTCTCCCCGTGGCCCAGCGCCGCCACGGCGACGCGGAGCGCCTCCTCGAGGGACGCGCCGGCGACGTAGTGCTCGGCGAGGTGGCCCGCGACGACGTCGGCCGCGCCGCCCATGACCGCGTAGCCGTGCTCGTCGGCGACCTGCCCGTCGTAGGTGAGGCGGTAGAGCTGGTCGTCGGCAGCCTCGTCCCCGATCTCGGCGACGAAGATCTCCACCTCGTAGGGCTTCTCGCCACCGGAGGAGAAGATCGTGCCGAGCGTCTGGGCATAGGCGTTGGCGAGGCCGCGTCCGGTCACGTCGCGCCGGTCGTAGGCGTAGCCGCGCATGTCGGCCAGGCGTACGCCCGCGATGCGGAGGTTCTCGAACTCGTTGTAGCGACCCACGGCCGCGAAGGCGATGCGGTCGTAGATCTCGCTGACCTTGTGCAGCGCCTGGGACGGGTTCTCCGAGACGAACAGGATCCCGTCGGCGTACTGGATCGCGACGACGGAGCGCCCGCGGGCGATGCCCTTGCGGGCGAAGTCGGCCCGGTCCTTCATCAGCTGCTCGGGCGAGACGTAGAACGGCATGCTCATCGACGAGTGTCTCCTGCGTCGACGAGGGCCGCGGCCGGGCCGTCGGGACGCTGCATCCGCGAGGCGAGGATCCGGTCGGCGATCGCCGCGACCTCGTCCTCGGCCATGCGGCGACCACCCTCGGGCGTGATGACGTGGACGACCGGGAAGATCCGGCGGGTGAGGTCGGGTCCGCCGGTGGCGGAGTCGTCGTCGGCGGCGTCGTAGAGCGCCTGGATCACGGCGGTGACGGCCTCGTCGGCGTCGAAGTCGTCGCGGTAGAGCTTCTTCAGCGAGCCGCGGGCGAACAGTGAGCCGGAGCCCACCGAGTGGAAGGCGGTCTCCTCGTAGCGCCCGCCCGTGACGTCGTAGCTGAAGATCCGGCCCTGGTCGGCGGCCAGGTCGTAGCCGGCGAACAGCGGCACCACCGCGAGACCCTGCATGGCCAGGCCGAGGTTGGCCCGGATCAGCGCGGCGAGCCGGTTGGCCTTGCCGTCCATGGAGAGCGTCGTGCCCTCGATCTTCTCGTAGTGCTCGAGCTCGGTCTGGAACAGGCGCACCATCTCGACGGCGAGCCCGGCGGTGCCGGCGATGCCGACCACGGAGAACTCGTCGGCCGGGAAGACCTTCTGGATGTCGCGCTGGGCGATGATGTTGCCCATGGTGGCCCGGCGGTCACCGGCCATCACCACGCCGCCGTCGAAGGTGGCGGCCACGATCGTGGTGCCGTGGGGCGCGAGGTCCGCCGCGTTGCCGGTGGGGAGGGCGCGCCGTGACGGCAGCAGGTCGGGAGCCTGGGCGCCGAGGAAGTCGGCGAAGCTCGACGTGCCGGGCGTCATGTAGGAGGCCGGCAGGCGGGACTCGTCGCTCATGCACGGTCCTTGTCGCGACGAAGCGACGACCTCGATGGGGTGGTCACTGGCCGCCCTTCTGGATGAACGACTTCACGAAGTCCTCGGCGTTGGACTCGAGCACCTCGTCGATCTCGTCGAGGATCGCGTCGACGTCCTCGTCGATCATCTCCTTGCGCTCGGCCACGTCCGTCTCGGCCACCTGCTCGGTGACCTCCTCGGTCTCCGACGACCTGCGCGGTTGCTTCTGCTCCTGGGCCATGGCTCGACCCTATCCACTCCCTCGGACGCCACAAGGGCGTTCGCCGTGGGCGGACCGGGCGAGTCGCGACGCCGGGGCCTCACCCATGGGTTGTTTCAGCGGGTGATCGCCGCGACCAGCGCCTGGGCGGTGGCGCTCCGGTCGATCAGCTCCCCCACGTGCGCGCGGGTACCGCGCAGAGGGTCGATGGTCGGCACCCGCTGCAGGGACTCGCGCCCGGGCAGGTCGAAGATCACCGAGTCCCACGAGGCGGCCGCGACGGAGTCGGCGTACTTGTCCAGGCAGCGACCGCGGAAGTAGGCGCGGGTGTCGATCGGCGGGTCGTGCATGGCCGCGTCGATGGTCGCGTCGTCGAGCAGGCGCTGGATGCGCCCGGAGGCAGCGAGGCGGTGGTAGAGCCCCTTGTCCGGACGGACGTCGGCGTACTGCAGGTCGATGAGGTGCAGCTTGGCGTCGTCCCAGTCGAGGCCGTCGCGGTCGCGGTACTGCTCGAGCAGCTTGAGCTTGGCGACCCAGTCGAGCTCGGTGGCGCACTCCATCGGGTCGCGCTCCAGCCGGGTCAGCACCGACTCCCACCGCGCGAGGACGTCGACGGTCTGCGGGTCGGCGTCGGCGCCGTAGCGGTCCTCGACGTACTTGCGGGCGAGGTCGAGGTACTCCAGCTGCAGCTGCACGGCGGTGAGCCGGCGGCCGTCGCGCAGGGCGACGAGGTGGCGCAGGGTCGGGTCGTGGGAGACGTCGCGCAGCGCCCGGACGGCGCCCTCGACGGTCAGGTCGCGGTCGATGAAGCCGTCCTCGATCATCGCCAGCACCAGCGCGGTGGTGCCGCACTTGAGGTAGATGGAGATCTCGGCGAGGTTGGCGTCGCCGAGGATCACGTGGAGGCGCCGGTAGACGGCAGGGTCGGCGTGGGGCTCGTCGCGGGTGTTGATGATCGGGCGCTTGAGCGTGGTCTCCAGGCCCACCTCGACCTCGAAGTAGTCGGAGCGCTGGCTGAGCTGGAAGCCACGCTCCGGCGTGGTGTCGCGGCCGTCCTGCCCGATGCCGACCCGGCCGGCGCCGGTGACGACCTGGCGCGAGACGAAGAACGGCGTCAGGTGCCGCACGATCTCCGCGAACGGCGTCGAGCGCCGCATCAGGTAGTTCTCGTGGGCGCCGTAGGAGGCGCCCTTGTTGTCGGTGTTGTTCTTGTAGAGCAGGATCGGGGCGCTGCCCGGGATCTGACCGGCCATGCGGGAGGCGTCGAGCATGACCTGCTCCCCCGCCTTCTCCCACCGCACGACGTCGAGCGGCGTGGTCACCTCGGGCGAGGAGTACTCGGGGTGCGCGTGGTCGACGTAGAGCCTGGCGCCGTTGGTCAGGATCACGTTGGCCAGGCCGAGGTCCTCGTCGGTCAGCTGGCTCGGGTCGGCGATCTGGCGAGCCATGTCGAAGCCGCGGGCGTCGCGCAGCGGCGACTCCTCCTCGAAGTCCCAGCGGGCTCGACGGGCCTTGACCGTCGACGAGGCGTAGGCGTTGACGATCTGCGAGGAGGCCACCATCGGGTTGGCCGCGGGCTGGCCCTGGACCGAGATGCCGTACTCGACCTCCGTGCCCATCACGCGTCGTACGCTCATGCCATGAGCCTACGGGTGTGGGACGAGCGCGTGGTGCCTCGGCTGACGGACCGGAGCCTGCGACAGCCACGAGGTCGGTGAGATGCGGGAGGTCGTGTGCACCGGCCTGACCGGTCGGGTGCTGGAGATCGGCTTCGGCAGCGGCCGCAACGTGCGCTGGTACCCGCCGGAGGTCACGTCCGTGACGGCCATCGAGCCCTCGGACCTGGGCTGGCAGATCTCGGAGCGCCGTCGTGCGCGCGGCACCGTGCCGATCGAGCGGGCGGGGTTGGACGGGCAGCGGCTCGTCGAGAGCGCAGGGTGGCACGTCGTCGACCGCGAGGAGTCGTACCTGCCGGGGCCGGCCGTGGCCAGGCCGTGGACCTACGTCTACCGCCTCGTCGCCCGATGAGGGCGACCGCGGGTCAGCGGCCGCGACGCAGGAAGCCGACCAGGAAGATGACGATGACGACGACGACGACGATGATCAGAATGGTTCGCATCTGCTCAACCTAGTGGTGAGCAGACCCGTGGCACCCCCTCCACAGGGGTGTCCTGCCCGGCGTGTCGCGACGCTCAGGACTGGCGCGACTGCCAGGCGTGGGCGAAGTTGACGCCCACGATGCCGGCCCACGACACCACGAGCCCGACGATCGACGGGTCGTCGCCCGCGGCCAGGCTGATTGCCGTGATCGGGATGCCCGCCCCCAACGACACGACGCCCAGCGCGAACTGCCGGGTGCTGACCCCGCCGGCCATCGCCTGGCGACGCTGCTGCAGCGCCACCTGGTCGCCCACCCGACGCTCCACCGCCCGCTCGATGCGGTCGGCGAAGCCGTCGACGAGCTCCGCGTCGTAGCGGGCCCCGAGCTCGCGACGCGTCGCCAGGGCGGCCTCGATGTCGCCGTGGCCGAGCTCGTCCTCCCTGCTCATGGCCTGCTCACAGGTACTGACCGGTGTTGGCGACGGTGTCGATGGAACGGCCGGGCTCGGTGCCCTGCTTGCCGGTGATGAGCGTGCGGATGAACACGATGCGCTCACCCTTCTTGCCCGAGATCCGCGCCCAGTCGTCCGGGTTGGTGGTGTTGGGGAGGTCCTCGTTCTCCTTGAACTCGTCGACGCACGCCTGCAGCATGTGCTGGACCCGCAGCCCGCGCTGGGCGGGGTTGAGGTCGCTGTCGAGGAAGTCCTTGATCGCCATCTTCTTGGCGCGGTCGACGATGTTCTGGATCATCGCGCCGGAGTTGAAGTCCTTGAAGTAGAGGACCTCCTTGTCGCCGTTGGCGTAGGTGACCTCGAGGAAGCGGTTCTCCTCGGACTCGGTGTACATCCGCTCCACCGTCGCCCGGATCATCGCCGCCACTGTGGCGTCGCGGTCGTCGTGGAACTCGGCCAGGTCGACGCGGTGCAGGGGAAGCGAGGGCGTGAGGTACTTGGAGAAGATGTCGCGGGCGGACTCGGCGTCCGGGCGCTCGATCTTGATCTTCACGTCCAGCCGGCCGGGTCGCAGGATCGCCGGGTCGATCATGTCCTCGCGGTTGGAGGCACCGATCACCAGCACGTTCTCCAGCGCCTCGACGCCGTCGATCTCGCTCAGCAGCTGCGGCACGATCGTGTTCTCCACGTCGGAGGAGACGCCGGAGCCGCGGGTGCGGAACAGCGAGTCCATCTCGTCGAAGAACACGATCACCGGGGTGCCCAGCGACGCCTTCTCGCGCGCCCGCTGGAAGACCAGCCGGATGTGGCGCTCGGTCTCGCCGACGTACTTGTTGAGCAGCTCGGGGCCCTTGATGTTGAGGAAGTAGGACTTCCCCGACGCCCCGGTCCGCTCGGACACCTTCTTGGCCAGCGAGTTGGCGACCGCCTTGGCGATCAGCGTCTTGCCACAGCCGGGCGGGCCGTAGAGCAGCACGCCCTTCGGCGGCTTGAGCTGGTGGTCCTTGAAGAGCTCGGGGTGGAGGTAGGGCAGCTCGACGGCGTCGCGGATCGCGTCGATCTGCGTGGTGAGGCCGCCGATCTGCGTGTAGTCGATGTCGGGCACCTCCTCCAGGACCAGCTCCTCGACCTCGGACTTCGGCACGACCTCGTAGACGTAGCCGGCCCGGGTGTCGAGCAGCAGCGAGTCACCGGCGCGGATGGTGACGTCCTCGGCGCGCAGCGGCTCGGCGAGGCGCACGACGCGCTCCTCGTCGGCGTTGGCGATCACCAGCGCCCGCTCGCCGTCGGCGAGGATCTCCTTGAGCATCACCACCTCGCCGACCTGCTCGAAGTCGAGGGCGGCGACGACGTTGAGGGCCTCGTTGAGCATGACCTCCTGGCCGCGCACGAGACCGTCGAGCTCGACCGCCGGGCTGACGCTCACCCGCAGCTTGCGCCCGCCGGTGAACACGTCGACGGAGTCGTCCTCGTTGCGGGTCAGGAACGTGCCGAAGCCCGCCGGCGGCTGGGCCAGCCGGTCGACCTCCTCCTTGAGCGTGGTGATCTGGTCACGGGCGTCGCGAAGGGTCTGCGCCAGGCGCTCGTTCTGGCTCGAGACGGCCGCCAGCGAGCGCTGGGCGTCGGCCAGGCGGCTCTCCAGGCCACGGGCCTGACCGGGCACGTCGTCGAGACGGCGGCGCAGGTCGGTGACCTCGGCCTCCAGGTAGCGCACCTGAGTGGCAAGTTGCTCACGTGTCGGTTCGGACATGGGGCACCTCCTCCTCCGATTGCGACACTACCCACTGACGCGTGGGACGGAAGTGGATATCTCGCCGTGTTGATCACCGTTTCGCAACGGGGTCCGACGGCCGCGGCTCAGTCCTCGACGACCTCGACGACCTCGACGACCTCCAGCGGCGGGAGGTCGGCCGGACGCGGGCCGGTGTAGTCGGACCCGTACGCCCCGGGCGCCGGCCGGCGCGTCTTGCGCGGCGCCTTCTCCCCCGGCGCCATCCGGCGGGCGGTGACCAGGAAGGCGGTGTGGCCGATCATCTTGTGGCCCGGACGGACGGCGAGGCCCTCCACGTGCCAGTCGCGCACCAGCGACTCCCACGGCTGGGGCTCGGTGAAGCCGCCGTGGACACGCAGGGTCTCGACCACCCGCGAGAGCTGGGTCGTGGTCGCGACGTAGGCGCACACGATCCCCCCGGGCACCAGGGCGTCGGCGACGACGTCGACGCAGTTCCAGGGGTCCAGCATGTCGAGGATGATGCGGTCGACCTGCGTCCCGAGCGTCGGCAGCCCCTCCTTCAGGTCGCCCAGGCGCAGGTCCCACGCCGGGTGCGTCCTGCCCTCGGGTGCGGAGAAGAACTGGTGGACGTTGCGGCGGGCCACGTCCGCGAACTCCTCGCGCAGCTCGTAGGACGTCACCCGGCCCCACGGTCCGACGGCGCGCAGCAACGAGCAGGTGAGCGCGCCCGAGCCGGCGCCGGCCTCCACGACCCGCGCTCCCGGGAAGATGTCGGCCAGGGCGATGATCTGGGCGGCGTCCTTGGGGTAGACCACGGCCGCGCCGCGGGGCATCGACACCACGAACTCGTTGAGCAGCGGCCGGAAGACGAGGTACTGCCCGCCGGCCGACGAGGTGAGCGTGAAGCCCTCGTCGCGGCCGATCATGTCGTCGTGGTCGAGGTGGCCCTTGTTGGAGAAGAACCGCTTGCCGGCGACCAGCTCGAAGTTGTGCTTGCGCCCCTTCTGGTCGACCAGCCGCACCCACTCGCCCTCGCGCAGGGGGCCGCGGTGGACGCCGGACCAGGCCTCGGCGGGGACGTCGGGAGAGGGCTCGGACATGGCGCAGACCCTAGTGGCCGACAGGCGCGTCCACCCATCCGGCGCGTCGCTCAGCCGGCGGCACCCTCGCGGAACGCGCGATCGACGTCGGCGGTGGACAGCACGCCGTAGATCCGACCGTCCGCCTCGACCAGGAGGTACTCCTCGGCGGGGCGCCGGCTGATGGCGAGGATGAGGTCCTCCCCGGCCACGTCGGCGGGCAGGCTCAGCCCCTCCTCCATGGCTCGGGTGACGGTCGACACCGGCACCCACGGGCGACGGTCCTCGGGCATGGCGCTGACCGCCGCCTCGCTGACGATGCCCCGAGGGGTGCCGTCGGGCGAGACCGTCACGATGCTGCCGGCCTGTGCCTCCTGGGCGCGGCGCACGGCCTCGCCGAGCGGAAGGTCCTCGGGCACGGTGAGCGTACGACGCGCGAGGGGGCGCGCGACGAGCGCGGGGAGGCGCTCACGGATCCTGGCGTGAGCCATCGCGGCCGTCGCTCCGGTCCACAGGAAGAGGCCGAGGATGAAGACCAGCACGATGTCCATGAGGGTGGGCTCCACCCCGGTCAGTGGCTCCTGCACGATCGGCCACACCAGGAGGGCGAGCGCGGCGATCCGTCCGCCCCAGCCGGCCACGAGGGTGGCGCGGTGCTGGTTGCCCGAGGCGCCCCAGACGAGGGCCTTCAGGACCCGGCCGCCGTCGAGCGGCAGCCCAGGCACGAGGTTGAGGACACCGATCACCAGGTTGGACAGGGCCAGGCCCCCGAGCGCCAGCCGCACCAGACCGTCGGGGACGACGAGCCAGGCGGCCCCCGCGGCCGCCCCGACCGCGATCGAGGTCAGGGGTCCGACCACGGCGATCCAGAACTCGTGCCGCGGCCGGCGCGACGTGCCGTCGATCTCCGTCATGCCGCCGAGGAAGTGCAGCGTGATCGAGGTGACGCCGTAGCCGAGGCGCTGCGCGACGATGGCGTGGGACGCCTCGTGCAGCAGCACGGAGAGATAGAGGACGACCGCGAAGACGAAGCCCGCGACGTACTTCCAGAACCCGAGACCCGGCTGCTCGATCTCGATGCGAGGCGCGAACCCCACGGAGATCAGGGCCGCGACGATGAACCACGACCCGGTGATGAGGACGTCGATGCCCGCGATCGACCCGATCCGCAGCGTGCCCGGCGCTCGAGGGGTCGGAGCAGCCCGCCGCCCTGGAGCGGCCGGATCGGTGGGGTCGGGCACCCCACGACCCTAGCCAATGCCGCCCACGCCGCCGGTGGCGCCGGGCGCTGTCGTACGCCTCGCCTAGGGTGACGGCGTCATGTCGATCACGCCTCCCGGACCCCTCTCCCCCGCGCTCGGCCCAGCGCCCGAGCCGGCCCTCGAGCCCGCCCTCCGGCCCGCGCTGATCGAGGCATCGCCGGCGGAGCGGATCTCCACGCCGGTCGACGGGGTCCACGTGCTGGGGGCGATCTCGCCCAGCAGGGCGGGCGACTTCATGAGCTGCCCCCTGATGTACCGCTTCCGCACCATCGACCGCCTGCCCGAGGAGCCCTCGCCCGACGCGGTCCGCGGCACCGTCGTGCACAAGGTGCTCGAGGACCTCTTCGACCTGCCCGCGCTCGACCGCACGCCGGAGCGCGCTGCGGACCTGCTCGTCCCGACGTGGGACGTGCTGCTCGAGGCCGAGCCCGGTCTCGGCGAGATGTTCGGCGGCGAGGGCGCGGACGTCGCGACCTGGCTCACCTCCTGCCGCACCGTCCTCGACCGCTACTTCGAGCTCGAGGATCCCCGGCGCCTCGAGCCCGCCGACCGTGAGCCTCTACGTCGAGGCGCTGCTCGACTCCAAGCTGCTGCTGCGCGGCTTCGTCGACCGCATCGACGTGGCGCCCGACGGCCGGATCAGGATCGTCGACTACAAGAGCGGCCGCAGCCCCGGCGTGGGCTACGAGGCCAAAGCGCTGTTCCAGATGAAGTTCTACGCGCTCGTCATCTGGCGCCTGCGGGGCGTCGTGCCGTCGATGCTGCAGCTGATCTACCTCGGCAACGGCGAGATCCTGCGCTACGAGCCCGACGAGGACGACCTGCGAGCCACCGAGCGCAAGGTCGAGGCCGTGTGGGCCGCCATCCAGCTGGCGCACGAGACGGCGGACTGGCGACCGAGCCCGTCCCGGCTGTGCGACTGGTGCTCCTACCACGAGTTCTGCCCCACGAAGGGTGGCACCGTCCCGCCGTTGCCCGAGCGTCCGGCTCCGGTCCCCGACGTCTCGACCGACGAGGCGGACGACTGAGCCTCTTGGCCGGGGGCCGCCGTCAGTGCGCGATGTAGGCGTCCGGCGGGGTGACGGGGCCGACGGGGCCACCGCCGGTGAAGCCCTCCGCCACGAGCTCGGGAGCCACCTCGTGCCGTTCCAGCGCACCCGAGGCGATCTCCTCGGCGAAGTGGCAGGCCACGCGGTGCTGCGCGGTCGCGCCCGGCACCTCGACGACCCGCAGCTCGGGCCGTTCGGTGTCGCACCGCGTCTCCTGCCGCCACGGGCACCGCGTGTGGAAGCGGCAGCCGGTCGGTGGGTTGGCCGGCGAGGGCAGGTCGCCCGAGAGCAGGATCTGCTCCCGCGAGTCCTCGACCACCGGGTCGGGCACGGGCACGGCCGACATGAGCGCCCGCGTGTAGGGGTGGAGCGGTACGTCGTAGAGCTCCGCAGCGCCGGACTCCTCCACCAGGCTCCCGAGGTACATCACGCCGATCCGGTCGCTGATGTGGCGGACCACGGCGAGGTCGTGCGCGACCACGAGGTAGGTCAGGCCGAGCTTGTCCTGGAGGTCCTGGAGCAGGTTGATGACCTGTGCCTGGATGGACACATCCAGGGCGCTCACCGGCTCGTCCGCGACGATCAGGTCGGGCTGCACCGACAGGGCCCGGGCGATGCCGATGCGCTGGCGCTGGCCGCCGGAGAACTCATGCGGGTACTTGCTGAGCGCGGCCACGGGCAGTCCGACGTCCGACATCAGCTCGCGCAGGCGGGTGCGGGTCGCCGCCTTGTCGGTGTCGAGGCCGTGTGCACCCATGCCTTCCAGGAGGAGGGACTCCACGGTCTGGCGCGGGTCCAGGCTGGAGAGCGGATCCTGGAACACCATCTGGAAGCGCTTGCGCTCCCTGCGCAGTGCCTCGCCCCTCAGGGAGGAGATGTCGACGCCGTCCAGGACGACGGAGCCGGCGGTCGGCGGCTCGAGGTTGAGGATGGCCTTGCCGAGCGTGGACTTGCCGCAGCCGGACTCCCCGACCAGTCCGTAGGTCTCACCGCGACGGATGCTCAGGTCGACGCCGTCGACGGCACGCACGTGGCCCACGGTCCGGTCGAAGAGCAGCCCGCTCTTGATCGGGAAGTACACCTCGAGTCCGGTGACCTCGACGAGCACCTCCGAGGGGGGGCCGGACGGCTCGCTCACCGTCGTGCTGGCCGTCTCGCTCACCGCGGTCCTCCCATCGGGTTGAAGCAGCGGTAGCCGACGACCTGGTCGCCGTCCCATCCGGGCTGCTCCTGCGTGCAGACGTCCAGGACGTTGGGGCAGCGCGGCGCGAACGCGCACGCCGAGTCCCACGGGAGGTTGTCGGCCACGGAGCCGGGCACCGGTGTCAGCTTCTCGCCACGCGGTGCGTCGAGCCGCGGGATCGAGTTCAGCAGCCCGACGGTGTAGGGGTGGCGCGGGCGCTGGAACAGGCCGTGGCGACCGCCACGCTCGACGATCTTGCCGCCGTAGAGGACGTTGACCTCGTCACACAGCCCGGCCACCACGCCGAGGTCGTGGGTGATCATCACCAGGGCGGTGCCGGTGTCGACCACCAGCTCCTTCAGCAGGGCCAGGATCTGTGCCTGGATCGTCACGTCGAGGGCGGTGGTGGGCTCGTCGGCGATCAGCAGTCGCGGGCTGCAGGCCAGCGCCATGGCGATGAGGGCCCGCTGGCGCATGCCGCCGCTGAGCTGGTGGGGGTAGTTGACGAGCCGGGCCTTCGGGTCCGGGATGCCGACGCGCTCGAGGAGCTCGACCGCCTGCGGCGTCGCCTCCTTGCGGCTCATCCCGCGGTGGCGCTCCATGACCTCGGTGACCTGGCGACCGATGGTCACGACCGGGTTGAGCGACGAGAGGGGGTCCTGGAAGATCATGGCGATGTCGGCGCCCCTGCGGTCGCGCATGGCGGACGGCGAGAGCGACAGCAGGTCCTCGCCGTCGAAGATCGCCGAGCCCTCGACCGTGTTGCCCCGCCCCGGGAGCAGGCCCATGATCGCCAGGGACGTCACCGACTTGCCGCAGCCGGACTCACCGACGAGGCCGACGGTCTGTCCCGGTCGTACGTCGAAGCTCACGCCGTCGACGGCATGGAACGCCTTCTCGCCCTGCCGTTGGAAGGTGACGCGCAGGTCGCGGACGGACAGGAGCGGCTCGGTCGATCCCGGCGTAGTGGCGGATCGTCTGGTGCTGGGTCACGTGGTCACCTCCTCGACTTCGGGTCGAGCGCCTCGCGGAGCGACTCGCCCATCAGCGTGAACCCGAGGGCGACGACGATGATGCACCCTGCCGGGTAGAAGGCCAGGTGCGGAGCCTCGGAGATGTATCGCTGTGCCAGGCCGAGCATCTGCCCCCACTCGGGTTGTCTCTGGTCGGGGTTGCCGAGCCCCAGGAACGACAGTGCTGCCGCATCGATGATCGCGATCGCCAGCGAGAGGGTCGCCTGGACGATCACCGGCCCGAGCGCGTTGGGCAGCATGTGCCGGAACACGATGGCGCGCTGCTTCACCCCCAGCGAGCGTGCCGCGAGGACGTGGTCGCTCGTGCGCTGGGCCAGCAACGAGCCGCGCAGCAGCCGGGCGAAGACCGGCACCTGGACCACCGCGATCGCCACGATCAGCGTCCACTGGCTCGGGCTCCGGGCGAGCGAGGCGATCGTGAAGGCCAGCAGCAGCGAGGGGATCGACAGCATGACGTCGACGACGCGCATGACGAAGGAGTCGACCCAGCCGCCGATCGCGCCGGCGAGGGTGCCGAGCACGAGCCCGCCCAGCAGGCCGAACAGGGTGGCGCAGACACCCACGACGAGGGTCTGGCGACTCCCCACGATCAGGCGCGAGAAGAGGTCACGACCGCGGTCGTCGCCGCCGAGGAGGTGGCCCGGCTCGGGACCGGGCACGGGGTTCGACTGCGGACGCACCTTCGGCAGCAGGGGCCGGTCGGTCGGGTCCCACGGGGCGATCCACGGGGCGATGATCGCCAGCACGACGAAGGCGACGGTGATCGCGAGGCCGAGGAGGAAGACCGGGTTGCGGCGCAGGCGGCTCCACGCACTGCGGATGAGCGACACGCCGGGCTCGTCGTCGACGGACCCGGCCGTCGCGAGGGCGTCGAGGCGGTCGCGCCGGCGCTGGCCGTACGACGGGCGGCGCGGCGCCTCGTCGCTGGTCCGGGGGGCCGTCGTGGCGGACGCCGTGTCGGACGTGTGGTCGGACGTCTGGTCGGAGGTGGAGTCGTTCATGTCAGGTCACCTCGTCCTGATCCGCGGGTCGAGGACCGCGTAGGCGATGTCGACCACGAGGTTCACCAGCACGTAGATGACGGCCGTGGCCAGGATGAGGACCTGCAGCACGGCGTAGTCCTTCTCCCGGAAGGAGGTGGCGAGCGCGTCGCCCACCCCGCGGTAGGAGAACACGGTCTCGGTCAGGATCGCGCCCGCGAGGAGGCCGCCGACCTGGAGGCCGATGGTCGTGACCACGGGGAGCATCGCGTTGCGCATCACGTGGCGGCCGCGGATGACCTGGGCGGTGAGGCCCTTGGCCTCGGCGGTGCGGACGTAGTCCTCGTCGAGCACGTCGAGCACCGAGGCGCGGGTGATCCGGAAGATCACCGAGAAGGGGATCGTGGCCAGGGCGAGCGCCGGAAGGATGAGGTGCTTGAGCGCGTCCCACGAGGCATCCCACTCGCGGGTGAGGACCCCGTCGAGGACGAACAAGCCCGTCACCCGGGTGGCGTCGAGGCCCGTTGTCTGGCGACCGGAGACCGGCAGCACCTGCCACTCGACGGCCATGAAGTACTTGAGGAGGAACGCGGTGAAGAACACCGGAACCGCGACCCCGATCAGGGAGAAGATCACTGCGCTCGTGTCCGTGAGCGACCCCCGCCGGCGGGCGGAGATGTAGCCGAGCGGGATCGCGAGGGTGATGGCGATGAACAGCGCCAGCAGCGACAGCTCGATCGTCGCCGGCAGCCTCGACCAGAAGACGTCGAGCGCGTCCTCGCCGGGCAGCACCTTGGTGGAGACGCCGAAGTTGCCCTGGACCGCGCGCTCCATGAACTTCAGGTACTGCACCGGCAGGGGCTGGTCGAGCCCGAGGGCGGCCTCCAGGGCCTCCCGGCGCTCGGTGGTCTGCCGCTCGCCGAGGATCGCCGAGACCGGCCCACCCGGGAGCGAGCGCAGCCAGCCGAACACGAGCATCGAGAGCACGAGGACGACCAGGATCATCTGGATCAGCCGTCGTAGGACAAAGCGAAGCATGGATCTCCTCCCACGCCTGCGCTGTCCGGGGGCCGTCGTTCATGACGACCCCCGGACCTGTCGCAGGTCGGTCAGCGACGAGTGGGAGTCACTCTCCTCCGACCGTGACCGTGTCGAACTCCTCGGCCGTGAGCGGGCTGGGGACCACGCCCTCCACGCCGGGTCCGACGACCAGGGCGGGGGGCGAGTGGCTGATCGGCAGGCCGGGAAGGTACTCCTCCATGATCTGGCGGTTGATCTCCTCGAACGCCGCGCCCCGCTCGGCCTCGTCGACGGTCGCGTCGGCCGCCTTGAGGTCGTCGGCCAGCTGCTTGCCCCACGGCATGACGTCGGTGCCGAAGTCGTTGTCCTTCAGGTTGCCGAAGAACGTGCCGATGAAGTTGTAGGCCGAGTCGTAGTCACCGGTCCAGCCCAGGATGTAGGCGTCGTACTTGCCGGGCTCACCGGACACGTTGTCGAGGTAGCCACCGTTCCAGGAGGCCGTCGCCACCTTCACCTTGATGCCGACCGCCTCGAGGTCGGTGCGCAGCGCCTCGTAGATCTTCTCCGGGTCCGGCATGTAGGGCCGGGTGACCTCCGTGGGGTAGGCGAACTCGAGCGTCATGCCCTCTGCGCCGGCCTCGGCGAGCAGTCGCTTGGCCTCCTCGGGGTCGTAGGCGTAGGGCTCGATGCTGGTGTTGTAGCCGCTGACCGTGTCGGGCATGAACTGCGTCGCGACCGCCGCACCCTCCGGCAGCTGGCTCTGGACCAGCTGCTCGCGGTTGAGGGCGTGGTAGATCGCCTGCCGCACCTTGAGGTCCTTGAGCTGCGGGTTCGCCTCGGGGTTGAGTCCGAGGTAGAGGATGTTGAACGGGTCGCGCACCTCGACGCTGTTGCCCTCCTCCTCGAGACCGGCCCAGTCGACCGGGTTGGGGAGGTCGTAGCCGTTGATGCTGCCGGCCTCGAGCTCCTGGCGCCGGGTGCTCTCGTCGGGGATCACCCGGAAGACGATCTCGCTGGACTTGGCCTGCTCGCCCCAGTAGTCGTCGTTGCGCTCCAGGGTGATCGAGCCGTTGGCCTCGTCGTACTCACCGAAGGTGAAGGGACCGGTGCCGACGGGTGCGTCGGCGTAGGCCGGGAAGCTGAAGCCCTCGCCCTCGGCGGCGATGCCGTTGGCGTCACCCTCCTCGAGCGCCTTGGGCGACTGCATCGAGAGCGACTCCAGGGTCAGCATGGTCGGGAAGCCCGACGTCGGGCCGCTGATCGAGACCGTCGCCTCGAACTCGTCGGTGGCCTCGCAACCCTGGTAGAGCGAGTTCTCGGCGTCGTTGGCATACGCGCCCATGACGTAGCCCCAGTACTCGGCGGCGACCTGGCCGGCCTCGTTCTGGTCGAACATCCGCTCGAAGTTGTAGCAGACCGCCTCGGCGTTGAAGGGCTCCCCGTCGTGGAACGTCACGTCGTCACGCAGCGTGAAGGTCCACTCGGTGCCGTCCTCGTTGGGCGTCCACTCGGTGGCGAGCTCGGGGACCACCTCGGCGCTGCCGGGCTCGATGCCGAGGAGTCCCTCGAACATCTGGCGGGTGATCCGGAACGTCTCGCCGTCCGTGGCGTAGAAGGGGTCGAACATTTCGGGAGCGCCGGCGGCACCGAAGATGAAGGTGCCGGCGTCCTCGCTGCCGCCGCCCTCACCGCCGTCGTCGTCGCGCTGGCTGTCGGCACAGCTCGCCAGGGTGGCGGCTGCCAGGACTGCCGTGGTCCATGTCGCCACGGTGCGTTTCGGAGACATCCGAGGTCCTTCCGTCCGGTATGCGATCGGGGGTCGTCCAGCACCCTAGACCTGCGAATGTGAGCCCTGCCACACCGACACGGTCACGGTCCGGTCACGTGTTGGACGCCCCGGAAGGCTCGGTCCGGCCCGCCACGAGGCGCGCGAGCCCGGCGCTGTCCATCCCCTCGAGCGTGTCGGCGAACACCCGGCGCTCCCCCTCGAGGATCGGCACGTGGTGGGGCACGCACAGCACCGTGCACCCGGCCGCGACGGCCGACTTGGCACCGGTGTTGGAGTCCTCGATCGCGACGCAGTCCTCGGCCGCCAGGCCGAGCTCCGCCGCCGCCGTGAGGTAGGGCTCGGGGTGCGGCTTGCCGAGCTCGACCCGGTCGCCCGTCACCACGGTGGCGAACATGCCGGTCGGCAGCTCCGCGAGGATCGGCTCGACGAAACGCTGCCACGACATCGTCACCAGCGCGCAGGGCACGCCTCGTTCGTTCAGGTCGGTCAGCAGCTCGCGGGCACCGGGTCGCCACGGCACGTCGACCTCGACCCGGGCGACCACCCCGTCGAGGAGCTCGTCCACGATCTGCTGGGGCGTGCGGTCGATGCCCATGTGCACCCGGATGTAGTCCCCCGACTCCAGGAGGGCACTACCCACCAGGTTCATCGCGTGCTCGTGCGACCAGGTGCCGCCGTACTTGTCCGCCATCGCGTACTCGGTCTCGATCCAGTACGGCTCGGTGTCGACGAGGGTGCCGTCCATGTCCCACAGGACGGCCGCGGGCAGGGTCGTCGGTGCCGCCGGAGGAGTCACGCCGGGAGCCTATCGAGCAGGCGGCGCGGCCCGGCCTCCAGCCCACGTCCACGCGCCGACGCTGGCCAAGCCCCACCCCGCACCGGTAGACAGAGGGCCACTCGGGTCCCGAAGGAGCACTCCATGGTCGCCGTCCACACAGCCATCGCGATCGTCCTGGTCATCGCGCTGATCATCAAGGCGCGCGTCGACCCGGTGATCTCGCTGATCCTCGGATCGCTCTACCTCGGCCTGGCCGCCGGCGTGGGCTTCGCCGGCACCATCGAGGCGATCACCACCGGCTTCGGCGGGATCATGGCCGAGGTAGGCCTGCTCATCGGCTTCGGGGTGCTGATCGGCGCATTGCTGCACTCCACGGGTGCGTTCCGCCGCCTGGTGGGGCTGCTCGTCAAGAGCGTGGGAGCCGGGCGGCTCCCCTACGCCCTCACGTCGGTGCTGGCCGTGGTGATGCCGTCGATCTACGTCGACGTGCAGGTCGTCCTGGCCGCACCCGTGGCGCGGTCCGCGTCGCCGTTCATCGGCAGGATCGGCCTGCCCGTCCTGGCCTCGGCGCTGGGCTGCGGCATCTTCGCCGGCTACGTCTTCGTCATCCCCGGCCTCGCCGCCATCTCCATCGCCGGTCTCCTCGACATCCGCCTCGGCGACTGGCTCCTCTACGGCGTCGTCATCGGCCTGGTGACGGCGCTCGTGTCGACGCTGCTGATGCGCCTGCTGTTCCACGCGGGCGGGTTCTGGAACCCCGAGACCGACGAGGAGGTCGACGAGGCGATGGCCGAGCAGGAGGCGGCGGACAGCGCCTACCTGACCGGCGAGGCGGAAACCGCCGAGGAGGCGCTCCATCGGACCGAGCGGGAAGCCAGCCACGCGGAGGCCGAGAAGGGCGTACGACGCCTGCCGCTGGCGGTCCTGATGCTGCCGATCCTCGTGCCGCTTCTGCTCATCGCCTTCGGCGCCTTCGCCGAGCTCGGTGGCTGGTCGACCGCCTTCATCGCTTTCCTCGGCGACGCCAACATCGCCCTGTTCATCGGGCTGCTCGGTGCCTACGGACTCTCTCGGGCATCGGCCGGCAGGGAGCACACCAACGAGGCGATGGAGGACGGCTTCCACACCACCGGCGAGATCCTGCTCATCACCGGTGTGGGCGGCTCGCTGGGCGCTGTGATCGAGGCGACCGGCCTCGACGCCGTCCTCGCCGACCTGTTCCAGGCGGATGAGGGCGCCCCCGTGGTGCTCAGCATCCTGCTGGCGTGGTTCATCGCCGCGGTGCTCCACCTCGCGATCGGCTCGGTGTCGGTGGCGGCGATCACCGCTGCCGGCATCATCGCGCCGATCCTCGACTCGCTGACCGTCTCCCCCATCGTCATCGGCCTGGCCATCGCGTCCGGCGCCATGTTCGCGCTGCAGGTCAACAGCAACTTCTTCTGGATGTTCAAGTCGCTGCTGGGCCTCTCCACCAAGGGGACGCTGAAGACCCTGACGCTCGTCACGTCGGTGGCGTCGGTGGTCTCGCTCCCCCTGGTGATGCTGGCGGCCGTGGTCGCCTGACGTATCGCCGGGCCGGTCCTCGGGGTCAGTCCTCGGGGTCGTAGCCCAGGTTGGGTGAGAGCCAGCGCTCGGCCTCGGCGAGGGTCCAGCCCTTGCGCTCGGCGTAGTCGGCGACCTGGTCGCGGGCCAGCCGGCCCACCACGAAGTACTGGGACTGCGGGTGGGAGTAGTAGAAGCCGCTCACCGAGGCGCCGGGCCACATGGCCATCGACTCGGTGAGCGTGATGCCGGTGTGCTCCTCGACGTCGAGGAGCTCCCAGAGCGTCTGCTTCTCGGTGTGCTCCGGGCAGGCGGGGTAGCCGGGCGCCGGGCGGATGCCGGCGTACTGCTCCTTGATCAGGCCCACGTTGTCGAGGGACTCGTCGGGGGCGTAGCCCCACAGCTCCTTGCGGACCCGTTCGTGCAGCCGCTCGGCGAAGGCCTCGGCCAGCCGGTCGCCCAGCGACTCCAGCAGGATCGCGTTGTAGTCGTCGAGGTCCTCGCGGAAGGCGCGTACGCGCTCGGCCAGGCCGTCGCCCGCCGTCACCGCGAAGGCGCCGACGTAGTCCCGCAGGCCGGTCTCCTTGGGTGCCACGTAGTCGGCCAGCGAACGGTTGGGCACGCCCTCGCGGTGCTCGCCCTGCTGGCGCAGGTGGCGCAGGGTCGCGTGCACCTCGCGGCGGTCGTCGTCGAGATAGACCTCGACGTCGTCCCCGACCGAGCTCGCCGGGAACAAGCCGACGACGCCGTGGGCGCGGATCCACTTCTCCTCGATCGCCCGGTCGAGCATCGCCTGCGCGTCGTCGTAGAGCTTGCGCGCGGCCGGCCCGGAGCTGGGGTTGTTGAGGATGTCGGGGAAGGCTCCCTTCATCTCCCAGGCGTTGAAGAACGGCTGCCAGTCGATGTACTTGCGCAGGGACGCGAGGTCGTAGTCGCGCAGCACCCGTACGTGCTGGGTGGCGCGCGTGCCCACGAGGGTCGAGACGGCGCGGTCCTGCTGGAGGAGCAGGTGCGGCTTGGGTGGCCGGTAGCCGGTCCAGTCGATCTGGGTGGCATTGGCGCGGGCCGCCTCGAGCGTGACCATCGGACGGTCGTGCTTGGTGGCGTGGCGGGCGCGCAGCGCGTCGAAGTCGGTCTGCACGTCGGCGAGGAGCTTGGCGCGGCCGGTCTCGTGCAGCAGCGCCGCGGCCGTCGGCACGGAGCGGGAGGCGTCCTTGACCCACACCACGGGGCCGTCGTACTTGGGGTCGACCTTCACCGCGGTGTGGGCGCGTGAGGTGGTCGCGCCGCCGATGAGCAGGGGGATGGTGAGTCCCTGGCGCTGCATCTCGGAGGCGAAGTTGACCATCTCGTCGAGCGAGGGCGTGATCAGGCCCGAGAGGCCGATGATGTCGGCACCGACCTCGGTCGCCGTGTCGAGGATCTTCTGGGCGGGCACCATCACGCCGAGGTCGATCACCTCGTAGTTGTTGCACTGGAGCACCACACCGACGATGTTCTTGCCGATGTCGTGGACGTCGCCCTTGACCGTCGCCATCACGATGGTGCCGTTGGTGTCCTTGGCGGTGGCGAGCGCGGGGTTGTCGAGCTTCTCCTGCTCGATGAAGGGGATCAGGTAGGCGACCGCCTTCTTCATCACGCGGGCACTCTTCACGACCTGGGGCAGGAACATCTTGCCGGCGCCGAACAGGTCGCCGACGACGTTCATCCCGTCCATGAGGGGGCCCTCGATGACCTCGATCGGCCGGCCGCCCCGCTCGGCGATCTCCTGGCGCAGGATCTCGGTGTCTGCCTCGACGTGGGCGTCGATGCCCTTCACGAGGGCGTGGGTGATGCGCTCGCCGATCGGCAGGCTGCGCCACTCGTCCTCGGCCTGCTCCACCTCGTCGGTCCCGACGTTGTAGCGCTCGGCGATCTCCAGCAGTCGCTCGGCCGCGTCGGCACGGCGGTTGAGCACCACGTCCTCGATCCGCTCACGCAGCTCGGCGTCGACCTCGTCGTAGACCACGAGCGCGCCGGCGTTGACGATGCCCATGTCGAGGCCCGCCCGGATGGCGTGGAAGAGGAAGACAGCGTGGATGGCCTCGCGCACCGGGTTGTTGCCCCGGAAGGAGAACGACACGTTGGAGATGCCGCCGCTGACCTTCGCCCCGGGGAGGTTCTGCTTGATCCAGCGGGTGGCCTCGATGAAGTCCTCGCCGTAGGTGGCGTGCTCCTCGATGCCGGTCGCGACCGCGAAGACGTTGGGGTCGAAGATGATGTCCTCGGGCGGGAAGCCGACCTCGTCCACCAGGATGTCGTAGGCCCGCCGGCAGATGGCCTTGCGGCGCTCGAGGTTGTCGGCCTGGCCGTCCTCGTCGAAGGCCATGACGACCACCGCGGCGCCGTACTTGCGGCACAGGCGTGCGTGCTCGCGGAAGGGCTCCTCGCCCTCCTTCATCGAGATCGAGTTGACGATCGCCTTGCCCTGGACGCACTTGAGGCCCGCCTCGATCACCTCCCACTTGGAGGAGTCGACCATCACCGGCACCCGGCTGATGTCGGGCTCGGCGGCGATCAGCTTGAGGAAGCGGTCCATCGCGGCGACGCCGTCGATCATCCCCTCGTCCATGTTGACGTCGATGACCTGGGCCCCGGACTCGACCTGCTGGGCGGCGACGCTCAGGGCGGTGTCGTAGTCGCCGTCCTTGATGAGCTTGCGGAACCGGGCGGAGCCGGTGATGTTGGTGCGTTCGCCGACGTTGACGAACAGGCTCTCCTCCGTGATCGTCAGCGGCTCCAGACCGGACAGGCGCATCACGGGCTGGTGCTCCACCGGCTCGCGGCGCGCCTTGCCCTCGACGGCCCTGGCGATCGCGGCGATGTGCTCGGGCGTGGTGCCGCAGCACCCGCCGACGAAGTTGAGGAAGCCGGCGTCGGCGAACTCGGCCAGGACGGCGGCCGTCTGGTCGGGCGTCTCGTCGTACTCGCCGAAGGCGTTGGGCAGCCCCGCGTTGGGGTAGACCGAGACGAAGGAGTCGGCGAGCCGCGACAGCTCGGCGACGTAGGGGCGCATGTCGCGGGCACCCAGGGCACAGTTGAGACCGACGGCGAGGGGGCGCGCGTGGCGGATGGAGTCCCAGAAAGCCTCGGTGACCTGCCCCGACAGGGTGCGACCGGACGCGTCGGTGATCGTGCCGGAGACGATCACCGGCCAGCGTCGCCCGTGCTCCTCGAAGAGGGTCTCGACGGCGAAGATCGCGGCCTTGGCGTTGAGGGTGTCGAAGATCGTCTCGATCATCAGCAGGTCCGACCCGCCGTCGACGAGGCCGCGGGCGGCGACGAGGTAGGCCTCGGCCAGCTGGTCGAAGGAGACGTTGCGGGCGCCGGGGTCGTTGACGTCGGGTGAGATCGAGGCGGTGCGGGTCGTCGGTCCGAGGGCTCCGGCCACCCAGCGTGGCCGCTCCGCGGTGGCCTTCGCGTCGGCGGCCGCGCGTGCCAGGCGGGCCGACTCGTAGTTGAGCTCGTAGGCCAGGTCCTCGAGGCCGTAGTCGGACAACGAGACCGCGTTGGCGTTGAACGTGTTGGTCTCGATGACGTCGGCGCCGGCAGCCAGGTAGTCCTCGTGGATCGCCCGGATCAGCTGCGGCTGCGTCAGCGTCAGCAGGTCGTTGTTGCCGATCAGGTCGCTCGGGTGGTCGGCGAACCTGTCGCCTCGGTAGCCGGCCTCGTCGGGCCGGTCCCGCTGGATCGCCGTGCCCATGGCCCCGTCCAGCACCATGATCCGCTCGCTCAGGATCGACGTCAGTGCGTCGGTGGCGTCGGGGCGGTGCTGCGGCTCCACGGGCGGCCATCCTCTCGGGTAGGGCCTCTTGTCGGCGTACGGTCTCGCTGGCCTGGGACCAGCCTAGGAACCGTGTCCGGGAGGCGGACGGAGTTCCCACATGGTGGCACCGCTGACACCCCCCGCGAAATCGCTGGGACGAAATCACGCCAACCTGCTGGGTCGCGCGCCCTAGGCTGGCAGGGTGATCGAGTTCGACGACGTGCAGGACCTGGTCTCCCCCGTGGTGATCGCCGCCTTCGAGGGATGGAACGACGCTGCCGACGCGGCCTCCGGACTGGTCGACCACCTGATGGAGCAATGGAAGGCCGAGGTCATCGGCGCCATCGATCCCGAGGAGTTCTACGACTTCCAGGTCAACCGCCCCGTGATCAGCACCGACCACAACGGCCATCGCCGGCTCACCTGGCCCACCACCCGGATCGCGGTGGCACGCCCGGCCGAGCTCGACCGCGACGTCATCCTGGTCCGGGGGATCGAGCCGAGCATGAAGTGGCGGCAGTTCTGCGCCGAGCTCCTCGCGGCCTGCGACGACCTGGGCGCCGAGCTGGTCGTCACGCTGGGCGCGCTGCTCGCCGACACACCGCACACGCGGCCGATCCCGGTGTCGGGTACGGCCACCGAGCCCGAGCTCGTCGACCGGCTCGACGTCGAGCAGTCGACCTACGAAGGCCCGACCGGCATCGTCGGCGTCTTCAACGACGCGTGCACCCAGCTCGACATCCCCGCGGTGTCCTACTGGGCCGCGGTCCCCCACTACGTCGCGCAGCCGCCGTGTCCCAAGGCCACCCTCGCGCTGCTCGGCCAGCTGGAGGAGCTGCTCCAGGCGCCGATGCCGCTGGGTGACCTCCCCGACGACGCCAAGGCCTGGGAGCGCGGCGTCGACGAGCTCGCCGCCGAGGACGAGGACGTGGCCGACTACGTCCGGGCGCTCGAGGAGACCCGCGACACCGCCGACCTGCCCGAGGCGAGCGGCGAGGCCATCGCCCGCGAGTTCGAGCGCTACCTCAAGCGCCGCGACACCGACTGACCCTCCCTCGGCCTGGTGGCCCAGCCACATGTGGGGGCGCTCGAACGTGGCTCCCGCACCGCCCCCGCGAGCCGCCGCTGGCCGCGCGAGCAGAGGGCGTACGTCAGAGCGACAGGCCGAGCGCCGCGTCGAGCAGCCGGTGGATCGCCGGCGCCGCCTCGTGGTCGGAGGTGTCCGCCAGGCCGGTCGTGCCGAGGGTGGCATCGACCCACTCCTGCACCGCCCGCACGGCGGCCGGGGCGTCGAGGTCGTCGGCCAGCGCGGCCAGCACGCGGTCCGCCACGGGCGCCGAAGGGGCGCCGTGGCCGAGCGCGAGGGCCCGCCGCCAGTCGGCGAGCGTGTCCACGGCATCCCAGAGCTGGTCGTCGGTCCACTCCCAGTCGCTGCGGTAGTGGTGGCGCAGCAGCACCAGCCGGATCGCCATCGGGTCGACCTCGCTCATGCGGAGCGCGGAGACGAAGACCAGGTTGCCCTTCGACTTCGACATCTTCTCGCCGTCGTAGGCCACCATCCCGGCGTGCGTGTAGGCCCGGGCGAACCGCTCGCCGGGGTGCGCGACCTGGGCCTCTCCCGCCGACATCTCGTGGTGGGGGAAGGCGAGGTCGCTGCCGCCGCCCTGGACGTCGAAGGCGGTGCCGAGACGGTCGAGCGCGATGGCCGAGCACTCGATGTGCCAGCCGGGGCGGCCGGGGCCCCACGGGCTGTCCCAGGCCGGCTCGCCGGGGCGCTCGGCACGCCAGAGCAGGCAGTCGAGCGGATCCTTCTTGCCCTCCCGGTCGGGGTCACCGCCGCGGTCGGAGAAGACCTCGAGCATCGCCTCGCGGTCGAGGCCGGACACCTCACCGAAGGCCGCGTCGGCGGTGACGGAGAAGTAGAGGTCGTCCTCGACGCGGTAGACCGCGCCGGCCTCCTCCAGTCGCTGGATCAGCTCGATGACCTGCGGGATCGACTCCACCGCGCCGATGTAGTGGGCGGGCGGCAGCACGCGCAGCGCCTCCATGTCGTCGCGGAAGAGCTGCGTCTCCCGCTCGGCGAGCTCGCGCCAGTCGACCTTGACCTTGGTCGCGCGCTCGAGCAGCGGGTCGTCCACGTCGGTGACGTTCTGGACGTAGGTGACGTGGTGGCCGGCGTTGAGCCAGGCACGGTGGAGCAGGTCGAAGCCGACGTAGGTCGCGGCGTGGCCCATGTGGGTGGCGTCGTAGGGCGTGATGCCGCAGACGTACATGCGGGCAGGGCCCTCGGGCCGCGTCTCCACCACCTCCCCGCGAGCGGTGTCGTGCACCCGCACGGACGGGCCCGCCACAGGCAGTCGGGGAACGTCGGGGGACGACCAGGCACGCATGCGCCGCAGCCTATCCGGGGGTCGGGAGGGGCCGGCTCAGAAGGGCGGCCACGGGATGACCGGGTACGACGACGTGGCCGGCGCGGGGAACGCGCCGCGGTCCAGCAGCCGGGAGATCCTCCGCGTGGTGGTGGCGAGCTCGTGCTCCGCCAGGAGCCCGGCGAGCGTGCGGCCGAGCACGCCGTCGACGGCCGCGGCGAGCCCCCGCAGCCCCGCGGCCTCCTCGTCGGTGATCGGCTCCCCCACCCACCCCCACAGCACGGTGCGCAGCTTGTTCTCGACGTGGAAGGTCAGCCCGTGGTCGACGCCGTGCCGGTGCCCGTCGGCCATCGGCAGGACGTGTCCCCCCTTGCGGTCGGCGTTGTTGACCACGACGTCGAACAGCGCCATCCGCCGCAGCTGCGGTGAGTCCTCGTGCACCAGCGACACCGCCTGGTCGTGGGCGTCGAGGCCGTCGAAGACGTGGCGGAAGCCGTCGGGCACCTCGCCCTCGCCGACGATGTCGACCGGTGCCTGGTCCTCGACCTCGTCGCGCCACAGCTGCACCATGCCCGGGCCGTGCGGCCCGTCACCGAGGGTGGTGGGCGGCACGATGTTCCACCCCAGCGCCTCCGAGACGGCGTACGCGGCCACCTCGCGCGCCGCGAGCGTGCCGTCGGGGAAGTCCCAGAGGGGCCGCTCCCCCGCGATCGGCTTGTAGACCACACGGACCCCGTCGATCTCACCGACGAAGGTCGCGTTGGAGGCGGGCAGGATCCGGCCGTGGAGCGTCAGCTCGCCGGTCGGGAAGCCGTCCGGGAGGGTGCTGTCAGGGGTCACGACGCCGGAAGCCGTTGGCCCGCACGCACAGGTGGCCATCGGGGTCGATCGGCTCGCCGCAGAACGGGCAGTCGGGCCGGCCTGCACCCACCACCGACCGTGACCGCTCGACGAACGAGCGAGCGGCGGCGGCGGTGATGCGCACGAGGAAGATCTCCTCGGGCTCCGGCTCGAGCAGGTCCTCGAGGTCCTCCTGCAGCTGCTCGGGGGAGACGACCGCGGCCTCGGTGAACGGGAAGACCTCGATCACCACGCGCTCGTCGTCGCCGTCCCACGACAGCGTCATGGTGCCGGCGCGGAACTCCTCCTCGATCGGCTGCTCCAGCGGCTGCTTGTCGACGAGGTCGCGCGGCGCGATCGCGGGGATCAGCACCTCGTCGCCGGTCGCTGCCATCAGCTCGTCGAGCAGCTCGTCGATGCGTTCGGCGAGCGCGGAGACCTGCTGCTTCTCCAGCGAGACGCTGACCAGCCGTGCACCCTCGCGCGCCTGGAGGAAGAAGGTGCGCTGGCCGGGCTCGCCAACGGTGCCGGAGACGAAGCGCTCGGGCGGGTCGAAGCGGTGCACGACGGGCATGCACTCACCCTAGGACGTGGCTGGCTGCGGTTCGGCGCGGGTGCCGGGGCCGGCTCCTCCACCGACCTCGGCGTCCGTACGACGACGGCGCCGGGCCTTCCGCGGCGGGGTCAGCCACGACAGGTCGCCGGCATGGGTGTTGGTGCCGAGCACGAAGGGGCGCGACTCGCTGTAGCGCACGATCGACACGGACGCAGGGTCGACGTGGATGCGCTGGAAGAGATCGAGGTGGGTCCCGACGGCGTCGGCGAGGATCGACTTGATGAGGTCGCCGTGGCTGACCGCCAGCCAGACGGCGTCGTCGCCGTGCTCGGCGGTGACCCGCGCGTCGTGGCGGCGGATGGCCGCGACGGCCCGGTCCTGCATCGACCGCATCGACTCACCACCGGGGAAGATGGCCGCCGACGGCTGCGACTGCACCGTCTTCCAGAGCTTCTCCTTGGCCAGCTCCCGCAGGGGTCGGCCCTGCCACTCGCCGTAGTCACACTCGGACAGCTGCTTCTCGGTGCTGGCTCGCAGCGTCTCGGCCTGCGGTCGGATGATCTCGCGGCACGTCTCGCGGCACCGCTCGAGCGGGCTGGTGACCGCCGCCGCGAGGCGTACGCCCGCGAGCCGGTCACCGACCGCGACGGCCTGCTTGACCCCCGCGTCGTCGAGGTGCACGCCGGGCAGCCGCCCCGCCAGCACTCCGGTCGCGTTGGCGGTCGAACGGCCGTGCCGGACGAGGAGGACGGTAGCCACGACAGCGACCCTAGTGGCACTAGCCTGAGCCGGTGATCGTCGACAACGCGCTCTACCACCAGGGCAAGCGGGTGCCCGTCGGGGTGGGGACGAGCAGAGCCTGGGCTCGGCACGAGTGCCGTGCCAGCCGGGTGACTTCCAGTGGATCGGCATCCACGACCCCAGCCCCGACGAGCTCGCGCTCATCGCGAGCACCTTCGACCTGCACCCGCTGGCGGTGGAGGACGCGGGCGACTCCCACCAGCGGCCCAAGCTCGAGCACTACGACGACACGCTGTTCCTGGTCCTCAAGACGCTCTGGTACGTCGACGAGGAGGACGCGGTCGAGACCGGCGAGATCAACATGTTCGTCGGCAAGGACTTCGTGGTGACGGTCCGGCACGGGCAGGGCATCGACCTGGCCGCCTCCCGTCGCGACCTCGAGCACCGCGCCAAGGTGCTGGAGCACGGACCCATGGCGGTGATGTACGCCATCTGCGACCGGGTGGTGGACGAGTACGAGCGGGTCGGGTCCTCCCTCGCGGAGGATGTCGACGAGGTGGAGGAATCGGTCTTCTCCCCCGCACGCACCGACGACTCGACGCGCATCTACATCCTCAAGCGGGAGATCGCCGAGGTGCGCCGCGCGGTGATGCCGCTGCGGGAGCCGATGCGGAAGTTCTCCACCCCCACCGACGGGCTCATCAGCTCGGTCACGGCGACCTACTTCCGCGACGTGGCCGACCACCTCCAGCGCGTCTCGGAGGTCATCGACAACCTCGACGTCCTGCTCTCCACCGCGTTCGACGCCCACCTGGCGCGCGCCTCGGTCCAGCAGAACGAGGACATGCGCAAGATCTCCGCGGGCGCCGCGCTCGTCGTGGTGCCGACGCTGATCGCCGGCATCTACGGGATGAACTTCGACCACATGCCCGAGCTGCACTGGACCTACGGCTACCCGTTCTCCCTCGTGCTCATGGTCGGGGTCGCCGTCGGCCTGTTCGCCTGGTTCAAGAAGTCCGGGTGGTTGTGAGCGCGCCAGCCTCCGCGCCCCCCGCCTGGCGGGTGGTCTGGTGGTTCGGCTTCGTCAGCCTGGCCGCCGACATGGTCTACGAGGGTGCCCGCTCGGTCTACGGTCCGATTCTCGCCGCCCTCGGCGCGTCGGCCGTCGTCGTGGGGCTGGTGACCGGTGCCGGTGAGGCGGTGGCCCTCGTGCTGCGGCTGGCGTTCGGGCCGCTCGCGGACCGTACGGGCCGCTACTGGTCGCTGACGATCCTCGGCTACGCCATGACGGCGGTCTGCGTGCCGCTGCTCGCACTGGCTCCGCGGCTCGGCGCCGCCGGTCTCGGCTTCGCGGCCACGATGATCCTGCTCGAGCGCCTCGGCAAGGCCGTGCGCTCGCCCTCCAAGTCGGCCCTGCTCGCCCACGTCGCCGCCGCCGTGGGCCGCGGACGGGGCTTCGGCGTGCACAAGGCCCTCGACCAGGTCGGCGCGTTCGCGGGTCCGTTGGTCGTGGCCGGCGTCGTCGCCGTCGGCTCGCTCTGGTGGGGCATGGCGGTGCTCGCGGTGCCGGGGGCGATCGCGATGGTGCTGCTCCTGACCCTGCGCCACCGCGTGCCAGACCCCGCCGTGTACGACGACGGGCCCGCCGCCGCGCCCTCGGCCGCTCCCGGCCCGGGGGCTCGCGGCTGGTGGGCCGAGGCCGTCGGCGCGGGCCTCTCGGGCGACTTCTTCCGCTATGCGTTCGCGGCCTCCCTGACCACCGGCGGGTTGGTGACCTTCGGCATCATCGGCTACCACCTCACCGTCGACGGGATCCTTCCCGTTGCGGCGGTGCCGGTCGTCTACGCCGGGGCGATGGCCGTGGAGGCGGTCGCCGCGCTGGTCGTCGGCTCGGTCTACGACCGGACCGGCACCCGCGTCCTGCTGGTCGTGCCCGTGCTCGTGGCCCTGGTCCCGGCTCTCGCCCTGGGGTCGGCGCTCGGGGCCGTCCTCGCCGGCGTCGTCGCGTGGGGGTGCGCCCAGGGCGTGCAGGACTCCACGATCAAGGCGGTCGTCGCCGACCTGGTGGAGGCGCCGCGGCGGGCGACGGCGTACGGCGTCTTCGCCGGCATCCAGGGACTGCTCGCCGTCGTCGGCGGCGTCGGCGCCGGTTGGCTCTACGACCGATCGCTGCCCGCGCTGGTCGCGGTGGTGGCGCTCACCCAGGTCGTGGCGATGGTGCTGCTGGCCCGCACGTTCAGGCGCTCAGGACTCCCGCACCGAGCAGGATGAGCGTGCCCGAGCCGAGCAGGATCCGGTAGATCACGAACGGCAGGTAGGAGCGCGTGCTCACGTAGCGCAGCAGCCAGGCGATCGCGGCGTACCCGACGATGAACGAGACCACCGTCGCGGTGATCGTCGGCCCCCAGCCGAAGTCGTTGTGGCCGTGCGGGATCTCCTTGAGCTCGAAGAGACCGGCGCCGACGACCGCCGGGATGGCGAGCAGGAAGGCGAACCGGGTGGCGGCCTCGCGGTCGAAGCCGAGGAACCGGCCCATCGAGATGGTGGCGCCCGACCTGGAGACTCCGGGGATCAGCGCGAGCGCCTGCGCCAGGCCCATCAGCACCGCGTCCCTCATCGTGAGCCTGGCCAGCGTGCGGTCCGTGCGGCCGATGCGGTCGGCGATGCCGAGGACGACACCCATGACGATCAGCGTGGTGCCGACGATCCAGAGGTTGCGGAAGTCGCGCTCGATCACGTCCTTCAGCAGCACGCCCAGCACCACGATCGGCAGCGAGCCGACGATGATGTACCACCCCGTGCGGGAGTCGAGGGTGCCGCGGTACTCGGGCCGGAACAGCGAGCGCACCCAGGCACTGCCGATCCGCCAGATGTCCTTCCGGAAGTAGATGAGCACGGCCAGCTCGGTGCCGATCTGGATCACGGCGGTGAACGCGGCTCCCGGGTCGCCCCAGCCGAAGAGCTCGGGGAAGATCCGCAGGTGGGCGCTGCTCGAGATCGGCAGGAACTCGGTCAGCCCCTGGATGACTCCGAGGACCACGGCTTTGAGGAGATCGATCACAGGGCCGGAGCCTACGGGCGCGTCCCCGCTCGCCCGTGCACGCCCCGTGGCTACTCTCACCTCCATGCAGCAGCGTTCCCTCGGCGCCACCGGCCTCAAGGTCTCCCGGTTGGGGCTGGGCACCATGACCTGGGGTCGCGACACCGACGAGCACGAGGCGCGCGACCAGCTCATCGCCTTCGCCGAGGCGGGCGGCACCCTGGTCGACACCGCGGCCGGCTACGGCGACGGCCGCAGCGAGGAGCTGATCGGCACCCTGATCGGTGACGTGGTCGGGCGCGACGACATCGTGCTGGCGACCAAGGCCGGCATCTCCCGACGCACGGGCGAGCGGGTGACCAACACCTCGCGCGGCAACCTGCTGACCACCCTCGACGCCTCGCTCCAGCGGCTCGGGGTCGACCACGTCGACCTGTGGCAGGTCCACGTGTGGACCGACGAGACGCCTGTCGAGGAGACGCTCTCGGCGCTCGACCTCGCCGTGTCCTCCGGACGCGCGTCCTACGTCGGCATCTCCAACTACACCGGCTGGCAGACGGCCCAGGCCGCCACGTGGCAGCGCGCGGTGCCCGGACGTACGCCACTGGCCTCCACGCAGGTCGAGTACTCCCTGCTCAACCGCCACGTCGAGCACGAGGTGGTCCCGGCCGCCGAGGCGCTCGGCCTGGGCGTGCTGCCGTGGTCGCCCCTGGGCCGTGGCGTCCTGACCGGCAAGTACCGCACCGGTACGCCGTCCGACTCGCGCGCCGCGACCGAGCACTTCGCCGGCTTCGTGGGCGCCTACCTCGACGAGCGCGGCCGCGGCATCGTCGAGGCCGTCGCCCGTGCCGCCGACGGCCTGGGCTGGACGCCCCTGGAGGTCTCGCTCGTCTGGGTCCGCGACCGCCCAGGCGTCACCGCACCGATCGTCGGTGCCCGGACCGCCGCCCAGCTGGACGGTGCGCTCGGCACCGAGGAGCTGACCCTGCCCGCCGAGATCGTCGACGCCCTCGACGACGTGTCGGCAGACTGAGTCGGACCCGGGACCGAGCACCGAGCACCGAGGAGGGAGACCAGATGGCCAGGATCCAGCGCCGCCCACCGGGTCGCGGTATCGAGTGGGAGTTCGAGACGCTCGTGCTCCCCCCTGAGTTCTCCCGCAACGTCGTGACGCGCATGCTCGTCGAGCGCGCCGAGCACGGCGGCTGGGAGCTCGACCGGCTGCGGATCGGCGACGACGGCAAGCGACGCGTGGTGCTGCGGCGCAAGATCATCCGGCAGCGGCTGACCCTCTTCGCCGGCTGAAGGTCACCAGCCGGACGTACCGGACGAGCCCTTGAACGGTCCGGTGACCCGCGAGGTGATCCAGCCGCCGTAGAAGCTGCCGGGCTGTGGCTCCACGACCTCGCCGTCGACGGTGCAGCGATCGACCCGGCCGGGGTAGAGGGCGACGTGACCGGCGAGCGCCTCGAAGCCTTGGGTGGGACTGGGATAGGTCCACGCCACGCCCGCCAGCACCTCCTCGCCCACGACGAGGTCGAGGTAGTCGGCGTGGCCCTTCCACTCGCACCACGAGGCGCCCTCGCCCGGTCGGAGCACGCCGTCGGCGAAGGCGCTCCGCGGCAGGTAGTAGGTCGGGGGGTGGCTCGTCTCCAGGACGCGCAGGCTGGAGGCGGAGTCGGCGACGACCGCTCCGGCGTGGGTCACCAGGACGCGCTCGCTGCTCGCCTCGACGCGGGGCGGGCGGGGGTAGTCCCACACGGATTCGGTCATGCGACCCAATCTACGGATCGGCCGGTGGATCGAGCTGGCGAGCCTGCAGCCAGGCCCGCCCTCGGCGCGACGACGCCTGGGCGAGCCACGCCTCCTCGACGATCTCGACCAGCTCGTCGCGCTCCAGCTCACCCACCCTCGACGCGCGGAGCAGGACCGACGGATGGCCGTCGAAGTGCGGCGTGGTGAAGAACGGCAGGCGCTCGTCCTGGAGGAGCGCCTGCTTGTCTCCCTCGGACGCGACCCAGATGACGATGACGTCGTCGTAGCGCTCGCCGGTGTCCGGGTCGACCGCGTCGGGTCTGGGGGTGCGGAAGAAGACGAACGACTTGCTCCCCACCTGGTAGACGGGATTGCTCTCTGGTCGGTACACGGTCACGTGCGGCATCCCCAGTGCCGTGGCGTGGATGTCGTCGACCGTCGCCCGCACGCTCAGCCTCCGACCGCCTCGGCACGGGCCTTGAGCTCGCGCACCATCGCGTCCGGGTCGTCGGCGGAGTAGACGGCCGACCCGGCGACGAAGACGTCCGCGCCCGCCTCGGCACACCGCTCGATGGTCTCCAGCGACACGCCACCATCGACCTGGAGCCACGTCTCGACCGCGTGCTTGCGCATCAGCTCACGCGCGGTGCGGATCTTCGGCAGGCACAGGTCGAGGAACTTCTGGCCGCCGAAGCCGGGCTCGACGGTCATGATGAGCACCATGTCGAGCTCCGGCAGGAGGGCCTCGTAGGGCTCGATGGGCGTTGCGGGCTTGAGCGCCATCGACGCGCGTGCCCCCTGCGACCGGATCTCGCGAGCCAGCCGGACGGGCGCCTTGGTCGCCTCGGCGTGGAAGGTGACGGACCCGCAGCCCGCCTCGGCGTAGGCCGGCGCCCAGCGGTCGGCGTCCTCGATCATCAGGTGGACGTCGATGGGCTGCGAGGCGTGCCGGCTCAGCGCCTCGACGACCGGCAGGCCGAGGGTGAGGTTGGGCACGAAGTGGTTGTCCATCACGTCGACGTGGACCCAGTCGGCGCTCGGGATCCGGGCGACCTCGTCGGCCAGGCGCGACAGGTCGGCGTTGAGGATGCTCGGTGTGATCTGGATGCCCACGAGTCGATCCTAGGGACTCCTGGTGCCATCCATCCGCGCGGCTCGGCTCTGGGCCGGTACGACGACGTGCAGCGCGTTGCGGTCGACCTCGAACGTGGCGGGAGTGGTGGCGGCGACCTCGCCGTCCAGGTTGACGTCGAGCGGCTCGTCGGTGACCAGCCTGAGGCGGCGGGCCGTCAGGTGGTGGACCCGCTCGTGCTCGACGAGGTGACCGGTCCGGAGCAGCCGGGCGATCGAGACGTGCTCGCGCAGCCGGCCCTGCGTCACGGCGTACACGTCGAGCACGTGGTCGTCGATCGACGCACCCGGCGAGACCGTCAGGCCGCCTCCGTAGTGCCGGCCGTTGCCGACGGCCACCTGCATCAGGTCCTCCAGCTCGAGGACCGTGCCGTCGTCCAGCTCGAGGCGCGCGGCGAAGGGGCGGTGGCCGCGGTAGGCCGCGAGGGTGGCCACCGGGTAGGCGAACCGCCCGAGACGCCGCTTGAGCCCCGGCGTCAGCCGCCCCGCGACCGCCACGGAGAGGCCGAGCGAGGCGACGTTGAGGTAGGCGCGCCCGTCGACCCGGCCGAGGTCGACGTCCACGACCTTGCCGTTGACCAGGGTGTCCACCGCGCCGGTGAGGGTTGTCGGGATCTCCAGCGTGCGCGCGAAGTCGTTGGCGGTCCCGAGCGGCAGCACGCCGAGCGTGGTGTCGGTGTGGGCGACGAGCCCCGCTGCACAGCCGATCGTGCCGTCGCCACCACCGACCACCAGGAGGTCGGGCTGCTCGACCATCGCCGCTTCCAGCGCGGTGACGAGCTCCGCACCGCCGTGAGCAGGGTGGACCACCACGTGCTCCGACGTCCTGCGCAACGCGGACTCGACCAGCGGTAGAGCCTGCGCGCCGGTGCGCGAGGCGGTGTTGACGACGACGGCGACGCGGTCGGTCCGGGGCTGGGTGGGCATGCCCCGACGCTAGGTGACCCAGGTGAGAGGACGGTGAGGACGGCCTGTGCGCGGGCTGTGCCTGCTACGACGCCTCGTCGGGCTCCGGCGGCGCCGTGGCACCCTCCGCCTCGTCACGGTCGGCCCACTCGAGCAGCGGGGCGATGTCGAAGGGGTGGTCGTCGATGTCCGCGTGCAGGTCGCCGATCCGCCCGAACCGCTCGGGCATGGTGAAGATCGTGAAGTCGTCCGGGGTGCAGTCGTCGATCTCGTCCCACCTGATCGGCGCGGAGACCCGCGCCTCGGGGATCCCGCGCACCGAGTAGGCCGCCGCGATCGTGTGGTCGCGGGCGTTCTGGTTGTAGTCGACGAACAGCTGCGTGGGGTCGCGGTCCTTGCGCCACCAGGCAGTGGTGACGTCTCCCCCGGCGCGCCGCTCGACCTCCCGCGCGAACGCCAGGGCGCCACGTCGTACGTCCTGGAAGCCGTGGTCGGGCGGGATCCGGACGTAGACGTGGAGGCCGGAGCCGCCGCTGGTCTTGGGGAAGCCGACGGCACCGAGGTCGTCGAGCACCTCGTGGGCGACGTGGGCGACCCGCTGCACGGTGGCCCAGTCGCAGTCGGGGCCGGGGTCGAGGTCGATGCGCCACTCGTCGGGCTTCTCGGTGTCGGCGCGTCGGCTGTTCCATGGGTGGAACTCGACCGTGGACATCTGGACCGCCCAGATCACGCTGGCGAGCTCGGTGACGCACAGCTCGTCGGCGGTCCGCTTCCAGCGGGGGAAGAACAGCTGCACCGTCTCGACCCACTCGGGGGCACCGGCGGGCAGCCGCTTCTGGTGCACCTTGTCGCCGGCCAGGCCCTTGGGGAAGCGGTGCAGCATGCAGGGGCGCTCGAACAGCGCGTTGACGATCCCGTCGCCGACGGCGAGGTAGTAGTCGACGAGGTCCATCTTCGTGGCACCCGGACCGGCGTCCGTGGGAGGGAAGTAGACGCGGTCGGGGTTGGTCACCTTGACGACGCGGTCGTCGACCTCGACCTCGGTGAACGGCGACGCCATGAGCCCGACCCTACTGGCGCGACCTACTTCTGCTCGGGAGTCGTGGCCTTGTCCTCGGGCGTGGCCTTGTCTTCAGGGCCCGAGGCCTTGTCCTCGGGCGTGGCCTTGTCCTCGGGCGTGGCCTTGTCCTCGGGGGCCGGGGCCTTGTCCTCGACGGGCTGCTCGACCGTCACGGTGACCTGGTCGGACCAGCCCTCGTCGGCGTACTGGCTCTCGGGACGGTGCCATCGGAACTCGGTCGTCCCGGTGACGGGTACGTCGACGCGCGCGACGCCGCTGGGGTCGGCGAGGACGGCCTGACCGACGGGTGTCCATGCACCACCCGGCGCGCGGGACTGCAGGACCAGCGGATCTCCGGTGACACGGCCTCCCCGTCGGTCACCCGCCCGGTGATGGTCACCTTCTCGCCGGCCTTCGCGTGGGCGCGGTCGACGGCGACGCTGGTCGTGAGGGTGATCCCCTCGAAGTCGAAGGTCGAGCCCGAGGCGCTGATCGCGTCGAGGTTGAAGGCCCGGCCGTCACAGCCGAAGCCGGTGACGACGAACCCGGCACCGTCACCGTGCTGGCCGGCGAACGCTGCGGGAGTGGCTGCACCCGCCCGGGAGATCGGGGCCAACGTCCCGAGGTCGACCAGCGTCCAGTCGTAGGTCAGGGCCGCCGCGGAGACCTCTGCCCACACACCCGCAGGGGCGTCGACCGCGGCGCGACCGCTCCAGGCGGTGCCGGGCGGGTTGGACGGCGTGATGCTCATGACGTGGGAGACGCCCCGGCTGCCGGCCGCGGACGTCACCGACACGCGCGCGTCGAAGCCGGCCAGCGAGTCGAAGCGGGCGAACGGACCCGAGGCGGTGCCGCCTGCGGACGGCACCAGGCCGAGCGAACGACGCCCGAGCGGTGCGGCCCGTGGGCCGAGGTTGAGCCGGGACTGCGGCGCGGTGGCGGGCGCGAACAGGTTGTCGCAGCCGACGTAGGTCAAGAAGACGTCCGCGTCGCCGGTGCTGGGGCCTGTGAGGGTACGAGCTCCGTCGGCCTGCGCCGGGGCCGTCCCCAGCGCGGTCAGCAGTGCCGTCACGGCGACGACCGTCAGTGTGGTGCGCACACGCATTCTTCCTGCTCCCCGTCGCGACGCACCCCCTGTGGTGCACCGCACTGCCCCCATCATGCTCGGACACGCAAGGCTTGTGAACAGGTGCCCCCCAGGTGACACCCGAATGTGGTCCGCGAGACGCGCCGACCACCTCCCTGTGGGTGGTGGTGACTAGGTTGACGCCATGCCGTTGAGGGGTGACCCGGTCCCGCGCCACCCGGTCCGCCGGGTGGAGGCCGACCCCGGTCATCCGCTGCCACCCGACCGCTACCCGGCGTCGATCCCCGCCGTCGCCCAGGTCCTGTCGTCCGGTCTCGACCTCGGGCCGGGGGTGACGTTCCTGGTCGGCGAGAACGGGTCGGGCAAGTCCACCCTGGTCGAGGCCGTCGCCGCGGCCTTCGGGTTGTCGCCCGAGGGCGGCAGCACCCACAGCATGCACTCCACGCGGCCGACGGAGTCGGCGCTGGGAGACGCCGTGCGGCTCGTCCGCGGAGCCGGCTCGAGCAGGTGGGGCTTCTTCCTCCGGGCGGAGACGATGCACGGCTGGTACTCCTACGTGGAGTCGCTGCCCCGCGACCCCGGTGGCCGCCCTGCAGCGGGTCGTGGGCCGGGGCGGGCAGGTCCTGTGCGCCACCCACTCCCCCGTGCTGGCGGCGATGCCGGGCGCCCGGATCCTCGAGGCGGGCCCGTGGGGCCTGCGGGAGACGGCGTGGCAGGACCTCGAGCTCGTCGACCACTGGCGCCGCTACCTCGCCGAGCCGGGGTCCTACCTGCGGCACCTCGAGGACGACTGAGCCGGTCTCAGCCGATGGCGCGTCGGCGCAGGGTGGCCGCGAACATCGCGTCGGTGCCCTCCCGGTGCGGCCACAGCTGGAACCGGTCGACCTCGTCGGTGTCGTCCCGCCTGCCGAGCACAGCGGCGACGACGTCGGCGGTCTCGGCCAGCACCGGGGAACAGGTCGCGTAGACCACCACACCGCCGGGGCGGACCGACTCCAGCGCCACGTCGAGCAGCACCTGCTGCAGGCCGACCAGCACCTGCACGTCCGCGGGCGTACGCCGCCAGCGCGCCTCCGGTCGTCGGCGCAGCGCCCCGAAGCCGGAGCAGGGGGCGTCGACCAGCACGCGGTCGAAGGTGCCCGGGACCCACGCGGGACGCGTGCCGTCGCCGGCGACGACGTGCGCGGCGCCCGGAGGGACGGCACGCATCGTCGAGGCGACCAGGACGGCGCGGTGCGGCTGGCGCTCGTTGGCCACCAGGTGGGCGCCTCGCTGGGCGGCGAGCGACGCCAGCAGCGCCGCCTTGCCGCCCGGGCCGGCGCACAGGTCGAGCCATCGCTCGTCGCGGCCCTCCAGGGGGGCGTCGGCCATGGCGAGGGCGACCAGCTGCGACCCCTCGTCCTGCACGCCCGCGCGGCCCTCCGCGACGGCCGGCACGGCCGCCGGGTCACCACCCGCCAGCACGACGCCGTACGGCGACAGGCTGGTGCGGGTGCCGCCTGCCGCCTCCAGCTCCTCCACGTCGGCGAGCCCGGGCCGGGCCACGAGAGTGACTCGCGGTGCTGCGTTGTCGGCCTCCAGCAGCGCCTCCAGCGCGGAGTCGTCGCCCAGCACCCCGGACAGCGCCTCGGACAGGGCCTCGACGACCCACCGCGGGTGGGAGTGCGCGACCGCGAGGTGTCCGTGCGGGTCGGCCTCCCGGTCCGGTGCCACGTCGGCCACCCACTCGGCCACGGTGCGGCGGCTCACCTTCCGCAGGACGGCGTTGACGAGCCCGGCCGGTCCCTGACCGACGCTCGCCCGCACGAGGTCGACGCTCGTGGAGATGGCGGCGTGGTCGGGGACCCGCATGGACAGCAGCTGGTGGACGCCGAGGCGCAGCACGTCGCGCACCTCGGGCTGCAACCGCGGCTTGGTGAGGCAGGCGTCGATGACGGGGTCGTAGAGCCCCTGCATCCGGATCACCCCGGACGCCAGCTCGGTGGCCAGCGCCGCGTCGCGACCGTCGAGGCGGTGCTTGCGCAGGACCTGCGGCAGGACCAGGTTCGCGTAGGCGTGGTCGGCACGGACGGCAGTCAGCACGTCCAGTGCCGCGCGCCGCGGTCGGTCGACCGGGCGGCGGCGCTCACTCACCGAAGAGCTCCCGCACGAGCTTCTGGGGCGCCTTGGTCGCCCACGCGTCGGTGATCACCTCGGCCAGCTCGTCGCGACCGATCTCGCCCAGCCTGGACTGCTGGACGAGCACGGCGCTGAAGCCCTTGAAGTGGTCGATCGTGAAGAACGGCGTGGACTCGTCCTCCACGAGCGCGTGCTTCTCCACCTCCGTGGGGGTCACGATCACGACCAGGTCGTCGTACATCTTCCCGGTCTCGGGGTCGATCGCCGTCCTGCCGGGAGGTCGGTAGAGCACGAACCCCTTGCCCTTCTCGCCGCGCGGCACCTTCCACGTCGGGAGGTCACCCCACGAGGTGCCCAGCTCGGTCTCGGGCAGGGACCCGCAGATCTCGTCGATGTCCTCGGGGCGGGCCTTCCTGCTCATCCCGCGACCCTAGCCGCCGAGGCGGACGCCCGACTCGAGCCGGACCCCGCGGGCCCAGTCGGCCGCCGCCATCTGCTTCTTCCCGAACGCCTTGACCTCGCCGAGCTGCACGGGCGTGGTGCCGGTGCCGACGAGGACCGCACTCTTGGTGACGTCCAGGACTCCGGGCGGCAGCTGCGGACGGTCGATCGGCGTGACCGGCCCGATCTTGATCCGCTCGTCCTCGAACGTGCTCCAGGCGCCGGGTGCGGGAGTGCAGGCGCGCACCTGCCGGTCGATCGCCGCTGCGGGCCGCGCCCAGTCGACGCGTGCGTCGTCCACCAGGATCTTGGGGGCGAACGAGATCCCTTCCGGCTGCTGCTCGCGCGCCTCGAGGGTGCCGTCCTCGATCCCGTCGAGCGTCTGCACCAGCAGGCCGGAGCCGCCCTCGGCGAGACGCTGCAGCAGGTCGCCGGCCGTGTCGGTCGGGCGGATCCGCTCGGTCATCACGCCGAAGACCGGGCCGGCGTCGAGCTCCTTGACGATCCGGAAGGTGGTGGCGCCGGTGACCTCGTCGCCCGCCCACAGCGAGTGCTGGACCGGTGCGGCGCCACGCCAGGACGGGAGCACCGAGAAGTGCAGGTTGATCCAGCCGTGCGGCACCAGGTCGAGCGCCGACTGCGGCAGCAGCGCGCCGTAGGCCACCACCGGACAGGCGTCCGGGCGCAGCTCGGCCAACGCTGCCTGGAACTCGGGGTCCCGCGGGTGCTCGGGCTTGAGGACGGGTACGCCGAGCGCTTCGGCGCGTTGGGCGACCGGGCTGGCGACGAGCCGGCGACCCCGGCCGCTGGGTGCGTCGGGACGGGTGACGACCCCGACGAGCTCGTGGCGGCTGGCCGCGATCGCGTCCAGGGCCGGCACGGCCACCTCGGGCGTGCCGGCGAAGACCACGCGCATCAGCCGTGCGCCCTCATCGGCCGAGCCCGAGGGTGGCGTGGGGGCTGACCCTGACCGTGGGCTGCTCGAGGCCGAACCACTCGGACTCGCGGATCTCCTTCATCGCCGCCTTGCGGGCGTCGGTGTCGAGCTTGTCGATGAAGAGGATGCCGTCGAGGTGGTCGGTCTCGTGCTGCATGGCCCGCGCGAGGTAGTCCGAGGCCTCGATCCGCTGCGGCTCGCCGTACATGTCGAAGCCGGTGGCGACGACGGACAGGGCCCGGAGGCAGTCGAAGGTGAGCTCCGGCAGGGACAGGCATCCCTCGGCTCCGTCCTGGGTCTCGTCGGAGAGCTCGAGTGCCGGGTTGACCAGGTGACCGACCTGGCCGTCCACGTTCCAGGTGAAGACCCGCAGGCTCACGCCGATCTGCGGCGCCGCGAGGCCGGCCCCGGGCGCGGCGAGCATGGTGTCGGTGAGGTCCGTGACGAGCTGGCGGATCTCCTTGTCGAAGTCGCCGACCTCGGTGGCGCGCTGACGGAGCACGGGATCGCCGAAGAGGCGGATGGGCTGGACGGCCACGGATCTCCTTGGATCGATGCACGGCGGCAGGGCTGGCGGAGCACCCAAGTCTAGGGACGTGGGGCTCGCGCGCCCCATCGGCACCGGCAGGCGTCTAGATGGTGAGGGGGTCCACCTGGATCCGGACCGGGTCGAGCTTGCGGGCCGAGCGCAGCCGCTGCAGGTCGCCGAGCGCCGAGGACAGGGCCGCCCGCTGCGCCCGTGGGACGCGGAGCAGCACGCGGTGCTCGTCGCCGACCGGGACCGGTCCGAGCACCTCCGCGCCCTCGGGAAGGTCGAGCAGGTGCAGGACGTCGTCGAGTGCCCCGAGGTCGCCGGTGACGGTCGCGAGCCCGGCGGCGGGCGGGAGGTGCGCCTGCGCGCGCTCCTCGGACTCGCGACGCGCGAAACCGGTCGGGTCCCACCGCACGAGTGCCTGCAACGCCGGGTGTGCGGGGTCACCGACGGCCACGACGTGCCCGCCCGCACGCACCAGCGCGGCCGCGTTGAGCCAACGTCGCAGCGCCTCCTCCGCGGCCCGCATGTCGTCGCGGGCGAGGCTCAGCCACGTGTCGAGCACGACCACCGCGGCGTAGCCCTCCTCGGCCACCGGCTCCGCCCCCACGGTGGCCACGACGATGTCGGCCCGGGCCCCCACCCGGTCGACGACGCGGTCGCCGCTGCTGCTGCGCACCGTCGTGCCGGGGAACATGCGGCCCAGCTCCTCGGCTGTGCGTGCCTCCCCCCGCACCGGCGCACGCAGTCCGCGGCCCCCGCACGTGCGGCACGCCCACGCGGGCTCGACGTGGGCGCACCAGCGGCACTGCGGCGGGACGGCGGGACCCGGCACGGCGAGCGGCCCGGTGCACACCGAGCACCGGGCGGGGGCGCGACAGGTGTCGCAGGCCAGCGACGCGGCGTAGCCGGCGCGGGGCGTCTGGACGAGCACGGGCCCCGACGCGATGCCGCGGCGGATGGCGTCGTGGGCCGCACGCGGGATGCGGGTGCCCACCGACCGGTCCTCGGCGGGGACGGCCTCCGCCCTGGCCCGGCGCCGCAGCACGTCACGCGGGAGCGCGAGCTCGTGGGCCCAGCCGGACCCGACCAGGTGCTGCGCCTCGGGCGTGCGGGCGACGCCTCCCAGCAGCGCCGCCGTGCACTGCTGCTCAGCGCGGGCCACCAGCACCTCGCGGGTGTGGGGATAGGGCGCCCGGGGCTCGGCGTGGAGGTCGTCGCCGTCGTCCCAGAGCACCACCAGCCCCAGGTCGTGGACGGGCGCGAAGGCGGCAGAGCGGGTGCCGACCACGACCCGCCGGGCACCGCGGGAGACGGCGAGGAAGTCGCGGTAGCGCGCCGCCGGCCCGCCCTCGGCCGTGAGGCACACGTGGTGTCCCTCGCCGAGGAGCGCCGTCAGCGCTGCGTCGACCCGGGCGACGTCGCGGCGGTCGGGGACGCAGACCAGGGCGCCGCGCCCGGCGGCGTACGTCGTCGCCACGGCCTCGGCGACCATCGCGGGCCAGTCGTCGGCGGGACCGGCGCACCAGACCGCACGCGGGGACCCACCGGCCGCCAGCCGCCTGAGGAAGGCGTCGGCGTGCTCGACCTCGGCCCACGCCCGCGTCGTCGGTGCCACGACGGCCGGGGCCGGGACGGACTCCTTCTTCTCGGTCGTGGCGTGGCGCGGCGGCACGGCCAGCCGCAGCACGTCGGACCTCGCCCCGGCGTAGGTGCGGGCGAGCGTCGCGCTGAGCTCGGCGATCTCGGGAGCAAGGACCGGCTCGGGGCTGACCACCCGGCGCAGCGGCTGGAGCGTGCCGGTGTGGTCGGTCGCGCTCGCTCGCTCGACGAGGTAGCCGTCGACGTCCTGGCCCGCGAAGCGCACCTTGACGCGAGCACCCGGGACAGCCGCGTCGGCCATCGCCTTCGGCACGGCGTAGTCGAAGGGGCGGTCGAGGTGGGCCAGCGCGATGTCGACCAGCACCCGCGCGACGGGTGCGGTCTCGGCAGGCTCCCAGGCCGCCGCCGTGCGCCGCCGGGTGGCGGCCGCCTTCGCCCTGGCGTCGTCGACGGCAGCACGGAGCCCCGGAAGCATGTCGGCTTCCGGGGCTTCGTGGGTGCTCATGCGGGCGATTCTGTCAGCGGCCACCGACGGTTCGACCAGGGTGGACGCCGACCGAGCGAACCTCAGACGCCCGCGGCGGCCTTGAGCTTCTCGGCCCGGTCGGTCTTCTCCCAGGTGAAGTCGGGGAGCTCGCGACCGAAGTGGCCGTAGGCGGAGGTCTGGGCGTAGATCGGACGCAGCAGGTCGAGGTCGCGGATGATCGCGGCCGGACGAAGGTCGAAGACCTCGAGGACGGCCTCCTGGATCTTCTCGTCCGAGACGACGCCGGTGCCGAAGGTCTCGATGAAGACGCCGACGGGGGCGGCCTTGCCGATGGCGTAGGCGACCTGGGCCTCGCAGCGACGGGCCAGGCCCGCGGCGACGACGTTCTTGGCCACCCAGCGCATGGCGTACGCCGCGGAGCGGTCCACCTTCGACGGGTCCTTGCCGGAGAAGGCGCCACCGCCGTGGCGGGCCATGCCGCCGTAGGTGTCGACGATGATCTTCCGCCCGGTCAGGCCGGCGTCGCCCATCGGACCGCCGATGACGAACGTGCCGGTGGGGTTGACCAGCATCCGGTAGCCGTCGGAGGGCAGTGCCACGTCGGCGAGCACGTGGTCGATGACGTGCTCCTTGATGTCGGCCTCGAGCTGGGCGTGCTCCACGTCGGGGTCGTGCTGGGTGGACAGCACCACGGTGTCGATGCGCACCGGGCGGTCGTCCTCGTCGTACTCGATGGTGACCTGCGTCTTGCCGTCGGGACGCAGGTAGCCGAGGAGCCCGGCCTTGCGGACCTGGGAGAGGCGCTGGGCCAGCCGCTGGGCGATCGTGATCGGCAGCGGCATGAGCTCGGGAGTGTCGTCGCAGGCGTAGCCGAACATCAGGCCCTGGTCGCCGGCACCGCGCTTGTCGAGCTCGTCCACCGAGGCACCGACCCGCGACTCGTGGCCGGCGTCGACGCCGGCCGCGATGTCGGGCGACTGGGCGCCGATCGCGACCTGGACACCGCAGGTGTGGCCGTCGAAGCCCTTCTCCGAGGAGTCGTAGCCGATGTCGAGGATCGCCTTGCGGACGATGTCGGCGACGGGGGCGTACGCGGTGGTGCGCACCTCGCCCGCCACGACCACGAGGCCGGTGGTGAGCAGGGTCTCCACGGCGACGCGCAGGTTGGTGCGGTCGGGGTCCTCGGACATGAGGTGGTCGAGCACCGAGTCGCTGATGCGGTCGGCGATCTTGTCCGGGTGTCCCTCGGTCACGGACTCGGAGGTGAAGAGGCGTCCAGCCACGTTGTACTCAATTCTTGTGTGGAACGGTCGGGGTCGAACCTACCTGCTGCCCAGCATCCGGGACGCAGATCTCACTCAGCGAATCGCCGGACTACCTCGTCCCAGATCACGTGCGCGAGGGCGGTCTTGGTGCCACGGGGCACCTCGACGACCGCGCCGTCGGCGCCCAGGACGACCGCCTCGTTGTCGGGGCTCCCGAAGACCGCTCCCCCGCTGACGTCGTTGACGACCAGCAGGTCACAGCCCTTGCGCGCGAGCTTGGCGCGGCCGAGGTCGAGCACCGAGCCGGTCGCGTCGCCGGTCTCGGCGGCGAAGCCGACGATGACCGCACCCTCCCGCGCCCGGTCACGGGAGATCTCGGCGAGGATGTCGGCGTTCTGGGCCAGCTCGATGGCGGGCGCCGAGCCGTCCGACGCCTTCTTGATCTTGGCGTCGCTGACCGTCGTCGGGCGGAAGTCGGCCGGCGCCGCGGCCATCACCACGGCGTCGGCGGTCGCTGCGGCAGCGACCACCGCGTCCCGCAGCTGCTCGGTGGTCTCGACCCGTACGACGCTCACGCCGGCGGGGTCGGGGAGCGACACGTTGGCACTGAGCAGGGTGACGTGCGCACCGCGCGAGGCGGCCGCCCGGGCCAGGGCGTAGCCCTGGAGGCCCGATGAGCGGTTGCCGAGGAAGCGCACGGGGTCGAGGTACTCGCGCGTGCCGCCCGCCGACACCACCACCTTGCGACCGGCCAGGTCCTGCGAGGAGGCGCCGCGGGCGAGGACGCCCAGGACCAGCTCGAAGATCTCGGCCGGGTCGGGGAGGCGGCCCTTGCCGGTGTCGGCGCCGGTGAGCCGACCCTCGGCCGGCTCGATGACGACGGCACCGCGCCGGCGCAGCGTCGCCACGTTGTCCTGGGTGGCGGGGTGCTCCCACATCTCGGTGTGCATGGCAGGGGCGAAGACCACCGGGCACCGTGCGGTGAGCAGGGTGTTGGTCAGCAGGTCGTCGGCCAGTCCGTGCGCGGCCCTGGCCAGCAGGTCGGCCGTCGCCGGGGCGACCACGACCACGTCGGCGTGCTGGCCGATCTGCACGTGGGGAACGGCGTGCACGTCGGTCCACACGTCGGTCGCGACCGGTTTGCCCGAGAGCGCCGCCCACGTCGGGGCGCCGACGAACTCCAGCGCAGCCGCCGTGGGCACGACGGTGACGTCGTGCCCCGACTCGCTGAACCGGCGCAGCAGCTCGCACGCCTTGTAGGCGGCGATCCCTCCCGAGACCCCCAGGACGACCCGTGAGGTCACCGCGAGGCTCGCGTCACTCCGTGGCGTCGCCGGCAGCAGCCTCAGCGGCAGCGGCCTCGGCGGCGGGGTCGATGTCCTCGCAGGTCAGGAGGTCGTCGTTGATCTCGCGGAGCGCGATCGAGAGCGGCTTCTCCTGCACGTGGGTGTCGACGAGCGGGCCGACGTACTCGAGGAGGCCCTCGCCGAGCTGGGAGTAGTAGGCGTTGATCTGGCGGGCACGCTGGGCGCTGTAGAGCACCAGCTTGTACTTGCTGTCGGTCTTGCTGAGCAGGTCGTCGATCGAGGGGTTGGTGACGCCCTCGGCGGCGATGGTGGGAGAAGCCACGGTGGATGTGCCTCGCTAGTCAGATCGGGTGGAAACGGGTCCAACCATCAAGGCTACCAACTGCTCGGCCGCAGCGTGAACTTCGTGGTTGACGATGGTCTCGTCGAACTCGCTCTCGGCGGCCAGCTCGGCCCGCGCCGTCTCGAGCCGGCGCTCCCGCTCGGCCCGGCTCTCGGTGCCGCGTCCGACGAGCCGGCGGACCAGCTCGTCCCAGGACGGCGGCTTGAGGAAGACGAACAACGCCTCCGGCATCGACTCGCGGACCTGCCGGGCGCCCTGGAGGTCGATCTCCAGCATCGCCGGGTGGCCGGAGGCCAGCGCCAGCTCGACGGGGGCGCGCGGTGTGCCGTAGCGAGCCGCCTTGTGCACCACCGCCCACTCGAGCAGGTCGCCCTTCTCGATCATGGCGTCGAACTCCTCGTCGGAGACGAACCAGTAGTGGACGCCGTTCTCCTCACCCGGCCGCGGTGGGCGGGTGGTGGCCGAGACGGAGATCCAGACCTCGGGGTGCCGGCGCCGCACGTCGGCGGCCACGGTGCCCTTGCCCACGGCCGTGGGGCCGGCGAGGACGATCAGGCGGGACCGGCGGGTGGGGTTGCCGCGTCCGGACTCGATCACGACGCGTCGGGACCGAACTCGCGTTCGAGCGCCGCCACCTGCTTGACGCCGAGGCCGCGGACCCGGCGGCTCTCGGCGATGCCGAGGCGCTGCATCACCTGTCGGGCGCGCACGCGCCCGAGGCCCGGGACCGACTGGAGGAGCTCGACCACGCGCATCTTGCCGATGACCTCGTTGGTGCGACCCTCCTCCAGCACGTCGAGGATCGACCCGCCGGAGTTCTTCAGTCGGTTCTTGACCTCGGCCCGCTCGCGTCGGGAGGCCGCAGCCTTGTCGAGGGCTGCCTGGCGCTGCTCGGGCGTCAGAGGGGGCAAGGCCACGAAAGCTGTCCTTCTGGATCGGATCGGTCGGTGCGGCTGGTGGTCCGGGTCAATCTAGTCAGTGCGCGACGGGGCAGGCAATCGAGCCCGGCAGATCCTCCCAGTGAGGGATCTGCACGACAGGACCGGGGTGGTGCCGGCGACGCCTAGCGCGACAGCGGGGTCCCGCACACGTCCAGCGCGTGCTGCTCGACGGCCGCCATCGCCGCCACCGTCCGCTCCGAGCCCACCTCGCGGGCAGCGGCCTCGATGGCCCTGCGCTCCTCCTCGTCGAGGTCCGCCGGCGGCTCGTCCGCGGCGTACGTCGACGGGTCGACGCCGTGGTCGGCGAGCAGCTCCTCGAGGCGCCGCAGCGGGGCGATCACGGTCTCCCAGTCGTCGGCGATGTCGCGAGGCGCCTCCTCGCGCAGCTCGTCGTAGGTGTCGAGGGCACCGAACAGGGCACCCGCGTCCTCGGACGCGGCGACGTCGCTCAGCTCCCGCTGGTGCTCCCGGACCGCGTCGCAGTAGTCGGCCTGCTGGTCTCCCGAGCACCCCACCGCCAGGGGGACCAGCAGGAGCGGGAGGAGCCGCCCCGGCTGTCTCACGCGCCCAGCCCGTGCACGGCCTCGTTGCCGCGCCGGGCCGCGTCGCGCAGCGCCGCGACGTCGGGTCCGGCACGCAGCACCTCGCGCGACGAGCTCGGCAGCGCCCAGCGCGCGGCGGTGCCGAAGATGCGTGCCAGGTCGTCGGTGGTGCCGCCCTGGGCGCCGTAGCCCGGCACGAGGAACGGGCCGTTGATGTCGAGGTCCTCGGTGGTCGCGCCGATCGTCGCGCCGACGACCGCACCGAACGAGCCCACCGGGTCGGCGCCGCGGTTGAGCGTCCGGAGGTGGTCGAGCACGGTGCCGGCCACGGTGCCGCCGTCGGTGCGTGCGTGCTGGACCTCGGGACCTTCCTTGTTGGAGGTCAGCGCCAGGACGAAGAGCCCGCCGCCGTGCCGGCGGCAGGCCTCGACCATCGGGTCCAGGGATCCGAAGCCGAGGTAGGGGCTGGCGGTGATGGCGTCGCAGGCCAGTGGTGACGCCGGGTCGAGGTAGGCGTCGGCGTACGCCTGGCTGGTGGACCCGATGTCGCCGCGCTTGACGTCCAGGAGCACCAGGGCTCCCGCGGCTCGCGACTCGGCGACGACCCGCTCGAGGACGGCGATCCCGCGGCTGCCGAACCGCTCGTAGAAGGCACTCTGGGGCTTCACGACGCTGACGACGGGAGCGACGGCCTCGACCACGGTCAGGGCGAACCGCTCCAGGGACGCGACGTCGTCGGCCAGGCCCCACTCCTGGAGCAGGGCGGCGTGCGGGTCGATGCCGACGCAGAACCGGCCGCGTACGTCGATCGCCCGGGCCAGACGGGTGCCGAACGGCGTCATGGGTGCTCCTCCTGGGACGGGTGGTGGGATGGGTGGTCGGGCAGGTCGAGGTCGGCCCGCAGCCGGGCCACGGTGGTCGGGTCGTGGAGCAGGGCGGTGCCGACCTGGACGGCTCTCGCTCCTGCCGCCAGGTAGGCCCGGGCCGAGGCGAGGTCGCGCACTCCCCCGCAGCCGATGGTGGGCACACCGGGCAGCTCGTCGTGCACCGCGGCGACGCACCGCAGTGCGATCGGCGCGATCGCCGGCCCGCTCAGGCCTCCGGCCCGCCCGTCGGGGAAGGCTGCCGGGACGGCGTTGCCGATGACGACCGCGGTCGCGCCGGCCTCGTGGCAGGAGCGGGCGCCCTCCACGATCCGCGAGACGTCCGGCCGCAGCTTGGCCAGCACCGGCCGGTCGGCCGGGAACTCGCGGCGCACGGCGGCGATGACGCTGGCGGAGTGGTAGGGCTCGCGCACCTCGAAGAGGCCGGCCCCCACCTCGTCCGGCGCCCCCACGTTGACCTCCAGGCCGGCGACCCCCGGTGCGCGGCTCAGGCGCCGGGCGAGGTCGGCGTACTCCCCCATGGTCGAGCCGGCGATGGACACGATCACGCGCACACCCGCGCGGACCAGCCAGGGCAGCTCGGTGGCCAGGAAGTGCTCGAGGCCGGGGTTGGGGAGGCCGACGGCGTTGACCAGGCCACCCGGGACCTCGACGAGCCTGGGGCCGGGGCCGCCCTGCCGGGCGTCGAGCGTGATCGAGCGGGTCACGAGGTCGAGGCCGTCGAGGCCGTCGGGACCGGAGTACGCCTCCAGCTCGCGCCCGGTGCCCCCGCAGCCGGCGGCGACCAGGACCGGACCTGGCACCCGGGCGGTCATCCGGGGTCCCCGCGGAATCGTGCGGCGGAGGAGCGAAGCGGGGGAAGCGCAGGATTCCGTGGGGTGGTCACAGCGCGTCCCACCGGACGCGGTCGCCGCGCACGACCGGCCCCTCGGTGCAGGCGCGGACGACACGGTCCACGCCGTCCTCGCCCACCACCGGGAGGGGGCAGCCGTGGCAGAGCCCCGTGCCGCAGGGCGTCGGGACCTCCACGGCCACCTGGCTCCACGCACCGGCGCGCTCGGCGGCGCTCGCCGTGGCGCGGAGCACGCTCGTCGGGCCGGCGGCGTAGACGACGTCGGCCTCGCTGCGGCGTACGAGGTCGTCGACGTGGTCGGCGACGGTGCCGCGCTGGCCGACGGACCCGTCGGCGGTGAGGACCGTGACGGACCGGGCCGAGCGCCGTGCCTCGAGGGCGGACAGGAGGTGGGCCTCGTCGGGGGCGGACACGACGAGCGAGACCGAGCAACCGCGCTCGCGCAGCCGCTCGGCGAGCGGGAACAGCGGGGCCGCGGCGTAGCCCTCGCCCACGAGCACGCAGGACACCGCCTCCTTGGGAAGGGCGAACGCGCGACCGAGGGGCCCCGTGATGGGCACCCGGGCGCCGACCGGTTGGGCGGCCAACCAGGTGGTGCCCTCCCCGCGCGCCTCGACGACGACGTCGAGGGTGGGACCGAAGGCGCTGGAGGCCCGGACGCGGTGCACCCACAGCGGCCGGCGCGCCACGTGCCCGGCGACGCTCACGGCGACGAAGTTGCCGGCGCGGAAGCGCTCGGGCACCCCCGGCGCGGCCAGGGTGAGGTGGCGGTAGCCGCCGACGCGCTTGGTGGCGACGACCTCGCCGTCGACGTGCACCGGGCCCCGCGCCTCAGGCATGCGCATCACTCATCCGGAGCCAGGCCCCGCACGATGCGTCGCGGCCACAGCGGACCTTCGTAGACGAAGGCGGTGTAGCCCTGCAGCAGGTCGGCGCCCGCCTCGAGCCGCCGACGGGCGTCGTCGACGGTGGCGATCCCGCCGACGCCGACCAGGGTGAGGTCCGGGCCGACCCGCTGGCGCAGCGCCCGCAGCACCGCCTCGGAGCGCTCGGTGAGCGGACGCCCGCTCAGGCCGCCGGCTCCCACCTGCGCGACGTCGGAGGCCGGCGTGGCCAGGCCGTCGCGGCTGATCGTCGTGTTGGTCGCGATGATGCCGTCGAGCCCGATCGCGGTCGCGAGGTCGGCGACGGCGAGCACGTCGTCGTCACTGAGGTCGGGGGCGATCTTGACCAGCAGCGGCACCCGCCGGTCGGCAGAGACCGCGTCGGCACGGCGTCGTACGGCCCTCAGCAGGGGCTCGAGCTTCTCCACGGCCTGCAGGTCGCGCAGTCCCGGCGTGTTGGGCGAGGAGACGTTGACGACGAGGTAGTCGGCGTGGGGAGCCAGCAGCCCTGCGGACTTCTCGTAGTCGCGGACCGCCTCGTCCTCGGGCACGACCTTGGTCTTGCCGATGTTGACTCCGAGCAGTGTCGAACCACCATCGGCCCGCCAGGCGGCGAGCCGCCGCGCGACCACCTCGGCGCCGTCGTTGTTGAAGCCCATCCGGTTGACGATCGCCCGGTCCCGGGTGAGCCGGAAGAGCCGCGGCCGTGGGTTGCCGGGCTGCGCCTCACCGGTGACGGTGCCGACCTCGACGTGCCCGAAGCCGAGGGCCGCGAGCCCGTCGATGCCGACCGCGTTCTTGTCGAAGCCGGCCGCCAGGCCGAGCGGGTGCGGGAACGTGAGACCCAGCGCGCGCACCTGTGCCGATGAGCCGACCCGACGCTCCACGGGCGTGCGGACGAGCCTGCTCGTCACCGGCCGGGCCGTCCGGATCGCGCGGAACGCCGCGTGGTGGATGCGTTCGGGGTCGACCCGGGACAGGGCCTGCTCGAACAGGAGGTCGTAGGGCTTCACGGGATCAGGCGGTCCGGTCGCCGGAGGGCTTCAGCCGAGCGGCCCAGTCCTGCAGCGAGCGGACGCCGATGTCGCCGCGGCGCATCGCCTCCAGCCCCTGCACGGCGGCACCGAGTCCCTGGATGGTCGTGATGCAGGGGATGTCGGTGGACACGGCCGCGGTGCGGATGTCGTAGCCGTCCATGCGCGGCGACCCGCCGCTCGTCGCGCCGTGCGGCGTGTTGATGACCAGGTCGACCTCGCGCGCCCAGATGAGGCCGACGATGGTCGGCTCACCGTCCGGGCCCGGACCCTCGGACTGCTTGCGCACCACCGTCGCTGTGACACCGTTGCGCCGCAGCACCTCGGCCGTCCCGGCGGTGGCGAGGATCTCGAAGCCCATGTCGGCGATCTGCTTGACCGGGAAGATCATGTGCCGCTTGTCGCGGTTGGCCACCGAGACGAACACCTTGCCCGACAGCGGCAGGGAGCCGTAGGCCGCCGCCTGCGCCTTCGCGAACGCCGTGCCGAAGAAGGCGTCGAAGCCCATCACCTCGCCGGTCGAGCGCATCTCCGGGCCCAGCAGCGAGTCGACCGTCCGGCCGTCGGCGGTCTTGAAGCGGTCGAACGGCATGACCGCCTCCTTGACCGCGATCGGCGAGCCGTCGGCCAGGTGGCCGCCGTCGCCCACGGCGGGCAGCACACCGGCCGCGCGCAGGTCGGCGATCGACTCCCCCAGCATCACCCGGGCCGCCGCCTTCGCCAGCGGCGTGGCCGTCGCCTTGGAGACGAACGGCACGGTGCGGGACGCACGCGGGTTGGCCTCGAGGACGTAGAGGACGTCGGAGGCCAGGGCGAACTGGATGTTGAGCAGCCCGCGCACGTCGAGACCGCGGGCGATCGCGTCGGTGGACCGTCGGATGCGGTCGATCTCCTCGCGACCCAGCGTGATGGGCGGCAGCGCGCAGGACGAGTCACCGGAGTGGATGCCCGCCTCCTCGATGTGCTCCATCACGCCACCGAGGAAGAGCTCCTCGCCGTCGAAGATGGCGTCCACGTCGATCTCGACCGCGTCGTCGAGGAAGCGGTCGACCAGCACCGGCTGGCGCTCGTTGATCAGCCCGTTGGCGACGTACTTCTCGAGGTACGCCTCCAGCGCGGCGTCGTCGTAGACGATCTCCATGCCGCGCCCGCCGAGCACGTAGGACGGCCGCACCAGCACCGGGTAGCCGATCTCGTGGGCGATCCGCTGCGCCTGGGGGTACGACGTCGCGGTGCCGTGCTTGGGCGCCGGCAGGCCGGCGTCGGCGAGCACCCGGCCGAACGCGCCGCGCTCCTCCGCGAGGTGGATCGACTCGGGACTCGTGCCGACGATCGGGACGCCCGCGTCCGCGAGGCCCTGCGCCAGGCCCAGGGGCGTCTGCCCGCCGAGCTGGCACACGACGCCCGCCACCGGGCCGGCCTTCTGCTCGGCGTGGACGATCTCCAGGACGTCCTCGAGGGTGAGCGGCTCGAAGTAGAGCCGGTCGGAGGTGTCGTAGTCGGTGCTCACGGTCTCCGGGTTGCAGTTGACCATGATCGTCTCGTAGCCGGCCTCGGCCAGCGCCATGGACGCATGCACGCAGCTGTAGTCGAACTCGATGCCCTGGCCGATGCGGTTGGGCCCGGAGCCGAGGATGATCACCGCCTCCTTGCCCTCGGCCCGAGGCTCCACCTCGGTCTCCTCGTCGTACGACGAGTAGTGGTAGGGCGTGCGGGCAGCGAACTCGGCCGCGCAGGTGTCGACGGTCTTGAAGACCGGCCGGATGCCGAGCGCGTGCCGCACGCCGCGGACCACGTCGGCGCTCAGGCCGCGGATCCGGCCGATCTGCTCGTCGGAGAAGCCGTGGCGCTTGGCGAGCCGCAGCAGGTCGGGGGTCAGCTCGGTGGCGTCGATGAGCTGGACGGCGACCTCGTTGATCAGGGCGAGCTGGTCGAGGAACCACGGGTCGATGGCGGTGGCGTCGAAGATCTCCTCGGGCGTCGCACCGGCCCGGATCGCGTCCATCACCTTCTTGAGGCGCCCGTCGTGCGGGACCTTGACCTCCTCGAGCAGCGCGGCCTTCGACGCAGGCTTGGCGAGCTCGTCGTCGAAGTGCTTGTGCCAGTCGAAGGGCGCGTGCTTGCTCTCCAGGGAGCGCAGGGCCTTCTGCAACGCCTCGGTGAAGTTGCGGCCGATGGCCATGGCCTCGCCCACCGACTTCATGTGCGTGGTCAGCGTCGGGTCGGCCTCGGGGAACTTCTCGAACGCGAACCTCGGCACCTTGACCACGACGTAGTCGAGGGTCGGCTCGAAGGACGCCGGCGTGCTCTGTCCGTCCTCGCGGGTGGTGATGTCGTTGCGGATCTCGTCGAGGGTGTAGCCGATGGCGACCTTCGCCGCGATCTTGGCGATCGGGAAGCCGGTGGCCTTCGACGCCAGGGCGGAGGACCGCGAGACGCGCGGGTTCATCTCGATGACGATCAGCCGTCCGTCCGCCGGGTTGACGGCGTACTGGATGTTGCAGCCACCGGTGTCGACGCCGACGGCGCGGATGATGCCGATCGCCAGGTCGCGCATCGCCTGGTACTCGCGGTCGGTCAGCGTCATCGCCGGGGCGACCGTGATCGAGTCACCCGTGTGCACGCCCATGGGGTCGAGGTTCTCGATCGAGCAGACGATCACGCTGTTGTCGGCGCTGTCGCGCATGACCTCGAGCTCGTACTCCTTCCAACCGAGGATCGACTCCTCCAGGAGCACCTCGGTGGTCGGGCTCGCGGCCAGGCCCGAGCCGCCGATGCGGCGCAGGTCGGCCTCGTCGTAGGCCATGCCGGAGCCGGTGCCACCCATCGTGAAGGACGGTCGGACCACCATCGGGTAGCCGAGGTCCTCGGCCGCCGCGAGCAGGTCGTCGACCGAGTGGCAGATCACGCTGCGTGCGCTCTCGCCGCCGAGCTGCTCGACGATCTTCTTGAACTGCTGGCGGTTCTCGCCGCGCTCGATCGCCTCGATCGAGGCGCCGATGAGCTCGACCTCGTACTTCTCCAGCACGCCTGCCTTGTCCAGGGCCATCGCGCAGTTGAGGGCGGTCTGGCCGCCCAGCGTCGCCAGCAGCGCGTCGGGGCGCTCCTGGGCGATGACCTTCTCGACGAACTCCGGGGTGATCGGCTCGACGTAGGTCGCGTCGGCGAACTCGGGGTCGGTCATGATCGTGGCCGGGTTGGAGTTGACCAGGATGACCCTCAGGCCCTCCTCGCGCAGCACCCGGCACGCCTGGGTGCCGGAGTAGTCGAACTCGCAGGCCTGGCCGATGATGATCGGCCCTGAGCCGATGACCATCACGCTCTGGATGTCGGTGCGCTTCGGCATGTCAGCCCTCCTTCCGGTCGGTGCGCCCACGCTCGGACATGAGGTCTGCGAAGCGGTCGAAGAGGTAGGCCGCGTCGTGCGGACCTGCGGCCGCCTCGGGGTGGTACTGCACGGAGAAGCTGGTCAGCCGGCCCTGCGCGTCGCGCAGCTCGAGGCCCTCGACGACGTCGTCGTTGAGGCACACGTGGCTCACCGTGACCTCGCCGAACTCCGTGGTCGTGCTGCCCTCCAGCGGCGCGTCCACGGCGAATCCGTGGTTGTGGGCGGTCACCTCCACCTTGCCGGTCGTGCGGTCCATCACCGGCTGGTTGATCCCACGGTGGCCGTACTTCAGCTTGTAGGTGCCGAAGCCGAGCGCCCGGCCGAAGAGCTGGTTGCCGAAGCAGATGCCGAAGTAGGGAAGGCCGGCGCGCAGCGCTCCCTGCAGGAGCTCGACCTGGCCAGTGGTGGCGGCCGGGTCGCCGGGCCCGTTGGAGAAGAACAGTCCGTCGGGAGCGACCGCCCGGACCTGCTCGAGCGTCGCGGTGGCGGGCAGCACGTGCACCTCGAACCCACGCTGGCTCATCATCCGGGGCGTGTTGGCCTTGATGCCGAGGTCGATCGCGGCGACGGTGAACCGACGCTCGCCCTGCGCGGGGACGACGTACGCCTCCGGCGTGGACACGGCCTCGCTGAGGTTGGAGCCGGCCATCTCGCGCTGCTCCAGCACGCGCTGCAGCAGGCGGGCCGGGTCGGCCTCGGTGCTGGAGATGCCCACGCGCATCGCCCCGCGCTCACGCAGGTGCCGGGTCAGGGCGCGGGTGTCGACACCGGAGATGCCGACGACGCCCTGGTCGCGCAGCTCGTCGCCGAGGGTGCGGACGCTGCGCCAGCTGGACGGCACGCGCGCGGGGTCGCGGACGACGTAGCCGGCGACCCAGATGCGCGAGGACTCGGGGTCCTCGTCGTTCATGCCGGTGTTGCCGATGTGCGGGGCCGTCATCACGACGACCTGACGGTGGTAGCTGGGGTCCGTCAGCGTCTCCTGGTAGCCGGACATGCCGGTCGAGAAGACTGCTTCGCCGAAGGTCTCGCCCTCGGCACCGAAGGACTCACCGCGAAAGGTGCGACCGTCCTCGAGGACCATGATCGCTGGGGCAGGCAGAGCCACGCCGTACCTCCTTCTCCGCCTCACGGGACGGATCGTTAAAGGATGTTCGAGCCGACGCCGACCCTACCAGCGACGAGGCCCTCCTCCGGCATCGCGTCGCGCCTGTCGAGACGGCGTCAGGACCAGTCCGTGCGGGAGACGTCGTAGGCGCCGGCCGGGCGCTCGTCGCCCTCGGGGACGACGTTGCGCATCACCAGGCAGGGGATGCCGTCAGCCACCTCCAGCTCGACCTCCCACCACCAGGCGGGGGCGTACTCGTAGCGCACGAGTGCACCGGCCGCCGTGGGACGCCCGGTGAGCGTGACGATCCTCGGCTCGTGCCAGGCGTCGATCCACGCGGCGGCGACCTGTCCGTCCTCGTCCGGGACGCCGAGGAGCAGCATCCCCTCGTGGCGTCGCTGGTCCTCGGGATGGGTCCACCAGTAGGCCAGCGACAACGCCCTGCCGTCCGCCGCGGCGCCCACGCGAGCGCCGGACGGGTCGGTGGCGAACTCGTCGGCATCGGTCATCCGGAAGGTCGCCGTGCCGGTCAGCTCGCCGAGCCGGACGGCGTAGGGGGTCTCCATGGCGCGACCCTACGGTCGTGCCCGCCAGGGCGACAGGGTCAGCTCAGGGCCGGTCCACCGGCGGCGCAGCCACCGGTCGTGGGAGGCCAGCACCACCCCACCCGGGGCGGTGCCCAGCGCCTCCTCGAGCTCACCGGCCAGCGCCAGCGAGACGTGGTTGGTCGGCTCGTCGAGCAGCAGCAGGTCCGGAGCGGCGGCGATCGCCACGGCGAGTCCCAGCCGGCGCCGCTGCCCCACCGACAAGGTGCCGACCGGAGTCCGGTGGTCACGCGGGTGCAGCAGCCCGAGGTCACGCAGCGACGGCGGGTCGGCGATGCCGCGGACGGCGTCGTCGTACGTCGCCGCCGCCGAGCGCGTCGGATCCGCGACGCGCGGGTCCTGGGTGAGCTCGCGAACCGTCCGGGCGGAGACGTCGACGGTGCCGCTCGTGGCTCGCAGGCGCCCGGACAGGACGCCGAGGAGCGTCGACTTGCCGGACCCGTTGGCGCCGGTGAGCAGGAGGTGCTCCCCCGCCGCCAGGTCGAGGCGCGCCACCCTCATCCGGTCCGCCACCTCCACGTCGCGCAGCTGCACGAGGCGCCCGGTCGCGGCAGCCGTGAGGTCGCCGCGGAAGGCGAGCGGTGCGGGCGGCCTGCGGACCTGGCGTCGCTCGGCCTCGTCGAGCCGCCGTTGCGCGTCGCGCTTGCGCCGGGCCAGCGTCTGCTCGACGCGGCCGCCCTTGAACGCGTAGATGAACTTGTCGCTGTCCGTCGGTCCGCGATCGTGCGCGATCGCGCCGGTGCCGATCCGGGTCGTGGCCCGGAGCCGGGCGATCTCCTCCTGCTGCTCGGCGTACGTCTCCTCCCACCGGCGCCGTGCGTCGACCCGCGCTGCCTCGTAGGCGCTCCAGCCGCCGCCGAAGCGGCGACCGCCGCTGCCGTCGGTGCCGAGCTCCCCCGCGTCGAGGTCGACGAGGTCCGTGCAGACGTCGTCGAGCAGGACCCGGTCGTGGCTGGCCAGGACGACGACCCCGGGCAGGTCGCGGAGGAAGCCGGTGAGGACGTCGATCGCGGCGTCGTCGAGATGGTTGGTCGGCTCGTCGAGGAGCAGGCACGTCGGCCGGGTCGTCATGATCGTGGCGAGCGCCAGCCGCGTCCGCTGACCGCCGGACAGCGTGCCGACCCGTCGATCGGGTGCGATCTCCTCCAGCCCCAGGCGCTGCGCGGCCAGCCGCGCGCGACGGTCGGCGTCCCAGGCGTCGTGCGCCAATGCGTGTTCGAGCGCGCGCTCGTACGCTTCATCGCCCGCCGCGGTGCCCACCGCACCCGCGAGCCGCTCGACGTCGGCCACCGCCGTGCGCAGCGGCGCCAGCGTCATGGCCGAGCACGTCGGCGACGGTGTCCCGGTCGCGGAACGGCGGCTCCTGGCCGAGCAGCACCAGGTCCTCCGGAGCCTCGACCGTCCCGGAGAGCCGGGCCCGTGACGGCAGCCGGCCGGCAACAGCGCGGAGCAGGGTCGACTTGCCGACCCCGTTCTCCCCCACGAGGCCGATGCGGCGCCCCGGCTGCGCGAGCAGGTCGACGCCGCTCAGCACGGAGCGGTCGGGGTAGGAGACCGACAGGCCGCTGACGACGAGCGGCGCGAGGGTGATGGCTGGTCCGGGCATGCAGAGGTCCTTCGGATCAGGAGGGACTCGCCGGGCATCGAGGCGCACTGGTGCGCCGCCGCGGACGCGAGTCGGGTCAGTCCTGGATCCACATGGTCCGACCAGCCTACGCACCGGGGGCCGAACGGCCCATTCATTTAGTCGGGTGCTGCTGCCACGCTGTGCCCCATGCTCATCGTCGACATCGACCAGGCCGTCCGGACGGTGCGCGATCACTGCGGTCCGCTCCACCACCCCCCGCGGGTGGTGGCCAGCGGCAACTTCGCCTCCCCCGTGGCGTTGCTCGGACCGGTGCTCGCCGAGCTGCCGGCTGCCCGCCTGCACGCCCTCAATGCTCAGCCCGACCTGCCGCTGCACGAGGGTGTCGTCCCGGAGACGACGTTCGTCGGCCCGGGCTACCGCCGCCACCCGCGGCTGGCGTACGTGCCGTGCCGGCTGTCGATGGTCCCGCGCCTCTTCCACGGGCCGCTCGCGCCCGACGTGGTGGTCGTGCACACCACGACTCCCCGCGACGGACAGCTGTCGCTCGGCCTCGAGGTCAACGTCCTGCCCGCGGCGATCGAGGCAGCGCGCGAGCGCGGCGCGCTGGTCGTCGCCCAGCTCAACCCGAGGATGCCGTGGACGTTCGGCGACGCCGAGCTGTCGGTCGACGATGTCGACCTGGGTGTCGAGGTCGACGCACCGCTGTCCACGCACACGGCACGCCCGCCCGGCGACGACGCGCGGCTGATCGGCTCGCGCGTCGCCGCGGAGATCGGCGACGGTGCCACGCTGCAGGCCGGCATCGGCGAGGTTCCGGACGCCACCATCGCCGGCGTGCTGGAGCGTCGTGGGCTGCGGATCTGGACCGAGATGTTCAGCGACGGCGTCCTGGGCCTGGAGGAGGCCGGAGCCCTCGACCGCGGCACCCCGGTGCGCACGTCGTTCGTCTTCGGCAGCCAGGAGCTCTACGACTGGGTCGCCGACAACCCGCGGGTGCGGATGCTGCGCACCGAGACGACGAACTCCCCCGCCGAGATCGCCCGCCAGCCGGCGATGACCTCGATCAACACGGCGCTCCAGGTCGACCTGTTCGACCAGGCCAACGCCTCACGCATCGGGGCACGCATCTACAGCGGGTTCGGCGGCCAGACCGACTTCACGGTCGGCGCCAGCCACTCCCCGGGCGGCCGCGCCTTCATGGCGCTGCGCAGCTGGCACCCGCGGGCAGACGTGTCCACGATCGTCCCCCTGGTCGACGAGCCGGTCACGTCCTTCCAGCACGGGGCGGTCGTCACGGAGCAGGGCATCGCCTGGATGTGGGGACGCGACGAGCGCGAGCAGGCTCGCAACCTGATCGAGCGGGCCGCGCACCCCAGCGTCCGCGACGACCTGTGGGAGGAGGCGCGCGGACTCGGACTGGCGTAGCGGCTCGGTCAGGCGACGAAGACGCAGAAGACGTGGCCCGCGGGACTGGCGTAGGCCAGCAGCGGCTCGTCCGGGTCGTCGGTCCGGTCGAGGCGGAGCTCGCCGCCGAGTGCGAGGACGCGCTCGTGCACGGCGTCGAGGGCGGCCCGCGACGGCACGGTGGTGTCGAGGTGGGACCCGGTCGGGTGCCCGGGCTCCGGCCACCGGCTGTCCGGGAGCTGCTCCACCTCCTGGATCGCCAGGCAGCGGCGACCGTCCGGTTGCGTCAGCACCAGCCAGTCGGCGTCGTCCGCGCCGTCGGGCACCTCGTCGCCCGGGCGGTAGACCAGGCCCAGCAGCTCGCGCCAGAACTCCGCCTCCCCACGGACGTCGGGGGCGTCGAGGACGGTGTGCAGCAGCTGCGGGTGTTCGCTCATCAGCCGACCCTACGAGGTGTGAGGATCGGGGCATGAGCCCTCACCCGGCCTGGATCCAGGTCTTCCTCGACACCCCGGCCGCGTCCTTCGACGCGGCGGTGGACTTCTGGTCGGCGGTCACCGGGTGGCGCCCCTCGCAGGCGCGCGGCGAGGAGGGACAGTTCCTCACGCTGCTGCCGCCGGCCGGACCGGCGTACGTCAAGATGCAGGCGGTCGACGGACCCGCGGGGATCCACCTCGACCTCGACTCCACCGACCGGGAAGCCACCATCGGCCTGGCTCGCTCGCTGGGCGCGACGACGGCGTGGACCTACCACGACGTGGAGGTGATGCGCTCGCCCGGAGGGTTCACGTTCTGCCAGACGCTCCTCGACGGTGGGACCGTCCTGGCGCGCGACGGCTCGACCGTCCTCGACCAGGTCTGCCTCGACATCCCGGCCGGCGCCTGGGACGCGGAGGTGGCGTTCTGGCGCGACCTGACCGGCCGCGAGCTGCAGGAGGCCACCGGCCCCGGCTTCGCCCGGCTGGTGGCGCCGGACCAGCCCCGCATCCTGCTGCAGCGGCTCGGGGAGCCGGACGGACCGGTGCGTGCCCATCCCGACCTCGCCAGCGGCGACCGGGGCGCCGACACCGACGCGCACGTACGCCTCGGCGCCCGCGTCGTCGGCGTGCACGACTACTGGACCGTGCTCACCGCTCCGGGCGGGCAGGTCTACTGCCTGACCGACCGCGACCCGTCGACGGGGCTGGTGCGCACCCGCTGATCAGGCCGGGGCGAGGGCCCCGTCGCGCACGGTCACGCGGCCGGCGTACACGGTGTGCACCACGCGGGAGGCGAGGCTGCGGCCGTGCCACGGGTTGTTGCGCGACAGCGAGGCCGAGCTGTCGCGGTCGACGGTGACACGTGCGTCCGGGTCGACGAGCACGACGTGCGCCGGTGAGCCCGGCGCCAGGGCCCGGCCCTGCTGCGCGAGCCCCGCGATGCGCGCCGGGTTGACCGACATGACCCGCGCGATGTCGGCCCACGAGAAGTCCTCCATCACGGTGCGGACCACGGCGAGCGCCGTCTCGAGGCCGAGCATGCCGAACGCCGCGTCGACGAACGCGTGCTCCTTGTCGTGCCGCGCGTGCGGGGCGTGGTCGGTGGCGACCGCGTCGATGGTGCCGTCGGCCAGTGCCTCGCGCAGGGCGTCGACGTCCTCCTGCGGGCGCAGTGGAGGGTTCACCTTGAAGGTCGGGTCGTAGCCGGCGAGGAGGTCGGTGGTCAGCAGCAGGTGGTGCGGCGTCACCTCGGCCGTCACCGCCCAGTGCCCCTCGCTCCTGGCCTGTGCCCGGGCCCAGCGCAGCACCTCCACGGACCCGGCGGTGGACACGTGGGCGACGTGCACCCGGGAGCCGGTGTGGCGGGCCAGCATCACGTCCCGCGCGACGACGACCTCCTCCGCGATGCCCGGCCAGCCGGGCAGTCCGAGCCGCCCGGAGAGCTCACCCTCGTGGCAGCACGCGGCGGCCCCGGCCAGGGTCGGGTCCTGCGAGTGCTGGGAGACGACGCCGCCGAACGCCTTGACGTACTCGAGGGCCCGTCGCATCACGCGCGCGTCGTGGACGCACTTCCCGTCGTCGGAGAAGACCGTGACGCCCGCGCGGGAGCGGTGCATGAGCCCGAGCTCGGCGAGCTCCTCGCCGCCGAGACCCCGCGTCACGGCTCCGACGGGCTGCACGTGCACGAGGCCCGCCTCGCGGCCGAGCTCCCACACCCGGGTCGCCGCCTCGGCGGTGTCGGTGACCGGGCTGGTGTTGGCCATGGCGAGCACCGCCGTGTAGCCGCCGAGGGCGGCGGCCTGCGACCCGGTCAGGACGGTCTCGGCGTCCTCGCGCCCCGGCTCGCGCAGGTGGGTGTGCAGGTCGACGAGGCCGGGCAGCGCCACGAGCCCGTCGGCGTCGATGGTCTCCGCGCCCGCCGGGGCCGAGTCGACCAGCATCCCGGTGTCGTCGACGAAGAGGTCGGAGGTCTCCTCGCCGAGCAGCGAGGCCCCCTTGATCACCAGCGACATCAGGCATCCTCTCCGGCGAGCAGGTGGTAGAGCACGGCCATCCGGATCGCGAGCCCGCTGGAGACCTGCTCCAGCACGACCGACTGGGCGGCGTCGGCGGCGTCGGCGGCGATCTCGAGGCCGCGGTTCATCGGACCGGGGTGGCAGATCGGCACGTCCGGCTTGAGCAGCGCCAGCCGGTTGCGGGTCAGGCCGTAGCCCACGGTGTACTCGCGCGCGCTCGGGAAGTAGGCGCCGGACATCCGCTCACGCTGCACCCGCAGCATCATCACCGCGTCGGCGTCGGGCAGCACCGCGTCGACGTCGTACGACGTCTCGAAGCCCGCTGCCGCCGACCAGGCGCCGATCCCGCTGGGCATCAGCGTGGGCGGCGCGACGACGGTGACGCGGGCGCCGAGCCTGGTCAAGCACTGGACGTTGGACCGGAAGACCCGGCTGTGCGTCAGGTCGCCGATGATCGCCACGTGGCGGCCCTCGAGCGAGCCCAGTCGCCGCTGCAGCGTGTAGGCGTCGAGCAGCGCCTGGGTGGGGTGCTCGTGCGTCCCGTCGCCGGCGTTGACCACCGCGGCGTCCACCCACTCGCTGACCTGCAGGGCGGCACCGCTGGCGGGGTGCCGGATGACGAGGCCGTCGACGCCCATCGCGCAGACCGTCAGCACCGTGTCGCGCAGGCTCTCCCCCTTGGACGTGCTCGATCCCTTGGCGCTGACGTTGATGACGTCGGCCGAGAGCCACTTGCCGGCGATCTCGAACGACGAGCGGGTGCGGGTGGAGTCCTCGAAGAACATGTTGACGACCGTGCGGCCGCGCAGCGCGGGCAGCTTCTTGACCTCGCGGCTCTGCACGTCGTGCATGTCGGCGGCCGTGGCGAACAGCGCCTCGATCTCGTCGGTGGAGAGGTCGTCGATGGACAGCAGGTGCTTCACGAGATGCTCACCTCGTCGGTGCCGTCGACCTCGGTGAGCCGGACGCTGACGCGCTCGGCCAGCGCGCTCGGCAGGTTCTTGCCGACGTGGTCGGCGCGGATCGGCAGCTCGCGGTGACCGCGGTCGACGAGCACCGCGAGGCGTACGGCGGCGGGCCGGCCCAGGTCGGCGAGCGCGTCGAGGGCCGCGCGGATGGTGCGCCCGGAGAACAGCACGTCGTCGACCAGCACGACCACCTTGCGGTCGATCCCGCCGGCGGGCAGCGCCGTCTTGTGGGCCCGTCGCGTCGGCTGGGAGCGGAGGTCGTCGCGGTAGAGCGTCACGTCGAGCTCCCCCACGGGGACCGGAGCGCCCTCGACGGTGGCGATCTTCTCGGCGATCCGGTGGGCCAGCGGCACGCCGCGCGTGTGCAGCCCGATGAGCACCAGGTCGCTGGCGCCCTTGTTGCGCTCGAGCAGCTCGTGCGAGATCCGGGTCAGCGCCCGGGAGATGTCACGGGCGTCGAGGACGGTGCGGTCGGCCCGCACGGGGTCGGTGTCGGAACGTGTCCCAGGGGCAGGCATCTGCTCGCCGGACCTCCTTCTCCGCCTCACAGGACGGCTCGTTAAAGGATGTCGATCGGCTCGAACCCTAGCAGTGCTGTCACTGCGCGTACGGTGGACCGGGACGGGTACTTTCCGGTCACGCAGGACGGGAACTTCATATGCGCATCGGCTACGCCACGGCATATCGCGCTCGGGATCATCCCGTGGGAGAAGGCGGGTCGACTGGACCAACCCACCCTCGAGCACCTCCTCGACCGCGAGGAGGCCGACCGTCCTGACCGGCTCAAGCGAGCCATCGACCTCGGCTGCGGGCGCGGGGCCAACACCAAGCTGCTCCTGGACCGTGGCTGGGACGCGATGGGGGTCGACAACGTCCGTCAAGCGGTCGACGTGGCAGTGCGTCGCAACGGTCTCGACGACGCCCGTTTCGTGATCGGCGACGTACGACACCTCGTCCATTCCGGTGTCGGCGCCCGCTTCGACCTGTTCCTCGACGTCGGCTGCTTCCAGAGCCTGGACGACGTGGGCCGCACCCTGCTGGCTGGGGGCGTGACCGAGCTCGCCGAACCTGACGCCACCGTCCTGATCCGCACCGGGGGCCCGAGGGCCTGGCCGGTGCGGCCCAAGGACGCCATCAGCCGCGACATCGAGCGGGCCTACCGCGGTTGGTCCGTCACCGCCGTGTCAGGCGTCGCATCGACCGACAAGGCCGCACCCGCACGGGCTTCGGGCGGCAGCACGGGCGAGTGGTTCAGGCTCACCCGCACCTGACCGACCTCGTGTCGCCGACCGGTGAGGTCAGCGTTCGAGGATCGCCACGACTCCCTGGCCACCGGCGGCGCAGATCGAGATCAGGGCCCGGCCGGACCCCTTCTGCGCGAGCAGCTTGGCGGCCACGGGGATGATCCGGCCGCCCGTCGCGGCGAACGGGTGGGCGGCGGCCAGCGACGAGCCGTTGACGTTGAGCAGCTCGCGGTCGATGGATCCGAGCGGCACGTCGAGGCCGAGGCGCTCCTTGCAGAACACCGGGTCCTCCCACGCCGCCAGCGTGGCGAGCACCTGCGAGGCGAACGCCTCGTGGATCTCGTAGTAGTCGAAGTCCTGGAGGGTCAGGCCGTTGCGCTCCAGCATCCGCGGGACGGCGTACGCCGGCGCCATGAGGAGGCCCTCGTGACCGTTGACGTAGTCGACCGCGGCGGTCTCCGCGTCGACGAGGTGGGCCAGCACGGGCAGCCCGCGCTCCTCGGCCCACTCGTCGCTCGAGAGCAGCACGGCCGAGGCGCCGTCCGACAGCGGCGTGCTGTTGCCGGCGGTCATCGTGGCGGCCGAGCCGCTGCCGAACACGGGCTTGAGGGTGGCGAGCTTCTCGACGGAGGAGTCGGGGCGCATGTTGTTGTCGCGCTCGACGCCGCGGAACGCCGTGACCAGGTCGTCGTGGAAGCCCTCGTCGTAGGAGCGCGCCAGGTTGTGGTGCGACCGGGCCGCCAGCTCGTCCTGCGCCTCGCGCGTGATGCGCCACTCCAGCGCGGTCAGGGCGGCGTGCTCGCCCATCGAGAGACGGGTCCTGGGCTCACCGTTCTGCGGGATGTCGAGGCCGATGTCGCCGGGCCGGATCGCGCCGAGCGCCTTGAGCCTGCCGGCGGTGTCCTTGGCGGAGTTGACCTTCATCAGCTTCCGGCGCAGCTTGTCGCTGATGGCGACCGGAGCGTCGGAGGTCGTGTCGGTGCCGCCCGCGACACCCGCGTCGATGACGCCGAGCGCGATCTTGTTCGCCACCTGGATGGCCGCCTGGAGCCCCGTGCCGCACGCCTGCTGGATGTCGGTGGCGGGCGTCTCGGGCGCGAGCCGGGAGCCGAGCACCGACTCGCGGGTCAGGTTGAAGTCGCGCGAGTGCTTGAGCACCGCCCCCGCCACCACCTCGCCGAGGCGCTCGCCACGCAGCTCGAACCGGTCCGCGAGGCCGTCGATGGCAGCGGTGAGCATCTCCTGGTTGGAGACCCCGGCGTAGACGGTGTTGGAGCGGGCGAACGGGATGCGGTTGCCACCGACGACGGCGACGGGGCGGGTGGTGGGCTGCATGTCGGGCTCCTGTCTGCTGCGGACGTCGGCTCCTATCCTTGCCGGTGAGGCCTCCCTCGCCAACGCGGTGAGGGGCAGGTCACGAAATCTGGACGTCGAGTTGCACACCGAGTTGCATGACGTCGTCCGACCCGACTCCACCTGTTCGCAGGACACCGGAACCGACCCAGAGGAATCCCGTCCACCATGAGCGACCGCTACCAGGGCTTCGCGTCCACACCCATCGGCCGGATGGTCGTCAAGAACCTCGGCCTGCCCGCCCCCACCGCCCTCGAACGCTGGTCGGAGGGCGTCCCACTCGTCGACGGGCTGGTGCTGCTCGGCGGCACCGGACGGCTGGCGGAGGTCCTGCCCACGACCCTCGACGACCTGGGCATCGCCTCGGCCACCGAGCTCGACGAGGGCGCCAGGGCCAAGGCACTGGTCTTCGACGCCACCGGCATCGAGGACACTGCCGGACTGGTGGCCCTGCAGGAGTTCTTCACCCCTCTGATGCGCCGGCTCGAGACCTGCCCCCGCGTGCTGGTGGTCGGTACGCCGCCGGAGCTGCGGTCGGGTGCCGAGCGGGTCGCCCAGCGGGCGCTGGAGGGCTTCACCCGGTCCCTCGGCAAGGAGATCGGTCGCGGCGGCACCGTGCAGCTGGTCTACGTCGCCCCCGCCGCCGACGGCGCCATCGGCTCCACCCTCGCGTTCTTCCTCTCCCCCAAGTCGGCCTACGTCTCCGGCCAGGTCGTGCGGATCGGCGTCCACGGCCCGACCACGTCCGACGACGTCGCCGACTGGACCCGCCCGCTCGAAGGCAAGGTCGCCCTGGTCACCGGCGCCAGTCGCGGCATCGGCGAGGAGATCGCCCGGGTGCTGCACCGCGACGGCGCGACCGTCGTCGGCGTCGACGTGCCGCAGGCGGCCAGCGAGCTCCAGACGCTGATGGCCGAGCTGGACGGTGACCACCTCGTGCTCGACATCACCGCCAAGGACGCGCCCCAGCGCATCGCCCACCACCTCAGGCAGCACCACGGCGGCGTCGACGTGGTCGTCCACAACGCCGGCATCACTCGCGACAAGAAGCTCGCCAACATGGCCGAGGACCGGTGGAGCAGCGTCATCGCGGTCAACCTCACCGCTCCCGAGCTGATCACCCGCGAGCTGCTCGACTCCGGCGTGGTCAACGCCGGCGGCCGCATCGTCGGCGTTGCCTCCATCGCCGGCATCGCCGGCAACGTCGGCCAGACCAACTACGCGACGTCCAAGGCCGGAGTCATCGGCCTGGTGGAGAGCCTGCGCGACGAGCTCGACCACGGCATCACCGTCAACGCGGTCGCTCCGGGCTTCATCATCACGCAGATGACCGCCGCCGTGCCGTTCGCCACCCGCGAGGTCGGCCAGCGGCTCAACGCCCTGGCGCAGGGCGGCCTGCCCGTCGACGTGGCCGAGACCATCGCCTGGTTCGCCAGCGCCGGGTCGGGGGCCGTCAACGGCAACGTGGTCCGGGTCTGCGGCCAGATGATGCTGGGCGCCTGATGGCCACTCCCCTCGAACCGAGGACGATCTCGGGCGAGCCGGGCCGGATCAGCACGCTGCTCCGTGCCGCGCTGCCGGCCGTGCCGGTCGTCAACCGGCTCCCCGGCCTCCGCAAGGCCCCACCGAGCGAGTTCTCCGGACTGGCCTTCTCGCGCGAGGGGGTCGTCGCCGAGCGACAGCGCGTCGACGCCTACGCCGCCGTGTGCCGGTTCCCGCGCAAGGACGTCGTGCCGCTCACCTACCCGCACCTGCTCGCCTTCCCGCTGCACATGGCGATCATGAGCGACCGGGCGTTCCCCTACCCGGCCATCGGCATGGTCCACGTCGAGAACACGATCACCGCGCACCGGGCGATCGGCGTGGGTGAGGCGCTCGACGTGACGACGGAGGTCGGTCCTCCGCGGCCCCACGCCAAGGGCGTGCTCCTCGACTTCGTCACCACCGTCTCGGCCGACGGTGCGACGGCGTGGGAGTCGACGTCCACCTACCTGCGCCGCGGCCCCACCGTCGACGGCGATGCCGCAGCCGGGCTCGTCATCGCCGACCCGCCGTCGGCCGGCGTCGAGTGGCGGCTGCCCGCCGACCTCGGTCGCACGTACGCCGGTGTGTCGGGCGACGCCAACCCGATCCACCTCTACCCGGTGACCGCCAAGGCGCTCGGCTTCCCCCGACAGATCGCCCACGGCATGCAGACCTTGGCGCGCTCGATCGCAGCGATCGAGAACCGCCTGCCCGACGCGGTCACCGTCGAGGTCGCCTTCAAGAAGCCGGTCCTCCTCCCCGGCACCGTCGCCTTCGGTGCCCGGCAGCACGACGCGGGCTGGACGTTCGCGCTGACCAGCCCCCAGGACGGGTCGCCGCACCTGCTGGGCCGTACGACGCCCGCCTGAGCCGACTAGCGGCGAGGGTTGCCGAAGCGCACCTGGCGTACGACGGCGCGCGCGGCCATGGGTGCCCGGGCGACGCCCTGGGTGAAGGTCGCGGTCTGCGGGGTCCAGACGGCCAGGTCGGTGACGCCGTCGCCGTTCCAGTCACCCGTGACCGGCAGGTCGCCCGCCACGCCGAAGGGGACGACCTCGAGCACGGACAGCCCGGCGGCGTTGACGCTGCGGAGGGTGTAGGTCGCCGTCGCCTGGTCGAAGACGCCGAGGTCGGTGGTGCCGTTGCCGTCCCAGTCGCCGGTCACGGGCAGGTCGTCGGCGTCGCCGAGCCACACCGGGGACGACGAACCGTCGGCCATCCGCGGGTAGAACGTGCCCTCCGCGGCCCGTCGTACGCCGATCTCGGTCGTGCCGTTGCCGTCCCAGTCGCCGCTGATCGGCATGTCGGAGGGGACCCCCCACCCGATCTTCACGATGCCGGTCGGGGTCTTGAGCTTGAACCTGCTCTTCTGGGGTGTGCGCACCCCGACGTCGAGCTGGCCGTCGCCGTTCCAGTCGCCGAGGAGCGGCTCGTCGAAGGCCTTGCCGAACCGCACGGTCAGCGGCGCAGCCGCGCCGAGGTTGACCACGAAGGACGACTTCCGCGCGCGGCGGAACACCGCGACCTCCGCCGCCGGGTCGCCCGTGAAGTTGCCGGCCAGCGGCACGTCGACGCAGTTCCTGGACGTCAGCGCACCGGACGTGAACGCCACGCCGGCGAACCAGGCCGGCACGACGTTGCGACCGGTCTTCTCCTCGAAGTGCAGGTGCGCGCCCGAGGCGTTGCCGCTGTCGCCGAGCGTGCCGATCATGGCGCCCTGGTCGACGCGCTGGCCGACGGCCACGACGACGCTGGCGAGGTGCGCGTAGACGGAGGACTCGCCGTTGCCGTGGTCGATGACGACCCACCGGCCGTAGCCGCCCTTGGACGTGGCGTACGCCGTGGTCACCACGCCGGAGGCCGCCGCCACGACCGGTGCCCCGAGGTCAGGGTTCCGGTTCCAGTCGATCGCGTGGACGCTCGGACTGTGGCCCGAGCGGGTCCCACCGCTCCACGTCTCCCCGCACGGGAACGGCATCTGGAAGGCCGTCACCGGCGCTGCCGCCCCCGCGGGAGCGGATGCGGCGACCAGCGCGAGGGACGCGGCCACGGCGGCCAGCGTCGTCGTACGAGGGGTGCGACCCATGTGCGAGCGTCCTCGGAAGCGGGGGTGGGGGACGCCCGAACGGACCGTACGAGAAGTCACGGCAGTTCACAGGCGCCACACGAGCGCTCACAGGTTACGGGCGCGCGACACGCCCGTCAGCGAAATGCGGTGAATTACAACGGTGTAGTGCTATGTGCGTTGGTCGCGCACGCGGATCAGACCCTCCTGGGCCACGGTCGCGACCAGCTCGCCCGACTGCGAGAAGACCCGGGCGAGCGCCAGGCCACGGCCGCCGCCCGCGAACGGCGAGAACTGGTCGTAGAGCCACCACTCGTCGGCCCGGAACGGCCGGTGGAACCAGATGGTGTGGTCGAGCGAGGCCGGCTGGAGGCGGGGTGAGGCGATGTGGATCCCGTGCGGCACGAGCGCCGCGCCCAGCAGGGTCAGGTCGCTGGCGTAGGTGAACGCAGCCGTCTGGACGGTCGGGTCCGGCGACAGCGTGCCGTCCACCTTGATCCAGAGCCGCGCCCGCGCGGGGTGCTCGGGGTCGTCGGGGATGCCGCGGCCGGTCACGCCGACGTGACGGATGTCGAGCGCGGCCCACTCCCGCTCCCAGTGCTCGGCGGCCTCGGGCCCGCGCTCGCGCGCCAGCTCGACCAGCGGCATTCCCTGCTCCGGCGCCACCACCTCGGGCATCCGGTCCTGGTGCTCGAGCCCCGGCTCGGGGATCTGGAAGTTGGCCGTCATGTAGTAGATCGGCCGGCCGTGCTGGCGGGCGGAGACGCGGCGGGTGACGAAGGAGCGACCGTCGCGGATGCGCTCGACGTCGTAGACGATGGGCACCGCGGTGTCGCCCGGGCGCAGGAAGTAGGAGTGGAGGGAGTGGAGCACGAAGTCGCCGTCGACGCTGCGGGTCGCCGCGACGACGGCCTGGGCGGCCACCTGCCCGCCGAAGACGCGCTGGCGCTCCGTGCGGGCCTGGGCTCCCCGGAAGAGGTCGACCTCCAGCTGCTCGAGCTCGAGGAGGTTCACGAGCTCGGCGGCACTGCCCGCCATCAGCGGTCCTCCCAGCCCGGAGCCTCGTCGCCGTCGTCCTTGGACCGGTCGTCGAGCTCGGCCGAGGAACGCCTCGAAGTCCCGGCCGATCTCCTCGCCCGTCGGCAGCGGCCCGTCGCCGGCCATGAGCGACGTCCCGGCGGCCTCGGCCTCCCGGAAGGAGTCGTACTGCTGCTCCAGCCCGCGCACGACGTCGCCGACCTCGTCGTGGGAGGAGAGGTAGCGGTCGACCTCGGTCTCGGTGATCTCCGCCGACTCGCGCAGCTCGCCGAGGTCGATGGTGAGGTGGCCGCCGACCTCGAGGTGCTCCAGCAGCACCAGCGCCGCCTGCGGGTACTCCATCTGCGCGAGGTAGTGGGGGATGTGGGCGACGTAGCCCAGCGCATCGAGGCCCCACTCCCCCAGCCTCAGCTCGAGCAGCGCCTGCGCGCTCGCCGGGACGCGGAGCTCGCCCTGCCACGGGCTCTCGCCCGGAACGAGCTCGGGGCGGTTGGCGTGCGGGGTGATCGCGATCGGGCGGGTGTGCGGGACGGCCATCGGGACGGCGCCCAGGCTCACCACCCGCGCGACGCCGAAGTGCTCGACGACCTCGCGCACGGCACGGGCGAAGGCCTCCCACCGGATGTCGGGCTCGGGTCCGGTCAGCAGCAGGAACGGCGTACCGCCCGTGTCGCGCAGTGCGCGGACCACCAGCCGGGGCGCCTCGTAGTCGGCGTAGTGGTCGCGGACGAACGACATCGGCGGTCGCCGGGCGCGGTAGTCGTGCAGCGAGTCGACGTCGAAGGTGGCCACCACCTTGCCGTCGGAGAGCTCGCCCAGGTGCGTGGCGGCGAGCTCGGCGGACTTGCCTGCGTCGAGGAATCCGGTGAGCACGCAGACCAGCGTCAGGTCACCGGCGTCGGCCAGCACCTCGGCATCGTCGACGATGTGCACGAGTCGTTCGGCCATGGGTCAACCCTAGGGCGTCCCCACCAGTGACCCGACACACACCCGTACCTGTGGGCAGTCGTTGTTACTCAGGGGTAACGTGTCGACGTCCTGCCACCCTTCCCCGTCTCATGAGCTTGGGAGTAGCCAGTGCCCCGTCCACAGCGAGAGGTCGTCTTCGTCGACGGCGTGCGCACCCCGTTCGGCAAGGCCAAGGGCCAGTACGCCGAGACCCGCGCCGACGACCTCGTCATCAAGTGCATCCGCGAGCTGCTGCGTCGCAACCCGTCCCTGCCGCCCGAGCGGGTCGACGAGGTCGCCCTCGCGGCCACCACCCAGATCGGCGACCAGGGCCTCACGCTCGGCCGCACGGCGGCGCTGCTGTCCGGGCTGCCGCAGAGCGTGCCCGGCTACTCCATCGACCGCATGTGTGCCGGCGCGATGACCGCCGTCACCAACACCGCGTCCGGCATCGCCTTCGGGGCGTACGACGTCGCCATCGCCGGAGGCGTCGAGCACATGGGCCGCCACCCGATGGGCGAGGGCGTCGACCCCAACCCGCGCATCCTCTCCGAGCGGATCGTCGATCCGGACGCCCTCGTGATGGGCAAGACGGCCGAGAACCTCCACGACCGCTACCCGACGATCACCAAGCAGCGCGTCGACGCCTATGCCGTCCGCAGCCAGCAGAAGACCAAGGCCGCCTACGACGCCGGCAAGATCCAGCCCGACCTGGTGCCGGTCGCGACCCGCTCGGCCGACGCCGGCTGGGGCCTGGCCACCCTGGACGAGCCGATGCGGCCCGAGACGACGCTCGAGTCGCTCGCCGCCCTCAAGACGCCGTTCCGCTCGCACGGCAACGTGACCGCGGGCAACGCCGCCGGCATCAACGACGGCGCCACCGCCGCGCTGCTGGCCGACGAGGAGACCGCGCGCGAGCTCGGTCTCCCGGTCAAGATGCGGCTGGTGACGTATGCGTTCGTCGGCGTGGAGCCCGAGGTGATGGGCGCCGGCCCGATCCCGGCCACCGAGAAGGCGCTGCGGCTCGCCGGCCTCACCATCGACGACATCGGCGCCTTCGAGGTCAACGAGGCCTTCGCCGTGCAGGTGCTGGCGTTCCTCGAGCACTACGGCATCGCCGACGACGACGCCCGCGTCAACCCCTACGGCGGCGCCATCGCCATGGGTCACCCGCTCGCCTCCTCGGGCGTACGCCTGATGAACCAGCTCGCGCGCGCCTTCGAGGAGCGCCCCGAGGTCCGCTACGGCCTCACCACCATGTGCATCGGCATCGGCATGGGCGGCACCGTGATCTGGGAGAACCCCCACTGGACCGGCCCCACCGACTCGAACGGAGACAGCAAGTGAGCACCCCCGACATCGCCACGCTCCTCGAGCGTGCCGCGGCGATCCGCTCCGACGCCGAGCGGGTCACCCAGGCCCACCTGCGCAAGGTCTCGCTGCCCGGCGCGACGTTCGGCCTGATCACGCTCGACAACGGCGAGGACCACACCAAGCCCAACACGTTCGGTCCCGGCTCGCTGCTCGCGCTCAACGCCGCGATCGACGAGGCGCTCGCCGACGACTCCGTCGACGCCGTCGCGGTCACCGGCAAGCCGTTCATCCTGGCGGCCGGCGCCGACCTCACCTCGATCCAGGGTGGCGGTCCCGACGCCGTACGCGTCGTCGCCGAGCTCGGCCACGCCGTCTTCCGCAAGCTCGGCGAGGGTGGCAAGCCGTCGTTCGGCTTCGTCAACGGCCTCGCCCTCGGGGGCGGGCTCGAGGTGGCGCTGCACTGCACCTACCGCACCGTGATGGACTCTGCCCCGGCTCTCGGCCTGCCCGAGGTCATGCTCGGGCTCGTACCGGGCTGGGGCGGTGCCTGGCTGGTGCCCAACCTGCTCGGTGCCGACAAGGCCGTCACGCTGATCCTCGAGAACCCGCTCAACCAGGGCAGGACCCTCGGCGGCCGGGCGGCGTACGACTTCGGGCTCGCCGACGCGGTCTTCAACGGCGCCGACTTCCTCGAGCAGTCGCTGCTCTGGGCGGCCTCCGTCCTGCGCGGCGAGACCACCGTCGAGCGCCCCGAGGTGGACCGCGGCCAGGCCTGGGACGCTGCGATCGCGCGCGCCGAGGCCCTCGTGGCGTCGAAGACGGGCGGCGGCTCCCCGGCGGCTGCGAAGGCCGATCGAGCTCATCGCGGCAGCCCGCGACACCGACCGCGACGCCGGGTTCGCCGCCGAGGACGACGCTCTCCACGCCCTGTCCCAGACGCCCGAGCTGCTGGCCTCGCTCTACTCCTTCGACCTCGTGCAGAAGCGGGCCAAGCGGCCGGCCGGTGCACCCGACAAGGCGCTCGCCCGCCCGGTCACCAAGGTGGGCATCGTGGGCGCCGGCCTGATGGCCAGCCAGCTCGCGCTGCTCTTCGTACGCCGCCTCGAGGTGCCGGTCGTGCTGACCGACCTCGACCAGGAGCGAGCCGACAAGGGCGTGGCCTACGTCCACGCCGAGATCGACAAGCTGCTGGCCAAGGGGCGGATCAGCCAGGACAAGGCCAACCGCCACAAGGCGCTGGTGTCCGGGGAGACCGACAAGCAGGTCGCCTTCGGCGACGCCGACTTCGTGATCGAGGCCGTCTTCGAGGAGATGGCGATCAAGAAGTCGGTGTTCGCCGACGTGGAGAAGGTCGTCGCGCCCGAGTGCGTGCTGGCCACCAACACCTCGTCGCTGTCCATCACGGAGATGGCCGCCGACCTGCAGCACCCCGAGCGGGTGGTGGGCTTCCACTTCTTCAACCCGGTCGCGGTGATGCCGCTGCTGGAGATCGTGAAGGGCGAGGCGACCGACGACGCGACGCTGGCCACGGCGTTCGCCACCGGGAAGGCGCTGAAGAAGACGACGATCCTGGTCAAGGACAGCCCGTCCTTCATCGTCAACCGGCTCCTGGGCCGCTTCATGAGCGAGGTCGGCCGGATCGTCGACGAGGGCACGCCGGTCGAGGTGGCCGACAACGCGTTCGCCGGGATCGCCCCGATGCCGCCGTTCGTCCTGCTCTCGCTGGTCGGTCCGGCCATCGCGCTGCACAACAACGAGACCCTCCGGGGCGCCTTCCCCGACCGGTTCTACGTCTCCCCCGCCCTCGAACGGATCGTGGCGGAGAAGAAGGGCTCGTACTACGGTCCCGACGGCACCCTCGACCCCGAGGTCGAGGCCCTGCTGGAGCAGCCGGCCGACCCGGTGGTCCTCACCGCCGAGGAGGTGCGTGAGCGGACCCTCGCCGGCCTGGCCGAGGAGGCACGCCTGATGCTCGACGAGGGCGTCGTCGCCGCTCCCCAGGACATCGACCTGGCCATGATCACCGGCGCCGGATTCTCGTTCTGGAACGGCGGGCTGACCTTCCTCCTCGACGTCGCCGGGATCTCGGAGAAGGCCACCGGCAAGCGCTTCCACTGAGCCGAGCTGACGCTTGTGCACGCACAGCACGTGCCGAGCTGACGCTTGTGCACGCGCAGCACACGCCGAGCTGACGCTTGTGCACGCACGCATGTGTGCGCAAGCGGTCAGCTCGACACCCCGCGCGTGTGCACAAGCGTCAGCTCGACACCTCGCGCGTGCACACAAGCGTCAGCTCGACACCTCGCGCATGCTCACAAGCGTCAGCTCGACACCCCGTGCGTGCGCGCAAGCGTCAGCTCGCGTCCTCCCGGACGGTGCCGGCGAGCTCGCCGCGGCCGAGCCGGCTGTGCGAGCGGCCGTAGGCGAAGTAGACGACCAGGCCGATCGCCATCCACACGAGGAAGCGGACCCACGTCTCGCCGATCAGGTTGAGCATCAGGTAGAAGCACATCAGCACCGACAGCGAGGCCACGACCGGTAGCGCCGGCGTACGGAACGCACGCGGGAGGTCGGGGCGGGTGCGTCGGAGGATGAGCACCCCGACGCTGACCAGCACGAAGGCGAAGAGGGTGCCGATGCTGACCAGGTCACCGAGGGTGGCGAAGTCGACGAAGCCCGACAGCAGCGCGACGCCCACGCCGGTGATCGCGGTGAGCCGGTAGGGCGTGCCGAACTTCGGGTGCACCTTGGCCAGCGGCCTCGGCAGCAGGCCGTCGCGGGCCATCGCGAAGCCGACGCGGGTCTGGCCCATCATCAAGATGAGCACCACGACGGTCAGGCCGATGGTGGCGCCGACGGAGATGACGTTGCCGATCCACTCCACGCCCACCTGGTCGAAGGCCGTCGCGAGCGGCGCCGCGTCGTCGGGGTCGATGTCGGTGTAGGACTGCATGCCCGTGATGACGAGCGAGACCGCGATGTAGAGCACGGTGACGATCGCCAACGAGCCGAGGATGCCGATGGGCACGTCGCGCTGGGGGTTCTTGGTCTCCTCGGCCGTCGTGGCGACCACGTCGAAGCCGATGAAGGCGAAGAAGACGATGGCCGCTCCGGCGACGACGCCGCCGATGCCGAAGACCGCAGGCTCCATGCCGAAGAGGGACGTGATGAGCGGGGACTTCCAGAATCCGCCCTCGGCGCCGCTGGTCGGCTGGCTCGGCGGGATGAACGGCGTGTAGTTGGCCGTGTTGATGTAGCCGATGCCCATCACGATGACCAGCGCGACGACCGCGAGCTTGATCGCGACGATGACCTGGTTGATCCGACTGGACAGCTTGATGCCGCCGATCAGGACAGCGGCGACGAGCAGCGAGATGAGCACCGCCGGCAGGTTGACGATGCCGTCGCTGGCCGACCCGAGCGACGCGGGAATCTCGAAGGGAGTCCCCTCGAGGACGTTCTGCAGGTATCCCGAGAACCCGGCCGCGAGCGCAGACGCGCCGACGGTGAACTCCAGCACGAGGTCCCAGCCGATGATCCACGCGACCAGCTCGCCGAAGGTCGCGTAGGAGAACGTGTAGGCGCTGCCGGCGACGGGCACCGTCGAGGCGAACTCGGCGTAGCACAGGGCGGCCAGGACACACGCCAGGCCGGCGATGAAGAACGACAGCGAGATGGCGGGACCGGCGTTGGTCGCGGCCACCAGCCCGGTGTAGACGAAGATGCCGGCGCCGATGATCACCCCCACCCCGAAGACGGTGAGGTCGAGCGCACCGAGGTTCTTCTTGAGCCGGTGCTCGGGCTCCTCCGTCTCGGCGATCGACTGCTCGACTGACTTGGTGCGGAAGAGACTCATCCCGGCAACCTAGCCGGGGCCGCGCCTACCCGCGAGTCACGAGCTGGGCGCCCAGCCAGGCCGTCGTACGCTCCCACGCCAGGGCTGACGCCTCGGCGTCGTGAAGGAAGAAGTCGTCGTTGTCGAAGGCGTGGTCCGCTGTCTCGTAGCGCCAGAAGAGCTCCGGCGCCAGCACGACGTAGCCGAGGTCGGCGAGGTCCTGGGCACGCCGCTCGATGTAGCTGCTGACCCCGAAGATCTCCTGCAGGAGCAGGATGCCCGGGCCGCTTCCTGCGGCGGGGAGCCACAGGTGGGCCGGCATCGGGCCGTCGGTGGTCTCGATGGTCTCGCGGGTGCCGGTCACGACCGTCAACCTACCGACGAGCCGGTGCCGCGGTCAGCCGACGGACGCGGCCTGTTCCTCGCCGTCGGTCAGGGCCGTGACGTCCTCGACGATGGCGCGTGCGATCGTCTGGGCGTCGAGGCCGATGCGCGTGAGGATGGCGTCACGCTTGGCGTGGTCGAGGAACTCCTGCGGGATGCCGTGCAGGCGGAACGGCCGGTGCACCCCGGCGTCGTTGAGCGTCTGCAGCAGCGTGGCCCCGCAGCCGCCGACGCGGCCGTTGTCCTCGACGCTGACCACCAGCCGGTGCTCACGCGCGAGGTCGACGATCGCCGGGTCGACCGGCTTGACCCAGCGCGGGTCGACGACGGTGACGCCGATCCCCTGCGCGGTCAGGCGCGAGGCCACCTCGACGGCGGTGGTGCACATCGACCCGACCGCGACGAGGAGCACGTCGGGCGCACCTTCGCGCACCAGCACGTCGGCGCCGCCGACGCGGTCGATCGCCGGTACGTCCTCGGGCGGCGGACCCTTCGGGAACCGGACCACCGTGGGAGCGTCGTCGACCAGGACGGCCTCGTCGAGCAGCTCGCGCAGCCGGGTGACGTCGCGCGGTGCCGCGAGCCGCAGCCCGGGCACCACCTGCAGGATCGACATGTCCCACATGCCGTTGTGGCTCGCACCGTCGTCACCGGTGACGCCGGAGCGGTCGAGCACGAAGGTCACGCCGCACTTGTGCAGCGCCACGTCCATCAGCACCTGGTCGAAGGCGCGGTTGAGGAAGGTGGCGTAGACGGCGAAGACCGGGTGCAGGCCGCCCATGGCCAGGCCGGCGGCGGAGGTGACGGCGTGCTGCTCGGCGATCCCGACGTCGAAGGTGCGCTCGGGGAACCTCTGCGCGAAGACGTCGAGCCCCACCGGGTGCATCATCGCGGCGGTGATCGCCACGATGTCGTCGCGCCGGCCACCGAGGTCGACGATCGCCTCGGAGAAGTGGTCGGTCCAGATCTTGCCCTTCGGCTTCTCCGCACCGGTCTGCACGTCGAACGGGCCGGGCGCGTGGAACTGGTCGGCCTCGTGGCGCATCGCCGGGTCGTAGCCCTGGCCCTTGCGGGTGATGGCGTGCACGATCACCGGACCGCCGAACCGCTTGGCGTTGGCGAGCGCCTGCTCCATGGCCGCGCGGTCGTGCCCGTCGACGGGTCCGACGTACTTCAGTCCCAGGTCCTCGAAGAGGCCTTGGGGCGCCAGCGCGTCCTTCATGCCCTTCTTGACCGCGTGGAGCGCGTCGTACGCCGCGTGCCCGACGCCGGGCACGGCGTTGAGCCGCTTCTTGACGAGGTCGAGGACCTGCTCGTAGCGCGGGTTGGTGCGCAACGAGGTGAGCGCGGTGGCGAGCCCGCCGATGGTCGGGGTGTAGGAGCGCTCGTTGTCGTTGACCACGATGACGAGCCGGCTCGACCGGGCGATCGCGATGTTGTTGAGCGCCTCCCAGGCCATGCCGCCGGTCAGTGCGCCGTCGCCGATCACGGCCACCACGTGGCGGTCCTCACCGCGGATGGCGTAGGCCTTGGCGAGCCCGTCGGCGTAGGAGAGCGAGGTGGAGGCGTGGGAGTTCTCCACGATGTCGTGCTCGGACTCGGCCTGGCTGGGGTAGCCGCTGACGCCGCCCTCCCTGCGCAGGGTGTCGAAGTCGGCGTGACGCCCGGTGACGAGCTTGTGCACGTAGGACTGGTGCCCGGTGTCGAACACGACGCGGTCGTGGGGTGAGTCGAAGACCCGGTGGATGGCCAGCGTCAGCTCGACCACACCGAGGTTGGGACCGAGGTGACCGGTGTTGGTCGCGACGGTGCGGATCATGACGTCGCGGATCTCGGCGGCCAGCTGGTCCAGCTGCTCCGCCGACAGCCCGCGGAGGTCACGCGGCGTCGCGATCGAGTCGAGGAGTGACATGTCGGCCGAGTCGATTTCATGCCAGGTCGTGGACGGCCACCGACGGCTCGTGGAGGCTCCCCATCCACACCTCGCCGTGGTGCTCGCGGACGCCCGTCACCATGTGGTAGCCGGGCCCGGCAGCGGGACCCTCGAGGTCGAGGTCGTGGACCAGCCTGCCGTCGTCGGCGTACGCGTGCACCCGGATCGTCCTCTGGGGCTTGGGCTGCAGGGCCTCGGGGATCCTGGTCACGGCCCTGCGCAGCGCCATGGGCGCCGAGCCCAGGCGCTCGACCAGGGCGTCCACCGGGCTGGCGACGGTGACCCAGATGAGGCCGTCGCTGCCGCGGCTGATGTTGTCGGGGTATCCGGGCAGCCCGGTGACGAGGTGGTCGCGCTCCCCCGCCTGCGGACCGGTCAGCCAGAGGCGCACGACGGTGCGACCGCGGGTCTCCGCGACGCACACATAGGACTCGTCGGCGGCGAGCGCGACGCCGTTGGCGAAGGCCAGCCCGTCGAGGGCGACCGTGACCGTGCCGTCGGGGTCGCGCCGCAGCAGCCGGCCCGTGCGGGTGTCCTGGACGAAGTCGTCCTTCCACTGCGGCACCCCGAAGTGGAGGGAGGAGTCCGAGAACCAGATCGTGCCGTCGGCGGCGACGGCGGCGTTGTTGCAGAACTTCATCGCACGGCCGGCCACGCGGTCGAGCAGGAGCTCGACGGCCCCCGAGGACGGCGAGACCCGCAGCAGGCCGCGTTCGGCGTCGCACACGAGCAGGTCGCCGTCCGCGAGCAGCTCGAGGCCGAGGGGTCGCCCACCCGTGTCGGCGACCCTCCGCACCCCGCCGGTGGCCGGGTCGAGGGCCCAGATCGCGCCGTCCTCGGTGCCGGTCCACACGGTGCCGTCGGGGCCGACGAGCACGTCCTCGGCTCCCATGGCCGGGACGGGGTGCACGGTGAGGGTCATGGTCGCTCCTGGGGTCGGTGGACGAGGCGTCGATAGGTGTCGGAGTCGAGCAGGACCGGCACGATGTCGCTCGCCCCGGCGGACAGGTCCAGGCCACGGGCGACCTCGGGCTCGACGAACACGATCTGCCGGCCCTCGTGGCACTCGATGTCGGAGTCGGTCAGGTCGGTCGCCGCGACGAACACCTGCATCCGGTCCCACGTGCCGTAGGCCTCGCGGTGGTCGACGGTGAACTCGCCGAACAGCTCCAGGTCGCGCGGTTCCAGCCGCACACCCGTCTCCTCGAGCAGCTCGCGGCAGGCGGCCGTCTCGAAGTCCTCACCCGGCTCCACGTGGCCGCCGGCCAGGCCCCACTTCTCGGGGTCGATCGGGGGGTGCTCGTCGCGCTCCTGGAGCAGGATCCGGCCGGCGGTGTCCACCAGCACCACTCCGGCGAACCGTCGCTGGTCCCCCTCCGGGGCGAACGGGTGCCGCTCGATCCAGTCGGCCAGCGCGGGCGCCACCAGCCGCGTGGACGGCACCAGGTCGAGGTCGGGCAGCGGGTCGGCGTCGACGAACACCATCTGCCGGCCCTCGTGGCACTCGACGTCGCGGTCGCTGAGCGTCGTACGCGAGACGAAGGCGTGGAAGTGGAAGGTGCCGCGGTCGTCGGTGACCAGCTCGAAGCGGCCGAGGTCGGTGAGCGCGTCGGGGTGCACGACCACGCCCGTCTCCTCGGCCAGCTCCCGTACGGCGCCGTCCACCGGCTCCTCTCCCTCCTCGAGGCCCCCGCCGGGGAAGCACCACAGGTCGGGCCACGCCGGGGCGTGCTCGTCCCGCTCCTGCATCAGGACCCGGCCACGCGGGTCGACCAGCGTCACCTGGACGAAGTCGGTGCGGACGGCGGTCGCCTGCCACTCCAGCACCCGGTCGAGGGTGAGGGTGGTGGCCTGGTGCAGTGTGCGGTCGCCGAGGTCGTGCGGGTCGAGGAACACCATCTGCCGACCTTCTCCGCACACCACGTCGTCGTCGGTGACCGACAGGCGCACCGCGAACAGCTCCAGCTCGTCGTCGCCGCCGCACGTCTCGCTGCGGAAGCGCCGCACACCCAGTGACGCGAGGCGCGCTGGTGCGACGACCAGGCCGGTCTCCTCGGCCAGCTCGCGCACCGCGGCGGTGACGAAGTCCTCCCCGGCCTCGAGGTCACCGCCGGGATAGCCCCAGCGTCCCGGGTCGTGCAGCGCGTCGTCGTCGCGCTCCTGCATCAGCAGCCGCCCGCGGAGGTCGAGGACCGCGACCGCCGCGAACCTGTGCATCCCACGACCCTAGTGGGACCGCTGGACGGGTCCTCACATCCGTACGCGGTAGCGGCGGCCCCGCAGCGCCTCCTCGACCAGGCCCACCTCGCGGCGCACGGCCATCAGGCGCGCGTCCTCGAGCTGGAAGGTCTGCACCGCGGCCCGGACGACCGCCTCGTCGGCGACGTCCTTGAGGTCGCCGCGGATCTCGCTGAGGCCGCGCCGGGTGGCCAGCTGCTGGGCCTCGACGTGGAGCACCGCGAACCTGGCCAGGACCACGACGTGGCGGCGCAGCCCGGAGAAGCGGCGGTAGTCGGGCGGGCAGAGGTCGAGGAGCCAGCTGGCCGCCGTCACCTCCCAGTCCGGCGCGTCGGGCGGTCGCACCTGCCGGGGCCAGCCCGGCGGAGCGACGCCACGATGGCCCTGCGGGGGCGTGGCACGTGGCCGGGGTCGGGGTGCGGGGAACACCAGGTGATTGTATCGAACACGTGTTCGATCGTACGACGGATCGGGGCATCGATCACGAGAGCCCGAGCGCCGCCTCGACCTCCGCCAGGTCCGGGTCCCGCAGACCCGTGGAGTCGTGGCGCCACCAGACCTCGGGGTAGACCACCCGCCCGGTCATCCACTCCGGCAGGACGACCAGCGGCACCACCTGGAACGCCGGGGGTGGCACGCGCACGCTGGGGGCCTCGAAGCCGTACGCCGACGCGGGCTCGAACCCACGACGCCCGTAGTAGGCCGGGCTGCCCTCGAGGAACAGCGCCGGCCGACCCAGGCGGCGTGCCGCGTCGACGGCCGCGGCGACCAGAGCGGTTCCGATCCCGGCGCCCTGGTGCGCGGGTGCGGTGCTCAGCGGGGAGAGCACGCACGCCTCGACGAGCTCGCGCCGGGCGTCGATCCAGCAGTGGCTCACGCCGACGTGTCCCACGACCTCCCCGTCGACGACAGCCACCCGCTCCGCGAGGAGGTGGTCACCGGCGCGCACCTCGGCCCACAGGTCGGCGACCTGGTCGCCGTGGGCGGACGAACCGGCGCCGAAGGCGTCCCGGACGACCCGCAGGACGGCGTCGCCGTCGGCCGACGTCGCAGGGCGGATCGTGAGGTCGTGTGTCAGTGCTCAGCCCTCCAGGAAGGACCAGCGCACCTCGCGGCGGTCGTTGTCGACGTTGAGGTCCACGAGGCAGATGCTCTGCCAGGTGCCGAGCGCGAGCCGCCCGTCGATCACCGGAACGGTGCAGTGGGGAGGCACGATCGCCGGCATCACGTGCGATCGTCCGTGCCCGGGCGACCCGTGGCGGTGCCGCCAGCGGTCGTCGGCCGGCAGGAGGTCGCCGAGGGCGGCCAGCAGGTCGTCGTCGGAGCCGGCACCGGTCTCGATGATCGCCAGGCCGGCGGTGGCGTGGGGAACGAACACCTGCAGCAGGCCGTCGCCCCGGCCGGCCACGACCTCGGCGGCATCACTCGTCAGGTCGAGCACGACCTCCTCGCCACCGGTGCGGTAGGTCCGGGTCTCGCTGTGCACGTCGTACGCCTCCTCGGTCGGTTCGTGGTCAGTCCTCGCGCAGCGCCTGCTCGATGCGCTCGACCTTGGCCGTCAGCTGGCCGTCGTGGCCAGGGCGGATGTCGGCCTTCAGCACCAGCCCGACGCGGGGAGACACCTCGGCGACGACGTCGACCGCCCGCTTCACCACGGCCATCACCTCGTCCCACTCCCCCTCGATGTTGGTGAACATCGCGTTGGTCTCGCACGGCAGCCCCGACTCGCGCACGACGCGGACGGCGGCCGCGACCGCCTCGGTGACGGACCCGCTGGGGTCCTGGGCGACGGGTGAGATCGAGAAGGCGACGAGCATGGCGCCACGCTAGGGGACGTCGGTGAGGCTGGAGCGGGCAGGGCCGAGGTCAGGCGTCGATGCCCGCTCCGGGCAGCTCGCCGCCGGGGTCGGGCGTGCCACCCCGGCAGGTCACCCCGAACTCCGGGGCGGTGTGCCCGTCGGCGTACTCCTCGAGGAACAGGCCCAGCCGCTGGTCGTCGGCGCCGTCGAGCTGGAGCTGGGCGCCCCACACCGTGACCACGACGGGCGAGGGCAGGTCGTCGCGCGGCGACAGCAGCCCGTTGTCCGGGAGCTGGGCGGCCAGCACCTCGACGTCGTCGGCCGAGAGGTCGGGGGCGTGGGTGATCCAGACCGTGCCGTGCTCGAGGTCGTGCACGGCGTTCTCGTCGCGCACCGGCTCCTCGTAGACGCCGCACGCCAGCCAGACCGGGTCGTGGGAACCCCCGGCCGGCGGGTCCTGCGGGTAGGTGACGTCGCCGGTCGTGTGCGTGCGGTCGGTGATGTCCCAGGTCTCCACCAGGCTCAGGTCGAGCGCCCGCTGCACCTGCTCCTCGCCGCGGAGTGCCCGGTCGACCAGCGGTGCCGCGAGCGCGGCGCCGAGCACGAGGACCGCACCGACCGTGGCGAGGACCAGCGGCAGGCGGCTCGGTCGGCGACGACCGTCCTCGGCCGGTGCGTCCGGCGCCGGGGTGAGGGGCGGCTCCGACGACGCCGCTTCGTGCTCGTCCGGGACGGTGGGGCCCTGCACCAGGCGGGACCCGTCCGCGGTGTCGCTGTCGCTCACCGCGTCAGGCTACTGACTCAGGCCAACGCGGCCCGTACGGCCTCGGCGCGCCGGTCGTACTCGTCCTGCGGGATGTCGGGGAGCATGTCGGCCCACACCGGAAGGTTGGACCCGCGCAGCTCGAGCACGCCGAGGGGACGGGCCAGGACGTTGACCGAGAGGTGGCCGCCGCCGTTCTCCCACTTGCAGACCTGCACGTTGCCGACACCGGGCAGCGCGCGCAGGGCGCGGTAGGTCCGGGCGACGAGCCGGCCCAGCTCCTCGTCGGCCTCCTCGTCGAGGTCGTCGAGGCGCTCGTGGTCGCGGGCGACGACGTTGGCCACGAACATCAGGCTGGTGCCGCCGGGTCGGACCACCGCGAGCCGGGTGCCGGTGTGCAGCACGAGGTCGTCCCGTGCCAGGGCCCGGCAGGTCCCGCACTCCGTTGCCGGACGGGCCCGGTCAGGCTCGGGGACGACGCGCTCCCCCATCGCCCTGGGCGTCAGGCCGTCACGCTCGAAGGGGAAGACCTCCCACCCGGCCATGCCGCCGAGAGCCGGCCGGCCGGCCGCGTCCAGGTGGTCCTGGACGCGGCCGCGCCACACGGCAGCGGGATCGGCAACCGGGTCGGTGACCGGATCGGTCATGCGCGCAGCAGGTTGCGCAGGACGTACTGCATGATCCCGCCGTTGCGGTAGTAGTTGGCCTCGCCCGGGGTGTCGATGCGCACCACGGCGTCGAACTCGCTGGTCCCGCCGTGGGCCTGGTCGGTGCCGGGCGCCGGCTCGACCTTGACCGTGACCGTCCGGGGCGTGGTGCCGTCGTTGAGCTCGGTGATGCCGGAGATGCTGATCACCTCGGCGCCGGTGAGGCCCAGGTCGTCGGCCGTCTTGCCCTCGGGGAACTGGAGCGGGATGACCCCCATGCCGATCAGGTTGGACCGGTGGATGCGCTCGTAGGACTCGGCGATCACGGCCTTGACGCCCAGCAGCGCGGTGCCCTTGGCGGCCCAGTCGCGCGAGGACCCGGAGCCGTACTCCTTGCCCGCCAGCACGACCAGCGGCGTGCCGGCCTCCTGGTAGTGGGCGCTGGCCTCGAACACGCTGGTGACCTCGCCGTCGGCGGTGAAGTCGCGCGTCACGCCTCCCTCGGTGCCCGGCGCGAGCTGGTTGCGCAGCCGGATGTTGGCGAACGTGCCCCGGATCATGACCTCGTGGTTGCCGCGGCGCGAGCCGTAGGAGTTGAAGTCGCGCTGCTCGACGCCGTGCTCGGCGAGGTACGTGCCTGCCGGGCTGTCCTTCTTGATGGCACCGGCCGGGCTGATGTGGTCGGTGGTGACCGAGTCGCCGAGCTTGAGCAGCACGCGGGCGCCGACGATGTCGGAGACCGGCTCCGGCTCCTGCGGCATGCCGTCGAAGTAGGGAGGCTTGCGCACGTAGGTCGAGCTCTCGTCCCACTCGAAGGTGTTGCCCTCGGGGGTGGGGAGGGACCTCCACTGCTCGTCGCCGGCGAAGACGTCCTCATAGCTGGAGTCGAACATGTCGGAGCTGATCGCCTGCGCGATCACGTCCTCGATCTCCTTGGCCGTCGGCCAGATGTCGCGCATGAAGACGTCGTTGCCCTCGGTGTCCTGACCCAGCGGGTCCTCGAACAGGTCGACGTCCATCGAGCCGGCCAGGGCGTAGGCCACCACCAGGGGCGGGGACGCCAGGTAGTTCATCTTCACGTCCGGGTTGATCCGGCCCTCGAAGTTGCGGTTGCCCGACAGCACGGACACCACCGCGAGGTCGGCCTCGTTGACCGCAGCGCTGACCTCGGGGATGAGGGGGCCGGAGTTGCCGATGCAGGTCGTGCAGCCGTAGCCGACGAGGTTGAAGCCCAGCTTGTCGAGGTACGGCGTGAGGCCGGACTTCTCGTAGTAGTCCGAGACCACCTTTGAGCCGGGCGCCAGCGTGGTCTTGACCCACGGCTTGCGCTGCAGGCCCTTCTCGACGGCCTTCTTGGCGACCAGTGCGGCGCCGATCATGACCGAGGGATTCGAGGTGTTGGTGCACGAGGTGATCGCGGCGATCACCACGGCACCGTGGTCGAGCTCGACCTCCTGGCCGTCGAGCGAGATCGGGGTCGGGCTGCTCGGCCGCCCCCCGCCCTTGCGAGCGTCGGAGTGGAACGGCGCTCCGTTGCCGCCGCTGTGGCTGGGCGAGTCGGAGGCCGGGAAGGACTCCTCAACGGCCTCGTCGTAGCCGCGGGCCTCCGCCGCGTCGTTCGCGGGTCCGTCGTCGCCCTCGGTGACGTAGTCGGCCAGTGCGGCACGGAATGACTCCTTGGCCTCCGAGAGCGCGACGCGGTCCTGCGGGCGCTTGGGGCCGGCAAGGGACGGGACGACGGTCGAGAGGTCGAGCTCGAGCCTCTCGGAGAAGCGCGGCTCGGCCTCGGGGTCGTGCCAGAGTCCCTGCTCCTTGGCGTAGGTCTCCACCAGCGCCAGCTGCTCGTCGGGGCGGCCCGTCAGGCGCAGGTAGTCGATCGTCTGCTCGTCGATCGGGAAGACCGCGATGGTCGAGCCGAACTCGGGGCTCATGTTGCCGATCGTGGCTCGGTTGGCCAGCGGCAGGACTGACACGCCGGGACCGTAGAACTCGACGAACTTTCCCACCACGCCGTGCTCGCGGAGCATCTCGGTGATCGTGAGGACGAGGTCCGTCGCGGTCGCGCCCTCCGGCAGGTCGCCGTTGAGCTTGAAGCCCACGACGCGCGGGATCAGCATGGAGACGGGCTGGCCGAGCATCGCCGCCTCGGCCTCGATGCCGCCGACGCCCCAGCCGACTACGCCGATGCCGTTGACCATCGTGGTGTGGGAGTCGGTGCCGACGCAGGTGTCGGGGTAGGCGACGCCGTCACGCACCATCACCACGCGGGCGAGGTGCTCGATGTTGACCTGGTGGACGATGCCGGTGCCGGGCGGGACGACCTTGAAGTCGTCGAAGGCGCCCTGGCCCCAGCGCAGGAACTGGTAGCGCTCGCGGTTGCGCTCGTACTCGATCTCGACGTTGCGCTCGAAGGCGTCGGCCGAGCCGAAGACGTCGGCGATCACGGAGTGGTCGATGACCATCTCGGCCGGCGCGAGCGGGTTGATCTTCGTCGCGTCGCCGCCGAGCTCGGCCATCGCCTCGCGCATCGTGGCGAGGTCGACGACGCACGGCACGCCGGTGAAGTCCTGCATGATCACGCGGGCTGGGGTGAACTGGATCTCCTGGTCGGGGGTCGCGCTCGCGTCCCAGCCGGCGATCGCCTTGATGTGGTCGGCGGTGATGTCACCGCCGTCCTCGGTGCGCAGCAGGTTCTCGAGGAGCACCTTCAGCGAGAAGGGCAGGCTCTCGACGTCCAGGCCCTCCCCCTTCACCGCGTCGAGGCGGTAGATCTCGTAGGACTGTCCGTCCACGTCCAGGGTGCCCTTGGCACCGAAGCTGTCCTGACTGGCCATCAGCCACATCTCCTCGGGAGTTCGCGGGTTCGCCTCCATCTTGCCGCCGCACGGTCGGGGACGGGAAGGCAGGCGACCCTAACTACTGACGTCTGTTTATCTCGATATCAAGATACATGATGTCGAGAGCCTCGGCCAGTCGCACCCCGCCGCGCCGGCCCACTCGCCTAGCGTCGGTGCGTGGCCACGCTCCTGCACCTCAACGGACCCTCCGGGGTCGGCAAGTCCACCCTGGCCCGCGCCCATGCCGCCTCGCGGCCCGGGACGCTCGTGTGCGACATCGACGAGCTCCGGTCGTGGGTGTCGGGCTGGGCGGACGACTTCGTCGGCACCGGCGAGGCGGTCCGCGCCTCCGCCCTGGCCCTCATCACCGCCTACCTGCGCACCGGCGGCGACGTGGTGCTGCCCCAGCTCGTCGTCACGCCGGCACAGGTCGACCGGTTCGAGGCCGCGGCGGCCGAGGCGGGAGCGGCGTACGTCGGTGTCGTCCTGTCGGTCGACCCCGCCGTCCTCCTCTCCCGGCTCCACGGCCGCTCGCCCACACCGGTGACCGAGGTCGTCTCGCGCATCATCGCCGAGCGGGGCGGCGACGGCCTCGTCCTGGAGGGCCGTCAGCAGCTCCTCGACCTCGCGCTCCAGCGCGGCTGGGCCGTGGTGGACGCGACCGACCGCAACGCGGCACTTGCAGCGCTCGCGGCCCTGGATGGCGCACCGGGGTGATCGGCCGGGGTCAGTCGATGCCCGCCATCTGGTCGAGTCGCTGGAGGAGGTCGTGGGCGGCCAGCTCGACCGCCTTGTGCCGCCACTCCGAAGCCCGGTAGACGCAGGCAATGAGGCCCGAGCGGTGGACGCGACGCAAGTCGCCGTAGACGAACGCGTAGCGGGCCTTGGTGCCGTCGTTGGCCCCCTCCGTCAGTCCCAGGTGCCACGCCCCGTAGTCATCCCACGAGTGGCGCTCGAGGTAGGCGTTCTCCGCTGCGGCCGCGGGCTGGACGTCGCCCCAATCGCTGTCGAGGACGTACTGGCGGACGTCGATCAGCCGACGGGCGTGGGTGACGGCGTCGGCGTTGACGGCGTAGGTGGCCATGCTCCACCTTCCCCCTGCTCGCGCGCCCGGCACAAGCGCCGGCGGGCCGGCCTCAGCGCCGCCGCTCGAGCAGCGCGACGCACTCCACGTGATGGGTCATGGGGAACAGGTCGAAGGCCCGGATCGCGGTGAGCGCGTAGTCGTGCTCGGCGAAGATCGCGACGTCGCGTCCCAGCGCGGCCGGGTCGCAGGCGACGTACGCCACCGCGCGGGGCCGGCGATCGACCACCTGCTCCACCACCACCCGCTTCGCACCCTCACGGGGCGGGTCGAGCACGACGAGGTCGAACGGCTCGTCGAGGCCCGCGCGCAGCACGCGGTCGGTGGGCCCGCACTCGACGACCGCACTCCTCAGCTCGGCGAGGTTGGCCCGTGCGTGCTGGCACGCGGCACGGTCGGCCTCGACGGCGACCACGCGGGCGCCGGTGGCACCGCCGACGAACCGCGCGAAGAGCCCGACTCCCGCATAGAGGTCGAGCGCCCGCTCCCCGGGGGCCGGTCTCAGCAGGTCGAGGACGGTCTCGACGAGCACTCCGGGAGCCTCGGGGTGGACCTGCCAGAAGCCGTCGACGGCCACGCTGAAGGGATGGGTGGCGCTGCCGGCGGTGACGTCGTGCGAGGACGTCGTCGCCTCCGGCTCCCCCGGCGACCACTCGCCGTGGGGTCCCGGCTCCACACCGGGCCGCGGGCGAGCCTCCTCGACCGCGATCGGGCAGTCGTCGACCGGCACCAGGCGGTGCGAACGGTGTGCTCGCATGGCCGGACGGCCGTCGGGCAGCACGGCGTAGCGCTGGCGCGTGCGCCACCGCAGCCCGTCGTCCGCACGCCCCTGGACGGGGACGGCCTCGACCCGCAGGCCGGTGACCAGGTCGGATCCCGGGTCCAGCCGGCCCAGCCGCACCAGCTGCTCGCGCACCACGGCGGCCTTCAGCGCGCGCTGGGCGGGCACGGCGACGTGCTGGAAGTCGCAGCCGCCGCACAGCCCGGGTCCGGCGACGGGGCACGGGGCGTCCACGCGGTCGGGGGAGGCGACCAGCACCGAGACCGCGTCACCGCGCCAGAACCGGTCGCCGTCGGTTCCCTCGGTGATCTCGACGACCACGCGCTCGCCGGGGAGGGCGTGCCGCACGAACACGACGCGCGACTCGGGCTCGGGCAGGCGGGCCACGCAGTGCCCACCGTGGGCGACCGGGCCCACCTCCGCCTCGAACCGCTCGCCGACCCGCGACCGGCCGCGCGCCTGGCGGGGACGCGTACGGCGGCTCACAGGTCGTCCTGCCGGCCCGGCTTTCGGGTGACGCGCCCGCGCCGGAGGTCGCCGGCGTGCACGCGCGCCTCGTCGCGCTTCTCCCGCTCCTGGGCCACCTGCGACGACCGCAGCTGGTAGGGCACCGAGATCACCATGACGCCGGGGGTGAAGAGCAGCCGCCCCTTGAGCCGGAGGGCGGTCTGGTTGTGCAGCAGCTGCTCCCACCAGCGCCCCACGACGTACTCGGGGATGTAGACGGCGACGACGCCGCGTGGGCTCGCCCGGCGGATCTCCTGGGTGTACTCCACGATCGGGCGGACCACCTCGCGGTAGGGCGAGTGCAGCACCTTGAGCGGGATGTCGAGGTGCCGGTCGTCCCACTCCTCCAGGAGCCGGTTGGTGGCCTTGGTGTCGATGCTGACGTAGATCGCCTCGAGCACGTTCGGGCGCGTGGCCCGCGCGAAGGCGAGGGCACGCAGGGTGGGCTTGTGCAGCTTGGAGGCGAGCACGATCGCGTGCACGCGGGTCGGCATGATCTTGTCCTGCTCGTCGGCGGCCAGCTCCAGCTCGACCCGCGCGTAGTGGCGACCGATGCCCTGCATCACGAAGAAGAAGAAGCCCATCGCCAGGATCGTGATCCAGGCCCCGGCCAGGAACTTCGTCACCAGCACGATGATCAGGACGACGGCCGTCATGCCGAGCCCGAAGGTGTTGATCGCACGCGAGCGCATCATCCGGCGGCGCGCGGCCGGGTCCTGCTCACCCTTCAGGTGGCGCGTCCAGTGCCGGATCATGCCGAGCTGGCTGAGGTTGAACGACACGAAGACGCCCACGATGTAGAGCTGGATCAGCTTGGTGGTCTCGGCGTCGAAGGCCCAGATCAGCAGGATCGACATGGCCGCGAGGAACACGATGCCGTTGCTGTAGGCGAGGCGGTCACCGCGCGAGCCGAGCGACCGTGGCGCCAGGCCGTCCTGGGCGAGGATCGAGCCCAGCACGGGGAACCCGTTGAAGGCGGTGTTGGCGGCGAGCACGAGGATGACGCCGGTCACGGTGACCACGAAGTAGAAGCCCGGCGGGAAGTGGTCGAAGACCCCGGCCGCGATCTGGGAGATGACCGGGTGCTGCTCGTAGCCCCCTGGCAGGGCGCCACCGGCCGCCGTCGTGAGCCGCTCGAGGTGGTGGGGGTCGACGAAGCGGATGCTCATCTGGTTGGCCAGCACGATGACGCTCATCATCATCGAGATCGAGATGAGCGCGAGCAGGAGAAGCGTGGTCGCCGCGTTGCGGCTCTTGGGCTTGCGGAAGGCGGGCACCCCGTTGCTGATCGCCTCGACGCCGGTCAGCGCGGCACACCCTGACGAGAAGGCGCGGGCGAGCAGGAACATCAGGGCCACCTGGGTGAGCGGTCCCTCCCACCCTGCCTGGGGCTCGATGACCAGCTGTGCGCTCTCCGCCTCGGGCAGGTCACCCGCGAGCAGCCTCATGAAGCCGTAGGCGCACATGCCCAGGATGGCGAACATGAAGAGGTAGGTCGGCACCGCGAAGAACGCACCGGACTCGCGCACGCCGCGCAGGTTCATCGCGGTGAGCAGCACGATCGCCACGATCGCGACGGTGACCTCGTGCCCGATCAGGGCCGGGACCGCTCCGGCCGCGTACTGCGACGCCGAGGAGATCGAGACCGCCACGGTCATGACGTAGTCCACCAGCAGCGCGCTCGCCACCGTGACACCGGCGTTGCGGCCGAGGTTGACCGTGGCGACCTCGTAGTCGCCGCCGCCGGAGGGATAGGCGTGCACCGTCTGGCGATAGCTCGCGACCACGGTCAGCATCACGACCGCGACGGCGATCCCGATCTTCCACGACCAGACGTAGGTCGAGGCACCCGCGACGGCCAGCATGATGAAGATCTCGTCAGGCGCGTACGCCACCGACGACAGCGCGTCGCTCGCGAAGACCGGAAGGGCGATGCGCTTGGGCAGCAGGGTCTCCCCCAGCTGGCTGCTGCGCAGCTTGCGGCCCAGCAGGATCCGCTTGGAGACATCGCCGACACTCACAGGCGGGAAGCCTAGACCCGGACACACCGCTGTCCGTGCTGGGATACGGTTCTGACGTGCACGTCGTGATCATGGGTTGTGGCCGCGTCGGTTCGACGCTCGCCCGCAGCCTCGAGGACCGCAACCACACGGTGTCGGTCATCGACAGCGAGCCCGACTCCTTCCGCCGCCTCGGTCCGGAGTTCAACGGTGACAAGATCACCGGCTACGGCTTCGACCAGCAGGTGCTGGAGAAGGCCGGCATCCGGCGCGCCGACGCCTTCGCCGCCGTCTCCAGCGGCGACAACTCCAACATCATCGCGGCGCGCGTCGCGCGTGAGACCTTCGGCCTCCAGCAGGTCGTGGCACGCATCTACGACCCGGGCCGCGCCGAGGTCTACCAGCGCCTCGGCATCACGACGGTCGCCACCGTCAAGTGGACCGCCGACCAGATCCTGCGCCGGATCCTCCCGGCGGGCGCCGAACCCGACTTCCGTGACCCCTCGGGCACCATCCGCGTGGACCACGTGCCGATCCCCGAACCGTGGATCGGCAACCGGACGGTCGAGTTCCAGATGCAGTCGCGCAGCCGGATCGCGTGGATCGACCGGCTCGGCGAGGGCATGCTGCCCACCCGCGAGACGGTGCTGCAGGAGGGCGACATGCTGCACCTCGTGATCCGCGAGGAGAACGCCGCGCACGCCTACGCCGTGCTCGAGGCCGGCCCCGAAGACGACTGATCCCCATCGAGGAAGCCCCCACCCCAGATCCAGGAGCACTGCAGACATGCGCGTCGCCATCGCCGGAGCCGGAGCCGTGGGTCGCTCGATCGCCCGCGAGCTGATCGAGAACGGCCACCAGGTCCTCCTCATCGACAAGAACCCGTCCTCGATCCGGCCCGAGCGGGTTCCCAACGCCGAGTGGTTGCTCGCCGACTCCTGCGAGCTCTCGTCGCTGTCCGAGGCCCAGCTCGGCAAGTGCGACGTGGTCATCGCCGCCACGGGTGACGACAAGGCCAACCTGGTCACCTCGCTGCTCGCCAAGACCGAGTTCGGCGTGCCCCGCACGGTGGGTCGCGTCAACCACCCCAACAACGAGTGGCTCTTCACCGAGGCCTGGGGCGTCGACGTCAACGTCTCCACCCCGCGCATCATGTCCGCGCTCGTCGAGGAGGCGGTCTCGATCGGCGACCTCGTCCGGCTCTTCACCTTCCGCCAGGGCAACGCCAACCTCGTCGAGCTGACGCTGTCCGCGGACTCGCCCTTCGTCGGCACGCCCAGCGGGCTCGTGCCGTTCCCGGACAACTGCGCGCTCGTGACGATCCTGCGCGACGGACAGGTCTACACCCCGGACGCCGAGCAGCCGCTCGAGTCCGGGGACGAGCTGTTGTTCGTGGTGCCCGCGGAGGTCGAGACGGAGCTCGAGCAGCTCCTCTCCCCCACCAGCCACCCGCGCTGAGCGGCGTACGCCCGGCGTGCCGTCAGACGGCGGTCGGGTCGGGAGCCACGGGGGTGCGGTCGCGCGAGAGCAGCCACACCATCGACCCCAGGGCCGCGAGCTGCAGCGGCCAGCCGAGCACGATCTTGAGCACGCCGAGCGCGGCGACCGCGGCGTCGGGATCCATCGACCCCGACGTGCCCGCCAGCCAGATCGGTGCCTGGATCGCGACCCGGAGCAGGCACGGTGCGACGAGCAGCCACGTCAGCCGGCTGCACAGCTTCACGACCTGGCGGTCGGCGTGCCACGCCGTGGCGTCGCCGGTGATGCTGCCGACCATGAAGCCGACCAGCGGCCACCCGATCAGGCAGGTGAACGCCAGCAGCACGGCGTAGCCGCCGTTGTAGAGGATGCCGGGGAGGAAGTAGGCCAGCGCCTGGTCCTGCTCCGAGCCGCCGGCGGCTGCCGAGCGGTGCACGAAGTACCAGCCGATCGCGATCCCGAACAGCGCGTTGACGACGAACTGCACGGTCGAGCGCTGCACCAGCCGCACCACGAGCAGCACCACGGCCGCACCGATGCTGACCGACAGCGCGAGCTGGAGGTCGCGCATCGTCAGCCAGGCGAGGGTGAAGAGGATGGTCGGCACCGCGGCCTCCGCCATGCCGCGCCGCCCGCCGAGCGCCTTCGCGAGCTGGTGCCGGACGACGGCCTCGACCGTGTCGGTCTCCACCTTGCCCGGGGTGGCCGCCGGCGTCGACCCGCTCACGGGCGCAGCTCGTAACGAGGGTTGAACATGATGGGGACGCCGCCCTGGCGACCGATGCACCCGGCCACGGTCACCGACCGGCCCGGGTCGACCCCGCTGATCCGGCGCCGTCCCAGCCACACCACGGTGATCACGCCGGAGCCGTCGTCGAGCTCGGCCTCCAGCGCCGGCACGCCGCCACGGGGGCGGAGGGTCACCGTGCGGAGCACGCCGTTGACGACCACCTGCTCGCGCTCGGGGGCGTCGGCGATCGCCACCGCCTCGCCGCTCGCGTGCGACTGGCGCAGGTCACGCTGGTGCTGGTCGGCGGTGTCGGCCCACCGGGACAGCGCCTGCCGCAGTCGGCTCTTCTCCGGCACGGCTCACCTCACTCGGCGCGCGTCTTCGGGCAGGCGCACCGGCAGCGGCTCGCCGACGGGCATGGCCTGCTCGCCACGACGTACGACGACCTGGGCGAGCGCGTCCTCCCACTCCGAGGTGGCGTCGGGCTCGACCGCCGGGCGGCCGAGGAACGAGGCGCGCAGCATCCAGCGGGCGCCGTTGATGCCGATGATCCGCGAGGGCTGGATCGCCTCCGTGCCGTCGGGACGCTTGACCGGCATCTGGCACACGAGCTCGGTGCCCCAGCGACCCTCGCGCTCGGTGGCCTGGCCGCCGCGGCGGGACATGTCCTCGGCGATCTGCGGGCGCACGGTCGACCAGAGGTCGCCGTTGCGCGGGGCGGCGAACGCCTGGAACTCGCAGGCGCCGTCGGAGCCGGCGAGCATGACGGCACGGACCTGACCGCTCTGCTCGTCGACCTGCAGGCGCAGCTCGCGGTCGGCGATCGCCGGCACGAGGAGGGAGCCGAGGTCGGCGCGGTCGACGCCGTCGCCCTCGACCTCGGAGACGTCGAAGGGACCCGAGGCCGTCGCGCCGACGCCCTCGTCGGAGCCCGCAGCGGCCGCGGTCGTCTCGCCGGCAGCCTCGCCAGCGCTCTCGGTGGCATCGTCTGCCTTGCGGCGGAACCTCACGTCAACACTCCTTGTCGGTCGAGCTGGTCACGGGCCGGGTCATGGACGCGAACCGGTCCCTGTAGAACCGTAGCCCCCGGCGCCGCGTCGCGAGTCGGGGAGCACCCCCACCTCGACGAAACGGGCGCGCTCGAAGCGCTGGACCACGAGCTGGGCGATCCGGTCGCCCCGGCTCAAGGTCACCGGCTCGACCGGGTCGAGGTTGATGAGCAGCACCTTGATCTCCCCGCGGTAGCCCGCATCGATGGTGCCGGGCGTGTTGACGACCGACAGGCCGTGGCGGGCCGCCAGCCCCGAGCGCGGGTGCACCAGGCCGACGTAGCCGTCGGGCAGCGCGATCGACAGGCCCGTGGGCACCAGCGCCCGCTCGCCCGGGGCGAGCGTCACGTCGACGGCGGTGTGGAGGTCGGCCCCCGCGTCGCCGGGATGGGCGTACGACGGCAGCGGCAGGCCGGCGTCCAGGCGCACGACCGCGATGTCGAGGTCGTGCTCGAGGTCGTGGTCGAGCCGGCGGTCGGGCTGGTGGTCGAGGTCGTGGTCGGGCACGGGGACTGAATCTATAGGCTCTGCGCCGTGGACTACGCCGAACGCCTCACCGTCCCGCTGCGCTGGTGGGCGCAGGGCACGATGCTCGTGGCCTCGTTGTGGCTGGCGGTGCTGGCCGCCACCCCTGAGGTCGTCGCCTGGTCGGTCACGGCCGTGGCGCTGGCCGCTGATGGTGGCGCTGTTCGTCGGCTACGGCAGGCCGCGGGTGGCGGTCGAGGGCCGGACCCTGCGCGCCGGCCGGGCGCACATCGCGCTGGAGCACGTCGGCGACGTGACCGCCCTCGACGCCGACGGCGTACGCCGCCAGGCGGGCGTCGACGCCGACGCCCGGGCCTACCTGCTGCTGCGGCCCTACCTCAAGCGCGGGGTCCGGGTGGACATCATCGACCCCGCCGACCCGACGCCCTACTGGCTGGTGAGCTGCCGTCGTCCGGAGCAGGTCGTCACGGCCGTCAGGGTGGGCCGGACCGGATCGCGCTCTGGGTAGGGTGGCCGCCATGGCCTCCAAGAAGCTCGGACCAGGACTCCTCGAACAGCAAGCTCTTCTCGGCGTTCTCGCTCGTCGCCGCGCTCGGTGCCGCCGCTCTGGCCAAGAAGGGCCTCAACACGTCCGTGGCGGGCCGCCACCGGCAAGAACCCGCCGGCCAACCCGGCCGACCCCGACGTCGGCATCGCCGAGGCGGTCATGTGGGCGGCCGTGAGCGGCACCCTGATCGGCGTCGCGCGGATGCTCGCCACCCGACGCGCGGCCAACTACTACGCCAAGTCCACCGGACACCTGCCGCCGCAGCTGCAGAAGGACGACCAGGACGCCGACCAGGCCGCCGCACCTCCCACCTGAGCCGGCCCCGGCCCACCGGCCCTCCCGCGACGCGACACAGCGCCCGTCCCCACGCGGGGACGGGCGCTGTGTTCGTCGTGGATGCTCAGATGCAGTCGCGGCAGATGAGCTTCTTCTCGTCGGCCAGCTGCGAGCGGTGGTGCACCAGGAAGCAGCTCATGCAGGTGAACTCGTCGTCCTGCCGAGGCATGACCTCGACCGCGAGCTCCTCGTGCGAGAGGTCGGCGCCGGGAAGCTCGAAGGACTCGGCCGCCTCGGTCTCGTCCTCGTCGACCTTGCCGGAGTTCTTGTCGTGGCGTCGGGCCTTGAGCTCCTCGATGCTCTCCTCGCTCTGGTCCTCCTCGGACTTGCGCGGTGCGTCGTAGTCGGTGGCCATCGATTCCCTCTCCCCATGCAGTGGCTCAGCCCGGCCGGATCGCGGCGCGGTCCTGAGACCGAGTTGTGCTCGTCGTCGGCGCCAGATTGTGCACCATGAACCGGTTCCGTGGTGAGCCGGTCCGCAACGTGTCGCATGAACAGTGGGACACGTCTCCCTATTCCCCATGGTCCAGTCCGGCCGCGCCCACCCGTTCGGGCGGCGCCGGGACGGGAGTCAGCCGGTCCGCGGCCAGGAACCCCGCCGTCCCCAGCGCGTCGACGAAGGTGTCCCAGCCGTCGGCCGGAGCGCCCACCACGACGTTGCGCACGGGGTGGGAGTCCAGCGCCATGGTGCCCGTCCAGCAGCCCGAACCGGCCACCCGCCTCGCGCAGCACCAGCCCACCCGCCGACCAGTCCCATCGGCTGCGGGCCGGCCTCGACGTAGCCGTCGGCGCTGCCGTCGGCGACGTGGCACAGGTCCAGGGCGCAGGAGCCCATCCGCCGGATGTCGCGCACCTCGGGAAGCAGCCGGGCGACGCACGCTGCCTGGTGCTCGCGCACGGCACCGCTGGTAGCCGAAGCCGGTCAGGACGAGCCGCTCGGCCAGCGGCGGCGAGGGACGTACGCCGATGGGCTGGCCGTCGCGGGTCGCTCCGTGCCCCAGCGCGGCGGCGTACTCGAGTCCGGTCGGGATCGTGACCACGGCGCCGGCGACCACCTCGCCGTCGACCTCCGCGGCCACCGAGACCGCGCAGTCGGGCAGGCCGTAGAGGTAGTTGACGGTGCCGTCGATCGGGTCGACGACCCACCGCACACCGCTGGTGCCGGGCAGGTCGTCACCCTCCTCGCCGAGGATGGCGTCGTCGGGCCGGAGCGGCGGAGATGCGGGCGCGGATCGAGCGCCTCGACGGCCCGGTCGGCCTCGGTGACCACGTCGACGACGCTGGTCTTGGTGTCGGCGACGTCGATGCCGCCCAGCTGCATCTCCCGGGCCAGGTTGGCGCCCTCGTGGCGCGACGCTGAGGGCCAGGTCGCGCAGCGCGGCCGGGTCGGCACTCACGAGTCGGCGCCGCACAGGGCCGGGCGCGGGCCGCGCGGGTTGGGGCAGCAGCCGGCACCGCAGATGTCGGGTCCGGCACGCATCGACCCGACGGCCGGGCGGGTCGGCTGCTCGCCCCGCTCGGCGGCCGCGCGCTCGAGGACCAGGTCGCGGACCATCGCGACGAAGCGGGGGTCGACCCCGGGGGTGGCGGCCCGGACCACCCGGATGCCGAGGCGCTCGCCCGTGGCCATCGCCTCGGTGTCGAGGTCGTAGATGACCTCCATGTGGTCGGAGACGAAGCCGATCGGCACCAGGACGACCTTGCTCTCGCCGTCGGTCGCGAGCTCGGCGAGGTGGTCGTTGACGTCGGGCTCGAGCCACGGCGTCGACGGAGCGCCCGAGCGCGAGCAGTAGACGAGGTCGTGGCGGTGGGCGCGACCGGTCTCCTCCTTCACCCGCCGGGCCACCTCGTCGGCCGCGCTGCGGTGCTGGCGGACGTACGCCCCGCGCGGCTGCGCGTGCGCCTCCGCGGGTGCGCCGCTGGTCTCGGCCATCTCGGTCGGGATCGAGTGGGTGACGAAGACGAGCCGCGCGGTGTCCCCGTTCTCCGGGAGCTCGGCCAGCGCCGCCAGGCAGGCGTCGACGACGGGCTCGATGAAGCCGGGGTGGTTGTAGTACTGCCGCAGCCGGTCGAGCCGAGGGGCGCCGCGGCGTCTCGACCACGGCGTCGAAGAGGTTCTCGCGGTACTGCCGGCACGACGACCAGGAGCGAGTACGCCGACGTGGTGAAGACCGCGGCGCGCGTGACGCCGTCGGTGACCATCCGGGCGAGGGTGTCGGCGAGGTAGGGATCCCAGTTGCGGTTGCCGAAGTAGACCGGCAGGTCGATGCCCTGCTCGGCGAGGTCCTTCTCCAGCGCCGTGACCAGGGCCCGGTTCTGGTCGTTGATCGGGCTCCGGCCGCCGAACAGGAAGTAGTGCTTCCCCACCTGCTCGAGCCGCTCGCGCGGGATCCCCCGCCCACGGGTGACGTTCTCCAGGAACGGCACCACGTCCTCGGGCTTCTCGGGTCCCCCGAAGGAGAGCAGGAGGAGGGCGTCGTACGGCTTCACGTCGGGGTGACCCGCGGGATTCATGTCGCCAGCACTAGGGCGGGCCTACCATCACCTCGATGCTCGACTCCTACCGCCGGGTGCTGGCCCACCCCGGCGCGCTCGCCTTCAGCAGCGCTGCGCTGGTCGCCCGGCTGCCGATCTCCATGGTCGGCCTGGGCATCGTGCTGCTCGTCGAGCAGCGGACCGGCTCGTACGGCCTGGCCGGCACGGTGTCCGCGGTGTTCGTGCTGGCCGAGGCCGCGTTCGCCGTGCCGCACGGCCGCTGGGTCGACCACTACGGCCAGTCGCGGGTCCTGCCGCTGGCCATCTCGATCTTCGGGGCCGGCCTCGCACTGATGATGCTCGCGGTCGAGCGGGACTGGCCGCGGGTGCTCACCTACGTCTTCGCGGCGATCTCCGGCGCGGCCCTCCCCCAGGTCGGCGCCAGCGTGCGAACCCGCTGGTCGCACCTGCTCGACGACCCCGCGCGAGGTGCAGACCGCGTTCGCCCTCGAAGCCGTCCTCGACGAGGTCGTGTTCGTGGTCGGCCCCGTCCTGGTGACCCTGCTCGCCACGAGCTGGCACCCCGTCGCGGGACTCACTTTCGCCCTCCTCAGCGGTGTCGTCGGGACCCTCGCGTTCGCCGCCCAGCGCAGCACCGAGCCACCCGCCGGCCGGACGAGGCCGACCGGGACACGACCGCCGATGCCGTGGCGGCTCGTGCTGCCGCTGGCGCTGGTGTGCCTGACCCTCGGTGCGCTCTTCGGTGCGGCCGAGGTCACGACGGTCGCCTTCGCCGAGGAGCAGGGCAAGCGGTGGGTGGCGGGCTGGCTGCTCGCGACGTGGTCCTTCGGCAGCCTGGTGGCGGGGCTGGTCACCGGCGCCGTCATCTGGCGCAGCGGCCCGGACGTACGCCTGCGGTGGGGATCCGCCGCGATGGCGCTGGCCATGGCGCCGCTCATGTTCATCGACTCCATCCCTGTGATGGCGGTCGTCCTGCTGGTGGGTGGCCTGGCCATCGCCCCGACGATGATCGGCGCGATGACGATGGTCGAGCAGGGCGTCCCGTCGAGCCGGCTCACCGAGGGCATGGCGATCCTGCACACCGGGATCGTCGCGGGCGTCGCGCCGGGCGCGAGCATCGCCGGGTTCGTCGTGGACCACAGCGGTGCGTCCGCGGCCTACGCGGTGGCCCTGGCCGGCGGGATCCTCGGCGCGCTCGTCGCCCAGACGGTCCCGCGATCGCCTAGCGTGCGGGCATGACGACGCCCGTCCAGCCCCGGTCCACCACCCGCTGGAGCAACTGGTGCGGCCTCGAGGAGGCGACCCCGCGCGTGGTGGAGACCCCGGCGTCGGTCGACGCGGTGGTGGACGTCGTACGCCGGACTCGCGAGGCCGGCACCACCGTCAAGATGACCGGCACCGGGCACAGCTTCACCGCCATCGCCGCGCCGGAGCACACGCTGCTGCGGCCGGAGGCCCTCACCGGCATCCTCGATGTCGACCGCGAGGCGATGACCGTCACGGCACGGGCCGGCACGCCGCTCAAGGACCTCAACCTGGCGCTGGAGCGGCTCGGGCTGTCGCTGCACAACATGGGCGACATCGCCGAGCAGACGCTCGCCGGGGCCACCTCGACCGGCACCCACGGCACCGGTGGCACCGCCGCGGGCCTGGCGGCACAGCTGGCCGGGCTCGAGCTGGTCACCGGCACCGGCGAGGTGGTGCGCGCCTCGGCCCACGAGAACGCGGACGTCTTCGAGATGGCGCGGGTCGGCCTGGGCGCCCTCGGGATCCTGACCAGCCTCACCTTCCACGTCGAGCCGCTCTTCGTCGTCGAGGCCCACGAGCAGCCGATGGGCTGGGACGAGGCGCTCGACTCCTACGACGCGATGACCGCGGCTGCCCACCACGTCGACATGTACTGGTTCCCGCACACCGACCGGATGGTGGTCAAGCAGAACGTGCGCACCGACCTCGACCCCGGCGAGCAGGACCCGCCCTCGCGGCTCGCGGCCTGGTGGGAGGACGACTTCGTCTCCAACACCGTCTTCGGCGGCCTGTGCCGCATCGGCGAGCGCGCGCCGAGCCTGGTCCCTCGGATCAACCGGGTCGCCGGCCGGGCGCTGTCCGAGCGCCGCTACAGCGACCTGGCGCACCGCGTCTTCGTGACCCCGCGCCGGGTCCGCTTCCGCGAGATGGAGTACGCCGTGCCGCGCGAGGTCGGCCTCGACGTGCTGCGCGAGTGCCGTCGGGTCATCGACGCGAGCGACTGGAGGATCGCCTTCCCGGTCGAGATCCGCACCGCGCGGGCCGACGACGTACCGATGTCCACCTCCCACGGCCGCGACAGCTTCTACCTCGCCTTCCACGTGCCCCAGCACACCGACCACACCGCCTACTTCGGCGGCCTGGAGCCGATCCTGCGGGAGGCCGGAGGCCGACCGCACTGGGGCAAGGTCCACACGCGCACGGCAGCCGACCTGGCGCCGGCGTACGACCGCTTCGACGACTTCCTCGCCATGCGCGACCGGCTCGACCCGGACCGGGTCTTCGCCAACGGCTACCTCCGGCGCGTCCTCGGCGACTGAGCCTGTCTTCGCTCCCCCGACGCGAGCCATGCTCGCTGTACGACCCGCGAGCGGTGTCCCAGCCACACTCCGCGCCCCCGCAAGGTGGCTCACGCACCGCCCGGCGAGGCCTCAGACGTTGGCCGGCCCCTTGGGCATCGGCGCCCGCCAGCCGCGTACGGCCGCCAGGAGGCGCCAGGCCAGGCACGTGGTGAACCCGGCCGCGGCGACGACGCCCAGGGGCAGGTCGGTGCGGTCGAGCAGCACCGCCACCCCGGCGCCGGCAAGGGCGGGCGTCGCGTAGAGCACGCCCTCGAAGATGATCGGGACTCGGCCGGCGAGGACGTCGCGGAGGATGCCGCCGCCGATGCCGGTGACCATGCCGAGCAGCGCGGCCGGGAGCGGGCCGAGCCCGAACTCGACCGCCTTGAGCGCCCCGGTGACGCAGAAGAGGGCGAGGCCGAAGCTGTCGAAGAGGGTGACGACCCGCTCCATGCGACCGATGGCCGGGTGGAAGGCGAAGGTGAGCATGCCGGCGGCGACCGGGACGAGGAGGTAGCGCCAGTCGGCCAGCGCGGCCGGAGGGATGGCACCGATCAGCACGTCGCGGATGAACCCGCCGCCCAGCCCCGTCACACCTCCCAGCACGAGCGCGGCGAAGAGGTCGAGGTTCTTGCGCACCGCCACCAGGGCACCGGTCACCGCGAACACGAAGATGCCGATCAGGTCGAGCACGACCAGGGGCGTGGCGAACTCGTTGGATGGCACATCCGAAGGCTAGGGCCCAGCGGCGCTCACGCTCCATCTCGACCCCCGGCGCGGACGCCCCCTGCCCCGCTCCGAGCGCCCCTCGGCGCGCCGCGGAGGTAGCGGTCCGCGGGCGACACGCTGGCGTAGGCTCGGCGAACCGGATGCCGCCGGCGCATCGACGACCACACCACGCAGGAGCCCCCAGGCCATGGCCCAGCTGACGTTCACCGGACGCAGCGGGGACGGCAAGCGCCTGCTGCTGGTGGACCCGTCGGGCCAGGAACACAGCCTGGTGATCGACGCCCGGCTCCGCCGCGCCCTGTCGGGCGTGCCCGAAAGCAACGGCCAGTTGGAGATCCCGATGGAATCAACGCTCCGTCCCCGCGACATCCAGGCGCGCATCCGCGCGGGCGAGACTCCCGAGGCGGTCGCCCACGCCGCCGGTACGTCGGTCGAGAAGATCATGCCGTTCGCCGCCCCTGTGATGGCGGAGCGGGAGCACGTGGCCCAACGCGCCCAGCTCGCGTCCGTACGACGACGCGCCACCGAGTCCGGGGCCCGCACCCTCGGCGAGGCGGTCGGCGCCCACCTCAGGTCGCACAACGTGGATCCCAGCGTCGTCGAGTGGGACGCCTGGCGCCGCGAGGACGGCCGGTGGACGCTGACCGGCCTCTACGACGTCGCCGGCCGCACCGGTGCCGCGACGTTCTCCCACGACCCGCGCGGCAACTTCGTGACCGTCGACGACGACGACGCGCGCTGGCTGGTCGGCGACGCCGCTCCTGCCACGACCGAGGAGCCCACCTCCGACGACCTCGCCGCCGCCCGCCAGCGCCGGCTGAGCGCGGTGCCGGGAGAGGAGCTCGCGCTCGGCGAGGACGCCATCGAGATGGTGACCGACGAGGAGTCGGCGACCGAGACCACGATGGAGCTGAGCGACGCGACCCTCGGGTCGGAGCAGCCGGTCGAGGCCTACCTCGACGCCGACGACGCCGCCGATCACGATCGCGCCCCCGACGACAGCCCGGCGGACGCGTCCGCATCCCACCCCGAGGCTCCTGCCGAGCCGAAGTCGAGGCCCGCGAAGAAGCGTGGACGCGCCTCCGTCCCGAGCTGGGACGAGATCATGTTCGGCGGCGGCAAGAACGACTGACGCCGGTGCGGCTGGTCCAGCTCAACGTCCACCCCCTGAAGTCCGGTGCCATCCGGCCGCTCGACTCGGCGATGGTGCACCGGCGCGGTCTGGAGGACGACCGCTCATGGATGCTCGTCGGTCCCGACGACCGGCTGGTCTCGGCGCGCGAGGCCCACGGCCTGTTCGACATCGTCGCCGACACGCCGGCCACCGACCGCACCGTCTCGGCAGCCCTGCGACTGAGGGCGCGCGGTCATCCCGACCTGCTCGTCGACCGTCCCGCAGGGCCACCGGTGCCGGTCCGGCTCTTCTCGCTCGACCTGCAGGGCACGCGGGCCGGGGACGACGCCGACGCGTGGCTGCGATCGGTCCTCGGCGTCGACGTACGCCTCGTCTGGTGCCACGACCCGGCCCGCCGCCGGCTCCAGCCCGGCTTCTCGGCCGAGGGCGACCACACCGCCTTCGCGGATGCCTTCCCCGTCACCGTCGCCTCGCTGGCCTCGCTGCGCCAGCTCAACGACTGGATCGTCGAACGCGCGCTGGAGATCGGGGAGGAGCCGCCCGCTCCCCTGCCGATCGAGCGGTTCCGCGCCAACCTGGTGGTCGACGGCGACGAGCCCTTCGCCGAGGACCGGTGGCACACCGTGTCGGTGGGCGGGGTGCGGTTCCGGGTCGCCAAGCCGGTCGACCGGTGCGTGATGACGTCGATCGACCTGGCGACGCTGACCACCGCGAAGGAGCCGATCCGCACGTTGGCTCGGCACCGGCTCATCGGCGGAAAGCCGATGTTCGCCGCCCACCTCCTGCCGCTCTCGACGGGGAAGGTCGGCGTCGGCGACGAGGTCACGGCCTCCTGAGGCCTCAGCCCCGCTCCACCGGGCGCCCCGGGTCGGTGATCCAGCCGCTCCAGCTGCCGGGGTAGAGCGCGGCGCGGATGCCGGCGACCTCCATCGCGAGCACGTCGTGGGCGGCCGTGACCCCGGAGCCGCAGTAGGCAGCCACCGATCCGGACGTGTCGGCGCCCACCCGCGCGTACGCCTCTCGCAGCCGAGCCGGCGACCGGAACCGCCCGTCATCGTCCAGGTTGTCCGTGGTCGGCACGTTGACGGCGCCGGGGATGTGCCCCGCCACCGGGTCGACCGGCTCGGTCTCGCCGCTGAACCGCTCGGGCGCCCGGGCGTCGACCAGGACGTCGACCTCCAGCACGCCGTCGGCCTCGACGACCGGCATGTGGGTGGTGGCCGACAGCGTGAAGTCGCCGGGCTCGACCTCCGGCTCGCCCTCCTCGGAGTCGTGCCCGTCGTCGAGCCACGCGGACCAGCCGCCGTCGAGGACGCGTACGTCGTCGTGCCCGTGGTGGCGCAGCAGCCACCACGCCCGCGCCGCCGCCCGGCCCTGCCAGTCGTCGTAGACGACCACCGGCCGGTCATCGCGCACGCCGGCGCGACGCATGGCGGCCTCGAACCGTGCGACGTCGGGCAGCGGGTGCCGGCCACCCGCGCCGGGCGGGTCGGCGAGGTCGGCGTCGAGGTCGACGTAGGCCGCGCCCGGGACGTGGCCGGCCCGGTGCAGCTCACGGCCGGGCGGACCGCCCATCAGGTAGCGCACGTCGAGCACGGTGAACCGGTCGAGGTGGGCGGCGAGCTCGTCGGGGCTGATCAACGGGTCGCCACGCCGGACACCGGCGCGGTCCGCCGCCTCGATCCGGGAAAGGTCCTCGTCCATGTCCGGCACGGTAGCGGCCGGCCCGGGCGACCGCTGTGACAAGATCGCCCGGTCATGGCTGAACTGCACTTCTTCACGGGCACGATGGACTCCGGCAAGTCCACGCTGGCGCTCCAGACCAACCACAACCACGCCGCCCGCGGACGCGTCGGCCGGATCTTCACCACCCACGACCGCGCCGGCCAGGCGGTGGTGTCGAGCAGGCTCGGGCTCACGCACGAGGCGCTCGAGGTGGACAGCACCTTCAACTTCTGGACCTACGTCGTCGACACGCTGACCCGTGGCGGGCGCATCGACTACCTCGTCTGCGACGAGGCCCAGTTCTACGCCGCCGACCAGATCGACCAGCTGGCCAAGGTGGTCGACGAGCTGCAGATCGACGTCTTCGCGTTCGGGATCCTCACCGACTTCCGCACTGTCCTCTTCCCGGGCAGCGCTCGCCTGGTCGAGCTCGCCGACCGGATGAACGTGCTCCAGGTCGAGGCGCTGTGCTGGTGCGGCAAGCGCGCCACCCACAACGCGCGCACCGAGAACGGTGCCATGGTGGTCGAGGGCGAGGTGATCGTCGTCGGGGACGTCGAGCAGGCCGACGAGCCGCCCGCCGACGTGGCCTACGAGGTCCTGTGCCGTCAGCACCACCGCCGCCGCCTCACGGCTGCGCGCGCGAAGGCGGTCAGCCTGGCGCCGGAGCCGCTGCCCTTCGGCTGAGGCCCCGGCACGTCTACCATCGGGGCGTGGACGAGGAAGCAGCACTCACCGCCGCACGCACCGCCGGCGTGGCCACGCTCGTGATCGGGTCGGCACTCGTGCTGGCACCGCGTCGCGTCGGGCCGCTGGTCGGCCTCGGCGATCCCCGCACGGCGCGTGCAGCCGGCCTGCTCGACCTCACGCTCTCGCCGGGACTGCTGGTCGGCACCCCGCGCTGGCCGTGGCTCGCCGCACGCGCGGCCGCCAACGTCGCCACCGCCGCGGTCACGGGCCGGGGAGGCTGGTCGGGTCGCGCGACGGCTGCGAGCCTGATGGCGCTCACGGCCGTCGACGGCCGCGCCGCGAAGACGCTGTACGACCTGCGCCGCTGACCCGGAGCGTCGTGCCGACGACGCTCAACCCAGCAGGACGGGGATGAGCATCTCGGCGGAGGTCAGTGACCCGTGCATCCCCACGAGGGTGTCCTCGTAGGCGAAGTCGCGCGTGGAGACCACCGCCACGTCGTCGTGGCAGGCGACCATCACGTCGCCGAGGCGCGGCAGCACGCCGGGCTGGACCGCGCCGAACCAGCCGCGGCCGATCGCGTCCTCGCGCGTCACCACGGTGGCCCGGTCCCCCAGCACCTCGCGCCACGTCTCGACCACGTCGTGGACGGCGCCCGCCGAGCAGTAGACGTGCCGGAAGCGCGCCTCGCCGCCCAGCAACGCGACCCCGTCGCGCATCCCGTCGACCTCGTCCACGTCGACGCGTGCCTCGCGCGGGCTGTCGACCATGCCGTGGTCGGCCACCACGAGGAGCCGGGTCGCCCCGGGCAGCGCCTCCCGCAGCTGCTCGGCCTCGGCGTCGACCATCGCCAGCTGCTGCAGCCACTGCGTCGACGCCACACCGAACTTGTGCCCGGTCCAGTCGAGGTCGGAGTCGTAGACGTAGGTCAGCGACGGCTCGCTGCGCCGAGGCGCTGACCGTGGCCGCGATGCGTTCGCCCACCCGGTCGGCGCCGACGTAGGTCGCGCCCCGCTGCGAGGCGACGGTCAGCCCCGAGCCGGCGAAGTCGCGCTTGTTGACCGAGGTGACGTGGACGCCCGCCCGCGCCAGCCGCCCGAAGGCCGTGGGGTGCGGCTGCCACGCCTCGGGGTCGACGCCCTTGTCCCACCAGAGGTGGTTGAGCAGCCGGTCGGTGCCAGGGATGCGGGCGGTGAACCCCACCAGCCCGTGAGCACCGGGCACCAGGCCGGTGCCGAGCGAGGTCAGCGAGGTCGCGGTCGTGGACGGCACGCCTGCGGTGCCGGTGGATCCCTCCGCCACCAGCGAGGTGAGGTAGGGCGCCACGTGGGCGTAGCGGGCGAGGAGCTCGGCGCCCATGCCGTCGACGAGGAAGAGGACGTACGACGGCGCGGGCGGCAGCTCCAGCCCGGCGGGGTGCCCGTCCAGCTCGATCCCGAGGGCCCGGGCGACCGACGGGACGACGTCGGCGAGCGAGCGGTCGCCGTAGGCCGGCGACGTGAAGGGACCCGAGGAGGTGCCGGCCGTCACCCTCTGGTCCGGGCGGACAGCGCGTCGGCGAAGGCGAGCAGCCCGCCCACCGCGTCCGCGCCCTCCGCGGCGGCGGAGACGCGCAGCGTGTAGTCGTCGCCGGCGAGGGTGCCGGTGTAGCCGTGGTCGGCGTCGCAGCTGGGGTCGGAGCACGCGGCGGGCTCGAGGTCGATACGGCCCACGCCACCCCAGCCGATCGTGAGCACGGCCTCGGCCGGCGGCGCCACGCCCGCCGTGGGGTTCGCGACCATCCTCGTCACGACCACGGTGCGGATCGAGGTCAGGGTGACCGCCTCGGTGGTGGTGGAGGTGTAGGGCTCGGGCAGCATGTCGTCGCCGGGGTGCTCGTCGGTGTGCGCGATCACGAGCCGGGTCGGGGTCAGCAGGAGCGCCGTGAGGTGCCGGCGTACCTCCTCGTGGTCGAACGTCGTCTCGTGGTGGACGAAGTAGGACACGACCTCCTCGCCACCCGCGGCCGAGAAGACACCGTCGGTGACGACCTCGGGGTAGTAGCCGGTGCGGTGGATCGCCTGGCGGAGGTCGTGGGAGACGTCCGCGTCACGGGTGGAGCGGGGCATGCTCCCCAGTCTGTCACCCTTTCGGCGTCAGTCGGGCAGAGTGTCCCCCGGCATCGTGCTGAGGCGCCGTACGAACCAGTCCGAACGCGGATCCTTCACCGGCTCCACCCGCACGTTGGCGCCCAGCACGGTGGCACCGTCGGCGCCCGCGAGGACGAGCGGCAGCTGGAGGGCCCGCACCTGCGGCAGGTCGTGCTGGAGCTGTGCCACCTGGCGCACCAGGCGCTCGATCTCCTCGACGTCGACGATCTCGCTGCCGCGGTAGCCGAAGAGCAGCGGGGACGCCTTGATCTCGCGCACCATGTCCTGCGCGTCGTGGTCGGCCAGCGGCGGGATCCGGTAGGACCGGTCGCCGAGCAGCTCGGTGAGCGGACCGCCGATGCCGAACGACAGCACCGGCCCGAACAGCGGGTCCTCCATCGTCGCGATCGTGACCGGCACACCCGGCGGGGCGTTGCGCTGCACCACGAAGCCGGCGCGGTCAGGGTCGGTGATCACCCGGTTGAGCGAGCCCCAGGCGTCGGCCATCTCGGCGGGGTTGTCGATGTTGCGCCACACGTGGGCCAGGTCGGGGCGGTCGCGGAGGTGGTCGGCGGTGGCCTTGAGCACCACGTCCCAGCCGAGCGCCTCCCCCGCCGAGGTCGCCTCGTCGAGGGTCTCCACCGCATAGGTGTCCCAGAGGTCGATGCCGTAGGCCCGCAGGAGCCGGTGCTGCTCCTCGAAGTCGAGGTCGCGGCCCTCGGGGTGGCGCATCAGCAGCTCGTTGACCAGGTGGCGCGCCGCCTCGCGGTCGGTCGAGTCCAGGTCGGCGACGGTCGACTGCGGCACCCGCAGCCACACGGCGTACTCGACGACGTGGGCCATCGCGCGCACCGCGGCCTCCACCGCCGGGTACGACGGCACCGAGCCACGACCGGCGCTGGAGCCGGCGACGTCGGGCACCCTCAGCAGCTCGGGCACGCCCTCGGTGCCGAGGAAGGTGGAGACGATCGGCTTGTCGGACTGCTCGCCGACCGCGGCCAGCACGTTGGCCACGTCCTCCCGAGCGCCCGCGACGTTGAGGGGCGGGATGAAGATCGCCACGACGGCGTCGACCTCGGGGTCGTCGATGGCTCCGTCGAGGGCGTCCTCGAAGTCCTCGGCCGTGGCGTCGGCGCCCAGCGCGACCTGCTTGTTGACCACCAGGCCGACCGAGTTGGCGGCGTCGGCCGCCAGCAGGCCCAGCGCGTCGGAGTTGCCGACGATGGCGACGCGTCGCCCGCGGGGCAGCGGCTGGTGCGCGAGCAGCTGGGCGACGTCGAACATCTCCTCGAGCGACTCGACCTGGATGATCCCGGCCTGTCGGAACATGGCGTCGACCGCCTCGGGAGGGGCGGCGATCTTGCGCACGGCGTGGCCCATCGGCACACCCTGCGAGCTGCGTCCCGAGCGGACCGCGACGATCGGCTTGCGCCGGCTCACCCGTCGCGCCACCCGCGAGAACTTGCGCGGGTTGCCGATGGACTCGAGGTAGAGCAGCACGACCTCGGTGGCGTCGTCCTCCTCCCAGTACTGCAGGAGGTCGTTGCCGGAGACGTCGGCGCGGTTGCCGGCGCTCACGAAGGTGGTCAGGCCGAGGCCACGGTTCTGCACCTTCTCCAGGATCGCCGAACCCAGCGCTCCCGACTGGCAGAAGAACCCCGCACGACCGCGCGGAGGCATCACGGAGGACAGGGAGGCGTTGAGGGAGACCTCGGGATCGGTGTTGATGATGCCGAGCGCGTTGGGGCCGATCAGCCGCAGGCCGTACGAGCGCGAGAGACCCACCAGGCGGCGCTGCCGCATCCGGCCCTCCTCGCCCGTCTCGGCGAAGCCCGAGGAGATGACGACGAGTCCGTGCACGCCCTTGGCGGCGCAGTCGAGCACCACGTCCTGCACCGAGTCGGCCGGCACCGCGACGATCGCGACGTCGACCTCGCCCGGGATCTCTCCCACGGTCTTCCACGCCGGCATGCCCGCGACCGAGTCCGCGTTGGGGTTGACCACGTGGATCCGTCCGGCGAAGTTGCCGAGGACCAGGTGCCGCACCAGTGCCCGGCCGATCGTGTCCTGCCGTCGGCTGGCACCGATGATGGCGACCGACCGTGGTGAGAAGAACCGCTCGATCGAGGCGTACTCGGCCCGGTGCTCGCGCTGCTCCATCACGCCGATGGCGGTGTCGGTCGGGTCGATGCGGAAGACCAGCTCCATCACACCGTCCTCGAAGGCGCTCTTCACCCGGTAGCCGGCGTCCTTGAACGTGTGGATCATCGCCTGGTTGTCCGGCAGGACCTCGGCGACGAACTCCTCGACGCCCCGTTCGCGGCCCGCCTGGGCCAGGTGCTCGAGCAGGAGCTGGCCGATGCCGCGGCCCTGGTGCTTGTCCTCGACGAGGAACGCCACCTCGGCGTAGCCCGGGCGGATGGTGTCGTAGCGGCCCACGGCGATCATCTGCCCGGCGACCAGCAGGATGAGCGCCACCCGGTCGCGGTGGTCGACGCGGGTGAAGCGATCCAGGTCGCGGTCGGACAGCTCGGGCATCGGCGAGAAGAAGCGGTAGTACTTCGACTCGTCGGAGACCCGGCTGTAGAACTCGACGAGCAGCTCGCGGTCCTCGGGCTGGATGGGCCGGATGTGCGCGGTGCGGCCGTCACGCAGCAGCACGTCCGCCTCCCAGTGGCGAGGCGGGGGCAGCGTCGTCGCGCCCAGCTCGTCCGTTCCGGCCTCGACTTCGGTCACGACAGCAATCTATCGGGCTTCCGGAGCGAGCACGGACCCCACTGTCCACCGAAGGAGAGGCCCTTCCGGCGTGCCCCCCGCCGCACGCGCGCCACCTGCGGGGACAATGGCGCCCATGGCACGACGTACGGCGAAGCAGCCCCTTCCGGACGACTTCGAGGAGCACATCCTCGACACCGACATCCGAGACGAGATGCAGTCGTCGTTCCTGGAGTACGCCTACTCGGTCATCTACTCCCGGGCGCTCCCCGACGCGCGCGACGGCCTCAAGCCCGTCCAGCGCCGCATCCTCTACACGATGGACGAGATGTCGCTGCGTCCCGACCGCGGGCACGTCAAGAGCGCCCGCGTCGTCGGTGAGGTCATGGGTCGGCTGCACCCCCACGGCGACGGCGCGATCTACGACGCGCTGGTGCGGATGGCCCAGCCCTGGTCGATGCGCCTGCCCACCGTCGACGGGCACGGCAACTTCGGCTCGCCCGACGACTCCCCGGCCGCCATGCGCTACACCGAGTGCCGGATGGCGCCGGCTGCGGTGGCGATGACGGCGTCCATCGACGAGGAGACGGTGGACTTCAAGCCCAACTACGACTCGCGCGAGATGGAGCCGGTCGTCCTCCCGGCCGCCATCCCGCACCTGCTGGTCAACGGTGCCGCCGGTATCGCGGTCGGCATGGCGACCAACATCGCCCCGCACAACCTGGTCGAGGTGGTGCAGGCGCTCAAGCACCTGATCACCCACCCGCAGGCGTCGCTCGACGACCTGATGCGCTTCGTCCCGGGGCCCGACCTGCCCACCGGCGGCAAGATCGTCGGCCTCGACGGCATCCGCGACGCCTACGAGTCGGGCCGCGGCACCTTCCGGATGCGGGCGACCGCCCGCGTGGAGTCGGTGACCGCGCGACGCAAGGGCATCGTCGTGACCGAGCTCCCCTACGGCGTCGGCACCGAGCGGGTGATGGAGCAGATCAAGAAGCTCGTGCTCGCCAAGAAGCTGCAGGGCATCGCCGACATCAAGGACCTCAGCGACCGTGAGCACGGACTGCGGCTGGTGGTCGAGGTCAAGAACGGCTTCGTCCCCGAGGCGATCCTCGAGCAGCTCTACCGCCAGACGGCGCTCGAGGACACGTTCGGCATCAACGCGGTCGCCCTGGTCGACGGCCAGCCGCGCACGCTCGGCCTGAAGGAGATGCTCGACGTCTTCCTCGGCCACCGCTTCGAGGTCGTCCGCCGCCGCTCGACCTTCCGCCGCACCAAGGCCGCCGACCGGCTGCACCTCGTCGACGGACTGCTGGTCGCGATCCTCGACATCGACGAGGTCATCCAGGTCATCCGCACCTCCGACAACGCCGCGGCTGCCAAGGAGCGGCTGATCTCGGTCTTCGACCTCTCGGAGGCCCAGGCCGACTACATCCTCGACATGCCGCTGCGCCGGCTCACCCGCTTCTCCAAGCTGGAGCTGGAGAAGGAGAAGGCGGAGCTCGAGCGCACCATCGAGCTCCTCGACGCGATCCTCGCCGACGAGAAGCTGCTGCGGAAGGTCGTCTCCGACGAGCTGACCGACATGGCCAAGCAGCACGGAACGCCGCGCCGCACCGTCCTGCTCGCCTCGGCCGGCAACACCGTCACCGCGGCCACCCCGGTCGAGGTCGCCGACGACCCGTGCTTCGCGCTGCTGTCCTCGAGCGGTCTGCTGGCGCGTACGTCGTCCGCGTCGACGCCGGGGCGCGGCGAGGGTCGGGCCAACCACGACGTCGTCGTCAGCGCGGTGCGCACCACCGCCCGCGGCGAGGTCGGTGTGCTCACCAGCCGCGGCCGGCTGCTGCGGGTGGGCGTGCTCGACATGCCCGAGCTTCCCCGACTCGGCCAACGACCCCAACCTCCAGGGCGGCTACCCGCTCAGCGAGATGCTGCCCCTCCTGCCCGGCGAGCGCGCCCTGGCGCTCTCGTCGCTGCCGACCGATGGACCCGGCCTCGCGCTGGGCACCCGCGACGGCATCGTCAAGCGGGTCAACCCCGAGGTCCTCGGACGCGACGAGTGGGAGGTCATCGGACTCCGGGAGGGCGACGAGGTCGTCGGGGCCGTCGAGCTCGTGACGGGCGAGGAGGAGCTGTGCTTCATCTCGACCGATGCCCAGCTCCTCCACTTCCCCGCAGCCGGCGTCCGTCCGCAGGGCCGGGCCGGTGGTGGCATGGCCGGCATCAAGCTCGGTGCCGGGCAGCAGGTCGCCTTCTTCGGCGCCTTCGAGCCGACCGACGCGGTCGTGGTCACCGCGTCCGGGTCCTCGACCGCCCTGCCGGGCACCGAGGCCGGCTCCGTCAAGGTCACGCCCTTCAGCGACTATCCCGGGAAGGGCCGCGCCACCGGCGGCGTGCGCAGCCACCGCTTCCTCCGGGGCGAGGACACCCTCGTCGCGGCCTGGGCCGGCCCGGGGCCCGCGCGTGCCGCGGCCGCCAGCGGCGCTCCCGTCGACCTGCCCGAGGCCAACGGCCGGCGAGACGGGTCCGGCACGCCCGCGGCACAGCCGATCGCCGCCGTGGGCTCGCCCGTCGCCGCACAGGTCGACGTCCCGGCTTCCGGGGCAGCCGCGCCCGCGCCCACTCCTGTGGAAGGCTGACGCCATGCCCGTCCGTGCCCGGCCCTCCGGTCGTCTTGCCGCCTTCGTGACGGCCGCCCTGCTCACCGTCCCGACCCTCGCCGCCTGCTCCGGCGACGACGGAGGTGACGGAGGCGACGCCGAGGATGCCCCCACGCCCGAGGAGGTCCTCGACCAGGCCGCGACCACCCTCGCCGAGACGAGTGGCGTCAACCTCACGCTGTCGACTCCCACGCTGCCCGACGGCGTCTCCGGAATCACCCAGGCGATCGGCACCGTCACCGACGCGCCGGCGTTCGACGGCTCGATCACGGTCGTGTTCGCGGGCCAGACGGTCGACGTACCGGTGATCGCCGTGGAGGACACCGTCTACGCCCAGCTGCCGTTCACCCCGGGCTGGAACGAGGTCAACCCCAAGGAGTACGGCGCCCCCGACCCGTCGAACCTCGTCGGCGAGGACGGGTTCGCCGGGCTGCTGGGGCTCACGGAGTCGCCCGAGGCCGGGGAGAGCGTGCGCGGCGGGGCGGGCAACACCGAGATCCTCACCACCTACTCCGGCACCGTGCCCGGCGACGCGATGGACGCGATCATCCCGTCCTCGTCCGGTGACTCCTTCGACGTGGAGTGGCAGGTGACCGACGGTGGCGAGCTGCGCAAGGCCACGCTCACCGGGGTCTTCTACCCCCGTGCCGAGCCGATGACCTACACCGTCGACTTCGCCGACTACGGCACCGAGAAGGACATCACCGCACCGTGAGCCCGACCGGGGGCGCGTCTGGGCGACAGGCCGGCGAGGGGGTCCCGCGCAGCTCGCGGCTGCTGCTCGCCCTGGCGGCCGTCGCTGTGGCGTTCGCCGCGGCTGACACCTACGTCGTGGTCCTGGCCCTGCCCGACATGATGACCGGCGTCGGGGTGCCGATCGACCAGCTCCAGCGGGCTGCCCCGATCGTCAGCGGGTTCCTGCTGGGCTACGTCGCGATGCTTCCGCTCATCGGCCGCATCGCCGACCTGCGCGGACGCGTGCCGGTGCTGGTGATGACCCTCGTGCTGTTCGCCCTGGGGTCGCTGATCACCACCGTCGCCTACGACATGCCGAGCATCGTGGTCGGGCGGTTCCTCCAGGGCGTCGGCGGCGGCGGCCTGGTGCCGGCGACGCTCGCGCTGGTCGCCGACCTCTACCCGGTCGAGCGCCGCGGCGTGCCGCTGGGCGTGGTGTCGGCGGTGCAGGAGATCGGGTCGGTCCTCGGCCCCCTCTTCGGGGCCGCCGTGCTCGCGTTCGCCGACTGGCGCGCGATCTTCGCCATCAACCTCGCGGTCAGCGTGGTGCTCGCCGTCGCCATCCGCACGCTGGCGCCTCGCGAGGCACGCACGACCGCCCGGCCACGCCTCCCGGACGTGGTCGGCCTGCTGCTCCTGGCGGCCACCTTCGCCGGCGCCGCCGTGGTCTTCCTGCGGCCCGCGCCGCTGATGCGCGACCTCACCTGGGGCCGGCTCTTCATCCCGTTCACCGGCGACGGGCGCTGGCTCACCCCCATCGGTGCGGCCACCGTCGTCGCACTCGTCCTGCTGCTGGTGTGGTGCTGGTTCGCACCTCGCCCGCTGCTCGACCTGCGCGGCTGGACGCGCGTGCTCGTCGACGCAGACCTCGTCGGTGCCCTGCTGCTCGCAGTCGCGCTCGGCGGCGTCATCCTCGCCTTCGCCACCGCCGACCCCAAGGTCGAGGTGTTCTCGCCCCAGGGCCGGTGGTACCTCCTCGGCGCCGCCGTCGCGACCGCCGCCTTCGCGTGGCACGTACGCCGAGCCGAGCAGCCGCTCGTGCCCCGCGGCGCGCTGCGTCGTACGCCGGCGTGGGGCGCGCTGCTGGTCAGCTTCTTCGTCGGTGCCGCGCTGATCGCCGCGCTCATCGACATCCCGCTCTTCGCCCGCACCACCGTCTACCCCGACGACCAGCTACCTGCCGCGCTGGTGCTCGTCCGGTTCCTGCTGGCGCTCCCCGTCGGCGCGGTCGTGGGCGGCTACCTGATCCGGTTCCTCTCCCCCGGCCCGGTCACCGCCATCGGGATGCTGCTGGCCGCCACCGGCTTCGTGCTGATGACCCGTTGGGGACTCACCACGATCGAGGAGCCGATCGCCAACCTGGCGCTCGTCACGGGCGGACTCGGCTTCGGCCTCGCGCTCGCGCCGGTCAACGCCGCCCTCCTCGCCTCCACCGACGACGACGTCCACGGGGTGGCGAGCGCGTTCGTGGTGGTGGCCCGGATGGTCGGCATGCTCGTGGGCATCTCCGCCCTGACCACGATCGGCCTGCGTCGCTACTACTCCGAGCAGCTCGCCGTGCCCCCGGTGCAGTCTGTGTGCGACGGGAAGAGCCGCTGCAAGGAGTTCTCCGACCTGCTGCGCGTCGCCGGCATCGCCCAGGAGCACGCGGTCTTCTGGGGAGCGGCGGGGTGTGCCGTCGTCGCCGCCGTCCTGGCCGTGGTGCTCTTCCGCCAGGTGCCACCGACCCGGCTCGCGGCGCGGGACGTGTTCACCGCGGGCGGCTGAGGGGCGCTAGCCTGCCGGGCGTGAGCGACTTCGACGACCTGTTGCAGGCCAACCGCGCATTCGCGGACTCCTTCGACCTCGGCGGCTTCGACGGCAGGGCTCGCGCCGGCATCGCCCTGGTCACGTGCATGGACTCGCGGATCGACCCGCTGCGCATGCTCGGGCTCCAGCACGGTGACGCCAAGATCTTCCGCAACCCGGGAGGACGCGTCACCCCGCAGGCGCTCGAGGCGCTCGTGCTCGGCGTGCACCTGCTCAACGTCCAGCGCATCCTCGTGGTGCCCCACACCCGCTGCGCCATGGCCTCCGCCTCCGAACAGGAGCTTCGCACCAAGGTCGGCGAGTCCGCCGGCATGGACGCCAGCTGGCAGTCCTTCGACGTCGTCACCGACCAGCTCGACCAGCTGCGCCAGGACGTGGCGAAGGTGCGGACGCATCCGCTCATCGGCAGGCGCGCCGCGGCCGGCGGCTTCCTCTACGACGTCGACACCGGCCTGCTCACCCAGCACGTGTGACGGTCGACGGCCGCGATCACGCGTCGAGGGTCTCGACGTCGACCTCGTAGGCGCCCTGGACGATGAACTCCTTGCGCGGCGCGACGTCGGAGCCCATCAACAGCTCGAAGACGCGGCTCGCCTCGTCGACGTCGTCGATCGTGAGCTTGCGCAGCGTGCGGTGGCGCGGGTCCATGGTGGTCTCGGCCAGCTGGTCGGCGTCCATCTCCCCCAGCCCCTTGTAGCGCTGCACCGGCTCCTTCCAGCGCACGTTCTTGCGCTTGAGGTCGGCGAGGGTGCGCTGCAGCTCGGCGTCGGAGTAGGTGTAGACGTACTTGTCCATGCCCTTCTTGGGGTTGGACAGCTCGATGCGGTGCAGCGGCGGGACGGCCGAGAAGAGCCGCCCGTCGCGCACCAGCTCGGGCATGTACTTGAAGAACAAGGTGGCCAGCAGGCACCGGATGTGGGAGCCGTCGGAGTCGGCGTCGGCCATCAGGATGATCCGGCCGTAGCGGGCCGCCTCCAGGTCGAACGTACGCCCGGACCCGGCACCGACGACCTGGATGATCGAGGCGCACTCGGCGTTCTTCAGCATGTCGCCGACCGAGGCCTTCTGGACGTTGAGGATCTTGCCGCGGATCGGCAGCAGCGCCTGGAACTCGCTGCTGCGGGCCGCCTTGGCGGTGCCCATCGCCGAGTCCCCCTCGACGATGAACAGCTCCGTGCGCTCGGTGTCGGAGCTGCGGCAGTCGAAGAGCTTGGCCGGGAGCGCGGAGGACTCCAGGGCGTTCTTGCGGCGCTGGTTCTCCTTGTGCTGCCGGGCCGCGAGGCGGGTCTTGGACGCGCCGGCGATCTTCTCCATGACCAGCTTGGCCTGGGCCTTCTCGGCACGCTTGCTGGAGGTCAGGAACGCCTTGAGCTCGCCGGCGACCACCTTGCGCACGACACCGCGCGCCGCCGGGGTCCCGAGGATCTCCTTGGTCTGACCCTCGAACTGCGGCTCGGCCAGGCGCACGGTCACCACCGCGGTGAGCCCCTCGAGCACGTCGTCCTTGATGACGTCGGTGTCGGCGGCCTTCAGCACCTTGGCCGCACGCATCGCGTCGTTGAACGTCTTGGTCAGGGCGCTCTCGAAGCCGCTGACGTGCGTGCCGCCCTTCGGCGTCGCGATGACGTTGACGAAGGAGCGCACCTCGGTGTCGTAGGCGGTGTCCCAGCGCACCGCCACGTCGACGGTGAGCTCGCGCTCGACCTCCTGGGGCGTCATGTGGCCCTTGTCGTCGAGGAGCGGCACGGTCTCGGTGAACGTGTCCATGCCCTGCAGCCGGAGGATGTCGGTGACGGGCTCGCCGTGGGAGAGGAACTCCACGAACTCCGCGATGCCGCCGTCGTGACGGAACTTCTCCTCGACCATCTCGGTCGTGCGTTGGTCGCGGATGACCAGCTCGAGCCCCGGCACGATGTACGACGTCTGGCGGGCGCGCCCGAGCAGGCCCTCCATCTCGAAGCGGGCGTCCTTGGTGAAGACCTGCCGGTCCGGCCAGAACCGGATCCGGGTGCCGGTCCTGCCCTTGGCGACGCGCTTGCCCTTGCGGGTCAGCCCCGACCGGGGCGTGAAGGCCGCGTCGGGGCCCTCCCCGTCGAAGACGCCCGGGACGCCGCGCTGGAAGGACAGTCCCTGCTGGCTCGGCGAGCGGTCGACGTCGATGTCCATCCGCGACGAGAGCGCGTTGACCACCGACAGTCCGACACCGTGGAGCCCGCCGGTCGCGACGTAGGAGCCACCCCCGAACTTGCCGCCGGCGTGCAGCTTGGTCGCCACGACCTCGACGCCGGAGAGCCCGGTCTTGGGCTCCTTGTCGGTGGGGATGCCACGCCCGTCGTCGTAGACCTCGACGGATCCGTCGTCGTGGAGCGTCACCTCGACCCGGTGGGCGACGCCGGCGAGCGCCTCGTCCACCCCGTTGTCGATGATCTCCCACAGGCAGTGCATCAGGCCGCGGGTGTCGGTCGAGCCGATGTACATGCCCGGCCGCTTGCGCACGGCGTCGAGGCCCTCGAGGACCAGGAGGTGTGCTGCGTTGTAGGTGTTGTCTGCCGGTGCTGCCACGGACGTCCTGTCGTGCTGGAACGGGGTGCTGCTTCGAGCGGGTCTCTGAGTGCACGACCCTACCCGCGACACGCCGTACGGCGACGGAGGCACGCCTGCCCCCGCCGTGCGTCCTGCGGGTCTAGCGTGAGCCTCCTCACCAGGTGCACGTGTTCCAGGAGTGTCCACGGGATGAGGACAACGCCAGCGGGTACAGGTGGGACGTGATTGACTGCTTGTGTCCTCGAACACCATCCGCCAGCGGGAATCTTTGGCCCACTGGCTACGTTGTGCCAGACACCGATGAACAAGAAACGAGGCTGACGTGACCACTGCCACCGCACCCACCCAGGCCGTCCTCACGGCCGGTGACCGCTGCGACCGCTGCGGCGCCCAGGCCTACCTCCGTGTGGAGCTCCAGACCGGCGGCGAGCTGCTGTTCTGCGCCCACCACGCTCGCGAGCACGGCGAGAAGCTGCGCGAGATCGCTGCCGCGGTCCACGACGAGACGCACAAGCTCGGGACCCCGGCTGCGGGCAGCGAGGCCTGACCACCACCGACCACACCGACTTCCAGAACGACCCCGGACACGCTCTCCGGGGTCGTTCTGCGTCTGGAAGGCTTGGCTCGTGAGCCCCACCGAGATCCTGATCTCCGTCCTCATCGCCGTCGGCATCGCGGGCATCATCGTCCCGGTGCTGCCCGGCACCCTGCTCGTCCTGGGGGCGATCCTGGTGTGGGCCCTCGAGATCGGGACGTCGACGGGGTGGATCATCCTCACGCTCTGCGCCGTCCTGCTGGTGAGCGGCTCCGTGGTGAAGTACCTGGTGCCAGGTCGGCGCCTCAAGGCGTCAGGAGTGCCCAACCGCACCCTGCTCGTCGGGGCGCTCCTGGCCTTCGTCGGCTTCTTCGTCGTCCCGGTCGTGGGCATGCTCATCGGCTTCGTCCTGGGCATCTACCTGGCCGAGCGCGGCCGGGTCGGTGCCGCTGCTGCGTGGCCGTCCACCACCGGCGCGCTCAAGGCCGTCGGGTTCTCGATCCTGATCGAGCTCATGGCGGCGTTCCTCGCCGCGGTGACCTGGGTGGTGGGCGTGGCGATCACCTGATGGTCGTCCTGCTCTCCCTCGCGGCGGCCATCGCCTACGGCCTCTCGGACTTCGTCGGCGGCCTCGCCTCGCGTCGTACGTCCGCGTGGCCCGTCGCCTTCGTCGGCACCGTCGCAGCATTCCTCGGCGCCCTCGCCCTCGCCCTCGTCACCGACGGCTCCCCCACCCGGTCCGACCTCCTCTGGGGGGCCCTGGCCGGTGTCGGCACCGGTGCGGGCGGCGCGTTCCTCTACCGCGGCCTCGCCGCCGGCCGGATGGGCGTGGTCGCGCCCATCTCGGCGGTGGGTGCCGCCCTGGTCCCGGTCTGCGTGGGAGTGGCGACCGGCGAGCGACCCGACGTCCTGGTCTGGCTCGGTCTGGTGGCGGCGGTGCCCGGCATCTGGCTCGTGAGCCGCGAGCCCGGCGGCACCGGTGACCTGGCCGCCGGGATCCTCGACGGCGTGCTGGCCGGGCTCGGGTTCGGCCTGCTGTTCGCCGCGATGGGCCAGGTCCCCGAGGAGGCCGGCTTCGCGCCCCTCGTGGTGGCCCAGGCGGTGGGTGTCGTCTGCGTGGCGCTCACCGCGACCCTGCTGGGGAGCCGCTGGGTGCCGACCGAACGCTCTCAAGCCTGGGGCGTCGTCGCCGGCCTGCTCGCCACGGGGGCCGTGGTGGCGTTCCTTCTGGCGACCCAGACCGGGCTGCTCACCATCGCCTCGGTCGTCACGTCGCTCTACCCGGCGATCACGGTGGGCCTGGCAGCGCTGGTGCTGCGCGAGCGGATCCACGCCTCCCAGGGCCTCGGGCTCCTGCTGTGCGGGGCGGCCGTGGCGCTCGTCGCCGCCGCCTGAGCGAGGGTGCAGGCGTCAGGCAGCGAGACCGGAGGCGATCGGGAGGCTCCAGCGGTGACGCTTGGGCACCCAGTCGACGACCGGGTGCGACCCGTCGGTCTGGTCGACCATCTTGACCGAGACGCGGACGGAGGCCGGGTCGTCGAGGCACTCGCGGCTGATGCGGGCCCGGAAGACGTCCTTGCCCCACCTGGGCCGCGCCTCGTAGTCGCAGTCGACGCGGTCGTCGCTCCCCCGCCAGGCCACCGCCTCGGTGAGCACGTAGTCGGTGCCGTCGCCCAGTCCGCTGCTGAGGACGTACTCCGGTCCCCTGACGTCACGGTCGGTGTCGATGAAGACCGAGATGCCGGCCGCGCTGGAGCGCATGAGCTCGTTGAAGCGCACCTTGACCAGCACGTTGTCGGTGCCGTGCATCGCCTCGAGGCCGTAGACGTCGGTGAGCGACGCGCTCGCGTCGGCGGGGTCGTCGATGGCGTAGTACTCCGCGTTGGCGGGCGCCCCGGTGAGGACGAGCAGCGCGACGGCCGTCAGTGCGGCGGTCACCGAGATCCGAGTTCTCATGTCCGGAGTCTGGCACCACACACCCCCAGCGCGTCCACCCACCTGAAGGGTGAAGACAGCCTGACGATGGCACCATGACGGCATGGCAGGAGTAGGTGTTCGGGCGGCGAGGGGGCTCTGCGCCACCGGGATCGTCCTCGGGCTGACTGCCTGCTCCGCGCCCGCCGACACCCCCGGTCCGGCAACGCCTCCCAGCACGACGACCCGACCGACCTCACCGTCCACGACCGGGGAGCCGCACCCACCGAAGCCGTTGCGGATCGCGTTCGCGGGCGACATCCACTTCGAGGGCGTGCTCGCCGAACGGCTGCGCGAACCCACCACCGCCCTCGAGCCCGCGGCGTCGGCCCTCGCCGCCGCCGACCTCGCCATCGTCAACCTCGAGACGTCCGTGGGCAGCGGAGGCACCCCCGAGCCGGGCAAGCGCTTCACGTTCTCCGCAGGCGGCGAGGCGCTCGCCGCCCTCTCCGCGGCCGGCGTCGACGTGGCCAGCATGGCCAACAACCACGCCCTCGACTACGGCCGCGCCCGGCTGCCCAGCACCATGCGCGCCGTCCGCGCGGCCGGCCGGTCCGAGCCCCCTCTGTCCGTGGTCGGGATCGGCCGCGACGCGGAGGAGGCGTTCCGGCCCGCGGTGGTCGAGGTCGGGGACACCGTCGTCGCGACGCTGGCCGCCTCGCTCGCCGACCAGGACCCCACGGCCGATCCCACCGGTCACTGGGCGGCCACCGGGGCACGGTCGGGCATCGCCGACGCCGCGGACCCGTCCCGCCTCCTCGCGGCGGTGCGCCGCGCCGACGAGGACGCCGACGTGGTGGTGGTCTACCTCCACTGGGGGATCCAGGGCGCGCGCTGCCCCTCGCCCGACCAGCGCAGCATCGCCACCCGCCTCGTCGAGCGCGGCGCGGACGTCGTGGTGGGCAGCCACGCCCACCAGCTGCAGGGCGCGGGTCGCCTGGGCGAGGGCTACGTCTCCTACGGACTGGGCAACTTCGCCTGGTACTCCCCCGGCACCGACGAGACCTCCCGGACCGGGGTGCTGACGCTCACGATCGAGCCACCGGCCGAACGCGCCGGACGCGCCAGGGTCGTCCGCGCATCCTGGGACCCCCGGCGGATCGGGGCGGACGGCCTGCCAGTCCCCGTCACGGGTGCGGCGGCAGCCGGCTTCCGTGCCGAGCTGCAGGCCCTGCGCGACTGCGCCGGCCTCGGCGGTTGAGCGCTGCGGTTGAGCGCGTGCTGCCGGCTCAGCGCGGCGCGAGCCACTCCAGGACGATCCGGCCGACCCGTTCGAGCTGGTCGGGTGACACCACCGCCGGGACGTCGGCCGCCGAGTGGTAGCCGGCGTAGGGCGTGGATCCCAGCCGAGCGCCGGGGAGCCCGGCGCGCACGAAGGACCAGTGGTCGCTGCTCCGCTGGTCGGGGTCGGGCACGGCCGGGACCCCCAGTCGGCGCGCGGCGGCCAGCAGGCTGCGCTGCACCGGATCGGTGTCCACCGCCGAGCCGATCGGCACCGTCGCCCCGACACCCACGCGATCCAGCGAGACCATCGCGCGGAGCGCCTCTCGCTGCGCCGGCGTCATCACCGCGACGTAGCGCCGCGACCCGTAGTGGTGCTCGTCGTCCGACGGCCCCCGCGGCTCCTCCGCCCCGAAGGCCACGAACACCACCGGCAGTCGGGTCCGGCCCTCCGACACCGCCTCGGCGACCGCCAGCATCACCCCGATCCCCGACGCGTTGTCCTCCGCCCCCGGCGCCGGCGGCACGGTGTCCAGGTGCGCGCCCACGACCAGGTGAGGGCCGGCGGGGTCGAAGCCCGGAGTGGTGGCCACGACGTTCGACGAACGCCCGGCGGGCACCGCCACCTCCGCCGACACACCGGCCGGTACGTCGACGCGCTGGCGCACGACCTCGAACCCCATGCGAGTGAAGGACCGTTCGACCCAGTCCGCGGCGCGGGCGTACGACGTGCCCGTCGCCTCCCGCGGCCCGATCGTGCCGGCCAGGTGCCGCACGGCCGCCACGGCGACGGCCCGGTCGAGGTCGTCGGCGTCCACCGGCCCCTCGGCCGGCCCGGGCCCGGTCTCGGGCTCGGGCTCGGGCTCGGCAGGTGGTGACTCGCTCGTCGGCGCCCGGGACGCGGTCGGCTCCGCCACCGCCGAGCGCTCGCGGGGCTCCTGGTCACCGACCGAGCAGCCCCCGACGGCGAACAGCGCCGCCGTGAGGGCGACGCTGTTCGCGAGACGGTGCATGTGGGTGCTGGTGGATCAGTCCAGGTAGTCGCGCACCAGCGACGCATCAGCGCTGTACGAAAGCACGGAGCAAAACGTACAGGGGTGGGAAGCACTGGGACCGGAGCCGGCAGACCACAGACGCTGACCGCGTCCTGTGGGGCGCCTCTGCGCATCCAGCGGTACGGCGGCTGGCGGGTGCTGGCGGAGTCAGCGAACAGTGAGACGGAACGTCCGGCGGGCTGAGGCGTCGGGGCCCACCAGCACCACCCGCACGTCGAAACGACCCCGTCGCTGGGCCTTCCCGCGGATCTCGATCCGCCCCTGCCGCGCCGTCCACGCCAGACCGCGAGGCAGCCCGCGCAGCCGCACGGACTCCGTCGTTCCCGAGAACCGCACGACCTCGCGGTAGCGCTCCCGCCACGCGGCGCGGGACAGCCGGGCGGTGCCGAAGACGGGGGGTGGCCGAACCTCTCGGGGGGGCTCGGCCGAGGTTGCCGTCGTGCTGGTGGGGACCGGTGCGGCCGTCAGGTCGGGTGTCGGTGCGACCGTCGGGTCGGGTGTCGGTGCGACCGTCGGGTCGGGTGTCGGTGCGACCGTCGGGTCGGGTGTCGGTGCGACCGTCGGGTCCGGTGTCGGTGACGGGTGTGATGCTGTCACCGCTCTTCTTCACGACCTGGTTGCTGACGTTGTCGCTTTCATCAGACTCGACAATTCTGTTCTTCGGATCGACCTCGATCTTGAGGTTGTACGAGCCGTCCGGTAGTCCTGTGACATCGATGCTCTGACCGTCGAGGTGGCTGCCGTACTCGTCGCCCCAACCCACAGACATCCCCTGAACGCTCGCATCACACGTGGTGTACTCGGGAGACGACGGGGAGCCCGCCAGTCCGGCATCGATGTGGTTCGTGTCCATGATGCAGAACGTCGTCTTCGCGCTCGTCCGCTGGGAAGCGCCGGGCGCATTCACCGGCTGAAGCGTGTACAGCGCAAAGTCATCGAAGTGGATGTGCTGATGGGCCTCGTGGTAGACGAAAGAGCCCGCCAGCACGTCCCGGTAGGTGCCGGTGTCGGAGTAGATGCGTTGGTACACCTTCTGTCGACCAGCCTCCCGGTCCTCTGCGCCACTCCTCACCTCTAGTCGTCCACTGCCATTGTTCCAATTGAGAGCCGCAAAACGCATGGTCAGGGTGCTACCGCTGGCAACCGCGATGATGTCGCTGGCTGGCAGTGGCGTCAGGTTCGGAAGCTTGTCTGATGCGGCTTGCGAAGGACCGGCAAAGTTCAAGGCCATGGCACATGTGGCAAGACCGACACCGACTGCTGCTGCGCCGACGATGCCGATACGCGGCGCTGTGCTGTTCCGGCTCAACTCGATCTCCATCACCTGCGGTACCCGACGACCCCCAAGTTAGGCACGGAACCGGAGCGCGGCCCCTGGATCGTCCTAGGTCGCTCAAAGTGGGGATGCGCATCGGCGAAGGCCGGGAAAGCTCGTGGTGCGTGGGGACGTCGCTCGCCGTCGGCGCCGCTGCGACGACGGCACCCAGGTCGACGTTCGGCTCGACGTGGACTTCAACGTCGTAGGGACTGAGGAAGACAGCGCCCAGGTGGTCCAGCCGGAACCTCCGCCGGCCGCCCAACGGCTCCGGACGGGCACGCGCCCACGAACAGCGCCGCCGTGAGGGCGACGCTGTTCGCGAGACGGTGCATGCTGGGTGCTGGTGGATCAGTCCAGGTAGTCGCGCACTACGGACGCATGAGCGCTGTGCGACTGAGCCGACGAACGGAGAGGGCGGGAGCGCTGTGGGGTGAAGTATCACCGACTGAGAGGAACGCCATGATGATCACAGGATCGCACATCAGACGAGGCGCTTGCGTCTGGCTTCGTCAGCGCGCTTGACCAGCTCCCTCCTGGTGTAGACATTCTGGCCCCGGCATTGGCCCGGTAGCAGAATGCGATCACTGGCGAGGAACCCCAGGTCTTGCCTCGTCACATTCAGGCTTCGCTAAGGAGGCCACAAGATGGCCAGTGCAGCCTTCCCGCTCGTTCGTGGTGTCTCAGAACCGCCTCAACCCTGGCGCTCGTCGCAGGCTTCCTGGTCGTGCACACCACGGCCGGTCGCGCCGACGGCTACTCCGATGCCGCGCGCCCCACGTGTCGCGGCAAGGCTGCGACAATCGTCGGGACGCCCCGGGACGACGACATTGTCGGAACCCACAAGGCAGACGTGATCGTCGGCGGGGGCGGCAAGGATGACATCTACGGTGGAGGCGGAAGCGACACCATCTGCGGCGGCGCGGGTCCCACGCGAATTGAAGATGGGGACGAGGTGTTCCAGACGCTGTCCGGTGGTCCTGGCAACGACGTAATCGTCGGCGGCCCGAGTCCCGAGTGGCTCGTCGATAGCGACGGGTCGGACTTGCTGATTGGCCGTGGCGGGAACGACTTCCTTGCAGAGGAAGACAGGGGCGGCGCCCGAGACGACGATGTGCTCCGTGGGGGTACGGGCGCGGACCTTCTAGTGGGCTCCCGGGGTGCTGACAAGCTCGACGGAGGCGCGGGCGAAGATCGGTTCCAAGACGCGCTAGGCGACAACGTCCTTCGCGGCGGCGCTGGCGATGACCGCTTTGATAGCGGTCAGGGGAACGACACTCTCGTCGGCGGCCTTGGGGTCGACACGGGCTTCTATGTCGTTGTTCTTCGCTCCGACGGGGGGTCGGGCGGTCATTGCAATGACGTCACCGCCGACTTGAGCACTGGTCTTGCCTCCGGGGCGGGCTTTGGCACCGACACGCTGGACGGGGTCGAGAACCTTGCCAGCGGCGGTGGGGACGACGTGCTCATCGGTGACGGGTACGGCAACACGTTCTATGTCGGAATGCCGTGCGCCGGTGCACCCGTACAACGAGATTCCGCGACCGGTGGCGATGGCTCCGATCGAATCGACTTCAACAGCAACACCTGGGACTACGGAGGCTCCTTCGGCGCCGTGCTAGTCGACCTGTCCGCTGGCACCGCAGAACAGCGGAGCCCATACGTCGACACAGATGCAGCGGTCGCGCTGGACTCGATCGAGAACGCCACAGGAACCGAGTTCGAGGACACGATCCTGGGCAGCGACGATCCGAACCGGCTATCCGCCGGCCCACGCTATGGCAATGGCGGGGACGTGATTCGGGGCCGAGCGGGCGACGACGTCCTGTCCGGGTCGGACAGCAGGGACGAGATCTATGGGGACGAGGGTGCGGACCACATCCGCCGCTACAGGGGAAACTACCGTCTTGATGGTGGGGCGGACGCCAACATCATCAACGGTGGGTCGGGGAAAAGACACGTGCGCAAGTCCCGATCGGTTCAACGGTGCTGTGAACTGCGAGGCCTAACCCGCAGAAACCTCGCTGCCGCCTAGTCCTCGTCAAGCTTCCGCGGCGTCAAACCACCATTCGCGGTCGCGCTCCTCTAGGACGGCCTGCAGGTCGCGCCACGCCTCGTACTCGTCCTGCCGCTCAGGTCGCGGCTGGCTCTCCGCCTATGGTGCCCAGCGCGGACGCTGGGCGAGCAACTGCCCTTACGTCCCACAGGGTGGGACTCGACCGCCGAGCCCCCCGCGCCCGACGTCGAATCCAGCCTCGAGACCGCACGACAGCCTCGACTAACAGGTGGGTTCGGAGCCCTCGCTGATACGGATTGCTCCGCCGGAGGCCCCGCCCGTCTCCACAGGAGGCGGCGGGCGGCCTTTCGCCGTGTCGGTCCCGCCGTCCAGACCGAGCCCATGGCCAGGCGCATGACACAGGTGTTCCACGGGTGGGACCAGCGCGACGTCACCGTCATCCTCCCCGCTGGCCACGAGCACTCCGAGCGAGCACCCGGGTCTACTGCGCGCTTGGGCCGTCGACACGCAGACCGGCGATCGTGGGGCATGGGCAACTACTACGCCGTCGTCGGGATGCAGTACCTCGGACTGGATCCACGAGGATCATCTACGGCCCTCCGGCGACCTCACCGACGACGACGGGCTGGTTGGCCCCCGCGAAGCGGCCCCAGGACCCGGCCCCCTGGGTGTGAGTCCCGGGGCCTGATCGGCGGCGGTCAGCACACGCATCACCGACCATCCCTCTGACTGCGCGCGCCCGCACGGCGACCACGGAGCAGCCGAGCACCGCGGCAGCAGCGGGCGCTTGTAGCCACGTGCGCGTCATCGGGTGGGCTAGGGGTCCACTAGCCGTCTGGGTTTCGGGACCGCCCTTGCATCCCTCAGCGCCTCGACTTTAGCTCGGTGCAAACGCGGCCGTTGCTCACGCGGCGTCAGGTCACCGCGGCGCACCATCTTGAGGACGGCGGACATGTGCACGCCAATGATCTCCGCGGCCTCGCGCACGGTGATCCACTGGGACATCACGGCAGGTTCGCACATCGAGTCTGGAGTAGACCACCACCGCGCGCGCCTTCGCGGGTCTTGTGGTGCGCGGCCTCGGGGTCGAGCATGAGGATGACTTTGAGGAGAAGCCATGCGGGGGCTACTTCCGACCTCAATCCGGCACGAACCGCACTCACCCACGGCGGTTGGGCCTCCAACCTGTTCGGGTTCTGATGTGCCTGGTCGTTGTCATGTCGATCGGGACCGTGAACGTTTCCAGCTCGACTACGCGAGCCCGATCCATGCCGCGGCCGCAGGTTCTGGGAGCGGCCCGGAGGGCTTCTTCTCCAAGACCTCGAACAGGTGAACGACACGCCGTCGCACTCGGCCTGCCCGTGTCGCCAGAAGCCCCCCGAACGTGCTCCTGACCTGCAGCGGAGCAATTCCCGGGCTCAGAACCTCAGTCCAGGTAGTCGCGCAGGACCTGCGAGCGGCTCGGGTGCCGCAGCTTCGACATCGTCTTGGACTCGATCTGGCGGATCCGCTCCCGGGTCACGCCGTAGACCTTGCCGATCTCGTCCAGCGTCTTGGGCTGGCCGTCGGTGAGGCCGAACCGCATGGACACCACGCCGGCCTCGCGCTCCGACAGCGTGTCGAGCACGGCGTGCAGCTGCTCCTGCAGCAGCGTGAACGAGACGGCGTCGGCGGGGACGATCGCCTCGGAGTCCTCGATCAGGTCACCGAACTCGGAGTCGCCGTCCTCGCCGAGCGGCGTGTGCAGCGAGATCGGCTCGCGGCCGTACTTCTGGACCTCGATGACCTTCTCAGGGGTCATGTCGAGCTCCTTGGCGAGCTCCTCCGGGGTGGGCTCGCGGCCCAGGTCCTGGAGCATCTGGCGCTGGACACGGGCCAGCTTGTTGATGACCTCGACCATGTGGACCGGGATGCGGATGGTGCGGGCCTGGTCGGCCATGGCGCGGGTGATCGCCTGACGGATCCACCACGTGGCGTAGGTCGAGAACTTGTAGCCCTTGGTGTAGTCGAACTTCTCGACCGCACGGATCAGGCCGAGGTTGCCCTCCTGGATGAGGTCGAGGAAGAGCATGCCGCGACCGGTGTAGCGCTTGGCGAGCGAGACGACCAGGCGGAGGTTGGCCTCGAGCAGGTGGTTCTTGGCGCGGCGCCCGTCCTCACTGATCCACTCGTACTCCTCGAGCATCTTGGCGCTGATCCGGCCGCCCTTGGCGAGCTTCTCCTCGGAGAACAGGCCCGCCTCGATGCGCTTGGCGAGCTCCACCTCCATCTCGGCGTTGAGGAGCGGGACCTTGCCGATCTGCTTGAGGTAGTCCTTGACCGGGTCGGCGGTCGCACCGGCCACCATGACCTGCTGCTCGGGCTCGTCGGTCTCGTCGGCCGCGGAGACGGTGAAGGCCTGCTTCTCGTCCTCCTTGATCGTCGGGTCCTTGGCGACGTCCTTCTCGAACTCGGCGTCGGGGATGTCGGGCAGGATCTTCTTGCCGTCCGGGCCGATCACGGGTGCCACGACGGCGCCGAGGTCGACGACGTCGGTGGACGTGTCGGCGGCGCCTCGCCGCCGCCTTCTTGGCGGGGGCCTTCTTCGCGGCCGCCTTCTTCGCTGCAGGCTTCTTCTCGGGTGCCTCGGCGGCGTCCTTGTCGGTGGCCGCGGACTTCTTGGCGGCAGCCTTCGCGGGGGCCTTCTTGGCCGTGGCGCTGGTGGCGGCACGCTTGCTGGTGGCAGCGACCGCCCGCAGGCTCGTGGCGTCCACCTGGACCGAGATACCGACGCCGCCGAGGTGGACGAGGAGCGCCTTCAGGTGCCGGGGCTCGACACCGGCCTCGTCACTGGCGCGACGTACGTCCTCAGGGGACACGGTGCCGGTGGGGGTGCCACTGGCCACCAGAGCGGTGATGGAGGGGTGCGACAGCACCTCTGCGGGGAGCAACTTGCGTGCGTGTGAAGACACGAACACCTCTCGTCGAGCAACTTCGGGGCGCGGCGAGGCCCGGTGACGTCAAGAGCCGCATCGTCATTCTGCCACGACGTGCCACACACCCCGACACTGCGGTCAGTCGGCGGTGCGGGCCGCGGCCTTCTTCGCCTTCTTGAAGTCGCGCACCTTCTGCAGGGAGTCGGCGTCGACCACGTCTGCGACCGAGCGGTGGCCCTCGAGGGCGTAGTCACCGACGACGGCCTCCCAGCCCTCGGGTCGTACGCCGAGCTGCTTGGCGAGCAGCGCCACGAAGATCTGGGCCTTCTGCTTGCCGAAGCCCGGCAGGGCCATGACCCGCCTGAGCAGGTCCTTGCCGTCGGTCGCCTCCGTCCACAGCCGCGAGGCGTCGCCGCCGTAGGTCTCTTCGACGATGCGGGCCAGCTCCTGCAGCCGGGCCGCCATCGACCCCGGGAACCGGTGGATCGCCGGGGGCGTCGACGCCATCGCCGCGAACTCCTCCGGGTCGGCCGCCGCGATGGCGTCCGGCGCGAAGGTGCCGAAGCGCTCGAGGACCTTCGCCGGCCCGCGGAAGGCGTGCTCCATCGGGTACTGCTGGTCGAGCATCATGCCGGCCAGCAGGGCGAAGGATGAGTCGTCGAGAACCTTGTCGGCGGCGGTGTCACCGGTGATCTGGAAGCCCATGCAGACATCATCGCCCACGACGCGGCGACGTGGCGCGCACCGGAGCCGTCGACCCCATCCCGACGGCGGGCTACTGGGCCTTGACCGCCAGGACCGGGCACGGGGCGTCCAGGAGGACGCGCTGGGCGTTGCTGCCCAGGATGAGCTTGCCCACCGGAGAGCGCCGGCGCAGCCCGATCACCAGCAGCTCGGCGTTGTTGGCCTCGGCGATGCTGATCAGGTCCTCGGCCGGCTCGAAGCCGCGCACCAGCTGACGGATGTCGTGCTCGACGCCGGACTCCTCCAGGGTCGCCTGGATCCCGGCGAGGTCGTCCTCGGCGGCCCGGGCCTTGGGGCCGTCGAACTCCTGACCCCCTCGGTGGGAGTTGACCACGACGAGCTTGCTGCCACGCAGCTTCGCCTCCTTGATGCCGGCACTCAGGGCGGCTTCGCCCTCCGGCTTGGGGACGTACCCGACGACGACGGTGCCCATGGTGTCTCCTCTCAGGGGCCACGGCTTCCTGCGCCGTTGGCCTGCTGGCACCGTAACGGAAAGCGGCTGCCTTGGGCAGCCTGTGGAGAGGCGGGTTGCGGCGGCGCACCTACGACAGGGTGGGGAACGTGGCACTCCAGGCACCCATCGACCGGCACACGCACCGGGTGCTGCGCGCCGCCGCCCTGGAGCTGGTCCAGGACGAGCGGCGGCGTCGCTTCCCGACCGCGCTCCACGCCGGTGAGCCCGGGCGCAGCGTCCGTCACGTCGAGGACCCACCGCTCGGCGACGCCGGCCTGCGCGCCGACGTGGTGCTGTCGCTGCTGCAGCAGGCGGCGGTGATGGGCCCGCGGCCGTGCCTGTGGCTGACCCGCCCCGGTGAGCTCAGCCCCCACGACGACGACCTGAGGTGGCTCGGCCCGACCACCTGGGCCTGTGCGAGCCTCGGGAGCCCGCTCGGGCTCGTCGTCGTCACGCGGCGGGGATGGTTCGACCCGGTCAGCGACGTACGCCGCGAGTGGCGCCGGCTGAGGCGGCGCGCTACGCCGTAGCGACGGGCGGAGGCTCCGTCAGTCCCAGAGGTGCACGGGCTCGTTGCTGTGCATGCGCTCGCGGTAGTCGAGCAGCGTCGCGCGCAGTGCGTCGTAGCGGTCGTCGCCCCCTCGCTCGCGGACCCGCTCCACGAACCAGGCGGCGCCGCTGGTCTCGTTGAGGCATCGCTGCTCGATGATGCCGAGGTAGCGGTCGCTCTCCTCGGCCGGCACCCCCCACGCGTCGAGACCGGCCTGCGCCATCGGCAGCAGCCGGCGCAGCGACCAGCTCGGTCGCGCGGACCTGCCCCACCCCGGGCCAGTAGACCTGCGCGTCCACGCCCATCTGGGCCGCCACGTGGAAGTTCTCCTCCGCGGCCGAGAAGGACATCTGGGACCAGAGGGGCCGCTCGCTCTCGGCGAGGAACCGGACCAACCCGAACCAGAGGGCGGCGTTGGCGATGGTGTCGGCCACGGTGGGCCCGGCCGCGAGCAACCGGTTCTCCACGCGCAGGTGCGGAACGCCGCCAGCGATGTCGTAGACCGGGCGGTTCCACCGGTAGATCGTGCCGTTGTGGAGCCGCAGCTCGTGGAGCGACGGCGTGCCGCCCGACTCGAGCACCTCGAGGGGATCCTCCTCGTCGGTCACCGGGAGCAGGGCCGGGAAGTAGCGGACGTTCTCCTCGAAGAGGTCGAAGACCGAGGTGATCCACCGCTCACCGAACCACACGCGTGGCCGGACGCCCTGGGCCTTGAGCTCCTCGCTGCGGGTGTCGGTCGCCTGCTCGAAGAGCGGGATGCGGGTCTCCCGCCACAGCTCCTTGCCCAGCAGGAAGGGCGAGTTGGCGGACACGGCCACCTGGATCCCGGCGATCGCCTGGGCGGCGTTCCAGTAGGAGGCGAACTGGTCGGGCGAGGTCTGGACGTGGAACTGGGTGCTGGTGCAGGCGGCCTCGGGGACGATCGAGTCCGCGGTGGTGGTGAGCCGCTCGCGCCCGGAGATGCTGATGGTGATGTCCTCGCCGCGCGCCGCGAGGATCTGCTCGGACAGCAGCTTGTAGCGCGGGTTGGCGCTCAGCGACGACAGTCGCATGTGCCCCTCGGCGAGCGTCGGCAGGATGCCGATCATCACCTGGTGCGCACCGACCTTGGCTGCCTTGTCCTCGGCGTCGTTGAGCGAGCGGCGCAGGCTCTCCTCGAAGGTCGAGAGCCCGCCCTCGCGGAGCTTGGCCGGGGCGAGGTTGATCTCGATGTTGAACTGCCCGAGCTCGGTCTGGAAGTCGGGGTCGGCGATCGCCTCGAGGACCTCGGCGTTCTTGAGGGCCGGGTCGCCCGCGTCGTCGATGAGGTTGAGCTCCATCTCCAGGCCCGTCATCGGGTCGTCGGTGTCGAAGCGCGCCTCGCGGAGCATGCGGGCGAAGACGTCGAGGTTGCGACGCACCTTCTCGCGGTGCCGCGTCCGGTCGGCGCGGCTGAACTCCTGTTGGTCGACCTCTTCTCCCATGTCCGCACCCTAGTCACGGCGGCACACCGCCGGAACCATCCTCAAGGGCATCTCACGCGGCGGGATCGGCCGTCCCCCCGAGCCGCGGGCGCAGCGACTCCCAGGTGTCGGGCGAGGTCGCGGTCTCGAGCAGCTGCGCCACCAGGCCGGCCAGCGAGTGGGTCGGCTGGGCAGCGCGGCAGCGGTCGACGGCGCACCACGCCAGGGCGCCGTCGCCGACCAGCCAGGCGCTGAAGGCCAGCACGGCGGCCGGTCCGGCGACGTGGGTCGCCGGCAGCCGGCGCACGGCGTCGGCCCAGAGGTCGACGGCCCCGCGCGCATCGGCGCGTGACAGCCACACCCACGCCTCGTCGCGACGCTCGCCCGACGTCACGGTGACCGCGACGGAGGCGAGCTCGGAGCCGGAGAAGCCGGTCCCCTGCTCGAGGTGTCGACGCGTCAGGGCCGTGAGCTCGCCCGCGGCCAGGGGGCGGGCACCGTCGAGGTGGGGCTCCACCTGCCTCACGGCGGCCGCGTCGGGCGCGATCGTGGCCCTCAGCGCCTCGCGGCTGGGGTGGGTGACGCGTCCGTCGAGCACGCCCTGGGCGGTGAACCGGTGGTCGGCGAGGGTGAAGCGCACGCCCTGGTAGGCGGCGAGCGGGGCGCCCGGGAGCACCGCGTACCAGTGCTCGTCGTGGACGCGCAGCACCTCGCGCACCGAGATGCCGGCGGCGGTGAACTCCTCGTGGACCGACCACGCGGCCTCGTCCGCCACGGTGGTGTCGTCGTCGTAGACCACCGCGATCACCTCGCGCACGCCGTTGAGCCGCGCGGGACGCAGCAACGCCTCGACCACGTCGTCGACGTCGTCGGGGTCGTGCGGCAGGTCGACACGGGCGTGCATGCCGCCCGGCGACCCGATGCTGACCACCACCACCGATCGCTCGGGGACGAAGCCGAGGGCGAGGGGCACGAAGGCGGCGATGTCGGCAGGCGTGCGCGCCCTCATCGTCGTCGTGGTGGGTGCGGGATCGGGATCTGGGATGCGGTCTGTGTGGTCCATGCGGTCAACGGTTCCCGCGGCCACCGACCCCGCATGCCACTCGCGCCGGCGCCCTGGGGACGATGCGGCGTGGGCCTCTCCTGTGGACGGTTCGTGGGCTGCGACAATGCGCTCGTGACGCAGCACGCCCGCGCGGCAGGAGCCGGCCCAGGTGCCCGCGCACCGGCCGGAGCACCGTCCTGATGCGCTCCACCGCGTCGATCCTGCACCTCGACCTCGACGCCTTCTTCGCCGCCGTCGAGCAGCGTGACAAGCCGTCGTTGCGCGGCAAGCCGGTCATCGTCGGCGGCACCGGCGGACGTGGCGTGGTGGCCACGGCGTCGTACGAGGCCCGCCGCTTCGGGGTCGGGTCGGCCATGTCGGGGCGCGAGGCCCGCGCCCGTTGTCCGCACGCCGCCTTCCTGAGCGGTCGGTTCCACGCCTACCGGGAGACGAGCACGCGGGTCATGCAGGTCCTGCGGGACCTGTCACCGCTCGTCGAGCCCCTGTCCCTCGACGAGGCCTTCGTCGACCTGGCTGCTGCCGGCCTGCCGGACCTCGAGGTCGCCACGGTCACCGAGGCGGGTCAGCTGCTCCGCGAGCGGGTGCACGCGGTCACCGGCGGCCTGACCGCCACGGTCGGCATCGCGTCGTCGAAGTTCCTCGCCAAGGTGGCCAGCGAGCTCGACAAGCCCGACGGGATGACGGTCGTGCCACCGGGCACCGAGCTCGACCTGCTGCGGCCCATGAAGGTGACCGTCATCCCCGGGGTGGGACCGGCCACCGCCGAGCGGCTGCGCCGGGCCGGGATCCACACCATCGCGGAGCTCGAGCTCGTCAGCGAGGACGAGCTCGTCCGGCTGCTGGGGCAGGCGCAGGGGCACGGGTTGTGGCAGCTGGCGCGGGCGCAGGACTCGCGGCCCGTCCTCGCCGAGCGCGAGACCAAGTCCATCAGCGTCGAGGGCACCTACGACACCGACCTGAACGACCGGAGGCTGATGGAGGGGCTGCTGACCCGGCAGGCCCGGGAGGTCGGCACCCGGATGCGCAAGAGCGGGTTCTCCGGGCGCACGGTCACGATCAAGGTGCGGCTCCACGACTTCACCACCCTCAGCCGCTCCAGCACGCTGTCCAGCCCCACCGACGACGGCGCGACGATCGCCCGGATCGCCCGCTCGCTGCTCGGCGACCTCGACACCACGGGCGGCGTCCGGCTGCTGGGCGTCGGGGTCTCCGGACTGGCCGACTGGGTGCAGGAGGACCTGTTCGGAGAGACGACGGACGAGGACCAGGTGGAGGTGGCGCTGCCCGAGCCGCCCCGTCGCACGTGGCCCCCGGGAGCGGACGTGGTGCACGACGAGATGGGGCCCGGGTGGGTGTGGGGTTCGGGCTCCGGAGTCGTGACCGTTCGCTTCGAGACCGCTGACACGCCGCCCGGACCCGTGCGCAGCTTCAAGGCCGACGACCCCGCGCTGCACCGCGCCGAGCCACCCGCCGAGGCCTAGGGCCTCTCAGGGCCTCTCAGGGCCTCTCAGGGCCTCCGGGCCTCATCCGGTGCGCAGCACGACCCGGTCCCCCGGTCTCAGCTGCCCGCACAGGTCGAGGTCGTCGTCCTCGACCACGGCGACCACGGGGTAGCCACCCGTCGTCGGGTGGTCGGCGAGGAACACCACCGGCTGACCCGACGGTGGCAGCTGCACCGCACCCAGGACCATGCCTTCGCTCGGGAGCTCCCCCGGCCGTCGCTCGATGCGGGGCCCGTCGAGCCGGAGCCCGATCCGGTCGCTGTCGGGCGCGAGGACGTACGAGGTGGCGTCCAGGCCGACCCACCCCCCGGGCTCGAGCCAGTCGGCGCGTGGCCCCCGGCGCAGGTGCAGCACTCGCTCGCGCCCACGCCCCACGACCGCGGGCGGCGGCTCCGGCAGCCGGTCCGCCGTCCCGATCGGGAGCACCTGCCCGGCGGCGAGGCGGGGCGGACCCACCCAGGCGAGCGTGTCGGTCGAGCGCGACCCGAGGACCGGCTCGACCGCGATGCCGCCCGCGAAGGCGACGTACGACCGCACCCCCGACGTGGCCGGACCCACCGTCAGGGTCGAGCCCGACGGCACGGTCACGGGTGTCGCGTGTCCCACGCTGCGGCGGTCGACGCGGACCTCGCAGGTCGCTCCGGTGACCGCCAGCGTGACCGCGCGCCGGGTCCGCAGGACGACCCCGCCCATCGTCGTCTCCACCACCGCATCGTCCGCGGCTCCTCCCACGAGACGACGGGCGAGGGCCGCGGCGCCACGGTCGAGGGCTCCCGCGCGCGCCACTCCCAGGTGCGCCCAGCCCGGCCGGCCGAGGTCCTGCAGCGTCGACAGCGGACCGGGATCGATCACCTCGATGCTCATCGGGCGCTCATCGGACCGCTTCGAACCGGACCCGGGTGCCGGGCGCCAGGAGCGCCGGCTCGGCACGGTCCGGGTCCCACAGGACGGCGTCGGTCGTGCCGATGACCAGCCAGCCGCCCGGCGAGGCGGAGGGGTAGATGCCGCACCAGCCGTCCGCGAGCGCCACCGATCCCGGTGCCACTCGGGGCCGCGGCGAGGAGAGCCGGGGCACCGGTCGGTCGCCGGGCAGTCCGGCGAGGTAGGAGAAGCCCGGGGCGAAGCCGCAGAAGAGGGCGACGAACTCCAGGGACGTGTGCTGCTCGACGACGTTCGCCACGGTGCAGCCCCAGTGTCGGGCGACCGTCTCGAGGTCGGGTCCGTCGTAGGCCACCGGCACCCGCACGACGGACCCGCGACTGCCCACCGGCTGCCGCGGCCAGCTCGGGAGGGCCGCCTCGACGAGAGCCGGGTCGACCCCGTCGAAGAGGACGGTGCCGGCGGCGGGGACGACGTCGACGGCCGCCGGTCCGGCGGCGCGCGCCCAGGTCGCCAGCGAGGCAGCCGCGGCGGCGTCCTCCACCTCGACCAGGCAGGCGCGGTCGGTCACCGCAATCACTCGCACGCGACCATTGTGTCGTCACCGGACGTCACCGGGGGTTCACCGCGGCGGCCTTGCGGGCCCGACGCATCAGCGGCAGCATCGAGGGGCACCCTCGAGGGCAGCAGAGGGGAAATAGGTGAGGGGCTCCAGATGGTATGAGCATCAGGAGCCCCTCGGTTTGCCCGGGATGGTGACGTCCGAGCCACCGCACCGGCTTCCCTGTCCCCGCCGACCCCGCCACCGGGCCTGCGCGGCGAGCAAGCTCGCCGGGTGGAACTGTTCGTCCGATCCGATCCCCGACCCCGCAAGCGGTGCCGGTAGGAGAGTTCTATGTCCCACGGGTGCGCCCCCGCAAGGGGTTGCGCGGACAAACTTCCGGTCCCACAGGGTTCCCCACAGAAGTCATCCCGTGCTCCACAGCTGGACCCGGCTCGTCCACAGGCGCGCGGTCAGGGTGTGGAGGACCAGCAGGACGCCACGTCGAGCCCGGCGGCCTCGAGTGCGCGGCGTACGGACCGGGCGGTCGTCACGGCGCTGGGTGAGTCCCCGTGCACGCAGACCGAGTCGACGGTGCTCGCGAGAGCGACGGCACGAGCGGCCACCTCGTCCGGATCGGTGACGAGTGCTCCCGGCCGGTCGCGGGGCACCAGCGTGCCGTCGGCGGTGTAGCCGCGGTCCGGGAACCCCTCGAGCCGGGTGCCGCGACCGCGCTGCGCGGCCAGCGCCAGGAGCAGGGAGCCGGGCATCCCCAGCACCGGCAGGTCGCCCGACCCGTCCAGCACGGCCGTCGCCTGCACCTCGTCCGAGGCGACCCGGTGGTAGAGCGCGCCGTGCGGCTTGAGGTAGGCCACTCGCGCGCCCTCGGCCGCGGCGATCACGGACAGCGCCCCCACCTGCTCGGCCACCTGCTCGCGCAGCACGTCGCCCGGCACGTCCAGGGGCACGCGGCCGAAGTTCTCCCGGTCGTCGTAGGACACCTGCGCACCCACGGCCACCCCGCGACGTACGGCCCCCGCGCAGACCGCGTGCATCGTGGCTCGGGTGCCCGCGTGGAAGCCGCACGCGACGTTGGCACTCGTCACGACCGCGAGCAGGCCGGCGTCGTCGGTGACCTCCTCGCCGAGGTCGGCGTTGAGGTCCACGCGTGCGCCCGCCACTCCCTGCATGCTGCCACCCTCGCAGGGGAACCCCCTGAGAAGTCCCTGAGAGTTCGCAGATCGTGCAACTCCGGAGGCGACTGGCTCGTCATGGCAGATGAAGGCACCGACAAATCCGTTCGGGAATCCCGCTACGGACACAGGCGTTGGAACAGATGTGCGACACAGGGGTGGTCGCACGAGGAGCAGGAGGACGAGATGAGCACTGCACAGGCCAAGCGCACCACCACTACTCGTGAGATCGAGGGCCGCGACAGCGTCGGGCTCTACCTGGACGAGATCGCTCGCACCCCGCTGCTCGACGCCGAGACCGAGGTCGAGCTGTCCAAGGCCATCGAGGCCGGCCTGCTGGCCCAGCACCTCCTCGACTCCGGCCGCGTCGGTCGCCGCAAGGGCGGTGCGCCGATGAGCGCGAACGAGCAGGAGCTCGAGTGGCTCGCCGAGCAGGGCCGCCTCGCCGTCGACCGCTTCATCGAGGCCAACCTGCGGCTCGTCGTCTCCATCGCCCGCAAGTACGGCCGCTCCCAGATGCCGATGCTCGACCTGATCCAGGAGGGCAACACCGGCCTGATCCGCGCGGTCGAGAAGTTCGACTACACCAAGGGCTACAAGTTCTCGACCTACGCGACCTGGTGGGTCCGCCAGGCGATCACCCGCGGCATCGCCCAGCAGGCCCGCGTCGTACGCCTCCCCGTGCACGTGGTCGAGGAGCTCAACCAGGTGGGCAGCGCACGCCGCACCCTGGAGCGCCAGCTCGGCCGCGACCCCGACCCCCAGGAGATCGCCACCGAGCTCGGCATGGACGTCGACCGGGTGCTCGACCTGATGAGCTGGGGCCGTGAGCACGTCTCGCTGGACACCCCGGTCGACGAGGACGGCGACACCTCGCTGGGCGACCTGATGGCGCAGGAGACCGCGCCCGGGCCGGACCTCAACGTGCTCGACGCCGAGGCGCGCCAGCGGCTCGAGGACCTGGTCGGCATCCTGGACGAGCGCTCGGCCGACATCGTCCGCGCCCGCTACGGCCTGGCCGACGGTCGCCAGCACAAGCTGGCCGACATCGGCGCCCGGCACGGCATCTCCGCCGAGCGGGTGCGCCAGCTCGAGCGTGAGGCGCTGCAGAAGCTCCGCCGCGCCGGCGACCCCGACCTCGCGGCCTGACGCCGGAGCGGACCTCTCTCAGTACGCAGCGGACAGCAGGTCCGCACTCGCGGCCCGTGCCCGATCGACCACGTCGACGGGCACGGGCCGCTGTGCTGCGACGCGAGCCTGCCAGGCCTGGACGGCCACCACGCGCGCGGCGGCCTCCTCGACCCGTTCGCGCGACACACCCCCGGTCCTGATCGCGTCGACCACGATCCGGTGGGTCTCGGCGGTGTCGACCGGCATCAGCAGGAGGTCGGCACCCGCCTGCAGCGCCTGCAGCGCCGGGGTGGGGCGACCCCCCACGGCACCCATCCCGAGCGAGTCGGTGATCGCGACACCCTCGAACCCGAGGTCGTCGCGCAGCAGGTCGTAGACCTCGGGGGCCATGCTGGCCGGCACGTCCGGAGCGATCGCGGTGAGGTCGAGGTGGCTCAGCATCACGGCCGGCGCACGGTGGGCGATGGCGGAGGCGAACGGCGGCAGGTCGTGCGCCTCGATCTCGGCCAGCGAGGCGTCCACGACCGGCAGGGTGTCGTGGCTGTCGGTCGTGGCGGTGCCGTGGCCCGGGAAGTGCTTGACGGTCGAGACGATGCCGGCGTCGTCGTAGCCCTTGATCGCCGCGCCGATCGCCTGGGCCGCCACGGCCGGGTCCTCCGAGGGCGACCGGGCACCGATCGTGGGGTCGGCCGCGCCGATCGTGACGTCGGCGACGGGGGCGAAGACCCACGTGAACCCGAGCCCGCGCAGCTCCAGACCGGTGGTGAGGGCCGCGGCCCGGGTGACCCGGCGACCGAGCCGCGGGTCGGCCGCGACGGCCAGCCCGGCCGACTGGAAGTGGGGGAACTCGGTCGCGATGCCGCGCAGGTGGGAGACGTAGCCGCCCTCCTGGTCGACGCCGATCACGGGCGGGAAGTCGCGACCGTCGTCGGCGGCCGCCTCGGCGATGGCCGCGGTCATGGCGCGCACCTGCTCGGCGTCCGCGATGTTGTCCGTGGTCACCGACACACCCGCGAGGTGCAGCTCGCGGACCATCCGGGCCGGCTCCTCGGGGTCCGTGCCGTGGAAGCGCCCGACGATGACCTGCCCGGCCAGCTGCTCGGGTGTCCAGCCGGCCACCAGCTCGCGTGCCTCCGCGATCTCACCGACGGTCGGGCCCCACGAGGAGGGCGTGTCCGGGTCCTCCGGGGCCTCGCTCGTCGCGGATGCCTCCGACGACGCGGACGGGCTGGCGGACGAGCTCGACGAGGTGGCCGGGGAGGTGTCCGGGCCGGGTGCCAGCGACGCGCAGCCGCTGACGAGCAGGATGCCTGCAGCGATCACGGCCAGGCGGGGTCGGATCGGGAGCACGCCGGGAGGGTACCCGTCGCAGCGTGCGAAACGGGAACTGTCAGCCCCGGCCGGCCAGCTCGGCGTAGACCCTCTCCACCTGCTCGCGCAGCGCGTCCAGCGACCCGGTGTTGTCGACCACGTGGGTGGCGATCGCGAGCCGGTCCTCGCGGGTCGCCTGGGCAGCGATGCGCGACTCGGCGTCGTCGCGCGTCCACCCGCGCTCCTGCACCATCCGCGACACCTGGAGCTCCGGCGGCGCGTCGACGACGATCACGGCGTCGAAGGAGCCGGCGCGACCGACCTCGGCCAGCAGCGGGATGTCGTGCACGACCACCGCGTCAGGCGCGGCCTCTGCCTCGAGCTGGGCGCTCCGCTCGTGGACGAGCGGGTGGATGACCGCCTCGAGGCGCCTGCGGGCCTCGGGGTCGCCGAAGACCAGCGCCCCCATCGCCGGTCGGTCGAGGTCCCCCTCGGGCGTGAGCAGCCCGGGACCGAACTCGGCGACCACCGCCGCGAGCCCCGGAGTCCCGCGTGCGACCACCTCGCGGGCCAACGCATCGGCGTCGATGACCACGGCACCCAGCTCGGCGAGGATGGCCGACACGGTGCTCTTGCCCGAGGCGATGCCCCCGGTCAGCCCGACCCGGACGGTCACTGGCCCTCCCCCACGACGACGAGCAAGATCTCGTGCAGCGTACGACGCTGGGCGGGCGGCAGCACGCCCAGGACCCTCTCTGCCGCGTCCCGCCGCACGTCCTCGATCCGGCGCACCAGGTCACGCCCGCTGTCGGTCAGGGTGAGCACGCTCGCCCTGCGGTCGGTGGGGTCCGCGGCCCGCTCCAGCCAGCCGCGCGCAGCCAGGGCGTCGGCGACCTCCGTCGCGGACCGCGGCGCGATCCGCAGGTGCTCGGCCAGCGCGGACGGACGCATCCCGTCGGGTCGCGATGCGAGGACGCGCAGGGCCCGCGACTGCGAGGGCGTGACGTGCCACTCGGCCAGGGCATCGGCGTGGGCGCGGCGCACCCGCCGGGCCAGTGCCATCACCAGGTCACCGGTGTGCTCCTCGTCCCGGGTCGGGTGCTCGTCTCGGCCCACGGGAATATCGCCGCCTCGTCGTCGGTTGTGACCTCATAGTGAGGTTACCTCACTTGTGCCCCGACCTCCAGAGAGGAGCTGGTCGCATGGATGACCACTCCCGATCCACCTCCCGCCGCTCCCGCAGCGGCCGCCCCGACCCCGCAGACCTGCGGCAGCTGTCGGACTCCCCCGTGTCCCTGCGTCGCATCGCCCGCCTCTTCGCCCCCCACCGGAGCACGCTGGCCGTCGTCGTCGCGCTGATCGTGCTCAGCTCCACCGTGTCGCTGGCCCAGCCGTTCCTCGTCCGCCACGTCATCGACGAGGCGCTGCCGCGCCAGGACGTACGCCTCCTGGTGCTGTGCGTGGCGGCCATGCTCGGCGTCGCGGTGGCGAGCGCCGTGATCGGCGTCGTCCAGACCTGGCTCTCGACCTCCGTCGGGCAGCGCGTCATGCACCGCCTGCGCAGCGACCTCTTCGCCCACCTCCAGCGCCAGTCGCTCGGCTTCTTCACCCGCACCCGCGGCGGGGAGGTCGCAGTCACGCCTGGTCAACGACATCGGCAGCATGCAGGGTGTCGTGACGCAGACCGCCACCTCCATCGCGGCCAACCTCACCGTCGTCATCGGCACCGCGGTCGCGATGGTCGCCCTCAGCTGGCGCCTCGCCCTGCTGTCGCTCGTCGTGCTCCCGCCCGCCGTCCTCCTCACCCGCCAGGTCGCCCGCATGCGCCACCGCGTGACCGCCGAGCGCCAGCGCCGGCTCGCCGACCTGCACGTCCAGATCGAGGAGGGCCTGTCGGTCAGCGGCGTGCTCCTCACCAAGACCCTCGGCGCCTCGCCCCGCCTGACCGCGCGGTTCGACGACACCTCGGCCGACCTCGTCGGCCTGGAGATCCGTTCCCGCCTCGCCGGACGCTGGCGGATGGCCACGATGAACATCGTCTTCGCGGCAGTCCCCGCCGCCATCTACCTCGCTGCCGGCTTCCCCGCCACCTCGGGCGGGATGACCATCGGCACCCTGGTGGCGTTCATCGCGCTGCAGGGCAACCTCTTCCGGCCGCTGATGGGACTGCTCAACGTGGGCGTCGAGATCACCGCCTCGCTCGCCCTCTTCAGCCGCATCTTCGAGTACGCCGACCTGCCGGTGGAGATCGCCGAGCCCGCCGAGCCGTTGCCGCTGGACCGGGCGGGCGCCCTCGGCGAGGTCCGCTTCGAGGGCGTCGGCTTCGCCTACGACCCGGAGCGCCCGGTGCTCAGCGGCATCGACCTGCGCGTGCCCGCGGGCACCACGCTCGCGCTCGTCGGTGAGACGGGCAGCGGCAAGTCGACGCTCGCCTCGCTCGTCCCCCGCCTGCACGACGTCACGGCGGGACGGGTCAGCATCGACGGTGTCGACGTCCGCGACCTGGCCCTGACGGACCTCTCCGAGCTCGTCGGCGTCGTCACCCAGGAGACCTACCTGATGCACGCGAGCGTCCGGGACAACCTGCGCCACGCGAGACCCGACGCCAGCGACGCCGAGATCGAGGAGGCGTGCCGCCAGGCACGCGTCCACGACCTCGTCGCCTCGCTCCCCGACGGCTACGACACCGTCGTCGGCTCCCGCGGCCACCGGTTCTCCGGCGGGGAGCAGCAGCGGCTCGCGATCGCGCGCACACTGCTGCGGGACCCGGCCGTGCTCGTCCTCGACGAGGCGACCAGCGCGCTCGACAACGAGACGGAGCGGGCGATCCAGTCCGCGCTGGACGACGTCCGGCGCGCCCGCACCACGATCACCATCGCGCACCGGCTCTCCACGGTGCGCGACGCCGACCAGATCGCCGTGCTCCACCAGGGGCGCGTCGTCGAGATCGGCACCCACGAGGAGCTGCTGCTGCGCGGTGGCCGCTACGCGGACCTCGTGCGCGGGGGCCTGCGCGCCGAGCCCGTCGCCGCCTGACCCGACGCCCCGGTCAGGCCGTCGCCCGTCCCGACCCTCGCTCCAGCGCCGCGAGCAGCACGCAGGTGGCCACGGCCTCCATCGCCTCGGTCACCTCGGCGAGCGGCGGCATGGTGGGGGCCAGCCGGATGTTGGTGTCGTCCGGGTCCTGCTTGTAGGGGAACGACGACCCGGCGGGGGTCAGCGCGACGCCCGCCTCCCTGGCGAGCGCCACGACGCGGCTCGCCGTGCCGGGCACGACGTCGAGGTTGACGAAGTAGCCACCGGCCGGGGTGTTCCAGGTGGCGACGCCGCGGCCGCCGAGCCGCTCGGTGAGGACCCGGTCCACCTCCGCGAACTTGGGCGCGATGATCGCGCGGTGCCGGGCCATGTGGTCACGCACGCCCTGCGGCGAGCCGAAGAACTCGGCGTGGCGCAGGTGGTTGACCTTGTCGGGACCGATGGAGCCGTTGCCCAGGTGGCCGAGGTACCACGCGACGTTGCCGGTCGAGGCGGCCAGGAAGGCCACGCCGGCGCCGGCGTAGGTGATCTTCGACGTGGAGGCGAACATGATCGGCCGGTGCGGGTGGCCGGCCGCCGAGGCGAGGGTGAGGATGTCGGCGCTCTTGGCCTCCTCCTCGGTGAGGTGGTGCAGCGCGTAGGCGTTGTCCCAGAAGATCTTGAAGTCGGGGGCGGCGGTCGGCATCGCCGCGAGCCGGGCGGCCACGTCCTGGCTCACGATCGCGCCGGACGGGTTGGCGTACGTCGGCACGATCCAGATGCCCTTCATGCTCGGGTCGTCGGCGACCAGGGCGGCCACGGCGTCGACGTCCGGGCCGTCGTCGTGCATCGGCACGGTCACCATCTCGATGCCGAGGCTCTCGAGGAGCGTGAAGTGGCGGTCGTAGCCGGGGACCGGGCACACGAACCGGACCTTCTCCTCGCGTCCCCACGGCCGCTCGGAGTCCACGCCGCCGAAGAGCATCAGGTAGACCAGGCAGTCGCGCATCATCGTCAGGCTGGAGTTGCCGCCGGCCACGACCTGGTCGGGCTCGACCCACAGCAGCTCGGCGAACATCTCGCGCAGCTCGCGCAGTCCCTCCAGCCCGCCGTAGTTGCGGACGTCGACACCGGCCGAGTCCTTCGTGCTGGTGGGCAGCCGCAGCAGCTCGTCGGAGAGGTCGAGCTGCTGGGCCGACGGCTTGCCGCGCGTCAGGTCGAGCTTCAGACCGCGCGCCTTCAGCGCCTCGTAGGCCGCACGCTGCTCCTCGAGCAGGGCGTCGCGGTCGTCGGCGGACAGGTCGGTCAGCGCAGTCGCGGTCACGCGGTCAAGGCTACCGAGGGTCGAGGGCGCCTCAGGCGGGCGTCCGGAACGTGCGCCGGTACTCCTGCGGGCTGACGCCGCGCGAGCGACCGAAGTGGTGGCGCAGCGTGGCGGCGTTGCCGAAGCCCACCTCGCCCGCGACCCAGTCGATGGAGTGGTCGGTCTGCTCCAGCAGCTCCTGGGCCGCCCGGACCCGCTCCCCCAGGATCCAGCTGTAGGGCGTCGTGCCGGTCTCCTCCTTGAAGCGGCGCGCGAACGTGCGACCCGACATGTGCATCTGGCGGGCCAGTGTCTCGACGTCGAGGTCCTCGCCGAGGTTGGCGGCGATCCAGGCCAGCAGGGGTGCCAGCGCCTCGGACTCGCAGACCGGAACGGGGCGGGCGATGAACTGCGCCTGACCTCCGTCGCGGTGCGGAGGAACGACCATCCGCCGGGCGGTGTTGGCCGCGACCTTGGCGCCGAAGTGCTGGCGCATCACGTGGAGGGCTGCGTCGAGCCCGGCCGCCGACCCGGCTCCGGTGACGATGGAGCCGTCCTGGACGTAGAGCACGTTGCCGTCGATCGTCGCCTCCGGGTGCCGCGCGGCCAGCTCGTCGACGTGGCGCCAGTGCGTGGTGGCGCGCCGCCCGTCGAGCAGCCCGGCCTCCCCCAGGACGAAGGCCGCCGTGCAGTGCGCGAAGACCTGGGCGCCGCGCTGGTGGGCCGCGACGACGAGCTCGACCACCTCGGGCGAGGGCTCCAGGTAGCCGCGCTTGGGGATCAGGCAGATGAGATCGGCGTCGATCGCGTCGTCGAGCGAGTGGTCGACGTGGAGGTCGTAGCCCGTGGCGCCCGCGACCCGGCCGGGCCGCGGCGTGGCGACGATGAAGTCGAAGACGGGATTGTCGTCCTCGGGGTGGTAGGGCTCCCCCCACACCTCGCACATGGAGCCGAGCCCGAACGGCTCGGCCCCGTCCTGCACCACGGCGGCGACCTTCTTCATGGGGACAGCCTGCACCCTCCGTGGCAGGAAATCAACCAACTCTGTCATTCCTGCCACTGGTGGCAGGAAGTCAATGGGCGGATGATTACTGCCATGAACACCATCCTCTTCATCCTGGTCCTGACCGCCGCCGCTGTGCTCCTGGTCAGCTACGCCCGCCACGACCGGTTCGCCGGCCCCGCCAGCAGCACCCACCCCCTGGACGAGCTCGGTCCTGTCGAGGAGCGCCGCCACCTCGTCCCCCGCCACTGATCGACGTCGGCGGGGCGGCTGCGCGAGCTCGTACGTCAGGTGCTCGCGCAGCGACGGCGCGAGGCACGTCGCGAACTGATGGGTCAGCCCCACCACACGTGCCGGATCTCGTCCACGAGGTCCTTGGACTGGCGCATCCCCGCCTCCGCGGCGACGCCGCGCTTGGCGGGGTCGAGCAGGTTGCGGCCGAAGGCGGCGAGCGCCTCGGGGTCCGGTGTGACGACGGACCACTCGCGCGGGGCCAGGCGCTCGAGCTGCGACCTGATCGAGGTCTTGCGGCTGACCGACCGCGGCAGCGGGGCGAGCACCACCACTCGTTGCGCTCCACGCGCGACGTCGACGTTGGCGGTGGAACGCATCCCGCCGTCCATGAAGTAGCGGCCGTTGATCTCGACCGGGGGCCACACGGTCGGCACGGCGCAGCTCGCGGCGACCGCGGCGACGAGGTCGACGCCGGAGTCTGCGTCGAACACCGTGAAGTCGCCGCTCTCGGTGTCGACGGCGGTGATGCGCAGGTCGCGGTCGGGCCAGTCGCGCACGGGCAACCGGGAGCGGATCACGCCCTCGCGGTCCACGCTGCCCGGTTCGTGCGCGGCCCTCGCCACGCGACCCACCCGGGCCAGCTTCTCCCTGCCGCTGCCGGGCAGGAGGTAGGGCGGCACGAGCTTGAGCGCGGCGATGCGGGACAGCCGGCCGCCGAGCTCCGCGTCCGCGGGCTCGAGCTGGGTGGCGTAGAGGTCCGCGAGCGGGATCCCGGACGTCATCTGCGCTCCGACCACCGAGCCGGCCGACGTGCCGACCACGACGTCGGCGTCGGTGAGGTCGACGCCCGCCTCGGCGAGCCCGGCCAGGATGCCCAGCTCCCACGCGATGCCGGTGATGCCGCCACCGCCGAGCACCAGTGCCGTGCTGCCGTTGTCTGCCATGCGCCAGTTCTACCGGACGGCCCGGAACGCACGACGGCCCGCCGGTGTCCCGGCGGGCCGTCGTGCGTGCGTGCGTGATCAGCCGGTCAGCTGGCGCCGCCGGTGAGCTTCTCGCGGAGCGCCTGCAGTGCCTCGTCGGAGGCCAGCGAACCGCCGGTGTCGCCACCGGTCTCGTCCGGTGCGACCTCGCCGCCGGAGGAGTAGGACGTGGCCTCGCCGGCCTCGACCTCGGCCTGCTTGGCCTCCTCCTGCTGCTTGACGTGCGCCTCCCAGCGGGCGTGCGCCTTGGCGTACTGGTCCTCCCAGACCGCGCGCTGGTCGTCGAAGCCCTCGAGCCACTCGCCCGTCTCGGGGTCGAAGCCCTCCGGGTAGACGTAGTTGCCCTGGTCGTCGTAGGTGGCGGTCATGCCGTAGAGCGTGGGGTCGAACTCCTCCACGTCGGACGCGGCAGCGGTCTCGTTGGCCTGCTTGAGCGACAGCGAGATCCGGCGACGCTCGAGGTCGATGTCGATGATCTTGACCATGACGTCGTCGTTGACCTGCACGACCTGCTCGGGGATCTCGACGTGGCGCTCGGCGAGCTCGGAGATGTGCACGAGGCCCTCGATGCCCTCCTCGACGCGGACGAACGAACCGAACGGCACCAGCTTGGTGACCTTGCCCGGGACGATCTGGCCGATCTGGTGGGTGCGGGCGAAGTGCTGCCACGGGTCCTCCTGCGTCGCCTTCAGCGACAGGGAGACACGCTCGCGGTCCATGTCCACGTCGAGGACCTCGACGGTGACCTCGTCGCCCACGGCGACGACCTCGGACGGGTGGTCGATGTGCTTCCAGGACAGCTCGGAGACGTGGACGAGTCCGTCGACGCCGCCGAGGTCCACGAACGCACCGAAGTTGACGATCGAGGAGACGACACCCTTGCGGATCTGGCCCTTCTGGAGCTGGGTCAGGAAGCCGTGGCGGACCTCGGACTGGGTCTGCTCGAGCCAGGCACGGCGCGACAGGACCACGTTGTTGCGGTTCTTGTCGAGCTCGATGATCTTCGCCTCGAGCGTCTGGCCGACGTAGGGCTGCAGGTCGCGGACGCGACGCATCTCCACGAGCGAGGCCGGCAGGAAGCCGCGCAGGCCGATGTCGAGGATGAGGCCGCCCTTGACGACCTCGATGACGGTGCCCTCGACGACGCCGTCCTCCTCCTTGACCTGCTCGATGGTGCCCCAGGCGCGCTCGTACTGGGCGCGCTTCTTGGACAGGATCAGACGGCCTTCCTTGTCCTCCTTCTGGAGGACGAGGGCCTCGACCTTGTCGCCCACGGAAACGACCTCGTTGGGGTCGACGTCGTGCTTGATCGACAGCTCTCGCGAGGGGATGACGCCCTCGGTCTTGTAGCCGATGTCGAGGAGGACCTCGTCACGGTCCACCTTGACGATGGTCCCGTCGACGATGTCGCCGTCGTTGAAGTACTTGATGGTCGCGTCGATCGCCGCGAGGAAGTCCTCTTCGGAGCCGATGTCGTTGACCGCAACCTGCGGTGCGTCGTAGTCCGGAAGAGTGGAGAGGGTGCTCGTCATAAGGGAATGAATTCCTTGGGATGGATAGAAGTCGTGCGGACGCACGCAGCCGCCTGTTTCACTGGTCCCCGTCGCAGACGGTGACACGGCGAGCCCGGGTTCGCTCGGTATGGAAGCCGGGCAGACGACTGGCGCAACTCCCAAGAGTACGCGTGACTCACGCTCGACGTCCAACCGGGGCGCACGCTCAGCCCACGCTCACCGCTGGGCGGGCCAGGCGTGCAGGTCGCCCTCGGCCGCGACGGCTCGCAGGAGGACCTCGGCACGGTCGGCCACGGGATTGTCCCCGGCACGAGCCGCCAGGTCGACCAGGGCCCACAGGTCGGCGGCGCGGGCGCCGTCGACCAGGGTCTCGGCGCTCTCGCCGCGGACCTCGGTCCACACCCCGAGCACCGCCTCTACGTACGCCGGATGACGCTCGAAGCGGAGGACGTTCCCGAGGTCGGTCCACGGGTGCCCGGCGTGGGCGAACTCCCAGTCGAGGACCGCGGTGAGCTCGAGCGACCGGCGGTCGACCAGCACGTTCTTGGGGTTGAGGTCGCCGTGCACCAGGCACGCCCGCCCGACGCCGTCCAGGACGTCCTGCGCGGACCGCGCGACCTCGGCCAGCCGTGCCCGCTCCGCGGTCGACCAGCGGACCAGCCGGCTCTCGACCCAGTCGGGCAGCCCCGCGTCGGGGAACCGGCCCACCTGCAGGTCGGCATCCAGGAAGGGGCCGGGCCGCAGCATCGGCATGCCTGCCAGCGTCGCCGCCGCCCGGCCCATGGCCCGGCCCAGACGGGCCAGACCATCCTGGGACCCGTCGTCGGACACCCGCCCCACCACCTGGTCGCCACGCTCGCCCGGCACCCACGACGTCACGAGGAGTCCGGGCTGCCCGGACCCGGGAGCCTCTCGGCGCACCTCCACGACGTCGGGAACCGGCAGGAGTCCGCGCACGAGGTGCAGGACGGCGCTGTCGATCTCCGGAGCCTCCGGACCGCGAGGGTCGCCCGGCGGGTACACGCGCACGACGGCCCGCTCGCCGGCCACCTCGCCCATGAACGTGCGGCCCGAGTGACCGCCGGCCAGAGGGGTCATCGAAGGGCCCGCATCACTCACGGGGCCATCGTGGCACGGCGCAGAGCTCCGGTACCGCCATCGGCTGTCCGTCGCCCCTGGGGTGCCGGTGCACCGGGCGGTCAGCCGCCCGGTGCACCGGCACCACTACGATCCCGGGGTGGAGGATCACCTGCCGCAGTCCGTCCGGGTCGAGCGGCGTCCCGTCTCCGAGCAGGAGTCACGTCTGCGCGAACGGGCCCGACTGGGACCGCTACGCCGACGAGTACCAGGCCACCCACGGCGCGTTCCTCGGCGACGCGGGCTTCGTCTGGGGCCCCGAGGGCCACACCGAGGACGAGCTGCGGATCCTCGGCGACGTGGACGGCCTCGACGTCCTCGAGGTGGGCAGCGGCGCCGGCCAGTGCTCGAGGTGGGTCCGTACGCACGGCGGCCGCGGGTTCGGCCTCGACCTCTCCCACCGTCAGCTCCAGCACTCCCTCCGCCTCGACGAGGAGACCGGCGTACGGGTCCCGTCGGTCCGCGGGACGGCGACCGACCTCCCCTTCGCCCCGCAGGCCTTCGACATCGTCTTCTGCTCCTTCGGGGCGCTGCAGTTCATCAGTGACATCGAGCAGGCCGTGGCCGAGGTGGCGCGGGTCCTGCGCCCAGGGGGGCGCTTCGCCTTCTCGATCACCCACCCGACGCGCTGGATGTTCCCCGACGACCCGGGTGATGCCGGGCTCACCGCCACGCAGTCCTACTGGGACCGCACCCCCTACGTCGAGGTCGACGACGCCTCCGGTGAGGTGTCGTACGTCGAGCACCACCGCACGCTCGGCGACTGGGTGCGCCTGCTGGCCGGCCACGGCTTCACCCTCGACGACCTCGTGGAGCCGGAGTGGCCCGAGCAGCTCGACCGGGTCTGGGGCGGCTGGTCACGCCACGCGTGGCCGGCTGACGCCCGGCACGGCGATCTTCGTGGCGCACATGCTCGGCTGACCGACGGCTGCCGCGGCCCAGCCCGCCATGAGCGAGGCCGGGTTGAGGCGCGACCACCATCGACGTCGCCACTCCGCCTCTGCGACCACCCGGCGTCGCTGCTGCTGGCAGGCGTCCCAGAAGCTCGCGGCCGTCCTCCGCCCGGCGGTGGCGCGGGCGCGAAGACGGCGGCGTCTGCCCAGCGTGCGAGATCGAGGCCGGACGCCCGCCTGCGCCGCCTGGGCCGCGCGGCTCCACCCCTCCGGGCACCGGCGTCCCGCGGTCGCGGGCGGCGTCGAGCACCTCTTGCCACGCGTTGACGTAGACGCCGGACCACGACGACGTACGACGCCGCCGGACGCGCCGCAGCCACTTGGCCACCGGGACCAGGAGCAGGAGCGAGGAGCGTGGCGGCCGCAGCACCGCCGATCAGGAGGAGACCGAACCGTGACGGCGACGTCGGCTCCTGGTCGTCGGCGTCCTCGACGTCCTCGGCTCCCGCCGCGGTCGACTGCCTCCGGGCTCCTGGTCTCTCCGCCCGCGTCGGACGCCGCCTCGTCGAAGATGTCCGCCACGAACCCGCCCGCATGGTCACCGCCGTCGTCGGGGTCCGTCGTCGCTGACGATGTCGCCACCGACGTAGCGCCTCGGTTCGAGCGTGTGCCAGCGTGCCGTCGGCGAGCTGGAGCTCGACCCACACGCCGACGTCCTTGTGCTCCACCAGGCCCCTGCGCCCCGGCGCGGCTCCGGTGACCACGCGAGCGGGGACGCCGAGCCGCGACGCCCCGAGAGCCATCAGTGCCGCGTACTGGAACGGCGTTCCCGTGATGGTGCGGGAGCCGAGCATGCCGCGACCGAGGTCGTCGGGCCCCTGCAACGACTGCACCGGTGAATCGCGTGGCGCCGTTGGTCCGCAGGTAGCGGGCGAGCAGCAGCACACGCTCGAGGGGCGAGAGCTCGTCGCGGACGAAGGGCGCGAGGTGCTCGTCGAGGAACGCCCCGGCCGGCTGGCGCTGGTCGCCGGTCGCTTCCCGGGCCCGGTCGTCACCCGTGAGGTCGTCGTCGACGAGCACCGAGGTGAACGTGTAGTCGTCGCGCGGGTCCACCCCGCCCACCACGAGCGCGCTCGACGTCGCCGGGTTGTAGCGGACGTCCTGGAGCTGGCTGCGACCGTCGAACTCCTCGAGGTCGAGGCTGGTCAGCTCGCCCAGCAGCGGAAGCCAGTCGCCGGAGTACCCCGGCCGCATCTGGACACGGACCTCGATCGCCTGCCCGTCCCGGGCACGGCGAGGTCCTGCCCGATGCGCTTGAAGGTGCCGAAGCCGTCGCTGCCGGGAGACACGTCGGCCGGTGCCCACATGTAGCCGTCGTAGTGGTCGAGCACGGCGAACCGGAGTCGCCGTCCCTCCGGGACCCCGGTGGCGCGGAACAGCTGCCGATGACGACCCACCTGCGGGGGCAGCACCGAGGCGGCCGCGCCTGCTGACCAGGTCGCTGTCGCCGTCAGCCGCGCAGCAGCACCCGCTCGTCCTTGTCGCGGTCGGGCACGACCACGTGGGACGCGAGGGACACCAGGGCCACGACGACCAGTGCCGTGGCGGTCGTGGCCAGCGATCCGCGGGGCTGCCCGACGAGCGACTCGTGACGTCGGGCGCGGGCGGCCACCCAGACCACCAGGACGACGGCGAAGAGCATGCCCCGCGGCACGAGGAGCGTCGGCACGAGCACGCCCACCGGGATCGTCCCGGCCAGTCGCGAGGATGAGCGGGACAGCGGGGGCGAACGGGCTCCGGGTCCCGAGCGCCAGCCAGGCGGCGAAGCCCACCGCGAAGTAGCCGATCACGAAGGGCACGAGCATGACCTGGCCCTCGGCGTCGGCCGGGGGGACCGTGCTGACGAGCACGCCGGGAGCGCCGATCGTCTCCCCCATCACCCGGTTCATCGTCTCCAGGGTCGGCAGCGCGTAGGGACCCGGCTCCCTCAGCGCGAAGAGGGCTCCGAGCGGGGCGAACGCGACCGCGGCTCCCAGTGCGTACCACCAGCCGCCCTCGTTGACCCCGCGAGTGAGGAAGGCCAGTGCCAGCAGGGCCACCGCCGGGACCAGGCCCGCGACCAGATAGGTGCGGTCGGAGTAGCTGTCGTCGAGGATCGACAGGGTCAGCGCCACCAGCAGGACGACGACGACCGAGTCGACGAGGCTCGCGCGGGCATCGGCTGCGGGTCCGGTCATCGCATGCCCCGGGCGAGGAGCTCCTGGAGCCGCGCGAGGTCGGGCACCGAGATCTCGCGCAGCGCGTGGCTGTCACGCAGGTAGGCCTCGTCCTCGCTGTCGGCGCGTACGACGATGCGGTCGGCGCCCGGTCGAACCGCTGTGCGGCGGCGTCGAGCTGGACCGGGTCGCGATCGGCACCCGTCACCTGCACCACCAGACCGGTGGTCGGCACCGCGGCGGCTGCGTCCGCGACGTGCTCGAGGTAGTGGTCGTCCTCGGCCTCGAACCAGCAGGCGACGTCGGTCATCGCTGCCGCGATCCGTCCACGTGGCCACGTGGGGGCCGCAGCGCAGGTAGGTGTCGAAGTCGTCGCGGACCGCGCGGAGCGCGATCGATGTCGCCACCGAGACGGCCAGCTCGAAGTCGCGCAACCGCGGCGTAGGAGGCGCGGGCGCCGTCGACCAGCACCGTGACGTGCCCGCGGTGGGTCTCGTGGTACTGCCGCACGAGCAGCTCCCCTGCCTTGGCCGACGACCTCCAGTGGACGTGCCGCAGGTCGTCGCCCGGGACGTACTCGCGCAGCGCGTGGAAGGCCAGGTCGCTCATCGAGAGCTGCTGGCTGGTCGCACCGTCGAGGTCGTGAGTGAGCCCCCCGGCGAAGACGGACAGGTCGGTCACCCGCGGTGCCACGAAGCAGCTCGACCGACCTGCCGGTCTCGAACCGCCGGGTGACCAGCCCGACCGGGTCGGTCTTCTCGTAGGTGACCGGACCCACGACGTAGACGCCACGGGGCAGTGACGGCAGCGACACCGTCTCCCGGTGGTGGGCGTACGGCGCAAGGAAGGGCAGGCGGAGGGACACGCCTCGGCGGCCGATCGGGAGGGTGACCTTCGGGAACAGCATGGGCGCGGCGCCGGCCCGGAAGTCGAGGATGCACGGTGGCCGCCGTCCCGCCCTCGACGAGCCGGCTCGGCCGCAGCGACCAGCTCCGCCACCGGCTGCTCCGGGCCACGCCTGCCACAGCAGGCCGAGCGCCAGCAGGACCGACGCCACCACGCCCAGCTGGGTGAACTCCTGCCAGTTGAGCCAGGTGGCGAGGACCGACGCGACGATCCCGAGGACCAGGACGCCCTTGCCCAGCGGGGTGAGGAGCCGGAGGGGCGCCAGCGCCCGGCGCAGGTTCACGCGCGGTCGCGAGGCACCGGCACCTGCGTCAGCAGGGTGTCGATGACCTCGTCCGGTGTGACGCCGCCGAACGCGGCACCGGACGCCATCAGCAGCCGGTGGCCCAGCACGGGACGGGCGAGGGTGGCGACGTCCTCGGGCACGACGTGCCCGCGGCCCTCGGCGAGCGCCCACGCCTTCGCCGCCCGGATCCAGGCCAGGGCGCCGCGGGTGGACAGCCCGATCCGGACGTCCGGGACGTCACGCGTGGCCTCGGCCAGCTGACGGACGTAGCGGATGATGGCGTGGTCGGCGTGGACCATGTCGGCCAGCTGGGACATCGCGTGATCTCGCTGGCGGCCACGACGGGGCCGAGTCCCGCCGCGCGGTCGCGGACCCGCGACTCGGCGAGCAGCGCCTCGGTCGACTCCGCGTCCGGGTGGCCGAGGCTCGTCCGCATGAGGAAGCGGTCGAGCTGGGCCTCGGGCAGCTGGTAGGTGCCCGCCTGCTCGATCGGGTTCTGGGTGCGCGATCACCATGAACGGACGACCCACCTCGTGGGTCTGCCCGTCGACGGTGACGTGCCCCTCCTCCATCACCTCGAGCAGCGCCGACTGCGTCTTGGGCGAGGCCCGGTTGATCTCGTCGGCCAGGACGATGCTGTGGAAGATCGGCCCGGGGTGGAAGGAGAACTCCCCGTGGGCCTGGTCGTAGACCGTGACGCCGGTGACGTCGGAGGGCAGCAGGTCGGGGGTGAACTGGATACGCGCGAACGAGCACTCCAGCGACTTGGCCAGCGCCCGGGCCATCATCGTCTTGCCCGTGCCTGGCAGGTCCTCGAGCAGCAGGTGGCCGCCGGAGACCAGGCAGGTGAGCGCCAGGCGGACGACGTGCCGCTTGCCCAGCACCGCCGACTCGACGTTGTGCACGACCCGGTCGAACGTGTCGGCGTACCACCGGACGTCGTCGGGATGGACGGTGACGATGTCAGTCATGCGGCGAGGGAGCTACCTCTCGGGTGGGCTGCGTGGCGCGCGTCAATCTAGCCCACGGGTGGGGCATCGCGCGCGCCGTTGTGCGCAAGTCCCTGACGAGACGCCCGATGCGCGGGTAGCCTGACGACGTGTTCCCTCGCCAGCCCGCAGCCGCTGGCCCCCGCCGTCGCCTCGCCGAGTGTGCCCTCGCGGCACTGCTCTGCGCGGGTCCGGGGCCGTGGCCGCCGCTCCGGCCTCGGGCGACGCCACCCGGGACGTGGCCCGGGCGTCGACCGAGCCGGCGGACCGCGATCGCGACGGGCTGAGCGACCGCGCCGAGCTGGGCGCCACTGCCGTGCGGCAACCGACGCTCGCGCCACTGACCACCGCCCTCGCGCGACGGACGAGCCGACCCGTGCGGCTCCTCTTCCTCGGGTCGTCGACGACCTACGGCGTCGGCGCCAGCTCGCCCTGCATCGAGGTACGTCGACCAGGTCGTCAGCCGCCTCCAGCGGGTGTTCCCTTCCGTCGCGGACAACGGGCCCGTCAGGGACCTCCAGCGCAGCACCGACCGTCCCGACGGCACCCCGGGTGTGCAGGGCATCAACGGTGGCGTGGGCGGCTCGACGGCGGCGACGTACTTCACTGACTCGCACGAGTACGGGGTGGGCGTGGTGCAACCCTCGTGCGTCGTGCACATGATCGGCTCCAACGATGCGGTGGCGCGGGTGCCGGTGCCGGCCTTCCGCGAGCAGGTGGCGGCGGTGATCCGGCGGATCGACGCGGCGAGCGACCGACCGCCGTGCCACGTGCTGCTCCAGCCCGTCCGGAGGTTCCAGGTGGACCGGGAGACGTGGGCGACGTACGGGGCGGCACTTGCAGCAGGTGGCGCAGGCGCGTGCCCGGGTGACGTTCGTGGACGTCGGTGCCGAGTTCGAGGCCCACGACGCGCTGGGCGCCGACCCGGACCAGCTCATCGGCCCGGACGAGGTGCACCTGACCGACGCGGGGCACGCCCTGCTGGCCGCCACGCTTCTCCGCGCCCTGGGCCTGACCCGACGAGGTCTCGGGACGGGAACCGACCCGCGCCGTGCGGACACCGACCGGGACGGGATCCCGGACAAGAGCGAGCTGCGCAGCCACGTCGTCCTGCTCGGCCTGGTGCCGTGCACCGGCCCCGTCATTCACCGCCTGCGGACGAGGACACTGCCCTACGAGTCCGACACCGATGGCGACGGCATCTCGGACCGACGCGAGCTCCTGGGGTACCGCCTCGCCGACGGCCGAGTCGTGCGCAGTGACCCGGCGGAGCTCGGACAGCGACGGGGACGGTGCAGACGACGGCCGGGAGTGGCTGTCGCGGCACGGTGACCCGGTCACGTGCAGAGGACGACGGCCGACGGGCTGATCACCCGGCCGGCCGTCGTCGAGGAGACTGCGCCGACTCAGGCCGCAGCGTGCTGCGTCCGGGACGGCGCTTGCGAAGGATGACGAGTCCCACCGCGAGCAACAGGAGACCGAGGATGCCGCCGACCAACGGCACCCAGATGCGGATCACCTTGAGCTGCGTGGCCAGGGCCGAGTAGGTGTCGACGTTCTCCGAGATGGTGTCGGGGTTGTAGCCGATGGTCACGTCCGTCAGGGTCGCCACCTCCTCGCCCTGGTACTCAGCAACGCTGAGCTGGTCTTCCTGGCCGCGGATGATCACGCCGGTCTCCGGCTCGATCCACAGCGTCCGCGTGTTGGAGTAGACGCGATCGAGCGTGACGTCACCCTCCTCGTCGATACCGAAGAACGATGCGGGTGCGGTGATGTTGCCAACGGTCGTCGGCTCGATCGACCTGCTCGAAGCGGTAGACCTCGAGACCCTCGATCGTCTCGGCGTCCTGGAACTCGATGTCCGGAGCCTCGCCGAGCGAGCCGTCCCAGAACTGGTAGGTCTTCTGCTCGGTCTGGAAGGGGAACTTGAAGTAGAGGCCCTCGAAGCCGATGGTCTCCTTGACCTCCACCCCGCGGTCGTCAGCGGTCGTGCTGGTGAAGGTGTCGCAGCACTTGACCGTCTCGCCGGTGTGACGGTCGAAGGCCACCCGGTCGTGGGTGCTCGAGCGCGGGCGGGTTCTCGGTGCTGACGACAGCGCCCGGCTCGTCGGTGTAGACCAACGTCTCCCACACGGCGATGTCCTCGCCGAGCTCGTCGCTGGCCTCCTCCGACGCCTCGACGTCACCGACCACGTTGCGCGTGGACACGAGGTCGACCGTGATCTCCTGCTGGGTGGCGATGTCGAAGATGGTGGCGCCCGGACCCTCCGAGACGGACACCGTGTCCTGGTCGAGCGGGACCACAGCCAGCCGGTCGTAGGCGTAGAACCTCGCCAGCAGTGCCAGCGCGAGGAAGAAGACGCCGACTCCCGTCAAGATGAATCCGAGCTTCCTGCTCACTCTTTGCGCTCCCTCGATCGGCCTCATGTGACGCGCGCACGTTACCAGTCAGTCACGTAGGTGGCAGCCAACTTCTGGTTTCGGTTCACGGCGCGTCCATCTCGACCACGACGACGGCGTGCGCGGTGTAGAGCAACCGGTCGTACGGCGTTCCCCAGACGTCCTCCACCGGCACCTCGCGCCAGACGTTCCGGTGCTTCTCGCGCCGCAGGGCGCGCATTCGGCTGGACGCGATCTCCCCCGAGCGCAGCTGGGCGTCCAGCGTCGGGTTGTAGCCGACGGGATGGGTGATCCAGAGCAGGCCGCCGGGCCTGAGGTGCGCCTTCAGCCGCTCGATCGCCCGGGCCGGCTTGGCCGGGTCGACGACGTCCTCGTCGAGCCCCACGTGCTCCAGGGTGGAGATCGCCAGCACCAGGTCGAAGGACCCGCCCAGGTCGAGGTCGGCGACGTCGGCGTTGAGGACTCCTGGCGCGTGCTCGTACTTGTCGACGACGGGATGGGACACCTGCGTGTAGTGGCGCGAGCACGTTGCCCACCTCCAGCACCTCCGCCCCGGGGTGCCGGTCGAGCAGGTCGAGGGCCAGGGACACCTCGACCGCGCGCTCGTTGAGCCACGTGTAGTGGTAGCGGTGGACGAAGTAGGGCACCGTTCGCCCGTCCCACCCGAAGCCGCCGGACGCGTGTCCCGCACGCGGTCGCCCGGTGACCCACTGCCAGCCCCACCGGCCGGACGAGCCGATCACGTCCACGACGCCGCGTTCGCGGGAGGTGGCGAGCAGGCGGGCTAGGACGGCGACCACGCGGCGCAGGAGCGGCATGCGCGCACGATAGTGCTGCCGGCCGCGACACCGCGTGCGATAGTCGCTCCATGCAGCGCCCGGACGACTCGAGCGTCGCGACGACGTTCCCCGTCCTGGACTCGATGCGCGCCCTCGCCGCGATCGCCGTCCTTGCCACGCACGCCGCCTTCTGGGCCGGCGACTACTCCGAGCCGGTGTGGGGCTGGGCGCTGGCCCGGCTCGACGTCGGTGTCGCGGTGTTCTTCGTGCTGTCCGGGTTCCTGCTGTCCCTCTCGTGGTTCGAGCGGCACCGCGCGGGACTGCCCGCTCCGTCGACCGGTCGCTACCTGTGGAAGCGCGTCCTGCGGCTGGGGCCCGTCTACGTCATCACCGCCGTCGCCGCCCTCACCCTCCTCCCCGGCAACGACGACGCGGGACCGCGCGAGTGGGCCTCGACCCTCCTGCTCGCTCGACATCTACGTCGACGACCAGCTGCCCGACGGGCTCACGCAGATGTGGAGCCTGGCCACGGAGGTCGCGTTCTACCTCGTCCTGCCGGCACTCATGTGGCTGGCACTCCCCCGGCAGAGGAAGGTGGCGGGGCGGCAGCGACCGAGTCGGCGTGGTGGTCGCGGCCATGGTGGCGACCACCGTCGTCTGGCTGCTGGACCTCTCGGTGCGCCTGGACAGCGGCGACACGATGATCCGGCTCTGGCTGCCGTCCTACCTCACCTGGTTCGCGGTCGGTCTGGTCCTCGCCCGCACGGTGTCGCGGGCCCGACGCCGCGACCCGGGCGCCCGGGGCCGGCTGACCGTGCTCCTGCAGGAGCTGGGCCGGTCCCCCGGCTTGTGCTGGCTCTCGGCCGCGGCCCTGTTCGCGATCGCCGCCACCCCCGTTGCCGGGCCGGCGGACCTGACACCTCCGACGCTCGGCGCCGCGCTGACCAAGAACCTCCTGTACGCCGCGATCGCCGGTCTGGTCGTCCTGCCGGGCGTCTTCGCGCCCGCGGGTGGTCGCTTCGCCCGAGTGCTGTCGCGCCCCGCGCTCCGCCACCTCGGGCACCTGTCCTACGGGATCTTCTGCGTGCACCTGCTGCTGCTCGAGCTGATCACGGACTGGCGGGACATGCCGCTGTTCGCCGGCCGTGGCGTGGAGCTCTTCGCGCTCACGCTGCTCGCGTCGGTGGTGGTCTCCGAGGTCCTCTACCGCGCGGTCGAGCGACCCTCCCAGCGGCTGCGCAATCTCCGTCCACCGTGGGCCGCCCCGTCGCGAGCCAGGCGCCGAGCGACACCGTCACCAGCAGCTGGGGTGCGAGCAGCGCCCCGGCCCAGCCGTCCTCCGAGCCGAGCGGCCGCAGCCAGTAGACGCCGGCGGCGGCCAGCAGCGGGACGCCCGCTGCGAGGGCCACGACGGCGGCCGGGAAGCGCGTCCGGGCGAGCGAGGGCCACGGCTGCACCCAGGCCGCCCCAGCACACGCCCGGCCACCCCGCCACCAGACCGAGGGTGAGCAGACCGGACACCGGGACGACCCAGGCCGCCACCGCGGTGTACAGGGGCGGCGCAACGGGTCCACCACGCCGCGGCGCGACGGCGCCGAGCAGGAGCACCGAGCAGGAGGAGCGGCGCCGCCGAGGAGCGCCGCCCGGTAGGTGCGGTCCGGGCCGTAGCGGAGGTCCAGCGAGCCGACTCCGGCCGGCACCCGCCAACCCTGCTGCCACCCGTCGACCGTCACGGCCGTGGCCTCGGCACCGTCGGGGATCGCGCGTGCCACCCAGCGTTCACGTTCTGCCGCAGCGCCACCACCGAGGGTGAGCCGGTGCCCTCCACGGACCAGCTCCGCCGACACCCGCGTGCCGGCGCGCAGCGTCGCCGTCGTCGGGTCGGTGCCGGGAACCGCGGCCCCCGGACGGCTCAGCACCACACGCTCCGGCCGGAAGGCGGGAGCGGGGGTGATGACGACCCGGGTGCTCGACGCGGCCAGCCCCACAGTCGAGGGACCGCAGACGCGTGCGGGCACCAGCTCGCCGTCGAACAGCTGCCGGGCGGAGGCGGTGACGCTCGTGGCGTAGAGCTGGTCCCCCACCCGCAGTGCCGGCCCGAAGCCGCAGCCGATGTCCACCGGCGTCTCGGGCAGCTCGACCGGCAGCAGGTCGACGCCGCTCACGCGCAGCTCGCTCACACCCGACGCCCACCGGGTCGATGCCCCCGAAGGACGAGCGGCTCCCGGCCCTCGCGGACTCCAGCACCCGGACCTCGAGGCGGGTGGTGCGGAAGGGCTCGCACCCGGGCGTACCCGTCGGCGTCGAGCCGCACGGTCTGGCGTCCGCCGTCGTGCACCAGCTCCACCCGGGTGGCGGGCGCGGCCGCGGCCTGCCGGTCGAGACCGCAGCCTGACGGCGCGCACGGGGCGCTCGCCGATCCAGTTCAGCGTGAGCGTCGGCGTCGGGTCGTCCACGTCGGCGATCCACGTGGTGCCCGGAGCCCCGTCGATCGGCCGCGACCGCGGAGGCGCGAGCGTCCGGCGACACCCGTCGACGACGCCTCGACGTTGATGAGCTGGTTGCGCTGGAGCAGGCCCTCGAGGGCATCGCCCGCGACCGGACGTACCTCCGCCGAGACGTCGTAGTCGGCGCCCGCGCCCAGCCGCACGGTCCGGTCGATGACACCGCCGTCCTCGTCCGCGCGCTGGCGACCGGGGCCGCAGCGGACGTCCGTCCCCACCTCGACGCAGGCATCCTGGCTGGTCGGCGCGGAGAGCAGGACGTGGTCCGGCACACCCCACGCCGCCGGCACCTCGGGGAGCACCAGGGTCCGGTCGAGATCGAGCCCCTGCACGCGGACCTCGGCGATGGACAATCCCTCCGCCGGACCGTCGCTGGGCGCCGCCCCGACCCGGATCCACGCCGTCGGTCCCGGCGGCGGGACGAGCGTGACCGACTCGCCGGGGAGCACGGCGCGCGCCGCAGAGGTTCCCGCCTCGGTCTCCACCACGAGCGACGTCGCGTCGTCGCCCTGGTTCTCGCCCGCGACGACGGTGACGGGCCCGACCTCGCGGGGCTCCTCGAGCACCACCCTGACCCAGGGGTCCTCGTCGCTTCGGGGAATCCCCGACTCCCATGCCGTCTCGGGCCGACCGTCGAAGGCGGCGTACGGCAGTGTCTCCGGCAGCACCGGCCCGATGGTGTCGGCGAACGCACGCGACCCGGACGCGTCGACCGAGCGCGCTCCGAGGACCTGTGCCGTGGTCTCCCACCGGGCCTGGCCGCCCAGGACGTACTCACGCGCCGGGACGTCTCGACGGCCGTTGTCGGCCGTGTCGAGCGTCGCCGACCGCCCGTCGTGCACCCGGGCGAAGGTCGCCTCCCGTCGGCGCAGCCCATCGGTGAGGAGCAACCCACCTCCATCGGGCCCGTCGGGCGCGTCGAGCGCGAGCACGGCCGGCTCGTCCCCCATCAGCCCCGCATCGAGCAGCTCGAGGATGTCCTCCGGCCCGCCGACCACGACCGGCGGTGCGGCGCTGCCGGCGGCCGCGCCGGCGCCGGACACCTCGTAGACCTCGATCGCCGGGTACTCGGCGTGCCATCCCCCGTCCACGACCACGCGGCGCGGCCGCTCCTCGTCGCCCTCGGCTTCGTCGTCGCCGTCGGCCTCGACCGCCTCGTCCTCGTCCAGGCGGACCGGTCCACCGACGTCCGGACCGAACTCGGCCACCTTCGTGAGGCCGGGTGAGCCCTCGATCGCCTGGTGCACCAGCACCGGGACGGGTACGTCGCCGGACGGACGCAGGTCGTTGCGGACCACCAGGCGAGCTGACGCCGGCCCGGCGCAGGTAGGCCGCCAGACCCGGGCGACGGTCGGCCGGCGGCGAGCCGGGACTCGATGGCGTCGAGCATCCTGATGTTGCCCGGCGGGGCCAGCGGCACGGCGTTGCGCACGGCCCATCCGGCCGCGCCGTAGGCCTGTGCCGGCTCGTCCTCGGGAGTGCCCCACAGGTAGGTGGCGAAGCTCGAGCCGGGGACGAGCAGGGCGGTGGTCCCGTCCGGATCGCGGTCGGCGGTCGTCCCGAGCCAGGACACCGCTCGCTCCCAGTAACCGGGGACCGACGTCGAGGTCGTCGGCCGGAGCCAGGCGTCCGGCGAGCGCCGGGCTGGCCACTCCGGCGACGGCGACGACGCTCAGGACCAGCACGCCGACGTACGCCACGCGGTCGCCGTCCTCCAGCCGCTCGCGAAGGGAGCGGCCGCGGCTCGCGCTCCTCACCCGCGCCCCCGCGGCAGCGAGCACGTGCGCCAGCCCGAGGACGAGCGGCAGCCGGACCAGGGGCTCGAACTTGTGCACGTTGCGCAGCGGTGCCAGCACGCCGTCGAGCGCGGACCGCTCGCTGGCCGCGAACCACCCCGACACGCTGCCCGAGTGCCCCAGCGACACGAGGACGAGGCCCAGCATCATGCCCAGAGCCAGGAACTGGCGGTGCGGGTTGCCCCGCAGGGCTATGCCCACGAGCCCGAGCACGACGAGCACCGCACTGTTCAGCGCGACGTAGCCCGTCGAGACGAGGTCGTTGCCCGCCCGCCACGTGGAGTCGACGTAGGGCACCCAGTGCGACGTCCCCCGGAGCACGTCGAACAGGGTCGTCGGGAAGGTGGTGATCGAGGCGGTCTCGATGAAGTCGAGGAACGGCGGACTGTACGCGCCGAGCAGCAGGAGCGGCACCAGCCACCACGCCGTACCGGCGACGACGAGGACCGGCCACCACGTCATCAAGGCACGGCGCCGCGGGCCCCGGGACCGGGTCAGCAGCCACACCGCGCCCAGAGGGATGACCGCGAACGTCGCCGCGGCGTTCACCCCGCCCACCGCGGCGACCGCCAGCGCCGACAGGGCGGCAGCCCGCCGGGGCGAGCCCGACCCGGCGAGCCGAGGACGAGAGGCACGAGCACCCACGGCGCGAGCGCCATCGGCCACGCCTCGATCGAGATCGGGCCGATCGTGGTCAGGATCCGGGGCGAGAGAGCGTACGCGAAGCCCGGCGACGATCCGGCTCGTCGGCGATCCGAGGTCCAGCGCGGCACACAGCTTGACGACGCCGAGGAACGCGACCACCAGCAGCAGCGACCACCACATCCGCTGGACGACCCACCCGGGCAGCGTCAGGACATCGCCGAGCCAGAAGAAGGGCCCCATCGGGAAGAGGTAGCCGTAGGCCTGGTTCTGGACCTGCCCGAACCCCCCGGAGGGGTCCCACATGTGCAGGGCGCGGCCGAGCATGGCGCCGGGGTCGACGACCAGGTCGAACTTGGTGTCGCTGACGATCCGCCCCGGACGCTGCGAGAAGGCCAGGGCCACGAGCACCAGGCAGCACGCGGTGAGCCGGAACCGCCAGGTGATCGCCGTGGAGCTGCTCGTGGTCGGTGAGGTCATCGCCGGCGCAGCACGATGACGAGGTTCCAGGTGACGACCTCGCGCACCACCGGGACGGACGTCAGCCACCGTGCGGCTCGCGGGTTGTAGCGCGGAACGACGTCGAGCACCTCTGCGCCCGACTGGGCGCGCGCCCATTCCAGCCCCGCGCGGACCGTGACCGGGAACAGCGACTCGCCGAACTTGTTCTTGGGCTCGTGCCCGTGCCGGCGGAGGTAGCGCCGTCGTGCCCGGCTGCCCGCCGAGGTAGTGCCAAGGCGCGGTCTCGTGCCCGCCCCAGGGGCCGAACCAGACGGTGTAGGAGACGAACGTGATGCCGCCCGGCCGAGTCACCCGGACCATCTCGTCGGCCATCCGCCACGGGTCCGAGACGTGCTCGAGGACATTGGAGGAGTAGCAGACGTCGAACGTGCCGTCACCGAACGGCAGCTGCATGCCGCTGCCCAGCACGGTCCGCTGAGCGATGTCGCCGAGCCCGGAGAGCTCGCCGGCATCGGCGTCGAGGGCGAAGTAGGTCGCTCCCGCGTCCTCGAACGCCCGCCGGAAGTAGCCCGGACCGCCCCCGACGTCGAGCATGCGGCTGCCGGCCAGGTCGGCGTACTGGGTGACGTGACCGACCGCGTCGTCCGCGAGCGCGCCGTAGAAGACGTCGGGCTGGGTCTGCTCGAGCCGGAACGCCCGGAAGAGCCGGACCGAGCGGCGCAGCGTGGGTGCCCAGGCCGAGGATCGTGGGACGGACTGCTGCGGCACGCGGTGACTGTAGTCGATGGCCGGGTGCCGCGAGATCGATTGGAAGGTCCCGGACCGCGGTGGTGCGTGATCTAATCGCCCGCGTGGTAGCCAGCACCGCGGTGACGTGGGAAGACACACCGGGAGACGAGTCTGCAGCCCGACGCGCTGCAGAGATCGCCAGCCTCACCGGGCTTCGCGGCCTTGCCGCCCTGATGGTGGTCCTGATGCACACCGCGGGCCGCACCGAGTTCGACTGGCTGGGGCTGCCGACCTACGGGCCGGTGAGCCTGTTCGTGATCTCCGGATTCCTGCTGTACCGGCCGTGGGCACGGTGGAGCCTCGGGCTCCAGGACAAGCCCGCCCTCCGCCCGTACCTGCTGCGACGCGCCACTCGCATCTTTCCCGCCTACTGGGTCGTGCTCGTCATCGTCGCCCTGGTCATCCCGGCATCACGTCCGGTGGGCCTCGAGGGTTGGTGGCGCGCGGTCACGCTGACGTGGATCTACGAACCGGAGCCCATGCGCGAGGCTCTGCTCCACACGTGGAGCCTCGCCACGGAGGTGTCGTGGTACCTCGCTCTGCCCGTGATGGCCGGGATCGCAGGTCACCTCGCGCGCCGCTTCTCGCGGATCAAGGCGTTCTGGGTGTGCACTGCCGGGTTGGCGCTCTCCCTGCCCGTCTCGATCGGCTGGCGGATCTGGGCATCGAAGGCCGATCTGGTCGGACAGCTGACGTATCCCTACTGGCTCCCCTCCTTCCTGTACTGCTTCGCAGGAGGCGCGTTCGTCGCCCTCCTCGTCGAGGCGCGGCGAGCACGCATCGTCCGGCTGAGCCGGCTCACCTCGTTCGTGGCCGACCCGTGGGCGCCCCTCGTGATCGCCCTGGCGCTGACGCTGGTCGCCACGTCGTCGTTCGGCGGCCCGACGGGGTTCGTCCCCGTGACCTTCTCGGAGGAGCAGGTCCGGAGCTGGTCGGCGGCGTGCATCGCGTGGCTGCTGCTCTGCGTGGTCGTTCTCGCCCCGGTGCACGTCCCGCTCAGCCGTCTCCTGGGTACGCGGTGGTTCAGTGCCGTCGGACGGTGGTCCTACGGGATCTACCTGTGGCACGTTCCGGTCATCGTCGTGCTCGAGCGCGACATCACCTTCCCGGACGGTCCGCTCGGGCTGCTGTGGCGGCTCGTCTGTGTGCTCGCCGTCTCGATACCGCTCGGGGCGGCGACCTACGCCTGGGTGGAGCGCCCGACCATGGCGTGGTCGCGGCGCTACTCCGGAGGAGCCGGCGGTGGCCGGCGGGTGCTCGGCCGCACCCCCAGTGCCAGCACGAGCACAGCCAGCCAGCCGAGCGCTGCGGCGCTGGCCGCCAGCCGCAGCACTTCGTCCGACGAGTAGCGCAGGGTGACCCGGCCGGCACCCTCGGGCACCTGCCAGGCCTGTGCCCAGCCGTCGACCGTGAGCGAGCGCAGCTCGGCTCCGTCGGCCACCGCGCTCCAGCCGGTGCCCGCCGGCACGGCGAGCGCGAGGGTCGCCGGACCGTCCACGTCGATGCTGCGACCGTCCGGGTCGGCGGAGATGACTCCGGCACCGATGGACGCGGGTAGGTCGTCGTCGGACTGTGTCTCGCCCACGTCGCCGAGGGCGCCATCGGGGGTCGACAGCACCAGCCCGAGCGGGATCCACGAGAATGACGCCTCGACGCGTACCGGCACCTCTCCGGCTCGAAGGGTCGGCTGCTCGCACAGCCGGGCGGTCACCACCGACGCCTGCACCAGCTGGCGAGCAGACACGTGCACTGCGGTCTCGTACGTCTCCCCGTCCACGGTGACGTCTGGGCCCGACCCGCAGGCGAGCTCCTCGACCTCGTCGGCGTCGTAGCGAGTCTCGGGCCCCCCGATCACCTCCACCTCGGACACCGCGGGCGGGACCGGGGTCGTGCCTCCGGTCACGGAGTCGAGGGAGCTCACCGGTGCATCCACGCCGAACGTCACCGAGAGGGAGCGGGTGCGCACAGGCGGCAGCGCCACCTCGCCGTCGTCACCGATCTCAGCGGCGACCGCGTCCGTGCCGTCGTCGTAACGGACGACCACGCGGCTGGGCTGCGACGCCAGCCGCTGCTCGGTGGTCAGCACCCGAAGGCCACGAACGAGCTTGGGTCGCTGCCAGGACAGCGCGAGCGTGGGAGCAGCGTCCTCCGGAGCGGGCCGCCAGGCGGTCGATGGATCACCGTCCGCCGCGGCCTGCGCGTCGGCGACCAGGTCAGGGGACGCGGAGCTCGACCCGGTCGCGGTGACGGAGGGGCGTGCCAGCCGGTCGGCCAGCTGTCGCGACTCCGCACTGTCCGCCGCCCGGAGCCACACCCGGCCGGCGACCTCCACGGTCCGCTCGGTCCTGACGACGCGCGCCAGCGGGCCGGAGTCGGGGCCATCGACGCTCACGGCCCTGCTGCACGCGGTCTCGCTGGTGGCCGGGTCGCTCGCCCTGCCCACCGGGTAGGAGGGCACGCACGTCGCGAAGCTGGGCGGCCGGGCCGCCAGGACCCAGCTGTCGGTGTCCCCGCCGTCGACGACGAGCCCCTCCTCGACCCGCAGCCCGGGCGCCGTCGAGCTCGGCGATGCCGAAGCTGCTGTCGGGCGACGTGGTGCCGCTGACTCCCCTGGCCTCGACCCGCAGGCGGTCGGTCCGACCGACGGCCGCGAGGCCGACCACGCCGTCGGCAGGGACGTCCACCTCCGTCGTGCCGTCATCGGAGTGCGAGCTACGCGGGAGACGAGGTGGGACGCGAAGGCGTTCTGGACAATCTGGAGCGAGGCGTCCGTGAGGTCGGTCGGTCCGTCGAAGGCGATCTCCCACCACTCGCCCACGATGGTTCCGCTCCGGGACTGCCACGCGGTGAACCCGTTGCCGTCGACGGCCGCGGACGGCACCGCACCGGTGCGGCGATGCTGCGCGCCGAGGTCGGCCGATGACGAGGAGGCGCGGACCTCGCGCGCACCGGTCAACCCGCGGAAGGCGGTCGGCACCCGCGCAGCGTCAGCGCGGCACGGAGGTCCGGGACTCGTCGCCGCCGACTACCGGTCCGAAGGGATCGGACGCGACGCGCTGGTCGACGTCGCGCCGACGCGCGCTGTCGGAGACGGCGTCGCTCGTTCCGTCGGCGCCAGGCCCCAGGACGAGGGCCCCCTCGGGCTCGAGCCCGGCATCGGCCAGGTCGCCGATCACCCCGCTGTCGCCCACGACGTTCAGCGGTGCGCCATCGTGGACGGATCCGTCCGCGGCCTCGTCGACGGCCCAGATCTCGAGCGTGCCGGCAGGGTCGCGCACGCCGAGGTCCACGACGCCCGACGTCTGCCCTGCAGAGCTCGGTGCCTCGAGGACGGCGACCCGCGACGCCCCCTGCCGGGACAGGGCGTGGCGGACCAGTCCGAGCGGCCGGGCGCGGTCGACGGCCGCAGGGACGTCGTTGCGCAGCAGCACGTACGAGATGCCGAGGTGGCGCAGGGCAGCAGCGGTGCCGGCGCCGTCGTGGCCGCGGTCCAGTCGCCCCACGACATCGTCGAGGGCCGCGGTCGCGGCCGCTCCGGACAGTGGGAGGGAGTCACGCGCGATCCACGGGCGGTCGCCGAGCGCCTCCGCCACCACGGGGTCCACGCGACCCTCCACCACGGCGGGCAGCACGAGCACGCGCCCGGGCGGGGCGGTGGCCGCCCACTCCGCCACCTGCGCCCACTGCGCAGCGTTGGCAACCACCCGCTCGGGGACCCGCTCCTGGGCCGCGAGCACGGGCCCTGCCACAGATGCCAGCGCAAGGCCGCCGAGGGCGGCCACGGCAGGGCCGGTGCGACGCGACCAGTGCCAGCCGCCGCTGCCCGACGCCTCGGACCACAGGTGGTCGACGACCGGCGACCACGCGAGGAGCCCGGCCAGGGCGACCCAGGCCACGACGACGACCCACGGCGCCGGGACCGTGTCGGTGGCCGTCGCCGCAGACGCCTGAACGGGCAGCCACGCCGGCCACCCTCGGACGATCGCTCCGAGCGTCACAGCGGCCAGGGACATCGTCAGCAGCGCGGCAACGAGCACCCGGTCGGCGCCCACCCGGAGGACGAGCGCGCCGACGGCAACGGCGGCAGGCGCGAGCGCGAGGAGGAGGATCCATCCCGGCTCGGCGGACGGGAGTCCGAGGGCCTCTCCCAGCTGCGACCACGGACGGCGACGCCGCCAGGCCCGTGACGTCAACGGCGTAGGCGACCTCCCAGGCGTAGGCCACGATCCACCACGCGCTGGAGGCGACAGCCAGGAGCGACCACCGCGCCAGCTGCAGTGCACCGCCCGCCTGGCGGACCGTCGCCGCCGCCGACACCAGGCCGACGAGCAGCGCCGCGAGTGCCCACGGTGCGCTGCCGGCCCCCGCCAGCCCCAGCCAGGCCGCTGATCTCGCGGCAGGCCGCCACCCGACCTCACGACGGACGAGGGGCACGAGGACCCAGGGCAGGAGGGCGACGACGAGACCGTCACCCGGGGAGTGCAGCACCGTGGTGACCAGCGCGGGCCCGCAGGCATAGAGCGAAGCGCCGACCCACGGGCTCCAGGATTCGTCCGGCGCGGCAGTTCCGCCGCGATGCGCCGGCCGGTGCCGACCGGGCACGGCCCAGCCGCACCCCGCCGACCACGGCCAGGACGAGAACGACGACGCACCAGCCGGTCCGACCGACGGGTGAGGGTGCGCCGACGACGTCGGCCAGCCAGAACCAGGCCGCCAGCGGCAGCTCCCTCAGCCCCTGGGCGGTGGCGTCGCCGAGGGTGCCGGACACGGTCCACCCGTCCGCCGCGCTTCGGAGGGACGCGGCGGGGTCGGCGGCGATGCGTGCGTAGGCGCCGGTGAGGGTCTGGGCGCCCGAGACCCGGATCGCGACAGCGGCGGCGAGGGCGGAGACGACGAGGGTGCGGACACCGGAGACCGTCAACGCTCCTCCTCTCCTCCGGGCGCCCGACCCGACTCGACGGTGCTCACGGGCGCACGAGCACCCGGCCGCACACGACGCCCACGACCAGCGCCACGACGACGTCGGAGCCTACCGGGGGGACGACCACGGCCGACGCGGACAATGCCATGACTCCCGCGAACGCGAGCGCGCCGGCACAGGCAGCCGACACCTCGGCGATCGAGCGGTGCCGGGTCGCCCACGCGACCAGTGCTCCCACCGCCAGGGGCAGGGAGACCACGCCGAGCACCAGGACCGCGGGCAGCTGGGCCAGCTGCTTCACGCGAGTGGAGCGACGTGAGTCGCCGACGGTCGCCACCGACGCGTCGCCGGTCGGCATCGCAGCAGGGCGTCCCGCGTTTCGGACGAGCAGGAGGACGGCCAGCAGGAGGAGCATTCCCACCAGAAGGAGGCCTCCCTGAAGGGCCGCCCGGAACGGCGCCTGGGGTCCGTAGTCGAGCTCGACCACCCCGCTCGTGCCGGCGGGGAGCACGAAACCCTGCCGCCACCCGTCCAGGACCACCGGGTCGCAGGTCGACGCCGTCGATGCTGGCCTCCCAGCCGCGGTTGTAGCTCTCCCTCGACGCCCAGCACTGACTCCGAACCGACCGACACCTCCACCTTCCGATGCGTCGCCGACCACGACAGGACGGACGGTGGGCTCGCGCTCGCCTGTTCCGGCAGCGAGGACGGCGTCAGAACCAAGCTGGTCGTGGCGAATCCCGCCGGGTTCACCACACGCACCCGGTGCGTCCCGGGCGAGAGCTCGACCGACCGCTTCCCGCACGGGACGACCGCCAGGTCGGCACCCGAGCGCACGTCGCGGAGGGTGCCGCTGACACGCGTCTGCACGACGCGCCCACCGAGTTCGATGGTGGGGCCGAAGCCACATGTCGCACCCGTGGGCGTGTCCGCGTCCGGCCGGTGCCACAGGTCCTCGATGCCGGCGACCTCCAGCTCGGCAACACCGACGCCGTTCAGATCCTGCCTGGCCGAGCGCGGTCACCCGCAGCTGGTCGGTCCGCACGGGGCGCATCTCGCCGGCCTCTGGCCCGGACGTCGCGACGAGCTGGGGCTCACCCGTCCCCGGCCCACCGTCCACCACCAACGCGTCCGGCAGCTCGCCCGGCTGACCGGGCGATGAGGTGGCCACGACCCCGGTCACCTTGCGGCGGGGACCCCACGTCAGCTGAAGCGCCGGCGCCGCGTCGCCGGGAGCCGAGGTCCACCCGGTCTCCGGTCGTCCGTCGACCGCCCCGGACGCGGTGACCGCGGGGTCCCCGGCGTACGTGGTGCTCGCCGTGACGCCGACCAGCTCGTCGGAGAGCGGTGCGAAGAGGCGTTCGACGGCCGGGCCGTGAGTGGCGACGACGCGCCCCATGAGGCGCCACTCCCCGCTCTCCTCGACGGTGATGGTCCGGTCGAACCCCGACGTCTCCGAGGTCTCCACCTGCCGGGTCAGCTCGCAGCCCACGTAGCGGTCGTCGGCGGCGATCGCACACGCGCGTTGCGGTGCCTCGCTCGTCAGGTAGACCGAGGTCGCGGCCGACACGCCTCCGGGCAGCACCAAGGACCTGGCCACGTCGTGGTCCGCGATCCGCACGTCGGAGAGCCGCACCTGGCCCGCGCCGTCGCCGACCCCGAGCACCGTGACACGCATCCTCGTGGCGGAGTCGTCGTCGACGTCGATCAGCGGCGCCGTGCCGTCGGGCCCCACGTCCGCCACCACGGAGCGGTCCTCGGTGGTGATCCTGACCGACGTCACCGGCGCGCCGGTGAACGTGTCGAACGACAACGACACCTGGCGCACTGGGGTCGGCCGGTCGAAACGGACCTCGATCCACTGGCCCTGCGGTCGGGCCAGCGGCGCAGTCCCCCAAGCCGTGTAGATCGACCGGTCGAAGGCGGAGTAGGGGTGCTGCTCGGGGCGCACCGGACCCAGCACGTCGGCGTAGCCCGCCGAGGTGGACGCCACGATCGCTGCCGCACCGTCGTACGCCGCAGTCGTCCTGGCCGCCGGCATGGCGCCGTCACTGTGGTCGTGAGCCCGTCGCGACACCCGGAAGCGGTCGGACGAGGTCATCACCCCCGAGCGCGCGTCGTGCAGGCGGCCGAAGCTCCGCTCGACCCGTCGCAGGTCGTCCGTCACGATGTCGGCCTGCTCGCCGTCGACGGCCAGAACGGTCGCCTGGTCGTCGGCCACCAGGCCGGCTGCCCGCAGGTCGGGCACCACCTCGGGGCCACCATCCACGACCACCCGGTCCTCCCAGTCCTCGACGTCCACCCGGGGCTCGTCGTCGACGTCGAGCTCGAACACCTCGATCGCGGGGAGCCCGGCCGGCGTGCTGCCGAACACCCCGGCCACCCGGGCGCCCGGGACGTGGCCCATCGCCGCGCGCACCAGCTCGGGCGAGGGGACGTCGGTCTCATCGGGATCGAGGTCGTTGCGCACGATGACGTGGGTTGCTCCGAGCGCCTCCAGTGCTGCTGCGAGTCGACGCTGCGGTCGGGGCTGGACGACCGACTGTTCCACGGTGTCCAGGAGCCGCAAGGTGCCGGCGGGCGCGACGGTGACCTGGGCGCGCGCCATCCACGGGCTCGGATCGAGGACCTGAATCGGCTCGTCGATGGTGCGACCCCACGTCTGCACCGCGAACCCGGCACCGGGCAACACGATCGTCCGGGTGGCTCCCGGTTGCTCCCGCAGGTAGGCGACCGCGTCGCGCCAGCTGTCGGGCATGTCGTCGAATCCGCCCTCGGTGCGCAAGGAGCCCGCGGCCGCGGGCCCGGCCGCGGCCAGCACCAGGAGCCCGGTGACGACCACCGCGGTGCTCCGGACCGGGACGACCGTCGAGCTCGTGGCGCGACGCCATGTCCTGGGCACGGCGGTCGTGACGAACGCTCCGACACCGAGGGCGAGCGGAAGCCTCACCACCGGGTCGAACTTGTGGATGTTCCGCAACGGAGCCAGGTAGGTGTCGAGGGCCTCGAGCCACGCCTCGGAGAAGACCGACCCGGCCCAGCCACCGCTTCCCGCAGTCAGCACCGCGAGACCGACGAGCACCGAAACAGCGAGCACCCGCCTCTCCCAGAGCCCGGTCTGCAGGAGTCCGAGGAGCCCGAGCGCAGCGACCATCACGGTGGGGATCACCAGCAGCGTCGAGGACGCCAGCTCGTAACCGCCTGCCCACCCGATCTGGCCACCGCCGGGGAAGAACGCCACCCAGTGGCTGGTCCCCCGCAGCGAGGAGAGCCATCCGGTGGCCGCGGCCGTGTTGTCGGCTGACTCGATGAAGTCGAGGAACGGCGGGGCGTAGGCGCCCAGCAGCAGGAGCGGCACCACCCACCACAGCGTTGCGACACCGACGAGCGCTCCCCACCCCATCAGGTCGGCGAGACGGCGGCGCACGGATCGCCCGGACGCGAGCACCAGCAGGAGTGCGGGCAGGACCAGACAAGCCACCACCAGGGTCGCGTTCTGCCCGCCCATCCAGGGGATGGTCGCCGCGGACAGCACGAACGCCACCCAGCCCCGGAGCCGCCCGCGCAGGTAGAGCACCAGCGGCAGCACCGTCCAGGGCAGCACGGCAGAGGGGAGAGTCTCACCGCTCAGCCCACCCACGGTCGTCAGCACGCGGGGCGCGAGCATGTAGGTGAGACCCGCCAGGATCGCTCCCGCGGTGCCGATGCCGGGCCAGCGCGCTGCCAGTCGACGGGCCCCTTCGTACGCCAGCAGCATCACCGCCGCGGACCACAGCCGCTGCCAGACCCACATCGGGATGTCCAGCACGTCACCGACGAGGAAGACCGGCCCCATCGGGAACAGGTAGCCGGAGGCCTGGTTCTGCAGGCCGCCCAGAGCCCAGTCGCCGTTCCAGAGGCTGAGGCTGCGAGCCATGAGGTCCGCAGGGTCGAGCTGGAGGTCGAGCTTGGTGTCGAAGGTGATGAGTCCGGGCTGCTGAAGCAGGTTCAGCATGACGACGGAGGCCACGACGGCGAGCTGTACACCGAGCAGCCACGAGCCGGACCCATCGGGTCGCCGGTGGACCGGGGCGGTGGAGCCGTCGGTCACTGCGACTACCTTCCGTGTCGATCCGCTCGGGCGGCGGTGAGTCTATATTCTGCGTCCGTACTCCGGACCATCCGCGCCGATCCACTCCCGAGGGACTTCTCATGACTGCGTGCCAGCCTGTCGGGTTCGAGGCGACCTGGCGCATCGCCTCGGCGATCCCCGGGTGGCTCACCGAGGACCAGGCGCGGCTGTTGTTCGACACGGCGCAGGAGCTGCCCGAGCATCCCCTCCTCGTCGAGATCGGCAGCCATCAAGGCAAGTCCACCGTCGTCCTGGCCGCTGCGGCTCGCGCGCTCGGGGGCCAGGTCGTGGCCGTCGACCCCTTCGTCGAGGGCCGGCTGTTCGGTGGCGTCACCACCCGCACGAAGTTCGAGCGGAACCTCGCCACAGCAGGACTGGCGGGAACGGTGCAGCTGGTGCCCGACTACAGCACCCGGGCGCGACCGGGATGGACCCGCAGCATCGACTACCTCTACATCGACGGCAAGCACGACTACTGGACGTTGGCCGACGACCTGAAGTGGGCCGCACACCTCCCCGCGGGGGCTCCGATCCTCGTCCATGACTGCTACTCCTCGATCGGCGTCACGCTCGGGGTGCTGGCGCACGTGCTCCCGTCGCGCCGGATCCGCTACGAGCGCCGCGCGGGGTCGATGGCGCTCTTCCGCGTGGGTGCACCGTCGACGACGGACCGGCTGCGCATCGTGCAGGAGGTGCCCTGGTGGCTGCGCAACGTCGCGGTCAAGATCCTGCTCCGCCTCCGGCTCCGGCCTGTGGCCCGTGGGCTCTTCGGTCACCAGAGCCCCTACGACCCCTACTGATCCCCCGCGTCCGGTTCACCGAGCCGATAGATCCGCCGCTCGAGGAAGTGCCCAGGGGCGCGGTGCTCCGGCTTGACGACCTGGTGGAACGGGATGCGCACGTCCCGCCGCCGACGGCGGGTCGGCCAGGTCCAGGCCGCGGTGAGCGTCTGTACGGCGGTCGCCTCCCAGCCCCGCTGGTGTCCGGGAGCCCGCATGGCCTGGGCCAGGAACCCCGGGTCGAGCTCTCCCTCGGTGCGGAGGTTGACCGACCCGGTCCAGTGGTACTGGATGACGCGGTGCTCGAAGCGCCTGTTGAGCACAGCGTCGAGCTGGTCCCGGACCCCGGCGCGCTCGATGTAGTCGTGGATCTCAGCGTCGAACCACGGGGCGTTCTTGGCGGTCATCACCAGCGTCGGCCCGCCGGCGCCATCCTCCATCCGGCACCACCAGACGTGGCTGGGAAAGTCCACGATCTTGGCGCTCGCCGCGTCGGGAACCTCGATGTACCCGGCTCGGGCGACGCGGGTCAGCTCCGCTGCCACTGCGACGGGATCGCCCACGTGCTCCAGCAGGTTGGAGCAGATGGCGTAGTCGAACGCACCATCTCGAAACGGCATGTCCGCGGCGTCTGCGTCGAACAGAGGGCGAGTGACCCGAGCAGCGGCGTGGCCCGAGCGCTGCGCAGAGTGCTCGGCGCCCGTGTAGCGGTCGAGCAGCACGTCGGCGCGCCACGAAGGCTTGTCCCCGCTCCCGACGTCGAGCACGAGCGCGTCGTCGTCCACCGGTACGGCGATCCGGCGCTGGTGGAAGACCCGTAGCGCTTCGAGGCTGACCATGACGGTGGAGTATGGCAGTACGGGCACGCGAGAAGCAGACTCGCACGGCGATGTGCGCGGACCCTCGGACGGAGACCGAACTGACGGGTAACCTCCTCTGCATGCAGGGAGCGAATCCGGCAACCCTAGAGGGACGCCACGTCGTGTTCTTCAACTGGCGCGACTCACAGAACCCCGAGGGCGGCGGGTCGGAGCGGTACGTCGAGGCGATGGCCCGTGGACTCGTCGAGCGCGGCGCGCGCGCCACGATCTTCTGCGCCGCTCACGGCCACGCACCCGCTGACGAGGTCGTCGACGGGGTCCGCTACGTGCGACGCGGCGACCACCTGGCGATCTACGTGCTGGGGGCATTCCACCTCCTGCTCCACCGCTTCGGGAAGGTCGACCTGGTCGTCGACGTCCAGAACGGACTGCCCTTCTTCACCCGGCTCGCCACCCGGGTGCCCGTCGTCGTCCTCGTGCACCACGTACACCGGGAGCAGTGGCCAGTCGTCTTTCCGGGGCTGCTCGGCCGCGTCGGCTGGTGGATCGAGCGGGTCGTGGCTCCTCGCGTCTACCGGAAGTCCCAGTACATCGCAGTGTCCCGAGCCACTCGCGCGGAGCTCATCGCCCTGGGTGTGGGGCGCGAACGCATAGCCGTCGTGCACAACGGCACTGCTCCCCCACCTGTGCTCGATGTCGCGCGGAGCTCCACTCCCCTGCTGTGCGTACTGGGTCGGCTCGTCCCCCACAAACAGGTCGAGCACGCCATCGACGCCATCGACGCGCTGCGGGTCCGGCACCCCGAGGCAACCCTGGTCGTCGTGGGCAACGGCTGGTGGGAAGAGGAGCTGCGCAGCTACGTCGCGACGGTGGGCGCCGGCGACGCCGTGGTCTTCACAGGCCACGTGAGCGAGCAGCAGAAGCACGAGATCCTGGCCAGGTCATGGCTCATGGTGCTTCCGTCGCTGAAGGAGGGATGGGGGATCGTGATCGGCGAAGCCGGTAGCCACGGAGTGCCCACGGTGGCCTACTCCTCCGCCGGTGGTACCCGTGAGTCGATCGCGGACGGTACGTCCGGGCTGCTGGTCGACACGCCCGAGGAGCTCACCGAGACGGTCCGGCGGCTCGTCGACGACAACGCCGAGCGTGAGCGCCTCGGCAAGGGCGCGCGCGAGATGTCGCACACGTTCTCGTGGTCGCACTCGCAGGACTCGTTCGTCCACGTCCTGTCGGACGTCGTGCAGGGTCGACGCGTGGCAGTGGAAGACCCCGAAGGCCCCTGAGCCGCATCACGGGCCCACGTCGACGAGCAGCGCCGCTGAGGGCGGTGGAACTGGTGGACTACTGGTTGGTCCCGTAGTCCATGACGGCCTGATCGGGCTGCGACGGCGCACTGCTCACCGTGCTCACGACGCCCACAGTGGTGAGCACGGCAAGCACGAGGCCCACGAAAACAGCGGCGATGCCACCGATCATTCCCTGCACGTCAATGTCTCCAGTTCACTAGACCGAGAGCACGGTAGCACCGTGTCACTCGCTGCGGCGCATTTGACGCCAGGTGTTCGAGCCTCGGATCGCCAGGGTGAGCACCGCCCACGCCACGGTGGCGGCGGCGGCCAGCCAGGCCAGGCCCAGCAGCAGGGCATGTGGCGTTCCGGGCGAGGCGACGTGAGGGGGCCCGCCCTCTCGGGGCAGCTCCCAGACCGTCAGCAGCTCGCCCTCGTGGATCACCTCCGCGCCCCCCAGGGCCACGTCGGTGCCGTACTGCGGGTCGACGACGCCCTCGGCGATGAGGGCCCGGGACGCGTCGGTGTCGAGCACGACCCAACCGATGCCTTCACGTGCGAGCGCCCGCTCGAGCTCGACCCCGCGAAGGGTGGCGAGGTCGGACGCCACGCGTCTGGCCCGCAGGTCCTCGCCGGAGACCTCCACCCCCGACACGACGAGCGTGTCGCTCGCCAGATAGTCCACCGGGAAGTAGCGACCGACTGGGTCGAGAGTCCGTCGCCCGTCGTTCCACGCAGGGCGTCGATAGGAGGTGAACGGCAGCACCAGCACGTCACCGACGTGTTCGCCCTGCCTGCTGCGGTCGAGCGCCTCCCTCGCCACGGCGTACTCCGTGGGAAAGCTCACCGCGTCCAGACGGCCAGACAGGCCGAACGCGGCGTCAGGCATGAGCGTCACGGGCGTGAGCACGAGAACGGTGCCCAGGGACACGCCGAGCATCCGCGCCGGCACGGCTGCCACGACGCGGGAGACGCCCCAGCCGAAGAGGACCGCCTGCAGGGGGGCGATCAATGCCACGAACCGCGTTCCGTCGCGCACCAGTCCCGCACCGGGCACGTGCGTGACGAGCCAGCCGACCACGCCGGGCGCCGCTGCCCCGGCCAGCGCCAGCACCACGCCGAGGACCGCACAGATCGCCAGGGCGAGTCGATCCGCTCGGGACGTGCGCCTCCGCCACGGCCCCGCCCCCGCGGCGCACACAGCGAGGACGACCACCAGCGCCGCGACCGCCACCCACGTGGTGCGCGAACCGGGGACCACCTCGGCGTTCCAGATGCCACCAAGGCCGACCACCGCCGCCCACGCCGGCAACACTCCCTCCCCGTGCGCAGCGAAGACGGTCGCCCCGGCCGGGTCGCTCACCGAGCTCGACCCGTGCAGGACGCCGGCAACGGCCCACGGGGCGTTCACGGCGACGACCACGCCGAAGGTCCACGTGGCAGCCCGCCATGCGACCCGACCGGACGCCAGCACGCTGACCACCGCCAGGAGGCCCGCAACCAAGCCGCCGACCGGGCTCAGGCTGGCGAAGGCGAGCCAGATGACCAGCTGGGGCAGCGCCCGGCGGTCCGCCGCCAGCTGCCGTGCGCAGAGGTGGATCCACGGGAGCGCGGCGTAGGTCATCAGCAGCGGCCAGTGACCGATGCCCAACCTCTCGATGACGAAGGGGTTCCAGACGTAGATCGTCGATGCGGCGAGGGAGCCGAGGACGGAGGCGCCCGGTACCAGCCGCCACGCACCCGCACCTGCCACGACGAGGGTGCCCAGCAGCATGGCCTTCTGCAGGACCATCCCGGGCACGACCTCGTCCAGCAGGGCGACCACGAGGTCGGAGGGCACGGCGCGCGGTAGGCCCGAGCCGAGACCCAGGAAGTCCGCTCGCACGGCCAGGTCCGGCACCCACACCATGTCGTAGCTGAGCACGAAGCCAGGACGCAACGCACCACCCAGCAGGACCACGGCCAGCACCAGTGACCACAGCGCAGGAGCGGCGCGCACCACGCCTGCCCCCCATCTCTCCCGCACGGGACGACACCCTATGGTCTGGGTGCCCGCGCGAGCGGCCCCGCCATCTACCCGACGCTCAGCGTCGCCGCGATGCCGGGTGTGATGCGGACGGGAACCTAGAATGCGGCGAGTGACGGCCACGAGCAGTGCGCGCAACCCGCGCGCCTCGACGGAGACGACAGTCGCCGTCGCGACCAGCGTCATGAACGTGGCGAGCTACGGGTTCACCATGATCGCGGCGCGCGTCCTCGGGCCCACCGAGTACGGCGCCTTCGCCGCGTGCCTGGGCCTGCTCATCGTCGTGCAGGTCGGAGCGCTGGGGCTGCAGGCCACTGCGGCGCGGCGCATCGCGGTCGACGTTGGCAACGTCGCGACCATCGAGCGGGCCATCCTGTCCCTGACCGCCAAGGTGGCTGTCGGCGCCGGGCTCGTGATGCTGCTGCTGGCTCCTGTGGTCGACGACCTCCTGAACCTCGACAGCGTCGTGACCGCGGCCGTGGTGGCGTTCGCCGTCGTGCCACTGACCCTGGCCGGCGGCCAGGCCGGCATCCTGCAGGGTGAGCGCAGGTGGGGCGCCCTGTCCGTCTTCTACCTCGCCAGCGGGATCCCCCGGCTCGTGGTCGGCACCGCGACTCGTCCTGTGGCGACCCGATGCCCTCACCGCGGTCGCTCGGCGTCGCCATCGGCTTCGTCTTCCCGGTCCTCGTCGGGTGGTGGGTGCTGCGGCACCGACGTACGGCCGAGGAAGCCGCACCCGAGCACTCGGCGCGTTCGATGCTCGTCGAGAGCGCCCACAACGCCCAGGCGCTCTTCGCCTTCTTCGCCCTCTCGAGCGTCGACATCATGATCGCGCGACAGGTCCTGACCGGGCACGACGCGGGCCTCTACGCAGCCGGCCTCATCATGGCCAAGGTGATGCTGTTCCTGCCGCAGTTCGTCGTGGTGATCGCCTTCCCGGACATGGCGACCCCCGAGAACCGTCACCGGGCGCTGGTCCGCAGCCTGCTCGCCGTGGCGGTCGTGGGCGGTCTCGCCGTCGTGGCGGCCAAGGTGCTGTCGGGCGTGGCGATGATCTTCGTCGGTGGCTCCCAGTTCGACGAGGTCGAGGACCTGCTGTGGGTCTTCGCCCTGCTGGGGACGGTGCTCGCGATGCTCCAGCTGCAGGTCTACGCCGTGCTCGCGCGGCAGGGGCGCAAGGCGGTGCTGCTGGTCTGGGGCGCCCTCGTCGCGGTCGTCCTGCTCGGACTCCGCGCCGACACCGTGGGCGAGCTCGTGGCCACGGTGGTGGCGGTGGACGCGGCGCTGCTGGTGGTGATGACCGTGCTCAGCCTGCGTCTCGCCAAGCAGCCGATCCCCGCCACGACCCACGTCCCCGCATGAGCGGCACGATCGGGTCACTGCGTCGCTTCCTCGGCGGGAGCGGCGGCATCGTCGTCGGCACGGCGGTGATGAACTTCTGCACCTTCGGGTTCACGATCGTGGCGGCGGGCATCCTCGACACCAGCTCCTACGGCGCCTTCTTCGCCCTGCTCAACCTGCTGATGGTCATCTCGGTGGTCAACCTGGGCCTGCAGGCGACGGCCGCCCGGCGGATCGTCGCCGAGCCCGGCTCGGTGGCCCGGATCGAGCACGCGATCCTGCGGGTCGGCTACCTGACGGCGCTGGCGGTGGGCGGGGCGCTCGTCGTGCTCTCGCCGGCGGTGACCTGGCTCCTCCAGCTGGACTCGGTCGTGCCCGCCCTGGTGCTGGCAGGGCTGGCCGTGCCCACCACGATCATGGGCGCCCAGGTCGGGATCCTGCAGGGCGAGAAGAGGTGGGTCGCCCTCTCCTGGGTGTACGTGCTGGCAGGCGTCCCCCGCATCGCCGGGCTGGCCTTGCTGTGGGCCTACCCCACCGAGACCATCGCCCTGTTCGGCAGCGGTCTGGGGTTCATCGCCCCGGTGATCCTCGGGTGGTGGGTGCTGCGCCGACCCCGCGCGGAGGCGGTGCCCGACGGGCGAACGGAGCCCACGGCGTCGCGGCCGCTCGTGCGGGAGGCCTTGCACAGCGCCCAGGCGTTGCTGGCCTTCTACGCCCTCGCCAGCGTCGACATCGTCGTGGCCCGGCACGTGCTCACCGACCACGCCTCGGGCCTGTACGCCGTCGGGCTGCTGGTCGCGAAGACCATGCTCTACCTGCCCCAGTTCGTCGTGATCGTGATGTTCCCGTCGCTGGCCACCGCGCACCAGCGCCGGCGGGCGGTGCTCCGTGGCACGACGGCCATCCTGGCCCTGGGCGCGGCCTGCACGCTCGGCGTGCTGCTGCTGTCCCGCACCGCCGCCGACGTGCTCCACAGCGAGAAGATGCAGGCCGTGGAGGACCACCTCTGGCTGTTCGCGGTCCTCGGCATGCTGCTGTCGCTCATCCAGCTGCTCGTCTACGCCACCCTGGCGCGCCAGGGTCGACGCTCGATCCACCTGGTGTGGGCGGCACTGGCCGTGTGTGTCGTCGCCGGTGCGGCGACCACGACACCCACCCAGCTGTTGAGCGTGATGATCGGCGTCACCGCCGTGCTGACCGCAGCGCTGTTCGTCACGAGCCTGCGCAGCGAATCCTCGAGCAGCGCGTCAGTGGGCGGCGTCGTGCCAGCTGCGACCCGAGCCGATTGAGACGTCGAGCGGCACCGCGAGGTCGGCGGCACCGCCCATCTCGGTGCGGACCAGCTCGGCGAGCGCGTCGCCCTCCCCCGGCGCCACCTCGAGCACCAGCTCGTCGTGGACCTGCAGGAGCATCCGCGAACGGAGTTCCTGCTCGACCAGCGCGCGCTCGACGCCGAGCATCGCGACCTTGACCAGGTCGGCGGCAGAGCCCTGGATCGGGGCGTTGAGCGCCATTCGCTCGGCCGTCTCGCGCCGCTGACGGTTGTCGCTGGTCAGGTCGGGAAGGTAGCGCCGCCGGCCGAGGATCGTCTCGGTGAAGCCCGAGCGTCTCGCCTCGTCCACGATCCCGCCGAGGTAGTCGCGGACACCTCCGAAGGTCTCGAAGTACTCCGTCATCAGCCCGGCGGCCTCGCTGGTGCTGATCCGCAGCTGCTGGGAGAGCCCGAAGGCGGACAGGCCGTAGGCCAGGCCGTAGTTCATCGCCTTGATCTTGGCGCGCTGCTCGGTGGTGACCTCGGCCGCGTCGACACCGAACACGCGCGCGGCGGTGATCGAGTGGAAGTCCTGGCCGGATCGGAACGCCTCGATCAGCAGGGCGTCCTCGGACAGGTGCGCCATGATGCGCATCTCGACCTGGCTGTAGTCGGCTGTCATGAGCGACTCGTTGCCCTCGCCCACCACGAAGGCCTCGCGGATCCGCCGGCCCGCCTCGGTGCGGATCGGGATGTTCTGGAGGTTGGGGTCGGTGCTGGAGAGCCGACCGGTCGCCGCGATGATCTGGTTGTAGGTCGTGTGGATGCGGCCGTCCGAGGCGACCGTCTTGAGCAGGCCCTCGACCGTCTGGCGCAATCGGATCACGTCGCGGTGGCGCAGGAGGTGCTGCAGGAACGGGTGCTCGGTCTTCTCGTAGAGCTGCTGCAGCGCGTCGGCGTCGGTGGTGTAGCCGGTCTTGGTGCGCTTGGTCTTGGGCATGTCGAGCTCGTCGAAGAGCACCACCTGCAGCTGCTTGGGCGAGCCGAGGTTGATCTCCTTGCCGATCACGTCGTAGGCGTCGGTCGCGGCAGCGCGCACCTGGTCGCCGAAGTCCGCCTCGAGGCCCTCGAGGTAGTCGGTGTCGACCGCGATGCCCACCTGCTCCATCCGCACCAGCGTGCCGATCAACGGCAGCTCGACCTCGCTCAGCAGGCGGGTGCCGCCGCGCTCCTCGACGGCTCCGTCGAGGGCATCGGCGAGGTCGAGGACAGCGCGGGCCGTGAGCATCGCGGTGTCGCTCGCGGTGGTGTCGTCGAGCGCGTCGAAGCTGAGCTGGTCGGCGTCGGTCGCGTCCTGGCGCAGCTCGCGCTTGAGGTAGCGCAGCGTCAGGTCGGCGAGGTCGTAGGAACGCTGGTCTGGCTGGACGAGGTAGGCCGCGAGGGCGGTGTCGACCTCGAGCCCGGCCAGCTCCCAGCCACGGGCGGCGAGCGCCAGCGACGGGCCGTTGGCGTCGTGGACGGCCTTCGGTCGGCTCGGGTCGGCCAGCCACGCCGCGACCGCGGCCTCGTCGTCGGGGCCGATGTCGGTGGCGTCGATCCACGCCGCGTGGCCGGCGCCGGTGGCCACGGCGACCGAGTGGACGTCACCCGTGCCGGCCCGCCAGGTGCCGGAGACGGCGACGCCGACGCGCTCGCCCGCCGGCGCGTGCTGCTCCAGCCAGGACGCGGCCTCGCCAGGGGCGAGCCGCCGTCCGTCGAGCTCGAATCCCGACTCGGCCACGGCGACGTCGGTGGGGTCGGGGTCGATGGTCTCGAGCAGCCGGGTGCGGAGCTCGCCGCGGAACTCGAGCTCGTCGAGCAGCTCGAGGCCCTCGGTGCGGTCCCAGGGCTGTCGACCCAGCTCGTCGGGGCGCACGGGAAGGGTCAGGTCGCGCACGAGCGCGTTGAGGCGGCGGTTGCGGATGACGTCACCGAGGTGGGCGCGCAGCGCCTCACCCTTCTTGCCGGTGATCTCGTCGGCGCGGGCGATGACGTTGTCGAGACCGTCGAACTGGTTGATCCACCGGGCGGCGTAGCCCTGGCCCACGCCGGGCACGCCGGGCAGGTTGTCGGAGGTCTCCCCCACGATCGCGGCGAGCTCGGGATAGCGGTGCGGCGGCACGCCGTACTTCTCCTGGACGGCGGCCGGGGTGAGGCGGGCCAGCTCGCTGACGCCGCGCATCGTGTAGAGGACGGTGGAGTCGTCGGTGACCAGCTGGATGGAGTCGCGGTCGCCGGTCATGATGAGGACCTGCATGCCGTCGTCGAGCGCCTGGGTCGCGAGCGTGGCGATGATGTCGTCGGCCTCGTAGCCGTCCATCGACAGGTGCTGGATGCGCAAGGCGTCGAGCACCCGACGGATCAGCGGCAGCTGGCTGCCGAACTCGTCGGGGGTCTTGTTGCGCTTGGCCTTGTAGTCGCTGTACTCCTCGAGCCGGAAGGTCTGGCGCGACTTGTCGAAGGCGACGGCGACGTGGGTGGGCACCTCGTCGCGGAGCACGTTGACCAGCATCGAGGTGAAGCCGTAGACCGCGTTGGTGTGCTGCCCGGTGGCCGTCGCGAAGTTCTCCACCGGCAGGGCGAAGAAGGCGCGATAGGCCAGGGAATGGCCGTCGAGGAGGAGGAGACGGGGACGGGACTGCTCGCTCGTAGACGCACTCGATCCAGGCACCCGCCGACTCTAGCCGTCGAGACCGACAGCCCCGACGCGGGCAAGCCGTGGCGCTCCGACACAATGGCCGGCATGAGCACGACTCCCGACTCCGCCTCCACGTCCGACCCTGCCCCGGACTCGCTGGCCGGCCTCGGCATCGAGGACTTCATCGCCTACATGCCTGAGGGCATGGGGCGCCTCAACGAGAAGATGGGCGTGGAGCTCGTCGAGATCTCGGCCGAGCGGGTGGTGGCGACGATGCCCGTGGAGGGCAACACGCAGCCCTTCGGCCTGCTCCACGGCGGCGCGTCGGTCGTGCTGGCCGAGACGCTCGGGTCGGTCGGGTCGGCCATCCACGCCTACCCGGACAAGGTCGCCGTGGGCGTCGACATCAACGCCACCCACCACCGGTCGGCGACCAGTGGCACCCTGACCGGGGTGGCGAGCGCCATCCACCTGGGCCGGACGTCGACGTCGTACGAGATCGTGATCACCGACGAGCGCGGCAAGCGGGTGTGCACCTCGCGCATCACGTGCGCGCTGGTGCAGCTGCCCCAGGGGTGAGACCGGCGTCGACCGGCGGCCCCGGAGGCCGGGTCAGCCGGGGACGCGCTCGCGTCGGATGCGACGGGCCGCCAGCACCCGGTCGATCCGCTGCTTGCTCGTCGCCGCGTGGGTGACCTGGCGTGACTGCGGGAGCCGGGACCGCACGGCGGCCGTGGTGGCCGCGCGCAAGGTGGCCTGCGGCGCGAACGAGAGCCGAGCCATGAACCGGTTGGCGTCGCGCGACTCGGACGCGGCGGCGGTCTGGACGTGGGTGATGCCGTGCTGCTCGGCGAAGCGGCAGGCCACCTCCATCAGCGCACTTCCCACACCCTTGCGACGGAACTGGGCGAACACGTGCGGCGAGACGGCCAGGACGGCGGGCTCGAGGTTGAGCGGGGTGAACGTGCTGGCCTCGAGGTAGACGGCACCTGCCACCTCGCCGTCGATCTCGGCCACCGCGACGCACTGGTCGTCGCGCTCGTGGGCGGTCGCCACGACCTTGGCCACGTCCGCGATCTGGTCGTCGAGGTCGCCCTTGCGCAGGATGTCGCTCCACAGCTCACGCAGTGAAGCCACGTCCGAGGGGCCTGCTGCACGTACGTTCACGGGCGTGCGACTCATCGATGCACCACTTCCTCGAGCATCCAAGTGGCCCCCCTGCCGATCCGTCCCGGCACCACACCCGGGCGACCCTACCGCCCGGCACTTCGATCAGGCTACGCCGAGGTAGGCCTCGCGCACCGACGGATCGTCGAGAAGCTCCGCGCCCGTCCCGGTCTTCACGATCCGACCGGTCTCGAGGACATAGGCACGGTCCGCGCGGGTGAGCGCCTGCTTGGCGTTCTGCTCCACGACCAGGATGGTGGTGCCCTGCGCGCAGATCTCGGTGATGATGTCGAAGATCTGCTGGATGAGCATCGGCGCGAGTCCCATCGAGGGCTCGTCCAGCATCAGCAGCTTGGGACGCGACATCAGGGAGCGCCCGATCGCCAGCATCTGCTGCTCACCGCCCGACATGGTGCCCGCGACCTGCTTCTTGCGCTCCAGGAGCCGCGGGAACAGCCCGAAGACGCGGTCGTAGTCCTCGTCCATCGCGGCCTTGTCCTTGCGGGTGTAGGCGCCCATGTTGAGGTTCTCGGTGACCGTCATGCCGGGGAAGATCCCGCGGCCCTCGGGGCACAGCACGAGTCCCTTGCGCAGCCGCTGGTCCGCGCGGAGCTTCGTGACGTCCTGTCCCTCGAACAGCACCGAGCCTCCCGAGAGCCCCCGCACGCCCGAGAGGGCGCGCATCGTGGAGGTCTTGCCGGCGCCGTTGGCGCCGATGAGGGCCACGACCTCGCCCTCGGCCACTTCGAGGCTGATGCCGTGGAGGGCCTCGATCTTGCCGTAGTTCAGGACGGCGTCGTTCATCTCAAGCAGCATCGTCGGGCTCTCCCAGGTAGGCAGCGATGACCTTCGGGTTGCGGGCGACGTCATCGGGCGTGCCCTCGGCGATCTTCTGGCCGAACTCGAGCACCACGATGCGGTCGGTCACACCCAGGACCAGCTTCATGTCGTGCTCGATGACCAGCACCGTGTGCCCCAGGTCGCGGATCCGGCGGATGAGGTCCATGAGGTCCTCCTTCTCCGCCGGGTTGAAGCCGGCCGCCGGCTCGTCCAGGCACAGGAGCTGCGGCTCGGTGGCCAGGGCTCGCGCGATCTCCAGACGACGCTGGTAGCCGTAGGGCAGGTTGCGGGCCAGCTCGTTGGCCCGGTCGGCGATGCCGACGAACTTCAGCAGCTCCATGCTGCGCACGCGTCCCGCGCGCTCCTCCAGGGTGTGCCGGCTGATGCCGAACACCTTGGCGAAGCTGCGCTTGAGCGGGTTCTGCGGCAGCTCGTGCTCGGCCGGCCTCATGCGGTAGGCGCGGAACAGTGCGCCCAGGACGCTCGTCTTGTGGCGTGCGTCGCAGCCGACGAGGACGTTCTCGAGCGCCGACATCTCCGGGAACAGCCGGATGTTCTGGAACGTCCGGGCGATGCCGAGCTGGTTGATCTTGTGCGGCTTGGTCCCGCTGATGACCTTGCCGGCGAAGCGCACCTCCCCCGAGGTGGGGGTGTAGACGCCCGTCATGACGTTGAAGCACGTCGTCTTGCCGGCGCCGTTGGGACCGATCAGTCCGAGGATCTCGCCCCGCTTGATCGAGAAGTGGACGTCGTTGAGCGCCACCACGCCGCCGAAGCGCAGCGTGACGTGGTCGATCTCGAGGAGCGTCTCGCCCTCGGGGCCGACGTGGATGGCCAGCGCGTCGTGGTCGGAGGTGTCGGGTGCGATCGCGACGGCGCCTTCGGCCTCGGTCACGTCGTGGGTCTTCTCGTCAGGCATCGGCGGCGGCCTCCTCGGCTTCGACCCTTCGGTCCTCGAATTCTCGTGCTCTCCGTCTGCTCGGCACCAGTCCCTGCGGACGCAGGATCATCACCAGGACCAGGGCGACGCCGAAGGCGAACGGACGCCACTCCTGGAACTCACGGAACCGCTCCGGCAGGTAGGTCAGCAAGAAGGCACCGAGGAGCACGCCGACGACGTTGCCCGATCCGCCGATGACGACCATGGCCACGAAGAGGAACGACAGGTTGACCATGAACGCGTTGGGCTCGACGTACTGCTGCTTGCTGCCGAACAGCAGGCCCGCGATGCCGCCGACGGACGCGCCGATGGCGAAGGCCCACAGCTTGAACTTGAAGCCCGCGACGCCCATCACGGCAGCGGCGTCCTCGTCCTCGCGGATGGCCAACCAGGCGCGGCCCACGCGGCTGTACTCGAGGCGGCGCGCCATGAAGATCACGAGGATCAGGACCACGAGCGCGAACCAGTACCACCGCTCGGCGTCGCTGGTGTTGAAGAACGCGCGGCCGTCGATCTCCGGGCCGGGCGGCACGGGGACGCCGGCGATGCCGGTGGCGCCGTTGGTCACGGGGTCCAGGTTGCGCGCGGTGATCCGGATGATCTCGCCGAAGCCGAGGGTGACGATCGCGAGGTAGTCACCGCGTAGGCGCAGCGTCGGGGCGCCGAGGATCACGCCGGCGATGAGCGACATCGTGATCGAGATCGGGATGCACATGGCGAACGGGACGGCCCAGTCCTCGGAGAGGCCGAACCGGTTCTGCAGGCTCTCGACGACCGGGGACGAGGGCGAGCCGAAGAGCGCCACCGAGTAGGCGCCCAGGGCGTAGAAGCCGACGTAACCGAGGTCGAGCAGCCCGGCCAGGCCGATCACGATGTTCAGCCCGACCGCCACGATCATGTAGACGACGACCAGGAACAGCACGCTGGACCAGTCCGACCCGCTCGAGGAGAGGTCGGTGCGGATGTAGGCGAACGGCAGGATGTTGAGGTAGGGCAGGTAGAAGGCGAATGCGATCACCAGCAGCAGGACCAGCTGGCGGACCAGCGGAGGGGCCTCGGCGAATCGGTCCCGCATCTTGATCGAGCGGAAGGCGTCTTGGATCTGGCTCATGCGCGTGCCTTTCCGAGGGACTCACCCAGGAGGCCGGTGGGTCGGAACATCAGGACGACGACCAGCACGACGAACGCCGTGACGTTGGCCCACTCCGAGCTCCAGATGGTCGAGGAGTAGACCTCGGCGATGCCCAGCACCAGGCCACCGACCAGCGCGCCGCGCAGGTTGCCGATTCCGCCCAGCACCGCGGCGGTGAAGGCCTTCAGTCCGATGATGAATCCGATGTCGAACTTCGTGATGTCGTACTGGATCGTGTAGAGCAGCGCCGCGACACCCGCCATGGCGCCACCCAGGACGAAGACGAGCATGATGACGCGGTCCTGGTTGACACCCATCAGCGACGCGGTGTCGGGGTCCTGGGCGACCGCCCGGACGCCGCGGCCGAGGCGGCTCTTGTTCACGAACGTGTCCAGGGCCAGCATCATGAAGATGGCACCCAGGATGATCAGCAGGCGGGTGTTGGTGATCGCCAGGTCGAGGCCCGGGATCGTGAAGAGGACCTTGGTCTCCAGCACCGACGGGATGTTGACCGTGACGCGGCCGAAGGGCGGCCCGAAGAAGGCGTTCAGCACCTGGCCGAAGGTCTCCACGAGAACGATGGAGCACCCGATGCCGGTGATGAGGAAGATGAGTGGAGGGGCGCCCTTGCGTCGCAGCGGCCGATAGGCGATGCGCTCGACGGCGAGGGCTGTTCCCGCGGACGCGGCCATGGCCCCGAGCAGCGCCAGCAGCAGGGCGCCGATCACCACCGCAGTGCTCTCCCCGGCCGTGACGCCCAGCATGGTGTAGACGCCGAGGACGGCCCACGTGCCGACCATGAACACCTCGGAGTGGGCGAAGTTGATGAGCTTCATCACGCCGTACACCATGGTGTAGCCGAGCGCGACGAGCGCGTAGATGGATCCGCGGGTGATGCCGTCCAGCGTGTGCCGGTCGAGCCCGCTGAGCAAGGCGTCGAAGTCCACCCAGGGACTCCTCTCAGATCAGGATGCGGCCCCGGTGGGGCCATGGATCGGGGGCGGCCGGAGTACCGGCCGCCCCCGCGGTTCACATCTTTCAGGCGCGGGTCAGGTCAGGGCTGGACCTCGACCTCCGGCACCAGAGTGCCACCCTCGTTCTTGTATGCCCAGTAGGACACGTTCTCCTTCGGGACATCGCCGTTCTCGTCGAAGGCGATCTCCTTGCTGAGGCCGTCGCCGGTGTAGCCGTCGACGAACGCCTCGACGTCCTCGCGGGTGCGAGCACCGTCGTCGAGAGCGGCGAGGAAGACGCTCATCGCGTCGAAGCCCTCGGCGGCGTAGGCGCCCGGCGCGGCGCCGAACTCCTCCTCGAAGTCGGCAGCGAAGGTGCTGTCCTCCTCGATCGGGGCACAGGGGCACATCACGACCGCGCCCTCACCGGCTTCGCCGACAGCGTTGCCGAAGTCGCCACCGTAGAGGCCGTCACCACCGACGAACGGGACGTCGATGCCCGCGTCGCGGATCTGCTTGAGCAGCGGCGCTGCCTCGGCGATGTAGCCACCGTAGAAGATGGCGTCCGGCTGTGCCGACTCCATCTTGGAGATGGTGGGCGCGAAGTCGGTCTGGCCGACCTCGGTCTTGTCGCGCTGCACCATGGCGTCACCGAGGGTCTCCTCGACGCGGTCCGCCAGGGGCTCGCCGTAGGCCTCGGAGTTGTCGACGACGAACACCTTGGTGGCGCCGACCTCGTCGGTGAGGTAGTTGGCGATCGCGGCACCCTGGTAGTCGTCGTAGGGGACGAGGCGGTGGAAGACCTCCACCGGGTCCTCCTGGGTGAGGTCGGTCGCCGTGGCCGACTGGCTGACCATGGTCACGCCGGCGTCGTTGTAGATGGTCTTGGTCGCACGGGTCTCGCCCGAGAAGGCGCCGCCCAGGACGCCGATGAACGACTCGTCGCCCGCGATCTGGGTCGCAACGGGCGTGGCCTTGGCCGGGTCGCCCTCGGTGTCGAACTCGACGAGCTCGACCTCGCAGTCGTCGTTGTCCCACTGCGAGAGGGCCAGCTTGGCGCCGTCGATGGACGGGAGCACGATGCTGGCGTTGGCCCCGGACAGGGCGCCCATGGCGCCGATCTTGAAGTTGCATTCGTCGCCGTGACGCTTCGCCACCATCGTCGGTGTCGGTCGTGCCACAGGCGCTGAGCACCAGACCGGCAGCGGCCGCGACTGCGACACCCTGCCACGTCTTGGATGAGCGGATCATGGATCCCTCCGTAGTTCTATGGGCTGTTTGGGCTGTCCACCTCGGCAGCCTCGTGCGGGGAACCTAACACCATGGATGTGGCCCGGGACACGATTGGGGGCCCTGTGGCGCGCGACGTTGCCGTTTCGTGACCTACCGGTCTGTACCGGTCACCGGTCCGGTTGCGCAGGCCGTCACGGGGTCGCGTCGGACGTGCCGTGGGCGCCTTCGCCCGGGCCGAGGCCCCCGACGCCGTGCTCGACCACTCCGTCGGCCACCTGCCTCATCGACAGCCGCAGGTCCATGGCGGTCTTCTGGATCCACCGGAACGAGTCGGGCTCGCTGAGGCCCAGCTTCTCCTGCAGCACGCCCTTGGCCCGGTCGACCGACTTGCGGGTCGCGAGCGACTCCTGCAGGTCGGACACCTCCTGCTCCAGCAGGCTGATCTCGGCGTAGCGGCTCACCGCCATCTCGATGGCGGGCACCAGGTCGCCCCGCTGGAACGGCTTGACCAGGTAGGCCATCGCCCCGGCGTCGCGCGCCCGCGCCACCAGGTCGCGCTGGGAGAAGGCTGTGAGGATGACGACCGGCGCGATCCGCTCGGCGGCGATCACCTCGGCGGCGGCGATCCCGTCGAGCACCGGCATCTTCACGTCGAGGATCACCAGGTCGGGGCGCAGGTCGCGGGCGAGGTCGATGGCCTTCTGGCCGTCGCCGGCCTGCCCGACCACCTCGTAGCCCTCCTCGCCGAGCATCTCCGCGAGGTCCATCCGGATGAGGGCCTCGTCCTCGGCGATCACCACGCGGCGTACGTCGGGGGCGGGGCTGGGGTCCACGGGCTGCGTCACGGGGCCAAGGCTAGTCCGGTACGGTTTCAGCGCTGTCGGCCCCGGTAGCCCAACGGCAGAGGCGATGCTCTCAAACAGCATTCAGTGTGAGTTCGAATCTCACCCGGGGCACCTCTCGACCACGTCCACGACGGTCCGCTCGCCGTACGAGCGGTGCCCCAGCCGCATATCGCACCCCGAAAATGCCGCTCACGCACCGCCCGCCGAAGGGTCGCGCCGGTCGCGCCCGAAGGCGTGGCTCAGCTCAGGCGTCGGTAGGCGGGCGCGGCCTCGTTGATCGCATCGCCCATCCGGTGGATCCGCAGCGCGTTGGTGGAGCCGGGGATGCCGGGCGGGCTGCCGGCGATGATCACCACGAGGTCGCCCTCCTTGACCCGGCCGATGGCCAGGAGAGCCTCGTCGACCTGGCGCACCATCTCGTCGGTGTGCTCGACCTCGGCGCCCTGGAACGTCTCGACACCCCAGGTGAGGGCCAGCTGTGAACGCGTCCGCGCCTGAGGCGTGAAGGCGAGGATCGGGATGCGTCCCCGGTAGCGGGACAGCCGCTTGGCCGAGTCCCCGCTCGTGGTGAAGGCGACGACGTAGTTGGCGCTGACGGACTCGGCCACCTCGGCCGCCGCCTTGGCGATGATGCCGCCGCGGGTGTGCGGGTTCCACGTCACGGCGGCCATGTGGCTCAGGCCGTGGTCCTCGGTCGACGCGACGATCCGGGCCATCGTCTCGACGGCGATGATGGGGTACTCCCCCACGCTCGTCTCGCCGGACAGCATGACGGCGTCGGCGCCGTCGAGGACGGCGTTGGCCACGTCGCTGGCCTCGGCCCGGGTGGGGGCCGGCGCGCTGATCATCGACTCCAGCATCTGGGTGGCGACGATGACGGGCTTGGCGTTGCGGCGGGCCTTGTCGATGATGAGCTTCTGGTGGATCGGCACGTCCTCGAGCGGGCACTCCACGCCGAGGTCGCCACGCGCGACCATGATGCCGTCGAAGGCGTCGACGATCTCGTCGATGTTGTCGATGGCCTGCGGCTTCTCGATCTTGGCGATGACCGGCAGGACGACGTTCTCCTCCCGCATGATCACGCGTACGTCCTCCGCGTCGGCGGCACTGCGCACGAAGCTGAGCGCGATGAAGTCGACCCCGAGACGCAGCGCCCAGCGCAGGTCGTCGGTGTCCTTCTCGGACAGGGCGGGGACGGAGACCGCGACCCCGGGCAGGTTGATCCCCTTGTTGTTGGAGACCTTGCCGGGCACGACGACCTCCGTGACCACGTCCTGCCCGTCGACGGCGGTCACCTTCAGGCGGACCTTGCCGTCGTCGATGAGCAGGGGGTCGCCCGGCTTCACGTCACCGGGCAGCCCCTTGTAGGTCGTGCCGCACTGCTCCGCGTCGCCGACGACGTCGCGGGTGGTGATCGTGAACGTCGCGCCCTTCTTGAGCTTCACAGGCCCGTCGGCGAAGGTCTCCAGCCGGATCTTGGGACCCTGCAGGTCGGCGAAGACGCCGATCGCGTGACCGGTCTCGTCGGAGGCCCGGCGGACCAACCGGTAGGCGGCCTCGTGGTCGGCGTACGCCCCGTGGCTCATGTTGAGCCGCGCGACGTCCATCCCGGCGTCCACGAGGGCTCGGATCCCCTCCGGCGTGTTCACCGCAGGGCCGAGGGTGCAGACGATCTTGGCTCTTCGCACGGGCGTCAGCCTAGCGGACATTGGAACGTTCCAAGCAACGGCACGTCCACGACCCGATCAGACGGTCAGCGGGCGCTCGTGGGGCTTGATCGGGGAGGGCAGCGTCGTCGAGCCGGTGAGGAACGCGTCGACCGACGCGGCCGCGCTGCGACCCTCGGCGATCGCCCACACGATGAGCGACTGCCCCCGACCCACGTCTCCGGCGACGTAGACACCCGGCACCGAGGCGGCGTACGACTCGTCGCGGCGCACGTTGCCCCGCTCGTCCAGCTCGACGCCGAGCTGCTCCACCAGGCCCGCCTTCTCCGGGCCGACGAATCCCATGGCGAGCAGCACGAGCTGCGCGGGGATCTCGCGCTCGGTCCCCTCGACGGGCTGGAACGTCGCGTCCACCTCGACCAGCCTCAGGCCGGCGACCTTGCCGTCGCCGTCGCCGACGAACTCCTGCGTCGACACCGCGTAGACCCGGTCGCCGCCCTCCTCGTGGGCCGAGGAGACGCGGAACGTCATGGGGTACGTCGGCCAGGGCTGGCCCGACGGGCGGTCCTCGCCGGGCTGCGGCATGATCTCGAGCTGCGTGATCGACCGGGCGCCCTGGCGGATCGACGTACCGAGGCAGTCCGCGCCGGTGTCGCCGCCGCCGATGATGACGACGTCCTTGCCAGTGGCGAGGATCTGCTCGGAGTCGTCGGGGGTCGGGGCCTCGCCGAGGGAGGCCCGGTTGGCCTGGGGCAGGAACTCCATGGCCTGGTGGATGCCGCCGAGCTCCCGGCCCGGGACCGGCAGGTCACGGGCGTCGGTGGCACCCATCGCGAGGACCACGGCGTCGTAGCGTGCCAGCAGCTGGGGACCGGTGAGGTCGCCGCCGACGTCCACCCCGGCGCGGAAGACGGTGCCCTCGCGACGCATCTGGTCGAGGCGCCGGTCGAGGTGCTTCTTCTCCATCTTGAACTCGGGGATGCCGTAGCGCAGCAGGCCGCCGATCTTGTCGGCCCTCTCGTAGACCGCCACGGTGTGACCGGCGCGGGTGAGCTGCTGGGCGGCGGCCAGGCCGGCCGGACCCGAGCCGATCACCGCGACGGTCTTGCCGGAGAGCCACTCCGGCGGCTGCGGCCGGACGTAGCCCGAGCCCCAGGCGCGGTCGATGATCGAGACCTCGACGTTCTTGATGGTCACCGGGTCCTGGTTGATGCCGAGGACGCACGCCGTCTCGCACGGTGCCGGGCACAGCCGGCCGGTGAACTCGGGGAAGTTGTTGGTCGCGTGGAGCCGGTCCATCGCGCCGTCCCAGTCGTCGCGCCAGACCAGGTCGTTCCACTCCGGGATGATGTTGCCCAGCGGGCAGCCCTGGTGGCAGAACGGGATGCCGCAGTCCATGCAGCGCCCGGCCTGGGTGGTGATGATGGGCAGCAGCGCACGTCCGACGCCGTCGGGATAGACCTCGTCCCAGTCGTGCACGCGCTCCGCGACCTCGCGGCGCGAGGCGACCTCGCGACCGTGCTTGAGGAATCCCTTGGGGTCAGCCATGAAGCACCTCCATGATCCGTGCGGCGGCCTGCTCTTCGTCGAGCCCGTCCTCGAGGGCCTCCGCGCGGGCTTCGAGCACCCGCTTGAAGTCGCTCGGCATCACCTCGGTGAAGCGGGCGAGGGAGGTGTCCCAGTCGGTCAGCAGTGCCGCCGCGATGCCGGACCCGGTCTCCTCGGCGTGCTGCTCCACGAGGGACCTGAGCTCGTCGGCAGCCGGGCCGACGACGGGCGCGAGCTCGACCAGCTCGGGGTTGACGCGGGTCTCGTCGAGGTCGAGCACGAACGCGTAGCCGCCGGACATGCCGGCCGCGAAGTTGCGCCCCGTCGGACCGAGCACGACGACGACGCCGCCGGTCATGTACTCGCAGGCGTGGTCGCCCACGCCCTCGACCACGGCGCTCGCGCCGGAGTTGCGGACGCAGAACCGCTCGCCTGCCCGCCCGCTCAGGAAGATCTGCCCGGACGTGGCGCCGTAGCCGATCGTGTTGCCGGCGATGATCTGCTCCCCCGCCTCGAACGTGGCGGCCCGGTCGGGCCGGACGATGATGCGCCCGCCGGAGAGTCCCTTGCCGACGTAGTCGTTGGCGTCGCCCTCCAGCCGCAGGGTCACGCCGCGCGGAACGAACGCGCCGAACGACTGGCCGGCCGACCCGGTCAGCGTGATGTCGATGGTGCCCTCGGGCAGACCCTCGCCGCGGTAGCGCTTGGTGACCTCGTGGCCGAGCATCGTGCCGACGGTCCGGTTGACGTTGCGGATCGCGACCTGCGCGCGCACCGGCTCGCCGGACTCCAGCGCGGGGGCGGCGATGGCGATCAGCTCGTTGTCGAGGGCCTTGTCGAGGCCGTGGTCCTGCACCGTGGTGTTGCGCAGGGCCTGGTCGGCGAACTGGCCGAACTCACCGTGGCGGGATGCCTGGTGCAGGATCGGCCTCAGGTCGAGCCCGGACGCCTTCCAGTGGTCGACGGCCTCGGCGACGTCGAGCGTGCCGACCCGGCCGATCGCCTCGTCGAGGCTGCGGAAGCCGAGCTCGGCCAGCAGCTCGCGCACCTCCTGGGCGATGAACTCGAAGAAGTTGACGACGTGGTCGGCCTGTCCGCTGAACCGCTCGCGCAGCACCGGGTTCTGGGTCGCCACGCCCACCGGGCAGGTGTCGAGGTGGCAGACCCGCATCATGATGCAGCCGCTGACGACCAGCGGCGCCGTCGCGAAGCCGAACTCCTCGGCACCCAGCAGGGCAGCGACGATCACGTCACGCCCGGTCTTGAGCTGGCCGTCGGCCTGCACCACGATCCGGTCGCGCAGCCCGTTGAGGAGCAGCGTCTGCTGGGTCTCCGCGAGGCCGAGCTCCCAGGGACCGCCCGCGTGCTTGAGGGAGGTCAGCGGCGAGGCGCCGGTGCCGCCGTCGTGCCCGGAGACCAGCACGACGTCGGCGTGGGCCTTGGACACGCCTGCCGCGACCGTGCCGATGCCCACCTCGGAGACGAGCTTCACGTGGATGCGCGCGGCCGGGTTGGCGTTCTTGAGGTCGTGGATCAGCTGTGCCAGGTCCTCGATGGAGTAGATGTCGTGGTGCGGAGGCGGGCTGATCAGCCCCACGCCCGGCGTCGAGTACCGCGTCTTGGCGACCCACGGGTAGACCTTGTGGCCGGGCAGCTGGCCGCCCTCGCCGGGCTTGGCCCCCTGCGCCATCTTGATCTGGATGTCGTCGGCGTTGGTCAGGTACTCCGAGGTGACGCCGAACCGGCCGGACGCGACCTGCTTGATCGACGAGCGACGCTCGGGGTCGTACAGCCGGTCGGGGTCCTCGCCGCCCTCACCGGTGTTGGACTTGCCGCCCAGCCGGTTCATGGCGATGGCCAGGGTCTCGTGCGCCTCCTTGCTGATCGAGCCGTAGGACATGGCGCCGGTGGAGAAGCGCTTCACGATCGCCGAGACGGGCTCGACCTCGTCGATGTCGATCGGCTCGCGGAGGCCGTCCTTGAAGGTGAACAGCCCGCGCAGGGTCATCAGGCGCTGCGACTGCTGGTTCACGCGGTCGGTGTACTGCTTGAAGATCTCGTAGCTGCCGGTGCGCGTCGAGTGCTGGAGGCGGAACACCGTCTCCGGGTCGAACAGGTGCGGCTCGCCCTCGCGACGCCACTGGTACTCGCCGCCGATGGCCAGCTCGCGGTGCGCCGGCGAGATGCCACCGCGGGGGTACGCCGTCGCGTGGCGACGCGCGACCTCCTCGGCGATCGTGCCGAGCTCGATGCCGCCGAGCTTGGAGGTCGTACCGGTGAAGTAGCGGTCGATGACCTGCTGGGAGAGGCCGACGGACTCGAAGATCTTGGCGCCGGTGTAGGAGGCGACCGTGGAGACGCCCATCTTGGACATCACCTTGAGGACGCCCTTGCCGAGCGCCTTGATCAGGTTGGCGACAGCCTTCTCCGGCTCGACCTTCACGTAGTAGGCCTCGCGGGCGAGGTCCTCGACGGACTCCATCGCGAGGTAGGGGTTGACGGCCGCCGCGCCGTAGCCGACGAGGAGCGCCACGTGGTGGACCTCGCGGACGTCGCCGGCCTCGACCAGCAGGCCCACCTGGGTGCGGGTCTTCTCGCGGACGAGGTGGTGGTGCACGGCACCGGTGAGCAGCAGCGACGGGATCGGTGCCAGGTCGGCGGTCGTGTGGCGGTCGGAGAGCACGATGATCCGCGCGCCGTCGGCGATGGCCGCCGACACCTCGGCGCACAGCTCGTCGAGCCGCGCGGCGAGCGACTCCCCTCCCCCGGCGACCTCGTACAGGCCGCGCACGATGTGCACCTGGAAGCCGGGCATGTCGCCGTTGCGGTTGATGTGCCGGATCTTGGCCAGGTCGTCGTTGGAGAACACCGGGAACGGCAGCACGATCTGGCGGCACGACGCGGGTGTCGGTGCCAGCAGGTTGGCCTCCGGGCCGATGGAGCCGCTCAGGGAGGTGACCAGCTCCTCGCGGATCGCGTCGAGCGGCGGGTTGGTGACCTGGGCGAACAGCTGGGAGAAGTAGTCGAACAGCAGGCGGGGCTTGTCGCTGAGCGCGGCGATCGGGGTGTCGGTGCCCATCGAGCCGAGGGCCTCGCCGCCGGTGTTGGCCATCGGGCTCAGCAGGACCCGCAGCTCCTCCTCGGTGTAGCCGAAGACCTGCTGGCGCCGGGTGACCGAGGCGTGCGTGTGGACGATGTGCTCGAGCTCGTCGATGTCGTCGAGGTGGATCAGGCCGGCGTGCAGCCACTCGCCGTACGGGTGCTCCGCGGCGAGCTGGCTCTTGACCTCCTCGTCCTCGATGATGCGGTGCTCCTCGGTGTCGACGAGGAACATCCGGCCCGGCTGGAGGCGGCCCTTGCGGACGATGGTCGCGGGGTCGAGGTCGAGCACGCCGACCTCGGAGGCCAGCACGACGAGCCCGTCGTCGGTGACCCAGTAGCGCGAGGGGCGCAGGCCGTTGCGGTCGAGCACGGCGCCGATCTGGGTGCCGTCGGTGAACACCACGCACGCGGGTCCGTCCCAGGGCTCCATCAGCGTCGAGTGGAACTCGTAGAACGCCCGGCGCTGGGCGTCCATGTCGCGGTGGTTCTCCCACGCCTCGGGGATCATCATCAGCACGGCGTGCGGCAGCGAGCGACCGGCGAGGTGGAGGAGCTCGAGCACCTCGTCGAAGGACGCCGAGTCCGACGCCCCCGGGGTGCAGATCGGGAAGAGGCGCTCGAGGTCACCGGGGATCAGGTCGCTCTCGAGCAGGGCCTCGCGTGCCCGCATCCAGTTGCGGTTGCCCATCACGGTGTTGATCTCGCCGTTGTGGGCGATGAAGCGGAACGGGTGGGCCAGCGGCCAGCTCGGGAAGGTGTTGGTGGAGAAGCGGGAGTGCACGACCGCCATCGCCGAGGCGACGCGCTCGTCGGTCAGGTCGGGGAAGACCCGGTCGAGCTGGTCGGTGGTGAGCATCCCCTTGTAGGCCAGCGTGCGCGAGGACAGCGACGGGAAGTAGACGTCGGTCTCGGACTCGGCGCGCTTGCGCAGGCAGAACGCCAGGCGCTCCAGCCCCATGCCGCTGACCCGGGAACCCCGGCCCGCCACGAAGACCTGCGCGAAGGTCGGCATGACGCTGCGCGCGGTCGCGCCGAGCGTGGCGTCGTCCACCGGCACCTCGCGCCAACCGAGGACGGCGAGGCCCTCCTCGTCGGCGATCTCCTCGATGCGCTGGCGGGTCTTGGCGACCGTGTCGGCGTCGCCGGGCAGGAACGCGGTGCCGACGGCGTACGACCGGGCCGGCGGCAGCTCGAAGTCGGTGACCTCGCGGAGGAACGCGTCGGGGACCTGGAGCAGGATGCCCGCACCGTCACCGGAGTTGACCTCGGCGCCGGCGGCTCCGCGGTGGTCGAGGTTGCGCAGCGCGGTGAGCGCCTTGGCCACGATGTCGTGGCTGGCCTCACCGGTCAGGGTCGCCACCATGGCGACGCCGCAGGCGTCCTTCTCGTGGCGAGGGTCGTAGAGACCCTGCGCAGGCGGGAAGCTCGGCGGGAATGCGTGCATGGAGGCATTCTCCCGTCGTCGTCTCGACACGCTCGGGAACGGGTTCCCGGGCAGGCCTGGGGGGTGGGCGTTACCGCTGGGGACGACGTTGGCCCGAGCGAGACGGAACATATCACCGGCCTGCGCCGCCGGTGGGGCGTGTTTCAGGCCGTGGGACCGGCCGCGTCCTGGGGCTCCGGCTCCCGCGTGCGCACCTGCTCCTCGCGACCGGGGTGCGTGCGGGCGGACCACACGAAGTAGGCCGCGGCGAGGACGAACAGCACGATCGACGTCCACACGTTGAGCCGCAGCCCGAGCACGTCGTCCAGCTGCACGTCGTCGATGCGCAGGTTCTCGATCCAGGCCCGGCCGGTGGTGTAGAGCATCACGTAGAGGGCGACCACCCTGCCGTGGCCGAGCCGGAAGCGCCGGTCGAGCCAGATCAGCAGCGCGAAGGCAGCCAGGTTCCAGAGGCACTCGTAGAGGAAGGCCGGGTGGAACGTGGCGACGTCGAGGTACTGCGAGGGCCGGTGCGCGACGTCGATCTCCAGCCCCCAGGGCAGGTCGGTCGGGCGCCCGTAGAGCTCCTGGTTGAACCAGTTCCCCCAGCGACCCACCGCCTGCGCGACCAGCACACCGGGGGCCAGCGCGTCGAGGAGCGGCAGCAGCTTGATGCCGCGCAGCCGGGCGAAGATCCACGCGCCGAAGGCACCGAGGGCGACCGCGCCCCAGATGCCGAGGCCGCCACGCCAGACGTACAACGCGGTGACCGGGTTCTCGTCCTGCCCCGAAGTAGAGCTCCCAGTCGGTGGCGACGTGGTAGATCCGTCCGCCGATCAGGCCGAAGGGGACGGCCCAGATGGCCATGTCACTGACCTCGCCGGGCTGCCCGCCGCGCGCGACCCAGCGCCGCTCACCGATCCAGATCGCCAGGACGATGCCGAGGATGATGCAGAGCGCGTAGCCGCGGATCGGCAGCGGTCCGAGGTTCCAGACGCCGTCGGCGGGGCTGGGGATGGACATGACGGTCACCAGGGCGGTGTCCAGTGCGGGCATGGGGAGCATCATCCTTCGTCGAGCAACATGGTGACGTCGTGGGCCAGCTGGGCCTGGGAGACGTCGGCACGCCAGAACGCCGTCACCTCGTCGTCCGGGCTGATGGCGAAGACCTGGGTGCCGTGGTCCACCTCGTAGCCGGTCCTGGGGAGCTCGGCGGGCGGGATCTCGGTGCCGTCGGCGTCGAAGTAGCCGATGGCGACCTTCATGCTCTCCGCCACCGTGACGAGATCGTCGAGGTCACCGGTGAGCCCGATGATGCTCGGGTCGAAGGCGTTGACGTAGTCGGCCACGACGACCTCGTCGTCCCGGAACGGGTCGGTGGTCACGAACACCACGTCCAACCGCTCCTTCTGCTCCTCGTCGAGCCGGCTCAGCGTGCCCGCCAACGTGGCCATCACCTGGCCGCAGATGTCGGGGCAGTGGGTGTAGCCGAAGAACACCAGCGTGAGGTCCTCGTCGGTGTCCTCGGTCAGGCTGTACGCCTCGCCCTCCGTGTCGACCAACGGCGTCGGCGCCACCTCGAAGGGCGGGTCGAGCCGGGTGCCGGTGAGCTCCATCGAGCCGGCAGCGGTCTGGCCGCCGCACGCGGACAGCAGTCCCAGCAGGGCGGCCGCCGCGATCGCCCTACGCGCGGCCACGGCGTACGCCCTCGGCCAGGTCGGCGGTCAGCGCCCGCAGGGCCTCGAGCCCGGCGGTCTCGTCGTCCGCGTGGTCGAGCAGCGCCCGGACGAACGCGGAGCCCACGATGACGCCGTCGGCGTGCCGGGCGACCTCGGCGGCCTGGTCGCCGTTGCTGACGCCGAGGCCGACCCCGATGGGGAGGTCGGTCGCAGCGCGCGTACGTGCGACCAGCGGGGCCGCGAGCTCCGACGTGGTCGTGCGGGCACCCGTCACCCCCATGACGGCCGTGGCGTAGACGAAGCCGCGGCAGGCCGCGGTCGTCATCGCGATCCGCTCGTCGGTCGAGCTCGGGGCGACCAGGAACACCTTGTCGAGGTCGTGCGCGTCGGCCGCGGCGATCCACTCGCCGCCGTGGTCGGGCGTGATGTCGGGGGTGATCATGCCCGCTCCCCCCGCCGCAGCGAGGTCGGCGGCCCAGCGCTCGACGCCGTAGCGCTCGATCGGGTTCCAGTAGGTCATGACCAGGGTCGGCACGCCCGTCTGCGCCACCGCCTCGACGACCTTCAGCGCGTCCGCGGTCCGCACGCCGCCCTCCAGCGCCTGGTGGGCGGCCGTCTGGATGGTCGGGCCGTCCATCACCGGGTCGCTGTAGGGCAGGCCGATCTCGATCACGTCGCACCCGGCCTCCACCATGACGCGCAGCGCGGCGATGGAGCCCGCGACGGTCGGGAAGCCGGCGGGGAGGTAGCCGACCAGGGCCGACCGACCCTCCGCACGCGCGGTCGCGAAGGCGGCGCCCGCCGACGTCATCGGGTCTCCGCCTCGGGCTGCGACGCGGCGTCCACCTCGGCGTCCACCTCGATGTCCACCTCGGCGGCGACCTCGGCGTCGCCCAGGCCGAACCACTCGATGGCCGTGCCCATGTCCTTGTCGCCGCGCCCGCTCAGGTTGATGATGATCGTCGCGTCGGGGCCCTTCTCGCGACCGAGGCGCTTCGCCACCTCGAGCGCTCCCGCCACGGCGTGCGCCGACTCGATCGCGGGGATGATGCCCTCGGTGCGGCTCAGCAGCGCCATGGCCTGCATCGCCTCGGCGTCGGTGACCGGCGTGTACGACGCGCGACCGGCGGCGGCCAACCAGGAGTGCTGCGGGCCGACGCCGGGATAGTCGAGTCCGGCCGAGATGGAGTGGGACTCGACGGTCTGGCCGTCCTCGTCCTGCAGGACGTAGGTGCGGGCGCCGTGGAGCACCCCGGCCTCGCCGGCGTGGATGGTGGCCGCGTGGCGACCTGTCTCCACGCCGTCCCCGCCCGGTTCGAAGCCGTGGATCTCGACGCCCTCGTCCTCGAGGAACGCGGTGAAGAGGCCGATGGCGTTGGAGCCGCCGCCGACACAGGCCGCGACCGCGTCGGGCAGGACGCCGTACTGGTCGAGGCACTGGGCGCGCGCCTCGTCGCCGATGCCGCGGCAGAAGTCGCGGACCATGCTCGGGAACGGGTGCGGGCCGGCGGCGGTGCCGAAGAGGTAGGCGGTGTGGTCGACGCTCGCGACCCAGTCGCGCAGCGCCTCGTTGATCGCGTCCTTGAGGGTGGCGCTGCCGGACTCCACCGGGATGACCTTGGCGCCGAGGAGCTGCATGCGGGCCACGTTGAGGGCCTGGCGGCGGGTGTCGACGGCGCCCATGTAGACGGTGCAGTCGAGGTCGAACCACGCGGCGGCCGTGGCGCTGGCGACGCCGTGCTGGCCGGCGCCGGTCTCGGCGATCACCCGCGTCTTGCCCATCCGCTTGGTGAGCAGGGCCTGGCCGAGCACGTTGCGGATCTTGTGGGCGCCGGTGTGGTTGAGGTCCTCACGCTTGAGCAGCACGCGGGCACCGACGGTCGCCGAGAGCCGCTCGGCGTGGTAGAGCCGGCTCGGGGTGCCGGCGTAGTCGCGCAGCACCCGCTCGAACTCGGAGACGAAGGCCTCGTCGGCCATCGCGTCGTGCCACGCCTCGGTGAGCTCGTCCAGCGCCGAGACGAGGGCCTCCGGCATGAAGCGCCCGCCCCACGTCTCGCCGAAGTAGCCGCGGTCGTCGGCCTCGTACCTGCTCTGCCGGCGGGCCGGCTGGCCCAGCGTCTGGCTCACGGGGCAGTCACTCCTGTCATTGCTCGTACGGCGGCCTCGGGGTCCCCGTCCTTGACCAGCGCCTCGCCGACCAGCACGACGCGGGCGCCTTCGGTGACGAAGCGCTGGACGTCGGCGACGCCGGTGATGCCGCTCTCGGCGACCAGCACCTCGTCGCCGCGGATCTGGGGGGCGAGGCGACCGAACACGTCGGGGTCGACCTCGAGCGTCTTGAGGTTGCGGCTGTTGACGCCGATCAGCTCGGCGTCCAGGGCCAGGGCGCGCTCGGCCTCGGCCTCGTCGTGGACCTCGACCAGCACGGTGAGGCCGAGCTCGGACGCCTCGTCGTGGAGGCGGCGCAGGGTGTCGGCGTCGAGGGCGGCGACGATCAGCAGCGCCAGGTCGGCGCCGGCGGCGCGTGCCTCGACGAGCTGGTAGGTCTCGACGATGAAGTCCTTGCGCAGGATCGGGATGTCGACCGCGGCCCGGACCTTGCGGAGGTCGTCGAGGCTGCCGCCGAAGCGTCGCTCCTCGGTGAGCACCGAGATCGCGGCGGCCCCGCCCCGGGCGTACGCCGTCGCGAGCGCCGCCGGGTCGGCGATGTCGGCCAGGTCGCCCTTGCTCGGGCTGCGTCGCTTGACCTCGGCGATCACGCTCGAGCCACGCGACCGGAAGTGCGGCATCGGGTCGCGGGGCGCCGGGGCCTCGGCCACGTGCGCGAGCAGCTCGTTCAGCGGGAGCGCCGCCTCGCGGCGCGCGAGGTCCTGACGCACTCCGGCGACGATGTCGTCGAGCACGGAAGCGGTCGCAGGCATGCGCTCAGCCTCTCACCCGGACCCAGCCCACCCGAGGGCGGTGCCCAGTGGTCGGACCGCGTCGTACGGGTCCGGGGACTCAGTGGTCGGAGGAGTTGTAGCCCAGCTTGGACAGCACCAGGAAGAAGGGGAACGCGATGAGCGCGATCGCGATGCCGATCCACAGCAAGGTCATGCTGGCGGGCGTCTGGAGGAGGGCCACGCTGCCGACGACGAAGCCGAGCATCGCGACCGCCACCGCGGTCCAAGCAGCGGGGGTGTTGCCGTGGCTAGCCATCGTGGGTGCTCCTTCGTCGCGCGATCGTGTGCGCAGCGAGTCTAGGCGGTCGGGTCCCGACCTTCGTCGAGGGCCTTCCAGATGTCGATGTTCTCCGTCGGCGGCGGCGCGGTCGCGGCCTCCGGGTCGCTCCGCGGGGCTGTCGGGGCGTCGTACCTCGTGCCCATCTCGGGCCACGAAGGGACCAGCACCACGGCGGCGAGCGCCGTGGCGAGGCTGAGGGCTGCGCCCACGAGCGCCGCGGCGTACCAGGGCGTGAGCCCGGTCTCGACCGTGTCGGTGCCCGACAGCTCCAGAAGGGCCTCGGCGAGCTTGTCGGGCAGGCTCCAGAAGGCCTCCACCGTCACGACCACGAGTCCCGCTGCGAGGACCGCGGCGAGCACGGCGACCGCGCGGCGCACGCGCCCGCGGGTCACCAGCAGGACTCCCCAGCACGCCAGGACCGCAAGCGCCAGAGCGGCCGCGAGTGGCGACTCGCGCACCCCGTCGAGGGAGAGGGCGGACGCCATCGCGGAGCCGGTGTCCGCGTCGGCGTCGACGGCGCCGGACGTGCCGGTCACCCAGGGCTTCGTGCCGGCCACCGCTGCGAGTGCCGCGGACCCGAGGCCCAGCAGGACGACCGGGCCGAAGGTGCGTCGCCTCGTCGCTGGCTCAGCCATCGACGCGGTGCACGAGGTCGGCGTCGAAGCAGGTGTGGTCGCCGGTGTGGCACGCCGCGCCCACCTGGTCGACCACGAAGAGGAGCGTGTCACCGTCGCAGTCGAGGCGGATCTCCTTGACCCACTGGACGTGCCCGGACGTGTCGCCCTTGACCCAGTACTCGCGCCGCGAGCGCGACCAGTACGTCGCCCGGCCGGTGTCGATCGTGCGGCCGAGGGCCTCGTCGTCCACCCACGCCAGCATCAGCACCTCGCCGGACCCGTGCTGCTGCACGACGACGGGGACGAGGCCCTCCGCGGTGTGGCGGAGCCGGGACGCGATCGCCGGGTCGAGGAGGGAGTCGGGAGCGTTCACGGGTCCATCGTCTCAGCCTCGCGGGCGGCCCAGGTCTCCGCGCACCGCTGCGTGACCGGGCCGGGAGCGGGCAGGTCACGGCCGTCCCAGCGGGCGATGGCCTGCACGTCGCGCGTGGTCGAGACGAGGAATGCCTCGCTCAGGCCGCCGAGGACGTCTGCGAGCGGCTCGTCGACCTCCCGGGCGCCGCACCAGTCGATGACCAGCTCGCGGGTGATGCCCGCCAGACAGCCCGCAGCGAGGCTGGGGGTGCGCAGCTCGTCGTCGACGACGTAGAAGACGTTGGAGCCGGTGCCCTCGCACAGGTTCCCCGCGGTGTTGGTGAAGATCGCCTCGGTGCCGCCGTGCTCGACGGCGTAGGCCAGCGCGATGACGTTCTCGGCGTAGGACGTGGTCTTGAGGCCCGCCGTGGCGCCGTTCTCGTTCCGGGTCCACGGCACCGTGACGACCGACGTCGTGTCGGCTGCCGGCACGATGGCGCTGTAGGCGACGACCAGGGTGGGCGGACCGTCACCGCGCCCGGAGCCCATCGGGGCACGTCCGGCGGTGTACGTGATCCGCAGGCGTCCGATCGGGTCGTCCTCGACGACCGCCTCGACCCCCCGGCGTACGTCGTCGAGGTCCGGCGCCGGCAGCCCGAGGCCGGCGGCGCTCCGCTCCAGGCGCGCGAGGTGACGGGTGAGCGCGAAGGGTCGGCCCTGCAGGGTCTTGACCGCCTCGAAGACCCCGTCCCCCACGGTGAATCCGTGGTCGGTCACCGCGACGGCTCCCTGGGTCGGATCCACCATCAGTTCACCGTTGAGCCACGCGCGCATGCCTTCACTGTAGGGGCCTTCCGGCACCCGCGACGGGGGCGGAACACGCGGCGCGGGGGGCGATTTTGGCCCTCGTCTGGGCATCGGCTACTGTTCTGCTCGCACTTGGAGCCGGTTCGCCGGCGACGGGATGCAGGCGGACATAGCTCAGTTGGTAGAGCGCAACCTTGCCAAGGTTGAGGTCGCGAGTTCGAGTCTCGTTGTCCGCTCGGAAGGTCTCCCCCGTACTTTCACGGAACCTCCACGGTGGGTTGGCCGAGAGGCGAGGCAACGGACTGCAAATCCGTCTACACGGGTTCAAATCCCGTACCCACCTCGCATGACAACTCAACACCCGGGCGATTGGCGCAGCGGTAGCGCGCTTCCTTGACACGGAAGAGGTCACTGGTTCAAACCCAGTATCGCCCACCAACAGGAAAACAGCCCCTGACCTGCAGTGATGCACGGTCAGGGGCTGTTATGCGGTCCCCCCGCAGGCGTCATGCAGCCGGACGCTCGGATCGCGTCCCTGCGCTATCCGAGCGTGATGTGCCCGCGGTAGTAGTACAGCCCGGTGGTGACGTCGTCCTTGAAGTCGAGCCGGCCCGTGGCGCCCGCAAAGTCGCCGGTGCCGGCGACGAGGGGGTGCTGGCAGCGTCCGTGCACCTCCGACCCGGTCGACACGTCCGGAGTCCATTGGGACTCGAACCTGTAGCTGGTCACGAAGATGCCCTCCTCCTCGCCGTTCAGGGTGCCGACGAAGACCTCCTGACCACTCTCCATGTAGACCCCGCTCGGAGCGCCGTTGTCCCGGAACGCGTCGACTCGCGTGTACCAGCAGCCCTCCAGGTCGCCCATCATCACGAGTGGTGGGTAGGTGGTGAAGTCCTCGTACCCGGGCGGAGGAGGGCCGCACTCCTCGCCCGTCGTGTCGTAGTACGAGACCCCGGAGATCTGATCGGTGGCGGCGCTGGTCGGAGTCGCAAGTGCCACCAACAAGCCGCTCACCAGTACGCCTAACAGCGCCATTCGTTGAATCGTCGTGCGCATCAGTCTGACCGCCTGCCGTGTGCGGATGCCCGAGTCCGCGCGCGCGGCGTCCGCCTTTCAGCGTTGCCACGTCCGCGCACCAGCGTCAATCAGCAAATAGGCGAACTGGCTGGGCCCGATTAGAACCGTGCGTCGCTGGGTGACGCTGGAACGTCAGCCGCGGAGGCTGGCCAGGTTGTCGTAGCTGAGCTGGGCGTAGGCCAGCGACTGACCGGGGTTGGCGGTGCCGCCTCCGGCGTTGTCCTGCTCCCACATCGGGTTGTGGTAGCCCTTGGCGGCCACCCCACTGAAGAACGCCTGGTAGTCGATGTCACCGACGCCGAAGGGCACGATCTCGTAGCCGTTCGTGGTGCCCGGCCGCGAGTCGCCGTCCTTGGCGTGGAACAGCGGGTAGCGCATGGGGCCGTAGTTGTTGACGGTGGCCAGCGGGTCGAAGATGTCCTGCACCGACGAGCCGTCGGGCGCGATGTAGGTGTGGTGCTGGTACTGCGCCACGTGCGCCCAGAAGATGTCCATCTCCAGGAAGACGTAGCGCGAGTCGGTGTTGTCCAAGAACCACTCGAGGCGACGGATGCCCGACGAGCGGGTCGGGCGGCCGGTTGCGTCGAGCGGCCCGCTGTCCAGCAGGAAGCTGTACGCCGGCGAGTGGTTGTGGGTGTAGAGCTTCAGCCCGTGCATGTTCATCGCCCGCTCGCCGAGGATGTTCCATCGCTCGGCCGCGGCCTGCCAGTCGGCGAGGTAGGCCGAGCCGGTGGGGTCGCTGCCCGTGCCGATGTGGCCCATGCCCAGGATGTTGGCGGCCTCGCAGGCGGCGTCGAAGCTCGCCAGGCTGGCCTCGGTGATCGTGCTCGGGATGCTGCCGTGGTTGCCCTCGGCCTCCAGTCCGTTGTCGTCGAGCCACTGCCTGAGCACCTCCGGGGCCGGAGTGCGTCCGCCTTCGGCGTTGAGGTGCTGGGTGTAGCCGGCGAACTCGATCTGCTTGTAGCCGATCCGGGCCAGCTCCGCGAGGACCTCCTTGAAGCCCGAAGCGAGGTCCGTGGTGCTGGGGTCGCGGCCGATGGCGTCGCGCACGGTGTAGAGGATGATGCCGAGCTTGCCCCTGGGGACCAGGACGCCGTTGCCTGCTGCGGCGGCAGGTGAGGCCAGTAGGGGGCCGGCCACTGAGGCGGCGGCAAGGCCGGTCGAGGCTGCCATGAACTGGCGCCGGCTGAGGCCGAGCCTCCGGATCAGCGCGGGTGTCTCGGTGGACTTGATGTCAGGGGTGTTCATGGTGCTCCTCGAGAATCGATCACTGGATCAGCAGGGAACTGTGTGGCGTGCGTCACAGCGGTACTCGAACGTACGGAGAGGACGCCTCGCGGGTCAATCTTTTGTCCAGTAACGGACAAAAGTTGGCCGGAAGCCGGAACAACTGGGGTGTGCCACCAGCGGCGCCGATGCCCGTACGCCCTCAGAACTCGTAGCCGAACTCACGGATCGTGCGCGCGAACCGCGTGGCCACGATCTCGGCGTCCCCCGGCCCGTAGAGCTCGCGGTAGTGCGGACCGCTCCCCTGCTTGGCGTGCGGGAGGTCGAGCGGGAGCCCGAGCCGCGACGAGATGTCGGCCACCGCACCGGGCAGGTCCTCGTAACGGTAGACCCGGTCGACGACCACGCGGCCGCGGAGCCGGTAGAGGCGCTCGTTCAGCGCGAGCCGGTCCAGGCGCCGCGATGTGCGCACGAACTCGGCGAAGCTTTTAGTGAACGACGGCTTGCGGGCGCTGTAGCGGTAGGACGACGCGACCACGTCGAAGGGGTTTCGCTCCACCGCGAACGTGAAGTAGGAATCCCAGGTCTCGCGGCCGATCACGTCGATGACCCGGCGGGCGCCCATGTGGGCGTACGAGCTGGGGTCGGTGTCGTCGTTCTGCGGTCCCACTCCCCCGGCGGCTGCGCGGAGCTCCTCGTCCTCCGGGCTGATCCGGGTGACGATGTCGTCCGGGCCGCAGTGGCGCGAGAGCGCGATCTCCAGGCTGGTCCCGGCGGTCTTGCGCGTCTTGACGAAGACGAACCGGTGGGCGTGCGACGCGATCACAGGGGCACGCCTAGTCGTCCTCGTCGGCCAGGTCCTCGCCGTGGGTCCCGGGACGCGGCGCCCAGGGCAGCTCCTTGGCCGGGCGCACGACGACCAGCCGGTCGCCGCGGGCGAGCAGCGAGACGACCGGGTCGAAGTAGCGGTAGACCCTCTCGTCGCGGATCACCGCGATGACCTGGTCGGGCAGCGACTGCGGCTGCCTGCCGACCTCGGTGACGAGCAGGTCGCGCTCGGCGACCTCGAGGCCCTCGCCGTAGGTCATCAGGTCCTCCATCACCGAGCCGAGCATCGGCGACATGGACGAGAGCCCGAGGAGGCGGCCGACGGCGTCCGAGGACGTGATCACCGCGTTGGCACCCGACTGGCGCATGAGGGGGACGTTCTCGTGCTCGCGCACCGCCGCCACGATCCAGGCGTCGGGGTTGAGCTGGCGCACGGTCAGGGTCACGAGCACGTTGGAGTCGTCGCGGTCGGTGGTGATGATGACGTGGGTGGCCTTCTCGACCTCGGCCTGGCGCAGGACCCCGCGGCGCGTGGCGTCGCCCGCGATGACCACCAGCTGGTCGCGGTTGCCGTCGGCGACGGCCACCGAGCTGGGGTCCACCACCGTGATGGCGTCGCGGTCGTAGCCGTTGCTGACGAGCGTCTCGATCGCGCTGCGGCCCTTGGTGCCGTAGCCCACGACGACGACGTGTTGGTTCATCTTCTTCCTCCACCGGGCGACCCGGAACATCTCGCGGCCCTGCGAGGCGAGGACCTCCAGGGTGGTGCCGATCAGCAGGACCAGGAAGGCGATGCGGGCCGGCGTGATGACCAGCGCGTTGACCAGCCGGGCCTGCTCCGAGGCCGGGGCGATGTCGCCGTAGCCGGTCGTGCTGAGCGTGACCGTCGTGTAGTAGAACGCGTCGAGCAGGCTGACCGTGTTGGTCGGGTCGTTGGCGTCGACGTAGCCGTCACGGTCGAAGTAGACCAGCATCACGGTGCCCACGAGGATGCCCAGCGCCATCAGCAGCCGACGTCCCAGCTCCCACCACGGCGACCGGTTCCGGTCCGGCAGGGACACCCGTCCCACGCTGGGCTGGTGGCTGGACGTCGACACGGTCAGGAGTCTCGCACGCTGATGCGCTCGCGCAGGCGCTGCACGAGCTCGAGCCGTGCGCGCGTCGTGCTCTTCTGCGGGAAGACCGTGTCGAAGGCCGCGTTGACCGCCGCTCCGATGAGGACGGCGAGCGCCAGGAGGTAGAGCCAGAGCAGCACCGCGATGGGTGCGGCCAGCGGTCCGTAGATCGAGCGCGACTCGGCCGCGGTCACCGTCAGCACCCAGCGCAGGACGTAGGACCCGGCCACCCAGCAGAACAGCGAGAACGTCGCCCCGGGCAGGTTGAAGCGCCACTTGGTCCGCACCGGCACCGACACGTGGTAGAGCGTGGCGAGGAAGCAGATGCACACCAGGAGCACGACCGGCCAGTAGAGGCTGTTGAGGAAGTCGAGCCGCTCCGGGAGCACGCGGTCCACGAGCGTGGGGCCGGCGACCACGAGCGGGATGCTCAGGGCACCGGTGACCATCGCCAGGGCGTACAGCACGAACGAGAGCGCACGGGTGGCGACGATCCCGCGGTGCCCACCGAGGCCGTGCATGATCGTGATCGTGTCGACGAAGACGTTGAGCGCGCGCGACCCCGACCACAGCGCGAGGATGAAGCCGATCGAGATGACGTCGTAGCGACCTCCGCCGAGCACCTCGCGGATGGTCGGCTCGATGATCTTGTCGACGGCCCGGTCGGTCAGCGCCTGACGGGAGATCTCGAGCACCGAGTTGCTGATGTCCTCGAGCTGGGTGGCGGTGAACCGGTCGCTGACGAAGCCGATCGCACCTGCCAGCGCGAAGATGAGCGGCGGGACCGACAGCACGGCGAAGAACGCCGCCTCCGCGGCCAGCCCGGTCACCCGGTGGCGCAGGCACGACCCGACGGTCGTGACGACGATCCGCCAGAGGTGGTCGCCCCAGCGGCGCGCGAGGACCTCCACGCGGCGCGGAGCAGGGTTCTCCTCCCGCGCCTCGACCATGGGCGCCACGCTATCCACTGGGCCGGCGGTCGGAGCGAACCCCGGCCGCGGGTTGCCCGGTCGCACTGCCCGGCCAGCGCCTACGGTTGGGCCCATGACCGACCTCCCCGACCTCGGTGGCCGTCAGGCGGCCGCCAACCAGGCTCCCGCCCTGGTGGGCCACAACGTGGTCACCTCCGACCTCGCGCTGACCGAGGCGATGGCCCGCCACGGGTCGCCGGCGCTCGTCGAGGAGCTGGCTCCGTTGGGCGCCGAGGCCGGCACCGAGGAGGCTCGCGAGCACGGCATGCTCGCCAACCGCCACCACCCGCAGCTGGTGCCGTACGACCGCTGGGGCGACCGGATCGACGAGGTCGAGTTCCACCCGTCCTGGCACTGGCTGATGGAGCGTGCGGTGGGCCACGGCCTGCAGGCCGCGCCGTGGGAGCAGCAGGAGGCGGGCGACCCGCACGCCCATCTCCGGCGCGCGGCCGGCTTCTTCGCGTGGTCCCAGACCGAGCCCGGGCACGGCTGCCCCGTCTCGATGACGTACGCCGCCGTGCCTGCGCTGCGCGCCGACGACGCGATCGCCAAGGAGTGGACCCCGCTGCTGGCGGCCAGGTCCTACGACCCGGGCCTCCGAGCCAGGTCCACCAAGTCGGGGGCGCTCGCCGGGATGGGCATGACCGAGAAGCAGGGCGGCTCGGACGTGCGCGCCAACCAGACCCGGGCGAGGCCCACGGCGGAGGACGGCTGGTACACGCTGCACGGGCACAAGTGGTTCACCTCCGCTCCCATGAACGATGTGTTCCTCGTGCTCGCCCAGACCGACGGCGGACCGGGAGGGCAGGCGCTGACCTGCTTCGTGGTGCCGCGCGTCCTGGCCGACGGCACCCGCAACCGCCTCGACGTCGTCCGGCTCAAGGACAAGCTGGGCAACCGCTCCAACGCCTCCAGCGAGATCGAGCTCGACGGCACGCTTGCGCAGCGCCTCGGCGACGAGGGCCGCGGCGTGCGCACGATCATCGAGATGGTCGCCGCCACGCGTCTCGACTGCGTCATCGGCTCGGCCGCCCTCATGCGGCACGCGCTCGCCGAGGCGTCCTGGCACGTCGCCCACCGGTCCGCCTTCGGCGGCCTGCTGGCCGACAAGCCCCTGATGCAGAACGTCGTGGCCGACCTCGCGGTCGAGTCGGAGGCCGCCACCGCCCTCGCGATGCGCCTGGCCGCCGCCGTCGACCGCCCCGGCGACCCGCACGAGGCAGCGCTGCGGCGGATCGCCCTACCGCTGGCGAAGTTCTGGGTGTGCAAACGCACGCCGGCGATGGTGGCCGAGGCGCTCGAGTGCCTCGGCGGCAACGGCTACGTCGAGGACTCCGGCCTTCCGCTCATGTTCCGCGAGTCGCCGCTCAACTCGATCTGGGAGGGCTCGGGCAACGTCAACGCCCTCGACGTGCTGCGCGCGCTCGGCCGGGAGCCGGAGGTGCTGCAGGCCTGGATCACGGAGGTCGGCACCGCGCGCGGGGCCGACAGCCGTCTGGACCGGGCGGTCGACGACACGCTCGCGCTCCTGGGGGACTCCGCGGGCCTGGAGTCCGGCGCCCGTCGGCTCGCCGGCCAGATGGCGGCCTGCCTCCAGGGCTCGCTCCTGGTGCGCTTCGCACCGGCGGAGGTCGCCGACGCCTTCTGCGGCAGCCGGTTCGGGACGTCGTACGGCGGCACGTTCGGCATGCTGACCGCCGGCTCGCTGCGGCAGGTCGTCGAGCGGTCCACACCAGCGGGCTAGAAACCTGCACGCTGGATCAAGGTTTCTCGAAGACCTCGCTCACGCTGGACCCACTGCCGGACCACGACGACGCCGCGGGCATACCTTCCGGGTCACTACATACCTTGTGGGGGGTATTCATGACCAAGATGTCCAGCACGATGTTCAGCGTGGGGACGCTGCTGCGTCACGCCGAGGACTCGGGCGCCGGTGTGCAGGTGCTCGTCCAGGGTGAGTGGCTCGCGGGCCACGTCATCGGGTGCGACGGCCTGGGGGCGGTGCTCGACGACGGCGCCGGGGACCAGTTCCTCGTCCGCCTCGACTCCGTGGTCGCCGTCAAGTTCTCGCGCGCCCAGATGGAGGGCGAGGACCTCGACGACGCCCGCGCGCGCCACCACGGCGGCGCGGGGTCCGGACCGATCGAGGCGGGGCCGATCACGGTCCCTGCCCAGTCGAGCGGCGCGTACCACTTCCTCACCTCAAAGCCGTACTGACGACCTCCCGCGCCTCGTCCTGCACCTGGGCGAGGTGCTCGGGTCCGCGGAACGACTCCGCGTAGATCTTGTAGACGTCCTCGGTGCCGCTGGGCCGCGCCGCGAACCAGGCGGACTCGGTCGTGACCTTGAGCCCGCCGATCTTCGCGCCGTTGCCCGGCGCCTCGGTGAGCTTGCCGGTGATGGCCTCCCCCGCCAGTGTCGTGGCGCCGACGTCGTCGGGCGAGAGCGCGCCGAGCTTGGCCTTCTCCGCGCGGTCGGCGGGGGCGTCGATGCGGGCGTACGCCGGGTCGCCGTGCTGCTCGACCAGCGCGGCGTAGTGCTCGCTCGGGGTGCGGCCGGTGGCGCCGAGGACCTCGCTGGCGAGCAGCGCCAGCAACAGCCCGTCCTTGTCGGTGGTCCACGTCGAGCCGTCGCGCCGGAGGAACGACGCGCCGGCGGACTCCTCCCCACCGAAGCCGAACGAGCCGTCCATCAGGCCCGGCACGAACCACTTGAAGCCGACGGGCACCTCGACCAGCGGCTTGCCGATCGACTCGGCCACCCGGTCGATCATCGAGCTCGACACGAGCGTCTTGCCGATCCGGGCGGTCGCGGGCCAGTCGGGGCGTGCACCGCCGAAGAGGTGGGCGATGGCGACGGCGAGGAAGTGGTTGGGGTTCATCAGGCCCGCGTCCGGCGTGACGATGCCGTGCCGGTCCGCGTCGGCGTCGTTGCCGGTGGCGATGGCGTACTCGTCCTTGCGCTGCACCAGCGAGGCCATCGCGTGGGGCGAGGAGCAGTCCATCCGGATCTTGCCGTCCCAGTCGAGCGTCATGAACCGCCACGTCGGGTCCACGAGCGGGTTGACGACCGTGAGGTCGAGGCGGTGGCGCTCGGCGATCTCGCCCCAGTAGGCCACGCTCGCCCCGCCGAGGGGGTCGGCTCCGATGCGGACGCCGGCGTCGCGGATGGCGTCGAGGTCGAGCACCGAGGGGAGGTCGTCGACGTAGGTCCCGAGGAAGTCGTAGCCCTCCACCGCGGCGCGCGCCTTCGCGAAGGCCACCCGGCGGACCCCCTCGATGTTGCCGCGGATCAGCTCGTTGGCCCGGGCAGCGATGACGGTCGTCGCGTCGGAGTCGGCCGGTCCGCCGTGCGGCGGGTTGTACTTGAACCCGCCGTCCTGCGGCGGGTTGTGCGACGGGGTCACCACGATGCCGTCGGCCAGCCCGGCACCCGTCGTACGCCCCTGGTTGGCGCGCAGGATCGCGTGGCTCACGGCGGGAGTGGGGGTGAAGCCGTCCCGGTCGTCGACGAGCACGGTCACGTCGTTGGCGACCAGCACCTCGAGCGCCGTGGCCCACGCCGGCTCGGAGAGCGCGTGGGTGTCGCGACCGATGAACAGCGGACCGTCGTAGCCCTGCTCGCGCCGGTAGTCGCAGATCGCCTGCGTCGTCGCGGCGATGTGCACCTCGTTGAACGACGTGGTGAGCGAGGTGCCGCGGTGCCCGCTCGTGCCGAAGGCGACCTGCTGCGCGACGTCGTCGGGGTCGGGCTCCAGGTCGAAGTAGGCCGTCACCAGGTGGGAGACGTCGATGAGGTCCTCCGTGCGGGCGGGCTGTCCGGCTCTCTCGTGGTTGGCCATGACCCCATCTTGGTGCCCGGACCGAGCGCCGTCGAGACGGGTTCCGTCGAGAAGGGCGCCGCTGGCCTGTCGATCCGGACCACCCTGGTCCGTCACAGTGGTGAGGCCGCACCCGCGGTCCGCGCTTCCAGGAGGAGACACCCGCCCATGAGCCGCTACCTGATCCTGCTTCCTGCCCCCGAGGCCGAGTGGGCCGAGCTGCCGCCGGAGGTGCACGAGAAGGGCATGCGGTCCCACGAGCAGTTCCACGCGGACCTGAAGGCGGGTGGGCACACCCTGGTGGTCGCCGGCCCGCTCGAGGCGTCGGACCGGGCCACGTCGATGCGCCCGGGCGTCGACGGGGAGGCGCTCGTGACGGAGGGCCCGTTCTCCGAGACGGCCGAGCAGGTCGTCGGCTTCTACCTCGTCGACAGCGAGGACGAGGCCGACCTGCGGGCCACCTGCGAGCGCTTCGCCGCGCGGGGAGAGCACATCGAGCTCCGCCGCATGGCTCAATGACCGACACAGTGAAGGAGACCGAGATGACCGAGTACGTCGTGCTGCTGATGGGTGACGCCGAGCGCTGGTGGAACCTCTCCGAGGAGGAACGTCGCGCCGGCTACGGTGCCCACGAGAAGTTCTCCGCCCAGCTGGTCGAGCGGGGGCACCGCATCACCGGCGGGGCCGAGCTGCACCGGGCGTCGGAGGCGCGCACCATCGCCCCGAACGCGACCACCGTGACCGAAGGTCCGTGGGCCGAGACCCGGGAGCAGGTGGGCGGCTTCTACGTCGTGGAGTCCGCCGACCTCGACGACCTGTTGGAGTGCTGCCTGCTCCTGGCCGCCACGGGTGACGCTGTCGAGGTCCGCCGGTGCGTGCAGCCCGAGGAGCGTGCGTCGTGAAGTACCTGGTGCTGCTGATCGGCGACGGGGCCGTCAAGAAGTGGTCCGAGCACACGGAGGAGGAGCAGGTCGAGGTGATGGGTCGCTTCGGCGACTTCGACCGTGCCTGCCGGGAGCGTGAAGGCGTCGAGCTGCTCGCCGGCGAGGCGCTCAGCGATCCGAGTGACGCCACGGTGATGCGTACGCCCGCGGGGCAGGTGCAGCTGACCGACGGCCCCTACGCGGAGGCGATCGAGGGCATGGGCGGCTTCTACCTGATCGAGGCACCTGACCTCGACGTCCTCGTGGAGCTGCTCGCTGTCCTGCCGCCCTACGACATCCAGATCCACCCGACCGTCGACGTGATGGTCTGAGCGGGGCCTCGGGCGGAAGGGACGGCGTGGACGATCTCGAGCAGGTCGTGCAGCAGGAGTGGGGCCGGCTCGTGGCCCTGCTCCTGTCGCAGTTCCGTCGGCTCGACCTGGTCGAGGACGCGCTCGGCGACGCCGTGGAGTCGGCCAGCCGCACCTGGCCGGTGGACGGCGTGCCCGACAAGCCGGCCGCCTGGCTGCTGACCGCCGCCCGCCGCCGGGTGCTCGACCGCCTGCGCACCGAGGAGGTGGCGCGACGCAAGCTGCCGGTGCTCCTGACCGACGCCGAACGCCACCAGGAGGGTTCACGCACCATGGCCGACGGCGGCAGCCTCGTCGAGGACGACGTCCTGCGCCTGGTGCTGATGTGTGCCCACCCGGCGTTGGCGCCCGAGTCGGCCAGCGCACTGAGCCTGCGCCTGGTCCTCGGCGTGCCGACCGCCGACATCGCCCGCCTGTTCCTCGTCCCGGAGGCGACCATGGCGGCGCGGATCACCCGCGCCAAGAAGCGGATCGTGGGTGCCGGCATCCCGTTCGCGGTCCCGGACGCATCGGTCCTGCCCGAGCGTCTCGACATCGTGGCGCAGACGGCCTACCTCGCCTTCACCGCGGGCTACTCCCCCGGCACCGGTCCCGACCTGCTGCGCGCGGAGATGTCCGGCGAGGCCATCCGGCTCGTACGCGTGGTGCTGGGGCTGCGACCCGACGAGCCCGCGCTGGTCGCGTTGCTGGCCCTCATGCTGCTCCAGCACGCCCGGCGCGACGCCCGGGTCCGCGCCGGACGGCTCGTGCTGCTCACCGACCAGGACCGCACCCGCTGGCACCACGACGAGATCGCCGAGGCCACGCGCCTGCTGGCGGCGCCTGCCCTGACCGGCCCGCTGACCCCGCTTGCGGCGTCGTACGTGCTGCAGGCCCGGATCGCCGCCGAGCACGCGACGGCGCCGACGCCCGAGGACACCCGGTGGGACCGCATCGTGGGGTGGTACGACCTGCTGCTGCAGGTGGTGCCGACGCCCTCGGCGCGGTTGGCCCGTGCGGTGGCGGTGGCGGAGGACCGCGGTGCGGCCGCCGGCCTGGCGGCGCTCGAAGGGCTCGAGATCCCCGACAGCCACCGTCCCGCGGCGGTCCGCGCCGAGCTGCTGTCGCGCGCCGGCGACCGGGACGCGGCCAGGGCGGCGTACGACCAGGCGATCGCCGCGTGCCGCAACGACGTGGAGCGCGAGTTCCTGCTGCGCCGGCGCGAGGAGCTGGGCGCGGGCTCCTAGTCCTCGGTGACCCGCTGCTGCTTGGAGAGCACGGTGAGCCCCTCGTCGACGACGAAGCCGCGGGCGATGTCCTCCTCCTGGTCAACGCCGATCCGCGCGCCCGGCGGCACCCGGACGCCCTTGTCGAGGATCGCGTTGCGCACGATCGCGCCCTCACCGACGTGCACACCGTCCATCAGCACGGAGTCGGACACCTCGGCGCCGTCCTTGACCCAGACAGCGGGCGAGAGGACCGACTGGTTGACCGTGCCGCCGCTGACCACGACGCCGGGCGACAGGATCGAGTTGAAGGTCGCGACGCCGGTGCCGCTGGCGCCCTCGACCAGCTTGGCCGGCGGGTGGGGGCCGTAGCTGGTGTAGATCGGCCACGCGGTGTTGTAGAGGTTGAAGACCGGCAACGGCGACACCAGGTCCATGTGGGCCGCGTAGTAGGAGCGCATGGTTCCGACGTCGCGCCAGTAGCCGCGGTCGCGGTCGGTGGAGCCCGGCACCTCGTTGTCCTTGTAGTCGTAGACGGCGGACTCGGACTTGTCGACGAACCACGGCACGATGTCGCCGCCCATGTCGTGCTGGGACTGCTCGCGCTCGGCGTCGCGGGTGACGGCGTCGCGCAGCGCGTCGGCGTCGAAGACGTAGTTGCCCATGCTGGCCAGCACCTCGTCGGGTGCGTCGGGCAGTCCCACCGGGTCGGTCGGCTTCTCGAGGAAGGCCCGGATCCGCTGCGGGCTGGAGGGGTCGATGTCGATGACGCCGAACTGGTCGGCGAGGTCGATGGGCTGGCGGATCGCGGCGACCGTGCAGCCCGCGCCGGACTCGACGTGGTCGGCGACCATCTGCGAGAAGTCCATCCGGTAGACGTGGTCCGCGCCGACCACGACGACGATGTCGGGTTGCTCGTCGGTGAGCAGGTTGAGCGACTGGTAGATCGCGTCGGCGCTGCCGAGGTACCACCTCTTGCCCACGCGCTGCTGGGCGGGCACCGGGGTGACGTAGTTGCCGAGGAGGTTGGACATCCGCCAGGTGGTGGTGACGTGGCGGTCGAGGCTGTGCGACTTGTACTGCGTCAGCACGACGACCTTGAGGTAGCCCGAGTTCACGACGTTGGACAGCGCGAAGTCGATGAGGCGGTAGATGCCACCGAACGGCACCGCGGGTTTGGCCCGGTCCGCGGTGAGCGGCATCAGGCGCTTGCCCTCACCGCCGGCCAGGACGACTGCGAGGACCTTCTTGCGCGGGGGCGTGATGGCCATGCCACAAACTAGCCGCCTGCAGGGGCGCGGTCGACCTCCCGCGGGGACTACGTTCACTCCATGCGCATCGACGTCCTCAGCAAGGAGTACCCACCGGAGATCTACGGCGGTGCGGGCGTGCACGTCGCCGAGCTGGTCCGTGCGCTGCGCCTGCTGCCCGACGTGGACGCGCGGGTGCGCTGCTTCGGCGCGCCGCGCTCGGAGCCGGGGACGACGGCGTACGCCGAGCCGGAGTCGCTGGCCGGCGCCAACGGGGCGATCCGCACTCTCGGCGTCGACCTGGCCATGGTCGACGACTGCGCGGGCGCCGACCTCGTGCACTCGCACACCTGGTACGCCAACATGGCCGGGCACCTCGCCGGGCTGATGCACGGCATCCCCCACGTCGTCAGCGCCCACTCCCTCGAGCCGATGCGGCCGTGGAAGGCCGAGCAGCTCGGCGGCGGCTACGCCCTGTCGAGCTGGGCCGAGCGCACGGCGTACGAGGGCGCGGCCGGGATCGTGGCGGTCAGCGCCGCGATGCGCGACGACGTGCTGCGCAGCTATCCCGCGGTCGATCCCGCGCGCGTGCACGTCGTGCACAACGGCATCGACACCGTGCAGTGGTCCCCTGCCGCAGCTCCCGACCGGGTGCGCGAGCTCGGCGTCGATCCTGACCGGCCCAGCGTCATCTTCGTCGGACGCATCACCCGCCAGAAGGGCCTGCCGCTCTTCCTGCGCGCCGCCGCAGCGCTGCCGCCGGAGGTCCAGCTCGTGCTGTGCGCCGGCGCCCCGGACACCCCCGAGATCGAGGCCGAGGTGCGCGGCCTGGTCGACGACCTCGCCGCCACTCGTTCGGGCGTGGTGTGGATCGCCGAGATGCTGCCCCGGGCCGACGTGGTCGCCCTGCTCACGGCCGCGACCGTCTTCGCGTGCCCGTCGATCTACGAGCCGCTGGGCATCGTCAACCTCGAGGCGATGGCCTGCGAGACCGCCGTCGTCGCCACCGCGACCGGCGGCATCCCGGAGGTGGTCGTGCACGGGGAGACCGGCTGGCTGGTGCCGATCGAGCAGGCCACCGACGGCACCGGCACCCCGCTCGACCCCGAGCGCTACGTCGCCGACCTCGCCGCCGCCCTCATCGACGCGGTGAGCGACCCCGACCGTGCCCGCGGCTACGGCGTCGCGGGGCGGCGGCGCGCGGAGAAGTCGTTCAGCTGGGACGCGATCGCAGCGCGGACCGTGGACCTCTACCGCTCCCTCACCTACGGCGGTCGCACGGACACAACGAGACTGCGCACCCGTCGGCGCCGCGTGGCTCGCTCCGGACGTGGCGGTTCTGTCCGCACGTCTCGTCCTGTGGAGTATCCGAGCGCGGCGCTCGCCCGTCGAGGCAGGCTGGACCGTGGAGATCGCTCGACCTGATGCCCGTGCTCGGGCGGCGTCGCGACGCGCGCGACCGCTCGTCCGGCTGACGTCGCGACCGCACTCGACGACGCGCTGGCGGCCGGCATGTTGCGTCGGGTCACGGCCGCTACACGTGCCCGACGTCCACGGGGCACCGCCTCGCACTCAGGCTGAACGGACATGTCTGCCTGGTCCAGGCAGCGCTGCACACGGCTGGGAGGTCAAGGCGGTGCCGGACGTGCCACAGATCGCCGTCCCAAGGACGCCGCGTCAACGTGGCGCACGTCCGCGCGACGAGGTGTCTCACCGGCCGACCTCCAGTGCCGACCACGTCGCGGGATCGCCACGTCAGCCGCGAAGACCCTGCAGATGCCTCCGGACGCCGTTCCCGTTCGACGAGGCGCTGGCCATCGCCGACTCCGCGCTTCGGGACGGATTCCCTCGCGAGGCACTGCTCGACGCTCTCGACAGCTGCCCGGGGGCCGGGTTCGGCCGGTACGACGCGTGGCGGCTGCAGGCCGACGGGCGTGCGGCCAACCCGTTCGAGTCGGTCGCCCGAGCGCTCTCGCCTTCAGGTGCCGGGCCTCGTCGTCGAACCCCAGGTCCACATCCGCGGCGACCGGGCACTTCTGGCCCGCCCCGACCTCGTGGACCGTCGACCACATATCGTCTCGAGTGCCGACTCCTTCGAGTGGCACGGCAGACCGCGCGGCACTGCGTCGGGACGCCACGCGCTACGACCCGCTCGACGCCAACGGCTGGCGGGTGCTGCGCTTCACCTGGGACGACGTCATGCGACGACCGGCCTGGGTCCGGGCGGTGTTGTGCCGCACGATCGGCGTAGCGCGCGGACCGATGTCGGGGCCGCCTGTCCCTCGCCGCGTGAACCGTCGGCCGGCGGACTTGTTCGTCCGTGCGACCATGCCAGCGGTGGCCCAGGAGAGGACGAGCCCGGGGTAGAGCGGGTACTTGTCCAGCATCTCGGCCGACTGGGAGATGACGCGGTCGGCGACCCCGTCGCCCAGCGTGTACGACGCCTTGCTGGGGCCGCCGGCCTTGGTCGTGCCGGCCTCGGTGTGGGTCAGCACGTCGACGATGAGCTCGGCGACCTTGTCGAACTCGTCGTGGCCGAAGCCGCGGGTGGTGAGGGCGGGCGTGCCGAGCCGGACGCCGGAGGTGTACCAGGCGCCGTTGGGGTCGGACGGGACCGAGTTGCGGTTGGTGACCACGCCGGCGTCGAGGAGCGCCGACTCGGCCTGGCGGCCGGTGAGCCCGAAGGACGACACGTCGAGCAGCACGATGTGGTTGTCGGTGCCGCCGGTGACCAGGCGGGCGTCCCGGGTCAGGAAGCCGTCGGCCAGGGACTTGGCGTTGTCCGCCACCTTCTGCGCGTACCCCTGGAACTCGGGGGTGCGGGCCTCGGCGAAGGACACCGCCTTGGCGGCCATCACGTGCGACAGCGGTCCGCCGAGCACCATCGGGCAGCCACGGTCGATGTCGGCCGCGAACTCCTCCTGCGCCAGGACCATCCCGCCGCGGGGTCCGCGCAGCGACTTGTGGGTCGTGGTGGTCGTGATGTGGGCGTGCGGCACCGGGTCCTCGTCGCCGGTGAACACCTTGCCGGCCACGAGCCCGGCGAAGTGCGCCATGTCCACCATCAGCACGGCGCCCACCTCGTCGGCGATCTCGCGCATCTTCGCGAAGTTCACGCGCCGCGGGTAGGCGGAGTAGCCGGCCACCAGCACGAGCGGCTTGAACTCCCGGGCCTTGGCGGCCACGACGTCGTAGTCGAGGAGGCCCGTCTCGGGGTCGGTGCCGTACTGCTGCTGGTGGAACATCTTGCCGCTGATGTTGGGGCGGAAGCCGTGGGTGAGGTGACCGCCGGCGTCGAGGGACATGCCCAGCAGGCGCTGGTTGCCGAACTCGTGCCGCAGCGTCTCCCAGTCGGCCTCGGTGAGCTCGTTGACGTTCTTGGCCTGCATCTTCTGCAGGTACGGCGTCTCCACCTTGTTGGCGAGGATGGACCAGAACGCGACGAGATTGGCGTCGATGCCGGAGTGGGGCTGCACGTAGGCGTACGGCGCACCGAAGAGCTCGCGTGCGTGCTCGGCGGCCAGGGCCTCGACCGTGTCGACGTTCTGGCAGCCGGCGTAGAACCGGTGGCCGACGGTGCCCTCGGCGTACTTGTCGCTGAACCAGGTGCCCATGGTCAGCAGCACCGCGGGTGAGGCGTAGTTCTCGGACGCGATCAGCTTCAGCGAGCCCCGCTGGTCGGCGAGCTCCTGGCGCGTCGCCTCCGCGATGCGCGGCTCCACGGAAGCGATGACCTCGAGAGCCTGTGAGTACGCGCTGCTGATCAGGGAGTCCGTCATGGGCCACAGCCTAGAGGTCGACCGACGCGCGCCGAGTGAGGACGTCTCGTTCCCACGTGGTGTGACCTGGGCCGCACGGAGGGGTCGATTCGTGCGTGCGACAACCGGTGTGTCTCACATGTTGGCGAGTCGTCTCACGATACAAGATTTCACCTTGTGGAACGCGTGTCCATTCCCTGAGACTTCTTGACATGGTCACCGCCAGCACCCACGCACACCTTGTGGTTCGACGTCACGTCGACCTCATGCGCGTGGGCAGCGCGACCTGTTGGCATCGCTGAATCGCCGCCAGAACTCCCCTTCCGCGCTCAACGTCGCGCGCGGCACTCCTCAGCGAACAGGAACTTCCTGATCATGCCCGACCTCCGGTTCCAGTCCCAGGCCGCCCAGGACACCGAGATCCCGCGCCCCAAGCGCGCCGAGGGTCAGTGGGCGCTCGGCTACACCGAGCCGCTCAACAAGAACGAGCAGTCCAAGAAGGACGACGACCCGCTCAACGTGCGGGACCGCATCCTCCACACCTACTCGCGTCGCGGGTTCGACTCGATCGACCCGGCCGACCTGCGCGGCCGGTTCCGCTGGATGGGCCTCTACACCCAGCGTGCCCCGGGCTTCGACGGCGGCAAGACCGCGCAGCTCGAGGAGGAGGAGCTCGACGACCGGTTCTTCATGATGCGGGTCCGCACCGACGGGCAGGTCCTCGACGGGGCGGCCCTCCGCGCGCTGGGCGAGTCCTCGACGTCGTACGCCCGCAACACCGCCGACATCACCGACCGCAACAACATCCAGTTCCACTGGATCGCGATCGAGGACGTCCCCGCGATCTGGGACCGCCTCGAGTCCGTCGGCCTCACGACGCTGGAGGCGTGCGGTGACAGCCCGCGCCCGTTCCTGGGCTCGCCGGTCGCCGGCATCGCCAAGGACGAGATCATCGACGGCACGGAGGCGCTCGACGAGATCAAGCGCCGGGCGCTGGGCAACCCGGAGTTCTCCAACCTGCCGCGCAAGTTCAAGACCGCGCTGACCGGCCACCCGAGCCACGACGTGGCGCCGGAGGTCAACGACGTGTCGTTCGTCGGCACCGTCCACCCCGAGCACGGGCCCGGCTTCGACCTCTGGGTCGGCGGCGGCCTGTCCACCAACCCGATGCTCGCCCACAAGCTCGGCGTGTGGATCCCCCTCGACGAGGTGGCCGACGCCTGGGCCGGCGTCGCCGGGATCTTCCGCGACTACGGTTACCGCCGGCTGCGGTCCAAGGCCAGGCTCAAGTTCCTGCTGGCCGACTGGGGCAAGGAGAAGTTCCGCGAGGTGCTGGAGAACGAGTACCTCCACCGCTCGCTGATCGACAACCCCTCCCCCGTCGCGCCGGTCACCCAGGGCGACCACATCGGCATCCACGAGCAGAAGGACGGCCGCTACTACGTCGGCGCCGCGCCGGTCGTGGGCCGGATCGACGGCTCCACCCTGTCGGCGCTCGGCGACCTGGTGGACGCGTACGGCGCCCGCGGCGCACGCCTGACCGCCTACCAGAAGCTGGTGGTGATCGGCGTCGCCGCCGAGGACACCGCCGCCTTCGCCGACGACCTGGAGAAGATCGGCCTCACCGCGCGGCCCAGCAACTGGCGCCGCTCCACGATGGCCTGCACCGGCATCGAGTTCTGCAAGCTCGCCATCGTCGACACCAAGGAGCGCGCGCGGCGCCTGGTGACCGAGCTCGAGAAGCGCTTCCCCGACCTCGACACCCAGATCTCGGTCAACGTCAACGGCTGCCCCAACGCCTGCGCGCGCACCCAGGTCGCCGACATCGGCCTCAAGGGCCAGCTGGTGATGGACTCCGACGGCCGGCAGGTCGAGGGCTTCCAGGTGCACCTGGGCGGCGCCCTGGGCCTCAACCCCGCGATGGGCCGCAAGCTGCGCGCGCACAAGGTGACCAGCGCCGGCCTCGACGACTACGTCTCGGCGGTCGTGTCGGCGTACCTCTCCGACCGCACCGACGGCGAGGCGTTCGCCACCTGGGTGGCGCGCGCCGACGAGGTCCTGCTCCGCGGGGAGCCGGTGGCCGTCGCATGAACGAGCGCGCGGTCCCCTTCCACTGCCCCTACTGCGGGGACGAGAACCTGTTCCCCCAGGAGGGCGCGGGTGCCTGGGAGTGCCGCTCGTGCCTGCGCGCGTTCACGGTGCGGATGACCGGGATGATCCGACCGCCAGTCACGGACGGAGGAGCGACATGAGCCTCTCCACCCGCGCCGCCCGCGACTTCAAGGGCACCCACACCGACGGACGTACGCCCGAGGAGCTGCGCGAGCTGGTCTCCCACGTCGGCGCCGAGCTCGAGCTGGCCCCCGCCGAGGTGATCATCGAGTGGGCCGTCGCCACGTTCGGCGACCGGTTCGCCGTGACCTCCTCGATGGGCGACGCGGTGCTGGCCCACCTGGCCTCCACGGTCGCGCCCGGCATCGACGTCGTCTTCCTCGACACCGGCTACCACTTCGTCGAGACCATCGGCACGCGCGACGCCGTCGAGGCGACCCTGCCGGTCAACCTGCGCACCATCAGGCCCGCCCAGACCGTCGCCGAGCAGGACGCCGAGCACGGCGTCGACCTCTACAAGACCGATCCCGACCTCTGCTGCGCGCTGCGCAAGGTCAAGCCGCTCGCCGACACGCTGGCCGAGTACGACGCCTGGGCCACCGGCCTGCGCCGGGCCGAGACCCACAACCGGGTGATCGCACCCGTCGTCGGCTGGGACGCGCGCAAGGGAAAGGTCAAGGTCTCCCCCCTGGCCCGTTGGAGCGACGAGCAGGTCGGGCGCTACATCGACGAGCACGGCATCCTCGTCAACCCGCTGGTGCACGACGGCTACCCGAGCATCGGCTGCTGGCCCTGCACCCGCCGGGTCGCGCCGGGCGACGACCCGCGCAGCGGGCGATGGGCCGGCACCACCAAGACCGAGTGCGGGATCCACGCATGAAGGACCCCACGAATCAGCACCCCACGACCGTCTTCACCCCCGCGACAACGAGGTCGCACCCGCAGCACCCCTACATGAAGCACCACCGCACCACTACGCACGATCGGAGGCACCCCTGATGGCTGCTCCTGCTCTGGTTGCCCTGGCCCACGGAAGCCGGGACCCGCGTTCGGCCGCGACGATCAAGTCGCTCGTCGCCGAGGTCAAGGCGATGCGGCCCGACCTCCGGGTCGAGACGGCGTTCCTCGACCTCGCCAAGCCGTCCTTCGACACGGTCGTCGACCGACTGGTCAAGGCCGGGTTCGACGAGATCGTCGTCGTGCCGCTCCTGCTGACCGAGGCCTACCACGCGAGGGTCGACGTCCCCGAGGTGATCGCGGCCGCGATGGCCCGCCACGAGGGCCTGCGTATCCAGGCCAGCCGGATCCTCGGCATGGAGGCCGCCTTCCTCGAGGTGCTCGACGTCCGCCTGCGGGACGCCCTCAAGGAGGCACGGGTCCGCGAGCTCGACGCCCTGGTGCTGGCCGCGGCCGGCTCCTCCGACCCGCTCGCCAACCAGGCCGTCGCCCGGATCGCCCGCACCTGGGGCGCCCGTCACCGGCTCCCGGTCACGGCGGCCTTCGCCTCCGCCGCCCCGCCGGCCACCGGCGAGGCGGTGCGTGCCTTCCGCGCCGAGGGCAAGCGCCACATCGCCGTCGCGTCGTTCTTCCTCGCCCCCGGCCGGCTGCCCGACCGCGCCGGCGAGCTGGCGCTCGAGGCCGGCGCAGTCGCCGTCTCCGACCCGCTGGGCGCCCACCCGGCCGTTGCCCGGGCGATCCTGGCTCGCTACGCGGTCGGCGCGGTCGAGCTGGTGCCGGTCTGAGACAGCAGAGGCGCGAGCGGGTCGGAGCTAGCCGAGGTGCTTGAGCGCCTCGCGACGTGACAGCCCGCTGAGCCGGTCGGCGTGGGTCCGCACGAAGCCGCGGACCCACGCCGGATCCGTCCGGGCGTGCTCACGCAGCGCCCAGCCGAGCGCCTTGCGGACGAAGAACTCCTTGCCGTACGTCGTGTCGTCCAGGTTGGCGACCAGCACCCGCTCGAGCAGGTCGGTGTCGGTGAGCTCGCGGTGCCGCAGCTGGGCCAGCACCGCCGTACGCCGGACCCACAGGCTGTCGGGGTCGACCGACCACGCGTCCACCACCGGTGTCGCGTCCGACCGGTGGTCGCGCAGGACCTGGCCCACCGGGTGGGCCGCGAGCTCGTCCACGACGTCCCACCAGGCGCCGGTCCGCACGAGGTGCTCGAGCATCGGCAGGGCGTCGGGGTCGAGCCAGGGCCGGTAGCTCCGGTGCCGCACCAGCGCGATGGCCGCGTACCACTCCTCGCGGTGTGTGGCGTCGTCCCACAGCTCCCGGACCGCTGACTCCCACTCCGCGCGCGTCCCCAGAGGGTGGGAGGCCAGCACCGGTCGGAGCAGAGAGCGCAGCTCGGGTGAGGTGAGCCCCCGGTAGGGCAGCGACGACTTCATGTAGCGCTGCTGCTGCGCAGCCCGCTCGGGGTCGCCCGCGCGGGCGAGCGCCGCCCGGACCCCCCAGACCGGGTCGGCGCTCACCCCGGCTCGCTCGCGCACGTCATGTGCGGCATCCTCCCAGCCCCTAGGGGCGGGCCTCGTAGACGTGGTTGAACGGGGTCTCCGCGACCCTGCGGAACCGGGTGAACCCGGCATCGGTGACCACCTGCCGGATCGCCGCCTGGCCGGCCTGCGCCCCGAGCGCATAGCCACCGGGCTGCGACACCGCGTTGGGCACGCACAGGAAGGTCGAGAAGCCGTAGAAGACCCGGCCGACCGGGTTGAGGTTGTCGGCGACCGTGTCCCCCGCGGCCGGTTCGACGATCATCCACGTGCCGTCGGTGGCGAGGGATCGCCTGATCTGCTGGGCCGCGCCGAGCGGGTCACCCATGTCGTGGAGGCAGTCGAACGTCGTGACCAGGTCGAGGTCGCGCTCCGCGAAGGTCTGTGCGCCGGCGACGTCGAAGCGCACCCGGTCGCCGATCCCGGCCTCGGCGGCTCGCTCGCGGGCCGCCTCGATGGAACCCTCGTGGTAGTCGGAGCCCACGAAGCTGCTCGCGGGGAAGGCCTCGGCCATCAGCAGCGTGGAGGCCCCGTGCCCGCACCCCAGGTCGGCCACCCGGGCGCCGGCACCGAGCTTCGCGGACACCCCGTCGAGCGCCGGGATCCACTCGGTGAGCAGGTGCATGAGGTAGCCCGGCCGGAAGAACCGTTCGCAGCCGGTGAAGACGTCCTCGTCGTGCTGGTGCCAGCCGTAGCCGGCGCCCGTGCGGAACGCGTGCTCGATCTCGGGACCGGCCTTGAGCGCCCCGAGCGCGAGCTCGAACGCACCCGGCAGGAAGACCGGGCCCGACGGGTCGGTGAGCGCGAACGCCTGCTCGGGCGTCATGGAGTACGTCGCGGTGCCGGCGTCGTACTCCACGTAGCCGCCGGCCGCCTGCCCGCGCAGCCACTCGTCGACGTAGCGCGGGTCGGTGCCCGTCGCCGAGGCGAGCGAGCGAGCGTCGGCGGGGCCGGTGGCGAGCGCGCGGTAGAGCCCGAGGCGTTCCCCGAGCAGGACGTTGCCGGCACCCATGGTCGCACCGAGGTCGCCGACGAACGACCCGACGAACTCCATCAGCACGTCCATGTCGATCGCGGGCTGCGGCTGGTCGGGTGCCACCTGCTCGGGTGGCGTCTGGTCGATGGTGGTCATCTGGGTCTCCCTCTCGAGGCATCCGGGGTGGATGCTGGTGCCGTCAGGGTGAGCGACGGCGATTGCGCTCCGGTTGCAATCCGACTGCCACCTCGCAGTGGATCCTCGTCAGTGAGCCGACGGGAGGGCGCAAGGTGAGGGCACGGGAACCGGACAGCCAGGGGTACGTCGACGTCGACGGTGCCCGCCTCGCCTGGGAGTCCTTCAACGACCGGGCCGAGACCACGGTGCTGTTCGTGCCGATCGACACCTGCGTCAACAGCCGGGCCTGGAAGGGCCAGGTCCCCTACCTCGCGCAGCACCACCGCGTCGTGACGGTCGACCCGCCCGGCAACGGCCGCTCGGGCCGCGCGCTCGACCCCGCCGCCTACGGCGACCTCGCCCTGGTCGCCGACACCTTGGCCGTGATGGACCACCTGGGGATCGCGCGCGCCGTGCTGGTGGGCATCTGCGTGAGCGCGTGGCAGGCCCTGCTCGCCGCTGCGCTGCACCCCGACCGCGTGCAGGGCGTGGTCGCCGTCGCCCCGTGGGTCCGCGACCGCACGCCACCCTTCGCCGTGCGACTGGAGTCAGCCGTGCGCTACGAGGATCAACGCGACGACTACTCGGGGTGGAAGGGCAACAACCGCCACTACCTGCCCGACCACTGGCCGGACTACGCCGAGTTCTTCTTCGGCCAGATGCTTCCCGAGCCGCACTCCACCAAGCAGCTGGAGGACGTCGTCGGGTTCACCCGCGAGACCACGGGTGCGGTGATCATGGCCGAGAACGACGCACCCCGCTTCCCCGCCACGGTCGACGAGGCAGAGCGCCTGCTGCGGAGCATCACGGCGCCGGTGCTGGTCGTCCAGGGCACGCACGACCTGTGCCAACCCGAGGGTCGCGGCCGCACCGTCGTGGCGTGGACCGGCGCGGAGCACCTGGTCCTCGAGGGATCCGGCCACCTGCCGATGGCCCGCTACCCCGTGGTCGTCAACCGGGCGATCAAGGCGCTCGTCGACCGGGCCACCGGTGCGGCCGCACCCGCACCCGCACCTCCCGCGCCGCAGGCCCGTCGGCGCGACCGTCGCCGGCAGCGGGTGCTCTACCTCTCCTCCCCCATCGGCCTCGGCCACGTCCGCCGCGACCTCGCCGTCGCCGACGCGATGCGCGAGCTGCGCCCGGACCTCGAGGTCGAGTGGCTCACCCAGTCGCCCGTCGCCGAGTTCCTGGAGGCGCGAGGCGAGGTGGTCCACCCGGCCTCACGCCTGCTGGCGAGCGAGTCCGGGCACTTCGAGGCCGAGTGCGGCGAGCACGACCTGCACGCCTTCGACGCCGTACGGCGGATGGACGAGGTCCTCGTCAACAACTTCATGGTCTTCGACGACCTCGTCGAGCGCGAGCGATTCGACCTGTGGGTGGGGGACGAGGCGTGGGACCTCGACCACTTCCTCCACGAGCACCCCTCCCTCAAGCGCGCGCCGTTCGTCTGGATGACCGACTTCGTCGGCTGGGTGCCGATGCCGGACGGAGGCGAGCGGGAGGCCTTCCTGACCTCGGACTACAACGCCGAGATGGTCGAGCACCTCGCCCGTTGGCCCGACGTGCGCGACCGGTCGGTGTTCGTGGGCGACCCCGAGGACGTCGTCGACCTGCCGCTGGGTCCCGACCTGCCGAACGCCCGGGCCTGGACGGAGGAGCACTTCGACTTCGCCGGCTACGTGATGGGCGACCGGCCGGACCCCGGACGACGTGACGAGCTGCGCCACCGCCTGGGCTACGGCCCCGACGACGTGGTCTGCGTGGTGTCGGTGGGCGGCTCCGGGGTGGGCCACCACCTGCTGCGTCGCGTCGCGTCGGCGTACGAGCCGGCCGTCGCGAGGATCCCCGGTCTCCGCATGCTGGTGGTCACCGGGCCGCGCATCGAGCGCGGCGGGCTGGACCTCCCCGACGGCGTGGAGGTGCACGGCTTCCTCCCCGATCTCGACCTCCACCACGCGGCCTGCGACGTGGCGGTGGTCCAGGGCGGGTTGAGCACGACGATGGAGCTCACCGCCGCCCGCCGCCCGTTCCTCTACGTCCCCCTCGACCACCACTTCGAGCAGCAGGTCCACGTGCGGCACCGGCTCGACCGACACCGGGCCGGTCGTGCGCTGGCATGGTCCGAGACCGACCCCGACCGGATCGCCGACGAGCTCGTCGCCGCGCTGGGGCAGACCGTCGACTACCTGCCGGTCCCCTCGGACGGCGCTGCGCGTGCTGCCCGACTCGCACTCGAGGCGCTCTGACCCACGGCCTCCACCCGGCGTCGGAGCGCCGGCCACGAGTCGGCCGTCGCCGCCCGGAGCGGCGCGAGGAGGCGTACGGCTTCCGCGTCGTCGCCGCGCGCGTTCGCCGCGCCGGCGAGCAGGAGATAGGCGTCGGCGCCCGGCACCCAGGCCCGGCCGCTCGGGCAGTCCACGTCCGCGAGTGCGTCGGTGGCACCACGGGTCAGCTCGCCGGTGACCGCGGCCAGGGCCGCCGCACACAGCAACCGGCCCGGCCGCGCAGTCCCCCGCGACCCGACCAGGCCGGCCCGCGCCACCCTCGCCGCCTCGGCGGTGTCGCCGGTCTCGACGAGGGTCGCGGCCAGGAGGCCGGCCGCCAAGGAGTGCCACCACGGGTGGTCGACCGCCGAGGTCGCCTCCATCGCGCGCCGCCCCAGTCGCCGAGCGGCCTCGAGGTCACCGGCGAGCCTGGCGATCCACCCCTCGTACGCCATCAGGTAGCGGGCGTAGGCGGGGAAGCCGCTGCGGACGTTGAGCTCGAGTGCGTCGTGCACCAGCGCGAGCGCCTCGTCCCACTCGTCGTGGGCCGCCGGCACGAAGGCCGACTCGAACACGACCCACTGGAGCAACCACGCGTCGTGGCGTGCACGCACGAGCGGCTCCAGCTCCTGGACCGCCGCAGCAAGGGCAGGGGTGTCCCCGAGGTACCAGGCGACCGTCTTGAGCCCGTCGAGGGCGAGCACCACCCCGTCCTCCGATCCTGCAGCCCGGGCCCGGGCGAGCGAGTGCCGTGCCCGGGCGCTCGCATCGGTCAGGCGCAGCCGGTTGGCGTCGAGGATCGTCAGCCGGTTCGCGAAGTCGGCCTCGGCCCGCCGGTCACCGAGCTCGGCCGCGAGCCGGACGCCGTCCTCGAGTGGGCCGAGGAGCTCGTCGGCGCCGAGCTGGGCGCCCACCGCCGCGTCGCCGCCGCGGGCGCGCAGCGCGGCAAGCTCCAAGCGGCGCTCACCGATGCTCCGCGCCCACGCGAGCGCCGCGTCGATGTCGTCGATCGCGTCCGCCCAGCTCATCCCCGCCTCGTGGACCCGGCCGCGGACGAGCAGGGCTCGCGCCCGCGTCTCCCCGGCCAGCCCGGGGACACCGAGGCAGCGCTCCACGAGGGCCCGGGCGTCCTCGACCGCCGCCCGGCGGAGCGCCTCCTCGCTCGCGAGCAGCCAGCCGCGGGCCGCGCGGGCGTCGTCGCCCACCGCGTGCGCGTGGGCGGCCATCACCTCGGGCCGGTCGCTGGTGAGGTCGGCGGCCCGCCGGTGGTAGGCGGCCGCCACCGTCTCCGGCAGCGCGACGTACACGCACTCCTGGAACAGGTCGTTGGCGAACTCGTACTCCGTCCCGCTCCGGACGAAGAGCCCGGTGCGCGTCAGCTCCTCCCCGTGGCGCGTCGCCGCGACCTCGGTCACCTCGGCGAGGGCGGCGAGCAGGCGCGGATCGAGCCGCCGTCGCAGGACCGCACCCGCCTCCACGACCGACCTGCACTCCTCGCCGAGCCGCCCCACGCGCGCGAGCACGCCTTGGGCGAGCGAGGCGGGGACACCGGTGTCGCCTCTCCCCAGGGCACGCAGGCACTCCACGACACTGAGCGTGTGACCCGCGGTGCGGGCCATGACCTGGTTGCCGTGGGACCCGAGTCCCGCCGCGGTCGCGAGGGCCTCGACCGCCGCCGGGCCGAGCGGACCCAGCTGGATCCGCCTGGCCCGGTCACCGAGACGCTCGGGCACCGTGGACTCCTCGCTGCGCACGGCACCCACGAGCAGCACCCTGGACGTGGACAGCTGTCGCGCGAGGTAGCCGAGCAGGTCGACCGTGGCGGCTCCGGCATCCTGCAGGTCGTCGAGGACCAGGACGATCGGACGGGCCGCCGCCAGCCGACGCACGGTCGCCGCCACGGCGTCGTACGTGGCCCGCCGTTGGAGGTCGCGGTCAGCGGGCAGTGCCGTGACGTCGGTCAGCGCCCCGGCCAGGTCGGGCACGAGAGACACCCAGGCGGCCTCGTGGTCCCGGACTGCGGCCCGCAGCTCGTCGCGGTGCAGTCGGGCGAGCGCCGGTCGCAGCGCGTCCACGAAGGGCTGCAGGAACAGCGACCGCTCGGCCGGGTGGCACCGGCCGCGAAGGACCTGGCCGCCCGTTGCCGAGCAGACGCCGGCCACGGCGTCGAGCAGGCTGGTCTTCCCGATGCCCCCCTCGCCGACCACGAGCACGAGAGTGGCCACCTTGTCGGCGACCACCGTGCCCCAGGTCTCCCGGAAGAGCGCCAGCTCGGCCTCCCGCCCGGTGAGCGTCACCGTCGCGGGCGTCCGCGGGCCGGACTCTGCCCCGGCGCGGTCCGGTTCGTCGACCGCGTCGTCCTCGCGGAGCAGAGCCAGGTGCAGGTCGGCCGTCGCGCGGTCCGGGTCGGTGCCGAGGTCATCGCGCAGGGTCCGGGCGAGGCCGTCGTACGCCGCCAGTGCAGCGGCGACCCGTCCGTCCGCCGCGAGTGCCCGCATCAGGTCGCGCACTGCCCGCTCGTCGTACGCGTCCCTGGCCGGCCCGTCCGTCGCGACCCGGACCGCGGTCGCCGGGTCGAGCTCGACGAGAGCGGCGACCCTGTGGTGCCGTGCGGCGCGGCGCAGCCCGTCCACCTCACGCCGGACCGCGAGCACCCAGTCGTCGTCGGCCTCGTCGAGCAGCGCCGTCTCCGTGCCGAGCAGCTCCTGGGCGGCTGCGGCCGCGGACTCGGCGAGGGCGTGCTCGCCCGCGGCCAGCCGGCCGGCCGCCTCCGCACACCACTGCTCGGCCTCGATCAGGTCGAGGGACCACTCGCCGTCCAGCGCATAGGCACCGGGCAGCCCCACCACGAGGGTCGGGGCCACGGTCCGCCGGATCCTGCTGACGAGGGTGGCGACGTTGCCCGCCGGGTCGGCGGGAGGATCCTCGTGCCAGAGGACCTCCGCGATCCGGTCCGTGGCGACCGGCCGGCCCCGCGCTGACGCGAGCAGCGCCAGCAGGGTGCGGGCCTTGCGGCTGCCGAGCGCACGACCGGAGAGCACGCCGCCGCTGGTGTCCACGGCGAGCGTGGACGAGAGTCGGAGCCGGACGACGCCGCCGGGCGGGTTCACGGGTCGAGTATCCGCCCGGCACGCCCGGCCGGCGCAAGGCGTCAGCCGACGAGGCGCTGGCGAAGGTGCTCGAGCTGTCGCGCCGGGTCGACGGTGACCCCTCCGTGCACCGGCCCGGGCTGCAGCACCGTGCTGCGCGGCGCCTTGAGGAAGCCGAACCGCTGGCCCAGCGACTGGCGCGCGGCCTCGCCGGCACGCTCGTCACCGCGGCACACCCGGTCGACGAAGGTCAGTGCGTCGCACACCTGGTCGACGTCGAGGTCGGGGTCGAGGGCTCGCAGCCGGTCGGCGTCGACGCTCCAGACGGCGTCCAGGAAGTCGGCAGCCTGGCAGTGCAGGACGACCCCCACGTTGAGGAACTCCTCACGGTCGGGCCGCGGCACGCAGCGCAGGACGACGTACTGGTAGGCCTGCCTCATGCCGCACCGCCCGGCAGCCACTGGCGCGTGCCCAGTCGGGCGGTGAGGAAGTCGACGTAGGCGGCCCGCAGCGCGTCGGGCGACTCGGCACCCGGAACGGGCTCCAGCCACACGTCGGGCACCTCGGCCAGGACCTCGACGAAGACATCGCGGTCGAGCGCGGCGGAGATCTCCGCGTCCAGGGCGCGGGCCCGGCGCGCACACGTCTCGAACACGTGCCCGCCGACGTCCCACGGCTGGTCGGCGAACTTCGCCGGATCGGTGACGCCGGACCGCCACCCGTGGTGGAAGTAGAGCGAGGCGCCATGGTCGATGACCCAGAGGTCACCGTGCCAGAGCAGCAGGTTGGGGTTGCGCCAGGAGCGGTCGACGTTGGCGGTGAAGGCGTCGAGCCAGAGCACCCTCGCGCCCTCGTCGTCGGCCGCACTGACCTGGCCGTCGACCCCGAACGAGCCGGGCAGGAAGTCGATGCCGAGGTTGGGTCCGACGCTCGCGTTGAGCAGGTCCTGCACCTCCTCGTCGGCCTCGTAGCGGGCGAGCTCGGTGTCGAGGTCGAGCACCACGAGCCGTGGCGTGCGCAGGCCGAGGCGCGTGGCCAGGGCACTGACGACGACCTCGGCGACCAGCACCTTGGCGCCCTGTCCCGCACCGCGGAACTTGCAGACGTAGGTGCCGAGGTCGTCACCCTCGACGACCCCGGGCAGGCTGCCGCCCTCGCGCAGCGGTGTCACGTAGCGGGTGACCGTGACGACGGGCAGGCCGGTGGAGATCACTGGACCGCGGACTCCCCCTCGAGGCGGGCAGTCTCGGCCGCGACGTCGAAGTCGGCCTTCGGCCACTGCAGATCGAGTCCACGCAGCGTCTCGAGGAGCAGCTGGCCGACGGCCAGGTTGCGGAACCACTTCTTGTCGGACGGGACCACGTGCCACGGCGCGACGTCGGTGCTGGTGCGCTCCAGGGCGGTCTCGTAGGCAGCGCGGTAGGCGGGCCAGAGCGCCCGCTCGTCGAGGTCGCCGGGGTTGTACTTCCAGTGCTTCTCGGGGTTGGCGAGGCGCTCGGCCAGCCGGGCCTTCTGCTCGTCGGCGCTGATGTGCAGCATGCACTTGATGATCGAGATGCCCTCGTCGACGAGCCGGGCCTCGAAGTCGTTGATCGCGCCGTAGCGGCGCTCGATCTCGTCCGGCTCGGCGAACCCGCGCACCCGCGCGATGAGGACGTCCTCGTAGTGCGACCGGTCGAAGACCCCGATGTAGCCCGCCGCCGGGAGGCCCTTCTCGATGCGCCACAGGAAGTCCTGGGCGCGCTCCTCCTCGGTGGGCGCCTTGAAGCTGGTGATGCGCACGCCCTGCGGGTCGACCAGGCCGATGGTGTGGCGCATGACGCCGCCCTTGCCGCTGGTGTCCATTCCCTGCAGCACGAGGAGCACCCGGCGCTCCGAGCCCGCGGTCCGCTCCGCCCAGAGCCGCTCCTGGAGGTCGGACAGCTCGGGCGCCATCGCGGCCAGTGCGGCCTTCCCGTCGGCCTTCTTGCCGGCGAAGCCGGGAGCCGCGTCGGTCTCGATCGCGGTCAGGTCGACCGGGCCCGGCGCGATCCTCAGGAGGGCGGTGAAGTCGTCGGTCATGGGCACATCATGGCCCACGCGGGTCGGCCGGGGCGTGCGTACGTCAGTGGGCGAGGGCACCGGGCACGACGGGCGGCAGCGAGGACCACGGGAAGTCGATCCAGCGCTCGGTGAGGCGCCAGGCGTAGTCGGGCTTGATCACCGACTGCGGCTTCTCGTAGACCACGACCGTGCGCGCCTCGGCCACGTGGCCGGCACAGAACTGGTGCACCAGCTCGAGCGTGCGACCGGTGTCGGCCACGTCGTCGGCGATGAGCACCCTCATGCCGGACAGGTCCATCGCCGCCGGGGTCGGCGGGAGCATGATCGGCACCTCGAGGCGCTGGTCGATCCCGGTGTAGAACTCGACGTTGACCACGGACAGGTTCTTCACCGCCAGCGCGTAGCCCAGCCCCATGCCCAGGGCGAGGCCGCCGCGCGCGATCGCCAGGATCAGGTCGGGCTCGAAGCCGGAGTCGGCCACCTCCTGCGCCAGCTCGCGGGTGGCCGTGCCGAACAGGTCGTAGGTGAGGACCTCGCGCTCGTTGCTCACCGGACCATCCCACCAGAGCCCGACCGCGCGGGGAAGGGTGGTGCTCAGTCCTCGGGAGGCGGGCCGAGGTCGTCGTCGTCATCGGCCCCGTCGAGCTCCGACAGCGCCTCGCGGACGACCGAGAAGGCCAGGCCGGCGGAGTAGCCCTTGCGGGCGAGGAGCCCGGCGAGGCGTCGGGTGGCCACCTGGGCGTCGAGGCCGCGCATCGAGCGGAGCTTCTTGTCGACCAGGGCTCGGGCCGCGGCACGCTGGTCGTCCTCGCCGATCTGCTCGAGGGCCGCCTTGGTGTCCTCGTCACCGACGCCCTTGCGGCGCAGCTCCTGCGCCAGGGCGCGCGGCGCCAGCCCGCGACTGCGGTGCCGGCTCTCGACCCACTGACGCGCATAGGCCGAGTCGTCGATCAGGCCGACCTCGGTGAACCGGTCGAGCAGCTCGGTGGCGACCTCCTCGGGCACCTCCTTCGTGGCCAGCTTGTCGGCGAGCTCCTTGCGGGTGCGCGCCTGGCCGGTCAGCGAGTCGAGCAGGATCGTGCGGCCCACGCCCTCCGGGTCGGCCTGCACCTCCGCGGCGGCCGCCGCCTCACGCGCCGACCTGGCCTCGGCACGCTCGGCCGGGCTGCGGGTGCGACCCCGTCCGCCCTTCCGGCCGCGCTCGGTCTTCCGACGGTCAGCGGCGGGCGGCGCGGGCGTGGATGGGGTGTCCCCCACCCACGCCTGCACGCCGAGGCCGACGCCACCGGCCCAGTCGGGAGGCGGTCGGTCTCGTCGCGGTCAGAAGTCATTGACCCCGATGGGCTCGTCGCTCAGGTCGTCGGCGGGCTTGTCGACGGCAGGAGTGACGCCCAGCTTCTCCAGGATCAGCTTCTCGATCTCGTTGGCGAGGTCGGGGTTGTCCTTGAGGAAGTTGCGAGAGTTCTCCTTGCCCTGGCCGAGCTGGTCGCCCTCGTAGGTGTACCAGGCGCCGGCCTTGCGGATGATGCCCGCCTCGACGCCGACGTCGATCAGCCCGCCCTCGCGGCTGATGCCCTTGCCGTACATGATGTCGAACTCGGCCTGCTTGAACGGCGGGGCCACCTTGTTCTTGACGACCTTCACGCGAGTGCGGTTGCCGACCATGTCGGTGCCGTCCTTCAGCGTCTCGATGCGCCGCACGTCGAGGCGGACCGAGGAGTAGAACTTCAGCGCGCGACCACCGGTCGTGGTCTCGGGCGAGCCGAACATCACGCCGATCTTCTCGCGCAGCTGGTTGATGAAGATCGCGGTCGTGCCGGAGTTGTTGAGGGCTCCGGTCATCTTGCGCAGCGCCTGGCTCATCAGGCGGGCCTGGAGGCCGACGTGGCTGTCGCCCATCTCGCCCTCGATCTCGGCGCGGGGCACCAGCGCGGCCACGGAGTCGATGACGATCAGCGAGAGCGCGCCGGAGCGGATCAGCATGTCGGCGATCTCGAGCGCCTGCTCGCCGGAGTCGGGCTGGGAGACCAGGAGCGCGTCGGTGTCGACACCGAGGTTCTTGGCGTAGTCGGGGTCGAGCGCGTGCTCGGCGTCGATGAAGGCGACGATGCCGCCGGCCGCCTGGGCGCTGGCCACCGCGTGGAGGGCGACCGTCGTCTTTCCGGAGGACTCCGGACCGTAGATCTCCACGACCCGCCCGCGCGGCAGGCCGCCGAGGCCGAGGGCCACGTCGAGGGCGATCGACCCGGTGGGGATCACCTCGAGCGGGGCACGCGTCTCGTCGCCCAGTCGCATGACCGAGCCCTTGCCGAACTGCTTCTCCACCTGTGCGAGCGCGGCGTCGAGGGCCTTCTCGCGGTCTGCACCAGCCATTGCTGTGTCCCGTTCTCTCGTCGTGTGTGTGAGGTACTTCTGCGACGCTAGGGCGAGCCACCGACAGTCCCTGATCAGGACCGTCACCTGCTGTGGACGACCTCGCCCGTCGTCGTACCTGTGGATGCACAGTAGCCCGAACAGGTGTTCGATGCGGGGTCCGGGACCGGCGTGTCGCCGCCGGTCTCAGGACGGCGGCCGGGTCAGCCGACCGGCCACGACGACGGTGCCGGCCAGCAGGCCCGCGAACGCCGCCAGGGCGGGGTAGCCCAGCTCACCGACGATCACCCCCGCGAGCGCTCCCCCGCCTGCGGCGGTGAGCGCCATCGCCATGTCGGAGGTGCCTTGCACGTCGGTGCGCGCCTCGATGGGCGTGCGGTCGGCGATCACGGTCGACGCCGCGACGGTCGCGACAGGACCAGCCCAGGCCCAGCAGGAAGAGGCCGGTGAAGATCTGCCACGACGAGCCCTCCGGGGAGAGACCGCACAGCGCCAGCGACACCAGCAGGACCAGTCCCCCGGTGACGAGGACCGCGCTGCGTCCGAACCGGTCGGCGGCCCACCCGACCAGCGGCGAGAACGCGAACATCCCCAGCACGTGGATGGAGATGACGAAGCCGATGACCTCCAGGTGCGCACCGCCGTGCTCCATGTGCAGCGGCGTCATGATCATCACGGTCACCATCGCCGCGTGGGCGCACGCCATCGCCACCACGGCGGCGCCGACGGCCGGGACGTCGCGGACCACCGTGACGAACCGGGCCCACGAGCGACCGCGCGGCTCCGGCCCGATGGCCGGCGTGACCCCGGCCGTGTGCTGGGCCAGCAGGAGCGGGTCGGGTCGCAGCCGCACCCACACCCAACCCGCTGCGACGACGAGGACGACCGAGCCGATCGCGAACCCGCCGGTGAGCTCCGGGATCCCGACCGAGCGGGCCAGTGCGGCTCCCACCCCGGTGAGGTTGGGCCCCGCCACCGCGCCGATCGTCGTCGCCCACACCACCACTGACAGCGCTCGCGCGCGGTGCTCCTCGGTGGCGAGGTCGGTCGCGGCGTAGCGAGACCCGCTGTTGACGGCCGACGTCGCGCCGAGCATCAGGGCGCCGGCCAGGAGCACCAGCATCGAGTCGACGACACCCGCGACCACGGCGAGCACCGCCCCGGTGGCACCGATCAGGTAGCCCGTGACGATGCCGATGCGACGACCGCGCCGGCGCATCACCCGCGCCAGGCCGTACGCCGCCGCGGCCGTGCCGAGCACCTGGAAGGTCTGCGCCAGCCCGGCCATCGTCTCGCTGCCGGAGATGTCGCGGGCGAGGAGGGAGGCGGTCGCCACGCCGATGGTGACGCCGACCGCGCCGACCGCCTGGGCGACCACGAGGGTGCGGACGGTGCGGCGCTGGACGGCCTGGAGGTCGACCGGCGCGCCGGCCCGCGTGCTCACCGCTCGCTCTCCGGGAGCTCGAGCTGCCGCCACACGGCCGCCCACACCTGCTTGGGCGCGACGCCGTCGTCGAGCGCCTCCTGCGTCGTGCGCCCGTCGAGGTCGCGCACCACTGTGAGCTCCGCCCACGTGCGGGAGTAGCTGCGTCCCAGGGCCCGGTCGAGCCGCGCCCAGAACTCGGTGTGCCTCATCGGGTCACCGAACCACACACCGCCGACACCTCGAGCCAGGTCTCACCGCGCTGGCCCGCCACCCCGGTGCCGATGGAGACGTCCGTCCAGCCGGCACCCTCCACCACCGTGCGCAGGTCGTCGGCCCGCCAGTAGGTGAAGTGGCGCGGGCTGCGGATCGACCCGTGGGTCGACCAGCCGTCGCCGTCGCCCTCCTTCAACGAGATCCGGAGCAGTCCGCCGTCCCGTGACGACGGCGGCGAGCCTGGAGAGCACGGTCGGCAGGTCCTGCCGCGCGACGTGGAGGAGCGAGGCATTGGCCCACACGGCGTCGTAGGGCCCGTCCGGCGAGGACAGGTCGTCGACCAGTGGATCGACCAGGTCAGCAGGCATGGCCCCGCTCGCGCAGCAGCTCGACGAAGCCCGGGGTGATGTCCGTACGCCTGACCACCAGCCCGAGCCGCTCCATCGCGAGTGCGTCGCGTCCGCCCCCGGAGCCCACCTCGAGGACCCGGCCGGCGGGCCCCAGGCGCGCGGCGAGGTCCTCGATCCGCGTGCGGACCGAGTCCGGCATCACGGCCGTGCTGGCGACGTACGTCGCGGCGTCACGGTCGTAGGAGCGGACCGTGTCGTTCATCCGGCCCCCACGTCGTGGAGGTGGTGGACGACGTCGTGCAGGTGGTAGCTGCCGAGGGACTCGACCGAGAAGACGTCGCCGTTGGAGCGCAGCCCGCGGCGCCCGCGGGTGGCATCGGTGACGGTGGCGTACGTCCCGGCGACGGCGCCCGCGGCTTCGATCAGCTCGATCGCCACCACCGTGGGGTCCTGGCTGCCGTAGTCGCTCTCGATCGCCGTCGCGTCCTGGTCCCAGTTGGCGAAGGTGGGCTCGTCCTCGTCCAGCATCAGCCGCAGGCGCTGGGCGAACAGCACGTGCACGTCGCGGACGTGGCACCCGTACTCCAGCGGCGACCAGACGTCGGGCGCCGGACGTCGACCGACGTCTCCCCGGGCCAGCACCTCGGACCACGTCATCGCCGTGTCGTGGATCAGCCCGGGCAGGTCGCGCAGCCCCTGCGCGGCAGGGTCGAACCCGCACTCCGCGCACGGGCGGTCCAGCACCCAGGTCCAGTCCTTGGTGTCGGGCTCGGGCTGCACGTCGTCGCTCGGCATGCGGCCATCCAACCAGCCCGTGGTCAGTGGCCCGAGTGCTCCCCGAAGGCCACGCTGGTGCAGGCGAGCCGGGCCCCGGCCGCTCCCGTCGTGGGGTTGGTCGGCAGGGCGTGGATGACGACCGAGCCGGCCGTCCCCGGCGTGAAGCTCCACGGGACCGTGGTCGTGGTCACGCCGCGACCCTGGGCGTCCGCCGTGACGTCGAGCCAGACCTCGCGCTCCGCGAGGGGTCCCGAGGTGCCGGCGTGCTGGTAGTGCCCACCCGAGGTCGTCGGGTCGGAACCGCAGGTCCCGGTGTGCACGTGGGCGCCGAAGGTACCTCCCGGCGGGAGGCCGTTGACCATCAGGCGCACGGTGGTGGACTCGTCCCGTGTCCAGGCGTGCACCTGGGTGGTGATGCCGGCGTAGGCGGGGTCGTGCGTGTAGGTCGGCCCGCGGCCGTGGTCCACGAGCACGCTGGCGGCCATGGCCGCGCCGGGCACCGCGATCACCGCGACGGCAGTGGCGATGCTGGTCCTGATCCTCGACATGGTGGCTCCTTCTGGGTCGGTGCGTCCCGCTGCGGGACACATCTGGAGGTGCCGTCGAGCGGCGCGTTCGGTTCGCAGCGGTCTGGACCGGCGCAAGACTTCGGCGAGCACGTGAACCGATCATGGGGTTGGGTGCCACTAGGAGACGTGATGGGAGTGGAAGACACCGGCTGGGACGCCCACGAGGCCGTCGACAGCCGCACCGACGCCGAGCTGCTGGCGGCGGTGGACGACGCGGACCGCGGCGCGCTGCACGAGCTCTTCGTGCGGCACGAGCCGTGGCTGGCCATCCGCCTGTCGCGCAGGTGTGCCGACCCGGCGATCGTCGACACCGCCATCCAGGACACGTTCCTGGCGGTGTGGCGCAAGCCCACGGGCTGGCGGGGCGACGGGGAGGTCGCGGCGTGGCTGTGGGGCATCGCCGTGCGGTCCATGCTCCACCAGCTGCGGCCGCGCGCCAACGTCGTGGAGCGGCTGCGCGCCCTGCGCCGCTCGCCGATGGCATCGGCCGAGGAAGAGGTCCTCGCCCGGGTCGAGCACAGCGACGTCGGGCTGGCCTTCGCCCGCCTCTCCCCCGACCTGCAGGCCGTCGTCCAGGCCACCGTCCTCGACGGCCTCACCACGCGCGAGGCCGCCGCGCTGCTCGGCATCCCGAGCGGCACCGTCAAGAGCCGGATGAGCCGTGCTCGCACCGAGCTGAGGGAGGGACTGCTGTGACGCAGACCTGGCACGCCGACGAGGACACCCTCCGGTCCTGGGCGACCGGGGCGGCCGCACCCGTCCTCGCCGCTTCGATCGAGACCCACCTGCTCCGGTGCGAGGAGTGCCGTCTCCGGACGAGCGCCCTGTCCCGGACGGCCGTGAGCGACGGCGTACGACGTTGGGACGCGCTGGCCGACCGGATCGACCGGCCCCGGTCCAACCCGCTGCTGCGCCTGGGCCTCGCCACCCCCGGGCTGCGCGCCGCCTGGCTCGGCTCGCTCCTGTTGCTGCTCGCCCTGCCGGCGGTGGTGACGACGTTCGGTGGCCGGTTGCCGCTGATGATGGCGCTCGCACCGGTCGCGCCCCTGGCTGCGGTCGCCCTGGCCTACGGCCGCGACGCCGAGCCGGCGGGTGAGCTCGCCCTCGCCGCACCCTCCGCGGGGCTGCGGGTCGTCGCGTCGCGGGCCTTGCTGGTGGCAGTGAGCGCCGTGCCCATCGGCGTCGCCGGAGCGCTCCTCGCCGGGCTCCCCAGCCAGCTCGCCTTCGGCTGGCTGCTGCCCGGCGCCGCCCTCGCCGCCCTGGTGGTCCTGGCCGGCACGACGCGGCTCGACCCGACCCTGGTGGCGGCCTCGCTCGGCTCGCTCTGGGCGGTCGTCGTCTCGTGGCCGGCCGCGTCCCGACGCGTGCCCGCGCAGGTCGTCAGCGACCTGATCGCCTCGGCTCCCACGCAGCTCATCGCGCTCGCCGTCGCCCTCGCCGCGATCACCCTCACCATTGCTCGTCGCGACAGCGTCGCCTACCGGAGGACCGCATGACCACCACTGCCCACACCGTCACCGGCACGCTGCTCGCCGCCGACGGCCTCACCAAGAGCTTCGGGTCGCTGACCGCCGTCGACCACGTCGACCTCGCCCTGGGTCGCGGCATCGTCGGCCTGCTCGGGCCCAACGGTGCCGGGAAGACCACGCTGCTCCGGATCCTCGCCACGGTGCTCTCCCCCGACTCCGGCTCGGTGCGGGCGCTCGGCCTGGACCCGGCGCGGCCCAAGGACCGGCTGGAGATCCGGCGGCGGCTCGGCTTCCTCCCCCAGGCGCCCCGCCTCTACGGCGGCTTCACCGTGCTCGAGATGATCGACTACGTCGCCATCCTCAAGGAGCACACCGACCGCGCGTGGCGCCGCCGCGAGGCCCGGCAGGTCCTGGAGGCCGTCGGCCTCGGCGACCGCATGCACAAGCGCATCCGGACCCTCTCGGGCGGCATGCAGCAGCGCGTGGCCCTCGCCTCGGCGCTCATCGGAGAGCCCGACCTGCTGGTGCTCGACGAGCCAGCCACCGGGCTGGACCCCGAGCAGCGCATCGCGCTGCGCTCGGTGCTGTCCGAATGCGCCGGCCGGGGCACCGTGCTGCTGTCGACCCACAACACCGCCGAGGTCGCCGCGCTGTGCCAGCACGTCCTGGTCATGGACCGCGGACGGATCTGCTGGTCCGGCACGCCTGCGGAGCTGGCGGGGGTGGCCGAGGGCCGGGTCTGGGAGTCCGACACCGAGGAGCCGTCGGCCCTCCGTTCCTGGCTGACGGGTCCGGGCAGGCGACGCCACGTGGGAACGTTGCCGCCGGGCGCGGCGCCAGCCGTCCCGACCGTCGACGACGGCTACCTGCTCGTGACGAGGCTGTCCCGATGATGGCGACGCTCGCCCGGGCGACACTGCCCACCGCTCGGGTGATCCGCTGGTGGCCGATGGTGGGCGCGTCAGCGCTGCTGCTCGCGGCCGCGCTCCTCACCGCGGCCTCGGACCGTCCGGGCGACCTGCTGCTCGCCCTCGCGTCGGCCGCGCTCGCCTCCCTCGTGGTGGGCGCCCTGCACGACCCGGCACGCACCCTGCTCGAGCCGGTGCCCGTCTCGGCGATGCAGCGCCGGCTGCTGCGACTCGTGCTGGCCGGTGGTGCGGCCCTGGTGGTCTGGGCGGCGCTCACGCTGCTCCTGACCGACTCGTCGGGCACCCATGGGGTCGGCCCCGTCGTGGCACTGGCGTCCGTCGGTGTCGCTGTCGCCGTCTGGGCGCCCGCGCGCTCAGCCGTGCTGCTGGGTGCCGTGGTGCCGGTGCTGCTCTTCAGCCTCGGACAGGCCGTCCCGGGTGGTGGCCCTGTCTCCGAGGTGGCCGCCCTCTGGCACACCGACCCGTGGCCGGTGGCCGCGGTGGCCCTGGCCGCCTGCTTCCTGGGGAGGGCGCGATGAGCACAGCCACGGGGTACGCCCCCACACGTCCCGCTCCCTCGCCCCTGGCGGTGGGTGTCGCGCTGGCCGCACAGGAGCTGCGGCGGATGCTGCGCAACCCGTTCCTCCCGCTGGGCCTCGGCTTCGCGTTGTGGCTGCTGTGGTCGATCGACCCGAGGACCGAGGACTGGGCGGGCAGCAGCTACGAGGGGATGGCTATGTCGTCCGTGTCCCTGATGTGGGCGATCTCGGTGGCCGCGGCCGTCGCGTTCCACCGCGAGCGGGTCCCGGTCGCCGTCGGAGCGCCGGTGCCCGAGGTCGTCCGCGTGCTGGCCCGGCTCGCGGCGCTGGTGCCCCTGCTCGCCCTGGCCGGTGCCTTCTCCGCGCTCGTCGCCTGGCGCCAGCGCGACCTCGGTGGGCTGCCGGTCGGGATCGAGCCCGGGCGCACGCTCGACGCGCTGCACTCGGCGCCCGAGCTGCTCCAGCACGTCGCGCTGGGCGCGCTGGCCATCGCGCTCGGCGCCGTCCTGGGCCGACGGATGCGCCACCTCGCCGCCGTGATCCCGCTGCTCTTCCTGGTGTGGTACCTCGCCGGTGCCTTCTACTGGCTCTACGGCCACCCCGTGGTGACGCCGTTCTCGCTCGTCCAGGTGCAGCCCACCCTCGTCATCGTCGGCCCTTCCGACGCCGATCCGATGGCCTTCCCGCAGGGCTGGCTCCTCTCGCCCCCCGGCGAGTACCAGGACGGGTGGGGTCGGCTCTTCGTCTCGACCGCACTCGCCTGGTGGCACAACATCTACCTTCTGGGCCTGTCCATGTTGCTGCTCGCCGCCGCGTGGCCCCGATCGGGCCGTCGCGCGCTCCTCGCCGCGGGGGCGGTCCTCGCCGTCCTCGGCGTCGTCGGCCAGTTCCAGGTGATCCCGTGAAGCGCAGCCTGCTGGCCGTCCCGCTGCTGGTGACCGCCCTCGTCGCATGCACCCCGGCGGCATCCGACGACGACGGTGAGGTCTTCGCCCCCGGCCCGATGGCACCGGCCGCCCAGAAGCGGCCCGACGCCGTCCCGGTCGTCGTGGACACCGACCTCGCACCCGACGACCTGGCCGCCCTCGCCCTGCTCCTACGGCACCCGAACGTGCGCGTCGTCGGGGTGACCGTGCCGCAGACGGGTCAGCTGGACTGCCGCGGCCTGGGGCTGCTGACGGACTTCTTCGACGCCCTCGAGGCGACCCCACCACCGGTCGCGTGCGGCACCACGCCACGCGGGGACGACGGGGTGGCCTTCCCGCCCGAGTGGGGCGCCGGCGCCCTGATGACGAGCGGGCTGCCGCGCGACAGCGCGACGGACCAGCTCACTACGACCCGCGCCCCGGCCGCCGATCTCATCGCCCGGCTGGCCCTGCGCCACGACGGGCTGCAGGTCGTCGCGCTCGGGCCGCTGACCGAGGTGGCTGCCGTGCTGCGCGAGCACCCGTCCGCGTACGCCCGGCTCGGCGGCATCACCACGATGGCCGGCAGCGTGGACAGCGCGTCGCACGCCGACGGGGTCGCGGAGTGGAACGCTGCAGCCGACCCGGTGCCGTTCGCCCAGGTTGTCGCGGGCCCCGTGCCGGTCACGGTCGTGCCGGACGACCCCGTGCAGCGCGGGGCGCCCGAGGGGCTCGCCGGTCCGGTCGTCGGCGGGCTCGGTCGCGTGCCCGGCTTCGAGTCCCCCGCCTACTGGGACCTGGCGACGGCGGCCGTGTTCGTGTCTCCCTCCGCCGCCACCACCGAGTCGGGCACCTGGTCCGTCGACACGACCGACGACCGAGGTCGGCTGCGGCGTACGGACGACGGACCGGTGCAGGTGGTCACCGGGCTCGACGCAGCAGCCCTCGACGCGGTCTACCGCACCGTCTTCCGCTGAGCCGCGGGCTCGGCCCACACCGGACCCTTCAGGACAACCCCAGCTCGCGCGTCGACACCTCGCGGATCTCGACCTTGCGCACCTTGCCCGTCACCGTCATCGGGAACTCCTCGACCACCATGACGTAGCGCGGGATCTTGTAGTGCGCCAGCCTGCCGGTGGCGAACGCCCGCACGGCGTCGGCATCCAGCGGTGGCGCGCCGGCACGCATGCGCAACCACGCGCAGAGCTCCTCGCCGTACTTCGCATCGGGGACGCCGACGACCTGCACGTCCTCGATGTCGGGGTGCGTGTAGAGGAACTCCTCGATCTCGCGCGGATAGATGTTCTCCCCGCCTCGGATGACCATGTCCTTGATCCGTCCCGTGATCCGGACGTAGCCGTCGTCGTCCATCACGCCCAGGTCGCCGGTGTGCATCCAACCGTCGGCGTCGATCGCCTCGCGGGTCTTCTCCTCGTCCTGCCAGTAGCCGAGCATCACCGAGTAGCCGCGGGTGCAGAACTCTCCCGCCTCGCCGCGCGGCACGGTGTCGCCGCTGACCGGGTCGACGATCTCGACCTCGAGGTGCGGGGACACCCGGCCGACGGTGCCGACCTTGCGCTCCAGCGAGTCGTCGGTGCGGGTCTGCGTCGACACCGGCGACGTCTCGGTCATGCCGTAGGCGATGGTCATCTCGTCGATGCCCGCGTCGATGAGCTTCTTCATCATCTCCTCGGGGCACGGCGAACCGGCCATGATGCCGGTGCGCACGCTGCTGAGGTCGTACGACGCCAGGTCGGGCAGCGCCCACTCCGCGATGAACATCGTGGGCACTCCGTAGAGGGACGTGCACCGTTCGTCGGAGACCGCCCGCAGGGTCAGCGCCGGGTCGAAGGCGGGCGCCGGGATCACCATCGTCGCGCCGTGGCTGGTGCACGCGAGGTTGCCCATGACCATCCCGAAGCAGTGGTAGAAGGGCACCGGGATGCAGACCCGGTCCTCCGCGGTGTAGCGGCAGGTCTCGCCGACGAGGTAGCCGTTGTTGAGGATGTTGCGGTGGCTGAGGGTGGCGCCCTTGGGGTAGCCGGTCGTGCCGGACGTGTACTGGATGTTGATCGGGTCGTCGGGCGAGAGCCCTGCTTGTCGCTTCGCCAGGTCGTCCGTGCCGACCCGGTCGCCGTCGGCCAGCAGCCCGGCCCAGCTCGCGCCGTCGTCGAGGTAGACCACGCGTTCGAGGGCCGTGTTGTGCTCGGCCGTCTCCTCGACCATCGCCCGGTAGTCGCTCGTCCGGAACGACGTCGCGCTGACCAGCAGCCGCATGCCGCTCTGGTTGGCGGCGTAGGTGAACTCGTGGGTGCGGTAGGACGGGTTGACGTTGACCAGGACGGCGCCGACCTTGGCGGTCGCCAGCTGCACCAGCGTCCACTCGGCGCTGTTGGGACCCCAGATGCCGACGCGGTCGCCCTTCTCAGTGCCGGCACCGATCAGGGCGCGGGCGAGGTCGTCGACGTCGCGGTCCAGCTCCGACCACGTCCACCGGCGCCCGCTCGCGCACTCGACGAGCGCCTCGCGGTCGGCGTACGACGCCACGGTCCGCGCGAGGTTGGCCCCGATGGTCTCGTCGAGCAGCGCCGGAGTGGTCTCGCCCCGGGCGTAGGAGAGGGTGCGTGCGTCCGTGCCGGCGTCCATGCCCAGCAACCTAGGGCCGGACCACGTCCACCACCAGAGCCCCGCCGTCGTCGCTCAGGTGAGCAGCAGCGCGTCCAGCCGCCGGCGTACGACGAGCAGGCCGAGCACGCCCATCACGACGAGGTAGACGACCGAGATCGCCGACGCCCACGTCACGACGCCGGTGGTGAGCTCACGGCACAGCACCACCCCGCGGTAGAGCGGGGTCGCCTCGACGATCCAGCGCACCGCGTCGTTGCCGAAGGCCTCGACCGGGAAGAAGGTCGCGGAGAAGAGGAAGAGCGGCAGCTGGACGAGCGTGATCTTGTCGAAGTCCTGGAACGACTTCATGTAGGTCGTCCACGCCATGAAGACCGCGCTGAACGCGAACCCGATCAGGAGCGCCGCCGGTAGTGCGAGCAGCGCCCACCAGCTGTTGACCATCCCCATCGCGAGCATCACCAGCAGGAACGCCGCCGAGTAGGACGCCCCGCGGATCTGCCCCCACAGGATCTCGCCGCGGGCGACGTCCCCGGTCGTCAGCGGGGTGGCGAGCATCTGGTCGTAGAGCTTGTCGTACTTGAGCTTGAAGAAGACGTTGTAGGTCGAGTCGAGCATCGCGCCGTTGAACGCGGACGCGGCGAGCATCGCGGGCGCGACGAAGTCGGCGTAGGGGATGACCTCACCGTGGAACTCGAAGGTGCCGACGAGCTGGCCTACGCCGATGCCGATGGAGAAGAGGTAGAACAGGGGCTCGAGGAAGCCGGTGAGGAAGAGCTTCCAGTAGCGCTTGTACGTCGTGTAGTTGCGGTAGGTGATGGCGCCCACCGCCTGCATCGGGGTCAGGGTGGCCATCAGGACCTCATCCGCCCCTCCAGCCCGCGGATGGCCCACGGCCACCCGAAGGCGGTGAGGCCGCCCAGGACCGCGAGGTGCACCAGTGCGAGCGGCAGCTCGATCGTGTCGAGGCACAGCATCCGCGTGAGGTCCACGCCGTGCCACAGCGGGGTGAACCAGGCGACCGTCTGCAGCACCGGGCCGAGGTTGGCGATCGGGAAGAACGAGCCCGAGAACAGCATCAGCGGGATCACCCCGAGGCGGAAGATCATCCCGAAGCCCTCCTCGGAGCGCATCCGGGCGCTGATCCCGAAGACGATCGTCGCGAAGGCCATCCCGAGCAGGAGCAGCACCGGCCAGGCGAGGACCGGGCCCCACCACGTGGCGAACACGCCGAACGGCGCGAGCACCAGCAGGAACACCGCGCACGCGGAGCCGATCCGGAACGCCACGAACCCCAGGTGCGCGTTGACGATGTCGCGTACGCCGAGGGGCGTGGCCATCTGGGCGTGGTAGCTCTTGTGCCATTTGATCCCCCCCATGACCGGGTAGGTCGTCTCGCCCACCGCGATCTGCATGGCGTGCGCGGCGACCAGGCCCGGGACGACGAAGTCGAGGTAGGACGTGGCGCCGTCGAGCTGCGCCGGGTCGGCGGACACGAAACCGCCGAGCAGGACGCCCATGCCCACCACGTAGAACAGCGGGGAGACGAAGCTGGTGATGACACCGCCGCGCCACGTGCGCTTGAAGACCGTCCACCAGTAGTCGACCTGGCGCAGCGAACCCTCGGCGACGCCGAGGCCTGTCCGCCGGTCGGGCTTGTCGAGCCTCTGGAGCGCCATCAGTCCACCAGCGTCCGGCCGGTCAGCTTGAGGAAGACGTCCTCGAGCGTCGAGCGACGCACCAGCACGGCGATCGGCTCGAGCCCGCGCTCGTGGACCTTGGCGATGACCTCCTCGCCGTCGGGGCTGTAGACGAGGATCCGGTCGGGCAGCACCTCGAGGCGGCCGAGGTCCTCGATCTTGCCGGCGATCTGCTCGTGGATGTTGCCCTCGTCGGCGATCCCGAAGCGCAGCTCGGCCACCTCGCGGGTGGAGTGCTCCTCGATCAGCTGTCGCGGCGATCCCTCAGCGGCGATCACGCCCTTGTCCATCACCACGAGCCGATCGCAGAGCTGCTCAGCCTCATCCATGTAGTGAGTGGTGATGACGAGCGTGACGCCGGCCTGCTTGAGCCGGAAGAGCTGGTCCCACAGGACGTGGCGCGCCTGCGGGTCGAGGCCCGTCGTGGGCTCGTCGAGCAGCAGCAGGTCGGGCCGGTTGACCAGCGAGCGGGCGATGGTGAGGCGCCGCTTCATCCCGCCGGACAGGTCCTCGACCTTGGCCTTGCGCTTGTCGGTCAGCTGGACGAACTCGAGCAGCTCCTCGGCCCGCTCGCGCACGGTGGCCTTGTCGATCCCGAAGTAGCGGCCGTAGACGTAGAGGTTGTCGAAGACGTTGAGCTCGTTGTCGAGGGTGTCCTCCTGCGGGCACACGCCGAGGCGGGAGCGGATCGCCGGACCGTCCGCGGCCGGGTCCATGCCGAGGATGCGCAGCTCGCCGCCGCTCACCGGGCTGACCGTCGCGATCATCCGCATGGTGCTCGACTTGCCGGCACCGTTGGGACCGAGGAAGCCGAACGCCTCGCCCTTGCGGACCTCGACGTCGATGCCCTTCACTGCCTCGAAGTCGCCGAAGCTCTTGCGGAGTCCCCGCGCCGAGATCATGGATTCCGTCACGTGGGCCGACACTAGATCAGGCCCGGAGGATCCGGGAAACCACTACCCGTCGACCGGACGTGGTCCCCACCGCTCCTCGTACGCCGCGCGCTGCCCGCCGGCGTCGGTGAAGTCGAACGGCGATCCCCCGCGCACCAGCTCACCCGAGGCGTCCTCCACCGTCACGAACACCTCGTCCACGGGGGCGAGCCTGCTCTGCCAGACGATCCGGGCGACCTCGTCGATGACCTGCGGGTCGCCCGTCGACGCGCTCCGCACCTCGACCCGGACCCCTGCCCCGTTGGTCGCAGAGGCGTCGTAGGTCTCCAGCGTCAGGAGCTCCTCGACGTCCGGCAACGCGCTGATCTCGGCCCGGACGTCGGCCAGCTCCTCGACGCACTCGCCGCACGCCGCGCCCGCCGACGGGTCGACCGGGTCGTCCGCGCGGGAGCCGTCGGCGTCGGAGGAGGTGCAGGACGTCAGCAGCAGGACGGCGGCGAGGACCGCCATCAGGGTCGTGACTCGCAGCATGCTCATCCTCGGGTGATCTGGTAGGTCGACACGTCCTCGACCGTCCCGCTGCCGAGGTAGCCATCCTCCTGCATCTGCCTGATCTGGTCCTGGACGGACCCGCTCGTCGACGCGTCAGCCGCCGCTGCGCCGTTGGCGTAGTGCCTGATGGCGTGGTTGTCCCCGACGTCGCTGGAGCCCTCGTCGAACTTCACGGTCGTGCGGTTGGGCTGGTCGGGGTTGTCCTCCCCGTCCAGCAGCGGGACGGCGTCACCGCGGTTCTCGAGGTGGATCGCGCTGGTGCCGGCGGGCAGGTCAGGGACCTGGGCGGTCGGCGATCCAGCGGTGACGACGTGCTGCACGTTGAAGTGCTGGGTGAAGTCGGGGTCGGCCGCCAGGGAGGTGGAGACCATCCCGCCCTGGGAGTGGCCCACCAGCATCACGTCCTTGCCCTCGAGGCCCGCGTCGAGCATCGCCTGCTGGATGCCTCGCCCGTAGGCCGAGTCGAGGCCGCCGATCAGCTGGTAGTTGGTCTCCATGTCCCGGGCGTGCTCACCGTCCTGCGGGATCGGGCTCATGTCGTCGGTGCCGGGGATGTAGACGATGAAGCGCTCCTGGCCGTCCTCGACGATGCGCTGGACCTGGATCGCGCCGTGGTGACCCGGCTCCTTCGCGTCCAGCAGGTTGGTGTCGTTGAGCGACAGCATCAGGTCCTCCAGCGACTGCGGGACGTGGCCCTGGTTGAGGGAGGGCTCGATGCCGTCCAGCCGGCTGACGTCGTAGGCCGTGTCGTTCCCGAGCAGCAGCGCCAGCAGCCTGGCCGCGTCGTTGGTGGTCGCCCGATCGATGGGCCCGTCGCCCGCGTCGAGCAGCCCGAGGCCCGGCACGAGCGACTCCAGCAGGCCCCCGCCACCGTTGATCAGGTGCTGCGCCAGCTCGGGGTGGTCGTGGAGGAGCTGGCCGAGATCGTCCGTGAGCCGCGCCGTGAGCGCCTCCTGCTCCTCGGGCGACAGCGTGGAGTAGTAGGCGTACGTGATGCCACCCGCGGCGAGCAGGGCGGGCAGCGCCACCGGCAGCGAGGCGAACAGCAGTCGGCCCAGTGCGTTGTCGATCATCTCCGTCGCGTGCCGCGACAGGCCGTCGCTGGCCTTGAAGGCAGCCACCACCGCGCGTACGCCGAGCGCGTCGGCCTCGATGCCGATCGCCCGCACGGTCAGGCCGTCGGCCCCGGTGGTCGCGTCGAGCACCTGCATCTCCGCGTCGGCGAAGGACATCGGCGACAGGATCGAGGACTCGAGCAGGTCGCCGTTGGCCATCACCCGGGCGCCCAAGCCGGCCATCTCGACGAAGTCGCCCGCGTGGCGCTCGTAGCGCTCGGCCAGGGCCAGCATCTGCTCGTACCCGGCCTGCACGCCGTGCGAGCCCCCCGAGACCGACTCGATCGGGGGCAGCGTGTTGCTGCTCATGACGTCACCTCGGCGGCCCGGACGGCCAGCTCGCGGGGAAGGTCCACAGCACCCCTGCGCTCGATCCGCACCATGCTCCAGCCGTCGCGGCTGAACGGGGTGACCGACCGCCAGCCGTCGTGGAACAGCACCCACTCGACGATCCCGGCGCCCGGGCGACCGCGCTCGCTGCGCCCCATCACGGCCGCGTGCAGCCGGCCACGCGACGCGCTCTCCAGCCGCTCGTGCCAGCGGCGCACGTCGGGGTCGTCGGCGGTCACCAGGGAGTCGAGCGAGTCTCCCGCCAGCGTCATCCCGGTGTAGTCGGACGCCATCTGGTCGAGCAGCTCGAAGCGGCGGCGCTGGACCGCCTCCCCGGTCGCCAGCAGCAGGTCCCACGGCGTCTCGACGATCCCGGGAAGCGGCTCCGGGTCGGTGCTGACCTGCAGCTGGCGGGTGTCGACGTGGGCGGCACGGCCCAGCTCGAGCCACCAGTCGTCCGCGGAGAGCCAGGCGAGCTCGAACGTGCCGCCGTCACCGGTGGAGAGGCACACGACCCAGTCGTCGAGGTTGCGGTGCCAGCTGCGCACGCGGACCGTGCCGCGGCGCAGTGTCACCAGCATCTCCAGCTCGACCGCGAGGACCGGCGCGTGCCAGACGGTGAGCACCGCCCGCCCCTGCTCGGTCGGCACCCCGCTGTCGATGAGGCCGACCGCCTCCAAGACCTCGTCGAGGTCACCCTCCGGTGCCTGCTCCGGCTGATCGGCGCCGTCCTGGCCCGCCGGCTCCGGTTCGGGGCTCCGTCCGGGCGTGCCGAGGCGCTCGCCGAGGTCGTCGAGGGAGCCGGTCGAGGCGACCATCCGTGCGGCGGGTGACTCCACGCCCGCGAGCTCGGCGAACCGGTCGACGGCGGCTCGGGAGAGGCGCACACGCCGCGGGACGACCGTCCGCTGCTCGACCTCGTGCCCCTCGGCGTCCAGCAGGATCGCGTTCACCGGCTGCCTCCGGGGATCCGGTCGGGCACGTCGAGCCAGTCCTTGTGGCCCTCGGGTGGGGGCTGGAAGGAGGCGAGCAGCTCGTCGACCGGGTCGGGGGCGACCAGCTTGACGAGGTCGAGCGCCTTGCCGGCGAGGTCGGCGAGCCGGGACCTCGCCCCCTCGATCAGGCCCTTGACGCGGTCGGCGATCTCACGGATCAGGTCCTTGAGCCGGTCGACCTCGTCGGCATGGTGGCGCAGGGCCTGGGCAGCGTCGTCGTGCTCGTCGGCGGTCCTGCGCAGGGCCACCGCCCGCTCGGCCATCCGCTCGCGCATCGCCTGCGCGGCCCGGCCCTCCCACACCACGAGCAGGGAGGCGCTGACCAGCTGGTCGGCGTCTCGGCGGATCTCGGTGCCCTGCTCGCCCATCTGCTGCGCGAGCCGGCGGATGACTGCGGTGTCTCCGTACATCTGTGTCTCCTTGACCGAGGGCCGCGGGGGCGTACGGCTCAGATGCCCCGCAGCAGGACTCCGCAAACCGAGGAGACGACGGATGTGGATGGACGTGGGCGGTGTTCGTGCCACAGTGGGCGACCGGAGAGCAAGGAAGCGGGGGCGGGATGGACCAGGGCGCGGTCGGGCAGGAGCCGGTGACCTACCAGCACCACGAGCACGTCGAGGGACCGTTCTTCCACGGGACCAGGGCGGAGCTGCACCCCGACGACCGGCTCGTCCCCGGCCACGGTTCCCACTTCCAGGAGGGCCGGATCCTCCACCACGTCTACTTCACGTCGCTGCTCGACACCGCGGTGTGGGGGGCCGAGCTCGCGACCGTGCTGACCGGCACCGAGGGACGAGGACACATCTACGTCGTCGAGCCGCTGGGGCCCTTCGAGGACGACCCCAACGTGACCGACAAGAGGTTCCCCGGCAACCCCACCCGGTCCTACCGCACGCGCGACGCGCTCCGCGTGGTGCGCGAGGTCGACGACTGGGAAGGACACGCACCCGAGGTCCTCCAGGGGATGCTCGACAGTCTCGAGCGCCTCCGGGCCCAGGGCCTGGACGTGATCGAGGACTAGCTGCTTGCGCCCGCGCTGCCAGCAGGGGGCAGCACTGATGCGGCGCTGTCGCGGGCTTCCTGCCCGGCCTACGTTGGACGAGTGACCGATTCCGCGCCCGAACCCGTCTCGGCACTCGCGCCGGGGCTGCGCGGCGCCGTGATGATGAACCAGGCCTGGCGGGACGTGACCTTTCTCCACTGGGCGGTCGACCCGGGCGAGGTCGCCCGGCGAATGCCCGCCGGCGTGCGGCCAGACACCCTGGAGGGGGTCACGTACATCGGGCTGATCCCGTTCCGGATGGTGGGGGCAGGCGTCGGCCGCGGCCCAGGAGTCCCTTGGCTCGGGTCATTCCTGGAGACCAACGTGCGGCTGTACTCGGTCGACCGCACCGGGCGACGCGGCATCGTCTTCCTCAGCCTGGACACCGACCGTGCGCCGGTGGTGCTCGGCGCTCGCGCTGCCTTCGGGCTCCCCTACCGGTGGGCCCGGATGCGCCACCGGGTGAGAGGCGACGTGCACACCTACGACGCCCGCCTCCGCAGCCTCCGCCGGGCGTCCAGCCACGTCGAGGTGCGCGTCGGTGCCCCGCGCGAGAGCACCGAGCTCGACCTCTTCCTCAGCGCTCGTTGGGGACTGCACACGCACTGGTGGGGGCGGACCCTCCACGTCCCCAACCACCACGAGCCGTGGCCGATGCGCGACGCGGAGGTGCTTGACCTCGACGACGGGCTGGTGGCATCGGTAGGGCTGCCGGACCTGGCTCGTGGTGCACCCGACCACGTCGGCTTCAGTCCCGGCGTGTCCACGGAGTTCGGGTTCCCGGGCGACGCGAGGCGTCCGCGGCCGGGCTAGGACTACGTTCGGGGGACCACTCGACCCCTCCTGGAAGGACCACATGGACCACGACGTGCTGATCGTCGGAGGTGGTAACGCGGGTATCTCGCTGGCCGCCCGGCTGCTGCGCGACGGTGTGGATGACGTCGCCCTCGTCGAGTCCGAGGGCGTGCACCGCTACCGGCCGCTGCTCAACTACGTGGGATCGGGCGAGGCGACCATGGCGGCCCTCGAGCGCACCGCGTCCAGTGTGGTCCCCGACGGCTGCACGTTGGTTCGGGACCGCGTCGTGGCAGTGGACCCCGACGGACCGAGCGTGACCACCAGCAGCGGACGACGCATCAGCTGCTCGACCCTGGTGCTGTGCCCGGGTCTCGACGAGGACTGGGACGCCACACCCGGGCTCCGGGAGTCGTACGCCTCCGGCTGGGCCGGGTCGACGTTCGTCGTCGAGACCGCACCGAAGGTGTGGCCCGCCCTGCGCGACCTGACCCAGGGCCGGGTCGCCTTCACCGTGCCGGCGGAGCCGGCACCGTGCGGGGCCACCGCGCTCAAGCCGCTCCTCATGGCCTGCGACCACTGGCGTCGCGCCGGCGTCCTGTCCGACCTCGAGGTCACGCTGGTCCTGCCGCGATCCGCACCGTTGGGCGTCCCCGCGGCCGACGCGCGCCTGGAGGAGGTCTTCTCGTCGTACGGGATCCGGGTCGTCCGCGACGCGCGCGTCACGCAGCTCGGAGAGAGACGGGTGACGGTCGGCACGCCCACGGGCGACCACGACCTCGACGAGCTGGCGTACGCCCACGTGGTCCCCCACTACCGCGCTCCGGGCTGGGTCGCGGCGGCCGGTCTCGCGGGCCCGACCGCGGGCCTGGTGGACATCGATCCGGAGACCCTGCGGCACCGGCGCCACGACGCCGTCTGGGCGCTCGGCGACGCCGCCGACGTCGCCACCCGGCCCTCCGGCGGCGCGCTCCGCAAGCAGGTCGCCGTCTTGGCCCACAACCTCACCGCCGCCCGGGACACGCCGCTCCACCGCTACGACGGCTACACGGTCATGCCCATCACCACCTCGCGCCACCGGCTGATGCTGGTGGAGGTCGACCGGACCGGGAAGCTCGTGCCGACGGTGCCGTTCCCCGACCTGCTCGAGCCGCGCACGCTCACCTGGTGGGTCGACCGCTACGCCCTCCCCCGGACCTACTTCCGGAGGATCCTGCGCGGGAAGGTGTGATCGCGGCCGTTGTCCTCACCCGATCCAAGAAAGTTCCGTGCCCGATGTCGAGGAGCCGACCAGCCGTTCGACGTACGTGCGAGAAGAGCAACTTCCGGCAACCACAAGGAGTGATCGACATGCCGCGTTTCATGGGATTCGTCAGGATGGAAGAGGGCATCGGCACGCCGCCGCAGGCGATGTTCGACGCGATGGACGTCCACATCGGCGAACGCGCCGCCAAGGGCGTGTTCCTCGACGGCGGGGGGCTCTACGGGACCGAGGACGCCGTGAACTTCGTCGTCCGCAAGGGCGAGGTCAGCCGGGTCGACGGCCCCTACGCCGAGGCCAAGGAGGTCGTCGGCGGCTGGGCGATCATGCAGTACGCCACGCTCGAGGAGGCCGTCGCCGACCAGCGGGAGTTCGCCGAGCTTCACGCGAAGCACTGGCCCGAGGCCACGGTCATCTCGACCCTGCGCCAGATCTCCGAGGGCCCCGAGGCGCCCGGCGACTGAAGGCGAGTCACTACGCTGGCCGCGTGCCGGCAGGGACCAGGACGGACGACCCGACCGAGGCCGTCCACGCCGCGTGGCGGGCCGACTCGGCCCGCCTCGTGGGTGCCCTCACGCGCATGACGCGCGACGTGGAGCTCGCCGCGGACCTGGCGCAGGACGCACTCGTGGCTGCGCTCGAGCAGTGGCCGGTCACCGGCGTGCCGGACAACCCGGCCGCGTGGTTGATGACGACCGCCAAGCGGCGCGCCATCGACCACTTCCGGCGCGCCGACACCCTCCGCCACAAGGTGGCGGACCTCGCGCACGCGCAGAGTGGAGAGGAGGCGGAGATGCCGGACCTCGACGACCAGGTCGACCACATCGAGGACGACGTGCTGCGGCTCATCTTCCTGTCCTGCCACCCCTCCCTGACCGCGGAGTCACGGGCCGCGCTGACGCTGCGCCTGGTCGGCGGACTCACCACTGCCGAGATCGCGCGGGGGTTCCTCACCACCGAGTCCACCATGGGGCAGCGGATCTCGCGGGCGAAGAAGACACTGTCCGCGGCGCACGCCGAGTTCGAGCTGCCCACCGGTCCGGAGCGGACCAGACGTCTCGACGACGTCATGGCGGTGATCTACCTGATCTTCAACGAGGGCTACACCGCCACCGCCGGCGCCGACTGGATGCGTCCCGATCTGGCGCACGAGGCGACGCGGCTCGCGCGCATGCTGGCCGCGCTCGCACCCGACGAGCCGGAGGTGCTCGGGCTGCAGGCGCTGCTCGAGATCCAGGGATCCCGGATGGCGGCCCGGCTCGACGAGGAAGGCGCCCCGGTCCTCCTCGAGGCCCAGGACCGGACGCGGTGGGACCAGCTGATGGTCCGGCGCGGGCTGTCCGCCCTGCAGCGGGCCGAGGTGCTCGCCGCGAGCGGGAAGCCGGTCGGCCGCTACTTCCTCCAGGCCTCCATCGCGGCGCAGCACGCACGGGCGCAACGTGCGGAGGACACCGACTGGCGCCGGATCGCGGACCTGTACGACGTCCTCGCCGAGGCTGCTCCAGGACCGGTGGTGGAGGTGAACCGGGCGGTCGCCCACGGGCGGGCGTACGGCCCGGCCGCCGGCCTCGCGGTGCTCGAGGCAGCTGACACAGCCGCGCTCGGCGACTCGCCGCTCGTGCCCAGCGTTCGCGGCGACCTGCTCGAACGCGCCGGGTTGCACGCGCAGGCCGGAGCGGCGTTCGCCGAGGCGGCCGCGCTCACCAGGAACGAGGGCGAACGTGCGGTCCTGCAGCGCCGCGCCGAGACGAGCTCGAACCCCCACAACTAAGTGGACGTCGGCGGCGTCCCAGTCGCGTACGGCTCAGCCACCACCCGGCCGGGGCGGGTCCTCACACCCCCGGCACGAAACCGAAGGCACACATGTCTGCCCGACACCTCATCGCCTGCAGCACCCTCGCGCTGCTCGTGCCCGCCTCGCTGCTGGTCCGGTCGGAGCCCAGCTCGGCCAGCGACACCGTCGACCCGCCGGCCGCGAGCGTCTCGGTGCGGATCACGCCCACGCAGCGGGTCCGGCTGGAGGCACTGCCCCAGATCGTCCAGCACGGGGGCCAGGTCGCCAGCCCGGACGCAGCGAGGGCTGCCCTCACCGCCACCATCCGCCCGGTGCGGGTCGGGCGCAGGGTCCAGCTGCAGGTCCAGCACGGCGAGGTGTGGGAGGCAGTGGCGACATCCCGGCAGGACGCGCTGGGCCGGGCCCAGTTCGCCGCGACCGGCTCGTCGGACGGCCGGCCCCTGACGTACCGGGTGAAGGCCATGGCGTCACGAGGCATGCGGGCCCTGACGAGCGACCCGGTGAGCACGGCCCGTTGGCTGGACCCGACCTGGACCGACGAGTTCACCGGCTCGGAGCTCGCCGCAGTGTGGAACCACCGTGGCCGGGAGCACTGGAGCAGCAGCCGCCGTACGTGCTCGAAGGGCGATCCCAGCGCGGTCCGGGTCGGCGGGGGCGCGGTGCGCCTCAGCGTCATCAAGGACCCCGGCGCCACGACCCGGTGCAAGGTCCGGGGGCGAGACGCGACCCCCGGCCGGTACGCCTATCGCCTCAGCGGCCACATCGGCACGCAGGGGGCGTTCTCCTTCAGGTACGGCTTCGCGGCTGCGCGCGTGAAGTTCCACCGGTTGCGCGGCCAGCACGGGGCGTTCTGGATGCAGCCGGTCGACGGGATGTACCCCGGTGGCATCGGGAGCGAGATCGATGTCGTCGAGTACTTCGGCGACCACCACCCCCAGGGCGGCCTCGCGACGTTCATGCACCGCTACGACGGCAAGCGACGGGTCACGTCCGGTGGTTGGATCCCGAACCAGGCGTCCTTCCTCAACAGCAGGCGCGACGGCTGGTCGAAGAACTACCACGTCTTCTCGGTGGAGTGGACGCCACGCACGCTCGTCTTCCGCATCGACGGCAAGGAGACCGCGCGGATGCGGGGCGGGATCTCCGACGTCCGGCAGTTCCCGATCCTGAGCCTCATCGCTGCGGACTACGAGATCCCGAAGATCAAGGAGCGTCACCTGCCCCAGCACATGTACGTCGACTGGGTCCGCGTGTGGGAGACCGGCCCCTGACCGAGGGAATGGACCTAGTCTCGCGGGATGACCGCACTCACCGAGCTGAGCACCGAGGACCTCACGCACCTCCGTCGCTGTGTCGAGCTGGCGCGAGAGGCGCTCGCCGACGGTGACGAGCCCTTCGGGTCGCTGCTGGTCGACCCACGGGGCGCCGTGCTGCGGGAGGACCGCAACCGCACGGCAGGCGGCGACCAGACACGTCACCCCGAGCTCGAGCTGGCCCGTTGGGCAGCGGCACACGTACCGGCGGACGTGCGACCGAGCTGCACCGTCTACACGTCGGGCGAGCACTGTCCGATGTGCGCCGCGGGCCACGGGTGGGTGGGGCTGGGCCGGATCGTGTACGCCGGCTCCACGGCGCAGCTCACCCAGTGGCGGCAGGGCTGGGGCGTGGCGCCCGGGCCGGTCGCGCCCCTGCCCATCACCGCCGTGGCACCACACGTGCCCGTCGCCGGACCCGCTCTCGAGCTCTCCGAGGAGCTGCGCGAGCTGCACCGGCGTGCCGCGACGCGGCAGACGGACGCTGAGGGGCGTTCATAGCGGCCTGTGCCGGACGGCGCCACCGGCGTCCGCTGCTGTCAGTCCGTGGGGATGGTGAGGACCTCCACGACGGTGATCCCCAGGGAGCTGCAACAAGTTGAGCACCCCCTGGAGCTCCTCCTGGTCGGTGACGTCGCCCACCAGCGTGGTCTCGGCTCGTTGCGCTCGGGGCGAGAGCTGGGGGAACGCGCTCGCCAGCTCGTCCGAGACCGTCCCGTCGACGCGGATGAGGATCCTGGTCATCGCCACCACCGCTGTGCTCCTTGTCCGTCGCGCTTCATCGCTGGTCTCAGAACCCGGCCAGGCCCTTGCCGATGATGACGACCCCGATGACGAGAAGGAGCACCGCCATCACCACGGCATTGTTGGCGCTCAACCACACCCGCAGCTCGTCGAGCGGCTCCTGCATCCGTTGCTGGGCCAGCAGGTACCCGACCACGGGCACCGCCACCGTGCACGAGCCGATGGCGACGAACACGACCACCGCCACGGCCGTCTGCTCACCACTGAGGGCGCCCGACCCGATGGTGACGCCGGCCGCGAGGCACAGCGTGAGGTTCTTCGGGTTCACCCCCGACAGGAGGGCGCCCAGGCCGAACGCCTTGGCGGGAGTGATCGTGTCGATGGCCGACATCCACTTCGGCATCACCGGATCGCTGCCGGGTCGTGGCCGCGAACGCCACTGCTTGAGGGCCAGGGCGACAGCGGCGGCGCCGAGGAGCAGCTTGAGGACGCTGGCGAGGGTCGAGGGGTCACCCGCCTCCGAGTCGTCGACCGGGTCCACGAGCAACGTCACCGCCACCACGACGACGGTGATTCCGAGCACCCACCCCGCCGTGAACGCCACCGAGGCGGCCTTCGCGTGCGGGGCGAGCAGCATGAGGATGACCGCGATGATGGGGACCGGTGAGATCGCCACGCCCAGCGCCACCGGGAGGAGCTCGCCGATGACCTCACCCATGATGCTCCTCCCGCCCCGACCGCAATCAGGGGCTGTCTGGGCGCGACGCTAGACGCCCGACCAGCGGCGTCCCTCACCGGAAACGGGCGAAGCACCTGCCGGCGGAGTCGTCATCGACGCCCCCGCTCCCGTCGTGGTCACCTCTTCCGGGGGAACTGCCGGGACCCGAGCTTCCCTAACGTCGCCCCACAGGCCGGCGGACACCGCCGACGACGTGCCTCAGAGAGGGTGATGGCGTGGCACGGTTCTCCATGCCGGGATTCTCCGGGGCCTCCCTCTCGCCCGCGTGGCTGCGAGGCGACCTCGTCGCCGGGCTCACCGTCTGGGCCGTGCTCGTGCCGGAGTCGCTGGCCTACGCGACCATTGCCGGAGTGCCTCCCGTCGTCGGCCTGTACGCCGCGGTGCCCGCACTGGTGCTGTACGCACTGCTCGGGTCGTCGCGGCACCTCGTCGTCGCGCCCATGTCGGCGACCGCCGCGCTGTCCATCGGCGTGGTCGCCACCGTGTCCTCCGACGCCGACGAGTTCGTCGCCCTCACCGCAGCCCTCGCGCTGGCGACCGGGCTGGTGGCGGTCGCCGCCGGTGTGCTGCGGCTGGGCTTCCTCGCCTCCTTCATCTCCGAACCGGTGCTGAAGGGGTTCATCATCGGGCTCGCGCTGACCATCATGGTCGGGCAGCTGCCCGCCATGTTCGGCGTCGAGAAGGGCGACGGCAACTTCTTCGCCAAGACCTTCGACCTCCTCGGCCGGCTCGACGAGGCCGACCCGCTCTCCGTGCTGGTCGGCGTGGGCAGCCTGGTCCTGCTGCTGGTGCTGCGCCGCTTCGTGCCCCTGCTCCCCGGATCGCTGGTCGTGGCGCTGCTGGGCATCGGGGCCGTCGTGGTGCTCGGCCTGGACGACGACGGGTTGGCCATCGTCGGGCACATCGACTCCGGGCTCCCGCAGATCGGGCTCCCGGACGTCTCGAGTGGCGACTTCATCGAGCTCCTCGGCGGTGCCGTGGGAGTGATGCTCGTCGGCTTCGCTGAAGGGTTGGCGGCCGCCAAGACCTACGCGGCCAAGGCCGGGTACGACATCGAACCGGACCGCGAGCTCCTCGGGCTCGGTGTCGCCAACCTCGGTGCCGGGCTCACCTCCGGCATGGTCGTGAACGGGAGCCTCTCCAAGACCGCCGTCAACGGCTCCGCGGGAGCCCGTACGCAGATCTCCTCCGTCACGGCCGCCGCCCTGACGCTGCTGACCCTGCTGTTCCTCACCGGCCTCTTCGAGAACCTTCCCGAGGCGACGCTGGCCGCCATCGTCGTCGCGGCCGTCATCGAGCTCGTCGACATCGCGTCCCTCCGGCGCCTGTGGCGGGTCCGGACCGGCCGGCTCGCGTCCATCTACCGCGTCACCAGCCGTGCCGACTTCTTCGCCGCACTCGCCGCACTGCTCGGTGTCCTCCTCTTCGAGACGCTGCCGGGCCTCGTCATCGGCATCGCCGTCTCCCTGCTGCTGCTCATCGCCCGCACCTCCCGCCCCCACGTCGCCGACCTGGCACCGGTCGGGCCCACCTCCGGCCCGTGGGTCGACGCTGGGCGCAACCCGGAGTACCAGCAGCTGCCCGGTGTGCTCGTGGTCCGGGTCGAAGCGCCGTTGCTGTTCGCCAACGCCGACTTCGTCCGCACCCGGATCAGGGCGCTCGCCAGCGACGTCCCGGACCTGCGCGTCGTGGTCATCGACGGCCGGTCCACCCCCTCGATCGACGTCACCGCCGCCGGCATGCTCGTCCAGCTCCGCGCCGACATCCGCCACCTGGGTGGCGAGCTGGTCCTGGCGGGAAACATCGGGCAGGTCCGCGACGTCCTGGCGACCGCAGAACCCGAGGGCGAGCCACCCATCCATGCCACCATCGAGGAAGCCATCGCCAGCGCACCAGCGCATCCCACGCCACCCCGGCCGGGGTCGTCCTCGACCGACCAGGCCCCACACGACCGCGGTTGACGGCGTCATCACCGGGAACGGGTGAGCCCGTACGGCGCCCGGCCAGAAAGCATGGACCGGAGACGTCCACCCCTTCGACGCACCTAGGAGCACACCCATGGCGCAGACATTGACGGTCTGGAAGTTCAACACCCCGGAAGGGGCCCAGCAGGCCTCCGAGACCCTTCAACGCCTCGCAACCACCCAGGTCATCACCGTCCACGACGCCGCCACCGTCTCGTGGGAGGAGGGGAAGAAGAAGCCGAAGACGAAGCAGCTCACCCCGACCACGGCCAGCGGCGCGCTCGGCGGATCGTTCTGGGGACTGCTGTTCGGGCTCATCTTCTTCGTCCCGCTGCTCGGCGCCGCCATCGGTGCCGCCACCGGGGCCCTGGCCGGGTCGCTGACCGACGTCGGCATCGACGACAGGTTCATCAACCAGGTCCGCGACCAGGTCACCCCCGGCACCTCGGCACTGTTCGTGATGACCTCCGATGCCGTCATCGACAAGGTGAAGGATGCCTTCGCCGAGCACCGACCCGATGACCTCATCTTCACCAACCTCGCAGACGACCAGGAGGCTGCCCTGCGCGAGGTCTTCCAGGGCGAGTGACCCGGTCGGCCATCACGAGTTAGTCGAAAGTTGGTTGTGGGACGGCTCGACCGGTCCATAGCGTGGTGGGCAGGCGACGGGAGAGGGAGCCTGCCGCCGGTGCTGCGTCTGTGAGAGAGCGCGCACCCAGCGTATTTGACCGCGCTCGGCCGGCCTCGGAGCCTGGACCTCCAGACGGCCGCAGCGCCCGGTCCGGTACCGGCGAAAAGAGCGTCACATGCACGGCCTGACACCCCGGTACGACTCTGGTCGCCCCGACACCGCCAGCCTGCCCGCCCCACCACACCAGCGCCCCGGTGGAGGACCGCCGCGGCTGCCGCGCACCTACGTCGCACGCCACGCGTTGTGGTCCCGTCTCGACGAGGCCACCACGAACGCCCTCACCTTGCTGGTCGCCCCCGCCGGTGCGGGCAAGACGCTCGGCGTCGGGGGCTGGCTGCAACAACCCCTCTCCCCCGGTGACCGGCGCATCGACGCGGTCTGGGTCCAGGGCGGCCGGGGCTGGCACGCCGACGGGCTGGTCGAGGTCCTGGACGGTGCCGCCGGCGCCGGCCCACTCCACGGCCCCTCCTCCCCCACGCCGCGCATGGTGGTCATCGACGATGCCCACCTGCTGCCGGCCGACGCGATGGCGCTGCTCGACGCCCGGCTCAACGACGCACCACACCTCCTCCGCGTGGTCCTGATGAGCCGGTGGGACCTGCCCCTGGCCCGCCTGGTCCCCCAGCTCCTCGGACACTTCACGGTGCTTCGCGGCGACGTGCTGCGCATGGACGCGCGCGAGAGCGCCGCACTCATCCGTGACCACGCCCGCACGGACTCGCCCGAGGTCATCGACCTGATCAGCACCCAGGCCGACGGGTGGTGTGCCGCCGTCGTGCTGACCGCCCGGGCAGTGGCCTCGGCGCCCGACGCCGTCGTCGCCGCCCGCGGCTACGCCGCCCGCAACGCGCGCGTCGCCGACCAGGTCGCCAGCGAGGTGTTCGCTTCGCTACGGCCTCGCGAACGCCACCTGCTCCTCTGCACCGCCCATGAAGGAACGGTCACCGCCGCCGCTGCCGCACACCTCTCCCGCGACCAGGGCGCCGCTGAGGTCCTCGCCGACCTCGAGGTCACCGGCCTGCTCGTCACCCGCTGCGACGGACCGCTCCCACCTGCGGAACACGGGTTCGACCCGGACGAGGGCGCGCTCTACCGCATCCACCCGCTGCTCGCCGAAGTCGTGCGACGACGCATCGCCTCGGGCGGTGTGGACGTCGAACGGGCCCGCGGCACCGTCCGCAGAGCGGTGGACCTCGACGCGGCCCACGGCATCGTCAGCGGGTCCTTCCGTCGTCTGGTGGACATGAACGACCCCGTCGCAGCCGCCCGACGCCTGGCCCAGGACGGGCACTGGCTGCTCGTCCACGACCAGGGCAGGGCCATCCGGGCGTTCGCGCAGCGCCACCGGACGGTGGTCGACGCCACTCCCGACACGTGGTTCTTCGTCGCTCTCGAGCGCTGGTCCACCGGCGACATCGACGGCGCGGTCCACTGGTTCGACCGGATGCTCGGCTCCGTCACCGACGACACCAGGTACGCCGCCCAGACGCTCGCCGCCCGTCTCATGCGGGGCCGTCTGGGGTTGGAGTCGCTGCCGGACGCCGTCGCCGACAGCGAGGCCGCCCTGGCTGTCAACCTGACCCAGGAGGCCTCCCGGCTGGCGGTGCCGCACCTGCTGTGCGAGCTCGGTGTCAGCCTCATGTGGCTGGGCCGGTTGGACCTCGCGGAGGCCCGGCTCGGCGAGGCCGTCCGCCTCGCCACCCGTTGGAAGGTCCCCGCCATGGAGGTGGTGGCATCGTCGCACCTCGCCGCCGTGCTCTACCTGCAGGGCCGCGAGGTCGCGTGCCGCCGGCTCGCAGCCCACACCCTCGAGCTCGAGGCCCGGCAGTCCACCGGGCTCGCCTACTCCCGCTACCGTGCCGCGCTGGTCAACCAGCTGGCGACCATGTCCGGCCTGCCGTGGCCGGAGGGTGCCCACGACCTGCCGGTGGCGGAGGGAAGCGTGCACCCGGGCGACCCCACCTTGGGTTTCTGGACGCGCATGAGCAATGCCCGGGTCGCGTTGGTCAACGGGTCCGTCCTCGACGCCGAACGTCTGCTGGCCGCCCCGATCGACGACCCCGACCTTCCCGACCACCTCCGCACCGTCGCGGTCATCGAACGCGCCTTCCTCGCTGCGATCTCCGACGACCGCAGTGAGCTCGCACGGCTCACCGCGTTGCTCGACGAGTCGACCTGGCCCGGGGAGGTGGCGCTCCTGCGCGGCCTGGCCGCCGACCTCTCCGGCGACCTCCGGCGCGCCGCCGACCACTTCGCCGCCGCCGGCGGGCACGCCCGCGTCGACCAGCCGCCGTGCCGGGCGCTGGCCCTGACCTGCGAGGCACAGCTGCGCCACTCCCTCGGTCAGGCCCAGCGCGCCGAGCAGGCGATCCGCACCGCAGTGACCATCACCTCGGTACGCGGCAACGCGGTGGCGTTCCTCGGGTGGAGCCCCCACGGCACGCCCGTGCGTGAGCTGCTGCAGGGGCTCGGGGACCAGGCCAACGGGGCGTGGCTGGCGGAGCTCGTCACCGCGACGACACCGCACCCCGGCATCGCCGTCGCCCTCGGCCCGTGGACCGCCACCACCCGCGAACGCGCCGCCGCGCTCGACACCCCCGTCCGTCCCACGCTGAGCCCTCGCGAGCTCGACGTCCTGCACGCCCTGGCACGCGGAGCGACCTACGCCGACATGGCCGCCGACCTGGTGCTGTCGGAGAACACCGTCAAGACGCACATCTCCAGCCTCTACAACAAGCTCGGCGCTGGCCGCCGCAGCCAGGCCCTCTCCTCGGCACGCACCATGGGCCTCCTGTAGGTCACGCCCCGCAGGCTCCCTCTCCTAGTCCCGAGCCATCGCCGCATGGAACTCCCGTTCCAGGTCGAGGTACACGTCATCGCCGATGTTGATCTCGACGACCTTGATCCGTCCGCCGGTGAAGGTGAACGGAGCGCTGTACTCCTGGGTGACCGGATCGGATGAGTCGCGACCCACCGTCAGGCCCTCGCCGCACAGCGCGAAGTGCCCGGGTTGGGTCTTCCACTCGCCCTTGGCGACCGCGAGGTCGTCGACGTAGAGCGTGGCGGTGCCGATCGCCTCGCCGTGGTCGCCGTGGCTCTCCTTCGCGAACTCCACCCCGAGCACGTGCGCGCCGGCTTGAACCTCGTCCGGCGACACCAGCTGCTGCTCGGGCGGGATGCCCAGGAAGTTGCTGACGTACCAGAGCCTGCGGTCCTTGAGGAAGAGCGTGTGACCGCCGAACCTCGCACCGTTGGCGATGAGCACGCCCTCGGCGTCGTCGGTGAGCTCGACCTGGGCGAGGATCTTGAACGACCGGCCGCGGATCTCCGCTGCGGCGAACTCCGGCACCGGAGACGTCTGCGGGTAGTAGCGGTAGATGCCGCCCTCGGGGATCTCGGCCACGGGCATGAGCTTGACCAGGTCCTCCAGCGACCGGTTGTCGATCGGAAGCACGTCGAACCGGCCCGCCTCGACGTACCAGAGGTTGACGAGCTCCTTCACCTTGTCGGGGTGCTCGGCGGACAGGTCGTTGGCCTCGGCCCGGTCCACCTCGGAGTGGTAGAGCTCCCAGGTGTCGTTGAGGAGGTCGGCGGCGGTGCCGCCCTGCTGCGGCGCGCGCTGGGCGACCACGTGCCAGCCCTGGCTCCACAGCGCCCTGGTGCCCATCATCTCGTAGTACTGGACGACCTTCTCGGTCGGACCGTCCGCCTCGAAGCTGTACTTCATGGAGACGCCGGGCAGCTCGCTCTGCGCGTAGCCCTGCACCTGGTCGGGCATCTCCAGTCCGGCGCACTCGAGGATGGTGGGCACGATGTCCACCGCGTGGTGGTACTGGTTGCGCACCTCACCGCGCGCCGCGATGCCCTTCGGCCACGAGATCACCAGCGGGTCGGCGACGCCTCCCTGGTAGGTGTAGCGCTTGAACATCTTGAACGGCGTCGAGAACGCCGTCGCCCAGCCGGTCGGGTAGTGGTTGTAGGTGTCGGGCGAGCCCAGCTGGTCGATCATCGCCAGGTTCTGCTCGGGGTCCTCCGGCCACGCGTTGAAGTACTTGTTCTCGTTGACGCTGCCGTCGGGCGTCCCCTCGCCCGAGGCACCGTTGTCCGCGCAGTACATGACGATCGTGTTGTCGAGCTGGCCGGTCTCCTCGAGGTAGTCGATGATCCGGCCGACCTGGGCGTCGGTGTACTCGGAGAAGCCTGCGTACACCTCGGCCATCCGGGCGAAAAGCCGCTTCTCGTCGTCACTGAGGGTCTCCCACGGCTTGACGTGGTCGATCGCCATCGCCGCCTCGCCCGGCAACGGGTTGATGTCGGTGAGCGCGGTGTCCTCCGGCAGAATGCCCTTCTCGACCATCCGGGGCAGCACCCACTCGCGGTAGGCCTCGTAGCCGTCGTCGAACTGCCCGGCGTACTTCGCGATGTACTCCTCCGGTGCGTGGTGAGGGGCATGGTTGGCGCCGGGGCAGAACCACAGGTACCACGGCTTCTTCGGTGCCGAGGTCTTGCTGTCCGCGATGAACGAGATCGCCTTGTCGGCCAGGTCCTTGGACAGGTGGTAGCCGTCCTCCGGCATCGACGGCTGGTCGACGTAGTGGTTGTCCTCGACGAGGGTCGGGTACCAGTTGTTGGTCTCGCCGCCGATGAAGCCGTAGTAGCGGTCGAAGCCCCGGGCCAGCGGCCAGTTGCGGCGCGTCGCACCCACCGCCCACTCGTCCAGCGGCACGTTGTGGTTCTTGCCGACCCAGAAGGTGTTGTAGCCCTGCTCCCGGAGCACCTCGCCGATGGTGGCGTTCTCCATGGGGATGTGGCCGGTGTGCCCGGGGAAGCCTTGGGCGCCCTCGGCGATCTGGGCGAATCCGTTCTGGTGGTGGTTGCGACCGGTCAGCAAGCACGACCTCGTCGGCGAGCAGAGCGCGGTGGTGTGCCACTGCGTGTACGTCAGGCCGTTGTCGGCGAGCTTCTGCATCGTCGGCATGTTGATCCGTCCGCCGTACGGCGACCAGGCGGCCAGCCCGGTGTCGTCGTACAACACCAGCAGCACGTTCGGCGCCCCCTCCGGCGCCGGCGACTCACGGAACGGGGTCCAGTCCGCGACGGAGTCCCTCACATCGAGGTTCACCACACCGTTGAACTTGCTCACATCACAACTCCCGTCTCGATCACACGCTCGTACGCCGGCACGACACGCGACCACCCTTCGACGGGGTCCCAGCGCCCACCTCGCCCGAGACGGGTGAACGTGTGTCGAACCTCGATGGCACGCGACCGCCCCCGACGGTTCGTCACGGCCGACTCACCCGCTTCGGATGAGGTGCCCAAGGGCCACCGAGCGGTTCGTTGAGGCGTGTCCAGCCAGCCACGACTCCCGCAGCCGCCGGCGAACGCCGCTCCCACGGCGAAGCACGGGTGGCTGGCACCCACCCTGCGCGGCTACCAACGGCCGTGGCTGCGACTCGACGTCCTCGCCGGGCTCGCGGCCGGCACCGTGGTCATCCCGCAGGCGATGGCGTACGCCACCATCGCGGACCTGCCGGTGGAGGTGGGCCTGTACACGTGCATGGCACCGATGCTCGTCTACGCGCTGCTCGGTGGAGCCAGGGCGCTGAGCGTGTCCACCACCTCCACCATCGCGGTGCTGGTCGCCACGACCCTTGCCGGCTTGTCCGACCGCAGCGACGAGGACCTGCTCTCCGCCGCCTTCACGCTCACCTTCATGGTGGGCCTGTGCCTGCTGGCGATGCGGTTGCTCAGGCTGGGGTCGCTGGTGGAGGTCATCTCGCCGGCGACCCTGACCGGCATCCGGGTCGGGGTCGGGCTCACCGTGGCGGCCAGCCAGCTGCCCGCGCTGCTGGGTGTGACCGCGGACGAGGACGCGGGTGGGTTCTTCGCCACGGTCGCCGACGCGACCGGCAAGGTGAGCGAGGCGGACCCGGCGACGGTGGCGGTGACCGTCGTGTCGGTCGCGGTGCTGCTCCTGCTGCGCAGGTTCGCACCGCAGGTGCCAGGTCCGCTGCTGGTCGTCGCGGGCGGCATCGCGCTGGTCGCCTTCACCGGCATCGAGCAGGAACCCGGAGAGACGAGCGGGCTCGCGCTCATCGACCCCGTCCCCACCGGACTTCCGGGCATCTCCCTCCCGGTGCTGGGTGACGTCATCGAGCTGCTGCCCGGCGCGTTGGCCATCGCGGTCATGGCATTTCTCGAGACAGTCCTCGTCGCACGGACCAACCGGCTCCGCACCGACCCGGCCATCGTCGTGGACCAGGAGCTGCTCGCCACCGGTGTCGCCTCCCTGGCCGGCGGCCTCACCCAGACCCTGCCGCCGGCCGGCGGCTTCTCCCAGTCCGCGGTCAACCAGCGCGCCGGTGCCCGCACCCAGCTGTCCGGCGTGGTGACGGCGGTGCTGGCGGTGCTCGTCGCACTCTTCCTGGCACCACTGCTCGACGACCTGCCCCGCGCGGTGCTCGCCGCGATGGTGCTCGTCGCCATCGTCGGGCTCCTCGACCCCCGCGACTTCAACCGGTACGCCCGCATCGACCGGACCGAGTTCTGGGTCGCCCTCGTGGTCGCCTTCCTCGGACTCACCGGAGGCATGCTGCTCGGTGTCGCGGTGGGGGTGGCACTCACGCTCGTGCTGGTCGTCCGCGCCGTGAACCGGTCCCAGGTCAGGCCCCTGTACGCCCGGCCCGGCGGAGGTTGGACGACCAACCCGCCCGACCCGGATGCCGTCGCGGCCCGCACGGGCGTGCCGGGCACGGCGACGGTCCCCCATGGTGTGCTCCTGCTCCACCTCGACGGGACCCTCTACACCGGCAACGCCCAACCCACCCTCGACGCTGTGCTCCAGGCGACCCGGTCAGCGCAACCGCCCGTGCACACCACTGTGGTGGAGTGCTCAGCCGTGCGCGACGTGACCGTGCCGATGATCGACACGTTCAGGTCGCTGACCGAGGAGCTCGCCGGCGACGGAGTCACCCTCGTGCTCGCGGGCCTACCCCCTGAGACCCGCGAGGCGATGGAGCGCTCGCACTGGTTCCGCGATGCCGCCTCGCACGGCCTGACGACACCGACAGTCGACGCCGCGCTGACGCGACGCTGACTGGTCACCTCGCCGGGTGGGCCATCGTGTCGATCGCGACGGTCACGGCCAGGACGAGGGCGGCGTTCTCATCAGGAGCGATCTCCACGCCGTAGGTGTCGCGCACGCGGAACCACTTCTTCGACACCTCCGCGATCTTGCGACCGTCGGCCTCGATCTCGTACTCGTGGTCGGCGATCTTGCCCTGGATGCTCCAGTCCTCACCCACGTCCCGGTCGACCTTCCAACGCTCGCGCAGCGGCGTGATGAGCGCCTTGTGCACGAGGGCGAGCCTTTCGCCCTCCGGGTCCTCGATCGCCATCGAGTCCCGTATGTGCAGGACCCGGGTCTGGATGCGGCAGACCTTCGTGCCGTGGGCATCCTCGAGGTCGAGCGTGTTGCGCAGCCGCATGGCCTTGCCGTCGACGCGGAACACCCGATCGCCGGCCTCGTTCTCGATCCAGTAGTCGTCCCCGATCGAGACCATCCTCTGGCGCATCTGGAAACGGTGGGCGCTGCCACCGCGCCCGAAGGTCTCCCGCTCGTCCTGTCGCTTCTCGCGTCGGTCTCGTAGGCCCATCGTCTCCCTCTCGCCGGAGGGTCAAGCGTCGTCCTCGCGCGCAGGAAGGGCCTCACCCACGTCGAGTGAGGCGAGGGCGGGGCCCAGGCGGCCCAGACCGGAGTCGAACCGGTCACCGCTCTCGCGGCTGCTTCGTCGGCAGATCCCTGCGGGCCTGGTTGGCCGTTCCCGGAGCCACGACCAGCGGTGGCTCTGGTACCCCAGATGCCCCGTGGCATGCATCGTGGCCGTCGCGGTCTCCTTCGCAGGCTACTCCTTCTACCTGATCCGACGGATCAGTCGAGTCGTCACGACGCCCGGGCCCCCGGGGGCTAGCCTCCGAGCCATGGATCATGACCCGATCAGCTACGAGGCGATGTTCGAGGGCGCGGGAATCGATGGCGAGTCACTGAGCGTGGTGCTCGTCCGTGGAGGCACGCGAGCGAAGGTTCTTGCCCTTCTGGGCGCGGAACCGGAGAGCATCGGGGACCACTCCCCCGACCTCGAGGAGGAGGAGGAGGAGGAGGAGGAGGAGGAGGACGACTACTCCGCGTACGCGCTGACCGAGGTCCAGGGTGGTGTCATCGCGTTCGAGCACACCGGATACGCAGACCCCAGCCCTCGGGTGTTGGCCGCGCTGTCGGAGCTCGGCGGTGCAGCAGCGGTCACGCGCTCCAACATCCAGGCCCATGAGCGGTTCGGGTGCGCCACCGACGGAGTTCTCGTCTTCGACGCCGACGAGTTCATGTACGTGGAGAAGGACGCGCTGCCGCGCGAGCTGTTGCCGATGTTCGAGTCGGTCTGGGTCGACCTCGGTGGCGACGGTGATGACGGCGACCACGAGGACGCCGGTGGCTTCGTCGCGTACGCGATGGCCGCCAAGCACACCGGCGTGGTGGTCACCAGCGATGACCTGCGCCGCGCCGTGCAGCAGGGCTATCACCGGGTTCCAACGCTCACCTACCTGGAGTGAACGTCCAGCAGCGACCGACCCGTCGCCTGATCGGTGGTCCGCCGGTTCTCGTCCTCGCCCTTGCCCTCGCGGGTTGCTCAGCGGATACACCCCAGGAGGTCGTCACACGGAGCTCCGTCCCAGATGACGCGGGTGATGTGCTGGTGGGCGGACTGGGCAGTGCTCCACGAGGAGTTGCCGCGGCGCCGGAGAATGCGATCACGGACATCATCAGCACGACCATCGAGCACGGTGCCGAAGTGGTGACCTTCGAGGTCGTCTTCAAGGATCTGCGTCCAGGCCAGTACCTGGACCTGACGGCTCGCGTGAGGACGGACGGAACGGGGTCCCGCCTCCCTGCCCAGGTCAGCGCACTTGCCTATCGCGGAAAGGAGCGAGTCGATGTCTACGACTCTGGCGCGTCCCGCTGCGCCGGCGCAGCCGTCACCGTGGACTACGGCGCCAACACGCTGACCATGACCGTGCCTCGCGGGTGCTTGGACGATCCTCGCTGGATCGAGGCGGAGGTGAGAGCGGCCACCATGGTCTACGACGCGCCCCCCGACGACCCGCGCGCCGGCGCGGTCTGGGAGGACGACGCCTATCAGGCCGGTCATGCAGAGTCGGCGCCTCGCGGAACCAGCCCCAGGCTGCACCACCCCTAGGCCTCGATACCTCCGCGCAGCGGGCGGACGTCTCTCGGCAGATCCAGGTCCCATCCCCAGACGTCATACGGGCCGGGCAAGGGTGAGCCCCGTCCGTATGACGTCCTGACGCCGAGGCACCCTTCTCGCTGGCAGACCAGGACCGCTCGAAAGTAGATCGGCCCGACTGCATCCGATCCGGTCCCGCGCGGAGAGTCACTGGTAACGGGTGAACGAGCACCCACCAACAGAAGGGATGTCACATGAAGCGCATTCTTGCCGCGGGGGCCATCGCCGCTCTCGCCCTGGTCGGGTCCGCCGGCGCCGCCGATGCTGCACCCGCCGACGCCGCGTGCTTCGGCCAGGTGCACAAGACCGTCAACAGCGGCGGCGTGCCGGGGTTCGACAACGTCGGGGAGCTCGTCCAGGCCCTGGGCGGCGGTCAGGCCAAGAACGAGACCGCGACCAGCCTCTGCTGACTCCCGACCTCCCCTGAGTGCAACACCCGCGGCGGCTCGGACCCCTGGATCCGAGCCGCCGACGGGGTCCGGCTCTGTGCGACCTGGCCCACCTCCCGCCCAAAGGGCGGAGCCGATGTCGCACGTCGGTGACAGACTGCACAGCATGACCGCCCTCGACCGCTTCAGTGCGCCCACGCGCGCCTGGTTCGAGGCCTCCTTCGCCGGGCCGACGCCGGCGCAGGAAGGCGCCTGGTCGAGCATCGCCGAGGGTAAGCACGCGCTCGTCGTCGCGCCCACTGGCAGCGGCAAGACGCTGAGCGCATTCCTGCACGCCATCGACCGGCTGATGAGCACCGACCGACCCGAGGACAAGTCGAGGCGCACCCGAGTCCTCTACATCTCCCCGCTCAAGGCGCTCGGCGTCGACGTCGAGCGCAACCTCCGCGCGCCCCTGACCGGGATCCGCAACACCGCCGAGCGTCTGCAGGCCACGGTTCCCGACGTCACCGTCGGGCTGCGCTCCGGCGACACCAGCCCGGCCGAGCGGCGCAAGCTGGGCACCACTCCCCCCGACATCCTGATCACCACGCCCGAGTCGCTGTTCCTCATGCTGACCAGCCAGGCACGCGAGACGCTGCGCAGCGTCGACACCGTGATCGTCGACGAGGTGCACGCGGTCGCCGGCACCAAGCGCGGCGCCCATCTCGGCCTCAGCCTCGAGCGTCTCGACTCGCTGCTCGACAGGCCGGCCCAGCGCATCGGCCTCAGCGCGACCGTCCGTCCCCTCGACGAGGTGGCCCGCTTCCTCGGTGGCTCGCAGCCGGTCGAGATCGTGTCCCCGCCGAGCACCAAGGAGTGGGACCTGCGGGTCGTCGTGCCGGTCGAGGACATGACGATGCCCGGTGAGTACGACGAGGAGTCGGAGGACCCCGGCCGGGCCACCAGCATCTGGCCCCACGTCGAGGAGCACGTCGTCGACCTCGTCGAGAAGCACCGCTCCACCATCGTCTTCGCCAACTCCCGGCGCCTCGCCGAGCGGCTCACCGCCCGGCTCAACGAGATCGCCACGGACCGGGCGGCGGCGGCCGAGGAGGGCGCGGACGGAGCCGGGGCTCGTACGGCGACCACCGATGGCGGGGCGGGACAGGCGGGCAGGCCTCCGGCGCAGGTGATGGCCCAGTCCGGGCAGAGCAGCGGCGCCGGCACGATCATCGCCAAGGCCCATCACGGCTCGGTCTCCAAGGAGCAGCGGGCGATCATCGAGGACGACCTCAAGCGCGGCCGACTCCCCTGCGTGGTGGCCACCAGCAGCCTCGAGCTCGGCATCGACATGGGTGCGGTCGACCTGGTCGTCCAGATCGAGTCGCCACCCAGCGTGGCGAGCGCCCTCCAGCGGGTCGGGCGAGCCGGCCACCAGGTCGGCGAGGTGAGTCGCGGCGTGCTGTTCCCCAAGCACCGGGGTGACCTCGCACAGACGGCGGTATCCGTGGAGCGGATGCGCAGCGGCGCCATCGAGAAGCTCTCGATTCCCACCAACCCCCTCGACGTGCTCGCCCAGCAGGTCGTCGCGATGCTCGCGATGGACGAGTGGGACGTCGACGAGATGTACGCGCTGATGACCCGCGGCGCGTCCTACTCGCAGCTCCCGCGCACCGCCTTCGACGCCACGCTCGACCTGCTCAGCGGCCGCTATCCCAGCGACGAGTTCGCCGAGCTGCGCCCGCGCATCGTGTGGGACCGCGTGACCGGCACCCTCAGCGGGCGTCCCGGCGCCCAGCGTCTCGCCGTCACCAGCGGCGGCACCATCCCCGACCGCGGACTGTTCGGCGTCTTCCTCGTCGGCGAGAAGGCCAGCCGCGTCGGCGAGCTCGACGAGGAGATGGTCTACGAGTCGCGCGTCGGCGACATCTTCGCCCTCGGCGCCACCAGCTGGCGGATCGAGGACATCACCCACGACCGGGTGCTCGTCACGCCGGCGCCGGGCATCCCCGGCCGGCTGCCGTTCTGGAAGGGCGATGCCCTCGGCCGTCCCGCCGAGCTGGGTGCGGCGGTCGGCGCGTTCACCCGCGAGCTCGCCGCCCAGCCGACCGCGAAGGCGATCGCCTCGGTCCGTGAGCGTGGGCTCGACGAGTACGCCGCGACCAACCTCGTGACCTACCTCGCAGAGCAGCGGGAGGCGACCCAGGTCGTTCCCCACGACACCCAGATCCTCGTGGAGCGCTTCCGCGACGAGCTCGGCGACTGGCGACTGGTGGTCCACTCGCCCTACGGCACCCCGGTCCACGCCCCGTGGGCGCTGGCCATCAACGCCCGCCTGCGCGAGCGCTTCGACGTCGACGGGCAGGCGGTGGCGTCCGACGACGGCATCGTGATCCGGATCCCCGACACCGATGCCGAGCCGCCGACGGGCGAGGTCATCGTCTTCGAGCCCGAGGAGATCGAGCAGATCGTCACCCAGGAGGTCGGCGGGTCGGCGCTGTTCGCCAGCCGCTTCCGCGAGTGCGCCGCCCGGGCCCTGCTCCTGCCGCGCCGCGACCCCGGTCGCCGCAGCCCGCTGTGGCAGCAGCGCCAACGCAGCGCCCAGCTCCTGCAGGTCGCGTCGCACTACCCGTCCTTCCCGATCGTGCTCGAGGCCGTGCGCGAGTGCCTGCAGGACGTCTACGACCTGCCCGCGCTCGTGACCCTGCTCGGCCGGGTGCAGCGGCGTGAGGTCTCGGTCGTCGACGTCGCCACCACCTCGCCCAGCCCCTTCGCCCGCAGCCTCCTCTTCGGCTACGTCGCCCAGTTCGTCTACGAGGGCGACTCCCCCATCGCCGAGCGCCGTGCCGCCGCGCTCTCCCTCGACCAGGGCCTGCTCGCCGAGCTGCTCGGTCGCGCCGAGCTGCGCGAGCTCCTCGATCCCGAGGTGCTCGCCGAGGTGGAGGCCGAGCTCCAGTGGCTCGCCCCCGACCGGCGGGCTCGCGACGCCGAGGCAGCCGCCGACCTGCTCCGGCTGGTCGGACCGCTGTCGACCGACGAGGTCCGCGCGCGCGCGGTCGACGGCGCCGACGTCGAGAGCTGGATGGCCTCGCTCGCCGACGTACGCCGGGTGGTCCAGGTGCGGATGGCCGGCGAGGACCGCTGGACGGCGATCGAGGACATCGGCCGGTTGCGCGACGGGCTCGGCGTGCCGGTGCCGGTCGGCACACCCGACGCGTTCCTCGAGCTGCCCGAGGACCCGCTCGGCGACCTCGTGTCCCGCTACGCCCGCAGCCACGGCCCCTTCACGACGTCCGAGGTCGCCTCCCGCCTGGGACTCGGCGAGGCCGTCGCCCGCCAGACCCTCCAGCGGTTGGCCCACCGCGGCCGCGTGCTCGACGGGGAGTTCCGTCCGTCAGGTGCCGGCAGCGAGTGGTGCGACGCGGAGGTGCTCCGCAAGCTGCGCCGACGCTCGCTCGCCCGGCTGCGTCAGGAGATCGAGCCGGTCAGCCACGACGCGGTGGCGCGCTTCCTCCCCGCCTGGCAGCGGGTCGGCGGACCGTTGCGCGGCGTGGACGGCGTGGTCGCCGCCATCGACCAGCTCGCCGGGTGCCCGGTCCCGGCCAGCGCCCTCGAGCCGCTGGTCCTCGCTGCCCGCGTCCGCGACTACGAGCCGTCGATGCTCGACGAGCTGACCGCCTCCGGGGAGGTCATCTGGACCGGTCACGCCCCCTTGCCGGGCAGCGACGGCTGGGTCAGCCTGCACCTCGTCGACCAGGCCCACCTCACCCTTCCCGAGGTCGAGTCCGACGAGCCGACCGGCGTGCAACGCGCAGTGCTGGACGCGCTCGACGCGGGCGGCGCCTGGTTCTTCCGCCAGCTATCCGACCGCGTCGGCTCCACCAGCGACGCCGAGCTGTCCGCCGCGCTGTGGGAGCTGGTGTGGCGCGGCCTGGTCACCAACGACACGCTCACTCCTCTCCGGGCCCTGGTCCGCAGCGGCACGCCCTCCCACCGCACCCGGCGTACGCCGCCCCGGACCGGCCGCATGCCGGCGCGGGTCGGGCCGCCCGAGACCGCCGGCCGCTGGGCCCTGGTGCCGGAGCGCGACACCGACCCCACGCGCCGCGCCAAGGCCCGAGCCGAGCACCTGCTGGAGCGGCACGGCGTCGTCACCCGCGGCGCCGTGATGAGCGAGCGGGTGGCCGGCGGCTTCGCCGGCGTCTACAAGGTGCTGAGTGCCTTCGAGGACTCCGGTCGCTGCCGACGCGGCTACTTCATCGACGGCCTGGGCGCCGCGCAGTTCGGCACGGCCGGGGCGATCGACCGGCTCCGCACGTTCGCCGAGCCCGAGAGGGCCACGGGCGGCAAGTCCGTCGTCGTCGCGCTGGCCGCCACCGACCCGGCCAACGTGTTCGGCGCCGCACTCCCCTGGCCCGAGCCCCTCGACAGCGAGCGCGCGGGACACCGGCCCGGACGCAAGGCCGGAGCGCTGGTCGTCATCGTCGACGGCGCACTCACGGTCTACGTGGAGCGCGGCGGACGCACCCTGCTGACGTGGAGCGAGGACCAGGACGTGCTCACCCCCGCCATGACGGCGCTCGCCGACGCGGCTCGCCGCGGTGCCTTGGGCCGGCTCACCGTGGAGAGGGCCGACGGCCAGGCGCTGATCGGCGGCGGTGGCGAGACGCCCATCCGGCAGGCGCTGTCAGCCGCCGGGTTCCTGGCCACGCCGAAGGGGCTGAGACTGCGTGCCTGAGGGCGACACCGTCTACCGCGCCGCGGCCGCGCTCGACCGCGCCCTGACCGGTCACCGGCTCACGGTCACCGACTTCCGGGTCCCGTCCTGCGCCACGGTCGACCTGACCGGGGGCACCGTGGTGCGCACCCTCGCCCGCGGCAAGCACCTACTGACCCGGATCGACCACGACCGCGCCTGGACCGTCCACACCCACCTCAAGATGGAGGGGTCGTGGCACATCTACGCCGCCGGCGACAAGTGGCGCCGACCCACCCCACAGGTGCGGGTCGTGCTGGGCATCGAGGGGCGTTCGGCCGTCGGCTTCTCGCTCGGCATCGTCGAGGTGGTGCCCCGCCAGGAGGAGGCGGCCCTCACCGCGCACCTCGGGCCCGACCTGCTCGGCCCCGACTGGGACGTCGACAAGGCGCTCACCCGGCTGCTCGGCGAGCCCGAGCGGCCGATCGGCGAGGCGCTGCTCGACCAGCGCAACCTCGCCGGCATCGGCAACATGTACATGGCCGAGCTGTGCTTCACGAGCGGCATCCACCCCGCGACGCCCATCGGCTCGGTCGCCGATCTCCCCCGCCTCGTGCGCCGGGCCCGGTTGATGCTGGAGGCCAACAAGGAGCGGGCGATCCAGTCGACGACCGGAGACCTGCGCCCGCGCGAACGGACGTGGGTCTACCGCCGCGACAAGTCACCCTGTCGGCGGTGCGGCACGCCGATCCTCGTCGACATGATCGGCGAGCCGGGTCGCGAACGGGCGGCCTACTGGTGCCCGAGCTGCCAGCCCGGGTAGTCCAGCTCAGGCAGCGGAGGCGACCACGTCGCCCGAGGGCCGCCGCGCGGCGGAGATCTGCGTGCTGGCCACGACCCCGATCGCGATCTCCTCGAGGGCGACCGCGTCGGCGACGTCGCGGAGCACGTCGGAGAGCGGCAGGTCCATCGCCTGGCACAGCGACGCGAGGAGCTCGGACGACGCCTCCTTCTGGCCCCGCTCGATCTCGGAGATGTAGCCCAGGCTCACCCGCGCCTCGGCCGAGAGCTCCCTCAGGGTCATCCCCCGCTGCATCCGCGCACCGCGCAGCACCTCACCGAGCAGTCGTCGGAAGAGCACCATGCGCGAGGTCCTTGCTCTGGGCGGAGGGGAGTCGTCTGGGCCAACGCTACCCGAGGCCCGGTTCTTCCCGGGGGAGGATGCCGTGTTCGCGCGTGAGGACGCCGTCGAGGAGCGACAGCGCGGCGTCGCATGACGCCCGCCGGATGGTCCGCCGGTCGCCGTCGAGCGCCAGTTCCCGGGTCTCGACCTGACCAGGGCCGGCGATCGCGACCCACACGGTGCCCACGCTGCGACCCTCCTGACGCTCGGGCCCGGCCACGCCGGTCGTCGCGACGCCCCAGGTCGCGTCGAGGCGGGTGCGTACGCCGCGCGCCATCGCCGTCGCGCACTGCTCGGAGACCACGCCGTGCCGGGCGACGAGGTCGGCGGGGACGTCCAGCACGGACACCTTGATCCGGGTCGCGTAGGACACCACCCCACCGACGAAGCTGCGCGACGCGCCGGGCACGTCGGTGAACCGGGCCGACAGCAGTCCACCGGTCAGTGACTCCGCGGTGGCGACCGTCTCCGCCCGCTGGGCGAGCGACTCGAGCACGCGCCGCGCCAGCGCCTGCCCCGCCTGTGTGGTCACGTCGGCGAGACTAGTCGCATGGCTCTCCCCATCGAGGACTACGCCCTCATCGGCGACCACGGGACCGCGGCCCTCGTGGGCAGCAACGGCTCGATCGACTGGCTCTGCCTGCCGCGCTTCGACTCCCCCGCCTGCTTCGCCGCGCTGCTCGGCACCGAGGAGCACGGCCGCTGGCTCCTCACGCCGGGCGATCCGGTGGAGCGGACCAGTCGGCGCTACGTCGACGGCACCGCGTGCCTGGAGACGACCTTCACCACCGCCGACGGTGAGGTGGTGCTGCTCGACGTGATGCCGACCCTCGACGGACGCGCGGACGTCGTACGTCGTCTCACCTGCACGCGCGGCACGGTGCGGATCTGCCACGAGTGGGTGGTGCGCACCGACTACGGCAAGGTGCGGCCGTGGGTCAGCCGCGAGCAGGCGTACGGCAACGAGGTCGTCGTCGCCGTCGCCGGACCCGACAAGCTGGTGCTGCGCGGGCCCCGCCTGCCGGAGGGTCACGAGGGCCGCCACTACGACGAGTTCGAGATCTCGGCCGGTGAGGAGATGACCTTCTCGACCACGTGGGTGCACTCGTGGCACGAGGTGCCCGAGCCGTTGGACTTCGACGAGCGGATCAGGGCGACGACCGACGTCCAGCGGGCCTGGTCGGACCGCTCGCCGCGCGACGTGCCCCACGCCGACCTGGTGCGACGCAGCCTGGTGACGCTGCTGTTGATGACCCACGCCGAGACGGGCGGCATCGTGGCGGCGCCGACCACGTCGTTGCCCGAGGACTTCGGGGGCGAGCGCAACTGGGACTACCGCTTCTGCTGGTTGCGTGACGCCGCGCTCACGCTCGAGTCGCTGCTCGGCGCCGGCTACGAGGACGAGGCGCTGCAGTGGCGCGCCTGGCTGCTGCGCGCGGTCGCGGGCGACCCGGCAGACCTCCAGATCATGTACACCGTCGACGGCGGCCGGCAGCTGCCCGAGCGGGAGGTGCCGCACCTGCCGGGCTACGCCGGCAGCAAGCCGGTCCGGATCGGCAACGGCGCGGTGTCGCAGCGCCAGCACGACGTGCTCGGTGAGGTGATGATCGCGCTCGAGCTGGCCCGGCAGGCAGGCCTGCAGGAGACGCACAACTCGTGGTCGCTGCAGCGGGCCCTGGTCGAGGAGCTCGCCGACCACTGGGACGAGCCGGACAACGGGCTGTGGGAGATCCGCGGGCCGCGGCGGCACTTCACGCACTCCCGCGTCATGGTGTGGGTCGCGTTCGACCGCGCCGTCCGAGCGGTGGAGCTGCACGGGTTCGACGGACCCGTGGAGCGCTGGCGCGACCTGCGGGACCGCGTACGGGCGGAGGTGCTGGACAAGGGCTTCGACGAGCAGCGTGGGACGTTCGTCCAGCACTACGACACCACCGAGGTGGACGCCTCGCTGCTCACCATCCCGCTCGTCGGGTTCCTGCCCGGCGACGACCCGCGCGTGCTCGGCACGATCGACGCCGTGACGGAGGACCTCCTGCGGCACGGTCTGCTGCTGCGCTACCGCACCCAGACCGGCGTCGACGGGATCTCCGGTGACGAGAACCCGTTCCTGGCGTGCTCGTTCTGGCTCGTCTCCGCCCTCGCCGCCGCCGGTCGGCGCGACGAGGCATTGGCCCTGCTCGACCGGCTGTGCGACCTCGCCAACGACGTCGGCCTGCTCTCGGAGGAGTACGACGCCGCGCACGACCGGATGGCCGGCAACTTCCCGCAGGCCTTCAGCCACCTCGCGCTCGTCCAGGCGGCGCTGGCCCTGCGGTGACGAGCCGGGACGCGAAGGGCCCGGCCGTCGCGAACGACGGCCGGGCCTCCCCGTTCAGCTCAGGCGCGGCTGGTCAGTTCTTCTTGACCTTGATCTTGATGACCTGGCTGGTGCCACGGATCTTGCGGTTGCCCTTGTAGGACACCTTGATCTTCTTCTTGCCGGCGTTGGCGAACTCGTCGAGGCGGATGAACGCCGTGCCCTTCTGCACCTTGGCCTTGTAGGTCTTGCCGTTGACCTTGACCTTGAGCTTGCCGTTCACCTTGGAGATGCCGAGCGCCGTGACCTTCACCTTGATGCGCATCCGCGTCTCGTCGCGGACGATGCGCTCGGGCTTGGTGCGGACCTTGAGCACGCCGATGGCCTTGCGCACGTCGATCGGCAGCGAGAACGTCGTGCCGGTGGTGGGACCGGTGAACGTGATGAGCTGCTCGCCGGTGCGGGTCTTGCCCTTGAGCTTCACCGACACCGCGCTGCGACCGCTCTCGTCGAACGGCGTGGCGTCGACGGTGTTGACGACCGGCGCTGGGTCAAGGGTCTCGTCGCCGACCTTGATGTTGAGCTTCCCGTCCTTGGGGTCGTTCGGCCCCGTCATGGCCAGCGAGGAGAGATTGGTCTCGAACTTCTGGCCGATCCGGTAGAAGCGCGGCTTGCTGGCGGGGAAGGTGACGCCCACGAAGTGCTGCTTCAGGTCGAGGGCCAGCGGGGTCGTCCTGGCCTGGGCAGCCATGTAGTCGACCATCGCCTGCAGGTCGACCTTTCCGGTGTCGCGCTTGCCGGTCCCATTGGTGAAGGCCCGGAAGTTGTCACCACCGCTGGCCAGGAACGAGTTGACCGTCACCGAGTAGGCGGTGGTCGTCTCGATGGCCTTGCCGTTGAGCGACATCCCGGTGACTCGGTTGCCCTCAGGGCGGGTCGGGTCGTAGGTCGCGAAGAATCCCTTCGACGTGCCCAGGCGCAGGAACGGCCGCGTCGGCACCGAACCGGTGCCGTCACGCTGCCACTGCTGCTCGAGGACCTCCTTGATCTGCGCCCCCGTCATCTTCATGTTCACGAGGGTGTTGGCGAACGGCTGGACCACCGCGGCCTGCTTGTAGGTCAGCGTCGCCGGGAAGCCGCCGGGGTTGCCCACCATGTCCGCGCGCAGACCACCCGGGTTCATGAAGGCGATCTGGGCGCCCCCCGCCTCCGGCGTCTGCGTCGCCCAGCGCTGGACCTCGGCCACCAGGTTGCCGAGGGTCGACTCGCCGCCACGGTTCTCCGTGGTGCCGTCGGCGAGCCTGGCTCGGCTGAACGGACCGGCGAGCTTGCCCAGCTCGACCGCTCCCAGGACGTCTGCCTTCGCCTTCGCGTCGTTGACGATCGTGGTGACGGCGGGGTCGGCGGGGTAGTTCGGCGCGAACGGAGTCGTCTGCGCCTTGAGGTACTTGATGTCCGAGGTGACCGAGGTGACCGCACCCGTCGTGTCCTCGACCGTGAACTGGAGCTGGTTCAGCGCCAGGCCGTACTGACCGGCCGAGACCACCGGGACACCGCTGTAGGAGCAGTTGTAGGCCAGGTGTGTGTGACCGGAGACGATCGCGTTGACGTTCGTGCCGACGCCCTTGACGATCTTTCCGAACGCGCTGTCGTCGGAGACCCCGGAGCAGTTGGTCGTCGCGGAACCCTCGTGCACCAGCATCACGACGACGTCAGCCCCGGCGGTCCTCAACGCGGCGGCGCCGGCATTCACCTCGCTGACGATGCTCGAGACCTTGATGTCCGCGATGCCGGCGGGTGAGACGAGGCTCGGCAGGTCCTCGGTGACCGCACCGACGAAGCCCACCCGGACGCTGCCGAAGTCCTTGTACCAGGTCGCGCCATCGGAGGTGCCGGGCGAGGCCGCGACGTCCGGGAGGGCGTAGGAGTTGTCGGACTTCTTGCGGACGTTGGCGGCCAGGTACTGCCAGTCGGCGCCGCCCTCTGGATTCGACGCGCTCTCTGGCTTCATGACCCGGTTGACCAGGTCGTTGTAGCCGGCATCGAACTCGTGGTTGCCGGCGGCGGAGACCTCGAGCCCGGCCTCGTTGAGAGCGTCGAGGGTCGGCTTGTCGTGCTGGATGAACGATTCAAAGGTCGACGCGCCGATCAGGTCACCAGCGGCCGCGAAGACGGTGTTGGGGTTCGCGGCCCGCAGCTGCTTGACGGCGCCGGAGAGGATCGCCGCCCCAGCGGTGACCCCGTTGGTCGTGCCTCCGGTGCCGTCCTCGTTGATCAGACGGCCGTGGAAGTCGTTGGTGGCCAGAACTTGGATCGTGATGGGGGCCGCGTGCGCGGGAGCCGCCGAGGTGACGACCGCAAGGGGGGCGGCGATGAGCCCCGTGAGGGTGGTGGCAAGAGCGATCTTGCGACCGGATCGTGATGCTGACACGAGTGGGCCTTTCGTCAGGAACGAAGTGAGCCGGGTCACCATAACCCGGCTCTCTGCCTTCGAACTTCACCTCATTCGATGACGGGTACGCCCGGGATCACGCCGACGGCCCGGCCACCCCGCGAGGGGCGACCGGGCCGTCGGGTGATCGGTTGGATCAGCTCTTCTTGACCCTGATCTTGACGGTCCGGACCACCGCGTCGGCGAGGTCGCTACCGAGATAGGTCACCGTCACGGTGTAGCGGCCCGGCTTGAGCTTGCCGAGCTTGAGCGTGGCCTTGCCGTCCACGAGCGCGGCGCTCACGGACTTGCCCTTGGTGACTGCCTTGACCCTGCCGGTCGGGACGAACCCGTCCGTCGAGACGTTGGCTCGGACCAGGACGACCTTGCCCTGCTTGACCGTGTCGGGGGCCTTGACAGCCACCTTCGGCGTGGCCTTCTGGACCGTCACCGACACCGTGCCGTCGCCGGCCTTGGTGTCGTCGTCACCCAGGTAGCGCAGGGTGATCGACTTGGTGCCGACGGTGTCGAAGGGACCGACCGTGATGGACGTCTTGCCGGCGACCAGGTCACCGGCTCCGACCACCTTGTTGTCGACCAGGGCCAGGACGGTGCCGGTCGCCGTGCCACCCGGACGGGTGACGGTGACGGACACGGTGGAGCTGTCCTTCTTGACCTTCAGGGTCGCCGGGTCAGCCGTCGCCGTGATGGTCGGCGTCGCCTTCTCGACGACCGGGGCCGGCTTCACGGTCACGGACAGGTTCGTGGAGCTGGCACTGTTGCGGTCGTCGCCGTAGTAGCGGACGGTGATCGCCTTCGTGCCGGCCGTTGCGAACGGACCGATGGTGATCGTGGCCGCACCGTTGACCAGCTCGGCCCCACCGATGACCTGCCCGTCGAGCACGGCGCCCACGAGACCGGTCGGGTTCGCGCCCGTCACCGTCACCGAGATGGTGCCGGTGTCGGTGTTGGCCGTCAGCTCGGCCGGCGTGACGGTGGCCGTCACGCTGGAGGCCTCCTTGGCCACCGTGATCGGCACCGAGACCTCCGTGCCCGTCTGTGCGCCCACGATCCGGACCTGCTGGACACCGAGTCCGAGCGAGCTCGGCAGCGTGAAGCTCACGGCTGCCGTGCCGTACTCGTCGAACACGGCCGTCCCGATGGTGTTGTCGACCGGGAACGTGCCCATCGAGGCACCCGCGACGAACACCTCGACCTGGGTGTCCTTGAGGTCGGCCGCGGTGGAGAACGCCAGGGACGACAGGTTGATCTTCACCGTGTCGCCGACCTGGAACTCGCTCCCGTCGGGAAGGGCCACACCCACCGAGTGCTGGGTGTAGTCCGCAGCGAGCGGAGCGTCACCCTCGGAGGTGTTCGCGAACTCGTCCATGTAGTCGACCATCGCCTGCAGGTCGACCTTGCCGGTGTCGCGCTTCTGGGCACCCTGTGCGAACACCCGGAAGTTGTCACCGCCCGACCCGAGGAACGAGTTGACCGTCACCGAGTACGAGGTACCGGTGGCGATCGCCGTGCCGTTCAGCCACATCCCGGTGATCCGGTCGCCCTCGGGGCGGGTCGGGTCATAGGTGTAGGTGAAGCCCTCGGACGTGCCGAGGCGCAGGAACGGGCGGCTCGGAGGCGTACCTCCCGGGTTGGTCTGCCACTGCTGCTCGAGAGCCGTCTTGATCTGGGCCCCCGTCAGCTTCATGTTGACCAGCGTGTTGGCGAACGGCTGGACGACCGCCGCCTGCTTGTAGGTCAGAGTGGCGGGGTAGCCGCTGGCATTGCTGCCGACCATGTCCTGGCGCAGACCACCAGGGTTCATGAACGCGATCTGCGCGGCTCCGGCCTCGGGCGTCTGGGTTGCCCAGCGCTGGACCTCGGCGACCAGGTTGCCGAGAGTCGACTCGCCACCGCGGTTCTCGGTGGTGCCGTTGGCGAGCTTGGCCCGGTTGAACGGAGCAGCGATCTTGCCCAGCTCGACCGCACCCAGCACGTTGGACTTGGCGATGGCGTCGCTGACGATCGGCGTCACCGCCGGGTCGGCCGGGTAGTTCGCTGCGAACGGCGACGTCTGTCCCTTCAGGTTCAACACGTTCTGCGACTTCGCAACGACGTCACCAGTGGTGGTGTCGACCGTGAGGTTCAGCTGGTTGAGGAACGTGCCGTACTGACCTGCGGACACGACCGGACGGGTCGTGACAGCGCGGCCCTCCGTGACCCACTGGGGAACAGTCACGGCGTGGTTGTAGGCGAGGTGCGTGTGCCCCGACACGATGGCGTCGATGTTGGTGTCGACGCCGTTGACGACCTGACCGAACGCGGAGTTGGGGTCGGTCGCCGCGGCCAGCGTGGTGTTGGCCGCTCCCTCGTGGATGAGGAGCACGATCACGTCAGCGCCGTCGGCCTCGAGAGCGTCAGCGCTCGCGTTGACCTCTTCCACGATGTCGGTGACCTTGATGTCGGCAATGCCGTCCGGGGTGACCAGGGACGGGAGGTCCTCGGTCACCGCGCCGACGAAGCCGACCTCCACGTCGCCGAAGTCCTTGATCCAGGAGTCCGGGACGGCGTGGCTGTTGTCGCTCTTCTTGCGCAGGTTGGCGGCGATGTACTCCCACTCCGCACCACCCAGCGGGTTGGTGGTCGCGTCGTACGGCGCCATGACCCGGTTGACCAGATCGTTGTAGCCGGCGTCGAGCTCGTGGTTGCCCACGGCGGACACCTCGAGTCCTGCCTCGTTCAGCGCGTCGATGGTCGGCTTGTCCTTCTGGATGAAGGACTCGAAGGTCGAGGCACCGATGAGGTCACCCGCGGCGGCGAAGACCGTGTTGGGGTTCTGACCGCGCAGCTGCTTGACGGCCCCGGACAGCACCGCTGCACCGGCCACGTTGCTCGGCGACGTCCCGTTGGTGCCGTCCTCGTTGAGGATGCGGCCGTGGAAGTCGTTGATGCCGAGGATCTGGATCTCCTTCGTGGTGTCCACGACCGGCGCCTCGTTCAGCAGACCCAGGATCACCGGGTCGTGGTCGGAGGAGCGGTACGGCCCCTCCTGGTGGAAGTCCGTCGCGTGGTAGTTCCAGCGGCTGTACTCCAGCGCCAGCGACTCGCCTCCGTTGATGTTCCAGATGTCGGTGCCGGTGGAGCGCTCGAGCGCCGCGTCGTTGACGAGGATGTGGTCCAGCGAACCGGACAGCCCCGAGAACGAGTAGGAGTACTCGCCGTTGTCGAACTCCTGCTCCACGTTGGTGTAGCCCGCGGTGTAGAGCACCTGCAGCGGGTCTTCCATGGCGTAGGAGTTGAAGTCGCCCGCGAGGACGACGGCCTCGGTGCCGGTCTCGGTCTGGAGCCCGGCGACCCAGTTGCGCAGGGCCGTGGCCTGGAGCACGCGAGAGCCGTTGGACGCACCCTGACCATCTCCACTGTCGGCGTCACCGGGGTTCGGACCGGCCGAACCCTTCGACTTGAAGTGGTTGACGACGAAGAGGAACGGGTCGCCACCGGCGTCGGCCTTGAAGATCTGGCCGAGCGGCTCGCGAGCGTTGTCGAACGCCTCACCGGCGTCGCTCAGGGTGCCGAGCGCACGGGACTCACCCACGCGGTCGACACTGGCGGGCTTGTAGATGATCGCGTTGGTGATCACGTCCATGCCGCCGGCCGGGAGCTCGGTCGAGGACGGGTTGGCCGCCCACGTGCCGGCGCCCGCCTCGGCGTTGAGAGCAGCCACGAGGCTGTTGGTCGCCTCGTCAGCCGTCTCGCCCAGGGTCGCGGAGTTCTCGATCTCCATCAGTCCGACCACGTCGGCGTCGAGGGCGTTGATCGCGTCGACGATCTTGGACTGCTGCCGCTCGAAGTCCTGGGGGTCCCAGGCGCCGCGCTGGTCGCAGCCGCTGTTGACGGTGTTGCCGTCGTCGTTGCGGTCGCGGAACGGGGTGCACCCGTCGTCGCCCACGTTGTCGTTGTTGGCGTCACCCAGGGTGGTGAAGTAGTTCAGCACGTTGAAGGAGGCGACCTTGAGGTCGGCGGTGCCGTCCTCGTTGATCAGTGCCTCGTCCGGCGCGGCGGTGCGGGTGTTCTGGAAGGTCGCCGGGGAGCCCGCGTTGTCGGGGCCCACGACGGTCGCCAGGGGCTGGAACCGGTACGTCGGAGCGCTCGGCGAACCACCCTGAGTGAAGATCACGTCCTGGCCGAACGTCGCGGCCGCACCGACCCGGATGGGGGCGGTCGTCGAGACGTAGGGCGGGGTCAGGGCGCCGTTCAGCAGGCAGCCAGCAGGACGCGGGGTGCACTGGGCGGCGTCACCCGTCAGGAGGAAGTTCGTCGAGGCGCCGTCGTCCAGGACCACCGCGCGGGCGATGTTGTCCGCCTCGGTGGGGCTGGAAGCGGCCGGGCCGGGGGCCTCGACCTCGGTGCGCTGGATCAGCGGCTTGGTGCCCTGTGCGAGGCCGACCTCCCCGAAGTTGTTGGTCGAGAACGTGTTCGTGACCGTGAAGGCGCCCGTGGGGCGGTACTTCATGCCCTCCAGCGACTCCTTCTGCGCTGCCGATCGTGGCCAGCTGGCCGTGGTCGTGGTGACGATGTCAGCGACCGTCTCGTTGACGACGGTGATCCCAGCGGGCACCACCTCGACCTGGGTCGCACCGGCGAACTCGGCAACCTTGCCGATGACTTCGACGTACGAACCCGGAGCGACGGTGACGGCACCGCTGGTCTGGCGCACGAAGACGCCGTCAGAGGCGGTGTGCGTCGCGAGGTCGATGTTGGCCGCGCCCGTGCCTGGGGTCTGGATGTAGAACCCGAAGAAGCCGCCGGCCGGGTAGGCGGCCGTGACGATTCCCCGGGTCTTGACCCCCTGGCCCAGCCGTGGGGACGCCGCACCGGTGCCCTGGACCTCGGAGATCGGGATGAGCGCCGGCTCGGCGGCCACGGTGAACGCGAACGTCACGTCGTCGGTGGCGGGGGTCGGCGTGGCCGAGTCCGTCGCCGTTGCGGTGACGTCAAACGTTCCCGAGACCGTGGGCGTACCGGAGACGGCTCCGCTGCTGGCGACCGTGACACCTGCCGGGAGGCCGGTTGCGGTCCAGGTGTACGGCGTGGTGCCGCCGCTCGCGGCGAGGGTGAAGCCCGCGATGGGCAGGCCGACCTGTCCGGACTGGGCACCGGGCGAGGTCGCCTCCAGTGCAGTCGGCTCCCCCTCCGTCGCCGCGGTGGGGCTAGGCGTCGCCGGAGCGGCGAAGTCCGTGCGGTTGTTGTCGCCGTCGACCGCCGTCAGGCGCGAGACCGAGGTGGTGGTGCTGACGGCCGTGCCCGTGTTGTTGGTCTCGGAAGAGGTCGGCGTCGACCCGTAGCCGACGAAGTCGACGACGCCCGCAACCGTGTGCATGCTCGTCCCGGTCGCCGTGACGCCGGTCGTGCTGTCCGCCAGGATGACCTGGCCACCGGTTCCAGACATGTTCAAGACGCTGGTGGTCGCCTCGAAGTCAGGCGTCGGGAGCTCACCGCCACCGCACACAGCGCCTGAGCAGTTGACCCGGGGCGACGTCTGGACGAGGTAGGTGCTGCTCGCGGGGACCGTCACGTTCGGGAGCGCCAGGACGCTCGGCGAACCGGTGGTGTAACCAGCGCTGCGGTACTGCAGGCTCATGCCGTTCAGCGACTTGGCAGTCGCCGTGGGGTTGTAGAGCTCGACGAAGTCGACCTTGTAGGACGCCGACGTGGACGTCGAGCCGCCGCCGCCGTACACCTCGTTGATGATGAGACCGGTGCTGGCGGCGTTCGCAGGTGCGGCGGCAATGGGCGTGAGTCCGGCGGCCAGAAGGGCCAGACCCGCTCCTACCGCGATGCGACGCGGCGAGGGGAGCGCAGGTGTGCGCATGTGTGCTCCGGGAGTTCAGGTGGATGTGACCGACGCATCTTCACCCACGAACACCCGGATTTGTGACGGACTCGACGACCTATTTCTGCGAGTGTTGCCAAAAGTTCGTCATCGATTTTGTGGATACCTCACGACCAGGTCCCACAGGCCTCATGCGTCCCTCTGGCCCCGCTGTCGTCGCACGTCACGGAAGAACTCGTATCCCGACCACATGGTCATCGCGACCGCCGCCGCGAGCATGGCCTGTGCGAGGTAGAACAACGCCTCGCCGAGCGGCTCGGGCCAGAAGTCGAAGGCACCACCGTGGGCGTCGCCGTGGGGCAGCGGCCAGATCAGTCCGGAGAGCGCGACGGCCTGCAGGACGGTCTTGATCTTGCCGCTCTGCGCGGCCGGGATGACGACGTCCTTCAGCACGGACAGGCGCAGCAGGGTCACGCTCCACTCGCGCAGGAGCACGAGGATCGTCACCCACCACCAGATGTCGCCCACGATGGAGAGGCCGATGAAGGCCATGCCGGTGATCGCCTTGTCGGCGATCGGATCGGCGATCTTGCCGAAGTCGGTGATGAGGTTGTGCTTGCGAGCGAGGTCGCCGTCGACCTTGTCAGTGATCATCGCGACCGCGAAGATCGCGAAGGCGACCCACCGCCAGGTGGCCGAGTCGCCGCCGTCCTGCAGCAGCGCCCACCCGAAGAAGGGCACCAGGACGATGCGCAGGGTGGTGAGGACGTTGGCGATGTTGAAGTTGGAGACCTGGCGTTGCTCGGTGCTCATCGGGGCGCTCCGTTCACTCGCGCCACCAGGTCCACCCCGTCGGTGCCGGTGACAATGGCTGTCAGCAGGTCGCCCACCCGCGCGCCGGCGGCGTCGGTCAGCCGTGTCGTACCGTCCACCTCCGGTCCCTGGTGGGCGGCGCGACCCTCCACGGCGTCGTCGTCGGTCGACTCCACGAGCACGACCACCTCCTCGCCGACGCGCTCCTCGGCACGCTGGGAGTTGAGCTCCTCGACGAGGGCGGTCACGTGCTCGGTGCGGGCGCGGATCTCGTCCTCGTCCAGCTTGAGGTCGTCACCGAAGCCGGCCGCCTCGGTGCCGTCCTCGTCGGAGTAGCCGAACACTCCCGTGACGTCCATGCGCGCAGACTCGAGGAAGTCGCAGAGGATCTGCAGGTCGTTCTCGGTCTCACCCGGGAAGCCGACGATGACGTTGGAGCGAACGCCCGCCAGAGGGGCGAGCGAGCGGATCCGTTCGAGCAGGTCGAGGAAGCTCTCGGGGTCGCCGAAGCGCCGCATCCTGCGCAGCACCGAGGCGCTGGCGTGCTGGAAGGACAGGTCGAAGTAGGGGACGACGCCGGGCGTCGAGGCGATCGCCTCGATCAACCCCGGCCGCGTCTCGGCGGGCTGGAGGTAGGAGACCCGCACCCGCTCGACGCCGTCGATGCCGGAGAGCTCGGGCAGCAGCGTCTCGAGGAGGCGCAGGTCACCGAGGTCCTTGCCGTAGGACGTCGAGTTCTCGCTGACCAGGAACAGCTCCTTGACGCCCTGGGTCGCCAGCCACCGCGCCTCCTGCAGCACGTCGCTGGGGCGGCGGCTGACGAAGGAGCCGCGGAAGCTCGGGATCGCGCAGAACGAGCAACGGCGGTCGCAGCCGCTGGCCAGCTTGAGCGGGGCCATGGGGCCGGCGTCGAGGCGACGGCGTACGGCACGTGGCCCCGTCGCGGGGGCACCCGCGCCGATGTCGCCGAGGTCCGCGACGTCGACCTGGTGCCCGGGGATCGAGACCGCCGATGCGCCGCGGTCGACCGGTGAGATCGGCAGCAGGCGGCGACGGTCCGACGGCGTGTGGGCATGGTGGGTCTCCCCCGCCACGATCGAGCGCAGCCGGGCGGCGATGTCGGGGTAGTCGTCGAACCCCAGCACCGCGTCGGCCTCGGGCAGCGACTCCGCGAGGTCCTTGCCGTAGCGCTCCGCGAGGCAGCCCACGGCGACGACCGCCTGGGCGCGGCCCCCGTGACCCGCCGACGCCTTGAGGTCGGCGGCCTCCAGGAGGGTGTCGACGGAGTCCTTCTTGGCCGCCTCGACGAAGCCGCAGGTGTTGACCACGACGGTGTCGGCGTCCTCCGGATCGGCCACGAGCACGAAGCCGCCGGCCTCGAGCCGACCGGCCAGCTCCTCGGAGTCGACCTCGTTGCGGGCGCAGCCCAGGGTGACGACGGCGACCTGCAGCGGAACGGCAGGGTCGAGGTGGCTGGCGCCGTCGAGGGCGGGGGCGGGTTGGGTCGTGGTCATCGCATCGTGAGTATGCCGGTTCAAGGCGTCCGGACCCGCACCGCCGACGCGGTGAGCACACTCTCAGCTCGAGCGCTGGTCGAGTGCCGAGACGCGCCGCGCAGAAGGACCCCGTCCACCAACTGGTCGCGTTTCATGGCGGTCACTTGAGGTCCGGGGCCGGCAACTGCCCACATCGCCACGGCCCACTGTCGGTGTTTGCGGATACACTCGAACACATGATCGAGACGCTGGTAGCAGGACCTGAAGCAGGGGTCGAGAACCTCTCTGCTTCCGGGCTGCTCGTCCTCGCCCGCGATCGCAAGGCCACCGAGGACCGTGCCGCCGCCGACCTCCTGGACGTTGCTGCCCGGTGGGCCGACCTCCACCCGCCCGAGTCGATCCATCACGCCGCGACCTTCACCACCGGCCGTGGCATCGGCCTCGAGCACGAGGAGCCCATCGCCGGCGAAGGCTGCCCGACGGTGGCGGAGTTCTGCGTCGCCGAGCTCGGTGCCGTCCTCGGCATCTCCACGGTTTCGGCGAAGCGGCTGATCGGCCACGCCCTGGAGCTGCGCCACCGCCTGCCGCGGCTGTGGACGCAGGTGCAGTCAGGTCAGGTCACCCCGTGGCGCGCCCGGATGGTCGCCGAAGCGACCATCCACGCCGCACCGGCACTGACGATCGAGGCCGCCGACTGGGTGGACGCCCAGCTCGCGGCAGTCGCCGGCCGTGTCGGACCCGCGCAGCTCGATCGGCTCGTCGCCGAAGCCATCAAGCGCTACGACCTGCAGGCCCTGGATCCGGCTACCGATCCGGAGGACGGCTACCTCGCCGTCGACCCCCGCCACGCCACCCTGCACTCCGAGGACGTGCACTACGCCGGGACCATGCGGCTCGAGGCCGAGCTCGACCTCGCCGACGCCCTCGACCTGGACCGCGTGCTGGCCCACGGCGCCGCCACCCTCAAGGCCCTCGGATCCAGCATGCCCCTCGACGCCCGCCGCGCCGCAGCCCTCGGCGACCTCGCCCGCACCCAGACCGCGCTCGACCTCCACACTCGAGGCGCAACTTCCGCCGGAGCCCACGACGGACTACCTGTCGCCCGCGAGGTCGTGCTGCACGCGCACTTCGACGGCCGGTCCGTCGAGGACAGTCACACCGTCTTCGGTCCCACCGGTCGGTTGGAGGAAGGCCAGCGGTTGCTGCTGCTCGACCAGGTCAGGGCCTGGTGTGGTGCCACCCGCACCAAGGTCACCGTCAAGCCCGTCATCGACCTCGACACCCGCCTCACCGCGCGCGGCTATGCGATCCCAGACCGGATCCGCGAACACGTCATTCTCCGCGACCGCACGTGCGTGTTCCCGTGGTGCACCCGCCCGGCCCGGGGGTGCGACATCGACCACGTCATCGCCTACGACCACGACGCTGAAGCAGACGGCCGACCACAGCCCGGACCGACCGCCACCGACAACCTCGCGGCCGAGTGCCGGTTCCACCACCGCCTCAAGACCCACACCGCCTGGCACTACAAGGTCATCGCACCCGGCGTGTTCGAGTGGACCAGCCCCCACGGCCACCGCTACCGCCGCGACCACACCGGCACCACCCCACTCGAACCCGAACCCGAGCCATCCAGACGGAGGCCACCCGACCGACCATGACCCCGCCCCGCACCCCGCCGACCAGCAGCCGGCGGGGCCACAGGCACGTCAGAAGGTCGAGCGCCTCACCAGCGACGACGCGGGACGCCTGACTCCCCGAGGATCATCGGGCGGTAGACACGTGCCTTGACCTGATCCCGCGGGAGTGCACGAACTCGTGATGACGCGGTCAGTCGGCGACGAACGTGCCCTGGCCCGAGACACCGGGCTCACCCACAGCACGCGCCTCGCCGCCCGCGAGCGAGACCGTGACAGCGCCGTCCGACGACATCACTCTCACCGGCGGGGAGGCCTTGAGCTCGCGGGTCTGGCCGACGGCCAGGCTGCCGTTGAAGACCTCCTCGCCCGCCCCGTCGCGTACGACGACCCGGGCGCCACCCGACGTGGCAGTCACCACGACGGCGACCGGGTCGGCCGGAGGCGCGTTGCCCACGCCCTGGGGACCGCCGGAGCCGTTGAGCACCGGGGTGTCACCGCGCAGCTCGGGCGGGGTGTCCATGACGAGTCGCGCGATCGACCAGCAGAGCACCAGCGCCATGACCACCGCGACGAGCACGGACCAGTTGGGCCCGCCGCGGGTGCTGCGGATGGACCCGTTGGCACCCGTGGCCAGCTCGGCCTCGAAGACCCGGCGCGGGTTGATCGGTGCGTGGGCGTAGCGCTCGTCGTACGACGCGAGCAGGGGCGCGACGTCGATGCCGAGCACCCGGGCGAGGGTGCGCAGGTGGCCGCGCGCGTAGAAGTCGCCGCCGCACGGTTCGAAGTCGTCCACCTCGACCGCCTCGATCACGTGGGGCCGGATGCGGGTCCGGTCGGCGAGCTGGTCGACGGTCAGGCCGAGGCGGGTGCGGGCCGCGGCGAGCTCGGGACCGATGACGGGGTCCTCGGCGGGCTCGACCTCGAACTCGTCGAGCACCAGCGGCTCGACCGGCTCGCCCGGGCGAGCGATGGCGCGCACGCGGTCGCCCCACGACTGCGTCTCCTCGACGAGGCTGACCCGGCCCGGCCGGCGCAGCTCGCGGCCCTCGGGCTCGTCGTCGGCGGGTCCGCCCGCGACGTCGCGCGTCACCTCCGAACGGCGTGCCGACGTCGACTCGCGCAGGGCGGCCGGGGTCGGGCTGGCGACGACCGCGTCGTCCACGGTTGCCGTCGTCTCGACCGCGGCGTCCGCCGCGTGGTCTGTGTCGTCCATGTCTTCGAGGCGCTGCTCGCGGTCCGCGGGCTGCACCTTCGGCTCGATCACGACGACCTGGCTGGCGTCGCGCGCCACGCGGCCGAGCGCGTCGGTGAGGTCGCCGCCGGCGCCGATGACGCGCGTCGAGAGGCCCAGCGGCACGGCGAACGGAGCACCGTGCAGCAGCCGCGAGATGCGCAGGTGGCGCTTGCCGGCACCGGTCGTCTCGGCCTCGACCACCTCGAGGTTGTGCGGCACCACGACCAGGCGGCCGTCGCGGAGCAGGCCCCGCCGCGGGGTGTGCTCGACGTGGTGCACCGCGGTCCAGGGCAGGCCGCGCCAGGCGCGGCCCAGGCGGATCCGGATCCCCTGCGCGTCGGCGACGAGGAGTGGGGTGCGGGCGTCGACGAGGCTGGCGAGCCAATAGGCACCCAGCAGCCCCATGGCGGCGACGAACGCCCAGTCGAGGGCGGAACCGCTCTGCGTGGCCCGTGCGAGGTAGGCGATGGCGACCGCCGAGGCGGTCAGGCCGACGCCGGCCGCGACCCCGGCGTGACGGCGTACCTCCACTGCGTCCGGGGCGAGGCCGAGGACGTCGCCGTCCGCGGGCCCGCGCTCGTCGTGGACCTCGGCCTCGTGCACTGCTGCGCTCATCAGGCTCCCCCCTCCAAGGTGGCGATCACGGAATCGAGCTCGTCCGGCTTGACCAGCACGTCGCGGGCCTTCGAGCCCTCGCTGGGTCCGACCACACCGCGGCTCTCCAGGATGTCCATCAGGCGTCCGGCCTTGGCGAACCCCACGCGCAGCTTGCGCTGGAGCATCGAGGTCGAGCCGAACTGCGTCGAGACGATGAGCTCGATGGCCTGGACCACGAGCTCCATGTCGTCGCCGATGTCGTCGTCGAGGTCCCGCTTGGCCGCGGCCGGGGCCGTGACGTCCTCGACGTAGGTCGGCTCGAGCTGGTCCTTGCAGTGCTTGACGACCTGGTGGATCTCGGCCTCGGTGACCCACGAGCCCTGGACACGTACGGGCTTGCTGGCGCCCATCGGCAGGAAGAGGCCGTCACCCTGGCCGACGAGCTTCTCGGCACCCGGCTGGTCGAGGATGACCCGGCTGTCGCCCAGCGAGCTGGTGGCGAAGGCGAGCCGGGACGGCACGTTGGCCTTGATCAGGCCGGTGACGACGTCGACCGACGGACGCTGGGTGGCGAGCACCAGGTGGATGCCGGCCGCACGCGCCAGCTGGGTGATGCGCACGACCGAGTCCTCGACGTCACGCGGCGACACCATCATCAGGTCGGCGAGCTCGTCGACGATCACGAGGAGGTAGGGGTAGGGCACGAGCGTGCGCTCGCTGCCGGCCGGGACCTCGACCTTGCCGGCGCGCACCGCCTTGTTGAAGTCGTCGATGTGGCGGAAGCCGAAGTTGGCGAGGTCGTCGTAGCGCATGTCCATCTCGCGCACGACCCACGCCAGCGCCTCGGCCGCCTTCTTGGGGTTGGTGATGATCGGGGTGATCAGGTGCGGCACGCCCTCGTAGGCGTTGAGCTCGACCCGCTTGGGGTCGACCATGATCATCCGGACCTCGTCGGGCGTGGAGCGCATCAGGATCGAGGTGATCAGCGAGTTGATGAACGACGACTTGCCCGAGCCGGTGGCGCCGGCGACCAGCAGGTGCGGCATCTTCGCCATGTTGGCGACCACGAAGCCGCCCTCCACGTCCTTGCCGAGCCCGGCCACCATCGGGTGGTGGTCGGAGCGTGCCGTGTTGGAGCGGAGCACGTCGCCGAGGGAGACGATCTCCTTGTCGATGTTGGGGATCTCGATGCCGATGGCCGACTTGCCGGGGATCGGGCTGAGGATCCGGACGTCGGCCGAGGCGACGGCGTAGGCGATGTTCTTCGACAGCGCCGTGACCTTCTCGACCTTGACCGCCGGGCCGAGCTCGACCTCGTAGCGGGTGACCGTCGGTCCGCGCGTGTAGCCGGTGACCGTCGCGTCGATGCCGAACTCGTCCATCACCTGCATCAGCCGCTCGACGACCGCGTCGCTGGCCTTGGACCGGGCCTTGTGCGGTGATCCGGCCTTGAGGACCTCGTTGCCCGGCAATGAGTACGTGATGTCGCCGGACAGGGCGAGCTGCTCGACGCGCTGCGGCAGCGGTGTGTGCGGCGGCGGCTCGAGCGCGCCGGTGTCGGCCGCCGCGTGGGGAACCGGCAGCGGGACCGCAGGGCTGACTTCGGTGGGCGCGTCGGCGAACAGGTCGAGCCCGTAGTCCTCGACCGGCTCCTCGTCCGCCTTCTTCTTGCGGCGCTTCCTGAGCTCGCGCTCGGACAGGACAGGGCTGTCGTAGGCAGGATCGCCCATCTCGGGGTCGATCTCGTCGTCGAGCACCGAGCGGCGGCGCGAGCGCACAGGGCGGGTCGGCTCGTCCGCGACGGACTCGGCGTCGACAGCGGTGCGGCCCAGAGCCTTGTCGCGCAGGGCGGCCAGCCGCACCGGGATCTGAAAGACGGGCGTGGCGGTGATGATGAGGACGCCGAAGATGGCCAGCAGCGCCAGCAGCGGGACCACCACGTAGGGCGTCTGCATGAGGTCGAGCAGCAGGCTCGAGGTGACGTAGCCGACGGCGCCACCGGCCTCCTGCAGGTTGGTGGCGTCACCCAGCACGGGCTGCGGGTTGCCGTTGGCGATGTGGACGATGCCCAGCAGGCCGAGGGCGAAGGCGGCCCACCCGATGACCTGGCGTCCGGCCGGGCCGTTGCGCTCGGGATCGCGCAGGGTGCGCCAGCCGGCGTAGACCAGGAACAGCGGCACCAGCCAGCCGACCTTGCCGACCGCACCCGAGGTGACCGACCGGGCGAGGTCCATGACCCCGCCGGGCAGCTGCCACCACACGGCCGCGGCGACCACCGTGGCGAGGCCGAAGAGGAACAGCCCGACGCCGTCGCGGCGGTGCTCGGGATCGAGGTCGCGGGCGGACTGCCCGATCGACCGGGCGACCGCGCCGAGAGCGTGGGCGATGCCCAGCCACACGGCGGCGATCCCGCGTCCGACGGCCCCGAAGCTCCGGGACACCGGGCCCGGCCCGTTGCGCACGGCGCGGGGCGCGGGACGCGAGGCGGGTCGGCGCTTGGACGCGCCGGGGCGGCTCCGGCCCTTCGCCGAGCTGCGGCGAGGGCTGGGGCGCTTGCTGGTACTCCGTGATCGGGTGCTCGAACCCTTGGTGCTGGACGTGCTCGAGCTCCGCGACCCCGGCGGGGAAGACGTACGGGTCGCCATGCTGGGAACCCTACGGCCAAGTCACACCAGCCACACGGATCACACGGTGCGTGTCGCCGGGGCGGTTGACACCTGGTGGCTGCTGGCTCAGGCCGTCAGGTCGCGCTGGCGCAACGGGAGGGTGAAGCGGAAGGTGCTCCCCCGGCCCAGCTCCGAGGTCACCGACAGCGTGCCGCCGTGCGACTCGGCGATGCGCTGGGCGATCGGCAGACCCAGGCCGGTGCCGGGCACGGACAGGGCGTTGGGGTTGGTCGAGCGGTGAAAGGCGGAGAACACGTGTCCCTGGTCGGCGAGCGAGATGCCGAGACCGGTGTCGGTGACGTCGACGCTGACCTCGTCGTCGCTCACCGACATCGTCACCGTGACCGAGCCGTCCTCGGGGGTGTACTTCACGGCGTTGTCGACCATGTTGTCGATCACCCGCGCCAGCTCCTCGGGGTCGCCGAACACCACGACCGGTGCGACGGCGGGCGGCGTGAAGCCCAGGCCGACCCCTGTCTGCTTGGCCCGGATGCTCAGCAGGTCGACGCTCGCCTCGCACAGCTCGACGAGGTCGACGGCGCGGCGTACGGTCTCGCGCCGGCCCTGGATCCGGGAGTAGTGGAGCAGGTTGGCCACGAGGTTGTTCAGGCGCTGGGCGTTGCGGATGATCGCGTCGAGCGACGTCATGTCGGGGTGGCGGTCGGCGATCAGCTCGGCGTGGCCGAGGATGGCCGTCAGCGGGGTCTTCAGCTCGTGGGAGATCGTCGCGATCAGCTCGCTGCGGTAGCGCGCCAGCTCGCGGAGCTCCTGCACGAGCCGCTGCTCGGTCTCCAGGACTCGCGACGCCCGGACGGTCTGGGCGAGCAGCCGGCCCACCTCCAGCACGGCGTCGGCCTCACCCGGTGTGAGCCCGCGGGCGTTGCGGCCGAAGCCCAGCACCAGGTAGCCGACGAGGTCCTCCTGCGAGACGAGGGGGCACACGAGGGCACGTTCCACGCGCATCCCGCGCATGAGCCGCTGCATGCGCGCGGCGCTGTGCGGCAGCCTCGCCGACCCGGCATCTGTGACGCCGAGCTCGATCAGCACCGGGAGGTCGTCGAGCTCGGCGAGGTCCGTGCGGATCTCCGGGACGTCGTGCTCGGGCGTGAAGGCCAGCGGCGTGGCGACACCGACATGGCTTCCCTGGGCGTCGGTCGGGAAGGTGCGCACGACCGTCTGGACGGTGCCGAAGCACTCGGCGACCGCGGTGACGGCGGTGCCGAGCGCCTGTCGGAGGCTGTGCTGCGTCGCGGCGCCGGCCACGGTCGTGAGCATCCGGTCCAGGCGGAGCCGGTCGGTCAGGCGCTCGCGCTCCCGGGCGTTGGACAGCGCCACCCCGGCCTGTACGGCGAACATCTCCAGCAGCTCACGGTCGGCCTCGTTGGGAACGCGCGAGTCGGGCGGCAGGTCGACGGCCATGTTGCCCAAGAGCTCGCCACCGGCGGAGTAGAGCGGCGCGTAGAGCGCGTGCTCGGGGTGCCACGCCTCCGGGTCGTCGCTGGGGGGAACCTCCGGGATCCAGGCGGCGCTGAGCCGCTCCTCCGACATCCGTCCTGCCGGGACGAAGCGCAGGATGCCCCACTTGTCGGCTTCGCGGAACTCGTCGAGGATCTGCTCGGCCGGGGTGCGCCGGTGGAGGATCTGGGCCACGACCTCCGGAGGGCCGGCGACGTTGGTCATCACCAGCGTGTCGCCCTCGAGGCGCGCGATGGCCGCGACGCCGTAGCCGAGGACGTCGACGACGCCGTGGGCGATCTCCTCGAGGATGACCTCGGTGTCGGTGGAGGAGTTGACGCGGCGCATCAGCTCCGCCAGGCGACTCAGCGCGCCCTGGTTGCGGGGCACGTCAGGCCTCGATCACCACGGGAATGATCATCGGACGGCGACGGTGCGCTCGATTGACCCAGCGGCCGACCACGCGTCGTACGACCTGCTGGAGCTGGTAGGAGTCGGTGGCGCCCTCCGCGATCGAGGCGTTGATCGCGTCGACGATCGGCTGCTTGATCTCGTCGAAGGTGGTCTCGTCCTCGGCGAAGCCGCGGGCGTGGATCTCCGGACCGGACACGACCTTGCCGGTCACCGAGTCGACCACCACGATCACGGAGAGGAAGCCCTCCTCGCCGAGGATCCGGCGGTCCTTCATCGAGGCCTCGCTGATGTCGCCGATGGTGGTGCCGTCGACGAACACGTAGCCGACGTCCACCTTGCCGACGATCCTGGCCACCCCGTCGACGAGGTCGACGACCACGCCGTCCTCCGCCAGCACGACGTTCTCGACGCCGGTGGCCCGGGCGAGGTCGGCGTTGGCGCGCATGTGGCGGACCTCGCCGTGCACCGGCATCACGTTGCGCGGCTTGACGATGTTGTAGCAGTAGAGCAGCTCGCCGGCGCTGGCGTGGCCGGAGACGTGGACGAGCGAGTTGCCCTTGTGCACCACGTTGGCGCCCAGGCGTGACAGGCCGTTGATCACCCGGTAGACGGCGTTCTCGTTGCCGGGGATCAGCGAGCTGGCGAGGACGACGGTGTCGCCCTCCTCGAGGTGCACGAAGTGGTGGTTGCGCTGGGACATGCGGCTCAGCGCCGCCAGCGGCTCACCCTGCGAGCCGGTCGAGACGAGGACCTGCTTGTGGGGCGGCAGGTCGGCGAGCTCCTTGGCCTCGACCATGACGCCCGGCGGGACCGTGAGGTAGCCGAGGTCCTGCGCGATCGCCATGTTGCGCACCATGGAGCGGCCGACGTAGCCGACCTTGCGGCCGTGGGCCACGGCAGCGTCGAGCACCTGCTGCACGCGGTGCACGTGAGAGGCGAAGCAGGCCACGATGATGCGCTGCTCGCTCTTCGCGAAGACCCGGTCGAGGACCGGGGAGATGTCCTTCTCCGACGTGGTGAAGCCGGGGACCTCGGCGTTGGTGGAGTCGGTCAGGAAGAGGTCGACGCCCTCGTCGCCGAGGCGGGCGAACTCGTTGAGGTCGGTGATCCGGCCGTCGAGCGGCAGCTGGTCCATCTTGAAGTCGCCGGTGTGCAGCACGACGCCGGCGCCGGTGCGGATCACGACCGCGAGCGCGTCGGGGATGGAGTGGTTGACGGCGACGAACTCGAGCACGAACGGCCCGAAGGTGATGGTCTGTCCTTCGGCGACCTCGTACTGCGCGGTCTCCTTGAGCCGGTGCTCGCGCAGCTTGGAGCCGAGCAGCGCCAGCGTCAGCTTGGAGCCGACGAGCGGGATGTCTCCGCGCTCGCGCAGGAGGTAGGGCGTGGCGCCGATGTGGTCCTCGTGCCCGTGGGTGAGGACGAGTGCCTCGACGGCGTCGAGGCGGTCGCGGATCGGGTCGAAGTCGGGAAGGATCAGGTCGACGCCGGGGTGGTGGTCCTCGGGGAAGAGCACGCCGCAGTCGACGATCAGCAGGCGGCCGTCGTACTCGAAGACCGTCATGTTGCGACCGACCTCGCCCAGTCCACCGAGCGGGATGACCCGGAGGCCTCCGGCCGGGAGGGGGGCGGGCGCGCTCAGGTCGGGGTGGGGATGGCTCAAGGTGTTCCTCGGTTCGTGGGACAGGTCTGGTGACAGACGGGATTCAGAGGAGGCCGGCGGCGGCGAGACCGCTGCGGAGCGCAGCGACCTCGTCGTCGTCCAGGGCGACCAGGGGGCCGCGGACGCGGCGGTTGTCGAGCACGCCGAGCAGCTGAAGGGCTGCCTTGGCGGTGGTGGCTCCGTAGTTGGGGACGCCCATGACGGCGTCGAAGGCGGGCAGCAGCGCGGTGTGGATCCGCAGGGCCTCGGCGTGGTCGCCGCCGACCCATGCGTCGATCATCGACGCGAGCTGGTCACCGGCGGCGTGGGCGACGACCGAGACGAGCCCGACCCCGCCGTAGGCGAGGTAGCCGAGGGTGGCCACGTCGTCACCGGAGTAGACGGAGTAACCCATGTCGACCAGCTGTGCGGTCCGCGGCAGCAGGCCCGAGGCCTCCTTGACCGAGACCACGTGGTCGTAGCGGCGCATCGCCTCGTAGGTGTCGAGCTCGATCAGCGACGCGGTGCGCCCGGGGACGTCGTAGAGCATCACGGGCAGGTCGGTCGCCTCGGCCACCGAGCCGAAGTGGTGGCGCAGGCCGACCTGGCCGGGCTTGTTGTAGTAGGGGCTGACCAGCAGCACCCCGTCGACGCCGATCTTCTCCGCCTGCCGCGCGAGCTCGACGGAGTGGGCGGTCGCGTTGGTGCCGACGCCCGCGATGACGGTGGCGCGGTCACCGACCGCGTCCTGGACCGCACGGAGGATCTCGCCGTCCTCGGCCACCGAGGTGGTCGGGCTCTCCCCCGTCGTCCCGCTGACGACGACCCCGTCGTTGCCGTGGTCGACGAGGTGGGCGGCGATCCTCGCCGTGGCGTCGAGGTCGACGCTGCCGTCCTCGTGGAACGCGGTGGCCATCGCCGTGAGCAGGCGGCCGAACGGGACGTTGGAGCTCATGTCGTGAAGGTTATCGCTCCCGCCCGGCCGGACAGTCGGTGGTGAGCCGCATGTCCGTGGCCATAGCCTCAGGCATGGCCTATGACGAGGTGCTGGCGCAGCGGATCCACGACCTGCTCGACGGGGTGCCCGGAGTGACGTCGCGGAAGATGTTCGGCGGGCTCGGCTTCATGCTCGACGGCCACATGGCGGTCGCCGCCGCCAGCAGCGGCTCGCTGATGGTGCGTGCCGACCCCGACGACGCAGCCGCGTGGGTCTCCGAGCACGTGCAGCCCATGGAGATGCGGGGACGACCCATGGACGGCTGGCTGCTCGTCGCGCCCGAGGCGCTGCGGACCGACGACGAGCTCCGCCGGTGGGTCGACCGGGGCGCCGCCTTCGTCCGTACGCTGCCGCCCAAGCAGGCGTGATGGTCGACTTGTCACTCCCGGCCTGGCTCACCGACGCCCAGGAGGCGGCCCTGCTCGAGCTGGCCGAGCGCAACGACGCCGACCACGGTGACGACCTCCTCGGCATCGTGCTGAGCGGCTCCGCCGGACGGGGGTACGCCACCGAACGCTCGGACCTCGACGTGGTGGTCGTGCTCCGCGACGAGGCCGCAGCGGGGCGTACGACCGACAGGACGCCCGACGTCGACGAGATCCCCGTGCGGTGGAGCGACCTGCTGACGGTCCCGCCGTTCGGCACCGAGGAGTGGTGGTTCCGCTGGGGGTACGCCTGGGCGCCGGTGCTGCTCGACCGCACCGGCGGAGACCTCGCGGAGGCCGTACGACGCCAGGCGACGTTGGCGCCCGACGAGGCCGACGCGGTGCTGATCCAGCACGACCGGCTCGACGGCTGGGTCAACTTCGCCTACCGGGCGCTCAAGAACGACCGCGACGGACGCGCCCTGGAGGCCCGCCTCGATGCGGCCGAGTCGGTGCCGTGGCTCCTCGACGTCGTGTTCGCGATCGCGGGACGGGTCCGCCCCTACAACAAGTACCTGCCGTGGGAGCTGCGCCACCACCCGCTCGACGGCTGGCCGGCCGACGAGCTGCTGCGACTGGTCGAGCGCTCGCTCGACGGCGACGCCTCCGCCGTGCGGGAGACCTTTTCGCGAGTCCGCGACGCCTGCGCGGCGTACGACGAGCGGCGTGGCCACACGCGCACCACCGACATGATCCGTGGCTGGGGGCCGGAGCTGAAGGTCTTCGCCCAGCCGGCCTAGCGCACGGTGGACCTGGCGCGGATCACCGGCAGGACGTGGTGCTCGAGCATCGGCGCGAGGTCGGCGGGGTGGTCGAGCAGGGGCGTCCAGCGCACCTCGTCGATCTCGGCCGACGCGACGGGCTCGGCATCCGACTCGACCCAGAACACCGTGGAGTGCAACGTGTGCCCGGGCTCGTTGGCGGCCTCCGACAGGAACTCGCCGAGGAGCGTGGCGGTCTCGATGACGAGGCCGACCTCCTCGTACGTCTCCCGCAGCGCCGCATCCAGGGCCGACTCCCCGGGCTCGAGCTTCCCGCCGACCAGCATGAAGCGCTCGGTGCCGCGCTTGCGGACCGTGAGCACGCGCCCGTCGCGCACCAGCGCCACCGCGGCGACGACGATGTCGGGGACGGGAGCGGGATCCATGGGTGCGACTGTGGCACGACAGCACGAAGCCACCCTGACCGGGGCTTACCCGGCGGGTGGCTGCGCGATGCTGCTCGCTGGCCCGTCAGCCGCCTCTCGGCGAAAGGCCGCTCGTGGCGGCTAAGGGTGAGGCCCGGGGGCATGATGCGGAACCAGCTGTCCGGTGCAACGGGGCGGCGGGGGCGGACATTCCGGGCGGGTGTGCGACCTGGAGCACAGTGGTCCGGCCGCGAAGTCGCTCACGGACCGAGGGCGTGCCGGTGTGCCTCGATCCACGCGATCTCCTCCAGGTCGCGCTCCTCTGCACCGTCGGCGACCCAGGTCCGCTGGGGTTCGACGCCCCGGTCGGCGAGGTCCCGGCGCAGCCTGATCACGGCCCGGATCCGCTCCGTGACGGTGTCGACGAGGTCGAAGGGTTCCAGGTCGCCGTACGCTGCGACGAACGTGCTCACGCGCGCCCGCCGGTCCGGCACGGCCGGGAAGTGGTGCCACTCGGTCGCATGGCGGTCGGAGCGCAGGGGCGTGAACCAGCGGAGCGCGTACGCCACGTCGTCCAGACGGGGGGCGGGGTGCAGGTAGTCCCAGTCGATCAGGGCGACCGCCTCGCCGTCGTGCCAGATGAAGTTCCACGGCCCCGGGTCGCCGTGGCAGAAGACAGTCGCGTCGCCGACCACCGCGGGTGCACCCCACACGGCGTCGACCGGCGGCGCCCAGTCCGCACCCGCGTCATGGATCACGCGCAGGAGGCGCGCGGCCGATGCCAGGCCGTGCTCCGAGTGCTGGTGGAACCACCCCTCGCCCCCGGCGGCTCCCGGGATGAACCTCAGCCGTTCGACGTGCCCTTCGACGTCCAGGGGCTCGGGGACGCAGTCGAGGCCCTTCGCCCGCAGGTGCCGCAGCAGGCTGTGCACGGTCTCGGTCGCCGGACCGGCCGGCCGCGACACGACCTCGGGTCCCACGACGACGGGGTGGTGCAGGGCGTTGGCCTCGGCGGCGCGCCCGGCGGCTTCCCAGGCGTCGTCCATGGACCGACGCTACCGCTGCGACGCGGGCCCGCCCCCGACTAACGTGGACGACGAGGTGGAAGGTGCGAGCGATGAGGACTCGTCCGGCCGTGGCAGGCGACGCGGCGGAGCTGGGCCGCGTGATGGTCGAGTCGTGGCTGGCCGCGCACCGTGGGCAGATGCCCGACGCCCTGTGGGAGAAGCGGGTGGCGGAGTGGACCCCCGAGGTGTCGGCGGCCGGTTGGGCCCGCGTGCTGGCTGCCCAGGCGGAGGCCGCGGTGCCCGACGACGTGCTCCTGGTCGCCGAGGACGAGCGCGCGGTGATCGTCGGTGTGCTGTACGGCGATCTCGCCGACGACGGCGTGACCGGTGAGGTGGGCGCCGTGTATGTCTCCTCCGACCGCCAACGGGAGGGCATCGGTGCCGCACTCCTCCGAGCAGGTGCCACTGAGCTCCAGCGCTTGGGCGCCTCCGCCCTCCGCATCAGCGTCCTGACCGACAACGTGTCCGCCCGGCGGTTCTACGAGGGAATGGGTGGGGTCGAGGTCGGTCAGGGCACCTTCGACGAGGAGGGCACCCTGCTACCCACGACCGTCTACGAGTGGTCCGACGTGTCGGCGCTCGCCGGCGGGTAGCGCCTGGCCGCGTGCCTTGGCGTGCCTGTGGCCCGATCACCGGGTGGTGTCGGGCGGTGGGGCGTTCAGGTTCGTCGGCGTTGCTGGGCTGGTCGTGGTGGTGGGGTGGGTCGTGGGGTGGGCGGGTCGGTGGTCACGGTGTGCCCGGTGGGGAGGGTCCATTCGTAGGACCCGTCGGCGAGGCGGCGGTAGCTGAAGTGGCCGAAGGTCTTGGCCCGGTGGTGGCGCCGGCACACGGGTGCGAGCCGGTCCGGGCTGGTCTGGCCGGGCGGACCACCGTCGTCCATCGCGATGTAGGGGTCGATGTGGTCGAGGTCGCAGCCCTCGGCGGCTCGCCCGCAGCCGGGGAAGACGCACGTCTCGTCGCGCAGTCGGACGGCTGCGGCCATCCGCGCCGGCGGGTCGTGGGCGTCGACCGCCGCGATCGCCGCGGTGTCGACGACGGGCTGGATGGTGACCTTCCCCGCGGTCATCAGCCAGCCGGTGAGGCGACCCATCAGCACCGGCCCGAGCTTCGGGGACCGGGCGACCCCGTGCCGGCCCGGGAGCAGGGGGTCGGCGTCGAGGAGGTCACGGTCGGTGACGTGGAAGACCAGCACCACCTCCACCCGCTTCTTGACCGCCTGGTGTGGTGGGCCGGCGGAACGGGTTGGCTCCGCCCAGGGCGATGTCCTCTGCCACGACCACGGCCGGGTCGTGGTCCGGATCGGGCCCGTCGGGGTCGGGCCGGTCGGGGTCGGGCCGGTCGGGGTCGGGCCGGTCGGGGTCGGCGGGGTCGACGCCCAGGAGGGCCAGGGCCTGCTGCGGGTCGGCCAGCAGCCCGACCGCGTGGGCACGCCGGACGCCGAGGTCGCCGTGGTGACCCAGCGCCCGCATGGTGGCGGCCATCGTGGACACGGTGTGGTCGAACGCGACGGTGTCGGCCTCGTCGAGGACCATGAACACCTCACCCGTACCCGGAGCGGACTCGCCGTAGCGGACCTCGACCCTGCGGGCCGCCAACGCGTGGTCGTGGTCGGCGATCGCCCGGTCCGGGTCGGCGTACAACCGTGCCTCGTGGACCAGGGTCCCGATCCGGTGCGGATTCAACCGCCGGGGCCGCCACGCCAGCAGCCGGTCCGCGTGCCCGGCCGCGACCAGGTCCAGGTCACGCGAGGCGCGGGCGGCCTCCCGACCCAGGTGCACCGGGACCCGCAGCGCCCGCACCAACGCCCACGTGCGGGGCAGCCGGTGGGCCAGGTCGAGGACGTCACCCAGCAGCGCGAGCGTCGCCTCGTGCGACAGGTCCAGCACCGCCGCCAGCTCCATCACCGCGAACTCCGCCACCAGCGGCGTCCCCACGCCCGCGATCGGGGTGGCCCGCTCGCCGAACAACGCGGCCGCCGAACCCGGACGGTGGATCGTCTCCGACCGCCACCCCGCAGCATCGTCGTCACGTCGGAGGGGACGTGGGCGTGGGCCCACGCCAGCGCCGCCTCCAACACCTCCACCTCGGCCCGCCGACGCGCGGTCATCGCCGCCACCGCCCGGTCCAGCACCCCACGCTCCAGCCCCGGGCGGGTGCCGGGGGCCTCGACGGCCGGGGTGGTGGTGGACATGGATCCAGTCTCCCAGTACGCCACCGACACTCTGACCTGCGCGAATGGAGTCTGTGGAGAACTGTTCTCGAACACGTGGTCGCAGTCAGTGGCGTGGTTTCGAGGCTCGCTCCGCTCGCACCTCCACCACCGCACGGGCGCTCGCACCTCAACCACCGCGTGGCAGCTCGTACCCAACCACCGAGGGCGACGCCCGGTCAGCGCCCCAGCGCCCGGCGTACGGTCTCGAGAGCCTCGTCGTCCGACAGCCCGAGCGCCCGCACGGAGGCGACGTAGGTGGCGGCAGCCTCGCGAGCGGAGCGCTCGACTCCCCGGCCGGCGACGAACGTGCCGGCCCGGCCGCGCGTCTCGACCACACCGAGGGCCTCGAGCTCCTTGTAGGCGCGGGCGACGGTGTTGGCCGCGAGGTCGAGGGAGGTGGCGAGGGCGCGCACCGGGGGCAGCCGGTGGCCGGGCGGGAGGACGCCGGAGTCGACCTGCGCGCGGATCCCCTCCCGCACCTGCTCGAAGGGCGGCACACCGGAGGAGTCGTCGACGGACAGGTTCATGCGGCTGGGTCCATCCGCTCGAGCCACACCCACTGGCAGCCCTCCCCCACCTCGCGGCGGACCTCCACCCACTCGTCCGCCGGGTAGTCGGGGTAGAAGGCGTCTCCGGGAGGTGACATGTCCACCTCGGTGAGCACCTGATGGGTCGCGAAGGGCAGGGCGAGGGCGTAGATCTCCCCGCCCCCGGCGACCATCACGTCACCGGGGAGCTCGGAGGCGAGTGCGAACGCCTCCTCGAGCGAGTGGGCGACCAGGACCCCCGCGAAGCCGGGGTCGAACGACTCGTCGCGCGTCACGACGACCGTCGCCCGGCCCGGCAGCGGGCGTCCGATCGAGTCCCACGTGCGCCGGCCCATCACGAGCGTGTGCCCGAGGGTCTCGCGCTTGAAGTGGGCGAAGTCGTGGGGCAGGTGCCACGGGATCCGGCCGCTGTCGCCGATCACCAGGTTGCGCGCGTGGGCCGCGACGAGCACGACCCGCTGGTCCGGGCGGGGCGAGGAGGTCATACGGCGATGGGCGCCTTGATGCCCGGGTGCGGGTCGTATCCCTCGACCGCGATGTCCTCGAGGTCGAAGCCGTCGATCTCGGTGATGTCGGGGTTGAGCACCAGGCGCGGCAGCGGCCGCGGGTCGCGGGAGAGCTGGAGCTTGGCCTGCTCGACGTGGTTGAGGTAGAGGTGCGCGTCGCCCATGGTGTGCACGAACTCCCCCACCTCCAGCCCGGTCACCTGGGCGACCATGTGGGTGAGCAGTGCGTAGGACGCGATGTTGAAGGGCACGCCCAGGAACGAGTCGGCCGAGCGCTGGTAGAGCTGGCAGCTCAGCCTGCCGGGGCCCGTCTCGGAGGGCGCGACGTAGAACTGGAAGAGCGTGTGGCACGGCGGCAGCGCCATGTCGTCGACGTCGGCGACGTTCCACGCCGAGACGATGTGGCGGCGCGAGTCGGGGTTGGTGCGGATGCCCTCGACCAGCCGGGCCACCTGGTCGACGTGCCGGCCGTCGGGGGTGGGCCACGAGCGCCACTGGTAGCCGTAGACGGGGCCGAGGTCGCCGTTGTCGTCGGCCCACTCGTCCCAGATGGAGATGCCGCGGTCCTGCAGCCACTTCACGTTGGTGTCGCCGCGCAGGAACCACAGCAGCTCGCCGAAGACCGATCGGGTGTGCACCTTCTTGGTGGTCACCAGCGGGAAGCCGTCGGCGAGGTCGAAGCGCATCTGGTGGCCGAAGACGCTCAGCGTGCCGGTGCCGGTGCGGTCGGTCTTCTCGACGCCCTCGTCGAGGATCCGCTGCAGGAGGTCGAGGTAGACGCGCACGGGACGACTCTACGACCTCGGGACGCGGGCCTCCGCCACGACGCACGCGACGTCGAAGGACAGCGCGTCGCCGTCGCGCCACGGTCCGCCGAGGTCGTCGTACGCCGCTCGCAGGCGGTCCTGCACGTCCTCGGACTGGGCCCGCCAGAGGACGCCGAAGTTGCCGACCGAGGTCAGCCCCGACCACAGGGCGCCGGGCGCGACCCGCCACTGCCAGGAGAGGGTGCCCGTGCCGGTGACGGCGAGGCCGGTCTCGCTGAGGATCCCGGCGAGCCCGTCGGCGGAGCGGTCGAAGTCCCGCTCGACGGGCAGCCGCGGCGACGGTGGTCGCACCGCTCCCACCCGGTCGAGCAGCGCGTTCCACATCAACGCCTGAGGTGGCGGTGTCGTGTCCCAGATGGTCGCGCGCACCACTCCACCGGGCGCGGCGACGCGGGCCAGCTCACGGGCCCCGGCCCGCGGGTCGTCGACGTGGTTGAGCACGAAGCTGGCGACCACCACGTCGAACCCGTCGTCGGCGAAGGGCAGGTCGGGCAGCCCGGCCACGACGACCTCGTCGTCCAGCAGCGACGAGGCCAGGTCGGCCATCTCGGGGTCGGGCTCGACACCGATGGCGTCCGCGCCCGCGTCCCGCGCCGCACGCACGAGGGCGCCCGTGCCGCACCCCACGTCCAGGAGCCGGCCTCCGGGCGGAAGGCCGTCCAACAGGGCCGGGATCGCTCCGGCGCACAGTTCCGCGAAGCTCTCGGCGTACGCCTGCGACACACCCGTCCACAATGCTTCGGCCACGACGCGGGACCCTAGCCCGCCTCCACCCGGTGCGGCCCGGAGGATCACCGCAGCCGGATCGAGCCGTCCGCCTCGACGACCGTGCGCGGCGCGCTGCAGGAGTAGTCCGCGGTGCACACGACGATCGCGCGCCGGCCCGTCTCGGACTGGCGAACCTCGTCGCGCACGCCCTGACGCCGCGAGGAGTCGAGCAGGTGGGCCCAGCCACCGCCGGGCACCGGGGCACTCTGGACGAGGACGTCGTACTGGCCGAGCGCCAGGAAGGGCGGCACGGCCGGGGTCTCGTCGAGCGCGGGCGGTGCGTCGTCCAGGTCGTGCACGTCACCGTCGGCGTCGATCCGCACCACCTCGCCCGAGCGGAGGCGCGCAGCGGCGCCCGAGCCCCACGCCACGAACTCCTCGACCGTCGGCAGCTCGACGACGACCTCCTCGAGGTGCAGCTCGCCCCGGGCGTACCAGATCACCGGAAGCGGGTTGGCCTCCTGGCGGACCTCGATCGGCGGCGGCCGCGAAGCCCACCACACCCACCCCGCCGCGAGCACCGCGGCCACCGCCAGCCATCCGAGCCCGCGACGGGCAGCGCCGCGTCGGCGCGCCGATCGGCGCTCGTCCGCCCGGGCCAGCCACTCGTCGGGAGCGTCGCTGGGGTCGAGGCGACGAACGCCGTGAGGCACCGCCTCACCCGGTCGGGCGGGCAGGCCGGCACGCTCGCGCACCTCCGCCCACAGGCTGACGTCGACCTGCTCGTCGCGGACCCGGCGCGACCACGACCGCCGGCTCGCCAGCAGCGTCTCGGCCACCACCAGGCGGGCGTCGTCGGCTGGCACTCCCTCGTCCTCGAGCCCGCCGACCAGGTCGGCCCACCGAGCGTCGAGGTAGCCCGCGAAGTCGGCGTCGGTCGCCCCCACCTGCCACCACCTCCCTCGACGAGTGCTTCGGAGCGGCCCGGTGGGTGGATGGGTCTCTCAGGCGCTGAGCGACATCGGGCCGTAGACCTGCCGCTCGTGCTCGAACAGCGTCACCGCCGCCACGCCGTGCTCGGCCAGCTCGGCCCAGATCTCGCCCACCCACGACTCGGCGTCGCCCTGCGTGCCGAAGCGCTGGTCGGCGTAGGCCGCGATCTCGACCGGCTCCCCCGAGGCGTCCTCGAGGCGCCACCACCACGGCCGCTCGGACGCCGAGGGCTGCCGGAAGGTCGGGGGCTGGCCGGGCAGCATCAGGACTCCCTCACCGACGGGTCGACGAACGGCGGCTTCACGAGCTGGAAGATCTCCCGCCGGCCGCGGATGTCGACCCCGACCTGTGCGTCCTCGGCCACCATCGTCGGGATCAGCGCCAGGCCGATGCCCTTGCGCAGCGTCGGGGAGAACGTGCCCGAGGTGATGTCGGCCAGCGGTACGTCCTGGGTGAGGGTCACGCCCATGCCGGGGCGCGGAATGCCGCGGTCGACCGCGAGGAGGCCGCGCAGGCGGCGCTTCGGGCCCTCTTCCTTGACCTTGATGACGGCGTCCCGGCCCCAGAAGGTGTCCTTCTTCCAGCCGACGGCCCAGGACAGGCCGGCCTCGACCGGGTTGGTGTCGAGGCTGATGTCCTGGCCGTGCAGGGGATAGCCCATCTCGGTTCGCAGGGTGTCGCGGGCGCCGAGGCCGCAGGCGGCGATGCCGTGCTCCTCACCGGCCGCCATCAGGTCGTCCCAGAGCTGGCCGGCCGCGGAGTTGGCGACGACGAGCTCGTAGCCGCGCTCGCCGGTGTAGCCGGTGCGGCACACGACCACGCCCAGGCCGGACCCGTCGGACGAGCCCCCGAGCTCGGCCTCGACGAACGACATGTACTCGTGGCCTGTCGGCAGGCCGACCTTCTGCAGCACCTCGTCGGAGCGGGTGCCCTGCACGGCGAGGACGGCGTAGTCCTCGTGGTGGTCGACGACCTTGACGCCCTCGGGGGCCGCGTCCTGCAGGCGCCGTACGACCTCGGCGGTGTTGGCCGCGTTGGGGATCAGCAGCACGTGCTCGTCGTCGTGCCAGTAGGCGATCAGGTCGTCGACGATGCCACCCGACTCGTCGAGGCAGAGGGTGTACTGCGCCTTGCCGGGACGGATCTTGGCCAGGTCGTTGGAGAGGGTGGCGTTGACGAAGTCGACGGCGCCGGGACCCGACACCATCGCCTTGCCGAGGTGGCTGACGTCGAAGATGCCGACGGACTCACGGACCGCCGTGTGCTCCTTGACGACACCGGTGGCGTACTCCAGCGGCATCGACCAGCCGCCGAACTCGGCGAACTTGGCACCGAGGGCCTCGTGACGGTCATGGAGGGGCGACTGCTTGAGCGTTGCGGCCATGTCGCGAAACCTACCTCAGCCGCGGTGCGCCACCGCCTCGCCTAGCATGCGCGGGTGACCACGTACTCACTGCGCAGTGCCAGCCCCGCCAAGACCCGTGCCGACGCCGTGGTGGTGGGAGTCGTCGCGGGCGAGAAGGGTCCGCGCCTGTGCGACGCGGCCGAGGAGGTCAGCAAGGCCTACGGCCGCCGGCTGCGGCCCTTCCTGTCGACGATGGGGGTGACCGGCAAGGCCGGCGAGGCCGTCAAGGCGCCGACGCGTGACGAGGTCAACGCACCGCTGCTGGTGTTCGTGGGTCTCGGTGACGACCCCACCGACCCGGTCGCCGTACGCCGTGCCGCGGGCGTCGCGGCCCGCAGCGTCCCCAACGCCGCCTCGGTCGCCCTCGCCCTGCCGAGCGAGACCCCCGAGCTCGTCGCCGCAGTCGTCGAGGGACACCGCCTCGGCGGCTACACGTTCACGGCCTACAAGTCGACCAGGAGCGAGACCACCGAGCCGACCGACGTGGTGGTGCTGAGCACGGTCGCGCGCCGCGCCGAGGCCGTCGCCGCGCTCGAGCGCGCCGAGATCATGGCCGACGCGGTCGTCCTGTGCCGCGACTGGGTCAACACCCCGCCCAAGGACTGCACTCCCCCGCTGCTCGCCGAGCTGGTGACGGCCGCGCACAAGCAGGTCACCAAGGGCCGCGGCGCCCCCAAGCTCAAGCTCGAGGTCTTCGACCACGAGCAGCTCGCCGAGATGGGCTGCGGCGGCATCCTCAGCGTCGGCGACTCCTCCGAGTCGCCCTCCCGGCTGGTCCGGCTGACCTGGGCACCCAAGGACGCCGTGACCCACCTGGCGCTCGTCGGCAAGGGCGTCACCTTTGACTCCGGCGGCCTCACCATCAAGCCGTCGTCGAGCATGGTCAACATGAAGGGCGACATGGCCGGTGCCGCCAGCGTCGTCGCCGCCACCCTCGCCATCGCCCGCCTCGGCCTGCCCGTCAAGGTGACGGCCTTCGCCCCGATGGCCGAGAACATGGTGTCGGCCACGTCCACGCGGCCCGGCGACGTGATCACGATGCACAACGGCACCACCGTCGAGATCGCCAACACCGATGCCGAGGGCCGGATGCTCCTCGGCGACGCGCTGTCCCTCGCGGTCGACGCGAAGCCCGACGTCGTCGTCGACATCGCGACCCTCACCGGCCACATGCAGCTCGCCCTCGGCGACAAGGTCGGCGCCGTGATGGGCACCGACGACCAGGTGCCCGCCGTGATCGCCGCCGGCGTCGCCGCCGGTGAGCAGCACTGGCGGATGCCGATCCCCGAGGAGATGTCGGAGCGCATCACCAGCTCCAAGATCGCCGACCTGCTCCAGCACGACTGGGTCCGGTGGGGCGGCGGCCTCTACGCGTCGGCGTTCCTGCGCGAGTTCACCGGCGGCCTGCCGTGGGCGCACCTCGACATCGCCGGCAAGGAGATCAACACCGGCAATCCCTACGGTCACGTCCCCTCGGGCGCGACCGGCTTCGGCGTCACCACGCTCGTCGAGCTCGCCCGGTCGCTGGCCGAGGGCTGACGGCTAGATGCCCCCGGCCTTCTTGCGCGCGTTGTAGTCGCGCATCCGCTGCGGCACGCCCACCACCGCTGCGTCGTACGACGGCACCCGGTGGCGGTTGGCGAAGTCGTGGGCCCACTTCACGCTGGGCACGCGGCGACGGGTCCACTCCCCGTCGTGGGCGACCAGCAGGAGCGTGACGTCGCTGACGGCGGTGCGCGGCTCGACGAACCCCTCGACGCCCTGTCGGGTCGCGACGAAGTTCTCGAGGTGGCGGACGTCCTCCCCGTCGGAGGCGCGGACGGTCGTGGAGCCGGTGCGCGCGGCGTCCCGCGCCGGACGACTGGTGCGCCCCTTGCGCCGGAAACGATCGAAGAGACCCATGGCGGACATTCTGCCGGTGCATGCCTCACCGCGCCGTCATTCGCGCCGTCCGGTCGAGCCTGACCCGGTGTGGACAGCCTCACAAAGAGTGCAAAGATGGGCGAGGCCTCACAGTCCGGGTGAGCGTCTTGCAAGCGAAGAGATCATGTGGAGGCATCAGTGACGGACGGTGAGTTCGACGTCCTCGTCCTCGGGGCTGGTTCGGGCGGTTACGCCTGCGCCCTGCGAGCGGCGCAGCTCGGCCTGAAGGTCGGCCTGGTCGAGAAGGGCAACCTGGGCGGCACGTGCCTCCACGTGGGCTGCATTCCCACCAAGGCCCTCCTCCACGCTGCCGAGGTCGCCGACTCGGCCCGCGAGGCCAGCCAGTTCGGGGTCTCCGCCACGCTCGACGGCATCGACATGGCCGGCGTCAACTCCTACAAGGACAAGGTCGTCGAGCGGCTCTTCAAGGGCCTCACGGGTCTGATCAAGTCGCGCGGGATCACCGTCCTCCAGGGCACCGGCACCCTCACGGGTCCCCGGACGGTCACCGTCGACGGCACCGAGCACACGGCGGCCCACGTGGTCCTCGCGTCAGGCTCCTACAGCCGTACGCTCCCCGGCCTGGAGGTCGACGGCACCAAGGTCATCACCTCCGAGCACGCGCTTCAGCTCGACCGTGTGCCGGCCTCGGCGATCGTGCTGGGTGGAGGCGTCATCGGGTGCGAGTTCGCCAGCGTCTGGAAGTCCTTCGGCGCCGACGTCACCATCATCGAGGCCCTGCCGCGGCTGGTCGCGGCGGAGGACGAGGCCTGCTCCAAGGCGCTCGAGCGGGCGTTCCGCAAGCGCAAGATCAACTTCCTCACCGGCACGCCGTTCCAGAGCGTCAAGACCACCGAGACCGGCGTCGCCGTCACCGTCGAGGGCGGTGACGTCGTCGAGGCCGAGGTGCTGCTCGTCGCCGTCGGTCGCGGCCCGTCCACCGACGGGCTGGGCTACGCCGAGCAGGGCATCGAGATGGACCGCGGCTTCGTGCTGGCCGACGAGCGCTGCCGCACCAACGTCGAGGGCGTCTACGCCGTCGGCGACATCGTGCCCGGGCTCCAGCTGGCGCACCGCGGCTTCCAGCAGGGCATCTTCGTCGCCGAGGACATCGCCGGCCTCGACCCCCGCCCGGTCGACGACGCAGGCATCCCGCGGGTGACGTACTCCCACCCCGAGATCGCCTCGGTCGGCCTCGACGAGGCCACCGCCCGCGAGCGGCACGGCGACGCGGTCACCACGGTGACCTACGACCTGGGCGGCAACGGCAAGAGCCAGATCCTGCAGACCCAGGGCTTCGTCAAGCTGGTCGGCCTCACCGACGGCCCGGTGCTCGGCGTCCACATGGTGGGAGATCGCGTGGGCGAGCTCATCGGGGAGGCGCAGCTCATCTACAACTGGGAGGCGCACGCCGACGACGTGGCGCCGCTCGTGCACGCCCACCCCACGCAGAACGAGGCGCTCGGCGAGGCCCACCTGGCCCTGGCTGGCAAGCCCCTGCACGCACACTCCTGACCAGCCCGAGATTCCCCCAACCACACACGCGAGCGAAGGAACCACATGGCCTCCGAAGTCACCCTCCCCGCACTCGGCGAGTCCGTCACCGAGGGCACCGTCACCCGCTGGCTCAAGCAGGTCGGTGACACGGTTGCCGTCGACGAGCCGCTGCTGGAGGTCTCCACCGACAAGGTCGACACCGAGATCCCCTCGCCCGTCGCGGGCACGCTCCTCGAGATCAAGGCCAACGAGGACGACACCGTCGAGGTCGGCGCGGTCCTGGCCGTGGTCGGCGAGGAGGGCGAGTCCGCCGGCGACGCGTCCGGCTCGGCCGAGCCCGAGGCGCAGCCGAAGGACGCCGAGGAGTCGGAGAAGAAGGCCGAGCAGGAGGAGCAGGTCGCCGAGGAGACCGGCGAGATGCCGGCCGGTGACTCCACCCCCGAGTCCGAGAAGCAGGACGCTCCCGCGCAGGAGGAGCCCGCCGCCGAGCAGGCCTCGTCGGGTGGCTCGGAGGAGCAGCAGCAGGCCGGTGGCTCGGGTGGTTCCGGTGGCTCGGGTGGCGGTTCGGGTACGCCCGTGACCCTGCCCGCGCTCGGCGAGTCCGTCACCGAGGGCACCGTCACCCGCTGGCTCAAGCAGGTCGGCGACGAGGTCGCGGTCGACGAGCCGCTGCTCGAGGTCTCCACCGACAAGGTCGACACCGAGATCCCTTCCCCCGTCGCCGGCACGCTGCTGGAGATCAAGGCGGAGGAGGACGAGACCGTCGAGGTCGGGGCCGAGCTCGCCATCATCGGCTCCGGCGACGCCGCCGCGTCCGGCTCGGGCACGTCGGAGCCGCAGAGCGCCGAGGCGCAGCCCCAGGACGAGGAGCAGGCCGAGAAGAAGGCCGAGCAGGAGGAGCAGGCCGTCGAGGAGACGGGAAGCCTGCCGCCCGGCGACGAGACCCCCGAGTCGGAGAAGCAGGACTCGCCGGCCCAGGAGCAGCAGCCGCAGCAGGCCGAGCCGCCCGCCCGGGGCGAGGCCCCGTACGCGCCGGCTCCGCAGGGCGAGCCGGAGCCGCAGCGCACCGACACCGCCGCACAGGCGCCGGCGCCCTCCGCGGGCGAGGGCGGCCGCGACCAGACCGCCTACGTCACCCCGCTGGTGCGCAAGATGGCCGACCAGCACGGCGTCGACCTGGGCTCGCTGCAGGGCACCGGCGTCGGTGGCCGCATCCGCAAGCAGGACGTCCTCGACGCCGCCGCCCAGGCCCAGGCCCAGGCGGCTGCCGCCCCTGCGGCAGCCGCTCCGGCCGCCGCGGCACCGGCTGCCACGTCCGCCCCCGCGGCCGCCTCCTCGTCGCCGTCGCCGCTGCGTGGCACCACCGAGCCGCTCTCGCGCCTGCGCAAGGTGATCGCCAAGCGCATGGTCGAGTCCCTCACCGAGGCAGCGCAGCTGACGCAGGTGATGGAGGTCGACGTGACGTCGATCGCGCGCCTGCGCGAGGCGTCCAAGGCCGACTTCCTCGCCCGCGAGGGTGTGAAGCTGACCTACCTGCCGTTCTTCGCCAAGGCGGCGATCGACGCGCTCAAGCTGCACCCCAAGCTCAACGCGGCGATCGACGCCGAGAAGGGCGAGGTGACCTACTACGACCGCGAGAACATCGCGTTCGCCGTGGACACCGAGAAGGGCCTGCTGACGCCCGTCGTCAAGGACGCGGGCGACCTGTCGATCGCCGGCATCGCCAAGAAGATCGCCGACGTCGCCGAGCGCACCCGCACCAACAAGATCACCCCGGACGAGCTGTCCGGCGGCACGTTCACGATCACCAACCTCGGCAGCTTCGGGGCCCTGTTCGACACCCCGATCATCAACAAGCCGCAGGTCGCGATCCTCGGCCCCGGTGCCGTGGTGAAGCGCCCCGTCGTGATCGACGACCCCAACCTCGGCGAGACGATCGCGGTGCGCCACATGGTCTACGTGTCGCTGACCTACGACCACCGCCTGGTCGACGGCGCCGACGCCGGTCGGTTCCTGCAGGAGGTCAAGAAGCGCCTCGAGTCGGGCCAGTTCGAGGTCTGAGCCCAGCCGGCCCGAGCGAAGCGACGGTCGGCGCGCCCCGACTCCGTACGCCGCCCCGTCCGCCGCGAGCGGGCGGGGCGGCGTCGCGTCCGCACCGTGCCCTCGGTGGTCCGATGCGAATGACCGCTCCACGGCAGCCCCACACCCGCTTTTCGCAGCGGACTACCTCGGACGGGCGCCGATGCACCGCCGGCGAAAACCGGAGGCGCCCTGTCACACCCACCACCTAGCCTGAAGACACCGTGACCATCACCGAAACCTCCCGCCCCACCGACGCGACCACCTCCCCCACGTCGGGGCTTCCGGCGCACCGCCAGCCGGTCGACTGGCGCCGGGTGCGCCGCCCGCTGACCTACCTCTGCTTCTCGATGTCGCTCGTCGGCGCGATCTCGGCGTCCCTCGGCACGATGGTCGCGGGACGGCTCGCCGAGGACGCGACCCAGACCCTGCTGCTGCTGCTGGCGCTCTGCGTGGTCGGCGGCGCGGTCATCGACACGTTCGCCAAGACGATCTGGGCCACGATCTGTGACCGGGCCGAGGGCCAGCTGCGCTCCGACCTCCTCGACGCCGCGATGGCGCAGCCGCTGTCCGAGCTCTCCGAGCAGGCCGTCGGCGAGGTGCTCGACCGCATCGACGACGACACGTGGGAGGTCGGCCAGCTGATGCGCTGGGGCGTGTGGCAGGCCGCGCGCACTTCCTGGCCTCCGGTCCCCTCTGGGTGGTCGCCACCCTGGCGTGGTGGCCGGCGGTCTTCCTGTTTCCGTTGACCGCCGTGCTCACCTACCTCGTCGTACGCCGGCTGCTGCCGCAGGTCGCGCAGAAGAAGGTCATCGAGGAGGCCGCCTGGACCGACCACGCCGCGTCGACGGAGGAGGGCGTCGCCGCCCGCGACGACCTGCGGACGTCCCTGGGGCAGGCCCACGTCCTGCGCCGCAACGCCTACCTCGCGTCCGTCGTCCACCGGACGCTCGACGCCGTGCTGGCCATCGAGGTGCGGATCACCCGGCGCAGCGGCGGCCTCCTCCACGGCGCCCTGGCGGCCGTCGGCGTGGTCGGGGTCGCGCTGGTGCTGTCCGGCGACCTGACGACCGCCCGGCTGGTCACCCTGTTCCTGGTGACGACGATGTTCGTCGGCGGCGTCGACATGCTCGCGCGCCACCTGCCCGACCTGCAGGAGGGCTTCGGCGCGGTGCTGCGCCTGCGCGGCATGCTGGCCTCGCCGGCCGAGCCGACCGGCGGCCTGCCGGTGCCCGACGGGCCGCTCGACGTGGAGTTCCGCCACCTCGACTTCTCCTACGGCACCGGCACCTTCGCCCTGCGCGACGTCGACCTCCTGCTCTCCGCCGGCCACACCTGCGCCCTCGTGGGTCGCACGGGCTCGGGCAAGTCGACGCTGGCCTCGCTGCTCTCGCGGGCCGTGGAGCCGCCGCGGGGCACGGTCTTCCTCGGCGGCGTCGACGTGCTCGACCTCGACCTCCAGGAGCTGCGCTCCGAGGTCGGCGTGGTCACCCAGCGCACCGAGGTGCTGGCGGGCACGCTGGCCGAGAACTTCACCCTCTTCGACGACGTCCCGCGCGCGACCGTCGAGGCGGCCGTCGCCGAGCTGGGCCTCACCGACTGGGTGGCGGGGCTGCCGCTGGGCCTCGACACCGTCCTCGGCCCCGGGGGCACCAGCCTGTCGGCCGGCGAGGAGCAGCTCGTCGCCTTCGGGCGGCTGCTCGTGCGCGACGTCAGCGTCGTGGTGCTCGACGAGGCCACCGCCCGGATGGACCCGGTGACCGAGGCGCGCGTCGTACGTGCTGCCGATCGGCTCATCTCCGGACGCACCGGCATCCTGGTCGCCCACCGGCTGTCCACGACCGAGCGCGCCGAGCTCGTCGCCGTGCTCGAGTCGGGTCGGGTCGTGCAGCAGGGCCCGCGCCACCGGCTCGCGTCCGAGGAGGGACCGTTCCGCCGGCTGCTCGACGCCGCCGCCCACGAGGCGGTCGTGGAGGAGCACCACCACGACGACGCCGCGATCGGGTCGGTCCGGCGCAGCACCACTCCCCCGCCCCCGCCCGAGCTCGCTCCGACGCCCAGCCTGGCCCGGCAGGTGGTGCACACCATCAGCATGCAGCCGCAGTGGGGGCTGCTCGGCGCGTTCCTGTTCCTGATCGCCTCGCTCACCGGCGCGTTCGGTGCCGTCACCGGATGGGTGTGGGGTCACGTCGTCACCGACCTCCAGGCCGGTGAGCGCCCCGGCCTGCTGCTCCTCGCCCTGGTGGTGTCACTGCTGGCCGGTCCGCTGCTGCTCGCCCAGGCCTTCCGCACCTACCCCCACTGGTGGGTCGAGGTGCGCCTGAGGGTCCGGGCGTCCGTGCTCCACGGCCAGACCACGCAGAAGCGACTCGTCCGGACGCCTCCGGGAGAGGTCGTCGCCCGCACGATGGACGCCGACCGGCTCGCGCGCTACACCGACCGCTGGGTCGACTTCGTCAACGGGCTGATCGTGGCCGCGATGACGGCACTCATCGCCCAGACCTGGGTCGCCGGCGCGGTCCTGCTGACCGTCATGGTGGTCTCGGCGCTCGCCTCGACCCTCGGCCGCCGGATCGCGGGTCGCTCGGCGGCCGCGGCGTCCACCGCGCGGGCCCGCTTCGGCCGGTCACTGGTGTCCGCACTCGAGTCTGCCCGCACCGTCAAGCTCGCCGCTGCCACCCCCCAGGTGCACGCCCACCTGCGCCAGGTCGACGGCGGTCGCGTCGACGCCGCCGTGCGCGAGCACCGCGTGCAGGCACTGCTCGACGGCGTGCCCGTCGTGATGGTCCAGCTCGGCGTCGTCGCGGCCTGGGGCGGGCTCCTCAGCGGCCAGTGGGGCCTGGCGACCGCGCTGCTCGTCGCCAACGCCGTGAGCGGGTTCGACTGGTTCGGTCGCGTCGCGGGATCCGTGGTCACCGAGGCTCCGGGTGTCCGCGCCTGGATGAACGCCACCAGCCGGCTGGCAGGGGGCGGCGACCTGATGGACCTCCCGCCCGGGGTCGACCTGGTCCGCGGCACCGGCCCCGACCCGGAGGAGCCGCCGCGCGACCCGCTGCGCACGTTGGTCCTTCGCGATCTCTCGGCCGTGCACGACGACGGCACGCTCGGCGTCCAGGACGTCGACCTCGAGGTGCAGGCCGGCGAGCTGGTCCTGCTCCTCGGCCAGGTGGGCTCCGGCAAGTCCAGCCTGCTCGGGGCGCTGGCCGGACTGGTGAGCAGCACGGGCGACATCCTCTGGAACGACGAGGTCGTCACCGACCCGCAGACCACGCTGCGCCCGGCCCGCGTCGCGCACGTCGCGCAGGTGCCGCGGGTGCTCTCCGGCACGTTCACCGGCAACGTCGCCCTCGACCACCCGCACCGCGACGTCGTGCCGGCGATCGAGTCGGCCCGCATGGAGCGCGACGTCGCCGAGGCCGGTGGCCCCGACTCGCTCGTCGGGCACCGCGGCGTACGCCTCTCCGGCGGGCAGGTGCAGCGCCTCGCCCTCGCCCGGGCCCTGGCCAGCCGGAGCGACGTGCTGCTGGCCGACGACGTCTCGTCGGCGCTCGACGCGACCACCGAGGTCGAGCTGTGGCAGGCGCTGCGCGCCCGCGGCGCCGCGGTGATCGGGGCGACCAGCAAGTCCGCCGCCCTGGCCCAGGCCGACCGCGTCGTGGTCCTCGACGCCGGTCGCGTCGTCGACCAGGGCCCGTGGCGCGAGCTCTCCCTGCGGTGGAGCCACCTGGCCGGCTGACCCGGTCGCGGGCCGTCCGCCGGCGCTTGGGCACCGTGGTTGGGTGGGGGCATGCGTGTTGTGATCGCCGGTGCCTCAGGCTTCCTCGGGACCCACCTGACCGCGCACCTGTGCACCCACGGGCACGAGGTCACGGCCCTCGTCCGCCGTGAGCCCACGACGGCCCGGGAGTCGCAGTGGGACCCCTACTCCGGCACGCTCGACCAGGCCGTCGTCGAATCGGCCGATGTCGTCGTCAATGTGGCAGGCTCGCCACTCTTCGGCAACCCGCACTCGTCCCGCTACCGGAGCCAGCTGTTCGAGAGCCGCATCGTGACCACCCGGGTGTTGAGCGAGGCGGTCGCGCGGGCCGGTGGTCGCCCAGCACTGCTCGCCAACAACGGCACGTCCTACTACGGCGACCACGGCGCGGACGTACTGACCGAGGAGTCAGAGAGCCGCGGCGACGCGCTGCTCACCCGCCTGGCCCGCGAGTGGCAGGCGGCGACCTCGCCCGCGTCGGAGGCAGGTGCACGAGTCTGTGTGCTGCGCAGTGCACCCGTCCTCGACAAGGCCTCCGTCACACTCAAGCTCCTCAAGGGCCTCTTCTCGTGCGGCCTCGGTGGTCGGCTCGGTGACGGACGTCAGTACTTCCCCCTCATCTCACTGCGCGACTGGGTCGGCGCGGCCGTCTACCTCGCCGAGTCCCGCGACGTGTCCGGAGTGTTCAACCTCTGCTCGCCGCACACCCCCACCAACCGTGAGTTCACCGAGGCACTGGCCGCCCGGCTCCACCGGCCGGCGTTCCTCACAGCCCCTGCGCCCGTGCTGCGCGCCGCAGCAGGACCGATGGCACCCGAGCTCCTCAACTCGATCAACTCGCGCCCGGCCGCGCTGGAGCGGGCCGGCTACGACTTCGAGGACGAGGACGTGCGCGAGGTGCTGACCGCCGCGCTGGCCTGATCGCTGGCCTCGGCGACCAGCCACCTGCGGCCTTCGCGCACCAGCACGACCCGACGGACCGACGCCCGGTCGGCCGGCAGCGCGATCGGAGTCGTGCCACGACCGACGGCCACGCCTCCCACGACGCGGTCGGTGACGACCAGGACGAGCCTCGCCGGGGACCGCGCCACCACCTCCAGCGCGAGCACCTGGGTCGTCAGCTCGGCCACGGTCAGCCCGCGCTCGCGGTAGTGGCGGAGCAGGCGCACGTCGGCAGCACCGGTCGCCGAACCGGCGGCGTAGAGGTCGGCCAACGCGTCGCCGTCGCCCGCCGCCCAGGCCCCCGCGCGCCGCTGGTCCCACGCCGCCAGGACGCCCGCGGGACCGGACCGCGTCTGCGCCGCTGCCGGCGCGGCAGGCCGTACGTGCGCAGGACGTGACGAGTCGTCGGGCCGCACCACCGCGACGACCAGCGTCGCCACCACGCAGGAGCAGGCCAGCGCGGAGAGGACAGGGAGCAATCGGCGAGGGTCCACCTCGCCACCCTCGCCGATTTCCGCCGGTCGCGCCCCGGCCATCCACAGGCAGGTCGGTCGTGGGACGGGCGTTAGGCTCGGGGCATGCCGCTGGAGCAGGGTACGGACCACGAGCCGCACTACGAGATCGCCGGGCTCGGCGACGACGCCGTCGACTACCTCGCCGCCTGGGACGTCCAGCGCCGCGTGCACGAGGCCGTGGTGGCCGGGACCCGCCGCGACACCGTGCTCCTGCTGGAGCACCCGCCCGTCTTCACCGCCGGCAAGCGCACCGACCCGCACGAGCGACCGCTCGACCCGGGCGGCGCCGACGTCATCGACGTCGACCGCGGCGGCAAGATCACCTTCCACGGTCCCGGCCAGCTCGTGGGCTACCCGATCGTGCGGCTGCCCGACCACGTCAAGGTCGTCGACTACGTCCGCCGGGTCGAGGAGGCCCTGATCGCGGTCTGTGCCGACTTCGGGGTCACGACGGCGCGCGTGCCGGGTCGCAGCGGTGTCTGGCTGCGGGCCGACGACCAGGGGCCGGAGCGCAAGATCGGTGCCATCGGCATCCGGGTGAGCCGCGGCGTGACCATGCACGGCTTCGCGCTCAACTGCGACGTCGACCTCGGCTGGTACGACCGGTTCGTGCCGTGCGGCATCGCCGACGCGGGCGTCACCTCGCTGTCCACGGAGTTGGGTCGCGACGTGACGGTCACCGACGTGCTGCCGAGCGTGCGCCGCCACCTGTCGACGTACCTCGCGTGGCAGCCCTACGACGCGACCCCGGACTACGACGCCCGTCCCGAGCCCGGACGGTCGCCGCGGGTCGAGCTGATCAGGCCGGGCGTGCCGGCCTGATCAGGACGTGGCGGCGGCTCGTCAGTCGTCGTGCCCGTGCCCGTCGCTACCCCCGTGGACGGAGGGCTCGTCCTGGCGGTGCTCGTCACGGTCGCGGTCGGGTTGTCCCTGTGGTCGACGCAACGACGCGACGTGCCCTGAGCCGCCCGCCCGGTCGCGAGTTGGGAGCACCTGCACCCCGTCGTAGAGTGAGGCGTGTGACCACTGCCGCCACTCCCGAAGGACGCAAGCTTCTCCGACTGGAGGTCCGCAACGCGGAGACCCCGATCGAGCGCAAGCCGGAGTGGATCAAGACCAAGGCGAAGATGGGCCCGGAGTACACCTCGCTGCAGAACCTGGTGAAGTCCGAGGGCCTGCACACGGTCTGCCAGTCGGCCGGGTGCCCCAACATCTTCGAGTGCTGGGAGGACAAGGAAGCGACGTTCCTCATCGGCGGCGACCAGTGCACGCGCCGTTGCGACTTCTGCCAGATCGACACCGGCAAGCCGCAGCCGCTGGACCGCGACGAGCCGCGCCGGGTCGCGGAGTCGGTGCAGAAGATGCAGCTCAAGTACGCCACCATCACCGGCGTCGCCCGCGACGACCTGCCGGACGGCGGTGCGTGGCTCTACGCCGAGACGGTCCGGGCGATCCACGAGCTCAACCCCGGTACCGGCGTGGAGAACCTGATCCCCGACTTCAACGGCAAGCCCGACCTGCTGACCGAGGTCTTCGAGTCCCGTCCCGAGGTGCTGGCCCACAACGTCGAGACCGTGCCGCGGATCTTCAAGCGGATCCGTCCGGCCTTCCGCTACGACCGTTCGCTCGACGTCATCACGCAGGCCCGCGACTTCGGCCTGGTCACCAAGTCCAACCTGATCCTCGGCATGGGCGAGACCCGTGAGGAGGTCAGCCAGGCGCTGCGCGACCTGCACGACGCGGGCTGCGAGCTGATCACCATCACCCAGTACCTCCGCCCCTCCCCCCGCCACCACCCCGTCGAGCGGTGGGTCAAGCCGGAGGAGTTCGTCGAGCTCAAGGCCGAGGCCGACGAGATCGGCTTCGCGGGTGCGCTGTCCGGGCCGTTGGTCCGCTCGTCCTACCGGGCCGGGCGGCTGTACGGTCAGGCCATGGACGCGCGCGCAGCCGCGGCCGTCTGAGCACTGCTCGTCCCGTTCCTCTGTTCCAGCCCGTTCCATCCCAGACAAGGTCATCTCATGTCGACCCCCGCCTCCCCACCCACCTCGCGTCGGGCGCAGATCACGCAGACCTACCAGATGGCCAAGCGCAGCGACCCGCGCCTGGGCTGGATCGTCCTCGGTACGTTCGTGGTCGGCGCGGCGCTCGGCTTCGGCCTCCTGTGGCTGCTGCCCGGCGACGGCGTCCTGTCCCTGGTGATCTCGATCGTCGGCGCCGTGATGTTCGGCATCCTGTTGGGGCTGCTGGTCTTCGGTCGCCGCGCCCAGAAGGCGGCCTACACGCAGATGGAGGGCCAGCCCGCGGCCGCTGCGGGCGCGCTGCAGATGCTGCGCCGCGGCTGGAAGGTGGACCCGGTGGTGGGCTTCACCAAGCAGCAGGACGTGGTGCACCGCGTGGTCGGCCCGCCCGGCATCGTCCTGGTCGGTGAGGGCTCGAGCCCGAGCCGGGTCAAGCAGCTGCTGGTCACCGAGCGCAAGAAGCACGAGCGTGTCGCCTACGGCGTACCGATCCACGAGGTCGTCGCCGGTCGTGGCGAGGGCGAGGTGCCGCTGCCCAAGCTGGTGCGCCACGTCCAGAAGCTCGGCCGGCAGGTGAAGCCGGCCGAGATCACCGACATCCTCCAGCGCCTCAAGGCGCTCGACGCTCAGCGCGGCAAGCTGCCGCTGCCCAAGGGCCCCGTCCCGACCTCGATGAAGGGCATGCGCTCGCAGCAGCGCGGTCGCTGAGTCAGACCGTCACGGTCCGCGTCCCCGCGGCCACGTCGTGCAGCCCGCGACCGTCGAAGGTCAGCAGGGGCGGCACCAGCAGGGCGACGAGGACCGACCGCCCGAGGGCCCGCAGCAGCGACACCGGCTGCCCGGAGTGATCGCTGCGCACGACCCGGACCCGGGTCGCGAGCTTGCCGAACGACCCCCCGGTGAGCGCGGTGAACAGCGTGGACTCGAGGACGAACAGGGTCAGCGTGCCGAGGCCGTTGGGGTTGCCCGCCAGGAGCCCCACCGCGACGAGCCCCTCGACCACGGCCAGGCAGGTCACCCAGTCCACGAAGAGCGCCAGGATGCGCCTGCCCCAGGTCGCGGGCATCGGCTCGGCGGGTGCGTACGTCGGGTCGGTCTGCGGCACGCGCCCAGCGTAGGCGGGGCGGCCACGCCGGCTCCCGTCGTGGGTCTAGGAGGCCTCGCTGTCCTGCGGCTCAGCGCCCTCGGGCTCGACGACCGCGATCGGCGTGCCCCAGTTGGTGTAGTCGACGCGCACCTTCTCGGTGTTGCCGGTCCCGGAGTACTCCAGGCGCACGGGCAGTGACGCCTCGTCGATCCAGAGGTCGAGGACGAGCTCGTCCTCGACGTCCACCTGGCGGTGCATCGACTGCTCGGGGAGCGCGTCGCGCCAGGCCTGGGAGTCGACGGTGACGACGTAGTGGGTCGTAGCGACGCCCGCCATCTCCTCCTGGCCCTCGTTCTGCACCTTGTCCACCGCGTCCACGAGGCTGTCGTAGTCGCCGGGGACGTCGAGGGTCAGCAGGACGGGCGTGGCGCCTGCGTCGAAGCTCTCGTCCTCGCCCAGGGCGCGGGGGTCGTCGTCGGCGAGATAGGTCCACTCGTTGTCGGCCGCCTCCCCACCGACGTACATGCGGCCGTTGACGCGGCGGAACTCCAGGAACTCCCCCGGCTCGTCGCCGGTCAGCGCCCGGAACTCCGGCTTGTCGCCCGCCCAGGCCAGGTCGACCTGCACCTCGCCGCGGCCCCGGTGGTCGCCGATGCCGAGGTGGACGTACTCCTCACCGCCCACGGTCTTCGCGACCGCCGGCATCAGCGTCTCGATGCCGTAGGACGTGCTGGCGGGCGCGTCGTCCTCGTCTCCGCCGCCGCACGCCGTGAGGAGTGCGAGCAAGACGGTGGCCGCCGTGATCCCGATGCCGACGCTGGTGCGTCGGGGTGCCTGTGCCCGAGTCATGCCTGACCGTAGCCCCGCCGCTCGTTTCAGGGGAGTAACCCCAGGGGTGGTCTCGGGGTGCCCGGGGTCACTGCGCGGACGACTTGTAACACGCACGAAACAATCGGGATACGGTCAAGAAACTGCTCTCGCCTAGCGTGGCCGCACGGTGCAACGAGGCACCGCCGACGTGACGCTGCAACTTCGACGCGCGCTGGTCGCCGTCAAGGAGGACCCAATGTTCAACAATTCCGATGAGCTGCTCAAGTTCATCAAGGACGAGGGCGTCGAGATGGTCGACGTCCGCTTCTGCGACCTGCCCGGGGTGATGCAGCACTTCACGGTGCCCGTCTCGTCCTTCGACCAGTCGGTCTTCGACGACGGCCTCGCCTTCGACGGCTCCTCGATCCGAGGGTTCCAGGCGATCCACGAGTCGGACATGTCGCTCTTCCCCGACCCGACCACGGCGTACATCGACCCCTTCCGCGTCGCCAAGACCCTCGTCGTCAACTTCTTCATCCACGACCCGATCACCGGCGAGGCCTACTCGCGCGACCCGCGCAACATCGCGAAGAAGGCGATGGCCTTCCTCAGCTCGACCGGCATCGGCGACACCGCCTACTTCGCCCCCGAGGCGGAGTTCTACGTCTTCGACAACGTGCGGTTCGAGACCTCCGCGAACGCGGGTTTCTACCACATCGACTCCGAGGCCGGCGCCTGGAACAGCGGCTCCACGGACAACAACCGCGGCTACAAGGTCAAGTACAAGGGCGGCTACTTCCCCGTCGCTCCGTACGACCACTTCGGTGAGCTCCGCGACGAGATGGTCATCGAGATGGAGCGCGCCGGCCTGCACGTCGAGCGCGCCCACCACGAGGTCGGCACCGCCGGACAGGCGGAGATCAACTACAAGTTCGACGAGCTGCTCAAGGCCGCCGACGACGTGATGAAGTTCAAGTACCTCGTCAAGAACGTGGCCTGGCGCAACGGCAAGACCGCGACCTTCATGCCCAAGCCGATCTTCGGCGACAACGGCTCCGGGATGCACTGCCACCAGTCCATCTGGAAGGACGGCGAGCCGCTCTTCTACGACGAGATCGGCTACGCGGGCCTCTCGGACATGGCCCGCCACTACATCGGCGGCATCCTCAAGCACGCCCCGTCGCTGCTGGCGTTCACCAACCCGACGGTGAACTCCTACCACCGCCTGGTGCCGGGCTTCGAGGCTCCGATCTCGCTGGTCTACTCCCAGCGCAACCGCTCCGCCTGCGTGCGCATCCCGATCACGGGCGCGAACCCCAAGGCCAAGCGCATCGAGTTCCGGTGCCCCGACCCGTCCGCCAACCCCTACCTCGCGTTCTCGGCGCTGCTGCTGGCCGGGATCGACGGCATCCAGAACAAGATCGAGCCACCGGCTCCGATCGACAAGGACATCTACGAGCTGCCGCCGGACGAGATGGCCGACATCGACCAGGTCCCCACGTCGCTCGGCGCGGTGATGGACAACCTGGAGAGGGACCACGAGTTCCTCACGGTCGGCAACGTCTTCACGCCCGACCTGATCGAGACCTGGATCGACTACAAGCGCCAGAACGAGATCCTGCCGGTGCAGCTGCGGCCGCACCCGCACGAGTTCGAGCTCTACTACGACATCTAGTCACGCGTGGGTGACGCCCACCGCCGAGGTGTCTGAAAACGGCCCCTGACTCCGAAGACACCTTCTGACTTCTTCGGCGTCAGGGGTCGTTCTTCGTCCGTCTGCGGTCCCTCAGCAGACTGCCGAAACGTCGGCGACGGAAGTGGGCAGGTCCCAGAGACGGCGACTGCACAGTCCCCTACCCCTGGGCCACGGCCCTTTCTGTGCAGGGCACCGCGCCGGTAGTTTGCTGAGATGAAGCCGATCCGCGTCGGCCTGGTAGCCGACCCAGCCTCCCCCACCGAGATCGCGCAGCGGATCAGGGATCTCGAGCCGGCGGGTGACCGGGATGGGGATGCATGGGACGTCGAACTGGTGAGCGAGCCGTTCACGACGGGTTGCGAGGACGTCGGCACGGCGGTGGCGCGGCTGGGGGACCAGGCTCGCGAGCACGGTTGGGACCTCGTCGTGGGTTTGACGGAGCTTCCGCTTCGCGACGGCGACGGCCGGTACCTGCTGGCCGACACTGACCGACAACGTCGGGCAGCCGTGTTGTCGCTCCCAGCGCTGGGCGGGCTTCGCATGCACGCACGCACCCGTCACGCCGTGCACTCGCTCGTCAGCGGCATGGCGGACCGCACCGCGGAGCATGATCACCGCGTGCCACTCCCGCACCTCAGTGGCCGTTGGCGGCTGCTCCTCGGGATGGTGCTCGCCAACCGTCCGTGGCTCCTCGTGCCCGGGCTCAAGTCCGCGCTCGTCGCGGCACTGGCGACCGGAGCCGTCGCGACCATCAACTCCACTGTGTGGCTACTGGCCGGGTCCTTGACGCCGTGGCGCCTGATCGTGGCGACCATCGTCTCCATCGGGCTCGTCGTCGCCTGGCTCGTGGTCGACGGAGAACTGTGGGACCGACCCGACGACGACTCCGACGAGGCTCGGGACAGGTCCCGCCTCTACAACACGTCGACGCTGATCACCCTCACTACGGGAGTGGTCATCTGCTACCTCGCGCTGTTCGTGGTGAACCTGATCTGGGCCCTGTTCGTCCTGGACCCCGCTGTGATGGGCGGCTACCTCAACGCGTCGCTCGGCTACGGCGACCTGTTCGTGCTCGCCTGGTTCGTCGCCTCGGCGGCGACCGTGGGAGGCGGGCTCGGCTCCGGGCTGGAGTCGGACGAGGCGATCCGGGCGGCCGCCTACTCGAAGCGCGAGGAGGAACGCCGCAACCGGCTGGCGCGCGACCGGGCGTAGGCGCCGGCTTCAGCGGCCGACGCCCGTGGTTGGTGCCGCCTGCGTGACGGTCGGGCCCGTGAAATCCATCGGCAGCTCGAAACAGGCTTCGAGGCCGCCTCCTGGCGCGTCCCTGAGGACCAGCTGCCCCGGACGAGCGCCCGCCGACCGCCCCGCGCGGGGAGCACTAGTCAGGACGAGGCACGGAGGCGTGGGCATCCGACTCGGTTCGTCCGTCCGGGTACTTGATCAGCGGGGCGTGCCGGGGCCTGATCCGCGCCACGTTGTCCGCATAGTCAGACCACAAGCCTGCGGCAGGTGCCGCCCAGGTGGCCTCGTCGGTGTTGATGACGACCACGCCTCTCGTGAGGTCGAAGCTCACGGTTCGCACCTTGCCCTCGGGCGCGATGCCGATCTCGCGGACGAACCGCATGACTCTGGCTTCGAGCTCTCGCTCCTTCATGTGGCGGCACACTACGTGGACGCCCCAGTCGGACGGTCGCTCCTCAGCGTTCGCGCACTGCTGCCGGTCGACCCGATGCCGGCGCGCGTGCCGCAAAGCACTTCTCTGACGGCGGCCTGCACTCTTGCTTCACGCAGCGCGGTGGTCCGACACTGCACCATGACGCACGAAGGTCGAAACCATCGGCGCAGCCCGGCCGCTTCCCCATGAGCACGGACGAGGTGGCGATCGGAATCATCTCGGCCCCGGGTTCGGCCAGTGAGATTGCGTCGATGCTCGCCGACGACCTGCACGCCGAGTTGAGCTCGCACGTGCCCGCTGTCCAGTGGCGCGTGTCCACTGTGGTCGACGCCCTCGTGCATCCACCTTCCGACGACGCCGCCCTCGTCGCCGCGGCAAGGGACCGGCTCTTGGAGGAAGGCTGGGACTTGGTCGTCTGTCTCACCGATCTGCCCCTGAAGGCTCACCGGCGACCGGTGGTGGCTCACGCGAGTCCTCTGCACGGCGTTGCTGTCGTGTGCCTACCGGCGCTCGGCGCCATCGGACTGCGTAGACGCACCCGTGACACGGTCGTCGGGCTCGTCCGCGCCCTGCTCGGGGACACGGCTGACCACGCCCTGTCGGGCCGTGCAGCTGGTCTCGGACGCCGCGCCAGCGAGCTCGGAAGGAGCACGCAGCCGGAGAGGGACGGCAGCGTGATGTTCACCGCGAGAGTCCTCAGCGGGAACCTGCGACTACTGATCGGAATGATCCGGGCCAACCAGCCGTGGAGACTTGCGATCGGACTCTCGAGAGCGCTGACCGCCGCTCTGGCGACGGGGGTGTTCGCCCTCGTCACCCCCGACATCTGGCAGCTGAGCGCCGCGCTCGGCTGGATCCGACTCTCGGCGGTCGCGATGGGGTCCGTCGCCGGGATCACGGTCGCGCTGATCGCGGGGGCCGGTCTGTGGGAACACACGTCGCACCCGGTCGGTCGTAAGCAGGTGACCCTCTTCAACCTGGCTACCTCGGCAACGGTCCTTCTGGGTGTGCTCTTCCTCTACGCCGCACTGCTCCTGCTCGCACTCGTGACGTCACCGGTTCTGGTGCCCGTACAGCTGCTCGAGGAGGGCATCGGGCATTCCGTGCGAGTGGGCGATTATCTGAAGCTGGCGTGGCTCACCAGCTCTCTGGCAACCCTGGGCGGCGCTCTCGGAGCGGGCCTGGAGAGCGACGACGTGGTCCGGGCCGCCGCCTACACGTACCGGCAGGAATCGCGTCAGAGCGTGCGTAAGGGGTGACCAGCGCTCGCCGGCACGAACCGTCAGTTCTGTCCGAGCGGGGGACGGCCCTTGGTTCCCGGGAGTGATCTCGATCCGCGGGTCGTCCTTCCTACCTGCCGTCATCCTTGCCAGAAAGCTCGCCTGTCGCGTCGTCGCTCGGCGCTTGTGGGCGTGGCAGGACGGTGAGGACCATGCCGATGTAGGTGCGGAACTCGGCCATGTAGGCGCGGAGGAACTCTTTGGTGGAGTCGTTGGTGACCTCGCCGTCGTTCTGGAAGACATCGGAGGAGTACTGGATGTAGGCCTCGGGTGAGGTCATCTGGCGGGCGTTGCAGAAGCTGAGCACACCGCGCAGGCTCTGTTGACCCATGGCGGTGCCGATCTGGCCGATGGAGGCTCCGATCACCGCGGCTGGGATGTGGTCGAAGGAGTTCTGTCCCCATGGTCGGGACGCCCAGTCGATCGCGTTCTTCAACGCTCCGGGGATGGAACGGTTGTACTCGGGGGTGACGAAGAGAATCGCGTCGACGGCAGCGATCGACGCCTTGAGCGCTCGGGCTTCAGGCGGGTAGTCGTTGTCGAAGTCCGGGCTGTACAGCGGCAGGTTGCCGATGGGAATCTCGCTGAACGTCAGGTCGTCCGGGGCCACCCGGATGAGCGCCCTGGACAGGATGCGGTTGATCGACGTCGACGACAGGCTTCCGATGAAGTAGCCGACCTTGTAGGTGGTCATGTGTTCCTCCTGGTTTCGTGCTTCCTGGGGGCGGCGGCCCCTCACCGACGTCCCTCGGCTTCCAG
>CAVUCQ010000008.1:0-571239 GCA_963740115.1 uncultured Actinomycetota bacterium | reverse complement strand
CAGCGACGGCAACCCCGGCGACGCGACGTACGCCGTCACCTTCACGCCCGCCGACGGCGAGCCCTGCACCGCCACGCTCGGCTCCTGACCACACCCACCCGGACACGCTGATCCACCCCACCTGAGGAGACACCCCATGAAGAAGACGCTCATCGCCACCACCCTCGTCGCCACCGCCGCCGCCGGCACCACCGTGCTCGTCGCCGGTCCGCGAGCGCCGACGTCGAGCGACGCGGCACCTGCGCCGGGGCGACGTTCGAGCTCAACGTCGACCGCGAGCGCGGCGGGTACGACGTCGACGCCGACATCGAGAACGCGCGCGCGTTCAGCGAGTGGACCGTCGCGGTCCGCCACAACGGCAAGGTCGCGGTGTCCCGCACCCTCAAGGCCGACGACGAGGGCGAGCTCGACCTCGACACGTTCCGCAAGGACACCCGTGGAAAGGACACCTTCAGCTCACGGTGACCCCGGCCGGCGGCAGCGCCTGCTCGGTGAAGGTCTCCGTGGCCTAAGCCTGATCGCCGGCAGGAGCCCGGGTCAGTCCGTCCGCAACGTGACGGAGACCCGGGCTCCTCCCATGTCCGAGGCACCCGTGGTGATCGCGCCGCCGGAGTCCTCGGCGGTGCGCGCGGCGATGGAGAGGCCCAGGCCGGTCGAGCCCGAGCCGCTCTCGCCACGACCCGTCGCGTCGAGGCCGGGGGGCAGGCCGGGACCGGCGTCCTCCACGACGAGCTCGACCAGGTCGTCGGTGGCGTCCAGCGTGATACGTACGGCGGCGTCGTCGGGGGTGTGGGAGAAGACGTTGTCGAGCAGCACGTCGACCAGCGCCTCCAGGTCGGCGCGGCTGGCCCGCAGCAGCGGCCCGGACTCGGCGAGGTGCAGGTCGTAGGCGCGGCCCTGGTCCTCGGCCAGCGCCTCCCAGTGGCGGACACGCTCGGCGACGACCGCGACCGCGTCGGTGCGCGGGTCGAGGCCCTCGCGCTCGGAGCGACGGGCCTCGCGGACGATCTCGTCGACGGTGGCCTGCAGCGCGTCGAGGTCGCCTGCCAGGCGGTCGCGCAGGACCGGGTCGTCGACGGTCTCGACGCGCAGCCGCAGCGCGGTGACGGGGGTCCGCAGGCGGTGGGAGAGGTCGGCGACGCTCTCCCGCTCGCGGGCGAGCAACAGCTGGATGCGGCCGGTGAGGCGTTCGACGGCGCCGGCGAGCTCCTGCACCTCGGGCGGCCCGTCGATGGCCGCGACCGGGGTGACGGCGCCCGGGCGGCCGAGCGTCTGCGTGTGCTCGGCGAGCTGGCGGATGGGCATGACGAACGACCGGCCGAGGCGGTCGACGACCACCAGCGATCCGGCCAGCAGCGCCAGCGCGAGCACGGCCAGCAGGCCCCAGGCGACGCCGACCACCGACGTGATGCCCGGCTCGTCGACCACCACGCGGATCACCGGGGTCTGCGAGGGCAGGGCGGAGTTGCCGCCCCGCGAGACCGGCACGAGGATCTGCGACCCGCCCGCCACGTCGTCGACGCGGGCGCGGCCGGTGTTGCGGGCGTCGAGGACCAGCTCGTCCTGCCCGCGGTCGGGTCCGATCTCGAGGCCGTCGGGGTAGAGCACCGTCACCTGGGTGTGGGGCTCCGCGTCGTTGAGCCGGTCGACGTACTGCCCGACCGCGCCGGCGTCCTGCCCGGACACGACCGTCTCGACGGCCTGCACCTCGAGGGCCGCGCGGGCCAGCCGGTCCTCCAGCGCATAGCTGCGCACGAGGATCGCCATCGGCACGAGCATCGCCAGCAGCACCATCGAGATGGCCGCGGCCGCGGTCAGCAGGAGGCTGCGGCGCACCTCAGCCGTCCTCGGTCGGCGCGGGCGCGTCGGGGGACCGGTGCCGCGAGGCGTACGCCGACGCCGCGCACCGTGGTCAGGTAGCGCGGGGCGGCGGCGGTCTCGCCGAGCTTGCGGCGCAGCCACGACAGGTGCACGTCGACCGTCTTGTCCGACCCGCCCCACGGCTGGCGCCACACCTCCACGAGCAGGTCGCGCTTGGTCACCACCTCGCCCGGCCGCTCGACCAGGTGGGCGAGCAGGTCGAACTCGCGCGGCGTGAGGTCGACCTCGGCGCCGTCGAGGTGCACCCGTCGGCCGGCGAGGTCGACGGCGAGGCCTCCGACGGTGATGGTCGAGGGCCGCTGCCGACCCGCCTCGACCCGGCGCAGCACCGCGCGGATGCGGGCGTCGAGCTGGGCGCTGGTGAACGGCTTGACGACGTAGTCGTCGGCGCCGGCGTCGAGCGCCCCCACCAGCGACGGGTCGTCGGCGCGGGCGCTGGCGATGATCACCGGCACCTGGCTGACCGCGCGGAGCATGGAGAGCACCTGGGTGCCGTCGACGTCGGGCAGCCCGAGGTCGAGCACGACCAGGTCGGGACCGGAGTCGACCGCGAGCTGGAGGCCGCCCATCCCGGTGGGCGCGGAGGTCACGGTGTGCCCGCACTCGCGCAGGCCGCGCACCAGCAACGGCCGGATCCGGTCGTCGTCCTCGATGATCAGCACCTCGGCCACGCCGCGACCGTACCGTCCGCAACCGCACTGATCCGTCCGACGAGCGAGCCTTAGCAGTGCCTTAACCATCGCCTCACCTCACGCTGTCGTGGGGGCGGGCACGATGGACCCGTGAGACGTCGGATGCTGCTCGTCGGCCTGTGGGCCGCCACCACGGTCGTCGCCGTGCTCGTCGGCGTCTTCGCCGTGTCGACCGTCGGCGCCACGATCCGCGACCGCGGACCGGTGGGCGACGAGGTCGCCCGCGACGTCTCGGTGCCGTCCTCATCGGTGCCCGAGCCCGAGGGCCCGGGCGTCTCCGACGAGATCTCGGGGGAGTGGGGGGCCTTCCTCGTCGAGTGCCGCGACACCTGGGCGTACGGCGTCGGCGTACGCCCTGACAAGGAGGCCGGCTGGCGCATCGTCAGCTGGGAGAAGGGCCCGGACGACGACGTGGACGCGGTCTTCAGCGACGGGCGCAACTCCGTCGACCTCGAGGTCTTCTGCAACCGCGGCCGCCCCACGCTCGCCGAGCTCGAGCGCAACACGCTTGGGCGAGGACTGACAGGCCCGCCACCTCCGGTGCAACCTTCGGGGGACCAGGTGCGTCCAGTCATCGACACACACCTCACGGGGAGACCGAGATGACCCACCGCAGCACCGTCCTGGCCCGCACCGCCGCGCTCGCGAGCGCCGCCCTCCTGGCCGGCTCGCTGGCCTCTGCGCCCGCCCAGGCCCAGCCCGCCCAGGCCCAGCCCGACGACCGCAGCGCCGCCGCGCGCACCACGCTGACCTTCACCGTCGACGACTGCGAGGGCTGCGAGGTCCAGCTCGTCAACGCGCGCAGCACGCTCGACGCCGACGTCGTCCACGTCTGGGAGTCGCAGACCAAGGAGGTCAGCGGCGGCGCGGTCACGTTCCGGATCCCGACCCGCCGCACCTGGGGCATGTCGGCCACCGTCGTCGCGCCGTGGGAGGGCCACACCGGCTACGTCACCACCGTCGCGTGGCGCTACAACGGCGAGCTGGTCGGCGACACCGTCACCCTCGAGGAGGCGGTGACCAAGAAGAAGGCGTCGGCCTGCTGGGAGGGCGTGCGCAGCCGCGAGGTCACCGTGCCGCTCATCGTCGAGAAGGTGCGCGTGCGCGGCGTGAAGAAGATGGTCGACGGCAGCATCGCCTTCGTCCCGACGACCCAGAGCTGGCTCGCGCCGATGCGCGAGGTCTGGGACGGGGTGCTGGGCTCGCAGGACGTCAACATCTGCCGCTAGTTCTGCTGCGGCGCGACCCGGACGTTTCCGGGAGGCCGGCGCGGGGGAGGATCCTCCGCATGAGCGACGACGTCACGGCGACCGGTCCCGCGGAGCCGCGCAGGCTTCCGCGGGACTACCCGCCCTTCCTCTACATCCCGTGCGTGTCCCACGTGACCGACGGGAGGTACGCCGAGGCGGTCTACCGCCAGACGAAGGACGGGCGCACCGCCCTGCTGGTCTACTCCTCGCTCGACCGGCTGCAGGCGTGCCAGGGCGAGGACCAGCCGTGGTTCGGGCTGCCGCTGCAGAGCCTCCAGATGCTCCACGACGTGCGGCCGTTCGACATCGTCTACACCGATGTCTACGTGCCCGAGGAGCGTCGCGCCCCGGAGGCCGGGGTGCGCGCATGAGCGCCGCGGACGGCGGCGGTGGCGGGGGCGGTGCCTCCAGCCTGGTCGTCGACCACGCCACCCTGACCCGGGTCGCCGAGCAGCTCGGCCAGGCGGGCTCGACCTTCGACTCCGTCGGCACCTCGCGCCCCGGTGCGGGCGGCACCGGGCAGGCCGAGCCGCTGCTGCTGATGATCCTGGCCGCGGCCAGCGACGCGGCCGCCCGGCTCGCCTTCGAGTCGACGACCATCGCGGCCGCCGTGGAGGACTGCAACAGCACGGTCGCGACCGTCGACGCCCACGAGGCGGCGTCGTTCCTGATCAACGGGGTGGACACCGATGGCTGACCTCGACACCGAGATCGAGGGCGAGGTCGCCAACGTCCGCGCCGTCGGCCGGTGGCTGCGCCAGGACCTGCGCACCGGGTTCGACGACCTGGCGACCACGGTCGCGCAGCAGCGCACCGACGCCGCCGGCGACTGGCAGGGCGAGGCGGGCACGGCGTTCTCCGGTCGCGCCCGCGAGCTGGCGCAGTCCGGCGACGACGGCGCCTCGATCACCGGTCACGTCGCGACTCTCGTCGACGACCTCGCCGAGGACATGCGCACCGCCAAGGACGCCATGGCCGACGTGCGCACCGCCGCGCGCGAGGGCGACCTCGTGGTCGACGGCTTCACGGTCCGCAACCCCGGCGACGGACCGCCTGGGGCCGGCCAGTCGCCCGCCCCCGACGCCACGCCGTCGGAGTGGGACGCGTGGGAGGCGCGCGACGCCGCCGTCCGCCGCCACAACCTCAAGGTCGAGGTCTGGAACCAGTGCGTCGAGGACGCCACCGCGGCCTGGGACGCCTGGCAGCGCGCCCTCGAGGCGGGGGCGTCGGCGTGGCAGCGCCACGACTCGGCGTACGTCGGCGTGTCGGGCCAGCTGATCTCGGCGGGCATCCAGCTCGAGCTCATCCGCCGCGCGACGCCCCACCTCACCGGTGAGGTGGACCGGATGCTGACGCGTGCCGCCGAGCTGCGTGCCCACGCGGACGCGCTGAGGACCCCCGACGGCCGGGTCACCGACCCCGGTCACTTCTACGACCTGATGGACGAGGCCGACCGCCTCGACGACGCCCACCCGTCCGCGCGGCGGGCGCTGTCCAGCTGGGAGCTGCCCAAGGGCCTGACCCGCGGGTTGTGGGTCATCGACATCGCCACCGCGGGCTACAGCATCGCGTCCGACTGGGAGGAGGAGGGGCCGGCGCAGGCCATCACCTCCAACGCGGTGCCCGCGGCCGCGTCCATCCTTGCCGGCACCGCGTCCGGCGCCTACCTCGGCGGCGTGGTCGGCAGCTTCATCCCGATCCCCGGCGTCGGCACCGCGGCCGGTGTCATCGTCGGCGCGGCCGTCGGTACGGTGGTGGGCGCCTTCACCTCCGGGGCCATCGACAGCCTCTTCGACTCCGGCGCCGACACCCTCGGCGACTGGGGCGGCGCGGTCGTCGACGGCGTCGAGGAGGTCGGCGAGACCTTCAGTGCCATCGGCGAGGGAGTGGGAGACGTCTTTGACTCGATCTTCTGAGCGGATGGCGGGGCGCAACGTCTTCACCTCCGGTCCCGTCGGGATCTTCACCGCCCTCATCACCGGCCTGATCGGTGTCGGGGCGCTCTACCTGGCCGCCACGAGCGAGGAGCGGCGACTGCTCAACCTCGTCCTCGGCGCCTTCATGCTGTCCGTGGCGGCGATGGTCGTGCTCGGCCAGCGGCGCAGCGTCTCGACCTGGCGTCGTACCGAGCTGCGCGGACGCCCGGCCTGGGCGCTCGCCCTCGGCGAGCGGGGGCAGGTGCCCGCCGTCGCCCTCGTGCTGACGACCCTCGGCATCGGGCTCGCGCTCGCGGCGGTGCTGGACGACCGGACGGGCGTACGCGTCGCGGCCGGGGTCCCGGCACTGCTGCTGCTCGTGGTCGCGGCCGAGCTGTGGCGTGCGTGGTCGCGCCGCCCCGAGCTGCGGATCTCCGCCGACCTCGTCGAGCTCCACGGCGCCGGCATCGAGAGCGAGCTCGCGTGGGACGACGTCGGCGCCGTGGTGCCGGAGAACCTCGGCACGCGGTGGGCGGCTCTCGTGCTGACCGCCGCGGCAGGCGCGCCGTCGTACAGGTGGACGCTCAGCAGGTTCCTGCTGCCGACCGACCGCGAGCCCGACCCGCCCGGCATCCACCTGCGCTTCGGGCTGGTGCCCGACGAGGCCCAGCTGCGACGCGTGCTGCGCGAGCTCCACGTGGCCGACCGGGCCCGTCGCGAGGCGATGATCGGCGGCGGGCTGCCGTCCGACGCCGGTTTCTGATCCGGCTGCTGACACCGGCCGACCGCCGTACGACCGTGCCCCTAGGGTGGTGCCATGGGCAAGCAAGAGGACTTCGTGCTCCGGGCGCTCGAGGAGCGTGACGTCCGGTTCGTGCGACTGTGGTTCACCGACGTGCTGGGCTTCCTCAAGAGCGTGAGCGTGGCCCCGGCCGAGCTCGAGAACGCCTTCGAGGAGGGCATCGGCTTCGACGGCTCGGCCATCGAGGGCTTCGCCCGCGTCTACGAGTCCGACATGCTCGCCCACCCCGACGCGTCGACGTTCCAGATCCTGCCCTGGCGCACGGGCGAGGACGGCGGCCCGGCCACGGCCCGCATGTTCTGCGACATCGTGATGCCCGACGGCAGCCCGTCGTACGCCGACCCGCGGCACGTGCTGAAGCGCACGCTGAGCGCGGCCGCCGACAAGGGGTTCACCTTCTACACGCACCCCGAGATCGAGTTCTACCTGTTCAAGGACGTGCCCCGGAAGGGTGACGAGCCGGAGCCGGTGGACCGCAGCGGGTTCTTCGACCACACCGCGCAGTCGCGCGGCGCCGACTTCCGCCGCGAGGCGATCACGATGCTCGAGGCGATGGGCATCTCGGTGGAGTTCAGCCACCACGAGGGCGGCCCGGGCCAGCAGGAGATCGACCTGCGCTACGCCGACGCGCTCACCACCGCCGACAACATCATGACCTTCCGCACCGTCATCCGCGAGGTCGCGCTCGGCCAGGGCATCTGGGCCTCGTTCATGCCCAAGCCGTTCACGACGCACCCCGGGTCGGGCATGCACACCCACGTGTCGCTCTTCGAGGGCGACCGCAACGCCTTCTTCGAGGCCGGCGCGCAGTACCAGCTCTCCAAGACCGGTCGGCAGTTCATCGCCGGCATCCTGCGCCACGCCAGCGAGATCAGCGTCGTCACCAACCAGTGGGTCAACTCCTACAAGCGGCTCCTCGGCGGCGGCGAGGCCCCGTCCGGTGTCTGCTGGGGCCACAACAACCGCTCCGCGATGGTGCGCGTGCCGATGTACAAGCCCAACAAGGGCCAGTCGACCCGCGTCGAGCTCCGCACGATCGACCCCGCCTGCAACCCCTACCTCGCCTTCGCCGTGGTCCTGGGTGCGGGCATGAAGGGCATCGAGGAGGGCTACGAGCTGCCGCGCGAGGCCGAGGACGACGTCTGGTCGCTGACCGAGCGCGAGCGCAAGGCGCTGGGGATCTCGCCCCTGCCGCGCAGCCTCTGGGACGCCATCGGCATCGCCGAGGACTCCGAGCTGCTGGCCGAGACGCTCGGCGAGCACGTCTTCGACTTCTTCCTGCGCAACAAGCGCGCCGAGTGGGAGGAGTACCGCACCCAGGTCTCCGCCTACGAGCGCGACCGGATGCTGCCGGTCCTCTGAGCCCGGCCGTTCTCCGATGACGTCCGCCGGGACCTACGTCCGCAAGGGGTTCGTCGACGGCGCCGCGGCGGCCCGCGGGATCGAGCGCCTCGGCGACGCCGGCCTGCCGCTGACCGACGAGCTCGCCGCGTCGGCCGACCCCGACGCCGCACTCGACGGGCTGCTGCGGCTGGTCGACGCCCTCGACGAGCAGTCGGAGGGTGCCGGGCGGGAGATGCTCGCCGAGGTCGCCGACGACGAGGGCACCGCCATGCGGCTGTGCAGCGTCCTGGGCGCGAGCACCGCGCTCGCCCACCACCTCGCGCGCCACCCGGAGCAGTGGCGCGAGCTGACCGACCCCACGCTGGGCAGCACCCGCCCCGCGGCGTACGCCCTGCGCGAGGCGATGCTGACCGCGGTCGGCGCCGACCCGCACGCCGACGAGCCCGTGGCCGGGCTGCCGGACAAGGAGGCCGTCGACGCGCTGCGGGTGGAGTACCGCCGCCACCTGCTGCGGCTGGCCTCGCGCGACCTCGCCCACCACGTCGGTATCGACGACGCCGCCGCCGAGATCTCCGACCTCGCGGGTGCGACCCTCGACGGCGCGCTCGCCGTCGCCCGCGCCCGGGTCGGCGAGCCGGCGCACGCCGTGCGCCTCGCGATCATCGCGATGGGCAAGTGCGGCGGCCACGAGCTCAACTACATCTCCGACGTCGACGTGGTGTTCGTCCACGAGCCGGTGGAGTCGGGGGCCGGCGGTGCGGACGACGGCGTCGCCCTGCGGGCGGCCACCCAGCTGGCCTCGCACCTGATGCGCATCTGCTCCGACCACACCCGCGAAGGCACGATCTGGCCGGTCGACGCCAACCTGCGGCCCGAGGGCAGCCAGGGCCCGCTCGTGCGGACGCTCGCCAGCCACCAGGGCTACTACGAGAAGTGGGCCAAGACCTGGGAGTTCCAGGCGCTGCTCAAGGCGCGGCCGGTGGCCGGCGACATCGAGCTGGGCCGTCGCTACGTCGAGATGGTCGCGCCGATGGTGTGGAGCGCCGCCGGTCGTGACGGCTTCGTGGCCGACGTGCAGGCGATGCGCCGTCGGGTGGTCGACCACATCCCGGCCCACGAGGCGGAGCGGCAGATCAAGCTCGGCTCGGGCGGGCTGCGCGACGTGGAGTTCGCCGTGCAGCTCCTGCAGCTCGTGCACGGCCGGTCGGACCCGTCGCTGCGTGAGGGCGCGACGCTGAGCGCGCTGGCCCGCCTCAGCGAGGGTGGCTACGTCGGCCGCGAGGACGCCGAGAAGCTCCACGAGGCCTACACGTTCCTCCGCACCCTCGAGCACCGGATCCAGCTGCACCAGCTGCGGCGTACGCACGTCCTGCCCGACGATGAGGCGTCCCTGCGCCGGCTCGGCCGGTCGATCGGCATCTTCTCCGAGCCGGCCGGCCAGCTCGACCGCCAGTGGCGCCACCACCGGCGCGAGGTGCGCCGGCTCCACGAGAAGCTGTTCTACCGGCCGCTGCTCGGCGCGGTGGCCAAGCTGCCCGGCCCCGAGGCGCGGCTGTCGCTCGAGGCGGCGGAGGCCCGGCTGTCCGCGCTGGGCTACGCCGACCCGCGGGCCGCGCTGCGCCACCTCGAGGCGCTGACGAGCGGGGTCTCGCGCACCTCCGACATCCAGCGCACCCTGCTGCCGGTGCTGCTGGAGTGGTTCGCCGACTCGCCCGACCCGGACGCGGGGCTGTTCGGCTTCCGCCGGATCAGCGAGAGCCTGGGCCGCACCCCGTGGTACCTCACGATGCTGCGCGACGAGGGCCAGGTCGCCCAGCGCCTCGCCGTCGTCCTCGGCACCTCGCGCTACGCGACCGACCTCCTCGAGCGCGAGCCGCAGGGCGTCAAGATGCTGGGGGAGTCCCTCGTCCCGCTGAGCGCCGAGGCCGCGCTCGCCGAGATGCAGGCGCTGCTCGAGCGGGCCGAGACGCCCGAGGCCGCGGTCGTGGCGGTGCGTGCCGTACGCCGTCGCGAGCTGCTGCGGATCGCGTGCGGCGACCTCGTGGCGGGCACCGACGTGGCGGTGGTCGGGCAGGGCCTGAGCCGGCTCACCGACGCGACGCTGCAGGCCACGCTCGACATCGCGACCGAGTCCGTACGCCGGCAGCGCGGGCTGGACGCCCCCGCCAGCCGGATCGCGGTGATCGCCATGGGGCGCTACGGCGGGTTCGAGCTGTCCTACGGCAGCGACGCCGACGTGATGTTCGTCCACGACCCGGTCGACGGCGTCGAGGCGCAGGCCGCGTCGTCGTACGCCACCGCCGTGGTCGCGGAGGTACGACGCCTGCTGTCGCTGCCGGCGAGCGACCCCCCGCTGGAGGTCGACGCCGACCTGCGCCCGGAGGGCAAGAACGGCCCGATGGTGCGCACCGTCGAGTCCTACGCCGCCTACTACGCGAAGTGGTCCCACGTGTGGGAGTTCCAGGCGTTGCTCCGCGCCGACGCCGTCGCGGGCGACCCCGACCTGCGGGCCCGCTTCACCGAGCTCATCGACCCGCTGCGCTTCCCGGCCAAGGGGATCCCGGAGTCCGCGGTGGTGGAGGTGCGCCGGATCAAGGCGCGCGTCGACGACGAGCGGCTGCCGCGCGGCGCCGACCGCCACACCCACCTCAAGCTCGGGCGCGGCGGCCTGGCCGACGTCGAGTGGACGGTGCAGCTGCTGCAGATGCGGCACGCCGGCACGGTGGAGGGGCTGCGCACGCCCCAGACGCTGCCGGCGCTGCAGGTGGCTGCCGACGCGGACCTGATCTCCTCGGAGGACGCTGAGACCCTGGCGGAGGCGTGGCGGCTGGTGAGCCGGGTGCGCAACGCCGTGACCCTCGTCCGCGGCCGACCCGCCGACCAGCTGCCCCGCGACTCCCGGGAGCGCGCGGCGGTCGCGCAGGTGCTGGGCTACCCCCAGGGGGCGTCGGACCAGATGGTCAACGACTACCTCCGGACCACGCGGCGTGCGCACGCGGTGGTGGAGCGAGTGTTCTGGGAATGAAGCGTTTTGCTTCATCCATGGACAAATGAAGCAATGACCTTCATCATCGAGTGGTGTCCGAGACCGTTGTCGCCACCCTGATCGGGGACCTGGTCGGGTCCCGATCATCGCAGGACCGCGCCGTCCTGCACCAGCACCTCGACGCGGCGCTAGCCGAGGTCAATGACCTGCTCCACCCGCTGCGGCCGATGTGGATCACCGCGGGCGACGAGTACCAGGGCGCGTTCGCGACGGTCGCCGAGGCCGTGCGGGCCACGCTGCTGGTCCGGGTGCGGCTGCTGCCGGCGTACGACATCCGGCACGGCATCGGCTGGGGAGCGACGACCATGCTCGACGGGGAGGCGGGGATCGAGGACGGTCCGGGCTGGTGGGCCGCCCGCGCTGCCATCGAGGCGGCGGCGAGCGCCGAGGCCAGTGCCGCCCAGCGCTGGCTCCGGACGGCGTACGTCGTCGCGGACGGCGCCGCGGGCGCGGCGGACCCCGGGCTGGTCAATGCCGGGCTCGTGCTGCGCGACGAGCGGGTCACCGGCCTGTCGGAGCGCTCGGTGTCGGTGCTGCGTGGTCTGCTGTCACACGTGACCCAGCGCGACGTCGCCGAGGCGTTGGGTATCAGCGCGTCCGCGGTGTCGCAACGGGTGCGTGCCGACGGGCTGGCGGCGATCGTCGCCGCCCACGACCTGCTGATGCCCGTTGATCCAGGCATGGGGACTGGGGGAGGAGATCGATGAGCTGGCTCGGGATCCTGCTGATCGGCTTCGCCGTGACCGACCTGACGCACTCGGTGCGCCGCACGCGCTACCTGCCCGAGTGCGTCGGGGCGCTGGTGGCACTCTGCGTCGGCCTGCTCGCAGGGCTGACGTCCGGGCGCGACGTCGCCGCGCTGCTCGTGATCGTCGCCGTCGTGCTGGTGTGGGGGCTCACCGTCACGTGGGGCTTCGGCCACCCCGGGCCGAAGGCCGCCCGCCTGCCGCTCGCCGTCTTCCTCGCGTCGCTGGTGGGGGCGATCGCCTGCTCGGGGCTCGCGCCCGAGGCCGCCGGTCCGCTCGCGCGGTGGCTCGACTCGCTGGCCATCGCCGACCTGAGCGCCGTCCCGGCCGACCGGTTCCTGCTGCTGTTCGGCGCCTTCGCCATCCAGCTCTCCACCGGCAACGTGCTCGTCCGGCTGGTGCTGAAGGCGACCGGCACCATCAACCCGCGATCCGACGGTGGCATGCCGCCGACCCAGCTGAAGGGTGGCCGGCTCCTGGGGCCGCTCGAGCGGATCTTCATCCTCGCCCTCGCCCTCGGCGGACAGGTGACCGCCGCCAGCGTGGTCGTCGCGGCGAAGGGGCTGCTCCGCTTCCCCGAGCTCTCCTCGCGCGACGAGCAGCAGACCGTCCACGAGATGACCGAGTACTTCCTGCTCGGGTCGTTCGCGTCCTGGCTCGTGGCGCTGGGGGCGTTCGTGCTGGTGGTGTGAGCGCGCCTGCGACGTCGACGAGCTCACCGGCGACCGCATCACCGCCGCCCAAGCCCGGCGGCTGGCGTGCACCGCGAAGATCCTGCCCGTCGTCCTCGGCGGCGACAGCCTCCCCCTCGACCTCGGCCGCACCCGCCGCCTCTACAACCCGCCCAGCGCAAGGCCCTCCTGATCCGCGACCGCACCTGCCGCGCCGAGGGCTGCGACGTCCCCGGCACCTGGTGCGAGGCCCACCACCTCAACCCCTGGCACACCGGCGGCCACACCGACCTCGCCGACGGCGTCCTGTTCTGCAGCCACCACCACCATCAAGCCCACGAACCACGATGGCGACTCGAACGCCTCCCCAACGGCGACCACCGCTTCCACCGACGCAGATAAGCGGCGACGCGGAGGAGTTCAGTGACTTTCCGCCGCGTATAACCGGATCCTCGCGGAAGCCGGGGCCAAGGTGATGTGCCAGCCCTCGCTTGTCGCTAGCGTCGATCATCCCGGATGCGCACCTCCTTGGAGAAGACGATGACGACCTTGAACCGCCGGCCGGACTGGCGAGATGACTCTGGGCGGGTGAGCCGCGGATGACGTGGGCGGTGTGGCCTCCGGGCAGTCGCTCTCGCACGGTGGATCTCGACGGTGCCGTGCACCTCACCGAGTACGGCGCGCCGGAAGCTGCCGAGCTCATGGTGTGCCTGCACGGCCTTGGCGGGTCGGCGCTCAACTTCGGCCTGGTCGGCCCCCTGCTGGCGGAGGGCCGCCGGGTGCTGGTACCAGACCTGCTGGGCCACGGCCGGTCCTTCGCCACGTCGCCGGACGCGTCGGCCGTCGACGCGCAGCTGCAGATGCTGGACCGACTCCTGACGCTCGAGACCGAGCGCCCCGTCACCCTCGTCGGTCACTCCATGGGTGCCATCGTGGCGATACTCCATGTCCTCAGACAGCCCGAGACGGTCGAGAGCCTGGTGCTGCTCGACCCGCCGGTGCCAAACGTGACCCGTTGGTCCCGCGACCCACGGCTGACGACCAAGCTCGCGTTCCTGCGGCTGCCCGGGGTCGCTGCACTTGTGGCTCGGCAGGTCGCCCGCATGTCCCCGCAGGAGCTGGTGGCCCGGCAGCTGGCCGACGCGACCCCCCACGCCGATCGGATCCCGGCGACGGTCGTCGACGCCACGGTGGAGGAGACCATGGTCACCAGGAGCGACGACGGAGGTCGCGCAGCTCAGCGTGCCCAGTTCCGCGCCATCCTCGAGGTGGTGGAGCTCCTCGCCCGTCCGGAGCAGTGGCGCCAGCAGCTGGCGGAGATCACCACGCCGACCTTGTGGCTGCACGGCGCGGACGACCCGCTGTCCCAGCTCGAGGCTGCAAGCGCGCTGGCGTCGACACGCCCGGCGTGGACGTTTTGGACCCGCGGCGGGATCGGACACCTGCCTCACCTCGAGGACCCCACGTGGACAGCACGCTCCATCACGGAGTGGCTGGACGGACGGGCGCATCCGCCTGGCGTTCGTGACCCGGAAAGCCGGCCCTCACCCCAGACAGGCGGCGAAGCATGAGTCCCGCTGGTGTCGCGCTCGTGTCCGGCGCCTCGCGCGGCATCGGTGCGGCCATCGCCGTTCGCATGGCGGCCGAGGGGTGGCCGGTCGCAGTCAACTATCACCGCGGTCGAGCCGCGGCCGAGGCCGTCGTCGGGGTGATCCGGCAGGCAGGTGGCGTCGCGGACCTGTTCGCAGCGGATGTCACCGATGAGCAGAGCGTCGCCGACCTGTTCGAAGAGGTGGCGCGGCGGCTCGGGCCGGTGACCGCTGTCGTCGCCAACGCCACCGGTCCGCAGCCCGAAGTCCCCCTGGAGGACCTGACCTGGCAGACCTACCTCGATCAGCTGGAGTTCTTCGTCAAGAGCCCGACCCTGCTGGTGCAGGCCGCTCTGCCCAGCATGCGCGCAACCGGTGGTGGTCGAGTCATCCTGATCGGCTCCGACCTGGCCGACCGGGCGGCGCCACTGACGTCGGCGTACACAGCCGCAAAGAACGCACAGGTAGGCCTCACAAAGGTCTGGGCCAAAGAGCTCGGTGCCCACCGGATCACCGTGAACCTCGTGCAGCCCGGCTGGATCCCGGTCGAGCGACACCACGGCATCGACACCGCGGCGTACGTCGCCGAGGTCCCCCTGCGACGGATGGGAACGCCGGACGACGTGGCGGCGACGGTGGCGCACCTGGCGTCAGAGGCGGGCGGGTTCATCACTGGCCAGCGGATCACCATCAACGGCGGCCACGTGATGTGAGGTGCCAAGCAAGCGCGACCAACGTGGCGACTGCAACAGCGTCAATCCGCCGCCTATCAACGCCAGGCTCCAAGGGCTGTAAGAGTTCGGTGCCCCTCGCGCGCGAACCGCCGACATGTCCGAGGCGTACGTGCCGCCCGGGCTCAGCTGAGTCACTGCCAATGATGAGAGGCGGCCGTTGCCTCAGGTCCGAAAGCACCGCTCGAGCGACCCGGCCGTCTGAGCGGTGCCCAAGGTCGTCCTCGAAGGTGGCTCGCCGGCCTGCTCGACGCAGTCTTCCTCGACTCGGTCCTGGCGCCCGCCCGATCCTTCGCCGACTCGAACGCCACGGCCGACCAGTGGCAACCGGGCGCCGTCGACGTCCCGGGTCCCTGAGCGTGCTCAGCCCGGCTTGACCGCGATCACCGGGCAGGCGGCGTCGATGATCACCCGCTGCGCCACGCTGCCCATGATCAGCTTGCCGACGGGGCTGCGCTGACGGATGCCGATCACGATGGCGTCGGCGTCGACGTCCGCGGCGACCGCCAGGATCTCGTCGGCGATGTCACGGCCCATGGTCTGCCGGACCTCGTGCTCGACGCCGCTGTCGGCCAGCCGTTGCTCGAGCGTCACCTTGCCCTCCGCCCCGAGGTAGCGTTTGTCGACGAGGGCGTCGCCCTTGGTGGTGTTGACCACCACGATGCCGGTCTGGCGCCGGGTCGCCTCGTCGAGGCCGTGGGCCAGCGCGGCCTCGCCGTACTGGTCGGGGATGAAGCCGATCACGATCGCCATCAGGAGACCTCCTGGTCGTGGTGCTCGAGAAGCGCAGGTGGGCGGAAACGTGCGATCAGCGGCGGCGCGACCACGACGAGGGCGACGAGGACGTAGACGAAGATGGCCAGCGGTTCGTTGAAGAGCCCACTCACCTCACCGTTGGACAGGTCGAGCGCCTCGCGCATCTTGACCTCCATCAGCGGTCCCAGGATGACGCCCAGGATGAGCGGCAGGACCGGGATGCCGAAGCGCCGGATCGCGAAGCCCAGCCCGCCGAACAGCAGCAAGAGCAGCAGGTCGAAGGAGCTCTGTCCCACGCTGTAGGCGCCGAGGCAGGCGAAGAAGAGGATGCCGGCGTAGAGCTGCGGACGCTGGATCCGCAGCAGCTTGGCCCACACGGGTGCGAGCGGCAGGTTGATGACGAGCAGCAGGGTGTTGCCGATCAGCAGGCTGGCGAGCAGCGTCCAGATCAGGTCCGGCTGGTCGGTCATCAGGGTCGGACCCGGCACGATGCCGTACTTCTGCATCGCCGCGAGCAGGATCGACGCCGTCGCGGTCACGGGCAGGCCCAGGGCCAGCAGCGGCACGAACATGCCGGCCGCGCTGGCGTTGTTGGCGGCCTCCGGGCCGGCCACTCCCTCGATGGCGCCCTCGCCGAACTCGCTGGTGCCACTCCGTCGCCCGGCCAGTTTGCGCTCGGTGATGTAGGACAGGAACGTCGGCGTCTCGGCACCGCCGGCGGGCAGGGCGCCGAAGGGGAAGCCGAGCGCGGTGCCGCGCAGCCACGGCGCCCACGAACGGCCCCAGTCGTCGCGTCCCATGAAGGGGCGTCCCACCGGGATGACGTCGATCGGCTTGCGGCGCAGGTGGGCGGCCGTCCAGAGCGCCTCCCCGATCGCGAAGACACCCACCGCGACCACCACGATGTCGATGCCATCGGCCAGCTGGAGGGATCCCCCCGTCAGACGTGCCTGCGCGGTGGAGGCATCCAGGCCGACCAGGCCGATCGTCAGCCCGATGGCGAGCCCGATGTAGCCGCGCAGCCTGGACGCACCGAGCACGCTGCTGACCAGCACCATCGACAGCAGCATGATCGCGAAGTAGGACGGCGCCCCGATCTCGACGGCCCACGTGGCGATCGACGGGGTGAAGAAGGCGACCAGCAAGGTGCCGATGGTGCCGGCGATGAACGAGCCGATCGCGGCGGTCGCCAGCGCCTGGGCGGCCCGCCCCTTCTTGGCCATCTTGTTGCCCTCGATGGCGGTCATCACCGAGGCCGACTCGCCGGGCGTGTTCAGCAGGATCGACGTGGTGGAGCCGCCGTACATCCCGCCGTAGTAGATGCCGGCGAACATGATCAGCGCCTGCGTCGCGTCGAGGCCGTAGGTCACCGGCAGCAGCAGCGCTAGCGCCATGGCGGGGCCGATGCCGGGAAGCACGCCGACGAAGGTGCCGAGCAGGACGCCGATGGCGGCGTAGAGGAGGTTCTCCAGCGTCAGTGCGCTGGCGAATCCGTCGAGGAGGAGGTTCAGGGTGTCCATGACGGCCTCACAGGATCCCGTCGAGGACGCCCGGCGTGAGTGGGACCCCGAGGGCGACGTAGAAGAAGTACCAGCTCGCGACCGAGAGCACGACGCCGACGAGCAGGTCGCGCAGCAGGGTGCGCGACCCCAGCGCCCAGGCACAGCCTGCGAACAGCAGGGCGCCGGTGATGGGCCAGCCCAGAATGTTCACGAGGAGGATGTTGAGCACGAGGATCGCGACGAGCTTGCCCACAGTCAGCCAGTCCGGCGGGGTGGTGAGGTCGATGTCCTCGCCCCCCTCGGCCTGGGGCACGTCACCGCGGGCAGTGGCCACGGCCAGCAGCCCTGCGAGGACGAGCATCACCGTGCCGATGACGTAGGGGAAGACACGCGGCCCGATCGGGTCGCCGAACCCGACGTTGAGTCCGCGCGCATCGATGATCGTGTAGATCCCGACGATCGCCAGGACCGCGGCGAGGCCGTACTGCGCCTTGTCGATCCTCTTCTCGTCGGTGGTCAACCTGGTCTCGTTCACAGCAGCCCCAGATCCTCGAGAGTTTGCGCCACCCGTTCGTCCTGCTCCTCGATGAAGGTCGCGAACTCGTCTCCGGTGATGAAGTCGTCGGTCCAGCCGTAGTCCTCCACGACCTGCTGCCAGTCGTCCGTCTCGTGCATCTCCTCGAAGTAGCCGATCAGCTCGTCCGTGCGCTCAGCACTGATCTCGGGCGGCGCCAGCACGCCCCGCCAGTTGAGGAACACCAGGTCGACGCCCTCCTCCTTGAGGGTGGGTGCGTCCGCGAACGGACTGCTGTCGGGGTAGCGCTCCTCCCCGGAGACGGCCAGCACCCGGAGCTCACCTGCGTCGATGGAGCCCTCGAACTCGGGCAGGCCGGAGAAGCCCGCGTCGATCTTCTTCCCGAGGAGCGCGCTCGTGAGCGGGCCACCGCCGTCGTACGTCACGTAGTTGACGTCGTTGGGGTCGATACCGATCTCCTGCGCCAGCTGCATCGGGAACAGGTGGTCCGGGCCCCCCGGCGACGACCCTCCACCCACCGCGAGCGACCCCGGGTCGGCCTTCCAAGCCTCGAGGAAGTCGTCCAGGGTCTTGTACGGCGAGTCGCCCGGCACGAGGATCCCCTCCGGCTCGCTCATCAGCTGGGCGATCGCCGTTGCGTCGGTGAGGCCGTACGGGCTGCCGAAGGAGTAGGTCGAGCCGACGACCCCGAGACCGACCGTCATCAGCGTGTGCTCGTCGCCCACCTTGCCGACCAGCTCCGTCATCGCGACGGCACCGCCGGCACCCACGATGTTCTCGACCGTGATGTCGCCGCCGGTGATGTCGTTGTCCTCCAGGACCTGCACCGCAGCCCGGCCGGTGAGGTCGTAACCCCCGCCGGGGCTGTTGGGGATGATCATCAGCAGGTCGTTGCCTTCGTCGCCGCGGGTCACCCCGCACGAGGCAAGCGCGCCGACGAGCAGTCCACACGCCCCGAGGGCCACGGACCTTCGCACACCCGGGGTCATGAGGCTCATCGTGCATGCACCGGCGCGCGGTGTCGAGGGCGAGGAGCTGTGAGAGCCGGCCCGGAAGGGTGCTGGCCGTGCCCCGACACGAGCGTGCTGACCGCCGGCGCCGTGGGTGGCGCAGTCGCGCTGACGGGCGACGACGACGCGAACGATGGCACGGCTGGCTACGGCACTCCAGAAACACCTTCCGGGAGTGGACTCTCCTGCGAGTTCGCAGCCGTTGGGCCGGGCGCGACCCAGAGAGGTGACGGGGGTCAGTAGTGAACCCTCCGGTGCTCGGACGCCTTCGACGGCAGCCAGTCGTCCGGAATGGACTGCCGCTGTGAAGGACCCGTAGTCGTTGTCGTTCTGATCCGCGTAGCGGGCGGAGAAGTCAGTGACGGCACGATCGAACTCATCGTTTGTCCCGAGATAGGCCGCGATTTGCCACGGGGTCACCCGACCGGGCGTGCGCCCGCGATCGTCCAGCCGCATCGGCGTGCCTACCACCCAAGTCCGAGCGGCTTCATTGCTTCCACGTCGGCCGACCCTTTCATGTCTCGTAGCTGACGCCAGCACAGATATCGACTGTCTCGACTCCCTTGGTCCACCCCGGGAAGATGTCGCTTACGGCCTGCATCATCCGCTGGCCTTGGTCAACACGCTCACCGGGATGTTCGTAGCGACTCTTCGGCAGGTGGTCCTCCAGTACGGAGGTCGTCGCCTCTTTGACCTGCAAGAAGAGCGGGCCGTCCTGGTCTCGGCCCGGAAGTAGGACGATGAACGCCCGCGTGCGACGCTGCCGACACCGACACACTCACCTGATGTCGAGCAGCTCCGAACGCACCCGCGACGCCGTCGACGCTGCCTTTCGCCGCAGCAGGAGACAGCTTCAGCAACGCCGGGCTAACGACCACAAGCGGACGAAGACGCCGACCGCTTGTTACGCGCTCGGTACATGGAACCTGTCAGCTGCCGAGCTTCCCCAGTTGGGAAGCGTTTCTGCTCCTCAACTACGACATCTGATTTCGGCGTTTCGCTGATCTGCGGGTTTGCCGCGAAGAAGGCCTCTGACCTGCGGCAACAGTGCGCAACGTGATTCAGCGTTGCGCACTGTTGTCCGTCGTCACGGACGGGGGACGGACGGTCGCTAGCCGAACGCAATCGCGCACGCCTTTGTCCCGATTCAAGATGTGACACGCAGCCCGCTCTCTTTCCGGCGGGCGGGCTGCTCCTCAATGGACGAAGAACAGCAAGGCGTCGGCGGCGGTCGCCTGCGCGGCCACCGCCCACGCGGCCGCCCGGAGGAGGTCGCTACCAGCCCAAGGGCCCGACGCTTCGGCACGCGCCCGGTGGTCTGCTTTTTGAGACGAGTAGCTGCGGGCCTGACGGCGTGCTCGGCGGGTCGTGCGCATCGGCCGCCCGGTCGACGCCGCCCGTCCGGTGACCACTCCGCCGACGCCGTCGGTTCGGCAAGTAGCCTCACTGGGGTGACGGTCTCGCACCAACCATCCCTGCAGCAGTCCGACGAGCCAGTCCACGCACGGAAGCTCACTCGGGTTGCGATCGTGAATCGCGGCGAGGCCGCGATGCGGCTGATCCACGCCGTCCGCGACCTCAACGCGCAAGGTGGTGGAGCACCGATCCAGACGATCGCGCTCTACACCGACGAGGAACGTACGGCGATGTTCGCGCGGGAGGCCGACGAGGCCTACTCGTTGGGTCCTGCCTCGGCACGCCCGTACATCGACCTGGCTGTCCTCGAGCGGGTGCTGGTCGAGTGTGCGGCGGACGCGGTCTGGGTGGGGTGGGGGTTCGTCGCTGAGGATCCCGCGTTTGCTGACCTGTGCGAGCGCCTCGACGTGACCTTCATCGGTCCGAGCGCCGACGCGATGCGCCGGCTGGGCGACAAGATCGGATCCAAACTCCTCGCGCAGGAGGTCGGTGTGCCGGTCGCGCCGTGGAGCGGCGGTGGCGTCGACACGGTGGAAGCCGCGCTGGCCGCTGCCGAACGCATCGGCTACCCGCTCATGCTGAAGGCAACCGCCGGCGGCGGCGGACGCGGCATCCGCAAGGTCGACTCGGCCGCCGAGCTCGAGGACGCCTACCAGCGCACCCGCGACGAGGCCGAGCGCGCCTTCGGCAGCGGGGTGGTCTTCCTCGAGCGCCTGGTGACCGGGGCACGGCACGTCGAGGTCCAGCTGATCGCCGACGGTCACGGCACGGCGTGGGCGGTCGGCGTCCGCGACTGCACCGTGCAGCGGCGCAACCAGAAGGTGGTCGAGGAGTCGGCATCGCCGCTGCTCGACCAGGGCCAGACCGACGAGCTCAAGGCGTCCGCCGAGCGCCTGGCCAGTGCGGTGGGCTACGTCGGTGCCGGGACGGTCGAGTTCCTCTACCACCCGGGCGAGCGGTCATTCGCCTTTCTCGAGGTCAACACGCGGCTGCAGGTCGAGCACCCGATCACGGAGGCGACGACGGACCTGGACCTGGTCAAGGCGCAGCTGCACGTGGCTGCCGGGGGTCGTCTCGAGGGACCGAAGCCCGTGGAGCGAGGGCACGCCGTCGAGGCGCGGCTGAACGCTGAGGACCCGGACCGCGACTTCGCCCCGTCGCCCGGCCGGATCACCCTGCTCGAACTCCCCTCGGGGCCAGGCATCCGCGTCGACACCGGCGTCGGCGAGGGCGACACCATCCCTGCCGACTTCGACTCGATGATCGCCAAGATCATCGCCTACGGTCGCACCCGCGACGAGGCGCTGGCGAGGCTCCGTCGGGCGATGGCGGAGACCACGGTGGTGATCGAGGGCGGCGCCACCAACAAGAGCTTCATCGTGGACCTCCTCGACCAGTCCGAGGTGGTCGACGGGCATGCCGGCTGGGCCGACACCAGCTGGATCGACCGGGCTCGGGCAGCGGGGCGCCTCGTCGTCCACGAGCATTCCGGCATCGCCGTCGTCGCTGCGGGAATCGAGGCCTACGAGGACGAGGCCCAGGTCGAGATCACCCGGCTGCTGGAGAGCGCACACGGCGGGCGACCCCAGGTGCAGCACAAGGTCGGCCGGGCGGTCGACTTCAAGCTCCGAGGCACGGCGTACAAGGTCACCGTGCTGCAGATCGGTCAGCACCGCTTCCGTGTGAGCCTCCCGGCTGGCGGTGTCGAGCATGTCGTGGTCGCCGACGTCGAGCGGCTCGACGAGTTCCACAGCCGGATGACCGTCGGCGACCAGCGCTACCGCGTGGTCACCGCCACCCATGGTCCCGTCCACATGATCGAGGTCAACGGCGTGGCCCACCGGGTCAGCCGCGACGAGGGCGGTGTGCTCCGCTCGCCGGCACCCTCGCTGGTCGTCGCCTCTCCCGTGGCGGTCGGCGACCTCGTCGCGGCCGGAGCTCCGGTCCTGGTCCTCGAGAGCATGAAGATGGAGACGGTGCTGCGCGCGCCCTTCACAGCGCGGGTCCGCGAGCTCCTGGTGCTGACCGGGAGCCAGGTCGAGACCGGTGCCCCGCTGGTGCGCCTCGAGCCCGCCGAGGAGGACGCGACAGAGGAGGCCGCGCCGTCCGACGAGACCGGACCGGTCCTCGACCTGCCGCCCTCCGCGTCGGCCACCTCCCCGCAGGAACGCGCCGCGCGAACCCGGAACGACGTCGCGGCGATGGTCATGGGGTACGACGTCGACCCGAGCGATGACGGCGACGTGGTCGCCGACTACCTCGCTGTCCGCGACGAACTCGTGGCGGCAGGCGTTGACGTGGTGACCGACGAGATCGAGCTCCTCGGCCTGTTCGCTGACCTGGCCGAGCTGAGCCGCAACCGCCCCGCCGGTGAGGACCTGCAGACCGAGCTCCGGGTGCACAGCTCCAAGGAGCACTTCCACACATTCCTGCAGAGCCTGGACGTCGACCGCGGCGGGCTCCCGCGGCAGTTCCGCGACCGACTGGCCCGGGTTCTCGCCCACTACGGCGTGACCGACTGGGACCGGACGCCGGCGCTGGAGGAGGCGGTGTTCCGGATCTTCCTGGCGCAGCAGCGGTCCGCCCCCGAGGTGCACATGGCGACCGGGGTTCTCCAGCGCTGGATCGCCGAGCCTTCTCCGCGGCAGGAGCTCGCGGGCTCGGTGCGCGACCTCCTCGAGCGCCTCGTCCGATCCACCCAGCTCCGGTTCCCGGCGGTCGGCGACCTCGCCCGGAGCGCCCGTTTCCGCTGGTTCGACCAACCGCTGGTCGACGCGGAGCGTTCCAGCGTCCTTGCCGGCGTCCGCGACGAGGTGGAGGCCCTCGCTGCCGATCCCGAAGCTCCCGACCGGACGGCACGGCTGGAAGCGCTGGCTGCGATCCCCGAGCAGATCGTGCGATACCTCGCCGAGCGGCTCGAGGCTGGTGTGCCGGCGCAGGAGCCGATGCTCGAGGTCCTGGTGCGCCGCCACTACCGCGAGCACGACCTCAACGGCCTTCGGTCCGCTGGTGCGCGAGGGTCGCCCGTTCGCGGTAGCCGACTACGTCCTCGACGACCGCCCCACCCGGGTGGTCTCCACCGTCGGCACCGTCGCCGAGCTCAGCGATCCGGAAAGCTCGATGGTCACGGCCGTCACCGACGAGGTCGCCGCCCGTGCGGCCGATCACCAGGTGGTGCTCGACCTCTACGTGCACTGGCCGGATGCACCGGAAGCGCCGGAGCAGGCCAGCGAGGAGCTCGCCCGCATCGTGGGAACCCTCCCCTTCGCTCACGGCGTACGCCGGATCGCGGTGGCGGTCTGCCCCGGCGAGGGCAAGCCGGTCAACTACTTCACCTTCCGTCCCGTCGACGACGACGGGATCGTCGAGGATGACCTCGTCCGTGGCGTGCACCCCATGGTCGGTCGTCGGCTTGACCTGTGGCGGCTGCGTGACTTCCACGTCACCCGCGTCGAGGCGCCCGAGGACGTGCTCCTCTACGAGTGCGTTGCGAAGGAGAACCCCACCGACCGTCGGCTCGTCGCCCTGGCCCAGGTCCGCCAGCTCGCCGTCGTACGCGACGAGGACGGCAACGTCACTGGCCTGCCCCACGCGGAGCGGGCAGTGGAGAACTGCCTCGAGGCGATCCGCCGCGTCCGTGCGGCGCGCGGCGCGGCCGGGGGCATGCTCGACACCAACCACGTGTGGGTCCAGGTGTGGCCGATCGTCGACGCTGATGTCGAGCAGCTGACCACCCTGCAGGGCAAGATCACCCCGCTCACCGACGGCGCCGGCATCGAGGAGGTGCTCGCGCAGGGCCGGGTGATCGGCCCTGACGGCAGCCCCTCGCCCATCGCGATCCGGTTCCACGCCCGCCCCGGCGCCGGCGTCACGGCGTCCATCGAGGGGCCTCCGACCGAACGGCTCAAGCCGCTCGACGAGTACGCCGGCAAGGTCGTCCGCGCCCGTCGCCGCGGATTGGTCTACCCCTACGAGCTCGCGGGAGTCCTCACCGGGCCGGAGGGCGGTTTCGTCGAGTACGACCTCGACGACACCGGTGCCCTGGTGCCGGTCGAACGACCGCCCGGGCTCAACAAGGCCGGAATCCTGGTCGCCGTCGTCACCACCCCGACCGAGCTGCACCCCGAGGGGGTCACCCGGGTCGTGCTCTGCGGCGACCCGACGAAGGCGCTCGGCGCGGTGGCAGAGCCGGAATGCTCACGCGTCATCGCCGCGATCGACCTGGCCGAGCGGATGCAGGTGCCGGTGGAGTGGTACGCGCTCTCAGCGGGCGCCCGGATCTCGATGGACTCCGGCACCGAGAACATGGACTGGGTCGCGGCCGGGCTCAAACGCATCATCGAGTTCACCCAGTCCGGCGGCGAGATCAACGTCGTCGTCGCGGGCATCAACGTGGGCGCGCAGCCCTACTGGAACGCCGAGGCGACGATGCTCATGCACACCAAGGGCATCCTGGTGATGACTCCGGACAGCGCGATGGTGCTGACCGGAAAGCAGTCCCTCGACTTCTCCGGCGGCGTCTCCGCCGAGGACAACTTCGGCATCGGTGGCTACGACCGGGTGATGGGTCCCAACGGGCAGGCGCAGTACTGGGCCCCCGACCTGGCCGGAGCCTTCGCCGTCCTGATGGCTCACTACGACCACACCTACGTCGTGCCCGGCGAGTCGCGGCCGCGGCGGGCCACCACCACCGACCCGGCGGACCGCGACGTCTCGGCGTTCCCGCACCTGTCAGCCGACAGCGACTTCACCACTGTCGGCGAGATCTTCTCGGCAGCATCGAACCCGGACCGCAAGAAGGCCTTCGACATCCGCACGGTGATGCGGGCCCTGGCTGACCAGGATCACCCGACGCTGGAGCGCTGGGCCGGCATGGCCGACGCGGACACCGCCGTGGTCCAGGACGCCCACCTCGGCGGTCATCCCGTGTGCCTGCTCGGCATCGAGTCGCGGCCAGTGCCACGACGCGGTTTCCCGCCCACGGACGGGCCGGACATCTACACCGCTGGCACCCTGTTCCCGCGGTCGTCGAAGAAGGCGGCCCGAGCGATCAACGCGGCGAGCGGGAACCGTCCGCTCGTCGTGCTGGCGAACCTCTCAGGCTTCGACGGTTCGCCCGACTCGATGCGCAACCTCCAGCTGGAGTACGGCGCGGAGATCGGACGCGCGATCGTCAACTTCGACGGTCCGATCGTCTTCTGCGTCATCTCGCGCTACCACGGCGGCGCCTTCGTGGTCTTCTCCAAGGCCCTGAACCCGAACATGACCGTGCTCGCCCTGGAGGGCTCGTACGCGTCGGTCATCGGCGGTGCTCCGGCGGCAGCGGTGGTGTTCGCGGGCGAGGTCGAGAAGCGCACGTCGGCGGACCCCCGCGTGCGGGACCTCGAGGACAGGATCGCCGACGGCACGGGACCGGACCGGAGCCGCCTGGTCGTCGAGCTGGCCGATCTGAGGGCGGCGGTGCGGCCGGAGAAGATCGGCGCAGTGGCCGCCGAGTTCGACGGCGTCCACGACATCCACCGGGCCGTGCGGGTGGGCTCGGTCGACGAAGTGATCACGGTCGCGCGACTCCGGCCGCGGGTGATCGAGGCCATCACGCGGGGGCTCGAGGCGTCCGCCATGTGAGCGTCAGCCCACGACAACCAGAGCGAGGGTCAGTACGCGGGCAACATGCGCGGTCGACGCACTGTGCGAGCCCGCCTGCGCGGAGTGGGCTGACCTACAGCACCTTGGTGCCGTACATCTCCCCCAGCGGATCGGCGATCAGCTCGAGCCGCGCGCCGTTGGGATCGCGGAAGTAGATCGACGTGCCGCTCTCCTCGATGTACTCGATTCCGGCTTCGTCGAGCCTGCCCTTGATGTGCTCCCACGTCGTGGGCTCGACCGAGATGGCGATGTGGTGCAGCCCGCCCAACACCTCGGCGTACGGGCCGACGTCGAGGCCCGGGAAGTCGAAGAAGGCCAGCAGGTTGTCGTGGCCGATGTCGAAGAAGAAGTGGTTGGAGCCCTCGTAGTCGCGGTTCTCGAAGATCTCGGTCAGAGGGAACTCGAGCACCCCCTGGTAGAACCTGATCGTCTCCTCGACGTCGCGGGCGACCACGGCGAAGTGGTGGAGGCCGCGGGCGCTCGAGGGTGGGCGGGAGTCCTCGGGCCGGAGGTACGCCTCGCGGATGCGCTCCCGCTCGGCGTCGATGGCGGCCAGGTCGATCTCAGTCATGGGCATCTAGATCCTGAAGAAGGTGTTCAAGAAGCGGTCGGCGACCGCGCGGTCGCCCCTGATCGTGCCAGCGTTGCTGCGCTGCTTCCTGGCGCACGACCCGCGGGATGGTGTCCTTGGTTCCGGGGTCATGGCGTTCCACGTGGCCATGCTCGTCCTCCGTCCGACAGGACGATTCTCTGGGCGCCAGACCCGAGTCTCGCGCGGTGGCTCCCCCCGGCATGAGTTGCGGGCGAGGTACCGGTGGCGTCGTGGTTGCGCGTTCAACTTGACGCTACACCTGGAGCGGACCGCCCTGCCAGTGCTCCAGACGGGTCAGCTCGTCCACCCCGACACGCGTGAGCCGCTTGAGCTGCCGGACCGGCTTGCCCAGCGGTACGACGGCTGCGACGGCGTACGGGGCCGGGATGCCCAGCAGCTCCTTGAGCGCCGGCTCCTCGGCGACGGCCATCGTCGTGATGGTGCCACCGAACCCCTCGTTGCGAGCGGCCAGCAGGATGTTCCAGACAAGCGGGTAGACCGATGCGCCGGCGACGACCCCCACCCGGTCCAGGTCCTTGTCGAGAGCCGCCACCGCGCGAAGGTCCACGCAGACGACCAGGACGACGGGCGCGCGGCGCAGTGGTTCCGCGACGTACTCGGGCACCTCGGTCTGCGCCACCTGCTCCTCGGGGACCCGGCTCGGGACGTAACCGCTCCACGGCGTCTCACCGGCCGCCTTCTGGGCCTGGTAGCGGCGCGCACCCGGACCGGTGATCTGGATCAGCCGCTCCCGCGTCGCCGGATCTCGGACCACGACGACCTGGCTGCCCTGGCGGTTGCCGCCGCTGGGCGCGAAGCGCGCGTTGTCGAGGATCGTGTGGAGCTCGTCGTCCGGCAACGGGTCGTCGGTGAACTCCCGGACCGCCGCCGTCGTCCGCATCACGTCGTAGAGGTCCATGGCTTGCAGCCTAGCCACGACACCGGTCCTCAGTCGGGGTCGGTGATGTCCGCGACCTGGGCGGCGAAGTGGGCGATGACATCGTCGCCCGACAGGGTCGCCGCGACACCGTGGCCCCCTGCGCCGAGCGAGATCGTCCGGCCCACGATGCGCTCGTCGGCGACGACCGGGAGCACCGTCGCGGACCCGAACGGCGTGATCGTGCCGCGCTCGTAGCCGGTGACGTCGCGAGCGGCGTCAGCGTCCGGCAGGGAGATCCGGTTGACGCCGAGGAGCGCCCGGAGCTTGGGCCACGAGATCTGGCGATCACCGGGCACGAGGACGAAGAGGTGGTCGCCATCGCCCCGGCGTACGACCATCGTCTTGACGATCGCGGAGGGGGCCACGCCGCGTGCGGCCGCGGCCTCGGCGAGCGAGCCCACGCGACCGTGCCGCGTGATGGAGTGCTCCAGACCGGACACGGCCAGGGCTCGGGTCGCCGGATTGTCCTCGTCCACGTGGACGAGGCTACGGCGCCCCGAACACCTCCGTGACGCGTCCACCGCCTGACGGATGCTGACGTGTCGAGCCTGCGTCCCTACCACGTCGTGGGCTGGGTTCTCAGTACGGGAGCTGGGCCGCCTCAGTGGCCTCAGTGATCAGCTCGGTACCCGGCGGCGCTGTGCTCGCGCCACGCGCTGGGACTGACGCCGAACTGCTGGTGGAACCACCGGGAGAAGGCGCTCGGCGCCGCGAACCCGAGCAGGAAGGTGATGTCCGACATGGAGTAGCGGTCATTGGCCAGGTACCGCTCGGCGAGCCCGGATCTGATGGAGGTCACTATCGAGCCGAACGTCTCGCCGTCGTTGGCGAGACGGCGGTGCAGGGTCCGCTTGTCCATGTCCAGTGCGCGGGCCACCTGGTTCATGGAGCACTTGCCGACCGGGAGAAACAGCTCGACCAGCTCCCGCACCCGTGCCGTGGGTGTCGCGGCTCGAGTGGAGACGACGGAGTCAAGGAACCGTTGGGCGTACGGTCGCAGGAGCGGGTCCGACAACGTGTTCGCCGCGTTCAGGTCGCTGGAATAGAACACGATGCCGGTGAAGTCGTGCTCGAACTGGACTCCCGGCCCAAGACTCCGGTGGATCGTCTCCAGATCCGCCGGAGCCCGGTGCGAGAAGCAGGTGGCCAGGGGCCGCCAGTCGCGGCCCACGCACTCGCGCATGATCCCGTGCAGTGCGGCCGCCCCGAGGTCGAGTGCCTGCTCGGACGGTGTGGGTTCCCCGAACTCGAACCAGAGACGCAGCGTGGCAATCTCCTCCGACTCGTCGAGTCGCATGCGGAGCGCCTCGTTGTAGCTGTGTTCGTAGCGGAGAAGCAGGTTCAACACACTGCGCAGGTCGGGCTCCTCCCGCAGCACCACGCTCAGTGGACCGAGGGTCGAGAGCCGGCGTGCCTCCGCCAGACGGACCGCGAAGTCCGGTTGACGCGACTTCGTGGCCGAGATGTCCAGGAGCCGGGCTACAGCGGGAGCCGAGATCCATCGGTCCGGGACGGTGAGGTCTGTCGGGTCCAGACCCACCTTGCGCATCAGCCGCGCCGCGTCGAGGCCGAGGGCCCTGGCCAGGGTGCCGTAGCCGTTGAGCGTCGCGGAACGGACGAGTGGCCGCATGTCCGAAAAGGATAAAGGGGTTGTCCTGATCGGTACAGCCCCGCGGTGTGACGGCGCTTACCTTCTTGGTAACGCAAAACGCGAAGACACCGAGGAGCAGGACATGTCCGGAAGACTGTTGGGCAGGCGGGCGCAGGCCGACCGCAGCACGCTGGCCGCGTGCTGGTACGCCCACGACGTCGCCGGACAGAACGGTTGGACCGTCGAGCTCACCCGTGACGACCTCGTCGAGCTCGACCGGGCCCTCGTGGCCGCCAAGCGTTCACAGCAGCCGCTCCTGAGCGTCCGCAGGTCGGACTTCCCGCTGCCGACCCTCGGGGTCAAGGTCGCCCGCATCGCGGCGTCCGTGGACCAGCAGCCCGGGTTCTGCCTCCTCCGAGGCGTGCCGGTCCACCGCTACTCCGATGCCGACCTGCGCCTCGTCCACTGGGGACTCGGCCGTCACCTGGGCGTCCCGGTGTCCCAGGACGTCACCGGTCACCTGCTCCGGACCGCCGACACCGGCCGGGTCGACTTCCACAGCGGCGGCTCCGATGTCACCGCCCTCCTTGTCGGCGACGGGGAGCGGACCGTGAGCCTCGTGAGCACCGGCGCCGTCTACAACGATGTGGTCCTTCGCCGGCCGGACCTCGCCGCCCGCCTCTTCGACACCGTCCACTCGGACCGGTCGTGCGAGCAGGAGCCCGGGGAGAGGCCCCACCGCCCCGTGTCGCTCGCTTGTTGGTCCGAGGGCAGGTTCAGCCTCAGGTACGACCGGCGCGACATCGCTCGAGCGCGGTGCCACGCCGACGTACCCCGTCTGAATGGCGCGGACTTCGAGCTCTTCGACCTCATCGACGAGGTCGCAGCGTCCCCGATCCTGCGTCACGACATCCGGCTGGCCGCCGGCGACCTGCTGCTCGTCAACAACTACGACGTGCTGCACAGCCTGGGGACGGCGTCCTCGGCGTCCGACCGGCGCCTGCTGCGCCTGTGGCTGACGCTCCGGGGCGGTCGCGCCCTGCCGCCGACGTTCACCTGGCCGACGCCGACGTACGGCGACACGGGGGGCCGCGGTGGAGTCACGCCGTGTGACGCCGTCCACCGAACGCACCGGCAGCCCGAGGCGCTGGCCGCGGTCGGCTGACCACCCTGTCGTGCCGACCGGCACGACGCCAACATCGCAAACCCGAGAGCACCGGGGCGCACGCCCCTGCCACAACGAAGGAGAACTAGATGGCGAACGGTATCCGCTTCCACGAGATCGGTGGCCCCGAGGTCATGCAGTGGGAGTCACTCGAGGTCGGCGAGCCCGGCCCCGGCGAGGTCCGGGTGCGGCACGCCGCCGTCGGCCTGAACTTCGCCGACACGTACTTCCGCAGTGGTCTCTACCCCGCGTCCCTGCCGGCCGGGATGGGCGTTGAGGGTGCCGGTGTCGTCGAGGCCGTCGGCGCGGGGGTCACCACCGTCGCCGCGGGCGACCGGGTCACCTACACGGGCAGCCCCCTGGGTGCCTACAGCACCGAGCGCATCCTGTCGGCGGACCACCTGATCCAGCTCCCCGAGTCGATCCCGTTCGACACTGCGGCGGCCATGACCATGCGCGGACTGACCTCGGCGTACCTGCTGCGGCGCATCGCCCCGCTCCGCGAGGGCGACACGGTGCTGCTCCACGCAGCCGCGGGCGGCGTCGGCCTGATCTTCACCCAGTGGGCGCGCCTGCTGGGCATCAACGTGATCGGCACCGTCTCCACCGACGCGAAGGCGGCGGTCGCCCGGGCCCATGGCTGCGAGCACACGATCATCTACACCCGCGAGGACGTCGCGACCCGCGTTCGCGAGATCACGGACGGCGCCGGCGTGCCGGTCGTCTTCGACAGCATCGGCCGGACGACCTTCCAGTCGTCCATCGACTCGCTCGCGCGCCGTGGACTGCTGGTGTGCTTCGGAACCGCCTCCGGCCAGGTTCCCCCGATCAACGCCATGGAGCTCGCGGTCAAGGGGTCGCTCTACGTGACCCGCCCGGCCCTGGCCGACTACATCGCCGACAAGGACGAGCGCGCTGCGCTGGCCGGTGAGCTCTTCGACCACGTCGGCTCCGGCCGCATCGACGTCGAGATCAACCAGCGCTACCCGCTGGAGGAGGCCGTCCAGGCCCACCGCGACCTCGAGTCGGGCGGCAGCATCGGCTCCTCCGTCTTCGAGCTCGAGCCGGCCGCCTGACCGGCGCACCACCGAACCTCTTCCCTCACCCCACCACCTGGAGATCCCACCATGACCACCACTCTTGACCGGACCACCGAGAAGGAGACCGACCGCGGCTCCATCGAGGTGCACCGGCTCACCTCCTTCATCGGCGCAGAGCTGCGCAACGTCAGCCTCGCCGACGCCGCGCACGACCCCACGGTGTTCGCCCAGATCAAGGAGCTCCTGCTCCAGCACAAGGTCCTCTTCTTCCGCGACCAGGACATCAGCCGCGCCGACCACGTGAAGCTGGCGGAGCGGTTCGGCCCCCTGGAGAGCCACCCTGTGGCCGGCAGCGACCCCGAGCACCCGGGCCTCGTCCAGATCTACAAGGACCTCGACAGCCCGGCCGAGCAGTACGAGAACGCCTACCACTGTGACGCGACCTGGCGCGAGGCCCCGCCGATGGGCTCGGTGCTGCGCTGCGTCGAGGGCCCGGCCGTCGGCGGCGACACCATCTGGGTGGACATGGTCGAGGCCTACAACCGCCTCCCCGAGCACATCAAGACCCAGATCGCCGATCTGCGCGCCCGGCACAGCATCGAGGCCACCTTCGGCGCCAGCATGCCCATCGAGCAGCGCCACGCGCTCAAGGAGCGGTTCCCCGACGCGGAGCACCCGGTCGTGCGGACCCACCCGGAGACCGGCGAGAAGGTCCTGTTCGTCAACGCCTTCACCACGCACTTCACCAACTTCCACACCGCGGCCAACGTCCGCTACGGCTTCGACTACACCCCGGGCGGCAGCGAGCTCCTCAACTACCTGATCCGGCAGGCCGCCGTCCCCGAGTACCAGGTGCGCTGGCGCTGGACGAACAACAGCTTCGCGATCTGGGACAACCGCTGCACCCAGCACTACGCCGTCCAGGACTACTTCCCGGACGTCCGAAAGATGGAGCGCGCCGGGATCGTCGGCGACAAGACCTTCTGAGCTTTGACCTCCTGACACACCCACCCCACCCCGAACGGAGAACCACATGCACTTCCACGACGACGCCCTCTTCCCCGAGGTCCAGGACCCGCTGGTCATCACCGCCGCACCGTACGGCCCCGAGTGGGAGCCCGCGGACTTCCGCGAGGACCTGCCCCTGACCATGGACGAGCACGTCCAGGCCGCGGTCGACTGCTGGAACGCCGGCGCCACCGTCCTGCACATCCACGTGCGTGAGCTCGACGGCAAGGGCTCCAAGCGGATGTCGCAGTTCAACGAGCTGCTCGGTCGGCTGCGCGAGGCGGTGCCGGAGATGATCCTGCAGGTCGGCGGCTCGATCTCCTTCGCCCCTGAGGGCGACGGCGCCGACGCCAAGTGGCTCGAGGACGACGCCCGGCACATGTTGGCCGACCTCGACCCCAAGCCCGACCAGGTCACCATCGCGATCAACACCAGCCAGATGAACATCGTCGAGCTGATGACCGACGACGACATCGCCGGCACCTCGTTCGAGCGTCCCGAGGTCTACGAGGCCTACCGCGAGATGCACGTCCCGGCGAACCCGAGCTGGGTCAAGGAACACCTCAAGCGACTGACCGCCAACGGCATCCAGCCGCACTTCCAGCTCTCGAGCATCCCGCAGCTGGAGACGGTCGAGCGGCTGATCCGTCGGGGTCACTACAACGGCCCGCTGAACCTCACCTGGGTCGCCATCGGCGGCGGCTTCGACGGCCCCAACCCCTACAACATGATGAGCTTCATCAACCGGGTCCCGGACGGCGCCAACCTCACCCTGGAGACGCTGATGCGCAGCGTGCTGCCGGTGAACACGATGGCCATCGCCATGGGTCTGCACGCGCGCTGCGGCAACGAGGACACCCTGTGGGGCCGCAAGGGCCAGAAGTTCACCTCGGTGCAGCAGGTCGAGCAGCTGGTCCGCATCGCCACCGAGCTCGGCCGCGACGTCGCGACCGGCAAGGACGCGCACGACATGTACCGCATCGGCCAGACCTACGGCTCGGTCGACGAGACGCTGGCCCGACTCGGCTACGCGCCCAACCGCAAGTCCGGCGAGCTCGGCTTCACCTTCCACGCCTGAGCCAGCTCCCCGCCACGGGGCACGGATGGTCACCCATCCGTGTCCCGTGTCCCTCCCTGCCCGCAGCAGCCGATGACGTCCGCGGCGGGACCCTCATACCGACCCGTCGTATTGGAGCACCCATGACCACCCCCACCCTCGAGAGAGCCGCCCAGCCGGCTCCCGCCACTCCCGTGGCCGGAGACACCCGCTCGCGGCTCTTCCCGCTGATCGTCTTCACCCTGACCTTCGGCCTCCTCCTGTCCGACTACATGTCGCGCCAGGTCCTCTCGGCTGTCTTCCCCTTCCTCAAGGTCGAGTGGGCACTGACTGACACCCAGCTCGGCGCGCTCACGAGCATCGTCGCCCTGACCGTCGGCCTGCTCGCGGTCCCCCTGTCCCTGCTGGGCGACCGTTGGGGTCGCTCCAAGGCCATCATCGCGATGGCCACCCTGTGGAGCATCGCGACCGTCGGCTCCGCCGTGGCGGCGAACTACGAGCAGATGATGCTCGCCCGCCTCTTCATCGGGCTCGGCGAAGCCGCCTACGGCAGTGTCGGCCTGGCCGTCGTGCTGATGGTGTTCGCGCCGTCGAAGCGCGCGTCCCTCACCGGTGCTTTCATGGCCGGCGGGTCGTTCGGCTCGGTCCTCGGCGTCTTCCTCGGCGGCATCCTCGCGGTCCACCTCGGCTGGCGCTGGTCCTTCGGCGTGATGGGCGTGGTCGGCCTGGTGCTGGTCGTCCTCTACTTCCTCCTCGTCAACGACGCGAAGCTCCTCCGCAACCAGCACCCCGGGAACGTGGTCGCCGAGCCGACCACCGCCACCCGTCAGCGGGCCCGGCTGCGCACCCTCGTCTCCACCCCCTCCGTGGTCTGCGCCTACGTCGGCAGCGGCCTGCAGCTGTTCGTCGCCGGGTCTCTCTTCGCCTGGCTGCCGAGCTACCTCAACCGCGCCTACGGCCTCGCGCCGGACAAGGCCGGCATCGCCGCGGCAGGCTTCATCCTCCTCATGGGCGTCGGCATGATCGCGTGCGGTGTCATCACCGACCGGCTCACCCGGACCAAGCCGATCCACAAGTGGACGACGTCGCTGGTCTACACCTCGTTGTCCCTGGCGCTCCTGCTGCTCGGCTTCGCCCAGGGCCCGGGCGCGCTCCAGCTGGTCCTGATCGCGGTCGGCGCCTTCTTCGCCGCCGGCGTCTCCGGTCCCGCCGGTGCCATGGTGGCGAACCTGACCCCCGCCTCGATCCGCGCCACCGCCTTCGGCACGCTGACCATGGCCAACAACCTGCTCGGCCTGGCTGCCGGCCCCCTCGTGGTCGGCCTGATCGCCGACCGGATCGGCCTGGTCGACGCGATGCAGGTCATGCCCCTGGTGTCGGTCCTCGCCATCGTGGCGCTCCTCGTCGGACGCCGGGCCTACCCCAGCAGCATCAAGCGCGCCAGCGCCGTCGCGTCGTCCTGACACCCCCACCGAAAGGAGACCCGGCACGATGATGCTCAGGGAATCACGAACCACCGTCATCGTGCCGGGCCTCCGCGGGAACGTCGAGGACCACTGGCAGACGCGGCTCGCCGCGCGGCTGCCCGGCGCCGTCGTCGTTCCCTCGTTCGACCGGGACAAGCGCGACCTGGCCGGTCGGGTGGCCGACCTGCACCAGGTGATCCTGGACGCCGGCTCACCGGTCACCATCGTGGCCCACAGCGCCGGAGTCCTGACCACGGTCCACTGGGCCCGGACGCACGACCTGCCGGTCCGTGGGGCGCTCCTCGCCACGCCACCCGACCTCGCCCGGCCGCTTCCTGCGGAGTACCCCTCGCTCGCAGAGCTCGAGGAGTCCGGCTGGCTGCCCATCCCCCGCAACCGGCTGCGGTTCCGCAGCATCCTGGCCGCCAGCACGAACGACGCGCTGGGAGACGTGGAACGTGTGCGGGCCCTGGCCGACGCGTGGGGCAGCCGGTTCATCGACATCGGCCCGGTCGGCCACCTGAACCCTGCGTCGGGGTACGGCGAGTGGCCCGGGGCCGAGGCCCTTCTCGACGTCCTGAGCGGCATGCTCCGGACGCCGAGCGCGGCCTTCGGCGCTCAGCTCCACGTCGGCTGACGCCCCTCCCGCCTCTCCCCCTCTGCCCTCTTCCCTCTCGTCTCCCACCTGCACCCAAGGACCCCTGATGCTGAACCTCTCCGTCCTCCTCGACGACACTGCCCGCCGCCACCCCGACCGCGACGCGGTCGTGCTCGGCGACTCGCGCCTGGACTACAGGACGCTGAACGCCAAGGCCAACGCCGTCGCGAACCTGCTGGTGAGCCGCGGCATCAAGCCCGGCGACAAGGTCGCGCTGTCCTGCCCGAACCTGCCGCAGTTCCCGGCCGTCTACTTCGCGATCCTGAAGACCGGCGCCGTCGTCGTCCCGCTCAACGTCCTGCTGAAGGGCCGGGAGGTGGCCTACCACCTCGAGGACTCCGACGCGAAGGCGTACGTGTGCTTCGAAGGCACCCCCGAGCTGCCGATGGCCGCTGAGGGTTGGGCAGGCTTCACCCAGGCCGACCGCTGCGAGACCTTCTTCCTCATCACCGCCACCCCCGGTGCCGAGTCGCCGATCGAGGGCGCCGAGACCCTGCACTCCGCGGTGGCCGGCCAGCCCGCCACGTTCGAGACGGTCGTGACCGAGGCGACCGACACTGCAGTGATCCTCTACACGAGCGGGACGACCGGCCAGCCCAAGGGAGCGGAGCTCTCGCACGCCAACCTGCTGCTCAACGCACTGACGTGCAACCGGCAGTTCGGCGTCGTCGAGCACGAGGTGCACCTGATCACCCTGCCGTTGTTCCACTCGTTCGGCTCGACCGTGCAGATGAACGCCGGGATCGCCGTCGGAGCGACGCTCGTCCTGCTCCCCCGGTTCGACGCCGTGAAGGCGCTCGGCCTGCTCCAGCAAGAGGACGTCACCTTCTTCGCCGGCGTTCCCACGATGTACTGGGGACTGCTCGGCGCCCTCACCGACGACGTCGACGTCGACCACATCGCGGCGAACCTGCGCGTTGCGGTCTCGGGCGGCGCGAGCCTCCCGGTCGAGATCATCAAGCAGTTCAAGGACCGCTTCCACGTGCAGATCCTCGAGGGCTACGGGCTCTCGGAGACGTCGCCGCTGGCGACCTTCGCCGAGGCCGGCCGGGCACCCAGGCCGGGCTCGATCGGGGTCCCGATCTGGGGTGTCGAGTGCGCGCTCGTCGACGACGACTGGAACGTCGTCGAGGGCACCGACACCGTCGGCGAGATCGCGATCCGTGGCCACAACATCATGAAGGGCTACTACAACCGTCCCGAGGCGACCGCCGAGGTCATGCGGAACGGTTGGTTCCGCACCGGCGACCTGGCCAGGCGCGACGAGGACGGCTACTACTACATCGTCGACCGAGCCAAGGACATGATCATCCGGGGCGGGTTCAACGTGTACCCCCGCGAGGTCGAGGAAGTGCTGATGACGCACGCCTCCGTCTCACTGGCCGCCGTCATCGGCGTCCCTCACGACTCGCACGGCGAGGAAGTGAAGGCGTACGTGATCCTCCACTCGGGCGCCGAGACGACCGAGCAGGAGCTGCTCGCCTGGGGCAAGGAGCAGATGGCGGCGTACAAGTACCCGCGCATGGTCGAGTTCGTCGCTGCTCTTCCGATGACGTCGACCGGCAAGATCCTCAAGCGCGAGCTCGCGGTGGGCTGACCCATGGCATCCCGACTGCTCGACCGCTTCATCACCGGACACCGCGTCCTCATCGCCGCCTGGCTCGGCATGCACCCGCGGGTGCTCGACCGGCTGGTCCGCGAGGACGCGCTCCGATGACCGTCATGGAGACCCGCCCGACAGTCGTCCCCGACCCGGTCGCGGAGCAGGACGTCACCTCGTCCCGGCGAGCCACACCACGCTCGCTGGACGCCGGCATCGGCATGGCCGTCGCGGCGCTGGGCCTCGGCGCGGCGGTGCTCGGGCACCTGCTCGTCCCCCAGGTGGGAATCCTGACCTGGGCGATCGGCCTGGGCGTCGCCGCGGCGAACCTCGGGGTCTTGCCGCAGACGGCAGCCAGTCAGCTCGGACTGGTCACCAAGAAGCTGCTGCGGGTCGGCATCGTCCTGCTCGGGTTCTCGGTCTCGTTCGCCTCCATCACCGCGCTCGGCCTGCCGCTGATCGCCGTCGTCGCCGGGAGCCTCGTCGGCACGCTCGTGTTCACGACGTGGCTCGGGCGGCGGGTGGGTCTCAGCGCTCCCCGGGCCCTCCTGATCGGCACCGGCTTCTCGATCTGCGGCGCCTCGGCGATTGCCGGCATGGAGGACACCGCCGGCGCGGACGAGGAGGACGTGACGGTCTCCATCGCCATGGTGACGCTGTTCGGCACCCTGGCACTCGTGCTCCTTCCCCTCCTCCAGGGACCCCTCGGCCTCACCGACCTGCAGTTCGGCATGTGGGCCGGAGCCAGCGTCCACGAGGTGGGCCAGGTGGTGGCCGCGGCCAGCCCGGCAGGCGCCGCCGTCGTCGCGGTCGCCGTCGTCGTCAAGCTCACCCGCGTCGTCATGCTCGCACCGGTCGTGGCCGCGGTCAGCATCATGCAGCGGATGGGGTCGTCTGCCGGCTCGGCGGGAAAGGGCCGGACGGCCCTCGTGCCCCTGTTCGTCCTCGGCTTCCTGGCCTGCGTCGCGCTCCGGAGCACCGGCGTCGTGCCCGCGTCGGCACTCGACTGGATCGGACACGTCCAGGTGGCTGCCCTAGGCGCCGCCCTGTTCGGCATGGGTTGCAGCGTGAAGATCGCGTCCCTGCTCAAGGGCAGTGGAGCCGTGATGGTCGTCTCGGCCGTCGGCACCCTCTTCATCGGCGTGACCTCCCTCGCCGGGATCCTCCTCGTCACCGGCCACTGGGCCTGAAGGGCAAGACAATGGACAAGGTCGTGTGGTCGGCTGCCGAAGCGGTGGCCGACATCCAGAGTGGGGCCTCGGTGGCAGCCGGTGGCTTCGGCGTCTGCGGGATCCCGTCGGTGCTGATCGAGGCGGTGCTCGACCTCGGGGTCGACGGACTCGACGTGGTGTCGAACAACTGCGGCCTCGACGACTGGGGCCTCGGGCGCCTGCTCGCCGCAGGTCGGATCCGCCGGATGGTGGCGTCGTACGTCGGGGAGAACAAGGAGTTCGCCCGGCAGTACCTCGGCGGAGAGCTCGAGGTCGAGCTCACGCCCCAGGGCACCCTCGCCGAGCGACTCCGGGCCGGCGGCTCCGGGATCCCGGCGTTCTACACGGCCACCGGCGTCGGCACCCAGGTCGCCGAGGGTGGCCTGCCCTGGAAGTACGACGCCCACGGCGCCGTCGAGATCGCCTCCCCGGCCAAGGAGGTACGCCGCTTCGGCCAGACCGACTACGTCCTCGAGGAGGCCATCGTCTGCGACGTCGCACTGGTCCGCGCCTGGAAGGGCGACCGGCACGGCAACCTCGTCTTCAAGAGGTCCGCGCGCAACTTCAACCCGCTGGCCGCGATGGCCGGACGGGTCACGATCGCCGAGGTCGAGCACCTCGTCGAACCGGGAGACCTGGACCCCGACGAAGTCCACACCCCCGGCGTGTTCGTGCACCGCGTGGTGCCGCTGAGTCCGGAGCAGGCGGCGGACAAGCGGGTCGAGAAGCGGACCGTGCGAGAGACCGGAACCCCCCACTCCTCAGGACGGACGGCACGCACATGAGCTGGACCCGCGAGCAGATGGCGGCCCGCGCGGCCGCGGAGCTGACCGACGGTTCCTACGTGAACCTCGGCATCGGCCTCCCGACGCTGGTGCCCAACCACGTCCCCGACGACGTCGAGATCGTCCTCCAGTCCGAGAACGGGATCCTCGGCTTCGGCGCCTACCCCACCGAGCTCGAGGTCGACGCCGACCTCATCAACGCCGGCAAGGAGACCGTCACCGTGCGCAACGGGGCGTCGTTCTTCGACTCCGCGACCTCCTTCGCCATGATCCGCGGCGGCAAGGTCGACGCGGCCATCCTCGGGGCGATGCAGGTCAGCGCCACGGGAGACATCGCCAACTGGATGATCCCCGGCAAGATGGTCAAGGGCATGGGCGGCGCGATGGACCTCGTCCACGGTGCCCGGCGCGTCATCGTGCTGATGGAGCACCTGGCCCGCGACGGCTCCTACAAGATCGTCGACCGCTGCTCCCTGCCCTACACCGGCAAGGGCGTGGTGCAACGCATCATCACCGACCTCGCCGTCATCGACGTCACCCCCCGCGGCCTCCAGCTGGTCGAGCTGGCACCGGGCGTCACCGAGACCGAGGTGCGCCTCGCCACCGAGCCCCCGCTGCTGTGAACGCCACCCCACGCTCAGCCCAGAACTCCCACCCGAACGGACCCCTGATGTACCTCTTGGACCGCTCCACCCCGGAGCCGACCGCGCCCGACAACAACGCCGCAGCCCTGCTGCGCGCCCTCGCCCGCACACCCGCCCTGATCGACCGGACCGGCCACCTGGCAGCCGAGGTCGCGGCCGCGCTGGCCGGCACCTCGACCCTCGACCCGGTGAAGGGCGACAAGCGCTTCGCGGACCCGGCGTGGTCCTCGCACCCGATCTACCGCAGGATCGGCCAGGCCTACCTGGTGGTCGAGCGGGCGATCAACGAGGCCGTCGACAACGCCGACGTCGACTGGCAGACCCGCGAGCGGGCGCGCTTCGCCGCGGGGATCCTCGCCAGTGCGCTGGCACCGACGAACACCCTTGTGGGCAACCCCACCGCCCTCAAGCACGCCTTCGACACCGGCGGGATGAGCCTGGTCCGGGGCGCCCGCAACCTGGCCTCCGACCTCAGGAACAACCGCGGCATGCCGCGACAGGTCGACTCCAGCCCGTTCACGGTCGGCGAGAACGTCGGCGCGACGCCGGGTCAGGTCGTGTTCCGCAACGAGCTCCTGGAGATCATCCAGTACACCCCCACCACGCCCGAGGTGCAGAGCGTCCCGCTGCTCATCGTCTGGTCGGTCATCAACCGCTACTACGTCCTCGACCTGGCCAGGGACCGCAGCTTCGTCGAGCACGCCCTGAGCGAGGGGATCCAGGTGTTCGTCACGAGCTGGCGCAACCCGAGCCAGGAGCACGGCGACTGGAACCTCGACACCTACGCCCAGGCGCTCATCGACGCCCTGGACGCGGTCCAGGAGATCAGCGGCAGCGAGAAGGTCGGCACGGTCGGACTCTGTGCCGGTGGTCAGCTCCTGGCCGCCACCATGGCCCACCTGGAGGACATCGGGGACGACCGGATCGCCTACGCGGGGTTCGGGGTCAGCCAGATCGACATGTCGGTCCCCAACGTCGCCGGCCTCGCGCTCCATCCTGCGCTGAACGGCGCGGCACGGCTGGCCACCGAAGCCGCCGGCGTCGTGGACGGGCGCGCGATCGCCTCGATCTTCTCGTGGCTGCGGCCCAACGAGCTCGTCTGGAACCAGTGGGTCAACAACTACCTGATGGGTTCGCCCCCGCCCCAGTTCGACATCCTCGCCTGGAACAACGACACGACCCGGGTGTCCGGCGCGCTGCAGCGCGACATGCTCGAGATCGCCATCAACAACCACCTCGCGACTCCCGGTGGACTCACCGTCCTCGGCACTCCGGTGGACCTCGGACGGGTCAGCGTCGACACCTACATCGTCGGTGCCGAGACCGACCACCTCGTCCCGTGGGAGGGGGCGTACCGGTCGACGCAGCTCTTCGGGGGCGACTCCACCTTCGTCCTCTCGGGCGGCGGACACATCCAGCACCTGGTCAACCCGCCCGGCAACCCGAAGGCGCACTACCGGACCGGGTCGGTCACGGGCACGCAGCCCGAGGCGTGGCTCGCCGCCGCCACCAAGCAGCAAGGCACCTGGTGGACGCACTGGGCGGAGTGGGCCCGGGCCAGGTCCGGCGACGCGCGCACCGCTCCGGCGACGCTGGGCAGCACGACGCACCCGCCGATCGAGGCGGCCCCGGGACGTTACGTGAGGGAGCAGTGACCTCCGACGAGACTCTCCTGGTCGATGGCCTCCGGACCAGGGTGCGGGTCACTGGCGACGGTCCGCCCCTGCTGCTCATCGGCGGTGTGTGGAGCCAGGTCCCGCTCTGGGACGACCTGCAGCAGCACCTCGCCGGCTTCCGCACCATCGCCTTCGACCCGCCCGGCATCGGAGCCACCGAGATGCCGCGTCGGCCCTACACCGTCTCGCGGCTCGCGGCCTTCGCGGCCGGCGTGCTCGACGCCGTCGGCGTCGACCGTGCCCACGTGCTCGGCGTCAGCCTCGGCGGGACGGTGGCACAGGAGCTGGCCCGGTCATCCCCTGACCGGGTCGAGCGGCTGGTGCTCGCGTCCACCGGGTACGGCGCCATCGGCGTACCCGGCAGGCCCGGCGTGCTCCTCCAGTTCGCCCGACCGAGGGCGTACCGCAACCTGCAGGAGCTCGAGAGAGCCGCCGGCACCATCTTCGGCGGTCGGCTGCGCGAGGAGCCGCAGCTGGTGCACCAGCTCCACCTCCGACCGCCGGCAGACCTGAAGGCCTGGTGGTACCGCCTCGCCGGTCTCGTGGGATGGAGCAGCCTCCCCTGGCTGCACGAGCTGCGCCAGCCGACGCTCGTCGTTCACGGGGACGACGACCCGATCGTGCCGCTGTTCAACGCTCGCGTCGTCGCCTGCCGGATCCCCCACGCACGCCTGCACGTCCTCCACGGCGGAGGCCACCTGATGCTGCTCGACAGCGCAGCCGAGGTGCTCCCCGTCATCACCGACTTCCTGACCACCCCCACACCCAGCTGACCTCTCGCAACCACGTGAGCGAGCACGAGTGCTCGCTCGATCCCCATGCCACGGAAAGGGCGCCCATCATGAACCCGAACACCGACTTCGACCTGTTCCAGGTCCCCGAGGACCACGAAGACCTGAGGGAGGCCGTGCGCGCGGTCGCCGAGAACAAGATCGCGCCGTACGCCGCGGAGGTCGACCGGACCGCCTCGTTCCCCCAGGAGGCGTACGACGCCCTCGTGGCCTCCGATTTCCATGCACCGCACGTCCCCGAGGCGTACGGCGGCGTCGGCGCGGACGCGGTGGCCTCCGCCATCGTTGTCGAAGAGGTCGCGCGCGTGTGTGCCTCCTCGTCCCTCATCCCCGGTGCCAACAAGCTGGGAAGCACCCCGCTGCTCCTCGCGGGGTCCGAGGACCTGAAGCAGAAGTACCTGCGGCCCCTCGCCGAGGGCCACACGACGTTCTCCTACGCCCTGTCGGAGCGGGAGGCCGGCAGCGACACAGCCGCCATGCGAACCCGGGCCACGGCCGAGGGCGACGACTGGGTCCTCAACGGGCAGAAGTCCTGGATCACCAACGCCGGGTTCTCCGAGTACTACACCGTGCTCGCCGTGACCGACCCCGACGGCAAGCGAGGTTCCAACGTCAGCGCCTTCGTCGTCGAGAAGTCGGACGCCGGCTTCTCCTTCGGCGAGAAGGAGAAGAAGATGGGGATCAAGGGCTCGCCCACGCGAGAACTGCACTTCGACAACGTGCGCATCCCCGGCGACCGCATGATCGGCGAGCCCGGGGAGGGCCTGAAGATCGCCCTGCGCACGCTGGACCACACCCGCGTCACCGTCGGGGCGCAAGCGGTCGGCATCGCCCAAGGGGCCCTGGACTTCGCGCTCGGCTACGTCAAGGAGCGCACGCAGTTCGGCAAGCGCATCGCCGACTTCCAGGGCATCCAGTTCATGCTCGCGGACATGGCCATGAGCCTGGAAGCCGCGCGCCAGATGGTCTACGTCGCGGCCGCGAAGTCCGAGCGCTGCGACAAGGACCTGTCGTTCTTCAGCGCGGCAGCGAAGTGCTACGCCTCCGACGTGGCCATGCAGGTCACGACCGATGCCGTGCAGCTGCTCGGCGGCTACGGCTTCACCGAGGACTTCCCCGTCGAGCGGATGATGCGCGACGCCAAGATCACCCAGATCTACGAAGGCACCAACCAGATCCAGCGTCTGGTCATGGCCAGGCACGTGCTGGCTTCCTGACGAGCGAGGACCACGACATGACAACCACCATGACCACCCGAGCGCCGTCCGACGCCACCACCACGGTCGTCCATGGCCTCGCCGGGCTGCGCGGCCTGGCCGGCACGGACCTGGGCACCACCGGATGGCTCGAGATCACCCAGGGACGGGTGAACACCTTCGCGGACGCGACTGACGACCACCAGTGGATCCACGTCGACGTCGATCGCGCTGTCGCGGGCCCGTTCGGTGCGCCCATCGCGCACGGCTACCTGACCGTCTCGCTGCTCATCCCGTTGTTCTCGAAGCTGCTCGACGCACGAGACATCGGCATGGGAGTGAACTACGGCCTGGACAAGCTGCGCTTCCCGAGCCCGGTGCGGGTGGGCAGCTCGATCCGCCTGCACGGCGCTGTCCACTCCGTCGAGGACGTCCCCGGCGACGGTGTCCAGGTGTCCGTCGACTTCACCGTGGAGGTCGAGGGTTCGGCCAAGCCGGCCTGCGTCGCGCGGGCGCTCTACCGCTACTACCCCCAGTAGATCCCCATCGCGGAACATCCCGATTCTCCAACGGCAATCAGGTTAGCCTACCCTTAGCAACACACCCCACTTCCAGGAGCCCTTGTGATCGTCTGCCAGTGCCGCGCCGTCAGCGACCGGGCCGTCGAGGCCGCGCTGGCCGACGGCGCCCGCACACTCTCGGCGGTCTGCCGCACGACCGGGGCCGCTCAGGACTGTGGCTCGTGCATCTTCACGGTCAAGGCGCAGGTGTGCCACCATCGGGCGACGGAATCCGCAATGCTGGAGGTGGAGGGTGCAGCCAGTTGACTCGCGCGTGGTCGAGCTTCTCAACGACGCGCTGACCTTCGAGCTCTCGGTCACCAACACGTACTTCCTGCACGCCCGGATGCTCGACAACTGGGGACTGCCGACACTGGGCAAGGTCTTCTACGACCTGTCCATCGACGAGATGAAGGACGCCGACGCCCTGATCGGCCGGATCCTGCTCTTCGACGGCCACCCCAACGTGCAGCGTCTCAACGCGCTGCAGATCGGGGAGAGCCCGGAGGAGATGCTCCGTCTCGCCCTCGGCAGCGAGCAGGACGCCGTGACCCAGTTCAACGGCGCCGCGCAGGAGTGCCACGACCTGGGCGACCACGGCACCGCGTCCGTCTTCGAGGAGATGGTCCTCGACGAGGAGAAGCACGCCGACTGGTTCGAGTCACAGATCGCTGCCATGGACCGCGTCGGTGTCGCGCAGTACCTCGCCCAGCACGTCGAGGCGGGAGCCGGTCCGGCTTGACGGGCGCACTGCTGGTCTGCGCGCGTCAGCGAGATGCACGACGCGCTCCCTGAGCGCTAACGCCTGTTCGCCACCCTCGGCGCCGGACTCGGTTTGCGCCTTGGCGAGATCTTCGGCCTCGGCGTTCGACATCCCCAGCGCCCACATCCCCGCAGGTGAGAGCGATTTGTCTCTGACTACTACGACAACCGACGTCGTCACCAATCAGGGCTGCGGATCCGGCGCGGGGCGGTGGGCGACGCACAACGGTGCCAGGAAGGATAGAAGGTCAGGAGGCGAGCGCCTTCGCCTTGATCTGATCGAACTCCGCCTGGGTGATCGCTCCCCTGTCGAGTAGGTCCTTGGCGTTGGCTATCTGGCTGGCGACGTCGCCTGAGGACGGGCCGGCCACGGACTTGATGTATGCCGCCTGCGCCGCCTGGACCTCACTGGCCTGCGCCAGCTGGCGCTCGTGCATGCCGTGCCCTCGAGCGATCATGTAGACCAGAATGCCCAACCACGGGATGACGATGACGAAGATCACCCACATTGTCTTGCCTCCTCCGCCCAGGTCCCTGCTCCGGAAGATGTCGCCGAGGACCCAGAACAAGCACATGAACCACGCGAAGAACAGGAAGAACTCAAAGAGGGCCAGCAAGAACGAGCCGTTGTCGTCGAACATGTGGCGACCTTTCACGGAGCTGAAGTGGTGGATCCACCTTGTTTGACGGATCCTCATCCGGTCAGCGGATGAAGGCATCCCCCGTCTCGGATGAACCGTCGAGCCACGCGCCGGCAAGCGAGGTCCCTCGCGCCGGCCAACGGTTCACTCAACCCCGCCTCACCGCCCATGCGAGGTCTCGCCGCGCAACAGGTCTGACGCTTCACCGCGATCTCGTGATCGAAAAGGATCACCGAGGCCGTGGGAGTTAGGCTCCGCCGATGATCAAGCTCGAGGTCTTTGGCGAGTCCGCGCTGATGGCGGCGGTCGCGCGGATGCTCGACGAGAGCAACGATGTTGACCGCATCACGCTCACCAGCGCGATGCGGGCGGGGCACTCGGTGGTGCTGGCAACGGCCCACCCAAGTGCGGTCGACCAGCTCCTGGGTGATTTGCGTCGGCTGGGCGTGCCTGAAGCGCAGTGCACGCTGATGCGTGTGGAGGTGCTGGGCCGGTCGAGCGGCGATACGGGCGAGGCGGGCCTGGTCTGGGAGGACGTGCTCGGTATGGCCGCGCGCAACTCCCGGCCGATCGCCCGCTACCTCGTGTTCATGCTCGCGGCAGGCGTGATCGCGTGCTTCGGCGTGGTCTTGTACAGCGAGATCCTCATCGTCGGCGCGATGGCGATCAGTCCGGACCTGCTCCCGATCACCGCAGTGGGTGTTGGGCTGGTGGATCGTCGTCTTCGCCTCGCCGGTCGCGCGCTCGCAACACTGGTGATCGGCATGGCGTTCGCAAGCGGTGCGGCGGCGTTATCTGCCTTCACGCAGGATCGATACGGGCGGATCCCATCAGCGTTCAACATCGATTCGACCGTGCTGGCCAGCATGACCCAGGTCACCAACGAAACCATCGTGGTCGCGCTCGCTGCCGGAGTGGCCGGAATGCTAGCGCTCGAGACCCGCGCCAGCTCCGGCGTCGGCGTGGCCGTCTCCGTGACCACCATCCCAGCCGCCGCATACCTCGGCGTCGCGCTCGGGCTGGGAGAGACCGGGTCCGCCCTGGGCGCCATCGGGGTGCTCGGCGCCAACGTCGCAGCACTGGTGGTAGCCGCCTCCAGCACGCTGATGCTTCAGAGGGCGCTGGCCCGACGGGCGACCGCGAAGCGGAGGCTCGATGCGGGTGACGGGCAATGAACGGCGAGGAGACACGGACAGATGACGCTGCCCCGTGACGTCGCTGATGTGGGCTGGCTACGGATCTGAATGAGCGTGCGCCCGACGTGCGCCGCCGTTCGTCCGGGATCCGATGGGCTTCAAGGCGTCCTGCTGGCAACTAGGGTCGCCGCATGCCCGATTTCACGTGGCTCCCGGCCAACCAAGCATCGACCGAGGACGTCGAGGCGGTGTTCGCCACAGGTGGCGCCCGCAAGTGCCGGTGCCAAGCGCTCAAGGTGCCCGGCTGGATCTGGCGCGACACGACCCAGGAGCAGAGGGACGCCGCGCTTCTGGAGCAAACCGCCTGCGGCACCGCCGGACCGACGTCTGGGCTGATCGGGTACGTGGACGGCGAGGCGGCCGGCTGGGTGGCGGTGGAGCCGCGGGAGAACTACCCCAGGCTGTGGAGCCGGAAGCAGGCGTGGATGCGGATGGACCCCGAGCTCGAGGGCGTCTGGTCAGTCACCTGTTTCGTCGTCCGCAAGGGCCGGCGCCATTCCGGGTTGACCTACGAGCTCGCCGCCGCCACCGTCGAGTACGGCGAGCAGGTGGGCGCCCGCGTCCTGGAGGGGTACCCGATCGACCCGCCACCGGGGAAGTCCGTGATCTGGGACGAGGCCTCGGTCGGGCTGGTGCAGGTCTTCCTCGAGGCCGGTTACGAGGTGGTGGCCTCGCCCACCCTGCGGCGGCGTGTGGTGCGGCGATGACCGTGACCCGAACGTGGATCGGGTTCAGGGACGCTCTGACGGCACAGCGTGGCCGCTCGCACCGGCCGGGCAACGGCTCCCGTCGGCGGAGCCGTGACGGCACGTCACACGCTCCGGGTGATGCCCAGCGTCGCGCGGCGCTGCACAGTGTCCGACACGGCGGTGTCGTGGCGACGCGACCTCCCACCAGGGACGGGAGCGAAGGATGACTGTCAGGTCCGACGAGCCATCGGCTCGACTCACCGATGCCCAGGTCGGCGAGCTGCTGGCGCTGGCGAGGGACGCGGACAGCGTCGAGCTCAAGATGACGGTGCCGGACTCCTTTCGACGCCAGGCGGTCGCGGCCCTGGGAGTCGACCCGCTCGACGCGCAGATCCGGCAGGTGTACTTCTTCGACACCCCTGACCTGGCACTCAACGCCGTCGGGGTGGTCGTCAGGGCTCGCCGGGTCCAGGGGCGGGGGGACGACTCCGTGGTCAAGCTGAGGCCCGTGGTGCCTGCTGAAGTCCAGGAGGAGAGGGGCTCGGACAACCTCGTGGTCGAGGTCGACGCCATGCCGGGTGGGTTCGTGTGCTCTGCGTCCATGAAGGGCATGCTCGGCTCGAAGGACGTGAAGGAGGTCGCGGCCGGACGCAAGGGGATCCGCACGCTCTACTCCAAGGAGCAACGGCTGTTCTACAAGGCTCACGCACCCGACGGCCTGGCGCTGGACGACCTGTCGATCCTGGGGCCGATCACCGTCTTCAAGCTCAAGCTCCGCCCCCCGGAGCTGGGCATGCGCCTCGTCGCGGAGCTCTGGTTCTATCCCGACGGGTCGCGGATCGTTGAGCTGTCGGCCAAGGCTCCGCCCTCCGAGGCCTTCCAGGCCGCGGCGGAGCTGAGGGCCTTCCTGGCCGCCAAGGGCCTGGACGTCTCGGGCGAGCAGCAGACGAAGACGAAGACGGCGCTCGAGTTCTTCGCAGCCGAGCTCTCCGCGGAGCCGGACGCGAAGCCGGACCTCGGGCCGGGATGACCATCCACCCGTCCGCGCCGGCCGTCGTACCACGGTGGGAGTGGCGCACGTTCGGCGACGACCTCGACGAGCTCGACGCCCTTGGATCGTTGCGGACCGCAGCAGCCGACGAGAGCGACGAGACCTACATCCTGTCGATGTACGACGACGCCTCCGTCAAGGTGCGCGCCGGCGTCCTGGACGTCAAGGTCCTGCAGCAGGTGGACGGCGCCGGGCTGCAGCTGTGGGTGCCGACGATGAAGGCCCCCTTCCCGCTCGAGGCCGAAGCGGTCGCGGCCGCCTTCGCGGCTCTCGGCGCACCGCCACCGGAAACCCGGCGATCCGAGCTCAGCATGGAGCAGCTGGTGGAGCACCTGGTTGGTGGGCGCGACGACCTGCGCGCCGTGGGGACCCACAAGCGGCGTCGCCGGTCGGTCATGGACGACTGCATGATCGAGCTCACCGAGGTGCGCGCCGAAGGAAGGACCACCCGAACCGTCGCCGTGGAGTCCCCGGACCCTGGCCTCGTGTTGCGGACGATCGGCCGGCTGGGGCTGGAGGGTCGGCGCAACGTCTGCGTGGCCAAGGGACTCAAGTCGATGCTCGGCTGGGGACCGAGGCGGTTCGCCGTCATCGACGTCGGCACCAACTCGATCAAGTTCGCGCTCGGTCACCGCGACGAGGGTGGCACGCCGCAGAGCGACGTCGAGACCGCCGTGGTCACCAGGCTCGGCGAAGGACTGGCGGCGGCCGGTGGGCTGACCCCCGCATCGATGAGCCGCACGGTCGACGCCATCGGAGACCTGGTCGACGAGGCCCGGCGTGACGGTCCGCTCGACATCGTCGCGGTGGGTACCGCGGGACTCCGTCAGGCGTCGAACCGGGACGAGCTCGTGGCGGCCGTCCACAGCCGCTGCGGAGTCACCGTGGAGATCATCTCGGGTCGAGAAGAGGCTCGGCTCGCGTACATGGCCGCCGTGTCGGCGCTTCCACTGACCGGTGACCGACTGCTGGTGTTCGACTCCGGCGGCGGCAGCAGCCAGTTCACCTTCGGGAGCGTGGACCGGATCGAGGAACAGTTCAGCGTCGACGTGGGCGCCGTGCGGTTCGCCGAGCGCTTCGGGCTCGCGGACGCCGTACCTCGCGAGACCGTCGACGCAGCTCTCAGCGCGATCGCAGCCGAGCTCGCCGAGCTGGGCAACCGCCCGCGCCTGGACATGGTGATCGCGATCGGTGGCACCTCCACCAACCTGGCAGCCGTCAGGCACGGTCTGGATCACTACGACCCGGACGTCGTCCACGCGACGATCATCGACGCGGACGAGGTGGACCGACAGATCGAGGCGTTCCGGAACCGCTCTGCGGAGGAGCGTCGCGAGATCGCCGGCCTGCAGCCGGCCCGGGCCGAGGTCATCCTCGCCGGGGCGTGCGTCGTCCGCACGATCCTCACGCTCACGGGCCAGGACGCGCTGACCGTCAGCGACCGCGGGTTGAGGCACGGTGTCATCGCCGAGAGGTTCGCCCGGACCTAGTTGGGGCGTAGGAGCCTGACGTCGTCCGCCGGCTCCGGGTCGGCGGACGCAGCGGAGAGCTTCCTCGCCTGGTTCGGTGATGCCGGTCCTGTGTCCGAGGTGGCGGAGGATGTCGCGGAGCGCGACGTGCATCGTGTCGGCGCCGACCAGACGCTCGTCGGGGAAGGGCAGGTCGACTGGTACGAGCGCGCACGCTCGGTCCTGCCAGCCGCCGAGGCCGCCGTGGCAGCCGACCAGGCCCTCGAAGGCCGCCACTTCGTCGGTGCCCGGGTCCAGACGGCTGTTCACGTAGATGTCCGGCGCCTCGGGCCGGTGGGCCACGCGCTTGACGAACTCCGGTGCGTACGAACCGAACGGCAGCAAGGGGTCGATGCCCTCCACATGGCCGTCGTCGAGCCGGTGCCAACCCTGGCCGCCCAGCACGACGGGGCCGTCGTCGTCCATCACGACCACGAAGCCCACACCTGGGTGCGCGGCCAGCCCGGCCACGAGGCCGGGGTAGCGCGCAGACAGGTCTCGTCGGGTGAGCTGCCGCTTCTCGCCGCGTACGTAGATCAGGCCGAGGTTCCCGGATCCGAAGACGTGGAAGGTCTCGTCCCCCTGGGCGGGCTTCGCCTCGGCCTGCGCGTCCCGGGTCGCGGGCGTCGCCGCGACCGCGTCGGGGTCGTTGCGATCACCCTTGTCCATGGCGTTCGCGGCCGACTGCATCGTGCGGCCGCCGACGCCGCTGGGCGAGGCGAGCTCCCCCACCAGCGCCCGGGTACGACCCCAGCCCTCGATGTCGGTGTCGGAGGACGCGACGTCGCTCTGGGCGAGACGAGCGACGAGCGATGCGAGGTCCTCCCCGTAGCGGTCGAGGAACGTCGCGCCCTGCGCCTGCCCGTGGTCGGAGAGGATCACGAACCGGTACTTCCGCGGCGCGGCACTGGCCACCATCTCCAGCTGGTGGAGGACACCATCCACGGCCTCGAGAGCCTCCAGGCTCTCCGGACGCAGTATTCCCGCGTGGTGGGCGATCTCGTCGTAGTCCACGTAGTCGACGTAGATCGACCGGAACCCCTTGAGCATGTGCTGCGAGACCAAGATGGTGTTGAGGTCGCGCAACGCACCGTTGGTGACGCAGCGCAGCAGGGCGGTCTCCCAGTTCCGCTCACAGCGGGGCTGGACGTCGCGGCGGATCGCTCTCCTGGTCTGGAACCGGTCACGGGTGAGCTCGGAGATGGACCGCGAGATCGCCCGGGTGAGTCCCGCAGGCGACATGACGAACTGCGCGACGGCCTGTCGGGCCTCCTCACCGCCGCGCGCGCGGCGGCTCATGGTGAGCACGGCCGTCGGCGCGTCACCGGTGAACAGGTTGCTGATGCTCACCCCGCCGTCGACCAGCAGTCCCTTGCCGGTGGTCATGGCTGCTTCGATGACCGCGGCGTCGGCGGGCTTGTTGGCCACCAGGACCCGGTCTGCGGCGCGGTCGTACCACCGGAACGCCGGGATGCCGTCGATGACGCCGTGCAGGATTCCCATCTGGCTGGCAGGCGTCGTGGCGGGCAGCTTGGGCGTCCACTCGTGGAGGCGGTGGGTGCCGGATCTCACCCACCGGGTCATCGTCGGCACGGTGCCGGCGGTGATCGCCATCTGCAGCACTGGGAACGGCACCCCGTCGAGCTGGACGAACACGACGCCCTCGACGTCGGGATCGGACAGCGTCGTCGGCCTCCGCCGAGCTGAGGCGACCAGTCGGCCGACGAGCACCTGGGACGTGCCCGCACTGCCGAACCAACCCATCACCGTGCTCGTCAGGCCCACCACGACGGCCACCCAGAACGCGGTCCAGAAGTCGTCGATGGTGACATTGGGCAGGACCGCGCCCGTGATCAGGACGACCGCCGCCTGACCCACGAACGTCAGGAGGGCGACGCCGAGCCATCCGAGCCGCACGGCCGCTCCCACCAGCACCGGCTGCAGCACCAAGCCGAGCACAGCCATCACGGCCGCGAACACGATCGGCCCCCAGGGCTCGTCCGCATGGAAGCCGGAGAGGATCCAGTCGCACAGCCATACGGCAGGCAGGATCAGGAGCACGGAGCTGACGTACGAGATCACGTACGCGTACCACGAACGACTCATCGACTCCCGCGCCAGTGCGCCGGCAACATGCGCGGTCGACGCACTGTGCGAGCCCGCCTCCGACGTGCGTCGTGGGACTGCTGGTCTCTCGTTGGTCGTCACCGGCCCATCGCACAGCAGTCCCGGTGTGCGCGCATCACGCGGCTTGGGTGAGTCGCCAGCGAGAAGCCCATGCCTTGGCCCCTGATTGTTGGGTGGTACAGATGCGGCACTGTCCCTCCGAGGCTGCTGGCGACAGACTGGGGCAATGTCCCTCGTCATGCTCACGGGTGCATCCGGGTTCCTGGGCATCCACATCCTCGGCCGCCTCCTCGAGGATGGTCACCGGGTCCGGGCGTTGGTGCGGACACCAGCGAAGCTGCGGAAGAACCTCGCGCTGCTCGACGTGGATCCGGACGACCCGCGCATCGAGGTCGTGCCCGGGGACATGACCGATGCGGCCGCGGCGAGAGAGGCGGCGCAGGGTTGCGACCGGGCCATCCACGCCGCCGCCACGTACTCCTACCGGCGCCGCGATGCGGAGCGGATGCAGCGCGAGAACAAGGCCGGCACGACGACGGTCCTGGACGCGGCGATGGAGGCGGGCTGCACCGGCATCGTCCACGTGTCCTCGACCGGGGCGCTGCTGCGACCCGGTGCGACCCTGGACCATGAGAGCCCATTGGGCGTCACTCTCGGCCCGTACACCCGGAGCAAGGTGGAGTCCGAGCGTGAGGCCCGGGACCGGCAGGATGACGGTGCCCCGATCGCCATCGTCAATCCGGGTGGCGTCTTCGGCCCGCACGACCCCTACCTCGGCGAGAGCGACCAGATCATCCGTGACGTCCTGCGCGATCGTCTCCCCACCTGGCCGCGGGGTGGAACGCAGTGGGTGGACGTCCGCGACACTGCGGACGTGGTGGTGGCGGCACTCGACCGACCGGGTCGTCGCTACCTGGTCCCCGGCGAGACGGTCGCCCTTCCGCACGAGACGCTGAGAGCCGTGACAGGACGCAGGCTCCCGGCGGCGCGCCTGCCGCTCAAGGCCATGCTCCCGGTGCTGCAGCTCGGCTACCGGACCGAATGGCCCTTCCTGCCGCACGCGGTGGAGGGTGCCCGGTTCATCGCGATCGACGCCCGCGTCGACTACTCAGCGACCGTCGATGAGCTCGGCGTCAGCGGCCGCTCCCTGGCGGAGTCCATGCGAGACACCGTGCGCTGGCTCGCCGACGCCGGGCACATCGGCCCCCGCGCCGCCGGCAGAGCCCGCGAGCACTGAGCAACGCTGTCCCTCGCCTCCACTCCGCTAGCGTCCGCGCATGGAGATTCCCTTCGTGCTCAACGGCGTCGCGGGGCGCGTGCGCGTCGACTACCGACGAAACACCGACCCGCCAGCCGTGGGTTGCCAAGCGGACACCGTGGACTACCCCATCTGCACGGCGACCGTCATACGCCCGCTTCGTGGCTACGACTCAGTGATGGGTTGGGTGCAGCTGGTCCGGTCCGATGACAACGAGAGCCGCGGCGAGCGCTTCGAGGTCGACCCGCTCGCCTTCCTCGGCGACCTCCCACACCCCTACTGCTGGCTCGGTCTCAACCCGACGCTCTTCGATGCGCCGTCGCGTGCGTCCCGCGAGGACATGCACTGGATGGGCCACAGCTTCCTCTGCGTACCTGACGACGTGGGCAACGGCCTCGAGGCGCGGCCGCTGCTCGGATTCTCCTGGGGCTTCGTCGCAGCTGGCGGCGAGATCACGCTCGTCCCGCCGGAGGTGCTCGACGGCGCCGCTTGGGACGAGCACCTCGAGACATTGCGAGGGCGATACCCAGGCTGGCACTTCTCAGCGGGGTTCGCCGACCTCGCGTGAGATCGACGACGGACCGGCCGCGCGACGTGCCCGGTAGGCGCGGACCTTCATGACGTTGCCGCACGGGTCGGTGCTGCACCACCTCATCACCTGGGTGGGCGTCGGGTCGTCGTAGATCCAGAGGCAGTCGCCCCGCTCGCACTCGCGCAGTCGCCCCCACTCCCCCGTGATCATGGCGTCGTGCACGGTGGCGATGGACTCCCCGACGATCCGGTCGACGGCCGACTGCCCGGAGGTGCCCGCTGGGCCCAGGTGGGCGGCGCCCTCACCCACCTCGACCGTCATCGGGTGGCGGTCGGCGATGCGGTTGAAGGAGTGCCGGGTCGCGGTCGAGGGGTGCAGCAGCAGGTCGCGGGTCACGTCGCGGAACGCCCGGTAGGCCCCGAGGTCCGCCGTCGCCGGCAGGGGGGCGTACGCCGACCCGGCCCGGGTGAGGAAGCGGTTGAGCGCCTCGACGTCCTCGGCGTGGTCCACGCCGTGGAAGCGGTCGTCGGAGTTGAGGACGTGCCGCACCTCCTCCAGCGGACCGCGCGCGGGGCGGTCGGTGTCCATCGGACCTCGTCTCAGAGCGCATCAGCGGTTTATCGGTTACGATCATAGCCTTTCTGATCGTAACGCGGGGAAGGGGGCCGGGTGACGTCCGTCCGGATCGACCTCGACGTGCTCGGCTCCAGCGCGGCCCGCGTCGGCGACACCCCGGTGCCCCTGGGCGCCCCCAAGCTGCGCAGCCTCCTCGGCCTGCTCGTGCTGTGGCGTGACCAGCCGGTGGCGGCCGACCGGCTCATCGACCTCCTGTGGCGAGGGGCTCCTCCTCCGGGCGCGGGCAACACCTTGCAGGGCTACGTCGCCGGTCTGCGCCGCCGTCTCGAGCCCGGGCGTCGTGCGCGCACCGCCTCCTCGGTGCTCCTCCACGAGGGCGGCGGCTACCGCCTCGCCGCCGGAGCGGCAGACGTGGACGTGGACCGGTTCGAGGCCGTGGTGCGCTCGGGACGCGACCACGTGGAGCGCCTGCGCGACCGGATGCGACCGCCGGTGCTGACCGAGCCCGCGGCCGTGGGACGTGCCGAGGTCCTGCGGGACGACCTGGCCGCTGCGATGCGGCTCTGGCGAGGAGACGCCTATGCGGACCTCGCCGACCTGCCGGTCGCCACGGCGGAGCGGCGGCGGCTCGAGGAGCTGCGCGTCGACGCCCGGGTCGCCGCGGTCGTGCTCGACCTGTCGCTCGGGCGGTCCGCCGGTGCGGTGGGGGCTCTCGAGGACCTGGTCGCCCGCCACCCGTTGCGCGAAGAGCTGTGGGGACTGTGGGCGGTCGCGCTCGTCCGCACCGGACGGCAGGCCCACGCCCTCGAGGTGGTGGAGCGGCTGCGGCACACCCTGGCGGACGAGCTGGGCATCGACCCCGGTCCTGCCATCGCCGCACTGCAGACCGCCATCCTGCGCCAGGACCCGACGGTCCTCGGCCTCACCGCCGCCGCGCCGACCCAGGCCCACGACGAGCGCGCGCGGCGCCGGAGGCGGACCGGACGCGTGGACCGCGCCGCGCCGACCATGCGTGAGCTCGTCGACGGTCCCCACCGGCTCGTCGTGCTCAGCGCGGGCAGTGGAGAGGACGCGAGCCTCGCCGCAGACCTGCTGCGTCGCGCACGCAGCCCCGAGCCCGGCGTCCATGGTGCGTGCTGCCACGCCACGCCGCTCGTGGTGGTGGTCGTGCCCGGCGATCGTGCGCTCGACGCCCGGAGCGCGCTCCGTGACCTCCTCGTGACCAACCCCGACGAAGGGTCACCGCTTCGTGATGTTCGCGACCACCTCGAGCGGTCGTCGTCTACCTAGCGTCCATGGGACACGCACGGGGACTCCCGGGCGATGACGCGGACGAAAGGCACAGCATGAAGCGCAACAAGCCGCTCGCGCTCGTCGCCGGTGCCGCCCTTCTGACCCTCGCCGCCTGTGGCGGCGGGTCGTCGGACGAGGGCGGTAGCGGGTCGGGCACCGATCGCGAGTTCGGTGGGCAGGAGGGGGGCACCAAGGACGCTGAGCGTCAGGGCCCCGCTGCTGACGTCGAGGGCGCCACCCCGGGTGGGACCATCACGGTCTACCTCCCCGGCGACCCCGGTCCGGACTCGCTCGACCCGACCGGTGGATGGTCTGTCACCGGCAACTCGATCCAGCAGGCGCTCACGAGCCGCTCGCTGACCCAGTACGTCCGTGACGAGAACGGCCAGCCGGTGCTGGTTCCCGACCTCGCCACCGACCTGGGCACGCCCAACGAGGACTTCACGGAGTGGACCTTCACCATCCGTGAGGACGCCACGTGGGAGGACGGCCAGCCCGTCACCGCCGACGAGGTCGCGTTCGGCATCTGCCGCTCGCTCGACGCCACGGCGTTCCCGTCGGGTCCGGGCACCGAGTACTCCAAGCACTACTTCGACGGTGCCGAGGAGTACGAGGGCCCCTACACCGGCAAGGACCCCAAGTGCGAGGGCTGGGACGCGATCTCGGTCGACGGCCAGGACGTCACCATCAAGATGTCCGTCCCGTTCCCGGACATGGACTACTGGGGCGCCTTCATGGCGATGGGCCCGGCCCCGCTCGGCAACGCCTCCAAGCCGCCGAACTACGGCCAGAAGCCGCTGGCGAACGGCCCCTACAAGGTCGAGAGCTACAAGCCCAACGAGGAGCTCGTCCTGGTCAAGAACGACCAGTGGGCTGCTGAGTCCGACCCGGGTCGTCACCAGTACGCCGACGAGTTCGTGTTCAAGTTCAACCAGGACCAGGCCAAGGTCGACGAGATCATGATGTCGGGCAACTCCGACAGCCAGGCCGCCGTGTCCACCGCGCTGGGCTCGGACAAGTACAACGACGCCAACGCCCAGCTGGGCGACCGCCTGGTGCAGCAGACGTCGCAGTGCGTCTCGATGCTGACGCCTGACTACGAGAAGATCCCCGAGATCGAGGTCCGCAAGGCCCTGGCCTACGCCTACCCGTACGAGGACGTCTGGATCGCCAGCGGTGAGGTTCCGGGCGTGACGCGGGTGCCGGCCAACTCGCTGATGCCGCCCGGCATGGCCGGCAAGAAGGAGTTCCAGGTCGACGGTGAGCAGATCACCTACGACCCGGAGAAGGCCAAGGCCCTCCTCGAGGAGGCCGGTGTCGAGATGCCGTACCCGATCACGATGGTCTACTACGAGGTCGACCCGCTGGCCAAGGCCGCCCAGGACCAGATCACCAAGGGCTTCGAGGCCAGTGGCTTCTCGGTCAAGGCCATCCCGGTCCAGGAGTCGCTCTACAACATCTGGCTCGACCCCGACAACAAGGTCAACAAGAAGCTCAACTTCCGCGGTGTGAACTGGTGCTCCGACTGGCCGGCCGGGTCGACGATCCTGCCTTCGCTCGCGCGCACGGGAGCCGTCTACAACACCGCCTACTTCTCCGAGCCGTCGATCGACGAGGAGATGGACGCCATCAGCACGATGCCGATCGAGGACCAGGCTGACGCTTGGGGTGCGCTGGACGAGAAGATCATGACGGAGTACTTCCCGATCATCCCGACCGCGTTCCGCAACGACCTGTTCGTCTTCGGCGAGAAGATCGGCAACCCGACGGGCGATGGCTCGATCGGTGCGCCGAACTACAAGGACCTGTACGTGATGCAGTGATCCCGGCGTGAAGCAGTGGGGGTTCCCGGTCCCGGGAGCCCCCACTGTGCGTGTCAGCCCACCGAGCGCGCCCAGGGGTCGGCGAACGACGGGGCGTCCGGGCCGCCGCGCCAGCTCGGCAACGGTGCACTCCCGACGGCAACGGCGACGGCCGCGTCGGCCAGCAGCTGCGTCGCGTCCAGCAGTGGCAGCGGTGAGCTCGCCGGTGTCACGAGCGCGCGCAGCTCGGGGCAGCCGAGGACGACTGCCTCGCAGCCCTCCCGCCGCAGGTCCTCGACGAGGGACAGCACGGTGTCGCGCGAGCTCAGCGAGCACCTGCCGCGCACGAGCTCGTCGAAGATGATGGAGTGCAGTGTGGTCTGGTCCCACAGGGGCAGGGGCACGGCCGTGAGGCCCATCGGCTCGAGCTCGTCGGCGTAGCGTCGCCAGCCCAGCGTCCACCGCGTGCCGAGCACCCCGATCCGGGCGAAGCCCTGGCGCTGTGCGGCGGCGGCGACGACGGCGGCGACGTGCAGCCCGGGGAGCGCGAGGTCGACGCCGGTCGCGTCCAGCGGGGCATACGCGGTGTCGTCCGGGCAGACGAAGAAGTGGGCCCCTGCCTGGCGCAACCGGACGCAGCCCAGCGCGAGCTGGGTGCGGACGGTGTCGGGGTCGTTGCGCTGCCAGGCGTCCCAGCGCCCGTCCAACGGCTGCCACACGAGGCTGAGCTCGGGCTGCTGCAGCCCGGGCCCGAGGGCGGCTCCCGCCTCGTCCACCCGGCGCAGCAGCTCGGCTGCACCCGGCAGCCGCGGGGCGAGGACTCCGATGTGGAACATGGTCAGTCCCGCTGTGGCAGGTCGCGCCCGGGGGCGGTCCCCCGGGTGGTCTCCGGTGCGTCCATCTGCTCCCCCTCCGTCCGTGGTGACACCCGAGGTGGCCATGGTGACGCGCAGCGCTGTGGTGCGACTGGAGTCGACGACCGCCCCTCATCCGGCGGACGAGGCTGACCGAGACTCGTTGCCCGCGCACCCCGAAGCGCCTACTGGTCAGACGGGATCGGTGAACGAGACCGGCTTGCCGGTGGCCCGGGCATAGGCGATCTCCCTGCTCGTGGACTCGCCGATGTACCCGCCGGGGTTGACGACCAGAACCCGGTCAGCCAGGTCGATCTTGCGCAGGTGGAGGGCGTCCAGCGCGGTCTTCTGCTGGTCGGTGATCGACTCGTCTGCTTCGCCCGGCGCGACGACGATGACACCTGCGAAGGTCAGGTCACGGTTCGCCGCACGCATCTCGCCCACGAACCGGGTAGAGCCGCAGATGCAGACGATCTCAGGTCGGTCGGGCACGGCTCAGTCTTTCAGGCGTCCCGACGGACCCCCCGTTCACCCCAACGGGTGTATGTGCGTACACCAAATCGGGGATGCCGAGCCTCGGTCCGGTCCCTAGCGTGCAAAGAAGGTTCAACGACGACCTTGCAGGTGACCCCACCCTTCCGGGACCCTCCGCGGCGCGACCACCTCCCCGCGGAGCGAGATCCCTGCGCGGCCGGCGCGATGCCCCTCTCGACGCGATTTCCGGGCCGGGAGCATCCGTACGGAAAGGAAACGTCAATGCCACACATCAACCATGCCCTGACCGGGGTGCTCGCACGACGAACGACCAGCCGGTCGCGGCGTCGGACCGCGGCGGCCGCAGCCGCTCTGGCCCTCGCAGCGGCCGTCGTCGTACCACTCGCCGCGTATGCGGCCGACGGCCCCTACAACATCGAGGGCACGATCCCCGACGCCGGCACCACGGAGATCGCCGACGCCTTCGGCAACGTCAAGGAGCTCGGCCCGATCAACGCCAACACCACCAAGATCGGGGTCATCCACAACGACGCCCTCCCGACGCTCGACACCACCAACCCGAACCCGCAGGTCGACCTGCGTCGGGCCTGGCTGGACACCGAGCGCGACACGAGCACGAACCACGACTGGCTGTACTTCGCCTGGGAGCGCGACAACAATACGGGCAGCGGCTTCATCGGCTACGAGTTCATGCAGGACCCGGCACCGGCCGGCTGTGCCTACGACACGGCCACGGACGCCCAGCTGATCGCCGCCTGCAACCCCTGGGCCAACCGCAAGGCCGGCGACTTCATGATCCTGTGGGACCAGCAGGGCGGCAGCAAGGACCTCTACCTACGGACCTGGTCCGGCACCGCACCCAACCTGACGTTGGGAGCGCCGACGCTGCTCAACGCCGCGGTGTCGCAGGCCGCCTACAGCCCGGACGGATTCCGGGGAGAAGCGGCAGTCGACCTGACCGCGACGATCTTCGGCGGCAGCACCGCCTGCAAGACCTTCGCCAACACCATCCCGAGCACAGTGACGGGAAACTCCGACACGGCCGACTACAAGGACACCATCCTCGAGACGACGCCGCCGATCACGAACTGCGGGTCGACAACCGAGACCACGCCGAAGGACGGCGCGGGCGACGCGATCCCTGAGGGCGGCCTCTCCATCGGAACGGGCGTCGTCGCGGTCAGGGACTCGGCCACGGTCAGCCTGACCGGCGGGACCGCCACTCCGGCGGGCTCCGTGTCCTTCTCGCTCTGCAAGGTGGACGCCCCCGGGCTGTGTGATTCGCCTGGCGGGACGTCGATCGGCTCGACGCCCCTGAGCGGTACGGCCTACCCGGTGACCGTCCTGTCGCCGACGGCGTACGTCACCTCGGCCGGTCGCTACTGCTGGCGGGCCACGTTCAGTGGTGACTCCGCCAACGGCATCCCCGGCTCGAGCGACTCCAGAGTCTCCGAGTGCTTCGTCGTCAACCCGGTGACACCGGGCCTGGCGACCACGGCAGGGCCTGACACCAACCTCGGAGGCACGGTGTCCGACTCGGCCACGCTGACCGGTACGGCTACCCAGCCGGCCAGCCCCGTCATCAACACCACCGGGACCGGAGGTGCGCCCGCAGGGGGCACCATCACCTTCAAGCTCTACGGCCCCGACAACTGCACGACCCTGGCCTACGAGTCGGCCACGGTGGCGGTGAGCGGCAACGGCACCTACAACACGCCCAACCCGCAGTTCGCGCCGGTCGCGGCCGGCACGTACTACTGGGTCGCGGTCTACAGCGGCAGCTCGCCGAACACCAACGGGACGACGCACAACGCGGCCTGCGGTGACGCCGACGAGGACGTCGTCGTCAAGACCGTGAATTCGTCGATGACGACGGCGCAGACGTGGGTGCCCAACGACTCCGCGACCATCACGGCGCCGGTGGGCAGCGGCAACCTGGCCGGGACCGTGACGTTCACGCTGTACGGCAGCAGCGACTGCTCGGGCACGGCGCTGTACGGCCCGGTCGACCGAGCCGTCGCCGGACCAGCCACAGGAGTGACGGTGGGGACGTCGAACACCGCCGACGTCACGGCCTCGGGCAGCTTCTCCTGGAAGGTCAGCTACGACAGCACCAACTCGGCGCAGGAGGACATCCCGGGCTCGTGCCACGAGACGTCGGCGCTGACGATCGCGAACGGAGGAACCGTCTCCAGTCCGTGACGGCCACGACCGTGGTCGATGACTGATGCGCTGCTGGGTCGGGGCCTCCCCGGCCCAGCAGCGCCGCGTGCTGCCCGACCACGGCGCCGAGATCCTCGATCGCGAGGGGGCCCCCGGTGCCGCCTTCGACGTGCCGCTGCTCAGCGCGATCGTAGGTGCTGACTGACCGATTTCCACGCCAGCGAAGGCCCTGCTGCCAGCATTGCTGGCCGCACACGGATCTGCCGCGATGCGCGCGGGTCAGGACGTCGCGCGCAGGGTGTCCGAGCGGTCCTCGTCCCCGGCGACGTACCTCACCACGAGCATGGCCAGGTCGTCGGCCAGCTCCTCGCCGTGGAAGGCGCGGACGGCGTCGAGCACCGCACCCGCCAGCTCCTCGGCGGACTGGCCGCGATGCGTGCGCAGCAGCTCGGCGACCCGCTCGGAGCCGAACTGGTCCCGGCCGTGCCGCGCCTCCAGGAGGCCGTCGGTGAAGGCACACAGCACTTCGCCGGGCGCGAGCTCGACCTCAGCGTCGTGCAGCTCGGGATTGTCGAAGAGCGCGAGTGCGGTGCCGAGCTCGCCCACCTCGTCGACCGTGCCGTTCGTCCGCAGGACCAGCGGCCAGTGGTGGCCGGCCAGGGAGAGGGTGATGCGCACGGGGGTGCCGGGGGCGTCGTCGAGGGGCGGTCGCAGATGCCCGTACACGAGAGTGCAGTGCCGCTCCGACTCCGTCTGCGCCTGCAGCACGGCGTCGACCTCGCGCAGCGTCGCTGCGGGCGACGACCCCGGGGTTGCGAGCGCACGCAGCGTGTAGCGGGTCGCGGCCGTGACGGCGGCCGCCCCCGCGCCCTTCCCGCTGACGTCGCCGAGCACGAAGGCCCACGTCTGCTCGTCCAGGGGGAAGACGTCGAAGAAGTCCCCGCCGATCTCGCCGCCGTCGCCGGCTGGGACGTACCGGCTGGCCAGCTCGCACGCCGGAACGGCCGGCAACCGCGCCGGCACCATGCTGGCCTGCAGGGTGGCCGCGACCCGGGAGCGGTCGTCCAGGACCTGCTGGAGGCGCTGTTGGTCGCGGACCCGTTGGGTCACCTCTCGCAGCACCACCAGCTCTCCGGCCGTGCGGCCAGAGATGTCCGTGAGCGGCTGCTGGCTGACGTCGAAGGTCCGCCGGCCGCCGCTCGATCGGTCCACCAGCACGAGCCCACTGGGGCCGACCTCCGCGACGCCCGAGACATACACCAGGTCGCGCCCGCGCCTGCCGATCAGTTCGCCGCCGGGTCCTGCCCGCGAGCGCGACGGCGGCCGGGTTGACGTCGACGACCCTTCCGAACGCGTCGAGGACGAGCACGGCGTCCGTCATGCTCTCCACCACCGCGCTCCGGGCGAGCGGGGCGAGGTCGACCAACCGCTCCTCGAACAGGCCCCAGACCAACAGTCCGGCGGTGACGGTGAACGCGAACGGCGTCAGGTCGATCCGGGCGAACCAGCCGATCTCGAGGTTGTGCAGGATGTTCGCCGCCCACGGCAGCAGCGCGGAGAGCAGCAGCACCAGGGCCATCCGGCGGTAGGTCCGCGCCAGCCGCACCATGCTGGCGAGGAACAGCACCGTCGCGCCGACGAGCAGCAGGTTGTTGTAGGCGAAGATCGCCCAGAACGCCGGTCCGGTCTCGACGATCGGCAGCCGCTCGGTGTGCGCTCCCGCCGGGTAGGAGCGCACCAGGTCGTGTGTGGCCGGCACCGCCAGCACCGTGAGAGCGACGACCGGCGGAATCGCCAGGAGCGTCACCAGCCGACGGGTGACCAGCCGGCCCCTCCCGGTGTACTGCAGCACGAAGAGCAGCCAGGCCGGGGCGAGCGTGACGATGCCGGCGTACTTCAGGTCTCCCCACCAACTCTTGACCGTGACCTCGTCGGCGGAGAGCTCCACGGCGTACGCCGTCCCCCACCACGCCACAGCGACGAGCAGCACCGCCAGGCTCCAGCCCATGCGCGTCCCGCGGCGCCAGGCAACGTACGCAGCGAGCGCGGCCAGCACCAGGCCGGCGCCGGCCATGAGGGTGGCGAGCAGGGTCAGCACGCGGGTCCCCTCTGCGATCGTGCTCCTCCCACGCGACGTCGCGTGGCCAGACCTCCACGTTAACCGGGGGGCCGCCACCGGGTCCGGCATACCGGGCGATCGCGCCTCTTCGGGGTGAGGCGCAGAGGCCAGCCCCAGTCCCGCGGCTGTCGGATCCCTTGACGGGGCAGGGGTCAGGGTCGAGTGTGAGGAGGTCCATCCTCCTGATTCGGAGTCGAGATGCGCCGTCCACCCCCCACCCTGCTCATGCTTCTCGCCCTGCTCCTCGGCGGCTTGCTCGCGAGCTCGCCGGCGGCGGCGATCACCAACGGCACGCTCGACGGCAACGGGCACCCATCGGTGGGCGGCCTGGTGTCGCCGACGCAGTACTCCGATGGGACGTGGCTCTACTGTTCCGGCACGCTGATCTCACCGACGGTCTTCCTCACCGCCGCGCACTGCGGCACCGATGGTGAGCCGGTCGGGGTGACCTTTGACCCCGACTACGAGGACGGCGACAAGGTCTACTACGGCACGTTCGAAGCAGATCCGCTCTATCCCGGCAGCTCGAGTGACAGCCACGACATCGCCGTCGTCGTCTTCGACAAGCCGGTCAAGGGGATCACACCAGCGCTCCTGCCCGAGGCCGGCTCCCTCTCGAACCTCTCGGGAGAGCAGCGCTTCACCTCGGTGGGTTACGGCGCCTACGAGGTGACCAACGAGCCCGGCGGACATCGCTATCTGTACGACGATCGCCGGATGGTGGCCACCGGGGAGCTGAACGCGATCAACAAGACGTGGCTCCGGATCTCGATGAACGCCAGCACCGGCAACGGTGGAACCTGCTACGGCGACTCCGGCGGCCCCAACTTCCTGGGCACGACAGACATCATCGCCGCGATCACGATCACCGGAGATGCCGTGTGCCGGTCCACCAACGTGGTCTACCGCCTCGACACCGAGTCCGCCCGGGCCTTCCTGGCAGAGTTCGTCGCGCTGCCGTGAGCTGACACGACCCTGCGCGACGCGTCGATCAACACCCACCCCGTCGGCCGCCACCTGCCTCAGTTCATCCCGATGCCCGGGAGCGGCTGTTGCACCAGACCGTGGCGGGGCTCCGGGGGGCGGCTCGCGAGCAGGGAGCGGTACACGTCGACGTACCCGCGGCACATCCGCTCGGCGCTGAACCGCTCGGCGCCGCGACGACACGCCTCCGGGTCGATCTGCCCGATCCTGCCGACGGCGTCGGCCATCTCATCCACGTCGTCGCAGATGAAGCCGGTGACGCCGTCCTCGATCACCTCGGGCACAGAGCCGCGGCGCAGCGCGATCACCGGCGTACCGGCGGCCAGGGACTCGATCATCACCAGCCCGAACGGCTCCGGCCAGTCGCTGGGGAAGAGGGTGGCGCGGGCTCCGGCGTAGAAGGCCGGCTTCTCGTCCTCCATGATCTCGCCGACGAAGTCGACGTGGGAGCCCATCTGCGGCGCCACCTCCTCCTCGTAGTACTCGACGTCGGTCGGGTCGACCTTGGCCGCCATGCGCAGGGGCAGACCCGGTACGCCGCGAGATCTCGATCGCGGCCAGCGGCCCCTTCTCCTGTGCGATCCGGCCCACGAAGCCGAGGTAGCCGTCCCCGTCGTGCGGCACGTCGCGGTAGTGCCTCAGGTCGAGGCCGTTGTAGACGGTCGCCGCCCACGTCAGGTCGAGGTCCTCGACCGCGCGTCGCTGATCGTCGCTGATCGACACGAGCGGCACGGACCCGTACCTCGGCAGCAGCTCGCGCACGAAGTCGAGGTCGAGCCGCCCGTGCAGGGTCAGCACCGTGGGCGTGTCGATGAGGCTGGTGAACGGCAGCGCCAGAAGGTCGAGATGGGAGTGGACGACGTCGAACTCGCCGGCCCGCGCCGACACCTCGGCCATCATCTCCAGGTGCAGGTGGGGCGCCACGTCGCTCATCTCGTCGGCGCTGAAGCGCTCGCGCAGAGGCTTCTCGAAGGCCACCAGCCGCGCCTCGGTCGAGGAGGTCGCCGGACCGAACAGGGTGACGTCGTGCCCCTGCGCGACCAGCTCGTCGCACAGCGTGGCGATGACCCGCTCCGTCCCGCCGTACGCGCCGGGAGGCACCGCCTCGTAGAGCGGCGCCACCTGCGCGATGCGCAGGGGCGGTTCCACGCCGGTCACGCTTCCCCTCCTGACGTCGGGCACCACCGACGGTGCCCGCAGTGCCTGCCGCTTCCCGTCCAGCTGAGGCGCTTCCATCTTCACCAATCCCTTCGTGGTCCACGGCCTAGCGACCGAGCTCTCTCTTCTTCTCCTGTGATCAGCCACAGGGGCGTGCCCGCCGGTGGTGACCGACGACGCCGCGGGGTCTAGGCACACGCGGCGCCGCCGGAGCTAGCCGATACGGCGGGTGTGGCCGTAGTCCTCGACGAGACGACCCTTCTCGAGGATCCGGCGGACCAGCCGCCCGCCTGCGATCCTGATGTCCTGGTTGAAGCGGTACGGCGTCGCGACCTGCATCCGCGAGGCCGCGTCGACCGCCGCGGCGAGCGTCACCACCTGCTTCTCGAGCTCCGTCACACGCATCTCGAGGTCGCGCTCGTGCAGCTCCGGTCCTCCGTGACCTCGCTGGCCGTCCTGATTCTTCACGTGCGCCCTCCCATGTCGCTGTGCCGTCCTCACTCCCCATGACCCGCACGTCGCCCACTGATGACGCGGACCCGCCTCGGGGTTCGACCTGGTTCGGCGCTCCCGGGGCACTCGCCACGGGTACAACCGACGCGACTCTCGCGTCATGCGCTCAGCCGACGCTGGTCATAGACTCGTGGAGGTCTACCCAAGGGGCCGCAGGTCCTACTTCTCGGCGGGAAGGAGGACTTCGTGGCGAGCGAGCCCGTGCCGGACGGCGACCAGCCGTACGACGAGCGCGTCGTGGTCGACCTCGTCCCCGTGCTCCGCCGCGTGGTCGGGGCCAGGATCAAGGACCCACACACCGTGGAGGACCTGGTCCAGGAGACGCTGGCCAGGCTGATGTCCTCCTCCACTCGGGTCGATCCGGACAAGCTGCACCACTACGCGGCGGTCACGGCGCGGCACGTCGTGGCGTCGTACGCCGAGCGGAACGACCGCGCGCGGAACCGCTCCCACCTCCTCGCCGAGGCCGTGGACGTGGAGCCGCCCACCGACGGCCTGCTGCGGCAGGAGGATCGCGCTTTCGTCAGCGCTGCGCTGGCCCAGCTGTCCGCCGCCGACCGGGACCTCTTGGTGGCCCACGAGGTCGACGGGGCGGACACCAGCACCATGGCGGCCGAGCGGGGCTCCACGCCCGGCGCGGTCGCGGCCCGGCTGAACCGCGCCCGTGCCAGCCTCCGGGTGGAGTACCTCCTGGTCGCCGAGGGGATCGAGCCACCGACCGATCGCTGCCGGCCGGTGCTGCGGGCGCTGTCCAGCGGTGACCGGCGGCGCCAGCGGGAGCTGGACGTCCATGGCCACCTCTTCGAGTGCACGACCTGCACGCCGCTCGCCGACCGGCTCTTCGAGCGCCGCGGGCGTCCCGCTGAGGACGGCGTCGTGCGGGTGCCGGTGTCCCGGGACGCCGACGTGGTGACGGCCAGGCAGCAGGGTCGCGAGGCCGCGGCCCGCGCCGGCTTCTCGCTGTCCGACCAGACGCTCATCGCCACCGCGATCTCGGAGATCAGCCGCAACATCGTCAAGTTCGCCGAGCGGGGCGAGGTGACGATCTCGCTGGTGTCGGAGGACGAGCGCCGGGGCATCAGCGTGGTGGCCCGCGACGTGGGGCCGGGGATCGCGAACCTCGACGATGCGTTGCGGGACGGCTACAGCACCTATCAGGGGCTGGGCCTCGGCCTCCCCGGCGCGAAACGCCTCATGGACGGGTTCCACCTGACGTCGGTCCCAGGCGAGGGGACGACCGTGACGATGGAGAAGTGGTTGCCGTGAACCGATCAGCACCTACCAGCGAGCACGACGAGAGAGGCGTAGACATGACCGATCAGTCCAGCACCGAGGCCACTGCCGAACCCGTACACAGCGACGACAAGCTGCTCCCCGAGCTGGTCGCCCACCTGCGCGACAACCGCACCGACCTGCGGCAGCAGTGGGCCGAGCGGATCACCGAGGCCCACCTGCTCTCCAGCATGACGAACCAGGAGGTGTTCTCCGAGGCGACCTCGGTGTACGACAACTACGTCGAGGTGCTCGAGACCGGCAGCGTCAAGGCGCTCCAGCACTACGCACGCGACCTCTCCGAGCGGATCATCCCGCGCGGCGTCGAGACGCACGAGGTGATCGGGATCGTCCTGCTGCTGAGGGACGTGCTGGCCCGCTCGCTCTTCGAGAAGTACCGCGACGACTTCGAGCTCCTCAACCACGTGCTCGACGCCTACGAGCCGGCAGCCAACCGCATCGCCAACACGGTGGCCGTCAGCTTCGTCGAGCAGCGGGAGCGGGTGATCCGCGACCAGCAGGACGCGCTGCTGGAGCTGTCGACCCCGGTGCTGCAGGTGCGCGAGCGGCTGTTGATCCTTCCGATCATCGGCGTGCTCGACCAGGACCGGGCCCAGCAGCTCACCGAGCAGCTGCTGCACGGGATCCGGGCACACCGGGCGAAGCTGGTGGTCATCGACATCACGGGGGTTGCGGACATGGACGAGTCCGTGGCCAACTCCCTCGTCGACACCGTGACGGCCTCCCGACTCATGGGAGCCGACGTGATCATCACCGGGCTGTCCTCCGAGATCGCCCAGACCCTCGTCACCATCGGGGTCGACCTCAGCAAGATGCACACGGTCGGCGACCTGCAGGGGGGAATCGAGGAGGCGGAACGCCAGCTCGGGTTCCGGGTCTCGAAGGTGCCCGATGCCGACTGACGCCCCCACCGCACCACACGCTCCGCTGCCCGCCTCGATCCTGTCGCAGGGGCCGAACCTGATCGTCTCGATCCACGCCGCCCTCGACGACGAACAGCTCGTCCGGCTGCAGCGCGACCTCCTCGAGCGGGTGGGACGGGACCGGTCACGCGGGATCCTCATCGACGTGGCGGCGCTGGACGTCCTCGACTCCTTCGCCGCGAGGACGCTGGCCGACCTCGCCTACATGGCTCAGCTGCGCGGTGCCCGGACCGTCGTGGTCGGCATCGCCCCGGAGGTCGCCATGACGCTGGTCCGCCTCGGTGTGCGGATCCCGCTGACGCAGACCGCACTGGACCTCGAGGAGGGCCTGGAGTGGCTGGGGGTGTGACGGACCCGCTGGAGCGCTTCCGCCTCGACTACGCCCCCCTGCTCCTGCGCCACCTCGCACAGCGGGACGAGTCCGGGCTGCAGGCGGCCTACCAGCTCGGGCGTCGGGCGATGCAGGAGTCGGTCGGCCTGCTCGACGTCGTACGCGTGCACAACGACCTGTTCCTCGAGGTCCTCACCACCGTCCGCCACGTCGACGAGGTCACCGACCTGACAGAGGCCGCGTCCGCCCTCCTCATCGACCTGATCGCCTCCTTCGAGGTGGCCCAGCGCGGGTTCATGGACGTACAGCGTGGGGCCCAGCCCCAGTAGGCGAACCGAGGCGCGTGCCTCGATCAGGCCGTCGTCGAGTCGGGCAGGTGCCCTGCTGGGAGCCACAGCTCGCCGAGCGGACGGCCACCCGCGCGGCCGATTGCCGCGACGAGGGGTTCGGCCCAGAGGTGCTCGACGAGCGCGACGGCAGCAACACCTCCCGGCGGGACCGCGTCTGCCAGCGACCAGGTGTCGCTCGGGGATTCGTCGCCACCGGACTGCCCACCCCCGCCGAGGACCTCAGCCGCGATCCGGCCCAGGCCAGGGTCGCTGCCGGGCGGTGGCTCGAGGACCTCGAAGGTGCCGTCGTCGCCGCGCTCGACCAGCAACACGTCGACCAGCCGCACGACGCCGCGCTCGCGGAGCTTGGTCAGCTCGGCCAGCACCTCACCCGAGAACGACGGCGCCTCGAACCCGACCACCAGCACCTGGACGGGCCCGGTCACGGTTCGACCCGCGTCCGCAGCTCGCGGAACTCCTCCTGCGTGATGACGCCGGTGTCGAGCAGGTGCTGCAGCGCCCCGACCGTGTCTTCCGGCGACCGCGCCGGCGCCCCCGCGGCGGGAGGCGCGGGGGCAGGTGGGGCGGGAGGGGCGGCGGGCGGACGCAGAGGGTGCGAAGCGGCGTACGCCTGCGCGGGGGTGAAGCGCCCGCCGTAGTACGGCACGTCGCCCGTCATCCCGGCCATCCGGATCTGTCGCGGCACGAGTACAACCACGGGGCGATTATGCCGCACGGCGGGCAGGCACGCCCGGGGCCGGCTGGGGTCGCCTGTGGCCGTGGTGCGACACGCCGGTGGGCCTGGGTGCTGACTGCTACCGCTGGGAGTCGGCGTGCTGCCGGACGGCGGCCTCGTCCTCTTCGCGGGTCCGCATGGTGCCGTGACCGGTCTGGATGCGCGTCTGCAGGCTCTCGGTGATGTAGTGCCGCCACGCGTCCTGGCAGACGTCGAAGCACTCGTCCGCTGACGCGAGTCCCTCGTGCGTGAACGTCACCCGCGTGTGGACGCCCTCCGGCGTGATGTCGAAGCGGGCCGTCGTACCGATCCATTCGTCCTTCGCGGCGATGAAGTCGAGGTAGCCGTCGGTGAACTCCCACACCACCCGCTTCCCGGGCGCGAGCTCGGTGGTGCGCTGCTTGGAGTAGTGGATGTCCGGCACCAGGTAGAACCAGTCAGCGCCCACCTGGTCGGTCCGGCCGACGATGTTCGTCGCGCCCCACCAGGAGCGGACGTCGATGATGGCCTCGTACGCCTCCTGCGGCGTTGCCTCCACGGTGAACGTGTGCGTCAGGTCGCTCATGCGTCAATCCTTTCGTGATCGTGGCGGGGGGATCCCGCCGTCGTGTCGAAGATCGGTGGGGAAAGGCCTCGCAGCCACGGCTCTCGCCTTCCCTCAGTGACTGTCACAGGGATAGACACCGGGCTGACGGGAAAGAAGGGCGGTGATCGAGCGCCCAGTTTCCGGCCACGGCGGTGTCAGTATCGGAAGAAGAGCACTCCGACGAAGAGGCGCGCATGACGACTGCACTGCTGGAGAGGGCGAAGGCCGGCGACGGCGCGGCCTTCCGGGAGCTGGTCGATCCGTTCCGCCGGGAGCTGCACGTGCACTGCTACCGGATGCTCGGGTCCTACCAGGACGCCGAGGACATGCTGCAGGAGACGCTCCTTGCGGCGTGGGCCGGGCTGGCCGGGTACGAAGGTCGCTCGTCGCTGCGGACGTGGCTCTACCGGATCGCCACCAACTCGTGCCTCAACGCGCGCCGGGCCGAGAGCCGCCGGCCCGTCAAGGAGTGGAACGTGCCCAACGTCCAACCGCCGGAGCCCACGCGGCTCGGCGAGGTGCCGTGGCTGGAGCCCTATCCGGACGTCGCCCTCGACGGGCTGACCATCCCGCTCGGCCCGGAAGCTCGCTTCGAGCAGTCCGAGTCGATGTCGCTGGCGTTCGTCACGGCACTGCAGGCCCTGCCGCCGCGGCAGGTGGCGGTGCTGATCCTGCGTGACGTCCTCGGCTTCCCGGCGCAGCAGGTCGCGGAGATGCTGGGGACGACGGTCAGTGCGGTCACCAGCGCCCTCAAGCGGGCACGGGCGACCTTGGCGGAGCGGCGCGACCAGCCTGTCTCGGTGCCGGGGCCGCCGGACCAGGAGCTCATCGAGCGATTCGTGCGCGCCTATGGCTCCGCCGATGTCGACGGGCTCGTCGCACTGCTCACGGACGACGTGTTCATCTCGATGCCGCCGCTTCCGTTCGAGTACCAGGGGATCGAGGCCGTCACCGGCTTCTTCGCCATCGTCTTCCGCAGCGGCCGAGAGCTCGACCTCGTTCCGACCAGCGCCAACGGCCAGCCCGCGTTCGGCGCCTACCTGCGCGGACCGGACGGTGTGAGCCACGGCGACGGGCTCACCGTCCTGACCCTGAGGGGCCCCAAGATCTGCGCCATGACCCGCTTCGAGACCGGCATGCTGCCGCACTTCGGGCTGCCGCGCGCGCTGCGATCCGAGTGAGAGGACCGCCGAACCAGGCTCCCCGTCGGCGAGTCGCCGGCCGAATGTCCTCCAGTGAGGCCGACTCAGAATCCCATGTCGAAGCCGCCGCCGTCGAAGCCCCCGCCGTCGCCACCGCCGTCGAACCCGCCGCCGTCGCCACCGTCGCCACCGCCGTCGCCACCGCCGTCGCCACCGCCGTCGCCACCGTCGCCACCGCCGTCGTAGCCGAAGTCGCTGAACATCATGCCTCCCATGAACATCCAGGTCATGGGGCCGAAGGCGCCGAAGTAGCCCATCGCGTACGGCTCGTAGGCGCGGCCGCCCTGCCAGTACGGGACGCGCTGCGCCCCGACCATCACCTTGCGGACGTCCGGCTCGGCGCCGGCGCGCACGCGCTCGACATCGAGGGCGCAGGCAGGAACGTCCCGCTCGACGCCGTCCGGCGGGACGTAGGGGACGTCGGCCACCGAGGGCCCGTGGCGAGGATCGAAGAAGCACGGTGGCCGCCGAGTCGGCAGCGGCTCTCCCGCGACGCGGGCGCGCACGCACGCGATGGCGTAGCGACCGTCCTCGACGATCGCCGTGATGTGCCGGATGTCCTCCGGCTGGTTGATCGAGTCACCGGCCACCTTGGCCGACTCGTAGGCATCGAGCGCCCGCTGGTAGTCGGAGTTGGCACCGGCGTCGAGCTCGAGACCGCTCATCTCCGCGTCGAGCTGCTGCAGGTCCTCGCCGAACGCGGTGATGTCCTCGAAGGCCAGCTTCCTCACCGGAGCGATCTCGTCCTCGCGCCGGGCGAGCTCGCGTTCCTTGTTGCGGCGAGACGCACCGACCGCGACGGCTCCCAGCACCCCGAGGACCAGCACAAGCAGGATCAGCTCCATGCCGAGAGCCTACGTCCGGCGTGGAAGCCACGCTCGTGGCACCGGCGACTCGCCCGGCCGTGGCTAGGCTCCACCGCGTGAATGCCACCCTCGTCGCCAAGAACCTGTCCGGCGGGCACGGTCACCGGGTCCTCTTCGAGGGGCTCGACCTCACCGTCGCCCCGGGTGACGTGATCGGCGTCGTCGGTGCCAACGGGGCGGGGAAGTCGACGCTCCTGTCCCTGCTCGGCGGGGTGGCGCAGCCGATGTCCGGCTCCGTCGAGTGCGCGCCGCGGGACGCGTTCGTCGGGTGGCTGCCGCAGGAGCACGAGCGCGTGCCCGGGGAGACGGTCGCCCACTACCTCGCGCGGCGTACGGGCGCCGCCGAGGCGACCGCGGCGATGGAGGCCGCCGCCGCCGCGCTCGGCTCGGGCGAACCGGGGGCGGACGACGCCTACGCGGTCGCGTTCGACCGGTGGATGGCGAGCGGGGCGGCGGACCTCGAGGACCGGATCGCGCCGGTACTGGCCGACCTGGGCATCGCCGTGGGCCCCGACGCGTTGATGACCGCGCTCTCCGGTGGCCAGGCCGCACGCGTGGCGCTGGCCGCCTTGCTGCTCAGCCGCTTCGACGTCGTGCTGCTCGACGAACCGACCAACGACCTCGACCTCGACGGGCTGGCGCGGCTGGAGGCGTTCGTGCAGGGCCTGCGCGGCGGCGTCGTGCTGGTGTCGCACGACCGCGAGTTCCTCGCGCGCTGTGTCACGCGGATCGTCGAGCTCGACCTGGCCCAGGGCGAGGTCACCGTCTACGACGGCGGCTACGACGCCTTCCTCGAGGAGCGCGCCGTCGCGCGGCGCCACGCCCGGGAGGCCTTTGAGCAGTACGCCGAGACCCGCGCCGACCTCGTGCAGCGCGCCCGCACCCAGCGGGAATGGAGCTCCCAGGGCGTGCGCAACGCGATGCGCAAGAGCCCCGACAACGACAAGATCCGGCGCCGGGCGGCGACCGAGTCGTCGGAGAAGCAGGCGCAGAAGGTCCGCCAGATGGAGTCGCGGATCGCGCGCCTCGATGAGGTCGAGGAGCCGCGCAAGGAGTGGGTCCTGCAGTTCGACATCGCCGCCGCACCGCGCTCGAGCGAGGTCGTGGCCACCCTCAACGACGCGACCCGGAGGCTCGGCGAGTTCCGCCTCGGTCCCGTCTCCGTGCAGGTCAACGCCGGCGACCGGATCGGGATCACGGGCCCCAACGGGGCCGGCAAGACCACGCTCCTGCGACTGCTGCTCGGGGGCACCACCCCCGACTCCGGCACCGCCTCGATGGGCGCCTCGGTCGCCGTCGGCGTGATCGACCAGGCGCGCACCGGCCTGGCCGACGACCTGCCGCTCGGCGCCGCCTTCGAGGCCGTCGTGCCGGAGATGACGCAGGCCGAGGTGCGGACGCTGCTCGCGAAGTTCGGCCTCAAGGCCGACCAGGTCACCAGCCGGGTCGGTCGCCTCTCCCCCGGCGAGCGGACCCGCGCGGCCATGGCGCTGCTCCAGGCGCGCGGGGTGAACCTGCTCGTGCTCGACGAGCCGACCAACCACCTGGACCTGCCGGCCATCGAGCAGCTCGAGCAGGCGCTGGCGTCGTACGACGGGGCGCTGCTGCTGGTCTCGCACGACCGGCGCCTGCTGGAGAACGTCCGGCTGGACCAGCGGTGGGAGGTCGACGGCGGCCGCGTCGTCGTACGCCACGCCTGAGGCCGCGCCCGGCCCAGCCGTTGCGGCCACGGGCGCGAAACTCGGGTGTGGGCGGCCCGTCCGGCCGCCTAGGATTTTGGCGTGATGCTCCGCCTCCACACGCCCCGACTGGTGCTGCGACCGGTCGAGGAGGGCGACCTCGACACGCTGCTCGCCATCCGCAACGCGCCAGCGGTCGTGGCGACGACCAGCACGGGCGAGGCGTTGCCCCGGGAGCGGATGGCCGGCCAGCTCTCGCGCCGGTGTGCGAGCTGGCGCGAGGACGAGCTGGGTTCCTGGCTCGTGCTGCTCGACGGCGATCCGATCGCCTTCGTCGAGGTGGCCCCGATCGGCGAGGGAAGCGGCGTCGACCCGGACGCGATCGAGGTCGGCGTGGTCGTGCATCCCGACCACTGGGGCAAGGGCATCGCGCTGGAGGCCGGCCACGCCGCCGCGCGTGACCTCTTCGAACGCCTCGGGCATGACCGGGTCTATGCCGGAGTCGATCCCGACAACGAGAAGTCGCTGCGGGCGCTCGCGAAGGCGCCCGGTGTGCGCCGGATCGACGACGAGCTCTACGAGCTCACGGCCCGCGCGTTCCTCGAGTAGGCGTGTCTCCGGGGAGGCTTCTGCGTCCCGGCATGAGGACCACCACGTTGCCGACCTTCCTGCCGGTGTCGACATAGGCGTACGCCTCGCGCAGCTCCTCGAAGGCATAGGTGCGGTCGACCACGGGACGATAGGAGCCCTGGTCCATGAGTCGGCGCAGGTACGACGCGAGTCCCGCGTCCTCGCGAGGCAACGGAAAGCGCACGTGGCGGCGACCCAGCGCTCGAGGCAGGGGACCGGTCGCGGCGAGCACCACGTTCTGCCACCCGCGGCCCAGGTCCGAGGAGAGATAGCTGCCGCCGGGTCGGAGCAGTCGGCGGGTGGCACCGAAGGAGGTGTGCCCGGTGGCATCGAGCACCGCGTCGAAGCCGATCCCCGCCGAGTCGATGCCCTGTCCCGCGTCGAGCTCGACGACGTGTGCGGCCCCGAGCCGGGTCAGGAGCTCCGGCCGACCGGGCGGCAGCCGGTCGCACACCGCAGTCACCTCCACGCCCTCGGCGCGGAGCAGCTGCACGGCCGCGGTGCCGATCCCACCGGTGGCACCGTGGACGAGGGCCCGGTCACCCGGACCCAGGCCGGTCACGCGGAGGAATGCGTGGGCATAGTGTGCCGCCTCCATGCCGGGCGCCGCGTCGGCCAGGTCCCATCCCTCGGGGACCGGGGCGACCAGCCCGTCGACGGCCACGGCCACCAGCTCGGCATGCGCGCCCGGCCGGCCGTCGACGAATCCGAAGACCCGGTCACCCACCGCGTGCGTCGTGACCCCCTCCCCCATGCCGACCACGACACCGGCGTACTCCGATCCGAGCACGTGGATCCGCGGCCGGGGCCACCCGCAGAAGGCCCGGTTGATCCATGGCTGTCCGGACCGGTAGGCACAGTCGGTGCGGTTGACGGTGGTGGCGTGCACCTGCACCAGGATCTCGCCTCGCCCGGGAGTCGGCTCAGGGACGTCGTCGAAGCCGATGACGGCGGGGCCGCCGTACCGCGAACGGACCGCTGCACGCACCGACCCAGTATGACCACTGCGGACGATCGGATCGGCCCAGGCGTGTCCAGCGCGGCTGGTGCACCATGTGGGGGTGGTCGAGCGAGCATTGAGCTTCGGTGCGGTGGCAGCCGCTTACGAGCGGTTCCGGCCGGGCTATCCCGACCGGCTCGTCGACGAGGTGCTGGCGTACGCGGGGGCGCCGGTGCGGTCCGCGTTGGAGATCGGGGCTGGGACGGGGAAGGCGACCCGAGCGTTCGCGGCTCGCGGCATCGCAGTGACGGCCTCCGATCCGGACCCGGCGATGCTGACCGAGCTTCGCCGCCACGTTCCAGCCAGCGTGGCAACGATCCAGGCGTCCTTCGAGGACCTGCCTCTCGGCGAGAGGTACGACCTGGTCTTCGCCGGCGCGGCGATGCACTGGACTCGCCCCGAGGGACGTTGGGCGCGGACTGCTGCGCTGCTCCACGCGCGCGGCGTGCTCGCGTCCTTCGGCGGACAGATGCATCTCGACGACTCCGCCGTGGCAGATGCGGTGCGCACGGCGCGGGAGCCGTACCTGGCCGACGACGACCACCCCTCTCCGGACGGCACGTCCGAGACGGCACCGATGCAATGGCCCGGGACAGAGATCTCCCGGAGCGCCCACTTCACAGATGTCCGCGAGGTGACGATCGAACGCCCAGTGCACCTGTCGGCCCGGGACTACATCGGTCACTTGTCGACGATCTCTGCGTACCGGCAGCTCTCCGATGAGACCAGGGCAATCGTCTTCGAGCGGATCTGGCATGTGCTCCCGGCCGTCGTCAGTCTGAAGGCGGACGTGGTCCTGCACCTGGCCAGAGCCGTCACGCCCGAGCAGTCACCGCCAGGCGACGAACCCCGCGGCGGCTGAGGGCGCATCGATCCGGCTCGTTTGCGGTCCTGCGGGGCCGCGGCGAGGATGAAGAATGGTCGAGCGGAGTCGCCGCGTGCTCTGGCGGGGTCCGCTCGTGGTCGCGTTGATCCTGGGGACGGTGGTTGCGGTGCTGTGGGCTCTGCAGCGTCAGCTGATCTACTTCCCCGACAACACGCCGGTGCCGTCCGTCTCGGGGATCATCCCCGGCGGCAGGGATGTCACGCTGCACACGGCCGACGGCCTCGAGCTCGGGGCCTGGTTCGTCCCGGCGGCCCGCTCGCCGGACACCGGGATGGCGGTCCTGGTGGCGCCGGGCAACGGTGGCAACCGGGTCGCCAGGGCCGAGCTCGCGGGAGAGCTGGCCCGCCGGGGTCTCGCGGTGCTGCTCATGGACTACCGCGGGTACGGCGGCAATCCGGGCACCCCGAGCGAGGACGGCCTCGCAGCCGACGCGGACGCCGCCGTAGGCGCGCTGACAGAACTCGGTTACCCGCCTGACCGGACGGTGTACTTCGGTGAGTCCCTGGGGTCTGGTGTCGTGGCGGCGCTACACGTGCGGCACCCGCCGGCGGGAGTGGTGCTCCGCTCGCCGTTCACCGAGCTCGCCGACGTCGGAGCCCACCACTACCCATGGCTGCCCGTGCGCGTGCTGCTGCGCGACCGGTTTCCAGTGGTGTCACACCTCGCTGCGAGCGACGTGCCGGTGACCGTCATCTACGCCGACGCCGATTCAGTCGTCCCGACCGCGCTCAGCGCTCGGGTCGCCGACAGTGCGCCCTCGTTGGCCGAGCGGCTGGTCCTCCCGGGCGCCGATCACAACGACCCCGTCATGTTCGGACCTCGGGTGGCCGACGCGGTGTACCGGCTGGCGCGCAGCGCGAGCTGACGTCCAGAGCGCCGCCGACTCATCCCCCTCCGTGCCTCAGGCACGCAGGAACCTCAGCACGGCCAGTACTCGCCGGTGGGAGCGCTCGTCGGCGTCGAGGTCGAGCTTGGTGAAGATGCTGCGCACGTGCCCCTCCACTGTCTTGGCGCTCAGGTGCAGCTCCGAGCAGAGGCCCGCGTTGGTGAGGCCCTGGGCCATCAGGGCGAGCACTTCGCGTTCGCGTCCCGTGAGTCGGTCGAGCGGGTCGTCGCGGCGGCGCCGGGCGACCAGCCGGCTCACGAGCTCGGAGTCGAGGACGACGTCTCCTCCAGCAACCCGCCGTACGTCGGTGGCGAATGCCGTGAGGTCGAAGACCCGGTCCTTGAGGAGGTAGCCCACGCCTCCGTCGAAGTCGGTCATCAGCCGCATCGCGTGGTGGACCTCCACGTGCTGCGAGAGCAGCATCAGGCCGACGGTCGGCGCGAACGCGCGGATCTCTGCGGCGGCGTCGATGCCCTCGCTGGCGAAACCCGGTGGCATCCGGAGGTCGACCACGACGACGTCGGGAACCTCGCGCTTGACGAGGTCGACGAGCGAGGGCGCGTCACCGGCCTGTCCGACCACCTCGAAGCCGGAGTCGGTGAGGATCCGGGCCAGCCCCTCGCGCAGGAGCACGGCGTCGTCGGCGAGGATCACGCGCACGGCAGCACCGCCCTGACCGTGGTCCCTCCGCCTGGCGGGCTGACCACCTGCAGCCGCGCACCCAGGACCGACAACCGGTCGTCGAGTCCTTGCAGGCCGCCACCGGACTGGAGCTCCGCTCCCCCGGCGCCGTCGTCGCTCACCTCGACGGTGAGACGATCCACGTCGAGCGACACGTCGACCTCGACGACACTCGCGCCCGAGTAGCGTGCGGCATTGGTGAGCGCCTCGCTGACCAGGAAGTAGGCGGTTGCCTCGACCTCTGCCGGCGGCCTCCGGTCGAGCGCGAGGTGCAGCCGTACCAGGAGGGGCGACCGGTCGGCGACGTTGGCCAGGGCGGCCTCGAGTCCGTCCTGCGTGAGCACGGCCGGATGCACCCCGCGGGCCATCTCGCGCAGCTCGGAGGTCGCCTCCATCAGGTGCCGTCGGGCGTGCTCGGCCTTGCGCACCATGTCGGGGTCCCCCGTCGCCGCTGCACGCTCGACCAGCGCGCCGAGCTCCATGCCGAGCGACACCAACCGCTGCTGGGCGCCGTCATGGAGGTTCCTCTCGATCCGCCGCCGGGCGGAGTCCTCCGCAGTGACGATCCGTCGCGCCGCCGCCCGCAGCTCGGCCGCCTGGCGAGCAACCTGCTCGAGGCGGGCCTGGTGGTCGATGACCAGCCCGGTCTGCGCGACCAGGTCGTCGAGGAGCTGGTCCTCCGCCGGCGTCAGTGGCTCCCCCGGTGTGGTGGTCAGCACCAGCGCCCCTTGCACGATGCCGTCGCGCGCCACCGGCCGCACCAGCTCCCGTCGGCTCCCGAGCTCGGCGAGGGAGCGTTGGCCCGTTGGGCTCGGGGTCGGCCACGCAGCAACCGCCTCCATGCGCTCCGCGTCACCGAGCCAGACCACGACCTCGGAGGCACCGATGCCGCCGGCGATCGTTGCCGCGAGACCTTCCAGCAGTCCCTCGTCGTTGCGCGACAGCTGCGCGGACAGACGAGACAGCGTCTCGTAGGGCGTCGCTCGACTGCCGTAGACGAGCCGATCCGCCAGCCCTTGGGCGCGACGTCGTACGGGCTCGAACGCCAGCGCGACCGCGGCTGTCGCAGCAAGAGCCAGGACCCGGTCCGACACTGGGATCAGCGCGCCCACCCCGACGACCAGTCCGGCGTAGCCGACGGAGATCAGCAGCACCATCGCGCCAGCGACGAGCGTCTTGTTGAGGATCGGGTCGATGTCGTAGAGCCGGTATCGCACGATCGCCACCCCGGCCGCGAGCGGGACCAGAGGGAGGGTGAGCAAACCCAGGAGCGGTGTGTGCCAGACGATCTGCCCGACGAGCAGGAGCAGCAACGACACCGCCACGGCGAACACGAACCACCGCAGCTGGCGAACCTCGTCGCTGCCGGCTCGGCGCAGCCGGGTGACGACCGCCGCGGCCCACATGACCTGGAAGCCCAGGTAGCAGCTGAGCATCAGCGGCCAGACGATTGCCCGGGCGACGTCCGCACCACCGAGGTCGAAGGGAAACACGAGGTCACTGCGGCGCCAGTCATCCTCGATCGGCCACATGGCCGACGCCAACGCGATCAGGATCGCGAGTCCGACCATGGCGCGCGACGCGGCGCGCCACCGCCACGACAGGTGGACGCCCGTGGGGAAGAGCATGATGCCGACGCCGGCTGCCGCCATCACCAGAGGCACCAGCCAGATCGACACCCAGGCGAGCCACGCCCCTCCGGGGAGCGCGGGGCTGTGCAGGCCGGCTTGGCGACCGAAGTACATGAGCGCATCCGCCACCCCGAGCCCCACGAAGAGCTGACCCAGACGCTGTCCCGGACGCGCCCAGAGCACGTAGAGCCCGACGCCGGCGAAGGTGAGCGCGAGCAACGCGTTGTGCAGGTTGCCGACGTGGAAGTCCAGCGTCGCGCCGTAGGCGACCAGCCCGAGCACGAGCAGGCCCAGGCTGCCGACAACGACCTCGCCCGCGAGCGAGCGAGGGTCGTCGTACCCCGCCTGATCGGCGGCGAGGGCCGGGCTCATGTCGAAATGTTGGCACGACCAGGCGCGTCGACGTACCAGGGTTGACCCTCGAACTGATCCCGGGTGCGCCCGGATGTGCTGCGGGCGGCCACGGTGGAGCGTGAGGCCATGACCACTCTGAACCAGCCCCGCACAACCGCCACCACCACACGACGCCGAGGCCGCGCCGGCTACCTGTTCCTGATCGCCGGCGGCGCCGCGTTCTTCGCCAGCGGCCCCCTGCACCCCACGGGGAGCGACGAGGGCGACAAGACCGAGCAGCTGCACTCGATGCTCGTCGACTCCGCGTGGTACCCCGCCCACCTCGTCGGGTTGCTGGGCTTCGCGTGCGTCGCCGCCGGACTCCTCGCGCTCAGGCGGGACCCAGCGATCCGAGACCGCCTCGGCGGGCTGCTCACGGTCAGCGTGGTGGTGGCCATCGTCGCCACGCTCGGTGGCGTCATCCATCTCTTCGCCGCCACCCAGGCCGCCGAGATCGAGCACGGTGACACGACGCCGCTCGTCGCAGCCTTCATGGGTGTCGAGACGATCATCAACCCCGCGTGGGGACTGATGATCGCCGCGCTCGCCGTCGTCGGCGGCCTCACCCGTGCCGTGGGCAACAGGATCGTCCTCCCGCTCGGCCTGCTCGGCGGCCTCGCCTTCGCCGTCGCCACCGCCACGATCGCGTTCGTCGACACCTTCGACCCGCTGTTCCCCGTGGCCGGCCTGGCCGGTGTCTGGCTGATCGCCACCGGCATCGTCGGACTGACCCGAAAGGGTGCGTGATCCCCATGCGGTTCGACGTGACCACCGTGGCCTCTCCCGAGCAAGTTCGAGAGGCCCTCACCGACTTCACCGATCGTCGTCTCGAGACATGGCACCGAACGCTCGACCCGAAGAGGTACGAGCTGCGCGACCGCGGCGAGAACTGGGCGGTGGCTCGGGAGGCCACGCCCGGATCGCCGTTCTGGGTGGTCGCCCGCTACGACTGGTCGGACCCTGCTGTCATCCGTCTGACGGTCCAGGAAAGCAGCTACGGCGGGACTGGCGACGGCTCGTTCCGGATCATGGCCACAGAAGACGGAGGCAGCCGGCTGCACGTGGAATGGAGCAACCCTGGCGCCCGATCCTGGCAGAGGCTCCTTGTTCCTGATTCACCGTGGCCCGGTGGGGCGGATCGTCTCCCGCCTGTGGACCTCTGCCCTGAACGGCTACGCCCATGCGAATCCGCCCAGCTCGCCCGAGGACTGCGCCACCCTTCATGCGACGTCGTTGGCGCACCGGAAGCCGATGTTGCCCGAGGAGGACTCGGCGGTGTTCGACGAGCGAGCGGCGACGCGGTAACGGTTCCCCTCGCCGCGAGAACGAGGGAGGCTGAGCGCATGGTGCGTGTCCTGGTGGACGAGGTCGTAGCGACTGACTACGGGCAACTGGATTTCTGGTTCTCGGACGACGTCGAAGACGACGGTGACCTTCAGGCCACCTTCTCCGGGCACGTGTGTCGCAGCGAGTCCCGAATGCCGTAGCAATGTCCGGATCTGCCGCTGGTAGCGCGCGGAACTGCCGAGATCCGCGCGCTCGGGCAAGGGGTTCGGCCGTCGCGTGCCGGCGCCCTACGGAACGGGGCGTCCATCGTGCCGCGCGTCGTTGGCAGTTGGCGGCCGACGTGAACAGCCCATCACGCTGACGAGGACGTTGACCTCAACCGCACTTGATGTCCGAGGGTGTCAGCATGAGCCTTGACGCAACCTCCGCCGCCCACCGCCCCGCGGATGCGGAGGCCGAGCTGAGATCACTCCGAGAACTGATTGCTGCCATCGAGCACACCCAGACGAACGAGCTCGTCGATGACTTCGTCGGCCTGTTTCGCAGTGATGCGATCTGGACGACCGGGCACGGCCGGCGATTGACCGGCCGGGACGCCATCGCCACCTTCACGGCCGAGGTCCTGCCGGGTGCGAGCGCCCACGGACGAGCAACGTACGAGATCGAGCACGTGCTGTTCATTCGTCCAGACGTCGCAGCCGTCAAGGTGATTCAGCGGTCCTACGATCGCAACTGCAGACCCGACGGGGTCGGGTCACCGATGTACGTCGCTGCGAAGGAGGACGGCCGGTGGCTGCTCACGGCGAACCAGAACACCCTCGTCGTCGCTGAATGAACACGCGGGAGAGGACAACTGGATCTGCCGCGATGCGCGCAGATCTGCCGATGTCCATTCGCCGCGACATGTCAGGCGCAGGAAATAGCGCACTCCCGCCCCTGTCGCCCGTCGCCGATACCTCCCTCATGGCCGCAAGTGCCACCCACACTGACGCGGAACCAACGCGGTCGGCCCACGGTCCCCATCAGGGCTCTCATGCACGAGCGCGCTGGCATGAACGTCGTTCATCAGCGCCGCGCGGCGCCTGGGGCTACTTCTTCCCGTTCCCGCCGAGGTCGACGCAGATCTCGCCGGACACCGTCTCGATGAAGCTGCCCGCTGGGTCTGACAGGTTCTGCACTCCCGCAAGAGTGAGCGTGCCGGTCGCTCCGTCGAGTTTGCCCGTGGCCCCACTCACATCGCCCGACGCCCGGAAGTCGCCGGTCGTCAGATCGAGCGTGCCGTCGAGGTCGACCGAGAGCGTCCCCCGGTTTGTGGTGAACGTGATATCGCCGGCGAACGCGATTCCGGTCGGTGTGGAGCCGGTTACCTGAAAGGCGGCTTCTGTCGTGCCTTGCAACAGACCTCCGCCACGGATCTGGGCGACGGTCCGGATCAAACCCGGGGGGTCACCCGCCTGCGGAGGAGCTCCCTGGCCTGCGCCCGTCGCGTTGATGTGGTGGCAGGACACCACGGCCGTAGCCGGCCAGGCTTGGACCAGCATCAGCAGGGGCAGCAGCGCGGCCAGGACAGCAATTCGTCGCATCGGTTTCGCCCTCTCCGGCGCTAGCGAGGTTGTCCTCGCTAGCTCAATCCAACCTAGCGAGGCGGCGGGGGGTGTCAAGGTTCGCGCGGTAGGACGGCAGCCGGGCCAGCCCTCGCCCGCACCCCGGACAATTTCGGCCCGGCGCTTCGCCGGGAGCGCTCGTCCGGGAGCCGCCACCCGCGCGTACCGGCTGCGTCATGCTGGACGCCTATTGGCGCCTGCGGTTTACCGGATCTGCCGATGAGCGGATGTGTGGCCTACCGGCCTCGGGCGTGGTCCGCTGGGGATCGGGAACGTCCGAGGACAGCCGTGGACGCTATGTTCCTAGGCGTGAGTTGGTTCGAGATGGGCCCGGCTGGCGCGACAAGAGATCTGTGGGTGGCGTTAGCGGGGCCGACGGCGCCCGAGTACGGCGTCTGGAAGACGCCGGCGGGAGAGCCGGTTCACGAGGTCCTCGCCACCGAAGGGCCGCCGGGAGTTCAGGACGTCGAGTGGTACTTCATGCCGCTTCCGGGTCATTACGGCAAGCGTTTGGTCGACGCGGTGTGGCAGTACGGGGATGGGCTGAAGGTGTACAGCGAACGCATGTGTGCGGTGCTTGAGTCGTGCGGCGCTCGTCTGCAGACCTGGCCAGCCGATGTCCGCTTCAGGAACGGCTCGCCTGTCGAGGGGTATCTCTCGGTACTGGAGGAGGTCGATGCTCCCGGCCCGGTGCACAGCCTGCGTCGAGGGCGACGCACCGGCCGAGTAGCGATCAGTGGGGAGGTTCGGGAAGCATTGCGTGATGCTGGCTTGACCGGCCTAGAGATCTTGGAAGCCGACTCTGCCTTCCCTCGTGATAGCGGCTTTCACTCCGCGTCTGACTGACCATGTGTCGGAGATCTTTGCAGTGGCACCCGTGCCACGGGATGCAACGTCCGGATCTGCCCGTGCGATCAGTGCGGTCTCGCGCCGCTCGTCGCCTCGCCGCTCACGACGTCCCCGGAGGCCTCGGCGTCGACGCGGGGGCGATCCGATCATCAGGCAACTGGCATTCGACGACTGTGTGCATCGCCAAGTCGTGCACGACGAAGAAGTCCTTCCCGTCGCGCGGATAGCCGGACGCAACGACGAGTTGCTCGGTCGCCGCGAAGTGCTCGGCGACCGTTTCTGCCCACTCGTCAGGCATCGGCTTGGGTGAGAACCACGTCAGCACGCCGCTCAGCTTCCCGCGGTACACGCGGGTGATCTCACTGACGTCCACGACCGGACCGCCTCGCCTGCCGTTGAGCAACTCCACTTCGGCCCGGCTGTAGGGGCCGCCGCTCCTACTCATGCAATCAGTGTTCCACCTGTCGGCCCGGTGCGGAGCGTTGCACGCATCATCCGGATCTGCCGCGATCCGAGCATCCGCACGTGCCGAGATTCGCAGGACCCGTGACCGGCAGTGGTTCATCCTTGTGCTCGTGAAGAACGACTGCCTCCCGCACCCGCATCGTTATGCGGCGGCAAGAGTGGGCCGGGTGGCGCAGGTAGGTGGCACGCAGCTCGTGCTTGCGGGAGGCGGCACGTGCGCCGCCTCCTGATACTGGCCGTCGGGTCGGGACTTCTAGTCTTAGCGGCCGGCGGATGCCGGACGACGTCCGACACACCACCGGGGCCGTCCGACACACCACCGGGGCCATCCCTCCAGATGTCGTGCGACAACCCCCGGCCTACCGACCTGGGCACCCCAACAGTTCGGCGCCCTGCCCGGCTCACCACATCGGGCGGGCGGTTGCGTTTCGTCGTCACCGTCCTGCCCACCGGCTCGATCTTCGGGGAGATCAACGACACCGAGGTGTGGCTCAGCGATCCCGCTGCACCCAAGGACGCCCTCTTCCGCGTCAGGACCTCGCCCCAGCAGCCCGGAGTCGTCGATGTCGATGCCGGAACCTACAGCGTGCTCAACACCAACCGCGGCGGCATCGAGGTCGAGGTATGCCCCAACGTGACGCTCTCCGGCGTCGAGACCGCAACACCGGCCCTGGAGGCCGACCTCAGCCCCTGACCACGGCCTGAGCCCGCTACATCAAGCATCCGCATATGCCTGCGGGTTCAGGCGGTCAGCGCAACACCTCGGCTAGTGCTTGTGATGGTGTCTTGAAGCCGAGGGTCTGTCGAGGGCGTTCGTTGAGCTCTTGAGCGATCGCATCGAAGTCGTCCTGGGTCAAGGTGCGGAAGTCGACCCGGCGGGGCAGGTACTGACGCAGGAGTCCGTTGGTGTTCTCGTTGCTGCCACGCTGCCAAGGCGACTTCGGATCGCAGAAGTAGACCTGCACACCAGTGGCGACGGTGAACCGCTGATGCTGGGCCATCTCGTGGCCCAGGTCCCACGTCAGGGACTTCGTCAGCTGCTGCGGCAGCGTCGTGACCGCGGCAGCCAGCGCATCGGCGACCGCGTCAGCCTTGTGATTGCCACCAGGTAGCGCGACCAGCATCAGGAACCGGGTCGAGCGCTCCACCAACGTGGCAACGGGGCTCATCCCTTTGCCGAACACCAGGTCGCCTTCCCAATGGCCGGGCACCGCCCGGTCCTCGACCTCGGCCGGTCGCTCGGAGATGTGCAGCGTGTTGGGCCGGCCGCCACGACCGTCGGGCAACCGAACTCCCTTGGGTCGCCGGATCACCCGCCCGGTGCGCAGGTGAGCGGTCAGTTCTTTGCGCAGCGCGCCGCGGGACTGGACGAACAGGGTGCGGTAGATGCTCTCGTGGGACACGTGCATCTCCGGGTCGTCGGGGTAGGTGGCCTTGAGCCAGCCTGCGATCTGCTGGGGTGACCATCGTCGCTGAAGCTTCTCGGCCACGATGCCAGCCAGCACCGGGTTCAGAGCCAGCTTGCACGCCTTGGGGCGGGTCGCACGCGACCACGCCTCACGATCGGCTCTGGCTGCTCTGTATCGCCTGGGCCCGCCGTTGGCATTGATCTCTCGGCTAACCGTCGAGGGCGCTCGACCCAATCGAGTCGCGATGGCTCGGATCGACTCCCGGGCCGCCAAGCCCCGAGAGATCTCCTCACGCTCCGCCATGGACAGGCGACCCCGTGATCGATGCCGAGGATCGGGTCTGACCCCGCCACAGCGCAGCAGGTAGGTACGCACCGTGCTCGGTGACAGACCTAGTTGCCGAGCCGTCGGCTTCGCTGCCTGCCCCTCACGCAGTCTCGCCCACAGCGCGTCGATCGTCTCTGGCGTCAGCTTCTCGTAGTCACCATGTCCCACCGCAACCTCCTCGAATCACGGAAGTGTTGCGCTGACCCGTTGAGAGCGCCCCGCGATCCGCGCGGATCTGCCGATGACGGTGCTGTCGAAACGCCGGGTCGCACTACCCTCAGGCCCATGCAACCGCTGGCTGAGGTAACGCTGACTCGACCATGGCACTGGGGAATCGCAGTGCTGGGCGACCCGCTGGCGGTGGTGCCGACGCAGTTCGATGGGCGCCCCGTGGCAGTGGGCCGCGACGTCGTCACGCTGAGCGTGCGGCACGCTCAGGACATCGGAGCCGACAAATTCGAAGGCGACTGGGACTGGGCTACGTCAACTATCCACCTGCGTTCGTTGGTTCAGGAGGAAATGACAGAAAGGCACGTCCTGTGCGACACCGTCATCGCCACTGCCGGAGAGACTGTGTCGCTTGGCGACGCGGACGGGATGCTGGTCATTCCCGCCCCGAGCGTCCGAACTCGTCTGATCGTGTCTGCCGAGAAGACCGACCCCACCGGATTGGAGACAGTGTGGGTGGACCTCGTGGCGCTCGAGGACTGAATCGAGCCGATGAGCCGCCTCACCTTGAGTCGAGGAGCGCCAGTACGCGGGGCGCTACCTCCCGTTCGAGATCTGCGGCGGGATCAGCCCGGTCTCCAAGCGAAGACAGTCGCTGAGCGACGTACTCGGCGGCTGCTTCCGGTCCACGCGTCCGGGCGACGAGGGTGGCGACGCGGCAGAGCCCAGACGGTCCCATGTTGTTGGTCGAGTTCTCCACGAATGCTCGTAGCTCGGAGGGATCGTCGGCGATCCGGTTCAGCTGCGGATCAGCGTGAGCGGCGAGCAGATGGGCGAGCTCATCTGCCTGCCTGGTGCCGTCGGACTCGCCGAACTCGCGCTCACCGTCGCGATAGCCGCCGTTCGGAAGCAGTTGGCCGAGCGGTGTCACCCACGTGCGTCCCTGGTACTTGGGTGTACACGGCCCCGTCACCTGCTCGACGATCTCTTCGGTTGCGTCGTCGCGAAGGCCAACCATGATCGTGACACTGGCGTTCCCAGCGGCGTGGCGCTTGGAGGCGGCACTTACCGCGATGACCGCCGTGAGGCCAGGCCTCATCGATTTGGTGAACCAGCCCGCCGCCCGTGCTTCCACCCTGCGGCGAGTAGGACTGGTCTCAACGCCGCCTCAGCGGTCTTACGCCCCGACGTCCGGAGCGGCTGGGGCACGCTCATGCTCCAGACGGCGTGCGTTCCGGGTATCGGGACTCCGCCGCGATCTGTGCGTTCGGGCCTGTCGTGCAGCCGATGAGCGGGCACGTCTCGCCTTCCTAGTGCGGCACCCGTCGACGCTCAACAGCCAAGGGGGCCAGTCCGGCCAGGATGAGCAGGGCTCCGGCCGGGATCAGATCGAGGTTCACGGCGAACAGGGCGAAACCGATGAACACCAGCAGTGGGCTCCAGACGGGAAGGCGGCGGGGCGGAGCAGTTGCCAGGATGATCAGCAGTGCCAGAACACCGAGCTGGAACGCAAGCGGGCCGAGGATCTCCAACGCGTCGGGTAGTGGTGCGCCATCGCGGAAGTCTGGGAACAGGTCCCCGAGGATCACCCAGAGGAAGCACCCGACGCCGAACAAGGCCGAGAGCGTGGCCAGGGTCGCAACGATCCGCGTCCACACGGTGGTGGCAGGAACGAGGTGTCGCATCCCTACGGCGAGGACACCGAGCAGGACGAAACTGATGAGGAACAGCGTATGCCCGAGGTTCCACGCAAGCCCGGGACCGTGATCTCCGTCCAGGCCGTCGATCAGCCGCAGCAAGCCGTACAGCAACAGAAAGGTCGGGGCCGCGAGTGCAGAGAACCTGACAAGCGGCGTCGTGGTCGTCACCTGAGCAGACTCACAGTCCGTGGTCCTACCCACCATCCGGGATCGCCCCCATCGAACCCGGGTGAACGTCCGCTCATGCCGCGATGAGAGCGGATCTGCCGATGAGCGCGCGGGGCGTAGTACTCCATGCCGACCTAGCCGGCCCCCTTCGAGGTCAGATCCCAACTGATGTACCACTCGGTGCCGAGCAACTCGGCGCTTGCCTCGGGGGCAAGACGCGCGACCAGTCCTGGCAGTGCTCCTCGATGCACCTCAGATTCGTGGGACAGGACGGCGTCAACCTTCGCGTCCAGCCACGGGGTCACATCGACGCGGAGGGATACCTGCTCGTCCGGAACGCTGAACCTGCTCCTCCGTGGTCCGACGATCCTGGCCAACGCCTCCATAGCCGAGTGCGGGTGGGTCGCGAGGTAGAGACTCTGCGCGGCCCACGGCGAGCCTGAGTCGGGGTAACAGCCCTCCAGCGCGGCTGCATGAGCGGCGAGAACGGTCACGCGGTGCGTATGCACGTGATCTGGATGGCCGGTGATACCGCCGTAGGCGTCGTGCGTGACGATTATGTCCGGGCGGAAGTCCCGGATGTGCCCGACCACCCGTTCCACGGCCTCATCGAGTGGCGCTTCGCAGAAGCGGGTGCGATTCAACGCCGAGTCGGGTGCACGCGCGTCGGCATACCCGAGCATGCGTGGCGGCTCCGCTCCAAGCAACCGGAGCGCCTTGGCCAGTTCCAAGGCACGCAGACTGTCCGCAGCCCAGGTCGGCGTGACCACGGCGGTGCGCCCGCCTTCACTCGCAGTGCGAGCCAGTAGGCCGCCTGCGGACAACGACTCATCGTCAGGGTGCGCGAACACCCCGAGCACACTTGGCACACCCACGAGAACGATCCTCCACCACGAGGTGGACAGGTACGCGACGGGCTCGGTAAGACGTCCGGATCTGCCGCGATTAGTATCCGCTCATGCCGATACCCGGAAGGGGGCAGTGTGGGTTGCTACCGGTTCAAGTCCATCCCGCGTGAGCGGTAGAGAAGGATTGCGCCATAGACGGCGATTCCTCCCAACACGATGGCGGCAAGCCAGAAGACCCCGCTGAACCAGCCATCGGTGTTCAGAGCCCCAATGATCGAGCCGGCGCTGAACAAGGCCCAAGCACCGGTCTGGACCGCAACTTCCCTCTTCAGCCCCATTCGCCTATGTGAGCCCACCTCGAGACGGATCGCAATACGAGCGCCCACAGACGGTGACCAAGACTGCGGTGGTCCTTGACCGTGAGGTCTGCGAGGCCCGCGTCTTGGACGTACTCGATGCGACCGCCGAGCCCGTCGTCATCGCGCTCGACGACTTGAGGCGCCGACTGGGATGACGTCCGGATCTGCCGCGACCGGTGCGCGGATCTGCCGAGATGAGCACCGGCCTGCCGTCGCAGATGCGAACGCGGCATGGTCAGCGCGGGGCAGGCGACTCGTTCGGTCCACCCTGCTCGATCTCCACGTCGGCGCCCAGCTCGACGACGGGTTGGGTCGTCGTGAGGCTCAGTCGCGGATCGGCCACGAGGGCGGCCAGGTCAGCCAGCGGCACGCCGAGGTCGAGGTCGCGCGGATCGTCGGTGACGGAGGCTCCACTCACTTTCACCAAGACGTCCTCCTCCTTACGGCGGTCGATGACGTAGACGACCCCGGGGTCCTCCTCAGGTTCGAGCTGCTGCCACGCGATCGTGACCTCGTGACCGTCAACGGAGTCGGCCACGCACTCATCGAAGAACGTGGCCGTGGCGCATACCAGCGGACTACTGCTGGTGGGCGCCACGCCGACGGTGAGCGATACGTCGGCATACTCGAGCCACGCGGCCGTGGACTGGTCCCCGAGCTCGCGAGCCAGGACCTCCGACTCCGCGATGCGCCTCGGCTCCAGGTCGACGTGCTCTTGCACGATGGCAGCGATCGCCGCGGGCGTGATCTGTTCATCACCGGGAACCTCGTCGTCGCCTGCGCCGCAACCCGCGAGCAGCACACAGACCATCACCACCACCGTCCCCCGTGTCATCCGGCGAGGGTACGGCGTCGTGTGCGTGCGTGCGTGCCGTGCCGTGCCGTGCCGCGCGGATGCGGGCTACCACCGCTGCCACGATTCCTCAGTTCACTCAACGCACTCATCTGCCGCGAACCGAGTGTCCGCTCAGGCCGACGAGTCCCCGTCACGCCGTTTGCGGTTGTGCCTTAGTCGATGGAGGCGAGCCCGGCCGCCCATCCATGCGCGCTTGCGCCAGTTCATGCCCGGCTCGGCTGTCCAGTAGCACAGGCAGTACAACTGGCTCGGATCGGACACCTCAGAACATCCCGTTGTCGTTGGCTGACGACGAAGGAAGCACTTGAAGCACGTCCCAGTGCTCGACGACCTTCCCGTGCTCATCGAGGCGGAAGATGTCGATGCCCGCGTAGTCCTCACTGCCGGGCCACGCCTGGCGGCAGTGCAGGACGACGTACTCGTCCTCTGCGATGGAGCGGATGACCTCAACGTGCTTGCCGGGGTAGTCGCGCGCCATGCGCTCGAAGTAGTCGATGAACGCTTCCTTGCCGTCGCCTACGTGCGGATTGTGCTGCCGGTACTCCGCGCCGGCGTAGCGCTCGATGGCCTCGCGGGGCCTGCACTCGTTGAACATCAACTCGTAGAACGCCTTGACGTTCTGCTTGTTGCGTTCCAGATGATTCGTCATGAGGACTCCTCGGTCGCGTGAGCACCGTAACCGTTCCGGCATCGCGTGCATTCCTCGATGTCATACGTCCGGATCTGCCGCCATGAGTGCGTGCAACGGCCGCCGATGGGGTACTGCCTGGCCGCGTGCTCGTCGACGTCTTTCCTTCGGGCGAGACACGCTCACGCCCTCGGGTGCGAGCGCGGCGAGCACGCTCATTCACGCCGAAATTCAGCCGGATCACGGCCCTGCCGTGGGCGCTATTTCCTAACCTGAGTTGGTTTGCGATGTGCGGCTGCTGCGACACGAGATCTGTGGGTGTCGTTGTCAGGGCCTACGGCGCCCGAGTACGGCATCTGGGAGGCGCCGTCGGGGAAACCGGTTGATGAGATCCTCGCGAGCGAAGGACCGACGGGAGTTCAGGACGTCGAGTGGTACTTCATGCCGCTTTCGGGGCATTACGGCAAGCGCCTGGTCGACGCGCTGTGGCAGTACGGGGACGGGCTGAAGGTGTACAGCGAACGCATGTGTGCGGTGCTCGAGTCGTGCGGCGCTCGTCTGCAGACCTGGCCAGCTGACGTCCGCTACAGGAACGTATCGCCCGTCGAGGGCTATCTCTCGGTACTGGAGGAGGTGGATGCTCCCGGCCCGGTGCACAGCATGTACCGAGGTCGACGCACGGGCTGAGTGGCGATCAGCGGGGAGGTCCGGATCTGCCGTGATCTAGGCGTCCGCTCATGTCGATGTGCCCTCGGAGGGGTTCTAAGGTGTGGTCGTGGCGAACGGGTCGCGATGCCACCGCAGTCGCTCAGTTGATGGCCACTCGACGAGGAGGACCTGATGTCTCATCGCGATGATTTGTGGGCGACCTTGTTGGACGATCTTCACAGGCGTTCCTGGGCGCACGACTACCGGGAGGGTCGGCTTGTGTTGCACCTCCCCGAGCGACCACAGGGAGCCGTCGAGGTGCTGATCGCGCCCGAGGAATGGTCAGACATGGTGGGAGTGGCATTCGGCGACGTACACGCCGCGCTGATTGCATTCGGTTACGCCGTCGAGCATCTTCCGCCGGACGAGGCGCGACTCTATTACGAGTCGTACGCGGTTGTGCGAGGCGTTGATCGCGAACCCCCCTTTCTCAGCAAGCCCCGGTCGTCTGGCGAAGGGGTCAAACGCGTGCGCGCCTTCCCTCCATCGCTTGACGACACGTGAGTCGCCCATGATGAGGTTGTCAGCACCGCGAACTACCGGTTCTGCCGATGTGCGTACGGCCAGTCAGCGGCACGCTGGTGGAGACTCGGTGACTGACCGACTTCGACCACATGGCGGCTCTGCACTTGGGCGGGTGGGACCCGCTCCAGCGATGTGCCGACAGTCGCGACTCACAACGAGCGCCAGGGCTGACCATCCGGATCTGCCGCGTTGAGGGCGGAGCCCGACCATGCCGCGTTGAGGGCGGCTGCGCTCGCCGCGCGGGGCTACGCTTCGCGGGTGACCCCGGAGGAAGTCGGTCAGTATGCGGAGTCGCTGCCGCAGGTCAAGCGCAAGGGAACCGAGTCGCGTCCGGCGTGGTACGTCCATGACCGCTTGGTGGTTCGCCTGCATGATCCGAACACGCTGGTGATTCGGGTCCCCCTGAGTAAGCGAGAATCCTTGCTCAAGGCCTATCCCAACAGCTTCGGGGTGCCACCACGGATGGAGGCACATCACAAAGTCGAGGCCTACCTAGATCACGCACCTCCTCGTGCCGTGCGCGCGGCCATCGACCTTGCCTGGGACATGCAGCGTCACTAAGGGCGGGCGCACCCACATGCCGCTGATAGTGCGCGGATCTGCCGAATGAGCGAATGCTCTCAAGTCAGACGTCCTAAGCAGCCGAAGCGTCAGTTCTGGCCAGGTCGTGCCAGTGCTCGTCGCAGTCGGGCGCGCCACAGCGCATCTACCCGGCACAGGTTTCGTCAGGCGTCCACAGGACGTGTTCTGAGATGGGGTGCGGGCACTGGTCGCACACCTGCGTCTTTCTCCGCGGATGACCAAGACCCTCAGCCTGCGTGCTGCTGAACGATGTTGAGCACATTGCCATCGGGAGCGCGGACGAAGAAGCGAGTCACGCCCCATGTCTCGGTTGTCAGGGGATGCACGATCTCGTATCCACGCTCCTGTGCTTGGCGGTAGGCGGCTTCGACGTCGTCGACGATGACCGAGACCACGGGGTCCACGGGCGCGGTGGCATCGCTGGTCATCACCTGGAGCGTTGCTCTAGATGCCGGCGAGGTGTGGCGGGCCACCCAGCCCAGGTTGAACTCCTCTTCGGCCAACCCGAGGTAGTCGCTGTAGAAGCTCCTGGAGGCGGGGAGGTCGGGTACGTGAAGGTCGGCGATGATCTGCGTGACGCGGATGCGCGACGTGTCGGCACTCCCAGCTGGGCCGGTTTCGCCTGAGGTGTGCTCCGGCGCGGCTCCCAGGAGGTGGATCCAGCGCGGATCCTGCTGGCCCGACCGGCGCTCGAGTTCGCACACCAGCGGTTGCGGACGGCTCGTCATCCGGCGCAGGCACTCCTCGACCTGGCCCCGGTCGGCGAACCTGTGCAACCGCTCGGTGCGGGTGCGCAGCTCACCCGGCGCCTGCGCGCCGCGGAGCAGCAGCACCGTAAGCAGCGCCCGCTCATCGGGCGCGAGGGCGAGATGCTCGTCGAGGATCTGGTGGTACTTCAGTGTCCGGCGCCCGGTGTCGGACCACACGATCCGCAGCAGCCCGCGCTCCTTGAGCGACTTCGCGGTCCGCTCGACGATCTGCTGGTCGAAGTCGGTGACGGGGTCGCGGCTGCTCGTCTGGTTGCACGCCGACACCAGTGCGTTCGCGGAGAGGGGATAGGTGGTGGGCACGGTCGTCTGCTTCTCCAGCAGGCTGCCGAGGATGCGCTGGTCAGTCGCATCGAGGACGGGGAGTTCGCTCACGTCACGACCTTAGGTCTGCCTTGGCACGATTGCGGATCGAACAGCGTCCTTTCGCCGCTTGTCGGCGCGTCTCCGACCATCCGCTCATGCCGGCGCTCTCAACGGGTCAGCGCAACACTTCCGTGATTCGAGGAGGTTGCGGTGGGACATGGTGACTACGAGAAGCTGACGCCAGAGACGATCGACGCGCTGTGGGCGAGACTGCGTGAGGGGCAGGCAGCGAAGCCGACGGCTCGGCAACTAGGTCTGTCACCGAGCACGGTGCGTACCTACCTGCTGCGCTGTGGCGGGGTCAGACCCGATCCTCGGCATCGATCACGGGGTCGCCTGTCCATGGCGGAGCGTGAGGAGATCTCTCGGGGCTTGGCGGCCCGGGAGTCGATCCGAGCCATCGCGACTCGATTGGGTCGAGCGCCCTCGACGGTTAGCCGAGAGATCAATGCCAACGGCGGGCCCAGGCGATACAGAGCAGCCAGAGCCGATCGTGAGGCGTGGTCGCGTGCGACCCGCCCCAAGGCGTGCAAGCTGGCTCTGAACCCGGTGCTGGCTGGCATCGTGGCCGAGAAGCTTCAGCGACGATGGTCACCCCAGCAGATCGCAGGCTGGCTCAAGGCCACCTACCCCGACGACCCGGAGATGCACGTGTCCCACGAGAGCATCTACCGCACCCTGTTCGTCCAGTCCCGCGGCGCGCTGCGCAAAGAACTGACCGCTCACCTGCGCACCGGGCGGGTGATCCGGCGACCCAAGGGAGTTCGGTTGCCCGACGGTCGTGGCGGCCGGCCCAACACGCTGCACATCTCCGAGCGACCGGCCGAGGTCGAGGACCGGGCGGTGCCCGGCCATTGGGAAGGCGACCTGGTGTTCGGCAAAGGGATGAGCCCCGTTGCCACGTTGGTGGAGCGCTCGACCCGGTTCCTGATGCTGGTCGCGCTACCTGGTGGCAATCACAAGGCCGACGCGGTCGCCGATGCGCTGGCTGCCGCGGTCACGACGCTGCCGCAGCAGCTGACGAAGTCCCTGACGTGGGACCTGGGCCACGAGATGGCCCAGCATCAGCGGTTCACCGTCGCCACTGGTGTGCAGGTCTACTTCTGCGATCCGAAGTCGCCTTGGCAGCGTGGCAGCAACGAGAACACCAACGGACTCCTGCGTCAGTACCTGCCCCGCCGGGTCGACTTCCGCACCTTGACCCAGGACGACTTCGATGCGATCGCTCAAGAGCTCAACGAACGCCCTCGACAGACCCTCGGCTTCAAGACACCATCACAAGCACTAGCCGAGGTGTTGCGCTGACCGCCTGAACCCGCACCGATGAGCGAGCTGAAGCGTACGACTCTTCCCGATCATGTCCCAGCGGCGTAGCGTCAGGGATCCCCGGGAGCCTGCTCCTGGTCGAGCTCCCCCGACCTCCCTTGGAGCGCGTGATGAGCGTTCGACGACTTCTTCTCGTGCTGGCCTTCCTGCTGGGCAGCCTCGGTTTGGCGGCTGCGCCCGCGATGTCGGCCAAACCGGGATCGACCGCCGACAGCGGCGCGGACTGCAACCTTCCCGAGTCCGACGCCGAGGCGCTGGAGATCCTCAACTACTACTACCCCAACAAGTACGTGTGGGACGACACGCACCTCACGGTCTCCGTGCAGGCCGCGCCCAACGTCTCCGACGCCCATCTCGCCGCCGTGCGCGATGCCATCGAGTCATGGGACGAGGTGCTCCGCTCGTGCTTCGACGGGGAGATCACGTTGACCGACGTGACGGGCTCCAAGCGCAGGTCCGCCGACATCGTCCTGCACTACGTGCCGCACGCAGGCGGGGTCGTCTTCGCCGGGTACGCGATCTGCGGTGCCACGGGCTGCGGCAACATCATCGTCTCCTCGGAGTTCGCCACCGAGGAGGGCTACACGCCGGAGTACCTCTACTACGTGACGCTCCACGAGCTGGGCCACGCCCTCGGCCTCGGCCACGCCACCAACCTGCGTGAGAGCACGGACCTCATGGGGTACGGCTGGATCGGTGACGCCCCAGACCCGCTGTTCTCGCAGTGCGACCTGGACGCCCTGGCCTACCTGTTCGGACCGGTGCTCGCGGGGGCGGAACCTGCGGCCCCCGGACCCAGCGAGCTGGACTCCACCTTCGACTGCTCGGTCTGACTCCCGCTCAGGATCCTGGAGCCTGGTCGCCACCTCGCGACAGGACCTTGCCCCCTCCGGAAGGGTTCTTCTCAGTCCAGCAACCAGGACAGGAGTGTCGATGCCAAGGGCGTGAACAGCCAGACCCACGTCCCGATCGACACTGCCGCCGCCAGCAGCATGATGGCGCGCGACAGCTGCGTCATGGTTCGCCTGTCCACCCACAACCGGAACCCGGCCCACATCGCCACCGCGCCTGCCACGTACGGCGCGACTCAGCGCGTAGATCCCGGCGAGCACGAACGGGAGGGAGTACGCAGTGTCGTACGGCCACATCTCGGTGGCGTCGCCAGCCAAGGGCAGGTCCTCCAGTGGGAACCGGTCGAGGTTGTTGACGTAGTAGGGCAGTGCCATCGAGACGACGTATGACATGGCCGCGCTGACCGCGAGGGCGAGCGCGACCCAGGGTGCCCGGCCGCTGGGCACCGGCTGCTCGCGCGTGGTCTCGGAGGGCGCGACGTGGAGGTCGACCATGCCACGAAGCATGCCCACTCATGGGCCGAGAAGTCGTTGTCTCGCGACATTTCCCCCCGGTGCGGTACCGGGGCGCCACCGCGTCGGCTGTGTCGTGTCGTCACCCAGCACACCTGAGCGCCCGGATCTGCCGGAGAGTCTCGCGCGGTGTTGCCCCGCAGGCCCGACAGGCATCGTCGTGTCAGATCGTGTGCGAGCATCGGAGCATGCCTGCCGGACCGGAGTTCGTCCGCCCGCCGCGCGCGCACCGGGGCCCGGTCCACCTGGTGCCCCCGGATGCGATGTGGCCGAGGCAGTACGCCGAGGTGGCCGCTCGGATCAGGCAGGCGTTGGGGCCGGTTGCGGTGGTCGTGGAACACGTCGGCTCCACATCGGTGCCGGGGTTGGCCGCCAAGCCATTCATCGACGTTCTCCTGCTGGTGCCGGATCCGGGCGACGAGGCGGCGTACGTGCCCGGGCTCGAGGCAGCCGGCTTCCTGCTGCACGTTCGCGAGCCGGACTGGCATCAGCACCGCTTCTTCAGGGCCCATCACCCGGAGGTCCAGATCCATGTCTTCGCCGTGGGTTCCGAGGAGGCGGAGCGGATGCTGCTGTTTCGGGACCGGCTTCGGGCGAACAGCGATGAGCGGACCCTCTACGAGGAGACGAAGCGGCAGCTCGCCGCCAGGAGCTGGACGCGGGTCCAGGACTACGCGGACGCCAAGTCCGGGGTCGTGGAGGAGATCATCGCGCGGGCCCGCGAGAGGCGCCCGAGGACTCATCGGAGACCCGGCCGCCCCGAGCCAACAGATCAGGATCGGTTGACCGCTGACAGCAGTCCGACCGACCCCTGAGACAAGGGCGTATTGAGCGCTACACCTCGCGCGCTCGCAGTTCCTTCCCCTGTGCCTGCCGCAGGGCCGTCAGCCGCCGCGACAGCTCAGTGACGTCGGCCCGCTGGCGGCTCTGCAGCTGGTGGGGGTCGGACTCCAGGTCGTAGAGCTCCCACTCGTCGCGCTCGTAGTGCTCGATGTAGGCGGTGGACCCCTCCCGCAGCATCGCCCACTCCAGGTGAGGGTTCTCGACCAGGAGGCGGCGTCGCCAGCGCCCCCAGTCGCCGGTGCGCAGCGGGCGCAGCATCGACCGCCCCGACAGGTCGCGTCCCGCGTCGGGATCGAGACCGGCGATGTCGAGGGTGGTCGGCATCAGGTCGACCTGGGAGACAAGGGCGTTGCGCGTGCCGGGCGCGACGCCGGGGCCGCGCACGACGTACGGAATCCCGCTGGACTCCTCGTAGGGCTGCTCCTTGTGGAAGAGGCGGTGCTCGCCGAGCAGGTAGCCGTTGTCGGAGACGAAGAAGATCCAGGTCCGCTCCAGCTGACCGGTCTTCCACAGCAGCGTGAGCAGTCGGCCGATCTGGTCGTCGAGGTCCTGGAGCTCCTCGAGCTTGCCCTCGAGCACCCGGCGCATCTCCGCGCGGTCCTGCCGGGGCAGGTCGCGCATCCAGGAGGGCTTGTCGGACATGTCGGCCTCGTTGAGCGCGGGCGGGTCCCACCTCACGTCGTCGAAGTCGTGCCGGTGCTTGTCCGTCGGCGTGTACGGAAAGTGCGGCGCCGTCGGACCCCAGACCGCGAACCACGGCCCGGTGTCCCGGTGGCGCCTGATGAAGCGCTTGAGGCGGCTGAACGCGAACCTCTCCACTGCCTGGCGGCTCTCGAGCTCGCGCAGCGTGCCGTCCACGTTGACCGTCTCCCGATCACCCACCGTTGAGACCACCCAGCGCCTCCACCCGGGGGCCACGTACGTGGCGTCGCGGGCCAGGCCGTTCATGTACTTGCCGAAGTAGCCCGTGTCGTAGCCCGCAGCCCGCATGCGCGTCGCGACAGTGTCGCGGTCATGGCGCTGCGCGACGAACCGCGGGTGCGTCGCGTTCGTGAAGCAGCCGTGGTCGTGGGGATAGCGACTCGTCAGGATCGAGGCGCGCGCCGGGCCGCACCACGGAACTGCGGCATAGCCCCGGCTGAACCGCACTCCCTTGCGCACGAGCCGCTTCCGCGTCTTCGGCATCCTGCTCAGCGTCCACCGCATCTGGTCGTCAGTGATGATCCAGAGCACGTTGTCCACCATTCTCACCAGCCTAGGACGAGACCGGAGCCTGACTGCATCACCCGGGAAGGATGAGGTGCCGCGTTCTCGCGCCACCTAGCGTGTGCGGAGCCCGGCGGTCGCCCCGAGGCGTGATCGGACTCCCCCGGGCACCACGGACGTAGATGTGCACCGGTCGACTGAAGAGAGAGGGCGCGGGCCGCATGGTTGTCATGATCACGAGCACGGGCGTCTACCTGATCGTGGCGGTGGTCCTGATCGTCGTCGTCGCTGGCGGCGTCCTGGTGGGCTACCGGAAGTACAACCGGCAGGACCAGTAGGCCGCCTGCGGGACCCAGTCACGACCCAAGGGGGCATTCCATGCACAGCAACCCGCAGCGTCTCGCAGCAGAGTTCTTCGGCACCTTCTGGCTCGTCTTCGGCGGCTGCGGTACGGCGGTGCTCGCGAGTGAGAACGTCCAGTGGCTCGGCGTCTCGATGGCCTTCGGTCTCACGGTGCTGACCATGGCGTACGCCCTGGGCCACGTCTCGGGCGCACACTTCAACCCGGCCATCACCGTCGGGCTGGCCATGTGCAAGCGCTTCTCCTGGAAGGAGGTGCCCGGCTACGTCCTCGTCCAGGTCGTTGCGGCGATCGCCGCGGCCTTCGTGCTCTGGGTCGTGGCGCACGGCATTCCGGGGTTCGACTCCACGGAGACAGGCTTCGCCACGAACGGGTACGGCGACCGGTCGCCGATGGGCTATGACTGGTGGGCGGTGGCGATCGTCGAGGTCCTGCTCACAGCGTTCTTCCTGTACGTCATCCTCGGCGTCACCGACACCCGAGCACCCAAGGGCTTCGCACCGATCGCGATCGGACTCACGCTGACCCTGATCCACCTCGTCAGCATCCCGGTGTCCAACACGTCGGTGAACCCCGCACGCTCCATCGGTCCGGCCATGTTCGCGGGATGGGACGCCATCTGGCAGCTGTGGCTGTTCATCCTGGCGCCACTCCTCGGCGGGCTCATCGCCGGAGCCACGTACGCCGGGTTGTTCGGCGACGGCGAGCCGGCGACCCCGCTCGAGGTCGCTACAGAGGGATAGCTGGGTTAGATGACCTCGACGCCCACCGACGCCGCGACGCCCATCGCCCAGTCGAGGCCGTCGCCGTAGCCGATGGCGAGCTGCGCGGCGCCGCCGGTGGCTCGGGGCTCGGGCACCAGCGCGTCGGCCGGGAGTCGGTCGCCCCACAGGACGTACGCGCGCTCGTCGTCGTCCTGGTTGGACGTCCAGGTGAGTCCGGCTGCACGGGTGTGCTCGTGCAGCCAGGTCGCCCACCGGGTCGCGAGCGGGTAGCCCGAGGGGTAGGTGTGGGTGATGTCGGCGGCGTAGAGCCCCAGCGACCGCAGGCCCTGGCCGTGCAGGGAGACGACCTCGACGTCGACGTCGAGCCGCAGTGCGGTGAGCAGGTGCTCGCGCCACTTCGCCGAGTCCACGACGGAGCCGGGCATCTGGTCGTGCAGGAACGTCTCGAACAGCGCTCCGCGTCGGGACGCGCCGAGGTACATGGTGGGAACCGTCGGGCCGGAGGCGTCGCGCAGCGGCGCGAACCGGGTGGGGTCACCGCGACCCGGGTTGAACAGCGTCCCGTCATCCTCGATCCGCCCGCTCGGCGGGTGGTGCGCGGCCGGGTGGATGCGCCACAGGCGGGTACCGGCCGACGAGCGGCTCGAGCACCGGGCGCGCGTGGGGCGTGGGTGAACCGCCGGGCGGTTCGGGCGTCCTCACGCGGACTGCGGGTCCGGCCGACTGGTCGGGAGAGCCTGCGTGACGGCGTGGCGCAGCGCGTCGCTCACCCGCTCCGGTTGCTCGTGCACCTCCTGGGCCGGGGATCGGCCCTCGAGATGGGCGTTCGGCGCGGAGGCCCAGGCCAGGACGTCGGCGTCGCTCCACCCGGCGGGCTCCAGCAGCTCGCGGAGCGCCGTCCACGCGGGCGCGACCGCGATGAGGTCATCCCCCACACCGACGAACTGGAAGCCGGGATAGAGCAGGCCACCACGGCGCTTGACGCCGGCCAAGCCCTTGCGGCGGCGCAGGTTCGCGGTGTGCGAACGGGCCGACTGCGGACGCGCACCGGTCAGGAGCGCCACCTGATCGGCAGGCAGCATCCCCCACTCGCGCTCGACGTCGCGCCAGCGCTCCTCGCGCAGCGCCGCCTGAGCGAGGTGACCCGGACCGACGTGGGCCGACGAGTCGGCCAGGACCTTCTCGACGAGGCCGAGGGTGGCGATCTCGTGCATCGCACGCAGCGCGGCGCGTCGAGCGGTGTCCTTGTCGACGCCGGCCGGGACCGGGACGTTGACGGTGGTCATGGCGCTCACCCCTCTCCGACAACCATGATAACGCGGCGGCGAAGCGTTGTCATCGTGGTCAGCGAGGACGAGGATGCGAGCCGGCCGCCCAGCGGGGCACGCCCTCGTCCAGGGCCAGCGTGGCGTCGGTCTCGGCTGCGGCTTCGGGGTCGTGGGTGGCCAGCACGACGGACGCCCCGCGCGCCGCCTCCTCCCGCAGTGCCGCGAGCATCAGCCCCCGGTTGCCCGCGTCCAGGTCGCTGGTCGACTCGTCGGCGAGCAGCACCGCGGGCCGCAGGGCGAACGCCCGGGCCAGGGCCACCCGCTGCTGCTGACCGCCGGAGAGCTGGTCGACGAGATGACGGCTCGACTCGGCCAGACCGACGCGGGTGAGCGAGTCGTCGACCCGGCGCAACGCCTCTCGGGCAGGCACGCCGAGGGACAGCAACGGCACCAGGATGCTCTCCTCGGCCGACAGGCTGCCGCTCAGGCCGTTGCGCTGAGGCACGAGGACGACCCCGGCTCGCGCTGCCTCCTCCCGGTCCTCCAACGCGGAACCGGCGACGCGGACCGTGCCCGTCACCGTGCCGACCTCGGGACGGATGGCACACGCCAACGCCCACAGCAGGGACGACTTGCCGGCGCCCGAGGGCCCGGTCACCGACAGCATCTGCCCGGCGTGGACGTGCACGTCCAGCGGATGGACGGCGGCGACCTCGCCGTAGGTGACGCTGAGCCCGACGGCTTCCAGGTCGCTCATGGTCGCTCCGGCCTGATCTCGAAGTGGTCACCGACCGGGTGCACCCTGACCAGCGTCCCGGGCGGCAATCCCTCACGGGCGTGGCCGGGCAGCGGCAGGAACCCGTCGGCGGTCACGACGGCGTACTCCTCACCGCTGCGACCCTCGCCGCCGATCCGGCCGTCGCGGATCGTGACCGTACGCGGCAGCACCCGGGCGACCTCGGGATCGTGGGTGACGAGGACGACCGTCGTCCCGTACGTCCGGTTGACCTGCTCGAGTGCGGCCAGCACCTGGTCGCGGGCAGCATGGTCGAGCTGGCTGGTGGGCTCGTCGCACAGCAGCAGGCCCGGACGTGAGGAGATGGCGACGGCGACCGCGACCAGCTGGAGCGCACCGGGGGTCAGCTCGCCCAGCGGCCGGTCGGCGTGGTCGGGGAGCCCGACCTGCCGCAGCACCTCATCCGGGTCGGTGAGGGTCCTGCCGGCCCGCCGCGCGGTGTGCTGGGCGAACCGGACGTTGTCGTCGGCGGTGGTGCTCATCAGCAGGTTGCGGTCGGCGCCCTGCAGCATCAGGCCGACCTCCGTGGCGCGCAGCCGGTCGAGGTCGCGCGGCGACGCGCCGGACACCTCGATGTCGCCGACGAACACCTTGCCGGCGCTGGGCCGGAGAACGCCCGCCAGCAGGCTCATCAGGGTCGACTTGCCCGATCCGGACGGGCCCAGCAGGCCGACCATCTCCCCCGCGGCGACGTCGAGGTCGACGCCGGACAGCGCGGCGACGTCGTGCTCCTCGGCGTGGTAGATGTGCACCAGGCCGCGGGTCCGGATCTCGAGTCCGCGCATCACACGGTCTCCGTCACGCGTTCGTAGTGAGCCCGGCTCGCGACCGCGCGGCCGGCCAGTGCGGCAGCAGCCGGGAGCACCGCCAGGCAGGCTGCGGCGACGTAGAGGACCGCCGGCCACGACGGTCGCGACGTCGACCACGGGGACCTCCGGTCGGGTGGGGAAGAACGAGACGTCCGGCATCGCCAGGGCCGCGCCGACCGTGCCCGCGGCAACGCCCACGGCGATGGCGAGCAGGATGGCAGGCAGCTGGGCCCAGACCGCCAGCCGCCGGGTCGTACGCCGTCCGGCACCGTTGAGCCGCAGGATGGCGAGGTCCCGGGCGCGGTCGCGCCACCCGGTGACGGCGAGCACCAGCAGGACGAGCAGCGCGTTGAGGACGACGGCCGGTCCGATCACGGCGCCGAGGCCGAGGCTCCACGTGGCGACCGTGTCCTGGTAGGTCTGCCGGATCGTCGAGGCGCGGCGTACGTCGGCGACGGCGATCCCCCGCTCGCGCAGCGACGTGGCCACGGCGGTGAGGAGATCGGGGTCGTCGACGAGCCAGACCTCGGCGTGGGCGTCGTAGGTGACCTCCACGCCGCGGGTGATGGCCTCCAGGTCGACCAGCGCGGAACCGCGCGGCATCGTCGGGACGAGGACCACCCGGCCGGCCGGACTCGGCCGGCCGGTCACTGCCGTCGGCGCCCGTCACCTCGAGGCCGAGGGGATCGCGGCGGGCGGTGGGCAGGATGGCCGGGACCGTGCGGGGCACCCAGGCCGGCGTGAGGTGTGCGGGGTAGACGCCGCTGATGCTCACCAGGAGGTTCAGGGCGTCGTCGGATGCCGTGCTGGTCGGACGGATCACGGTGCGTGGATCCTCGGTGGCGTTCCAGTCCTCCGCCGACGGCGACCAGTCGGCCGGACGCCCGTCGACCCGCAGGTCGCCGAGCTCGAGGTCACCGCTGACGTCGACGCCCTGGGCGGCCGTGAGCTCCACCGCCGCCAGCGTGCAGCCTGACGCGCACGCCTCGTCGCGCCCGGTGAGCGTCGCGCGCTCGCCGGGCTGCGGGACCACGCCGAGTCGGATCGTGCGACGCGTCCCGGTGTCCGTGGTCACGACGAGACCGAGGGCGACCTCGGAGTCACTGCCCAGTGCGTCCGTCTTCGTCAGCTCGTCACCCGTGCGGACGGCCAGCGAGAAGCGCGACCCCGTGAGGTCCACCGGCTCCTTGTCGGGCGGCTCGATCGCCCGCCACTGTGCGGCGGTCGGAGCCCCGCGCGGGAAGTAGGCGATCCGCCGGAATCCGTCGGGCTCGACGGCCAGGGTGGTGCCGGAGACCAGGACGGGCGTCGCACGGTGGCCGGTGGGGTCCGCGTCCCTCAGCGCCTCACGGACTCCCACGAGGTCGCGACCCGCGAGGCGCAGCACCACCGGCGCTCCGGCATCGTGCTCGCTCGCGTGGGTGCGGTTGCGTGCGCCGACGGCGACGGCGTCGACCGCGAAGACGGCGAGTGCACTCGCCACGGTGATGACTGCGATGACCGCGCGGGTCTCGCGGCGTCGGCCCGTCTCGAGCAGGGTCACACCGCTGACCAGGCGACCCCGGCGCAGCAGCCGGCGGCCCGACGTGCTCGCCGCGGGGACGACGAGGTGGGCCAGCAGCAGGCCCGCGAGCAGCGCCAGGAGCGCCGGACCGGCCAGGGCGAACGGGCCCTCGAGGCTTCCGGTGACGAAGGCGAGGACTCCGGTGCCCACGGCAGCGACCAGGAAGGCGTCCAGCGCGCCGAGCGCCCACCGCCGCGACGGGACCCGTCCGCGCCGCACCAGGACGTCCAGCGGCTCGCGCGCGACGCGTACGGCGGCCGCCACCGTCGTCAGCACCATGACCACGACCGCGAGCAGCACCGCCGCCACGAAGCCGGGACCGGCCTCGAAAGGCGCCTCTCCGGGCAGCAGCGCCCGGGCCAGTGCCCCTCCCAGCAGCGCGACACCGACGCCGGGCAGGACGCCGACCAGCAGGACCGGCAGCAGCTCGACCAGCAGCAGCCCGACCGCTCCGGCCGGTCCCCGGCCGCGGAGCCGGGCGACGGCGACCTCGCCTGCGCCGCTGCTCCGTGGCGGCCGCGAGCACGAGCCAGAGGACGAACACCGTCAGCACGGCCATCGGCGCCATCAGCAGCGGCACGGTGCGGTGGGCCTGGCGGGTCTGCGCGCGTACGTCGTCGGTGACGGCACCGAGACCGGGAGTCGACGTGGAGGTCCTCGCCCTCGGCCCTGACGTCCTGCGCCGTCTCCCGCACCCGCTCGCCGAGCGCGAGCACCTCGTCGACGCCGGCCGAGCCGGCGCGGACGAGCGCCCCTGCCTGCGAGGTCTCCCCGGTCAGGATCGGAGCCTCGACGAACGTCTCCTCCGTCGTCAGCCAGGCGTCGTGCGCGGCAGAGGGATCGGTGCCTCCGAAGACGCTCGAGATGCCGACCAGCTTCTGGCCCTGCCACCACTCGTCGTCACGGGGTGCGTAGGTGCCGACGACCTCGAGCCGCACGTCCTCCGGCGAGTCGACCGCCGACCCCACCGTCCGGGTCGAGCCGAGGGAGAGGCCGAAGTTGTCGACATCGGCCTCGCTGACCAGGACCTCGCCCGGCGCCTCGGGACAGGTGCCGCTCAGCAGGCGGAGGTGCTCGCAGGCCCCGTCTCGCCACACCAGTGGCCCGGTCGGCGGGACGTCGCCCGCGACCGGGGTGACGATCGCCGTACGGCCCAGCACGGGCGGTCCGAGCCGTGCGGCCACGTCGTCGCGGCACCAGCGCCTGGAGGTCGCGCGGGTCTCGCGCCTCCGTCTCGCCGCCTGCGTCGACCGTGGCCTCCGACACGACCGTCACTGCCTTCTCGGCGGTGCTCGCGTTGGCCAGCAGGGTGTCGACGAGCGCCTGTTGCATGGCGCGGTCGTAGACCGGCACGAACGCGGTGCAGGCGGTGATCAGCGCGGAGACGGCGACCAGCGCCAGCGGCCTGCCCGCGCCGGTGTCCCAGGGCCGACCTGCCGCGCGAAGCGGATGGGCGACCAACCGGACCTGCGCCGGGATCGCCAGCCCCACATGGCCACATCCTGTCGTAGTGCGGTGCGGCGGAGCATATCCTCCTGCTGAGGCCTCACTGCCGTTCTGCCAGTCCGACTCGCGACCGTCTTGCTCCGTCCGCTCGCTTGACTCGTTCGAACACGTGTTCGATCATGGGGAGATGTCGTCCTCCCGCTCGATCGCCGCGCTCGACCCCGGGCGTTCGGTCGTCGAGCAGCTGCGCGAGCGGGTGGCCGCCATGGAGCACAAGCCCGCCGCGCAGCCCGTCCCGACCCTGCGCGGGATCGCCGACCTGGTGCCCCTCCACGCGGGAGCGACCTACGCCGTCGACACCGCCTCGCTGGCGCTGGCGCTGGCCGCCGGGGCCTCGCAGGCCGGCGAGTGGGTCGGCTTCGCGGGATGCGCCGACTTCGGCGTGGAGGCCGCTGCGGAGCTCGGGATCGAGCTGTCCCGCACGGTGCTGGTGCCCGAGCCCGGCGAGCACTGGCTGGAGGTGACGGCGGCCCTGGTCGACGTGCTCCGGGTCGTGGTCCTGCGGCCGCCTGCCTCGGTCGACGAGCGGACGGCGGGGATCCTCGACTCGCGGCTGCGGACGCGCTCCGCGGTGCTGGTGGTCCACGGCGACTGGCCGCGGGTCGAGGCCAGGGTGAGTGTCGAGGAGTCCGGGTGGAGCGGTCCCGACTCCGGCGCCGGGCAGCTGCTGGAGCGGCGTGCCCGTGTCGTCGTGCGCCGGGGGGCGCGGCCGCCGCAGCGCGCCGACTTCACCTGGCCGGGGGTGCACCGCGTCGACCGACAGGTGCGCGAGATCCGGAGCGTGTCCGGGTGAACGTCCGATGAGGGTCATGGTGGTGTGGTGCCCCGACTGGTCGGTGGTCGCCGCGCTCGACGAGGCCGAGCGGTCGCCGCGCTCCCCCGCCGCCGTCCTGTCGGCCAACGTCGTCGAGGTGTGCAACGGCCCCGCCCGCTCCGAGGGCGTACGTCGGGGGCAGCGTCGTCGCGACGCCCAGGCCCGGTGCCCCGAGCTGGTGCTGCTGCCCGCCAACCCCGACCGCGACGCCCGTGCCTTCGAGCCGGTCCTGGCCCTGGTCGAGGACCTGCGTCCCGGGGTGGCAGCGCTGCGCCCAGGCCTGCTCGCCGTCCGGGCGCCCGGCAGCTGGTACGGCACCGAGACCGAGGCCGCCGCGACGGCGTGCCAGGCCCTGGTCGAGGGCGGCGTCTGGGACGTCCGGGTCGGCATCGCCGACGACCTCTTCACGGCCGAGCAGGCCGCTCGCACCGCGGACGTGCAGTCGTGGACCGTCGTCCCGGCCGGCGGCGCCGCGTCGTTCCTGCGCGGCCTGCCGGTGCACGTGCTGCAGGACGACGGGCCGCGGGGGCGGGAGCTGGTCGGCCTGCTGCAGCGGCTCGGCCTCCGGACACTCGGCGACCTGGCCGACCTGCCGGGCGAGGCCGTCGCGCACCGGCTGGGCCTCTACGGCGCCTCGGTCCGGCGGCGGGCGCGGGGCGAGGACCGCGCGCTCTTCGCAGCGCGCACCCCGCCGCCCGAGCTCGACGCCGAGGTGTCCTTCGAGCCGCCCCTCGACTCGGTCGAGGCGATCACCTTCAGCGTGCGCACCACCGCCGAGCGGTTCGTCCTCCAGCTGGCGCACCACCAGCTCGTCGCCACCGGGGTGCGCGTCGAGGCCGAGTCCGACGGCGTCGTCTGCTCCTCTCGCGCTTGGCTGCACCCGCGCCACTTCGGCGCCCGCGACCTGGTCGACCGGGTGCACTGGCAGCTCCAGTCGGCCACCGTCGGCGGCTCCCTGCGCGCCCGCAAGCAGTCCGGCGCGGTGCGCGCTCCGATCGACCGGGTCAGGTTCGTGCCGGAGGTGGTCGAGCCCGCAGCGGCCCACGGCGAGGCGCTGTGGGGTGCCGCGTCCGACGACCTCGTCGAACGGGGCGTCGCCCGGGTGCAGGGCATGGTCGGTTTCGACGCCGTGCGGCGGCCGGTGCTGCAGGGTGGTCGCAGCCCCTCTGCGAGGCAGTCGCTGGTGCCGTGGGGCGAGCGCGCGGTCGACCTGCGCCCGGTCGACCGGCCCTGGCCGGGCCGGGTGCCGGGGCCGGCCCCGGTCCGGGTGTTCGCGGCTCCTCCGGCCGCGGAGGTCGTGGACGACGCGGGCCGGGAGGTCTGCGTCACCGACCGGGGCGTCGTCACCGGTGAGCCCCGGCGCTTCCGGGTCGGCGGCGCCGTCGACGGGGAGAGCCTCCCCTGGCAGCCGGTCACTGCATGGGCCGGACCGTGGCCCACGGACGAGCAGTGGTGGTCGGGCGGGGCCGGTCCGAGCGCCCGCTTCCAGGTCGTCGGCGCCGACGGGCGCGCCTGGCTGCTGCTGCGCGCCCCGGACGGCTGGTCCCTGGAGGCCGGCTATGACTGAGGCCTCCGTGACCCGAAGGGCGCGCTGATGGGCTGGAACAACCCGGCCATGCGGTGGAAGGAGCTCGAGCGCCGACTGAGCGGCCTGCCGGGGGCGGACGACGCTCCGGTGTCGCGGCGCAAGCGGGCCTCCACCGCGCCCCGGTCGATCGATCGGCCCGCAGCGGTGACGCCCTACGCCGAGCTGCACTGCCACAGTCACTTCAGCTTCCTCGACGGCGCCAGCTCGCCCGCCGAGCTCGTCGAGGAGGCCGTGCGCCTCGGCCTGCACGCGCTCTCGATCACCGACCACGACGGCTTCTACGGTGCTCCGATGCTGGCCGAGGCCGCGGCCGCCTACGACCTGCCCACCGTCTTCGGCGCGGAGCTGTCCCTCGGTCTCACCGGGCCTCAGAACGGCGTGCCCGACCCGGAGGGCAGCCACCTGCTGGTGCTGGCGCGGGGGGTCGAGGGCTACCACCGGCTCGCGGCGGCGATGACCGAAGCCCACCTGCGCGGTGACGAGAAGGGCCGTCCGCTCTACGACCTCGACGAGCTCGGCGATCGCGGACGCGGCCACTGGGTGGTGCTCACGGGCTGCCGCAAGGGCGCCGTCCAGCAGGCGCTGGCGGGAGGCGGCGACGACGCGGCGGCCGAGGCCCTCGACCGGCTCACGTCGCTGTTCGGCCTCGAGCACGTCCTCGTCGAGCTCTCGCCGCGTCCCGGCGCCGACGCGACCAACGCCTCGCTCGCCCGGCTGGCCGCCGTCCACGGCCTCGACGTCGTCGCGGCCGGCAACGTCCACCACGCCACCCCGCAGCGGCACCGGCTGGCCTCGGCGATGGCGGCCGTGCGCGCCCGGCGCAGCCTGGCCGACCTTGACGGCTGGCTCGACCTGTCGGGCTCCGCCCACCTGCGCAGCGGGGTCGAGACGTCGGCCGCGCTGGCGGCGTACCCCGATGCCGTCGCCCGCACCGTCACCCTCGCCGACGAGCTGGCGTTCGACCTGCGCAAGGCCTCGCCGGCGCTCCCCAAGCGGCAGATCCCCGAGGGCCACACCGCCGACTCGTGGCTTCGCGTCCTCGCCGAGCGGGGCTTCGCCGAGCGCTATGCCGGCGTCCCCCACGAGCGCGAGGCACGCGAGCGCCTCGAGCACGAGCTGGGCATCATCGCCGAGAAGGACTTCGCCGGCTACTTCGTCATCGTCCACGACATCGTCGCCTTCGCCCGCGAGCGCGGCATCCTGTGCCAGGGCCGCGGATCCGCGGCCGGCTCTGCGGTCTGCTACGCGCTGGGCATCACCGCCGTCGACGCCGTCTTCTACCGGCTGCCGTTCGAGCGGTTCATCTCCGCCCACCGCGACGAGGAGCCCGACATCGACGTCGACTTCGACTCCGACCGTCGCGAAGAGGTCATCCAGTGGGTCTACGACACCTACGGTCGCCGCAACGCCGCCCAGGTGGCCAACGTCATCGCCTACCGGCCCCGGTCGGCGGTACGCGACGCCGCCAAGGCCCTCGGCTTCTCCCCGGGGCAGCAGGACGCCTGGTCCAAGCAGATCGACGGGTGGACGTCCATGGTGGCGGGTGACATGGGCGACCCGACCGCCCACGACGTCCCCCCGTCGGTGGTCGCGCTCGCCGAGGAGCTGATGGGTGCGCCCCGCCACCTCGGCATCCACTCCGGCGGGATGGTGCTCACCGAGCGACCCATCGGCGAGGTCTGTCCCATCGAGCGGGCACGGATGGACCGACGGACGGTGCTGCAGTGGGACAAGGACGCCTGCGAGTCGATGGGCCTGGTGAAGTTCGACCTGCTCGGGCTGGGCATGCTCGGCGCGCTCGACCACATGATGCGGCTGGTCGCCGACCACCTCGGCGAGCAGTGGGACCTCGCGACGATGCCCAAGGAGGAGCCCGCGGTCTACGACATGCTGTGCCGGGCGGACTCGATCGGGGTGTTCCAGGTCGAGAGCCGCGCCCAGATCGGCACGCTGCCGCGCCTGCGCCCGCGCGAGTTCTACGACCTCGCCATCGAGATCGCCCTGATCCGCCCCGGTCCCATCCAGGGCGGCGCCGTGCACCCCTACGTGCGCAGGGCCACCGGGCAGGAGCCCGTCACCTACGACCACCCCGAGCTGGTGCCGGTGCTCGAGCGCACCAAGGGAGTGCCGCTGTTCCAGGAGCAGCTCATGGCCATGGCCGTCACCCTCGGCGACTGCAGCCGCGACGACGCCGACCTGCTGCGCCGCGCCATGGGGTCCAAGCGCGGGGTCGAGCGCATCGAGTCGGTCAAGCAGAAGCTCTACGCCGGCATGCGGCGACGCGGCATCACGGGCGAGCTCGCCGACTCCATCTACGTCAAGATCCTGTCCTTCGCCAACTTCGGCTTCGCCGAGTCGCACGCCCTGTCCTTCGCGCTGCTGGTCTACGCCTCCTCGTGGTTCAAGCTGCACTATCCGGCGGCGTTCCTCGCCGGCCTGCTGCGCAACCAGCCGATGGGCTTCTACTCCCCCCAGTCGCTGGTCGGCGACGCGCGGCGCCACGGCGTCGACGTACGCCGTCCCGACGTCACCCGGTCGGCGGCACAGGCCGACCTGGAGGCCGTCGTCATCGGTCCCGTCAGGGCCACCGGTCCCGAAGAGTGCTGCCGGCCACGGTTCGCCCGCACCGAGTGGGTGCCGGGAACGCCCGACCCGGTGCCCTCCCACCGGCGCGACGGAGCGCTCGCCGTACGGCTCGGGCTCGACTCGGTGCGCGGCATCGGCCCGGAGGTGGCGCGGCGGATCGTCTCCGCTCGCGACGAGGCGCCGTTCAGCGGTATCACCGACCTCTCCCGCCGCGCCGACCTGACCACCGGGCAGCTCGAGGCGCTGGCCACCGCCGGTGCGTTCGAGGCGTGGGGGCTGGATCGCCGAAAGGCCCTCTGGGCGGCCGGTTTCGCCGAGGGAGCCGAGCACCTGCCCGGCACCACGCCCGCCCCGGCTGCGCCCACCCTGCCCGGCATGAGTGAGCCCGAGATCACCCTGGCCGACCTCTGGGCCACGGGCGTCTCCCCCGAGCGGCACCCCGTCGAGCACCTGCGCGACGACCTGCGCCGTGCCGGCGTCCGCTCGATCGCCGATCTCGCCACCAGCGAACCCGGCCGCCGCGTCCACGTCGGCGGCCTCGTCACCCACCGGCAGCGGCCCGGGACCGCGATGGGCGTCACCTTCCTCAACCTCGAGGACGAGACGGGCATGCTCAACGTCGTGTGCTCGATCGGGGTGATGCGGGCACACCGGCAGGCCGCCCGCAACCGGGTCGCAGTCGTGGTCCGCGGGCGCCTCGAACGCAACGAGGGCGTCACCAACCTCGTCGCCGACCGGATCGAGAGCATCGACGTGGTCGTGCCGGGCGCGGGCGCGGTGCTGCAGGCACGCGCGTCGTCGCGAGACTTCCGGTGACGCGCTGCTTGTCCGCGCGACCCCGCGGGGCGACGATGGCCTCAACAGGAGGCGAGATGCCCAGAACTCCCCGCGTTCCGTCCGAGCCGGAAGCGACGGAAGCGCGCTCCGACCGGACTGACGACAAGCGCTACAACTCCAAGGGCCGCCTGCGGTCGTCGGTGTACGAGGCCGAGATGGAACGGTTGCAGGAACAGCTGGTGCTCCTCCAGTACTGGATCCAGTCCCAGGGGCTGAAGGTCCTCGTGATCTTCGAGGGCCGCGGCTCGGCGGGGAAGGGCGGCGTGATCAAGCGGATCACCGAGCGCACCAGTCCTCGCACCGTGCGCATCGCGGCGCTGCCCAGGCCGACCGATCGCGAGCGCACGCAGTGGTACTTCCAGCGCTACGTCGAGCACCTGCCGGCCGCTGGGGAGATGGTCCTGTTCGATCGCAGCTGGTACAACCGCTCGAACGTCGAGTGGGTGATGGGGTTCTGCACCGAGGAGGAGCACCAGGAGTTCCTGCGCAGCTGCCCGGAGTTCGAGCGGATGCTGGTCCGGTCCGGGATCGTCGTGCTGAAGTACTGGTTCTCGGTCAGCGCCGAGGAGCAGCAGCGGCGATTCGAGGCGCGCAACGCCGAGCCGCTCAAGCGGTGGAAGCTCTCCGACATGGACCTCGCCGAGCGGGAGCTCTACGTCCGCTACTCGATGGCCAAGGACACCACCTTCCAGTACACCGACATCAAGCAGGCGCCCTGGTACGTCGTACCGTCCGACGACAAGCGCGCCGCCCGGCTCAACTGCATCAGCCATCTGCTCGCCCAGTTCGACTACGAGGACGTCGCGCCTCCAGCCGTGGAGCTTCCCCAGGTCCAGGACATCCCCTACGTCCGGCCGCCGATGCACGACCAGACGTTCGTCCCGCAGCTGTTCTAGGCACGCCAGGCTCTGGACGATTTTGTCCCGGGGCAGAGGGGTCCTTCGTACCTGCCAGCGCCCCGCGCGCAGGCGTTGGCTGAGGAGTGCCAGAAGTCGTCCCCCTGAGGAGTGAGCAACATGCGTGCAGCAGTCGTACCGGCCCTCGGCAAGCCCTTGGAGATCCGTGAGGTCCCCGTGCCCGAGCCCGCCCGTGGACAGGTCCTGGTCAGGATCGAGGCGAGCGGCCTCTGTCACACCGACATCCACGCGGCGCGTGGTGACTGGCCGGTCAAGCCCAAGATTCCCCTGATCCCGGGGCACGAGGGCGTCGGCCGTGTCGTGTCGGTGGGGGACGACGTGGACCCCGCCCTCATCGGCACGCGCGTCGCGCTGCCCTGGTTGGGACACGCCTGCGGCAGCTGCCGCTACTGCGTGGGCGGCTGGGAGACCTACTGCACCGCTCCGGCGTACACCGGCTACACCATCGACGGGTCCTACGCCGAGTACGCGATCGGCTATGCCAGCCACGCAGTACCTGTGCCTGATGGCGTGTCGTCAATGGACGCCGCTCCCCTGACCTGCGCCGGTGTCACCACCTACAAGGCGCTCAAGGTGGCGAAGCCGCAACCCAACGAGACCGCCATGATCGTCGGCATCGGCGGCCTGGGCCACCTGGCACTGCAGTACGCCCGCATCTTCGGCACGACCACGGTGGCCGTCGACGTGGAGGACGCCAAGCTGGAGCTCGCCAAGGAGCTCGGGGCCGACCACGTCGTCGATGCCCGCGGCGACCAGGCGGCGGCCCTCGCGGCCCTCGGCGGTGTCGATGTCGCGGTGGTCACCGTGCCGTCGCCGGCCGCGATGCGAGCGGCTCATGCGGCGCTGAACCCCAACGGTCGGCTCGTCCTGGTGGGCCTGCCGGCTGACAACCGCCTCGAGCTACCGGTCTTCGAGACGGTCCTCAAGGGCATCTCGGTCATCGGCTCGCTGGTCGGGACCCGCAACGACCTCGCCGACTGCTTCGCCCTGCACGCCCAGGGGCACACGCGCGTCATCACGGAGACCCGGCGTCTCGAGGACGTCAACGAGTGCTTCGAAGAGGTTCTCGCCGGGCAGGTGCCCGCGCGCCTGGTCTTCGACCTGAGCTCCTGACCTGGACCACGCACGACCGTCGTCCCTGCCGGGCCACCGTAAGGCCACAGGGGGTCCAATGGCCCTGCCGGCGGCGGCTCGACCGCCGTACCGTCGTTGCATGGACGAGCCGATCACCCGACTCAGCACGGAGCAGTGCTGGGACTTCCTGCGCCGGCACGAGCTGGGCCGCCTGGCGTACCACCTGGCCGACGAGGTGCACATCGTCCCCATCAACTACGCCGTCGACCACGACCCGGTCAACGAACGTCGCTCGCTGCTCTTCCGAACCGCCGAGGGCTCGAAGCTCCTCGGGGTCGCGATGAACGCCGATGTCGCCTTCGAGGTCGACGAGCTCGAGGGCGAGCACGCGACGAGCGTCATCCTCCGGGGCCGCGCCCGCCGTCTCGAGGAGGACGAGGAGCACCGCGCCGAGAGCGTTCCGCTGCGCCCGTGGGTGGCGACGCCGAAGTGGAACGTCGTGGAGATCGAGGCGACCGAGATCAGCGGACGTGGGTTCGACCTGGCCCGGCCCTGGCGGCACCTGACCATCGACGAGACCTGAGGGCTGCCCGTCCGGCTCAGGACCAAAGTCCCTGTGGCGTGGTCATTCCGGCCGTACCGTGCCGGGCACCGGACGGCGAGCATCGAGGTATGGACATCCACGTGCAACCCGGCAGCGTCGTCTGCGGCGTCGACGGCTCCGCCGACGCCGCCCGTGCCCTCCACTGGGCCGCACAACAGGCTTCACTCGAGCGGCGACCACTCGTCATCGTCACCGCGGCGGGCCTCGACCAGGTCGGCGCGCTGACGTGGGCCGGTGCCGCCGGCACGCTCGTCATCCCGACCGATGAGCTTGTCGAACGCGTCAGGACCATCGCGGAGTCGGCAGCCGCCTCCGTCAAGGGCATGCGCCCGGAGCCTCGACGTCGTGGCTCAGGCGGCTCCTGGTGATCCGCGCGACGTGCTGACCCGGCTGTCCGAACGGGCCCATCTCGTGGTCGTCGGTTCACGGGGCCGGGGCGCGCTGCGCAGCAGGCTCCTCGGGTCGGTGAGCGCGACCGTGGGTCGGCACAGCAGCTGCCCGGTCGTGGTCTGCCGCCCGGAGTCCGCGGGGCGGGTGCGCAAGGGAGTCCTCGTCGGGATCGACGGCACCCCCGAGGGACACGCCGTGCTGGACTTCGCCTTCCGGGTCGCCTCCGAACGCGCGCTGCCGCTCACCGTCCTGCACTCGGTGTACGACTCGCTGGCCGCCGCCAACGGGCCACACCTGGTCGTGCCGGTGTCGGAAGGCCTCGCCGAGGAGCGGCTCCTGGTGGCCGAGCAGCTGGCCGGATTCACCGACAAGTACCCGGACGTCCACGTCGACGCCCGGCTCGCCAGAGGCCTCCCCGACGAGTGTCTTGCCACCGACTCGGCACGCTGGCACCTCGTCGTGGTCGGCCGCCACCCGACGGACTCGCTCTCCCGCATGCTGTCCCCCACCGTGGCCACGGCCGTGATGGAGCGGGCTCGCACGACGGTGGCCGTCGTCCCCGTGCCGGCGCGTGGGGACACCGGCAGCCCGCGATCGACCACGGCTGACCGCCTGTCCCCCGGAATCGGTCACGAACACCTCTGAACGGTTGATGCCGAGGCGGGCGATTGGGCAGGATTCGACGCATGAGCGAGCGGTCGGCGGGCGATGCCTTCAGGGCTCCTCACGCGGCGCTCGTGGGGCGGTACACCTACCGTCCCGCAACCGATGAGTGGTGGTGGTCGGAGACCATGTTCCGCATCCACGGCTTCGAGCCCGGTGCAGTCGTCCCCACCACGGCGCTGGTGATGCGGCACATCCACCCCGAGGACATCGACGCGGCCTGGCAGTCCCGCGAGGCCGTGGTCGAGCGGCAGGAGCCGTTCTCGTTCCTGCACCGCATCGTCACCGCGGCCAACGAGTCGCGCGTCGTCATCGCGGCTGGGCACCTGGAGGACGACGGCGGGACGCCTGTGGTGTGCGGCCACCTCATCGACATCACCGACGTGCGGCGGGAGGCGGTGAACGCCGAGCTTGAGATGGCTGTCATGCAGTTCGTGGGCCATCGAGCGGTCATCGAGCAGGCCAAGGGCGTGCTCATGCAGCTCTACAGCGTGGACGCCGAGACGGCATGGGCCCTGTTGCGCACCTTCTCCGCCGACACCAACCGGAAGGTGCGCGACATCGCCCAGGTGCTGGTCGCGGCGGCGAGGGACGATCGGACACCGACGAAGCACGGGCGCCCCTCGGCCCACCACATGCTGGACCACCTGTACGACGTCCCACTCCAGGAAGCGAGCCGCCCGGCAGACTGACGTGCTCACCACGCTCGCCGCCTGCGCGTAGCGTCTGTCGCATGAAGCGGATCGCCTTCGCCCTTGTGGTGGCGCTCGCACTGACCGGGTGCACGTCCGGTGACACCGAGGAGCCTCGAGCTGCCTCACCCGAGGGCCCGGCCGAGACGAGTGCGGCGGCAGCCTGCCCGACCACCTACCCGGCGACCGTGCTTCCCCACTGGGCGAGGGCAGGGTTCTCCGAACCGGATCCGTCGGTTCCGCACGTCGTCGGCGACAGGGGCGACATTGCGGCCATCGTGTGGGCCGCGCAGGATCCCCTCTCGGCCCCGCCCGCCGCGGACAAGAGCAACAAGATCCTGTGGGTGGCGAGGGTGGGAGCAGGGGACGGGCCGCTACGGATCCGGGCCGTGCTGGGGGGTACCGAGCAGACCGTGAGTCGCACGGTGGAACCGGCTCCGGGACCCTCGATCATCGACCTGCCGGAGCCGGGCTGCTGGTCCCTCGACCTGACGTGGGGACGTCACCACGACCACCTCGAGCTCGGCTACGCCTCCGGCTAGCGGGCAGCCGCGAGGTCGAGCGCGATGTCGACGATCATGTCCTCCTGGCCGCCGACCAGCCCCCGCTCGCCCACCTCGACGAGGATGTCGCGCACGTCGACGCCGTAGCGTCCCGAGGCCGTCTCGGCGTGGCGCAGGAAGCTGGAGTAGACCCCGGCGTAGCCGAGCGTGAGAGTCTCGCGGTCGACCCGGACCGGGCGGTCCTGCAGCGGGCGGACGAGGTCGTCCGCGGCGTCCTGGAGGGCGAACAGGTCGCAGCCGTGCTTCCAGCCGTGGAGGTCCGCGACCGCGACGAACGGCTCGATGGGGCAGTTGCCGGCCCCGGCGCCGTGCCCGGCCAGGGAGGCGTCGACTCGGGTGACCCCGTCCTCGACGGCGACGACGGAGTTGGCCACGGAGAGCGAGAGGTTCTCGTGGGCGTGGATGCCGATCTCCGTGTCGGAGTCGAGGACGTCGCGGTAGGCCGTCACCCGCTCGCGTACGCCCGTCCATGGTCAGGCGCCCGCCGGAGTCGGTGACGTAGACGCAGTGCGCGCCGTAGGACTCCATCAGCTTCGCCTGCCGGGCCAGCTCGACGGCAGGTCGGCCATGTGGCTCATCATCAGGAAGCCGGAGACGTCCATGCCGAGCTCGCGGGCGGTGGCGATGTGCTGGGCCGAGACGTCGGCCTCGGTGCAGTGGGTGGCGACCCGGACCGAGCGGACGCCCAGGCCGTAGGCGTGCTTGAGCTCCTCGATGGTGCCGATGCCGGGCAGGAGCAGGGTCGTGAGCCGGGCACGGGAGATGTTGTGCGCGGCGGCCTCGATCCACTCCCAGTCGGTGTGCGACCCGGGGCCGTAGTTGAGCGATCCGCCCGCGAGGCCGTCGCCGTGCGCCACCTCGATGGCGTCGACGCCGGCCGCGTCGAGGGCGCGCGACGATCCGACCGACGTCGTCGGGCGTGATCCGGTGCCGGACGGCGTGCATGCCGTCGCGCAGGGTGACGTCCTGGATGAACAGACTGGGCGTGCTCATACGAGTGCCTCCTCGGGAGCGTCGTGGCGGCGATCCGCTCGGCGATCCGCAGGGCGGCCGAGGTCATGATGTCGAGGTTGCCGGCGTAGGCCGGGAGGTAGTGGGCGGCGCCCTCGACCTCGAGGAACACCGACACCTGGTGGGTGACGGGGGCGTCCCCGGCGAGGGTGTGCACGGGCTGGTCGGCGGGCACCGGGCGTGATCTGCACCTGCCTGCTTGAGGCGGTAGCCCGGGACGTACGCCGCGACCGTCCGCCACCATCTCGCTCGACGGACGCGCGGATCCGCGTCGTGGGTGGACTCGTCGGCGTCGCCGATCGAGCGCGAGCACGGTGTCGCGCATGATCAGCGGCGGCTCGGCCGGGTTGAGGATGATGATCGCCTTGCCGCGCGTCGGCGCCGCCGACCGCCTCGATCGCGTGCGACGGTGGTCTCGGTGAACTCGTCGATGTTGGCCCGGGTGCCCGGTCCGGCCGACTTCGAGGCGATCGACGCGACGATCTCGGCGTACGGCACGGCGGTGACCCGCGAGATCGCCGCGACCACGATCGGGATCGTGGCCTGGCCGCCGCAGGTGACCATGTTGACGTTGGTCGCGCCCTCGTGGTCGTCGAGGTTGACGGCCGGCACGACGAACGGGCCGATCGCGGCCGGTGTGAGGTCGACCAGCACGCTTGCCGTAGCGGCGCGAGCTTGCGGGCGTTGGCCTCGTGCGCCTTTGCGGACGTGGCGTCGAAGACGATCCCGATCTCGTCGAAGCCGTCCATGGCGATGAGTCCGTCGACGCCCTCGTGGGTGGTCGGCACCCCGAGGCGCGCGGCCCGGGCGAGCCCGTCGGAGGCCGGGTCGATGCCGACCATGGCGCCCATCTCGAGGGTGTCGCGAGAGCGCGGAGCACCTTGATCATCAGGTCGGTGCCGATGTTGCCGGAGCCGATGACGGCGACCTTCGTCCTGTGGCGGTCGTGCTCATGCGGGTGTCCTTTCGTGGGAAGGCGTCGGTGACGGACACGGTGCCGAGTCCGGAGATCTGCGCCTCGAAGGTGTCGCCGGCGGTGACGGCGACCATCGGGCCGAGGGCGCCGGAGAGGACGACCTGCCCGGCGCGCAGCGGGTCACCGAGCTCGCGGGCGGTGCGGGCCAGCCAGGCCAGGGCGTGCGAGCGGGTCGCCGAGGCAGGCGGCGCCGTTGCCGGTGGAGACGACGTCGCCGTTGCGGGTCATGATCATCTCGACGTCGACCGGCTCGACCTCGTCGAGGGTCCTCGCGTCCGCGCCGAGCACGTAGAGGCCGCTCGACCCGTTGTCGGCGACGGTGTCGACGAAGGTGATGTCCCAGCCGGCGATGCGGCTGTCGACGATCTCCAGCGCGGGCAGCGACCTGCGCCACGGCGGCCCGCACCTGGGCGTCGTCGAGGTCGCCGTCGGCGAGGTCGGCGCCGAGCACGAACGCGATCTCGGCCTCGACCTTCGGCTGCAGCAGCGCTCATCGGTGCTCACGGTGGCGCGTCGGTGTGACCCATGTCGTCGAGGAGCACGCCGAAGTCGGGCTGGTCGACCCCGAGCTGGGCCTGGACGGCCGGCGAGGTGAGCCCGACCTTGCGGCCGACGACCGTCGCCCCCGCCTCGACGCGACGCCCGATCCCTGCGCGCTGCACGGCGTACGCCGTCGCGACGTCGGTGCCCGATCAGGTCGCGCACGGGTGGGCAGGGGGTGCCGGTCGCGTGTTGCGCGAGCTCGAGTCGCTCGGCTGCCTGCTCGACGGCGTCGGCGACGCTTGTGGGTGGTGGTCACCGGACACTGTCCCGCCGACAGCGGGCCGGGACCTCACGCGCCGTTCCGCGAGCGGAACCCGGGCCGCACCGGATCCCGCTTTCCACCAGCGCGGCACGGATCGGTTCCCGCGGTGCCGGTCGGCGCGCATCGTGGCTCCATGAACCGGCCACCCAGCACGCTCCCGCCGCCGAGATCGATCCCGCCGCTCTACCGCGAGGTCCTCGGGCCACTACCCCACCGGCGTGACCGTCGTGACGGCCTTCGACGGCGACGAGCCGATCGGCATGGTGGTCGGGACGTTCACCTCGGTCTCCCTCGACCCGCCGCTGGTCGCGTTCATGCCCACCACCGGCTCCGGCACCTACGCCCGCCTGGCACGCGCGACGTCGTACTGCATCAACGTGCTCGCCCACGACCAGCAGGACCTCTGCCGCACGATGGCCGTCGCCCGGCGACGACAAGTTCGCCGGCGTCGCGTGGCACCGATCGGCGATCGGCGCGCCCGTCCTCGACGACGCCGTCGCGCAGGTGCACTGCACGCCCGAGCAGGAGATCGAGGCAGGCGACCACTACATCGTGCTGTGCCGGGTGCGGGCCTCGAGGTCACCCGGCCGGTCACGCCGCTGCTGTTCTTCCAGGGCGGCTACGGCGGGTTCTCGCCTGCCGGCATGGCCGCCCGCGGCGACGCCGACCTGATCGCGGCGCTGCGGCTGACCGACACCGCGCGCCACGAGGTCGAGCGGCTCGCGCAGACGGCTCCGGTGCGAGGCCGCCGTGCTGGTCGGCGTCGGCCCGGACGAGCTGACCACCGCGTTCAGCGCGTACGGCGGGGCGGCCGAGATGGTCGAGCCGCTCGGGCAGCGGATCCCCCTCATCCCGCCGATCGGCGAGGCCTACGTCGCCGGGCGCCGCCCCCGACGTCGTCGAGCGCTGGCTGGCCAAGGTGCAACCCGCAGGACGCCGAGCTCGTCGAGCAGTACCGCGCCCGCCTGGCCTCGGTCGAGCGCCGCGGAGCGCGGCGTCTCGTTCCTCGGCGGCGACGGCCCGCGCGAGTACGAGCAGCTCCGCGCGGCCCTGCGGGAGTACGGCGACCGGTGAGCTCACCCCGGCGCGCGAGCGGGAGTTCCGCAGCCTGCTGGCCAGCACGAAGTGCTTCTTCGAGGACCGTCGAGCTGGTCGCCCGACCGAGACCTACCGCGTCGGCGGCATCGTCGTCCCGGTGCGCAACCCCGAGGGCGACATCTCGATGGTCCTGCGCGTCACCCAGCTGCCGGGCGAGGTCGACCGGCGGCCGAGGTCGAGGAGCTGGATCGCCGCCGTGAAGCAGGCGGCGGCCGTGCGGTCGAGCAGGCAGCTCGCCGGGCCGCCGGTCGAGTCGCGCTGCGCGACTACCGCGACTGGTACGCCGCCGACTTCCCGATGTGAGCCCTCGCTTGCGACATCAGCAGGCCGAACGCACAGAACCGCCCCGGGAGCGATGCTCCTCCGGGGCGGTTCTGTCGTCCGCGCAGTCAGTCGCCAGCGAGTGCATGATGCCCGGCGGCCGGTTCTTGGCCTCGGGGTCGAGCTTGTGGCCCCAGATGGCGGTCTGGTTGTAGACCTGCGGCACCCAGTCGCCGTCGACCTCGATGCCGTCGTAGCCGACCTCGACGTTGAACAGCGAGGGGGTCGCGCAGTAGAAGCTGAAGGTCTTGTCGTTGGTGTGGCGGCCCAGCGACAGCGTCAGCGGCACGTCGTACTCGTCGAGCATGTCGTAGGCCATGCCGACGTCGTCGATGTCCTTGACCTGGAGCATCAGGTGGTTGAAGCCGGCGACGCCGGGCGGGCACTGGCCCGAGCGCGAGCGTGTGGTGGCGCGCGTTGACGTGGTAGAACCGCGAGTTCAGCGCGCCCGGGCACGATGATCTTGTCGGACAGCTCGAAGCCGAGCACGCCGGAGAAGAACTCGTGGCCGGCCTCGATGTCCGGCATCAGCAGCAGGATGTGGCCGAGCCCCTGGTTGCCGGTGACGAAGCCCGAGCTCGCGCGGCCGGGCCGGAACGTCGAGGGGTAGAGGTGCTGGCCCCAGATGACCTCGTGCGGGAAGCCCCACGGGTCGGTGAAGGTGATGAGGCGGTCGACGTTGCGCTCGTCGGCCAGCTCGCGCGAGCCGCGCTCGGCGGTGATGCCGGCGGCGGCGAGCTTCTCGACGACGACGTCGAGGTCCTCCTCGTGGTCGACCTGCCAGCCGAAGAAGGCGACCGAGTCCTCCTCGGCGGGACGGATCTCGAGACGCCAGGCGGCGTCGTCGACCCGCAGGCGTACCGCGCCGTCCGGTCCGTCCGGGGCGAGCTCGCCGCCGAGGAAGCCGGTGCCGAAGCGGCGCCAGTCCTCTGCTCGGGGGGAGTTGACTCCCACGTAGGCCAGTGACTTGATCATGGTCGTTCTCCTTCGTGTGGTCTGGGTCAGACGTAGAGGGCGGGGGCGGCTTCGCCGCCGAGGTCGTGGGCGCCCCAGGCGGCGTAGATGTTCTCGGCGACGTTGCAGACGTGGCTCAGGCCCGACCTGCAGGTCGCGCCAGTAGCGCTCGTTGGGGAAGTCGGTGCGGATGCCGCTGGCGCCGCTGATCTTGTAGATGCGGTCGATCGCGTCGGCGGCGCGGCGCGAGGCGCGGACCTGGTCGCGACGGAAGGTCAGCCGCTGGTCGTAGGTCACCTCGCCGCCGCGGGACGACGTGGTCGAAGAGCTCGCGCATCGAGTTGAGCAGGTGCGACCGGCTCGCGGCGACGTCGGCGGCGGCCTCGCCGTACACGACGAGGTGGGCGGCGTCGTTCTTGGCGACGTTGCCGCTGACCGAGACCCGGGTGGTCATGTAGTCGTGGTAGACCGCGAGCGCACCCTGGGCGATGCCCTGGGTCCCGGCCGCGATCGCCGCGGAGAACATGATCGGGAACTTCACGCCGTAGAGCGGCTTGCCCTGCCTGGCGGTGCTCGTAGCCACCCTCGACCATCGTCATCGCCTCGACGACGCGGTAGTCGGGGACGAAGACGTCCTTCATCCGGACGTCCTTGGAGCCGGTGCCCTGCAGGCCCATGACGTTCCAGGAGTCCTCGACGATCTCGTAGTCGGCACGCGGGATCACGAAGTGGCGCATGTCCGGCGGGCCGCCGACCTCGCCCTGCTCGTCGAGCACGAAGCCGCCGAGGATCACCCACTCCGCGTGGTCGGTGCCGGTGGAGTAGGGCCACTGGCCGGTGAAGAGGTAGCCGCCGTCGACGCGGCGTGGCCCGCCCGAACGGTGCGTACGGCGATGCGGTCCACGTGTCGGGGTCCTCGCCCCAGATCTCCTCCTGGAGGCGCGGGTCCATCAGCGCGATCTCCCACGGGTGGACGCCGACGACGCCGGCCACCCAGCCGGCGGACGGAGACGGCGATCGCCGACGTCCATCACGGCCTCGAGGAAGTCGTTGGGGTGGGCCTCGTAGCCGCCGTACTCCATCGGGCTGCAGCAGGCGCACGAGCCCGGTCTCGCGCAGCGTCGACGCCGGCGTCGGTCAGTCGACCGAGCTGGTCGCTGGGCACGCGACTCCTCGTCAGGTCATGGCACCTTGGGGACCTGCTCACGATTGTGCATCGAGAACCTCGTGCATCGGGTGCCCGATCCTTCCTGTAACGATCACTACATGACGCTAGGTCGTGTGGCCGGCCACAACACGTCGTTCCGGGTGCAGCACGGCGACGCCCGGCGGGGACCGGCGCCGCCGAAGCGGTGGGCGCCCCACGCCTGGTAGGTGAGCCTCGCTGTTGTTGCAGACGTGGGTGCCGGCGACGTGCAGGTCTCGCCACGCCCGGGAGACCGGATGGCCGTCGCCCATCGCAGCCGGAGCCGGCGCGCAGGAACAGCCGGTCGATCGCCTCGATGCAGCGGCCGGTCGCCCGCACCTGGTCGCGGCGGAACCGCTAGCCGCTGGTCGAGGCTGATCTCGCCCGCCGTCGTCGACGTGGTCGTAGAGGTCGGCCGATCGACGACCGGAAGTGGGCGATGCTCGCGTCGATGTCGGCCTCCGCGCAGGCGAGCCGCTCGAGCTGGACGGCGCTCGTTCGCGCGGCGGTGCCGGCGACCGACACCCTGCTCTCCATCGCCTCGGCGAACGCGCGGACCGCGTGCGCGGGCCACGCCGAACGTGCCCGCGCGATCGCGGCCGGGAACATCAGGCCGAACATCATCTGGAACAGGGGCGAGCCGGGTCGGCGCTCGCGCGCGTAGCTGCCGTCGTACATCCGCGGCGCCTCGCTGACCCGGTAGTCGGGGACGAAGACGTTCTCGACGATGACGTCCTTGCTGCCGGTGCCGCGCAGGCCCATGACGTTCCAGGAGTCGTGGACGATCGTCCAGTCGCCGCCTCGGCAGCACGAAGTGGCGCACGTCGGGCGGGCCGAGCGGGGCGCCGGACGTCGTCGGCGACCATGCCCGCCGAGGATGATCCAGCCGGCGTGGTCGGTGCCGGTCGAGTAGGGCCAGCGGCCGGTGAACAGGAAGCCACCGTCGACGGCGCACGGCGCGACCGAACGGGGCGTACGGCGACGCCACTGAGCACGTCCGGGATCCTCGCCGAAGATCTCCTCCTGGACGTGTCGGGTCCATGATCGAGATCTCCCACGGGTGGACGCCGACGACGCCGGCGATCCAGCCGGCCGAGGCGTGCTCGGTCCCGACCTGGATCACCCAGTCGAAGAACTCGTTGGGGTGCTCCTCGAAGCCGCCGAGGTCCTTGGCCTGGAGCAGCCGCATGCCCGCCGGACTCGCGGAGGATCCGGCCACGGCCCGTCGCGTGAGCCGCGCTAGCGTCGTCGCTCGGGACGACCTCGCCGCGCAGCGCCGCGGCGTTCGCGGCGATGTCGGGCGCGGGTCTCGTGCATGGGTTCAGGCCCTTCTGGGAGCGGTCGCGCACGACCTTGGCGAGGGTGACGGCGACGACCAGGCCGGCGCCGTAGAAGGCGTTCTGGATCCAGCCCTGGTAGCCGAGGAGCTGCAGGCCGAAGATGCCGGTCGTGAGGAAGTAGATCGCCACCATCGTCCCGATCGGGTTGAACGCGCCCGGCTGCACGACGGCGGTGCCGAGGAAGACCGCGGCCAGGGCCGGCAGCAGGTAGCTGGCGGAGGACGCGGAGTCGAAGCCGCCGACGGTGGCGACCAGGAGGAGCCCGGCGAGACCGGCGAGCAGCCCGCCGGCGACGTAGGCGCCGAAGCGGATCCGCTGGACCCGGATGCCGGCCAGCCGGGCGACCTCGCGGTTGGCGCCGACGAAGACCATGCTGCGGCCGATCGGCGTCCACGCGAGCAGGTAGGCCAGGAACAGGGCCAGCGCGATCCCGTAGTAGAAGGAGATCGGCATGCCGAGCACGTCCTTGGTCGCGAAGCTCGGCGAGGCCGGGGCTGTTGACCGAGACGATGTTGGTGCCGGAGATGAACTGGGCGATGCCGGTCAGCAGGGTGCCGGTGCCGAGGGTCACCACGAACGACGAGACGTCCATGACGACGACGAAGAAGGCGTTGACCGCGCCGGCGAGGACGGCCGCGCCGACGCCGATGACGCAGGCGAGCCAGATGTTCATGCCGTGCACGCCCGCGAGCACCGGGATGGTCGTGGCGGTCAGGCCCATCATCGAGGCGACCGAGAGGTCGAACTCGCCGACGGCCAGCGTGACCAGCGCCGACATCGCGAGGAACACCAGCACCTGCTGGGACCCGAAGATCGAGGAGAAGGTGCCGTGCGTGCCGAAGGTGTCGGGCACCTGGACGTAGAAGTAGAGGGCCATCAGGCCCCAGACGCACGATCAGGGCGTAGCGACTGGCGACCGTGGTGCAGCCATCGCGGGCGCGCCCTTGCCCACCGACGGGATCGGTGGTGCTGGCGTCGTGGCGTCGGTCCGTGCGGCTCGTGGTCGACGAGGCTCGTCGGCGCGTGGTGCGTGCTCAGGCATGGAGGCTCCGGGGGTGGGGGGTGGCAGGCTGGGAGTAGACGGCCTCGAGGACCTGGTCGGCGTCGTCGGTCCGCATCTCGCTGCGGCGGGCGGCCGGGGTGGAGGACGAGGATGCGGTCGCAGGCCTCGACGAGGTCGGCGGGCTCGGTGCTGACGAGCAGCACCCCCATCCCGTCCTCGGCGGCGCGGTGGACGGCGCGTGAGCAGGTCGGCGCGGGCTCCGACGTCGACAGCCTGGGTCGGCTCGTGCAGCACCAGCAGCACCGGCTCGACGGAGAGCCACTTGGCGAAGAGCACCTTCTGCTGGTTGCCGCCGCTGAGCTCCTTGACCAGGTCGGCACCCGAGCGGGCTCGGATGCGCCAGGCGCTGGATCGAGTCGTCGGTCAGGCGGCTCCTGCCAGCCGCGGGCGACGAACCACGGCCGGCCCTTGCGCGGCGCACGCTCGGCAGCGCGAGGTTGTCGCGCACGCTGAGCTCGACGGCGAGACCGTCGCGGACGCGACGCTCCGGCACCATCGCGACGCCGGCCTGCATCAGGGCGGCCACCGAGCGACCTTGCGCAGGTCGACGCGCCGGTCGCCGACCTGACAGCGTGCCGCGCGGTGGCGTGCCGCGCTCCCGAGACGAGGTAGGGCACGTCCTCGAACCCGGTGCCGGGCAGCCCGGTCAGGCCGATGACCTCGCCGCGTGCGGACGTCCAGCGACAGCGGGTCGTGGCCGGGCAGCTCGAGCCCCTCGATCGCGGGCGACGACCGGTGCGCCGGGATCGGCGGCGACCGCCTGGCCACCCGGTCGACCGTGGCGCCGAGCATCAGCCGGGCCAGCGCCGGCCTCGTCGAGGCCCGCCGTCTCCAGTCCCTCGCCGACCACCACGGCCGTCGCGCAGGACGGTGACCCGGTCGCTGACCGACGAGCACCTCCTCGAGGTTGTGGCTGATCATGACCACCGAGGTACCGGTCGCGACGACCCGCCGGACGAGGGCGTGGAACCGTGGCGAGCTCCTCGCGGGGCAGCGCCCGGGTCGCCTCGTCCAGGATCATCACGCCCTCGCCCGGCGACGGTGTCGCGCAGCGCGCGGGCGATGGCGACGCCCGCCCGCTGCGAGGCGCGGCAGGTCCCCGACCAGGTCGCGGGGCGAGACGGGGAGCTCGAGCCGCTCGAGCACCGCGTCGGGCCACCTCGTCCTGCGCCTTCCAGTCGATGCGTCGCGTGAACCTGCTGCGCGACGAACCCACCGATGCCGATGTTCTCGCTCACGCGTGAGGTCGTCGAGCAGGCCGAGGTCCTGGTGGACCACCGAGACCCCGGCCGCGCGGGCGGCCCGCCACTGGACGGGCAGCGAGAGCTGCTGCCCGTCCACGGCGAGGCTCATCCCGGCGTCGGGCGCGTGGTAGCCGGTCAGGATCTTGATCAGCGTGGACTTGCCGCAGCCGTTCTGTCCGACGAGGGCGTGGATCTCGCCCGGCCGCACGACGAGGGAGGCGTCGCGCAGCACCGTGGCGGCGCCGAACGTCTTGCCGACGCCGCGCGCTTCCAGGCGAGGGGTGGTCATGACGCCTCGACTCCCCAGGCGGTCAGGAAGACCTGCTTGAAGCGCGTCGTCGCCGAACCAGTCGGGGGTGAAGTAGGCCTCGGTCGTCAGGTCGAGCTCACCGACGTTGTCGGCGTTGAAGTCGCGGGTCACCATGTCCTCGGGCTCGACCGGCAGCGACCTCGTCGCCGGCCATCAGCTGCATGAGGCCGTTGGCGTACTTCCAGCCCTCGTAGATGACCGGGGTGCCGAGGTCGGAGACCTGCTGGCCGTCCTTGATCCGCTGCAGCCCGGCGAGGTCGGAGCTGGACGAGATGACCTTGACCTTGTCGCCGAATCCGGCGCTCTGCACGCCCTGGAGGGCGGGCGGCACGAAGCTGTCGACCGGCACGACGAGCAGGTTGGTGTCCGGGTGGGAGACCAGTGCCGCGCTCACCGCGGAGGGCAGCTTGTCGAGGTTGGCCGTGGTGAACTCGGCGGTGGCGATGCCGCAGGTCGGGCACAGCTCCTCGCGCCTTGGCGATGCCCTTGTCGCTGGCGCTGCGGGTCGTGGTCGAGTCCATCAGCTTGAGCCAGAGCAGCTGGGCGTCGGCGCCGCCGTTGGCGACCGCAGAGACCGACATGGCCTCGTAGAGCGCGTCGACGCGCCCGGTGTTGTCGTAGAAGGCGAGGGTGTCGTCGGACTCGCGGCCGCCGCTGGGCTCGACGCCGCCGACGAGGACCTTGACGCCCTGCGTCGGCGAGCGCGTCGAACGCGGTGCCCGGCCATCGCGTAGTCGACGAAGAGCGACACGACGGCGTCGGCGCCCTGGTCGCCGGCCGACTTCAGGCAGTCGGCGACCGCGGTCGGGTTGAACTTGCCGTCGCAGATCTTGCCGGTCGCGCCGACGCTCGGCCAGGGCGTCCTGGAGGCCGACGGCGACACCGTGGATGACCGGGATCTGGTCGCCGAGCGGCGACGATGTGGACCGTCTTGCCGGCCATGTCGACGGGTGCGGAGAGCGCCGGCTCCTCGGGGTAGTCGGTGAGCGGGCCGCCCAGGACTCGAGCAGGCTGCGTGGCCTGCTCGATGCCCGCCTCGCTGTCGGCGGCGGTGCCGGTGGGCTCCTTGTCCTTGACGCTGTCCTGGGCGCACGCACCGAGCAGCGTCGCGAGGGCGGCCGACGTGGCAGCCAGCGCGAAGCCGCGCGTCCTTCTACGGGAGTGGGTCATCTGCGTTTCCTTCGTCTCGGGGATCCGGCCCCAGGAGTGCTGGTGTGACCTGAGTCATGGCCGTGGCCCGGAACGTACGAAGTCCCGGCGGGAAGTGGTGAGCGATTCGTTCCTGCAGGTGGAACGTTCCGGTGGGGGGAACGCGGCGGTGCTTCGCCGGTGCGCGCCGTTGACAGGGTGTGCGGCATGACGACGACCGGCGGAGCCACCGAGCTGCGGACGCTGCCGTTGCGCGCGCTGGTCCTGCTCGGGGCGCCTCACCGCAGCCGCGCCGCTGGTGACCGACTTCTACCTGCCGGCGCTGCCGGACCTGGCACGCTCCCTCGGCACCACGGAGGCCGCGGCCCAGCTGACGATCTCCGTGTCGATCGTGGGGCTGGCCCTGGGCCAGCTGGTCGCCGGTCCGCTCAGCGACCGCATCGGCCGGCTCGCCCCGCTGCGCGTCGGCGTGCTGCTGCTGGCCCTCACGTCGTTCCTGTGCGCGCTGGCCGACGACGTCGTCCTTCTCCTCGGCCTCCGCCTCGCGCAGGGACTGGCAGCCGCTGCCACGCTCGTCGTCGCCCGGGCGATCGTCCGCGACGTGTACGACGGCGCCCGTGCGGCCCGGATCTTCTCCGAGCTGATCCTGGTGATGGGCCTGGCGCCCGTGGTCGGTCCGGTGATCGGCGGCCAGCTGTTGCGGGTGACCGACTGGCGGGGCATCTTCGTCACGCTCGGCGTCATCTCCGCGGTCCTGCTCCTGGCGACGCTCGCGCTGCTCGAGGAGACCTGGCAGCCGCGGGCCGCAGGATCGCCCAACGGCTTCGGGATCCTGCTGCGCGACCGCTGCGTTCCTGGGCTTCATGGTCGTCGCCGGCTGCCTGGGGGTGGTCCTGTTCAGCTACATCTCGATGAGCCCGTTCGTGCTCCGCGACGGGTTACGGCGTCGGTCCGGTGGCGTTCTCGTGGATCTTCGGCGCTGAACGCCGTCGGCATGGTCGTCGGTGGCCAGGCCAACGCCCGCCTCGTCGGCCGCCACGGGCCCGCAGCGATGCTCCGCGTCGGGCTCCTGGTCCTCGCCACCGCTGCCTGCTGCCTGACGACGGCCGCTCGTCCTCTCCGCGCCACTGCACGTCGTGGTCGTGCCGCTGTGGTTCGTCCTCTGCGGCTTGGGCCTGAGCTTCGGCAACGCGACAGCGCTGGCCCTCGTCCCCCACGGCGGCATCGCCGGATCCGCCTCCGCGCTCCTCGGCACCAGTCAGTTCCTGCTGGGCGCCGCGGTGCCACCCCTGCTGTCGGTCAACGGCACGACCGGTGCAGCGATGGGTCTCTCGATGGGCGTCGCCGCGCTCGTCGCTCTGGCCGTCGGCACCCGCCTCGTGACCCCGAGCCCCGTCTAGACTCCCGCAGTGACCACGCAGCGATCGCGCACCCACGACCGGGGTGAGGGCTCGCGCATCCCCCTCCTCGAGGCGACCCTGCGGCTGGCCGGCGAACGTGGCTACGTCGGGACGACGATGGCCCAGATCACGCGCGCGACCGGCCTCCCGGCGAGCTCGGTCTACTGGCACTTCGGCAGCAAGGACCAGCTGCTGGCCGAGGCGGTCGCGCACGGGTTCGATCGCTGGCGCACGCAAGCGACTCCCTGGACGACGATGGACGCCTCGCAACCCCGGACGGCACGGTTGCGGGCCGAGCTGGACGCGGTCGTGCTGACGTCCGACGAACGCCTCGACTACTGGCGGATGGGCCTGCTGATCGCCCTGGAGACGGGACCGGCGGTCGGCACCGCGCCGCGTGAACGGTTCCTCGGCATCCGTCGGATCGCACTCGAGGGTCTGCGGGAGTGGTGGGCCGGAGCCCTCGAGGCCGACGAGGGCGTGGCGCGGGACTCCGCAGCGGGGCTGCAGCACTCCTCCGCGCTCGCCCGGCTCACACTGGCGGCGCTCGACGGGCTCTTCCTCGCGCGGCTGTCCGACCCCACCGACGACATCGCCGACACCCTGGCGCTGCTGGCCGTCGGTCTCGACTCCGTCGCGCACCAGCTCGCGACGGGCGGCGTACCGACGCCGGACCCGGTGCCGCGTCGCACGCCGGCCGAGCCGTCCCCGCCGAGCCGGGACGGGCGCCTGAGGTTGCTGCGCGCAGCCGGCGAGGTCGCCGCACAGAGCGGCTACGAAGGCGCGAGCATCTCGCGGATCTGCAAGCAGGCCGGCCTTCCCGGCCAGCTCGCTCTACTGGCACTTCACCGACAAGGACGACCTGCTGGCCTCGGTGGTCGAGCACTCCTACACCGAGTGGTACGCCGCCCAGCCCGCATGGGACCTGCCCGACCCGGGCGCCCCCTGGCCGGACGAGCTCCGCAGCCACCTGACGGTCAGCCTCGACAGCCTGGCCGACCGGCCGATCTTCCTCCGCCTGGGCTACCTGCTGCTGCTCCTGCGCCGGGACGATCCCCCGGCGGCCCGGGCGCGCTTCATGGAAGTACGACAGCACGCGCGCCACGCGACCGACGAGTGGTTCCGTGGCGCGAGCCCCGACCTCGTCGACATCGCGGGACCCGCCTCGATCGCGCTGATGGCGCTGTCCGACGGTCTGTTCTTCTCCAACCAGCTCGACACCCCGACGTGGGACTCCACCGTCTTCGGCGACCTGGTGACGCGGCTCTCGAGGCGGCGGCCTCGACCCTTCACCGCGCCTGACGAACGGCCGTACCTCGAGCTGCGGCCGCTGGCGGCCGGGATCCGGCATACCCACGGAAGGTCGGCGGTGCCCTTCCCATTCTCTGTAACGATCGCTACAGTAACGATCACTACAGAACGTGGTGGCGGTCACAGCGGCCGCCCACGCCACCAGAACGGGCCGGGAAGAGACGGAACACATGAGCGTCATCGAGATGGAACAGCAGCAGCGGCCGGCGGACCTGGCGGCGGACCTCGCGGCGGACATGGAGCGTGATGTCGTGCCCTCGGTCACCAAGGCGCTCCAGCTGCTCGACACCTTCCGGACCCACGGGCCGACGCTCGGGGTCAGCGAGATCTCGCGCCTCGCCGGGCGTGCCCAAGTCGACGGCCTTCCGGCTGCTCGCCTACCTCGAGCAGAGCGGCTTCGTCGAGCGTGACGGTCGCGGCTACTGCCTGGGCCGGCTCCTCTTCGAGCTGGGCAACAGTGTGCCGCTGTGCCGACCCGAAGGCCTGCGCGAGACCGCGGCCCCCCACCTGACCGACCTGTTCCTGGCCGCATCCGGCAAGGCAGCCGTCCACCTGGCCGTCCTCGAGCAGACCGACGTGGTCTACCTCGAGAAGATCGCCGGCCCGCTGACGATGAGCGTACCCACGCGCGTCGGGGGCCGGATGAACGCCGCCTGCTCCGCTCTGGGCAAGGCCATCCTCGCGTTCAGCGAGCGCGACGTGATCGCCTCCGTCCTGGATGAAGGCCTGCAGCGACGGACGCGCTACTCCGTCGCCGACCCGGCCCGCTTCCTCCAGGCACTGCGGCGCGTCAACGCGGAGGGCGTGGCGCACGACCGCGAGGAGGTGGTGCTCGGCCTGGTCTGCGTCGCCGCGCCGGTCGTCCTCGACGGCCGTGCCGTGGGCGCGATCTCGATGTCCGGCAACGCCATCGGCTTCAACCCCACGACGGCTGCGCCCCTGGTGCAGCGCACCGCTGCGGCCATCTCGCGCGATCTCGCCGCCTGACCCGGGCACCGAGCGATCCCGTCGACGAACGGCCCCCGACCTTCCTGGTCGGGGGCCGTTCCTCGTGCCGCACTCAGCTGTCGGTGATGAACGAGCGCACCAGCCGGTTGAACTCGGCCGCGTGCTCGAGCTGTGCCCAGTGACCGCAGCGGTTGAGCAGCACCAGCCGCGAGTCGGCGATCATCGAGACCAGGCGCAGGGAGTGCTCGAAGTGCACGACGCGGTCGTCGCGGCCGTGGATGAGGAGGGCCTTGGTGGTGATGCTCGTGATCTCCTGCGGGGTCGCCGCGGTGGGGACCGGCCCGCGCCTGGTGAAGCTGTCCAGGAAGTTGGCCAGGTGGTCGGGCCGCGAGGCCGCGTTGTCGGCGCGCTGCTGGGCGAGCTCGTCGGTGGCGTGCTCGGGAGAGAACGTCATGATCTCCACGAGCCGCTTCATCACCTCCGGCGTGGGGTTTCGGTAGCCCTCCTGGAGGATCTTGAGGCCCTCGCTCGGGCCGTCGCCCGGACCGAACATGGCCGGCACCGAGAAGAAGCTGCCCGGACCCATGGTGATGAGGTGTGAGATGCGGTCGGGGTAGCGGGCGGCGAAGGTGATCGCCGTCATCCCGCCCATCGAGTTGCCCACCAGCGCCGCCTTCTCGATTCCGAGCGCGTCCATGAACTCGAGGACGGCGGCCGGGTGGTCGTAGGCGTCGGATGTCGCGGCGTCGGACTGGCCCCAGCCCGGGGCGTCGAGGGCCAGCACCCGGAAGTCCTCGGCCAGCACACCGATGTTGGGCGCGAAGTTGCTCCAGCCGGTCGCACCGGCGCCGCTGCCGTGCAGCAGGATCACGGGATGGCCCTCGCCGGCCTCGTTGTACTTCAGCTTCCAGCTCGGGGTCTCGACGAACCGGGTCGTGCCCTCGTCGGTGAGTGGTGCACTCATGCTTGCTCCTAGTCGGTCTGCGGTGTCTGCAGCGATTGAACGCCCGCACGGCGCCACGACGTGTGGATCGCGTGCCGCACAGCGGACCGCGCGGCGCGACCGGACGCTGGTCGCGGTGGCACGGTTCGGCGCATGTTGCTCGAGAACCCGGCCGTGAACGGGGCGGACACCGGAGAGCTCACCGGCGTCGGCCCGATGCCCAGCGCGCACGAGCGGCGCCTTGCCCTCCGCGCAGCCCTCGCGGCCGACGAGCCGCTGGTCCTGCCCGGCGTCACGGACGCCCTCGGCGCGCGGCTCGTCGAGGCATGCCGGCTTCGCCGCGGCGTACGCCACCGGCGCCGGCCTCGCCAACGCCCAGTACGGCCTCCCGGACCTCGGCCTGGTCTCGCTCGGCGAGGTGGTCGACCAGGTCGGTCGCCTGACGGAGGCGACCCGGATCCCGGTCGTGGTCGACGCCGACACCGGCTACGGCGGACCGCTGAGCGCGATGCGGACGGTCCGGCTCCTCGAGCGGGCCGGTGCCGCGGCGATCCAGCTCGAGGACCAGGAGATGCCCAAGCGCTGCGGGCACTTCGACGACCACGCGCTCATCCCGACCGGCCACATGCAGACCAAGCTCGCCGCCGCCGTCGACGCGCGCACCGACGACGCCCTGGTGATCATCGCCCGCACCGACGCGCGCAGCGCGTACGACATCGACGAGGCCATCGCCCGCGGCAGGGCGTACGTCCAGGCCGGCGCCGACCTGCTCTTCATCGAGGCGCCGCGCAGTGTCGAGGAGCTGGCAGCTGGTCGGCCGCGAGCTCGCCGGGGTGCCGCTGCTGGTCAACGTCGTCGAGGGCGGCAAGACGCCCGAGCTGGACGCTGAAGGAGTACGCCGACCTCGGCTTCGGCGTCGTCCTCTTCGCCAACTACCTGATGCGCTCCATGATGCTGGCCGGCCGCGAGGCGCTCGCCCACCTCGCCGCGCACGGCGGGACCGGCACCAGGGCCGACCGGATGGCGACCTGGGCCGACCGCCAGGCCCTGGTGCAACCTGCCCGAGTTCAGCGCCGCCGAGGCCGCGCTCGACCGACCGTGGGACGGCCGCCGATGATCCCGGGACTCCCCTACGACACCGAGCTGCCCGAGCGGGTCGGCGTACTGGTCCTGGGCTCCGGCCTGGCCGGCTGTGCGGCGCTGCTCGCCGCGGCGGAGGCGGGCCAGTACGCGGTGATGCTGGAGAAGACCTCCGAGATCGGCGGATCCACGGTGAGGTCGGCCGGCCTGTCCGCCTTCGCCGGCACCGCCGAGCAGCAGGCGCAAGGCATCGCCGACTCCGTCGAGCTGCTGCGCAAGGACCTGCTCGAGGTCGGCCGGCACCGCAACGACGAGCGGCTCGTCGACCTCTACTGCGACGCACCAGCTCGAGACCTACGACTGGCTCAAGGCCCACGGCGTCCAGTACGGCGAGGTGCACGCCGCTTCCGGCCAGTCGGCTCCGCGCTCCCACCCGACCGACACCACGGCGATGCTCGTCCACCTGCTGCAAGGCGGCCGGCCGGCTCGGCGCTCGGCTGGTCATGGACGCCCCGGCCGAGCGGCTCGTGCGCGAGGTGGGCGGGTCGTCGGCGTCGACGTGCGACACCGCCGACGGCACCCGACGCGTGCTGGCCGACGCGGTCGTCGTCGCGACCGGCGGCTTCTCCCAGAACCCCGACCTGCTCGCCCGGTTCGCACCCCAGATGGAGCACGCGCTGCGCGCCGGGGGCGCGGGCTGCGAGGGCGACGGCCTGCTGATGGCGTGGCAGCTGGGTGCCGGCGTGGTCGACACGCCCTACGATCAAGGCGACCTACGGCCACTTCCACGAGATGCACCCGGACGAGGACGGCACCGGGATCCTCGCCGTCTACAAGGGCGCGATCGCGGTCAACCGGGAGGGCCGCCGCTTCGTCGACGAGTCGCGCAACTACAAGGAGATCGGTGACCGGGCGCTCGCGCAGCCGGGGGTCACCACCTTCCAGGTCTTCGACAGCCGGGTGCTCGCCGCGTCCAGCGACGAGGTGCCGATCTACGACTTCGCCGGGCGCGAGCGCGCCGGCCTGCTGGTCCGCGCCGACACGGTCGAGGAGCTCGAGGACCGGCTCGGCCTGCCGCCCGGTTCCCTGGTCGCGACGGTCGACGACTACAACGCCTGCATCCGCGACGGGTCCCGGACCCGCTCGGGCCGTCGGCACCTGTCCGGCTCGGTCGGTGAACCCTTCGCGCTCGAGCAGGCGCCCTTCTTCGCGCACCCGTCGGGCAGCGTCGTGCTGGCCACCTACTGCGGCCTCACCGTCGACACCGACCTCCGCGTGCTCGACGTCTTCGGCGAGCCGATCGAGCGGCTCTACGCCGCTGGCGAGGTGATCGGCGGCTTCCACGGCGCCGGCTACATGACCGGCACGTCCATCGGCAAGGCCGGCATCTTCGGCCGGCTCGCCGGCACCCGCGCAGCGGCCGAGGAGAGTGAGCTCGCATGGTGAGCCCCTTCGACCTCACCGGCGAGGTCGCCCTCGTCGTCGGCGCCGCCGCCGGCGGTCTCGGCGAGCGCGCCGCCCAGGCACTCGCCGACGCCGGCGCGACCGTGGTCCGTGCCGACCTCGCAGGGCGACGGACCGTGCCTCCACGTCGACGTCACCGACGAGCCGTCGGTCGCGGCACTGGTCGCCGCCGTCCTCGAGCAGCACGGTCGGCATCGACGTGCTGGTCAACGCCGCGGGCGTGATGCTGCGCAAGGCGTACGACGAGACGACCCTCGCGGAGTTCGAGCACGTCGTCCGGGTCAACCTGACCGGCGCTTGGCTGCTCGCCCGCGAGGTCGCGCCCGGTCATGCGAGGACACCGGCCGGATCGTCAACCTCAGCACCGTCTACGCCGAGCGGGTCGGCCCGGTCCCCGAGTCCGCCTACTACGCCTCCAAGGCCGGCGTCGCCAACGTGACCCGGGCCCTGGCCGCCGAGCTCGGACCGCGCGGGATCGCCGTCAACTGCCTGGCCCCGGGCGTCTTCTACCCGACCAGGATGACCGCGCGCGCTCGGCGAGGATCCCGCGCGGCTGCAGTGGTTCTCCGACCGCACCATGCTCGGCCGGCTCGGCGATCCCGAGCGCCGACTTCGCCGGCCCCCTGCTCTTGCTGGCCTCCAGCGCCTCGTCGTACGTGACCGGCCAGGTCCTGTACGTCGACGGCGGCTGGTCGGCCTGGTGACCCCCATCCCACCCGTATCCGAAAGAGGACCACCCGATGACGAACCCCGCTGCCCGACCCGCACGCGCCCTGCTGCTGCTCGACTACCAGGTCGCGCTCTGCGAGGAGGGCCCGCACCTGCGGATGCCGCCGCTGGCCGCGCAGGTCGCCGAGCGCGGCGTGCTCGCCGACGGCCGAGAAGGTGCTGTCCGCCGCGCGCACGGCCGGCTGGCTGGTCGTGCACGTGCGGCTCGCCTTCGACCCGACGTACGTCCTGCGCACCAACCGGCTCCCCCGCTTCGACGCCTACCCCGACCAGAAGCGCGATGCTCGCCGACTCCCCCGAGGCCGCAGATCGTCGCGCAGCTCGCGCCGGTCGACGGGCGAGCCGGTGATCGACAAGGGCTGCGTCGACCCGTTCGTGGGCACGCCGCTGCGCGAGGTGCTCGCCGCCGAGGGCATCAGCGAGGTGGTGCTCGGTGGCGTGGCGACCAACCTCGTCGTCGAGTCGGCCGCGCGGCACGCCAGCGACGCCGGCCTCCAGGTGACCGTGGTGGAGGACATGTGCGCGTCGTTCCGCGCCGACTTCCACGACTTCTCGGTGCAGAACATGCTGCCGCTGTTCGGCACCGTCACCACGGCGGCCGACCTGCTGGGGAGCCTGTGATGGGCAACCACGAGGCACGACTACGACGTCGTCGTCGTCGGCGGCGGCGTCGCCGGCCTGACCGCCGCCTGCGCGGCCGCCGAGGACGGCGCCCGCGTCGCGATCCTGGAGCGGTCGACCGAGGCCGAGACCGGCGGCAACACCCGCTACACCGAGGCGTTCCTGCGGATGGAGTCGCTCGAGGCGACCGCCGACGGTCTCGAGGACACGCTCGTCGACGACTTCATGGGCCACCCCGACCCGTCCCTCATGGCCGACGCGGCGCGCACCCCCGACGCGGCAGTCGCCGCTCTACCGGGCGCACCACGCCGTCGACCCCGACTACGTCGCCGAGCTCGCGTCGTCCGCGCCGGAGACGCTGGCCTGGATGGGTGCGCACGGCATGCGCTTCGACTTCCTCCCGACGCCGTTCCTGACCACCTCGACGACCCGGATGGCGCCGGTCGGCGGCGGCCTCGCGATCGTCGAGACGATGGGCAAGGCCGCCCGCGGGCTCGGCGTGGAGTTCCACTTCGAGACCACGGCCCGCGCCCTGCCTCACCAGTGCCGGTGAGGTCGAGGGCGTCGTCGCCGACACGCCGGTCGGCCGGATCACCTTCGGTGGCCGGGTCGTGCTCGCCTCCGGCGGCTACCAGGGCAACGCCGAGATGATGGCGCGCTACCACGGTGACGCGCGCACTCACCTCGCGTCCGGTGGCGCGCGGCGGCAACTACAACAAGGGCGAGGGCCTCGAGATGGCTCTGGCCGTCGGCGCCGCCACCGCCGGCAACTTCTCGCTCTTCCACGCCGAGCCGGTCGACCCACGCTCCGGCGAGCCCGAGGCCGCGATCTTCTGCTTCCCCTACGGCGTGCTCGTCAACGCCGAGGGCGAGCGGTTCGTCGACGAGGCCCGCGGCCCGATCGACGCCTGGTACGAGCGCACCACCCGCGACATCCAGGCCCAGACCGGCGGCCTCGCCTGGGTCGTGCTCGACCAGCAGGCGCTCGCCGTGCCCAACGTCCGCTCCGGGATCCGCACCGACGGTCCCGCCGGTGCGGCCAGCACGATCGAGGAGCTGGCGGCCGGGATCGGCGTGCCCGCCGAGAGCTGGCGCGCGACGCTCGCGTCGTACAACGCGGCCTGTGGTGACGGCGACTTCGACACCGCGGCGCCCGACGGCCTGGCGACCAGCGGGCTGACCCCGCCCAAGTCGAACTGGGCACGACCGGTCAGCGAGGGTCCGTTCGAGGCCTACCCGATCATGGCCGCGAACGTCTTCACCTTCGGCGGCCTCAAGACCACCGCCGGCGGCCGAGGTCGTCGACCGCGACGGGCGCGTGATCCGCGGCCTGTGGGCCGCCGGCGAGATGACCGGGCTCTACTACTCCAACTACACCGGCTCCACGTCGGTGCTGCGTGGTGCGACGTTCGGCCGGATCGCCGGACGCGAGGCGCGCCGCGGACGGGGCTGACATGAGGATCTGGCACCAGAGCTTCACCGTCCTCGACGACGTGCCGCACTACCGCGACGCCCTCGCGGCGCCATCTCGCGACGCAGGCGGCGGCGGGCACGACGATCGACCTGCACGGGATGGCAGCCGGCACCTATCCCAGCGACTACCCCGGCACCCACATCGGCTACGCCTACCTCTCCGGGCTGCACCGCGAGCAGTTCGTCCAGGCCGCGCTGCGGGCGCAGGACGAGGGCTACGACGCGTTCCTCATCGCGACCATCCCGGACACCGGCTTCGAGGAGGTCCGCACGCTCGTCGACATCCCGGTCGTCACGTTCGGGCAGACCTCGGTGCTGATGGCGGCCCAGCTCGGCGACTGCGTCGGCATCGTCAACTTCATCGCGGCGCTGGTCCCGCAGCTGCGACGCAACTTCCGCAACTACCGCCTCGACCAGCTGCGTCGGCCCGATCGTGCAGGTCGAGGCCGAGTTCACCGACGTGATGGCGGCGTACGCCGAGCCGCAGCCGCTGCTGGACGCCTTCAGCGTCGGCAGCCCGGCGGGCGATCGCCGCAGGGCGCGACCGTGATCGTGCCCGGCGAGGGTCCGCTCAACGTCTTCCTCGCCGACCAGGGCGTGGCCCGAGGTCGACGACGTTCCGGTGCTCGACTCCCTCGGCACCTGCGCCCGGGTCGCCGAGCTGCGTGGCGCGCAGCACCGCGCGACCGGGCTCCGACCCGCCGCGGTCGGCTTCTACGGCGCCCAGCCGCCGCGCGCGCTGCGTCGATGCGGCACGCTCCTTCTACGGCGTACCGGAGTCGTTGGCATGACCGACGTCGACGTCGCCGTCGCGGGTCGGCGGCGCGGCCGGCCTGATGACGGCGCTGCGCGCGTCGCTGGACGAGGACCTGGTCGTCGCGGTCTTCGAGAAGTCGACCCGCGAGGGCTGCAACGCCGCCATCTCGAGCGGCTCCCTCGCCGCAGGCGGCACCCGGTTCCAACGGGACGCCGGGCATCGAGGACTCACCCCAGCAGCACGCCGACGACATCCTCGCGGCCAGCGGCGACGAGGAGTGGCGCCCGGTCGTCGAGGCCCTGTGCTCGGTCGCGCCCGACGTCGTGGAGTGGATCGCCGACACCGGCTACCCCATCGAGATCGGCGCCGACATGCCACGCGCCGGGATGTCCGTCCCCCGCCTCCACACGGACGTCGGCGCGCCTCGGCGGCGGTCGGCTGGTCCGGCACCTGCGTGAGCTGCTCGCCAGCCGGCCCAACGTCGCGTTCGTCGACGAGAGCCCCGGTCGTCGGGCTCCTCGCCTCGGCGTCGGGCGTCGACGGGCTGGTGGTCGCAGCAGAACGGCCAGCGCGAGGACGTCACCGCGCGATCGACCGTGGCTCGCCACCGACGGCTTCGCCGCCGACCCCACCCTGATGGCCGAGCACCTGTCCCACCTGGGCGAGCCGTTCCACGGCGGCACGTCGACCAGCACCGGCGACGCGATCGGCTGGCTCACCGACCTCGGCGCGCAGCTCCGCAACATGGGAGCGGCACTCCGCTCGGGCCTGGTCGTCGTCGGCCACGGCACCCGCGTCTCCCCCGCCCTCCAGTTCAACGGCGCCGTCCTCCTCGACCCGCAGGGGATGCGGTTCGTCGACGAGGAGGCGCACGGCTACTCCTCGATGGCGGGCCTCCTCCAGCAGCAGCCCGGCCGAGCGTGCCGCCATGGTCTGGGACGCCACCGCGATGGCCGCGACCGCCGACTCGGAGATGATGCGCGACTGCCTCGCGGCCGGCGCGATCACCGACGTACCCGACCCTGGCCGACCTCGCAGACCGGCTCGGGCTCGACGTCGACGGCGCCGCGACGTCGCTCACGCCCCGTCCCGGCCGTCGCGCCCTGCAGGCGCCGTACCACCTCGCCTGGGTGACCCACGGCGTCCTCACGACGCAGGGCGGCGTCGTGATCGACGCGGCCGGTCGCGTGCTCGCCGCGGACGGCTCGCCGATCCCCCGGCTGTACGCCGCCGGCGGGACCGCCTGCGGGCTCGCCGGTCGCGGCTCGGACGGCTACAGCTCGGGCAACGGGCTGCTCTCGGCGTTCGGCATGGGCTGGATCGTCGGCAACGCGCTGGCGGCCACAGAACTCGCAAGCACGACGAACGCTCGTGCCTGAGGAAAGGACGTACGGACATGTGCGGCATCCCTGACACCGGATTCACCCGGAGAGCCCTCCTGAAGACGACGGGAACCTCGGCAGCCCTGCTCGGGGCGACCGGGGCCGTCTCGGCCAGTCCTGCTTCTGCTCGTGCCAGCAGATGGGCTACCGCTCAGAAGCACCGGACCCGACTCGTCCTGCTCGGCACCTCCGGAGGGCCGATCTGGTGGACCGACTCGCAGCGTCGCGGCATCTCCTCCGCGGTCGTGGTCGGCGACGCCGCCTACATGGTCGACTGCGGGGACGGAGCGCCGGAGGCGTGGCGTCCGGCCGGCCTGCTCGGCCCGGCGCAGGGCCAGAACGACATGACGAAGCTGCGGGCCCTCTTCCTGACGCACCTGCACTCCGACCACGTCTCCGACTACCCGACCCTGCTGCTGCAGGGATGGGTCGGCGGCGGCCTGGCCACCGCCGATCGCCCGCTGCACGTCTACGGTCCTGGGCGGCGTGAAGGGCTCCCGCACGTCTTCCCGGCAGCGCGACCCGCACCCGCGGTCGTGCACCCCGACAACCCGGGGGCCGGCACCGTCGACATGACGAACGCCCTCATCGCTGCGTTCTCGACCGACATCAACGACCGCATCTTCGACAGCGCCTCCCCCGACATCCGCTCACGCGTCGTGCCGCACGACATCGACGTCCCCCTCGCGGGCAGGACGCCCAGCACCCCGCCGGCGCGGATCTCGCCGTTCCTGGTGCACGAGGACGACCGGGTCCGCGTCACTGCGACGTTGGTCGACCACGGCCAGATGCACCCGGCCTTCGGCTTCCGCTTCGACACCGATGACGGCTCCGTCGTGTTCTCCGGCGACACCACCGTCTCGGACAACCTCGTCGAGCTGGCCCAGGGCTGCGACTACCTCGTCCACGAGGTCATCGACCGGGCCTGGGTCGAGCAGAGCGTGGCCGGCCTCCCCGCCCCGCCGGACGTCAAGGAGGCCTTCCTCAACCACCTGCTCGGTGCGCACACCACCGTCGAGCAGGTCGGTTCGGTCGCCCAAGCGGCCCGTGCCCAGAACCTGGTCCTGCACCACTTCGTGCCGGGCGAGCTCCCCGTGCGGCGCTGGAAGCAGGCCGCGAAGAACTTCGACGGCCGAGTCATCGTCGGCGAGGACCTGATGCAGCTGGGGGTCGGACAGGCACGCGCCTCCTGACCCACTGCGCCGTGTCCGTACGGGATCGAACGCCCCGGTCGGGGTACTGCACCGGCATGGAGTTCGAGACCACCCACGAAGGAGAGCTGGGCGCCCCCGTCGAGGACGTGGCGCAGGAAGCGGTGGACGCCACGGCCACGAGGTACACCCGGATGCCGGACATCGACGTCGAGCAGGACCTGCGACAACAGCTGCACGGGCGGGGGCTCAGGGCGGTGACGGATGCGACCGTCGAGGAGATCGCCACCATGATCCGCGCGGGTCACGAGGTGCGGGTCGGGAGGCATGACGGCTCCATCGAGTGACGTACCCGCGACGACCTCGCGGACCGACGGACCGATCGGCTGACCTGCAGCGGAGGCCTGCTCCGACGGCCGCGACTACCCCTTGCGGGAGCGTTGCGCGATCACCGCGAAGATGATCAGGAGCGCCAAGACCGCGAAGATGATGATGTAGAACACTGCAAGTCCTTCCGTCAGTGGAACCGCCCGCCCAGAGTGGGGCACCCAGCACGCCGGAGCCTCACCCGAGGCGGGGGATGCCCGGACCACGCGTCATCCCTCGCTGGATCCTGCCAACTCCACCCCGTTCGGGTGATCACACGCCCCCGGGCGCCGGGTAAGCATGCGTGACAGGAGAGAGAGGGCGCCATGACGAATGCAGACCTGGGCGACGACGTCGACCAGTACGAGTACCGCTCGACGAAGCGTACGCGCGCTGACATGGCCGCCCAGTTTGCAGCCGTCCTGTTGCTCGTCACCGCCGCGTTCGAGGTCCTGCAGGGCATCTCCGCCCTCGCGGACGACGAGCTCCTGGTCGGCGGGAGCGACTACGCGTACAGGCTGGACCCGACGGCTCGGGGCTGGATCCACGTCATCATCGGCGTCCTGCTGGTCGCCGTCGCAGTCGGCATCCTGGCTCGCAGGTCCTGGGCCCAGGTCACTGGCATGATCGTGGCCGGTTCGTCGATGCTGGCAAACTTCGCCTTCCTGCCGATCTATCCGTTCTGGTCCCTCACCGTGATCGCGTTCAACGTGGTGATCGTGTGGGCCCTGTGCACCCTGCTCGGGCCGCCGGAGTGACGGGGGGCGTCGTCGAGCCCGAGCCTCTGTAGCCCCTCGCCGGGCCGGCCGTGCATCAGCCTGCGAGCAGGCGAGCCTTCTGGGTCTCGAACTCGAAGTCCGTCAGGACCCCGCTGTCCCGAAGCTTCCCAGCTTCTCGAGCTGCGCGATCATGTCGTCCGTGTTCGGCGCTGCCGGCGGAGGCGGAGGCGGCGGAGGCGCCTGCTGGTACTGCGGGGGTGCGGCCTGCTGCTGCTGCTCGTACGCCGCGTCCTCCTGTGATGCCCAGCGCCCTGCCTGGCGCCGCGACACCCTGTTCGAGACGGCCGTCGCCGTGCCCGCGACCACCGCAGTGCGGGCCATGCCACCGATGAGTCCCATGTTGTGCTCCTTCTTGGTGATGACGTGCCGTCGAGCTGTCGCTCGCGTCGCGCCAGGTGAGTCCGGGTGCGTGCCCGACCAGTGAAGCCACCCACGGTCACCACCGGCTCACCCGATACGGATGAGGAAGTGCCTGGCGCCTCGAACGCTGGGGGTCAGGAAGACCTGTCGGCAGCTTCCAGGCCCTCGAGGGCCTCGAGCGCGTCCGCGAGCTCGTCGGCCGGGATCCGGCCGCTCGCGATGACGTCGGCACCGGCTCGCCGGAGCGCCGAGACGAACGGGCGTGCCCACGTGTTCTCGTAGATGAGTACACCCACGGCGTCCCCCGGCTGGACGAGGGCAGCTCCTTGGGCCAGGTCGTCCTCCCCCAGCAGCCCGGACCGGGCGCCGGCGAAGATGGTGAGGTCCAGCTGGCCGTCCCCGTCGAGGTCCGAGATGTCGACCGCCAGGACGCTGCCGTCCTCCTCGACCTTCGCGACGGCCAGGTCCAGGATGCGGATGATGCCGCGGTCGACGAGGTCGACGAGCGCCGCCATTCCGTGTCCTTCCAGCCTGGCCCCTGGGAACTCGACGCAGAGGTAGTCGATCGGTCCGACGTACTCCGTGGCCTGTCCTGCGTCTGCGCTGCTCGTCCGGTCCGTCATCGGATTCCCTCCCGTGCTCCTCACCCCGCACGAGTCGTGCGGCGGCGACCTTGCGTCTGCGATGCGGCGACCGTGACACGTCCCCGGCCCTCGATCACCACCCAACCCGGGTGAACTTCTCCCGGGAGGGCGCGAGCGGCTCCCCGTCGCGCTCACGCCCGGCCCCACCACCCAGCGCGGGTGAGGCGCGACCACCCGGAGGGCGCACATGCTCGTGCAGGTGGCGTCGAGCCAGCGGCCCGACCTGCACGACAGGAGACGCGTGATGACGACGGAGCATGCCACCGCCGGTGCGGTGCAAGAGGTCGACCCGGTCAGGTCCGACACGGCTCAGGTGGCCCAGGGGCTCGGAGTGGTTCCCGAGGCGGGGTTGTCCGCCGGGGAGGCACGGTCCCGGCTCGAGACCATGGGTCCCAACAAGCTGTCAGAGGGCGCCAAGGAGTCCGGCGTCAAGGCCTTCCTGCGGCAGTACCAGGACTTCATGCAGCTCGTGCTGCTGGTGGCCGCCGGCGTCAACCAGCTCGTCACCGGAGACACGGGGACCACCGTCGTCCTGGCGGGGTTGACCGTCTTCAACGCCGTGATCGGCCTGAGGCAGGAGGCGAAGGCCGAGGAGAGCGTGAAGGCGCTCGCACAGATGATGAAGACGATCGCACGCGTACGTCGTGACGGGCAGGCGGTCGAGATCGACGCCGAGGAGCTCGTCAAGGGCGACGTGGTGCTGGTCGAGGCGGGCAACCGGATCCCTGCCGACGGACGCATCTCCCTCGCCGCCACGCTGGAGATCGAGGAGGCGGCACTCACCGGCGAGAGCCTTCCGGTCGGCAAGTCGACGCTCCCCGTCACCGGGGAGGACATCCCCCTCGGCGACCGCACGTGCATGGCATACATGAACACCTCGGTCACCCGGGGCCGAGGTGAGCTGATCGTCACGGCCACCGGCATGGACACCGAGATCGGCCACATCGCCAACATGCTCGCCAACACCGAGACGAGCAAGACTCCACTTCAGAGGCAGCTCGACGCGCTGTCCAAGATCATCGCCGCCATCGCCGGCGTCGCCCTGGTCCTCGTGATGATGATCGGCCTGGCCCGCGGCGAGTCGTTCGACACCTTGTTCATCACCGGCGTCGCACTCGCCGTGGCAGCCATCCCCACCGGACTGCCGGCGGTGGTGACGGCTCTCCTGTCCATGGGCACACGCGAGATCGCCCAGCGCAACGCCATCGTCAAACGCCTGCCCGCCGTCGAGACCCTGGGCTCCACGTCGGCCATCTGCTCGGACAAGACCGGAACACTGACCCTCAACAAGATGACCGCCCGCGAGCTGGTCATCCCGGGTCTCAACCGCTACACCGTCTCCGGGGAGGGCTACGGCACCGCCGGCGAGATCAGCCACGTGGGTGGCCAGCAGCACGACCTGGATCCTTACCTGCTGCCGATGGTGCTCTGCGCGGACGCCGTCCTGGACGGCGAGAGCCTGATCGGTGACCCCACCGAAGGCGCACTCATCGTGCTGGGCGCCAAGGGTGGGTTGGACATCACCGAGACGCGCGCGGCACTCCCCCGGGTCGCGGAGGTGCCGTTCGACTCCGACTACAAGTTCATGGCGACCTTCCACGAGATGACGTCGGACGACGGCCGCCCGGTGGTGCGCTGCTACGTCAAGGGCGCACCGGACGTGCTGATCTCGCGCGCCACGACCCTCCGCAGTCCCGACGGAACACTCGTACCGATCACCGACGACAACCGGCACCTGGCCCTCGAGGCCAACGACCGGATCGCCCAGGCGGGAGAACGGGTGATGGTCGTCGCACAGCGCGACCTCGACCCGGGCGTCGTGCAGTCGGGTGGAGACCTGATCGAGCAGGTCCGCGAGCTCACGTTGCTGGCCATGGTCGGCATCGTCGACCCGCCCCGGGCGGAGGCCAAGGCCGCGATCGCCGAGTGCCGCGACGCCGGCATCCGGGTGCGGATGATCACCGGTGACCACGCGGCGACCGCCGCCGCGATCGCCCAGGAGCTGGGCATCACCGGTCGCGCGATCACCGGCGCCGAGTTCGCCGCCATGAGCGATGACGACCTGATGGCGCAGCTCGACGACATCGGCGTCGTCGCCCGGGTGGCGCCCGAGGACAAGGTGCGGCTCGTCTCGCTGCTCAAGCGCAAGGGCAACGTCGTCGCAATGACGGGTGACGGCGTCAACGACGCCCCGGCCCTCAAGACCGCCGACATCGGGGTCGCGATGGGCATCACCGGCACAGAGGTCTCCAAGGAGGCCGCGGTGATGATCCTGACCGACGACAACTTCGCGACGATCGTCGGTGCGGTCTCCTACGGCCGCACCCTCTACGACAACCTGCTGAAGTACCTGCGCTTCCAGATGTCGACGCTGGTCGCCTACATCGCCGTGTTCCTCGGCGCGGGGATCCTCGGCATCGCCGACGGAGCGCCCCTCAACCCGCTCCAGATCCTCTGGCTGAACATGGTGGTCGACATCCCGCTCGCGATCGCGCTCGGCTTCGACCAGCCCGCTCGCGGCCTGATGGCCCGTCCCCCGCGACCGGTGGGCGCACCGGTCCTCTCCCGGACCGACTGGTTCCGGCTCTGCGCCCAAGGGGCGGTGATGACCGTCGGCGCGCTGGCGGCCTACCAGATCGGTGACGTCGACGGCAACGCTGTGCTCGCATCGACCATGCTGCTGACGACGCTCTCGCTGTTCCACCTGGTGGCCGCGCTCCTGTGCCGCGACCAGGTCAACACGATCTTCGACCGGGACGCCGTGCCGGCCGTCACGCAGCTGCGTCGGTACGGTCTCGCGCTGCTGGCGATCGTGCTCGCCACCAACCTCGACTTCCTCCAGCGCATCCTCGGCACCACCGGGCTGACCTTCACGCAGTGGTGCATCTGCGCGGGCATCGCCCTGTCCCTCGTCGTCGTCGAGGAGCTCATCAAGCTCGTCCTGCGGCACCGCAAGCCGGCCCTCGCCGCTTCGCCGACCCCCCAACCGCTCCCCGCCTGACGCAAAGGATCCCTCGATGTCCTTCAATCTCCGCAACCGCAGCTTCCTCAAGGAGCTCGACTTCACGCCCGAGGAGCTGCGGTTCCTCCTTCGGCTGTCGGCCGACCTGAAGACCGCGAAGTACGCCGGCTACGAGCGGCCGTGCCTGTCCGGCAAGGACGTGGCCATGATCTTCGAGAAGACCTCGACGAGGACGCGTACGGCGTTCGAGGTCGCGGCCAAGGACCAGGGGGCACACGTGACCTACCTGGAGCCGAGCGGGTCCCAGATCGGCCACAAGGAGTCGATGAAGGACACCGCACGCGTGCTGGGTCGCACCTTCGACGCCATCGAGTACCGCGGGTTCGGGCAGGACAAGGTGGAGACGCTGGCCGAGTACGCCGGCGTGCCGGTCTGGAACGGACTCACCGACGAGTACCACCCCACGCAGATCCTCGCCGACGTGCTGACCATGACCGAGCACTGCCCCAAGAACCTGGAGGAGATCGCGTTCTGCTACCTCGGTGACGCCCGCAACAACATGGGGAACTCCCTCATGGTGGGCGGGTGCAAGTTCGGCATGGACGTACGGCTGTGCGCCCCTCGGGACCTGTGGCCGCAGGACGACCTCGTCGAGACCTGCCGCGCGATCGCCAAGGAGACCGGCGCCCGCCTCACCCTGACCGAGGACGTCGACGAGGGCGTGTCCGACGTCGACTTCCTCTACACCGATGTCTGGGTGTCCATGGGCGAGGCCAAGAGCGTCTGGAAGGAGCGGATCGAGCTCCTCACGCCCTACCAGGTGAACGAGTCCGTGGTGGCGCGCACCGGCAACCCGAACGTGAAGTTCATGCACTGCCTGCCCGCCTTCCACAACCGGGACACGACTGTGGGCGAGGAGATCTTCCAGCAGTACGGCATGGACGGTCTGGAGGTCACGGACGCCGTCTTCGAGTCCGAGCACTCGATCGTGTTCGACCAGGCGGAGAACCGGGTCCACACGATCAAGGCCGTCATGGTCGCCACGCTCGGGGCCTGAGCGGACCGGGACCGAGGAGCGGGCGATGCGGGTCGTGGTGGCGCTGGGAGGAAACGCCCTCCTCAAGCGGGGAGAACCGATGACCGCCGAGAACCAGCGCGCCAACGTGCGGTCCGCCGCACCGGCACTGGCCGCGGTCGCGCTGGCGCACGAGCTGGTGCTCTCGCACGGCAACGGCCCGCAGATCGGGCTTGCTGGCCCTCCAAGGGGCTGCCTACACGGAGATCGATGCCTACCCGCTGGACGAGCTCGGCGCACAGACAGAGGGGATGATCGGCTACGTCCTGGAGCAGGAGCTGCGGAGCATCCTGCCCTCCGAGGAACAGCTGGCGACCATCCTCACGATGGTCGAGGTCGACCCGGACGACCCCGCCTTCGACGATCCCACCAAGTTCGTCGGGCCGATCTACACCGAGGAACAAGCACAGCGGCTCACCGCGGAGAAGGGCTGGCCCTTCCGCCAGGACGGTGCGTCGTGGAGGCGGGTCGTCGCCTCCCCCCTTCCGCGGCACATCTTCACCATCGAGCCCATCCGGCAGCTGCTCGACCGCGACGTCCTCGTGATCTGCGCGGGAGGCGGTGGCATCCCCACCAAGCGCACCGACGACAACCGCCTCGCCGGGGTCGAGGCCGTCATCGACAAGGACCTGGCGAGCGAGCTGCTCGCTCGTGAGCTGGGGGCAGACATCTTCGTGATGGCCACCGACGTCGACGGGGTCTACACAGGTTGGGGCACCCCCGACCAGCGCCGGCTGGACAAGGTCACGCCCGCGGAGCTGCGGGCGCTGGAGTTCCCGGCGGGCTCCATGGGTCCGAAGGTGGAGGCTGCCGCGCACTTCGTCGAGACCACGGGCGGCACTGCGGCCATCGGACGCCTGGACCAGATCACGGACCTGGTGGCAGGGACGGCCGGCACTCACGTGGTGCCCGGCTGAGACACGGATCGCGACTGAGGAGCAGGAAGATGACGGCATTCGGAGTCCACTCGGAAGTGGGCCGGTTGCGCAAGGTGATGGTGCACCGGCCCGACCTCAGCCTGCAGAGGCTCACCCCGACGAACCACGACGGGCTGCTCTTCGACGACGTCCTGTGGGTCGAGCGCGCCCAGTACGAGCACGACCAGTTCGTGGCCAGGATGCGTGAGCGGGACGTCGAGGTCTTCCTGCTCCAGGAGCTCCTCGCCGAGGCCCTCGGCGCCAGCGAGGAGTGCCGCAGCCGACTCATCGAGCTGGCCGCGTCGGAGTACACGGTCGGCGTCTCACTGGTCGACGACGTCCGAGCCGGGCTGACGCAGATGAAGCCCGACCAGCTCGCCAAGCACCTCGTCGGCGGCCTCACCGTCGAGGAGTCGGGGCTCGACCTCGACCGGACAAGGTCCTCGTCCCTGCCTGCCGCCGCGCTCGAGGACCTTGGCACGTTCGTCCTGCCGCCGTTGCCCAACACGCTGTTCACCCGGGACTCGTCCTGCTGGATCTACGGCGGCGTCACCATCAACCCGATGTTCTGGCCGGCGCGACGCCTCGAGGCCTACAACGTCGCTGCCATCTACCGCTACCACCCGATGTTCGCCGACGACGACTTCGACTACTGGTACCCCGAGCTGGGGGACGAGGGACGCTTCCACGCCGTCGACTTCGGACGCGCCTCCCTGGAGGGCGGGGACGTGCAGCCGATCGGCAACGGAACGGTCCTGATCGGGCTCAGCGAACGCACGCAGGCTCGGATGATCGAGCTGGTCGCCCAGTCCTTGTTCGACAAGGGCGCGGCGGAGCGGGTCATCGCGGTCGTCATGACGAAGGACCGCGCCCACATGCACCTCGACACGGTCTTCACGATGCTCGACCGCGACAAGGTCACGCTCTACCCCAAGGTGATGGACTCCGTCCGGGCGATCAGCCTGCGTCCCGGCTCGAAGTCTGGTCAGTTCCACGTGACCGAGGAGAAGGGGTTCCTGCCCGCGGTGGCCGACGCGATGGGTGTGCCGAAGCTCCTGGTGGTGGAGACCGGCGGAAACGCCTACCAGCAGGAGCGCGAGCAGTGGGACGACGGCAACAACGTCGTCGCCCTGGAGCCGGGCGTGGTCGTCGCCTACGAGCGCAACACCTACACGATCGCGAAGATGCGTGAGGCCGGCGTCGAGGTCGTCACCATCGAGGGCTTCGAGCTCGGCAAGGGACGCGGCGGCGGTCACTGCATGACCTGTCCCCTGCTGCGCGACCCGGTGTGACGAGGAGGTAGCGATGAGCGCCTCGGTTCGCTGGATCGTCGTCGCCATGGCGGCGCTGCTCGTGGTGCTGCTCGTCGCGCTGGCCCGTGGTGACGACCACCACCGGGGCGACGAGGTCGGATCGCTCGGGGTGCCCGGCACCGGTGTCGTCCAACACGGAGGAGCGAGTCATGGCTGACGTCGAGACCACTGCACCGGCGGAGCCCAAGCACGGGTTCACGCTCCCGTCGGCGTACACCATCTTGTTCGCCCTCATCGTCCTCATGGCGATCGCGACGTGGATCGTCCCGGCCGGCACCTACGACCTGAACAAGGACGGGAGCCCGATCCCGGGCACCTACCACTCCGTCGACACCAACCAGGCGCGCATCCTGGTCGACTCGCTCACCGCCCCCATCAACGGCCTCTACGGCATCGAGGACGCCGAGGGCAACATCAGCTACTACAACTCCGGCACCCTCTTCGGCGCGATCGACGTCGCCCTCTTCATCATCGTGATCGGTGGCTTCCTCGGCGTCACCATGCGCACCGGAGCCATCCAGGCGGGGATCGGGCGGCTGGTCGCGCGACTCCGGGGTCGCGAACGCTGGATGATCCCGATCCTGATGACGGTCTTCGCGCTGGGCGGAACGACGTACGGGATGGCGGAGGAGAGCCTGGCGTTCTACGCGCTCGTCATCACGGTGATGATCGCGGCCGGGTACGACGCCCTCACCGGTGCCGCCGTCGTCCTCCTCGGCTGCGGCATCGGGACCTTTGCCTCGACGATCAACCCGTTCGCGACGGGCATCGCCTCGGGCTTCGCCGGGGTGTCGATCAGCGACGGCCTGCTGCTGCGCCTGGCGATGCTCGTCGTCGGCCTGGCCATCGGCATCTTCTTCGTGCTCCGGTACGCCGACCGGGTGAAGGCCGATCCGTCGCGGTCCCTGGTCGCCGACATGCGCGAGGACAACATCCGTCACTTCGGCTCGGGCGCGGACGCGGGCGAGGGCGAGGCGGTGATGACGGGGCGGCACAAGGTGATCCTGGCGACGTTCGCCCTGGCCTTCGTGCTCATGATGTACGGCGTCATCCCCTGGGAGGACCTCGGCCTCAACCTGCCCACCCTCTGGTGGTGGTTCCCGGAGATGACGGCCTCGTTCATCCTGTTCAGCGTCATCATCGGGATCATCGGGCGGATGTCCGAGGGCGAGCTGACGACGTCCTTCGTGGACGGGGCCCGCGACCTGCTCGGCGTGGCCCTCATCATCGGCATCGCGCGCGGGATCACCGTGATCATGAACAACGGCCAGATCACCGACACCGTCCTGAACTGGGCGGAACAGGCGCTCGGCGACGTGGGGCAGGCCGGCTTCGCCATCGTGATGTTCCTGCTCTTCCTGCCGCTGTCGTTCCTGATCCCGTCCTCGTCCGGCCTCGCCACGGTGGCCATGCCGATCATGAGCCCCCTCGCGTCCTTCGCGAACGTCCCGCCCGACCTCGTCGTCACGGCCTTCCAGAGCGCGTCCGGCGTGATGAACCTGTTCATCCCCACGTCTGCGGTCGTCATGGGCGGTCTGGCCATCGCGCGCGTGCCGTACGGGACGTACGTGCGCTGGGTGCTGCCCCTCCTCGCCGCGCTCTGCGCGCTCAGCATCGTCGCTCTCGCCGTGGGTGCCTGGGTCACCTAGCTCGATAGAGGAGAACGGTGCGGGCTGAGTGGTCACGCAGCTAGAGGTCGAGCCCCTCCACCGACCGTGTGGGAGTCGTGAAGGGGATCCGCGACATGCGGAAGGAGAGCACCAGCCCGGCCAGCGCGGCGAGGAACGGGATCATCAGCGCGATCTGCAGGGCGCGGGGCCGGACCTCGGTGTTGATCCGTACGACCTCGGCACGCACGTCCTCCGGCTGACCGGCGAGCTGCTCGGTGAGCGCGGTGTTGCTCATGACCTGGGCGTCCTCCTCGAGCGCCTGCGCCACTTGTTCCTTGTCCCCCGGCGGCAGCACCTCGCTGTCGTTCGCCGCGGACGTGAACGCCAGGGACAGGCTCGCGAGCATGATCGCGCCAGCGAACGCCAGGCCGAACGACAGTCCGAAGGAGCCGGCAGCCGAGTTGACCGCCGCCGCCTCGCTGACCCGCTCCTCGGACACCGGAGCCAGGGTGTAGTTGTTCAGCTGCGACACGAGGAGCCCCAGGCCCGAGCCCACGACGATGAGCGGTAGCACGAGGTCCCAGCCGGAGTCGGAGCGGGGAATCCAGAGCACGAGCCCGCCGAGGCCGACCAGCAGGAGGAGGAATCCCCACCTGATGATGCCGCTCGGAGGCCGGCCTCCCGCCTTGCGGCCGGCAAGGGCGGACAGGGCGAACATGCTCAGCGACAGCGGTGCGAGCGAGAGGCCCGCCTGCAGGGCGTTGTACTCCAGGACCATCTGGAGGTAGATCGGCAGCGTGATCATGGCTCCCCCGAGCGCGATCTGCTGCAGCATCTGGCCCGAGATCCCGAGCCGGAAGGTGGGCGACCGGAACAGCTGCGTGTCCAGCAGTGCAGGCTTGCCCTGGCTCTCGCAGTGCCTGAGCCAGGTGACCAGGCCAGCCATGGCGGTGACTCCGACGAGGATCAGGGCCAGGACCCGCTCCCCGCCTTCCTGCCACACCAGGATCCCCAGCACGAGACCGCCCATCGCCAGCACCGACAGGGTCGCCCCGACGAGGTCGATCCGGCGTGGTCCCGTGTAGGGCACGTCCTTCACGAGGCCGAGGCCGGACAGCACGACGGCGATGATGACGGCCTCCAGCAGGAAGCCGATCCGCCACGACCACGCAGTGGTCAGGAAGCCGCCGACGAGCGGGCCGATGGCTGCCGCGATGGCGGCCGCTGCCCCGACAAGCGCGTAGACCTGCTTCTGTGCGGCACCTTCGAAGTTGCCGTGGATCAGGGATTGCATGCCGGGCAGCAGCAGCGCCGCACCGATGCCTCCGACGATCGCCCAGAACACGATGATCGCGGTGAGGCCCTGCGCGAAGGTCATGGCCAGGGCTCCCACGCCGTAGCCGCACAGGCCGAGCGCGTACGCACGCTTGCGCCCGATCAGGTCCCCCACCTTGCCGCCGATGAGGATGAACGCCGCCGACACCAGGGCCTCCAGCGCAATGGCCGACTGCACGCCGCTCACGGTCGCATCGAGGTCGTGGACCACGGCCGAGATCGAGACGTTCATGAGGGAGGTGTCGACCACCAGCACGAACATCGCCATGGCCAGCAGGATCGCCAGCTTGCGGTTGAAGACCGGCTCCGCACCGGTCGTTCCGGATTCTGCCATCGGAACCCTCCCGGCTCGCAGGGATGCGTGACGAACGTGCGTCACAGAGTAGGGAGACCGCCACTCCCCGGGACCACCCGTCGCGGGTGGGGTACGTCCGCCTTCCCCGGGGCACCATCGACAACGCCACCTGTACGCCCCCGTCGCGAGAGGAGTCCGGACATGGGACCTGCAACCGGAGGAGGCGCCATCCGCCCGCCACGGAGACGGATGCGAGGCAAGCTCGTCCTGGCCGGGCTGGTCGCCGGACTGCCTCTCGTCGTGTCAGGGTGCGGCGGCTCGGACGACGGCTCGGACGGCGGCACCGACGACGGCTCGGCCAGCGAGCCGACCGCGGCCGAGTCGTGGGCCTCCGACGTGTGCTCGACGGTCGGCTCGTGGACCACCACGATCGCGGACGCCCGCTCGACACTCAGCACACCGCGCGACCTCACCGCCAACGAGATCGAGGCGACGTTCGCCGAGGTCCGCAGTGCCACCTCGACGCTGGTGGACGGACTGGGTGACCTCGGCGCGCCGGACACCGAGGCGGGCGACGAGGCGGAGAAGCGCATGGCCTCGCTGTCGGAACAGCTGCAGAAGCAGGCAGACGTCGTCGACGATGCCGCGGGCGACCAGCCGCAGGGCATGGGCGAGCGGCTCGCCCGCGTCTCCACCGTCAGCGGCGCCGTGGCCACGATGATCTCGGACGCACAGAAGGCCGTCGCCGACATCCGCGCGCTGGACGGCGCGCAGGAGCTCGAGGACGCCTTCAAGAGCACGGCTTCCTGCCAGGGCCTCACCAGCTGACGTCGGATTGGCCCGGTTCGCTCAGGGGTTCGCTCCGGCGGGCGTGCGGCGAGACTTCCAGACGAGGTCCAGCCCCACGCTGAGCGCGAGGATGACCAGCAGCGCCATGGCCGTTGCCGGCTCCTCCACCAGGGTCGTCACCACGAAGGAACCCAGGACCACGAGCGTCGTGACCTCGGCCAGCACGAGCAGCCACGCCTGGGCGCCGGTCTCCTGGCGGATGCGGTAGTGACCGAGCGTCACGAGCGCGAAGACGACCAGTGCGACAGCACTTCCGATCGAGGCGATCGCGTTCAGGTCGAAGAACGCGACCAGGACGATGGCAGCGACCAGGGTGACGACGATCCCCATGGGTGCCCGCCCGCCGACCCGCCGGCTCATCAACGGCGGGAACTGTCCGGCCGCGGCCATCTCGTCGCCCAGCCCGGCTGCTGGGAAGAGCCCGGAGTTGGTGGCGCCGGCGGTGGCGACCAGCGCGGTCACGGTCATCATCCAGTAGCCGGCGGCACCGAGCACGGGCTCAGCGGCGACAGCCAGGGCCGTGCCGCCCGAGTCGATGACCTCGTCGACGGTCAACGTGCCGAACACACCGAGGGCCACCGCGACGTAGACGACGGTCGCAATGCCCAGCGCGAGGTAGACGGCCTTGGGAAGCTCACGACGAGGGTCCTTGAGGTCGGCCGCGGTGAACGTGATGACGCCGAACCCGAGGAAGGCGAAGAAGGTCAGCGCCACGCTCGACACGATCTGCCGGAAGGACGGGTATCCCGAGAAGGCCAACAGGTCGAGGTCGACGTTGGCCAGGGTCGCGATCGAGAAGATCGTGAGGATTCCCACGACGATGATCACGACCACCGTCTGGGCCTTCGCGACTGCGTGCGACCCCAGCACGTTGAGGCTGGCCATCACGAGCAGGATCAGCACCGCGAAGCCGACGGTCCAGTCGGCGTTGTCGGCAACGGCGGCACTGGCGTAGTTGCCGAACGAGACCGCGACCATCGCCGTGATGATCGCGTTCACCGCCAGGAGCATCCACGCGATGACGCCGCTCAGGTGTCCCGCTCCCCAACCGCGGATGACGTACTCGAGGAACCCACCAGCGGACGGGTAGCGCGCTCCCAGCTTGGCAAACGAGTAGCCCTGCAGCGCGGCAACCGCACCGGCGATGAGGAAGGAGAGCCACACGGCGGAACCGGCGACCTCCCCAGCCGCGCCGAGCAGGGCGAAGATGCCGGCACCCACCATGGAGCCGACCCCGATGAAGGCGGCCTGGCGGACCGACAACGTCCGCCTCGGCTGCCCCACCTCTGCCGCGTCGGCCGGCACGTCAGTGCTCATGAGGTCATCGTGGGCGTCCGGGTGCCGGTCCACGTCCCCCACCACGGGTGAGGGGGCGGAGCCGGCCGGCCCGGTCCCCCTCTCATCCGTCCCGGGTGACGCGCATCCGACCGGTCACGGGAATGCTTGACGTCCGCAGCAGAGGTGTCGGCACCTCGATCAAACGTTTGAGGAGGAGGACCACATGGACTTCTGGGAGATCGTCTGGCTCTTGTTCACGTGCTTCGCCCTCGTCACCTACCTGATCGTGGTCTTCGCAGTGATCCGCGGGGTGCTGCGCGACGACATCCCCGGCTGGGAGAAGGCCGCCTGGTTGATCGCCCTCATCTTCGTGCCGTTCCTGACGGCGATCGTCTACGTGATCATGAGGGGGACGGCGGGCGAGCTCTCCTGGGGCGACGGCGGGCAGGCCCAGGCGCACCAGGCGCAGTACGACCGGTCGGTGCCTGTTCCCTCACCGTCCCAGGAGATCGCCCATGCGAAGTCGATGTGGGACTCGGGCGTCATCGACGACGCCGAGTTCAACGCCTTGAAGATGAAGGCGCTGTCCTGAAGGACCCGGGTCAGAGCTTCCGGCCCTCGTCGCCGTGGGCGACGACCGCGAAGATCACGAGGACGTCGAGGACGAGCATCAGTGCGAACCTCGGTGTCTCCGCCGAGAGCGACGCGAGGTTGGTCAGGGCGCCGACCGACGCCACGACGACTGCCGTGATCCGCCCCCACTTCTTGCCCCAGAACACGGCGTAGCCCGCAAGCAGCATCACCACGCCCACAGCCATGTGGACGATGCCGAAGGCCCTCGTGGTGAGGGGATCGAACAGCTCCTCCGCACCGCCCTGGTAGTAGACGTTGTCCTCCAACAGCGCGATGAACCCCCCGATGACGTGGAACCCGCCCATCAGGGTCAGCATCAGAGCGGCGAACGCGATCATGCCGCCCCAGTGCGACTCGTTCTCCTCGTCCTCGAACTGCCTGTTCGTCGACGTTGCGTGCTCGGACATGGGACCTCCTGATGAGAGGACACCGAGGCTGCACCGAACGGCAGGCCCCGGCTTCACCCGGGATGAGTGAACCGTTCGCCCCGCTGTCAGCCCGCCGCACGCACCGAGGGCCGTGCGTCGATGCCCTCGCGGCCGCGGAGCTGCGTGCCGAGCCAGCCGCGATCGACCGCGATCACCTGCCCGACGACGGCGGTGAGGAGGACGCAGAACGCCACGACGTACAACCACGCGAGGTAGGTGAACGCGACCCCGATCGAGCCGTACCGATCGGCGCTGGCCTCGAGCGCATGCGGCAGCCACACGGCCGAAGCCGGCCGGACGGCCAGCATCAGGCCGGCGAAGAGGAGGGCCGCGGGCAGGAGTCCCCGGAGCCGGAGGGCGCCCGACAGCAGGAGCCACGGGACGAACGTCATGATCGCGAGGTCGCACGTGAACGCCACCACCCGCTGCCAGATGTCTCCTGGCGGGACCGCCGCGGCGAACTGGCTCAATCCGCGCACCACGAACAGCGAGAGTGCGAGCGCGACGACCACGGCCAGCCACCGCCACGCCGACCGGAGGCTGCTGCGGGGCCGCGGCAGCTGCCAGATAGCCGCGTACGCCCGTGTCAGGGCCCGGGACAGGCTGGTCGCCGATGCCAGGACGATGAGCGCGCCCAACAGGCCGAAACCGGTGCTCGCCGACGCCTGGACGGCCTGGTCCAGCACCGAACGTGACTCCTCAGGCATGTCCAACGCTTCGGCGATCGTGTCCGTCCTCACGTCGCCCACCCAGCTGGCGAACAGGATCAGGATGGGAAACACCGAGGTGAAGAACTGCGCCGCGATCGTCATGGACCGGTCGAAGACCTCGATGCGAACACAGCTCTCGGCAGTGCTGAGGGCGATCCGGCCCGGCCACCCCTCGAGCAACCGCGTGGCGGGCCGTTGCAGTCGGGGAGGCAGGCGATCGAGCGCCTGCCGGGCCAACGCCTCGGGTGACCAGACAGGTTGCTCGCTCTCGAGCGACACGCTTGCGTCGGGGGTTGCTCGCCGACCACCGACTTCGCTCATGTACCGATGCCTACCGCAGGCGAGCCGGCGGATCCTCACCTCACAGGGATGATCTGCCGGAGCGCGCGGCGGGGCGCCTTCGGGCTCGGCACCCGGACCGTGGGCGTGAAGTGCACTTCACCCTTGCGGGATGAGGCGCACCGCCCCGATCGAGCGGAATCTGGTCAGAGATGATCCCGCCACCGAACGGAAGGGGCCCGAGATGACGCACATGTCGACACCCGACACGTCAGACGCACGAGGACCGGCGCCGAGGCAGAACGTGCAACCCACAGCCATGACCGGCTGGGTCGGCATGGTCGCCTTCGCCGGAGTGATGATGGTCCTGCTGGGGGCCTTCCACATCATCCAGGGACTCGTCGCCGTGTTCCAGGACGAGTACTTCCTCATCAGCAGCTCCGGTCTGGTCCTCGACGTCGACTACACCGTCTGGGGATGGACCCACATCATCGGCGGCGCCGTCCTCGTGGGAGCCGGCTTCTTCGTCTTCACCGGCAACGTGGTGGCGCGCACGATCGGTGTTGTCGTGGCCATGGTGAGCGCGATCATCAACATCGCCTTCCTCTCCGCCTACCCGATCTGGTCCGCCATCATGATCGCCATCGACGTCCTCGTGATCTGGGCGCTGACCGCCCACGGCGGCGAGCTGAAGGACTAGCCGGCTGACCTCCGGTCTCACCCGGAGCGAGTGAGGAAAACAGCCTCCGTGCTCTGCCATGCTCGCCCCGACCCTCAACCGTGCGGTGCGGGGGCAAGACCGAAAGGACGACCTCATCATGGACTCCATCACCACAGACTTCGGCGAAGTGCTTCTGTGGAGCTTCTGGTTCTTCATCTGGATTGCTGCACTGATGGTGTGGTTCCGCTGCCTCGTCGACCTCTTCGGCGACCGGGAGCTGAGCGGATGGGGCAAGGCGGGGTGGGCCATCGTGCTCATCCTGATTCCGTGGCTCGGAGCCCTGATCTACATCATCGCTCGCGGCCGCAGCATGACCGAGCGACAGATCGCGGCCGCGGAACAGGTCAGGGCCGACCAGGAGCGGTACATCAAGGACGTGGCCGGCGGCGGCAAGAGTGCGGCCGACCAGATCTCCGAGGGCAAGGCCCTGCTCGACACCGGTGCGATCAGTGCCACGGAGTTCGAGGCCTTGAAGGCGAAGGCGCTCGCCTGAGCGCTGGCGCCCGGCTCCTGTCACCGCAGTGGGCTCCCGGCCTCGCCGGGTGGTGGTGACGGTCCGGGCGCCCAGTCGGACGACCCGGTCCTGTGTACGGATCGGCGGAGCATCGGGCGGGATCCGTGACGGAGCGACGTGAGGTCTACGAGACGCTCGACCTCGCCCTGCGCATCGGCGAGGTGCTCCTCTCCTCCGGGTCCGGGGCGGCCGACGTCACCGCGACCATGCTCGCGACGACCAGGGCCTGCGGGGTGCGGCACGTGACCGCGGACGTCACGTTCGTCGACCTCACGCTTCGCTACCACCCGACCGTGCGTGAGCCCGCCGCCATCCAGGTGCGGAGCGTGACCAGACGGTCCGTCGACTATGCGCAGCTGGCCCAGGTGGACGAGACGGTGCACCGGCTCGTCGCCGGCGACATCGACCGTGGCGCAGCCCAGGACGAGATCGCCCGGATCGTGTCGACCGGCCACCGGCGCCCGCCGTGGGCGGTGGCCCTTGGCTGGGGCGTGATGGGAACGGGCATCGCGTTGACGCTGGGCGGCAGCCCGGTCGTCTGTGTGCTCGCGTTCCTGGCTGCGTGCGCGATCGTCGGGTCACAACGGCTGTTGCCGGAGCACCGCATCCCGACGTTCTACCAGCAGGCGGCAGGCGGCTTCGTGGCGACGCTCATCGCAGTGACCGCTTCCGCCTCGGCGCTCGAGGTCAATCCGTCCCGCGTCGTGACGGCTGGGATCGTCATGCTCCTGGCCGGAGTCGGCATCATGGGGGCCACCCAGGATGCGCTGACCGGCTTCCCCGTCACTGCGAGTGCTCGCCTCATCGGCGCCGTGTTGAACACGGCAGGAATCATCGCAGGCGTGGGTGCCGGGCTCACCGTCGGCGAGCTCTTGGGCGTGGGGCTCGAGAGCTTCAAGCCCGGTGCGGCCGGTCTTGCGGAGGTGGGAGTCACCGTCTTCGGAGCGGCGCTCGCCGCGGCGGCCTTTGCGTACGCCTCCCAAGCCCCGCCACGCTCCCTGATCGCCGTGGCGCTGGTCGCCGCACTCGGCCAGGGAGTCATGCTGGCGGTCGGCGGTTCGCCGGTCGGCCGCACGTGGGGATCCGCGGCAGCCGCCGTGACGATCGGCGGGGTCTGCTACCTCGCAGCGAGCCGTTTCCGGGTGCCCCCGCTCGTCGTGGTCGTGCCGGCCATCGTGCCTCTGCTGCCGGGGCTCGACATCTACCGAGGGCTTGCACTGCTGGCCGACGGCCAGGACGGCGTGTTGCAGCTGGCGTCCGCATTCGCCACTGCGCTTGCGCTCGCGGCTGGGGTGATCCTCGGCCAGTACCTGGCCCAGCCCGTCAAGCGCGAGACACACCGTCTCGAGGCGCGCCTGTCGGGTCCTCGGATGGTCGGGCCGCTGCGCCGCACCGGCGACAAGGCGAGCTGACCGACCGTGTGGCGGGGGCATGGTCGCGCTGTGGCGAGCGAGGCCGGGTGGGTCACGGAGCGGTTGCAGGTCGGCGGGACCTTCGTGCACTGCCGCAGGAGCACGCTCGGGAGCGGCATACCCCTCGTCCACATCCACGGCTTCGCCATCTCCGGCTCGTACCTCATGCCGACCGCCCGCGCACTCGTCGGTCACAGGATCAACGTGGTTCCCGACCTGCCGGGGTACGGCCGCAGCGAGCGGCGCGACCGGGTCCTCGACATACCCGAGCTGGCAGGGGCCCTGCTCGGGATCCTCGACGTGCTCGGCATCGACCGGGCCGTTCTCGTCGGGAACTCGATGGGTTGTCCGATCGGGCTGGAGGTGGCCCACGAGGCACCCGAGAGGGTCGACCGCCTGGTCCTCGTCTCGCCCGCCGGGGGGCGGCACAACCAGCCGTTGCCCCGCGCGCTGCTCCAACTGGCGACGGACGTCGCCCGCGAGAGCCCGAGGATGGTTCCCGTCGCACTACCGGACTACCTGGGGTTCGGCCCGCTCAACGGCCTGCGCCTGTTCCGAGACCTGACGCACTTCCCCTCGCTGGACCGCTTGCTGCACGCCACCGTCCCCACGTTGGCCGTCATCGGGGGCCGAGACCCGCTGATGCCGTCACCGTCCCGCGTCCGAGAGGTCGGCCGGGGGGCCGCCGACCACGTGACCATTGCGCTCATCGAGCAGGCAGCGCACGCGGTGAACTTCAGCCACCCGGAGCAGCTGGCTGGGCTGGTGGAAGCGTGGCTGGAGGGCCGAATCGCGGCAGGCGCTCGACTTCCGGACGGAGTGCGCCTGGTCGACCCGTTTGGTGGCGCCCCGTGATCCATGACCCCGTCGAGCGCCGGCCACGGACGCCTCACCCCTCCTGGGTGACCCGGCGCAGCTGGCCGGGCCATAAGAAAGGGGTCCGGCTCGGTCGATCGGAGAGAGGGTGCGGGCCATGATTCGGTGGTGGCTTTCGTGGCCGGACTCCGCGCCCGATGTCTGGAAGCGCGGGCTGCTGGTCCTGCTCCGGGCCTCGGCGTCGGTGTCGGTGCTCTTCGCGGCCTACTTCCTGGTTCCCGCCCGGACGGCTGACAACGGCTTCGGTCTTCCGTGGCTGATCCTCGAGCTGGTCATCTTCGGCGTGGTGGTCGGCATCCAGGTGCCGGCCATCGTCGGGGCGCAGCACCCCATCCTGCGCGCAGTTGAGTCGCTGGCCGTCCTGATCCCGCTCTACCTGCTCATCTTCGCCCGGATCTACCTGTCGAACGCGCTCAACGACCCGAGCGGCTTCTCCCGTCCCCTCGACCACACGACCGCGCTCTACTTCACCGTCACGGTCTTCGCCACGGTCGGTTTCGGAGACATCGTCGCCGAGACCAACAGCATGAGGCTCCTGGTGACGCTCCAGATGCTGTTGAACCTCGCGATGCTGGGCCTGGTGATCAGGCTGCTGACCTCGGCGGCACGACGCGGCGTGGCCAGGCGTGGCGGCCAGGCCGATCTCGGCGATCGACCCCTCGGCTGACCGACCCGGTCGGCCGTCCCTCGACCGGCGCTCGTGAGGGGTCGGCGGCCGACATCACCCTCTGGGGGTGATGGCCACGCAGCCGGCGAGGGTGATCGTGGTGGACGACATCAGCTGTCGACGTGCAGTGCAGCGCCGGCCGCCGCGCATGAGAGGCGGATCATGAACCGTAGCGCCGGTTCCTCCCCCACAGGTTTCCGTCAGGTCATCCGTGTCCTGAGTGACGGCACCGGCCGCCCGGAGGACGAGGTGGTCGTGGTGGCGGCCGTCGCCGCGACCGCGATGGTGTCCGTGGCCGTGTGGCGAGGCATCGCCTGGGCTGTCGAGACCGCGACGGACGTGGACCCGTGGCCGGTTCCGCCGAAACGGCACCGCGTGTAGTCGCGCGAGACGTGCAGTTCACCCGATACGGGTGAGACACCCGACATCGTCGCGGACGAGCGTAGAGTCGTCCTGCAGAGGGAGACGACGATGGGTCCTGCGCTCGACAGGATGCCGCGGGTGCTCCGATGACTGGACCTGAGGACCACCCGATCGGCCCTGAGGCCGCGCCCCGCTCCGTCGACCAGTTCCTCGAGGCGAAGCTGCACTGGCCGCCGCCGCGCGACGGGTGGGTCGAGCGTGCACGACTCCTCGACGTGCTGGACAGTGCCGTCCAGCGACCCGTCGCCCTGCTCGCGGCCCCGGCCGGCTACGGGAAGACCACGGTCCTGGCGCAGTGGCTCGCGACCCGCCGTGGCGAGCGCGCTGCCGCATGGGTCTCCCTCGACGCCGGTGACAACGACCCCGCACGGCTCTGGACCCACGTCGCGATCGCGCTCCACCGCGCGGGCTGCCCGCTCCCCCCGGCCCTGGCCGGGGTGATGGTCGCGAACAGTGCCGCGGTGCGCACCAGGCTGCTCCCCGCTCTGGTCCGTGCCCTGGCGGCGATGCACGAGGGCATCACCCTGGTCCTCGACGACTTCCACGTCATCAGGTCTCCCGATTGCCACGAGCAGGTGGGCGTCCTGATCGAGAACCTGCCTCGGTCGGCCAACGTCGTGATCGCGTCGCGATCCGACCCCGGACTGCGGCTGGGACGCCTGCGGGCCGCCGGCGACCTCGCCGAGCTGCGTGCCGACGACCTCGGCTTCACGCCGGAAGAAGCCCAGGCGCTCATCGCCGCGGAGAACCTCGACCTGCCGCCTGAGGACCTCACCGAGCTCGTGGTCGAGACGGAAGGATGGCCGGCCGGGCTCTACCTGACGATCCTGTCCCTCGCCCACGGCCGCCCACCGGACCAGGTGGTGCCGCACCCCCGCCGGGCCAGCCGCTTCGTCGGCACGTACGTCTCCGAGGAGATCCTGAGCCAGCACCCTTCGCCCGTGAGGAACCTGATCCTGGCCACCTCGATCCTCGAACGCTTCTGCGCGCCGCTGTGCGACGTCGTGACAGGCGCGTCAGGAGCAGCGGCCACCCTCAAGGACCTGGAGCGGGAGAACCTGTTCCTCGTCCCCCTCGACGACGCCGGCGTCTGGTACCGCTTCCACCACCTGTTCGCCACCGTCGCCCGCATCGAGCTGGAGGCCCACCATGCCGATGAGGTGGCGGGCCTGCACCGGCGCGCTGCCGGATGGTTCCGCGCCAACGGCTACGTCGACGAGGCCGTCACCCACCTCCTCGCGGCAGGCGACCACCACGTTGCCGCGAGCGTCATCCAGCAGCACTGGTTCGAGTACTACGACGCGGGTCGTTCCCACACCGTACGCACCTGGTTGCGGTCGCTGGACCCCCAGCTCGTCGCGACCGACGCCGCCGCCGGCGTGACGGCGGCCTGGCTGGCAACGGTGCAGGGCGACCGACCTGCGCTGGCGCAGCACATGGTGGCCCTCGAGCCCCTGGCGGCCGTCGGTCCCCTGCCCGACGGGACCCACTCGGTGGAGTCCGCGTTCGCCCTGATCCGCGCCTCCTACGGCTACGGCGGACCTGCCGACATGGCCCGAGCCGCTCGCCGAGCGGTCGAGCTTGAGACCGACCCCCGCAGCCGCGGCTACGCGATCGCGATGCACTCGATGGGTCATTGCGCCTACCTCCAGGGCCACCTCGACGAGGCGATGACCCTCCTCACCGAGGTCAGGCACTGCGAGGGCGCACCCGCGACGCTCCGCGTGGACGGCCTCTCGCTGGAGGCACTCATCGAGGACGAGCGCGGGCGCCACGAGGAGAGCCGCGAAGCTGCGGCGATGGCCCTGGCGATCGTCGACGCCCTCGAGATGCGCGAGACACCGCAGATGTCCATCCACCTGACGGCGCTCGCCCAGGTGCAGGCGTCGGCCGGGGACCTCGCCGACGCGATGGCCACGTGCCAGCAGGGGCTGGCCATCCGGCGCAGGCACATGACGTACGCGCCCTGGATGACGATCCACCACCTGACCGTGATGTCCCGTGTCGCGGTCATGGCAGGCGAGCGGGCGCTGGCGGCACAGCTGCTGGACGAGATCCACGAGCTCGTAGCCGGCTACGGCGGAGGGATGGCCGGGGTCGACGCCAGGCTGGCGATCATCCGCGCGTCGGCGGAGTCCGGCATCGCCCGCCCGGAAGGCAATGGCACCCTGACGTCACGTGAGGTCGACGTGCTGCGCCTGCTGCAGGGCTCGCTGAGCCTCAGGGAGATCGGGGCGGAGCTGTTCCTCTCGTCCAACACGGTGAAGAGCCACGTCCAGACCGTCTTCCGCAAGCTGGATGCCCACTCCCGCCGGGACGCCGTGGCGGTGGCCCGGCAGCGGCGGCTCATCTAGGTCGGTGGAGGGACCTCGGCCACGTCGTGGCCGCACGGCAGATGGGTACGTGGCGAATCCCCGCCACGGCGTGTCTCCGCCAGCCATGGACCCGGATTTCGTGCTGGTGGGCGCTGCGTCGGCGCCTAGGCTCTCCGCGGCCCGGGCCTGCTCCCCCCCTCGCCCGGGTCGGCTCGACCGCCTGCCCGCGGCACCCCCTCATCATCGCCGCGGGCAGGCTCGGGCGGTCACCCCCAGCCCTGCCGAGCTGCGTACCAGCCGAGCTGCATCCGGCTCTTCACGCCCGCCAGGTCCTGCAGGTGTCGCAGGCGTCGCTGGACTGTTCGCAGCGACAGACCGAGCTGGGAGGCGACCGCCTGGTCGGAGAGCCCCGCGAGCATCAGGCCCAGCACCTGGCGGTCGAGCACGCTGAGCCCGTCGGGCCCATCGGACCCGTGCGGGTCGGCGAGGTCCCCGTCACCTTCCAGCTGGGACCGCGTCAGGGGGTAGGCGTGGCGCCAGGTCGACTCGAACAGTGCGTCGAGTGCTGCCAACAGCCCGCTCCGCTGCAGGAGGACGGCGCCCGGCTCACCGCCGTGCTCGTCCGCCAGCGGCACCAGCGCGAGCTCCGCGTCGGCGATGACCAGCTTCAACGGGAGCCGGTCGGCGACCCGGAGCTCGACCCCGCGTTGCAGCGAGTCGTCCGTCTCCTCGGCGGCGCCCGGCTCGGAGAGCACCGCCTTGTCCAGCACGGCACGGATGACGACGCCGCGGTCGACCGCCGTGATCTCCGCCGAGTTCTCCCCCGGTGGTACGGCGACGAACGGGGCGGTGACGAACATGCGGAGCTCACGACTGGCCGCCTGCTGCACCTGCCGGTAGCGGTGCCGGATCGCATCCACCCCGGTCACCACCTCGATCTGGTCGCCGATGTCCTTGCCGGCGACCGCGGCACGGTGCTCCTCGGCGAGGGTGGCCAGGGCCTGCTCGGCGAGACGGAGTCCGTCGCGACGCTCGGTGATGAGCGCGCCGAGCGCGACCGCAGGCGGGGCCGCGACGAACGTGCGGTCGTCCGACCGGAGCACCAGTCCGACGTCGACGAGATCGGCCAGGGCGGTCGACACGTGCGTACGAGGCTGTGCCAGCGCCCCGGCGAGCCCGCTGACGGTCGCGCCGGGTCGTGCCAGCAGGGCTCGGTAGACGAGCTCGACGTCGGGCGTGATGCCCAGCTCCACCAACATCGTCAGACCTCCGGGCCTCGGCGTCCGCCGTGGAGAGAGCCTAGGGCCGTCGCCCCGGGAGTGCGAGGGCTCGGATGACGCGTCTGCGCCATGACGGAACAACGCCACGCGTGGAAGGGCCCTGACCTCCCCCGAAACGAGTGATGCCCCCCGCGCCGGCTCCGTCGTACCTTCGGCCACGTCCACCTGCTCCCGTCACCTGGAGGCCGCCGTGCCGGATCAACCGAACATCCTCATCATCTGGGGCGACGACATCGGGATCAGCAACCTCAGCTGCTACTCCGACGGGTTGATGGGCTATCGGACGCCGAACATCGACCGCATCGCCGAGGAGGGAGTCCGGTTCACCGACTACTACGGCGAGCAGAGCTGCACGGCCGGACGGGCCGCCTTCATCACCGGTCAGAACCCGTACCGGACCGGCCTGACCAAGGTCGGCATGCCCGGCATGGACGTCGGCCTGAGGGCCGAGGATCCCACGATCGCGACGGCTCTCAAGGCGCTCGGCTACGCCACGGGGCAGTTCGGCAAGAACCACTTCGGCGACCGTGACGAGTTCCTGCCCACGATGCACGGCTTCGACGAGTTCTTCGGCAACCTCTACCACCTCAACGCCGAGGAGGAGCCCGAGCTCGACGACTACCCGCCCGAGGAGGACTTCCCCGACTTCCGCAAGAACTTCGGTCCGCGGGGCGTCATCCACTCGTGGGCGAACGGCGACGGCACGCAGCGCATCGAGGACACCGGCCCGCTGACGAAGGAGCGGATGAAGACCATCGACGACGAGATCGCTCCCGAGGCGCTGCGGTTCATGTCCGACGCCAAGGCCGCCGACACCCCGTTCTTCGTGTGGCTCAACACCACCCACATGCACTTCCGCACCCATGTCAAGGACGGCAGCCGGGGTCGGGCAGGACGGTGGCAGTCGGCGTACCACGACACGATGTGCGACCACGACGACCTGGTCGGCGAGGTCCTCGCGTTCCTCGACGACAACGGGCTGGCCGAGGACACCATCGTCATGTACTCCACCGACAACGGTCCCCACATGAACTCCTGGCCCGACGCCGGGATGACGCCGTTCCGGAGCGAGAAGAACTCCAACTGGGAGGGCGCCTACCGGGTGCCGGCGGTGGTGCGGTGGCCCGGACGGATCCCCGCGGGCACGGTGCTGAACGGGATCGTCAGCCACAACGACTGGTTCGTCACCCTCCTCGCCGCGGCGGGTGACACCGACGTGGCGGAGCGGCTCAAGCAGGGCGGCGACCTGGGCGGGACGACGTACAAGGTGCACCTGGACGGCCACAACCAGCTGGACTACATCACCGGGGCAGTGGACGAGAGCCCGCGCAAGCACTTCTTCTACGTGTCCGACGACGGGGACCTGACCGCGCTGCGGTACGACAACTGGAAGCTGGTCTTCCTCGAGCAACGTGCCGCCGGGACGCTGCGGGTGTGGGCCGAGCCGTTCACCGAGCTGCGGGTGCCGAAGATGTTCAACCTCCGCACCGACCCCTTCGAGCGCGCCGACATCACGTCCAACACCTACTACGACTGGTGCCTGGACCACGCCTGGTTGCCCATCCCGGCACAGGTGTACGTGTCCCGGATGATCACGTCGCTGGCCGAGTTCCCGGCCCGGCAGGAGCCACCCAGCTTCAGCATCGACCGGGTGCTCGAGAAGCTCAAGGCCGGCGTGGGCAGCAGCTGAGATGGCCGTCGACCTCCCGGGCGGGGTCTTCACGATGGGCTCGGACGCGCACTACCCGGAAGAGGCCCCTGCTCACCCGGTGCGCGTCGACCCCTTCTCCGTCGACGCCACCACCGTGACGAACAAGCAGTTCGCCACGTTCGTGCGGGCCACGAGGTACGTCACGGTGGCCGAGCGCCCTCCCGATCCGGCCGACTACCCCGATGCCGACCCGGACAACCTCGTCCCCGGGTCCTTGGTGTTCACCCGCACACCGGGGCCGGTCGACCTGCGGCACCTCAGCCAGTGGTGGACCTGGACCGCCGGCGCGTGCTGGTCGGCGCCCGAAGGGCCAGGGAGCTCGGTCAAGCGACGCCCCGACCATCCCGTCGTGCACGTGGCGCTCGAGGACTGCCTCGCCTACGCCTCCTGGGCCGGTGCAGAGCTCCCCACGGAAGCGGAGTGGGAGTACGCCGCACGTGGCGGCCTGGACGGGGCGGCGTACACGTGGGGTGACGAAGCGCGGCCGGGTGGCCGGATCATGGCCAACACCTGGGACGGGCCGGACTTCCCGTGGCGCAGCACGCGTGAGAGCGGCTTCATCGGCACCGCGCCGGTCGGCAGCTTCCCCGCCAACGGCTACGGCTTGTTCGACATGGCCGGCAACGTCTGGGAGTGGACGGCGGACTGGTGGGTGAGCCGGCATCCCGACGCCGCCGAGAAGCCGTGCTGCGTCCCGGACAACCCGCGCGGGGGGCAGCTCGAGGCGAGCTACGACCCGGCCCAGCCGCAGTTCCGGATCGGCCGGAAGGTCGTCAAGGGCGGGTCCCACCTCTGCGCCGACACCTACTGCCTGCGCTACCGCCCCGCCGCGCGTCGACCGCAGATGGTCGACACGGGCACCAGCCACCTCGGCTTCCGGTGCGTGTGGCGCCCGGCCTCGTCCAGCCTTCAGTAGCCGGTGCCCATCTTGGTCTGCTCGCGCTCGGTCGGGTGGGCTCCGCCCTTCTCGTCCAGGGTCGCGCACGCGTCCGCGATGTCGCGGCTGAGCCGTTCGACCTGCTCCCGGCTCATGGTCTCCTTGACCAGCGCTCGCATGATCTTCACGCCTTCTGCGTTGGGGGGCAGCGTGTAGGCGGGCACCATCCAGCCGCGCTCGGCCGACAGCTGCCAGGCGATGTCGGACTCGTCGTACGACGTGTGCTCGCCCTTCAGGCGGAACGCCACGAGGGGCAGCTGCTCCTCCTGGTCGCCGATCACCTCGAAGCGGCCACTGTCGCGCAGGTTGGCCGCAAGCGCCTGGGCGTTCTGCTGCATCTGCTTCATCACGTAGGTGTAGCCGTCGCGGCCGAGGCGGACGAAGTTGTAGTACTGCGCCAGCACCATCGCCGCGCCCGTGGAGAAGTTCAGCGTGAAGGTCGCGTCGGTCTTGCCCAGGTAGTTCTCGTAGAACACCAGGTCCTCGGCGAGGTCGGAGGTCTCGCGGAACACCAGCCAGCCGATCCCCGGGTAGACGAGGCCGTACTTGTGGCCCGAGACGTTGATCGACCTCACCTGCTCGAGGCGGAAGTCCCACTTCGAGTCGGGGTACAGGAACGGCCACACGAAGCCGCCGCTGGCGCCGTCCACGTGCATCGGGATGTCGAGACCACGCTCCTGCCTGACGTCGAGGAGGAGCTGGTTGATCCCGACGATGTCGTCCATGTGCCCGGTGAACGTGGTGCCGAGGACGCCCACCACCCCGATCGTGTTCTCGTCGAGGTGCGGCGCCACGTCGTCGGGCCCGATCGTGTACTTGTCCACCTCGAGCGGGACGATCCGTGGCTCGACGTCGAAGTAGCGACAGAACTTCTCCCACACCACGTGGACGTCCGCGCCGAACACGAGGTTCGGCCTGTCCGTCGGTGCGTTCTCGGCCCGGCGGCGTTCCTTCCACTTCCACTTGAGGGAGAGGGCGCCCAGCATGATGGCCTCCGACGACCCCTGGGTACGGCACCCGGTGGTCTCGCCCGGGGCGTGGAACAGGTCGGCCAGCATCCGCACGCAGCGTTGCTCGATCTCGGCGGAGATGGGGTACTCGGCGTGGTCGATGAAGTTGCGGTGCAGGTTCTCGGCGATGAGGCGTTGTGCCTCGGGTTCCATCCACGTGGTGACGAAGGTGGCGAGGTTGCGCTGGGGATCGCCCTCGAGGTTGAGGTCCTCCGCGACCAGGCGGAGCGCGTCGGTGGGCCTCATCCCGGCCTCGGGGAAGGTGGTGGACGGAACCAGCTCCGTCAGGAACCGATTGCCGTACAGGAGCTCGGCCTGCTTCTCACTCAGTTGTGTCATGGCGTGGTGTACCAACCGTTCTTGTCGGGGCGGGTGTGGGGAACGCCTGGACGACGCCGGCCGCGCAGAAGCACATGGCTCCGGCGAACGTCCCCCAGTTGACGAGGCCGGTGTTGACCGCGTCGTCGGTCGCCGGGCGGATGAAGGCGGCAAGCCCGGCGAGGAAGAAGAGGATGGAGCCGACCTGGTTGACGGCTGCCACCCACCAGTCGACGACGTCGGGCCGGAACCGGAGGCCGCCGGCTCCCAGGTCGAGCAGCGCCAGGCGGCCGGAGACCAGGAAGCACACGCATCCGACGATGTCGGGAAGCCAGATCCACCCGTCCGACTGCCGCGGCGTGAGTCCCTGGAAGAACGCGCCCACGAGGCTCACCGCGAAGGAGAGCGTGCCCACGAACAGCACGACAGCGCTGCGCCTGGCACGCGACCCCGCCCCGTCGGCGAGCAGGATGGAGAGGTAGCCGCCGGTGCTGAAGAAGGCGCCGCCGACGAGGTAGGTGACGTTGACGGTCGTCAGACCGACAGTCCCCTGCTGGGCCATGAGGGCGCCGAGCGCGAAGAGGCCGCCGCCGAGGGCAAAGGAGCAGCCGGCAAGGGTGTTGAGCAGCTGGTGTCGGCGCGCGGTCGAGTCAGCTCCGGACAGCACGCGTGCCATCGATGCTCCTCTCCCTGGCGACGCCCCACGGTGGCGGACACCCGAACAGGGCCGCCTCCTCCACTTCGGGTGAGCCGAGCACCTGGAGCGAAGCGGATCTCACCCGGGTGAATCGCCGGCCGGGTGACGCGGCCTCACCCCATGGGAGGGGTGAATGGCGGCAACACACCTCGAGCCAAGGGATGTCGATGTCTTCTTCGCTGGATCTCGCCGTCGATGCCGATGCGGCGGACGGTGCAGCACCTCCCCGTCCTCGACGTGCGTCGACGGAGCCCGTCCTGCTCGAGAACCACCGTGACTGGGCCGTGGTGGAGATCCACCGCGACGGGACAGTGGGTCCCTGGACACTGGTGACCGCGCCGGACGACGTGGAGGCGATCCGGGCGGTGTCGCCTGCGGCGGCACGGCGATCCGGTGCCCTCACGCCCGTCGATGCCGTGCTGGAGATCCACCTCGGTCGTCTGCAGGCCTCGCAGGGACATCATCGCGAGGCCGTCAGGTCGTTCACCCGGGCCCTCGGTGCGGCGACGACGCCGGCCCTGCAGCACCGCTGCCGGGCGGAGCTCGCGCTCGCCGAGGCGTACATGGGGAGACTGCGCCTCTCGGTGGAGCACGAACAGCACGCCGAGCGGGTCGCACCCGGACTCGGCGACGAGTCCCTCGAGCTCGCACGTGCGTGGCGCCACCTCGCTCAGGGAGACGTGGCGGAAGCACGGGGACGCCTCGACCTGGTGGAGCCGGACCTCGATGTCCGGGACGAGCCGTGGTCCGGCACGATCTGGGCGCTCTTGACGGCTGAGCTGCTGACGGCCACGGGTCGGCCCGACTCCGCCTCGATGCTGCTGGCAGACGCACTCTCCGCCGAGGAGGACGGGGCGCCCTCGTGGAGTGCGGGGGTCCTGCGCGCGGCTCGCGCCGACGCGTTGCTCGCCGAGGGCGAGCGGCATCGAGCCCTGGCGCTCGTCACCCCGCTGCCACCGTGTGCGGTGGCGGAAGCGGGCGTGGTGGCCGCGGATGCCCGCGCCACGATCGGCGACATGCGTGGCGCGCTCGCAGTGCTCAACACCATCGTGGACCTGGTCGACCTCGCCCCGACGTCGGTGCAGGTCCGCGCCTGGCTCCTCGAGGCACGACTGGAGCAGGGTCGCGGCAACGTCGAACGTTCACGCCTGCTCGTCGATCGCGCCCTCCAGGCGGCGGCCAGCGAGGGCATGCGAGCCCCCCTGCGCCGCGACTGGCCGTGGCTGCGCGCCACCATCGACCGCGACGTGTCCCTCATCCATGCACACCGCGAGCTCCTGGCGACCCTCGGTGGGCTCGTTCGCGACTCCAGTGCGCCCACGCCCTTCAACCGACCCCATCGGTCCGATGGTGCGCAGCCCGAGCTCCTCGGCACCAGCCTGACCGAGCGGGAGTCCCAGGTGCTCGAGCTGCTGGCGGAGATGTACTCGACCGAGGAGATCGCCGCCGCGCTCTTCGTGTCCGGCAACACGGTCAAGACCCACCTCAAGGGGATCTTCGGGAAGCTGTGCGTCAACCGGCGTGTCGACGCCGTGCGCCGGGGGCGCCAGCTCGGGCTCTGCTGAGCGCCCGGACGGCTGCACGCGTCCGCGCTCGTCACCCTCCGTGGGGGAGGCAGCCGAGCCGCGCCACTCACATGCTGACAGTCACACACCAAGCAGAGGAGCACGACATGACGACCACGAACACCTCCGCCGGCCGTAGCGGCAGGGGCGACACGGGCTCTGGATGGTACGGCTGGGTCGTCTTCGCAGCCGTCATGATGATGCTGCTCGGGGCCTTCCACGCCATGGCCGGCCTGGTGGCCCTCTTCCAGGAGGAGTACTTCCTGGTGACCGAGAACGGCCTCGTCGTGACCGCCGACTACACCACCTGGGGGTGGGTCCACCTGATCCTGGGCATCGTGGTGGCCGTCGCCGGCGGCGCCCTCCTGGCCGGCCAGACGTGGGCCCGCGCCGTCGCCGTGCTCGCCGCGATGACGAGCGCCGTGGTGAACCTGGCCTTCCTCTCCGCCTACCCGCTGTGGTCCGCCATCATGATCGCCATCGACGTGCTGGTCATCTACGCCGTCACCGCCAACCGCGGCTCGTACGACGAGTGGCAGCAGTAGGGCCCACGAGGCATCAGCCCCTGAAGGCTCACGGCACGCGGACCGAGCCGCCCGGCAGGAGCACTGCGACCTCGCACCCGGGCGCCTCCCGGGCCACTGCTGCCTGGAACAGTGGGCCTCCGGCGTCCATCCACCCGCGTGGAAGTGTCCTTCCACCTGGGGCGTGGAGGGTTCCCCAGTGCACCGGCACCGCGAGCCTCGCGCCGGCCAGCCGACAGGCGACCGCCGCCTCCTGGGGGCCCAGGTGTCCCGGTGAGAGCCGAGGACCCCAGCCGCCCACCGGCACGACCGCGACGTCGATCGGTGCCCCGGCCATCTCCGGCAGCTCCTCCATGCCGGCGTAGAGCTCCGTGTCCCCAGCCAGCCAGACCACCCCGGACGGCCCCTTGGCCAGGTGACCGTTCGCAGCGTTCGGCCGGTGCGGCATCGGCCGCGAGTGGTGCACCGCCGGCACGAGCCGCACGAAGACATCCTTCGTCTCGTCCACCTGCACCCACTCCTCGTGCAACCCGTGGCCACGCAGGCCCTTGCCCGACACCCACGCCGCGTTCTGGGCCGCCGTCAGCACCGGGACGTCACCGAGCAGCCTGAGGGAGGACACCTCCGCATGGTCGTGGTGGAGGTGCGACAGCAGCACGGCTCGCGCTCCCGTCCACGCCGCGCGGCTCGGTGAGGCCCACCGACGCCGGAGCGGACCGTTGTGCCGCCGCAGGAGCGGGTCGGCCACCAACCGCACGCCGTCGATGTCCACCACCACGGTGGCGTGACCGAGCCACGTGACCACGATGCTCATCTGCCGCTGCTCCGGGCGTTCATCAGTGCAGCCCGATCTTGAGGAAGATCATGGCGATACCCAGGAGGCCTGCCGCGGCGGCGGCCAGGAACAGGGAGGGACCGGCCAGCTTCCCCGCACGCCCCATGCGCCAGCCCACGAAGAACAGCAGCACGGCATTGAGGATCAGCGCGAGGTCGACCGCGAGCGCCGTGGGGACCTGGAACAGCGCCTCGCACGCCAGGAACGCCACCGGCACGCTGCAGGCCGTGACCAGCGGCCACCCGTCCAGCACGACCTCTCGATGCTCCGCACGGGTCAGCGCGCGACCAGCGAGGGTGCGAACCGTGATCCAGTGCACGTAGGTCTCGGCCGCCCAGTAGACGACGAGCGTGGCGAACAGGCTGAACGCCACCCTGACGAGCCGGAAGTCCTCGGGCACCGTCGCGAGCACCGCTCCCCCGACGATCAGCCCGTAGACGTACGACGTGCGCCTCCGGATCCCACCCTCAGCGTGTCCTGCGTGTTCTGTCGCCGTCTCGCCGAACATCCGCCTGCCTTTCACCGTCTCGGCCTCGCCCGACCGGTCGCCTCGCACCACCCGGACGCCTGCGCCGGTGCACCCGTCCACGACGGTCATGCGCGTCCGTCATGTCGTCCACTCCTCGGTCGCGGCGGGCTGCCCGGAGGTCCGGGCGGTCCGGCCGAGCTTCCATCGCGACCGGCAGCGCGACCCGCCGTTCGGCCTTGAGGCCGACCGTCGGCATCATGTGCCCGGGAGTTGGCGTGGGCATCACCCCCCGGGGATGAGACGGCGGTCTCCGCGCGAACGAACGCCAACGGGTCGCCGATCCGGTCCGTGAGGCCGCCGTCGTCGGTCAGGGTCCAGTCCAGGTGAGCAGCGCACGACCGGAGCATCGTGGTCCCGACCTGCTCCGGAAGAGCCTGGGCGACCTCGGCGAGCATCGCGGCGCACACCTCGAGGACGACGGCTCGGCGGAAGGCCTGGCGGTGGGACTCGGACACAAGGAACGTGAGGTCCCGACGCACGTCGACGCGCTCGCGGACAGAGAGGCTGCTCTCGGGCAGGTAGTGGTGGACGATCAGCACGACCTGCAGGAGCCCCGCACGCGCGGCCCGGTCCTGTCCCTCGTCCGGATCATCCACGACTGCCCCCCGCGGCACGGCTCTCCTCGGGCCTCCTTGGCCCCGCCCTGGTGCCTCCTCTGCGCATCCGCGCTGTTCCATGGTCCCGCGGACCATCCCTCGCCGGGTCACCCCGCGCAGGGGATGCCCGACGGACGAACGGGCCAGCCATGGATGACGCACCCCGCACCCGGCGAGCCTCGAGCCCTCACCGATCCTCACGGTGCACGACGCCATCACGGTCGCGTGGATGCCGAGGGCCCGAACGCGAGCTCCAGCGAGGTGACGTGGTGCTGCTGCACGCCGAGCGGAACCGGGTGGCGCCGTCAGACGGCGATGCTGACCGGGAAGGTGGCGATCCACGCCAGGGCGCCGAGGAACACCGCACAGCCCGCCACCGTGAGCACCCACCTGAGCCGGGGCGCGGAGACCCGCGTGCTCATTCCTGCGAAGAAGAGCGCGACCGCGTACAGCACCACCGTGAGCACGTAGTTGCTGGCGCGCTGGATGTCGCGGCGGACCTCGGCGGCAGACGCCTCTGCCTGGGCGTCCAGCTTCTCCGCCTGCTCCCGGGCCGCGAGCGTGTACTCCTTCATCGCGAACGGAGTGGGTGGAGCCTCGGGGTTCGTGAAGGGTGCGGTCGCCCTCCAGGCGTCGTACGCGGGACGGAACTCGTCGCGGAACCGGTCCTGGATGAAGGTGGCGAGCCGCTGGTCGCCGGTGCGATCCGCCTCGACCCACGCGATGAAGGTGGCCACGTCGATCTCGGTCTGCGCCTCTGCCAGCCCGTCGGCGCGCGACGCGTCGATCCTGATGCCGTTCGTGCGCCCGGCAGCAGCAGCCTGCTCGCCGTTCCAGCGGGTCGCCTGGTAGCTGCTCCACGAGGTCGCCACGGCTGCGACGACGAGAAGCACTGTCGCCACGGTCTCCTGCCAGTCGTGGCCGTGCTTCGCCGGCACGTCAGAGGGGGTCGCCACGGCTGTCACACGGAAGGGTGATCTCCACACCGACGGTCTCGAGCTCGATGCCGATGGTTCGAACGGTCCGCTCCATGGCGGTCGGCTGCAGCCTTCCCACGCCCCCGCCGTGCGGATGGTCGAAGAAGGCCACCAGCAGGAGCAGCAGAGCCATGACGACGGTCGTGCTGCCCATGAGCATCGCCTGGGTGAACGGTCCCTCGGCCGAGTCGGCGAAGAACAGGAGGTAGGTGAAGATGACGCCGGTGATGAGGAAGAGCGCCAGCCACAGAGGAAGCGGGATGATGCCTTCTGCGCCGTGCACGCGTGCGACCCTCGCCTGCTCGCGCTGGGCCGTCTGGTCCATCCACCTGTCATAGGCGGACTGTTCCGTCCCATCCGCCGGAACGACTTCGGAGATCGTGCGGTAGAGCTCCACGCCCCAGGGGTTGATCCGGTCGCCCAGGCTCCCGTCCTCGAGCGCCTGCCACTCCACCCCCGCGACGGAGCGGGCGTAGCAGACCAGCTCGGCGGTCAGCTCGCCGGAGGCGTCGCTCGGCAGGAACTGCGCCGTCTGCACCTGCTGCAGGACCAACGTCGCCTCGGTCTCGGCGCCCGTGCGCGACGAGTCGTAGGACTCGAACGCGAGGAAGATGATGAAGCCGAGCAGCACCGAGAAGCCGGTCGCCAGGACGCCGAAGACCCCGGAGGCGCGGTCGCCGTCCTGGAAGTAGCTACCAGCTGGAGCCCGACGTCGGACAACCAGCATCGCCGCCACGGAGCAGCCTGTGGCGAGCGCAACGAGGACGGACGCGACGAAGACGTTCATGAACGAGGTATGTCGCGCCACGAGGGCAGAACGGGCGTGGACATGGTCGTCATTCGCGTGGGTCCCTCGTCGCAGGGGCTGATGGCCCTGTCAGGGTCGCCGCGCGCGTCCTGGCTCGCCTCACCCTTGATGTGTGAGGTCCTGGGCGCGGCGGTAGCGCGCACCGAGAGGGTTCGCGGTGATCCCGTGCAACGCGACGCTCAACGTCACGGTGAGGGCGATGACGGCGACGGTCTCGGCGACGAAGGGTGTCTCGCCGAGCTCCTCGACCGCCAGCAGCGCGAACACGACCGACGCCAGGCCCCGTGGACCGAACCAGCCGACGAAGAGGACCGTCGCCCTGTCCAGCCCCGTGCCGAGGCACGCCACGGCGACGGGCACCATCCGCACCACGGTCAGGCTGAGCAGGGCGTAGAGGAGGTTGAGCAGGGAGAAGTGCTCGAGCGCCACGGGGAGCAGTGCCCCTCCGAACAGGAACCACACCGCGAGGCCCGCCAGCTGCCCCAGCAGCTCGGGCAGCACCACGACCTCCTGCACCTCGTCCGGTTCGGTCAGCCGCCGCCGCAGGACGGCTCCGAACGCTGCACCCGCGACGAAGGCCGCGATGAACCCGTTGCCGTCGAGCACGAGCGCCACGGAGAAGCTTCCCAGGGCGGCGGCGAGGGTCGCCAAGCGCCGCCCACCCGTGGTCACCCACCGCCGTGCCGTGCCCAGGGCCACCAGCGCAGCGGTGCCCACACCGACCGCCACGCCGACGCCGAGGCCGATGGCCAGCTCCACCAGCGCTCCCCGCTCCGGGGAGCCGCCGTGGGTGCCGAGGCCCACCTCGGCGGCGACCAGCGCCAGGCTGAAGACCACGACCGGCGTGGCGATGCCGTCGTTGAGCCCGCTCTCGACGTTGAGGATCGAGCGCACACGTCCGGAGATGCGCTCGTCGTTGACGACCTGGGCGCTGAGCGCCGCGTCGGTGGGGGCGAGGGTCGCCCCGATGAAGAGCGCGAGCGCCCATGAGGTGTCGTCGAAGATCCAGGCGGCGAGCACGGATCCCGACGCGATCGACAACGGCAGCCCGATGACGAGCAGGCGCACGGGGACACGGGCGTCGCGGCGAAGCCGGGCCAGGTTCACGCGTGAGGCGTCCGCGAAGAGCAGCATGGCGAGCGTCAGCTCGGCGAGCCGGTGCACCGACGCCGACTCGACGTCCAGGTCGATCGGACCCCAGGCCGGGTTCGCGAGGACGAATCCCGCCAGCAGGAAGACCAGCGCTCCGGTGATGTCCACGGCGGCCAGCGGGCGCGAGGCAACCGTCCAGGCGATCGTGAGCAGGGCGATGGCGGCAAGCGCGGTCTCCGTCACTGTTCCCTCCCGGTCTCCGACGAGGGGCGTGCACGCGAGCGGCCGTGCTGTCCCACCTCGTCGCAACCGTGGTCCCCCGCGTACGCGGGGGCCTCACCCGTGACGGATGACGAGACGCCCCTACCTCCTCCCCGGCGGGGGAGGTTCTGGCGCCCCCCGCTCGCAACACTGACGCCCGGGGCCAACGCCAGGTGGCTTCCGAGGAAGTCCGCCCGCCGGAGACCGGTCGCGAGGCCAGGATCGAGCAGCATGACGAGTCGAGCGCGCCCCGCCCTCCGGCGGTTCCTGGCCGAGCACGGCCCGCAGCGCGCGACCCTGAAGCAGGACCTGGTGGCGGGAATCCCGGGAGCCATCAGCAGCGTGCCGGACGGCATGGCGGCCGGCGTGCTGGCCGGCGTCAACCCCGTCCACGGCTTGTACGCCAGCATCTTCGGCCCCGTCGGGGGTGGGCTGACGAGCAGCAGCAAGCTGATGATCATCACCACCACGAGCGCCGCCGCCCTCGCGGCCGGCTCGGCCGTGGCGGGGACACCCCCCGACCGGAGACCCCAGGCCCTGTTCCTGCTCACGTTGATCGCGGGGGCACTCATGGTGGCTGCCGCGCTGCTCCGCCTGGGTCGCCTGACGCGTTTCGTCCCCCACTCGGTGATGATCGGCTTCCTGACCGGGGTCGCCTGCAACATCATGTTCGGGCAGCTGCCCGACCTCGTCGGCTCCGACGTGACCGGCGACGTCGCGATCGCCAAGGCATGGAACCTGCTCCTGCACCCCGGGACCGCAGATCTGGCGTCGGTCGCAGCAGGGACGGCGGCCATGCTCATCCTGGTCGTCGGCGGTCCGCGGCTGGGCCCGTACGCCTCCCTGGCCGCGCTCGTCCTGCCGACGGTGGCGGTCATCCTCCTGGGCGCGGACGACGTGCAGCGCGTGAGCGACGTCGGCGAGATCCCGGCCGGCCTGCCCCTGCCGGCACTCCCCCGCCTCAGCGAGCTGTCGTTCGGCCTGGTGACCGGCGCGTTCGCCGTGGCGGCCCTGGTCCTCATCCAGGGCGCGGGTGTGAGCGAGTCCGCGCCCAACCCGGACGGCTCACGAGCCGACGCCAACCGCGACTTCATGGCCCAAGGCGTCGGCAACCTCCTGTCCGGGCTGTTCCGCGGCCAACCGGTCGGCGGTTCGGTCGGACAGACGGCGCTGAGCGTCGCCGCCGGCGCCCGAGGGCGATGGGCCAGCGTGTTCGCCGGGCTCTGGATGGCGGTCATCCTGGTCGCCTTCTCCGGAGTCGTGGGGACCGTGGCCATGCCCACCCTGGCGGCGGTCCTGGTGGTGGCCGCCTTCGGCTCGCTGCGGACCGGCCAGGTGCGCGCGATCATGCGAACGTCCCGGATCTCGCGCATCGCCGTGTGTGCGACCTTCGCCGCCACCCTCCTGATGCCCGTGGCGGCAGCGGTCGGCCTGGGCGTGGTGCTCGCCCTGATGATGCAGATCAACCAGGAGGCCCTCGACCTGCGGGTCGTCCGACTGGAACCCACTGGAAGCGGCACGTTCCGGGAGTCCCCGGCACCGACTCATCTCGAGTCACGCACGGTGCTCCTGCTGGACATCTACGGGAGCCTCTACTACGCCGGGGCCAGGACCCTCCAGGCGCACCTCCCGGACCCGGAGGGATCCAGCCGCCCGGCCGTGGTCCTGCGCCTGCGCGGACGGGCACTGCTCGGGGCGACGTCCTACGCCGTGCTGTCGGACTACGCCGCAAGGGTCGCGGCCGTCGGGGGCAGGCTCTACCTGGCCGGCCTCGATCCCGCGGTCATCGCGCAGCTGCGTCGCAACAGGACGGCGGAAGGTGCAGGAGACGTCGTCCTGTTCGAGGCCACGGACGTTGTCGGCGAAGCCAGCCTCGAGGCCTACCACCGCGCGAACGAGTGGCTGGCCACGCAGCCGTAGCGTGGGTCGGCCTAGGGGCCCGTCGTGGTGGACGGCTCGCCGGCGTCCGCCGCCTCGGCCAGGGCGTCGAAGGGAATGCGACCGCTGGCGACGAGCTGTCCCCCGCCTCGCCTGACCGCCGCGGCGAAGGGCGCCGCCCACGTGTTCTCGTAGACCACGATCCCGGCGGAGCTGCCGTTCTGCAGCACGTCGCCCGCCTGCGCGATGTCGTCCTCGTCGAGGAGCCCCGAGGCGGCACCTTCGAAGACCGCGAGGTCCAGGACGCCATCACCGTCGAGGTCGGCCACGGCGATGCCGCTCACCGACCCGTCGTCGCCCTTGGACACGAACACGAGGTCGAGGATCCTGATGATGCCCCGGTCGACCAGGTCCACGAGGAGTGGCATGCCCTCGCCCGTCATCTTGCTGCCGGGGAACTCGATGACCACGTAGTCGATCGGTCCCATCTCGATGTCCGGGGTGCTGCTGCGTGCTTGATCGAGACTCATGCTTCCTCCTTGAACGCGACGGGGCCGGCCGGTGCCCGACAGCGGCGTGTGGTCGCCGCGTGCACGTGCGGAACGCCACGCGTGGACCCTAGGGACGAACGTCGGCGGATCACTTCACCCGCGAGAGGTGAGGGGACCGTCCCGGGCCGTGCCTACGTTGATCGGTGCCCCTACGTGAGCGGGCACTCCACCCGAGGAGCCGACATGATCGTCAAGCTGCTGGTCGCCTGGGTCATCCTGGCGGCGGCCATCGCCATCACTGCGGCGCTGGTGCCGTCGGTCGAGGTCGACGGCGGGGTGTTGACCCTGCTCGGGGTATCGATGCTGTTCGCCCTCGTCAACGCCCTCCTCGGCCCGCTCCTGCGGCTGATCTCCCTCCCCCTCACCCTGATCACGCTGGGGCTCTTCGCGCTCGTGGTGAACGGGATCCTCCTCGGCATCACCGCCGGCCTCACCGACGCGCTCGACGTCGGCGGTGTCGTGTCAACGATCATCGCCGCGCTGGTCATCTCCGTCGTGACGGCGGTCCTGTGGTTCCTCATCGACCGGGTCTTCGACGGATCGCGACCGGCACACTCGGCGCAGGCGTAGCCGGCCATGTGCTGACCGAGCAAGAAGGGGAGACGATGGAAGACGACTTCGGGTTGTGGGAGCTGTTCGCCTCGATGTTCTGGTTCATGCTGCTGGTGTGCTGGATCTGGCTGCTCATGGCGATGATCGGCGACATCCTGCGCGACAGCACGCTCCGTGGTGCGGCGAAGGCGGCGTGGGTTCTCCTGATCGTGTTCGTGCCGTGGCTGGGCGCCATCGTCTACCTCTTCGTGCGTGGTGACGCGATGAACGAGCGGGCCCAGCGGGCACTGCGGGAGCTTTCGAGAAGGCCGGCGGAGCAGGAGGCGGCGGGCAGTAACGTGTCCGAAGCGCTGCGGGACCTCGCTGAGCTGCGCGACCGCGGCGCCCTCACTCCCGAGGAGTACGACCGGGCCAAGGCCAAGGTCCTGGGCTGATCGGGCCGGCTACTGCAGTGCGGCCGTGAGCCGCATCGTGTTGTCGAGGTAGCGCTGCACGAAGGGACGCCGGCTCCACTCCTCGGCCGTCAGCTCGCGCGACAGGGCGCGATAGTCGTCCTCGACCTTGCGGAACCTCGCCACGATGTCGCTGCCCGTGAGCATCATGGAGACCTCGTGGTTGAGCGCGAACGACCGCATGTCCATGTTGCTCGAGCCGATCACAGCGACGTCGTCGTCGATGGTGAAGTGCTTGGAGTGCAGGACCGCCGGGGCGGGGTAGAGGTGGATGCGCACCCCGGCCTCGAGCAGGGCGTGGTAGTAGGAGCACTGCGCGTGGGAGACCATGAACTGGTCGCCCTCCTCGCTCACGAACAGCTCGATCTCGACGCCACGCCGAGCGGCCGTCGTCACGGCGTACAGGAGCGGCTCGTCGGGCACGAAGTAGGGGCTGGTCAGGGAGATCCTCGCGCGGGCGGAGTAGATCAGGGTGGTGAAGAGGCGCAGGTTGTTCTCCGTGCTGTAGCCCGGGCCGCTGGGCAGCACCTGGGCGGCCACCCCGTCGGAGTGGTGGGTCGGCACGACCGCGGTGATCTCGTCGTCCATCCGCTCGCCGGTCTCGGTGAACCAGTCCTTGGCGAAGACGGCGCGCAGCGCGCGCACCGTGGGGCCGTCGACGCGCGCGACCAGCTCGACCCACTCCCGGCCGGCGTCGTGGTTCTTCGGCTTGTTGTAGCCGGGCTCCACGAGGTTCTGCGAGCCCATGAAGGCCGTGCGCCCGTCGACGACCAGGATCTTGCGGTGGTTGCGCAGGTCCGGTCGCTGGAACTGCTTCTTGAGCGGACGGACCGGGAGCATGGGTCGCCACTCGATGGCCGTCGCGTCGAGTCGCTTCTGGAAGTCGGCGAAGCCCGGGATGGACCGTGAGCCCATGTGGTCGAACAGCAGGCGGACCCTGACGCCACGAGCGGCCGCGGCGGTCAGCGCCTCGAAGAACGGTCCGGTCACCTCGTCCCATGCGGCGATGTAGAACTCCACCTCGACCGACTCCGTGGCAGCCGCGACCTCCGCGGTCATGGCGATGATGGAGTCGTGGTAGCCCGGGATGAGGTCGACCCGGTTGCCGGTCTGCAGCGGCAGCGAACCCAGGTTGCGGTTGAGGTGCACGACCGAGGCGAGGTAGGGCGGACCCTCGACCGGCTCGGGGGTGAACTTGTCGGTGGCGGAGCTGATGGCCCTGTCGGCCTCCTGCTGCCGGGCCAGTCGGCCCCGCCCGAGGCTGGTGCGACCGAAGAGCAGGAAGACCGCGAAGCCCGCCAGCGGCACGATCAGGATCAGGATGAGCCAGGCCATGGCGGACGACGGCTTGCGGTTGCCCGGCAGGACGCCGAGCGCCAGGATCTTGACGACGTAGTCGGCCACGACCACCGCCGCCCCGAGGACGACGAGAAGCTCCGACACGTCAACCGTCTCCGATCATGCGCCGGCTGCGGCGGCCGGCCGGGTCAGCCGAGCACGGGAGCCGCGGAAGACCCACACGCAACGAGCCGCCACCGCGGCCGCCAGGAGCCCCGCCATGACCACGGCGAAACGTGTCCATGCGGTCTCGATCTGGTCGCTCATCACGGCTCCTCTCGTGCCACTGGCACCAGCGTCGAACCACGTACGGCTGGCGTCATCATCCGTGGGGGGTGAAGCGTCGTGGCGCGACGTCGGACACCCTCTTCCAATGAGGCTTCGTAGGCGGTCAGCGGATCCGCATCCGCCGCGAGCCTGGTCGAACACAGCCTGGCCGGTCCTCGCGGGCGCGGCCGGAGCCGTCGGGGTCATCGGGGCGTACCGGGCGTCGAGCGTCGTCGGCCTGCTCGCGTTGTTCGCGTTGCTCGCCGCCACGGCCGGTGGATGCCTGTTCGGCCTGAGACCCGACCGTGCCCAGTTCATGGCAGCAGCCGCCTGGTGGGCCGTCGCCGCTCCGCTGGGCGTGATCGCCACCTTCGGGCTCCTCCACGCCTTCGGCCCCTACGGGCTCCTGGTGACGACGCTGGTGGCCGCATCGTCTCCGCCCGTCGTCCGACGCGCCTGGCGCATGCTCGTCCGAAGTGCGGGTACAGACGGGGGTGCTGGATACACCGGTGCCGCCCGCCCGGACTACGCCCGTCTGGAGCGCGACCTCGTCAACCTGCGGTTCCACGAGCTGGTGTCGGGAATGGACGACCCGGGCGAGGCGGAGGAGCGCTGAGGCAGTCGATGGATGAGGACCCGGCAACGTACGAGATCCGCCTGCAGGCACGGCCGCCCAGCTGGCTTCGCGAGAGGTTCGACACGCTGAGGGTGGGGCGGGCCCCAGCGCAGACCGCGCTGTTCAGTCGGGTGGAGTCGTCCCAGGAGCTCGACGTGCTCCTGGCGCGACTCAGCTCCCTCGGCCTGACCCTCGCCGAGGTCCACGAGGTGAAGCTCCCTGCGGCGCGGGAGGACGGAACCGACTCCCGGCAGCAACCGTTCAGCTACGAGGTGCGCGTGGACGGCCGCCTCGGTGACACGTTCCTCAACTTCCTCCGTTGGCGCCACTGCACGGTCCCGGAGCAGACCACGGTGAGGGTCGACGCGCGGCCCCATGACGTCCTGCAGCTCCTCGCCACGTGCTCCGACCTGGGGCTGGGGATCGAGCGGGTCAGGCGGGTGAGCGCACCGTAGGAACGGGCGCCGGACGGCAGCGGGAGCGGGGCGGCGGAAATCAGAGCAGCTGCCTGCGCCTCGCGATCGCCACGGCGTCCGAGCGCGAGTGGGCGCCCAGCTTGCGGTAGGTCGCCCGGGCGTGGGTCTTGACCGTGTTGGATGACAGGTGGAGGACGCGCGCTATCTCGCTCAGGCTCAAGGTCCCCTGCAGGAGCCGGAGGACGTCGAGCTCGCGACCGGTCAACGGCTCGTCGAGCTGTCGATCCCGGCCCGACCGGTCATGGAGGGCCGCCCGGACGGCGGCTGTTCGCGCCTGCATGGCCTCCATCCCTTCGGGATAGCGGTCGAGTCGCAGGGCCAGGTCGTCCAGCAGCTGCTGCGCCAGGGCCGCGTCCCCGACCTCGACCGCCACCCGGGACATCACGAGCAGGTTGTGGATGCTCGGCCACGGGCCGATGCTGGGGAACTTCCGCCGGAGGGCGCGACCCTGCTCCAGGGTCGCCAGGGCGTCTCCCAGCTTCCCCGCGGTCGCCTGTGCCTGACCCAGCGCCGTGAAGGCCAGGGACCGGGCCTGTGGCATGGCGTACAGCTCCCGCTCGGCGGCGATCTCCATCGCACGTTCGGCCATCTCCCGACTGAGCTCGTGCTGGCCGAGCTCGGCATGCACGAGCGAGTTCTCGGAGAGCGCGAAGAGGCGGACCATCGGAAGCGCCGCCTCACTGTGCACCGCCTTCGTCAGCGGTGGGACGGCGGCGGCGAGATCTCCCAGCACGTAGGCCGCATGCCCCAGGTTGCGTTGCGCCATCGAGTACTGCGTCGTTCGCGCGTCCGTCTCGAGCTCGACGGACCTCTTCGCCCCGGCCATCATCTCGATCGGTCCGCCGTAGCCGTACATGCCCTGGATGAGTGACACCGCGGACTCGACCGAGTGGGTCCGGTCCGGCAGGGGGCCGTGGTCCAGCACGGGACCGAGCTCGTCCAGGTGCCGGACCAGCGCCTCCTGGTCACCCGTCACGGCTGCCATCCAGGCGGCTGCGACCGCGGCTTCCGGGTGCTTCGAGACCGTGTCCGGCCCCAGCGCCCGCAGCCATGCCTGCACTGTCTGGGCACGACCGCCGTCGACGTAGACGAACAGGCTCGCCTGGACGAGGTCGGCAGCCTGCGCAAGACGACCGGCCGCCATCAGGTGGGTGACGGCCTCGTCGACGTGACCGTGCGCCTGGAACCACTCCGCAGCGCGGTGGTGCAGGGACGGCACCTGGTCGGGGTGCACGACCTCGAGCTGGCTCCTGGCCACTGCCGAGAACAGGTGGTGGAACCGGAACCATCGCCCTTCGTCGTCGAGCGGCACGAGGAAGAGGTTCTGCCGCTCGAGGTCACGCAGGATGTCGCCAGCGTCCGAGGTCTCCGCGACGAAGTCGCAGACGGCGGCGCAGAAGCGTTCCATCACCGAGATCTTCAAGATGAGCTCGCGCACCGGTTCGGCGTGGCCGCTCAGCACCTCCTCCGAGAAGTACTCGCCCACGAACCGGTCGTTCCCGTCGAAGCGGCGGACGAACTCGTCGGGATCGGATCGACCCGACAGGGCCAGGATGGCGAGGTAGAGCCCTGCCGGCCATCCCTCGGTGGTCATCAAGAGCTCGGTCACGGCTTCGTCGTGCAGCACGACGTCTTCTGCGGCGAGAAGGGCCGATGTCTCGGGAAGGGTGAACCGGAGGGCGTCGGCACGGATCTCCACGAGCGACCCCGACGCGCGCAGCCGGCCCAGCTTCAGCCCCGGGTCGGCGCGCGACATGATCACGAGGTGGACCTGGGGCGGCAGGTTCTCCACGAGGAGCTCGACCTGCTCGTGGCAGGCCGGATTGGTGATCGACTGGAAGTCGTCCAGCAGGATGCAGACCTCGTCGGGCATGGAGGCCAGGACGCCGAGGAGCTTGTGCAGGAGTCCCGCGACGAGCTCGCCGTCCATGGCTGCCATGGACGCCGTCAGGGCCGTCGACAGGACGCACCCAGCCCGTTCCAACGCGACGGCCACGTGCGTCCACAGGCGTGCCGGATCGTTGTCGCCCTCGTCCAGCGCGACCCAGGCAGCGGCTCGGCTGCCGCGCCTGTCCGCGAGCCACTGGGCGACCAGGGTCGTCTTGCCGTAGCCCGCCGGGGCAGACACCAGGACGATCGGGCGCCGCGTGGCCGCATCGAGCCGGTCCAGCAGGCGCGCTCGCTCGACCCACCCCTGTCGCACGAGCGGCGGATGCAGCTTCGCTTCCAGGAAGGGGTCCAACGGGCCGGCGTACGGCCCTCCCTGGCCGTACGTCCCCCGCTGGTGGGTGTGGAACTCAGACATGGCGCAACTCGCTCCCCCGTCGGTTGACCGACGCTTCAAGTTACTCCGTCGGCCGCCGTTCTGAGCGACTGGTCCAGCCCTTCTCCCTTTCGTGTCGTGAAGTGGCGCCCGGTCACGGGTGCTCGGCGGGCAGGCCGCCCGCGGCGCAGAGCGCGCGCCGGTCAGCCGATCTCGTCGTCGTAGACCTGTTCGCGCCTGACGTCGACCAGAACCAGGCCGGCCCGACGGAGCGCGTCGAGGATGCCGTGCAGCTCCGACTCGTCGGCGAGCTCGGCACGCATGGTCGTGCCGACCGCATCGCTGGAGACGCTGACCCGCTCGAAGTCGAGGATCAGGTCGTGCGGCACCTGACCCAGCACCCGGATCTCGTATGCGGACCTCGACATGTCAGTCTCGTTTCTGAGCGCCTCAGTGCGTACCAGCACAACGTGCCCCGACGGGGGCTCCGGCGCGTCACCCACCACGGGTGACAACCGCAGCTTCCCGGAGGTCACCCACGTCGGGTGACGACCCCGCAGCGCTGCTCGGCGATGGTGGCCCTCCACGTCACTACCGAGGGAGACCGCCATGCCACGAATGTTGAGACGCGCAGCTGTGTTGGGCGCCACGGCTCACGTGGCGAGCAACCGCGGGGCCGCCAAGGCCCAGCAGCAACAGCAGCAGCAGGCCGCTGCGGCCCCACCTCCACCGGTCGCCGAGCCTGCAGCCCCGGCCGCCACCACCGACTCCTACGCCGAGCTGATGAGGCTCAAGGAGCTCTTCGACGCCGGCGTGCTGACGCAGGACGAGTTCGACGCGCAGAAGACGAAGATCCTCGCCGGCTGACCAACCCCGTCCTACCCACACTCCGGGCTCACGCCCGACGCAGCAAGGAGCACAACATGCCTGTAGGACCCGTCCAGCTACTCGTCGTCGCCTTCGACGATCCACAGTTCAGCGGCGAGATCATCGAGGAGCTCGGCCGACTGCGAGCCAATGAGATGATCCGCCTGATCGACGTCCTCGTGGTGCAGAAGGACCTGGACGGCTCCGTGACCGGCGTCCAGGTGAGCGACCTGTCCGTCGGAGAGGCAGAGGAGCTGGGCGCCACGATCGGAGCGCTCATCGGGCTCGGTCTCGACGACCTGGACGGCATGGAGGCCGGTGCGATCGCCGGCGCCGAGGCCGGTGCGGACGGCCACCTCATTCCTGACAGCGAGCTGTACGACGTCGCCGACTCCATCGCGCCCGGCGGCGCCGCGGCCCTTGCCCTCATCGAGCACCGCTGGGCGGCCCCGCTGCGAGACGCGATCGTCCGCGCCGGGGGCGTGCCCGTCAGCGACTCCTGGGTCCACCCCCTCGACCTCGTCGAGGTCGGCCTGCTCGCCGCGGACGAGCTGGAAGCGGTATGAGGCTCCGCGTACCAGGTGAGTGACGCCGCCGCCGTCGCGCCCGAGGACCCAGGTCCGGACTGGCGCGAGCTGGCTGCGGTGCTGCTCCTCGCGGTGACAGCCATCGTCACGGCCTGGACCGGGTTCCAGGCGAGCAAGTGGAGCGGCGCGATGTCGATCGCCTTCTCGCAGGCGTCGAGCGCCCGGATCGAGGCCTCCCGCCTCGAGGGTGTGGCGAGCCGCAAGCAGACCATCCAGGTCTCACTGTTCACGCAGTGGCTCCAGGCCTACCAGGACGAGGACGAGCAGCTCACCGACTTCTTGTCGTCGCGGTTCCCCGAGCCACTCGCGTCGGCCTTCCCGGACTGGATCGACAGCCAGCCCTTGAGCAATCCCGAGGCCCCGGCCACGCCCTTCGAGATGCCGGCCTACGTCATCCCGGAGCTCGCCGCCTCACGCCAGGCAGACGACCGAGCGGACGACAAGTTCGCCGAGGCGCTGCTGAACAACCAGCGCGGTGACAACTACACGGTGCTGACCGTCGCGTTCGCGACTGTGCTGTTCTTCGGAGCGCTGTCCGGACGAATGCGCAGCGCCCGCGCGCAGTGGGCGTTCCTGGTCCTCGGCTGCCTCGGTTTCGTGGCGGCTGCCAGCCTGCTCGTCTTCTTCCCGAAGCTGATCTAGCGTGCTGCCCGGGTAGGTCCGCAGCGCCGACGAGGCGCTCAGAGCAGCCCGAGCCCGGCGGCGTGCCGGCGTACGGCATCCGAGTCGGCGGCGAGCACGAACGGCACCTCGGAGGCCCAGGCGCTGGACACCTTCTCGACGCGTCCGTCACCCGGGTCGAGCCGCACCTCCCGGATGTAGACCGCCAGGATCCGGCCCGGGTAGGCGCGGACGATGTCGGCGTAGATCTCGGGATCACGCTCCCCGGAGTCGCCGAGGAGGACGAAGGACAGCTGTGGGTGGAGGTCGAGAACCTCCCGGATGCGCTCGCCCTTCTCCTCGCGACCCTCCCAGCTGCCCAGCAGGTCGCGCAGGAGCACGGGACCGAGCGGGAACTGACGGTGCCGCAGGAAGGCGATCAGGAAGGCGTGCAGGTTCCACGGGCTCGACGAGACGTAGAAGACCGGGTTGAGGTCTGCGGCCAGGTCCTGGTAGAGCTCGACCGCTCCGGGGAACGGCGTCCGGGTCAGCGACGAACCCGTCAGCGTCTGGCGAACCATCTGGACGATCCGTTGGACACCCGTCTCGAGGATCGTGTCGTCGACGTCGGAGACGATGCCGAACCTCGCACCCGTGGACGGCACGCGGACCTGGACCACGGTCGTGTGCGGCCCGGTCGTTCCTCGGTAGCCACCGACGAGCTCGACCGTCCCGTGGGTCCACGGGCTCTCCAACGCCTTCGGCGCGGTCCGCAGCAGCACCCCGAAGTAGCCCTCGGCGTCGGTGACGGCCTCGGCACTCGCACCGGCCACGGTGACCCGTAGCCGGACTCCCGGCAGCTCGACGGTCAGGAAGTCCCGGATCCGGCGACCGATCGCGGCGCCCGCTCCCTCTCCGTCGACCGCGTCGGTCATCGGTGGGTTGTCGAGCACCCGTCCACGCACGACCACGCCTGCTGCGCCGCCGTGGCCGATGTAGGGCTCGATCCGGAAGTTGGCCGGCGGCCCCGAGCGGGTGCGCCGCAGCCGCGCCGCGTCCCATGTCCGTTCGAGCCTGAGGACCCACCGGCGCGCGCTCATGGGGGTCACCGTATGTGGCCCCGCGCCCGTCGAGGATCAGGTTCCGCAGTAGGTCCGGTAGTGGCCGAAGGACTCAGGCGCGGCCTCGGCGTAGCGCTCCAGACCGGCGCGCCGGTCGTACGGCGACGAAACGGCGTCGACGAGGCGCAGGAACGGGGCCAGGTCACCGGCCGTCGCGGCGTCGAGCGCCTCCTCGACGAGGTGGTTGCGCGGGAGGTAGAGGGGGTTGGTCCGGTCCATGGCGTCGGGGTCCGGCCCGAGACCGAGCCACCGCTCCGTCCAGCTGTCGAACGCCGACAGGTCGAGGAAGAGGCCGCGCACCGGCTCGGCATCGCCCCTGGCCGCCTCCGCGAGGGCGCGGAAGAAGGAAGTGTGGTCGACGCGATTTCGCTGCAGCAGGGCGAGCAGGTCCACCACGAGCGGCGTCGACACGGTGTCCCCGACCTCGTCGCGCAGGCCGAGCTTGGACCGCATGCCGCTCGACCAGACGGCCGAGTAGGCGGCCGGGAAGGCCTCGAGCGACTCGATCGCGACGGCGACCGCGCGCTCCTCGTCGTCGTCCAGCAGCGGGACGAGCGCCTCGGCGAGCCGGGCCAGGTTCCACTGGGCCACGACCGGCTGGTTGCCGTAGGCGTAGCGGCCTCCCGTGTCGATCGAGCTGTAGACCGTCGCCGGGTCGAACGCCTCCATGAAGGCGCACGGGCCGTAGTCGATCGTCTCGCCCGAGATCGTCATGTTGTCGGTGTTCATCACCCCGTGCACGAAACCGACGAGCATCCACTGCGCCACCAGCGACGCCTGCGCGGCGACGACCGCGTCGAACAGGGCGGGGTAGGGCCGTGGGGCCTCCGCCAGCTCCGGGTGGTGACGAGCGATCGCATGGTCGGCGAGCCGGCGCAGCAGGGCGAGGTCGCCGGTGGCGCGGGCGTACTGGAAGGTGCCGACGCGCAGGTGGCTGCTCGCGACGCGCGCCAGGACCGCGCCCGGCAGCACGGTCTCGCGACGCACCGCACGCCCCGTCCCGACCACGGCCAGCGACCGCGTGGTCGGGATGCCGAGGGCGTGCACGGCCTCACTGACGACGTACTCCCGCAGCATCGGACCCACCGCGGCCCAGCCGTCGCCGCCGCGAGAGAACGGCGTGCGTCCCGACCCCTTCAGGTGGAGGTCGCGGAGCCTGCCCGCGTCGTCGACCACCTCACCGAGGAGCAGCGCACGCCCGTCGCCCAGGCGTGGGCTGTACGCACCGAACTGGTGGCCGGCGTAGGCCTGGGCACACGGCGTGGCGCCCTCCGGAAGCGCTGTGCCGGTCAGCAGGCCCAGTCCGTCGGTGCTGCGCAGCCATGCCGGGTCGAGGCCGAGCGAGTCGGCGAGGGCATCGTTGGAGACCAGCAACCGAGGCTCAGGCACTTCTGCGGCCCGCCAGGAGACGGCCAGCTCGGGCAGCTCGCGGGCATACCGGTTGTCGAGGAGGATCGTGGCGTGGTGTGCCTGGGTCACCCCATCGACGATACGGGCCGGTCCACGCGCCACCACCCAGCCTCCTCGGTCAGTCCCGCACCCGGAGCCTGATCGCCCACGACGCCGCGTCGGGGTCGTCCACGTCGGTCACGGCGAGCAGGGTCGTCCCGCTCCCGTCGGCGCCCAGCAGCATGAGTCCCTCGACCTTGATCACGTGGCCGTCGAGCTCGGGCAGTGGACGGACCTCCGAGACCCGGTCCCCGCGGATCCTTGCCAGGGCCGATGCCACCACCGGCCCGTCGTCGCGCGGGTTGGGACTGTCCTCGGCCGCTGCACTCGCGATGAGATCACCCCCGGGCAGCACGACGACGTCGGTGATCGCCAGGCCGACGCCGTCCACCTCCCCCAGGTCGTAGCGAACCGGCCGGGTGACCCTCACCTCCGCTGCCTCGCAGTGCCCGAGCACTGCCGCCACGGCAGTGGTCGCGTCGAGGTCGACACTCGCCGAGGGGAGCCCCGCCGACGGGAGACCGCGGTGGAACCACCGCAAGGTGTGGCCGACGAGGCAGCCGCCCTCGAGGTTGAGCAGCTCGAGGTCGACGCCGAGGGCGGCAGCGACGGCGTCGTACACGGGTGCCATGTCGGCGACCACGGGGGTGGGTCGGCCGTCCTCGAGGCCGAGCAGGCACCACCGCATCCGGGCCGGCGACGAGCCGGAGCCCATCACCAGGACCGCTGGCGACCCGCCGACCTCGACCTGGAGCGCAGTCTCGAGGTCCGGCTTGAGGTGCTTGGTCCCGGACGCCTCGTCGAACTGCTCGTGCCCGTCGACCGGCGGGAGGAGACGCACCGGGGTCGCCGTTCCGTCGCGGAACCAGGCCGCGTGGGTGGTGTCGTCCGACACGACCAGGTGGCCGTCGCCGAAGGCGACGACCGCGGAGGCCGCACGCACGGGCGACCCGTCGCGGAAGCGCAGCCGATCAGCAGCCAGCACCTCGACGTCCATGGAGCGATGATCGCAGCGATGCCGAGGAAGTCGACGCCGTCCCTCAGTCGCCGCTCCTGGTCACGCCGAACATGAGCACCCGGCGATCGATGTCGTAGAAGACGCTCTTGGTGTTCTTCAGGGTGTCCTGGAGGTTGTCGGCGTCCTCGGCGCTCACGGTGAGGACCTCCTCCCAGGCCCCTTCGTCCAGCACCAGCTGCAGCGTCCAGATCCCGCTCTGCCCGCCTTCGGCAGCGGTCCAGGAGAACTGGTAGTGGCTGAGCTGGCGCACGCGGAGGCTGTCGTCGGTCATGCGGACACCCTGTTCGGCCCGCCTGTCGTTCTTCGTCCGGTTGGTGGCCATGATGGCTCCTCTCGTGGTCGGTCGCGAGCAGAGGACGTACCCACGCCGAGCGCGACGCACGCGCCCCGCCACTGATGAGAACCGCTGTTGCGGGTACGTGACAGGACCGCGTCCGACCCCGACCGAGGAGTCCCTGTGCCCGTCAACCGCATCTCCGTCCACGACCCGGCCGACGGCTCGCTCGTCGGCGAGCTCGACCCGGCCGGACCCGCCGAGGTCTCGGCCGCCGTCGAGGCAGCCGCCAAGGCCGCGCGGGACTGGGCGCGTACGTCGCCTGCCGAGCGTGGTGCCGCGCTGCACGCCGTCGCGGACCGGGTCGCCGCGGCCACCGACGAGCTGGCGGGCCTGACCACCCGCGAGATGGGCAAGCCGTCGGCCGACGCGCGTGGCGGCGTGGAGGCCGGCATCGGGACGCTGCGCCAGTACGCCGAGCTCGGCCCGCTGCACCGGGGGCGGTCGCTGCAGGGCGGCTGGGAGGCCATCGACCTGATGGTCCCGGGTCCGCGGGGCGTGGTCGCCGCGATCACGCCCTGGAACGACCCGGTCGCCGTGCCGTGCGGCATCATCGCGGCGGCGCTGGTCACCGGGAACACCGTGGTCTTCAAGCCGTCGGAGCGCACGCCGCACACCGGCCTGGAGCTGGCCCGGCTGATGCAGGAGGTGCTGCCTCCCGGCGTGCTCGAGGTGCTCACGGGCGGTGGCGAGGTGGGCGCCGCGGTGGCCGCCTCGGCCGCCGTCGACGTGGTGGCCCACGTCGGCTCCACCCGCGCCGGCCGGGCCATCGCGGAGGTCGCTGCCCGGACGGGCGCCAAGGTCATCCTCGAGAACGGCGGGAACGACCCGATGCTCGTCGACGACGACGTCGACGTCGAGTGGGCAGCCGATCAGGCGGCGCTCGGCTCGTTCGCCAACGCGGGTCAGATCTGCACCTCGGTCGAGCGGATCTACGTCGTGGAGACGGTGGCGGCGCGCTTCCTCCAGGCCCTCGTGCGGCGCGCCGAGGCGCTCGTGACCGGGCCCGGCACCGACCCCGGCACCGAGCTGGGCCCGCTCGTGGACGCCCGCATGCGAGAGGAGGTGCACGCGCAGGTCAGCGAGGCCGTGGCGGCCGGCGCCACGCTGCGCACCGGCGGATCGCTCCCGGAGGGACCGGGATCCTTCTACCCCGCCACGGTGCTCGGCGACTGCACGCCCGACATGCGCGTGATGCGGGAGGAGACGTTCGGCCCCGTGGCGCCGGTCTCCGTGGTGCCCGACTTCGCGAGTGGCCTGGAGGCGGCGGCTGCGGGTCCCTACGGCCTGGCCGCGGTGGTGCTCACCGCCTCCATGGAGCACGCGCAGCGGGCGTGGCGCGACCTTCCCGTGGGGACGGTGAAGGTGAATGCCGCCTTCGGCGGGGCACCGGGCGGTGCGGCCCAGCCCCGAGGTGCGAGCGGCGCGGGCTTCGGCTACGGTCCCGAGCTGCTCGACGAGATGACCACCACCAAGGTGGTGCACGTGGGCCTGCCTCGCACGTGATGGGCAGCCGGGCGGTCAGCCGTCCAGCAGCCGGCGGGCAGCCTCGACGTGCGGTGGCACGACGGTGCGTCGGGCCAGGGCTCGCGGCAGCACACGCAGCGCCTGCCCCAGGGCCAGCCAACCGGCGCGACCGCTCCGCAGTGCTTCCCCCGCCTCGCGCAGCACCACCGGCCAGGGACGGCGCAGCACGGCGGTCAGCAGCTGGTTGCGCGCCGCCCGCGCCCGCCCGGCCACGGAGTCGCGCGACGGCGACGGATGGTGGTGCGCCACGACGTCGTCGACGTAGGCCATGCCCCACCCGAGCGTCGCCAGGTCGAGGGCCAGGCGCTCCTCCTCCCCCATGAAGAAGACGACGTCGTCGAATCCTCCCGCGGCGAGGAACGCCTCCTTACGGACCACTGCCCCGCACGCGAGGAAGCCCATGACCGACGGACCCGGCAGGTCCGGCTCGACGCCGAGCGGCGAGTCGGCCAGCACCGCACACAGGGGGTCGGGACGCTCGTCCTCGCCGACCAGCACCCGGGCGACCAGCACCCCGAGGCGAGGGTGCTCGTCGAGGACGCGAACGGCTCGCGCCAGCGCTCCGGGCGCCCACCACGAGTCGTCGTCGGCGAACGCGACGTACGGCGTGGCGGCCCGTTGCACCCCGATGTTGCGGGCCACGGATCCCCGGTTGCGCGGGAGCTCGACGACCTCGACCAGCGGGAAGTGGCTCCTCACCAGCTCGGGGGTGCCGTCCGCGGAGCCGTTGTCGACCAGGATGACCGGTGCGTCGTGACGTGGCAGCGAGCCGGCGAGGTCGGGCCAGCGGTCCCGCGTCATCACCACGACGGTGACCCGCGCGTCGGGCGACCGACCGGTCACCCGACCGACGCCGGGACGAGAGCCTTCAGCCGAGCGTCCCAGTCGGCCAGGAAGCGCCCCAACCCGTAGCGCGACAGGGCCGCCTCGCGAGCCGCCGCCCCGGCGCGCTGCGCCTCGGACGGGTCGTGGATGAAGCGCCACACCGCGGCCGCCAGCTCCTCGGGCCGCGTGGTGACCACGCCCGCCGCCGGAGGTACGGCGGCGACCGCCTCGGTCGTGGCGAGTGCGACCACCGGCATGCCGAGGTGCATGGCCTCGAGGAGGGACAGCCCCAGGGACGTCCACCGGGAGGTGTGGACGTACACCCGCCGCCGGGCCAGCTCCTCGTGCAGCTGCTGCTGCGGGAGGTCCTCGAACGTCCAGAGCCGGTCGCCCGGGATGTCCAGCGCGTCGTTGAGCCCGTGGACGCCCATCCCGAACACGTCGAGGGCTGCGGTGCGGGCCAGGTCGGGGAGCAGGTCGGTGCCGACCGCGCGTCCACGCCGTACGGGGTCGTTGACCACGACGGCCGCGCGCGCCCAGTCGCCGGAGTAGAGGTGCCCGGGGTCGACGATGCCGTGCTCGACGACGTCGGTCGGGGCGTTGCCGCAGTCCCAGAAGAGCCGGTTGAAGTGGGTCACGTGCACCACCGGGATCGTCGTCTGGTCCGCGAGCGGGTGCCGGGTGAAGGGCACGTCCCCGCCCGGGGTGTTGTGCTCGACGTAGATCGCCGGCACGTCGCGGCCGGGTCGTCGACCGGTCCACCGCTCGGCCAGCTCGACCTCGTGGGGTCGCTGCAGCAGCACCAGGTCGACGTCGGTCTCCCGCAGGCGGTCGTGGGGCACCTCGACCACGCTCGCCGGCCAGTCCCAGGTGCGGGCGCGGCCGAGGCCGTCGGAGTCGCGGCCGGGGGTCAGCGGCAGCAGGTAGTCGTGGTCGCCCTGCACGAACGAGGTGGTCCACGAGCCGTGCACGTGCCAGGTCAGGATGCGCACGTCACCGTCCTCCTCGTCCGAGGGCGTGCACGTCCCACCCGGCCGCTCGCCACTTGTCGGCGTCGAGGGCGAGCCTGCCGTCGAGCACGCACGGCGTGCGGACGACGTCGGAGAACGCGACCGGATCGATGGCGCGGAACTCGTCCCAGTCGGTGAGGACCAGCACGATGTCGGCCCCGTCGGCGGCGTCCTCCACGCTCGGGGCGATGCGGAGCCCCGGCTTGGCACGCGCGGCGTTGTCCCCGGCCTTGGGGTCGTGGACGCGGACGTCGGCACCGCGCGCCTGGAGGGTGGCGGCGACGTCGAGGGCCGGGGAGTCCCGTACGTCGTCGGACCCCGCCTTGAACGCCGCTCCCAGCACCGCGACACGGCGGCCCTTGAGCCGGCCGCCGAGCAGGCGGGCGGCGAGGTCGATGGTCCGGGCACGTTGCCGCATGTTGATCGAGTCCACCTCGCGCAGGATCGCTGCCGGGGCGGCGACGCCCAGCTCCTCGGCGCGCGCGACGAAGGCGCGGGTGTCCTTGGGGAGGCAGCCGCCGCCGAAGCCGACGCCCGGCGTGAGGAACTCGGGCCCGATCCGGTCGTCGAGGCCCAGGATCCGGGTGAGGTCGGCGACGTCGGCGTCGGCGGCCTCGCACACCTCGGCCAGCAGGTTCACCAGGGAGATGCGCGCGGCCAGCATCACGTTGGCCGAGACCTTGGCGAGCTCGGCCGTCGCCAGGTCCGTGCTGACCACGGGCACCCCGGCAGCGATCATCGGGGCGTACACGTCGCGCAGGACCTCGCCGTCGCGGTCTCGCTCCAGCCCGAAGACCAGGCGGTCGGGTCGGAGCGAGTCCTCGACGGCGTGGCCCTCGCGGAGGAACTCGGGGTTCCAGGCCATGCCGACTCGGTCGCCGGCGGGTGCCTCGCGCCGGATCCGCTGGCCCAGCGGGCCGGCCGTGCCGACCGGCACCGTCGACTTGCCCACGACGAGGGCGTCACCGACCAGGTGCGGCACGAGCGACGTGACGGCGCTGTCCAACGCCGACAGGTCGGCGGCGTGGCTCCCCGGGCGCTGCGGGGTCCCGACGCACAGGAAGTGGACGGCGGCGCCCTCGGCGGCCGCCGGATCGGTGGAGAACCGGAGCCGTCCGGACGCCACGCCTTGCGAGAGGAGCTCGTCGAGCCCGGGTTCGTGGAACGGAGCCGAGCCGCTGCTGAGCCGCTCCACGCGGTCCGTCGCGGTGTCGATGCCGACCACCTCGTGGCCGCAGGCGGCCAGGCAGGCCGCGTGGGTGGCGCCGAGGTAGCCGGTCCCGACCACGGAGATCATCACGGACCCACGTTCCCGGGTGCGGTGGGGCTCATGCATTGTTGGGAACAACTTCTTGACAGATCGAGAAGCACTTCCCTCACGGACGCATGCCTCTCGTCCGGCTGGGAACGGAGTGGCCTCCCACCCGCACGAGAACGACGAGCACGGGGGTCCCCGGCGTGAAGATTCTGGGCATCAACGCACTGTTCCACGACCCTGCGGCAGCGCTGGTCGTGGACGGCCAGACGGTCGCTGCGGCGGAGGAGGAGCGCTTCTCACGTCGCAAGCACGGCAAGCGGCCGGTGCCGTTCGCGGCGTGGGAGCTGCCCGAGCTCGCCGCCCGCTGGTGCCTGGAGCAGGCCGACCTCGACATCTCGGACATCGACGCGGTGGCCTACTCCTACGACCCCGAGCTCGCCCGACCGGCCGAGGAGATGGGGCTGGACGACCCCTGGGACCACCTGCGCCAGACGTACGCCCGGCGTGCCCCCGGCTTCCTCGCCGCGTCGCTGCCCGGGCTCGACCCCGCGTCGGTGAGGTTCGTGCCCCACCACGTCGCGCATGCGGCTTCCGCGGGCCTCGCCTCCCCGCACGACACGGCGGACGTGCTGGTGCTCGACGGCCGCGGCGAGGCGGCGAGCCACCTGGCCGGACGCTACGAGCAGGGCGTCCTCGAGACGTTCCGGACCCAGGAGCTCCCGCACTCCCTCGGCCTGCTCTACGAGACGGTCACCGAGCACCTCGGCTTCCTCCGCAGCAGCGACGAGTACAAGGTCATGGCGCTCGCGTCGTACGGCGAGCCACGGTTCGTCGAGGAGCTGCGCCGGGCCGTCCGCACCACCGGCGACGGCGGCTTCCACACCGACCCGATCGACTGGCAGTCGCTGGTCAAGCAGCGCGGCAAGGACGAGGAGTGGACCCGCGACCACGCCGACCTGGCCGCCAGCGTCCAGCTACGCCTGGAGGAGGTGCTGCTGGAGCTCGCCGGCTGGCTCCACGAGCGCACCGGCGGCGACGCCCTGACCCTCGCCGGAGGGGTGGCCCTCAACTGCGTGGCCAACACCCGGCTGTTCGAGGCCAGTCCCTACGACCACGTCTGGGTGCAGCCCGCGGCCGGGGACTCCGGCACCGCGCTGGGCGGCGCCCTCCACGTCGCCCGGGCCGAGGGCGACCTCACCGCGCCGATGCCCGGCGCCGACCTCGGACGTGGCTTCACCGACGCCGACATCGAGGCCTGGCTCACGACCGCGCGCATCCCCTACGAGCGTCCGGAGGACGTCGCCGAGGCCGTGGCCGAGTGCCTGGCACAGAACGGCATCGTCGCGTGGTTCCAGGGTCGCTCGGAGTACGGTCCGCGGGCTCTCGGCCACCGCTCGCTGCTCGCGCACCCCGGACACGAGAAGAACCTCGAGCGGCTCAACGACGTCAAGGGGCGCGAGCAGTTCCGACCGGTCGCACCCATGGTGCGTGCCGAGCGCGCGGCCGACATCTTCACCCGCGGCCCGCTGCCCTCGCCCTACATGCTCTTCGTCCACGACGTGGCCCCGGAGTGGCGTGACCGCATCCCCGCCGCCGTGCACGTCGACGGCACGGCGCGCGTGCAGACCGTGCACGCCGGGGCCGAGCCGCTGGTCAGCCGGATGCTGGCCGGCTTCGAGCGCCGCACCGGCCTGCCGGTGGTCATCAACACCAGCCTCAACACGGCCGGCCGGCCGATGGTCGACGACCCCCGCGACGCCCTCGAGTGCTTCGGCTCCGCGCCCGTGGACCTCCTCGCGATCGGCCCCTTCGTCGTACGACGCGCGGAGGCCGGATGACCACCCAGCCGTTCACCTCGGTGGTCGTGCCCTCCGTGGGACGGCCCAGCCTCCGCGTGCTGCTGCAGGCGCTGGCGGACGGCACCCGGCCGCTCGACTGCCCTGTCGTGGTGGTCGACGACCGCCCGGACGGCGCCGACGAGGGTGCCGGCCTCGAGGCCGACCTGCGCGACCTCGCCCTGCCGGGGCTGCGGGTCGTCCGCTCCGGCGGTGGCGGTCCGGCCCGCGCGCGCAACATCGGCTGGCGGCACACGTCCACCCGGTGGGTCAGCTTCCTCGACGACGACGTCGTGACCGATCCCGACTGGTACGAGCGGCTCCACGACGACCTCGACCGCGCGGGTCCGGGGGTCGCCGGGAGCCAGGGCCGGGTCCGCGTGCCGCTCCCCGACGACCGGCGTCCCACCGACTGGGAGCGGACCACCGCGGGTCTCTCCGAGGCGCTGTGGATCACCGCCGACCTGACCTACCGGCGGACCGCCCTGTCAGCCGTCGGCGGATTCGACGAGCGGTTCCCCCGCGCCTTCCGCGAGGACGCCGACCTCGGCCTGCGCATCACCGGGCGCGAGGGGCAGATCGTCCGCGGGCGACGGTGGATCACCCACCCGGTGCGGCCGGTCGACGACTGGGTCAGTGTCCGGGTGCAGGCCGGCAACGCCGACGACTTCCTCATGCGGGCGGTCCACGGGCGGGACTGGCGCACCCGGGCGCAGGCTCCCCGCGGGCGCCGGTCACGGCACGCCGTCGTCACCGCGCTCGGCCTCGTGTCGACGGCGGCCGTCCTCTCCGGGCGGCGACGCGTCGCGACCGCCGCCGCGTCCGGCTGGCTCGCCGGCACGACGGAGCTGGCCTGGGCCCGGATCGCGCCCGGGCCACGGGACGCCGCCGAGGTGCGCCGGATGCTCCTCACCAGCGCCGCCATCCCGGCGGCTGCCACCTGGCACTCGCTCCGTGGCGCGTGGGCCCACAGGCGCAGCGGCGCGTGGCGCGGAGTCCCCGACCTCGTGCTCTTCGACCGCGACGGCACGCTGGTGCACGACGTCCCCTACAACGGCGACCCCGAGCTGGTGGCACCGGTCGACGGCGCCCGCGAGGCCCTCGACCGACTGCGTCGGCTCGGGGTGCGCACCGGTGTGGTGAGCAACCAGTCGGGAGTCGGCGCCGGCACCCTCACGCTCGCCCAGGTGGAGGCGGTCAACGCGCGGGTGGAGGACCTGCTCGGCCCGTTCGACACCTGGCACTTCTGCCCGCACGGCCGGGACGAGGGCTGCACCTGCCGCAAGCCTGCGCCCGGCATGGTCAAGGACGCGTGCACCGAGCTGGACGTGCCTCCCGAGCGCTGCGTCCTGGTCGGCGACATCGGCACCGACGTGGAGGCGGCGGAGGCCGCCGGCGCCCACGGCGTCCTCGTGCCGACGTCCTCGACGCTCCCCCAGGAGATCCGTGCGGCCGGGCACGTCGCACCGACGCTCCCGGCGGCCGTCGACGACCTGGTCGGGGGGCGGTGGTGATGCACACGCTCGTCGTACGCCTCGACAACGCCGGCGACGTCCTGCTGGCCGGTCCGGCGGTGCGCGCCGTCGCGGCGGGCAGCACGCGCGTCACGGTGCTGGCAGGACCCGCGGGCGCCGCAGCGGCGCGGCTGCTCCCCGGCGTCGACGACGTCATCGAGTGGCGGTGCCCGTGGATCGACGCCGAGCCGGCTGCCGCCACGCGGTCCGACGTCGAAGGGCTCGTCGACACCCTGGCCGGACGCGCGATCGACCGCGCCCTGGTGCTCACGTCCTTCCACCAGTCCCCGCTGCCCACGGCCCTGGTGCTGCGGATGGCCGGGGTGCCGTGGGTGGGCGCCACCAGCATCGACTACCCCGGATCCCTGCTGGACCTGCGGCACGGCGTCGACGAGATGGTCCCGGAGGCCGAGCGCGCGCTGTCGCTCGCCACGGCCAGCGGCTTCTCCCTCCCCCACGGCGACGACGGCCGCCTCGCCGTACGACGCCCGCTGCCGGACGTGACCCGCCTCGTGCCGTCCGATCCGTTTGTCGTCGTGCACCCCGGGACGTCCGTCCCCGCCCGCGCCTGGCCCGCCGACCACCACGCCGCCGCGGTGCGGCTCCTCGTCGAGCAGGGCTGGGAGGTCGTGGTGACCGGCGCGCCGACCGAGCGCACGCTCACCGCAGCCGTCGCCGGTACGTCCGGGGCCCGCGACCTCGGCGGACGCACGACGCTCGCCGAGCTGGCGGGCGTCCTGGCTGCCGCGGCCACGGTCGTGGTGGGCAACACCGGTCCCGCGCACCTCGCCGCCGCCGTCGGCACACCCGTCGTCTCCCTCTTCGCCCCCACCGTCCCGGCGGTGAAGTGGGCGCCCTACCGGGTCCCCACCGTGCTGCTCGGCGACCAGGGCGCGGTCTGCCGCGACACCCGGGTGACGCGCTGCCCGTTCGAGGGGCATCCCTGCCTCACGTCGGTCACCCCCGAAGCCGTCCTGCGAGCCGTCGAGAAGACGTGCGGCCGCGCCCGTCCCCTGCACATCCCCTCACCCGTCTAGGAGGAGACCATGAGGATCGCGCTGGTGTCCGAGCACGCCAATCCCCTCGCCGCCATCGGCGGGGTGGACGCGGGCGGCCAGAACGTCCACGTCGCCGCACTCGCCGGTGGGCTCGTCGAGCGAGGCCACGACGTCACCGTCTTCTCCCGGAGGGACGCGACGTCGGTCCCCGTCCGGGTCCGGGCGCCCGAGGGCTACGTCGTCGAGCACGTCCCGGCCGGACCGCCGAGCGACGTCCCGAAGGACGAGCTCCTGCAGTACATGCCGGCCTTCGGCGACTACCTGGCCGAGCGGTGGCGCGCCGAGCCGTACGACGTCGTCCACGCGCACTTCTGGATGAGCGGCCTCGCCGCGGTCCAGGCGGCCCGGACGACCGGCGTGCCGGTCCTGCAGACCTTCCATGCGCTGGGCACGGTGAAGAAGCGCCACCAGGGCGCCCAGGACACCAGTCCTCCGACGCGTCTCGCCCTCGAGCGGAGCCTGTGCCGGTCCGTCGACCACGTCATCGCGACGTGCAGCGACGAGGTCACCGAGCTCCGGGCGATGGGCCTGCCCGACGACCGCGCCACGGTCATCCCGTGCGGGGTCGACACGGACGCCTTCCGGCCGCTGCTGGTCACCCGAGGCGACCGTCCGGTGCTGCTCGTCATCGGGCGGATCGTGGAGCGCAAGGGCGTGGGCAACGTCATCGAGGCCCTGGCGAAGCTGCCCGGCGTCGAGCTGATGATCGGCGGCGGCCCCAGCCCGGACCTGCTCGACACCGACCCCGACATCGCCCGGCTGCGCCGGCTGGCCGAGCACCACGCCGTGGCGGACCGCGTCCGGTTCCTGGGATCGGTCGGTCGGGCCGACGTGCCGGCGCTCATGTCGCGGGCGGACCTCGTGGTGGCCGTGCCGTGGTACGAGCCGTTCGGCATCGTCCCGGTGGAGGCCATGGCGTGCGGCCGCCCGGTGGTCGGCTCCGCCGTCGGCGGCCTGCTCGACACGATCGTCCCGGGCGTGACCGGTGAGCTGGTCCGCCCGCGGCGTCCCGACCTGCTGGCACCCGTGCTGCGCGACCTCCTGGCCGACCCCGGGCGTCGCGCCGCCTACGGGCGCGCGGGACGCGCCCGCGCCGTGGACACCTACCAGTGGCGACAGGTCGTCGCGGAGACCGAGTCCGTCTACGCCGCCGTCGCGAGCCGCCTCGTCCCGTCAGGTGTGACCCGATGAGGCACGACACCCCCTGTGCCCGGGCCCACCTCCAGGAGCTGGTGACCGCGGCCGCGGCGTTCGACGGCTGCGTCGAGGTGGCCGACGCCTGGGGCACGCGCCTGGCCTCGGTGCTGGAGGCGGGTGGTCGCCTGCTGGCAGCCGGCAACGGCGGCAGCGCGGCCCAGGCGCAGCACCTCACCGCCGAGCTCGTCGGTCGCTACCGCGACGACAGGGCGCCGTTCTCGGCGATCTGCCTGACCGCCGAGACGTCCAGCCTCACGGCGATCGCCAACGACTACCCGCCCGAGGAGCTCTTCGCCCGTCAGGTCGAGGCGCACGGCCGGCCCGGCGACGTGCTGGTCCTGATGTCCACGAGCGGCACCAGTCCCAACATCGTCGCCGCAGCCGAGCGCGGGCGCCGGGTCGGGATGCACGTGTGGGCCTTCACCGGCCCGCGTCCCAACCCCCTCGCCGAGGTGGCCGACGAGGCGCTCGCCGTCGACGCCCGGTTCACCGCGACCGTCCAGGAGCTGCACCTGGTCGGCCTCCACATCCTCTGCGCCGGCCTGGACCGGGAGCTCGGCGTGATCCCTGCGGAGACCCGTATCCCAGCCCAGGCGCGGGCGGGTGGTCGGCAGTGAGCGGTCCGCTGGTCATCCTCGGGGACACCCTGCTCGACGTCGACCTGGAGGGGACCGCCTCCCGGCTGGCCCCCGACTCCCCCGTGCCGGTGCTCGACGACCTCGCCGAGCACCCGCGGCCCGGTGGCGCCGGGCTGGCGGCGCGGATGGCGGTGCGCGACGGGCACGAGGTCGTCCTGGTGACGGCGTTGGGAGACGACGACGCCGGCGAGCGCGTGGAGCGGTTGCTGGGCGCCGACGGGGTGACGGTGGTCCGGCTGCCCTTCGACGGGCCGACCGCGGTCAAGAAGCGGGTCCGCGCCTCCGGGCAGTCGCTGCTGCGCCTCGACAGCGGGAGCTCGCCCGGCACCGTGCTGGGCGTTCCCACGGACCTGTCCGGGATCCTGCGCGCGGCCGGTGCGGTGCTGGTCGCCGACTACGGCCGCGGCGTCACGGCGGAGCCGGCGCTGCGCGAGCTCGTAGCGGGTCTCCCCGGTCGTGTGCCGGTGGTCTGGGACCCCCACCCCCGCGGCTCGGACCCGGTGCCGGGCGTCCGTCTCGTCACGCCCAACTCGGCCGAGGCGGCGCAGGCCTGCGAACGGCTGGGCCTCGCGCCGGACGCCGGCGCCACGGCGCTGGCCGCGGTCGGCCGCCGGGCCGACGCGCTCGTCGGCCACTGGCGGGTGCAGGGAGTCGCGGTGACCCTGGGTGCCGGCGGCGCGCTGCTGTCGTACGGCGAGGGCACGCCGGTCGTCGCGCCGGCCCCCGAGGTGACCTGCATCGACCCCTGCGGGGCCGGCGACCGGTTCGCGGTCACGGTCGCGCTCCGGCTGGCGGACGGCCGGGTGGTCGCGGAGGCGGTCCAGGACGCGGTGGTGACCGCGGCCGAGTACGTCGCTGCCGGAGGTCCGGCGTCCCTCGTGGCCGGTGCCGACCGGAGCGACGCCGACCCGACGACGACCGTTCCGGCTCGGTGGACGACCTCGTCCGGCTCGGTCACCGCCCGGGGCGGTGTCGTCGCCGCCACCGGAGGCTGCTTCGACCTCCTGCACGCCGGCCACGTGGCCACCCTGCGGGCCGCCCGCCGCCTGGGCGACTGCCTCGTGGTGTGCCTCAACAGCGACGAGTCGGTCCGCCGGCTCAAGGGTCCGTCCCGCCCTCTCGTCCCGGCCGCCGACCGGGTGCGCGTCCTCGAGGCCCTCGAGTGCGTCGACGCGGTGCTGGTGTTCGACGAGGACACCCCCGTCGAGGCGATCCGGCGCCTGCGTCCCCACGTGTGGGCGAAGGGTGGCGACTACGCCGGCACCGACGTGCCGGAGTCCGCCGTCCTGGCCGAGTGGGGTGGCCAGGCGGTCGCCCTGCCCTACCTCGCGGGGCGCTCCACCACCCAGCTGGTCCGCACCGCGACCCGCACCACGAACCACCCCCACCACCCCGAGAAGGAGACCATGCGATGACCCTCGGAACCGTCCTCGTGACCGGAGGTGCCTCGGGACTGGGCGCCGCAGTCGTCCGCGCCGTCGCCGAGGCCGGCGGACGTCCGGTGAGCCTCGACCTCGCCAAGACCGACGCGGACGTCGAGCAGGAGCTGGTCGACCTGTCCGACGCCCGCGCGGCCGAGGAGGCCGTCCGCGCCGTGTCACGACGGGTGGGCGGGCTCGACGCGGTGGTCACCTGTGCCGGCACCGACGCCTGCGGGAGGCTTGAGGACGTGGCACCCGAGCAGTGGGACCGGGTGGTCCTGGTCAACCTGCTCGGCACGGTCGCGGTGGTGCGCGCCGCCCTCCCCGACCTGCTCGAGCGGCGGGGCCACGTCGTGACCGTCGCCTCGACCCTCGGGGTCCGCGCCCTCAGCGACGCCACCGCCTACTGCGCCTCCAAGTTCGGCGTGGTGGGCTTCAGCAGGGCGCTGGCCGTGGAGACCCAGGGCCGGATCGGCACCACCATGCTGGTCCCGGGCGGGATGCACACCCACTTCTTCGACGACCGCGACGAGCAGTACAAGCCGCCGCCGGACGCGCGGCTCAACCAACCCGACGACGTCGCCCGTGCGGTGCTGTTCGCGCTGCAGCAGCCGCCCGGGTGCGAGGTGCGCGAGCTCGTGGTGACGCCCTCGGTCGAGGGGTCCTGGCCCTGAGCAGCCCCCGCATCCTGGTCCTGCGTGCCCTCGGTCTCGGCGACTTCCTGACCGGGGTGCCCGCGATGCGCGCGCTCCGGCGGGCGTCTCCCGGCGACGAGGTGGTCCTGGCCGCACCGGCCGCGCTGCACGACCTGGTCGAGCTGTCCGGCGTGGCGGGCACCCTGCTGGCCACCGACGGGCTCGAGCCGATCAGGTGGACCGGTCCGGCGCCCGCGCTGGCGGTCAACCTGCACGGACGCGGGCCGCAGAGCCACCTGCTCCTCCGGACACTGCGACCGGAGCGGCTGGTGGCCTTCGGCTGCGAGGAGGCACGGCACGTCGGCCCCGCGTGGGACGCCGACGAGCACGAGGTACGCCGCTGGTGCCGCCTGCTCGCCCAGTCGCTAGGGATCCCGGTGGACTCGCGGGACCTCCTGCTCGAGGCTCCGGAGGTCGCACCCGCCGCGGGCGGCGCCGTGGTCATCCACCCGGGCGCGGCGTTCCCGGCGCGCCGCTGGCCCGCCGACCGGTTCGCTGCCGTCGCCCGCTGGGCGCGCGACGAGGGTCACGACGTGGTGGTGACCGGTGGCCCCGAGGAGGTCGGGCTCGGCGAGGAGGTGTGCCGGCTCGCCGGGCTGCCGGCCGGGGCGGTGCTGGCGGGCAGGACGGACCTCGTGGGGCTGGCGGCCGAGGTGGCCTCCGCCCGCCTCGTCGTGTGCGGCGACACGGGGGTCGCCCACCTCGCGACGGCGTACGCGACCCCGTCCGTGCTCCTCTTCGGCCCGACGCCTCCCTCACGCTGGGGACCGCTGGTGCGGGGCCCCCACGAGGTCCTCTGGCGCGGCACCGAGGTGGGCGATCCGTGGGCCGACCGGCCCGACCCGGCGTTGCTCGCGACCGGCGTGGACGACGTGGTCGGTGCGGCGACCGCGCTCCTGGCGCTCAGCCGCAGCGGGCCTCCGTCGCGAACCACTCCAGCGTCCGCTTGAGCCCCTCCTCGACCGAGACGCTCGGCTGCCAGCCCAGCACCTCGTCGGCGAGCGAGGTGTCCGGGCACCGCAGCTGGGGGTCGTCGGCGGGCAGGTCGACGAAGGTCACCGGCGACCGTGCGCCGGCGATGTCGCGCACGCGCTCGGCCAGCTCCAGCATCGTGACCTCCTCCGAGCCCCCGATGTTGACGGGGCCGGCATGGTCGCTCGCCGCGAGGGCCAGGATGCCCTCGACCGTGTCCTCGACGTAGCAGAGCGAGCGCGTCTGGCTGCCGTCGCCCGCGACGGTGAGGGGGCGCCCGGAGAGCGCCTGCGACATGAACGCCGGGATGGCGCGGCCGTCGTCCAGGCGCATCCGGGGACCGTAGGTGTTGAAGATCCGGACGATCGTGGCGTCGACACCGCGTTCGTTGCGGTAGGCCGTGGTCAACGCCTCGGCGAAGCGCTTCGACTCGTCGTAGACGCTGCGCGGACCGATCGGGTTCACGTTGCCCCAGTAGCTCTCCGGCTGCGGGTGCACCAGCGGGTCGCCGTAGACCTCCGACGTGGAGGCCAGCAGGAAGCGCGCCGACCTCCTCTCGGCGAGCTCCAGGGCGTGCATGGTGCCGAGGCTGCCGGCCTTCAGGGTCTCGATGGGCAGCCGCAGGTAGTGCAGGGGCGAGGCGGGCGAGGCGAGGTGCAGGACCCAGTCGCAGGCTCCGTCGACGTCGAGCCCCTCGCTCACGTCGGCCTCCACCACCGTCAGGTCACCCCGACCCTCGAGGTGGGCCAGGTTGTCCCGGCTGCCCGTCACGAAGTTGTCGACGCACACCACGGCGACCCCCAGGTCGAGCAGGCGCTCGCACACCCAGGATCCGACGAAGCCCGCACCCCCCGTGACGAGGACCCGTTCCACCGAAGGGGGCCGCGTCAGCGTCGTGATCATGTCGACCGATACCCGTCCCGCGCGGAACTCATGCGCTGCCCCGGCCGGCGTCGCACTGGACTAGCGTCGCGCCATGCCCGACATCGTCATCTGCGACCCCGTCCGCACGCCCGTCGGTCGCTACGGCGGCGCGTTCGCCTCGTTGTCCGCCGTCGACCTCGCCTCGCACACCCTCCGCGAGCTCGTCCGCCGCACCGGCCTGGGCGAGGGCGACGTCGACGACGTCATCCTCGGCAACTGCTACCCCAGCGGCGAGCACCCCGCCATCGGCCGGATCGCGGCACTGGACGCCGGCCTCGGCACCGGCGTACCCGGCCTCCAGCTCGACCGCCGCTGCGGCTCCGGCCTGCAGGCGGTCCTGTACGCCGCCTCCCAGATCGCCAGCGGCGCGGGCACCGTCATCGTGGCGGGCGGGGTCGAGTCGATGTCCAACGTCGAGCACTACGCCCTGGGCCTGCGCACCGGCGTGCGCAGCGGCGGGATCGAGCTGATGGACCGGCTCGTCCGCGCCCGCGAGACCGCCGGCGGCAAGGACCACCCCGTGCCCGGAGGCATGCTCGAGACTGCCGAGAACCTGCGTCGCCAGCACGACATCTCGCGTGAGGAGCAGGACGAGCTCGCCGTGCGCTCCCAGCAGCGTGCAGGGGCGGCCCACGACGCCGGCAGGTTCGCCGACGAGCTCGTGCCGGTCACCGTCCCCGGTCGTCGTGGGCAGCCGGACGTGGTGGTCGACCGCGACGAGCACCCGCGGCCCGACACCACCCTCGAGCAGCTCGCCGCCCTGCGGCCCGTCCGCGAGAAGCTCGATGCCGGGTCGACCGTCACGGCCGGCAACGCCAGCGGCCAGAACGACGGCGCCGCGATGTGCGTGGTCACCACCCGCGAGGAGGCCGAGCGCCGGGGGCTGCGCCCGCTGCTCGCCCTCAGGTCGTGGGCCGTCGCCGGGGTCGGTCCCGAGGTGATGGGCATCGGACCGGTCCCCGCCACCGCCGCCGCCCTCGGCCGCGCGGGCCTGACCCTCGACGACATGGACGTCATCGAGCTCAACGAGGCGTTCGCCGCACAGGTCCTCGCCTGCCTGCGGGAGTGGGAGGTCGACCCCACCGACGAGCGGCTCAACCCCAACGGCTCCGGCATCTCCCTCGGACACCCCGTCGGTGCGACCGGCGCCCGCATCCTCGCCACCCTCGCCCACGAGGTCCGGCGCCGCGAGGCGCGCTACGGCCTCGAGACCATGTGCATCGGCGGGGGCCAGGGCCTCGCAGCGGTCTTCGAGCGGGTCGCGTCGTGACGTCGTCCGCACAGCGGCCGTCCCGGGGAGGCGCCGTCGTGACCGGGGCAGGTCGCGGTCTCGGTCGGGAGATCGCCGGTCTGCTCGTCGAGCGTGGCCACCAGGTCCTCGTCACGGACGTCGACGGCGCGGCCGCGGAGGCGGCTGCCGACGCGATCGGGGGCGGCGCCACCGCCATGGCCGTCGACGTGCGCGACGCCGCGCAGGTGGACGCGGCGCGGGACGCGATCACGGCGAGCGCGGGACGGCTCGAGGTGTGGGTCAACAACGCCGGCGTCCTGGTCACCGGGCCCGCGTGGGAGCAGACGCCCGAGCAGCGCCGGCTGATGGTCGAGGTCAACGCGCTCGGCACCATCAACGGCACCGTCGCCGCCCTCGACGCGATGCGGGGCAGCGGCGGCGGCCACGTGGTCAACATCGTCTCCCTCGCCGGCCTCACGGCGGTCCCGGGAGAGGCCGTCTACGCAGCGTCCAAGCACGCCGCCATCGGGTTCAGCCTCAGCACGCTGCAGGACCTGCGCCTGGCCGGGACCAGGGACATCGACATCTCCTGCATCTGTCCCGACGGGATCTGGACACCGATGCTGTTCGACAAGCTCGACGACCCCAGCTCCGCCCTGTCCTTCTCCGGCAGGCTGCTCCAGCCCGGCGAGGTCGTCGCCGCCGTGGCGAAGGTGCTCGACCGACCGAGGCCGGTCACCGCCGTGCCGCGCTGGCGCGGACTGGTCGCCCGCCTCGCCGATGCCGCGCCCACCGCTGCCCTCGTCGCGGGACCGCTCGTCGTGGCGCAGGGCCGGCGCACGCAACGCAGGCTCACGGCACGTGGACACTCCCCTGGCGGTCCACCGACGGCGTGACGGACGTGGCGGCGCGGGCCGGTCCGTCCGGCACGGCGGTGGGACCGAAGGCGTCGCCGGCCTCGTCGAGGAGGGCACGTGCGGCGGCCCGGCCCGCCCCGATCATGCGGTCGAGCTGGTGGAACTCCAGCAGGCCGACGCCCAGCGTGGGAGGCGTCACCACCCACGCCCCCTCGGCCCGGGCAGCCGAGACAGCACCGCCGCTGCCGATCATCATCGTGCGCAGCAACGTCTCCCCGAGGGCCGGCACCCGTGGACGGGTCGGCCCCGAGCCGCCTCCCCCGCCGCCGCCCATCGCGATGTTCACCGCGATGACGGGTCCCTCGTCACGCTCGGTCAACAGGTCGACGGGCAGGTTGTCCAGGACTCCGCCGTCGATCAGGAGCCGACCGTCGTCGTCGGGGATCGGTGCGAACAGCACCGGCAGGCGGGCCGATGCCTTGATGGCGGCCGTCACGCTCCCACGACGCTGCACCTGTCGGGTGCGCGTCACCAGGTCGGTGCTGGCGGTGTGCAGCTGGCGCGGCAGGCCCTCGATGACCTCGTCGCCGAAGACGCGGTCGAACGCGTCCTGCATGCGCCGTCCCTTCGCCAGCGACACCAGCGGCAGCCTCCAGTCGCTGAACGGTCGCCGGCGCACGAACTCCGCGTAGCACGTCTCCTCCAGCTCCTCGCCGTCCACACCGGTCGCGTGCAGCGCCGCGAGGATGGCCCCGACGCTGCTGCCCGCCACCCGGTCGACGTGCAGGCCCGCGTCCGCCAGCTCGCGCAGCACGCCGACGTGGGCGAAGGCCCGGGCTCCGCCACCCGCCAGCACCAGGCCCAGGGACCGGCCTGCCAGCCGGTCGGCGAGGGCGCGCAGGTCGCTGGCCAGGTCCGGGCCGGCGAGGGTCAGCTGCCAGGCGTCGGTCGCTGCGACCCAGGCCTGCCGCACCCGCGGCTCCACCACGGGGCCGCGCAGGACGACGTCGGGCTGTCGCAACGGCGCCGGGTCGAGGGGCTGCTCGGGTGGCGGCAGGTCGCTGCGTCCCACCAGCACGAGGGCGTCAGCCTGACGCAGGCAGAAGTCGCGCCACGCAGGGGCGATGCCGGCATCCCGGTCGTCGTCCCGCTCGTCGTCCGCCCGGCCACGAGCACGACTCGGGCATGGCCCCGCTCGGCGCGGTCGAGCCCCTCCGCGTCGACCCGACCGGGTGTCGCGACGGTGAGGTGCTCGGAGAGACGTCGGACGAGCGCGGCTGCCACCTCGTCGACCCCGGCTCCGGGGTGCAGGCCGACGACGGCGACGACCGTCGGCTGCACCGGACGCCGCCGGCTGCCCGGGGCGCCCACGGTGCGCAGGCGCTGCGCGACCTGGGTGAGCACGGTGCGCGAGGCAGCGGGATCGGTGACCACCAGGTCGTCGAACGCCTCGCGGGGCAGCTCCAGCACCGTCGTGTCCCGGCGGGCGCGCACGCCCGCCGACCGCGTCTCCCCCGTCAGCAGAGCCATCTCGCCCAGGACCTCGCCCGGTCCGAGCTCGCGCACCACCCGGCCGTCGATGTGGACCTCGAGGCGCCCGCCGCGCACGACGTACGCCGCGCCGGGCGGGTCCCCTGCGCGCATCAGCCACGCGCCGGCCGGCACCTTCACCAGTCGCGACGCCGCCTCGAGGCGCCGCCGGGACTCGTCCGGGAGCGCCGCCAGCATGGGTACGCCCGACAGGTCGGTGGCGAGCGCGCCCGCGTCCGACGACACCACCGGACCGGCAGGTGGAGTCAACGGGGGCAGGACGCGGGCGGGCCGGTCGTCCGGGTCCACGTCGGTCTCGGCCACGGGCCGCAGCCGGCCCAGGGGCAGGGAGACCAGTGCCACGAGGACGAAGGCGACGATCGAGAGCACCCACCCCTCGTGGAAGACCTCGACAGCCGTGGCGGCGGTCGGGTTGCCCAGGATCACGACCAGCACGGCGATGCCGAGCACGCCACCGAGCTGGCGGGCGCTCGACAGGACCGCGGACGCGGTGGCGTAGCGCCCCCCCGGCACCGCGGCGAGCGCCGCGCTGCCCAGCAGCGGCAGCGTCGCCCCGACGCCGATCCCGCTGAGCACCTGGCCGGGCAGCCACTCCGCCCAGAACGCGGGTTCGAGACCCACCCGCTGGTGGTACCAGAGGTAGGCGCCCGCCCACACGAGCGCGCCCGGCACCACGAACACGCGGTAGCCGTGGCGGTCGGCGAGGGGTCCCAGCCGGGCCGCCACCACCGCTGCGACGAGGGCCCCGGGCACGAGCGCGAGGCCCGCGCGCAGCACGTCGTAGCCCCAGACGTACTGCAGCCACAGGATGTTGGTGAGCAGGTAGGCGTAGAAGCCGAAGCCGGCGATGATCGTCGCCACCGAGGCGATGGAGAAGGACGGGATCCGCAGGAGCGCGGGATCCAGGAGCGGGGAGCGGTGCGCCCGCGAGCTGAGCACGAACAGGACCAGGAGCACGGCGGCTGCGCCGAACGCGGCGACCACGCCCGCGCTGAGCCAGCCCCAGTCGCTTCCCTTGACGATGCCGAGGTTGAGCGCGCCCGAGGCAGCCGACGAGCAGGGCGGCACCGCGCAGGTCGGGCAGCGTGCGACGACCCGGCGCCCGGCTCTCGACCAGCTGGCTGCGGGCCACCCAGAGGGCCGCGACGCCGAACGGCAGGTTGATGAAGAACGCCCAGCGCCAGCCACCCAGCTCCACCAGCGCTCCGCCCAGCGGCGGCCCGAGGCCCGCGGCGACGGCGGCGGCAGCGCCCCACAGGCCGATGGCGTGCGCACGCCGCTCCTCGGGGAACGCCTCGACGACGAGGGCGAGGGAGGCCGGCACGACCATGGCCGCGCCGAGCGCCTGCGGGATCCGGGCGGCCACGAGCAGCTCCACGGACGGAGCCGCACCGCACAGGACCGACGCCACCGTGAACAGCGCCACGCCGAGCACGAAGGCACGCCGACGACCCAGCAGGTCGGTGAGCCGGCCGCACACGATCAGGAAGGCGGCGAAGACGATGTTGTAGGCGTTGAGGACCCACGACAGCTCACCGATCGTCGTGCCCGGGAACGACTCGACGATGGACGGGAACGCGACGTTGACGATCGTCGCGTCCAGGAAGGCGAGGAAGGCGCCCGAGCGCGACGAGCAGCACCCGCTGGGCCGGCACCCGCGCGCGTCCGTCCGCCGTCACGACCCACCCGCCTCCCCCGGCTGCGGATGCCGCCGCAGGGGCAGTCTGGACCTGCTCGTGCGCGACGCACAACGGCGCGGCCGGACCTGGCTAGTCCGGGGACGTCGTGGCATTGACGCTCGTCCGGGTCCCTGCGACGGTGGCAGGGCCTTCACTGTTCTCGGCCTGCTGGAAGAGATCCCTCATGGTGTCCACCGTCGGCTCGTGGCGTCGTCTCCTGGCCCTTCTTCTCGTCGGCGCACTCGCCGCGGCGCTCGGGGGCCTGCAGATCCGATCGGCGAGCGCAGCACCTCCGGCGCCGACCGAGATCCGTCTCGACTCGATCACCTCCGTGGTCGAGGCACCCGTCGGCACGCCGTCGACGGCCGTTCCCAGCGTGCTGGCGGTGGCCGGCCAGGAGATCACGGTCACCGTGAGCTTCTACGACACGCTGCAGCGCCCGGCCTACTTCAGCAAGGACACGCGGGTCGTCGTCACCAGCGACCAGGGTGCCGTGACGAGCATCGAGACGGTCGCGCGCAAGGGCGCCTACACCGCCGAGCCTCAGGGTGTCGGTGCCGACGCCGACCAACCAGGTGCGGCTCACCGTCGCGATCGGGGGCAAGGCGCCGTTCTCCGACACCGCGGTGGACGACCAGCTCTTCGACGTCCTGTCGGAGCTGCGCGTCGAGCCGTCGACGGACCGGCTTCCAGGAAGGGATCGGCGGAGAGGACGACTGTGCCGTCGCGACCCCGGCCAACCCCGTGTGCGGCGTGGTGATCCTGCCCCAGGGCGCCTCGAGCTCCCAGGTCCTGCTCTCGCTGGGTCCCTGCGAGTGACACCGCCTACGCAGGGTGCGGCGACGACCTGGGGTCAGTGGTGCAGGTCCTCGCGGACCTCGACGGCTACACGGCCACGTCCCCCGCGACGATCCTGATCAAGTGCGACAAGCTGCTCTGCGGGGGCGGGTCGATCCAGGACCAGCACCTGTCCTACTCGCTGGACGGCAACGGTGCCCTGACGCGGGCCGAGGCCTGCCTGAGCAAGGGCGTCGTGGACCCGGGCCGGCGTGCGTCGACTACGTCCAGAGCAAGCGGGACGGTTCCGGCGACACCTACCTCTACCTGCTCCTCACCCGGGACGCGCGGGTCAGCGTCGGCTGAGCGGGGCTCAGCCGACGAGCACCCCCATCGAGCCGAGGATCTCGCGAGCCCGCGCCAGGTCGCTCGCGCCGGCATCGGCCTCCCTGCCGCGCAGGGCGGCCAGCTCCAGCAGGAGGAGGCCCTCCTCGTAGCGGTTGGACGCCCTCGCCGCCACCTCGAGCCCGCGCCGCACCGCCAGCAGGGCTTCCTCGGTCCGGCCTCCGGCCGCGTGGTGACGGCCGAGCACGCGGTGCTCCGACGCCGACCGGTCGCTGTCCGCCGCGGCCCGCCAGCTGCCCGAGCGCGGCTCCCGCCTCCGCGTACCGGCCGGCGTCCAGCAGCACCTCGACCAGCACCACGTCGGTGGCCCGCACCTCGCTCGGCTCGCCCAGCGCCTCGAAGCGCGCCCGCGCGTCCGCAGCACTGCGACGGCTCCGTCCAGGTCGTCCGGCGCGGCCAACGTCCTGGCCTGCTCGCGCAGCGCCAGTGCGACCAGCTCCTCGTCGTCGACGGCCCGGGCGATGTGCAGCACCTCCGGCAGCAGCGCCGCCGCCTCGGCGTGGCGACGCTGGCAGACCAGCAGCTCGGCCTGGTTGAACGCCGCGTTGCCCTCCGCTGCCGTGTCGCCGATCCGCCGGAAGAGGTCGGTGGCCCGCCGGTAGCTGGTGAGCGCGACGTCCCACTGCCCGGCGGTGAACGCCTGGACCGCGAGGTTGTTGAGGCAGTGCCCCTGCCGGGGCAGGTTGCCGAGGTCCGTGTAGGCCTGCAGGGCCAGCGCCCCGTAGGGCACGGGCTCCTCGCGTCCGGATCCGGCGTAGATGGCGTTGAGCATCTCGTGGGCCTGGGCCAGGGCGTCCTCGTCCGCCGCGTCGTCGGCGGCCCGTCGGGCCACCTCCGCCCAGCGCAGTGCCTCGTCGATGCGCCCCTGGCTGAACCGGCAGTAGGCGTAGCGGCGGGCCAGCAGGGAGCGGGCCACCTCGGCGGCCGGCCCCGGGATGCCGTCGAGTCCGTGCAGGCCGCGCGAGATCCGACGCATCGCCTGCGGGAACCTGCCGGCGGCGCAGGTCGATGCGCGCCTCCTTCTCGGTGATGCCCGCGAGTCGTACGGCGTCGCCGCGGAGCCGCCGGCGCGCCAGCGCGTAGGCCTGCGCCGCCTCCTCCGACAGGCCGACCAGGAAGCGGGAGTCGGCCAGCTGCTCGAACATCCGACCCACGTCGGCGGGGTCGAGCGGCAGTGACGGGAGCGCCGAGCCCGCGGCCCGCTCGAAGAACTCGATGGCCTCGCGCGTGCGCGAACTTCGCCAGTGCCCGCTCCGCGGCCAGCAGCGAGAAGCGCCATGCCTGCTCGTGCACGACCGGCGTGGAAGTAGTGCAGGGACAGCAGCTCGCACTGGTCCTCGGGATCGGTCGCGGCCTCCTCGATCGCCCGCCCCACGTGGTCGTGGAGCGTCTCGCGGCGGCTGTAGGGCAGCCCCTCGTAGGCGACGTCGCGCAGCAGGGCGTTGCGGAACCGCAGCCGTCCGGGCTGGTCCCGCACGAGGAAGTCGGCCAGCCGCGTCATCGCCCCCGACGGGACCCGCGCGTCGTGCGTGTCGAGCAGGCCGTCCAGCGCTGCCTCGTCGACGTCGGTGCCGAGCACCGCGGCGTACCGCAGCACGAGCCGGTCGGCCGGGTCGAGCCGGTCGATCTGGCTGGTGACCAGGCCCTCGACCGACTCCGGGAGGCGGGAGACGGACCCCGCACGGGAGGCCTCGAGCACCAGCGCCTCCAGGAACAGCGGGTTGCCCGCCGCCTGCGCCGCCAGCGCCGCCCGGGCCGACGGGCTCAGGGCCAGGTCGCCCGACCTCGCCTGCGACGAGCGCGCGGGACGCGGCCGTGCCCAGGGGTGCGAGCCGCAACGACGTGAGCCTCGCCGTCGGTCCGGTACGAAACCGTCGGCCGCGTCGCGTCGGGTGACCAGCGACCAGCCACGGGTCGGCCTGTCGACGTGCTGGGCCAGGCGCCGCAGCAGGTCGGAGGACGCGTCGTCCATGAGGTGCGTGTCCTCGAAGACCAGGATGGTCGGAGCCGTGAGCACCGCAGCGAGCAGGTCGACGACGACGGCCTCGAGCCGGGCCTTGCGGAACTGCCCGTCGAGCTCCCGGGTCTCCGGTGTCGGCGGGAGGACCACGTCCATCGGGATCCCGAGGAGCGGGAGCCACGGCACCAGGTGGGGCGCCGTCGCGGACACGCGATCGGCCAGCAGCCCGGCCACCTGCGTCCTCGCCGGCCTCGACCGGCACCTCCAGCGCCTCGCGGAGCAGCCGCCGGAACGGGAGGTACGCCGTCGACGAGCCGTACTGCGTCGCACGGTCCCGCGATGACGGCGACGTCCCGGGGCTCCGGCCCAGCAGCTCGTCGACCAGCCGGGACTTGCCGATGCCCGCCCTCGCCGACGACCTCGACGAGCCGGCCGGCGCCGGAGCGCGCGCGTCGGCCAGCGCCTGCTCGAGGACGGCCATCTCCCGCACGCGGCCGACGAGCGGGACCGTGGGCCGCTCCACGCTGCGCGAACCGACCAGCTCGCCCACCTCGACGGCCCGCACCGCCTGCGACTTGCCCTTGACGTGGAACGGCGCCAGCTCCGTGGTGCGGAAGACCGTCTGCGAGCGCTGCCACCACCTCCACAGTCGCCAGCAGCTGTCCCGGCCGGGCCTTGCGCCATGACGCGTGCCGCGAGGTTGATGGCGTCGCCCTTGACCGAGTAGGTGCGCCGGAAGGACGGGCCGAAGTCACCGGCGAAGACGTGGCCGCGGTTGATGCCGATGCGCAGCGGCAGCGTGCCTGCCCGGTCGAGCACGACCCGCGCGACGCGGAGCATCCGCTCCTCGTCGTGGTCCGCACTGCGGGGCGCTCCCGGCCGTCAGCATGATCTTGCCGCCGTCACGGTTGATGTCGGTCTCGAAGAAGGTGACGTCGTGGTCGGCGCACGCGTGCTGGACGTTGCGCACGACTGCGTCGAGCGCCTCCGTCAGGGCGCCCGGGCCGTGCGCCCGCGAGCAGCCCGTCGGTGCCGGAGAACTCGACGAACGCCACCGTGATCAGCCGGTGCTCGGGCTCCGCGACGCCGTCGAGCAGGTGCCGGCGGATCGGCGGCGGCAGGACCCGGGCCGGCTCGGTCACCGGCGTCTCCCGCGGCGGCGCGGTGGTCACGGCCACCGGGACCGGGAGCCGAGCGCAGCACCCGCCCGCCCGGCAGGGACCGAGCCGAGTGCCCGCGCGTCGAGCAGGGCGGCGGTCGCCGCACTGACGCCGATCTGTCCTGCGGAGGCCGCCGCCTCCATGGCCGCCGTCGTGCTGGCGCCGGGTCCGCTGATCATCAGCTCCTCGTGGATGGCCGGGTCGCCGACGAGGAAGAAGTCGAAGTCATCGCTGTGCACGCCGACGGACATGCGCAGCCTGACGGTGCCGGAGGGAACCCGGATGCGCCCGATGTCGGCGAGCGTGGCGCGCATCCGGTGTGCGGAGCGGGCCGCGCGCGCCGCGTGGTCCGGCCCGTCGAAGAGCAGCAGCATGGCGTCGCCGCCCCACTTCACCAGGTCGGCCCCGTCCTCGCTGGCCTCGGTCAGCAGCCCGGTGAAGGTGGCGCTGAGCATGTCGCTCATCTGCTCGGCGCCCACCTTGCCGCGCGCGCGCCAGCCGCTCGGTGAGCCGCGTGAAGCCCGAGATGTCGACGAAGGCGAGGCTGCCGCGCACCCGCAGGTGGCGGTCGTCGCCACCACCGGGGTCCCAGCGCGCCAGCAACGACGGCACGTACGGCATCAACCGCGTTGTGTCGTCGGCAAGACTCGTCATGTCGATCCCCGTAGTACGTCCAGCGCCACGGTAGGCCACGGCGACGCCGGTCCCCCGGGGCCGTGCATCGGTCTAGTCCAATGTGGGGGCGGACGGACCGTGAGCCACTGCTCGCCGCCGGCGGGTCTGGTCAACTCCGCGGCGCTCGCCCATGATGCAGAGCAGACGCAGGGGCAGACACTTTCTGGGAGGGCACACCGATGAGGCTTCGACTTCGGCCGTGGGCAGGCAGGGCGGCCGTTGCCGCCGCAGGGATCAGCGTCGTCGTGGCGGCCGCCGGGGCCACGCCGGCGCAGGCGCGTCCGGACGATGCCGGCACGTCGACGACGGTGATGACCCGCAACGTGTACCTCGGAGTCGACATCCAGCGTCCCATCAGGGCGACCGCCGGCAAGACGGGCCTGGCCGCGCTGGTGGCCCTCGGCAACTCCAACGTCGAGACCCGCGCCATCGTCGACCGGACCAACTTCCCGCGGCGCAGCGAGCTGCTCGCAGCGGAGATCGCCCGGGAGAGCCCCGACCTCGTCGGCCTGCAGGAGGTTGCCCTGTGGCGGAGCGGGCCCCTGGAGCTGCCGCCGCCCTTCGGCGCGACGCCGCTGGGAACGCCGAACTCGGAGCAGGTCGACTACGACTACCTCCAGCTCCTGCTGCAGGACCTGCGCCAGGAGGGCGTGCCGTACAAGGCCGTGGTGGTCCAGGAGGAGATGGACCTCGAGTCCCCGGCGTTCCTCGGCAACCCGGCGCTCGGCACCGTGACCCAGGGGCGCGACATCCGGCTCACCATGCGCGACGTGATCCTGCTGCGAGCGAGCAGCAACCTGAGGGTGCTCGACAAGGGCAGCGCCCAGTACGACACCAAGGTCCCGGTGAACGTGGGCGGGTCGACGCTCGACATCATCCGGGGCTACGGCTGGGTCGACGTGGCCCAGGGCTCGGGCACGTCGTTCCGCTTCGTCAACACCCACCTCGAGGCGTTCAGCTCGCTCGCGGCACTCGGGCAGGCACAGGAGCTGCTGGCCGAGACCACGGCCGCGGGCCGGGCCACGGTGATCGCCTGCGACTGCAACTCCGACCCGCTGAACGGCACCACCAAGCCCACGGACCCCATCCCCGTGCCGCACTGGCAGCCCTACCGGTTCATCACCGCCGGGGGATTCACCGACATGTGGCTGAAGTGGCGCCCGGCCAACCAGGGCTGGACGTCCGGGCTCAACGAGTTCGTCGACGAGCCCGCTCCGGGCAGCTGGACCCACCGCATCGACATGATCTTCGCCAAGCCGGGGCCCGGGCAGCAGCTCGACGTGGTCGCAGGGGAGGTCACCGGCGACGAGCCGGCCGCCAAGGACGCAGCCACGGGGCTGTGGCCCTCCGACCACGCGGGAGTGGTGTTGACGATCACCGGCCTCCGCGGCTGAGCGCGCGCGTCAGCTCCGCGCGGTCTCGAACGCCGGATGCCGGCTGCCCACCTGGCGCGCCATGGCCAGGTGTCCGCCGAGGTAGGCGCCGACCGCGGAGACGGCCGAGCCCGCCAGCGCCAGTGACGCCCCTGCCTGGTGCCGACCCCGGCGCCGCGCGGCGTACGACGCTGCGAAGGTGCCGATCGCCACTGCGTTGGTGGCCGCGTGCACGAGTCCCACCCGCTTGTCGCGCGGTCCCGCCGCCGACCACTCCGCCCAGCCCGTCCAGGCGGTCGGTCCCACGGCGAGCAGACCCGTGGCCACGAGCCGCTGCGCCGCCGCAGCCGTGTCGCGCCCTCCGAACAGGTCCAGGACGGTCGCGGAGGTCCAGCTGCCGATGACGAGGTCGGTGAGCAGCGGGTGGAGCGCGTGGCCGAGCCACTCGCCCCGCAGGACCGAGCCCCTGGTTCCCGATCCGAACAGCGAGGCCACGTGGGGCTCCAGGGCCAGGACCGGCCGGTCCAGCGCCGCCGCATCCTCGAGCCGCTGCATCCCTCGTACCAGGACGTTGCGCTCCATGTGTTCCCTCCTGCTACCGCTCGACCCAGGGCCCGAAGGTCCGGCGACCCGGAGCCCAGTCCACGGTGGAATTGGTCTCGTCCTTGAAGCGGACCGCGACCCGGATCCTCCTGGGGTTCCCCAAGCAGCGCCGCGGGACGCGGATGGACACCGGCTTGTCCTCGAAGATGTCGGCGCGGGCTCGCAGGCCCGGGCACGGAACGAAGCGCGACGGACGGTCGCTGAAGGCCTGCACCAGTCCCAGCGCGTCGTCGAAGCCCGCGTTGGCGCTGAAGGCGACGTGGTGGTTCGGACCGTTGCCGGCGTCGATCCAGAACGAGTAGCGCTGCCCGACCGCCAGCGGGACGGCGGATCGGACCCGCACTGTCACGGCGTCCCGGTGCGCGACTCGCACCCGGGAGACGTCCACGAACGTCGAGTCCCCGACGGGGTCGTCGACCGCGGCGGTGTCCGCCGTCGCCGGCCCGGAGGCGGTGGCCAGGATCACGCCGAGCGTCCACACGGACACTGCACGAGTCCGCCACGTCGTTGCGACCATGCGCTACCCCGTCCACGAAGGCGACCTGCCGACCTCCATCGTGAGGTGTGTGGGCGCCCGCGGCAAGGGTGGGCGGCTGCAGGTGCCGGTGCGCGACGATCGGCCAGGGCTCGAGGGTGGCCCCTGTCGACGAAGCGGCGGTCGGGCGCACCGACCGGTAGATTCGCTCGGTGCCCGACACCCGCCCCCGCCGTACCTTCGCCGTCATCAGCCACCCCGACGCGGGCAAGTCCACGCTCACCGAGGCGCTCGCCCTGCACGCCCGGGTGATCACGGAGGCGGGAGCCGTCCACGGCAAGGGCGACCGGCGCGCCACCGTGTCGGACTGGATGGCGATGGAGAAGGCGCGCGGGATCTCGATCACGTCGGCCGCGTTGCAGTTCGTCTACCGCGACCACGTGATCAACCTGGTCGACACCCCCGGCCACAGCGACTTCTCCGAGGACACCTACCGCGTCCTGTCCGCCGTCGACTCCGCGGTGATGCTGGTCGACGCCGGCAAGGGGCTCGAGCCGCAGACCCTCAAGCTGTTCAAGGTCTGTGCGCTGCGCGGCATCCCGGTGATGACGGTGATCAACAAGTGGGACCGCCCTGGGCTCTCCGCCCTCGAGCTGATGGACCTCATCCAGCAGAAGATCAACCTGCGACCCACCCCGCTCACCTGGCCGGTCGGCGAGGCGGGCGACTTCCGCGGCGTGCTCGACCGCCGGACGGGCGAGTTCGTGAAGTACACGCGCACCGCCGGCGGCGCCACCCGCGCCCCGGAGCGGCGGATGGCGCCCGACGAGGTGGAGGAGATCGACGCGCGCCTGTGGGCGGAGGCGGTCGAGGAGCACGACCTGCTCACCCTCGACGAGGCCGACCACGACCAGGACCGCTTCCTGGCCGGGGAGACCACTCCCGTCATGTTCGCCTCGGCGCTGCAGAACTTCGGTGTGGCGCAGCTGCTCGACCTGCTGCTCGACCTGGCGCCGGACCCCAGCCCCACCCTGGGCGTCGACGGTTCGGTCCGCCGGGTCGACGACGACTTCAGCGCCTTCGTCTTCAAGGTCCAGTCGGGGATGAACAACGCCCACCGCGACCGGCTCGCCTACGCGCGCGTCGTGTCGGGAACGTTCGAGCGGGGCATGGTCGTGACCCACGCCACCACGGGTCGACCCTTCGCGACGAAGTTCGCCCAGGCCGTCTTCGGCCGGGAGACGACGTCGGTCGAGACGGCCGCGCCAGGCGACATCATCGGCTTCGTCAACGCGCAGGCCCTGCGGGTCGGCGAGACCGTCTACGTCGGCGACCCCATCGAGTACCCGCCCGTCCCGAGCTTCGCTCCCGAGCACTTCGTGACCGCCAGCGCGGGTGACATCGGCCGCTACAAGCAGTTCCGCCGCGGGATCGAGCAGCTCGACCAGGAGGGCGTCGTCCAGGTGCTGCGGTCCGACCTGCGCGGCGACCAGAACCCCGTCCTGGCCGCCGTCGGACCGATGCAGTTCGAGGTGGTCGAGGACCGGATGACCAACGAGTTCAACGCCCCCATCCGGTTCTCCCCGCTCGACTACCAGGTCGCCCGGCGGACCGATGCGGCCGGCGCGGCGGCGCTCGCCGGGATGCGGGGCGTCGAGGTGCTCGAGCGCAGCGACGGCACCCGCCTGGCGCTGTTCGTCGACCAGTGGCGCGCCATGGTCACCGCCCGCGACAACCCGGACGTCATGCTCGAGGCGCTGCCGGCGGGCGGAAGCTGACGGGACTCGAGAGGATCGACTCCCGGAAGACGCGGGCGACGAACGCCTGGTAGGCGGCCTCCGAACGCCCGTCCACCTGCACGAACCGCACGTAGGACTCGATCGACGTCACGACGCAGAACGCCTCCACGAGCTCGTCGAGGTCGACGTCGGTCCGGAGCCAGCCACGGTCGGCGAGGACGCCGAAGGCCGACTCGACCTGGTTGCGCACCGAGGCGAGCATCCGGCCACGGAACGCGCTCACCTCGGGGTTGTCGTGCGCGGCGCTCACCGCTGCGGTCCACAGACCTGCGGACGGCGCGTTGATCGAGGTCATCACCTCGCCGGTGAACGAGGCCAGCTCCTCGGGGGTCTCGATGCGCACCCACGCTCGTCCGAGGTCAGTGGCGAGGAAGTCGGCCTCTCCCACCACCCCGAAGGCCGACAGCTCGACCGCGGCCCACAGCAGTGCAGACTTGGAGCCGTGCTTGCGGACCGTCTCGACCGCGACTCCGGCCTGCTCGGCGACCTGGGCGAACGTGGTGGGCCCGTAGCCCTGGCTCCCGAACAGGTCTGCAGCCGCCTCCACCACGCGCAGCCTGGTCTCCGCCGCCCTCCTCGTACGCAGCTCGGACCGGTAGGGACGCGGGTCACCACTGGTCTCGACCACATTGACTAGTATGCCATGCCAGTGAATAGTGGGGATGACGCCACTCGCGTCGGCCGACCAAGGGGACCCGACATGGCCAACAGCATCATCATCGGCTGCGTACCGATCCACGGGCACGTGGCTCCCCTCGTGCAGATCGCTCGCCACCTCGTGGAGCGCGGCGACCGCGTCCGGTTCATCACGGGCGCACGCTTCGGCGACACGGTCCGCGCCGCCGGAGCCGAGCACCTACCGCTCCCGGGCGATGCCGACTTCGACGACCGCCAGGACTGGGCGACGGTCTATCCGGAGCGCGCCGGCCTCCGGGGTGCGAAGGCGATCGCCTTCGACGTCGAGCACGTCTTCGTACGTCCCGGGCGCAGTCAGCACGATGCCGTGATGGCGGCGCACCGTGCCGAACCGGCCGACGCGGTCCTCGTCGACACGGCGTTCGCCGGGGCCTTCCTGCTGGGGCACGGCCGAGACGTCCGTCCCCCGGTCGTGGTCTGCGGCGTCCTCCCTCTCCCCCTCGTCAGCCGCGACACCGCGCCGTACGGCATGGGGCTGACACCGATGGCCGGGCCACTGGGACGCCTCCGCAACCGGTTGCTGGGCGCGGTGGCGGCACGCACGGTCTTTCCCCGTGCGGAACGGGTGGCCGCGCAGATCAACGTGCAGCTCCACGGCGACCCGCTGCCCTACCCCGTGATGGACTGGCACCGACACGCCGAGGCCATCGTGCAGTTCACCGTGCCGGAGTTCGAGTACGACCGCTCGGACGCCCCGTCCACCCTGCACTTCGCCGGGCCCATCACCCCGCCCGGCGCCGCCACTCCCCTTCCGGAGTGGTGGGGCGACCTGGACGGATCACGCCCGGTCCTGCACGTCACCCAGGGCACGATCGCCAACCGGGACTACCGCCAGGTCATCGTCCCCGCGCTCGAGGCCTTCGGCGGCGACGACGTGCTCGTCGTGGTCGCCACGGGCGGGCGCCCACTCGACTCGCTTCCCTCCCTGCCGCCCAACGCGAGGGCAGCCGGCTACCTGCCGTACGACGAGCTCCTGCGGCGGACCGACGTGTTCATCACGAACGGTGGGTACGGCGGCGTCCAGTACGCACTCCGGCACGGCGTGCCCGTCGTCACCAGCGGCGGCAAGGAGGACAAGCCCGAGGTCGGTGCCCGGGTCGAGTGGTCGGGGGTGGGGCGCAGGCTCAGGTCCGAGACACCGTCCGCGTCGCAGGTGCGTGCCGCCGTGCGGACGGTCATGGACGAGCCGCGATACCGCGAGCGCGCCCGCGCGATCGCCGACAGCATCGCTCGCACGCACGCACCCGCGCGGCTCGCCGAGGTCGTCGACGACCTCGTCGCGGCGTCGTGAGTGCGGGTCCGACCCAACCGAGGTTGCGTCACGCCTCGTGGACGCAGGTCCCGTCGATCCACGTCGACCGCACCCGGGCGGCGCCGATCTGCTCCGGCTCCCGGAACGGGTCACGATCGAGGACCACCAGGTCCGCCACGGCACCGCGGGTGATGGTGCCGGCGTCGTCGCGGTGGTTCACCCAGGCCGACCCGCTCGTGTAGGCGGCGAAGGCGACCTCGAGGGAGAGCGCCTGCTCCGGCAGGAACGGCTCGGTCCCCGCGGGGGCGGGCTCGCCGTACGACGTGCGGTGGACGGCCGTGTGGATGGCCGCGAGCGGGTCGGGCGTGCTGACGGGCCAGTCGCTGCCGGCCACGAGCCGGGCGCCCGCGCGGTGCAGGTCGGCGAAGGGGTACTGGCGCCCGGCCCGCTCCGACCCGAGGAACGGGATGGTGAGCTCGGTCATCTGGTCGTCGAGGCAGGCCCAGAGCGCCTGGATGTTGGCGGCGACCCCGAGGTCCCCGAAGCGGGGGACGTCCCGGGGGTGCACCAGCTGGAGGTGCGCGATCTGGTGACGGCGCCCGGGATCGGAGCCCTCGAGCGCGTCGAGGGCCTCGCGGACACTCCGGTCGCCGAGGCCGTGGAAGTGGACCTGGAAGCCGTGCCCGTCGAGCTCGCTGACGTAGTGGCGCAGGCGCACCGGATCGACGAACGAGATGCCCGTGTTGGTCGTGGCGTGGCCGCAGCGGTCCAGGTAGGGCTCGACCAGCGCCGCGGTCCCGTTCTCGGCGACGCCGTCCTGCATGATCTTGACGGAGGTCGCCGCGAACCTCCCGCCCGTGTACTCCTCCCGCTTGGCCAGGAGCTCCGCGACCTGCTCGTCGCCGCGTTCTCGTTGCCACCACAGGGCGCCGACCACAGTCCCCGTCAGGTCACCGCTGGCGGCGGCCCTGGCGTACGTCGGGCCGGCGTCCCGCATGCCCGAGTAGGCCCCGACGATCGCGTCCTGCCAGCCGGTGATGCCCAGCGAGTGGAGGTGGCGCTGACCCTCGAGGAAGCCGGCGTACATCTCGGCGTCGGTCGCCGCGGGCAGGACGTCCGCGAGCAGGTCCATCGCGCCTTCGTGCAGGACACCCGTCGGTTCCCCGTCCGCGTCGCGCTCGATCCGGCCGTGAGGGGGATCGGGGGTGCGCGAGGTGATGCCGGCGGCTTCGAGCGCCCGCGAGCTGACCCACATCCCGTGGTGGTCGCGGTTGACCAGCGCGACCGGGCGGTCGGGCACCGCCGCGTCCAGCTCGCGCGCGGTCGGCAGGCCACCGGGGAAGGCCGCCATCGCCCAGCCCCCGCCCTGGACCCAGTCCGCGTCGCGGTGTGCCCCGGCGTGCTCACGGACGTGCTGCAGGTAGGCGAGGCGGTCGGCCGGGAGTCCGCTCAGGTCGCAGCCGAGGCGCTCGAGCCCACCCTGGACGGGGTGGACGTGGGCGTCGGTGAATCCCGGCAGCAGGAGCCCGCCGGCCACGTCGACCACGGTCGCGCCGATCGGCGACGCGTCCGGGCCGACGGCGGTGATCCTGCCGCGGTCCACCACGACGTCGCCCACGTCCCCGCGATAGGAGAAGCCGTCGAACACTGCCGCGTTCGTGAAGACCGTGACGCTCACTGATGGTTGCCCGTCGACGTGGTGGAGGGATCGCGTCCATCCTCCACCACGGCGGCAGGGCGGCTGTCCGACCGCGGCGCGTCGCCGCGCCCGTAGGGGATCACGTCGCCACGGGTGGAACGCTCATTCAGCGCCGCGGCTCGAGATAGCCCAGCATCCGGTCGAACAGCTCGGCGGCACGACGCAGGTCGTCGGAGGCGGGCGGGGCGTCCTCGGCCAGTGCCGCGAACGCCCTCGTGCTCCAGCCGGGCCGGTACTCCTCCGCGAGCGTCGCGGCCACCCGGCTGGCGTGACGGACCACCGACGGATCGACCGACCACAGCACCTCGAACGGCCGCTGCGCCTCGGTGTGCTGCCGGGTGCTGGGCAGCTCGACGGCGACCAGGCACGCGGGCAGGTCCGGGGCGTCGCAGATCACGAACCACTCGCGGCCCAGCGGGGCGTCGTCGGGCAGGGCGACCTCGACCGGCCCCCCTGGCGAGGTGGACGCCGGCTCGGTGAGGTGCGCGAAGGCCACGGCCACCCGTGCCGTCCGGGCCAGGTCCACCCAGCGTGCCTGGGAGCCGCGCAGGAACTCCTCGCGCTGGAAGCCGCCGAACAGCAGCGGGTCGGCGGCGCGGGCACAGCACTCGTCCTCGATGGCGCGGCTGAGGGCTCCGAGCGTGCGCTTCGTCAGCACCTGCAGGCCCAGCTCGGGGTGCTGGCGGCGGACCTCCGCGAAGACCGACCGCGCCCGCACCGACCCCGCGGTGACCCGTCGCACCGCCGCACCCAGCCCGAGTCCTCCGCTCCGGTGGCGCACCACCTCCAGCACGGCGGCGACGTCACCCTCGGCGTAGCGCCGGTGCCGTCCGGCCTGGCGGGTGGGACTGGGAAACCCGTAGCGGGACTCCCAGCTACGAATGGTGGCAACGGGTACCCCAGTGCGAGCCGCCAGGTCGCCGATGGTCAGGGTGGCACCCGAGGATGGCTCCATCTGCAACAAACTCCTCACCCTGCCTAGATTTAGTTCGAAGTGTTGCATAGATTGTCACCTCACGACGGGAACGGGAGGACAGATGACATCTGTCACGACGGACGAGGCGCTGGCGCGACTGCTCCAGCGCGGTCGGGCGAAGGCGGTGGCGACCGATCCCGAGCACGCCCTGCTCTGGGACGCACTGGCGACCGCGTCCGAGGGCGGCAAGCGGTTCCGCCCGGCCCTGCTGACCACGGCCCACGACGCGCTCGGCGGGACGCTCGCCGCGGCGGCGGCCGAGGTGGGAGCAGCCGTCGAGCTGCTGCACACCGCGTTCATCATCCACGACGACGTCATCGACGGGGACCACCTGCGCCGGGGCCGGCTCAACGTCAGCGGCACCTTCCGCGACACCGCGCTGGCCGACGGCGCGGGAGCCGAGGAGGCGGCTGCCTACGGACGCACGGCGGGCATCCTCGCCGGTGACCTCGCCCTGGCGGCCGCGGTCCGGGCCGTCGCCACCTGCGGAGCCCCCACCGACGTGACGCACCGGCTGCTCGATCTCTTCGACGCGGCGCTGCACACCACCGCCTCGGGCGAGCTGGCCGACGTACGGCTGTCGATGACCGTCGTCGCCACCACCCTCCACGAGAGCCTGGCGATGGAGGAGCAGAAGACGAGCGCCTACTCCTTCGCCCTCCCGTTGCAGGCAGGTGCCGTGCTGGCGGGTGCCGACGACGCGACGACCGCCCGGCTCGGGCAGGCCGGGCGGGCCCTGGGCATCGCCTTCCAGCTCGTCGACGACCTCATCGGCGTCTTCGGCGACCCGGGCCGGTCCGGGAAGAGCTCCACGAGCGACCTGCGCACGCGCAAGCAGACGCCGTTGCTCGTGCACGCGCGGTCGACTCCCGAGTGGCGGGAGATCTCCACCTTCGTCGGTCGCGACCTCGGCACCGACGAGCTGGTCGAGGCCCAGCGACTCCTCACGGTGTCGGGGTCCCGCCTCTTCGTCGAGCAGCTCGTCGAGGAGCACCTCGTCGCCGCTCGATCGGTCGTCGACGAGCTCGGCATCCCCCAGGACCTCTTCGCGAGCATGGCCGCGCAGCGGTCGGTGCTCGCGGACGGTCGCGAGGTCGCCGCGTGAACCTCTTCGTCCGCCGCGCGGCCCCGCGCAACCTCTACGACGTCGTCTCCGAGGGCAGCTCCGCGGTGGTCATCCGTCAGTACTCCAGCTCCTTCGGCCTCGCCTCCCGGCTGCTGGCCGAGCCGGTGCGCACGCAGGTCCGCAACATCTACGCCCTGGTCCGCGTCGCCGACGAGATCGTCGACAACCCCGACCCGGCCCTCGGTCCCGGACCGCGCGAGCGGATGTTGACGTGGCTGCACGACGACGTACGTCACGCGTTGGACGCCGGCTACAGCGGCAACCTCGTCGTGCACGCCTTCGCGCGCACGGCCGTCGCCGTCGGCATCGACGACGACGTCGTGGCTCCGTTCTTCGCCTCGATGCGGATGGACCTCCACACCACCACCCACGATGCCGAGAGCTTCCAGCGCTACGTCTACGGCTCGGCCGAGGTGGTGGGACTGATGTGCCTGCGTGCCTTCCTCGCGGCCCCCGACGGGCCGGCCGACCGGTCCGCGGCCTACGACGCCCTGGCGCCCGGCGCACGACGTCTCGGCGCCGCGTTCCAGAAGCTCAACTTCCTCCGCGACCTCGCCGATGACCACGAGCTCCTCCACCGCTGCTACTTCCCCGCACTCGACCCGGTCCTCATCTGCGACGCCGACCGGGACCGCATCCTCGACGACATCGACGCCGACCTGGCCGCGGCCGGGGCGGTCGTGCCGGAGCTGCCCGCCAGCAGCCGACGGGCCGTCGCCGCCGCGCACGCGACCTTCGCCGAGCTGTCCTCGCGGCTGCGGGAGACGCCGGCACAGGAGATCCGTCGCGCCCGCGTCCGGGTGCCCCGCACGGTCAAGCTGCGGATCGCGGCCGGCGCCCTCACCGGGAGCCGCTCGTGAGGTACGGGCTCCCCGCACGGCTCGGCCGTCGCTCCACGCCCCCCGACGACCGGTCCCGCCGGGTGGTCGTGGTCGGTGGGGGCATCGCCGGCCTCGCCACCGCCGCCCTCCTGGCCTCCCGCGGCCACAGCGTCGACCTGCTCGAGCAGAACGACGACCTCGGCGGCCGGGTCGGCAGCGTGGAGCGGGACGGGTTCCGGTTCGACACCGGCGCCTCGTGGTACCTGATGCCCGAGGTGTTCGAGCACTTCTTCGCCCTCCTCGGCACGACGGCGGAGGCCGAGCTCGACCTCGTCACGCTCGACCCGAGCTACCGGGTCTTCTTCGAGGGGCACCCGCAACCGGTGGACGTGCGACCCGACCGGGCCCACAACCGTGCCGTCTTCGAGTCCCTCGAGCCCGGCGCCGGCGTCGCGTTCGACCGCTACCTCGCCTCGGCGGAGGAGACGTACGACGTCGCGCTGCGCCGGTTCCTCTACAGCAGCTTCGACTCCGCATCGGCGTTCCTGCACCCCGACGTGGTCCGGCGCAGCCCGAGTCTCGGGCGTCTCCTCACCCGCTCGCTGGAGAGCCACATCGCCGCGCAGTTCGCGGACAACCGGATCCGGCAGGTCCTCGGCTACCCCGCGGTGTTCCTGGGCTCGTCCCCCAGTCGCGCGCCGAGCCTCTACCACCTGATGAGCCGGCTGGACCTCGGCGACCGGGTGCTCTACCCGCAGGGCGGCTTCACCCGCCTCATCGCGGTCATCGCCGCGCTGGCCGAGCGCCACGGCGCCCGGCTGCACACCGGTGCGCGGGTCGTGCGGATCCTGACCGACGAGCAGGCGTCGGGTCGCCGGCCGGCGGTCACCGGTGTCGAGGCCGAGACGGACGGCACCCGGCGCACGATCGAGGCGGACGTGGTGGTCGGTGCCGCCGACCTGCACCACCTCGAGACCGAGCTGCTGCCCGCCGGGCTGCAGACGCACCCGGAGCCGGCGTGGCGCGACCGCTCCCCCGGCCCCGGCGCCGTGCTGGCGATGCTGGGCGTCGAGGGTCACCTGCCCGAGCTGCCCCACCACTCGCTCTTCTTCACCACCGACTGGGCCGCCAACTTCGGCGACATCTTCGGCGCGGACGCCCGGGTGCCCGACCCGGCGTCCGTCTACGTCTGCAAGCCGTCGGAGACCGACCCGAGCGTGGCGCCCGAGGGGTGCGAGAACCTCTTCGTCCTCGTGCCCGTCCCGGCCGACCCCGGCATCGGGAGCGGCGGAGACGACGGCCACGGGTCCGAGCAGGTGGAGCGCGCGGCCGACGCCGCGATCGACCAGGTGGCTTCGTGGGCGGCGATCCCCGACCTGCGCGAGCGCATCCGGGTGCGGCACACCGTCGGCCCGCGCGACTTCGCCACCCGCTACAACGCCTGGCAGGGCGGCGCCCTGGGGCTCGAGCACACGCTGCGCCAGAGCGCGTTCCTCCGCCCCGGCAACGTGTCGGCCAAGGTGGACGGGCTGCTCTACGCAGGCGCCAGCACGGTGCCCGGGGTGGGGCTGCCGATGTGCCTGATCAGTGCCGAGCTGGTCCTCAAGCGGTTGAGCGGCGACCGATCCGTCCTGCCGGTGGGCGGATGAGCCTCCCGCACTGGGCCTACGTCGCCATGCTCGTCTTCTGCCTCGCCGGCACGCTCCCCCTCGTGCCCGCCTTCCGCCTGTCGGTCCTGCGCCAGCCACGCCGGCTGTTGCTGACCATCGCGCTCGCCGGGACACCGTTCGTGCTGTGGGACCTCTACGCCACCCGCGTCGGGCACTGGTGGTTCGACGAGGCGCAGACGCTGCCGTGGCGGATCGCGGGGCTGCCGCTGGAGGAGATCGGCTTCTTCGTGGTCATCCCGTTGGTCTCGGTGCTGACGTTCGAGGCCGTGAAGGTGGCGCGCCGCCGGCAGCGGGAGGACGCCCGATGACCTACACGACGCTCGCCGTCGTCGGCGTGCTGGCTGCGCTGGCGGTCGACCGCTGGGCCGCCCGCACCCGGCTCACCAGCACCCGCGACTGGTGGGCGGCCTACGCGATCATCGTGTTCTTCCAGCTCCTCACCAACGGCTGGCTCACCGGCCGACGCATCGTGCAGTACGACCCCGGCGCGATCCTCGGCGACGACCGGATCTCCCTCCTCGGGGACTGGCGCATCCTCTACGCCCCCGTCGAGGACCTGCTCTTCGGGTTCGGCCTGGTGCTGACCTCCTGCGTCGCCTGGACGTGGCTGGGCCGCCGACGCGAGGAGCCGGCATGAGCACCCTCGCGAGGACCGCGACCCGGCTGCAGGCGATGCGGCCCACCGAGCTGGGCGTGACGGGTCCCACGTCGCTCGACATGGCCCGCGCCTTCCGTTCGGTGCGGCGCGACCCGTTGTCGTTCCTCGTGCAGGTGACCGAGCGCTACGGCGACCTGGTCGCCTTTCCCGTCCCGGGTCCGCCGGCCCTGCTGGTCAACGACCCCGACGACATCCGCCACGTCCTCCAGGCCTCGGCACGCAACTGGGGGAAGAAGACGGTGCAGTACGGCGCCCTGGCCCGGGTGACGGGACAGGGACTGCTGGCCTCCGCCGAGCCGAGCTGGATCGAGCACCGACGCGTCGCCGCCCCGGCCTTCCACCACCAGCGGCTCGAGGCGGTCAGCGACCAGGTCCGCGCGGCGGCCGACGAGGCGCTCGTGAGCGTGCTCGGGCACCTCGCGCCGGGCGCCGGGCTGACGGTCGACGTCGCCACCCTCACCCATCGCGTCGGGCTGGACGCGGTGGGGCGCGCGCTGTTCTCCGCCGACCTCTCCGGACACGCGCAACAGCTCCTCGACGCGACCAGCGACGCCGCCGAGCTCGTGGTCCGCCTCGGCCGGTCGATCCTCCCCACCGCGGAGTGGGCACCGACGCCGACCAACGTCCGGCTGCGCGCCACGCGGCGTCGGCTCGACGTGATCACGTCCCAGCTGGTCGCCGAGCGTCGAGCCCGTGGCGGGACGGCGTCGAGCACCTCGCACGGCGACGACCTGCTCGGCCTGCTCCTCGACAGCGGTCTCGGCGACGAGCAGGTCCGCGACGAGCTGGTCACCATGGTCATCGCCGGGCACGAGACCGTCGCCGGCGCGCTGACCTGGACGTTGATGCTCCTGGCCGAGCACCCCGATGCGCAGGACCGGCTCCGCGACGAGCTCGCCGGCCTGGGGGGTCCGGTGACCATGCTCGACCACCGCGACCGGATCCCGTGGACCCGGGCCGTGATCGACGAGGCGCTGCGGCTCTACCCGCCCGCCTGGGCGATCTCGCGGCGCTCGCACGGTCCCGACGTCATCGGCGGTGTCGAGGTGCCGGCGGGGACGCTGGCCATCATCAGCCCCTGGGTGGTGCACCGCCGTACGCACTCGTGGTCCGACCCGCTGGCCTTCCGTCCCGAACGCTTCCTCGACGGGCCGGCCGCGCGGACCGGCTACCTCCCCTTCGGGCAGGGGCCCCGGCTCTGCATCGGCCGCGAGTTCGCCCTCGGCGAGATGGCCGTGGTCCTGGACCGGCTCCTCGCCGACCACCACGTGACGCTCCCCCACGGCTGGACCCGTCCCGACCCCCAGGCGCTGGTGGCGGTCCACCCGCGCGGCGGCATGCCCCTGGTCCTCACCCGCTCCCGGAGCGGCCGGCATGGCTGACCTGTTGCTCGTCGTCCTCCTCCTCGCGGCCGCGGCCTGCCCGTGGTGGTTCCTCCGCGACCTGCGGACGCTCCCGCCAGGACGTACGACGACCGGGTCGCCGTCGATCTCGGTCGTCGTGCCGGCCCGCGACGAGGAGGACTCCTTGCCGGCGCTGCTCGCATCGCTCCGCGAGCTGTCCGTCCCGGTCGCGGAGGTCGTGGTGGTGGACGACGGCTCCCGGGACCGGACGGCCGACGTCGCGCACGCCGGCGGTGCCCGGGTGCTGCCCGCCGGCACGCCGCCGCCCGGCTGGACCGGCAAGGCGTGGGCGTGCCACACCGGTGCCGGCGCCACCACCGGCGACCTGCTGCTGTTCCTCGACGCCGACACGGTGCTGGCCCCCGGCGCGACGGCCGGGCTGCTCGAGCTGCACGAGCGGCACGGCGGACTGGTCTCGGTCCAGCCGTTCCACCGGGTGGTCCGCCCCTACGAGCAGCTCTCCGCCTACTTCAACGTCGTCTCGCTCCTGGCCAGCGGCGCCTTCACCCGCCACCCGGTCGGCCGGCCGATGGCGTTCGGTCCGTGCCTGCTGACCTCCCGGGCCGACTACGACAGCGTCGGCGGTCACGCCTCCGTGCGGGGGGAGATCCTCGACGACGTGCAGCTGGCCGCCGCCTACGACCGTGCCGGACTGCCGGTGCGGTGCGCCGCGGGCGGCAGGTCGGTGTCGATGCGCAGCTATCCGGGAGGACTCGCCCAGCTCGTGTCGGGGTGGACCAAGAACGTCGCCTCGGGAGCCGCGGCGGCCGCGCCGCGGGCGACGCTGGCCGCGGTGCTGTGGATCAGCGCGCACCACGCCGTGGCCGTCGGCGCGCTCGTCCACCTCGCCGAGGCACTGACCGGCCGCGGAGGCTCCCTCGTGCTCGGACCTCCCCTGCTGTGGGCGGTCGCCTGGGTGGGCTTCGCCTGGCAGCTCCGGGCGATCCTGCGCCGGGCCGGCTCGTTCCGGTGGTGGACCTGGGCCCTGTTCCCCGTGCCCCTGCTGGCCTTCGACCTCGTGTTCGCGCGCTCGGCCGTGCTCACCGCCGTGCGGCGCTCGGTGCGGTGGCGCGGACGCTCGGTGGACCTGCGACGCGACCGGGCCGGGGAGGTGGTCTGATGCTCCGGCTGGTCATGCCGCAGTGGTTGACCGTCCTCGTCGACATCGTCGCCTGGGGGGTCTTCCATGCCGCGACCGGATACGCGGCCCACCGACTGGGCGAGGACAGGCTGGCGCGCGACGGATGGCTGCTGCGTCCACGGCAGTTCGAGGCCGGCGGCCGGTGCTACCGCCGCCTGCGCATCCACCGGTGGAAGGACCGGCTTCCCGAGGCCGGCGCCCTGTTCGAGGGCGGCGTCAGCAAGCGCGAGCTGCCGGCCACCGACCGCGAGGGCCTCACCGTCTTCGTCCGGGAGACGCGGCGCGCGGAGCTGACCCACTGGTGGGCCATGGCGTGCTCGCCGCTGTTCCTGCTGTGGAACCCACCGCTGGCGTCCGCGCTGCTCGTCGCCTACGGAGTGCTCGCCAACCTGCCGTTCATCCTCATCCAGCGCTACAACCGGTTCCGCGCCCAGTCGGTGCTCGCCCGGCTGTCCCGACGCGGGAGGGTGCAGTGACGAGCGAGGCCGACGTCCGCCAGGGGGTGACCGACCGGTCCGCCACGGCCGCTCCGCCCGCTGCGCAGGACTCGCGGCACGGTCCCGTCGCACAGCTGTTGATCGCGTGGTCCCCGCTCAGCGCGATCCTCGCCGCCTACTGGCTGGCCCAGTGGATCACCGCCCCGCTCGGGACCGGGGAGGGCAGCTCCACCAACCGCATCGGCGCGAGCCTGAACGTCCTTGGCCCGGCCCGCGCGGACGAGTGGCTCTTCGGCGAGGTCCCCACCGTCTGGCTGCAGGAGCGGCTCGTCGACGGCGCCCCGCACTGGTACGACGCGGCCGCCGCCCTCGTCTACATCACCCACTTCGTCACGATCCCGTTGCTGACCGCCGTCGTGTGGTTCCGGCTGCGCGACCGCTTCCGCGAGTGGGTCGCGGCCGCCCTCACCATGTCGCTCGTCGGCATCGTCGGCTACGTCGTCTACCCCGCCGCTCCCCCGTGGCTGGCCTCGGAGCGTGGACAGATCGGCGCGGTCGACCGGATCTCCCACATCGGCTGGGACCACCTCCAGCTGGACGTCGTCGGCCGTCTCACCGAGCTCGGGCAGTCGGGCAGCAACCCCGTGGCGGCGATGCCCTCCCTGCACGCCGGAGCGGCGCTCCTCGTGGCGCTGTTCCTCTGGCCGTCGGTGCCGCGGCTCGCGCGACCGGCCCTGCTGGCGTACGCGGCGGCGATGGCGCTGACCCTGGTCTACACCGGGGAGCACTACGTCGCCGACGTCCTGGCAGGGTGGCTGGTGGCGGCACTGGCCGCCACGGCAGCCGTTGCTGCTCGCTCGCATGGGTACCGTCGCGACAGGGAGCGCGTCGAGCGCTCCACCGAGGAGGTCACGTGACGGCGGACGTGTCGCACGGGCGCAACGCCGGCCCGGCCGTGGCGCTGCGCGGACTCGCCGGCGCAGCACACCTCGGCCCCGCCCTGGCGGTGACCGTCCTCGCCGGCCTGCTGGCGGCGGCCCAGCAGCTCGGCCCGGGACGAGGCGCACTCGTCGTCGCGGCGGTCCTCGCCGGCCAGCTCTCGGTCGGCTGGAGCAACGACCTGATCGACCTCGAGCGCGACCGCCGTGCCGGCCGCACCGACAAGCCCATCGCCAACGGCGAGGTGTCCGCCACGCTGGTGCGGGTCTGCTGTGCCGTGGCCGTGGCGGCGTGCGTCGTGCTGTCGCTGGCGTGCGGGGTCGTCGCCGGCCTGGTCCACCTCGGCTGTGTCGCTGCGGCCTGGGCCTACAACCTCGGCCTCAAGTCCACGACGTGGTCGTGGTTGCCCTACGCCGTCGCGTTCGGCGGCCTGACGGCGTTCGTCTCGCTCGCCGACGGACAGGCACCGCCGTGGTGGTGGCCGGTCGGCGCGGCCCTGCTCGGTGTGGGCGCCCACCTGCTCAACGTGCTGCCCGACCTCGACGACGACGCGGCCACCGGCGTCCACGGGCTGCCCCACGCCCTGGGCCGGCGCCGCATCGCGCCCGTCGCCGCGGCCGTCCTGGTCGCCGCCACGGCGGTGGTCCTGCTCGGCGCCTCCCCGGGGACCGTCGTCGCCGTCGGCGCGAGCGTGGTCGTGCTCGCGCTGGCCGCCGTCGTGGTGACCGGGACCGGACGCCGCCCCTTCTCGGCGGCCGTCGGCATCGCGCTGGTCGATGCGGCCCTCCTGGTGGTGGCGCGATGACGTCGACCGCGGCTCGCGAGCACTGGGACGTCGTGGTCGTCGGCGCCGGTCCGGCGGGCGCCTCGGCCGCCCTGGGAGCGCTCGCCGAGCAGCCCGGACTGCGCGTGCTGCTGCTCGACCGCAGCGACTTCCCGCGCGACAAGTCGTGCGGCGACGGGATCGCCCCCCACGTCCTCGACGCACTGGCGGAGGTGGGAGCCGGCGACGTCGTCGACGACTGGACGCCGCTGCGGCACCTCTCGCTGTCCCACGGCGACGTCGAGGTGTCCGGACCGATGCGCCGGGAGGTGCACGTGGTCCCCCGCACGGTCTTCGATGCCCGGCTCGTCGAGCGCGCCGTCGCGGCCGGGGCGGTGCTGCGTCGGCACCGCGCCTCCTCCGTCGACCCCGCACCGGCCGGGCCCGTCGTGTCCGGCGATCTGGCCGGCCACGTCGTGGTCGGCGCCGATGGTGCCCACTCCCTCGTCCGCACGGCCCTGCTCGGCACGCGACGCGAGCCGCGAGCCATCGCGATCCGCGGCTACGCACCCACCACGCCGGACCTGCGGGGCCGGCAGGTGATCCGCTACGGCGACCGCCGCCAGCCGTCGTACGCCTGGGCCTTCGACCGGGGTGACGGACTCGCCAACGTCGGCTACGGCGAGCTGCTGCCCGGCGAGCGCGCCGGCGGAGCCGCCCCCAGCCGCCGGCTGCTGCTCGAGCAGCTCGAGCACCTGGTCCCCGGCGCCGCGCAGCACGGCGGCGACTGGCGCGGCCACCACCTGCCGCTGAGCAGCTGGCGGTGGGACCAGCCGGACGGCGCCGTGCTGCTCGCCGGTGACGCCGCCGGACTCGTCAACCCGATGACCGGCGAGGGCATCTACTACGCGGTCGCCACGGGGCTGGCGGCCGGGCGCACCGCGGCACGGTGCGTGGCCTCCGGAACCCCGTCGGAGGCCGGTGCCCGGCACCGCCGTGCCGTGCGCACGCTGCTTGCCCAGCACCTGCGCCACACCTGGGTCGCCTCGCGGCTGGCCCAGTCACCCCGCGTCGTCGACGCCGGGATCCGGGCGGCCGGCCGCGACCGGCACGTCTTCGACACCCTCGTCGAGATCGGCCTGGGAGACGGGCGCATCGACGCCCGCCTCGCGGGCGGTCTCCTGCGTGCCCTGGCCCGACCCCACCGACCCACCCCGACGCCCACCCCCCTCCCGAGAGACCCGAGGTAGTCGACATGAGGATCCTCTCCGCGCGCGCAGCGCTCCCGGCGCACTCCCACGCCCAGGCCGACATCACCGAGGCCTTCGCCGAGGTGATCTCGCAGCGCAGCCTCGACCACGCGCTGCTGCGGCGCTTCCACGCCAACGCGGGGGTGGAGCGCCGGCACACCGTGCTGCCGCTGGACGAGTACGCCCGGCTGGGCGACTTCGGCCACTCCAACGACCTCTTCATCGAGCACGCCGTGGAGCTCGGGTCCCGGGCGCTCGTCGACGCCCTCAAGGCGGCCGACCTCACCCCCTCCGACGTCGACCTCGTGGTGACGGCCACCGTCACGGGTCTGGCGGTCCCCTCGCTCGACGCACGCATCGCGGCCCAGGTGGGCCTGCGCGAGGACGTGCGCCGGATGCCCCTCGTCGGGCTGGGCTGCGTGGCCGGCGCGGCCGGCATCGCCCGGGTGCACGACTACCTGCTCGGCCACCCCGGGCACACCGCCGTGCTGGTCGCGGTCGAGCTCTGCTCGCTGACCCTGCAGCGCGACGACGTGTCCGTGCCCAACCTGGTGGCGAGCGGCCTGTTCGGGGACGGCGCCTCCGCCGTCGTCGCGGTCGGCGCCTCCGGCCGGCCCGGACCCGTCGAGGTGCTCGACTCGCGCAGCCGGCTCTACCCCGACAGCGAGCGCACGATGGGCTTCGACGTCGCGGCGAGCGGTCTCCGGATCGTGCTCGACGCCGCCGTGCCCGCCCTGGTCGAGCGCTACGTGCGCGAGGACGTCGACCGCTTCCTCGCCGACCACGGGCTGACCCGGGCCGACATCGGGTGGTGGGTCTGCCACCCCGGCGGGCCCAAGGTGATCGAGGCCCTCGAGGTGGCCCTCGAGGTGCCGCGCGAGGCCGTGCAGCTGACCTGGGACTCGCTGGCCGAGGTCGGCAACCTGTCGTCGGTCTCGGTGCTCCACGTCCTCGAGGGCACGTTGCGTGAGCGCCCGCCGGCCCCCGGCAGCCACGGGATGCTGCTGGCCATGGGTCCGGGGTTCTGCTCCGAGCTCGTGCTGCTGAGGGCGACCTCGTGACCAGCCTCCTCGCCTTCACCGTCCTCGTCGGCCTCGTCGGCCTCGAGCGCGTCGCGGAGCTGGTCGTCTCCGTGCGCAACGCCGCGTGGAGCAAGGAGCGGGGCGGCATCGAGACCGGACAGGGGCACTACCCCTTCATGGTCGTGCTGCACACCGGCCTGCTGGTGGGGGCCCTGGTCGAGGCCTGGGTCCGCCGCCCCGACGTGCCGTCGGTCCTGGCGTGGTCGATGCTCGGGCTGGTCGTCGCGTCCCAGGCCCTGCGGTGGTGGTGCATCGCCAGCCTCGGCCGCCGGTGGAACACGCGCGTGATCATCGTGCCGGGGCTGCCACCCGTCCGGTCGGGCCCCTACCGGCTGCTGCGCCACCCCAACTACGTCGCGGTGGTGGTCGAGGGTGTCGCCCTGCCGATGGTCCACGCCGCCTGGATCACCGCGGTGGTGTTCACCGTGCTCAACGCTGGCTTGCTCGCGGTACGCATCCGCGCGGAGGACGCCGCGCTCGCGACCCTTCCGACCGCTCCCCCGTCGGGGCTGGACCCCGACGCGGAGGCCTCCCGTGCGTGACCTGGTGGTGGCCGGCGGAGGACCGGTCGGGATGGCCGCGGCCCTGCACGCCCGGCGGCTGGGCCTCGACGTGGTGGTGCGTGAGCCGCGCAGCGGCCCGATCGACAAGGCCTGCGGCGAGGGCCTGATGCCGGGTGCGGTGGCCGAGCTCGCCGCCCTCGACGTCCACCCGGCCGGACGCGCGCTGGTCGGCATCCGCTACCTCGACGGCACGTCGCCCGAGGGCGCCACCGCCACCTTCCGCGCCGGCCCCGGTCGGGGCGTGCGCCGCACCGTCCTGCACGAGGCGCTGGCCGAGCGGATGCTGGGCGCCGGCGTCCCGGTCGAGCGACGTCCCGTCGAGGACGTCCGTGACGCCGGGGACCACGTCCTCGTCGACGGCGAGCCCGCGCGCTACCTCGTCGCGGCCGACGGGCTGCACTCCCCCGTACGACGGCTGCTGGGCCTCGACGCACCCGCTCCGGGCCGCCAGCGCTTCGGCCTGCGCTGCCACGTCGAGCAGCAGCCCTGGACGTCCCACGTCGAGGTGCACTGGTCGCCACGCGCGGAGGCCTACGTCACCCCTGTGGCCGAGGACCTCGTCGGTGTCGCGGTGCTCGTGGACAAGGGGGCTCGCTTCGACGACGTGCTCGACGACTTCCCGCTGCTGCGCGAACGGCTCACCGGCCCGCGGACCCGCGTGATGGGCGCCGGCCCGCTGCGCCAGCAGGCACGCGCCCGGGCCGCGGGACGCGTGCTCCTGGCCGGCGACGCCGGGGGCTACGTCGACGCCCTCACCGGTGAGGGGATCGCGCTGGGCCTCGCCCAGGCGCGCGCCGCGGTCGCCTGCGTCGCCGCGGACCGGCCGGAGGACTACGACCGGCAGGCGCGCCGGCTCGCCTTCCGCCACGAGCTCCTCACCCACCTGCTCCTGCGCGCCACGGCGCACGCCCGCGTACGCCGGCTGCTGGTGCCCGCCGCCCGGCGCGCGCCGTGGCTCTTCAGCGCCGCCGTCGACCAGCTCGCCCGACCGATCGAGGTGCCCGCATGACATCCGCCGCCCCTGAGACCGTGCCCACCGAGTCCGTGGTGCTGCTCGACGAGGACGGGCGCGCCATCGGCGCCACCGACAAGCGCTCGGTGCACCACGGGGACACCCCGCTCCACCTGGCGTTCTCGTGCTACCTCTTCGACCGCGAGGGCAACGTCCTGGTGACCCGACGCGCGCTGCACAAGCACACCTGGCCGGGAGTCTGGACCAACGGCTGCTGCGGCCACCCGGCCCCGGGCGAGGGCCTCGAGGACGCCGTACGTCGTCGTGTCGGGCAGGAGCTCGGCGTGGAGCTCGACGACCTGCGGCTGCTCCTCCCGACGTTCCGCTACCGCGCGGAGATGGCCGGCGTGGTCGAGAACGAGATGTGCCCGGTCTTCGTCGCCCGCGTCACCCAGCCGCTGCGTCCCGACCCCGACGAGGTGGCCGAGGTCGGGTGGGAGCCCTGGTCGTCGTTCCGCTCCGCCGTCCTCGACGGCTCGCGTGAGGTCTCGCCCTGGTGCCGCGACCAGGTCGCACTGCTGCCGGCGGACCCGCTCTCCGCGCCGGCCGCCCCGCCCGCGGGTCTGCCCCCGGCGGCCCGCACCTGACCGACCCACCCCGGCGGGCGAGGACGCGGCGCCGACCCGGGGTTAGCGTCGATGAGATGACCAAGCTCAGCGATCATCTACTACTCCAGCTATGGCACGGCGCACGCGATGGCGTCCCGGGTGGCCGAGACGGCCGAGAAGGAGGGCGCGGAGGTCAGGTTGCGCCGGGTGCGCGAGACCGCTCCCGACGAGGTGGTGCAAGGCGTCGAGGCGTGGGCTGCCCATGCCGCCTCCGTCGCCGACCAGCCGGTCGCGGAGCCCGACGACATGGCGTGGGCCGACGCCGTGATCATGGGATGCGGCACGCGCTACGGCCACATCACCAGCCAGCTCCAGGCCTTCATCGACACCCTCGGCCCCTTGTGGCAGGAGGGCAAGCTCGCCGACAAGGTCTACTCCGCCTTCACCTCGAGCTCGACCCCGCACGGAGGCCAGGAGTCCACGATCCTCGCGATGCACACGACCTTCTGCCACTTCGGCGGGATCATCGTGCCGCCGGGCTACACCGACCAGACCAAGTTCGACGACGGGAACCCCTACGGCGTGAGCGTGGTGGCCGACTCCGGCGGGCTGGACGACACCGCGCACGCCGCGCTCGACCACCTGGTCACGCGAGTCCTGCGGGTGGCCCGGATCCTGGAGAGCTGACCGCGGGCGCGCGTGGCCCGGGGCTACTGCATCCTCGGGTCCTCGCTCGGGTCGGCGTAGGTCGCCGGGCACCCGTCCTCGACCGCGTCGGGGCGCAGCTCGTAGTGCCAGGGCTCGTTGTCGTAGACGCGGCAGAGCCCGTACGTCGCGCCGTGGCCGGCCAGCCAGTCGGTGGCCGACTCGGGCCCGATGTCGACCGCACCACCGGTCTCGTGCACCGACGTGCCCGGGCGGGCCACCCACTGCGCAGCCGCGGCCTCCGAGCCGTGGTCGGCGACGGCCTGCGCGAACAGCCGCTCCTGGTGCTCGCGGGAGCGCCAGCCGCTGGTGAGGTGCAGCGCGACGCCGTCGTCGGCCGCGTCCTCCGCGGCCGCTGTCAGCGCGGCGAGCAGCGTCGCGTCGAGCCTGGCCACCTCCGGTGAACGCTCGTCGAAGGCCGTGGCCCCCCTCGGCGGCAGGTGCGGTCGCTGCCGGACGGACTCCGCCAGGACCGGCGAGCCCGTCGACGATCCCGACGGGGACACCGAAGCGGGCAGCGACTCGCATCCCGTGGAACCCGCCAGGACGGCGGCGGAGAGCAGGACGGCGACGAAGGCCAGCCGGGCGCGACGCGCGATCGGCGGGGAGGACGGCTCATGGCGGGACATGGCTCCAGCCAAGGGCGAGCGGCGTTGCGGCGGCGTATGCGGTTCTGCATACGTCCGCGATACGTGCCGCTCACTAGCATCGACCCATGCGCGTGCTGGTCGTCGAGGACGAGCCCTACCTCGCCGAGGCGATCCGCGACGGCCTGCGCCTGGAGGCCATCGCCGCCGACCTCGCGGGTGACGGCGACAGCGCCCTCGAGATGCTGGCGGTCAACACCTACGACCTCGCCGTCCTCGACCGTGACATCCCCGGGCCCTCCGGCGACGAGGTCGCCCGGCGCATCGTCGCCGCCGGCACCGGGATGCCCATCCTGATGCTCACCGCTGCCGACCGTCTCGACGACAAGGCGTCCGGCTTCGAGCTGGGCGCCGACGACTACCTCACCAAGCCGTTCGAGCTGCAGGAGCTCGTGCTGCGGCTGCGGGCCCTCGACCGGCGTCGCGGGCACCACCGGCCGCCGGTCTACGAGATGGCGGGGCTGCGGCTCGACCCGTTCCGCCGCGAGGTCCACCGAGACGGTCGCTACGTCGCGCTCACCCGCAAGCAGTTCGCGGTGCTCGAGGTCCTGATGGGCGCGGGAGGCGGAGTGGTGAGCGCGGAGGACCTGCTGGAGCGGGCGTGGGACGAGAACGCCGACCCCTTCACCAACGCCGTACGCATCACCGTCTCCGCGCTGCGCAAGCGCCTGGGCAGTCCGTGGCTGATCGCCACGGTCCCGGGTGTCGGCTACCGCATCGAGGAGGACCGTGGATAGGGCACCCGGGCCGAGCGTGCGACTCCGGCTCACCCTCAGCTATGCCGGTTTCCTCATGGTCGCGGGCGCCCTGCTGCTCGCCACGGTGTGGGTGTTCCTGCTGCGCTACGTGCCCGAGTCCGGCAGCTTCGGTCCCGGTCCGTTCAGCCCGACGCGCTCCGACCTGATGGAGGCCTTCGCGCCGAGGGCGGCGCAGGCGATGGCGTTCCTGCTGGTGCTCGGCCTCGTCGGCGGGTGGTTCCTCGCCGGCCGGATGCTCGCTCCGCTGACCCGGATCACCAGTGCGACGCGGCGGGCCGCGTCCGGGTCGCTGTCGCACCGCATCGACCTCGAGGGCCGCCAGGACGAGTTCCGCGAGCTCGCCGACAGCTTCGACGCCATGCTCGCCCGGCTCGAGGCGCACGTCGACGAGCAGCAGCGGTTCGCGGCCAACGCCTCGCACGAGCTGCGTACGCCGCTCGCCGTCATGCAGACGATGCTCGACCTCGCCCGGCGCGACCCGGGCCGCGACACCGCGGAGCTCCTCGACCGCCTGCACGCCGTCAACGGCCGGGCCATCGACCTGACCGAGGCGCTGCTCGTGCTCAGCCGGGCGGACCGACGGTCCTTCACCCGGGAGCGCGTCGACCTGTCGCTGCTGGCCGAGGAGGCCGTCGAGACCCTGCTGCCGCTGGCCGAGGAGCGCGGCATCGCCCTCGAGGCCTCCGGAGAGGTGGCCCCGGCGATCGGGTCCCCATCGCTGCTGCTGCAGCTGACGACCAACCTTGTGCACAACGCCATCGTCCACAACCTCGCCCGGGGCGGGACCGTCCAGGTCACCACGAGCGTGCTGGATCGGTCGGTCGAGCTCACCGTCGAGAACACCGGCGCAGATCTCAGTCCCCGGCTGGTGCCGCTCCTCGCCGAGCCGTTCCGCCGGGGCACCGAGCGCATCCACGCCGACCACGTCGGCGCGGGCCTCGGGCTGGCCATCGTCATGAGCATCACCGAGGCGCACGACGGGATCCTCACCCTGACGCCACGCGCCGGTGGAGGGCTCCGCGCGACCGTGCGGCTGGCGCTCGCGCCGGTCAGCGACGGCGGATCCGGACCGGCCCCTTCGCCGTGGACGGGTCGACCACCCGCCCACCCTGCGTGATCTCGACCTCGCCGCGCTCCACCAGGCGGCGTGCCGCCCGGCGGGCCGGCTCCATGAGCTCGCGCCAGGCCTCGTCGTCGTCGCCGCCGACGGCCCGGGCCGCGTCGGAGGGGCAGATGGTCGCCGAGGCGGCGCGCCGGGAGAGCAGGTCGGTGATGGCCAGCTCGAGCCGCTGGTCGACGTCCGGGGTCTCGGGGTCGGCGGGCATGGTCCCAGTGTGCCCGGGGCGCGAAGGGCCGGCCGTGCCTGTTTGACTGGCCGGACCACGTCCGACGACGGAAGGCCTCCTCATGCGCGCACTCGTCCAGCCCAGCTTCGGTGACCCGGCCGAGGTCCTCTCGGTACAGGAGGTCGCCGACCCGCGCCCGGGACCTGGGCAGGCGCTGGTCCGCGTGCTGCTCTCGCCCGTGCACAACCACGACCTGTGGACCGTGCGCGGCAGCTACGGCTTCAAGCCGGAGATGCCCGCGCGCGCCGGGACCGAGGCCGTCGGGGTCGTCGAGGAGCTCGGTGAGGGTGTCGAGGGCCTCGAGGTGGGACAGCGCGTCGCGACGGGCGGCAGCTTCGGAGCCTGGGCGGAGCTGCATCGTGGCTCACGCGGCCGGTCTCGTCCCGGTACCCGACGGGATCAGCGACGAGGTGGCGGCCCAGCTGGTCTCGATGCCCTTCAGCGCCGTCGCGCTGGTGGACTTCCTCGAGCTGTCCGAGGGCGACTGGTTCGTCCAGAACGCTGCCAACGGCGCGGTCGGGCGCCTGGTCGCCCAGCTGGCCGAGGCCCGCGGGCTCCACGTCCTCGGGCTCGTACGCCGTGCCGACGGTGTGGCGGAGCTGCGCGAGCAGGGCATCCACGATGTCGTCGCGACCGATGACGACGGCTGGCGCGACCGCGTCCGGGAGATCGTCGGGGACGCACCGCTGGTCGCGGGCGTCGACTCGGTCGGCGGCCGTGCCGCGGGCGACGTGGTGTCGTTGCTCGCCGAGGACGGCGTGCTCGTCGTCTTCGGCGCCATGGCGTCGCCGACGCTGGAGATCGCCTCGGGCGACGTGATCTTCAAGCAGGTCGTCATCAAGGGCTTCTGGGGCAGCAAGGTCTTCCCGGCCATGGAACGCCAGAAGCGCGCTGCGCTGATGGGTGAGATCGTGACGGGCATCGCCTCGGGCGCGCTCACCCTGCCGGTCGAGAAGGTCTACGCGCTCGAGGAGATCGCGGACGCGGCTCGCGCCAACCAGGCTCCCGGTCGGCGCGGCAAGATCCTGCTCCGGCCCTGATCGGGCGGTTGCGCGTCAGCGCACGACGGCGACCGGGCAGGTGGCCCCGTGCAGGACGGCCTGGCTGACCGAGCCGAGCAGCATCCCGCTGAAGAAGCCGAGCCCCCGCGAGCCGACCACGACCATCGACGCACCGGCCGACGCGTCCACCAGGCACTGGGCCGGGGCGACCACGACCACCTCCTGCTCCAGGCGTACGTCGGGGTGGTCGGTGCGCACCCCGGCGATGCTCTCGGCGAGCAGCGCCTCCCGCTCGACGGTCTCGACGCTGCGCGGCTCGCTGTTCCAGACGTCGGTGGACGGGGCCCGGACGTGCCAGGCGTGCAGCGCGACGACGGTCTCCCCCGTGGTCTCGGCGCGCGCGCAGGCGTACTCGAGCGCGCTCGCGCTGGTCCGCGATCCGTCGATGCCGACGACGATGCGTCGGGCCTCGGTGTCGCGTGGTTCGCGCACCACGACGACCGGGCAGGTGGCGTGGCGCGCGACGTGCTGGCTCACCGATCCGATGAGGGCCCCGGCGGCACGCCCGTGACCGCGGCTGCCGACCACCAGGGTGGAGGCGGACTCGGCCGCTCGCAGCAGCTCGTCCACCACGTGGCCGCTGCGTTGCTCGGTGGTCGCGTCCTCGACCCCTCTGTCGGCAAGAGCCTTCGCGGCCTGCTCGAGCAGGTCGGAGGAGTCGAGGACGACGCCGTCGGTGACGACGAACATGCCCCCGACACCGCCCCACGTCGGTGGGAGCACCTGGTCGACGGCCAGGACGCGCACGGGCGCAGCGGTTCGGAGGGACTCCTCGGCGGCCCAGCGCAAGGCGCGCTGGGCGTCGGCAGAACCGTCGTAGGCCACCAGGATCGGGAGTGTCGTCGTCATGCCTCCAGCCTGCCGTCGGTCGGGCGTGCCGGTCAGAGGCGAAGGTCCCGGCGGCCGGGACCAGGGTCCCGAGCCCGCCGCAGTGGTCAGTCGACCGACATCTCACCCAGCTCGGACCAGTCCGACTGCTCGACCGACTGGCTGACGATCTTCGGCGTCGCGGCGAGGTACTGAGGCAGCTCGGCCTGCGCTGCCCTGAAGTGCTCCGAGCCGACGTGCGCCGCTCCCGCCTCGTCGTCGCGGAACGCCTCGACGAGGACGTACTCGTTCGGGTCGTCGAGGCCGCGCGACCAGTCGAACCACAGGTTGCCGTCCTCCGCGCGCGTGGCCTCGGTGAACGACCGCGAGATATCGGGCCACGCGTCGGCGTGCTCGGGCCGGACGGCGAACTTGGCGGTGATGAAGATCAACGGGACTCCTCGGTGGGCAGGTTGGCCGGACGTCGACGACAGTACCCACCGCGCAACCCCCGCGATCGCGTCTAGGCTGTGGCCGATCACCATGACCGTCACCCGTCCCGAGTCCCGCCGGCTCCTGCTCGTCGTCGACGCCCCGTCGCTGCTGCACCGCAACCACCACGCGCGGGCCCACACGGGCCTGTCCGACCGGGCGGGTCGACCGATCTGGGCGCTGCACGGGATGCTCCGGCAGATCCTGGAGTCGATCGACTCGTTCGCTCCCGACGCCGTGCTCTTCGGCCTGGACGACCGGACCGCATCGGTGCGCCGCGACGCCTACCCCGACTACAAGGCCGGCCGCGCCGTCAAGGATCCCGAACTCGTCGACCAGCTCGACCGCGCCGGCGCCCTGCTCGACGCACTCGGGCTCGCCACCCTGACCCCACCCGGCCTGGAGGCCGACGACGTCAACGCCTCCGGCGCGACGTGGGCCGAGCGCCACGGCTGGAACTGCGTGATCATCACCTCCGACCGCGACGCCTTCGCCCACATCAGCCCGCACACCCGGGTCCTGCGGCTCATCGACGGCGGCATCCACGGCTCGCCGATGCTCAACCCGGCGCGGCTCTTCGACATGTACGGCGTCCGCGCCGCCAACTACCTCGCCTTCGCGGCGCTGCGGGGGGACGCCAGCGACAACCTCCCGGGCGTCCAGGGCATCGGCGAGAAGACGGCCGCGATCCTGCTCGACGTCGCCGGCTCGATGGAGGCGGCGTGGGCCGACATCGACCACCTGGGCGGCCGGTCCCTGGCCGCCGCGCTGGACGACTGGGCGGCGGAGAACGGGGCCCGGCGCCTCGGCGAGACCGTCGTACGCCGTCTGTCCGCGCCGGGCGCGCGGGAGCGCTACGACTTCAACGTGCAGATGATGGCGGGCCAGGACGATCTCGACCTCGGCCTGACCCCCGACGTCCCGGGGTCGCGCGGTCTGCTGCCGCTCGACCTGGACCGGGTGACCCGCGTGGTCGGCTTCCTCGACAACGACTTCACGACCGACTTCGCGGTCCGGGTGCTGACGAGCCGGCCCGCGGCGGGCTGAGCGCGCGGGCGTCAGCCGGCGGACCCACCAGCCGGTCTCGGCTCACTGTCGCTGTTCTGGTGCACGTCGACCGACAGGAGCCGGCTGGCCAGGTCGACCGCGGGCCCGAGCAGCAGGATCACCGCGATGGTGCCTACTCCCACGGTGGCGCCCATCAGCCAGCCGCCGAGCGCCCCTCCCCCCTGCACGAGGCTGTAGCTCCACTTGAAGGCGATCGGCGGATCCCAGGCGAGCGCCGCGGCCTCCGCCGGGCCGGCTCCCGTGTGACTGCCCAGGTAGAGCGCGATCCCCACCGCCAGGACGGGGAACGCCGCGACGAGCAGGACGCCGCGCCAGACCAGGTGGTCGGGGGTCGCGAGGAGGTCGAGCACCACCGAGACCACGACGCCGACGAGCACCACCTGCACCACTGTGCCGACACCCGGGCGTACGCGCCGCAGCGCCGCGAGAGCCACGAGGACGATGCCGACCAGGGTGTTGGCGATCCAGAAGGTCATGCCGCTCGTCAGGGCGATGCCGTTGACGAAGGTGGAGTAGCCGTCAGACCCCAGGTCGGCCTCGAGCAGCATGGCCACCCCCGTGCCGAGCACGAGGCAGCCGACCACGAGCATGGCCGTACGGCGGGGGCTGGGAATCACGGCGCCAGCATGTCAGGGCGTGGGGGCGGGCCACCTCGGTGGTGGAGGTGCGAGCGCAGCGAGCCTCGAAACCACGGTGGATCGCCAAGGCACTCGGAGGTCGACTGTCGGTGGCGCCGTCTAGAATCGAACACATGATCGAGACGCTGGCAGGACCCGGAGCCGAGGTCGAGGACGACCTCGACGCCTCCGGCCTGCTGGACGCGCTCCGCACCCGCAAGGCCGCGGAAGATCGCTGCCGCCGCTCGACATGCTCGCCCTCGCCGCCCGGTGGGCCGACCTGCACCCGCCCGAGTCGATCCACCACGCCGCGACGTTCACCACGGGTCGTGGCATCGGCCTCGAGGTCGACGAGCCGATCGCCGGGGAGGGCTGCCCCATGGTGGCGGAGTTCTGCGTCGCCGAGCTCGGCGCCGTCCTCGGCATCTCCACGGTCTCGGCGAAGCGGCTCATCGGCCACGCCCTGGAGCTGCGCCACCGCCTGCCGCGGCTGTGGGCCCAGGTGCAGGCCGGTCGCGTCGGCCCCGTGGCGGGCGCGGTCGGTGGCCGAGGCCACCATCCACGCCGTCCCCGCCCTGACCGTCGAGGCGGCCGGCTGGGTCGACGTCCAGGTCGCCGCCGTGGCCGGGAAGGTCGGGCCCGGCGCAGCTCGACCGGCTCGTCGCCGAAGCCATCAAGCAGCTACGACCTGCAGGTCCTGGACCCGGCTGCCGATCCGGAGGACGGCTACCTCGCCGTCGACCCCCGCCACGCCACCCTGCACTCCGAGGACGTGCACTACGCCGGCACCATGCGGCTCGAGGCCGAGCTCGACCTCGCCGACGCCCTCGACCTGGACCGCGCCCTGGCCCACGGCGCCGCCACCCTCAAGGCCCTCGGGTCGGGCTTGTCCCTCGACGCCCGCCGTGCCGCCGCGCTCGGCGACCTCGCCCGCACCCAGACCGCGCTCGACCTCCACACCCAAGGCCACGCCGGCCCGACGCGCGGCGCTGGCAATGGGCTTCCTGTCGCCCGGGAGGTCGTGCTCCACGCCCACTTCGACGCCCGCACCGTCGACGACGGTCACACCGTGTTCGAGCCCACCGGTCGGCTGGAGGAAGGGCAGCGGCTGGTGCTGCTCGACCAGGTCCGATCCTGGTGCGGCGACAGCCGCACCAAGGTCGACCGTGAAGCCCGTCATCGACCTCACACACCCAGCTCACCGCCCCCGGCTATGCGATCCCGGACCGGATCCGCGAACAGGTCATTCTGCGCGATCGCACGTGCGTGTTCCCCTGGTGCACCCGACCGGCCCGGGGCTGCGACATCGACCACGTCATCGCCTACGACCACGACGCCGACGCTGAAGGCCGACCCCAACCGGGCCCGACCGAGACCGACAACCTCGCCGCCGAGTGCCGGTTCCACCACCGCCTCAAGACCCACACCGCCTGGCACTGCCAGGTCATCGCGCCGGGCGTGTTCGAGTGGACCAGCCCCCACGGCCACCGCTACCGCCGCGACCAGCCCGGCACCACCCCACTCGACCCCGAGACCAGGCCGCCCGAGCGACCATGACCCCGCCCCACACCCCGCCACTCCACAGATGGCGGGGCCAGCAGGCATGTTCGTGCGCCCTTCAAAGCCCGATCGATCGTCGTCGCCCTTCGACGGAACGTGTCGATCTCGGTTTGGTACGCCGACGGTGATCCGCTCGTCCACTCCGCATACTCGGCCGCGACGACTCACCTTGATGTGGCGCATCCGCCCGCGACCATCAACAGGACGTGGTTCCCCTTGCCGCCACCGTCGTGGCCAGCCTCGTGTCCGAGCGGCTGATCACCCGTGAGAGCCGTACCCACGGGCTTCCACCGGCCGCGCACCCGTCGTAGGTTGGCGAGACCCCCGATTCGGAAGGTTTCCCATGCGCACCCGGACAGCTCGCCTGACCTCCGCCGCAGCCGCGACCGCCCTCGCGGCGGCCCTGGCCGCCCTTGCCGCCTCTGCCATGACCGCCCCGGCCGCCGCCGGACCCGCGGAACGCACATCCGCGAAGGCTGCCAAGCCATCCAAGGCCGGCGACGTCCGCTTCGCCACCTTCAACGCCTCGCTCAACCGCAACAACGCCGGCGACCTGGTGCGCGACCTCTCCACCCCGGGCAATGCGCAGGCGGCAGCGGTCGCGGAGACCATCCAGCGCACAGCCCCCGACGTGCTGCTGATCAACGAGTTCGACTACGTCGAGGGCGGGCAGGCCGCGGAGCTCTTCCGCGACAACTACCTCGAGGTCGGGCACAACGGAGCTCCCCCGGTCGACTACCCCTACTACTTCGTCGCGCCGGTCAACACCGGCGTACCGACCGGGTTCGACCTCAACAACAACGGCGTGGTCGGCGAGCCCGGCACCCAGGCGGGTGGTGACGACTCCTTCGGCTTCGGCTTCTTCCCCGGCCAGTACGGCATGGTCGTCTACTCCAAGTACCCCATCGCCACCGACGACGTGCGCACCTTCCAGCACTTCCTCTGGAAGGACATGCCCGGCGCGCTCCTGCCGAAGTATCCGGCTGACCGAGGCCAGCTGGTACTCGCCCGCCGAGCTCGACGTGTTCCGCCTGTCGTCGAAGTCGCACTGGGACGTCCCGATCAAGTTCCCGGGTCGCAAGCCCGTGCACTTCCTCGTCTCGCACCCCACGCCACCGACCTTCGACGGCGCCGAGGACCGCAACGGCACCCGCAACCACGACGAGATCCGCTTCTGGGCCGACTACGTCAGCGGCGGCGCGACGGCCTCCTACATCTACGACGACGCGGGTGAGACCGGCGGCCTGGGCCGTGGCCAGGACTTCGTGATCGCCGGCGACCAGAACGCCGACCCCTTCGACGGTGACTCCGTCGCCAAGGCGATCAACCAGCTGCTCGACCACCCGCGGGTCCAGGACCCGCACCCGACCTCGGCCGGCGCGGTGGAGCAGGCCGTGCTCCAGGGCGGCGCCAACCTCCTGCACAAGGGTCCCCACGCGGAGGACACCGCCGACTTCGCCGACTTCGGCCTCACGGGACCCGGCAACCTCCGGGTCGACTACGTCCTGCCCAGCGAACGGCTCACGCCCCTGGAATCCGGGGTCTACTGGTTGAGCACCAGCGATCCCCTCTTCCCACGGCTGGTCGGCACCTTCCCGTTCCCGGCGAGCGACCACCGTCTCGTCTGGGTCGACGTACGCCTCTCGCGGGGCTGACCGGGCGACGTCGCGCAGGGGCCGGGTGACGTTCACCCGGCGTGCACCTCCCGTCCGCCCACCGGGCGACCCGGGTGGCCAGAGTCGTGTCGACGCCGCTCGACCCGACCCAGCCCCGGAGATCGCACATGCCCCTTCGCCCGAACCCGAGCCCGAGCCCGACCCGCACCCAGCCGTCCCTGCTGCCGATGGCCGGCCAGACGCACGGCAACCGGAGCGCGCTGACCTGCCACCTGCGCTGCGGCGACGCCTGCGCCGTCCCTGCGCCCAACACCACGGAGACGTCGTACTTCCGCGACGTCGCCGCCCGAGCACTGAGCCGTCGGTCGGTCGTCGCCGCCGGGCTCACCGCTGCCGCCGTCGCGGCGCTGCCCGCGTCGCCCGTCGCCGCAGCACCCCGGAACGCTGCCGCCCGCGCCCGCGAGCGCCTGCCCTTCACCGCCATCGCACCGGCAGCGGTGACCGTCGACGACGTGACCGTCCCGCAGGGCTACCGGTGGGACGCCATCATCCGGTGGGGAGACCCGATCCTGGAGGACGCGCCCGCCTTCGACGGCGAGCGGCAGACACCCGAGGCGCAGGCCGCGCAGTTCGGCTACAACAACGACTACCTCGACATCATCGAGACCAACCGGGCCGGCACCAGCGCGCTGCTGGTGTCCAACCACGAGTACACCAACGAGGGCATCATGTTCCCGCCCGGCACCGACCCGGCGACCGTCATCCGTACGGCGTGGGCGGCCCACGGCATGTCCGTCGTCGAGCTCACGCGCCGCAAGCGCGGCGACGCGTGGACGTACGTCCCCGGCGCGCGGCTCAACCGCCGGATCACCCTCGACACTCCGTTCGCGGTCGACGGGCCGGCAGCCGGCTCCGAGCTCCTGATGACCGCAGCGGACCCGACCGGGCGCACCGTGCGCGGCACCGTGAACAACTGTGCGGGAGGCACCACGCCCTGGGGCACCGTGCTGTCCGGGGAGGAGAACTTCAACCAGTACTTCCTCGCCACCGGCACCGACGTGCGCGAGGCCCGCTACGGCCTCGGCGCCCAGGACGGCCGCAACTGGCGGTCCCTCGACCCGCGGTGGGACGCCACCACCGCCGGCTTCCGCAACGAGCCCCACCGCTTCGGCTGGATCGTCGAGGTCGACCCCACCGACCCGACCTCGACGCCGGTGAAGCACACCGCGATGGGCCGCTTCAAGCACGAGGGCGCCAACGTCATCGTCAACCGTGACGGCCACGTGGTGGCCTACATGGGCGACGACGAACGCTTCGACTACCTCTACCGGTTCGTGTCGCGCGACACCATGCGCCCCGGCAGCAGTGCCGCCGCCCGCCGCCACAACCTGGGCCTGCTCAGCGAGGGCGACCTCTCCGTCGCGCGGCTCACCGGGGACGGCCAGCAGGACGGCATGAGCGACGGCACGGGCGAGTGGCTCCCGCTGACCCGGGGCGGCGCGTCGATGGTCCCGGGCTTCAGCATCGAGGAGGTGCTGGTGTTCACGCGGCTCGCCGCCGACGCCGTGCAGCCGACCAAGATGGACCGGCCCGAGGACGTCGAGCCGAGCCTGCACAACGGGCGGATCTACGTGGCGTGCACCAACAACACCGATCGCGGGAAGATCGGCAAGGAGGGGCCGACCGAGCCCAACCCGCGCGCCGCCAACAAGGACGGGCACGTCGTGGAGCTCGTCCCCACCGGCGGCGACCACACCGCCGCGACGTTCGACTGGAACCTGTTCCTCATCTGCGGCGACGCCGCCTCGGCGGGCAGGTACTTCGGCGGGTGGACCGGGCCCGTCTCCCCCATCTCGTGCCCCGACAACGTCGCCTTCGACAGCGAGGGCAACCTGTGGGTCTCGACCGACGGACAGCCCAGCGCGATCAAGGTGAGCGACGGCCTGTTCAAGGTGCCGGTCGAGGGACCCGAGCGCGGGCGCGTGCAGCAGTTCCTGGCCGTGCCGTCGGGCGCCGAGACCTGCGGCCCGGTGATCCAGGACCGCGACGGCTCGATCTTCGTCGCCGTCCAGCACCCCGGCGAGGACGGGTCGTGGGCGGCTCCGCAGTCACGCTTCCCCGACTTCGTCCCGGCAGGGGGTACGGCGGCGGCGGGGCAGTTCGCCGGGCCGCGCCCGAGCGTGGTCCAGGTGACGCGCGGCTGACGCGCTCCCGGCGCGGGCCCACGGCCCTACGATCGCGCCATGACCCGGCCCGTCGCAATCGCCGGCACCGTTGCCGTCGTGTCGGTGGCGCTGCTGGCGGTCGCGGTGGGCCAGGGGTGGCTGGGTCCGGACGTCGGCCGGGGCGCGAACTTCTGCGAGGCGCCCCGCGACGGCTGGGTCCTCCAGCCCGCGAACTCCGTCTCCAACGCCGGCTTCGTCGTTGCGGGGCTCCTCATCGCGGTTCGGGCCGGCCGTCGCTCCTCGGCGGACGCCGTGATGTCGCAGTCGGTGGCCACCTGCTATGCCTGCGTCGTGGTGCTGCTCGGCCCCGCGTCCGCGGCCATGCATGCCACCCAGAGCGAGTGGGGCGGCCACCTCGACATGCTGAGCATGTACCTCGTCGCCGGGTTCGCCGCGTCGTGGGCGTGGGTGCGCTGGACGCGGCGCGGGCACGGCCGCCTTCGCGGCGGCGTACGTCTCCTGCGTCGCGGTCTGCGAGCTCGTCGGCCTCTGGCCGGACCCGGTGCCGGTGGTCCACTACGCCGGTAACCTGGCGTTCGGCGTGCTGCTGCTCGCGGCTGTCGTGCTGGAGACCCTGGTGTGGCGTCGGGGCGAGACCACGCTGGTCTTCCGCCACGGTGTCGTCGCGCTGGGGGCCATGCTCGTCGCGTTCGCGATCTGGCTGCTCAGCACCAACGGCTGGTGCGACCCGGCCTCGATCTGGCAGGGCCACGCCGCGTGGCACCTGCTGTGCGCGGTCGCGGCGTACTGGCTGTTCCGGCTCTACGACTCGGAGGTCAGGAGGACCTGACGCGGCTCGTGCTCCACGCGCCGGCGGGCCGTCACGACCCCGACCAGCAGCCCGATCAGCGCGCCCGGCACCACCCATCGCCACCCGGTCAGGGAGAACCACGAGGAGCCCTGCTCCTCCGACGACATCGTCGGGGCCGGGCTCGCAGGCGCCGCCTCCGGTGCCAGCGAGACCACCTCCGGGGCGGCCGACTGCGTCAGGACCTTCTCGAGGAGCCCGGCGAGGTCCTTCCCCGCGTCCACCGGCTGCCACGCCTCGGCCCCGCCGGCCTCGAAGGTGGTCGACACCCAGGCCGTCCCGTCCGGGGCGACGTGGACGCGGTCGAAGCGCCACGGCACCACGTCGTGGATCATCCACGTCAGGTTGTAGTCGGTCCCTCCTCCGCCGGGCGGCAGGGACTTGCCCCGCGTCTCGTCCGCCGGCAGCAGCCCGGCGAGGGCGTCGTAGGCCGCGTCGTCGTAGTAGAGCGCAGCGGCATCCGCGCCCGGCTGCGTGATGAGGACGCTCGTCGGTCCGCCGGCGTACGACGTGCCGGACAGCCCGACCAGCGCCACCAGGCTGGCGGTCAGGGCGAGTACGACGGTGGTCAGGATCCTGCGCATGGCTCCTCCTCGGAACGACGGATGCAGGGACTACACCGCCGGCCGGGAGGGGTTCCGCGGGCTACGGCACGGACTCCGCGACGCCCGTCGCCTCGGCGAGCGTCAGCTCCCCCTCCAGGCGCAGGGTCAGGTCGTCGTCGAGCCAGACCAGCGTCGGCGCGGCCAGTCGCGACGGCAGGTGTCGGACGTCGCCCTCGTCGGACATCACCGTGACCCGGTGCGCGGTCGGCAGCCAGAGCGCGTCGCTGCCGGAGACCGACACGTGCACCGCCTCGGGCGTGGTCTTCCAGAACAACGGCTCCACCGTGCCGCGGAACTGGTCGAGGCGCACCGTGCCGGACTCCGTCGACCAGCTCAGCGACGCGACCAGCCCGTCGCCGGAGACCTCCACGCCGTCGGGCGGTCCGAGCGCGGCCGGCACGACCGGCGTGAAGCCCACGACCGCCGCCGCCCGCTCCAGGTCCGGGGCGCCAGTGGCGGTCGGTACGACGGGGGTCCCCGTCACGTCGTCGCCGGACGTCACCCCGACACCGTGGAACCCGAGCCACTCCCGGATCGAGGCGCCCACCGGCGACGCGGCGACGCCGCCGGCCAGCAGCGCGAGGAGGAGTCCGGCGACCCAGCGGCGCCAACGACGACCGCGGCGCGACACCCGGACCCGGGCCATGACGGCAGCCTCCAGCTCGTCGGGCACTGGCACGTGCAGGTCCCCGGCGAGCTCCGACAGGCGCTGCTCCAGCAGATCAGGCATGGTCGACCTCCTCGATCGTGGTTCCCAGGTCGTCGCGCAGGCGACGGAGTCCCCGGCTGAGCCGCGACTTCACGGTGCCGCGGGGCACCCCGAGGACGACAGCGGTCGACGCCTCGTCCAGGTCCAGGAGGTAGCGGCAGACAACGACGCGCCGCCACGCCTCGGGCAGCCCGGCGACCGCGGCCAGCAGCTGCTCCTTCGCCTCGCGGTCCGCCACCTCGACGGCCGGGTCGATGAGCTCCGGCGGCAGGGCTCGTGTCGCCCGCTCCTCGCGCGCCGAACGTCGTACGGCGGACCGGTGGGCGTTGCGAGCCTCGTTGGCCACGATCCGCAGCAGCCACGGCCGGAACGGCCGGTCGAGGTGGAACCGGTCCAGCGAGGCGAATGCCTTCACGAACGCCTCCTGCACCGCGTCCTCCGCGCCACTGCCCGCGCCCAGCAGCGCCGCCGTGCGCATCGCCACCGCGGCGTGCCGGCGCACCAGCAGGGCGTACGCGTCGGTGTCCCCGCCGCGCACCCGGCCGATCAGGGTGGCATCGTCGTCGGCGCCGATCGTCACTCCGTCCAGAGGGGTCCCAGCACCGTGTCTACACCGTCGCGGCGCAGGTGGTTCCCGACCCGGCGCGCCGGTCGCTCAGGCGTCGGCCATCGCGACGTAGCGACCGTCCGGGGTGACCGGGTTGTCCTCGTTGATCGCCGCCACCGCGTCGGTGAGCTCGGCCTCGGCCAGCGGCGGGCGCCGGTCCAGGTGGATCCCGGCGATCATGCAACGCACCGATCCACCGGCCAGCTCGATCGTGGGGATGTCGACGGCGACGATCTCGCAGGACTCCTCGATCGCGGCCACCTGCTCCGGCCGCAGCGACCTCTTGGCACGGGCCGACATCGCCATGATGTAGCGACGCCTGCCGTCCGGCGTACGGCCGCACAGCTCGACGGCGTTGCCCGCGAACTCGCGGACCTGCTCCTCCGTCAGCTCCACGATCGTGCGGCCGGTCACCGCGAGCCGCTCACGCACCTGCTCGCGACGGTGCTCGTCGGGGATCATCTCGAGCGCGATCATGGCCACGTCGGTGCCGATGCAGGCCATCACGTTGGTGTGGTAGACCGGCACGCCGTCGGAGTCATAGGCGTCGAACGCCATCGGCTCGTAGTTGAAGTCGGTGCAGAACCGCTCCAGGACCGCCGCGTCGGCGCGGTAGCTGCGCGCCGTGTAGGCCACCCGCGAGACGTGGTCGAGCACCATCGCCCCGGTGCCCTCGAGGAAGATGCCGTCGGGCTCGAGGCCGGAGTAGTCGACGATCGCCTGCACGCGGTACTCCGACTTGAGCATCTCCAGCACGTCGGCGCGACGCTCGTGGCGCCGGTTGGAGGCATACATCGGGTAGACGGCCACCGTGCCGCCGGCGTGCGTGGAGATCCAGTTGTTGGGGAACACGCTGTCGGGGCGGGTGTGGTCGTCGTCGTCGAAGACGTGGACGCGTACGCCTGCCCCCCGCAGCGCCGCGGCGAGGGCGTCCTCCTCGGCGACCGCACACGCCGCGGTCGACTCGTGGGACTGACCGGCCGGGGCATCGGCCTGGAAGGCGTTGTCGGCAGCGGTCGCCGGGTTGGGGACGAAGCTGGTCGCGCGGACGAGGATCACTGCGGAAGGGGCCTGGGCACTCACGGGAGGAATGTAGCGGCCCGGACAGCCTCGGCCATCACCCGAGCCACGTCGACCGGGCTGCGGCTCAGGGCCGGCTCGTAGCAGGTCAGCTCGGTCTCGACCCAACCCGGCACCTCGCTCTCGCGCCACAGCCCCGACGGGACGATCCCGCGCGCCTCGACGAAGGCGACCAGCCGCTCGTTGACCTCCTCGGCCGTGCCGGGGGCGTAGGCGAGGAACGTGGCGATGTGCGGCACCTCGGGGAACGTGGTGATCCCGTGCTCGCGCAGGGCCGCCGCGAGCTCGATCGCCCAGGCGCGGAAGTCACCGAACCTGCTCACGTGCTCGCGCAGCCCCATCAGCCCTCCGACGGCCGCGGTCGTCATCGAGAAGATCGTGCCGCCCATCCGGGCGCGCCAGGTGCGCAGCTCGCCGGCCAGGTCCTCGGGGCACACGACGAGCGCGCCGCTGGAGCCGCCGAGACCCTTGTAGAGCGAGACGTACATCGAGTCGAAGAGGTCGGCCGCCTCCGCCAGGCCCTTGTCCCAGTGGGCGACGGACTCCCAGATGCGGGCACCGTCCGCGTGGAGCGGTGTGCCGCGGTCCCGGGCGGCCGTGGACAGCTCGGTGAGCTCGTCCCACGTGGGCAGCAGGCAGCCGGCATCACGCAACGGCAGCTCGACCATCGCCGCCCCCAGCCGGCCGCCGATCCCGGCCAGGTCGTCCGCGGTGGGCGTCCGGCGTCCCGAGGTCAGCCACTCCAGCTCCAGGCCGAGCACGCGACGGGGCCCGTCCTGCTCGTGGTGGACCAGGTGCGAGAGGTCGGGCAGAGCGACGCGTCGCGATCCCGACCGGTCGCACCACGACCGCAGCGTCGCCTGCTGGGCCATCACGCCACTGGGGAACATCACCGCGGCGGGCTTGCCGAGCAGCTCGGCGACCTCCGCCTCCAGCTGGGCGACCGCACCCCGCTCGCCGTAGCGGTCCCACTCGGTCCCGTGCTCCTCGGCGAACGCGGCCAGGTCGCGGAACATCGCGGCCGGCGTCGACGGCTCGCGCCAGAAGATCCGCTCCGCGGAGGCCGATGCCGCCCGGAACCGGTCGGCGACGTCGTTCACGGGGAGATCAGGCCTGGCGCTTGAACCAGTACGTCGTCTGCGTCCCGGGGAGCACCTGCACGAGCTCCCACCCGTTGACCCCCAGCGTGGACAGCAGGTCCTCCCACGACTCGGTGCCCTCCACGAGCGCCTCGGGGTCGGCGTTGTAGCCACCGACCTCCACGTTGCCCTGGTCGTCGACAGTGATCTCGAGGTGTGCCCAAGCAGCCATGCCGCGATCCTGCCACGTCGCCGCTCGTGCCGGTCAACCGCTCTCAGCGCCAGCAGCGCGACCAGAGGCCCCGACCCTCCTGCTTCGCGCGCCGAGCAGCACGCTCATAGGCACTCGCCCGCTGGAGCGGGTCGTTGCGGAAGACGAAGAGCTTGGCGAGACCGAGACCTGACCTGGGCGAGTCCCACGCCGTCACCGGCCGGTGCACATAGCGCAGCAGCCGGTCGTAGCGGTCGCGGTCGCCCTGCGTCGGGTCGGGGACGAGCGTGACGCTGGATCCCACGGGAGCGAGCGCTGCCATCGCCGCAGTGGCCTCCTGCCCGCCGCACTGGAGCTGCTCGTGCACCTCTGGCGTGTCGATGCCGAGGATGCGGACGTACTCCTCGGACCCGTCGGGCATCCGTACCTTGAGCGTGTCGCCGTCGGTCACCCGCACGACGCGTGCGCGGCCGCGCTCGGCGCTGCCGGCGTCGAGCAGGTCAGTGACCTCCGACGGCAGCGTGGTGCCGAGCACCTTCGGAAGTGCGACCAGCACTGCTGCCAGCAGCACGAGGAGGGCGACGCGACGCATGTGACCACTGTCGCGGACGGCGAGGGAACCCGCGCGCGTTCCAGCGGATTCACCGCCTCAGCCCAGCGGCCACTCCGCCATCACGTGGCAGTCGCCCGACTCCCACCACGCGAGCTGCAACCGGTCCAGGAGGACGTCGACCGGGACGACGTCGGCCAGCCGCGCCGCGGTGGAGTCGAGCGTGACCTCGGCCGAGGCCGCGTCGACGGTGAGGTGCGGCTGCAGGTCGTCGCCGAACGCACCGCCGTACGGCGGCCAGTCGGGGAACGCGGCCACGAGCCGCCCGGTCAGGTCTCGCAGCCGGTCGTCCGGGTCGGGCACCAGGTGGATGATCCCGTTGGGGAACTGCGCCAGGTCTGCGAGCCGGACGCCGATCGGCGCCGTGCCGGCTGCCAGCCCGGCGATGGCGGCCAGGGTCGCGGGTGGCGGTGACGGGTCGAAGGGTCCCAGCGCGGTGATGTGCGCGTGGGCGAAGCACGGGTCCGCGGAGACGAAGCCGGGGTCGTAGTGGGTGGTCCGCTCCCGCACCCACCCCTCCAGCGCGACGACCGGCAGCTGCAGGACGGAGTGGCCGGGCACGCCCCCACACTGGCAGGTCGCCCCAGGCCGCGCGTGGCTAGGCTGGCGCGGCCATGGACCACCACACCGAGCCGAGCCGCCGCATCGCACCTCCCTCGCCCGAGGCCGCCGCACGGGCGCAGGAGCGACTTGCCGGGCTCGCGACGCCTCCGGGAGCTCTGGGTCGGGTCGGGGAGGTCGGCGCGTGGCTCGCCGCGGTCCAGGGCGTGGTGCCACCCCGCCCGCTGACCGACGTACGCCTCGTGGTGCTCGCCGGCGACCACGGGGTCGCCGCGCACGGCGTCTCGGCCTACCCCGCCGCCGTCACCGAGGCGATGGTGCGCACGATCGTCGCCGGTCGCGCCGGGGTGTCGGCCCTGGCGAGGGAGCACGGGGTCGCGGTGACCGTCCTCGACATCGCCGTCGACGCCGACCTCACGGACCTCCCGGCCGAGGTCACTGCCCGCAAGGTCCGCCGCGGCTCGGGTGCCATCCACCTCACCGACGCCCTGACGCGCGAGGAGGTCGAGCGCTCACTCGCGGTGGGCGCGGACGTGGCCCGGGCGCTGGTGGCCGACGGCGCCCAGCTGCTCATGACCGGCGACCTCGGGATCGGCAACACCACTCCGGCGGCGGCGCTCGTCGCGGCGGTCCTCGGCCTGCCCGCCGACGAGGTCACCGGACGCGGCACCGGCATCGACGACGACGGCTGGACCCGCAAGCGCGACGTCGTCGCGCAGGCCCTGGTCCGGTCGCGAGGACGCACCGGTGACCCGGTCGAGGCCCTGGCCGCGCTCGGCAGCGCCGACCTCGCCGCCACCACCGGATTCCTCGTCGAGGCCGCCACGCTGGGCGCGCCCGTGGTCCTCGACGGCCTGATGTCCGCCGCCTGCGCCGTCGTGGCGGAGGCGCTCGCGCCCGGCGCCAGTGCGTGGTGGGTGGCGGGGCACCGCTCGACCGAGCCGGCCCAGGCCCACGCCCTCAAGTCGCTCGGGCTGGAGCCGCTGCTCGACCTCGGGATGCGGCTCGGCGAGGGCTCCGGTGCCGTCGCGGCCCTCCCGGTGCTGCGGTCGGGGATCGCGGTGCTGCGCGACGTGGCGCTGCTGTCGGAGATCCTGCCTTCGTGAGCCTGCTGCGTGACGCGTGGCTGCTCGCCACCGGCACCCTCACTGCGGTACGCGTGCCGGCACCGGGGCGGGTCGATCGCTCCGTCGCCGCGCTGGCGATGGTCCTGGCGCCGCTGGCCGTGGTGCCGCTCGGTGTCGCTGCGGCACTCGTGGTCGTGGCCGCCGGCTGGGTCGGCCTGCCGCCGCTGGCGACGGCGTACGTCGTGGTCCTCGTGCTCGCGCTCGGCACGCGCGCCTTCCACTGGGACGGGCTGGCCGACACTGCCGACGGGCTCACCGCCTCCTACTCCGCCGAGCGGTCGCTCCACGTCATGCACACCGGCACCGTCGGCCCGGCGGGCGTCGTCGCGGTCGTCCTGGTGGCCGGACTGCAGGCGGCCGGCCTCGCCGCGGTCGTCCGGCACGACCACGCCTGGTGGGCGGTCGGCCTGCTGGTCTGCGCGTCGCGCGCGTGCCTGGCCGTGGCCTGCCTCCGCGGCGTGCCGGCGGCGCGCACCGACGGGCTCGGTGCCACCCACATCGGGACGGTGCCTGCGCTGGGGGCACTCGCCTCGTTGCTGGTGGCCACCGGCGTCGTGGCGCTCGCCGGCCACGGCCTCGGAACGGTGTGGCCGGCTCTGGTCGGTCTGGTCGTGGCGCTGATGGTCGTGGGGGCCCTGCTGCTGCGCTGCGTACGACGCCTCGGCGGCCTGACCGGCGACGTGCTCGGGGCCGCGGTGGAGGTCTCGTTCGCCGTGCTGGTGCTGGCCGCGGCCACCGCCTGACGCCAGTCCCGCGGTCAGCCGCGAAGGGCGGCGAGCCGGCCGGCGAGGCTGGGGATCACCACCGCCGCGGCGACGAGGTGCAGCGCGACCAGGGCGACGGTCGCCGCGGCGTCCGCCCCGAAGAGGACGGGCGGGACCAGCGAGATCGCGGTCAGCGAGACGGTCGCCCACACGAACCGCTCGGCGGGGTGGGCGCTCCACCGGAGCAGCGCCGCGGCGAGGGCGACGCCCACCAGGGAGAAGAAGCCGGTCACCACGGCGATCCCCGACAACGGGATGCTCTCCGCGCCGTCGGACACCTCCAGGTCGACGCCGACCGCCCGGACGAGCGCGGCAGCGAGGGTGGTGGCAACCACCGCTGCGAGCGACGCGAGCACGCCGGTGGTGGCGAGTCGGCGGAAGCGGTGGGCACGGCTCGATGCCGGACCTGCAGGGACGCTGCGATCACGCACGCTGCTCATGTCACTCCTCCCCCGATCCGACTGCCGGCAGGCGTTCCGGCAGTCCGAGCCGCGGGAACTGGTCGGCGTGGAAGGTCACGATCTCGGTGATGGCTCCCCCGCTCACCCGCAGGACGTCGAGCGTGAGCGGCACGTAGGCCTCCTCGCGCTCGCGCCAGTGGTAGAACGCGACGGCGGGCTGCCGGTTCACGGTGGTGGGAACGGCGCCCAGTCGCCCCAGGTCCTCGAAGCCGTCCTCGACCCAGCTGTCCACGACCGCGTCCCGACCGACGAACAGGCCCGGCGTGGGCGGCATGGAGCAGCGGACGTCGTCGCGCAGCAGCGCAGTGATGCCGTCGAGGTCCGTGGCCACGCTGGCGTCGGTGTAGCGGCGCACGAGCTCGCGTGTCCCCGCGTCCTCGTCCCCACCGGTCCAGTCCTGTCGCTCGGCAGGCAGGTGCGCCCGCAGTCCGGCGCGCGCCCGCTGGAGGGCGCTGTTGACCGAGTTGACGGAGTCCCCGAGGAGCTCTCCGACGTCCTTGGCCGGCCAGCCGAGCACGTCGCGCAGGATCAGCACGGCGCGAGGGCGTGGCGCGAGGTGCTGGACCGCGACCAGGTAGGCCAGCTCGATCGTCTCCCGCGCCACGGCGACGGCCTCCGGCCCGTCCGCGTCGCCCGCAGGCAGCTCGTCGAGCAGCCGGTCGGGGTAGGGCTGCAGCCACCGCACCTCGCCGCCCGTCGCGGGCCGTGGGCGACGCGTGGCGAGCAGGTCGAGGCAGGCATTGGTGGCGATGCGGTAGAGCCAGGCCCGCAAGCTGGAGCGCCCCTCGAAGGTCTCCCGCCGCCGCCAGGCGCGGAGGAACGTGTCCTGCACGGCGTCCTCGGCGTCCTCGAACGAGCCCAGCATCCGGTAGCAGTGCACGTGGAGCTCGCGCCGGTGCCGCTCCACGAGCACGGAGAAGTCCGACTCCTCGATCTCGCCCAGCCCGCTCACGTCCCGTTCCTCCTGCCGCGTGTCCACAGTCATCGCGTCATCCTCGTCGTCTCGTCGTCTCGTCGTCCTGTCGTGCATGTGACGGCTGCGGGCGCGAGAACTCATCACCGGCGCGACGTCAGCCCGCTCCCGCGTCGTGCCCCGCGTCGTACTCGGCGTCGTGGGACCTGGCTCCGGGTGCCTGCTCGTCGAGGGACTGGCGGTAGGCCACACACCCCCGCAGGAACCGGGGCCAGGGCGGAACCGCGATGTCCGGCTCCACCCGCTCCGGAAGCGTCTGCCACAGGTCGGGGTGGTGCCAGCACAGGTCGTGTCCCGAGCTGTCGCGGTGGGTGCGTACGGCCGTGCGCAGCTTGACCACCTCGGCGACCAGCTGCTCGCGTGTCAGGTCCTCCAGATCGTCATCCATCGATCCAGTGTGCTCCGCGCGCCTCTGACAGGATCACGGCCATGCGGATCCTGGTCACCGGCGGCGTGCGGTCCGGCAAGTCCACCCACGCCGAAGCCCTCATCGGGGACGAGCCGGCCACCTACGTGGCTCCCGGGCCCACGTCGGACGCGGAGGCCGACGCCGACTGGGCCGCACGGGTCGCCGCCCACCGCGCCCGCCGTCCGGCCTCCTGGGCCACGCTCGAGACGCTGGACCTGGTCGACGCGATCCGCGGCGCCGAGCACCCGGTGCTCGTCGACTGCCTCGGCACGTGGCTCACGGCCGTCATCGACGCCGAGGGCGCCTGGGAACGCGACGCCGACGTCGTCCACGACCTCGTCGTGGCCCGGACCGTCGAGGTGGTCGACGCGGTGGGCGCCTGCCCTCACGACGTCGTCCTGGTGACCAACGAGGTGGGGCTCGGGGTGGTGCCCGAGCACCGTTCCGGCCGGTTGTTCCGCGACCTGCTGGGCATCGTCAACCAACGCGTCGCCACCGTGTGCGACGAGGTGCACCTGGTCGTGGCCGGGCGCGTGCTGCGCCTCTAGCCGGAACGGCCGGCGGCGGCGTCGCGACCTGGTCACCCGACAGGGGTGACCTCTCCGGGCCGTGCTGCTGCGACCGTCGCACCTCGGTGTCACAACGGCGATGGGCAGGAGAAGGCATGTCGATGTCGAGCAACGCAGGTCGAGACCTCACACCCGACGAGATGCTCCGGGCGATCGACGGGCTCTCGTCGCCCGACACGATCGAGTCACCGTTCGGGCGCCTGGAGTTCTTCGACGGACTGCCGCGACCGGAGACCGTGTCGACCGTCTACGACGCCCTCGACCTCATGCGCGGCATCGAGGTGTTCCTCAACGCGATCCCGGGAGCGTCGCTGGTGGCGATGCGCCGCGGGCTGCGAGCAGCCGGCCTCACCTCGGCGCGGACCATCGGGTTCACGGACCCGCGAGCCAACTCCCGGAGCCTGTTCCTGACGCCGAACACCGAGACCACCTACGGGACCCTGTTCCTCGACCTCAGGGAGTGGGGTCCGACGGTGATCGAGGCGCCACCGCAATCGCTGTGCGTGGTGGACGACTTCTGGTTCCGCTACGTCGCCGACATGGGGATCGCCGGTCCCGATGGCGGCCGAGGTGGCGCGTACCTGTTCCTGCCGCCCGACTACGAGGGGCAGGTCCCGGAGGGCTACTTCACCTACCGCTGCCCGACGTACTCCAACTGGGTCGTCCTCCGAGCCCTGGGTGGCGTCCCGGCGATCAAGCAGACCCGGATCTACCCACTCCGCGAAGCGGCGGCACCGGAGGCCAACGAGTTCGTCAACATCGCCGATCGCGTCTTCAACACCGTGCACAGCAACGACTACTCCTTCTTCGAGGAGGTCGACGAGCTGCTGCAGGAGGAGCCGATCGAAGCGCTCGACGCCGAGCGCGCGGGCCAGCTGGCAGCCATCGGTCTCGTGCCTGGCCAGCCGTTCGCACCGGACGCCAGGATGCGCCGGATCCTCGGCCGGGCAGCCGAGATCGGCGCCGGGATGGCACGCACCGTCGCCTACGAGCCCCGCGATCCGGAGGCGGTCCTGTACGGGTCGTGGAGGGGAGCCTTCGTCGGCGGCAGCCACGAGTTCCTGCGCGACGGAGCACGGCTGCTCGATGCCCGGACCCAGTTCCACTACCTGGCCACCGTGGTCACACCCGCGATGGCGCACGCCCAGGTCGGCGCCGGGTCCGCCTACGCGTACACGATCCACGACAGCTCCGGAGACCTGCTCGACGGGGCGCGGACCTACCGGCTCCGCGTGGACGCAGACGTACCGGCGAAGAACTTCTGGGCCGTGGACCTCTACGACACCCAGACGCGGTCCCTCCTGCAGGTGCCCTCCACGCCCTGGCCCGCACTGGCCAGCAACTCGGGCACCCTCCAGGCCAACGACGACGGCTCCCACGACCTCTACTTCGGCCCCGTCGCCCCCGAGGGCCGGGAGACGAACTGGGTCGAGACCATTCCCGGCAAGTCGTGGTTCCAGCTGTTTCGCATCTACGGTCCGCTGGAGCCGTGGTTCGACCAGACGTGGCGACTCAACGAGTTCGAGGTCATCGACTGACACCCACGGGACCACCTCGACCGCTCAGGAGAGCAGGACGAACCCGCCCAGCGCCACCAGCCACGAGACGAACGAGCCGAGCAGGAAGTACTCCGTCAGCTGGTGGATGCGCTCCTGGTCGCGGCGCGAGGAGAGCTCGGGGAAGCGCAGGAGGCCCTTGGCCGCCACCACGACGCTCGCGGCGGTCACCTGGCCCCCCAGCGCGAGCGCGAGGATGAAGACCCGCTCCAGCGGGCCCAGGAGGCGTCCGCCCTTCAGGCGCGTCGGCGGCATGTCGCCGTTGGCCAGCGGGTGGATGGTGCCGGTCGACTTGAGGACCAGGCGCACCAGCACGTTGCCGGTGGAGAGCTGGATGCCGAAGGCGCCGACCAGCAACAGGAAGCGGTCGGGATCGATGCCGCTCAGGGCCGGCAGCGAGACGGAGTCGAGCCAGCGCGACAGCGGGCCTGAGGCCTCCGGGGCCAGTCCGGAGACGGCCACCGCGCCTGACAGCGCGACCACGAAGACGGTCAACGGGAGCCACGCCGGCCCCGGGTGCGCGAAGCCCCACGTGACGGTCACGCCCCACAGGAGCACCACCGCGACGATGACGAAGAGCGCCACCACGTCGGCGCCGGACGTGAGGCCCGCCAGCACACCGCTGACCAGCGCCACCAGCGCACCCACGCACTCGGGCAGCAGCCGCACCTTGCGCGCCGAGTGGGTCAGGTCGGTCACGGCGAAGCCGATCAGCAGGATCCCGAGCCAGCTCATCGATCATCATCTCCCTTCTCCGGACCCGTCGGCGGGCCCAGCAGCTCGTGGGCCGCGACGAGCGCCGCCAGTCCGTCGGCGCGCACCCGCTGCGAGACCGCGGAGGCACTGATCCCGAGCGCCTCGGCGAGGTCGCGTTGCGTCTCGTGGGACAGCAGACCACGCAGCACCGACACCGACCGCTCCGACAGGCCGCTGACCCGCTCGTCACGCAGCACGAGGCCGGCGTTGACCAGGCCGGGGTCGGGAGCGTCCACCGCGTCCTGCGCCACGACGTACGCCGTGCGCAGCGAGCGGGCCGACGGCGAGCGCTCCGCCCGCTCGGCGGCCTCGATCCCGGCACGCGCGGCCCACCAGCCGGGGCCGTCCTCGATGCCCCCCGCGTCGTCGAGGACCGTCGTGGACCCCCAGCCGATGCCGTGGCGCACGTCGTACGCCGGGGCCAGCCGGATCCGGACCAGGAGCGTCGCCTGCACCGCGGCACCGACCGTGGGGAAGGTCCCCTGGTACTCGTCGCCGGCCGTGATCCACAACGGGCGCACAGGCTCGAGCAGGTCGTTGACCTCGGCGAGGGCCGCGTCCAGGCGGCGGTGCAGGTCGGCCCGGTCGGCGGAGGCGCGCGATCCCACCAGGTCGCCGATCACGCAAGCCAACGGCTTCATACGACCAAGGATGAAGGATATCGCTTCATATGTCTATAGGTGAAGGATATATCTTCATTCCCAGAACACGCGTTCCACCACCGCATGAGCACGCCGGGTGGTGCGCAGGTAGTCATTGACCATCTGGTCCGAGCTCCCGGCCGGGTAGCCCAGCACCCGAGCCACCGCGGCTCGCTCGCGGGAGTCGCGCGGCAGCTGGTCGGCCGGCTTCCCCCGCACCAGCGTCACGGCATTGCGCACCCGGCTGACCAGTCGCCAGGCCTCGGCCAGGGTCGCGGCATCGGATCCGGAGATCAGCCCGGCCTCGGTCGCCGCCTCCAGCGCGGGAAGGGTCTGCGGTGTCCGAAGCGCCTCCACGGAGCCGGCGTGCCGCATCTGCAACAGCTGGACGGTCCACTCGACGTCGGCCAGGCCGCCGCGCCCCAGCTTGAGGTGGGTCTGCCGGTCGGCGCCGCGGGGGAGCCGCTCCTCGTCGACCCGCGCCTTGATCCGGCGCACCTCCACCACGTCACGCTCCGAGATCCCCTCGACCGGGAACCGGATGGGATCGACGAGCTCGGTGAAGCGCCGGCGCAGGTCCTCGTCGCCGGCGACGGGGTCGGCGCGCAGCAGCGCCTGGAACTCCCACACGTGTGACCACTTCGCGTAGTAGGCCGCGTAGGACTCGACGGTGCGCACCATCGGACCGTTCTTGCCCTCGGGACGGAGGTCGGGATCGACCTCCAGCGGCGGGTCGCTGGCCGGCAGCGACAGCAGCCGCCGCACCTCCGAGATCACCGTCTGGGCGAAGGACGCGGCCACCTGCGGCTCGACGTCGCCGACCGCCTCGTGGACGAACATCACGTCCGCGTCGCTGCCGTAGGACAGCTCGAAGCCGCCGTAGCGACCCATCGCGACGACCGCGATGCGGCTCGGTGGAGCCGCCAGGCCACGCTGCTCGCGCACGGACTCGGTCGCGATGTCCAAGGTGGCCTGCAACGTCGCGTCGGTGAGCCGGCTCAGGCCCTGACCGACGACGGCCACGTCCGTGCCCGCCACCAGCTCCCCGCACGCGATCCGCAGCAGCTCCCGGCGGCGTACGGCCCGCACCGCACCGACGGCCGCCTCGGGCGACTCGGCGCGCTCCACCAGCGCCTGCATCTCCACCAGCGCAGCCTCGGCGCTCAGCGGCTCGAGCGACTCCCCCAGCATCTTCACGCCCTGCGGCTCGCGCTCGAGCAGGTCGGTGGCATAGCGCGAGGTGCCGAGGACGTGGGCGAGCCGCTGCGCGACCTCGCCCTCGTCGCGCAGCATCGTGAGGTACCACGGCGTGCGCCCCAGGCTCTCGCTGATCCGCCGGAAGCCGAACAGCCCGGCGTCGGGGTCGGGCGAGTCGGCGAACCACTCCAGCAGCACCGGCAGCAGCGTCCGCTGGATGTCGGAGGTCCGCGAGACCCCGCTCGTCAGCGCCTCGAGGTGGCGCAGTGCCGCCTTGGGATCGGCATAGCCGAGGGCGGACAGGCGCGCCTCGGCGGCCTCCAGCGACAGCCGCGCCTCGGTGCCGGGGAGCTTGGCGACGGCGCCGAGCAGTGGCCGGTAGAAGAGCTTCTCGTGCAGCCGGCGCACCTCACGACGGTGGTAGCGCCACTGCTTGTCGAGCTGGACGGCGGGCTCGGAGAAGTGGCCCAGCGACCGGCCGAGCCGGCGGAGCGACGCCTCGTCCTCCGGCAGCACGTGGGTGCGCCGCAGCTGGTGGAGCTGGATCCGGTGCTCGAGCGTGCGGAGGAAGGCGTACGCCTCGTGCAGCTTCTCGCCGTCCTCGCGGCCGACGTAGCCGCCGTCGGTCAGCCGGGTCAGCGCGCTCAGGGTGGCGCCCTCCCGCAACGTGGGATCGGCCCGACCGTGGACGAGCTGGAGCAGCTGGACGGCGAACTCGACGTCGCGCAGCCCGCCGGAGCCGAGCTTGATCTGACGCTCCGCCTCGTGGGCGGGGATGTGGTCCACCACCCGACGCCGCATCGCCTGCACGTCGGCGACGAAGCCGCCGCGCTCGGCGACGCTCCACACCATCGGCTCGATCATGTCGAGGTAGGCCCGGCCGAGCTCGAGGTCACCGGCGACGGGCCGCGCCTTGAGCAGGGCCTGGAACTCCCAGGTCTTGGCCCACTTCTCGTAGTAGCCGCGGTGGCTCGCGAGCGTCCGGACCAGCGGGCCCTGGCTGCCTTCGGGACGCAGGTTGGCGTCGACCGGCCAGATCGTGCCCTCGCGCGTGTGGTCGGAGCAGATCCGCATCAGGTGCGAGGCGAGCTGGGTGGCCGCCCGGAGCGCGACGCCCTCATCGGCACCCTCCGTGGGCTCGAAGACGAAGACCACGTCGACGTCGGAGACGTAGTTGAGCTCGTGGCCGCCACACTTGCCCATCGCGACCACGGCGAGCCGCGCCGCACCCGCGGTCTCCCCGACCCTCGCCCGCGCCACGGCCAGCGCCGCCTCGAGCGTGGCCGCGGCGAGGTCGGAGATCTCCGCCGCGGCGTCGTCGATGCCGACGTGGTGGGCGAGGTCGCGCGCGGCGAGCCGGAGCAGGATGCGGCGGTACTCCACGCGCAGCGCGTCGACGGCCTCGGCGTCGGGCAGGCCGGCCACCGGGGCGTCCGCCTGCGGGTCGGCGTCGACGGCGGTGAGCATCGCCTCCCGGACCGCGTACGCCGGCGTGCGGGTGCTGCCGAGCGTGGGGTCGGTGAGCTCCCGCCAGTGGTCGGGGTGGCGCACCAGGTGGTGGGTCAGGGCGACGCTGGCCCCCAGCACGCAGCACAGGCGCATGGCGGTGCCCTCGTCGTCGGCGACCTCGGCGAGCATCGCCCGACCGGCACCCTCCGACGTCTCCTCGAGCGCGTCGACGAGCCTGAGCAGGCCGTCCAGCGCGGCGTCGGGGTCGGCGGACGCGGCGAGCTTGGCGGTGAGCGGGGCACCGGCGTCGCCGAGCCGTTCGATCCCGCGCACGGCTGCGGCGCCGTCCACGAAGCCGATGCGGACGTAGGACCCGGACGACGTCATCGGCGCGCCTCCCCCGCCAGCACGGCGAAGCGCGTGGCCAGCGGCTTCCAGTGCCCCTCGAGCTCGACGGCGGCGGCGTCGATCTCCCGCAGCACCGACTCCTGGTCGAGGCCGAGTGCGATGTGGTCGTCGCGCTCGGTGCCCGCCCACCGGCGTACGACCTCGGCGTCGACCTCGGGGTGCGCCTGGATCCCCCAGGCCCGCGGCCCGAAGCGGGCCGCCTGCACCTCTCCCCCGGGGCTGCGCGCGAGCACCACGGCCCCCTCGGGCAGCTCGACGACGACGTCGTTGTTCCAGTGGATCGCGACCTCGGTCCCGGTGCGACCGCCCACCCAGTCGTCGTCCGCTGCTGCGTCGCTCCAGCCCAGGGGTTGCAGTCCCACGGTCTGGCCGCGCGGGTTCTTCTCCACGACGCCGCCCAGTGCGGCCGCGACGAGCTGGTGGCCCAGGCAGATCCCCAGCAGCGGCGTGCCGGCCCCGACGGCCTGGCCGATCCCCATCTTGAGCGGGGCCAGCCACGCCACGGTGTCGTCGTCGTGGGCGCCCATCTCTCCGCCCAGCACCAGCACGCCGTCGTACGACGTCAGGCCGGGCAGCGCGTCACCGGCGTAGGGCCGGCACACCTCGAGGGTGCAGCCGGCCCCGGCCAGCCATTCCCCGAACAGGTGGGGAGGGCACGACGCCTCGTGCTCCACGACGAGGATGCGCGGCCCCGCCATCTCAGAGGACCGGCAGCATCCGGTCGCGCTCGTAGGCGGAGACCTGGGTGCGGTACTCCTCCCACTCCGCGCGCTTGTTGCGGAGGAAGAAGTCGAAGACGTGCTCGCCGAGGGTCTCGGCGAGGAGCTCGGAGTCCTCCGCGATGCCGATCGCGTCCCACAGGCTCTTCGGCAGCGGCGAGATGCCCAGCGCCTTGCGCTCGCGCTCGGTCAGCGACCACACGTCGTCCTCGGCCTCGCGCGGCAGCTCGTAGCCCTCCTCGATGCCCTTCATGCCGGCGGCCAACATGACGGCGAAGGCGAGGTAGGGGTTGCAGGCCGGGTCGACCGTACGCAGCTCGATGCGTGTCGACTGGCCCTTGTTGGGCTTGTACATCGGCACCCGGATCATCGCCGACCGGTTGTTGTGCCCCCAGCAGATCGACGAGGGAGCCTCGCCGCCACCGAGCAGGCGCTTGTAGGAGTTGACCCACTGGTTGGTGACCACGCTGATCTCGCTGGCGTGGCGCAGGATGCCGGCGATGAACTGGCGACCCGTCTTCGACAGCTGGTACTGCGCGCCGGCCTCGAAGAACGCGTTGCGGTCGCCCTCGAAGAGCGACACGTGGGTGTGCATGCCGGAGCCGGGGTGCGTGGTGAAGGGCTTGGGCATGAAGGAGGCCCAGATGTCCTGGCCGAGCGCGACCTCCCGGACGACGGTGCGGAACGTCATGATGTTGTCGGCCGTGGTGAGGGCGTCGGCGTAGCGCAGGTCGATCTCCTGCTGGCCGGGGCCACCCTCGTGGTGGCTGAACTCCACCGAGATGCCCATCGCCTCGAGCATCGTGATCGCCTCGCGGCGGAAGTCGGACCCGCGTGACTGCGCGGTGTGGTCGAAGAACCCGCTGCGGTCCACCGGCTGCGGCTCGTCGCCCTCGGTGGGCACGTCCTTGAACAGGTAGAACTCGATCTCGGGGTGCGTGTAGAAGGTGAAGCCCTGGTCGGCCGCCTTGCCCAGGGTGCGCTTCAGCACGTGGCGCGGGTCGGCGTACGACGGGCTGCCGTCGGGCATCACGATGTCGCAGAACATGCGGGCCGTCGCCGGACCGCCGTCCTCGCCGGTGCGCCACGGCAAGATCTGGAACGTGGATGCGTCGGGGTGGGCGAGCATGTCGGACTCGTAGACGCGGGCGAAGCCCTCGATCGCCGAGCCGTCGAAGCCGATGCCCTCCTCGAAGGCGTTCTCGAGCTCGGCCGGGGCGACGCTCACGCTCTTGAGGAAGCCGAGCACGTCGGTGAACCACAGCCGGACGAACCGGACGTCACGCTCCTCGAGCGCGCGGAGTACGAAGTCCTCTTGCTTGCCCATGGGCACACCCTAGGGCTATCCCGCACTCAGCCCGGGAAGCAGCCCACGCCTCGTGAGGCGGACGGCCGACCTGATTCTCAGGTCGCGCCGGGGCGGCCGGACGCGGGCGGGGACGCTCGCGAGCCGAAGGTGCGCAGGACGTGCTCCAGGGTCGAGACGAGCAGCTCCTGCGTCACCTCTCGCGTGGCCTCGCCGCGCAACCAGCGACGCGTCGCGGTCCTGTTGAGACCGGTCCAGCACTCCAGCGCGTAGCGCAGCCGCGGCGAGTCCTCGGCGATGTCGGCGTGGAAGGTCGCGACCAGCGCGACCGCGCGGCGCACCAGGTCGGCGACCACCTTCCGCACCTCGGGATCGGCGACGTCCTCACCGGGCGCGATCGTGCCGAGGTACATCGTCCGGTTGGCCTCGGCCCAGTCCAGCCAGCGGGACACCGAGTCCGCCACCCGGGCGCGAGCGCTCCGACCGACAGGCCGGGGCAGTCGTTCCTCGCGGGCGGCGCCGAGCCGCTCCAGCAGTGCGACGTAGACCTGCTTGCGACCCCCGAAGTAGTGGTGCACCAGTCCACGCGTGACGCCGGCAGCCCGTGCGATCTCCTCGATCGACACCTCCTCGTAGCCCCGCTCGGCGAAGAGCGCGCTGGCGGCATCGAGGATCTGGTCACGACGAGCCCCGGGGTCGAGGCGCTGGTATCCGGGAGCGGAGCTCACGGATCCACCCTCGTACGGAATTGGCGACGCGTCAACAGGCTGTTAGCGTTTCGTCAACAACCGCGCCTCTCGCGGTATCCGACAGAAGGACACACCGCACATGCGCTTCATCAACCGCAAGACCCTGGCCATCGCCGGCATCGCTGCCGCCCTGGTGGCCGTGGGCTCCACGGGCACCGCCGTGGCCGGCGCCCTGATCGGCTCCGAGGACATCAAGAACGAGTCGATCCGCTCAGGCGACATCAAGGACGGGAACGTCCGCATGCACGACCTGTCCCGCAAGGCCGTCGCGAAGCTCCGCGCCGCCGGGACCGCCGGGACCGCGGGAACCGCCGGGATTGCGGGCAAGGACGGCGTCAACGGCAAGGACGGCATCAACGGCAAGGACGGCAAGGACGCGCCAACGGCAAGGACGCTGGCTATTTCGCAGCCGGCGCTGGCTACACCTCAGGTGGGCCGCCGAACGTCCTACGGTACGAGACCGTCCAGAAGTGCAAGGCCGGGGAGTACGTCACCGGCGGCGGCTACTCGATGCGGGGCGGCTACCCGACCAACGGTGGCTACGACCTCGGTGGCGAGAACACTCGACATCCGATCACCGTGGCCGCGCCGTACATCAAGGGCGCAGTACGTCCCGATCAGCAGCACCGACAGCCGCTTCTGTCGCCGACCAGTGGCGTCGTGCGCGGCGTTCAACCACGGCGACACCGACCAGATCGTCCGTGCGTGGGCCCTCTGCGCGCCGATCCCCCAACTGATCCACCGCACCACCCAGCAGCCCGCCCCCTTCGGGGGGCGGGCTGTTGTCGTTGTGACTGTGCGAGACCGACCTCAGCGGCAGATGTTGACGTCCTGCGAGCCCAGCACGCCGTCCCAGACCTCGCGCATCGGCGCGAGCCAGCTCTGCGTCGTGGGCACGAAGGCGATGCTGCCGGGCACGCGCTCGTGCACGCCGTCGACCTCCACCTCCTCGACCACCAGTGGCACGGTGACCGCACGGCGGCGTACGCCCTCCCAGCAGGCGGAGGCGCGCTTCTTGGCCACGGCCTGCTCGAGCGTGACGGTGTCACCCACCAGCTCGCCGTTGTAGCGCCACGCCACCGTGGTGGCGTAGCCGGTGTGGCCCTCCCACGGCGCCTTCACGGTCACGGACATGCCCCAGGTCCGCTTCGTCGCGACGCGGAAGGTGACCCTGCCGTCGTGGACCGTGCGGGTGCCGGACTCCCAGACGTGGACGACGTCCGCGTCGAGGGTGCTGCGGGCGTTGACGAGGGTGATCTCGCAGCCCTCGCAGTCGGCGACCGTGAACGTCAGCCGGGTGCGGGGCGCGGCGGCGCGCTCGTCGCCCGTGGTTGTTGCGGCCGTCGCGGTGGGTGCGAGCAGCGTGGCGAGCAGCGCGGCGGCTGCGACCGCGGAGATGCGCCTCGTGGTGCGCGTGGTGGTCGGACGTGTGGTCATGCTTCTCTCCCCTGGCTGGTGGACTCCCCCGCTAGACGCGGACGGAGGCGGGAAGGTTGCACCGAATGGTCAGTCGTCGCCCAACGTGTTGCGCTCGAGCTCCGCGAGGGTGGGCCGGCCGCGGTTGCAGAACACCTCCAGGTCCACCGAGTTGCGTCCGTCGCTGAAGATGGCGTCGACGTCGTCGTCGGGTCCCTTCTCCCAGCTGACGATCCGCCAGCCGGCGGCCCGGTCGGGGCGCACGGCCACGCCGTAGGCCCAGGTGTCGCGGCACTCGACCACGAAGGCTCCCCACTCGCCGGTCACCTCGTCGCGGACCGCCGGGCCCGCGGGCGTCGTGGTCGGCGGCCGCACCGTGTTGTTGCGGAGCACCTCGTCCCCGACGGGGCCACGGTCGCGGATCGTGGCGCCGACCGTCGACACCGCGAACACGCCGGCCAGCACGGCGACCGTGGTGGTGGCGGCCCACAGGCCGACGAGCAGCATCCGACGTCTCACCCGGCCATCGTGCCCCGTGCCGCGTCAGCGCGAGGTGAGGTGGTGGTTAAGGCCCGGCTAAGGAGGGCCGGCGTCCGGCCGGCGGGCGGTACGGTCTCGGCGTGGCGGAGGTGCTGATCATCGAGGACGACGACCGGATCCGGCCGTTGCTCGTCCGGGCGCTGCGCGACCTCGGGCACACGGTCACCTCGGCCCCGACCGGCATGGCCGGCCTCCAGCTCGCCGTCGACTCCTCTCCCGACCTGGTGGTGCTCGACCTCGGGCTGCCCGACGTCGACGGCACGCAGGTGCTCTCGATGCTCCGCGCGGTCAGCAGCGTCCCGGTGATCATCGCCAGTGCGCGCGACGACGACCCGTCCCTGGTGGGAGCGCTGGACGCGGGGGCCGACGACTACGTCGTGAAGCCGTTCACCAGCGCCCAGCTGGACGCCCGCGTGCGGGCGGTCCTGCGCCGGGTCGAGTCCGGCCGTGAGCGACCCGCGACCATCACCGTCGGCGCGCTGTCGGTCGACCTCGCCGGCCGGAGGGTGCACCTCGACGGGCGCGAGGTCGACCTGACGCCCCGCGAGTTCGACCTGCTGGCCCACCTGGCCGAGCGGCCGGGCGAGGTCGTCACCAAGCGCGACCTGCTCGTCGAGGTGTGGCGCCAGCCGTGGGGCGGCTCGGACAAGACCGTGGACGTCCACCTGTCGTGGCTGCGGCGCAAGCTCGGTGAGACCGCGGCCGAGCCCCGCTACCTGACCACCGTCCGCGGCGTCGGCGTGCGGCTCGCGGCGCCTCCCGAGGCCGGCTGACGTGCGGCGCAGCCTCCTGGTCACCGCAGCCGCGGCGATCTCGATGGTGCTGCTGGCGATGCTGGTGCCGATGGCCATCCTGGTGCGCAGCTATGCGCTGGAGGACCGGCTGGCCCGCGCCGCGCTGGAGGTTCAGGCCGTCGAGAGCGTGGTCTCCGGGCAGGGCGAGGGCGCCGTCGCGGTCTACGTCGACCGGCTCAACGACTCCGACGAGCACACCCAGGTCACCGTCCTCTACCCCGGGGGGCTCGGCGTGGGGCCGCAGCCCGGGGAGGACGAGAAGGTGCTCGACGCCCGCAACACGGGCCGCGCCCGCGTGGACGACGTCCCCGGCGGCTCGCAGATCCTCGTGCCGGTCTCGCGCGGCGGCAGCTCGGGGCTGCCCTCGCAGACCCCGGTGATCCGCGTCGTCGTGGAGGAGCCCGGTCTCAGGTCCGTGGTCGGGGTGGCCTGGGGCCTGCTCGCGCTGCTCGCCCTGGTGCTGCTGGCGGGTTCGCTGGTCGTGGTCGACCGGCTCGGCCGCTCGTTCGTGCAGCCGATCCGGCAGCTCGCGCAGCACACCCAGTCGCTCGGCCGGCCCGGCGCCGTCGTGCCGCTGGCGGCGGTCGAGGGGCCACCGGAGGTCCAGGAGCTCGCCGGCGCCGTCGACCGGCTCGTCGGACGCATCGAGCTGCTCCTCGCGCGCGAGCGCGAGTCGGTCGCCGACCTGTCCCACCGGCTGCGCACGCCGGTGACCGCGCTGCGGCTGCGGGTGGAGGCCGTCACCGACGGTGACCTGCGCGACCGGCTCGGCTCCGACCTCGACGCACTGCAGGCGACCGTGGACGAGATCGTCCGGGAGGCGCGGCGCTCGGAGCGCGAGGGGCTGGACCCGCGCACCGACGCGGTCGCGGTGATCGCCGACCGGGTGCGCCACTGGGAGCCGCTGGCCGAGGAGCAGGGCCGTACCTTCACGCTCGACCTGGCCACGTCCGGCCCCCTGCTCCGCACGAGCCGGGCCGACCTCGAGGCGATGGTCGACGTGCTGCTGGACAACGTCTTCAGCCACACCGCCGACACCGCCGACGTCCGCGTCACGGTCTCCGCCACCGACGAACGTGTGGAGCTGGTGGTCGAGGATGCCGGGCCGGGGCTGCCCGCGGGGCTCGACGCGACCGGACGCGGGGCCAGCGGCGCCGGCTCGACCGGGCTGGGCCTGTCGATCGCCTCCCGCACCGCCCGGGAGTCCGGCGGCTCCATGACCACCGGCACCTCGGACATGGGAGGAGCCCGGGTCGCCGTCACCTTGCGGACGGCCTGACCCGGGCTCCCGGAACGATCAGCGCCAGTCGATCAGCGGACGACCACGCGCGTGCTGCACGAGGTGCCGCCGACCGGCCTCACCGTGAGGACGAAGGTGTCGGTGCCCGACGTGTTGCGACGCCAGGCGTCGACGTCGATCTCGCCCTCGGCATCGGCGCGGTGGACCTGGGAGGTGACGACCTTGCCGTCGTGGCGCAGCGCGACGCGCCAGGAGCTGCCCGGCCGCGCGTTGTCGAGGTCGGCGTCGACCTCCCAGCCGCGGTTCTCGCGGTCGACGCTGAGCTCGTACGTCGCGCCGGCGCAGGTGCCGGTCCGGTCGACGTCGGCGTGGGCGGGGCTCACGGCCAGGACGGCGGTGCCGGCTGCTGCGGTGGCGACCAGGGCGGTGCCGGCGATCAGGTGCTTCTTCACGGTGTTCTCCTCGAATTGGGTGGAGCGGGTGGGGTGGTGGGAGCGGTCAGGCGCCGAGGTCTGCCGTGCAGGGCTCGCCGTCGGCCGGGGTGAACGTGACGGACCAGGTCGCGTCGCCCGGGTTGCCGGAGCTGAACGCGTCGATGTCGATCTCGCCGTCCCGGTCGGTGGTGCGGGTCCCGGTGAGCAGGGAGGTGTCGTCGCGCGTCAGCTCGACGTCCCACGTCTCGTCGGGGCCCGAGGACTGGAGCTCGGCACTCACCTCGGTGCCGCCGTCCTCGGCCTCGGCGCTGAGCTCCCAGGTGGCGGAGCCGCACGTGCCGCGCTCGGTCGTCTGGGCCTCCACCGAGCGGTCGACCGCCCACCAGGCTCCGAGACCGATCACGACCGCGGCTGCGGTGGCACCGCCGATGACTGCCTTCTTCTGCACGATTCCTCCTCGTCGTACGACGTCGCGGTGACGTCACGACCAGAAGGTTCGTCGGAGCGTGGCTAAACCCGCACCAGCCGCCTGTTAAGGGCCGGCAAAGGTCCGGGCCTCAACAATCGGCGGGCACGTCCCGCTCGATCTCCGCGAGCCAGGCGGTGCCCCTGGCGTCGCTCGGCATCCGCCAGTCGCCGCGCGGGCTCATGGTCCCGCTCGGGCTGACCTTGGGTCCGTTGGGCAGGGCGGAGCGCTTGAACTGGTTGGCGAAGAACCGCTTGACGAAGACCTCGAGCCAGGCGCGGACGTCGGTGAGGCCGTACGCGACACGGGCCTCGGCCGGGAAGCCGGGCGGCCACTCCCCCGTGTCGATGTCCTTCCACGCGTGCCACGCGAGGAAGGCGATCTTGCGCGGCCGGAAGCCGTGCCGCACGACGAGCGCGAGGGTGAAGTCCTGCAGGTTGTAGGGGCCGACCGAGTCCTCGGTGGCCTGCGGCTTCGTGCCCTCCTCGATGGGGATCAGCTCGGGGGTGATCTCCTGGCCGAGGATCTCGGCGAGCACCTCGTTGGTGTGCTGCTCGAACTCGCCGTGGCTGATCACCCAGCGGATGAGGTGCTGCACCAGCGTCTTGGGCACGCCGGCGTTCACGCTGTAGTGCGACATCTGGTCGCCGACGCCGTAGGTGCACCAGCCCAGCGCCAGCTCGGAGAGGTCGCCCGTGCCGACGACGATGCCGCCGCGCTGATTGGCCAGTCGGAAGAGGTAGTCGTAGCGGAGGCCGGCCTGCACGTTCTCGAACGTGACGTCGTAGACCTTCTCGCCGCGCGAGTAGGGGTGCCCCATGTCCGTCAGCATCTGCTCGGCGGCCGGGCGGATGTCGAGCTCCTCGAAGGTGACGCCGAGCGCCTCCGACAGCCGGGTGGCGTAGGACTTGGTCGCCGATCCGGTGGCGAAGCCGGGCATGGTGAAGGCCAGGACGTCGCTGCGCGGTCGGCCGAGCCGGTCCATCGCCTTGCACGCCACGATCAGGGCGTGGGTGGAGTCCAGTCCGCCGCTCACGCCGATCACGGCCTTCGGCGTCCCGATCGCCTGCAACCGCTGCTCGAGGCCGGAGACCTGGATGTTGTAGGCCTCGTAGCAGTCGAGCTCGAGCCGCTCGGGGTCGTCGGGGACGAACGGGAACCGGTCGACCTTGCGCCTCAGCCCGATGTCGCCCTGGGGCACCCCCAGCTCCCACTCGACGGTGCGGAAGCGGGAGGTGCGCTCACGGTGGGTGCGGCGGTTGTCGTCGAAGGTGCCCTGGCGCATCCGCTCCTGGCGCACGAGGTCGAGGTCGACGTCGACGACCGTGCGGCGCGGCCCGTCCGGGAAGCGTTCGCTCTCACCGAGCAGCGAGCCGCACTCGTAGACCATCGTCTGGCCGTCCCAGCTCAGGTCGGTGGTCGACTCGCCCTGGCCCGCCGCGGCATAGACGTACGCCGCCGAGCAGCGCGAGCTGGCGCTGCGGACCAGCAGCCGACGGTCCTCGGCCCGGGCCACCGTGATCGGCGAGCCGCTGAGGTTGGCGAGCACGGTCGCGCCGGCCAGGGCGGCCTCGGCGCTCGGTGGGACCGGCACCCACATGTCCTCGCACACCTCGACGTGGAGGTCGAGGCCCGGGACGTCGAGGCACCGGAAGATGAGGTCGGGACCGAAGCGGACCTCCTGCCCGGCGACGGTGATCCACTCGAGCTCGCGGTCGTCGCCCGGCGCGAACCAGCGCCGCTCGTAGAACTCGCGGTAGTTGGGCAGGTAGGACTTCGGGGCGACGCCGAGGACCGACCCGCGGTGGATGACGACCGCGCAGTTGTGGACCCGGTTGCCCTGGACCAGCGGGGCGCCCACCACCAGGGCGGTCATCAGGTCCGCGCTGGCCGCGGCGATCTCCGCGATCGCGTCCTCCACCCCGATCAGCAGGGTGTCCTGGAGGAACAGGTCGTCCACCGAGTAGCCGGTCAGGCCCAGCTCGGGGAAGACGGCGACAGCGACGTGGTCGTCGTGGCAGGCGCGCGCCTGCTCGATGACCTCCGCGGCGTTGGCGGCCGGATCGGCCAGGTGCACCGGCACGGTGCAGGCGGCGACACGCGCGAAGCCCTGGGCGTAGGCGGAGAAGAAGTCCACGGCCTCACTCTAGGGACTGGGCGTGCCGTGCCTCGTCCACCGCACCCCCGTCGCGTCTGCCCACTCAACCGCACGAGCGGCCTAAATGGTTGGCGCGAGCCGCCTCCGGTGGGCCACATTGCGGCATGGAGATCACGCAGTGCGTCACCGACGAGGACTACGAGCAGTGGCGTCGGGTGCGGATCGCGGTGGTGCCCTTCGAGCGGACCCAGTCCCTGGCCGAGCTGCGGGCCGGCGACTCCCCCGACCGGCTGCTCCTGCTCGCCCGTGACGGCAGCACGGTCCTGGGCCACGGTCTGGCACAACGAGCGGACAGCGCCAACTCGGGCGGGGTCATCCCCCGCGTGCTGCCCGACCACCGCCGCCAGGGCGTCGGCACCGCGCTGCTGCACCGCCTGGCCGACCACGTCGCCTCGCTGGGACTCCCGATGCTGCGGGCGAGCGTCGACGACGAGGCCTCCGAGCGGTTCGCCCGGCGGTTCGGCTTCACCGAGGTCAACCGCGAGGTCGAGCAGACCTACACGATCACGGCGACGCCCGAGGTCAGCCCTGCTCCTCCCGGCGTCGAGGTGGTCACCGCCCAGGAGCGCCCCGGGTTGTGGGCGGAGTGCTTCGAGGGGTTCGGCCGCGAGGCGCTGCAGGGGTTCGCCGTCGACACGCCCCTCGACGTCAGCCTCGAACGGTGGACGCGTGACTGGCTCGGGGACCCGATGTTCCTCGCGCTCCACGACGGCGAGGTCGTCGGGTGCGCGGGCCTCGGCCTCGACCCTGATGACCCGACGCGAGCGGAGAACTCCCTCACCGCCGTCCGCGGCGACTGGCGCCGGCGGGGACTGGCGGTCCACCTCAAGCAGCGAGTGCTGGCGTGGGCCGCGGACAACGGGGTCTCCGAGGTCTACACGTGGACCCAGGACGGCAACGCGGCGATGCGCACCCTCAACACCCGTCTCGGATACGCCACCACGAGGACCGGCATCCAGATGGCCCGCGCACTTCCGCTCGACTGAGACGAGACGTTCCCAACGGCTGCGTCCTTGCGTAGCGTCGGCCGGGTGCGCTGCCTCACTCGGACCACGCCCGTCATCGTCCTCGGCATGCTCCTCGCCCTGGTGGCGCCGGCCGGCGCCGGCCGCTCGGCCGGCTCAGGACCCGCCGCCCAGCAGCCGGGGGACCGGAGCTCCGGCCAGGTGCCCGTGCTGCGGGTGCGGACCGTCGCCCGCGGCCTCCAGCACCCGTGGGACGTGCAGGAGGGCCCGGGCGGCCGGCTGCTGGTCTCGGAGCGCGACCGCGCGCGCATCAGCGTCGTACGCCACGGCAAGCGGCGTGCGCTGGCCCGGCTCGGGCGCCTGGTGTGGGTGTCGGGCGAGACGGGCCTGCTCTCCCTGGCCGTGGACGCCGGCTCGCGCACCGTGTGGGCGTGCCACGGAGCGACGACCCGCCGCGGCCACGAGGTCCGGGTGACGCGCTGGCGGGTGGACCGCCGATGGCGCGAGCTGTCGCGTCGCAAGGTGCTCCTGTCGGGGCTCCCGTCCAGCTCCGGGCGCCACGGCGGCTGTCGCCTGCTGCTCGAGCGCGAGGGTGACGCCCTGGTCGTCGGCACGGGCGACGCCGCGGTCGGCACCAACCCGCGCAACCTCGACTCGCTGGGCGGCAAGGTGCTGCGGGTGCACCGGCGCACGGGTGCCGCGATGTCCGACAACCCCTTCGCGGGCGCCTCCTCCGCCCGCCGGTTCGTCTGGACGTACGGCCACCGCAACGTCCAGGGCCTTGCCCAGCGGGCGGACGGGTCACTGTGGTCGGTGGAGCACGGCAGCTTTCGCGACGACGAGGTCAACCTCCTCGTTGCCGGCGGCGACTACGGCTGGAACCCGGTGCCGGGCTACGACGAGTCGGTGCCGATGACCGACCAGTCGCTGCCCGGCGTGCAGCGTGAGGCGGCGTGGTCCTCGGGTGCGCCGACCCTCGCGACCTCCGGGGCGGCGTGGGTACGCGGCCCCCAGTGGGGCCCGCTGGACGGCACGCTCGCCGTCGCCGCGCTCAAGGGGTCCGAGGTGCTGTTCCTGCGCTTCGACGACGCGGGCGGCCTCGTCTCCGTGACCCGACCGGAGGCCCTCCAGCGCTTCGGACGGCTGCGCTCGGTGACCTCGGCCCGCGACGGCGACCTGCTGCTGACCACGGACAACGGCACCGACGACCGGGTCCTGCGCGTCTCCCCCCGGACGTGACCCTCGCCACACGGTCCCTACCCGTCGGTCGGCACTAGCCTGATGAGCGGTCCGTGGACTCCATCAGGGAGCCGCGAGATGACGAGGAGCGACGATGTCTGCCAGGTCCGAAGAGACTCCCCCCTACGGCTCCGGCCCCGCAGCGGCCCCGTCCCCGGCTGCCCCGGTCAAGCGCGTACGCACCCATCACCTGCGGGAGATGAAGGAGCGCGGCGAGAAGATCACGATGCTGACGGCCTACGACATGTACACCGCGGCCACCTTCGACGAGGCCGGCATCGACCTGCTGCTGGTCGGTGACTCGGCCTCCAACAACGTCTTCGGCAACGAGACCTCCCTGCCGGTCACGGTCGACGAGCTCCTGCCGCTCACCCGGGCGGTGGCCCGGTCGGTCAAGCGGTCGATGGTCGTGGGCGACCTGCCGTTCGGCAGCTACCAGGCCTCGCCGGAGCAGGGCTACCTCACCGCCGTCCGCTTCATGAAGGAGGCGGGCGCCCACTGCGTCAAGCTCGAGGGCGGCGCCGAGATGGCCCCCGTCATCGACCGGTGCACCCGGGGCGGCATCCCGGTCATGGCACACATCGGCTTCACCCCGCAGAGCGAACACACCCTCGGCGGCTACCGCGTCCAGGGCCGCGGCGACGCCAGCGACCGGGTGGTCGCCGATGCACACGCCGTGCAGGACGCCGGCGCGTTCGCCGTCGTCATGGAGATGGTGCCCGGTGACGTGGCGGAGCGGATCAGCAAGGAGCTGACCATCCCGACGATCGGCATCGGCGCCGGCGTGGGCTGCGACGGCCAGGTGCTCGTGTGGCAGGACGCCTTCGGCCTGCGCACCGGCCGGATGGCCCGCTTCGTCAAGCAGTACGCCGACGTGCACGGGGTGCTGCTCGAGGCGGCGCGTGCGTACGCCGACGACGTGCGCGGCGGCACCTTCCCGGGGCCCGACCACACGTTCTGACGCCGGCCGGTGACAAGCCCGCCGCAGCGCGGCAGGATCAGGCATCCGACGACGCGAGGAGCCAGCTGTGAGCGAGACCCCTGTGGAGAGGTCGACGGCCAAGAAGGCGACCGGCCAAGAAGGCCGCCACGAAGACCGCGGCCACGAAGGCGCCGGCCAAGAAGACCGCCACGAAGACCGCGGCCACGAAGGCGCCGGCGCAAGAAGACCGCCGCCAAGAAGACCGCCCCCACGAAGGCCCCGGCGAAGAAGACCGCCGCCAAGAAGACCGCCCCCACGAAAGCCCCGGCGGCGAGGAAGACCGCCGCTCGGAAGGCTCCCGCGAAGAACGCGGCACCGAAGCCGGTGGCCACCGCCGCCAGGCGCTCACCGGCCGAGCGGGCCACCGACGCCGGCGCCCAGGCCCTCAGCACCGCCGCGCTGGTCCAGAAGGTCTCCCACGAGACGGCCGAGCGGGTCGCCGCCGAGACCGCGGCGCTCGTGAGCAAGCAGTACGAGGCCGCGATCGCCGAGCTGACCAAGACCCTGGAGAAGAACACCAAGCGGGCACTGAAGAGTGTCCGTGCAGCGGCCGAGGCGGCCCAGTCGGTCTCACCCGCAAAGGGAAAGAAGAAGAAGTGATCAGCTGCCGGGCGTGCCGTCGGTGAGGCCCTCGCCCGAGGCCGGGCCGTCGTCGTCGTTCCAGTCCGGGTCGTTGTCCCAGGCCTCGTTGCGCTCCTGCACCTTCTCCAGCGCGCGCGAGGCCTCCTCCGAGGAGGCGTAGGGGCCGAGGCGGTCGGCGCTCTTGCACCCGTCGTGGCCCTCGACCGTGTGGTGAGTCAGGCAGAACCAGTATTCGTTCTCGCTCATGGGCCGAAACTACACTCGCGCACGTGTCCGCCGTAGCCCCTGCCCTCATCTCGCCGCGCCGTGCGGTGCCCGCGCACATCGCCCGTCCCGAGTACGTCGGCCAGCCGGCGCCCCAGCGCTTCACCGGCGAGGAGGTCAAGGACGCCGAGACCGTCGAGCGGATGCGAGTCGCCGGCCGGCTGGCCGCCCAGGCACGTGAGCTCGTCGGGTCGCACGTCGTGCCCGGGGTGACCACCGACGAGCTCGACCGGATCGGACACGAGTTCCTCTGCGACCACGGCGCCTACCCCTCGACGCTCGGCTACCGCGGCTTCCCCAAGTCGTTGTGCTCGAGCGTCAACGAGGTGATCTGCCACGGCATCCCGGACAACCGGGTCGTGGAGGACGGCGACATCGTCAACATCGACATCACCGCGTTCATCGACGGCGTCCACGGAGACACCAACGCCACCTTCCTCGCCGGAGACGTCGACGAGGAGTCGCGCCTGCTGGTCGAGCGCACCCGCGAGGCCCTCGAGCGCGCGATCAAGGCGGTCAAGCCAGGGCGTCGGGTCAACATCATCGGCCGCGTGATCGAGGCCTACGCCCGTCGCTTCGACTACGGCGTCGTACGCGACTTCACCGGCCACGGCATCGGCACCGCGTTCCACTCCGGGCTGATCATCCCCCACTACGACGACCCCCGCTTCGACGACGAGATCCGGGTCGGGATGACGTTCACCATCGAGCCGATGCTCAACCTCGGCACCCCCGACTACGACATGTGGGACGACGGGTGGACGGTCGTCACCAGGGACCGCCGCCGCTCCGCGCAGTTCGAGCACACGCTGCTGGTCACCGAGGATGGCGCCGAGGTCCTGACCCACCCCTAGACTTGTCCACGAGTGGGTCGGCCGGGCGGCCGCGGTCCACCACCTCCGGGTGGCGGGTCGAGGAAGGTCCGGGCTCCACAGGGCAGGGTGGTGGCCAACAGCCACCCGGGGAAACCCGCGGGACAGTGCCACAGAGAACAGACCGCCACTCCCCCATGCTCCGGCGTGGGAGAGCGGCAAGGGTGAAACGGTGGTGCAAGAGACCACCAGTGCGCCAGGCGACTGGCGCAGCTAGGCAAACCCCACCCGGAGCAAGATCAGACAGGATGCGTTCGAGGGCTGCCCGCCCGAGCATCCGGGTAGATCGCACCAGGCGGCCGGCAACGGTCGTCGCAGATGGATGGTCGCCCCCGCGCAAGCGGGACAGAACCCGGCCTACAGGCCGGCCCACTCCCAACTCCCACGCTGACCTGTGACGGAGCGTCTCTCAGCCCTCCACGGTCCGCACAGAGTCCGCACCACGCTGGCGTTCGCGTCTCACAGCCACCGAGGTCGGCGTCACGACGCGTCGTCCTCAGAAGTCGGGAAGACGGCGCATGCACCGGTCCGGCGATGGGCCCGACCTGCCAGCATCGAGCATGGAGCCCCTTCGATCGGCTACGCCGTGGACGCCCTGAAAATGCTCGTCACCTTCGCGTTGTTCGCTGGGGTGATCGGCTTGATGTTCCAGATCGGCAACCAGATCATCGATCGCCGCAAGTAGCCGGCCCCCTCCCACAGCCCTCCGAGCCCGCTGCTGCGTCAGTGGGCATCCGCACGGAACCGAGCCACCTCGGCCCTGGCGTGCCGGACGGTCTCGGTGTCATCGCCCTTGGCGCGGGCGACGTCGTGCGTGAGGTCGAGGATCGCGCGACGCAGGTGCTTGCGCGCGGTGCGGACGCGACGGTTCGGCGCGGCCTTGCGGTAGGCCTTGCGGGCCGACCTGTCGACCACGGTCTCGATCTCGTCCTCGGTGACCGTCCCGGCCGCGACCTCCGGGGCGAGGATGTCGCGGACGAACTGGTGCTCGCGGGGCGCGGCGCGTCGGAAGGCCATGTTGAGCACGGTGAAGCCGAGCACCACCGACCCGAACATCACCGCGAACGTCACGAGGCCGTTGCCGAACCCGAGCCCACCGGCGTCGTCCCAGGTGAAGTGGAAGAACATCCCGGCCAGGACGAACGCGACGCCCCGACCGACCTTGCGGGGTTGCGCAGAGGTCCCGATGAGGTAGACGAATCCGCAGCAGACGAGAGCACTGAACAGGGGGTGGGAGACGAAGCTGAAGGCGATGCGGGTCAGCGACATGTGCACGGCGTTGCCGACCGGGTCGGTGGCGAATGCGTTGGCGGTGGAGTTGGCCGAGTAGAGGAAGTCCTCGAACGCGGCGAAGCCCAGCCCGATGAAGGCGCCGATCACGAAGCCCGTCGTTGGCGGTGCGGACGAGTCGTGGAGCGAGTCCCATGAGGAGGACGAAGCCGCACAGCTTGGCGGCCTCCTCGGTGATCGGGGCCGTCGCTCCGGCCGCCCAGTTGGCTGCCCAGTCCTGCCCGAACAGCTTGGGGTAGATGCCCAGCGCAGCGGTGTTGGCGGTCATCGCGAACGCGAACGTCGCCGGGACGGCACCCCACACCAGGGCGGCGACCACCAGGCTCGCCGGCTGCCGCTCCCACCGGTCGATGTGACGGAACCACAGCCACCAGGCCGCTCCGCACAGGCTGCACAGCACGGCCGCGATCGCCAGGGCCTCGGCGTAGAACCCGACCTGCGGGTCGAAGTACGACCAGACCTGGAACGCGCCGACGGCGGTCAGGGCCAGGTAGACCCAGAAGCAGGCGTTGTGCGGCTGGACGAAGATGAAGCGCTCTCCCCAGCCTGACAGGTCGAGTGCCTCGGCCTGCCGGCGCTCGGCGTCGTCGGCGCCCGGGCTCCGCCTCGGCCCGGCTGTCGTGGTGCTCATCCCTGGCTCCCGTCGGTGCCCGAGCCGCTGAGGCTGCGGACGCTCGTCATCATGTGGTGGATGTCGTGCGCAGCGGCACGCATCTGCGCCGGAGGTCCGTGGACGGTGATCTTCACGCCGGTGCCGTCGATGACGAACGCGGCGACGAGTCCGTCGCCGACGATGCTGCGGTAGGTCTGGAGGACTCCGACATCACCGGCGGGCGTGGTGATGGTGGTGGGGTCGTCGTCGACCCGGAACGTCGGGTCGTCGGTCGAGCTCGTGACCTTCTCGACCTGCTCCAGCAGCTCGGCGGGTGTGCCGTCGAACGTGTCAGGCACGACGTCGAGGACCACGCCGTCGCCCAGCAGGGTCGCCTCGCCGCTGCTCACGGCCGACCCGCCTTCACCGCGCCGGTACCCGGCCACCACGTTCCATCCGGCTCTGGGGGTGAACACGATCGTGTCCGTCAGCGCGAGCTGCTCACCGGCTCGTACGGGGTCGTCCCAGTCGATCACGCTGTTCATGCGAGGAACGACCACGGTGAGGACCAGGAAGACCGCGACGACGGAGAGCGCGTAGGGGAACGACCGCTTGTCCATGCCGAGGACGCGGTGCTCGACGGAGACCCGCTGCGGGCCGGTTGACGTGGTGGTGGACGACATGGAGCCCCCGAACGGGTCGAGCCCGCACCAACGTTCGGGCGGAGTCCACGCTAGCGGCTCCACCTGCCGGCTGCCACGCGGCAGCCGAGAGGCGAGATCACTCCCCCACCGCACCGGATCCGGGCAGGTGCAGCACGTGCCCACCCAGGTCGGCCTTGGCCGCGAGGTAACCCCGGTTGACGGCGCTCAGGTGCAGGCCGGTGGCCACCCGGCGCTCCACGGCGAGGCCGGCCGCCTCGAGCTGGGCGGCCTTGTCCGGGTTGTTCGAGAGCAGTTCCAGCCGGTCGACCCCGAGGGCCAGCAACATCTGGGCCGCGACGGTGTAGTCGCGCTGGTCGTCGGCGAACCCCAGCGCGCGGTTGGCCTCGTAGGTGTCGAGCCCGTCCTCCTGGAGGGCGTAGGCGTCGATCTTGTTGTAGAGCCCGATGTCGCGGCCCTCCTGGCGCAGGTAGACCAGGTAGCCACCCACCCGGGCGATCCGGGTGATCGCCTCCTGCAGCTGCGGGCCGCAGTCGCACCGGGCGCTGCCGAGCACGTCCCCGGTCAGGCACTCGCTGTGCAGCCGCACCAGCGGTACGCCAGCTCCTGGCCGGGCGGGGTTGCTCGAGGCCAGCTCGCCGAGGCCGACCGCGACGTGCTCGCGTCCGTCGAGGAGCCGGTCGAAGGTGACCATCCGCGCCGGCACGGACGACCCGTCGGCGAGGCGCAGCGGCAGGCGCACGTCCCGCCGGATCCCGGCCGGGGCGGGGTGGTCGGGGATGCGTTCCACGCTCATCCGGGGCCCCCGCGGAAGTGCGGGCTGGAGGAGCGGAGCGGGGGAAGCCCGCAGTTTCGTGGGGTGGGGCTCATCCGGGCTCCTCGAACCGTGGGGACAGGGCGTAGCGCAGGAGCACGACGTCGCCGATCTGGCGGGTCTCCGCCAGCCGTGCCCGGTGCCCGGGGTTCCACGGGAAGGCTCCGTCGCCCACGAAGCGACGGGCCTGCGAGGTGCCCACGAAGAACGGGGCGACGACGAGGTGGAGCTCGTCCGCGGCCGCCGCGGTCAGGAACTGGGTGTGGACCCGGCCGCCACCCTCGACCATCAGCCGGCGGACCCCGCGGTCGTACAGGTCCTCCGTCAGCCGGCCGACCTCGACCCGCCGCCCCCCGTCGACGACGGTCGCCACCCGCGAGAGCCGGCTGCGCGCGGCCGGGAGCGAGGCGCTGGGGCAGTAGACGATCTTCTCGCTGTCGCCCGTCGCGAAGAAGTTGCTTCCCGCGTCGAGGTGCGCGTGCCGGGTCATGGTCACCTTCGCGGGCGACTCGGCCAGGCCGCGCGCGCGGCGCTGCTCGCGCAGCACGGGGTCGCGGACCAGCAGCCGCGGGTTGTCGTCGCGCACCGTCCCGGCCCCGACGAGGATCGCGTCGCACCCGGCCCGGACGTGGTCCACCCGGTCGAGGTCTGCCTCGTTGGAGAGCACCAGCCGCTCCTCGCTCGCACCGCCGAGGTAGCCGTCCAGCGAGATGCTGCAGCTCAGGATCGTGTACGGCCGCTCAGGCACGGGCCGGCCCTCCTGCCGTCAGGTCCCGCTCGCGGTCGGGTTCCCGCGCCCGTGCCGCCAGGACCACGACGAGCCCCGGCAGGTTGGCGACGAGCACGATGGCGCCGTACGCCACCGCGGTCGCCACGCCGGTGCCGGCACCGAGGCCGGCGGCGGCGAAGGCCCAGGCGGCCATGCCCTCGCGCGGTCCCCAGCCCGCCACGTTGAACGGCACCCCGGCCACGACCAGCACCACCACGGCCAGGGGCAGCAGGGTCGACACGGCGGCGTCCACCCCGACGGCGCGCGCGGCCAGGACGTACGTCGCCACGTAGCCGGCCGTCGCGACCACGGAGGCCACGACGACCCCCGGCCACGATCGACGCACCAGCAACGCCGTCCGTACGTCGTACCGCACGACCCGGGCCACCCGGCCCCACCGGGTGTCCACGTCGCGCACGCGCCCCACCAGGAGCACCGCGGCCCCGACCACTACCGCACCCACAGCGAGCACCCACGGCAGCAGCGGCCGGACCGGTGACGGCATCACGAGCAGCACGAGGGCGGCGACCACGGCCTGGACGACCTGGCCGGCGAACCGCTCCCATCCCACGGCCCGGAGCGCCCGACCGGTCTCGCCCGTGGCGCGTCCGTGGACGACCCCGCGGTGCACGTCGCCCAGCACACCGCCCGGCAGGACGGTGTTGAGGAGCTGTGCGCGGTAGCAGGCCGCCACTGCCGACGGCAGCGCGATGGAGACGCCCAGCTCACGGGCCACCAGGTGCCACCGCCAGGCGCACGACGTGGTCGTCACAGCGGCGATCGCCAGCCCGAGCAGCAGCACCGGCAGGTCGACGGAACGCAGCCCGTCGACCACCGGACCGGTGCCCACCCACCACAGGACGACCACGAGGATCCCCGCTCCGCCGAGCCGGCGCCACCTGCTTCCCCACGTCGTGCTCATGCCGCCGCCTCCCGCACGACGTCGGCGACACGGTCGGCGGTGACCGACCATCCGGCGAGCTCCTGCCGGCGCTCCAGGGCCGCGGCGCGGAGGGCACCGCGGCGAAACGGGTCCGACAGCCACAGGCGCAGCGCCGCGGCGAGGTCGGTGGTGCGGCCCGGCTCGACCAGGAGGCCGGGTCGGTGGCCGTCCGCGGTCGCGCCCAGCGCCTCCCGGACGCCGCCCACGTCGGAGGCGACCACCGGCAGGCCGCGCGCCAGCGCCTCGGTGACCACCATGCCGTAGGTCTCCGCGCGACTCGGCAGGACCAGGAGGTCCGCGGAGGCGTACGCGGCGGCCAGGTCGTGCCCGCCGAGCGGGCCGGTGAGCACGAGCCGGTGGTCGATCCCGAGCTCGGCGGCCGAGCTGCGCAGCCGCGCGACGAAGCCCGGGTCCACCGACGTGTCACCGACGCAGGTCCACCGCCAGGACAGGTCGGCGATCTCGGCGAGGGCCGCCACCAGCTCGTCCTGTCCCTTCACCGGCGCCAGGCTCGCGACGGTCAGCAGGCGCGAGCCGTCCGCGGAGCGGCGAGCCACCGGCGCCGTCGCGACACCCGGGTGGGCGACGTGCACGCGGGCCGGGGCGAGGCCGTACTCCCCGACCAGCCAGTCCCGGCACCACGCACTCGGAGTGACCACCGAGGCGGCCGCAGCGACCACCCGGTGCTCGGCACGCCTCGCGATCTCGTCGTCGATGCCGACCGGGAGGTGCACCAGCAGCACGACCCGGAGTCGCCTGCTCGCCGGCACCATCACGCCCGGCAAGCGCGACGCGAGCAGGCCGTCGACGAGCGCGACCGCGCCTTCGGGGAGCCTCCCCAGCGCCTCCTCGAGGCCCGCCGACCCCACCGCCGCGGACCACGGCCACCCGGCCTCCACCTCGACGACGTCGACCCGCCACCCCTTCTCGCGCAGGGCCAGGCAGAGCCGCTGGTCGTAGGTGTTGCCACCGCTCGGACGCAGTGGGTCGTCCACCCCCATGGGGACGACGACGTGCAGGGCCCCCGCGGTCACAGCGCCCGCTCGTAGCTCGCCCACGCGACGTGGGACTCGTGCAGGGTCACCGCGATCCTGCTGACCTGCGAGGCCGGCCCCAGCTCCCCCGCCGCGATCCGCTCGGCCAGCCGGTCCGCCACGTGGCGCGCGAGCACCTCCGTGGTGGTGTTGCGGCCGGCGAAGGCCGGCTCGTCGTCGAGGTTCCGGTAGGACAGGTCGCCCACGACCGCCTTCAGCACCTCGGCCGCTCGGCCGATGTCGACGAGGACCCCGTCGTCGTCGAGCGCCTCGCCGCGGAACGTCGCGTCCACGACGAACGTGGCGCCGTGCAGCCGCTGGGCGGGCCCGAAGACCTCGCCCCGGAAGCTGTGCGCCACCATCATGTGGTCGCGCACCGTCACGCCGAACACGGGAGACCCTCCGGGTCGAGGGGGGCGCCGTAGGTCACGGCGTGGCACAGCGCCGGCAGCTCGCGCGACACCAATCGCGGCATCACCTCGGGCAGCGTCTCGAAGGCCGACTCCCCCGACAGCAGGCAGTCGAACGCCTCGTCCCGCAGCAGCCCGACGGCGAGCGCGAGGCGTTGCGACGTCGTACGACCGCCACGCCGCGCCGGTGCCACCCGACCCACCTGGCTGGCGCGGAGGCTGAGCCGGCCGGAGTGGAAGCTGCCGCCGAGCGAGACCGTCGTGGTCTCGTCGCCGTACCAGCTGAGCTCCAGCACCGTGCCCTCCGCCGCCGACAGGTCGAGGGATCGCTGGAGGCCGGCTGACGTGGCGCTGGTGTGCACGACCAGGTCGCACCCGTCGTCGGCGTCCTCCGGCGAGGCGAAGTCAACCCCGAGCGCCGCGGCGACGCGGGCCCGGGTCGGGTCGACGTCCACCAGGGTCACCCTCGTGCCCGGCACCCGCGCCACCAGCCGGGCGACGCTGCACCCGAGCACTCCGGCGCCGACCACCGTCACCCGGTCACCGACCAGCGGTGGCACGTCCCAGAGTGCGTTGACCGCCGTCTCCACGATCCCGGCGAGGACCGCGCGGGTCACGGGCACCTCCTCGGGCACCGGGACCACTGCGGCGGAGGGGACGACGTACGCCGTCTGGTGGGGGTGCAGGCAGAACACGGTCCGGCCCCGCAGGTGGTCGGGGCCCTCCTCGACGAGCCCGACGTTGAGGTAGCCGTACTTCACCGGCCCGGGGAAGTCGCCGTCCTGGAACGGCGCGCGCATGGCGTCGTACTGGCCGGGTGGCACGTGGCCGCCGAAGACCAGGCTCTCGGTCCCCCGGCTGACCGCGGAGCGCAGGGTCCGGACGACGACGTCGTGACCGCGAGGCTCGGGGAGCACGACGTCGCGGATCTCCCCGACCCCGGGTTCGCGGAGCCAGAACGCGCGTGCTTCCCGCTGCATCCGTCTCCCTCTGCTTGCGCCGTCGTGAACCGGACGGGGCCGCGCCCCGTCTCCTCCTCTGAAGCTGCCTGTCACCCGGTGAACGGAGTGGATGTGCCGACGGTTCAACGCCGCGCCCGTACGGTGCGGTCGGCGGTGCTGACGCTCGCGTCCTTCCTCCTCGTGGTGGTCGCCCTGACCACGCCCGGCCGGCTGGAGGACATCACGCCGGCCGCGTTCGTCCGGCTGCCCGTCGAGCTGCTCGTGCTCCTCGCGGTCGTGCTCGCCGTCCCCGACCGGATGGCCCGGACCCGTGCCCTCCTCGTGGTCACCGCCGGCGCAGTGCTGGGCGTGGTCACGGTCTTCCGGCTGCTGGACGTCGGGTTCCTGCAGGCGCTCAACCGGCCGTTCGACCCGATGATCGACTGGCGCTATGCCGGGTCGCTCGTGGAGACGGTCCGGGGCTCGGCCCCGGGCGCGCTCGGCGTCCTGCTGCTGGTCGGCGTCGGAGGAGCACTCCTGGCCACGGTCGCGCTCGTGCCGCTCGCCGTGGTGCGCGTCGCCCGGGTCGCCGTGCGCCACCGGTCGGCGACGATCGGTGCCGTCGCGGTGCTCGTGCCCGTGTGGCTCGCGCTGACCGTCCTCGGGGTGCGCGCGGGCACCGTCCCGCTGGCGTCGGAGTCCGCCGTGTCCTACGCCTACGGCCAGGTCGCCCGAGTCCCCTCGCAGCTGCGCGACCAGCGCGAGTTCGTGCGCGCCGCCGCGACCGACCCGCAGCGTGACGTCCACGCCGAAGACCTCCTCACCGGACTGCGCGGCAAGGACGTCCTCCTCGTGTTCGTCGAGAGCTACGGCCGCGTCGCACTCGACGACGCGAACCTCTCCGGCGGCGTGGTCGACCTGCTCGACACCGGCACGCGAGACCTGCAGCGCGCCGGGGTCGAGGCGCGCAGCGCCTACCTCACCTCGCCCACCTTCGGTGCGCTCAGCTGGCTGGCGCACGCGACACTGCAGTCGGGCCTGTGGGTCGACAGCCAGCAGCGGTACGACCACCTGGTGACCACCCGCCGCGAGACGCTCACGAGCCTGTTCGGCCGGGCCGGCTGGCGCACGGTCGCGGCCGTGCCGGCCAACGACCGTGACTGGCCGCAGGGCGACTTCTACGGCTTCGACCACGTCTACGACTCGCGCAACATCGGCTACCGCGGTCCGCGGTTCGGCTACCCGACCATGCCCGACCAGTTCACCCTGGATGCCCTCCGGCGGCTCGAGCTCACCTCCGGTGCCCGCAGGCCCGTGATGGCCGAGATCGACCTCATCAGCAGCCACGCCCCCTGGTCGCGCACACCCCGGACGGTCGCCGCCGACGAGCTCGGGGACGGATCGGTCTTCGACGGCATGCCGGAGACGCTCCCCTCCGAGTCGGACATCTGGCCCGACCCGCAGCGGGTACGTGCGGCCTACACGCACGCGATCGAGTACTCGCTCCGGTCGGTCGTCTCGTTCGTCGCCACCCACGCCGACGACGACCTGGTGGTGATCATGCTCGGGGACCACCAGCCCGCGACCATCGTGTCCGGGGACGACCCCGGGCACGACGTGCCCGTCACCGTGCTCTCCGGCGACCCGACGGTGACGGACCGGATCTCCTCCTGGGGCTGGGACCCGGGGCTGCGCCCCTCCCCCGAGGCGCCGGTGTGGCGGATGGACGCGTTCCGCGACGAGCTCCTCGCGGCGTTCGGACCGGAGGAGACTGGGACCGCGCGGTGAACCGTCGACGCACACCTCGCGTCTTCTCCGGGAGGAGGGTGGCATGTCGAAGGACGAGGTCGCACTGATGCAGCAGGTGCACGACGAGCACGCCGACGTGCTGTGGCGCTTCTGCCTGAGCCTGGTCGGCAACGACCGTGCCCGCGCCGAGGACGTCGCCCAGGAGACGCTGCTCCGCGCGTGGCGCCACCGCACCGTCCTCGAGGGTCCTCCGGCAGCCGTTCGTTCGTGGCTGTTCACGGTCGCGCGCAACATCGTCATCGACGAGTGGCGCAGTCGGCGAGCGAGGCCCGAGATCCCCGTCGAGGAGGTCCCGGAGCAGCGACGCTCGACGGAGGACGACGCGAGCGACCAGCTCCTCCTGTCGTGGGTGGTGGCGGAGGCGCTCACGCACCTGTCCGAGGACCACCGGACCGTGCTGCTGCAGTGCTACTACCGTGGCCGCCCGGTCGCGGAGGTCGCGCGCCTGCTCGGCGTGCCGCCGGGCACCGTGAAGTCGCGCACCCACTACGCCCTCCGCGCACTCAAGCTCGCCCTGGAGGAGATGGGGGTCACCGCATGAGCACCCCCACCGGCTGCACCTTCACCCACGACGACGCGGCCTACGTCCTCGGGGCGCTGAGCCCCGCCGAGCGACTCGAGTTCGAGCGGCACCTCGCGGGCTGTGACGACTGCTCACGCTCGGTCCGCTCCCTCGCCGGCATGCCCGGACTCCTCGACCTGGTCGACGTCAGCGTCCTCGAGCACCCTCCGACGGATCCTCCGCTCCCGGCCACCCTGCTGCCGGCGCTGACCCGCGCGGTCGAGGCACGACGTCGCAGGCGCACGGCCGTCGTCGCCGGCCTCGCCGCGGCAGCGGCAACGGTCGCGGCGCTGAGCGTCCCGATGGTGCTGGACCGCGGCGACGCACCGCCCGTCACCGGCCCCGGCACGAGCAGCCCGTCGAGCGACGTGGAGACCCGGACGCTGGCTCCCCTCGGAGAGGTGCCGATCCGGGCGACCCTCGGCCTGGAGCAGGTCACGTGGGGCACCCGGATGCTGCTGACGTGCACCTACGACCCGGGCTCGGTCGACTTCGAGCTGCCCGACGAGGTCGACTACCTGCTCTACGTGCGGGCGAAGGACGGTCGTACGGAGCAGGTGGGCAGCTGGCGCTCGGTCGCCGGCACCACCATGCGCGTGCCCGCCGCCACGTCCGTGGTCCGCGGCGACATCGCCACCGTGGAGGTGCGGACGAGCGACGGACGGGTCGTCCTACGCCTCGCGGCGTGAGCGGAGCGGGTTGTCCACGGCCAGGAGCCGGGCGCCCGCGACGATGGCGACGACCTCCGAGGCGGCCGCGACCCACACCGCCCACCCGGTCCAGTTCGCCGTCACGCCGAAGAGGCCCACGGTGGTGGCCAGCACGAAGGCCAGCAGCGTCGACAGGCCGAAGCCCAGCGCCAGGAACGCCGGCAGCCAGTGCCGCCAGACCAGGAGCAGCACGGCGATCACCGCGCCTGCCACTGCGTTGAGCATGAACGAGGGTCCGAGGAAGTCGTCGTCCCTCGCGAAGTCCAGCCACAGGTAGAGGTGCACCGCCGCCGACACGAGGACCGAGACTGCTGCCAGAACACGCATGCCGCTCACCTGTTTCGCTCGAGGGTGTTGCCGGGGAGTACGTCACCGCCCCGGGTCGGGTTCACCTCCCCGGCCCGGCGGCGCCAGAGCCAGACGACGTCCCAGCCGAAGGACTCGGCGAGCAGCAGTCCGGCGACCACCAGTCCGGCGTACGCCACCGCGGGCGGTGCCCAGCCCCACGCGGCCACGAGCAGCGCGATCCCCGTGAACGCTGCCACCACCTTGCGCCAGTAGCGGGGAGGCAGGGGCCGCTGCATCCACGGCAGCGTCCAGGTCGCGACGGCGTACGCGTAGCGCACGAGTCCCATCGCCAGCACCCACGCGCCGGCCGAGCGGGCGACGTACGCGCTGAGCACGAGGATGAGGAACGCGTCGGCCTCCCCGTCGAGCCGTCCACCGAACGCCGACGCGGTGCCGGTGCGCCGCGCGACCCGGCCGTCCACGAAGTCGAGGGCGAGCGCGATCGCCGTCAGCGGCACCAGCGCGGTCACCGCCTCCGTGCCGGCGACCAGCGCATCGGCGACCAGACCGGCCACCGCGCACGCCAACGACGCCCGGGTCACCGTGACGAGGTCGGCAGGACCGAAGGAGGTGACCCCCTCGGCCACCGCCCGGCGCTCGGTGGCCCCTGCCAGCACGACGGCACAGGACACCGCCACCACCCACGCCGCGGGGCCGACCCGGAGGAGGGCCAGCAGGACGCCGAGACCACCGGCTGCGGCCACCAGACCGCCACGGACTCCGACCACCAGCGCCTCCTCACTCCTGACGTGGAGTACGCAGCGCGCCGGCGCGCGGTTCACGCCAGGCGGAACTCCACCGATCGCGACGCCGGGTCGGCCTGCACCAGCTCGACCGACACCTGCTCGCCGAGGTGCAGGGCGGTATCCCCGGTGACCGTCGCCTCGATGGCGGGGTCCTGGATGGTGATGTCGCCCCGCAACTTGTCCTTCTCGTCGATGTCGACGACGACGGCCGAGAACGTCTGGCCGACCCGGTCGTGGAGGAGCTCGGCCTCGCAGAGGTCGACCACGGCGTTCTCGTACTGGTTGGCCCGGCGCCCCGAGCTCGTCATCGTGTCCGGCAGCTCGGCCATCGCGGTCACGACCCAGTCCGGCACCTCGGTCCCCGCGCACAGCGCCACGCAGACCTCCCCGGCGTAGCGGTCGGCCAGCCGGCGCAGCGGCGCGGTGACGTGGGCGTACTCCGAGGCGAGCGCGGAGTGTTGCGCCTGCTCGGGCAGCTCGCCGTTGAACGTCACGTAGCCGGCGCCGCGCAGCAGCCGGGTGCACGCGACGACCATCGCCGCGTGCGGGGGCCTGCCGGGATCGAGGGTGCGGATGAAGTCGGGGTAGAGCTGTTCGGCCGGCCACGCGATGCCCAACGCCCGCGCGGTGCGGTGCAGGCGCTGGACGTCGTGGGGGTCGGCGGGCGGCAGGGTGCGCAGGATCCCCACGCGGGCATAGACCATGAGGGAGGCCGCGGCCATGCCGGTGAGGAGGGAGATCTGCGCGTTCCAGGTCTCCACCGGAGTCAGCCGGCGGAACTCCAGGCGCCAGTGGCCGTCGCCGTCCTCGACGAGCTCCTGCTCGGGCAGCGGCAGGGACACCCCACCTCGGGCGGCCTCGCGCGCCAGGCGCAGCTCGCCGACCTCCTTGAGCAGCCCCACCAGCTCACTGGCCCGACCGGCGTCGAGGTCGGCCTGGACCGCCTCGTAGGACAGCTTGGCGCGCGACCTCACCAGCGCGCGCTCCACCTCGACGTCGGTGCCCTCGCCCGTCTCGTCGACCTTGATGGTCCACAGCAGCGCGGGCCGCACCTCGTCGGGGAGCAGCGAGGCCGCGCCCTCGCTGAGCACCGTCGGGTGCAGCGGGACCTTGGAGTCGGCTCCGTAGAGCGTCTCGCCGCGGCGGTGGGCCTCGACGTCGACGGGGTCACCGGGCGTCACGAAGGCGGCCACGTCGGCGATGGCGTAGTGGACGACGTACCCACCGTGGTCCGTATCGCGCTCGATGTGCATGGCCTGGTCGAGGTCGCGCGCCGACTCGGGGTCGATGGTGACGAGCTCGATGTCGGTCCGGTCGAGGTCGGGCAGTCGCGGATCGGCCGCCGCCGCAGCCGCCGCCTCCTCGACGGCGGGCGGAAAGGCCGGCGAGACCTTCTGCTCCGCCTGGATCGCGGCGATTCCCTCACGCATCTCCCGCGCAGACACGCTGTCCCCACTCGAACGGATCTTCACCACACGATTGCTGGGCATGCGCCGACCCTAGCCACACCTCGCGGTCGAACGCTCCCTACTCTGTCCGCGTGCTGATCCTGCTGCCGCCCAGCGAGGGCAAGACCGCTCCCCGACGCGGCAAGCCCCTCGACCTCGCCTCGCTGGCGTCACCCTCCCTGACCGCGACCCGTACGACGCTGCTGGAGACGCTCACCACCCTGTGCCGCGACGACGCGGACAAGGCGGCGGAGGTGCTCGGCCTCGGCGCCGCCCAGCGCGACCTGGTGCAGCGCAACGCGTCGCTCCTGGACGCGCCGACCGCCCGCGCCGACGTGATCTACACAGGGGTGCTCTACGACGCCCTCGACCCGGCGACCCTCTCGGCCGCCGCTCGTCGTCGCGCCACCTCCCGCCTCGCCGTGACGAGTGCCCTGTTCGGGATGGTGCGGCCCGGTGACCGGATCCCGGCCTACCGGCTCTCCGGCGACGCGGTCCTGCCGGGCGTCGGCTCGGTCGCCGGTGCGTGGCGCGAGGTCCTCGGCGAGGCGATCGTCGACGGCATGCGGCAGGGGCTGCTCGTCGACCTCCGGTCGAGCACGTACGCCGCCTTCTGGCGCCCCACGCCCGACGTGGCCCGCCGTGTCGCGACCGTGCGCGTGCTCCACGAGTCGGACGGCCGGCGCACCGTGGTGAGCCACTTCAACAAGGCCACCAAGGGACGGATCGTCCGCGCGCTGCTGGAGGACGGCGCGGATCCCCGCACCCCGAAGGCGCTCGCCGACGCCCTGTCGCGGCTCGGCTGGACCGTCGAGATCGGCCCGTCGACGACCCGGGGCACCCAGCTCGACGTCGTCGTCGCACAGGTCTAGGGAGCTGTCAGCGCAGCGGGATCGCGTCGGTCGCCTCGAGCGGGTCCATCCCGCACAGGGCCAGCAGGTCGGCGATGATCGAGCGCACCTGGGCCAGGATCACCTCCGCGGACAGGTCGTCGCTGTGCTCGACCCTCGCTGTGGCCCGACCCAGCGCGATCAGGTCGTCGACGACGACGGTGGCCATCCGGTCGGCCACCAGCTCGCGGGCCACCCGTTCGGACAGCACGGCCAGGTCCCGCATCAGCGACGCGTACGACGCCGGCACCGGCTCGCGCCGGTAGCAGGCCACCGCCACCCGACGCACGACGACGCGGGTGTTGCGCAGGGCGACGTCGAGCGGCTCGACGAGCTCGGCCAGCCGGCGCTGGTGCTCACCGTGACGCCGGCGGAAGGGGGAGGAGCTGACGATGGACAGGCCCTCCTCCGACGCGGCCCGCAGCTCGGCGATGAGCGCGTCGGTGGACCGCGCGTCGCGCAGCATCGCGAGAGCGCGGTCGACGTCGCCGTCGCCGAGCCGGTCGGCGGCCGAGCGCAGCAGCTCGGCGATCTTGCGCACGACGACGGCGGCCTGGTCGCGCGGCTTGCGCAGCGGCGCCCTCGGGACCACCGTCGCCGCCACGAGCGCCACCGCCCCGCCGATCAGGGCGTCGGTCCACCGGAGGAACGCATCCCCCGGAGCCGGCGCCAGGGCTGCGACGACGATCCCCTGGACGGCGGCCTGGATGATCAGCAGCTGCCCGGCGTCGAGCAGCAGCGCGATGGACATCCCCGCCGCGACGATCAGCGCGATCTGCCAGCCGCCCGACCCGAGGACGTGGGTGGCGACGTCACCGAGCAGCACGCCCAGCGCGACGCCCACCGTGACCTCGGCAACGCGGCGCTGGCGCTGGCCGTAGGACATGCCGAGCGAGACGACGGCGGCGATCGGTGCGAAGAACGGCACCCGGTGGCCGAAGACGTCGGACGCCAGCCACCAGGCCACGCCGGCCGCGACGGCGCACTGGCCGATCACCCAGCCCTTGGCCCGCAGCCGGCCGACCCGGGTGCGCATGGACGTACGACCACGCGCGGCCATGAGTTCCGCGTCGAGACGCATGGGCCAGGCGGCTCTCAGAGACCCGACTCGTCGGTGCGCACGAGGATGCGCTGGCACTCCTCGCACCGGATGACCTCGTCCTCCGGCGCGGACCGGATGCGGGAGAGCTCGGAGGAGTCGAGGCCCATGTTGCACCCGCCGCACTGGCGCGCGCGCAGCAGCGCCGCACCGATGCCCTTCTGCTCACGGAGCCGCTCGTAGAGCGTCATCAGGTCGTCGGGCATCCCCTCGACGGCGTCGGCGCGGGCGCTGCTGACCTCGGCGAGCGAGGCGTCGATCCCCGCCTGCTTCTCGTCGCGGAGAGAGAACAGCTCGGCCAGCCGGGTGTCGATGTCGTCGGCGCGGATGCCGAGGCCGTCGAGCACCTGCTGGGCCTGCTCGAGCGCCTCCATCACCTCCAGCTCGGCGTCCTCGAGCGTCGTGATGCGTCGCTCGAGGGAGACGAGCTCGTGCTGCATCCGCTCGAGGTCCTTGGGGTTGGTGATCTGTCCGGTGTCCATCCGCGTCCGGTCGCGCTCGCGGCGCGTCCTGACCTGCTCGACCTCGCGGTCGGCCTTGGCCTGCTCGACGGTCAGGTCGTCGACGACGATGCGTGCGTCGCGCACCTGGTCGGTGATCCCGGTGCGCTCCTTCTCGAGCGCGGCGATCTCGGCCAGCTCGGGCAGGTGGGATCGCTGGTGCCGCAGCTGCGCGGCACGCGAGTCGAGCTCCGCGACGTCGAGGAGCTTGAGCTGGTGGGTGGGATCGGCCTTCAACAGCTCTCCTGGGGGACTTCAGTGACGGAACTTCCACGGGTCCGTGCACTGCGTGCTGACCCGGGTCCCGACCCTATCGCCCACCTCTGCGCGCAGCCGACCCTCCACCACCGGCAGCCACGTCCACTCGGCGGCCCAGTGCGCCACGTCGACCAGGGCCGGTCCCCCGTGCTCGAGGAACTCGCCTGCCCGGTGGTGGCGCAGGTCGCTGGTGAGGAAGACGTCGACGTCGCTGTGCGCGAGCTCGTCGAGGAGGAAGTCACCGGCGCCGCCGCACACGGCGACCCGCCGCACCCGACGGTCCGGGTCGCCCGCCACCCGTACGCCGTGGGCCGTGGCGGGCAGCACGCGCGCGACGTGTGCGGCGAACTGCTCCAGGCTGGTCTCGTCCGTCGTGCCGATCCGGCCGGTGCCCGTCGCCGCGAGGCCCGGATCCGCCAGCGGGACCACGTCGAAGGCAGGCTCCTCGTAGGGGTGCGCGGTCAGCAGCGCCCGCACCGCTGCTCCCCGCCTCGAGCGCGGCACGACTGCCTCGATCCGCACCTCCTCCACCACCTCGAGCTCCCCCACCCGCCCGATCGCGGGCGTCGCACCGTCGAGCGGGCGGAACCGCCCCTCGCCGGTCGCCGACCACGAGCAGGAGTCGTAGGCGCCCAGGCGTCCGGCGCCGGCGTCGGCCAGGGCGGCGCGCACCGCGTCGGCCGACGCCGCCGGCACGAAGGTCACCACCTTGTCGACGGCCGCTGCGGCAGCCGGGCGGATCGGCGCGAGGTCGTGCAGCCCGAGAGCGATCGCCAGCGACTCCGACACGCCCGACTCCGCCTGGTCGGCATTGGTGTGCGCGGTGAGCAGTGCGCACCCGCCCGAGCTCAGCGTGTGCAGCGTGCGGCCCTTGGGCGTCGTCGCCGCGACTGAGCTCACCGGCGTGAGGAACAACGGGTGGTGGACGACCAGCAGGTCGGCCCCCCACTCGACGGCCTCCTGGGCGACCTCGACCGTCGGGTCGACGGCGAACATCACCCTGGCCACGTCGGCGGACGGGTCGCCGGCCACCAGCCCGACCGCGTCGGAGGAGTCGGCGGTGCCGGGTGGGTACCAGCCATGCAGCAGGTCGACGACGTCCGCGAGCGAGGGCATGTCGACGATCATCCCCGACGAGTCGTCGGATCAGTTGACCTGGCGCTCCTGGCCCTCCCAGTAGGGCTGGCGCAGCTTGAACTTCTGCAGCTTGCCGGTCGCGGTGCGGGCCAGCTCGTCACGGAACTCCACCGACGTCGGCGCCTTGTAGCCCGCTGCCTTGTCCTTGCACCAGGCGATCAGCTCGGCCTCGTCGGCGCTCTCCCCCTCGGCCAGCACGACGAGTGCCTTGATCGTCTCGCCCCACTTCTCGCTCGGCACGCCGATCACGGCGACCTCGGCGACGGCCGGGTGCGAGAACAGCACGTCCTCCACCTCGATCGAGGAGACGTTCTCGCCGCCGGTGATGATCACGTCCTTCTTGCGGTCGCTGATCGTGAGGTAGCCGTCCTCGCCGATGACTCCCCCGTCGCCGGTGTGGAACCACCCGTCCACCAGCGCCTTCTCCGTCTCGTCCGGCCGCTCCCAGTAGCCGTCGAGGATGACGTTGGACCGCGCGAGCACCTCGCCCTGGTCGTCGGTGCGCAGTCGTACGCCGATCGCAGGCGCCCCCGCGCGCACCAGCCGGGCCGCCCGGTCCTCCGGCGACAGGTCGTCCCACTCCGCGCGGGTGCGGTTGACCGTGAGCAGGGGCGAGGTCTCGGTGAGGCCGTAGATCTGCATGAACTCCCACCCGAGCTCCTCCTGGACCCGTACGACGGTCTTGGTCGGGGGTGGTGCGCCGGCCATGATGATCCGGACGCGGTCCCGTCCGGGGATCTCCCCCTCCCACGTCTGGGCCGCGTCGAGCACGGCGGCGGCGACGGCCGGGGCGGCGCACATCACGGTGACGCCGTGCTGCTCCACCCGGCGGAGGATCTCGGCGCCGTCCACCTTGCGCAGCACCACCTGCGGCACCCCGAGCCCGGTCATCGCGAAGGGCATCCCCCATCCGTTGGCGTGGAACATCGGCAGCGTGTGCAGGTAGACGTCGCGGTCGGTGATCCCGGCGTGCAGGCCGAAGGTGACCGCGTTGGTCCAGAGGTTGCGGTGGGTGAGCTGCACGCCCTTGGGCCGAGCCGTGGTGCCCGAGGTGTAGTTGATGGTGGCGGTGGCGTTCTCGTCCGGCCGCCACTCGCGCGGCTCCGTGCCGGGGGCCGCGAACATCGACTCGTCCTCGCCCAGCACGAAGGTGTGCTCGACGTCGATCCGGGCGAGCGAGTCCACCAGCTCGGGGTCCACGTAGAGCACCCGGGCGCCGGAGTGCGCCACGATGTAGGCGATCTCGTCGGGGCGCAGGCGGAAGTTGATCGGCACCAGCACGCGACCCGAGCCGCACACCCCGAAGAACGACGTCAGCAGCCGCGCGGAGTTGTGGCTGACGACCGCGACCCGGTCGCCGACCTCGATGCCCAGCTCGTCGAGCCGCGCCGCCTGCCGCCGCGACAGCTCGTACGCCTCCGCGTAGGTCAACGTGCCCAGCGACTCCGCCGGCTGGTCGGGCTCGTCCACGATGCCGGGCCGCTCGCCGTAGACGACCGCGGCACGCTCGATGAAGTCGGTGACGCTGAAGGGGACGATCATGCCGAACACTTTGGCACGGCCCGGTTGGCGAATCGATGGTGCGTCGGGACGGTTTCGAACCGCCGACCGCTCGGGTGTAAACCGAGTGCTCTACCGCTGAGCTACCGACGCGCGGCACCATCTGCACCGCCAGGGGCGGGCGACGAGGCCGGCACAGACTACGGGACGGCCGCTGCGACCCGGAATCCGACCGAGGAGGCGCGAGATGAAATGAGTCGAGCCGCTGGCGTCTCGGGTCACCAGCGGCTCAACAAGGAGAAGATTACACGACCCCCCAAGGCCGTCCCACGATTCAACAATTTGTGCCGGGGTGGTCTAGACCGGAGCGTGATCCGCGCTCAGGACACGGCGTGGAGCTGGCGCAGGTGCTCATCGAGGTCGCGACCCTCGGGGTTCGCGTTGTGCACCGCCCACCGCAGCCTGCCCTCCCGGTCGATGACGTACGACGACCGGCGCGGAGCGCCCTTGACCGGGTCGAACACCTCGTAGGCCGAGGCCACCTCGCCGTGCGGCCAGTAGTCGGAGAGCAGCGGGAAGTTGAGCCCCTCGGCCTCCGCGAAGGAGCGCAGCGCGTAGACCGAGTCGCACGAGAGGGCCAGCACCTCGGTGTCGAAGGTGAGGAACTCGTCGAGCCGGTCACGCACGCCCGACAGCTCCCCGGTGCAGACGCCGGTGAAGGCGAACGGGAAGAACATCAGCGCCACGGCCTTGCGCCCGCGGAAGTCGCTGAGCCGCACGTCCTGGCCCCACTGGTCGCGCAGCACGAAGTCGGGTGCCTCGCCGCCGATGCACAGGCCCTCGCCGTTCATGCCTGGTCCCGTCGGGCCAGCTCGCGCTTGAGGACCTTCCCGGTCGCGTTGCGCGGGAGCTCGTCGAGGAACACGATCTCGCGGGGCACCTTGAAGCGGGCCAGGTTGGCCCGGACGTGGTCGCGCAGCTCGTCGGCCGACACCTCGCCGGTGGCCACCACGAAGGCGCGCAGCCGCTGGCCGTAGTCGTCGTCGTCCACCCCGATCGCGGCGACGTCCTGCACGCGCTCGTGCGTGACCAGGCAGTCCTCGACCTCCTGCGGGAAGACGTTCTCGCCGCCGGACACGATCATGTCGTCGTCACGGCCCGCCACGTGCAGGCGGCCGTCGGCGTCGAACCAGCCCACGTCGCCCGACGACATCAGGCCGTCGACGACCTCCTTGGAGTCGCCGCTGGTGTAGCCCTCGAAGAGCAGCCCGTTGCCGACGAAGATCCTGCCGGTCTCGCCCTGCGGAAGCTCGCTGCCGCTGTCGTCGAGGATCTTCACGACCGTCCCGTAGGGCGGCTTGCCGGCCGAGGTCGGGTCCGCACGCAGGTCCTCCGGCGTCGCGATCGAGGCGTAGGCCACCTCCGTCGACCCGTAGATGTTGTAGAGGTTGTCGCCGAAGCGGTCCATCCACGCCTTCGCGAGGGTCGCGGGCAGGGCGGAGCCGGACGACGCGACGACCTCGACCCGACCCAGGTCGATCCCCTCCAGCTGTGCCGGCTCGAGCGCCAGCATCCGCTGCAGCATCACCGGGATCACCACCATCGACCGGCAGCGCTCGTCCTGGACGGTCCGCAGCGCGGCGGCCGGGTCGAACGTACGTCGCAGCACGACCGTGGAGCCGAGCAGCATCGCCAGTGCGAGGTGCGCGAAGCCCCAGGTGTGGAACAGCGGCGCCGCGATGTGCGTACGCCATCCCGCCCGCAGCGGCATCCGCGAGAGCAGCGAGACGGCCGCGTCGATGCCCGCCTCCTTGCGGGGCGCACCCTTGGGCGCGCCGGTGGTGCCGGAGGTCAGGATGATGATCCGGGCGTGGCGGTCGGGCGGCTGCAGGTCGCCCTCGTCGTGGGCGGACACGAGGCGCTCGAGCGTCTCCCGGCCCTCCCCGTCGGCGTCCGTCCAGGCCAGGATCCGGCGCTCGACGGGCGCTCCGGCGAGGAGGCCGGTGAACTCCTCGTCGTGGATCACCATGCTGCGGCGCCTCACGCGCGAGCACCTCGACCAGCTGCGGACCGGCGAAGGCGGTGTTGAGGTAGAGGATGTCGGCACCCAGCTTGGCGACCGCGATCGTGGCGTCGATGAAGCCACGGTGGTTGCGGCACATGACGGCGACGGAGTCGCCCTCCCCGACGCCTCGCTCGGCCAGCGCCCGCGCCAGCGAGTTGCGAGCGGCGGTGCAGCTCACCCCAGGTCAGCTCACCGAGCTCGTCGACCACGCCGACCTGGTGCGGCGACCGGGCGGCGAGTGTCGCGAAGCCCCCGGCGGGACCGGTGCCCCAGCGGAGCACCACCTGGGCGATCGAGGCCAGCGTCCTCGGGCCGTAGGGGCGGATGACGCCTGCGCGGCCGAGGACGCGCAGGGTCGTGCCGACTCCTGAGAGGGTGCCGGCGAGGTCGCGGGGGGTCACGCGGGTGTCTTCGGAGCGACCAGCCGGGTGGCCTGCCAGTCCTTGCTGACCGACGCCGTGGTCGTCTGCGAGAGCCCGGCGATCGGCGCCGCCTCGGCGATGTCCGCGGCGTCCACCGTGCCGGGGCGGCCCACCTTGGGTGTCAGCAACCAGATCGACCCGCCGCCGACCAGGTCGGTCAGCGCATCGACCAGGCCGTCGACCAGGTCACCGTCGTCGTCGCGCCACCACAGCAGCACGGCGTCCACGACGTTGCCGTAGTCACCGTCCACCATGTCGGCGTCGATGACGTCCTCGACCGCGACGCGAAGCTCGTCATCGGTGTCGTTGTCCCAGCCGAGTTCCTGGACGACCATGCCGGGCTTCAAACCCAGCCGATCTCCCATTCCGGTCGCCTGGGCAGAATCGCCCACCGTCGAGCTCACGCAGTGCCTCCAATGTTCGGGTGCGCATAGTCCACCCGAACAGAGCAGGCGCCGCAACCCCGTCCCGGCCGGCGAGCCAACATAGAGGCGCGTCTCCGGGCCGCGATTCGGACTACCCATGGGTAGATTTCGTGGCGGCGACTCGCGTGACACGATGAGCGGGTGAGTGACGCCGAGAAGTCCACGCAGAGCACGACCAAGTCGGGCCCGGCCATCGCGTCGGTGATCCACGAGGGTCTCCCCACCCAGCTGCCCGACATCGACCCGGAGGAGACGCAGGAGTGGCTCGCGTCCTTCGACGCGATGCTCGACGACCGCGGCCGTGATCGTGCGCGCTACGTCATGCTGCGCCTCCTCGAGCGCGCTCGCGAGAAGCAGGTCGGCGTCCCGGCCCTGCGCTCGACCGACTACATCAACACGATCCCTCCGGAGCGCGAGCCGTGGTTCCCCGGCGACGAGGAGGTGGAGCGCCGGATCCGCGCGTTCATCCGCTGGAACGCCGCGGTCATGGTGTCCAGCGCCAACCGCAAGGGCCTCGAGGTCGGCGGCCACATCGCCACCTACCAGTCCTCGGCCAGCCTCTACGAGGTCGGCTTCAACCACTTCTTCCGCGGCAAGGACCACGACGGCGGCGGCGACCAGATCTACATCCAGGGCCACGGCTCGCCGGGCGTCTACGCCCGCGCGTTCCTCGAGGGCCGCCTCGGCGAGGAGCAGCTCTACCGCTTCCGCCAGGAGGTGCAGCACGGCAAGGGCGCCGGCCTGCCGTCCTACCCCCACCCGCGCCTGATGCCCGACTTCTGGGAGTTCCCCACGGTCTCGATGGGCCTCACCGCCATCAGCTCGATCTACCAGGCGCGGTTCAACCGCTACCTCGACAACCGCGGCATCAAGGACACCGACCAGCAGCGCGTGTGGGCCTTCATGGGCGACGGCGAGATGGCCGAGCCCGAGTCGCTGGGCGCGATCCGCGTCGCCGCCCGCGAGGAGCTCGACAACCTCACCTGGGTCATCAACTGCAACCTGCAGCAGCTCGACGGCCCGGTCACGGGCAACGGCAAGATCATCCAGGAGCTCGAGGCCAACTTCCGCGGCGCCGGCTGGAACGTCATCAAGGTCGTGTGGGGCCGCGAGTGGGACGCCCTGCTCGCCAAGGACGTCGACGGGGTCCTGGTCAACCGGATGAACACCACGCCGGACGGCGCGTTCCAGACGTACTCGACCGAGGACGGCGCCTACGTCCGCGAGCACTTCTTCGGGGTCGACACGCGCCTGCGCAAGATGGTCGAGCACATGAGCGACACGCAGATCGAGAAGCTGCCCCGCGGCGGCCACGACTACCGGAAGGTCTACGCCGCCTTCGACGCCGCGACCAAGCACACGGGCCAGCCGACGGTCATCCTCGCCCACACCATCAAGGGCTGGACGATCGACGCACTGGAGGGCAAGAACGCCACCCACCAGATGAAGAAGCTGACCCTCCCGGACCTCAAGAAGTTCCGCGACCGCCTCTACCTGCCGATCAGCGACCGCGACCTCGAGGAGTCCTACGAGAAGACCGGCGGCGCGCCGTTCTACCACCCCGGCGCCGAGTCCCCCGAGATCGAGTACATGCTCGAGCGGCGCAAGGCCCTCGGCGGCTCGATCCCCCGCCGCGTCAACCGGGCCACGGCGCTCAAGCTGCCGGGCGACGAGCTCTACTCCGAGCTCAAGCAGGGCTCGGGCAAGAACAAGTTCGCCACGACGATGGCCGTGGTGCGCCTGCTCCGCGACTGGATGAAGGACCCGGAGATCGGCGACCGGATCGTGCCGATCGCGCCCGACGAGTACCGCACGTTCGGCATGGACTCGATGTTCCCGAGCGCCAAGGTCTACAACCCCGGCGGGCAGCAGTACGAGTCGGTCGACCGCAAGATGCTGCTGTCCTACAAGGAGTCCGCGCAGGGCCAGATGCTCCACGAGGGCATCTCCGAGGCGGGGGCCATGGCCTCGGCCACCGCGGCCGGCTCGGCGTACACCACGCACGGCGAGCACATGATCCCGTTCTACATCTTCTACTCGATGTTCGGGTTCCAGCGCACCGGCGACTCGATCTGGGCGATGGCCGACCAGCTGGCGCGCGGCTTCCTCATCGGGGCCACCGCCGGTCGCACCACGCTGACCGGCGAGGGCCTCCAGCACGCCGACGGGCACTCGCCGCTCCTCGCCGCGACCAACCCGGCGGTCGTCCACTACGACCCGGGGTTCTCCTACGAGATCAGCCACATCATGCAGAACGGCCTCGAGCGGATGTACGGCTCGGGGGGCGAGGACGGCCAGGGCGAGAACGTCATCTTCTACCTCACCGTCTACAACGAGCCCGTCTCGATGCCGGCCGAGCCGGCCGACGTCGACGTCGAGGGCATCCTCAAGGGCATCCACCGGATCTCCGTCGCCGACGGCGATGGACCCAAGGTCCAGCTGATGGCCTCGGGCGTCGGCCTCCCGTGGATCCAGGAGGCGGCTCGACTGCTCGCCGAGGAGTGGGGCGTGCAGGCCGACCTGTGGTCGGTGACGTCCTGGAACGAGCTGGCCCGCGACGGTGCCGCAGTCGAGCAGTGGAACCTGCTCAACCCCGGCGACGCCGCCCGGTCCCCCTACGTCCGCGACAAGCTCGCCGGCGCTCCCGGGCCCGTCGTCGCCGTGTCGGACTACATGCGGGCCGTGCCGCTGCAGATCGCACGCTGGGTGCCCGCCGACTACCGCGTGCTCGGTGCCGACGGCTTCGGCTTCGCCGACACCCGTCCGGCCGCTCGCCGCTTCTTCCACATCGACGCCCAGAGCGTCGTCGTGCAGGCGCTGCAGGCGCTGGCCGACGCCGGCGAGGTGCCCGTGGAGAAGGTCGTCGAGGCCGCCCAGCGCTACCGGATCGACGACCCGACCGCGGTCAAGGACATCAAGCAGGAGGGCGGGGACGCCTGAGGAGATCCGTGCGAGGCACGAGCACCTGGTGGGTCACGCCTCCCGCGCATACGCAGCGGGAGGGTGGCCCACCAGCCGCGTGAAGGCCCGGATCAGGTGGGACTGGTCGGCATAGCCGAGCCGCGCCGCGAGGTCCGCCCAGTCCACGTCGGCGTCGCCGTGGGCGGCCGCGGTGACGTCGAGCAGCCGGAACCGCTGCACGACCCACTTCGGGCCGATCCCCACGTAGGAGTTGAACCGGCGCTGGAGAGTGCGCAGGCTCACGCCCGCGAGGTCGGCCAGCTGCTCGGCGCGCACGATCGACGTGTCCTCCTCCACGCGTTCGACCAGGTCGGCCAGCGCGGGCACCAGCGGGTCCGGCTCGGGAGCCAGGCCGCGGAGCCACTCGGCGAGCAGGGCGGCCCCGTCCTCCGGTCGCTCGCACGACAGGACGTCGGCCGCCACCCGGCGGTCGTCCCCACCCAGCACCTGTGCTGCCGGGACCTCGAGACCCTCCAGCGCCGCGACGTCACCGCGCAGGAAGGGCCGGAACGCCGCGGGCCGGAACCCGGCGGCGACGGTGTGGCCGGTCCCCTCGAGGCGGCGGTGGAACATCTGCGGGTGCACGCCGTGGACCAGCAGACGGGGCACGCCGTCGACCACCTCGGCCGAGACGTGCACCACGGGACGCGGCACGACCTCCTGCACGTGCGGTCGCGGGGTGTCCCACCGCACCCACCAGAAGTAGTCCACCAGCGCGGCGAGGTCCGGATCGGGCTCCGAGCGGCCGACCTCGATGCGCTGCTCCGCCATGCTCGGTCGGATGATCGCCGCCTGCACGCGATCCGATCGGGAGGGCATCGGTCCAGCGTAGGCCCGGCGACCCTGTCGCCTTTGTCCAAGCCGCCCGGAGCCCCCGCCGGGAGACTGGTGTCGAACCCGTCGGACCAGCAGGAGGACAGAGCAGTGGCCCAGCAGCAGACAGCCCGGATCGCGATGGTGACCCTCGACTGCGCGGAGGTCGCCCCCTCCGCGGAGTTCTGGTCGGCGATGCTCGGCTACGAGGTCGCGGCGAGCACCGACGACTACGCCATGCTCACCGCACCCGGAGGCGGACCGGCACTCGGACTGGGTCGCGTCGCCGACCACCAGCCACCGTCGTGGCCCGACCAGGGCGGCCGCAAGCAGTTTCACTTCGATCTCGCGGTCGACGACCTGGAGGCCGCCACCCAACGGGCGGTCGGGCTCGGGCCCGTCTCGCCGAGCCGCAGCCCGGCGAGACGTGGCGCGTGCTGATCGACCCGGCCGGGCACCCCTTCTGCCTCACCGACGCGGCGAACTGGGGCTAGCCCGGTTCGTGGGAATCCCACTACGGGCGGGTAGCACTAGAGTCGTCCTCATGCCCCCGTCCCGACGCCGCGCGGCGCAGGCCCTGCGCAACTCGTCCGGGGCCCTGAGCACGGCCGCGACGGCGCGGATGTCGACGGACCTGCCCTGGTTCGACGACCTGAGCGCGGAGGACCGCTCCTGGGTCGGCCTGATCGTCCAGGCGGGCATCCGTGGCTTCGTCGAGTGGTACGACGTCGAGGTGGAGGCGCAGGTCCACGACCCGCTCGACGTCGTCGTCTTCGGCGCCGCACCCCGCGAGCTGACCGGGGTCATCTCGCTGCAGCAGACGGTGGAGCTGGTGCGGCTGAGCATCCGCGTCGTGGAGACCAACATCGATGCCCTGCTCGATCCCCAGGACGTCGGCGAGGTGCACGACGCCGTCCTCCTCTACGCGCGCGAGGTGGCGTTCGCCACGGCGGCCGTCTACGCCCGTGCCGCCGAGTCCCGCGGCGCGTGGGACGCACGCCTCGAGGCGCTCGTGGTCGACGCCGTGGTGCGAGCCGAGGCCGACGAGAGCGTGCTCTCCCGTGCCAGCGCGCTGGGGTGGGGGGCCCACGGAGACGTCGCCGTGGTGCTGGGCGCCGTCCCTCCGCACCGGGCGGAGCTCGACGTCTTCGAGTCCGTACGCCGCTCGGCGCGCGCCGGCGACATGGACGCGCTCTGTGCCACCCAGGGCGACCGGCTGGTCGTCGTCCTCGGCGGCGTCACCGACCCGCTCAAGGCCGCGACGCGGCTGCTCGACCACTTCGCCGACGGTCCGGTCGTGGTCGGTCCCGTCACCGCAGACCTCGCCCACGCGAGCGCCTCGGCGCGCGCCGCCCTCTCGGCCCACCGGGCCGCGAGCGGGTGGCCGGACGCCCCACGACCGGTGTCCAGCCGCGACCTGCTGCCCGAGCGTGCGCTGGCCGGTGACGGGCACGCGCGCCGGCACCTGGTCGACGAGGTCTACCTGCCGCTGGTGGCAGCCCGCGGCACGCTGCTCGAGACCCTCGGCGCGTGGTTCGAGCACGGCTCGTCGATCGAGGGCACGGCCCGGGCGCTCTTCGTGCACCCCAACACGGTGCGCTACCGGCTGCGCCAGGTCGGCGAGGTCACCGGCTGGCTGCCGACGCGCCCGCGCGAGGCGTTCGCCCTCCAGCTGGCCCTCATCCTGGGACGCCAGTCGGGGCGGACGGAGTTGTAGGGTTCCTACAAGGATCTGTGGGTGAGTTTCGTCGGCGTCCGACCCGCGTCGACCTTGCCGGACCCGGCAGAGTGGGTCACGTGCTCGTCATCGTCGCTCCCGGTCAAGGGGCCCAGACCCCCGGTTTCCTCAAGCCCTGGCTGGAGGATCGCGTCTTCGCCGCCCGCTTCGACTGGCTGGCCACGGTCGCGGGCCTCGACCTCGCCCACTACGGCACCGAGGCCGACGCCGACACCATCCGTGACACCAGGATCGCGCAGCCGCTGCTGGTCGCCACCGGCCTCGTCGCCGCGCTCGACGTGTTCCCCCACCCTGCCGACACGTTCTCGCGCATCGGCGCCGTGGCCGGCCACAGCGTCGGCGAGCTGACCGCGGCGGCGGGTGCCCGCGCCATCACCGCCGAGCAGGCGATGGTCCTGGTCCGCGAGCGCGGCAACGCGATGGCCGCGGCCGCCGCCACCACCGCCACCGGGATGACCGCCGTCCTCGGTGGCGAGCGCGACGAGGTCCTCGCGGTGATCGAGCGCCACGGCCTCACCCCCGCCAACGACAACGGCGCCGGCCAGGTCGTCGCCGCCGGCACGATGGAGCAGCTGGCCGCCTTCGCCGAGGACCCGCCGGCCAAGGCGCGCCTGATGCCGCTCAGCGTGGCCGGCGCGTTCCACACCACCCACATGGCCCCGGCCGTCGACCGGATGGGGGCCCTCGCCCGCTCGGTCTCGACCCACGACCCGCGCACCCCGCTGATCTCCAACCGCGACGGGCAGGTCGTCCACGACGGCCGCGACGTGCTGCGCCGCATCGTCGGCCAGATCGCCAACCCGGTCCGCTGGGACCTGTGCATGGAGACGATGAGCGACCTGGGCGTGACCGGCATCCTCGAGATGCCGCCGGCGGGCACCCTCACCGGCATCGCCAAGCGCGCGCTCAAGGGCGTGGAGACCTTCGCCCTCAAGACGCCCGACCAGCTCGACGCCGCCCGCGAGTTCTGCGACAAGCACGGCGAGGCATCCATGATCGAGACCACGCCCACCTGGCGGATGGTGGTCTCCCCGGCCAAGGGCACCTTCCACATCTCCGCCGAGGCCGCCGCGCTCGACCTCCTGCAGCCGGGCGCCCCGATCGGTGAGGTGGCCAGCCTGCGTGACCGCACGGAGATCACGGCCGCGCACGGCGGCTCGGTCGTCGAGTGGCTCGTCGAGGACGGCGACCTGGTCTCCCCCGGGCAGCCGCTGCTGCGCCTGCACCCGGAGGGGTCGCTCTGATGACCACCCTCACCACCAGCACCGGGGCGCAGCACGCGGCCATCCTCGGCGTCGGCGCCTACCGGCCCGTCCGCCTCGTCCCGAACTCAGACGTCGTCGACGCGATCGACTCCAGCGACGAGTGGATCCAACAGCGCTCCGGGATCAAGACGCGCCGCTGGGCCGGTCCTGAGGAGTCGGTCCAGATGATGTCGGTCGAGGCGTCCAGGATCGCCATCGAGCGGGCCGGTCTCGAAGCCGGGCAGATCGACTGCGTGGTCGTCGCGACGGTGAGCCACCTCCTCCAGACTCCCGCCGTCGCCACCGCGATCGCGCACGAGCTCGGCACCGACCATGCCGCCGCCTTCGACATCTCCGCGGCGTGCTCCGGCTTCTGTCACGGCATCGCGCTGGCCTCCGACATCGTCCGTGCCGGGAGCGCCCGCCACGTCCTGGTGGTCGGCGTCGAGCGCCTCACCGACATCCTCGACCTCACCGATCGCGGCACCGCGTTCATCTTCGCCGACGGCGCGGGGGCGGCCGTCGTCGGTCCGAGCGACGCTCCGGGCATCGGTCCGGTCGTGTGGGGCTCCGACGGCGAGCAGTTCGACCTGATCCGGCAGCGCGAGGACTGGCGTGACGTCGTCGGCAGTCCCGAGGTGCCCGGCAGCGGCGTGATGCCGCACCTGACCATGCAGGGCAACCCGGTCTTCCGCTGGGCGTCCTTCGCGATGGCGAAGATCGGTCAGGAGGCGTTGGACGCGGCCGGAGTCACCCTCGACGAGCTCGACGTGTTCGTGCCCCACCAGGCCAACATGCGCATCATCGACGCGATGGCCCGATCCATGAAGCTGCCCAGCAGGGTGCGGATCGCCCGCGACGTCGCCGACCAGGGCAACAGCTCGGCCGCCTCGGTCCCGCTCGCGCTCGACCGGATGATCGCCGAGGGCGACGCCAGGTCTGGTGACACCGCCCTGCTCATCGCGTTCGGCGCGGGCCTGTCCTACGCCGCACAGGTCGTCACCGTCCCCTGAGCTGCTCCACCTGCATCTGACCCACCACCAGTCGCACCACCCAAGGCCCGACCACAGGGCCCCACAACAAGGAAGGGAAGGCCCATGGCCACCACCGAAGAAATCCGCGCCGACCTCGCTGACATCGTCAACGAGGTGGCCGGCGTCGACGCCGACGACGTCCAGCTCGACAAGTCCTTCGTGGACGACCTCGACGTCGACTCGCTCTCCATGGTCGAGGTCGTCGTGGCCGCCGAGGAGAAGTTCGGCGTGACCATCCCGGACGACGAGGTCAAGAACCTCAAGACCGTGGGTGACGCCGTCGCCTTCATCGAGCGCTCCCAGGGCTGAGCCCTCCCCGACCCGTCACGGGCGGTCGGCCCACACCGCCGGCCGTCCGTGACCAGGCACTCTCCCCGCACCCCGCGAGAAACGGAAACCCACTGATGTCCTCGACCCGCGTAGTCGTCACCGGCCTCGGCGCCACCTCCCCCGTCGGCGGGGACGTCCTCACGACGTGGCAGGCGATGCTGGCCGGCACCTCCGGCATCGGGTACCTCGACGACGAGTGGGCGGAGTCGCTCCCCGTGCGGATCGGCGGCCGCGTGGCCGTGGAGCCGTCCGAGGTCCTCGACCGGGTCAAGGCACGCCGCCTCGACCGGTCCAGCCAGTTCGCCATGGTTGCGGCCGAGCAGGCCTGGGCCGACGCCGGGCTCGAGGACTCCGGCCTGGAGCCCGAGCGCCTGGGCGTGGCCCTGGCGTCCGGCATCGGTGGCGTGACCACCCTGCTCGCCAACTACGACACGCTCCTCGCGAAGGGCGCGCGCCGCGTCTCCCCGCTGGCGGTGCCGATGCTCATGCCCAACGCGCCGGCCGCCAACGTCAGCCTCAAGTACGGCGCCCGCGCCGCGGTCCACGCGCCCACGTCGGCGTGCGCCTCCGGCAACGAGGCGATCGCGATGGCCCTCGACCTGATCCGGCTGGGCCGCGCCGACGTCGTGATCGCTGGCGGCACGGAGGCCGCGATCCACCCCCTGCCCATGGCGGCATTCGCCAACATGATGGCGCTCTCGAAGACCGCCAGCGGCGAGGAGGGCGGCGACCCGACCATGGTGTCGCGCCCGTGGGACACCGCGCGTGACGGCTTCGTCCTCGGCGAGGGCGGCGCCGTGCTGATCATCGAGTCCGAGGAGCACGCCCGCGCCCGTGGCGCGAAGATCTACGCCGAGGTCCGCGGCGCCGGCATCAGCAACGACGCCCACGACATCGCCCAGCCCGACCCCGAAGGTCGTGGCGGCACCCGCGCGATCAAGATGGCGCTGCGCGAGGGCGACGTCGACCCGGCGACCGTGGTGCACGTCAACGCCCACGCCACCTCGACGCCGAAGGGCGACATCGCGGAGGGCCTGATGCTGCACGCCGTCCTCGGCGAGCACGTCGACCGCTGCGTCGTCACCAGCACCAAGTCGATGACCGGGCACCTGCTCGGCGGTGCCGGCGCCCTCGAGGCGGTCGCCACGGTGATGGCGCTCCACGACCGGGTCAGTCCGCCGACCATCAACCTCGACGACAAGGACCCCGAGGTCGACCTCGACATCCCCACGTCGCGGCGCGAGCTGCCCGAGGGCGACATCGTCGCCCTCAACAACTCCTTCGGCTTCGGTGGCGCCAACGTGGCTGTCGCCTTCGGGAGCGTCACGTGACCACGTCCACCGCAGTACCGGCCAAGCCCGTCAAGCCGCCCCGCGAGGACGACCCCCGCAACCCGGTCCACCGCCTCACCGCCCTGCTCGACGAGGGCACCCTCGAGCTGATCACGCCCGACGACGAGTCCGGCATGCTCGCGGCGGTCGGTCGCGTCGACGGCACGTCCGTGGTCGCGTTCTGCAGCGACGCCACCGTCATGGGCGGTGCGATGGGTGACGTGGGCTGCCGCGTCGTGGTCGACGCCTACCACCGCGCCATCACCGACGGCGTACCGATCATCGGCCTGTGGCACTCCGGCGGTGCCAGGCTGGCCGAGGGCGTCCTCTCGCTCCACGCCGTGGGTCGGATCTTCCAGGTGATGACCCAGGCCTCGGGCGTGATCCCGCAGATCTCCGTGGTGCTCGGCCCCGCCGCTGGTGGTGCCGCCTACGGGCCCGCCCTCACCGACGTGGTCATCCTCGGTCCCGAGGGCCGCATCTTCGTGACCGGGCCCGACGTGGTCCGCTCGGTCACCGGCGAGGACGTCGACATGCTGCGCCTCGGCGGACCCGAGCCGCACGGTCGTCGCTCGGGCGTGGTGCACATCCTGACCGAGTCCGAGCGTGAGGCGCTCGACCGCGCGCGCACCGTCGCCTCGCTCCTCGGCGCACAGGGCAGCCTCGACGCCGACTCGGTCGAGGACCGCGACCTCGGTGCCCTGCTGCCGGAGTCGAAGAAGCGGGCCTACGACGTCCACCCGCTCGTCGACGGCCTCCTCGACGAGGGCACGATGCAGGAGATCCACGCGCGCTGGGCCCCCAACATCGTCACCGCGCTGGGTCGCTTCGGTGGTCGGACCGTCGGCGTGGTCGCCAACAACCCGCTGCGCCTCGGCGGCTGCCTCGACTCGCTCTCCGCGGAGAAGGCGTCCCGCTTCGTCCGGATGTGCGACGCGTTCGGCGTGCCGCTCGTCGTCCTCGTCGACGTGCCGGGCTACCTCCCCGGTGTCGGCCAGGAGTGGGACGGAGTCGTACGCCGCGGCGCCAAGCTGCTGCACGCCTTCGGCGAGTGCGTGGTCCCCCGCGTGACTCTCGTGACCCGCAAGACCTACGGCGGCGCCTACATCGCCATGAACGCCCGCTCGCTCGGCGCGACGCGGGTCTTCGCCTGGCCGGGGGCCGAGGTGGCGGTGATGGGCGCCGTCGCTGCCATCCGCGTGCTGCACCGCCGCAAGCTGGCGGAGGTCTCCCCCGAGATCCGGCCGCAGGTCGAGGCCGAGCTGGCCGCCGAGCACGAGCGCATCGCCGGCGGCGTCGACAAGGCCGTCGAGATCGGCGTCGTCGACGAGGTCGTCGAACCGACCCGGACCCGCAGCGCCATCGCCGAGGCCATGAGGCACGAGATCGACACCGTCGGCGTACGCCGCGGACGGCACGGCAACATCCCCCTCTGAGCCGGGCGGCCACAGCGGCCCGGAGGTGGAGCTCAGACGACCTGATGCAGCCAGCGGACCGGGGCGCCCTCGCCGGCGTGGCGGAAGGTCTCGAGCTCGTCGTCCCACGGCTTGCCGAGCAAGTGGTCGATCTCGAGGAGCAGCGTGGTGTCTCCCAGCGCGGCCTTCACGACGGCTGCCTTGAGGCGGTCCTCAGGGATGAGGATGTCGCCGTGCGGCCCGGTGATCGCGTGGAAGATGCCCAGGTCGGGAGTGCAGGAGAAGCGGGTGCCCTCGGAGGAGGTGGTCGGCTCCTCGGTGATCTCGAAGCGCAGGTGGTTCCAGCCCCGCAACGCCGAGGCGACGGCTGCGGCCGTGCCCGCGACCCCGCTCCACGACAGCTCGGCGCGGTAGGCGCCCGGCTGGGCAGGCTGCGGCGTCCAGTCGAGCGAGACGGCAACTCCGAGGACTCCGCCCACGGCCCACTCGATGTGCGGGCAGAGTGCGGAGGGAGCAGAGTGCACGTAGAGAATGCCCCTCGTCCCCGGACCGTCCGGGCGGGAAGCAATGCGTGTGGTCACCACGACCTCCTTGAGTTCCGACGCTCCAGATGCGCCTTCCCCAGCGGTCTGTCGTCGTAGCTCAACGGAAGTCGAGTGACACGTATGTGATTAGTGGCTCCATTGTGACCGATGGGACGGCAGAACGCCAGCGTGCCGGTCGGAGAGTCAGGACTGCTTGCGCTCCAGCAGGTCGGCCCGCTCGGCCGCGTCGGTGAGCTCCTCGGAGTCGATCGCGTGGGTGCGGTGGAACCAGGCCAAGGCGTCGGACTCCCGCCCGGCCGACTCCAGGGTGTCGGCGTAGGCGTAGCGCAGCCGGACCACCCAGGCCGAGCGGCTCTTGGAGGTCAGCGGCGCGAGCTCGAGCGTACGCAGGGCGGCGTCCAGCTGGCCCATGTCGCGGCGTGCTCCCGCCTCGACCAGCGTCATCTCCGCCTTCGCCTCCGTGCTGAAGTTGGCGACCGACGGGCTCTTGGCCAGCTTGATCGCCTGCTCCGGGTTGCCGAGCGCTCGGTGGCAGTCGGCCATGATCGGCAGGTAGTCGGTGGCGCCGTTCATCCGCTTCGCGGCACGGAGCTCGGCCAGCGCCTCGGCGTAGTGGCCGGCGGCATAGGCGGCCTCACCGGTCGCCTCCCGCACCACGGCCAGCCTCGAGGCTCGGGCGCGGGCGGCCAGGGTGTGCTGGTAGGCCTTCTCGGGGTCCTCGTCGATCAGCATGCCGGCGGCGGCGAGGTGGCGCGCGACTCGGGCGGCCAGCTTCTCCGGCAGCCCCTTCAGCTGCGCGCGTACGCCACGGTCCAGCTCGGCACCCGTGATCTCCTCGGGCAGGTCCGGACCGTCGTACTCCGCCTGGTCGGCGGTGCGGGGCTTCTCCTCGGAGCGACCCCTCGCACGGTCCTGGGAGCCCGACGGCCGCTTGCCGCCCTGGTAGCCACCGCGCGAGGACGCGCCCTTCCCTCGCGGCTGCTCGTCGCGGGAGCCGCGACCGCGCGAGTCGCCGGACGACGGGCGGCCGGACCCGCTGCGCGACGCGCCGCGGGCGTCGCTGCTGCGCGCACCGGACGTCCCACCTCGCGAGGGAGCACCGCCACGGCCGCCGGCGGGCTTGCTCCGCCCGGTGCCGGATCCATCGCGCGACGGACGCTGTCCTCGTCGGTCCTCGGCCACAGCCGTACTTCCCTTCTCAACACATCTGCCCCGTCCTGGGGCCACGGTACTCACCCGGAGGGTGAAATGACGCAGAGGCCACCAGATAACTGGTGGCCTCTGCCCAATGTATGTCCGGCGGCGTCCTACTCTCCCACAACCTCTCGGTTGCAGTACCATCGGCGCTGAAAGGCTTAACTTCCGGGTTCGGTATGGGACCGGGTGTTTCCCGTTTCGCTATGGCCGCCGTAACTCTTTCAACCTGTCCAAACCACCCCGTGTCGGGGGTTGGGTTTGTTGGTTGGGAACTGCTTAGTGGACGCGAACGGTGCCCCTGTGTGGGGGTGTGTTCGTCTTGTGCGCGTGGGTGTGTGTGGTTTTGTACGGTGTTGGGACAAGCCCTCGGCCTATTAGTACCGGTCGGCTGGGCATTGCTGCTGTACACCTCCGGCCTATCAACCCCATGTTCTGTGGGGGGCCTTACCCACTTGTGTGGTGGGAAACCTCATCTTGAAACGTGCTTCCCGCTTAGATGCATTCAGCGGTTATCACTTCCGAACGTAGCCAACCAGCCGTGCCCCTGGCGGGACAACTGGCACACCAGAGGTTCGTCCATCCCGGTCCTCTCGTACTAGGGACAGCCTTTCTCAAGTTTCCTGCGCGCGCGGCGGATAGGGACCGAACTGTCTCACGACGTTCTAAACCCAGCTCGCGTGCCGCTTTAATGGGCGAACAGCCCAACCCTTGGGACCTACTCCAGCCCCAGGATGCGACGAGCCGACATCGAGGTGCCAAACCATCCCGTCGATATGGACTCTTGGGGAAGATCAGCCTGTTATCCCCGGGGTACCTTTTATCCGTTGAGTGACCACGCTTCCACATGCCGTGGCCAGATCACTAGTTCCGACTTTCGTCCCTGCTCGACATGTCTGTCTCACAGTCAAGCTCCCTTGTGCACTTACACTCGCCACCTGATTGCCAACCAGGCTGAGGGAACCTTTGAGCGCCTCCGTTACATTTTAGGAGGCAACCGCCCCAGTTAAACTACCCATCAGGCACTGTCCCTGATCCAGATAATGGACCTAGGTTAGACATCTAGTACGACCAGAGTGGTATTTCAACGTTGACTCCACAACCACTGGCGTGGCCGCTTCACAGTCTCCCACCTATCCTACACAAGCCGTACCAAACACCAATACCAAACTATAGTAAAGGTCCCGGGGTCTTTCCGTCCTGCCGCGCGTAACGAGCATCTTTACTCGTAGTGCAATTTCGCCGAGTCCATGGTTGAGACAGTGGGAAAGTCGTTACTCCATTCGTGCAGGTCGGAACTTACCCGACAAGGAATTTCGCTACCTTAGGATGGTTATAGTTACCACCGCCGTTTACTGGGGCTTAAATTCTCAGCTTCGATCTTGCGATCTAACCGGTCCTCTTAACCTTCCAGCACCGGGCAGGAGTCAGTCCGTATACATCGTCTTACAACTTCGCACGGACCTGTGTTTTTAGTAAACAGTCGCTTTCCCCTGGTCTCTGCGGCCCTTCACGCTTCCCCCAGCTAGTGGGTTCACGATCCGGGCCCCCCTTCTCCCGAAGTTACGGGGGCATTTTGCCGAGTTCCTTAACCATGGTTTTCTCGATCGCCTTAGTATTCTCTACTTGATCACCTGAGTCGGTTTGGGGTACGGGCGGCTCGTTGCTCGCTAGAGGTTTTTCTCGACAGCATAGGATCACCCACTTCGCCATACGGCTCCGCGTCACGTCTCAGACTCCACACTGAAGTGGATGGTGCGGATTTGCCTACACCACGCCCTACACGCTTGCCCACAGACAACCATCGCTGTGGTTGGGCTACCTTCCTGTGTCACCCCATCGCTTGACTACTACCGGCTCGGGTCCCACGCTCCGCCCACCAGCCTCGCCCCGAAGGGTCCGGTCCGATGAGTTTCGGGTGGTTAGCATCACCAGGTTCGTCATGGGCGCAACTTCGCCGGTACGGGAATATCAACCCGTTGTCCATCGACTACGCCTGTCGGCCTCGCCTTAGGTCCCGACTTACCCAGGGCAGATTAGCTTGACCCTGGAACCCTTGATCATTCGGCGCACGGGTTTCTCACCCGTGATTCGCTACTCATGCCTGCATTCTCACTCGTGTGGGCTCCACACCTGGATCACTCCGGCGCTTCACTGCCCACACGACGCTCCCCTACCCATCCAGCGCACTGAACACCGATCAAGTCGATGCTGATGTATTCGCTGAATGCCATAGCTTCGGCGGATGACTTGAGCCCCGCTACATTGTCGGCGCGGAATCACTTGACCAGTGAGCTATTACGCACTCTTTCAAGGGTGGCTGCTTCCAAGCCAACCTCCTGGTTGTCAATGCGACTCCACATCCTTTTCCACTTAGTCACCGCTTAGGGGCCTTAGCTGATGGTCTGGGCTGTTTCCCTCTCGACTACGGAGCTTATCCCCCGCAGTCTCACTGCTGCGCTCTCACTTACCGGCATTCGGAGTTTGGCTAACGTCAGTAACCTTGTAGGGCCCATTAGCTATCCAGTGCTCTACCTCCGGCAAGAAACACGCAACGCTGCACCTAAATGCATTTCGGGGAGAACCAGCTATCACGAAGTTTGATTGGCCTTTCACCCCTATCCACAGGTCATCCCCTCAGTTTTCAACCTAAGTGGGTTCGGTCCTCCACGTCGTCTTACCGACGCTTCAACCTGCCCATGGATAGATCACTTCGCTTCGGGTCTTGAGCGCGCTACTGAATCGCCCTATTAGGACTCGCTTTCGCTACGGCTTCCCCACACGGGTTAACCTCGCAACACACCGCAAACTCGCAGGCTCATTCTTCAAAAGGCACGCCGTCACCCCCACACCACAAGTGGCGCATAAGGCTCCGACGGATTGTAGGCACACGGTTTCAGGTACTATTTCACTCCCCGCCAGGGGTACTTTTCACCTTTCCCTCACGGTACTTGTCCGCTATCGGTCATCAAGGAGTATTTAGGCTTAACGGGTGGTCCCGCCAGATTCACACGGAATTTCAGGGGTTCCGTGTTACTTGGGAACACGCTCCAGAGCCAGCGCTTTACGTCTACGGGCCTATCACCCTCTACGGTACGGCTTTCCAACCGACTTCGACTTCCACACTGGTTTCTTACTCTGTACCCCACCGGCAGATGAGATTGAGCGGTCCCACAACCCCCTGCGTGCAACCCCTGCCGGGTATCACACACGCAAGGTTTAGCCTCATCCGATTTCGCTCGCCACTACTCTCGGAATCACTGTTGTTTTCTCTTCCTGTCGGTACTGAGATGTTTCACTTCCCGACGTTCCCTCCACACACCCTATGTGTTCAGGTGCAGGTAACACGACATGACTCGTGCTGGGTTTCCCCATTCGGACACCCCCGGATCACAGCTCGGTTGCCAACTCCCCAGGGCTTATCGCAGGCTCCAACGTCCTTCATCGGCTCTTGATGCCAAGGCATCCACCATGTGCCCTTCATAGCTTGTCTCAACAACGTCAAAACAACACACGCCGAAACAAACACAAAAGACTCGACCAGCCCACCCCCCAATCAAAGAGGCAAGCCGGCTACACACATTCGACGCAACCAGCCAGGAACCAGCCAGCCACGCCTATCACTTCCACAACCACCAACCCCTCCAAAGACACATCCCAAAAGAGATGTCTCGAAAGAAGCCGCGGCTGTGAAGATGCTCGCGTCCACTATGCAGATCTCAAACAACAACCCCACCAACACCCCACACCCACCACACAGGCAGACACGGAGCAAAGGGAGGACACGAAGCACCAACCACACCCCCCGAAGAGGGACTCGCGGCTGATCCTTCAGGACCCAACAGTGTGCCTGACCCCATCCCCCACCAACGCAGGGCCATGAGTAACCAACAACCCCACCCACCCCCCGAAAGGGACAGACACCGGTTGCCGGTCGTCGACGATTCCACTAGTGAACACCACCATCGCGTCCAGACTCCCCCCACCACACACCAATGCGAAAGCATCAGTGCCGGGCACGAGGCGACCATTGTGGCCAGCTGGACGTCGGGGCGTGTGCTCCTTAGAAAGGAGGTGATCCAGCCGCACCTTCCGGTACGGCTACCTTGTTACGACTTCGTCCCAATCGCCAGCCCCACCTTCGACGGCTCCCTCCACAAGGGTTGGGCCACCGGCTTCGGGTGTTGCCGACTTTCGTGACGTGACGGGCGGTGTGTACAAGGCCCGGGAACGTATTCACCGCAGCGTTGCTGATCTGCGATTACTAGCGACTCCGACTTCATGGGGTCGAGTTGCAGACCCCAATCCGAACTGAGACCGGCTTTTTGGGATTCGCTCCCCCTTACGGGATCGCAGCCCTTTGTACCGGCCATTGTAGCATGCGTGAAGCCCTGGACATAAGGGGCATGATGACTTGACGTCATCCCCACCTTCCTCCGAGTTGACCCCGGCAGTCTCCTATGAGTCCCCATCACCCCGAAGGGCATGCTGGCAACATAGAACGAGGGTTGCGCTCGTTGCGGGACTTAACCCAACATCTCACGACACGAGCTGACGACAGCCATGCACCACCTGTACACCCCCAAAAGAAGCCCCATCTCTGAGGCGGCAGGGTGTATGTCAAACCCAGGTAAGGTTCTTCGCGTTGCATCGAATTAATCCGCATGCTCCGCCGCTTGTGCGGGCCCCCGTCAATTCCTTTGAGTTTTAGCCTTGCGGCCGTACTCCCCAGGCGGGGCGCTTAATGCGTTAGCTGCGGCACGGAATCCGTGGAATGGACCCCACACCTAGCGCCCAACGTTTACGGTGTGGACTACCAGGGTATCTAATCCTGTTCGCTCCCCACACTTTCGCTCCTCAGCGTCAGGTAATGCCCAGAGAACCGCCTTCGCCACCGGTGTTCCTCCTGATATCTGCGCATTTCACCGCTACACCAGGAATTCCGTTCTCCCCTGCATACCTCTAGTCTGCCCGTATCGAAAGCAAGCGCCGTGTTAAGCACGGCGTTTTCACTCCCGACGCGACAAACCGCCTACGAGCCCTTTACGCCCAATAATTCCGGACAACGCTCGCACCCTACGTATTACCGCGGCTGCTGGCACGTAGTTGGCCGGTGCTTCTTCTGTACCTACCGTCACTTGCGCTTCGTCGGTACTGAAAGAGGTTTACAACCCGAAGGCCGTCATCCCTCACGCGGCGTTGCTGGATCAGGCTTCCGCCCATTGTCCAATATTCCCCACTGCTGCCTCCCGTAGGAGTCTGGGCCGTGTCTCAGTCCCAGTGTGACCGGTCACCCTCTCAGGCCGGCTACCCGTCGAAGCCATGGTGAGCCATTACCTCACCATCAAGCTGATAGGCCGCGAGCACATCCCTGGCCGAAAAACTTTCCACAACACCACATGCGTGACATTGTCATATCCGGTATTAATCACCGTTTCCGGTGGCTATCCCGAAGCCAAGGGCAGATTACTCACGTGTTACTCACCCGTTCGCCGCTCGAGTACCACCGAAGTGGCCTTTCCGCTCGACTTGCATGTGTTAAGCACGCCGCCAGCGTTCGTCCTGAGCCAGGATCAAACTCTCCATCGAAAACCTGCACCCCACACCCACAACCCCCCACAAAAAACAGGAAGCCACAAAGCGCGAGGAAAAAGAGAGCCACATCCCCCGACAAAAAACGAAACTGACATGATTGTCAGAATCATTGTCAAAGAAACCATCAACACCAAACCAAAAGCCTGATGCCAACGGGGCAAAACAAACTAATTCGTCGACTAATCAAACACACTGTTGAGTTCTCAAGAATCAGACGCACCCACGTCGCGACCCAGCGGGTCCCGGTTGCGTGGGGCAACTGGTCAAACCTAGCGAGCGGCTCACTGGTGAGGCAATTCCTCGCCTTGTTCCGCTCTGACCCGGTGGTGTCACCGTGACCGATGACCGCTTCGGGTTGTCCTCCCGGGGCCGGGAGCCCGACCTGACCGGTCTTGCTCCCCGCCGCTCCCTGGCGACGAAGAGAACATTAGACGGCGCTCCGGGAACGCGCAAATCGGGAGGGTGTGACCGCGAGCACACGACTGTTCCTGCAGGTCAGAGGCCTGTTGTGACGCATGGGGCGCCGGAGCGGGCGTGTCGGGGATGCCTCGGGGACCGGCCGCCGCGGCTGCCGCTCAGGCCACTTCGACGCCCGCGAAGTTCTTCTTCCCACGACGCAGCACCAGCCACGATCCCGCCACCAGGTCGGACTCCGTCGGCTGCAGGTCCACGTCCTCGATCCGCACGTTGTTGAGGTAGGCGCCACCCTCCGCGACGGTGCGTCGCGCCTCGCCCTTGCTCTTCGCGAGTCCTGCCGCCACCAGGAGGTCGAGGATCCCTGGCAGCTCGCCGGCCGGGAGCGTCGTACCTCCGGCCTCACGCAGCGCCGAGGCGAGCGTGTCGGGCTTGATGGTGCTCAGGTCTCCCCCGCCGAACAGCGCGGCAGCCGCCGCCTTCGCGTGCTCGACCTCCTCCGCACCGTGCACCAGCGCGGTGACTTCGTCGGCCAGGCGCTTCTGGCCGGCCCGCAGGAACGGCTTGTCGGCCGTCTGCTGCTCGAGGTCCTCGATCTCCTCACGGCCGAGGAAGGTGAAGATGCGCAGCAGCTCGCCCACCTTCTCGTCCTCGACGTTGAGCCAGAACTGGTGGAACGCGTAGGGCGAGAGCATCTCCGGATCGAGCCACAGGGCCCCACCCTCGGTCTTGCCGTACTTGGTGCCGTCGGCCTTGGTGATCAGCGGCGTGGCGAACCCGTAGGCGTGTGCACCCTCGACGCGGCGGACGAGCTCGGCGCCGCCGGTGATGTTGCCCCACTGGTCGGAGCCGCCGAACTGAAGCACCACTCCGTGCTCGCGGAACAGGTTGAGGTAGTCCATCGACTGGAGCAGGACGTAGGAGAACTCCGTGTAGCTGATCCCCGAGTCGAGCCGGCGCTTCACCGTGTCGCGCGCCAGCATCCGGTTGACCGGGAAGTGCTTGCCGATGTCGCGCAGGAAGTCGATCGTCGACAGCGACGCGGTCCAGTCGTAGTTGTTCACCGTCGTCGCGGCGTTGGACCCCTCGAAGGAGACGAAGCGCGACACCTGCTGGCGCACCCGCTCGGTCCACTCCTTGACGGTGTCGAGCGAGTTGAGCGTGCGCTCACCCGAGTCACGGGGGTCCCCGATCATCCCGGTGGCACCGCCGACGAGGATGTAGGGCGTGTGGCCGGCGTCCTGCAGGCGCCGAGCAGTCACGAGCTGGACCAGGTTGCCCATGTGCAGGCTCGGCGCCGTGGGGTCGAATCCCACGTAGAACTTGACGCTCCCCTCGCCCAGCGCAGCGCGCAGCGCGTCGCGGTCGGTGGAGTGGGCGACGAGGCCGCGCCACTCCAGCTCGTCGAGGACGTTGGGGGTCGTCACGTGAGTTCCTTCGGGTGGGGTCGGGCTGGCGGACGGGCACTAGCCTAGGGCGAGCAGGGAGGAAGGACGGCACGTGATCGCAGGCAGGTACAGGCTCGAGCGGGAGATCGGCCGAGGCGGCTCCGGGACGGTGCATCTCGCCCTCGACGAAGTGCTCGGCAGGCAGGTCGCGATCAAGCGCGTCGGCCGGATCCCGGGGTCGGACGACCCTGCCCTCGAGCGGGCCGAGCGGGAGGCCCGGCTCGCCGCCGCCCTGAACCACCCGCACGTGGTGTCGGTCTTCGACCTGGTGGACGACGACGACGTGCGCTGGCTGGTGATGGAGTACGTCGACGGCCAGACGCTCAGCGAGCGCGTACGCGTGTCGGGGCCGCTCGATGCCACCGACGCCGCCACGTTGCTGAGCCAGGTTGCGGACGCCCTGGTCGAGGCGCACGACAACGGGATCGTCCACCGTGACGTGAAGCCGAGCAACATCCTGATCGCCCACGGTGCGGCCAAGCTGAACGACTTCGGCATCGCCCGCTCCACAGAGGACGCGTCGCTCACCCAGACCGGGCTGGTCACGGGCTCGCCCGCCTACCTCGCCCCGGAGGTCGCCTCCGGCTCATCCGCGACGCCCGCGAGCGACGTGTGGTCCCTGGGCGCGACCCTCTACCACGCGGTCACCGGCAAGCCGCCCTACGAGGTCGGCGACAACCTCATCGGGGCCCTCTACAAGATCGTCCACGAGGACCCGCCCCGGCTGCCCGAGGCGCACCCCTTGTCGGGCCTGCTCAGCGTGATGATGACCCGCGAGCCGGAGCACCGGTGGCCGATGCGGCGCGTGCGCGACGAGCTGGCACGCGTGGCCCGCGGGGAGCGCATCGACCGTCGTGGCGCCGGACGGCGTACCACCCACCACGGAGCGGACCGGCCACCTGCCGACCGTCGCCGCGTCACCCGCGCCGGTGGTGCCGACCCCGCTCGCACCGACCCCCCGTGCCGCCAGGCGGCGGAGCGGCATCGGATGGGGCTGGATCACCGCCGCAGCCGTGCTGGCCGTCGCGGCGGTCGTCTCGGCGTACGTCTGGGCCGGTCGCGGGACACCGCAGGCGGCCGACACCGACGTCCCCGAGCCGTCCCTGACGTCCGAGGCGACGACCGGCAGCACCAGTCCTGCGGTCTCGGCCGCGGACACGCGGGAGGAGATGGACGAGTTCATCACGACCTACCTGGCGACAGTCACCAGTGACCCGGAGTCCGCCTTCGACCAGCTGACGCCGCAGTTCCAGGAGGCGAGCGGCGGCTACGACGGCTACCTCGGCTGGTGGAGCACGGTGCGCTCCGCCGAGGTCGTCGACATCCAGAGCAACCCGTCGGACCGCACGGTCGACTACACCGTCACCTACGTCATGAAGACCGGGCGGAGCGACACCCAGCAGGTACGGCTCCAGCTGCAGCGGGAGGACGACGGCTACCTGATCGCGGGCGAGGGCTAGGAGCCCCCGAGGTCGTGCCGCTGCGCCCAGAGCGCGGCCTGGGTGCGGTCGGCCACCCCGATGCGCTGGTAGACCGACGTGAGGTGGGCCTTGACCGTGCGTTCGGTGATCCCCAGCCGGGCGGCGATCTGCTTGTTGAGCAGGCCCGCCACCACCAGTCGGAGCACCTCCGCCTCGCGGGGCGAGAGCTCGGCGGCAACGGCGCCAGCAGCGGTCGCGGCCGGGTCACCCGTCGCGCGAGCCAGCAGGCGGCGGGCGGCTCGTGGGTCGAGCGGGGACTCACCGCGCGCGACCGCCCGGATGCCGTCGAGCAGGGCCTCGGGCTCGGCGTCCTTCAGCAGGTAGCCGACCGCACCGGCCTCGATGGCGGCGTCGATCCGGGCATGGTCGGAGAAGGACGTCAGCACCAGGACGCCGGTGCCGGTCTGCTCGGCCACGATCGATCGGGTGGCTTCCACGCCGTCCAGCTCGGGCATCTGGAGGTCCATCACGGCGACGTCGGGACGGTGCTCCCGCACGAGCGCCACCGCCTCGGTGCCGTTCCCGGCCACCCCGACCACCACCAGGTCGTCGGTCGACTCGATCAGCCCGGTCAGGCCACGGCGTACGACGGCATGGTCGTCAGCGATCACCACGCGGATCATGAGACCGGGACCTCCACCCTGACGATCGTGCCCGACCCCGGAGAGGAGTCCACCCCCATCGTGCCGCCGTGCTCGCGCACCAGGCTCTGGGCCGCACGCAGTCCCAGGTGCTCGTCGCCCGCCGTGGTGTCCACCGAGAAGCCCACCCCGTCGTCGACCACCTCCAGCACGAGCAGGTCGGCCTCCCGGCGGACCGTCAGCGACATGCGTCCCGCTCGTGCGTGCCTCGCCACGTTGCGCACGGACTCCTGGGCGATCCTCCACACCAGCGACACCGCGGCGCGGGAGGCGTCCTCGTCGCCGCTGATGTCGACGTCCACCTCCACCCCGGCTGCCACCAGTGGGGCCACCAGGTCGTGCACGGCAGCTGCCAGGCCCGCGGCGTGGAGGTCGGGTGGGTAGATCTCGACCAGCAGCGAACGCAGCGAGCGCATGCTCACCCGCAGCGATCGACCGACACGCTCCAGCTCGTCGGAGACAGGGCTCTCGGTGCGGGCGGCGAGGGTCGACAGGGCCATCGACGACCCCGCGAGGTCCTGGACGACTCCGTCGTGCAGGTCGCGCGCGATGCGGAGCCGTTCGGCGTCGGAGGCCCGCACGGCGGCCTCGAGAAGGCGCTCGCGCTCGCGGGCAGCTCGGGAGAGCCGGCGGTTGAGCAGCAGCATGAGCGGCGTGGTCAGCGCCACGAGTGCGGCCAGCGCACCGATCGTGATGGCAGGAACCGGTCGAGCACGGCGGCCCGCTGCTCGCTCAGCTCGTCGGCGGTGAAGTAGGCCTCGAAGAGCAGCGGCTCGCCCTCGGGTGACCAGATGCGGGTGTAGACCCCGAGCAGGTCTCCTCCCAGCTCGCGCTCGTAGCGGTTCTCGGTGCGCGTGAGGTCCGACAGCTCGGCGTCGGTGCCGCCGTCCTCGATCACCTCGAGCTCGTCGTCGCCGAGCGGGTACGCCGCCCCGATCAGCTGGGTGCGGTCGCTGTAGAGCACGGTCCCATCGGCTGCCCAGACCTTGATCCGGCGTACGTCGCCCACCAGCAGGCGGTCGAGCACGGTGCGGTCCAGCCGGTCGATCGCCGCCGCGTCGCCGGTGACGAGGCCCTCCGGGATGGCCGGCTGCGCGACCGAGCGGCCCAGCACCTGGGTCAGGGCACGGGCATCGGCGACCGCCTCCTCGTCGGCGGCCTGCCTGCTCAAGGCGCTGGTCACGACGACCACGACCACGAGCGTGACGAATCCCGCGGCGAGGAACTGCGCCACGGGATTCGTCAGCCAACGCATGCGGGTCACCTCCGTGAGGTCAGTAGTTGACCACACCCCGGCAGGTCTGGCCGTCGTGCACGGCGCGGAACACGATCCGGTCGGTCCCGGCGAGGTCGACGACCTTGCGCTCGACCTCGAACGACCCGCTACGCGCCGTGGTGGTGCCGACACCGCGGTCGCTCACGGAGCCGTTGTGGCGGATCGTCCAGCGCCAGCGCTGGCCGGCCGTGTTGCTGTCGACCTCACCCTCGACCTCGAGGCGGCCGTCGTCGGTCTTGACCTTGAGCTTCCAGTCCGCGCCGGCACTGCAGGCGCCCGTGCGGATCACGCGGTCGTCGTCGTCATCGTCGTGTGCGGATGCCGACATGGCACCGGCGCCGACGAGGGCGACGCAGAAGAGGGCGAGTGCGAAGGTGGCGGCAAGGGCGCGGCCGAGGCCGGCGGTGATGGTCGTGATGCTGGTCATGGATCCTCCTGGAGTAGGTGGCTCCAGCGTGGTCCCGCACGACGCCGATCGCGAGATGTCCGATGGTGCTAGTACCCGGCCCGGCGCCGCGGCGTGGGAACGTCGGCAGGGCCTACACAGGTCCCAACGGGTGTGAGGAGATGCTCGCGCAGTGACTAGCGTGAGGCGCAGCCAATGAAGGGTCGGCACGTGATCGCAGGTAGGTACACCCTCGAGCGGGAGATCGGGCGCGGCGGCGCAGGGATCGTCCACCTCGCACACGACGAGGTGCTCGGTCGGTCCGTCGCCATCAAACGCATCGGCCTCCTGCCCGGCACGACCGGGCAGGACATCGCTCGTGCCGAGCGTGAGGCACGCCTCGCCGCCGGCATCAACCACCCGCACGTGGTGTCGATCTTCGACCTCGTCAAGGACGTGGACTGCTACTGGCTCGTGATGGAGCTCGTCGATGGACGGACGCTCACCGACCTGGTCAGGGCGGAGGGACCCCTCCCCCACACGCGCGCGGCCGGCATCATCGCCCAGGCCGCCGACGCCCTGGTGCAGGCGAACAAGGCCGGGATCGTCCACCGCGACGTCAAGCCCAGCAACATCATGGTCAACGACGACAACCATGCGAAGCTGGGCGACTTCGGTATCGCCCGGGCTGACAGCGACGGTGCCCTGACACAGACGGGGTTCGTCACCGGCTCGCCTGCCTACCTCGCCCCGGAGGTCGCGTCCGGGGAGCCGGCGACCGCGGCGAGCGACGTCTGGTCGCTCGGAGGCACGCTGTTCTACGCGATCGTCGGCCGTCCGCCGTACGAGGTGGGCGAGAACGTCCTCGGCGGCCTCTACAAGATCGTCCACGACGACCCTCCGCGGCTTCCCGACGACCACCCACTGGCCGGGTTGCTTGGCGTGATGATGGTGAAGGATCCCGACCAGCGGTGGCCTGTGCTGCGGGTGCGGGACGACCTGCGACGCATCGCGCGCGGCGATCGCAGCAGCGCCGCCGGAGCCCAGCCGCGAGAGGACCGGACGGACGAGCGCGACGCGACGGTCGTGCTCGGCACCCCGTTCACCTCGCCGCCGAGCGAATCGGACGCGCCAGCCCGGGATCCCGCGCCGGCTCCCGTGCCGACACCGGCCCCCGCGCGTACGGCGACCGGAGAGTCCGAACCCTCGGACTCGCGGTCACGGGGTGTCCCGGTGGGTTGGATCGCCGCGTTGCTGGCCCTCGTCCTGGTGGCTGGACTCGGGGCGTGGCTGCTCCGGCAGGGTGACGGGGAACAGCCGGGCCCGACGGCCGGCACGTCCGGGAACGAGCAGACCGATGAGCCGTCGGCGTCCGAAGAGCCCACGGAAGAGCCCACCGAGGAGCCCACCGAGGAGCCCACCGAGGAGACCGACGGAGGAGCCGACGGAGACCGAGGAGCCGACCACCGAGCCCGCCCCGGTCGGGACCCGCGCGGAGATGCGTACCTTCGTCCAGGATTACTTCTCGACCGTCACCTCCGACCCGGAGACGACCTTCGCGATGCTCACGCCCGAGTTCCAGGCGGCGAGCGGCGGCTACGAGAGGTACGCCGGGTTCTGGAGCACGATCAGCTCGGCCACGCCCTACGACATCCGGGTCGACCCCCGCACCCTCACGGCGTCGTACACGATCGACTACGTGACGACGTCGGGACGGACCTCCACGGAGCAACGGCAGCTGCAGCTCGAGCGACAGGGCGACCAGCTCCTCATCGCCGGCGAGGGCTGACCCGGGCGGCACCGGAGGTCGCACAGTGCACGTGCTGATCGCGGCTGCCAGGAGACTTCACGCTGGATCGGTGTCTGGCCAGACCTCACGGGAGGGCGACCTCGACGAACTCGACCACCCCCAGTTCGGGGTCCTCGACGAGTCGCTGGAAGTCGGTGGTGTTGCGGGATACCCCTACTGGTAGCTTCCCAGTGCCGAGCGGGATCTGCGGGTGCGCAAGCGGTGCGTACTTGAGCAGTCCGGCATCGAGGTCATTGGGAGCCGGCACTCCCTTGTGAGGCGTCCACGGCCCGACGGGCGAAGAAGCCAGCCACGAGTAGACGAATTCACCGAGGTCGCCGTCTCGTTTGGAAACCGCCAGGTAGCGCCCGTCATCAAGACCGTCCACGGAGAGGGTCTGGGAGACGCCACCTTCCGCACCCAGCACGGCGGCCGCGCGAGCGGGTTCGGGCTGCCACGCCGTGCCGTTCCAGAAGCGCCATGTGGAGCGCTGAGCCGGCGTGGCCAGCGGCACTCTGGCTGCGTACAGCTCGCGTCCGAAGACGTACTCCTCACCGGTCAGGCGCGTGCCGTAGACGTAGATCCAGCGGTGGTCGTGGAAGCTGGCGGCACCCCAATTGACCTGGTGAGGGTCGGGATCGTCCTCGGTGACGCGGATGACGCGATTCAACCGCGGCACGCCATCTGCAGGGACATGGAACAGCGCTGCGGAGGTGCCCAGGTATGTGAAGTCGAGCGGGGGTCGCCAGAAGCTTCCCGCTGGGTGCGTGAGCACAGCACAACGAGCCGCTCGCCAGTTTTGTCGGCCCAAGACACCGCCGACATAGGCCAGTGCACGACGGTCGTCGAGACGTCGGGGATGACAGGTCCGTCCTCGGGTGTGAGCAATTGCGAGGCGCAGTGCCCGCCTGACACGAGCATGGAGTTCGCGACGATTCCCGGTGTCATGCCGGACCGGACAGTGTCCCCGAAGACCCACACAACCCTCCCGTCGCTCAACAGCGTGCTGGCCCCGATGTCGGCCGCGTCCCACGCCGGCAGATTTTGCGCCGCGAGTAGAGCATTCGCCGCCTTCGCAGACTCGACGGCGACCGGACTTGGTGGCGCCGGCGGACACGAAGGCTCGAGTCGCGCGGACGTCGACGTGCCAGTTGTCGCCGAGGGCGAGGCCGAGGGCGAGGAGGAGGGCTTGTCGCCACCCGATTCGTCGCTGCAGCCGGCACAGACAATCAGCGCAATTGCCAGCAGCCACGCTCGGCCTAGCGCCACTCACGCATTCTCACACGGGGGCAGCACGTCCGCCAGAGCGGCAAGGGGGCTCGGACCTGGTGCTGGAGGTGAAGCACCACGGTGCATCTGGTGGGGCGGGTGGGGCTCGAACCCACGACCCAAGGATTATGAGTCCTCTGCTCTGACCGACTGAGCTACCGCCCCTCGGGCCGCACCTTATCCGGGGACGCCGGCATGCTGACCGGGCCGGGTTTCGAGACGAGACGTCGTCCCTCCTCAACCGACGGCAGCGAGGTCGACCTCCATCTCGTACATGTGCTCCACCACGCGGAACCCCATGGCCGTGTTGGTGTGGTGCATCGCGGTGTTGGAGGGCGCGGTCCAGGTGTGCACGCGACCGACGTGTCGAGGCAGCCCGGAGTAGTTGGCCCCCTTCAAGGCGGCACCCAGCCGGTGCCCGCGGTGCTCGGGCATGACGAGCGTGTCGTCCTGCCAGCCGTAGTCGGCGCCGTGCGGCACGAAGAGCAGCGAGTAGCCGCCGAAGGTGCCGTCAGAGTGTCGGCGCGCGGCCGCCACGCGGACGTCGTACGACCTGGCGAGCCGCTCCTCGGAGGAGGCGAGGCGGGCGTCGTCGAGCACCGCCGCCTCCAGGTCGAGCTCCCCAGTGGGGACGTCGGCGTTCATCTGGTTGCGCATCGCCAGGTAGGCCGCACGGTGCTCGTCGGGACAGCGGCCGCGCCACGCGACGACGTCGTAGGCCGGATCGATCGGTGCCGGTGCGACCGGCAGCTCGGCGAGGAGGTGGTCCTCCCGGTGCTTCTCCTCGGCGCCGAGGGCCAGGGCGAAGTCGAGTCCCGCCCGGGAGCCGTGGGGGTCGAGGCTCACCTCGCCGCCGAGCCGCGTCCGTCCCGCGTCGCGGGCCCGGTCGCGCACGGCCCCCCACAGGGCTCGTCCGACGCCTCGACGGCGCTCGCCCGGCAGGACGTTGACCTCGCACCAGCCGACGTCGAGGTTCTCCGTCAGCGGCAGCTCGAGCTCGGCCACACCCACCACGGCGCCGTCGTCCCAGGCCTCGAGCCGCACGCGGTCGTCGTACTTCCCCGGGTCGGTGACGGACACCTCGAAGGCGTCGAAGCCCTCCAGAAGGGCGTGCGGTCGGTCGGTGCGTGCCGACTCCTCCATCACGTCGTACCAGGCTCGGCGGGCGGCCGGGTCGGTGACGTCGAGCTCGCGGATGTCCACGTGCGCATCCGACACCGCGCCACGACCTTCGAGCAACCCGATAATGCCTCGGGCCGGCCCGGGCCATGGCACAGTGGGGCGACTCGGGAGTGGAGGACCTCGGTGGCCAGGAATCGTCGCGCAGCACTACTGACCCCGTCGCAGCGTCATCTGGTGACGCGCTTCGGCTACGGCGTGGATGCCACGCTCGCCCGGGACGTACGCCGTGCGGGTGGCGCGGACGCCTGGTTCGAGAAGCAGCTGACCCGTCCCGGAGCGTTCGCGGACGGCGACGCCGACGCGGTGCGTCGTTGGTGGCCCGACCTCGACCGCAAGCCGGCCGACCTGTGGCAGCGCCAGGTCACGGAGGTCCGCGGCGGCTGGGAGGTCATGGAGGACTACGGCCGCTGGTTGCTCGTCCGGCGCACCCGGACCCGGCGCCCGGTGCTCGAGAAGATGACCGAGTTCTGGGAGGGGATGCTCCACGTGCCGGTGAGCGGCGACGCGCACTTCACCTGGCGGGTCGACTACGGCGACACGATCCGGCGCCACGCGCTCGGTCGCTTCGACCAGCTGCTCGTCGAGACCACCACCCACCCGGCGATGCTGATCTTCCTGTCGGCGGCCACGTCGACCAAGCGGGCGCCCAACGAGAACCTTGGTCGCGAGCTGCTCGAGCTGCACACGCTGGGCGCGGGCAACTACAGCGAGGACGACGTCAAGGCCTCGTCGCGCATCCTCACCGGCTGGCACGTCGACCTCTGGAAGACGTGGGCGGCGTCCTACGTCAAGGAGGACCACTGGACCGGCCGGGTGGAGGTCCGGGGGTTCCGCCACACCAACAGGAAGGGTGACGGACGCGAGGTCACCCGCGAGTACCTGCGCTACCTCGCCCACCACCCCGACACCGCCCACCACGTCGCCGAACGCCTGGCGACGAAGTTCGTCCGAGACGACCCGCCACGCTCGCTCGTGAAGCGGCTCGCGAAGGTCTACCTCAGCCACGACACCGAGATCGTGCCCGTGCTGCGGGCGCTCGTGGCCAGCAAGGAGTTCCGGGCCTCCGCGGGCGAGAAGCTGCGAGACCCGAGCGAGGACGTGGTCGCCACCTACCGGGCGCTCGGGGTGCGCATCGACCGGCCCAGCGGTGCCGAGTCCGGCGTCCACGCCATGCTCTGGCAGGCCTCCGGGCTGGGGCTCTCGCCACACGCCTGGCCGCGCCCGGACGGCACGCCGGTGAACAACGACATCTGGGCCTCCCCCTCCCGGGCGCTCGGGTCGATGAGCATGCACTGGTCGATGGCGGGCGGCTGGTGGCCCACCGTCGACCTGCACTACCGCAAGCCCAGCCGGTGGGTGCCGGCGAAGAAGCCGATCAGGTTCGCCGACCTCGTCGACGAGGTCAGTCGAGACCTGCTCCACCGGCCCGCCACCAAGAACCTGCTCGAGACCGCGCGCCTGGCGACCGGCTGCCGCACCAGGGAGAAGATCGACCGCGAGCACGAGCCTCTACCAATGGGGCTTCCCGCGGCTCCTCGCTGCCGTCCTCGACTCCCCCGACCACCTGGCGTGCTGACATGACTCCTCGCGACGACATCCCGACCACCCGCTCCTGCGGCTGCCCCGACTACGACGAGGCGCGCCTGGCCCTCAGCCGCCGCGCCTTCCTCGGAGGCACGGCCCTCGCGGGTGGCGCGCTCGCCCTCGGTCCGGGACTCAGCGACACCGGCCACGGCGCGTACGCCGTCACCCACCGCACCGCCACGCGTCTCGCCTCGGCGACGGGTTCGGTGCTGGTGCTCCTGTCCCTCCGAGGTGCCGCCGACGGCCTGTCGCTGGTCGTCCCGCACGGCGACCCGGCCTACTACGCCGCGCGCCCGCGCATCGGCGTACCGCACTCGGCGCTGCTGGCGCCCGACCCGATGTTCGGGCTGCACCCGGCCCTGGCTCCCCTGCTGCCGATGTGGAACGCCGGCTCGCTCGCGGCCGTGCACGCCACCGGCATGGCGGCCCCCAACCGCTCGCACTTCGCGGCGATGGAGGCCATCGAGGACGCTGCCCCGGGCTCGAACGAGCGCAACGGCTGGCTTAACCGGCTCCTCGGCGAGCTCCCGGGCGCGTCCCCGCTCCAGGGCACGGCCATGGGCAACCAGGTCCCGACCTCGCTCTTCGGCGCCCATCCTGCCTTCGTGGTCGGCCGCGTCGACCAGGCCAAGGTCGCCGGAACCGACGAGGACGGCCGGCGGCTCGCGGCCCTCAAGCACGCCTGGAAGGGCAACGGCCGGATGGGCCAGGCCGTCCGCGACGCCATCAGCGGCGCGGAGACCTTCGGTGCCGCGCGTGACCTGCCGGTGCAGGAGTCGGCGGCGGCGCCCTACCCCGACACCTCGCTGGGCAAGGCGCTGGCCGACGTGTCGCGGATCGTGCGCGCCGGCGTCGGCGCCGAGGTGGTGACCGTGGACCAGGGTGACTGGGACATGCACACGGACCTCGGCACGCTCGAGTGGGGCGAGATGAAGCGCAACGCCGGTGACCTGGCCGGCTCCATCGCGGCCTTCTTCGCCGACCTCGGCCCGGCCGCCGACCGCGTCACCCTGGTGACGCTCAGCGAGTTCGGCCGGCGGGTCAAGGAGAACGACGACTACGGCACCGACCACGGCTTCGGCAACGTCATGTTCGTCGCCGGCGCCGGCGTGAGGGGCGGCCGCTACTACGGCTCCTGGCCCGGACTGGCGAACTCGCTCGACGCCGACCTGCTCGTCACCACCGACTACCGCAGCGTGCTGACGGAGGTCGTCACGCGTCGCTTCGGCGTCTCGGTCGCGCAGGTGTTCCCGGGCTTCGCGCCCCAGGCCGTCGGCGTGATGGCCTGAGCGGTCCGACGGGTCCGGGTCAGACGACGACCACCGGGTGGCGCACGACGGCGTCGAAGAAGTAGCCCTGCGTGTTGAAGGCGGCCGTGAGCGGCTGGGTCCGACCCTGCTCGTCGGTGGCTCGGGCCAGCAGCTCATGGCGTCCTGGCCGCGGGTCCGCCCACCGGACGGACCACTGGGTCCACCCCTCGTCCTCGCGCGACCTCCTGGTCGAGGACGGCGGGGCGCCAGCTCTCGCCGCCGTCGAGGCTGACGGAGACCCGGCTGATGCGGCCGGCGCCGCTCCACGACCGACCGGTCAGGGTGACGGGCCGCGACGGCAGGACGGCGTCGCGGTCCAGCTCCCACGCGGAGCGGACCGGGTTGACGGTGAGGGGCGGGGAGTCCGCCGGCCACTGCGGTCCGGTCATCCGGTAGAACGTGGTGTTCCACGGCGACGTCAGCTCGGTGCGCGAGACCTCGAGGGACCCGAGCCACTTGATGCTGGCGATCCCGACCCAGCCCGGCAGGACCAGTCGGAGCGGGTAGCCGTGGTCCGGGAGCAGGTCCTCCCCGTTCATCCCCCAGGCGAGGATCGCATCGTCGAGGGCCTTCTCGACGGGGAACGGACGGCGCACGCGGCCGTAGTCCGTCGTGCCCGACACGAAAGGGTCGTCGAGCCCGGTCGCCTGGATGGAGACCGCGTCGGGTGCCAGGCCGATCGAGGTGAGCACGTCGCGCAGGCGTACGCCGTTCCACCGCACGGTGCCGACGGCGCCCAGCGTCCATCCGGTGCCGGACACCGCCTGTCCCTGCTGGTCCTTGAAGAACCGCCGTCCGTTGCCGGTGCACTCGAGGACGGCGGTGAGCTCGTGGTGCGGGAGCCGCTGGAGGTCCGCGAACGTCAAGGAGAGGGCGTCGTCCTCCGTCCGTGGCGTCGACAACCCGTCGCCGAACACGCGCAGCGCGTAGGTGGTCCGGCTGATCTGCGGCGTGCGCGTGTGGTTGCGGACGAAGAGCCGGGACTGGGGCGTGAGGTGGGCCCGGGGGTCGACCGAGCCCCACAGCATCTCGGCGTTGGTCCCGAAGTCGGTGAAGTAGGCCGGCGGCGTCGGCTTGAGGATGAACGGAGCCTGGGCGCTGGCGGGGGTCGCGCGCCACACCGACGCGGGCGCCAGGGATGCGCCACCGACGAGTGCGGCGGCGGTGAGGAAACCACGACGGGTGGGAGCGATGGACGTCATGGCGACACCATATACAAGTAAGTCACCCGTTTCACTACACAACCCTCCGAGTGCGATGCTCCACGCATGGCGACTCCTCCCTCCTTCGAACCCCTTCCTGAGGACTGGCAGACCGCACTGTTCGTGGTCGCCCATCCCGACGACATCGAGTACGGCGGCGCCGCGGCAGTGGCGCGATGGACCGGGCAGGGCAAGCGCATCGTCTACTGCATGGTCACGAGCGGCGAGGCGGGGATCGACGGGATCCACCCGGACGAGAGCGGTCCCCTGCGCGAGGCCGAGGAGATCGCGTCGGCGCGCGCGGTCGGCGTCGACGAGGTCGAGTTCCTCCGCCTTCCCGACGGGATCCTGGAGTACGGCGTCGAGCTGAGGCGGGTCCTCGCCGAGGTGGTGCGCCGACAGCGACCGGACATCGCGATGACCATCAACTTCCGCGACACCTTCGGGGGCACCAACCTCAACCAGGCCGACCACGTCGCCGTCGGGAGGGCGCTCCTGGATGCCGTGCGCGACGCCGGCAACCGGTGGATCTTCCCCGAGCAGCTGACGGACGGGCTCGAGCCGTGGGGCGGCGTACGAGCCGTGTGGGCCGGCAGCTCCCCGCAGGCCACTCATGCCGTCGACGTGACCGACACGTTCGACGCAGGAGTCGCCTCACTGAAGGAGCACCGGGCCTACATCGACGGCCTCGGCTGGGAGGGGTGGGACCCAGAAGAGTTCCTCGACGGCATCCTGCGTGGCGGCGGCCAGGGATTGGGCGTGACCCACGCAGCGACCTTCGAGGTGTTCCCGCTCGGGTGGGGCTGAGCCCGGGTCAACCCGACCCGAAGCGCCTGCGTCCAGGTGCTCGCCCGGCTGTCGGCGCCCTGCCGAAGCGTGCGCCGATCAGAGGAGGAGCAGCGGCGGGCGCGGGCTCCGGCGCACCGTCGACCTCCGCGACGTCCGTCGCAGGTGCATCCGGGTCGGGCTCGGTCGTGACGGCAGACAGGTCGTGGTCCGCCAGGATCGCCCGGACCTCGTCGATCACCGCCACCAGCTCGTCGTCGTCGGCGGACGAGGCGAGGGCGACGAGGGCGTGCCGGCCCAGCGAGGCTCCGACCATGGCTACTCCCTCGTAGGTCAGCCTGACGAAGCCGGTGGCGTGCTGGTCCTCGAGCGTTCGCAGGATCGCCAGCATCCGGGTGCCCACCTCGGCGAGGCGGACCTCCTGCCGCTCCCCCGCGGCGGCGATGACGCGCGAGTCGGCCGTGACGATCGAGCTCCACACGACACCCTCGAGCGTCAGGACGCGGGAGACACAGTGCGCCACCGCAGCCGAGGTGTCGGCGCCACCGACGACCATGAAGGCCGGGACCGTACGCGGTTCGAGCGGGACGAGCACCGCTCGGAAGGTGCCCTCACCCGCGGGGGTCCACGTCACGCCGACGGTGAGCAGGCGTACGCCGAGGGCCTGGACCGTCCGGAGGTCGCCGGCCTCGACGAGCTCGCCCATGCGTCGCGCCAGCCGTCCGGCGTAGGGCAGCGCGGCGGCGAGCGCACCCGCGGCACCGTCGTCCCACACCACGGTGCCGTCGGGGCGCACGAGGAACTCGACCGTGCCGGTCCCGCCGGTCTGCTCCCCACTCATGCGCCCACCCTGACCGACCGTGCGCCCCGGCAGGGCCGGCGTAACGCACAGTTCACGCGGGGACCGAAAGCGTTACGTGTCCGCAATCAGCGAAGGCCCGAGGCGTGACGCCTCGGCCCTTCGTCCGGCTCGCCGAGCACGCTTGACCACCGACGAGGGTGACTTCACCCGACACGGGTGAGGCCTGATGCCCGCTCGACGCGCCTGATGGACAGGCACGGATACTCCGATGCGTCCGGGTGGCGGAGGGGCGGTGTGTCACCGATGGCCAGCATGGGCGGAAACCGAGTCCCAGACATCCCACGCCGAGGGTCCGCTGACGCTCCCGGAGGCGTTGTGCCCGGACAGACGACAGGCGGACGAACGGGCCGTCGAGGACTGGCGCTCTCGGCGGCGTTCGTGCTCGTCTCGACGGTCCTGCAGGTGCTGGCGAGCGCGCCCGCGAGCGCGGCGCCGTGCGCTGACCCGCAGACGAATCCGACTCTTGTCGCGGGGTTCGAGATCGACGGCAACCTCTGCCTGAACACGACCGGCACGACGGGCGATCTGGAGTGGGACACGGTTGGCGGCCAGCCGGTCCGCTCGGATCCGTCGGGCTCGAGCGACACGACCGCATGGACGGGCGGCGCAGCCGAGAGCGGCTGGCCGTGGACGCAGGCGCAGACCCAGGGGACCAATCCCTCCACCAACGCTGACATCACCCACGCATTCGGGTTCTCGCAGATCGTCAACGGCGAGGTCATCGCCTACTTCGGGTGGGAGCGGGTGGCGACGACAGGCACCGTCGGCTTCTACGTGGAGCTCAACCAGGAACCCAACCGGTTGACGGCCGACGGGGCGCCCGGACCGGTAGCGAATCGGACCGACGGGGACCTGCGGCTGCGTTTCAGGCAGCAAGGAAATGAGCTCTTGGACCTCGACGCCGCCTCCACGTGGCAAGCGACGGGCCCGAACTCGGGCGTGTGGAACCCGATTCTGGGTGCCGACTACACCGCCGAGACCAACGGGGTTGCGGTGTCCAACTTGCCCGGCCTCACGCCGAACCCGATGCCAGCTGGAACCTTCGCCGAGGTCGCCGTGAACGTCTCCGACCTGTTCGGCGGCATCCCCGGGTGCAGCGGCCAGTTCGGCTACGTGAACCTGCGATCGACATCCAGCCTGCAGGCCACCGACCCGCCGCTCCAGGACTGGGTCCGCCCCATCAACGTGAGCATTCCGAGCACCTGCCCCACAGTCGTCCTCCAGAAGCGTTGGGTGAACGGATCAGAGAATGACGCCGCCGGCCTTTCCATCAACGGCGCGACCGCCGCTCCGGGTCTCGCCACCTCGTCGGCGACAGGAGGACCCGACGTCACCGACACCACGAACCAGGCGACCGTCGATGTCGAGCCCGCATCCGTGGTCACTCTCGCCGAGACCCTCGACGGCCAGAACACAGGCACCTACTCCACCACCCTCGGATGTGACAACGGCGTGCTCACTCCGCCGGCGTCGGGCCGCTCCGGCTCGTTCACGATGCCGCCCGACGCTGGCGCCGGCGACACGATCACCTGCACCTTCACCAACGTGCGCACCCAGGCGACCATGACCTTGACCAAGGCGTGGGAGAGCTCGGCGCCGGGCGACACGGCTGGACTGGTCATCGGCGGCGCGGACAGCGGGATCACCGGCCCGACCACATCGACCGCACCCGGGAGCACCACCATGACCGCGCCGGTCTTTTCCGGCGAAGCGGTGACGGTGGTCGAGCTGCTGGGTGATGCGAACGTCTCCTCGTACGAAGCCACGACGGAGTGCACGAACGTCGACGACCTCGCGCCAGGCCACATCGGCGCGTCCTTCACCGTGCCGGACACGGCGACAGAGATCGCGTGCACGATCACGAACACCGCCATTCCCGCGCAGCTCACTCTGCTGAAACACTGGGTGAGGGGTGCGCCCGGTGACAGCGCCGAGCTCACGATCACCAGTCCCACCGACACCGACTCCGCTGTCGCAATCGTCCCGGCCGGCCGAACCGGCCGTTCCACGACCGTGGCGACGCTGCCCCTCGTCCCGGGCGACACCGTGACCCTGTCCGAGACGCTGCCCGCCTCGGGCCGGACCAACGCAGGCGTCTACGAGCCGATCTCGCTGGTCTGTGGCGGTGAGCCGGTCGACTTCGAGGAGCCGGCCGCCGGTTCGACCGCCACGGCCACCTTCACGGCGCCGTCGTCGGACTCGGTGGCCTGCGTGTTCACCAACGAGGCACGCCACGCCGTCGAGCTCACCAAGGAGTGGGGAGCCAACGCGGTCGCCGGGGACATCGCGGACCTCACCATCGAGAACTCGACGACCGGGGCAGCCGACTCGGTGACGGCCACCGCGCCGAACCCGCCGGACTCGCCTGCGTCCGTGCTCGCCGCGGCTGGGGACTCCATCAACGTGGAGGAACTCCTGTCCACCGGCGCTTACACCGCCAGCCTCAGGTGCACAGAAGGGGTGACGCCTGAACCAGCGCCCGGCACCTCCGGCTCGTTCACGGTGCCGTCGGACCTGATCGCCGGCACGGACATCACCTGCACCTACACCAACACTGCGCTGTACACCGTCGAGCTGACCAAGGAGTGGGGGCCCGGCGCGATCTCCGGGGACACCGCGGAGCTGACCATCGAGAACGGCACGACCGGCGCCGCCGACTCGGTCACCGCCAGGGCTCCGAGCCCACCGAACACGCCCGCCTCGGTGCAAGCATCCCCCGGGGACTTCATCACCTTGGACGAGGTCTTCGGCCCCGGCAACGTCCCGTACGACGCCTCCGCAAGGTGCACCGCTGGCCCATTGACCACACCGGTACCCGGCACCACCGACGAGTTCGAGGTGCCGTACGACCTTCCCGCCGGGACCACGGTCACCTGCGCCTTCACCAACACCGCTCGAACAGAACCACCGCCCACGCCAACACCCACGCCAACACCCACGCCAACACCCACACCGCCACCCCCTTCGCCGCCCCCGCCCTCCACGTTGCCAGCGACCCTGAGCGCACCGGTGATTCGCACTGTCACCTCGCACGGTCGGGTGACACCCGGCAAGCCGTTCCACGACCGGATCCACGTCCGGCAGCTGGCCGGCGGTGCCACCGCCGACGCGGAGCTCTACGGGCCGTTCCCGTCCCGTGCCGCCGCCACCTGCCAGGCCAGGTTCCGGGTCCGTACCCTCACCACGCGCGTGCACAACGGCTGGAACCGCACCCCCAGCGTCCGGATCGACGCCCCCGGCGTGTACACGTGGCGGGTCACCACGCGTGCCGATGCCGGCAACCGGTCGGCCACGCATCGGTGCGGGCAGGCAGCCGAGACCACCGTGGTCGCCAAGGAGGCCTACGTCGCTCCTGACGTCATCGGCGGGTTCTCCGGCACCATCAGGTCCTCCGACCACGCCCGTCGCGCACCTCTCAGGATCACCATGCCGGACATCGGCATGCACGCCCTGGTGCGCCCCGAACGCATCGTCGCCGGACGGATGACGATGCCCCGTGACGTCGCTGATGTGGGCTGGCTACGGAGGTCCGCAGGCGTCGGTGACAAGATCGGAACTGCCGTCATCGGTGGCCATGTGTCGGACCGGCACGACAGCCCGGGCGCCATGTTCCACCTCACGAAGGCCCGGGCCGGGCAGCCGATCGCGGTGACCAGGGCCGGCACCCGATACCAATTCGAGGTCGTCAGTAGAGAAACATTCGACCGCCGCCAGAAGCTCCCGCAGCGCTACTTCGCCACCACCGGCGCCCAACGCCTTGTCCTCATCAGCTGCACGGGCAAGGTCGTCGACCCCAACGGCCGCTTCCACTACACGCGCTTTCTCGTGGTTGTCGCCGAACCTGTCCACCAACCAGAGGAGACCCGGACGTTCCACGGACAATCGCCGATTCCCAGGTCGCTCCCGGCGCCGTAGACAACCGTGCCGATGCCCTGATCAGCACGAGACGGTGCACGTTCGTGATGCGCCGAACAATGCGTAGCCTCTGCATCGGCCATGCGAAACGGCCCGTGACCCGCGTTCCCGCGGGCCACGAGCCGTTTGTCTTGCTCCCCCGGTTGGACTCGAACCACTACTCCCCAGTGTTTGACCGGGGAGGCCGGCGGATGGCGCGATGTGCGCGAGGCTGTCGGCAGGCCGATCAACTTCCACGACCTCCGGGCGACCGGTGCCACCCGGCTGGCACAGACCGGCGCACACGTCGCTGAGGTGCAGGCGTTCCTCGGCGGCTCCTCGTCCCAGGCCGCAGAGCGGTACGTCCGCGCAACACAGAGCAGAGTGGACGACCTGACGGCCCGCCGCGTTCGCCGGCCTCGATTTCGGGACGATCAGGGCTCAACTGGGGACGCGCGAATCCATGCCTCGGTCCGTGGCACACGGTCGATCTTGCCGTTCACGGAACTCCTCAGGTTGAGGGATGTGAGCCGTCTGCGGCTGGGTGATGATGGCTCGGTCAGGCTTGCCGGCCTGACGGCCTTGCTGGCCCACGTCCGACCGACCGGACTGCCCGTTGCTCGGTGGCACCGTGGGCGAGGTGAGGCCCTCGAACATGGGAGGAACTGGGATGATGAAGCGTTTGATGAGCGTGTGCGCCGTCGCGGCGGGGCTGGTCCTGTCAGGAGCCGGGGTTGCGAACGCGGGTGAGGTGAACGGCAACGGCAGCGACATCCCCGCGCCCGACAACGCCTCGTCGGAATGCGTGTTCTCCGGTCTGGACACCCCAGACACGGTCGAGGACAACCCGGAAGGCCTCGACGACGACGCGCTGGCCGTCAGGGGCAACCAGAGCCCTGGGGGCGTCGACCGCTTCCACGGAGTGCAGAGCTACGGCATCTTCGTGCGCGCCGGACTGAAGGAGTTCGTGCCGTCGCCCGGCATGGCTTGCAACGGCAGCTGATTGCGACACTTCGGCTCCCCTCTGTTACGCAGCTGCAGCGGCCGCGAAGCGCCCGGATCGAGCCGAGATACGCATTCGAACTGCGGAGATGACGCATCACTCCCCGTGGCCCATGAGGTTGGGTGCCACCGTTGGTGGTTCTTGACCGTTGGGTGGGGATCAAGCGCGGCAGACGAGGTTTGGTCGTCCCGAGGCGGGCTCGAACCACTCGACCACCCGGCTGAGCAGAGCGGGATCGCCGGCGGCCGTGATCGATCCGTCCTGGAACTGGTCTGACCAGGCGCGCCTGCCCCGGGCGACTGCGAGGAGCGCAGGCATCGAGCTCTCCAGGTACACGTAGCGGTTCTCGTCCAGGAGGGGATCGGTAAGACACCCGTACGGTTCGAGTCCGCGCTGCAGCACGAGCCAGTACCTCCGGTCACGCCGATGGTGCAACTGGATCTCGAGGACCACAGACCGTCTGGGCGCATGGTCGGGGTCCGCTCGCTGTGCCAGCCAGCCGAGCACGACGTCCGGGTCGCGCTCCAGCATGTCGGGGTCGTCCGGTAGCCAGGTGTCCGCCCAGGCGCGCAGCGAGCCCAGCGTCACCATCAGGCCTTCACCGACGGCGGTGAGGCGGTACGTCTGGTGCGGGTGCTGGCCGTGATTGCGGGACACCAGCCCAAGAGTCTCGAGCCGCCGAAGTCGATCGGCGAGCACCGAGCGCGAGATCCGGCCCGGAAGGCCGCTGACCAGGTCGTTGAATCCTTGCGGCCCGAACATCCCCAGCTCACGGACGATGAGCAGGATCCACCGGTCACCGAGGTGCTCGATGGCCTTGGTGAATGAGCAGTATCCGGCGAACTCGCTCGAGCCCACGGCAACAGTGTCCCACCGGCGCGCGGCCTTTGTGCAGTTCGAAGTTCGAACTGGCCCTTGTCGAAGAGGCGGCGGATCGTGGGAGGGACGAGCTCGGACTGGAGGTCACGATGGTTGTGCATCGCAACAAGCAGACGTTGCCGACGCACCCGAACCGTGTGCACCGCCGGTACGACCGGATGGTCCGTGCGGCAGGCGGCCAGGGCAGGTTCATCCGGGCGAAGTCGGGCCGTGTGCATGTGATCGAGGCCGGTGACGGCCCGCCCGTAGTCCACCTGCACGGCAACAACACCTCGTCCCTGTCGCACCTGATGCTGCTCGAGCACATGACGACAGTGCGCTCCTACCTCGTCGACCGACCGGGCTCGGGACTCAGTGACCCCGCGAGCTTCCCTCGCGACAGCTTCAGGCAGTGCGCGGTTCGATTCGTCGACGATGTTCTCGACCAGTTGCAGCTCGATACAGCTGTTCTGGCCGGCGCCTCGGGGGGTGGGACCTGGGCATTGTGGTACGCCTTGGACCGCCCCGAGCGGGTACACGGGCTTGTCATGCTCGGGTCAGTCCCGCTGCTTCCCGGAGCCCGAATCCCGATGGGTATCCGGCTCATGGCGACACCGCTGTTGGGACAGGTCCTCGGCCGCACCATGAAACCAGGACGGCGGATGCTGATGCGCCTGATGTCCTCGGTGGGCGAAGCGGAGACCATCCTGCGATACCCCGACCTGCTCGACTCCCTCGTCGACGCCGCGCATGACCCGGTAGCGGTGGCGGCCAACGTGGCCGAGTTCCACGCCCTCTTGTCGCCGCTCGGCCAGCGGACAGCGGTCCGGATCCGGCCGGACGACCTTCGCCGGGTGGCGGTGCGAACGCTCATGATCTGGGGTGACCGTGACCCGGTGGTATCGGTGGCTGATGCAAGAGCCGCGGCGCAGCTGATACCGCGCGCCCGCCTCGAGGTGCTGTCCGCGGGACACGTGCCTCAGCTCGGCCACCCGGCACGGGTGGCCGAACTGCTTGCAGACTTCGCGCGGGCCGGAGCCTCGCATGAGTGAGTCGGCCGATCGCGTCCTCATCGCCGGCGGCGGCATTGCCGGGTTGGCCACGGCCGCGGCGCTGGGCCGACACGGCGTCCCTTCGGTGGTTCTCGAACGTCGCGACCACGCGCTCGACGCGGGACTTGGGATCAACCTGCCGGGTAACGCCGTGATGGCCCTCGGGGCTCTCGGGCTGGGAGATGGCTTGGCGCGGCTCGGTGCCCCGATCGGGCGACGTGAGTACCGCAATCGGCGTGGTCGCCTGGTGTTCTCCGTCGACGAGGACGCGTTCTGGGGGGTCGAGGCGCGGCCGCGCTGTGTGCTGCGTGGTGAGTTGTTGTCGCTGCTGCGCACGATGGTTCCCGAGGGCACCGTGCGGCTCGGGGCGGAGGTTCGCGACCTGGTCGAGACCCCGGACCGGGTCACCGTCGAGCTGCGTGACGGTACGCAGGAGCACGGCGCCCTGCTCGTCGGCGCCGACGGCGTCTTCTCGACCGTGCGCGCCCTCGTTGGCTCGGGTCAGGCTCCGCAGGCGGCCGTCCTGTCACGCTCGAGCTGGCGCTTCGTGACGCGCAACCTCGGTATCGACTGTTGGGTCGTGTGGAGCGGTGGCACAGACACGGTTCTCTTCATCCCACTCGGTGGTGGACGGCTCTACGGGTGGGTCGCGATCGCGAGCGAGGGGGCTTCCTTCGATGAGGTGACTGCGGCCTTCGATGACTTCCCGCCTGTGGTGCGCGATGTGCTCGCGGTCGCGGCGGCGGAGCCGAGCCCGCCCTTCCTGTCGCCGCTGGAGGAGGTGCGGCCAACGGCGTGGACACGCGGACGGGTCGTGCTGGTCGGCGACGCCGCGCACGCCACGGCACCGGTGTGGGCGCAGGGCGCCGCGCTAGCCGTCGAGGACGCCCTTGTGCTCGGCGCGATCCTCGCCGGAGCAGCGGGGTGGAACGATGCCGGTCGCGAGTTTGAGCGGCGTCGGCGCATGCGGATCGAGCATGTGCAGACCATGACCGACCGGCTCTCTCGCGCTGCACGGCTGCCACCTTGGCTGCGCGACCCCATCCTCAGGGCGATGGGACCGCACAGCTACCGAGCCACATACGAACCGTTGCGCAACCCCAGCTTGAACTAGTCCTCAAGAAGTCATGTAGACGAGCCGTCAGTCCCAGCGTCCGCGATAACCTCTCGCACCGAGAGCCCGAACCGGGACGTCCAATCAGACCAAGATTGCCGCAGTCGGCACCTGCGTCTAACCGCCGCGAGCCGGACGCAGGACTGCCGACGCCGCGGCCCGGGTCGGGGGCTGGCCGTCCACGCTGTCGGGGGTTCGGCGCTGGTTGCGCGTCCAGGGCCCGCCATGTCCTCCTCTGACCAAGAATCCGCTGGCTGGCAGCCGGATCAGTAGGCGATGCCGACGTGCTCCCGGTGATGACGAGGGGTCTCGATTTCGTCGAGGATCGCGAGGGCGAAGTCGGCACCTGATATCTCCGACTTCCCGTCGGTGTCGAACAGTGCGACGTCGTTCCCGACGCGGTATGCGCCGGTGCGCTCCCCCGGGGCGAACGAGCCGTAGCCGCCGGCCGGGCTCACGAAGAGCCAGTCGAGCTTCCTCGGGTGCGTCCTCGGCGAGCAGCACCCGGGTGGCCTCACCCTCCTCGGCCTCGGCACGGAACTGCTCGGGGACCTCACCCTCGACGAACCGCGGCTGGTCCTCTGCGGGTCGCAGCGAGCTGAAGCCACCAACCTGCAGGTAGCGCGCACCCGCCTGGCTCGACAGGCGCGCGAGCTCGCCGTACACCGCGACGAGGCGGCCGGCCGTCTCACCGCGCGGGGACAACGCGGCCACGATGACGTCCGCGCCGGGGATGACCCGCGCGGCAACGTCGAGGACGGTGCCCACCTCGTACCGCACGCCCTGGACGGGCTCGCGGGGGGCGGACCGGCTCACAGAGATCACGCGGTGACCTCGCGACGCGGCCTCACGGGCGACGTTGCCTCCGGTGTACCCGGTCCCTCCGAACACGACGATGGTGGCCATGCGAGCTCCTCTGTTGACGGGGTCATATCGCGTGGCTGAACCCACGCATGGGCCCCGGATATTCCGGGGCCCCTGATACTCCCGCTCGCCTTCCCCGCACGATCCGAATCTGTCGCGACGAGTGCGTCTATCCGCCGCCAATGCCCGTCAACAGATAGTTGGCTGATCCGAACGTTCCCGTGGGGCGATCGTGGTGCGACGCTCATGTCGCCACACCTGCACGCGAGGGACGAGGCCTTCATCGTCATTGAAGGCGAGATCAACTTCTAGTTTCGCGCCGGCACGGCGACGGGCAAGAACACGTTCCGCTGATTGTCTATCCATTGCCCGGCGCGCACACTGGTGATCAGGCTTGTGAGCGCGTCCGGGGAAGGGCTTCGCATATGCACTGGCGGCGTGGCGCGTTCCTGATCATCGGTTGTGTGTGCACTACGACTGCTTGCGCAGGCGGCAACGAGGAGACGGCGGCGAAGCCACCCACTCCAGAGTCGTCGATGGCCCCCACGGCCCCACCGTCAGTCACGCTCGGTGGCGACGCGTGGGGGGCCGCCTACGGCTTCGGCGGCGTGTGGATCCAGGTCGACCCGCCTGTTGACCAGGTGGTCAAGGTAGACGAGGTGACCGGGAACGTCGCAGTCAGAATTGACCGCGGGCGCTCAGCGGCCATTGCCCGGGACGCCGTCTGGGTCACCACTGGATCGGAGACCAAGAAGATCGACCCGATCACGGGGCGGGTGCTCCTCACCAGCCGGACGCCGGGCGCCAGCTATGTCGCAGTCGGGGCTGGCGGCGTATGGGTGCCGAGTCCAGACGGCGTGACTCGCCTGGATCCGGTCACCGGGGCTGCCGATGCTCGGACCGATCTCGACGTGTCGGAGGTCACCGAGATCGCAGCCTCCGGCGACGCGGTGTGGGTGACCGACAAGGTCGGCGGAACGGTGACCCGGATTGACCCTGCCACCAATGAGGTCGTCGCCAAGATCCAGACGGGGTTAGGTGCGCATCACATGGCGATCGACGCGCACGGCGTCTGGATCGCCAACTACAGGGCCAACACCGTTTCGCGTATCGATCCCGCGACGAATCGAGTCGTCGCCACCATCGATCACGCCGGATCAGGGGTGGGGATAGCGAGCGACGGTGAGACGGTCTACGTCAGCACCCGCTACCAGGGCATCTCACGGATCGACCCGGATACGAACACCGCAAGCCCGGTTGCGGGATTCGCCGAGTGGAACTACGGGCTCGCCTACGGCAACGGCGAGCTGTGGGTGACCAGCGTCGACCAGGAACGGGTCTACCGGTTGGACGCAGCTTCCCTCGGCTAGCGGCGCGGATCGGACCTACCGCCGTCGCTCATGCGCCCCCGTGATCGTGTGGACATCCACGCCCGACCACTATCTGGCCCTGAACGTCCTGTGGTGTCTCTGTGGCGGCCCGGTAGCTCAGCGCGGCCGTGTACTCCTCGTGACTGGCGGCGAAGCCAGGGCGGCTTCGAGCTCGGCCAGGGACGAGGCCCGATCGTGGGGTTTCGCTGGGGTTTCCCACTGCTGAACCTCTTGGATCGCTCGATCTGCCCAAGCGGCCTCGATGCAGGCGGTCTCCAGGACGAGTCTGGCTGCGAGGACGTTGACGTGTGTTCGGTCGGGGAATGGCTCGTCTCCGTCGAGGTACGGCCCGAAGACCGCAGCAACGGCCTGCCAGCGAGCGGTTGCGTGGTCGTGGAACCTGCAGAGGTGTTCGAGTAGCTGGTCGGTGGTGCCATGGGTTGCGAAGAGGAGTTTGACCATCGATTCCGATTCCCAACGGGGCTCGGCTGCTTCTACCGAAAGCCACTCGGCGAGGGCTTGTCGGCCTGCTGCTGTGATGGTGTAGACCGTGCGTCGGCGCTTCCCGCGCGGTTCGGAGCTTGCCGAGGCGAGACCGTGGGCGATCAACTTCTTGGGCTCGGCATACAGGTTGCTCTCTGTGCGCGGCCAGCAGAAGCGCAAGTCCCGTTGCATCTGTCGGGCGAGCTCGTACGTCGACCAGGGTCGGATCGCCAGCAGCCCGAGCAACGCGTACGAGGTCGTGGTCAGCTCCGGAACATCCCTTGACATATACTCCTCCGAAGAGTATCGATTACTCCTATGTGGAGTATATCCGGAGGCGACACTGCCACGTCCAGCCGTGTGGGTACACAGTGCTGACCGTGCAAGAGCTTCTCGTGCGAGATGCGGTCGGCGCCGATGCTGAGGCCATCGCCGCGATTGGTGCCGAATCGATGCCGGCCCAGTACGCCGGCTTGGTTGATCCAGCCGCCCTCGACGCCGTCGTTCGTCAGACCTACGCGGCCTCGGCAATCGATGACTGCATTCGGCGTTGCCGGCAGGCCCCGGACGCGTACTTCCTCGTCGCGGAGCGGTCGGGCCAGGTCGTCGGGTTCCTGCACTTCGACTCCTTCGGCCCAGAGCCCGAGCTCCATCGGCTCTACCTCGATCATCGGCATCGTGGAGCGGGCATCGGGACCATGTTGATGAACGAGTTGCATGCTCGGCTCCCGGCGGGGTGCACCTACATGCTGCTGGTCGTGGCCGGCAACGACCTCGCGGTGCGCTTCTACGAACGTCACGGGCTCCTTGTCAGCCAGATCGTGGACGGCCTCACCTACTACAGCGAGCGGATGGGCGTTGAGTTCTCCCCCGACACTCGTCCCGTCGACTTGGTGTTGATGCGAGTCACTGCCTCCGACCAACCCTGAGAACACCAAGGAGGGTCAATGCGCCGATCTGCCATCGCCTCGTCCTTCGGCGGCACCGGGCACCGTGAAGCCCCAGGCACTCCAAGGCCGCCCGGGTGGACCGTGAGCTTGGCGTCGCGTACATCCCGCATGGCACTCGCAGGACTCCTCGGCGTGCTCATCGTCGGTTGCGGCGGTGAATCCGATCGAGCGACGAGCACAACGGATGCGGCCGCGACCGCCACGCCGACCGACGTCGAGAGGTATCTGCTTCAAGCCGACGAGGTCCCGGACCTGGTACCGATCTCGTCGCCCCATACAGACACGGGGCCGCCGTTCGACCCGATGCCGGAGGACGGCGCCGAACTGCTCGAGCAAGGTGGGTACGTCTCGACGACCTACCAGTCCGCCGGAGGCGACAACGGTGCCGGTGTCAGCAGCGTCGTGCTGTTCGAGTCAGAGGCCGGGGCGCGAGACTGGATCGCCTATGAGACGAGCGACGAGGCGATCCGGCACCAGATCCCGGGTGCGACGATCGAGCGGTTTCAGGTCCCCGACGTCCCAGGGGCCCACGGATGGACCGGACCGGACCAGCACGGCAACGCGATCGGCCAGGTCTACTGGACCCAGGGCCGCTGCATGATGGTCATCGGCCTCGAGGTGGAGGGACCACGTGTCGAGCGGCTGTCGGCCGGCGTCAAGGCCATCTACGAGCGCACAGGTGGTACCTGCCCGGACTGATACTGCGTCCGGGGCCGGTGCGCCCACGGGACATCACAACGGCTCGTGACCCGCGTTTCCGCAGGCCACGAGCCGTTTGTCTTGCTCCCCCGGTTGGACTCGAACCAACAACCCTCCGGTTAACAGCCGAATGCTCTGCCAGTTGAGCTACAGGGGATCGCTTGTGCAGCGAGGCGCAACATTAGCAAGGCGCCGCTCGGGTGGGGAAATCAGGGCAGACCGACGTCGCGTCGCATGACCTCGAGGGCCTCGCGGGCGGCTTCGCGGACCGCGGGGTCGTCGGGGTCGACCCCTTCGTCGTACTCGTAGACCCACTGGATCCGGCCCGCGCCCGAGGGCGCGCGACGGGCGATCACCCGCAGTCCGCGACGTCCCGACACCGTGACGTGGCGCTGCAGGACGACGCTCGCCGTGACACGCTCGCGGACCAGCTCGAGCAGCCGTCCGGGCTCGGTGAGGGTGGCGGTGTGGACCGGTCGCTGCTCGCCCCAGCTGCCGACCTCGGAGAGGCGGAAGACGTCGGTGTCGCGGTCCCAGCCGGCGGCCTCGACCTGCTCCCACGGGACCCGGCGGGTCGCGCCGTCGCTGACGACGTAGAACGCATCGCGCGTGCCGGCGAGCTCGGTGCCGTCGACGGCAGTGGTGGCGGCCAGCACCTTCTCCCCCGGTGCGACGGCGACCGGGGACGTACGTCGCCACCGCTTCTGCGGGGCGGGCGTCACGACTGGCCACCCGGCTGACCGACGGCGCCCTCGCGCAGCTTGCGGCGGTGCTGCTCGAGCATCACCAGCTCCCCGAACATCCGGTTGTAGTCGAGGGCGTGGTCGACCGGGTTGGTGCGCTGGAGACGGGCCTTGACGTCGGCGATGCGACGCGACGTGGTGAGCTCCTGGAGCCGGTAGACGTAGGCGACGGCGAACGTCGGATTGGGGTCGGACGTGCCGCGCACCGGCTCGACGCCGAGCTCGGTGATCGCCGCATTCACGGCTGGATCTGTCGCGGACTCCCGCACCCGGTTGGCCCAGCCCGCGTCGTCGGCGCCGCTCGGCGGACCGCCCGCCGTGGTCACGGCCTCCCACACGCCCTGGAAGGTCGGGTGCGTGAAGTCGGCCGCGGTGACGTGGGCGGTCGTTCGGCCCACGCCCGCCGGGTGCTGGATGACGAGCTTGAGCAGCTCGCGCTCGATCAGGAAGCGCGGGTCGGACAGGCTCGGCAGGGTCGGGCGGGCGGGCTCCAGCGCCTCGGACGCCTCGGTCCTGGGGGTGCGCCGCTCCTCCGTGGGTGCCGGGCGACTGGCGGCCCGGCGGACCTCGGCGCGGACCTCGTCGAGGTCGAGGCCGACCATGTGCGCGAGCTCGCGGGAGAACGCCTCGACCTTGGTCTTGTCGCGGATGCTGGCCACGAGGCCGGCCGCGTCCCGCAGCGCGTCGACCCTGCCGTCCGCGCGGTCGAGGTCGTGCCGGGTGAGGATGTTGTCGAGGGCGAAGCGGTAGAGCGGCTGGCGCTTGGCGACCAGCTCACGGACGGCCTCGTCGCCCTCCTTGATCCGCAGGTCGCAGGGGTCCATGCCCTCGGGAGCGACCGCGACGTAGGTCTGCGAGGCGAAGACCTGGTCGCTCTCCAGCACCTTCAGCGCCGCCTTCTGTCCGGCCGAGTCGCCGTCGAAGGTGAAGATCACTTCGCCGCTCGTCGCCCCGTGGTCGCCCAGGAAGCGGCGCAGGACGCGTGCGTGATCGGTGCCGAAGGCCGTGCCGCACGACGCCACGGCCGTGCGTACGCCGGCGAGGTGGCAGGCCATGACGTCGGTGTAGCCCTCGACGACCACGGCCTGCTGGCTGTCCTTCATCGCGGTGCGTGCGAGGTCGATGCCGTAGAGGACCTGGCTCTTCTTGTAGATCGCCGTCTCGGAGGTGTTGAGGTACTTGGCCTCGATCCGGTCGTCGTCGAAGATGCGACGGGCGCCGAAGCCGATCGTGTCGCCGTTGGCCTCGCGGATCGGCCACACGAGCCGTCCGCGGAACCGGTCGTAGTGGGAGCGGCCCAGTGCCACGAGTCCCGCCGCGACGGACTCCTCGTCGGTGAACCGGCGCCCGCGCAGGTGTCGGGTCAACGCCTCGCCGTCGCGCGGGGCGAAGCCGACGCCGAACATCGCCGCCGCCGCCTGGTCGAAGCCGCGCTGGTGGAGGAACTGCCGCGCGACCACCGCGTCGGCCGAGCCCAGCTGCTCGGCGTAGAACTCCTGAGCGACCTTGTGTGCCTCGATCAGGCGACCGCGGGCCGGACCGCGGGGGCGGATCGGCTCGTCGTCGCCCTCCTCGCGCCGGAGCTGCACGCCGAACTTCTCCGCGAGGCGCTCGACGGACTCGGTGAAGGTGAGGCCGTCGACCTTCATGAGGAAGGAGATGACGTCACCGCCCTCTCCGCACCCGAAGCAGTGGAAGAACTGCCGGGCCGGGTTGACGTTGAACGACGGGGTCTTCTCGTCGTGGAACGGGCACAGCCCCTTGAGCGAGCCTCCGCCGGCACGCTTGAGCGTGACGTAGGAGGAGACCACGTCGTCGATCCGCGCCTTCTCGCGCACCTCGGCGATGTCGTCGTCGCGAATCCGGCCTGCCACGCCGGGGAGTCTACGGGCGCGGGCCCATCCCCGGCCCCCGGTCTCCACAACGCCGCGGCGCAGACGTCCGCCACCCCTTCGGGGGAGCCGGGCTGGTGATCGGCCGGGGGGTTTGGGAGGGTCGAGGAATGACTGCTCAGCACGGAGCGCCAGAGGGTCAGACCCTCGGCGCACTGGTCCACCAGCTCTCCCAGCAGATCCCCGAGCTCATCCGCTCGGAGATCCGTCTGGCGCAGGCCGAGGTCGCCCAGAAGGGGAAGCGTGCCGGCGTCGGGATCGGGATGTTCAGCGTTGCCGGCCTCCTCGGCTTCTTCGCCGTGGCGGCGCTCGTGACCACCGCCATCCTCGGTCTCACGTACGTCGTGGACGCCTGGCTCGCGGCACTCATCGTCGCGCTCGTCCTGATCGCCGCCGCGGCGGTGGCGGCGGTGCTGGGCAGGAACAAGGTCGCCGAGGCCGCTCCGGCGGCACCGGAACGGGCGATCCAGGGCATCAAGGACGACATCGCGACGGTCAAGGGAGACCACCATGGATGACCAGCGCACACCCGAGGAGATCGAGGCCGACATCGCCGCCCAGCGCGCGCAGCTGGCCGGCACGGTCGACGACCTGGCCGCCAAGCTCGACGTGAAGTCACAGGCACAGCAGAAGGTCGCCTCGCTGAAGGACTCCGCCACGACCGACTCCGGTACACCTCGCCCCGAGGTGCTCGCCGCGGTCGGATCGCTCGTGGCGATGGCCGTGGTGCTGCTGCTCTGGCGCCGCCGCAGCCACTGACCGCTCCACGCACATACCACCTGGGAAGGGAACACCACCATGAACAAGCTCATGCTGCTCGTCGCCGGAGGTGTCGGCTACGTGCTCGGCACCAAGGCCGGCCGGGAGCGCTACGAACAGATCAAGAGGACCGCCACCCGCGTGAAGGACGACCCCCGCGTCCAGGAGAAGGCGCAGCAGGCGGCCGACCTCGCGAAGGACAAGGCACCGGTCGTCAAGGACAAGGTCACGGGGGCGGCGAGCACCGCTGCCGGCAAGGTCACCCCGTCCGGCAGCAGCCACCGTTCCGAGGTCGAGGACAAGCTCAATCCCGACAGCACGGCGCTGCAGGACAACCCCTACCCCCAGGGCAACCTGCCGTAGGTCGCGACTGGCTCGCGGTGCTCGTCGCTCAACCGGCGGCGAGCACCGCGTGCCGCGTCACCGCGCTGGCGTCGGTCAGCGACGCCACCTGGTCGATCACCACGCGTCGGCGCGCGGCGTCGTCCCCGGCGTCCTGCCAGTCGCCCGCGAACACCGGATCGAGCGCGTCGGCGCCGCGCGACCAGATCGCCTCGACGAGCTCGGCGACGAGCTCGCGCTGGCGCTTCATGAGCGTCACCCGGTCGTCGGCCTGCATGACGTAGAGGGCCGCAATGCCCTTCAGCACCCCGATCTCCACCTCGGTGCCCTCCGGCACGACCAGGTCGGCCCGGTGCCGCACCAGCGGCTCGTCATCCGTCGCGGCGAAGGTCGCCTGCTGCACGCTGCCGCAGAACCGGCCGATCAGGTCGCTGGTGAGGTTCTTGATCGCGGCGAGGCTGCGCCTGCTGCCGTCGTAGGCCGACTGCGGCCAGCTGCCGACGGCTCGCAGGCCGTCCAGCGCCGAGTCGAGCGCGGCGTCGTCGATGCCGGGCAGGTACCAGGAGCGCACCGTCTCCCACAGGGCGTCGCGGTCGAGGCGGGTGAGGTCGAGCCGGCCGGCGACGATGCCGTCCTCGACGTCGTGCACCGAGTAGGCGACGTCGTCGGCCAGGTCCATGACCTGCGCCTCGAGACAGCGGCGCCGACCTTCGATGCCCGAGCGCAGCCAGTCGAAGACCGGTCGGTCGTCGTCGTAGACGCCGAACTTCACCACCACGCGAGGGGTGCCGTCGGCGTGGACGCCGTGCGGACCGGTGGCCTCGCTGCGCAGCCAGGGGTACTTGGTGCAGGCGTCGAGCGTCGCGCGAGTGAGGTTGAGCCCCACCGACCGGTCGTCGGCGTCGAAGGTCTTGGACTCGAGCCGGGTGAGCAGCCGCAGGGTCTGGGCGTTGCCCTCGAACCCGCCGCACCCGGCGCTGAGCTCGGCGAGCACGCGCTCCCCGTTGTGGCCGAACGGCGGGTGGCCCAGGTCGTGGGCGAGCGCTGCCGTCTCGGCGATGTCGGGATGGGTGCCGAGTGCCCGGGCCAGGTCGCGCGCGATCTGGGCGACCTCGAGGCTGTGGGTCAGCCGGTTGCGGACGAAGTCGTCGGTCTGCGGACCGACGACCTGCGTCTTCGCCGCGAGCCTGCGCGACGCCGCCGCGTGCACGACGCGTGCCCGGTCGCGCTCGAACGCCAGGCGCACCGGAGCGTCCACCCGCTTGGGGGGCTCCGCCACCAGGCGCTCGCGCGCGGCGTCGTCGTACAGGTCCTCGATGCTCATCGGCTGGTCAGCCTAGCGAGCGCCGATGACACGGCTCCGGCGATGGAGTCAGTAGACCGTGACGTGGACGTGGTCGTAGTGGTTGGCCGTCGTCGATCCGCGGTCGGACATGCCGCGCCAGCCCTCGCCGCTGCGCTCCACCGACCACATCTGCTGGGAGAAGATGATGTACTCGATGCCCAGCGCGGAGTAGTTGGCGCGCAGGAACTCGGCGATGGCCCAGCCGGTCTCACCGCTCACCATGATGTCGATCGCGCGGCCCTGGCCGTGCTCGCCGTCATTGCGCCACGTGCCGTAGGACGTGATCTCGGGCCAGTTGGCGCAGACCACGTCGTGGATCTCGTAGAGCGACGCGCGGCCGGCGTCGATGGAGGACCCGTTGGAGCAGGTGCCGCCGAGGCTCGGGCCGGCCGGTTCGGGCTTGGGCTTGTTGCGGACCAGGTAGTCGGCCGTCACCCAGCGCGACTGGCCGTCGAGGACGATCTGGACGCGGCCCAGCTGGCGGCGGCCCGTGACCGAGACCTGCGTCAAGGCGTCGATGACGCCGAGCTTCTCGGCCTGCTCGCTCGGCCCGTCCCAGAGGTTGAGGGCCTCGGTGGTCCAGAAGGAGTTGTCGACCTTCTTGGCCAGCCGGCGGGCCAGCCTGTCGATCTCCATCTCCTTGCGCGCGGCCGACTCGGCCTTCGCTGCGGTGCGGATCTGGGAGCGCGACACAGCGGTGTCGCCGCGGCGGCCCAGTGCGGTCGCGTTGGCGAGCGACTGGGTGTTGCGCGACCCGGCGTCGGAGGTCCTGTCGGACGTGCCGGACGTGGCGCCGGACGTGGCGCCGGACGTGGTGCTGGCCGAGGCCAGCAGGTTGTCGTTGTCCGAGGTCGCCGGGTCGGCGGCGAGCACGCCCATCGTCACTGCTGACATCGTCGCCACGACGGCGAGCGGTGCGGAGACGAGGACGGAACGGGGGAGTCGGGAGGAACGGGGGGTAGCAGGGGTTTCCCGCTTGTGGCGATGCTGAGCCACAGCGCTGATCCTTTGCGATTGCTGACGGGGGACTGCGCCGAACCACGGAGAAACCCGTGCCCACGTCGACGCGATCATCGAGTGAAGCACACGATTCTGGGCCTGTCCCAATCTTGCACAGCAAAATCGAGGGTGTTTCGGCTCACCCGGAGCGCTTCTCTCCTGCGACGGCAGGCGGTGCGTCGCCGGCCCCGGTTCAGCCTCCGGTGGTCTCGTTCGCGTCCTCACGGACGTGTGCGCCGCGCCCGTCGGTGTCGTCGAGCCACCCCTCGGGCAGCACCACCTTCGATCGGGGTGCCCCCTGGCGACCCCGCGGGGTGCCGAGCTCACGCACCGGGAACGGCTCGTCGCCGTCGAGGTCCTCGAGCAGCCGGTCGAGGCTGGCGAGGGAGTCGACGAGGGCCAGCTGGTGGCGCAGCTGGCCGCCGGCGCTGAACCCCTTGAGGTACCAGGTGACGTGCTTGCGGAACTCCTTGCAGCCACGCTCCTCCCCCATGTGCTCGGAGAGCAGCTCGGCGTGCCGGCGCATCATGCGTCGGACCTCGCCCAGGTCGGGCAGCGTGGCGACCTCCTCGCCGTGGAACGCGGCCGCCAGGTCGCGGAACAGCCAGGGCCGCCCGAGGCAGCCGCGGCCGACGACCACGCCTGCCGCGCCGGTCTGCTCGACCATCCGCAGGGCGTCGGCGGCCTCCCAGATGTCGCCGTTGCCCAGGACCGGGATGTCGACGTGCTCGACGAGCGCTGCGATGGCGTCCCAGTCCGCCTCACCCGAGTAGGCCTGCTGGACCGTACGGCCGTGCAGGGCGATCGAGGCGACCCCCGTCTCCTGCGCGATGCGGCCGGCGTCGAGATAGGTGAGGTGGTCCTCGTCGAGGCCCTTGCGGGTCTTCATCGTGACCGGGACGTCGTACGGCTCCGCGGCGGCGACCGCGGACGCGAGGATCTCGCCGAGCAGTCCTCGCTTCCAGGGCAGCGCTCCCCCGCCGCCCTTGCGCGTCACCTTGGGCACCGGGCACCCGAAGTTGAGGTCGACGTGGGCCACACCGTGGTCGGCGCAGAGGATCTCGACCGCCTTGCCGATGTAGGCGGGGTCGGTGCCGTAGAGCTGGACCGAGCGGACCGACTCCAGCTCGTCGAAGACGAGCATCTTCTGCGTGGTCTCGTCGCCCTCGACGAGACCACGGCTGGTGATCATCTCGCTGACGTAGAGGCCGGCTCCCTGCTCCGCGCAGAGGCGACGGTAGGCGGCGTTGGTGATCCCTGCCATCGGTGCCAGCACCACCGGGGTGTCGACGCGCAGCGACCCGAGGGTCAGCGAGGTGGGCACGGCGGTCATGGACCCATTGTCGAGCCGCCGGGAGGGTCGACCCAAATCAACGTCGGGAGCGCGGGCGGACCTTCGGCGGCCCGCTCACGTCGCCGGTCCAGGTGATGGGGTCGTAGCCCTCGGTGGGCTCGAAGACCATGTCCTCGATGCGGGCACCATCGGGCGCGAGGTAGACCAGGCAGATCTCGGCGCTGGCACCGGGCTCGAACGGCTCCGGCAGGGGTCCGCTCTGGCAGGCGGTGAAGTCACCACCCACCGTCCAGGGCGCCCCCAGCCGGCCCCGGTCGTCCCGGAGGTAGAGCGGGACGACCTGCCCGGCGAGGTCGCTCCCACCGACATTGGTGAGCGCCACGCTGACGAAGTAGGGGCGGGCCGCCTGCAGGGTGTCGTCGGCCAACCAGCCGTCGAAGACGGATGCTCGCCGCTCCTGCACACTCTCCACGGTCAGGTCGAGGACGCCGGTGAGGTCTGTCGCGGGCTGCCACACGAGCGTGGCCCGGTCGCCGTACTCCAGAGCCGTGCCGGGATCGGTGGCGGTCACCCCGTCGGGGGCCTGCGCCGAGACGGGCGTGGGGCTCGGCGTCGGCCGCTCCTCCACGTCACCGCCGCCGCAGGCCATCAGCGACGCCGAGAGGATCGTCGCGAGGACCACCGAGCGCTGCATGCCGCCATCGTGGCACGGCCGCCGCCGGGCCTGCCGAGGCTCAGCAGCCGATGAGCCTCTCGGCGAACCACCGGGTGATGCCGTCGAGGCTGACGCGTTCCTGGGCCATCGTGTCGCGCTCGCGGATGGTGACCGCGTCGTCGTCGAGGGTCTCGAAGTCGACCGTCACGCAGAACGGCGTACCGATCTCGTCCTGGCGGCGGTAGCGGCGGCCGATCGCGCCCGAGTCGTCGAACTCCACGTTCCAGCTCTGGCGCAGCTCGGCGGCGAGCGCCTTCGCCTTCGGGGAGAGGTCGGCGTTGCGGCTCAGCGGCAGGACCGCGACCTTGACCGGCGCGAGGCGCGGGTCGAGCTTGAGCACGACGCGCTTGTCGACGCCGCCCTTGGTGTTGGGCGCCTCGTCCTCGGTGTAGGCGTCGATGAGGAACGCCATCAGCGACCGGGTGAGGCCGGCCGCGGGCTCGATGACGTAGGGCACGTAGCGCTCGTCGGCGGCCTGGTCGTAGTAGGACAGGTCCTTGCCCGAGAACTCGCTGTGCTGCTTGAGGTCGAAGTCGGTGCGGTTGGCGATGCCCTCGAGCTCCTCGAAGTCACGACCGGAGAAGCCGAAGCGGTACTCGATGTCGGTGGTGCCCTTGGAGTAGTGGGAGAAGCTTCTCCTGCGGGTGCTCGTAGTGGCGCAGGTTGTCGGGGTCGATGCCGAGCTCGACGTACCAGCGGGTGCGCTCCTCGATCCAGTAGCGGAACCACTCCTCGTCCTCGCCCGGCTTGACGAAGAACTCCATCTCCATCTGCTCGAACTCGCGGGTGCGGAAGATGAAGTTGCCGGGGGTGATCTCGTTGCGGAAGCTCTTGCCCATCTGCGCGATGCCGAACGGGGGCTTCTGGCGGCTGGAGGTCACCACGTTGGCGAAGTTGAGGAAGATGCCCTGGGCGGTCTCGGGGCGCAGGTAGTGCAGCCCGGACTCGTCCTCGATCACGCCGAGGTAGGTCTTGAGCATCATGTTGAAGTTGCGCGGCTCGGTCCACGCGCCGCGGGTGCCGCAGTTGGGGCAGGCGACCGACTCGTTGATGTCGACCGAGTCGGGGTCGTCGATGCCCTTCTTGGCGGCGTGGTCCTCCTGGAGGTGGTCCTCGCGGAAGCGCTTGTGGCACGACTGGCACTCGGTCAGCGGGTCGCTGAAGGTGCTCAGGTGGCCCGAGGCCTCCCAGGTGCGGGTCGGGAGGATGACGCTGGAGTCCAGGCCGACCACGTCGTCGCGGCGGGTGACCATGAAGCGCCACCACTGGCGCTTGATGTTCTCCTTGAGCTCCACGCCGAGCGGGCCGTAGTCCCAGGCGGACTTGGTGCCGCCGTAGATCTCACCGCAGGGGTAGACGAAACCTCTGCGCTTGGCGAGGGAGACGACGTTGTCCAGGGCGGTCGGGGCGGGCTTGGCCACGGTGGGGATTCCTCCAGGATCGGGCCGGCTGGCTGTCGGCTCGGGGTGCGCGAACGCTCACCCTATCGACCGGCTCCGCGCCTCGTTGAGGTCGGTCCCCTCCTCCACCCGCTCGTACGCGCTGGGCTCGTCGAGCGCGTGCACCATCAGCGGCTGGATGTGCATCTTGCCCTCGTACGACCCGAGTGCGCGGCGGTAGGAGCCGACGTTCTCCCAGCGGGTCGTCAGCACCCACAGGCTGGGGTCGTCGACGTTGCGGCCGACCTCTCCCCCGACGTAGCCGGGCTTGCCCGCGAGGATGTCGAGCGCCTGCAGGAGCCCGCGACGCAGCTCGTCCTCCGCCGGTTCGTGGCCGACGCCGTCGGTGGTCTGGGCACGGAGGCGGGTGACGACGAGCATGCACGCAGCCTACGGCCGGAGGGCGGTTTGACAATGGTTCTCAACTGGCGTGAGAATCGTTCTCATGTCGCGCGCCTCCCGCTCCGTCGCCGTCGCCGGCCTCCTGACCACGACCGTCCTCCTTGCCGGATGTGGTCAGCTGGGCGCCGCCGACACCGGAAGTGGTCGCCGGGCCGTCGCGTCGTTCTACCCGCTGGCGTGGGTGACCGAGCGGGTGGCGGGCGACGACTGGACGGTCGAGAACCTCACCCAGCCGGGCCAGGAGCCGCACGACCTCACCCTCGACGTCGCCCAGACCGCTGCCCTCGAGCAGGCCGACCTGGTCGTGCTCGAGGAGGGGTTCCAGCCAGCGGTGGACGAGACCGCGGCCAACGTGGACGCGCCCGTCCTCGACGCCGCCTCGGTCCTCGACCTGCTGCCCGCCTCCGCCGACGAGCACGAGGGCGAGACCGAGGAGGAGCACGCCGAGCACGAGGGCGAGGAGGAGCACGCCCACGGCGACCTCGACCCGCACTTCTGGCTCGACCCGCTGATGGTGGCGGACTTCGCCGACGCCGTCGCCGACGAGCTGGGCGAGGTCGACCCCGACGGGGCGCAGGCGTACGCCGACAACGCGCAGGAGCTCCGGACCGAGCTCGAGGACCTGGACCGGGCCTGGACCGACGGGCTGGCCTCCTGCGAGCGCACCACCACCGTGGTGAGCCACCAGGCGTTCGGCTACCTCACGCGCTACGGGCTGGAGTTCGAGCCGATCGCCGGGCTGTCCCCCGACGCGGAGGCGACGGCCGCCGACCTCGCGCACCTGCAGGAGCTGATCACCGAGGACGGCGTGACGACGGTGTTCTCGGAGCGGCTGGTCAGCCCCAAGATGGCCGAGACGCTCGCCGACGATCTCGGCGTCGACACCGCGGTGCTGGACCCCATCGAGGGGCTCTCGGACGACACGGCCGACGAGGACTACCTTTCCCTCATGCGCCAGAACCTCGCCGCCCTCCAGCAGGCCAACGGCTGCTCGTGATCGATCCGCCCGTCGTCCTCGACCAGGTCTCCGTCGCCATCGGTGGCCGGCCGATCCTGCGCGACGTCGACCTGACCGTGCACACCGGCGACATGGTGACCCTCCTCGGGCCGAACGGCTCGGGGAAGTCCACCCTCGTGCGCGCCCTCACCGGGCTGCTGCCGCTGACGCGGGGATCGGTCCGGCTCTTCGGCACGCCGATCGCTGACTTCGGTGCGTGGCACCGCGTCGGGTTCGTGCCGCAGAGGTCCACGGCCACCGGCGGCGTCCCCGCCACGGTGCGCGAGGTCGTGGCGTCGGGACGCGTGGGCCGTCGCCGCCTCCTGCGACCCACCAGCTCGGCCGACCGGCGAGCCGTGGAGTCCGCGCTGGACGTCGTGGGGCTCGCCGACCGGGCGTCGTACGGCGTCTCCCAGCTCTCCGGCGGCCAGCAGCAGCGGGTGCTGATCGCCCGGGCGCTGGCCGGTGAGCCGGACCTGCTGGTCCTCGACGAGCCCACCGCCGGCGTCGACCTGCCCAACCAGCAGGCGCTCGCCGACGCCCTCGGCCGGCTCAAGGCGCGAGGGGCCACCATCGTCCTGGTGGCGCACGAGATCGGCCCGATGATGCCGCTGATCGACCGCACCGTCGTGATGCGCGACGGCTGGGTGGCCTACGACGGGCCGCCGCTCACCCAGGAGGTCGCGTCGCACACACACCACGCGCACGACCACGACCTGCCCGGCGGGCACGACCACGCTCCGCACGTCGCCTCCCCCTTCGACTGGGAAGGCACAGATCCGGCATCAGCTTCGTCGACCTCTTCTCCCTGGGCTTCATGCAGCGCGCCCTCGTGGCCGCGCTGCTCACCGGCTTGGCGGCGCCGGCGATCGGCACCTTCATCGTGCAGCGCCGGCTCGCCCTGCTGGGCGACGGCATCGGGCACGTTGCGGTGACGGGCGTGGCGCTGGGCCTGCTGACGGGCACCTCCCCGACCTGGACGGCCGTGGTCGTGGCGGTGCTGGGTGCGGTGCTGATGGAGCTGATCCGCGAACGCGGCCACACCAACGGCGACGTCGCGCTGGCGCTGCTGTTCTACGGCGGCCTCGCCGGCGGCGTCCTCATCACCGGGATCGCCGGACAGGGGGCGGCGACGTTGCAGGCCTACCTGTTCGGGTCCCTCAACAGCATCTCGTCCGCCGACGTGTGGTCGACGGCCGTGCTCACCACGGTGGTCCTCGTCATCGTCCTCGGACTCTCGCCGCAGCTCTTCGCCGTGGCGAGCGACCAGGACTTCGCCCGGGTCGCGGGCCTGCGCGTTCGCGGCTACAACCTGCTCATCGCGGTGCTCGCCGCGGTCAGCATCACCGTCGCCATGCGCACCGTGGGCCTGCTGCTGGTCTCGGCGCTGATGGTGGTGCCCGTGGCGACAGCGCAGCAGCTCGCCCGCTCCTTCCGGGCCACGCTGGTCGGGGCGATGGTCGTGGGCTGTGCGGCGTCGGTCGGCGGGCTGGTCCTGAGCGCGGGCCTGTCCTTCCGCGTCTCGGTCGCCCCCGGCCCCACGATCGTGCTCCTGGCCCTCGCCATGTTCACCGCCACCTGGCCGCTGGGCGTGTGGCTGCGGCGCCGCAGTCGGTTGATGGCGCCGTTCCCGGAGGTGACCGCGGCTCCGCACCGCTCCGCCGACCAGCACGTGCACGCGCACGGGGACGACTGCGGGCACCCGGCAGTGCCGCACGGGGACCACGTCGACTACGTCCACGACGGCCACCGTCACGCCGTGCACGGAGAGCACTATGACGAGCACTGACCGGCACCCCGAGCGGCCGGCGGTCCGGCCCACGCGGCAGCGACGGGCGGTCGCGGCCGCGCTGGCCGCCTTCGACGACTTCCGCAGCGCCCAAGAGATCCACGACCTGATCTCCCGGCAGGGCGACTCGGTGGGCCTGGCGACCGTCTACCGGACCCTGGCCGCGCTCGCCGACGCCGGTGAGGTCGACATGCTGCGCAACGAGGACGGCGAGGCCATCTGGCGCAGCTGCTCGGACACGCACCACCACCACCTCGTGTGCCGCACCTGCGGGGCGACGGTGGAGGTCGAGGGCCCGGCGGTGGAGCGCTGGACCAACGCGATCGCCGCCGAGCACGGCTTCGCCGACATCAGCCACACGCTGGAGATCTTCGGGACCTGTCCGGCCTGCCGCTGACTCACCCAGCGGGCAGGTTGGGCAGTGCCCCGCCGTAGCGGCGGTCGCGGCGGGCGTACGCCTCGACCGCGGCCCACAGGTGCCGGCGGTCCACGTCGGGCCACAGCACGTCGGTGAAGACCAGCTCGCTGTAGGCGGCCTGCCACAGCATGAAGTTGGACAGCCGCTGCTCCCCCGACGTGCGCCACACCAGGTCGGCGTCGGGGAGCTCGGGGACGTAGAGGTGGCGGGCGAACGTGCGCTCATCGATCTTGTCGGCAACGAGACGGCCGGCGGCGACCTCGCGCCCGATGGACCGCGCGGCGTCGGCGAGCTCCGAGCGGCCGCCGTAGTTGACGCACATGGTCAGGGTCAGCACGTCGTTGTCGCGGGTCATCTCCTCCGCGATCTTCAGCTCCTTGATGACCGACTTCCACAGCCGCGGCGCGCGCCCGGCCCAGCGCACCCGCACGCCGAGCTCGTGCATCTCGTCGCGACGCCGCCGGATCACGTCGCGGTTGAACCCCATGAGGAAGCGCACCTCGTCGGGCGAGCGCGACCAGTTCTCGGTGGAGAAGGCGTAGGCCGAGATCGCCTTGACGCCGATCTCGATGGCCCCCTCGACCACGTCGAAGAGGGAGGACTCGCCCTGCTCGTGGCCCTTGGTGCGGGGCAGGCCGCGGTCCTTCGCCCAGCGTCCGTTGCCGTCCATGACGATCGCCACGTGCTCGGGGACGAGGTCGCGCGGCACCGGCGGAGGCGTCGCCCCACTGGGGTGCGGGGTCGGCGGCTTCACCTGTCGCTTCACGGGGCGAGCCTAGGCCGTCAGCGCTCGAGGTGGGCCATGGACCGCAGGCCCCGCTCGAGGTGCCAGGAGAGGTACGCCGCGACGAGGTTGCTCGCCTCGCGCAGGTGGCGCGGGTCGGCGGCGTGCACGACCGGCCAGTCGCCGACGAGCAGGGCACCCAGCACCAGCACGGTCGCGGGCGCCGGGGTCGCCGAGCCCGGCAGCTTGTCCGCGGCGCACATCACCCCGCCGGCGGACGGGTTGAAGAAGCGGTGCGGCCCCTCCACCCCGCACTGCACGCAGTGGTCGAACGACGGTGCGTAGCCGGCGACCGACAGCGACCTCAGGAGGTAGGAGTCGAGGACCTGCCCGGCCGGGTGCTCGCCGCCCGCCATCGCGCGCAGGCCGCCGACCAGCAGGAGGAACTGCTGGACGGCCGGTTCCTTCTCCTCCGTCACCAGCCGCTCGGCGGTCTCCAGCATCACCGTGCCGGCGGTGTAGCGCTCGTAGTCGAGGCCCAGCCGGGCATTGAAGGGGTCGAGCGTCTCGGCCTGGGTGATCACGTCGAGGCTGCGCCCCTCGGCGAGCTGCAGGTCGACGTGCGTGAACGGCTCGAGGCGCGAGCCCCAGCGCGACGTCGTACGCCGCACGCCCTTGGCGACCGCACGCACCCGCCCGTGCTGACGCGTCAGCAGGGTGATGATGCGGTCGGCCTCACCCAGCTTGTGGGTGCGCAGCACGACCGCCTCGTCGCGGTAGAGGGGCACCCGGCCATTCTCCCCCACGCACCCGGCTGCGGTCGGGCGCGTGCGTCAGCGTTTCCGGGCGCGGGTGGTGCCGGCCGCGGCGCCGGCCCGCCAGCAGTCGAGGGCGAAGTCCGCGGCCGCCGTGGTGAGGCGTTCCGGACGGAAGCGCCACTCCAGGATCGAGGACGCCCGCTCGAACCGGACGTTGGGGAGCTCGGCCGCGAGCATGTCGGCGTCGACGAAGGGGTGGATCGGGTCGATCGGGTGCCCCACCAGGAAGACCGGCGCGTGGATCCGGCGGCGCTGGCTGGACGACGGCGCGAGGCGGCCGAAGATGACGCCGTGCAGCACCGAGGCGATGGAGTCGGCGCGGTGGTCGACGGTGTCGAGCGCGACACCTGTCCAGAACGGGACGATGCCGCGGGGCACCGACCGCGAGGCGCGCTGGACCAGGTTCGCCGTGAACGGCAGGTAGCGAGCGGCGAGCATGATCGGGACGAAGGCCAGGATCCCCGCGACCAGCGCGTGGTTGAGGACGGGCATCTCGACGATCAGGCCCTTGACCCGCTCGGGTGCGATCACCGCGACCTCCAGCGACACGTTGGCCCCGAGCGAGGTGCCGCCGACGACCGCCTGCTCGGCGCCGAGGTGGTCGAGCAGGGCGACCACCTGCTCGCCGAAGGAGGTCATCGAGTAGACCAGCGGATCGGCCGGCTTGTCGGAGCGGCCGTGGCCCAGCAGGTCGAGCGTCACCACGTGCAGGCCCTGCGCGGCCATCGCCCGAGCGAGGGGCTGCTGCATCCGGCGCGGCATCAGCAGCCCGTGCAGCAGCACCACCCACTCGTCGCCCGAGCCGTACTCGGTGTACTCGAGCCGGTCCCGCCCGCCGTCGGACTCGACGAAGAACTGTCCGATGCGTTCGCTGACCAGCATGCGTGGAATGTAGTGCCTCAGGCGCGGTTGACGGCGCTGATGACCGCCTTGAGGGAGGCCGTGACGATGTTGGCGTCGAGCCCGACCCCCCAGAGCACCCGGTCACCCCGGTCGGTGGAGATCGCGCACTCGACGTAGGCCGCGGCGATCGCGTCGCCGCCCGCGGACAGCGCGTGCTCGGCGTAGTCGAGGACCCGTACGTCGTGCCCGACGGCCGAGATCGCGTCGACGAAGGCGGCGATCGGGCCGTTCCCCTCGCCGGTCAGCTCCTGCCGCTCGCCGTCGACGAGGACCCCGACGGTGAGCCGGTCCTTCTCGCCCGCGGCGCTGGACGTGTGGACCGAGTCGAGCTCGAGCGGGGTCTTCCGGTCGAGGTACTCCGCGCGGAACACCGACCAGATGTCCTCGGGCGTGATCTCGCCGCCCTCCGTGTCGGTGTGCTGCTGCACGACCCGGCTGAACTCGATCTGCGCGCGGCGCGGCAGGTCGAGCTTGTGCTCCGACTTGAGGACGTAGGCGACCCCGCCCTTGCCGGACTGGCTGTTGACCCGGATGACCGCCTCGTAGGTGCGGCCGACGTCCTTGGGGTCGATGGGCAGGTAGGGCGCCTCCCACGGCAGCTCGCCGACCGGGACGCCGAGGGCGGAGGCCTTCTTCTCGAGGTCCTCGAGGCCCTTCTTGATGGCGTCCTGGTGCGAGCCGGAGAACGCCGTGTAGACGAGGTCGCCGGCGTAGGGGTGGCGCGGGTGGACCGGCAGGTTGGTGCAGTACTCGACGGTGCGCCGCACCTCGTCGATGTCGCCGAAGTCGACCTGCGGGTCGATGCCCTGGCTGAACAGGTTCATGCCCAGCGTGACCAGGTCGACGTTGCCGGTCCGCTCGCCGTGGCCGAACAGGCAGCCCTCCACGCGATCGGCGCCGGCCATCAGGGCCAGCTCGGTCGCCGCGACCGCGGTGCCGCGGTCGTTGTGCGGGTGCAGGCTGATCGCGGAGTGCTCGCGGCGGGTGAGACCGCGTCCGAAGTACTCGATCTGGTCGGCGTAGGTGTTGGGGGTCGACATCTCGACCGTGGCGGGGAGGTTGAGGATGATCTCGCGCCCGGCCTCGGGCTGCCACACGTCGGAGACCGCCTCGCAGACGCTCAGCGCGAAGTCGGTGTCGGACTGCGTGAAGATCTCGGGGCTGTACTGGTAGCCGAAGTCCTGGCTGCCGACGATGTCGCCGAGGCGCTCCTCGGCGTACTTCATCACCATCTCGGTGCCGCGGACGGCGATGTTGCGGCACTCGTCGGGCGTCACGTTGAACACGACGCGCTGGAACAGGGGCGCGGTGGCGTTGTAGAGGTGGATCGTGGCGCGGGGCGCGCCGACCAGGGAGTCGACGGTGCGCTCGATCAGGTCCTCGCGCGCCTGGGTCAGCACGGAGACCTGTACGTCGTGGGGGATCCGGTCCTCGGTGATGAGCTTGCGGACGAAGTCGAAGTCGGTCTGGCTGGCGCTCGGGAACCCGACCTCGATCTCCTTGTAGCCCATCTTCACCAGCAGCTCGAACATGGTGAGCTTGCGGGCGGGTGTCATCGGGTCGATGAGGGCCTGGTTGCCGTCGCGCAGGTCGGTCGACAGCCAGCGCGGCGCCTTCTCGACCTTCTTGGTCGGCCACGTGCGGTCGGGCACGTCGACGGGCACGAACGCCGTGTAGCGGCCGTACGGCATCGGGCTGGCGCCCTGCTGGTTGGCGGTGTTGCTCAGGTGGGTCATGACTTCCTCGGTCTGCTGGAGGGGCGACCGGCACGCGCCGCACTCCGCAACGAGGGGGGCCGGGTCAGGCCTCGTTGCGGCGGCGAAGGAGGAGCAGGCTGCGCATCATGACTCCGTAACGATAGACCGGATCCGGCTGTCGGGCGCCCACCTCGCCACAACGTGGACAGATCGCTGACCGAGTCCCGCGTCGACCTGCACGCGCCCGTCAGGCGCGGCCTCGTGCGGCGTACGCCACCGCGGTGAGGTCGAAGGGTCCCTCACCCAGCCGTTCGCGCAGGATCGCCTCCAGCCGCTCGCGGTCCGCCCGGCCCAGCTTGCCGACCGCCTCGCCGATGGGGCCCACGCCGTGGAGGTAGGGCTCCCACCACTCCTCGAAGCTGGGATGGGTGACGGTCACCGGCACCTCGACGCCCTCGACGTCGTGCAGGCCCGCGTCACGGAGGATGCCGGCCAGCTCACCTTCCGAACCGCCCGGCAGGCCGCTCTCGCCGCCCGTCGCCGGCGCGACCACGGCCAACCCGGCCCAGACCGGCCACATCGGAGCCCTGGCTCCGGCAAGGTCCCACACGGTCGCGGCCACCCAGCCGTCCGCGCGCGTCACCCGAGCCATCTCGGCGACACCTCGCACGGGGTCGGCCATGAAGTGGACCACCAGGCACGCGGCCGCGAGGTCGAAGGCGTCGTCGTCGAACGGGAGCGCCTCCGCACCGCCCTGCTGCACGTCGACGCCCGGGAACCGTTGCCGGCAGGCGGCCACGAACGGCTCGGACGGGTCGATGGCGCTGACGCCGGCCGCACCGAGGCGATCGACGAGCTGCTCGGTCAGGGCGCCCGGACCGCATCCCACGTCGAGCGCGCGCTGCCCGTCGACCGGGTCGAGCCAGTCGGCCAGCCGCGCGGCGAGCGGGCGGGAGTAGCGGCCCATGAACCGGTCGTAGGCGTCACCGCTCACCTCGAAGGTCACGCCACGGGACGGTACTCCCCTCGTAGGCTCTCGTCATGCCCCGCTTGCTGGTGGTCCACCACTCCCCGACGCCGTCGGTCGCCGACCTGACCGACGCCGTAGTGGCGGGCGCCTCCGACAACGCGATCGAGGGTGTCGAGGTCGTCGTGCGCGCGGCGCTCGAGGCCGGCGCCGACGACGTGCTCGCGGCCGACGGCTACGTCCTCGGCACGCCGGCCAACTTCGGCTACATGAGTGGCGCCCTCAAGCACTTCTTCGACACGATCTTCCTCCAGGCCGGCGGTGCCCTGAGCGACGACGGGTCGGCCGCGGCCGCAGAGGGCGGCAAGCGGCCCTACGGCCTCTACGTGCACGGCCGCTACGACACGGCAGGCGCCGTGCGCTCGGTGCAGTCGATCGTCGGTGCGCTGCCCTGGCGGCAGGCCGCGCCGGTGCTGGAGGTGCTGGGCGACGTGGGCCAGCCCGAGCGCGACGCGGCGTACGAGCTGGGCGGCACGCTCGCCGCGCTGGTGATGGGATGAGGATCGCCCGCGCACTCGCCGTCTCGCTGACGGCGATCCTGCTGCTGGCCGGCTGCACCGGCTCGCGGGGCGAACCCACGAACGCACCCTCGCCGTCGGAGTCCTCGACCCCCACCGAGACCGTGCCACCCGACCCGGGCCCGAAGCCGCGGGTCGGCGAGTGCCACGCCTTGTCGTTCAGGCAGGCGGTCGCGGTCGTCGGCAGGACCGCACCCGTCTCCTGCCGGAGGAGGCACACCGCCCAGACCTACTTCGTGGGGCGCCTCGAGCTGGAGACGGCCGGCGGGCACACGCGCCGGGTGGACTCCCGCGCGGCCCAGCGGCAGGCGCGTACGACGTGCACGTCCCGGCTCCCCCGCCACCTGGGCCTGTCCCCCCGCGAGCTGCGGCTGGAGATGTCACAGGCGGTGTGGTTCACCCCGAGCCCGGCGCGCGCCGCTGCGGGAGCCGACTGGTTCCGCTGCGACGTCGTGGTCGTCGCGTCGCCGAGGAAGCTGCTGCAGCTGCCCCGGCGTACGGAGGGCTGGGGCGGCACGCCCGCAACCGCGATGTGCGCGACCGCGGCGCCCGGCACCCGGGCGTTCGAACGGGTGACCTGCAGCGCGGACCACACGTGGCTGGCCGCCTCCTCCGTCGACATCCCCGGCACGAGGCTGCCCCGACCGGCCGCGGTTGCGGACCGGATGGAGTCGGCCTGCCGCGACGTGGCCCGGTCACGGGCCGACGACCCGCTCGACTTCACCTGGTCGCAGGAGAGCCCGACGAAGGAGCAGTGGCGGGCCGGGAAGCACTACGGGATCTGCTGGGTGCCGGCCTGATCCGTGGCGAGCGGGTTCATGTCCTTCACGGGTTGAGGCAGTCCGGGATCGAGTCCGTCGGCCCGGTCGGCTCGGCCGTCGCGCCCGAGGGGTCGAGGACCTTGACCCAGTCGACCGTGTCGAACTGTCGCAGTGTCGGCATGATCTCGCCGGCGATCGTCACCGTGGAGCCGCCGCTGTTGCAACCGCCCCGCAGCCTGACCCGGGCGATGCCACCGGAGATGGCCAGGCCGGAGAAGCCCGTGGCGCGGGACCTGACCAGCCGCAACCCGTCGCTGCGCTCCCCGTCGAGAGGTCCGGCGAAGAGCCGGTCCATCACGCCGGTGGCGGGGGACGTCGCCGGTACGGGACGCTTCCTGGCCACGAAGAACGGCTCCTGGTTGGCGACGAAGCGGTCCTCGTCGAGGAAGTAGACCTTCCGGCTGACCGTGGGGAAGTCGGCACGGATCGCGACGACCACACGGTTGCGCGCGGGCTGCCTGATCACGTCGACCTGGCTCCGCTTCGCCAGCCCGATGCCGTAGGTGGTCCAGCCCTCGAACAGCCCCGAGCGCACCGCGGTCATGGCGTTCGGCGTGGCGAACGCCCGACGAGCCGGCGCAGGACTCGCGCTGTCGGTGCGCGTGAGGTGCAGGCCGACCTGGAGGATCGCCCGACCGGCGATCCGGATCGGCAGTCCCGAGCCGTCGCCGCGCAGCCGGTCGACGTAGCGGACGTCGGAGCCGGTGGGAGCACCCGCGTCGAACTCGAAGATCACGCGGTCCACCCCCGCGCGGTGCACGGCACGTACGTCGACCAGCTGGGGCAGCGCGGCCGGCGGCGCGAGTGCCGGATCCGCCACGGCCGGCGCCGGGCCGAGCAGCGCGGCCACGAGGAACGTCGAGGACAGCAGGCGAAGGATGCTCATCGCACACCTCCCGGGAGACGACAGCCGGTGCCCGATCCTACGCGCGGGGCGCCGGCCTGGTGGATGTCGAACTCGTTGCCCTCGGGGTCGAGCATCGCCCAATTGGCACTGGCGACGGCTAACTTCATGTCGCTAGAGTCAGCCCGATGGAGAGCGGGGGGCGACTCCTCGGCCGCGGGTCCGAGCAGCAGCGGGTATGGACCCTTCTGGGGCATGCACGCAACGGCCGCGGCGGCGCCGTGTTGCTCACGGGCGAGCCGGGCATCGGCAAGACGACGCTGCTGGACGCCACGACGTCCAACCCCGCTGGGATGCGCCTGCTGAAGGTTGATGGTTTCGAGGCCGAGTCCACGATCCCGTTCGCCGGCGTCCAGCGGCTGGCCATCCCGTTGCGCGACTACATGTCTGCGCTGCCGGAAAGTCACCAGCAGGCGATACGCGTCGCCGCGGGCGTGGCTGACGGACCGCCGCCCGACCGGTTCATGGTCGGGCTGGGAGTCCTCGGTCTCCTGGCCGCCGCGAGTGAGGTCGAGCCGATCGTGTGCGTCGTGGACGACGCACACCTGTTGGACGCCGAGTCGCTGGACGTCCTCGGGCTGGTGTCGCGCCGCCTCGAGGCCGAGGCAGTTGCCGTCGTCATGGCTGCCCGCGACAGCCCACACCTCGACACCCACATCGCGGGCGTGCCGGTGCTGGGTCTCACCGGTCTGGAAACAGAGTGGGCGATGCGGCTGCTGAGTGCGTCCCTTCCGGAGGCGATCGACCCGGCGGCAGCCGCCCAGATCGTCGCGGCGACAGGCGGCAACCCCCTGGCCCTGGTCGACCTCGCCGGGGAGCTGAGCGTCCGACGGCTGACCGAGAGCAGCCTGGCGGACGAGCCGCTGCCCATCGGCCACCACCTCGAAGCGTTGTACCTGCGCCGCATCCGTCACCTGTCACCCGACCTGCAGATGTGGCTGCTGATCGCCGCGGCCGACTCCACCGGCAACATCGACCTCATCAGGGCAGCCGGCCAGTCCTGGGGCCTGCCGGAGGATCCGGTCGACGAGGCCGAGTCGGCCGGGCTGGTCGAGATCGACGACGCGATCCGGTTCCGGCACCCGTTGGTCCGCTCGGCCGCCTACAACGCCGCCCAAGGATCCCAGCGACGGCGGGCGCACCGGGCGCTGGCGACCGCCGCCGACCAGCTGGGCCTGGCCGAGGTCGAGGCGTGGCATGCGGCCAAGGCCACCCTCGGCACCGACCCGGACGTGGCCGACCGGCTCGAACGAGTCGCGGCGGCAGCTGGAAGGCGCGGCGGTCTTTCGTCGCGCGCGCGGCTCCTGGCCCAGTCGTCCACACTGACCCCGATCGGTGGGCTGAAGTTCGCGCGCCTCGTCGCGGCCGCGGAGGCCGCACTGGCCTCGGGTGCGGCCCAGCTGGCCAAGACCTACCTCGACGACGTGGACGAGGAGGTGCTGGACGCGGTCTCGCGGGGGCGCCTGATCTCGACCCGCGCCAGCATCGCCATCTTCACTGCAGACCCGGCACTGATGCAGGCCGGAGCCAACATGCTGTCGGCGGCCGAGTCCTTCCACGGCCACGACGTCACCCTCGAGCAGGCTGCCCTGATCAAGGCGTTCGAGTACACCTTGCCTGCGGAACGACTGGCCCAGGGCGCCACCCTGTCCGAGCTGGGGGCCCGGATGCGCAAGGGCGCCGAGCTGAAAGACGGCACGGCTGGCACCGTCCTCCGCGGCCTCAGCGCCCACGTCCTGCTTCCCTACGAGCAGGCGGTGCCCAGCATGCGGGCCGCCGTGGACACGATCTTGGCGGCTGGATCCCCCGGACCTCCTCACGTACGGCGCGATCAGTGTCGCCCTCACGACCGCCTTGTGGGACGCCCCGGCGCGACGCGAGTGCCTCGAACGCACCGCGACGGCGGCGCGCGACGCAGGGTCACTGCAGCTGCTGGACACCGCGCTGTGGATCATGTCGCTGGCCGAGCTGAGCGGAGGAACCCCCCGCCGTGCCCACTACTACATCGAGCAGGTGCGCGAGCTGCGGCGGGCGATCGGCTACGACGCCGAGCACGTCATCAACGTCGCCCTGCTGGCCTGGTCCGACGCCCCTCGCCCGCAGGTCGAGATGATCAGCGAGGGTGCGGCCTCGATGGGGTTCGGCGGCGTCGCTGCCTCCGGTCAGGCCGCACTCGCCGTGCGGGCCCTCGCCGAAGCCGGCTACCAGGAGGCCTACGACCGACTCAAGCCCTTGGTCGACGATCCCTTCCTCCAGGTCACCCCTCTCGAGCTGCCCGACTTCATCGAGGCTGCGTGCCGAAGCCAGCACGCGGACGAGGCCGCAGTGCACGTGACGCACCTCGAGGCCATGGCGTCCGTCAACCAGTCGACATGGACGAGGGGAGTCGCCCAGCGTTCCCGTGCGCTCATCGAGCACGATGCCGAACCGCACTACCTCGGTGCGATCGTGACGTTGGAACCCACTGACCTCGACATCGAGCTCGCCCGTGCTCACCTCCTGTACGGCGAGTGGCTACGACGCGCCCGACGACGCCGGGACGCGCGAGAGCACCTGCACCGGGCCCTCGAGCTCTTCGAGCGCGGACAGGCTCCGGCCTTCGCCCGCCGGGCTCGCATCGAGCTGCAGGCCATCGGTGAGCGCTCCGCGTCCTCCGGGGCGCCGGACACCCTGGACCTCACCGTCCAGCAGCTGACGGTCGCCCGCCTCGCCGCAGCGGGCCACACCAACGCCGAGATCGGCGCCACCATGTTCCTCAGCGCCAACACGGTCGACTACCACCTCCGGAAGGTCTTCCAGAAGCTGGGGATCTCCTCCCGGCGCCAGCTGGCCGACCTGGTCGACACCACCACCTGAGGCTCCTCGCCGGCGCGAGGACTACGCGCGGCACGTGGTCCGGCATCGTCTTCCTCCCTGCAGGGTCGTGTCATCCCCTCGACCAGGAGGCACCCCATGCCCTTCGTGAACGCCGACGACGGCGCCCAGATCTTCTACAAGGACTGGGGTGCCGGTGGCACCCCGGTCCTGCTGAGCCATGGCTGGCCGCTCAACGCCGACGCCTGGGAGGCGACTGCGCTGTTCCTCGCCGAGCACGGTCATCGAGCCATCGCCCACGACCGCCGTGGCCACGGCCGCTCCAGCCAGACCTGGCATGGCAACGAGATGGACACCTACGCCGACGACCTGGCCTGTCTGGTCGAAGCTCTCGATCTCACCGACCTGACCCTCGTCGGGCACTCCACCGGCGGCGGTGAGATCGTGCACTACCTCGGACGGCACGGCACCGCACGCGTCGCCAAGCTGGTCCTCGTCTCGGCCGTGCCGCCGATGATGCTGCGCACCGACGACAACCCGGAAGGGCTTCCCGTCGAGGTGTTCGACCAGATCCGAGCCGGGGAGGCCGCCAACCGCTCCCAGCTGTACCGCGACCTGGCCGACGGCCCGTTCTTCGGCCACAACCGCAACCACGACGTGGACCAGGGCTTCCGGGACGCCTTCTGGCTGCAGAGCATGGCGTGCGGGCACCGAGGCGCCTACGAGTGCATCGCTGCGTTCTCCGCCACCGACTTCCGACCGGACCTGGAGAAGGTCGATGTGCCCACGCTGGTCATCCACGGCGACGACGACCAGATCGTCCCCTTCGAGGTCGGCGGCAAGCGCTCGGCCGAGATGGTCGAGGGGGCCACGCTCACCGTGTACCCGGGCAGTGGACATGCGCTGCCCGACACCGACCGCGAGCGGCTCCACGCCGACTTGCTCACGTTCATCGACGCCTGACCACAAGGAAGAGGACACCACCATGAACAACGAACACGGCGAGACCATCGTGCTCGTGCACGGACTGTGGATGACCCCCCGCAGCTGGGAGAACTGGGTCACCCACTATCAGGCACAGGGCCACACCGTGCTGACCCCCGGCTACCCGGGCTTCGACATCGAGGTCGAGGCCCTGCGGGCGAACCCCGAGGTCATCGCCAACCTGACCGTCCCGGACACCGTCGACCACCTGGCTGCCGCCATCGAGACGCTCGAGAGCCCGCCGATCATCATGGGCCACTCCTTCGGTGGCACCCTGACCCAGCTGCTGCTCGCCCGGGGCCTCGGGTGTGCCGGCGTGGCGATCGACTCGGCCCCCACCGAGGGCGTCCGAGTGAACCCGATCTCCCAGGCCAAGTCGCTCTTCCCGGCGCTCAAGAACCCGGCCAACCGGCACAAAGCCGTCGGATTCACTCCCGAGGAGTTCCACTACGCCTTCACCAACACCCTCTCGGAGGAGGACTCCAACGCAGCCTGGGAGCGCTACCAGATCCCGGCACCCGGCTACTGGATCTGGGAGTTCGGCCTCTTCGCCAACTTCAAGCCCGGACACCAGGACACCTGGGTCGACTACTCCGCCGACAGGGCCCCGCTGCTGTTCATCGGCGGCTCGGAGGACCACATCATGCCGACCTCGGTCAACAAGTCGAACGCCAAGCACTACAACAAGTCCCCGGCGCTGACGGAGTACCACGAGTTCGAGGGCCGCGACCACTGGACGTGTGCCGCGCCCGGCTGGGAGGAAGTCGCAGACTACGCGCTCACGTGGGCGCGAGAGCACGCCCGCACGGGGTCCACGACCGCCGCGGACTCCTGACCCGGACTCGACGGGGACGGTGGGTCGGCTCGTGTTGCAGATGACACATCTCGGCGGACCCACCGTCCTGCTCCAGCTCGGGGGCTGGCGCATCCTCACCGACCCCACCTTCGACGCGCCCGGGCACAGTTACGCCTTCGGCTGGGGAACCGGGTCCACCAAGACCGCTGGCCCCGCCCTGGCGCCGGAGGTTCTCGCACCCGTCGATGTCGTGCTGCTCAGTCACGACCACCACGCCGACAACCTCGACGGGCGTGGCCGCGCGCTGCTGCCCGACGCCGGAATCGTGCTCACCACGCGCGCGGCTGCTCGACGTCTGCCCGGGGTCAACGCCGTCGGCCTCGCTCCGGGCGCCACGCACACGCTGCGCGCGCCCGGCAAGGAGACCCTGACGATCCGGGCCACGCCCTGCCGACACGGGCCACCTCTGAGCACGCCGATCGTCGGTGCTGTCATCGGCTTCGCGGTGACCCTCGGCGACGGCGACGCGGTGACCGTGTGGATGACGGGCGACACCGTCCTGCACCGACCGGTCCGCCAGCTGGCCAAGCGGCTGGACGTCGACGTGCTGCTGATCCACCTGGGCCGCGTCCGGTTCCCCACCACGGGCCGGCTGCGCTACTCCATGGATGGCAGTGATGCGCTCCGGCTCACCGAGCTGTTGGGACCCCGGGTCGTCGTACCGGTGCACTACGAGGGTTGGTCGCACTTCAGCGAGTCCCCCACCGCCCTTCGCGCCACACTCGAGGGCGCCGACCCCGCCAGCGCGCGCCTGTTCGCCTGGCTGGAGCCGGGCGTCGCCACCGAGTTCGACACCGACCCGAGGCGGGGACACGAACTACAGTGAGGCGGTGTCCATGAAGCTCGGTGGGGCGCTGGCTCGCCGCGAGAACCGACCGGTCGGTGCCTACTGCCCGATCGAGCGGACACTCGGCGTGCTGAGCACCCGGTCCGCGATGTTGGTCGTGCGTGAAGCCTTCTACGGTGCGACGCGGTTCGAGGAGTTCGCTGCCCGCGCCGACCTCACTGACGCGACCACGTCGGTCCGTCTGCGCGAGCTGGTCCGCGCGGGCATCCTGGACAAGCAGCCCTACCAGCGGGCCGGGCAACGAAGCCGTCACGAGTACGTCCTGACAGCGGCCGGCAAGGACCTCATGCCGGCGCTCTTCGCGCTGCTCCAGTGGGCGAACCGGCACGACCCGCCCCCCTACCCGCCCGACCTCCGCCACGACGAGTGCGGCGAGCCGGTGACCATCGAGGCACGCTGCGCATCGGGGCACCTGGTGGACGATGAGGACATCGTCGTCACAGCCTCCGGGCCTTTCGGGCTCGACGATCCCGTCGCCCTGGAGAACTGGGCCTCGCCGCGGCAGTGAGGCCGTGCACCTGCTCATGGCGTGACGTGGAGCCGGCTGGCGCATGCCAGCCGGCTCCAGGTCGACTACTGGGCCGCTTGCTGGATCAACCGGGTGACGGCGCCCGGATGACTCATCATCGCCACGTGCGAGCTGTCGATCTCCACCACGGTGGACCCGGCACGCTCGGCCATGGCCCGCTCGGCCTCGGGCGGGATGATGCGGTCCTGGCTCGCCACCATGTACCAGCTCGGGATCTCGGCCCACGCCGGCTGGCCCGAAGGGGCCACGAGGGCCGCGAACGCTCCAGGCCGCTGCGTCGCCGCCATGAATCGCGTGGTCTTGGGAGGCAGGTCCTGGGCGAACAGCTCGTGGAACCACACCGGATCGATGTACGCATCCGCGTCCCCACCGCTCGCACCGGGGAATGGCCGAACAACGAGGTGGTCGGTGACATCCGTGTGCCCGTCGCCCAGGTGGTTGGCGTCCGAGACGCTCTCGCCCTCGGCCGGCGCGTATGCGGCGACGTAGACCAGTGACTGGACGTTGTCGTTGCCGGTCGCCGCGTTGGTGATGACGACGCCGCCGTACGAGTGTCCGACGAGCACGATCGGCCCTTGGATGGTGTCGAGGAAGGCACGCAGGTACGCGCCGTCGCTGGCCGGACCCCGCAGCGGGTTGGAGAAGGCGATCACGGGGTAGCCGGCGTTCATCAGGCGACCGGCGACATCGCTCCAACCGCTGGAGTCGGCGAACGCCCCGTGCACGAGCACGACGGTCGGCTTGGTGTCGTGCTTCCTGCTCTCCTGGGGCGCCTGGACGCTGGCCTGACTGGCGTCGCCGGGTGGAGATGTGGCGCCAGCTGCGCTGAGCATCACGCCCAGCAGGCTCAGGGCCAGCAGCATCGCTGTCACGGGTCGGGTCAGGAACGTGCGTGTCATCGGGACTCCTCGGGTTGATGGGAATCCACCGATCGTCGGTCGACCCGTGTGCGCCCGGACCACGTGCCGCGCGTAGTTCGCGAGTCCCCTGTGGCGCTCGTAGGAGCCCACCCAGTCAGAAGCCGAGCTTGCGCAGCTGGCGCGGGTCTCGCTGCCAGTCCTTGGCGATCTTGACCTGGAGGTCGAGGTAGACGGGGGTGCCCAGCAGCGCCTCGATCTGCTTGCGCGCCGTGGTGCCGACCGCTCGCAGGCGCGAGCCCTTGTGGCCGATCATGATCCCCTTCTGCGAGTCGCGCTCGACGTAGAGGTTGGCCACGATCACCAGCAGCGGCTTGTCGTCGGGGCGTCCCTCGCGCAGGCCCATCTCCTCCACCACGACGGCGATCGAGTGCGGCAGCTCGTCGCGTACTCCTTCGAGGGCGGCCTCGCGGATCAGGTCGGCGGCCAGCGCCTCCTCGGGCGCGTCGGTCAGGTCACCGTCCGGGTAGAGCGGCGGGCCCTCCGGCAGGAGGCCCACGAGGAGGTCGGCGAGCAGGTCGACCTGGTCGCCGGCGACGGCCGAGACCGGCACGACCTCGGCCCACTCGGTCGAGGTCTCCTCGCCCAGGGCGGCGATGTCCATCAGGTGCGAGGCGAGCTGGTCGGGGGTGACGAGGTCGGTCTTGGTGGCGACCGCGACCCGGGTCGTACGCCGCACCTTGGCCAGCTCGGTGACCAGGAACCGGTCGCCGGGACCGATCTTCTCGTTGGCCGGGAAGCAGACGGCGACCACGTCGACCTCGGCCCAGGTCGTACGCACCAGGTCGTTGAGCCGCTCGCCGAGCAGCGTCCGCGGGCGGTGCAGGCCCGGGGTGTCGACCAGGATCAGCTGGGCGTCGTCGCGGTGCACGATGCCGCGCACCACGTTGCGGGTCGTCTGCGGCTTGTCGGACGTGATGACGATCTTCTGCCCGACCAGCGCGTTGGTCAGCGTGGACTTGCCGGCGTTGGGCCGGCCGACGAAGGACGCGAAGCCGCTGCGGTAGCCCTCGGGCGCCTGGTAGAACGCGCCGGCCGGGGCGACCCCGGACAGGTCGAAGTCGTCGTCGAGCTCGTCGTCCTGCTCGTCGTCGAGCTCACCTTCCTCGGTGATGTCGTCGTGCTCGTCAGCCATCGCTCGCCTCTCGCGCTGCGTCGTAGTCGGCCCAGATCTGCTGGTCACTCTTCCCTGCGGCCTTGCCGGCGCGCCAGATGGGGCCGGGATCTACTGCGCGCGGTTGCCGCCCGGCGGTGGCGCGCCAGTAGCCCATCACGTCGTAGTGGCTGGTCGGCAGCCCGATCTCTCGCATCAGGTGCTTGCGGATGGCCCGCATCTGCGCCGACTCCCCCGCCATCCAGAAGTAGCCCTCGCCCTCTGGCCAGTCGATGCCCTCGACCACCTCCGCGAGCGCGCTCTGACCGGGTGCGGGCGGGGTGAGCCAGGTGACCTGCGCGTGGTCCGGCAGGTAGCCCGTCAGGTCGTCGGGCACCTCGGCCATGACGTACGTCGGCAGGTCGGGGCGGGTCTCCACGATCCGGGCCATCGCCGGCATGGCCGTGAGGTCGCCGACGAGCAGCAGCCACCCGGCACCGACCGGCGGGGCGAAGGAGGACCTCGGCTCAGTGATGGTGACGGTGTCGCCGACACAGTCCCGCATCGCCCACTCCGTGACGAGGCCGACGTCGTGGACCACGACGTCGAGGGTCAGCGCGCCGCCGGCGAACGAGCGGACGGTGTAGTAGCGGCTCTGGAACTGGCCGGGGACGACCAGGCCGACCCACTCGTCGGGCACCCCGGTGCTCTCGAACCCGTCGAGCCCGTCGAGGACGAGGCGGACGAGGTGGTCGCTCAGCGGTTCACGGCCCCGTACGGTCGCCTGGAACTGGGCTGCGCGCGTGCTCACCCGACGAGGTTATCCGTGGCTCACCAGTCCGGGCGCATCGGGAAGTCGGACCTTCCGTCGGGGTGGTTGCGCGTGGCCAGGACCTGGTGCAGCTCGACCTCGCCCCTCTCGAACCCCACCCTCGACCCGGCGATGTAGAGCCCCCACACCCGGGCGGTCCCCTCGCCCACCTCGGCGATGCACTCGTCCCAGTTGTCCACGAGGTTGCGGTTCCAGTCCCGGAGGGTGGAGGCGTAGTGGAGGCGGAGGTTCTCGGCGTGCTGCACCTCGAGGCCCTGGTTCTGCGCCGCGGTGATGATCGTCCCGGAGCCGATCAGCTCGCCGTCCGGGAAGACGTAGCGGTCGATGAAGGCGCCCGTCTCCTGCCGGGCGTTGTGCCGCCGGGTGATGGAGTGGTTGAGCACGCGGCCGCCGGGCCGCAGCCGGTCGCGCAGGTGCGCGAAGTACGTCGGGTAGTTGCGCACGCCGATGTGCTCGGTGAGCCCGATCGAGCTGACGGCGTCGAAGCCGGTCTCGACGACGTCGCGGTAGTCGAGGTGGCGCACCTCGGCGAGGTCCCCCAGACCCTCCCGGTCGATCGCCTCCTTGGCCCACTGGGCCTGCTCCAGCGAGAGGGTCACGCCGAGGGCCCTCACCCCGTGCTCCCGGGCGGCGTGGCGGACCATGGTGCCCCAGCCGCAGCCGACGTCGAGCAACCGCTGCCCGGGCTGGAGACCGAGCTTGCGGCACACCAGCTCGAACTTGGCGGCCTGCGCCTCCTCCAGCGTCGCCTCCGGTGTCGGGTAGACGGCACACGTGTAGGCCATCGACGGCCCGAGCACGAGCTCGTAGAACCGGTTGGAGACGTCGTAGTGGTGCGAGATCACCTCCGCGTCGCGTGACATGGAGTGCCGCAGTCCCTCCACGGCCCGGCGCCAACGGGGCGGGTGCTCCTGGGGCGGCGGAGCGGGCGGGCGCAGGCGGGAGAGCTCGAGGCTGCGCGCGATGACCAGTGCCTCCGAGGGGCTGGGGATCCGGAACCGGGTGTGGTCCTTGAGCAGCACCAGGGCGTCGTAGGGGTCGCCGGGGTGGACGCCGGAGAGGTCCAGGTCGCCGCTGACGTAGGCCCGCGCCATGCCGAGGTCGCCCGGGGCCGTCACCAGGTAGGCGAGCCCACGCTGGTTGCGCAGGTGCATGCCCAGCTTCGCGTCGGCGGGGCCCGCACTGCTGCCGTCGTACGCCGTGAGGCGCAGCGGCAACCCTCCCCTCACCAGCCGGTCGAGCGCGGCGCCGACGCTCATCCGCCCGGCGTCGGTCCGGCTCGCGTGCGGAAATGAGCTCATCGTCGTCGCACCACCTTGTCGTAGAGAGCCGTCAGCCTGTCGTCCGGGTCGTGGAGCTGCTTCACCCGCTGCAGGTGGGCACCGGCGTAGAGCCGGTCGAACTCCTCGTGCTCGTAGAACGCCTCTGAGTACAGACTCTTGTGCCCACCCAGCCGGGTGACCATGTCCTCGATGGCCCGGTTGCGGGGCGAGGCCGGCGCGTCCGGGCCGACGTTGACCACCCCCCAGAAGCCCACGTTGACGTAGGTCGTGCCGGCGGTGAGCGGGTACCCCGGCCACGGCCGGTCCTCCCCTGTGCGCCGCAGCCGCAGCGGGCACAGCCACACCGGGCGCATGCCGACCTCCCGGTCGAACCACGCGAGGAACTCCGCCAGCCGCGACACCGGTATCTCGACGTCCTGGACGACCCGCTCTCCCTGCGGCCGGCCGGCCCGGCGGTCCAGGCGGTCGCCGATGCCGAACCGCCGGTCGAGCGCGACCAGCCGCCAGTAGACGTCGGAGCGGCGCAGCCGCCGCGGCCAGACCCGGCGGACGAGCGGGTGCTGGGCGCCGAAGGCGCGCGAGCACCAGAACCAGTCGGTGTCCCAGCGCCACAGGTAGTCGTGGATCGTCAGCCGGTCGGTCGGTCGCTGCTGGAGCGAGCGGTAGTAGACCTGCTGCCCGGTGTAGTCGCTGGTGGGTCCGCGCTCGTCGGTCCAGCGGGCGAGGGTCAGGTAGAGCTCACCCGGGGTGAACGCGACCCCGTCGAGCCCGTCGACCCGTTCGCCGGCCCACTCGCCGTCGTCGACGATCCGCTCCACCGCGGCAGCCAGGGAAGCGGCGTCGTCGAAGCGGACGTGCCGCAGCGCGACGAAGCCCGGGACCGGTTCCAGCTCGATCCGCAACCGGGTGGCATAGCCGAGGGAGCCGTAGGAGTTGGGGAAGGCGTCGAACAGGTCGTCACCGGGCGCAGTGGTCACGACCTGACCGGATCCGGTCATCACGTCCATCTCCAGCACCGACTCGTGCGGCAGCCCGTTGCGGAAGCTGGTCGACTCGATGCCCAGCCCGCTCACGGCACCGCCCAGGGTGATCGTCCGGAGCTGTGGCACCACGAGCGGCATCCGACCGTGGGCCAGCGTCGCCTCGACCAGGTGCTCGTAGGTGCACATCCCCTGCACCTCGGCCACGTCCCCGGCGACCTCGATCACGCCGGCGAGCCCCGAGACGTCGAGCCCGGCCCCGACCTCGGACCGACCGCGGAACAGGTTGCTGGTGCGCTTGGCGAGCCGCACGGGCGCACCGCTCGGCAACGCGGCGTAGGACTCCTTGAGCCTCGCCACTCCCTCGGAGTGGGCCTCGCGTCCCACGATCGTGCGCACGCCGCCACGCTAGCGAAGTCGACGCCGCCTCGGCGAGCGTCAGGCGTCGGGGGTGCTCGAGCGGGAGTGGATCGAGCCCGACGGGTCACCCACGAGCACCGGCACGCCCGGACCGGCGAACTCGGTGACGGCCCGGACGTCGACGTCGCCGCCGTCGGTCAGCACCACGGCCGCCTCGAGCCCGGCGGAACCCGACGAGATCGCCATGGCCACGCAGACCTCGAGCGCGCTCAGCCGCAGGTGCTCCAGCCCGATGCTGGCGGCGGCGTAGGTGCGGCCGTCGAGGTCGCGTACGGCGGCGCCCTCCGCCGCGCGCGTCCGGGACCTCGTCGCCCGGGCCAGGGTGACCAGCTTGGCGTCCTCGGCACCGAGGTCGGCGCTCGGGCCCGCTGACAGGTCGCTCATGACTCCAGCCTAGTGAGCGTTCGAGGCGTCGACGTCCCCCGGCTCGGGCGACAGCACCGACACCAGCACGGTGTCGATCTTGTTGCGACGACCCGTGGCGCGCTCGGCCTCCAGGCGCAGGCCGTGGCACTCCACCACCGAGCCGGGGATCGGCACCTTGCCGAGGTGCTTGGCCATCAGGCCGCCGACGCTGTCGACGTCCTCGTCCTCGACGTCGAAGCCCACGAGCTCGTCGAGGTCGTCGACCGGGTAGCGGGAGGAGACCCGGATCGCGCCGCCCTCGAGGTGCTCGACCTCGACCTCCTCGGCGTCGTACTCGTCGGTGATCTCGCCGACGATCTCCTCCAGCACGTCCTCGATCGTGACCAGCCCGGCTGTGCCGCCGTACTCGTCGACGACCACCGCGATGTGCTGGTGCCGCGCCTGGAGCTCGGTGAGGAGGGCGTCGACCGGCTTGGAGTCGGGGACGTAGTGGACCGGCCGCATCACCTCGTCGACGCGCTGGGTGAACTCGACCTCCGGGGCCTCGAAGTCGCGCCGCACGAGGTCCTTGAGGTAGGCCATGCCGACGATGTCGTCGAGGTTGTCTCCGATGACCGGGATCCGGGAGTAGCCGCTGCGCAGGAAGAGCGAGAGGGTCTGGCGGATGTTCTTGTGGCGCTCGATGTAGACCACGTCCGGGCGCGGGACCATCACCTCGCGGGTGCTGGTGTCACCGAGCTCGAAGACCGAGTGGATCATCCTCCGCTCGCCGGACTCGATGACGGCCGAGGCCTCGGCGAGGTCGACCAGCTCGCGCAGCTCCGTCTCCGTCGAGAAGGGACCCTCGCTGAAGCCCTTGCCGGGGGTGATGGCGTTGCCGAGCAGGATCAGCAGCGCGGGAATCGGGCCGAGGATGGTGGTGAACATCGAGATCGGTCCGGCCGAGAGCAGGGCCACCCGGGCGTCGTGCTGGCGACCGAGCGTGCGCGGCGCGACGCCGATCACGACGAACGAGACCACCAGCATCACGCCGATCGTGGTGAGCACGGTCGGCAACCACGCGCCGTCGTAGGCGTCGCGGGCCCACGTGGTGACCAGCACGATGGCGCTGATCTCGCACAGCAGGCGCAGGAGCAGCGCGGTGTTGAGGTAGCGAGCCGGGTCGTCGAGGATCATCACGAGCCGGGCCGCACCCGGTCGGCCCTCGCCCCGCAGCTCCTCCGCGCGGGCCCGGGAGAAGCCGGCCAGCGCGGCGTCGGCAGCCGAGAAGAGGCCGGCGAGCAGGACCAGCACGGCGGCCGAGACCAGCTGCCAGATGTCGGCGGTCACGGTCAGCCGGGTCCCTGGGCCGAGCGCCACTGCTCGAGCAGCTCACCCTGCAGGCCGAACATCACCGCATGCTCGTCGGGCTCGGCATGGTCGTAGCCGAGCAGGTGCAGGATGCCGTGGACGGTGAGGAGGTCGATCTCGGCCTCCCGGCCGTGGCCGGCCTCGACGCCCTGCCGCTCGGCCACCGCGGGCGCGAGCACGAGATCCCCGAGCACGCCCTCCTCGGGCTCCTCGTTGACCTTGCCCGGGCGCAGCTCGTCCATGGGGAAGGCGAGCACGTCGGTCGGCCCCTCCTTCTCCATCCACTGCTCGTTGAGCTCTGCGATCGTGTCGTCGTCGACCGCCTTGATGCACAGCTCGGCCTGGGGGTGGACCCGCATCCGCTCCATCACGAAGCGCGCCAACCGGGAGAGACGCCGTACGTCGACGTCGAGGCCCGACTCGTTGAGGACCTCGATGCTCATCTAGGGCCCCGGTCTGCCTTCGTCGTTGCCGGGCGCGGGCGTGGGTCCTCCTCCTGGGCGTCGAAGACCTCGTAGGCCTCGACGATGCGGCCGACGAGCCGGTGGCGTACGACGTCGGTGCCGGTCAGGCGGCAGAACGTGATGTCGTCGACGCCGTCGAGGATGCCCTCGACGACCCGCAGCCCCGACTTGGTGCCGGAGGGCAGGTCGACCTGGCTGGTGTCACCCGTCACCACGATCCGCGAGCCGAAGCCCAGGCGGGTCAGGAACATCTTCATCTGCTCGGGCGTGGTGTTCTGCGCCTCGTCGAGGATGATGAAGGAGTCGTTGAGCGAACGGCCGCGCAGGAACGCCAGGGGCGCCACCTCGATGGTGCCGGCGGCGAGCAGCTTGGGGATGGTCTCGGGGTCGACCATGTCGTGCAGCGCGTCGTAGAGGGGGCGGAGGTAGGGGTCGATCTTCTCGCTGAGGGTGCCGGGCAGGAAGCCGAGCCGCTCCCCCGCCTCGACGGCCGGCCGGCTCAGGATGATCCGGTTGACCTCCTTGGCCTGCAGCGCCTGCACGGCCTTCGCCATCGCGAGGTAGGTCTTGCCGGTGCCGGCCGGGCCGATGCCGAAGGTGATCGTGCTCTTGTCGATCGACTCGACGTAGCGCTTCTGGTTGAGCGTCTTGGGGCGGATCGTGCGGCCACGGTTGGAGAGGATGTTGAGGCTCAGCACCTCGGCCGGGCGCACCTGCGTCTCGGTGCGGAGCATCTGGATGATCCGCTCGACCGTCTCGCCGGTGACGCCCTGACCCGTGCGGACCAGCGTGACGACCTCGTCGAGGAGGCGCTCGGCCATCGCGACCTCCGCGGAGTCGCCGGCCAGAGTGATGCGGTTGCCGCGCACGTGGACGTCGGCCTCGAAGGCCCGCTCGATCAACCGGAGGTGCTCGTCGCCCGGACCCAGGACCGACACCATGTCGATGCTGTTGGGGACGATGACCGTGTGGGTCGGCTTGTCCTGCTGGGTGTCGGTGCGGGTCGTGTCAGTCATGGATGCCCGTGACGGGCGGCCTTCCGGGTCGGTGGCTGGGCGCCCCCATGCTACCGAGCGGGCGGCGTAGCGCCCACCCGGTTCGATGCCACCCCACCGGAGGGTCAGCCCCGGGTGACCTGCAGCAGCCCCAGGCACATCTCGTCGGTGGTGCCCTCGCCCCACACGACGTAGCGGTCGGGTTGGCCCTCGAAGGCCGGCAGCTTGTCGCGCAGCCACTGCACGTGGGTGCACGTCACCTTCACCTGCTCGAAGGGCTGGAGCGTGATGGGCTCGATGGGTCGGCTGCCCTGGTCGTCGAAGTCCCACACCGGGATGTCGAGGACGGTCTGCGCCTGCGGCGTGCCGGGACGGACCTCGATCTTGATCGAGCGACCCAGCAGGTGCATGTGGCCGGCGACGCCGTGGATCGTCAACGGCTCGCCGAGGGTGCGCACGCACGACTGGACCTCGCCCGCACGCGGCTCGCCGCCGCACAGCAGGTGGAGGAGGTCGGCGGTGTTGCCTTCAGCCCCGAACCGCTCCTTCACGTCGGCGACCGCTGCGGCGCGGTCGCACAGCTCGCCGTCGGAGTGCTCCGGGCGGCAGGGCAGCTCGACCGGCGCGGGCAGCAGCATCGTGCTCAGCGCCTGGTAGGGGCGCTTGCCGGGTGCGAGCCGCAGCTGGGCCGCGGAGGTGTCCGGCTGCTGGCCGGCGAGCAGGTTGTAGTGGACCTGCATCACGACGCGCGCGCCCTTGGCCAGGCGTACGCCGAAGCCGGGCTTGACGACCGACTCCTCACCGCCGGGTGCCCACGCGCCGATCCACGCGGCGTTGTCGACGTTCTGGAACTGGTCCAGGCCGGTGCCGCCGAAGCAGGTCCAGCCCTCGTCCTCCTCGGCCGCGTCCTTCGCCTCGGCCGCGGCCACCTGCTCGGGCGGGACCTGGAAGAGGATCACGTGGTGCACCACGTCCGGGTTGCCCGGAAGCACGTGGGTGCCGGTGAGCCACGCGTCGCGCTCCAGCTCGGGGTCGAGGAGGAAGCAGCGGTAGTCGTCGGTGCCGGTGCCGTAGGGCGCGGACGGCGTGTAGCTGCCGGGCATCGCGATCGTCGTACGCGTCTCCCCCGCCCGCAGCGGCTTGGCCTTCGCCGGCTTCGCGACGTGGCCGTCGTGGCCCTTCGTCGCCGCGGGCGTCTCGTCCTCGGCGACGGGCGAGCTGGAGGGCGAGGCGTCGGCCGGCTGGGTGGCGCGCCGGTCGGCGTCGGCGGTGCCGCTGCCGCCGCAGGCGGACAGCGCGAGCAGGGCCACCGCGAGGACGGCGGCAGACAGGCGGCGAGGGGACACGGCGCTCAGACCAGCGACTCGGACATGCGCGGCGTGCTGCCGAGCACGTGGACGTGGGTGTGGAACACGGTCTGGCCGACACCGGCACCGGTGTTGAGGACCAGGCGGTAGTCCGTGTGGCCGGCGGCCCTGGCCACCTCGTCGGCCAGCGCCACCGCGTGGCCGAGGATCGCCGGGTCCGCGGCGGCGGACGCGGCAGCGTTGTCGTGGTGGCCGACGGGCACCACCAGCGCGTGGAAGGGCGCCTGCGGATTAAGGTCCTTGAAGGCGATCGCGTGCTCGTTGCGCCCGAGCAGGTCGGCCGGGATGTCACCCGCGACGATCTTGCAGAAGACGCAGTCAGCCGTCGTGTCGCTCATCCCCCCAGCCTAGGGCGTGCCCCTGCGGCGTGTGACGGATTGAGGCGCGCCGTCGTCCCACTACCGTGCACGACATGACCTTCCCCACCGGCCGATTCCTCGTACGACGCTGGGCGGGCGTAGCCGCCGTCGTCGTGGCGGGCAGCCTCACGCTCGCGGCGTGCAGCGGGTCCGACGACCCGGTGCCGACGTCCGGCGAGACCAGTGAGCCCACCCGGACGCCGAACTCCTCCTCCGAGGAGCCGACACAGGAGCCCGCATCGGAGCCGACGACTGAGCCGACGACCGAGCCCTCCGACACCGCGGTGCCGGTCTACTTCGCCGGCGACGGCCCCAGCGGCAGGCCGGTGCTCTTCCGGGAGTTCCACCGGGTCGCGGGCGACCCGCTGCTGGAGGCCGCGCGCCTCGTCGCGGGCGGCGGCCAGCCCGACGACCCGGACTACCGCACGCTGTGGCCGCAGATGGAGATCGCCTCGGTGAGCGCGACCGACGGCGTGCTGCTGGTGGAGGTCCCCTCCGACGCCTTCACCGAGCGTCCCGACGGGATGTCGCGTCGCGACGCCAGGCTGGCGATGCAGCAGCTGGTCTACACGTTGCAGGGGGTGCAGCAGGAGCGCGTGCCGGTGCTCGTGCAGCGCGACGGCCCCGACGCGCGGCTCTTCGGCCTGCCGACGGATGTGCCCTACGAGGCGGCCAGCGCGCTGCGCACCCTCAACCTGGTCAGCATCACCTCCCCGGCGGAGGGTGACACCGTCACCGGCGACACGGTGCGGGTCACGGGTGTGGCCAACTCCTTCGAGGCGTCCGGCCCGTGCCGGCTCCTCGCCGGCGGGCAGGAAGTCGCGCTCGAGGCCTACCAGGCCGAGGGCTGGATGGAGGACCGGCTGTTCCCCTTCGAGGTCGAGATCCCCCTGGACGGGACCACCGGCGAGGTCGTCGTCCGGTGCGAGACCGACGACCCCAGCGGCGGCGCCGAGGGCCCCGGCCCGGCCGTCGACACCAAGACGATCACCGTGCAGTAGGCGTCAACCGGACGTGCGCTCGGCGCGTCCAACTCGTGTGACCATCCAGACCAAGCCGCGTCGCGGGAGGGTGCAGGTGACCGGACATCCCGGCCTCGCCGGGCTCGACGCCGACGCCGCCGTCGAGGAGCTGTACGCCGCGCACTGGCGCCAGCTCGTCCGGCTCTCGGTGCTGCTGGTGCACGACCAGGCGTCCGCCGAGGACGTGGTCCAGGACGCCTTCGTCGCGATGCACGGGCACTGGTCGCGGCTGCGCGACCCGGACAAGGCCCTGGCCTACCTGCGCCAGGCGGTCGTCAACCGCTCCCGCTCGGCGCTGCGGCACCGCGTCGTCGTCGACCGGCACGCCCGCTCGAGCCGCGCCGGAGAGGGCACGGTCGACGGCCCGACGGTCGGCGGTGCCCGCCGCGACGCCGTACGGGACGCGCTGCTGAAGCTGTCGGACCGGCAGCGCGAGGTGCTCGTGCTGCGGTACTACCTGGACTGGTCCGAGGCGCAGATCGCCGACGCGCTGGGCATCTCGCACGGTGCCGTGAAGTCGCACGCACATCGAGGCAGCGCTGCCCTGCGCGGGCTGCTCGGCGAATGGTGGGAGGAGCCGTCGTGACCGGCATCAGGGTCCAGGAGCTGCTGCGCGAGGTGGCCGATGGCGTCGAGCCCGGCGACCGGCTGGGCGCGATCCGTGCGGCGACCTCAGGTGGACGTCGTACGCGCCGAGGCTGGTGGGCGGTCGGTGGTGTCGGCCTGGTGGCAGCGTCGGTGGTGACGGCGATCGCGCTCAGCACCGGCGGGACGCCGGCGGGCGACGACCCCGGTCCCGCAGAACCGGCCCCGACCGCCACTCCGACGTCGGCAGCCGACCCCGCGTGCTGTCGAGTCGTTCCCGTCTACTTCGTCGGCGACACCCCCGACGGTCCGCGTCTCTTCCGGGAGTTCCAGTCAGGTGACGGACCGGAGAGTGCGGAGACCTTCGCGCTCGACGCGGCCCTGCGTGGCACTGCACAGGATCCGGACTACCGCTCGAGCTGGCCGTCGGACGCGTCCGCGGGCGCCTATCTCATGGCCCCGGGGCTGATCACCCTGACCCTCATGGGCGACCTGCACGACCGACCGTCGGGCATGAGCGCCACCGACGCGCAGCTGGCGATCGAGCAGGTCGTGCGCACCGCCCAGGCCCTCTACGGACAGGGGCGCGTCCCGGTGCGGCTCCTGCTTGACGACGCCCCCACCGACCAGGTGCTGGGGGTCCCGGCGTCCGAGCCGCTGGCCGCGGGGTCTGACCTCGCGGTCCTCGCGCACGTGTCGCTCTCCGACCCGTCCGAGGGCCTGGTCGTCGACAACGACGAGCCGTTCGTCGTGAGGGGTGTGGGCAACTCCTTCGAGGGGAACATCGTCACCCGCATCCAGCGGCTGGAGGGGGCCGAGGAGATCGTCGCCGAGGAGCCCGCCATCGCCGGCACCTATGAGGACCGCCTCTTCCCCTTCGAGGTCACCTTCGACCTCACCGCCGTACCTCCCGGGGAGTACCTCGTCACGTCTCGCACCGACGACCCGACGGGCGAGGACCGCTTCCACACCGACACCCGCCGGATCACGGTCGTCGACCAGGTGCACTAGGTCCAGCGGGAGGTGCGGGACAGCAGCGCCGCGACGGCGACGACGCCCGCGGTGGAGGTGCGCAGCACCTCGGCACCCAGTCGTACGCTGCGCGCCCCGGCGTAGGTGAGGGCGGTGAGCTCGTCGGGGGCGATGCCCCCCTCCGGTCCGACGACCACGACGATGCGGCCCGAGACGGGTACGTCGACCGCGCTCAGCGGAGTGGTCGCGTCCTCGTGGAGCACCATCGCGAGGTCCGCCTCGCCGATCAGCGTCGCGAGGTCGGCCGTCGAGGCCAGCGGCGCGACGGTCGGGAGCCAGGACCGGCGCGACTGCTTGGCCGCCTCACGAGCCGTGGCCTGCCACCTGGCGTGGGACTTCGCGGCCCGTTCGCCCTTCCAGACCGCGACCGACCGCGACGCCGCCCACGGCACGACCAGGTCGACGCCGACCTCGGTGAGCACCTCGACGGCGAGCTCGCCCCGGTCGCCCTTCGGCAACGCCTGCACCACCGTGACCGCGGGCTCCGGACGGGGGTCCCGCCGGAGCGACTCGACCCGGACCGAGAAGACGCGCTTGCCGGTGGCCGCGACCTCGCCGGTGACCGAGGTCCCGAGGCCGTCGGTCAGCACGACCTGCTCACCCTCGCGCAGTCGTCGTACGGCGACGGCGTGGTGTGCCTCGTCTCCGGTCACCTCGACGAGCGGAGCCGCGCGTGACCTGCGCCAGCGTGTCGACGAGGTGGACCGGCAGCGACACGGCTCAGCCCTGGAAGGCTTCGCGCAGCCGGCCGAACATCGACTTGTGGGGGGCCTCGACCTGGCCGTCGGGCGTCTCCTCGCCGCGGATCGCCGCGAGCTCGCGCAGCAGCTCCTCCTGGCGCGGGTCGAGGCGGGTCGGGGTGTCGACCACGACACTCACCACGAGGTCGCCGCGGCCACCGCGCAGGCCCGGGACGCCGAAGCCGCGGATCACCTGCTCGCTGCCCGACTGCGTGCCGGGCCGGATGTCGAGGTCGAAGGTGGTCTCGGTGTCGGAGTCGCTCGCCGCGAGGTCGGCCTCCAGCAGCGGCAGCGTGAGCTGGGTGCCCAGCGCGGCCGCGGTCATCGGCAGGGAGACCGTGGTGTGCAGGTCGTTGCCGTGCCGGGTGAAGGTCTTGTGGGGCTCGACGTGGATCTCGACGTAGAGGTCGCCGGCCGGACCGCCGCCGGGGCCGACCTCGCCCTGGCCGGTGAGCTGGACGCGGGTGCCGTGGTCGACGCCGGCGGGGATCTTGACCGTCAGGGTGCGGCGCGAGCGCACGCGGCCGTCGCCGGAGCACTCCCGGCACGGGTCGGGGATGACCGAGCCGTAGCCGCGGCACGCCGCACAGGGACGCAGGGTGCGGATCTCGCCGAGGAACGAGCGCTGCACGACCGCGACCTCGCCCTGTCCGTGGCAGGTCTCACAGGTGATCGGCGAGGTGCCGGGCGCGGTGCCCTGGCCCTCACAGGCCTCGCACGTCAGCGCGGTGTCGACCTTGATCTCGCGGGTCACCCCGAAGGCCGCCTCGGCCAGGGTGACGTCGAGCCGGATCAGCGCGTCCTGGCCACGGCGCGCCCGCGATCGCGGGCCGCGCGTCCCGGCGCCACCCGCCGCGCTGCCGCCACCGAAGAAGGCGTCCATGATGTCGGTGAAGGAGAAGCCCTGGCCCGCGCCGCCGAACCCCTGGCTGAAGGCGTCGCCGCCGCGGTCGTAGGCCGCACGCTTGCCGGGGTCGCTCAGACACCTCGTAGGCGCGGGAGACGTCCTTGAACCGCTCCTGCGTCGCCGGGTCGGGATTGACGTCCGGGTGCAGCTGGCGGGCCAGCTTGCGGTAGGCCTTCTTCACGTCGTCGGCGCTCGCGTCGCGGGAGACGCCGAGGATCTCGTAGGGGTCCTGGGTCACTGGTTTCCTTCATCGAGGATCCGGGAGACGTAGCGCGCGACGGCGCGCACGGCTGCCATGGATCCGGGGTAGTCCATGCGGGTCGGTCCGACCACGCCCAGGGAACCGAGGTGGAACTCCTGGGGGCCGTAGCCGGTGGCCACGACGCTCGTCGCGGCGAGCTCTGAGTAGGGGCCCTCGTGGCCGATCCGCACGGTGACGGCGTCGACGCCCGACTCCCCCAGCAGCTTGAGCAGCACGACGTGCTCCTCCAGCGCCTCCAGGAGAGGGCGTACGGCGGTGTCGAAGTCGCCGTACCGAGCCAGGTTGGCGGTGCCGCTGACGGCGACGCGCTCGTCGTTGCGGTGGTCGGACATTGCCTCGGTGAGGACGCCCACGACGGTGCGGGCGGAGTCCGCCTGCTCCGGGCGTACGGCGTCGGGCACGGCGCCCAGCGTGGCGGCGGCGGCCGCGATCTGCACGCCGGCGCTCGCCTGGTTGACCGCGGCCCGCAGCTCGGCGAGGTCGGTGTCGGCGATCGCCTCGTCCAGCTCGACGAGGCGCTGCTCGACCCGTCCGCTGCTGAGGATGAGGATCACCATCACGCGCGTGGGGGTCAGCGCGACCAGCTCGACGTGGCGCACGGTCGAGCGGGAGAGCGTGGGGTACTGCACGATGGCGACCTGACGGGTCAGCTGGCTCAGCAGCCGCACCGACTTCTGCACGACGTCGTCGAGGTCGACGGCACCGTCGAGCAGGGTCGAGATCGCCCGGCGCTCGGCGGCGCTCATCGGCTTGAGGGTGGTGAGCTTGTCGACGAAGAGCCGGTAGCCCTTGTCGGTGGGCACCCGGCCGGCGCTGGTGTGGGGCTGGTGGATGTAGCCCTCGTCCTCGAGCGCCGCCATGTCGTTGCGGACCGTGGCCGGGGAGACCCCGAGGCCGTGGCGCTCGACCAGCGCCTTGGAGCCCACGGGCTCCTCGGTGGCGACGTAGTCCTCGACGATCGCGCGCAGCACGTCGAGCTTGCGGTCGTCGACCATGGAAGCCCTCCTCGCTGGTTCTGGCACTCGTTCACCCGGAGTGCCAAGCCTACAAGGGAACCGTAGGCTCGGCGGCATGCCCGACCTCACCCCCCGGTTCGAAGAGGTGGCGCCGCGGGTCTGGGTGGCGCACTACGACTGGATGCACGTCAACATCACCCTCATCGGTGGGTCCGACGGCCTGGTCATGGTCGACACCCACGGGTCGGCCGCCCAGGCGCGCATCGTCGCCGACGACGTACGGCGCCTGGGTGCGGGGCCGCTGACCGCCCTGGTCAACACGCACGAGCACTGGGACCACCACTTCGGCAACGCCACGATGGTGGAGCAGTTCGGCGACATGCCCGTCCACGCGACCGAGTGGGCGCGCGACCACATCGAGGTGTCGGCGGGCAACACCTTTGAGAAGTACGAGCGGGCGGCCGACGACCCGCGGCGCGAGGAGGTCCTCGCGACGACGCTCCACCTCCCCACCCACACCTTCTCGTCGGCGGTGCAGCTCGACCTCGGCGACCGCGCCGTCGAGCTCATCCACCCGGGCCGCGGACACACCGCGGGCGACCTGGTCGTCCGCGTCCCGGACGCGGACGTGCTGCTGGGCGGCGACCTGGTCGAGGAGTCGGACCCGCCCTTCATCGGTGACGACTCGTGGCCGATGGAGTGGCCGCTGACGCTCGACCTCGTGATCGGGCTGATGACCGATGCCACCGTCGTCGTGCCGGGCCACGGTCAGGTGGTCGACAAGGAGTTCGTGCAGGACCAGCGCATCGAGCTCGGTGTGATCGCCGAGACGATCCGCGACCTGGCCTCGCGCGGGGTGCCGCAGTCCCAGGCGCTGGCGGAGGGCGACTGGCCCTGGGACCCCGCCCTCCTCGAGAGCGCCGTACGGCTGGGCTACGAGCACCTCCCCCGGAGCCAGAAGCGGTTGCCGCTGGTCTGACGCCGCCACGCACCTGCACGCCGGCCTCTGCTGACCCAACCCACCCCGCGGGGGCTGGACGCCCAGCACGGTGGTCGGTAGGACTGGACCATGACCGAGAACAGCGAGTCCGCGCCCGACCCTGCCGCCTCCACCGAGACGCCGCAGGCCAGCAGCGGCACCAGCCCGGCCGACTCCGACCACTCCGGTGACACGGCGTCCCCGGATTCCGAGCGGATCGGCGGCATCTCGGACGACCAGCTGCCCGAGGACCTCCAGCCCGGCGAGGACAACCCGCTCGCCGAGCCGCTGGACCCGGACGACGAGGCGACCAAGAGCCGCGAAGAGCTCGAGATGGACGCCACGCAGGAGGACCTCGGCAACGACGACGGCGCGAGCCAGGCGCCCGACCAGGAGGGCGACGACACCACGGGCGGCGGAGCCGGTCAGGCCACCCAGGAGCCAGACGCCTCCACCGAGGACACCTCCACGCAGGACTCGGACTGACCTGTCCCGATCGTGTCGTGACCGGCGTGCCACCCCGGCGCGCCGACACTCGCGACCTACGGTGAGACGGTGCCTCTCGATCGCTACGGAACCGACGTCCTCGCCACCGACTGGCGTGTCCCGGCCAACGGCCGGGCGGTGGAGACCCCTGCCCAGCTGGGCATGGTGGTCGAGGAGGTCACCGCCGACTGGGTCGGCGAGGTGGTCGCGATCGACCGCGACATCGACACGCTCACACTGGAGGACCGCCGCGGCAAGCGGCGTACGTTCCCGCTGGGCCCGGGCTTCCTGCTCGAGGGCAAGCCCGTGATCCTCACCCGGCCGGTGCGCGGCGTGGCGCCCCCGGCCCCCGCACGTACGGCGTCCGGATCGGTCGCGGTCCAGGGCGCGCGGGCCCGGGTGGCCCGCGCCAGCCGGATCTTCGTCGAGGGCCGTCACGACGCCGAGCTGGTCGAGAAGGTCTGGGGCGACGACCTGCGCATCGAGGGCGTCGTCGTGGAGTACCTCGGCGGCGTCGACGACCTCGCCGACCACCTCCGAGACTTCCGGCCGGGCCCGCAGCGCCGCGTCGGCGTCCTGGTGGACCACCTGGTGCCGGGGTCGAAGGAGGCCCGGATCGCTCAGGGCATCGCCCGCTCCCCCGTCGGCAAGCACGTGCTCGTCGTGGGACACCCCTTCATCGACATCTGGCAGGCCGTGAAGCCCGACCGCCTCGGCATCCCGCGGTGGCCCCACGTCCCCAAGGGCATCGACTGGAAGACCGGCACGTGCCAGCAGCTCGGCTGGCCCCACCGTGACCAGGCCGACATCGCCCGCGCCTGGAAGCACGTCCTCGGCCGGGTGAGCTCCTACGCCGACCTCGACCCCGCCCTCCTCGGTCGGGTCGAGGAGCTGATCGACTTCACGACGCTTCCCTGAGCCAAGCTGGGGATCTAGGGACGTTCTGGTAGGCCGGAGGGCCTTTCCGCCGACCATTCCGTCCCTAGATACCCCAGCGTTGGGCCGTGCGGCCGATCAGTCGACGAGGTCGCGCACGACGGCGTCGGCGAGCAGCCGGCCGCGCTGGGTGAGGACGAGGCGCTCGGCGACGAGCTCGACGAGGCCGTCGGAGACCATGCGGGCGACGTGCGAGCGCCCCGAGGCCTCGAGCGCCGAGACGGGCAGGCCCTCGACGAGGCGGATCTCGAGCAGGATCCGCTCGACCTTCTGGTCCCGGAAGCCCAGCACCTCGCGCGCCATGGCGGGCGAGACCCCCCGGCCCAGCCGTTCCGCGTAGGCAGCGGGGTGCTTGACGTTCCACCACCGGGTGCCGCCCACGTGCGAGTGGGCGCCGGGGCCGACGCCCCACCAGTGGCCGCCGGTCCAGTAGAGCAGGTTGTGCCGGCACCAGTGGTCCGGCGAGGTGGCCCAGTTGGACACCTCGTACCACTGCATCCCGGCGGCGGAGAACCGCTCGTCGGCGAGGTGGTACTTGTCCGCCAGGTCGTCCTCGTCGGGCATCGGCAGCTCACCGCGCGCGACCTGGCGGCCCATCGCGGTGCCGTCCTCGATGATGAGCGAGTAGGCGGAGATGTGGTCGGGCTCGCAGGACAGGGCCGACTCGACCGACGTCTCCCAGTCGGCCAGCGACTCCCCCGGCGTGCCGTAGATCAGGTCCAGGCTGACGTCGTCGAAGCCCGCCTGGCGCGCCCACTCGACCGCGGCTGGGACCCGCATCGGGTCGTGGGTGCGGTCCAGGGTGCGCAGCACGTGGTCGACCGCCGACTGCATGCCGAAGCTGATCCGGTTGAAGCCGGCGGTCCGCAGCTCCTCGAGGTCCCAGGCCGCGACGCTGTCGGGGTTGGCCTCGGTGGTGATCTCCACGCCGTCGGCCAGGCCGAACTCGGCCGCTGCGCTCGCCACGATGGCTCCCAGGTCGGCCGCCTTGAGCAGCGTCGGCGTACCTCCGCCGAAGAAGATCGTCTCGATCGGCACGTCGCGGTGGCCCAGCACGTGCCGGGCGAAGCGGATCTCGCGGATGGCCGCCTCGGCGTACGACGAACGGCTGGCGCCGACCTCGTCACCGAGCTCGTGCGCGGTGTAGGTGTTGAAGTCGCAGTAGCCGCACCGCACGCTGCAGAACGGCACGTGCACGTAGAGGCCGAAGGGCCTGCTGCCGAACTCGGCCCACGCCTCGTCGGGCAGCAGGCCGTCCTCGGGGGCGACGTCACCGTCGGGCTGCGCGGGGGGCACGCGAATATCCAATCACGCGCGCCCTCGCGCGCGACGCCGCGTCAGATCGGCACGTTGAGGGTCGCGGTGTAGCCGTTGGTGACCGACCCCTTCGTCGTGGCCATCTGGAGGGAGTAGCCGTCGCTGAAGATGCCGTCGGAGTCGAGGCTGGTCTGCGCCAGGTTGGCCACCGACGACTCGTAGCCCGCCGTGGCGTAGACCGCCTCGCAGACGTCCTGCGGGAAGGCCAGCTGCGAGGTGCGCAGCTTGTTGGAGGCACTCGTCGCGGCGTCCAGCGACTCGTAGACCTCGAAGTGCACGTGCGGCCAGCGACCTGAGTAGCAGCCCGGGAAGACCGTCGTGAACTCCACCCACCCGTCGGCGTCGGACTCCTGGACCCCGCGCAGGTAGTTCTCGTCGGCCGCGGCGCCGTCGTACATCGAGTAGGCGCCGTCGCGGTCGCAGTGCCAGGCGTAGATCGCCGCCCCGGCCAGCACCTCGGCGTCGTCGCCGGTGAGGTCGTAGACCTTGAAGCGCAGCGTGAGCGGCACGCCATCGGCGACGCCGGACGCCGATCCGAAGCTCGTCGTGATGTCGCTGCGCACCACGCCGCTCTCGGTGAGCACGTTGGGCCCGTTGGACCCGTCGCCGGGATAGGGACCGGCGGTCTCCTCGGGGATCTCGCCCTCGGCCACCTCCACCGAGGAGTCGCCTCCCATCGCGCCGCCCGGGCCACCGCCCGGACCACCGCTGGGCGGGCTGCTCGGGGTCGTGGACGTGGACGCAGGGGTGGAGTCGTCCCCGGCGCAACCGGCGACCGCGACGATCGACAGGCCGCCCAGGACACCGAGCACCCCTCTCCGTCCCATGCCGCGCGAGAGGCCTCGTCGCTCGAGGGTCACGAGGTCGTGCTGGAGGCCCAGGTCGTGCTCGTGCGGCTCCCCGGCCTCTCCGGACGCAGGGTGTGGGTGGTGGTGGGTCGGGTTCATCGTGTGCTCCTGAACAGCATGGTGACGGTCGCGAAATGGCGAATGGGTGCCAGTGGTCTCCCACTGGCACCCATCCGACCGGCGCCCGCTGTGTGCGGCCTGTGCGAGCGCTGGGGCTCAGGCGTACATCTCGTCGATCACGGCCTGGTGGTTGCCCTGCACGACGTTGCGCTTGACCTTCATCGAGGGGGTGAGCTCGCCCGACTCGACCGTGAGGTCGTGGTCGAGGAGCTTCCACTTCTTGATGGTCTCCCAGCGGTTGAGGTGGCTGTTGAGCTCGTCGACGTAGCCGCTGACCATCCCGTGGACGGCATCCGACTGCACGATCTCGGTGTAGGAGGCGCCACTCATGTCGTTGGCCTCGGCCCAGCCGGCCATCGCGTCGGGGTCGAGGGTGACGAGGGCGACGCAGTAGTTGCGCTCCTCGCCGAACACCATGAACTGGCTGGCGTAGGGGCAGACGGCCTTGAACTTGGACTCGATCGCCGGCGGGGCGATGTACTTGCCACCGGACGTCTTGAAGAGCTCCTTGATGCGGCCGGTGATGACCAGGTGGCCGTCCTCGTCGAGCGCGCCCTTGTCGCCGGTGTGCAGCCAGCCGTCGGAGGTCAGCGTCTTGGCGGTCTCCTCCGGGAGGTTGTGGTAGCCGTCCATCACGCCGGGGCCCTTGATCATGACCTCGTCGTTCTCACCCAGCTTGACCTCGCTGCCCGGGAAGACCGGGCCGACGGTGCCGAACTTGTTGCGGTCGGGGTGGTTGACGAACGAGCCGGCCGACGTCTCGGTCAGGCCGTAGCCCTCGAGGATGGTGATGCCGGCCGCGCCGAACCACTCGGCGATGTCGCGGTTGAGTGCGGCGGCACCGGAGATGAAGAAGCGGACGCGTCCCCCGAAGCGGTCACGCACCTTGCTGAAGACCAGCTTGTCGAAGAGGCCGTGCTTGACCTTGAGGCCGATGGGGACCGACTTGCCCTCGCGCTTGAGTCGCTCGACCTCGAGGCCGGTGGCGAAGGCGGCCTTGAAGAGCTTCTCCTTGGCGCCGCCCTCGGCTGCCTGCATGGTGACGATGCGGCCGTGGGCCTTCTCGAAGATGCGGGGGGCCGCACCCATGAAGGTCGGCTTCACCACGCCCAGGTTGTCGACGATCTTCTCGACGCGGCCGTCGATCGCGGCAGCGAAGCCGCACGCCATCTGCGTCGACATCAGCACCTTGCCGAACGAGTGCGCCATCGGCAGCCAGCGGAACTCCAGGTCGCTCTCGGAGAGGATGCCCTGGGCGCGGATGGCCTCGCCCTCGTAGACCCACGACGAGTGCCGCAGTCGTACGCCCTTGGGGCGGCCGGTGGTGCCGGAGGTGTAGATCAGGGTCGCGAGCTGGTCGGGCGAGATCGCCTCGGACGTGGTGCGCACGACATCGGGCCGATCGGCGAGCAACTTGTCACCCAGTGCGGCCAGGTCGTCGAGCGAGATCACCCAGTCGCCGTCGGCCTTTCCCTCGAACGTGATGACCTTGCCGACGTGGGGCAGCTCGGCGCGGTGGGCGGTCAGCTTGGCCAGCTGCTCGTCGTCCTCGGCGAAGACGACGCGGCTCTCGGAGTCGCCCAGGATGTACGTCGTGTCCTCGGCGTTGGTGCTCGGGTAGACCGTCGTCGTGGCGCCGGCGGCGCACATGATCGCCAGGTCGGCCAGGATCCACTCGTAGCGCGTGCCGGAGACGATGCCGACGCGCTGCTCGGGCTGGATGCCCAGCGCGATGAGGCCTGCGGCGAGGGCCTCCACGCGGTCACCTGCCTGCTTCCAGGTGACCGACTCCCACGCCTCGCCGCGCGGGAAACGGAAGGCCTCGGCGTCGGGGGTGGCGGTGACACGGTCGAAGAACTGGACGGCCACGTTGGCGGGCATCGTGTCGAGGAAGGCCGTGTCGATGGTGGTCGGCATCTGTTACCTACTCATTCATGGGAGCGTGACGCGGCGCGCCACGCAGCGGGGGCAAGCTGGAGACTTGGCTTGTAACCTAGATCACTGGGTTTACCGAGCGGTAGGGAACGCGCCGATTGTCCGGGGCACGGACCACATCGGACGGGCGACACGGTCAGTCCTGCACGGCCTTCGTCACGGCGATGCAGCGGGTGATCCAGTCCTGCTCGGCCTCCGAGAGGCGCCGATCGGCGCGCCGGGCGTCCTGGACCGTCCAGCCGGCGTTGATGACCATCCGCACGACCACCCAGTCACGCGCCCGGGCCTCGTCGAGACCGGCCGAGTCGACGAGGGCGTGGAAGCGGCGACGCAGCCCGTCGCGCACCGACCCGACCGCTGCCGGCCCGCCGAGCTCCTCCATCCTGTTCCAGAGCATCGGCGCCGGCTCGTAGTGAGGGTCGCCGCTCATCGGCTTGGGATCGATGGCCAGCCACTCCCCCGCCTCGTCGGCCATCACGTTGGCGTAGTGCAGGTCGCCGTGGAGGACGACCCGACCGGCGCGGTCGTCGGCGAGGAGGTCGCGGCCGGTCGACAGGGCCTGCTCGACGTAGCGCCGCGGGACCGGGAGGTCACGGCCGAGCTCGGCCAGCTCGGCCAGCCAGCGCTCGACGTACGAGTCGGCGGAGGCCAGCTGGGGCAGCGCCGGGACGTGCAGCCGTCGGTAGAGACCGCCGACGACCTCACAGGCCTCGACGTCCCACGAGTCACCCAGGTCCGGGCCGGGCAACCACTCCAGCAGCAGCGCGCGCCGGTGCGGGTCCGCCCGCTGCAGCCGTACGGCGCCGCGACCGCCCCAGTGCTGCAGGGCCAGGCCCTCGTGCCGGGACTCCTCGTCGCCGTCGAACGTGACCTTGAGGGCCCCGCCGCGCCCGTCCGCGTCCACGACCGGCACGACGAGCGAGCAGAAGCCGTGCAACGCGACGGCGACCGGCCTCAGGTGCCATTCGTCGAGCAGCTCCTCGGTCCGCCGGGACAGCCCGTCCAGCCAGTGCGCCCAGTCCTCCCCCAGCGCCTGCTGGGACAGCAGCGCCGGCGGGATGGTGACGGGCATGCGACGAGCCTAGGCTGGCCGGCATGAGCGAGCGTCAGCAGCCGTGGTCGGACCGGCGGGTGGAGCACGGCCGGATCCTGGTGCTCAGCGACAACCCGATCTCCCGCGCCCTCACGGCCATCGCGACCGCGGCTGGCCGCGAGGTGCTCGTCGAGGCGGAGGACGACGGGGGTCCGGGGCTCGACCCGGGTGCCGGCGATGCCGTGGTGCTGTGCGACCACGACGCCCCGGACGCCCCTGCGGTGCTCCGCGCCGCCCTCGCTTCCGAGGCGGGCTACGTCGCGATGATGGCCAGCCGGGGCCGTGCCGCCGGACTCCTGGACGAGCTGGGAGCCGAGGGCGTCGACGTGTCGACGCTGCACGTGCCGGCGGGCCACGACCTGGGCGGCAAGGCCGCCGGCGAGATCGCCCTCTCCGTGGTCGCGGAGATCGTCGCGGAGTCCTACGACCGCCCCGGCGGTCCGATGCGCGGCTGAGGTGGCTCGCTCCTGGGAGGACCTGGCCGGCGCATCCCTGGCCCGCCAGTTCCCCGACGTCCCCGACGTCCCCGACGCAGCCACCGACGCCGCCGCGGCCGTGCACGCGATCGGCGACATGCAGACCCAGACCGCCCGCTCGGCGTTCATCGGTCTCGGCGCACGCTTCCCCGGGATCACCCACGAGGCGATCAGCACGGCGTACGCCGCCGGGACCGTGGTGCGGGGCAGCACCATCCGGGGCACGGTGCACACCGCGAGCCCGGCCTGCTACACCGTGCTCGCCGAGGCGACACGGGTCGGCCAGCACCGTCGCTGGGCGCGGATGCTCGCGATCTCCGACGACGAGATCGCCGACCTGTGGGCGTCGGTGGAGGAGTTCGCCCGCGACTGGCGCACCCCGGAGGAGCTCCGCGAGCACCTCCTCGGCTGGTTGGCGCAGCACGGGTCGTCGCGGTCGCGGGGGGCCGGCGACACCGCCCCCGGCCGCTACCTCGCCTTCGCGCACGGCGGTCTGGTGCGACGTCCGGCCTCGGGTGATCGCTGGGAGGGGCAGGGCCGGCCGCTCTACCGCACGTTCGAGCGGACCGGTCCGGCCACGCTCGCCGACGTCGTCCGGCTGCACCTGTCCGTCCACGGGCCCTCGTCCCGGCAGGACGTCGCCTGGTGGTCGGGGATGTCGCTCGGCTCGGTCGACGATGGACTCGACGGTCTCGACGTGCGGGAGGACGACGGGCCCGACGGCCGCACCTACCTCGACCTGCCCTCCGCACCCGCTGCCCGCGACCTGCCGGGAGTGCGCCTGCTGCCGGAGTTCGACGCGCTGCTCTGCGGCTACGACCCCAAGGCCCGCGACCGCTTCGTGGCACCCGCGCACCACCGGCGGCTCTGGAACGAGTCCAACGGCATGCTGCTGCCCCCACTGCTGGTCGACGGCAGGATCAGCGGCTTCTGGCGCGCCTCCGGCACGGCTCGGCGTCGCCCCCTGGAGGTGGTCTGGTTCGCCCGCACGCGCCGGCCGCGCACCGCCGAGTTCGAGGAGCCGGTCGCGGCGCTCGAGGCGGCGCTGGGCATCACCGTCACCGAGGTCACCCTCACGCGGGAGCAGGTCTAGCGGGTCAGCGGCGCTGCAGCGTGATCACGGCGACGGTGCACCGACCGCTGAGCTCGCCGGGCCCGGTGACGAGGAAGCCGGACTCGGGGCCCGCGAGGACGTAGGCCGCCTGGTCCTCGGCCAGCGGCAGCGCCGAGGACCGTCCCAGCTCGAGCACCGTGACGTACGGGTCCACGACCTGCGGGTCGACGACCACGTTGAGGGCGCGCACCGGACCCTCGGGGACCGACGCCACGACCGCCGCGTCGCCGGAGAAGGCGAAGGGACGCCGGGGCTCGACCACGTGCGCCTCGCCGTCGACCTGCAGGGCCAGCACCGGGCCGTCGACCACGGTCAGCAGCCGGTGGCGTCCCGGGAACGCCGAGAAGGGTCCGTCGGTGGTGACGTCGGCCAGGCTGATCCGCCACGACCCGTCGTCGGCCCGCAGCAGCTCGCGGGTCGTACCGCCGCCGTTGGCCCACGGCGTCGGGGGGACCTCGTCGCTGCGGACGACCGGGGACATGATCTCGGCCTACTTCTTGCCGGCCTTCTCGGTCGGCTGGGTGGTGGACAGCGCGGCGATGAAGGCCTCGGGCGGCACCTCGACGGTGCCGATGTTCTTCATCCGCTTCTTGCCCGCCTTCTGCTTCTCGAGCAGCTTGCGCTTGCGGGTGATGTCACCGCCGTAGCACTTGGCCAGCACGTCCTTGCGGATGGCCCGGATGTTCTCCCGGGCGATGACCCGCGCCCCGATGGCCGCCTGGATCGGCACCTCGAACTGCTGGCGCGGGATGAGGTCCTTGAGCTTGCCGGCCATCATCACGCCGTAGCTGTAGGCCGCGTCCTTGTGCACGATCGCCGAGAACGCGTCGACCGGCTCGCCCTGCAGCAGGATGTCGACCTTGACCAGGTCGGCGGCCTGCTCGCCGGAGCGCTCGTAGTCGAGCGAGGCGTAGCCCTTGGTGCGCGACTTGAGCTGGTCGAAGAAGTCGAAGACGATCTCGCCCATCGGCAGGGTGTAGCGCATCTCGACGCGGTCCTCGGAGAGGTACTCCATCCCCTGCAGGTTGCCCCGCTTGGTCTGGCACAGCTCCATGATCGTGCCGATGTAGTCGCTGGGGCTGAGGATCGTCGCCTTGACGACCGGCTCGCGGACCTCGGCGATCTTGCCCTCGGGGTACTCGCTCGGGTTGGTCACGACGATCTCGCTGCCGTCCTCCGTCAACACCTCGTAGACCACGTTGGGTGCCGTCGAGATGAGGTCGAGGTTGAACTCGCGCTCGAGCCGGTCGCGGGTGATCTCCATGTGCAGCAGCCCGAGGAAGCCGATCCGGAAGCCGAAGCCGAGCGCGCCCGAGGTCTCCGGCTCGAAGGTCAGCGCGGCGTCGTTGAGCTGGAGCCGCTCGAGGGCGTCGCGCAGCGTCGGGTAGTCGTCGCCGTCGATCGGGTAGAGCCCCGAGTAGACCATCGGGTTGGGGTGCTTGTAGCCGCCCAGCGCCTCGGTGGCGCCGTGGTGCTGGCTGGTCACGGTGTCACCCACGCGCGACTGGCGTACGTCCTTCACCCCCGTGATGAGGTAGCCGACCTCGCCGACGCCCAGGTCACCGGCCTTGACGGGCTCGGGGCTGATCACGCCGACCTCGAGCATCTCGTGCACGGCGCCGGTCGACATCATCTTGATCCGGTCGCGGTGGGTGAGCTTGCCGTCGATGACGCGGACGTAGGTGACGACCCCGCGATAGGTGTCGTAGACGGAGTCGAAGATCAGGGCCCGCGGAGGTGCGTCGGCGTCGCCGACCGGCGGCGGGGTCTGCAGCACGATCTCGTTGAGGAGGCCGGCCACGCCCACCCCGGTCTTGGCGCTGACCCGCAGCACCTCCTCCGGCTCGCAGCCGACCAGGCCGGCGAGCTCGGCGGCGTACTTGTCGACCATCGCGCCGGGCAGGTCGATCTTGTTGAGCACCGGGATGATGTGGAGGTCGGCGCCCATCGCGAGGTAGAGGTTGGCCAGCGTCTGGGCCTCGATGCCCTGCGCGGCGTCGACCAGCAGGACCGCGGCCTCGCACGCCTCCAGCGACCGGGACACCTCGTAGGTGAAGTCCACGTGGCCCGGGGTGTCGATCATGTTGAGGACGTAGGTCCCCGGCTCGGCGCCCTCGTCGTTGTCGGCCGGCACCGTCCACGGCATCCGGACCGCCTGCGACTTGATCGTGATGCCGCGCTCGCGCTCGATGTCCATCCGGTCGAGGTACTGCGCCCGCGCCGCGCGCTCGTCGACCACCCCGGTCAGCTGCAGCATCCGGTCGGCCAGCGTGGACTTGCCGTGGTCGATGTGCGCGATGATGCAGAAGTTGCGGATGATCGACGGGTCGGTCGAGCCAGGCTTGGGCGCGTTCTTGAGGCTCACGGACTGCTTTCAGGAGTACGACGGCGGGGTCGGCCCATTCTTCCACGCGGGCGTGGGCGCAACGAACCGGCGACGGCGGACCGGTCCCGGGCGCCGGACGCTAGCGTGCCGTGGTGCCCTCCCGGACCGGATCGTCGCTCCCCCTCGTCCCGGCCGCCGCCTTCGTCCTCGTCTGGTCGTCGGGCTACATCTCCGGACCGGCCGCGGTCCACGCCGCCGCACCCTTCACGGCGCTGGGCTGGCGGTTCGTGATCGCGGCGGTGCTCGCCGCCGGCCTCGCCGTCGCGCTGCGCCGGCCGACGCGGATGGACCGCACGACGCTCCGCCGGGTGGCGCTCGTCGGGGTGGTGATGAATGCCGTCCAGTTCGGGCTGATGTACGTCGCCTTCGACCTCGGCCTCGGCGCGACCCTCGCCTCCCTGTTCCACGCGCTGAGCCCGGTGCTCACCGTCCTGCTCGCGGCCGCCCTCCTGGGCGAGCGGGTCTCGCCGGTGCAGGTCGTCGGCTTCGTCGCCGGGGTCGTGGGTGTGCTGCTCGTGCTGGGCGCCGACCTCGACCACGCCGGTGGCCCCGTCGCCGTCCTGGTCGGCGGCCTCAGCATGCTCACCCTCAGCCTCGGCACGCTCGGCCAGCGCTGGATCGGCGCGCGCCCCGACCTCCTGTGGTCGGCGGCCCTCCAGTTCGCGGTGTCGGCCCCGCCCCTGCTCGTGCTCGGACGACTCACCGAGGGCGCCTGGCCGGTCACCGACACGCCTCAGGCGGTCGTGTCCGTGCTGTTCCTCGCGGTCGTGAACTCGATCGTCGGCCTCGTGCTGCTCGCCCTGCTCGTGCTGCGCGGCGGTTCCGGGGCCGCGGCCAGCCTGTTCTTCCTCAGTCCGCCGGTCACCGCCGTCCTCGCCTGGCTGGTCCTGGACGAGACGCTCACGGTGACGCAGCTGGTCGGCCTGGTCGTCGCGGTGGCGGGTGTGGGTGCGGCGACGCGCAGCCAGGCTGCTCCAGCGCCGCTTCAGGACGTCGGGACCCAGTAGCGGCGCTTGATCCCGCGTACGTCCTCGAGCACGCCGCCGGCGGCCTCGATCACCCCGACGGAGCCGGCGTTGTCCTCGTCGCAGGTGACCAGCGCCGGGTCGATCCCGAGCCCGAGCGCCCACGGCAGGGCCGCCTTCAGCATGGCCGTCGCGTGGCCCTCGCGCCGGCGCGTGGGGCGTACGTCGTAGCCGATGTGACCGCCGACGTCGAGGAGGAAGTCGTTGAGCCGGTGTCGGATCGCGATGCGGCCCAGGTAGTCGTCCCCGTCCACCCACCACAGCGTCGTGCAGGGGACGTGCCACTCCGGGCGAGGGGTCTCCTCGAGCGCGTCCGCCCGCACCGCCTCGACGAACGTGGCGAAGGCGTCCGGCTCCTGCCACCCGGGAGCGTTGTGCTCGATCCAGGCGGCGGTCTGGCTGAACTCGGCTCCCTCGGCGACGAACTCGTCCATCGCCTGCAGGAACGACGCACGGACCGACGTGGTGGGCAGCACGAGCTCGGGCATGCGGTCATCCTCCCGTCCGCGCACGGTCGACTCCAACGGATATCGGCTCGTGCCGCGCGCACGCGGTGGGGAAGGATGCCGCCATGCCCGTCGCCCCCTACCCCGTCCCGCACGACAGGACCGCCCGGAGGCTGGAGTGGGCGTTCCTCCCGCCCCACCTCCGTGCCTGGATCGAGCGCAGGTGCGGCTCGCCGGTCGTCAAGGCGCTCTCCCAGACCACCGGCTTCACTCCCGGCTTCGCCTCGGTGCTGGTGTGCGAGGACGGCTCGCGCCACTTCGTGAAGGCGGCGTCGGTCAAGGCGCAGAAGATGTTCGCCGACTCCTACCGCGAGGAAGCGCGCAAGCTGGCGGCCCTGCCCGCGTCGGTGCCGGCCCCGCGGCTGCTCTGGCACCTCGACGACGACTGGGTGGTCCTCGGCATCGAGTACGTCGCCGCCCGGCCCCCGCACCGGCCGTGGCAGCAGGCCGACCTCGACGCGCTGCTCGACTCGCTGGAGGTGGCCGCCGACGCGCTGACGCCTCCCCCGCCCGGGCTCGACCTCGACACGGCAGAGGCCGACTTCGCTCCCCTGCTCCAGGGCTGGCCGCACATCCACGCGACCCGCGCCGACCTGGATGCCGCGCACCTGGCCGAGGCGGAGACGCTCGCCCGGCGCTGTGCGGAGGTCGTGGGCGGTGACACCCTCGTCCACACGGACGTCAGGTCGGACAACGTGCTCATCGACGCGGACGGCCGCGCTCTGTTGTGCGACTGGAACTGGCCGGTGCGCGGGTGCGACTGGTTCGACTCGTTCGCGGCCCTCATCGGCCCGCGCGGCGAGGGGATCGACGTGGACCGCGTCATCGCCGAGCGGCGGCTCCTGCGCGACGTCGACCCGGAGGCGTTCGACGTCAACCTCGCGCTCTACGTGGGCTACTTCTTCTTCCAGTGCGACCAGCCGGTGCCCCCGACGTCGCCCCACATCCGCGACCACCAGCGCTGGCAGGGCGAGGTCTGCTGGGACTGGCTCTCCGAGCGCCGGGGCTGGTCGTGACCGCTCCCCGCGCGGTCGGCGTCCGCCTGCCGTACGACGGCGTACCCGCTCCCGTGCGCGCGTGGGTGGAGGACACGCTCGGCTCGCCCGTCGTCGACATGGTCGAGCAGGTCGGCGGGATGTCGCCCGGGTGTGCCACGCGGCTGACCTGTGCCGATGGCACGCGCGCGTTCGTCAAGGCGGTCGGCGCCGCACTCAACCCCGACACCCCCGGCCTGTTCCGCCGCGAGGTCGGAGTGCTCGAGCACATCGGCGCGCACGACCTGTGGGCGCGGCTGCTGGCGTCGTACGACGACGGCGACTGGGTCGCCCTCCTGATCGAGGACGTCGAGGGACGCCACCCCGACTTCTCCGACGAGGCGGAGCTCGGAGCCGTCCTCGACGGCACCGACCGGCTCTCCGAGGTGCTGCAGGGGCTCGACGTCCCGGCAACCGTCGACCTGGTCGACGTGGGGTTGGTCCTCGGCAAGTGGGCCGACACCCTCGACACGCTGCCGGACGCCCCCGCGCAGGCACCCGTACCCGAGTGGCTGCGCACGGACCCCTACGGCTGGGCCGGCGTGTTGCGTGAGCAGGCGGCCCGTCCCATGCCGCACGTCAGCCACTGGGACATCCGGGTCGACAACCTGCTGCGGCGACCGGGTGGCGAGATCGTGTTCGTCGACTGGGGCGCGGCGGCTCGGGGTCCTGCCTGGGCCGACCCGCTGCTGGCGCGGCTGGAGCGCATGGACGAGCCCTGGTTCGACACGTCGATCGACTCGTCCCCCGCGCTGGTGGAGGCCGGGGAGGAGGCCGTCACCGCGTTCCTGGCCGGATTCGGCGCCCATCTGGCCGTGCGATCGCTCGTCGCGGTGGACGTCAACCTGCCGACGCTCAACGATTTCCGGATCCGCGAGTCGCGGCGCATGCTGGACGCGGTCGCCCGACGCACGGGCCGACCGTCGAGCGCAGAAGCATGACGGATTTGGGCGAGAGCGACGCCTGCCGGTAATGTTTCTCCCTGCATGTCCGGCGCCACACCCCACCAGGGTTGCCAGGCAGCCGACAGCACCAGACTTCTCATCCGTCCAGCTCCAGCATCCGAGGATCACCACGTGGCGAACATCAAGTCCCAGATCAAGCGCAACAAGCAGAACGAGGTGCGCCGTCAGCGCAACCAGGCCGTCAAGTCGCGCCTGAAGACCGCCGTTCGCAAGTTCCGCGAGCTGGCCGACGCCGGCGACAAGGACGCCGCCGTGGCCGCCGGTCGCGACGCCATGAAGGCGCTCGACAAGGCCGCCTCGAAGGGTGTCATCCACGACAACCAGGCGGCCAACCGCAAGTCCTCGATCGCCAAGAAGGCCGCCACGCTCTGACGCGTCCCTTCCCGCAAGCACCCGCCCGCGTGGCGGGTGTTTCGCATTTCAGGACCAGGAGCAGTCCGGTCAGCGGGCGTCGCGCAGTCCCGCGACCGTGAGCACCAGCCGCTCGAGCGTGTAGGACGCGTCGTGGGCCTGGCCCTTGATGTCGGCGTCCGCCACGGCGACCGCGCGGACCGCCGCGGCGATCCCCTCGGGGCTCCACGACCGGGACTGGTCACGGACGGTGCGCACCTTCCACGGCGGGACGCCCAGGTCACGGGCCAGGTCGCCGTCGCGGGCGCCGCGGGGCGCACCGAGGTAGCGGGCGAGGCTGCGCGCGGAGGCCGCCATCGCCGACGTCACGAGCACGGCGGCGGTGCCGGAGTCGAGCGCCCAGCGCAGCTCCTCCAGGGCGACGGCCCGCTTGCCGGCGAAGGCGGCATCGGCGACGGTGAACGACTTCGCCTCGGCACGACCGCCGAAGTAGCGCTGGACCTTCTCGACGGTGAGCTGCTCGCCGAGGAAGTCGTTGGTGAGCTGGTCGGCGGCCGCCGCCAGTGACCGGAGGTCGGTGCCGACGGCCTGCACGAGGAAGGTGGCCGCGTCCGGATCGATCTTCGCGCCGTGCGAGGCGACCTCGGACGTCACGAATCCCGGCATCTCGCTCGCCCGGATCTCCTCCGACTTCACCTCGGTGACGGCCGGGAGCTTGCGCAGCTTGGTGAGCACGCCGCTGCCCTTGGCACCGCCCGAGTGCACGAGCACCAGCGCGACGTCGTCGGCGGGGGCCGCGCAGTAGTCGAGCAGCCCCTCCACGGACTCGTCGGGCAGGTCCTCCAGCCCCCGCACCATCACGCAGCGGATGGAGGAGAACAGCGACGGGGCAGCCATCTCCCCGAGGGAGGCGAGCGTGAGGTCGGAGGCCGGCGACTCCGCGAGCTCCGCCTCCGCGTCGTGGGCACGGACCGCGTCACGGACCGACGCCACCGTGCGTGCGGAGAGGTATTCCTCCTTGCCCGTCACGAGGACGACGTGGCCGAGGACCTGCGCGGCGGAGGGAGTGCGTGCCATGGTGCCCTCACCCTATCCACGGGTGACGACACCGACCTCGCCGTCGGTCACGACCACGACGACGTCACCCGCCAGGTCCGTACGCCACACCCGCGCGCCCGCCGCGTCGAGGGCGGCGATCAGGTCGGGCGCCGGGTGGCCGTAGTCGTTGTCCTGTCCCACCGACACCAGCGCCACCCGCGCTCCGAGCGAGGTCAGCCAGTCGAGGTCCTGGTGCCGGCTCCCGTGGTGCGGCACCTTCAGCACGTCGACCCGCAGCCCGGCGAGGTCGCGCGACAGCGCCGCCTGCGCCGACGGCTCCACGTCGCCGGTGAGCAGGAAGCGCACGCCCGCCACCTCGGCGACGAGCACCACGCTGGCGTTGTTGGGCGCGCTCTCGTCGGAGGTGCCCGACGGGGCACCCGGGCGCGGCCACACCGTCTGCAGGGTCACCTCGCCCACGCGGCGCGTCGCGCCGTACGCCGCCGCGTCCGGGTCCCGGCCCGCTGACTCGACCACGCGCACACCCGAGGCGGGTTCGCGCAGCGAGGAGCCCTCAACGTCGCTGACCTGGCGGCCCTCGATCACCCCTGCGAGCCCGTCGACGTGGTCGGCGTGGAAGTGGGTGAGCACCACGAGCGGGACCGAGCGCACCTCGAGCCGGTCCAGGCAGGCGTCCATGGTGACGGGGTCCGGCCCCGCGTCGACCACCACGGCGGCGTGCTGACCGGCGCGGAGGACCAGCCCGTCGCCCTGGCCCACGTCGCAGGCCGCCAGCACCCAGCCGTCAGGAGGCCATCCCGGCGTCGGCGGTCGCACCAGCATGACCACGACGAGGAGTCCGGTGCACGCGAGGGCGGACCCCGGCCGGCCGAGCAGCCGCGGCGCGAGCGGCACGGCGGCCAGGCAGGCCAGCGTCAGGAGGAGGAGCGGCACCGGACCGGTCCCCCAGTCCACCGCCGCGGTGGGTACGTCGGCTCCCTGCCGGGCGACGGCGATGATCCACTCCGCCGACCACGCCGCGGGCGCGGCCACCGCGGCCCCGATCGGTGCGAGGACCAGCCCGAGCAGGCCTCCTGCCAGCCCGAGCACCGTCGCGGGTGCGACGGCCGGGGCGGCCAGCAGGTTGGCGCCGACGGCCACCAGGCTCACCTGGCCGGAGAGCGCCGCGACCACCGGCGTGCAGGCGACCTGGGCCGCCAGCGGCACCGAGACCGCCTCGGCCACCCAGCGCGGGGTCCACCGCATCAGCGCGTCGCGCCACACCGGGGCGAGCAGCAGGATCCCGGCGGTCGCCAGCACCGACAGGGCGAAGCCGGCGGTCACCGCCAGCTGTGGCCACACCAGGAGCAGGCCCAGGACCGCCACCCCGAGACCCCGCGTGCCGCGCGAGCGGCCGTTGCGACCCATCCCGACCAGCGCGACGGTGCCCATCGCCGCGGCGCGCACGACGCTGGGCTCGGCCCGGGCGGTGAGGACGAAGCCCAGGATCCCGGCCGCAGCCAGGACGTGCAGCCACCGCCCGCGCACGCCGACCCAGCGCCCCAGGACGAGCAGGGACCCCACGACGAGCGTCAGGTTGGTGCCGCTGACGGCGAGCAGGTGCGTCAGCCCGGTCGTCCGGAAGTCGTCGGCGAGGTCCGGGTCGAGGCCGCCGTCGTCGCCCACCACCAGCGCCGGGACGAGCTCGCGGGCGTCGACGTCCCGACCGGCGACCGCGGCGCGCACCGATCGGCGTACGGCTGCGGCGGCGTCCCACCACACGTCCGGCTCGCCGAGGACCCGGGGCTGCCCGGTGGGACGGACGAGGGCGGCCACCTCGTCGTCACCCGGGTGCAGGCGGGCGGCCGTCTCGACCCGGGTGCCCAGCGCCAGCCGCGGCCACACCGCGTCGGCCATCACCACGACCGGGGCGTCCAGCGACCAGGCGCTCCCCCGCCCCTCCACGCGCGTCACCCGGGCCCGGACGACCTGGAGGTCGCCGTACTGCCCGGCGACGAGGCGCACGTCGGAGGTGAGCTGGAGACGCAGGGCCACCACCGCCTCCTCGTCGGCAAGGCCGGTCAGCGGAGAGGAGGCGACGACGGTCTGCTGCAGCGCTGCGACGCCCGCGACCGCGACGAGCGCCGCGAGGGGCCCCAGCCAGCCGAGGGCCAGGACCTGCCGGCGGACGAGGACGGTCACGGCGACGGCGACCACCAGCACCAGCCCGAGCGCCAGCCGTCCGGGCAGCACCAGCACCAGGAGCGCTCCCGTCCACGCCCCCGCGCCAAGAGCGAGCGCGCGGAGGTCGGGCACGGTCAGAGCGTCACGAGCGGAGCGAGGTCGGCCAGGGTCGCTTCACCGATGCCGTCGACCTCCAGCAGCTCGTCCACCGCCGTGAAGCCGCCGTGGTCGTCGCGCCAGGCCAGGATCGATCCAGCGGTCACCGGGCCCACTCCCGGCAGGGTCTCCAGCGTGGCCTGGTCGGCGGTGTTGAGGTTGACCAGCGTCTCGCCCGCGGGCGGGGCGCCGAGGCTGCCTGCCACGCCTGCGACGGGCGGTACGCCGACGAGGATCTGTTCGCCGTCCACGACCGGTCGGGCGAGGTTGAGCGACGTCAGGTCGACCCCGCGGCGGGCTCCGCCGGCAGCCTCCAGCGCGTCGACCACCCGGGAACCCGCCGGCAGCACCGCGATCCCGGGTCGACGCACCTTGCCGGCGACGTCGACGACGAGCCCGCCCGTGTCGTCGCCCGCCTGGCCGCCCGACGCTTCGCTCGACGTGTCGTCCGACGCCTCGACCGAGGGACTGACGGAGACCAGGGGCGTCGGCGCCGGGCTCGTCGACGTCACCGGCACGACCTCCGCCTGGTCGCGCACCGCCCACCAGGCCGCCAGCCCGACCGCCAGCGCGGCGACCACCGCGACGACGGCCAGGTGCACCGGCCCGAGCCGGAGGCCCCCGACCAGCAGCCGCCGGGACGCATGCCTGCCGGGCACCGGGAGCACCACCGGTGGCGGCGCGAGGTCCACCGGCTCACGCACCCGCGTGTGGGTGGGGGGATCCGGGTCACCACGGACGGCGGCGAGCTCGGCGCTCAGGCTCGCCAGTCGCCGCGACACCGCCTCGGCGTGCTCGGAGGACGACTGGGATCGGCGCATGCCTCCACGCTAGGAACGGCTCCGCCCCACCCGACAGGGGTCGCGGGCAATCTGTGGAGAAGCCCCCGGAGGGGATATCTGAGGACGTGGTGGACGGGATCGACCCTCGGACCCGTTCACCCCGTCCTCAGATATCGGGGCTCAGGGGCGCGGGGCGACGCAGACCGCCACCATCCCGGGACCGACGTGGGCGCCCAGGACGGCACCGAGCTCACCGCACATGACCTCGCGACCCTCCAGCCCGTCGGACAGGCGCTCGGTCAGGATCGCCGCGAGCTCCTCGGCCCGGTCGGCGTTGGCGAGGTGGGAGACGCACACGTCGACCGACTGGTCACCGGCCGCCTCGACCGCGAGGTCGGCGAGGCGCGCCAGGGCCCGCGAGGCCGTACGCACGCGCTCGCGGGGCATCACCTTGCCCTCGCTGATCTCGAGCAGCGGCTTCACCGACAGGGCGCTGCCGAAGATCGCTGCCGCGGCTCCGATCCGGCCACCGCGGCGCAGGTACTCCAGGGTGTCGACGTAGAACAGCGACGAGGCCGCCTCCCCCCGCGCCAGCGCCGCCTCGGCCGCCTGCTCGCCGGTGCCACCGGCCTCGAGCACGTCGACGGCGGTCAGCGCGGCGTAGCCGGTCGCGATGCCGACCTGGCCCGAGTCGACGACATGGACGGGCAGGTCGACCTCCAGCGCGGCCAGCTGCGCTGACTCGAAGGTGCCGCTCATCTCGCCGGAGAGGTGCACCGACACGATCTCCTCGACGCCGGCGGACTCGAGCTCGCGGTAGAGGTCGGCGAACAGCATCGGCGCCGGGCGTGAGGTGCTGACCGGCACGAAGTCGCGCAGCGCCTGCGCGACCACGTCGGGCGTCGCGCCGTCGGGACCTTCGTCGAGGACCTTGGCCCCGATCACGACCTGCAGCGGCACGACCCGGATGCCGCGGGCCTGCGCCACCTCGGCCGGCAGGCTCGCGGTCGAGTCGGTGACCACCACGACACGGGACATGTCGCGACCCTACTGGTCCACCGGAGCGTCAGACGACGATGTTCACCAGCTTGGGCGCACGCACGATCACCTTGCGGACGGGTGCTCCGTCGATGGCCCGCTGGACGCCCTCGTCCGCCATCGCCGCGGCCTCCAGGTCCCCGTCGGAGATGTCGGGGGCGACCTCCAGGCGGGCGCGCACCTTGCCCTTCACCTGCACGACGGCGGTGACCGTGTCCTCGACCAGCAGCGCCTCGTCGACGGTCGGCCAGCCGGCGCGTACGACGGTCGGCTCGGTGGCCCAGTCGCTCCCACATCTCCTCGGCCGTGTAGGGCGCGACCAGCGACAGCAGGATCGCGACCGCTTCGGTGGCCTCGCGCACCGCCGGGTCGGCCGGACCGCAGCCGGAGTCGATCGCCTTGCGGGTCGCGTTGACCAGCTCCATCACCCGGGCCACCATCACGTTGAAGCGGTAGGCCTCGACCAGCTCTGCGGCGTCGTGCACGGTCCGCGCCGTCGTACGACGCAGCGCCTGGTCGCCGGTGGACACGTCAGCACCGGGCGACGAGGTGACGTCACCCGACAGCCGCCAGGCCCGCTGCAGGAAGCGCAGCGAGCCGTCCGGGGACATGTTGGCCCAGTCGATGTCGTCCTCCGGCGGACCGGCGAAGACCAGCGTCAGGCGCACCGCATCCACTCCGAAGGCACCAAGTTGGTCCCCCAGGTCGACGCCGTTGCCCAAGGACTTGCTCATCTTCTTGCCCTGGTTGATCACGAAGCCCTGGTTCAGCTGGGCCGACCACGGCTCACGGAAGTCGACCAGGCCCATGTCGTTCAGGACCTTGGTGAAGAACCGCCCGTACAGCAGGTGCAGCACCGCGTGCTCGACACCTCCGACGTACAGGTTGCACGGCATCCACGCGTTGACCTTGGCGCTGTCGAACGCCTGGGTGTCGTCGTGGGGCGAGCAGTAGCGGAACATGTACCAGGACGAGTCCACGAAGGTGTCCATGGTGTCGGTGTCCCGGGTCGCCGGACCGCCGCACGTCGGGCAGCTCACGTTGACCCAGTCGGCCGCCCCGCCCAGCGGCGAGGTGCCCTTGGGCTTCAGGTCGGTGCCGCGCAGCATCGGCAGCGTCACCGGCAGCTGGTCCTCGGGGACCGGGACCTCGCCGTCGACCGGGCAGTGGATGATCGGGATCGGCGCGCCCCAGTAGCGCTGCCGGCTCAGCAGCCAGTCGCGCAGGCGGAAGTTGACGGTGCCGCGTCCCAGGCCCCGACCCTCCAGGAAGGCGATCGTGGTCGACTTCGCCTCCTCGACCCCCATGCCGGACAGGTCGATCTCGTCGTTGGCGGAGTTGATCGCGGGACCGTCTCCCGTGAACGCGTCGCCCTCCCAGCCGGCCGGGGGCTCGACGGTGCGGATGATCGGCAGGTCGAAGGCCTGCGCGAAGTCCCAGTCCCGCTGGTCCTGACCGGGCACCGCCATGATGGCACCGGTGCCGTAGTCGGCCAGCACGTAGTCGGCGGCGTAGACCGGGATGCTCGTGCCGGTCAGCGGGTTGGTCGCGTGGACGCCCAGGAAGACCCCGGTCTTCGGCCGGTCGGTCGACAGCCGGTTGATCTCGGTCTCCTTGCGCACCTCGACCAGGTAGTCCTCCAGGGCCGCCCGCTGCTCGTCGGTGACCAGCTCACCGGCCAGCGCAGCGTCCGCGGCCACCACCATGAAGGTGGCGCCGAACAGCGTGTCGGGCCGCGTCGTGTAGACGGTGACCGGCTCGTCACGGCCCTCGATCGCGAAGTCGACGTGGGCGCCCTCGGACCGGCCGATCCAGTTGCGCTGCGCCGTGACGACGCGGGCCGGCCAGGTGTCCTCCAGCTCGTCCAGCCCGTCCAGCAGCTCCTGGGCGTAGTCGGTGATCTTGAAGTACCACTGGGTCAGCTCCTTCTTGGTCACCTCCGCCCCGCACCGGTCGCAGATGCCGCCCACGACCTGCTCGTTGGCCAGCACCGTCTGGTCGTTGGGGCACCAGTTGACCGGGCTGTTCTTGCGGTAGGCCAGGCCGCGCTTGAAGAACTCCAGGAACAGCCACTGCGTCCAGCGGTAGTAGCCCGGGTCGGAGGTGTTGAAGGTCCGCGACCAGTCGAACGACGCGGCGTACTTCTTGCACGACTCGATCGACTTGGCGATGTTGGCGCGCGTGTAGGTGTCGGGGTGCTCGTCGTTGCGGATCGCGGCGTTCTCCGCCGGCAGGCCGAAGGAGTCGAAGCCCATCGGGTTCAGCACCTCGTAGCCGCGCTGCCACCAGTAGCGCGCCACCACGTCGTGCAGCGCGAACACCTCGGCATGACCCATGTGCAGGTCACCGCTCGGGTAGGGGAACATCGTCAGCGCGTAGCGCTTCTCGCGCGGGCTGTCGTCGTCGGCCCGGAAGGGCTGCAGGTCCTCCCAGACGCCCTGCCACTTCGTCTCGGTGGCCGCGATGTCGTACGTCGCCCGCTCGCCGGCCGTCTCGTGCTGGGCTCCGGTGTCCTGGCTCATGGCGTGTCCTCTTGTTGCTGGCTGCGGGTTCGGCTGGGCGGGTGGCTGGGTGGTGGCATGAAAAAACCCCTCACATGGAGGGGTAGCCGCGCGTCGGTCCGGGAGGGACGCGATCAGCGCGGCTGCGGAAGAAGCAGGTTCTGGTGCACGGCACCATCGTAGCGTGCCCGGCGCGGGGGCCGCGAAGGGATACTGCGGGCATGTACGCCGACCTGGCCCGCTACGCCGACCTGCTGGACCTCCTCGCCTCGCTCCCCGAGCGCGTGCCGTCCCTGCAGGTGGTCGTCGTCAACGGGTCCGCGGTGACCGGCGGCTGGGACGAGCACTCCGACCTCGACGTGGAGGCCTGGTGCAGCGGCGACGCGGCGACGACGTACGACGCCGTGCTGGCGCTGGTGCGCCAGGAGCTCGACGTCGACCACGTGTGGGAGCTGCCGGAGGCGACCTGGCCCACGGGACGTCAGTGCTTCGTCCACCTCCAGCCGGACGCCGCCGACCTGTCGCGGCCCACCCTGCTGCTCGACCTGGTCATCCAGACCACGCCGGACCGGCTGACCATGGACACGCGCCGCCACGGCACCCCGATGGTCCTGCACGATCCGGCCGGCCTGCTCGTCCTCGAGGATGATGACGAGGCCGAGCTCGCGGCCCAGTGCGAGCAGGCCGTCGCGCAGACGGCCGCACGCCGGCAGACGGCGGCGTGGCTGGTGGAGCGCGCGATCGCGCGCGGCGACCTGGCGGAGGCGACCGTGCTGCACCTGCGCTTCGCGCTCGAGCCGCTGGTCAGGTTGCTGCGGATCCAGCACTGCCCGGCCCGCCACGACTTCGGCCTCCGCTACCTGCGCACCGACCTGCCCGCCGGGATGGCGGAGCGGGTGGAAGCACTGCTGCCCGGGCCGGACCTGGTGGTCCGGACCCGGGCAGCGTTCGCGTGGCAGGACGGGGTCCTGGCTCAGCTCACTTGACGAAGCTGGGCGTGAACGGCGGGTTCCACCACTCGCCGTTGTAGGCCTTCACGGCTCCGATGACGTGCAGGACGCCGGCGACGACGAATGCGGCGGCCAGCGCCGGCAGCATCACGACCAGTCCCAGCCCCAGGGTGAAGATCGCGACCGGGATGGTGAGGATGCCGAGCACCACCAGCCAGATGAACATGGTGATCTGGATGTTGAGGGAGTTGGCGGCGTGTGCGCGGACGAACGGGCCGCGGTCCTTGTGGACCACGTAGACCGCGATCGAGGCCAGGAAGCCCAGGAAGCCGGCCGAGCAGATCATCGCGACGACGGCGCCGGCGTGGCTGATCGCACCCCAAGTGCGCTCGTCCTCGGGCGACATCGTCGACAGCTGGGTCTGGTGGGCGGGCTGGGGCTGCTGGCCGAAGCCGTCGTGCTGGGTGGTCGGGTGTTGCGGGTACTGGTCGGACATCTCACTCGCTCCTCGGTGGGCCGGGTGCCCTTCGGTGACACCTAGACAAGCACGCCGGGCGACCGAATTCATCCCGTTCCGGGGTGCACCCAGGGTCGGATCAGGGAAGGATCCGGGACAACTCCCCAAGAAGTGTTTGACAGTTGGCGGCCAGCGGGGCAGACTCACTCCCCAAGAACTCTTGGAGGGTGACGTGGACGATGAGACCGATCCGCAGGCGATGGCGCGGCTGCGCGCGTCGGCGCACCCGCTGCGCCTCCGCATCCTGTCGATGTTGACCGCCGAGGCCATGAGCGCCGCTGAGGTCGCCCGGGCACTCGAGACCACCCATGCCAACGCGTCCTACCACCTGCGCGTCCTCCACGACATCGGCGAGCTCGTCGTCGAGAGCGAGGAGAAGATCCGGGGCGGGGTGGCCAAGCGCTACCGCTACGACGCCGAGCGGAAGCTCACCCCCTCAGCGCCCCGGGCTCGACGCCCGGCTCGCGTACGCCCGGGCCAACGCGCTCGAGGTCGAGCGTCGGCTGCTCGACGCGGCCCCGGGCTCAGCCACCTCGAGCGACCTCGAGGCGTGGGTGCCGGTGGAGGCCTTCCACCAGGCTCTCGACCTGCTCCACGAGGCCTCACACCTCCTCCATGCCGCCGCCCGGCCCGCCGGCACCCCGGACACCGTCCACATCAGCGCCACCACGACCGTCTTCACGATGAAGGGCGGCCTCACCGGTCCTGCCGCCAAGTGGACCCCGACCGACGACACCACCGAACCCACGACCGAGGAGGAGGGCCGATGACCTGGTCCGCCGCGCTCGCCCCGCTGCGCAGCCGCAACTTCGCCTGGTACTTCGCCTCGCGCTTCGTCAACACCTTCGGCAACATGATGGCGACCATCGCGCTCGCCTTCGCCGTGCTCGACATCACCGACTCGCCGACCGCCCTCGGACAGGTGCTCGCAGCGCACACGATCCCGATGGTCGCGCTGCTGCTCTACGGCGGTGTGATCGCCGACCGGTTCCCGCGCACCCTGGTGCTGCAGGCCTCCAACCTCGCCTCCGCCGCCAGCCAGGGCGCGATCGCCCTGCTCGTCCTCACCGGGCACGCCGAGATCTGGATGCTCATCGTGCTGTCCGCGGTGCACGGGGCGGTGTCCGGCGTGGGGTTCCCCGCCATGGCGAGCGTGCTCCCGCAGCTCGTCGCACGCACCGATCTGCAACCCGCCAACGCCCTCGTGTCCCTCACCCGCAACGCGATGATGGTGCTGGGTCCCACCGCCGGTGCGCTGCTCGTCGTGACGGTCGGCTCGGGGTGGGCCCTCGCGGTGGACGCCGGGACTTGGCTGCTCGCAGCCCTGCTCCTCGTGCCGGTCACCATCCCGCCCCGCGAGGCCGGCAGGGAGGCGCCCGACACGGTGAAGGAGCTCCGGGAGGGGTGGACCTTCTTCTGGGGAACTCGGTGGCTCTGGGTGGTCGTGGTGGGCTTCGGCGTCCTCAACATGATCCACGCCGGGGCGTGGCTCACGCTGGGCCCGGCGGTGGCCGACGACACGATCGGGCGGCAGGGGTGGGGCTACGTCCTGTCCGCGGAGGCGGTGGGGCTGCTGCTCACCACGGTCGTGCTGCTGCGCGTCCGGCTGGAACGACCGCTGCTGCTGGGCATGCTGGGCATCGCCATGCTTGCGCCGCCCATGCTGCTGCTCGGCCTGTCGCCAACCCTGGTGGGCCTCGTCACGGCAGCCTTCCTCGCCGGCGCCGGCACGGAGATCTTCGGCATGGGCTGGAACCTCGCCATGCAGGAGAACATCGAGGACCGGCTGCTGTCGCGGGCCTACTCCTACGACGCGCTCGGCTCCTTCATCGCGATGCCGATCGGGCAGCTCGCCTTCGGTCCGCTGGCCGAGGCGTTCGGCTTCGAGCCGGTCCTCATCGCCTCGGGGGTGGCGTACTTCGTCGTGGTCGGCCTCGTGCTCTGTTCGCGGTCGGTCCGCACCCTGCAGCGCGCGCCCGCCGAGCCCCTGGAGACCGCCCCGAGCGGTGCGTGAGGGGATTCCGCAGGCCCGAAACCCTCCTCAGCCACCGCCCGCGCGCAGCCTGACTAGGGTTTCGAACATGACCGTCCTGGACCTCTTCCGTCTCGACGACAAGGTCGTCATCATCACCGGCGCCTCCAGCGGGCTCGGCGTGGCGTTCGCCCACGGCTTCGCCGAGGCGGGCGCCGACGTGGTGCTCGGCGCGCGACGCGTCGACAAGCTGGAGCGGGTCGCCGAGTCCGTACGTTCGACCGGCCGGCGCGTCCACGCGGTGGCCACCGACGTGGCCGAACCCGAGCAGTGCCAGCGGCTCGTCGACGAGGCGATGGAGACGTTCGGCCGGGTCGACGTGCTCGTCAACAACGCCGGCGTCGGCACCGCGGTCCCCGCGACCCGGGAGACCCCGGAGCAGTTCCGCTCGGTCATCGACGTCAACCTCAACGGCTGCTACTGGATGGCCCAGGCCTGCGGCCGGGTGATGCAGCCCGGGTCGAGCATCATCAACATCTCCTCGATCCTCGGCATCACCACCGGGGGCCTCCCCCAGGCGGCGTACTCGGCGTCCAAGGCGGGCCTGGGCGGGCTGACGCGGGACCTCGCGCAGCAGTGGACGGGACGCAAGGGCATCCGGGTCAACGCACTCGCGCCCGGCTTCTTCGCCTCCGAGATGACCGACACCTACCCCGAGGGCTACCTCGACCTCGCGATGCAGCGCGTGCCGACCGGGCGCACGGGCGACCCGCGCGAGCTCGCGGCCACCGCGGTGTGGCTGGCGTCCGACGCCGCCGGCTACGTCACCGGGCAGATGATCCCGGTCGACGGCGGCCTCACCATCGCCTGAGCCCTGGGCTCAGGCACCCCGACGGTCGGGCCGGGTCGACACCGCGACGCCGTCGAGCACGTGGCGTGCCGGCTCACCGGTCGGGATGGCCAGCGACAGCGAGGTGGGTGGGCTGTCGGGCTCCTCCCACGACATCGACCACGAGGCCGGGCCGAGGTCCTCCGGCTCTCCGAGCGGATTCAGCGTGATGCCCGTCGCGCCTCCGACCTCGTGGAAGACCCGGTTGGGCCAGTGCTCGCTCGGCACCATCCCGACGGCGGTCAGCAGCCGGGCCAGCCGGTCCGGGTCGGGCGGCGTGAGCCCCAGAGACTCCACGACAGCACCGTCGGCGGGGCCGGGCGCCATCGGCGTGATCCACTGGATGAGGAACGGCAGGGAGTCGTCGTACGGCCCGGGCCCGACGTCGCAGACCCGCCACTCGACGAGGTCGCCGTGGGGCGTGCGGCGCGAGCCGTCGACCGCCGGGTCGGGGTCGAAGCCGGCCGTGGCCAGCGCGGCTCGGGCCTCGTCGACGTCATCGACCGCGATCGCCCACGAGATCGGACCACGGGCCGACCGCACTCGGTCCAGCCAGGGATTCGACTCGTCGCGACCGGCGGCGATGAGCTCGACGTACGCCGCGCCGGGACCGCGGACGAGCACGTTCTCCGTGCCGACGGGATGGGCTCCCCCACGCTCCGCACGCAGCCCGGCCGCACGCCACCGGGCCGCCGCCTCGTCGAGGTCCTCGACGGCGACGACCAGGTGGTCGAAGCGTGCGCTCAGCGGACTCAGCCGGCGGTGAGGATCTCGGTCACCGCGGAGACCAGGCCCGCGATGTCGTCGTCGCTGGCGACCAGGGGCGGCGCGAACCGGACCGTCGAGCCGTGGGTGTCCTTGGCGAGGATGCCGCGCGCCATGAGCGCCTCCGACATCTGCCGACCCGTCATCAGCGCCGGGTCGATGTCGATGCCGGCCCAGGCGCCGCGCACCCGGACGTCCGAGAGGCCCTGTCCGACGAGGGAGCCGAAGCCGGCCTCCAGCTGGGCACCGATCTCGGCGGAGCGCTGCTGGAAGGTGCCCTCCTCGAGCATCGCGACGACCTCGGATCCGATGGCCGCGGCGAGCGGGTTGCCGCCGAAGGTCGAGCCGTGCGAGCCCGGGGTGATGACGTCCATGACGTCATGGTCCGCCGCGATCGCGGAGACGGGGTAGAGGCCGCCACCGAGGGCCTTGCCCATGATGTAGATGTCGGGAACGACGTCCTCGTGGTCGCAGGCGAAGGTCTTGCCCGACCGGGCGAGGCCCGACTGGATCTCGTCGGCGACCATCAGCACGTTGCGCTCGGTGCAGAGCTCGCGGAGGTCCCGCAGGAAGCCCTCGGGCGGCATGACCACGCCGCCCTCGCCCTGGATGGGCTCGAACAGCACCGCGACGGTGGTCTCGTCGATCGCAGAGGCGATCGCCTCGATGTCGCCGTACTTCACGCCCCGGAACCCGGTGGTGAACGGGGCGTAGCCGGAGGTGGCGACCTCGTCGTCCGAGAAGCTCACGATGGTCGTGGTGCGGCCGTGGAAGTTGCCCTCCATCGTGATGATCGTCGCCTGGCCCGCCGGCACTCCCTTGACCTCGTAGCCCCACTTGCGGCTGACCTTGATCGCGGTCTCGACGGCCTCGGCGCCGGAGTTCATCGGCAGGATCATGTCCTTGCCGGTCAGCCGGGCCAGCGCCTCGGCGAAGCCGCTGAGCTTGTCGTTGAAGAACGCGCGGCTGGTCAGCGTCAGGTGGCCCAGCTGCTCGCGCGCGACCGCGACCAGGCGCTCGTTGGAGTGACCGAAGTTGAGCGCCGAGTATCCCGCCAGGCAGTCGAGGTAGCGGCGACCGTCGACGTCGACGACCCACGCGCCGTCACCCTCGGAGAGCACCACCGGGAGGGGGTGGTAGTTGTGCGCGGCGTAGCGCTCGGTGGTCTCGATGTGCGCAGCCGTGGCGGTGCTGGTGGTGAGGTCAGTCGCGGTCATGAGCACATGGTGCCACCGACGCCCCATTTGGCCGAGTCGGCGCCGAGGGCGACGCAGAAGGCCCGCAGTCGTCGACTGCGGGCCTTCTCGTTGGTGGAGCTGAGGGGACTCGAACCCCTGACCCTCTGCATGCCATTGCCCAGGAATGACGGAGCCGCTACCAGCTGCGCCCGGCGCACAAGAAAGAAGTCCGGCGCACAGCGCCGGACTTCTCGTTGGTGGAGCTGAGGGGACTCGAACCCCTGACCCTCTGCATGCCATGCAGATGCGCTACCAGCTGCGCCACAGCCCCAACAGCCGAGAACATTAGCCGACGGCGACGACGACGTGAAATCGGGGTCCGGACTTCAGAGCACGACCCGGTTCCAGGCGCGGAGGCGCCACCCGGGCTCGCCCGGCGTCCACGTCGCCTCAGTGTGCTCCAGCTCCACCCAGCCGCAGTTGGCGAGCACGCCGAGCGTCTCGTCGACCCCGTCCGGCCAGCCCAGGAAGGCGGGTACGGACGTGCGGATCGCCGCGCCGTGGGAGACCACGATCCCGGTCTCCCCCTCCCCCAGCTGGTCGGCGTACGCCCTGAGCGCGGGCAGGAAGCGGGCGAGCACGTCGTCGGGCGTCTCCCGCCCGGGGAGCCCCGCGACGTCACCGGCGACGAGGGCGGCATGCTCCGCGGGGTGCGCGGCCGCCCACTCGGCGGCGGTCAGACCCTGACGGTTCGGTCCGACGTCGTACTCGCGCAGCCGGGGGTCGAGGACGGGCTGGAGACCCGCCTCGGCCGCCACCAGACGGGCGGTCGCTGCAGCGCGGGCGAGGTCCGACGACCAGATCGCCACCGGCTGCAGCGCCGCGAGCACGGGTGCGACGGCCTTCGCCTCGGCCTCACCCTCCGCGTCGAGCGATACGTCCGCGTGTCCCTGCGCCCGGGCGGTGCGGTTCCAGTCGGTCCGCCCGTGCCGCAGCAGGACGAGACGCCTCACGTCAGGTCGAGAGGGATCACCGGGCAGTCGCTCCACAACCGCTCCAGGGCGTAGAACATCCGCTCCTCCTCGTGCTGCACGTGCACGACGATCTCGCCGTAGTCGAGCAGCACCCAGCGACCCTCCTTGTGCCCCTCGCGGCGGATCGGCTTGGCACCGGCCTCGCGGAGCTTGTCCTCGACCTCGTCGACGATGGCGCCGACCGCACGCTCGTTGTTGGCGCTGGCGAGCACGAAGGCGTCGGTGATGGCGATCTGCTCGCTGACGTCGAAGGCCAGCACCTGGTCGGCCTTCTTGTCGTGGGCGGCCTGTGCGGCGACGGCGACGAGCTCGAGGGCGTGGTCGGTGGCAGTCATGCAGTGTCCTTGCTGTCGTGCGTGCTGGGTGGGGAGGCATAGAGGTCGTGCTTGGCGATGTACTGCACGACGCCGTCCGGCACGAGGTACCACACCGGTTCGCCGCGCCGCTTGCGGTCACGGCAGTCGGTCGAGGAAATCGCAAGTGCGGGGATCTCCACCATCGTGACCCTGTCGGAGGGGATCTTGGCCAGCGTCCGGGGGTCCATCGTGTGGTCGGGGCGCGTGCAGCCGACGAAGTTGGCGAGGTCGAACAGCTCGTCCGCGTTGCGCCAGGTGAAGATGTCGGCAAGGGCGTCGGCGCCGGTGATGAAGAACAGCTCCGCGTCGGGCATCTCGGCCTTCAGGTCGCGGAGCGTGTCGATCGTGTACGTCGGTCCGTCGCGGTCGATGTCGACCCGCGACACGGTGAAGCGCGGGTTGGCCGCTGTCGCCACCACGGTCATCAGGTAGCGGTGCTCTGCCTCGGTGACCTCGCGGTCGCTCTTCTGCCACGGATCACCCGTCGGCACGAAGACGACCTCGTCGAGGTCGAACCAGGCCTGCACCTCCGACGCAGCCACGAGGTGGCCGTGGTGGATGGGATCGAAGGTGCCGCCCATGACCCCGACGCGACGCACGGTCACCTCAGCTGTGCTCGCGACCGCCGCCGAAGGAGACCACTGCCAGGAGCAGCACGATCAGGAGCGCCAGGACGACGCCACCCACTGCGTACGGGCTGACCACGGGGTCGCCGTGCTCACCCTCCGCTGCGGACAGGGTGGTGGCGGCGAGGACGGCGAAGGCGCTCAGCATGGGCGCGATCCTATCGCCTGCCGTCGCCCGACCGTCAGCGCACGTGCCCGTCGCCGACGACGACGTACTTGCTCGAGGTCATCTCCGGCAGGCCCATCGGGCCGCGGGCGTGCAGCTTCTGCGTCGAGATGCCGATCTCGGCACCGAAGCCGAACTCGCCGCCGTCGGTGAAGCGGGTGGAGGCGTTGACCACGACGGCTGCGGAGTCGACCGCCGCGGTGAAGCGCCGGATCGTGGCCTGGTCGCGGGCGACGATCGCCTCCGTGTGACCGGAGGAGAAGCGCCGGATGTGCTCGATCGCGCCCTCCACGTCGGGCACGACCGCCGCGGAGATCTCGAGGGCCAGGAACTCTGCCGCGTGGTCCTCGTCGGACGCCGGCACCACGTCGTCGTACGCGGCGAACGCCGGGTCGCCGTGGATCAGCACGCCCGCCTCCTGCAGCGCCTCCACGACGGTCGGTACGAACTCGTCGGCGACGTCTCGGTGCACCAGGAGCGACTCGGCTGCGTTGCACACGCTGGTGCGCTGCGTCTTGGCGTTGAGCACGATCGCCAGCGCTTGCTCCAGGTCCGCCGACGCATCGACGTAGACGTGGCAGTTGCCGACACCGGTCTCGATGACCGGGACGGTCGACTCCTCGACGACGCTGCGGATCAGCCCGGCACCGCCGCGTGGGATGAGCACGTCGACGAGGCCGCGGGCGCGCATCAGCGCCTTGACACTGTCGCGGCTCTCGCCCGGGACCAGCTGGACGACGTCCGCGGGCAGGCCGGTGCTGGCGAGCGCCTCGCGCATCGCCCCGACGATCGCGGCGTTGCTCGACCGGGCGCTGGACGAGCCGCGCAGCAGCACGGCGTTTCCGGCCTTGAGGCAGATGCCGGCGGCGTCGGCGGTGACGTTCGGGCGAGCCTCGTAGATCATGCCCACCACACCGAAAGGCACGCGGACCTGGCGCAGCTCGAGGCCGTTGGCGAGGGTGCTGCCGCGCAGCACCTCGCCGACCGGGTCGGGCAGCGCGGCGACGTCACGCAGGCCCTCGGCCATCGCCTCGAGCCGGGTGTCGTCGAGGCGCAGCCGGTCGACGATGTTGGCGGGCGTGCCACCGGCCTCGGCGCGCGCGACGTCCTCGGCGTTGGCCGCGAGGACCTGCGGGGCAGCCGCGACGAGGGCGTCGGCCATCGCCCGGAGGGCGGCGTCCTTCGTGGCGCGCGTGGCCGTCGCGAGCACGTGGCTCGCGGTGCGGGCCCGGCCCGCGACCTCGCGGACCGCTTCCTCGCTGCTCATGTCGGCAAGGGTAGGACGAGGGTGCCCCTCCTCGATCCATGTCTCGCATCGCGGGGTGCCGCTCGCGGGCCGGGACGCACAGGTGCCCCGGCAGGACCTCCTGCCGGGGCACCGTGGCGTACGACGTGGTGCGGGTCAGCCCTTGCGAGCGGTGATCTGCTCAGTGGCGGCGGGCAGCACCGAGTGCAGGTCGCCCACGACGCCGAAGTCGACCAGCTCGAAGATCGGGGCCTCGGGGTCCTTGTTGACCGCGACGATCGTCTTCGAGGTCTGCATGCCGGCGCGGTGCTGGATCGCACCCGAGATGCCGTTGGCGACGTAGAGCTGCGGCGAGACCGTCTTGCCGGTCTGCCCGACCTGGAACGCGTGCGGCATCCAGCCCGAGTCGACCGCGGCACGCGAGGCACCGACGGCGGCGCCGAGCGAGTCGGCGAAGCCCTCGATCGGGTCGAAGTTGCCGCCCGTGCCACGACCGCCCGAGACCACGATCGCCGCCTCGGTCAGCTCGGGGCGACCGGTCGACTGGCGCGGCTGCGTGGCCACGATCTGCGCGGTCTTCGCCCGGTCGGAGACGGTCACGGCGAACGCCTCGACCGCGCCGGCGCCCTCGGCCTCCTCAGGAGCCGCCGAGTTGGGCTTGACCGTGATGATCGGCGTGCCCTGGGTGACCTTGGCCTGCACGGTGTAGTTGCCGGCGAACACGCTCTGCGTCGTGACCGGCCCACCCTCGGAGCCCTCCTGCACGTCGACGGCGTCGGTGATCAGCCCGGAGCCGATCTTGATCGCCAGGCGTCCGGCGACCTCCTTGTTCTCGAACGACGACGGCAGCAGGATCGCCGCAGGGGACGTCTTCTCGACCAGCTGCTGCAGGGCCTCGGCCTTGGGCGCGACGAGGAAGCCCTTGATCTGGGCGTCGTCGATCACGTAGACCTTCGCGGCGCCGTACTTCTTCACCTTCTCCGCCACGGCGTCGCCCTGATCGGGCGCGCCGAAGAACACCGCTACGGGCTCGCCGAGGCGGCGCGCGATGGTGAGCAGCTCGTAGGTCGGCTTCTTGACCTCGCCGTCGACGTGGTCGACGACCACCAGGACTTCAGACATGTTCAGCTCTCTCCAGTTCCTGTTGTCGGCTGCTCAGATGAACTTCTTGGACGCGAGGAACTCGACCAGCGCACCAGCGCCCGAGCCGTTCTCGTCGGTGACGATCTCGCCGGCCGTGCGCGGCGGGCGGGCCGTGGTGTCCTCCACCTGCGTCCACGCGACCGAGAGGCCGACCTCGCCGGCGTCGATGCCCAGGTCGGCCAGCGAGTAGGTCTCCAGCGGCTTCTTCTTCGCCGCCATGATGCCCTTGAAGGAGGGGTAGCGGGCCTCGCCCGACTGGTCGGTCACCGACAGCACGATCGGCAGCGTCGCGCCGACGACCTCGGTCGAGCCCTCGTTGTCACGCTTGATCCGCACCTGGTCGCCCTGCGACTCCACCACCGAGGCCAGCGTCACCTGCGGGAGGCCGAGCCGCTCGGCCAGCATCGCCGGGATCACGGAGCCGGCAGCATCCGTCGACGCCATCCCGCACATCACCAGGTCGACACCACCGGACTCGGCACCGATCTTCTCGACCGCCCTGGCCAGCACCAGCGACGTCGCGACGTAGTCCGAGCCCGCGATCGCGTCGTCGACGACGTGGACGCCCTTGTCGGCACCCATCTGCAGCGACTTGCGCACCGCGTCGACGGCCTTCTCGGGTCCGACGGTGAGCGCGGTGATCTCGATCTCCTCGCCCTCGCGCTTCTCGCGGAACTGCAGGGCCTGCTCGACGGCGTACTCGTCCAGCTCGGACAACAGGCCATCGACACCGACCCGGTCGACCGTGAAGTCGTCCTCGAACTTCCGGTCGGCCGTGGCGTCCGGCACGTACTTCACACAGACAACAATGTTCATGGTGGTGTGGCCTCGCGGCCCCTCCTGAGTGCACTCGGATGTGCTCGTGAGGTTACAAGTCCTTCACCCGGCACGGAACGGCGAGCCCGGGTGGCGTCACTCACAGTGACACTGTCAACGTCGCCGGACGCGGAACTGCTTGGTCTTCCTCAGGTCGAGATGGTTGACGTCGCCGCGGTAGACCACCACGAGCCGGTAGCGACCCTTCGCCAGCCGGCCGAACCCCGCGCGGGCGGAGCCTGAGTCGAGGGTGCGGACCTCGATCCACCTGCCCCGCTTGCCGATCCGCTTCAGCTCGATCCGGACCTTGCCCCTCGGTTCGGTGTCGAAGACGCCCTTGGCCTTGACGCCGACGCGGGTGGGGACGTCCGTCGTCCGACCGGTCACCGGCACCCGCAGCCGCGTGCGGGCCTGGGTCACGGTCCATGACTGGCCCGCCGCGCTGCCGTCGTACGCCGTCGGGTCGCGCGGCACGAACGTGGCGGTCACGCTGTGCACGCCCGGGCCGGCGTCGGGCAGGACGAGGGTGGCGACGCCCAGGTGGTCGACCCTGGCCTTCGTTGCGAGCCCGTCGACGGAGAAGGCGACGTCGCCGTCGGGTGCGCCTGACGACGTGGTCACCTGCGCCGACGCGGTGACGTCCTGCCCGTACTCCGAGGTGGTCCTGTCGAGGGCCAGGGTGGTGCTCGAGCTGCCCACGACGGCGATCGTGTCGATCACAGGAGGCTTGGCGGGATCGGGCAGTGCGCAGGTGATCGCTTCTGCACCCGCAGGCGCCTCGCCGTCGTAGAGCTGCCAGGTGCCGGCTGAGATGGCTCCTGCCGTGATCGCCACAGCGCCTGGTGTGGCCGGAGCGGTGTAGGTCATCGGGTCGGACGTGGCCGTGAACGGCACTGCGGTCGCCACGGACTGGTCGCCGAGCCGGGTGCGGGGCACGGTCTGCCGGACGGAGGCGGCGGAGGTGCCGAAGGTCGCGCTGAGGGTCCAGACGCTGTCGAAGTCGGTTGCGGGCCCGGAGGCGAGCTTCCGCGCGATGGCGCCCGGCAGCACGGCCCCCGCCGTGATCGTCACCTCGGCGGTCTGGCCGACCGACATCCGGGCCGGTGCGTCGGTGTTGAGCACCACCGGCAGGGTGAAGGTGCCCAGGCCTTCAGCGGTGCAGTCGTAGGCGATCGAGGCGCTCACCGCCCCGGCGCCCGGTGCCGCGGCGGCCAGGCCGGCAGCCGCCAGCGAGAGGGACACGACGACGGCCGCACCCCCGCGGCGTCGGGTGCTCTGGACCGGGGCAGGCATGCCGGGACCCTAACGCAGGGTCAGGGCCGCACGATGCGGTCGAGGATGCGGCCCACGACGAGCCACGCGATCGCGCCGAGCCCCCAGTTGAACAGGGCGTTCTTGACGTCAGCGTCCGGACCGGTGAACTGCTTGATGCCGTCCTCCCGCGAGAAGACGCCGAGGTCCACGGCGTCGGCGGCCCGGAGCACGAAGGCCACCAGAGCGTTGTCCTGGTTGGCGTCCAGCGCCACCAGGAGCGCACCCAGTGCCAGGAGCAGCGCGCAGAAGGCGCACCCCAACCACAGCACTTGGGCGATCGTCGTCCGGATCTTCGCTGTCACGGTGTCTCTTCTCCCTCGGTTCGTCGGTCGCGGCTGCTGGGCGGCGTCAACGTCCCACGAACGTCGCCTTGCCCGGCCCGTTCTCAACGAACGAGGTGATGCCGCGGGTACGGTCCTCGGTCGCGAAGACCCCGGCGAACTGCTGCCGCTCGATCTCCAGGCCGGTGTCGAGGTCGACCTCGCTCCCCCGGTCGATGCACTCCTTCGCCGCTCGGATGGCCAGCGCGGCCGCCCCGCTGAACTGCGAGGCGTAGGCGACCGACTCCTCGAGCACCTTCTCGGCCGGCACCACCCGGTCGACCATCCCGATCCTCAGCGCCTCGTCGGCCTTGACGAACCGGCCGGTGAAGATGATGTCCTTCGCCCTCGCCGTGCCGACCAGGCGCGTGAGGCGCTGGGTGCCGCCCGCACCGGGGATGATCCCGAGCAGCACCTCCGGCTGGCCGAACACGGCGTCCTCGGCAGCGAAGCGCAGGTCCGCGCACAGGGCGAGCTCGCAGCCGCCGCCCAGGGCGTACCCGTTGACCGCGGCGATGACCGGCTTGGGGATCCGTGCGATGGCGGTGGTCGCCGAGCTCACCGACGTGGAGACCTTCACCATGTCGGAGTAGGACAGGTCGGCCATCTCCTTGACGTCGTTGCCGGCGGCGAAGACGCGCTCGCCGCCCCACAGCACCACCGCTCGTACGTCGTCACGCTCGGCGAGCTCGGCGGCCGCCTCGCGCAGGTCGGCCTGCACCTGGACGCTGATCGCGTTCATCTTGGGGCGGTCGAGCCGCAGGACTGCGACCCCGTCGGTCACGTCGATCGAGACGAACTCCATGGTTGCTGCTCCTCGTGGTTGGCGCGCCGTGTCGTGGCCGCATTGTGCCGTGAGGTCCCGCAGCCACGACAATGACCCGCGTGACACCCGGAACCTGGAACCACGACGGCGAGACGAGGACGGTCTGGCCGGGTCGCAACTACCCCCTGGGGGCGACCTGGTCGCGCGACTCGACCAACTTCGCCGTCTATGCCCCCAACGCCGAGGCGGTGTGGGTGTGCGTCTTCGACGACGACGGGGCAGAGCGACGCCACCGGCTCACCGAGCGCTCGCTGGGCGTCTGGCACGGCGCGCTCCCCGGCCTGGCGCCCGGCACCCTGTACGGCTACCGCGCGCACGGCCCCTGGAATCCCGACGCCGGCCTGCGCTTCAACTCGGCCAAGCTGTTGCTCGACCCCTACGCCAAGGCGGTCTCGGGCGACCTGGTCGTCGACGACGCGATCTTCGGCCACGTCGTGGGCGAGCCGGCGAAGTCGAGCGACCTCGACTCCGCGCCGTACGTCCCGCGGAGCGTCGTGGTCTACGACGACTTCCAGTGGGGCGCCGACACCTCGCCGCGGCGTCGGTGGCGCGACACCGTCATCTACGAGCTGCACGTGAAGGGCATGACGCAGCTGCACGACCGCGTGCCGGAGGAGCTGAGGGGCACCTACGCCGGTCTGGCCACGCCCGCGGTCATCGACTACCTGCGCGACCTGGGCGTGACGTCGGTGGAGCTGCTGCCGGTGCACCAGTTCTTCTCCGAGCCGGCGCTCGCGGCCAACGGGCTGGTCAACTACTGGGGCTACAACTCGCTGGGCTTCTTCGCACCGCACAACGCCTACAGCGCCTCCGGTGATCGCGGCCAGCAGGTCACCGAGTTCAAGCAGATGGTCAAGGCGTTCCACGAGGCGGGGCTCGAGGTCATCCTCGACGTGGTCTACAACCACACCGCCGAGGCGGGTCCGCTCGGCCCGACGCTGAGCTTCCGCGGTCTGGACGACCTCGGCTACTACCAGCGCGTGGTGCGGCCGCACGCCGTCGGTGACCCTGGTGCGAAGCCCCTGCCGGACACCTACTGGGACGTGACCGGGTGCGGCAACACGGTCGACGCCACCCACACCCAGAGCCTGCGACTCATCCTCGACTCGCTGCGCTACTGGGTCACCGAGATGCACGTCGACGGCTTCCGCTTCGACCTGATGAGTGCCCTCACCCGCACCAACCAGGTGGTCGACATGGGCAGCCACCTCATCACCGCGATCGGGCAGGACCCGGTGCTGCGCCACGTCAAGCTCGTCGCCGAGCCCTGGGACGCGTCCATGGACGGCTACCGGGTGGGCCAGTTCCCGCCGCCGTGGGTCGAGTGGAACGACCAGTTCCGCGACACCATGCGCGACTTCTGGCGCGGCCACGCCGCTGGCGTACGCACCGTCGCGACCCGCCTGGCCGGGTCGAGCGACCTCTACGCCGACGACGGCAGGTCCCCCTACGCGTCGATCAACTTCATCACCGCCCACGACGGCTTCACCCTGCGCGACCTGGTGTCCTACAACCAGAAGCACAACGAGGCCAACGGCGAGGACAACCGCGACGGCACCGACAACAACCGCTCGTGGAACTGCGGTGTCGAGGGCGAGACGGACGACGCGTCGATCATCGCCGTACGGCGCCGCCAGGCGGCCAACCTGATGGCGACCCTGTGCTTCGCGAGCGGCGTGCCGATGCTGACGGGCGGCGACGAGCGGGGCCGCACCCAGGGCGGCAACAACAACCCCTACGGCCAGGACAACGAGACCTCGTGGATCGACTGGCGGCCCGACGACGCCTGGCTCGACGTCTACGAGATCACCAAGACCGCCCTGCGCCTGCGTCGCGAGCACCCCGTGCTGCGCCAGCGGCACTGGTTCGAGGGCAGGCCCACCATCAGGGGCGGCATCAAGGACGTGGTGTGGGTGCATCCGGACGGCCGCGAGATGTCGACCGCTGACTGGAACGACGACGCGTGCCGGACGGTCGGGATGTTCCTCAACGGCGCCCCGCTGCGCCATCCCGGGCCCCGCGGTGAGCAGGTCCGCGACAAGTCGTTCATGATCTGGCTCAACGCCGGTGGTGACGACGAGAAGCTGACGCTGCCCGACAACCAGTGGGTGCACCACGGGGAGGTCGTCCTCTCGACCAACGCCGATGTGGTGGAGGGCACCCAGGTGGTGGCGGGCAGCTCGCTGGTCCTGCAGGCCCACTCCGTGCTCGTGCTGCGGCAGACCTAGGCCGTCCGGGCCACCCACTCCATCGGGTCGCCGGCGTCGAGGTCGGTGACGCCCAGCTTCTCGTAGGCACCCAGCACGACCAGGCGTCGTACGGCGGCGAAGGTCAGCACGTGGGCGATCATCCCGCCGTAGGTGAAGACCCGCGGCGGGTCGCAGGCGACGTCGAGGAAGGTGTCGTCGAGCCGTCCCTCGTCGACGGTCGCCCGGACCTGCGCGAGGAAGGCCGGACCCTCCTCGGCGAGCTCGCGCCGCAGGGTGCTGATCGACTTGCCGCGCTCCTGGTCCCAGTCGTACGTCCGCTGCGCCACGGCAGCGTTCCACTGGGCCAGCTGCCCCACGAGCCGGCCGAGCACCGACCGGATGCTCATGTCGTCGTCGATGGTGCCGATCGGCACGTCGATCGGGGCGTCGAGCTGCTCGTCGCTGAGGCGAGCGGCCCGCTCCAGCATCTCGGAGGTCAGCCAGATGTGGTGCTCGATCATGCGGGTCATCAGGTCCATCGGGGTCACCTCTCGTCGGGTCGGCAGCCGCAGGCTGCCGGGTGGGTGGAAGTGCACGCCGCTCGCTCCATCGATCTGGGTGCGGGTCGGGTGCTGACGCCAGCGGCTCGGGGCGACGCCGTACTCGCGGGCGAACGCCCTCGTGAACGCCTCGTGGGAGCCGAAGCCGGCCTCGAAGGCGATGTCGACCACCTGCTGGTCCGTCGCGAGGAGGCGGTGGGCCGCACGCTCGAGGAGCAGGCGGCGTCGCATCCGTTCCGGCGGCTCGCCCCCGGTCGCCGACACCACGTGGTCGAGGTGGAAGCGGGAGAGGTGGAGCCGCCGGGCCCGTTCCTCGCTGCCCAGGTCGAGGGTCTCGGCCAGGGCGTCCAGGAACGCGGCGAAGGTGTCGGCCGCTGTCGTCATGACCACCACCATGGCGACGGCCCGGGTGTCGCGCTTGATCGCACTTGCGCAGTCTGCCCGAGCCGGGCTCCCGGCCGTTTGAGACACTGGTGGCATGGCCAGCAGCGTTCCCGCCCGTCGACAGGAGAAGGGGCGTCGCCACCTGCTCGACCTCGACGCACCGCGCACGGTGATCAAGGACCCCGAGGCCGACGCGCGCGACCTCGCGAGGGTGCAGCGCTGGGTGATGTCGACCTTGGGCGTGACGACCATCCTCCACCTCGTCGTGGGCCTCGTCGTCGCCGCCGTCTTCCTCCAGGGACCCACGAGCTCCCGGGTGGGCCTCACCGTGATCGCAGGCATCTTCGGCGTCATGGCCGTCGCCGCGGGTCGCGGGATCCACGGTAGGCGGCTGGTGTCTCCCTGGCTGTTGCTCGGGCTGGTCCCCGTCGCCGTCGGGCTCTGGCTGATCTACCGCTGACTCAGTACCAGGTGACGGCCGACGCGTCGTTGCGCACCGGCAGCCGCTCGTGGCTCCGCGGCCCCTCGGTCGTGTCCCAGGCGATCCATTCGTCACGTCCGTCGGCAGACCTGAGCTCCACCCGGTAGCCCAGCAGCCGGCTGCCGTCCCGATTCGGGACCACGGAGTGGTACATGAAGCGGCTGCCGTCCAGGTCCCACTGGAGCACCTTGCGCGCGCCGGTGCCGTCGGGGCGGGCCATCCAGACCTGCTGGTCCAGCCCGTTGAACCGTCGCAGGACCAGCCAACGACCGTCCGGCGTGACCCGCACGGCCCCGACCCTGTCCATCACGACCGTCGACGTCCCGGCGGCGGCCAGCCTCAGCTGGCCCGCCTGGGCGTAGAGGATCCCCTCGTCCGTCCAGACCATCGTGTCGTGGATCTCCGAACCGCCGTCGGGGAGCACGGCGCCGAGGGTCAGCACGCGCTGCAGGTCCGTCCCGTCGAGCCGGATCGTCCAGATGGATGCGACCCGCTGCTCCCCCTCCGTGAGGATCGCCCGGAAGGCCAGGCGGGTGCCGTCGGGCGACCAGGCGAGCCCGTCGGCTGCCTCGAGCTCCGGGTGGCCCTTCAACGGTGCGAGGTGCCGGCCGCCCTTCGTCGGCGCGACGACGAGCAGCGGGATGTCGTCAGTGCAGCAGGTCACGAACGCGACGCGGCGGCCGTTCGGGCTCGGGACCAGGGCCATCGTGAAGCCCCGCCGGTTGTCGTACACCCTGCGCATGCCGGTGCCGTCCGCGCGCGAGGACCGGATGTGGAGGTTCCTCAGCCCGGTGCTCGCGTCAGCCCAGAGCAGCCGGTCCTGCCGCGAGCTGGCCGGGACCTCCTCGCTGATGGCGGCCGACGTCCGGTCGGGCAGGCCAACGGCGACCGCGCCGCAGAGCAGCAGGGTGGCGAGGACACGCGTGTACCGAGACGTCACGGGGCGACCGTACGTCAACGCTGCTCGACGCGCAGACGCGCGGACCGAACCGTCCCGCCAGCGGCATGCCCACGCTCGGCACGGACGCCGCGACAGGGTTTGGTCCGTTCGACTGCGCGCCTCGTGAACCTGTCCGTGGCAACCGGCTGGAGCCCTACCTCGAGGCCGGCTCGAACACCTCGACGAGGTTGCCGGCGGGATCAGCCAGCAGGACCTGGCGCCCGCCGGGTCCTTCGACGACGTCGCTCCTCAGCGCGACGCCCGAGGCTCGAAACCGCTCCACGTGCGCGTCGAGGTCGGACACGACCACCTGGATGCGGTTGCGTCCCGGTCCCTCGAGATCGGTCGGCGTGGCGCGCCCGCCCGAGCTCGCCGGACCCGACAGCAGGAGCCTCAGGCGGCCCCGTACGACGTCGGCGAAGGGCGGCGCCGGATGGCTCGCGAGCGTGAAGCCGAGGTGCTCGACGTAGAAGTCGATCGCCGCCTCCACGTCGTCGACGATGTAGCGGACACTGACCTGGTCCTCATCCATGGCACTCTCCTGCAACCACCCTGATCCGGGCCTGCCCGATGGTCAAGCGTCCCGGGTCATCCGGGTCGCCATCGCCTCGATCAGAGCTGCAGCACCGACGCGGACGCCAGGTAGGCCGCCCGTACGCGTGCGGGGTCGTGCAGTGCCGGATCGCCGTCGGTGACGGCCGCCGCGCGGGCTCGTACGGCTTCTCCCGGGTCGGGTGCGACGAGGTCGGCGCTGAGCCCCGCCACGGCGGCGTCCAGGTCGTGCTCGTCGAGGTCGTCCAGGGCGAGGCTGTTGTGCAGCATGGTGGCCGCCTCGCCCATCAGCTCGCGAGCCACCTCCTCGTCGACGTCGTCCCGCTGCCTCGCGATCTCGTCGGCGGCGGCCAGGAACGGCTCGAGGATGCTGGCCGGGACGGTCGAGGACATGCTGCGATCCTCGTCGTCGACCAGGCAGGCTGCAACGCGGTTTCGCTGCGAGCCCTCCCGCAGCCCTCAGGCCGGTGCGGCCACCAGCCCCAGCTCGGCGACGGACGCCAGGGCGTCGTTGCGCGGGACGACCCGGACCGTGTAGCCGAAGGCACCCGAGTGGTGGAGCTCGACCGCAGCGTCGAAGCGGTGCCGGTTGCCCTCGTAGGACTCCCCCACCGCCATCGGCGAGACGGAGCTGGACGTCAGCTCGTCGTCCGCGCCGATCCGGCCGTGGACGACCTGCACCTCGACGTCCTCGGCCGACAGGGAGCCGAGCGCCACCCAGGCACGCACGGTGAACGTCGCGCCGACCTCGGCCTGGTCACCGACGCCCTCGGACTCCACGTGCTCGACCCGGACGCCGGGCCACGCGCCGCGGACGGTCTGCTTCCACTCCGAGAGCGAGCGCGCACCGACGTAGTCGGAGTTGAGCGAGCGGGCGGTGTGCGCCGCGGGGGCGTAGAGCTCGCGGACGTAGTCGCGCACCTGCCGGGTGGCGAGCACCTTCGGGCCGAGCGACTTGAGGGTGTGGCGGACCATCTCCAGCCAGCGCGGGGGGACGCCCTCGTCGTTGGTCTCGTAGAACCGCGGGACGACCTCGCTCTCGATCAGGTCGTAGAGGGCGTTGGCCTCCAGGTCGTCGCGACGGTCGGCGTCGTCGATGCCGTCCGCAGACGGGATCGCCCAGCCGTTGTTGCCGTCGTACCACTCGTCCCACCAGCCGTCGAGGATGGAGAGGTTGAGGCCACCGTTGAGCGCGGCCTTCATGCCCGACGTGCCGCAGGCCTCGTAGGGGCGCAGCGGGTTGTTGAGCCAGACGTCGCAGCCGGGGTAGAGCGGTTGCGCCATGGCGATGTCGTAGTTGGGCAGGAACGCGATCCGGTGCCGGAGCTCCGGGTCGTCGGCGAAGCGCACCATCTCCTGGATGAGGCGCTTGCCGGTCTCGTCGGCCGGGTGCGCCTTGCCGGCGATGACCAGCTGGATCGGACGCTCGGGGTCGAGCAGCAGCTTCCGCAGGCGCGCGGGGTCGCGCAGCATCAGCGTCAGGCGCTTGTACGTCGGCACGCGGCGCGCGAAGCCGATGGTCAGCACGTCGGGGTCGAGCGCAGTGTCGATCCACGTGGTCTCCGCCGGGGCGAAGCCGCGCTTGGCGGCGGAGCGCCGCATCCGGTCGCGGGCGTCCTCGATGAAGCGGGTGCGCAGGGTGCGCTTGAGGTCCCAGATCTCGCGGTCGCCGAACTGGTCGACCATCGGCCAGAGCGAGTCCGTGTCGTCGCCGTCGATGTCGGCGCCCCGGCCCGCGGCGAGCTCGATGACCTCGCGGGCGATCCAGCTCGGGCCGTGGACGCCGTTGGTGATCGAGGTGATCGGCACCTCGGCCTCGTCGAAGGCGGGCCAGAGACCGTTGAACATGCCGCGCGACACGTGACCGTGCAGCTGGGACACGCCGTTGGCCCGCTGGGCCAGGCGGAAGCCCATGACCGCCATGTTGAAGACGCCGGCGTCGCCGGTCTCGTAGTCCTCGGCACCGAGGGCGAGCACGCGGTCCACGGGGACGCCCGGGGTCGGCGAGTTGCCACCGAAGTACTGCGAGACCAGCTCGCGCGGGAAGCGGTCGATCCCGGCCGGGACGGGCGTGTGGGTCGTGAAGACCGTGCCCGCTCGCGAGACCTCGAGCGCGGTGTCGAAGTCGAGGTGCGGGCCGTCGTCCCCGACGGTGAGCTCGCGGATCCGCTCGATGCCGAGGAAGCCGGCGTGGCCCTCGTTGGTGTGGAACACCTCGGGAGCGGGGGCGCCGGTGATCCGTGACCAGACGCGGAGCGCGCGCACGCCGCCGACGCCGAGCAGCAGCTCCTGGCGCAACCGGTGCTCGGAGTTGCCGCCGTAGAGCCGGTCGGTGACGTCGCGGTAGTGGGCGCTGTTCTCCTCGATGTCGGTGTCGAGGAGCAGCAGGGGCACGCGGCCGACCTGCGCCACCAGGATCCGGGCCACGAGGTCCGGGCCGTCGGGCAGCGCGATGGACACCGTGGCACGACTGCCGTCGGGCTCGCGGAGCTGGGTCAGCGGCAGCTCGTCGGGGTCGAGGACGGGGTAGCTCTCGAGCTGCCAGCCGTCGCGGTCGAGGGCCTGCTTGAAGTAGCCGTGGCGGTAGAACAGGCCCACGCCGGTCAGCGGGATGCCGAGGTCCGACGACGCCTTGAGGTGGTCGCCGGCGAGGATGCCGAGGCCGCCGGAGTACTGCGGCAGCACGGAGGTGATGCCGTACTCCGGCGAGAAGTAGGCGATCGAGCGCGGCGCCGCATCGCCGGCCTTGCGGGCGTACCAGCGGTCCTCGGAGAGGTAGCGCTGCAGGTCGGCGTGGGCGGCGTCGAGGCGCGTACGGAAGTCCGCGTCGTCGACCAGCTCGTCGAGCCGCTCGCGGCCCACGGCGCCCAGGAACCGCACGGGGTCGCCCTGGACCTCACGCCACACCCGCGGGTCGATGGACGCGAAGACGTCCTGGGTGGGTGGGTGCCACGACCAGCGCAGGTTGCCCGCCAGGACGGACAGCGCGCCCAGGGGCTCGGGAAGGACGGGACGGACGGTGAATCGTCGGAACGCTCGCACGAGCCAGCACGCTAGGGCATTTCTTGGAACGATCCAACCCGTGCCACGCCGGCGCGTGCGTGCGCCGACCCGACGAAGCTCCGGCCGGCCCTTCTCCGTCCGGCGGATCTCATCACCCCGGCTGAGTCAAAGGGGTGAGACTGCGTCCCTCCCGGCTTGCGCCCGTGACCCATCCTCGCAAGTGTGGGGGCCATGGTTGGACGCATACCCGTGATGGATGTTTCCCCCGTCGTCGACCTCGGTCGACACGCCGCGAAGGCCACGGTGGGCGAACCGATGCCCGTGCGGGCGACCGTGTTCCGGGAGGGACACGACCAGCTCGGGGCAGAGGTCGTCGCCACCGACCCGGCGGGCAACAGGCGCGATCCGGTCCGCATGGTTCCGGAGGGCGAGCAGCCCAACCGCTACCTCGCCCACGTCACACCCGACACCGAGGGTGAGTGGACCTTCGAGATCCACTCGTGGTCCGACCCGATCGCGACCTGGCAGCACGACGCCGGCATCAAGATCCCGGCCGGCGTCGACGTGGACCTGATGTTCACCGAGGCCCGGCTGCTGCTCGAGCGGGTGGCCGGCGGGAAGGGTGCGCAGGCGCTCGACAAGCGCTCGGCCGCACTGGTCGCGGGCGCGATCGCGGCCGCGGAGGACGGCTCCCGGCCCGTCGCCGCTCGCCTGGCCGCGCTGCAGGACCCCGAGCTGGACGCGGTGCTGCTCGCCCATCCACTGCGCGAGCTGATGTCGGTGAGCGGGCCGTTCCGGTTCCGCGCCGACCGGGTGCGTGCGCTGTTCGGCAGCTGGTACGAGTTCTTCCCTCGGTCCGAGGGCGCCACCCGCAACGAGAAGACCGGCAAGGTGACGTCGGGCACCTTCCTCACCGCCCTCGAGCGCCTCGACCGCGTGGCGGAGATGGGCTTCGACGTCATCTACCTCCCGCCGATCCACCCGATCGGCGAGGTCAACCGCAAGGGCCCCAACAACACCTTGACGCCCGGCCCCGACGACACCGGCTCACCGTGGGCGATCGGGAGCAAGGACGGCGGCCACGACGCCATCCACCCCGACCTCGGCACCTTTGCCGACTTCGACGCGTTCGTGGCCCGGGCGGCCGAGCTGGGCCTGGAGGTGGCGCTCGACCTGGCGCTGCAGGCGGCGCCCGACCACCCGTGGGTCACCACCCACCCGCAGTTCTTCACCACGAGGGCCGACGGCACCATCGCCCACGCCGAGAACCCGCCGAAGAAGTACCAGGACATCTACCCGATCAACTTCGACAACGATCCGGCCGGCATCTGCCGCGAGGTGCTGCGCATCGTCAAGCTCTGGATGTCCCACGGCGTGCGGATCTTCCGCGTCGACAACCCGCACACCAAGCCCCTCGCCTTCTGGGAGTGGCTGCTGGCAGAGATACGGCGTACGGACCCGGACGTGCTGTTCCTGTCCGAGGCGTTCACCAAGCCGGCGATGATGCACGGCCTCGGCGCGGTCGGCTACCACCAGAGCTACACCTACTTCACGTGGCGCACCGCCAAGCGCGAGATCGAGGACTACCTCGTGGAGGTCTCGGCCGAGTCCGACCACCTGATGCGGCCGAACTTCTTCGTCAACACCCCCGACATCCTCCACGCCTACCTGCAGTACGGCGGGCCGGCGGCGTTCAAGGTGCGTGCCGCGCTGGCCGCGACCGGGTCCCCGAGCTGGGGGGTCTACGCGGGCTACGAGCTGTTCGAGCACGTGGCGGTGAAGCCGGGGTCGGAGGAGTACCTCGACTCGGAGAAGTACCAGATCCGGATCCGCGACTGGAAGAAGGCCGACGCCGAGGGCACCACGCTGGCGCCCTACCTGACCCGCCTGAACGAGATCCGGCGGGCGCACCCGTCCCTGCAGCTGCTCCGCAACATCTCGATCCACGCCAGCGAGGACGACTCGATCCTGGTCTTCAGCAAGCGTCACACCCTGCCCGACGGCCGGGACGACGTCGTGCTCGTCGTCATCAACCTCGACCCCCACGGCACCCGCGAGACGATGGTGCACCTCGACATGCCGGCACTCGGCATGGACTGGCACGACTCCTTCGTCGCGCACGACGACATCACCGGCGACGACTGGAGCTGGAGCCAGCACAACTACGTCCGCCTCGACCCCGGCCACGAGCCCGCCCACGTCATCAGCGTCAGGAGGACCCGTTGAGCGACCTGCCCACACCGGCCCACCCCTCGTCGGCCCAGATGCCGACGGACGCTGGAGCGGCGACGGCGGTGCTCAACGCGGAACCCGACTGGTTCCGCACGGCGGTCTTCTACGAGGTCCTCGTCCGGTCCTTCCGCGACTCCAACGGTGACGGCACCGGCGACTTCAAGGGCCTCATCGAGAAGCTCGACTACCTCGAGTGGCTCGGTGTCGACTGCCTGTGGGTGCCGCCGTTCTTCACCTCACCGTTGCGTGACGGGGGCTACGACGTCGCCGACTACAACAACATCCTCCCCGAGTGCGGCACGGTGGATGACTTCCACGAGTTCATCGACGCCTGCCACCAGCGCGGCATCCGGGTGATCATCGACTTCGTCATGAACCACACGAGTGATGCCCACCCGTGGTTCCAGGCGAGTCGCAGCGACCCCGAGGGCCCCTACGGCGACTTCTACGTCTGGTCCGACACCGACGAGCTCTACCAGGACGCCCGGGTGATCTTCGTCGACACCGAGCCGTCCAACTGGACGTGGGACCCGGTGCGCCAGCAGTACTTCTGGCACCGCTTCTTCCACCACCAGCCGGACCTCAACTTCGACAACCCGTTGGTGCACGACGCGATGCTGGACGCGATGGCGTTCTGGCTCGACATGGGCCTCGACGGCTTCCGCCTCGACGCGGTGCCCTACCTCTACGAGCGGCCGGGCACCAACGGCGAGAACCTGCCGGAGACCCACGAATTCCTGAAGAAGTGCCGCCGCTTCGTCGACGAGCACTATCCCGGCCGCGTGCTGCTGTGCGAGGCCAACCAGTGGCCGGCCGACGTGGTCGAGTACTTCGGGCCCGAGAAGACCGACGACGGCGGCTGGATCGGCACCGAGTGCCACATGGCCTTCCACTTCCCCGTCATGCCGCGCATCTTCATGGCCGTGCGCCGCGAGTCGCGGTTCCCGATCTCGGAGATCCTCGAGCAGACGCCCGAGATCCCCGACGGCTGCCAGTGGGGCATCTTCCTGCGCAACCACGACGAGCTCACCCTCGAGATGGTCACCGACGAGGACCGCGACTACATGTGGTCCGAGTACGCCCACGACCCGCGGATGAAGGCCAACATCGGCATCCGCCGGCGCCTCGCGCCGCTCCTCGACAACGACGTCAACCGGATGGAGCTCTTCACCGCGATCCTGCTCTCGCTGCCCGGCTCACCCGTCCTCTACTACGGCGACGAGATCGGCATGGGCGACAACATCTGGCTCGGCGACCGCGACGGCGTGCGTACGCCGATGCAGTGGACGCCCGACCGCAACGCGGGGTTCTCTGCCGCCACGCCCGGCAAGCTGCACCTGCCGGCGATCCAGGACCCGGTCTACGGCTACCAGTCCGTCAACGTCGAGGCGCAGCTGGAGAACACGTCCTCCCTCCTGCACTGGACCCGCCGGCTCGTGCACGCCCGGCGGCGGCACCCGGCGTTCGGCCTGGGCGACTTCGTCGACCTCGGTGGTTCCAACCCGAGCGTGCTGTCCTACATCCGCGAGCACGACCCCTCCACCGGGTCCGGCCAGGGAGGCGAGCGCGACGTGATCCTGTGCGTCAACAACCTCTCGCGCTTCCCCCAGCCGGTGGAGCTCGACCTGCGCCACTGGGAAGGCATGGTGCCCGTGGAGCTGCTCGGCGGCGTACCGTTCCCGGCCGTCGGTGAGCTGCCCTACCTGCTGACTCTCGGCGGCTACGGCTTCCTCTGGCTGCGACTGACCGACCCGACGACCTCGGGGGTGGAGGGATGACCACGGAGCACGGCACGAACGAGATCAAGGGCTGGATGGCCCAGGCCCGCTGGTTCGCCGGCAAGGGCCGCGACTGGGAGCTGGCCAGCATGCGACGGGTCGGGCAGCTGCCCGACCCGCCCGAGGGGCTGAGGGTCGCGATCGACCTCGCGGAGGTGACGTACGGCTCGTCGGACGATGCCGACACCGACCTCTACCAGCTGCCGCTCGCCTTCTACTCCGAGCCGCAGGAGCGGATCAGCCACGCGCTGATCGGCGAGTGGGAGGACGAGGACTTCGGCCTCGCCCACGTCTACGACGCGCTCCACGACCGCCAGTCGATGGCCCTGTGGCTGGCGGCCTTCGCCGCACCGCCGACGAGCACCGACCGTGGACTGCTCGACTTCCACCGCCTGCCGGGCCACGAGCTGGACGTCGAGGCCCACTCGACGCTGTTCTCGGGTGAGCAGTCCAACTCCTCGGTCGCCTTCGGCGAGGACTCGCTGATGAAGGTGTTCCGCAAGGTGACGCCCGGGGTCAACCCCGACATCGCGATCCACCAGGTGCTGACCGAGGCCGGGTCCACCCACGTGGCCGCGCTCTACGGCTGGCTCGACCTCGTCGACGAGGACACCAACACGACCATCCAGCTGGCCATGCTCCAGCAGTTCCTCCGCACCGCCAGCGACGGGTGGGACCTGGCCCTCGCCAGCGTGCGCAACCTCTTCGCGGAGGCGGACCTGCACGCCGACGAGGTCGGCGGCGACTTCGCCGGAGAGGCCGCCCGCCTCGGTGTCGCGCTCGCGGAGGTGCACGCCGACCTCGCCGAGCACTTCCCCGTCGAGCAGCGCGATGCCGCCGCCCTCGACCTCCTCGCCGGGGCCATGGAGGGCAGGCTCGACGCCGCGCTCGAGGTGGTGCCGGCCCTGGCGGAGCACGAGGCGGGGCTGCGCGAGACGTTCGGCCGGCTGCGCGGCCTCGACCGCATCGAGGTGCAGCAGGTGCACGGCGACCTGCACCTCGGCCAGACGCTGCGCACGGTCAAGGGCTGGAAGATCGTCGACTTCGAGGGCGAGCCGGCCAAGCCGCTCGCGGAGCGGCTGAAGCCGGACTCCGTGTGGCGGGACGTGGCCGGCATGATCCGGTCCTTCGACTACGCCCCACGCGTGGTGGCCATGACCGGCTCCGGCGTCGAGGGCGCCGAGGCCGAGCAGCGCAACTACCGCGCCTCGGAGTGGGCGACCCGCAACCGCACCGCCTTCCTCGACTCCTACACCGCGCAGCGCGGTGAGGATCTGGGAGATTCCGCCAGCACCCTGCTGGACGCCTACCTCGCGGACAAGGTCGTCTACGAGGCGGTCTACGAAGCACGCAACCGTCCGGGATGGCTGTCCATCCCGCTGGCGGCGTTGGGAGGAACGACATGACCGGCAAGAGCGACACGAGCCACGCCCCGGGCGAGCTCGACCTGCACCTGATCGGCGAAGGGCGGCACGAAGAGCTCTGGACGGTTCTGGGCGCGCAGGTGACCGACTCCGGGACCTCGTTCCGGGTCTGGGCCCCCAACGCCATGGAGGTCCAGGTCGCGGGCGAGTGGGCCGGCTGGGACGGAGCGGCCCACCCGATGACCCGGCTCGACGGCTCGGGCGTGTGGCACGCCCACGTCGACGGCGTGGGCATCGGATCCCAGTACAAGTACCGCCTCCGCGGCGCCGACGGGCAGTGGGCCGACCGCGCCGACCCGCTCGCCCAGTACGCCGAGAAGCCGCCGAGCTCTGCCTCCGTCGTGTGGCGCTCCGAGCACCAGTGGGGCGACGACGCCTGGCTGGCCGCTCGCAGCAAGAGCCAGCCGGTCGACGAGGCGATGTCGACCTACGAGGTGCACCTGGCCTCGTGGCGCAAGCACTACTCGGGGGATCTCTACTCGTGGGACGAGATCGCCGACGCGCTCGTGCCGTACGTCTCCGACCTGGGCTTCACGCACGTGGAGTTCATGCCGGTGATGCAGCACCCGTTCGGCGGCTCCTGGGGCTACCACGTCACCTCGTACTTCGCGCCCGACTCCCGCTTCGGCGACCCCGACGGGCTCAAGCGGCTGATCGACCGGCTCCACCAGGCCGGGGTCGGCGTGATCCTCGACTGGGTCCCCGGTCACTTCGCCACCGACGAGTGGGCGCTGGCACGCTTCGACGGCACGCCGCTCTACGAGGACCCCAACCCGCAGCGCGGCTGGCACAAGGAGTGGGGCTCCCACATCTTCAACTTCGGTCGCCACGAGGTGCGCAACTTCCTCTACGCCAACGCGGTCTACTGGCTCGAGGAGTACCACGCCGACGGCCTCCGCGTGGACGGCGTGGCGTCGATGATCTACCTCGACTACGCCCGCGAGCACGGCGAGTGGTCGCCCAACGTGCACGGCGGCCGCGAGAACCTGGAGGCCGTGCAGTTCCTCCAGGAGATGAACGCCACCGTCTACAAGCGCGTCCCCGGCATCGTCACCATCGCCGAGGAGTCCACCGCGTGGCCGGGGGTGACGGGTCCGACCAGCGACGGCGGGCTCGGCTTCGGCTTCAAGTGGAACATGGGCTGGATGCACGACTCGCTCAACTACGTCTCGAAGGACCCGCTCTACCGCAGCCACCACCACGGCCAGATGACGTTCTCGCTCGTCTACGCCTTCGCCGAGAACTACGTCCTGCCGATCAGCCACGACGAGGTCGTCCACGGCAAGGGATCGCTGCTGCGCAAGATGCCGGGCGACCGTTGGAAGCAGCTGGCCAACCTGCGCGCCTACCTCGCCTACATGTGGGCGCACCCGGGCAAGCAGCTGCTGTTCATGGGCTGCGAGTTCGGGCAGGAGTCGGAGTGGGCCGAGAGCCGCGAGCTGGACTGGTGGCTGCTGGAGCACCCGGAGCACTCCGGCGTCCACGCGATGGTGCGCGACATGAACGCCACCTACAAGGCATCCGGGGCGCTGTGGGGCCGGGACAACGACCCGGCCGGATTCGGGTGGATCGACGCCAACGATGCCGGACGCAACGTCTTCGCGTTCGTCCGCCGCTCCCCCGGCCACCCCGACCTGGTCTGCGTGGCCAACTTCGCCGGTCAGCCCCACGAGGGTTACCGCCTCGGCCTGCCCTCGGCCGGGACCTGGACCGAGGTCCTCAACACCGACGCCGAGGCCTACACCGGCTCCGGCGTGGGCAACCTCGGGTCGATCACGGCCGTCGCGGGCGACCACCTGGGCCAGCCGGCGTACGCCGACATCGTGGTGCCGCCCCTCGCGACGGTGTGGTTCCGCCGGGACTCGTAGGCCGAGCTTGCCCCGGAGGACGCCGTGGGCGTCCTCCGGAGCCAGCTCGCACTGATCGTGCAGTCGGGCACGCCCGACCTCACATGAGGTGGATCATCTCGATCATGCCCATCAAGGAGTGCGGCATGCCGCCCATCTTGGGGTCGGGGAAGAAGCACAGGACGGCGTACTGCCCGGCGGGCAGGTCGTAGTCCACCGTCATGCTCCGCCCGGGACTGATCGAGCCGGTGTCGAGGAAGGCCGGCAGGGCCCACGAGGGCTGCTCCTCGCTCTGCAGCCCCTCGAGCACCTGGTCGACGGTGGTGCCCTCCTGGACCTGCTGCAGCAGCACGAAGTGCGGCACACCGGTGTCGGCCTTGTTCTTGAAGAGGAACCGCCCCTTCGTGGGCAGGTGCGAGGACCCGCTCCAGGACGGACCGGTCGTGGCCACGATCTTGCCGTCGGTCTTCGGCGCCGAGGTGCTCCGCACCGGGCCCTTGACCACGATGGCCTTGCCGGACACGACGCCGCGATCACCGATGGAGATCGGTGTGTAGGACCCCGCCTTCGGGAGCACGATGGTGCCGGAGCCACCGCCGGCGAACCCGCCCAGGATCTGGGTGTTGGCGAGCGCGCGCTTCAACGCCTTGACGTCGTTCTTCGCACCGAACTTGTTGACGTCGGCCGTGAAGTCGGCGATGTCGTAGCCGCTCTTGAACATCGCGAACTCGACGATGCCCTTGCCCTCGACACTGAGCTTCACCCGACCGGCCCGCAGGCCCTGGGCGCCGGTCAGCTTGATCGTCTTCTTCGTCAGCTTGGCGGAGATGTGTGGCATCGCCGCCTTCGACGACACGGCCGCCGGTGAGGCGTTGGCCCCGACCGGTGACAGCAGGAGCGGCGTGCTCGCGAGCGCTGTCGCGCACACGGCTGCCACCAGCCCGCGCATTGTCTTGACTACCTGCATGAGTGAACCAACCCTTTCTGAGGTGCCGCCGAGCCCCCGGCGACACCCCAGTAAAGGGGCGTCGTCCCGACCGCGTCATCAGCAAAATTCCTGATGTCCAGACCACCCAAGAATTCGGGATGCCGACGGGAGCCGCGGCGTGCACACTCGACCGGATGGGGCGACTGGCCGGCAGGCGGGGATGGGTCGGTGCGTGCGCGATCGTCATGGGCGCCGCACTGCTCGTGGCGTACGACGTCGGGCCGGCGCCTGACGCGCGCCCGGCGTGGGCGGACCCGGTGCGCAACGCGACGATCGTCATCGACCAGGGCGGGGTCCGCAAGGGCTACACCCCGGACCGGGTGACGGTGTCCGGAGGTGGAGAGGTCACCGTGGTCAACCTCGACTCGGTCGACCACACCGTCACGTCGGTGGCCAAGGGGCCCGACGGCCTTCCCGTGTTCGACGTACGCATCAAGGCGGGCACGACGGCGACCGTGCCGGGCGTGGACCTCCTCGCGGCGGGCGACTGGGACTACTACTGCAAGTTCCACCCCGGCATGCGGGGGGTCCTCACGGTCGCAGGTGCCGGGGGCGGCCTCGAGCCGGTGCGCCCGACCTTCGACCAGCCCCTGGTGGTGCCGCCGACGAAGCGCGGCGACGAGATCCGGCTCGTGATGCGTCGCCGCGAGGTGCGCGTCATGCCGGAGGGGCCGCGTACGTCGATGTGGACCTACGACGGCACCTACCCCGGACCGACGATCCGCCGGCGTGGCGGCCGCGGGACCCGGGTCACGGTCGTCAACCGGCTGCCCCGCGAGGCGGGCTCGATGTCGACGCACCTGCACGGCGACCACCACGCCCCGGCGGACGACGGCCAGCCCACGACGCACCTGATCCGGCCCGGCCGGAGCCGGACCTACACCTACCCCCTCACCGTCGACGGGCGCGCCGAGCCGGGGTCCTTCTTCTGGTACCACGACCACCGGATGGACCGCACCGCGCGCAACAACTGGCGGGGCTTGCAGGGCATGTTCGTCGTCACCGACCCGCCCACCCCCGGTCTGCGTCTGCCGACCGGTGCCCGCGACGTGCCCCTGATGATCTCGGAGCGCTCCTTCCGCGATGACAACCAGCTCACCGACCCCTTCGCGCACGGCCCTCGGATGGTGGGCCACCACGGCCAGATGGCGTGGGTCGGGCCGCACGCACCGCCGGACGACGCGACCGTCGGCGACACGGTGCTCGTCAACGGCCGGTACGCGCCCTACCTCGACGTCACGGCCACGCGCTATCGGCTGCGGCTGCTCAACTCCTCCCCGTTCTCCAGCTACAACCTCACGCTCTCCGACGGGCGCCCGTTCCTGCAGGTCGGCACCGGGAGCGGACTGCTGCCGAAGGCGGTGGTGCGCAGCCAGGTGCTCCTGGGCCCGGCTCAGCGCGCGGACGTCGTGGTCGACTTCAGCGGCGCGACCGGGCGCAGGCTCGTGCTCGAGTCGGTCCCCGCGGCGCCCGGTGAGTCGGGCGCGGACGCCCGTGGGACGGCCGTCATGGAGTTCCGGGTGGGTGCCCGCGCGCCCGACCCCTCGCGACTGCCGGCCCGCCTGCCCTCACCGGAGCTCGTCTCCGCGGTCCCGAGCCGCGTGGCGAAGACGTGGACCTTCGGGCTCGACGGCGACGAGCACCACGGCAGCTTCTGGTCGATCAACGGCAAGGCCTTCGATCCCGAGCGGGTCGACCACCGGGCGCGGCTGGGCACCGTGGAGCGATGGCGGTTCCGCAACACCAGCGACGTCACCCACTACGTCCACATCCACGCCGAGCAGTGGCGCACCCTGCGGCGCGACGGCAAGGCGCCGCCGGCGTGGGAGCGGGGCCTGGAGGACACGTGGCGGCTCGAGCCCGGTGAGGAGGTCGAGGTGGCGGCGAGGTTCACCGACTACACCGGGCCGTTCATGATCCACTGCCACATGCTCGACCACGAGGACCACGGGATGATGGCCCGCTTCGACGTCGTCCCGTGAGCGGGGATCCGCTCGCTAGGGTGACGGGGTGCCCAACCCGATCTCCGTCACCTCCGACGAGGGCGTGGCCCGCCTCCAGTGGGCGGGAGAGGTCAGCACCGACGAGCTGCGGCGCGAGGTCGCCGAGGCGCTGACCGCACACTCGCGGGTCGAGGTGCTCGTCGGCACCGGCGACTCCGTCGGGCAGCGCGCCGCCACCTGGGCGGGGCTGCACCGCGAGGGCGTACGACGCGGCGTCGGGCCTGACGGCGAGCAGCAGGACCTGATCGTGTTCGCCCGGCTCGTCACCGACGCCCCGGTCAACGAGCCGGGCGGCTTCAGGTCGCTGCTCAACTCCTTCCTCCCCCGCAAGCGCGCCATCTCGCAGATGCTCGTACGCGATCCGGCGGGCCGCGTGCTGCTGTGCCAGCTGACGTACAAGCGCGACTGGGACCTGCCCGGCGGCGTCGTGGAGGTCAACGAGTCCCCGCGGCTGGCCGTCCAGCGAGAGGTCGAGGAGGAGCTGGGCCTCGACATCGAGCCCGGCGACCTCCTGCTGACCGACTGGCTGCCGGCGTGGGGCGGCTGGGACGACGCCGTGTGCCTCGTCTTCGACGGCGGCACCCGTCCCGCGGGCGTCCTCGACGAGGTCGTCAAGCAGGAGCGCGAGATCCGCGACGCCCGGTTCTGCACGCTGGAGGAGGTCGACGAGCTCGCCGCCGACTTCACCGCCCGACGCGTTCGCGCCGCGGTCGGTGGCAACCAGCCGTATACGGAGTCCGGTCGCTGAGGCAGGATGCCTTCATGGCGTGGGTCTACGAATTCTCAGAGGGCAACAAGGACCAGAAGGACCTCCTCGGCGGGAAGGGGGCCAACCTCGCCGAGATGACGACGCTCGGCCTCCCGGTGCCGCCGGGCTTCACGATCTCGACCGAGACCTGCCGCGCCTACCTCGCCGAGGGCGGTGAGCCGGACGGGCTGGCCGAGGAGGTCACCGAGCACCTGGCCACCCTCGAGTCGGCCATGGACAAGCGCCTCGGCGACGCCGACGACCCGTTGCTCGTCTCGGTGCGCTCGGGCGCGAAGTTCTCGATGCCGGGGATGATGGAGACCGTCCTCAACGTCGGGCTCAACGACACCTCCGTCGGGGGCCTCGCGGCGCGGAGCCAGGACGAACGCTTCGCCCTGGACTCCTACCGCCGCCTGCTGCAGATGTTCGGCGGGACCGTCCTCGACGTCGATCCCGAGCTCTTCTCCGAGGCCCTGGACGCGGCCAAGCAGGCCAAGGGAACCGAGTCCGACCTCGACCTCGACGCCGACGACCTGCGCGGTCTGGTGGAGACCTTCAAGGGCGTGATCAAGGAGCAGACCGGCAGCGACTTCCCGCAGGACCCGCGCGAGCAGCTCGACCTAGCGATCCGCGCCGTCTTCGACTCCTGGAACACCGACCGCGCCCGTCTCTACCGCCGCCAGGAGCGCATCCCCGAGGACCTCGGCACTGCCGTCAACGTGCAGGCGATGGTCTTCGGCAACTTCGGCATGGACTCCGGGTCCGGCGTGGCCTTCACCCGCGACCCGGCCAGCGGCGAGCAGGGCGAGTACGGCGACTACCTTCAGAACGCCCAGGGCGAGGACGTCGTGGCCGGCACCCGCAACACCGTGTCGCTCGCCGACATGGCCGAGATCGACCGCACGTCGCACGACGACCTGATGGAGATCATGACGCGGCTCGAGCGCCACTACCGCGACATGTGCGACATCGAGTTCACCGTCGAGCGCGGCAAGCTGTGGATGCTGCAGACCCGGGTCGGCAAGCGCACCCCCGAGGCGGCCTTCCGGATCGCGATCCACATGGTCGACGAGGGCCTGATCCAGATGGACGAGGCGGTCCTGCGCGTCACCGGCGACCAGCTGGCCCAGCTGATGTTCCCCCGCTTCGACGAGTCCTCCGAGCGCGCCCTGCTCGCGAAGGGCATGAACGCCTCCCCCGGCGCCGCGGTCGGCAAGTGCGTCTTCGACTCCGACACCGCCGTCGAGTGGGCGGAGCGGGGCGAGGACGTGATCCTGGTCCGCAAGGAGACCAACCCGGACGACCTGCGCGGCATGGTCGTCGCGCGCGGGATCCTGACGAGCCGCGGCGGCAAGACCTCGCACGCCGCCGTCGTCGCCCGCGGCATGGGCCGTACGTGCGTGTGCGGCGCCGAGTCGCTCGACGTGGACACCCGGGCCAAGGAGTTCCGGGTGCGCGGCGGGGAGACCGTGCGCGAGGGCGACGTCATCTCGATCGACGGCAGCACCGGCGAGGTGTTCGCCGGTGCGGTCCCGGTGGCCGACTCCGTCGTGGTGCGCCACTTCGAGGGCGAGAAGCTCGACGACGACCTGGCCCACGCGGTCGCGCGAATCATGGCGCACGCCGACGGCGCCCGCCGCCTGCGGGTGCGCACCAACGCCGACACCCCGGAGGACGCCGCCCGCGCCCGTCGCTTCGGCGCCCAGGGCATCGGCCTGTGCCGCACTGAGCACATGTTCCTCGGCAAGAGGCGCGAGCTCGTCGAGAAGCTGATCGTCGCCGAGGGCGAGGGCGGCCAGGAAGCCGCGCTCGCCGAGCTGCTGCCCCTCCAGCGTGAGGACTTCACCGGGATCCTCGAGGCCATGGACGGTCTGCCGGTGACGATCCGGCTGCTCGACCCGCCCCTGCACGAGTTCCTGCCCGACCTGACCGAGCTGAGCGTCCAGGTGGCGCTGGCCGAGGAGCGGGGACAGGCCGACGAGCGTGCGGCAACCCTGCTGACGCACGTACGCCGGCTCCACGAGCAGAACCCGATGCTCGGCCTGCGGGGTGTCCGCCTCGGCATCCAGATCCCCGGTCTGTTCCTGATGCAGGCCCGGGCGATCGCCGAGGCTGCCGCCGACCGGAAGGAGGTGCACGCCACCCCCCTGCCCGAGATCATGGTGCCGCTGGTCGCCAGCGTCCGTGAGCTGGACATCGTCCGGGCCGAGATCGAGCAGGTGATCGCGGACGTGCAGGAGTCACGCGGGGTCAAGCTCGACATCGCCATCGGCACGATGATCGAGCTGCCCCGGGCGGCCTTCCTGGCGGACCGGATCGCCAAGGCCGCGGACTTCTTCTCCTTCGGCACCAACGACCTCACCCAGATGGCCTGGGGCTTCTCCCGCGACGACGTCGAGGCGGCCTTCTTCCCCCGCTACTTCGACCGCGGGATCTTCGACGTGTCGCCGTTCGAGTCGCTCGACCAGCTCGGCGTCGGCGGCATGGTCGAGATGGGCACGACGAAGGGGCGCGAGACCAAGCCCGACCTCAAGGTCGGCGTGTGCGGGGAGCACGGCGGCGACCCACTGTCCGTGCACTTCTTCGACAGGGTCGGGCTCGACTACGTCTCGTGCTCGCCGTTCCGGGTGCCCGTCGCGCGGCTCGAGGCCGGTCGCTCGGTCCTGGTGAAGCGCTCGTCAGCCAAGGGCTGATCAGAACAGCGCCGACGCCAGGTTGCGTCGTCCCGCCAGTACGCGCGGGTCGTCGTTGCCGACCGCGGCGAACAGGCCGAGCAGGTGGTCGCGCGCCTTCGCCCGGTCGGCGTCGGCCGTGCGGGCGACCAGGTTGACCAGGCGCGTGAAGGCGTCCTCCACGTGGCCACCCAGCATGTCGAGGTCGGCGACCATGGTCTGCGCGTCCACGTCGTCGGGATCCTCCGCAGCGGCGGCCCGCGCCTGGGCGAGGTCGACGCCCTGGGTGCGCTGCATGACCTTCGCGATGGCCAGGCCGCCCGCGGCCTCCACGTCGGCCGGGTTGGAGTCGACCAGCTTCTGGTACTCCGCCACCGCCCGGTCGATGTCACCGACGGCCAGGGCGTCCTGCGCCGGTGCGTAGCGCGGGTCGACGACCTCGTCCTCCCCCTCGGCGGCGGGCGGCGCGCTCGAGCGTGGCTGGTGCCGCCCGGTGATGCCCTGCGCGGTGAGCTGCTGGCCCACCTGGGTCAGCGCGGTGCGGAGCTCGTCGATCGGCACGGGGTCCTGCAGCAACGGCATCGGACGGCCGTCGACGACGGCCACCACGAGCGGGATCGAGGGGATCTGCATGGCCTGGGCGATCTGGGGCGCGGCGTCGATGTCGACGAGGCCCAGGAGGTAGCGCCCGTCGTGCTCCTCCACCACGGTCGTCAGGTCGTCGGCGAGCTGGCCGCTCTCGGGCATCCGCGTGCGCGAGTAGAACGCCAGCAGGACCGGCGCAGTCATCGACTGCTCCAGCAGGCCCTGGAAGTTCTGCTCGTCCACCACGACGGTGTAGGAGGACCCGGCGCCCGGCTGGGAGCCGCGCGGCGGCGCACCGGCCGGAGCACCCGCCTGGGGCGCGGGCTTCGCCAGTGCGGAGAGGTCGATGGCTCCTGGGCGGCTGAACGGCTGCTGCGTCATGGGTCAATCCTAGGGAGCCGCCCCACCCGGGCGGTCGCGGGTCTCGACCTCGCCGATCCCATCCGTGGGGGTGAGGTGGTAGAACATGCCACGGAGCTATCTGGAGGGTCGCCAAGGGCATGACATCGGGGTCGTACGACTTCACCGGCTACGAGGTCCTCGTGGTCGGCGGGACACGCGGGGAGGGACACGCCATCGCGTCGTCCTTCGCCCGGTCCGGGGCGTCGGTGACCGTGACCGGGACGATGATGCTGCGCGCGCTCTACGACACCGATCTCTCGCAGTTCGACTACGAGTCGGTCAACCTCGCGCGCCAGGACTCGATCGACCACCTGGTGGGTTCGATCGACCACCTCGACGTCCTGGTGCTCGCCGCGGGCTGCAACCTTCCCCACGGCCTCCCGCCGAGCGAGCGGGCCTTCTTCGCCGAGGCCGCCCGCTCCGGTCTGATCGGACCGACCTTCCTCACCACCCGGCTGCGGCTCAAGCTCAGCCAGAGCCCGGCGCTGGGCGGCGGCTGCGTCGTCAACACCGGCGCCGTACGCGCCTGGCTGGAGCTGTCCTCGACGCCCGAGGCTGCGCATGCCCAGGTCGTCGAGTCGACCGCGGCTGCGGGCGAGAAGTGGGCCGGTCTGGGCGTACGGGTCAACTCCGTGATGCACGCCTCGCGCCGGGTGCTCCCGCGTCAGTACGTCCCGGCGTCGGAGCCCGTGGGCGGGAGCCGGGTCGCCGGTGGCACCCTCCTGCGCAGCCAGCAGCAGCGGGCGAGCGAGGCCGTGACCGACGCGACGCTCTTCCTGGCCAGCAGCGCGGCGTCGCGGATCACCGGTCAGACGCTGCGCATCAGCTGACGACTTCGAGCGCGACGTGTCCCGATGTCCCACCCCTGGACGCGGCGGACGGCCGAGGAGCTCGCCGAGCTCCTCCACGATCAGTCCTGAGCCAGCAGCTCGTCTGCGGCGGCGTAGGGGTCGATCTCTCCCGAGGCCACCCGCGCAGCCAGGGAGTCCAGGTCGCCGCCTGCGCCGGTTCCGGCCCAGCGCGCGCGTAGTGCGGCCAGGGCGACCGCCTCGACCTCGCGCCGCGCCCGGAGCGTACGGCGCCGGGCCAGCTCGCCGGACTCCCCGAGCCACGCGGCGTGGCGGTCGAGCTCCGCGACGAGGTCGTCCGTCCCCTCCCCCGTGGTCGCCACGGTCATGAGGACCGGTGGCCGCCAGGCGCCCTCGCGCCGCTCGGCCATCGACAGCATCGTCCGCAGCTCGCGCCGGGTGCGGTCAGCGCCCTCCCGGTCGCCCTTGTTGACGGCGTACACGTCACCGATCTCCAGGATGCCGGCCTTGGCGGCCTGGATCCCGTCACCCATGCCGGGGGCGAGCAGCACCAGGGTGGTGTCGGCGAGCCCGGCCACCTCCACCTCGCTCTGCCCGACGCCGACGGTCTCCACGATCACCACGTCGCAGCCCGCGGCGTCGAGGACGCGCACCGCCTGCGGCGTCGACCACGCGAGGCCGCCGAGGTGCCCGCGGGCGCCCATCGAGCGGATGAAGACGTCCGGGTCGAGGGCGTGGTCGCCCATCCGCACGCGGTCGCCGAGCAGCGCGCCGCCCGAGAACGGTGAGGACGGGTCGATCGCCAGGACGCCGACCCGCTTGCCGGCGCGCCGCAGGGCGGTGACCAGCGCGTTGGTCGAGGTGGACTTGCCGACGCCGGGGGCTCCGGTGATGCCCAGCACGTGGGCGCGCCCGGAGTGCTCACCCAGGGCTGCCATCACCTCCCGCAGGAGTGGTGAGGCGTCCTCGACGAGCGTGATCAGGCGGGCGACTGCCGCCGGGTCGCCCTGGCGCGCCCGCGCGACGAGGTCGGGGACCGCTGGGGCGCCCCGCCGCGTCACGCCCGCCTCACGCCCCGACTCACGGGGCCGGGACGCGGACGATCAGGGCGTCGCCCTGGCCGCCACCGCCGCACAGGGCCGCGGCACCGACGCCGCCCCCGCGGCGCTGGAGCTCGAGGGCCAGGTGCAGCACGACGCGGGTGCCGGACATGCCGACCGGGTGCCCGAGGGCGATGGCGCCGCCGTTGACGTTGACCTTGGCGTTGTCGAGGCCGAGCTCGCGGGCCGAGGAGATGCCGACGGCCGCGAAGGCCTCGTTGAACTCCACGAGGTCGAGGTCGGAGGGGTCGATGCCCTCCTTCTCGCACGCCCTGGCCGTCGCGGCAGCCGGCTGCAGCTGCAGCGTCGAGTCGGGGCCGGCGACCTGGCCGTGCGCACCGATCTCGGCGAGCCAGCGCAGCCCGAGCTCCTCCGCCTTGGCCTTGCTCATCACCACGACGGCGGCCGCGCCGTCGGAGATCTGCGAGGCGGAGCCGGCGGTGACCGTGCCGTCCTTGCTGAAGGCGGGGCGCAGCTTGGCGAGGGAGTCGACGGTGGTGTCGCCCCGGACGCCCTCGTCCTCGCTGATGACGACCGGGTCGCCCTTGCGCTGGGGGATCTCGACGGGCACGACCTCGTCGGTGAAGACGCCGTTCTTCCACGCGACGGCGGCCTTCTGGTGGGACTGTGCGGCGAACTCGTCCTGCTCCTCGCGCGTCAGGTTCGCACCGGCGGCGTTGCACTCCTCGGTGAGCAGGCCCATGGCCTGGGAGGTGAACTGGTCGAAGAGGGCGTCGTAGGCCATCGAGTCGACCAGCGAGACGTCACCGAACTTGGTGCCCTCGCGCGACTTCGGCAGGAAGTGCGGCGCGTTGGTCATCGACTCCATGCCACCCGCCACGACGATCTCGCACTCACCCGCGCGCACGAGCTGGTCGGCGAGCGCGATCGCGTTGAGCCCCGACAGGCACACCTTGTTGATGGTGATGGACGGGACGCTCATCGGGATGCCGCCGTTGACGGCTGCCATCCGCGCCGGGTTCTGGCCGGCGCCGGCCTGGATGACCTGGCCCATGATCACGTAGTCGACCTGGTCGCCCGTCACACCGGCCTTCTCGAGGGCGCCCTTGATGGCGACACCGCCGAGGTCGGCCGCCGACTGGTCCTTGAGGCCGCCGAGCAGGCGGCCGATCGGGGTTCGGGCCCCGGCAACGATCACGGATCCGGTCATGGGACTTCCTCCAGCGCAAGTGTGGGTGACGCGTGCCTGCCCCGCGTCTCCTAGCGACGATACCCACCCTCCGCCGCTTCCCGGGAGGGTGTGCGACGGCGCTGTCGTGAGGCACACGTCACACGTGCTCGCGTGCCACGCCGCCGTCGTAGACGATGTGCTCCATGAGCGCCTCCACGCTGCCCGAGGACGTCCGGCACCTCTTCACCGCGATCGACCACGTCGGGGTCGCCGTCCCCGACCTCGACGAGGCGGTCGCGTTCTACCGCGACGCCTTCGGCATGCACGTCCTCCACGAAGAGGTCAACGAGGAGCAGGGCGTGCGGGAGGCCATGGTCGGGGTCGGTGACCGGGCCACGAACCCTGGTGGGTCCTGCATCCAGCTGCTGGCCCCCCTCGACGACCAAGTCGACCATCGCCAAGTTCCTCGACCGCAACGGGCCCGGACTGCAGCAGCTCGCGTTCCGGGTCGAGGACGTGGAGCACGTCGCCGACCTGCTCCGCGAGCGGGGCCTCCGACTGCTCTACGACGCCCCGCGGCGTGGCACGTCCGGCAGCCGGGTCAACTTCATCCATCCCAAGGACGCAGGCGGCGTGCTGGTCGAGCTCGTCGAGCCCAGCCCCGACGCCCACTGACCCGCAAACCCGGCCGGCGCGACCTATCTCACATCCCGCCCCACGCGAGGTTACCCACCGGTATCTTGACCCGATCCGCGACACCGATGCCTCACCAGGAGACACCCGTGCACACCATCCTCGACGCCATCCAGTCCGGCAGCGCCACCTCGGAGGACTTCGCCTCCCTCGAGCTCCCCGAGTCTTACCGGGCCGCCTTCGTGAAGAAGGACGAGGTGGACATGTTCGAGGGCCTGAGCGCGAAGGAGAAGGACCCGCGCAAGTCGCTCCACGTCGAGGAGGTCCCGCTCCCCGAGCTCGGCCCGGGCGAGGCCTTCGTGGCGGTGATGGCCAGTGCCATCAACTACAACACCGTCTGGACCTCGATCTTCGAGCCGGTCTCCACCTTCGGCTTCCTCGAGCGCTACGGCCGCAACAGCGAGCTGACCAAGCGCCACGACCTGCCCTACCACGTGGTCGGGTCCGACCTCTCCGGCGTCGTGCTCAAGACCGGGCCGGGCGTCACGAAGTGGAAGCCCGGCGACCGGGTCGTGGCCCACTGCCTCTCCGTCGAGCTCGAGGGCCCCGACGGCCACAACGACACCATGCTCGACACCGAGCAGCGGATCTGGGGCTTCGAGACAAACTTCGGCGGCCTCGCCGACGTCGCCATGGTGAAGGCCAACCAGCTGATGCCCAAGCCCGAGCACCTGACCTGGGAGGAGGCCGCCTCCCCCGGCCTCGTCAACTGCACGGCCTACCGCCAGCTCGTCAGCAAGAACGGCGGCGACATGAAGCAGGGCGACAACGTCCTCATCTGGGGCGCCTCGGGCGGCCTCGGCGGCTTCGCCACGCAGTACGCCCTCAACGGCGGCGCGACCCCGGTGTGCGTGGTCTCCAACGAGGAGAAGGCCGCCATCGCCCGGAGCATGGGCGCGGAGCTGATCATCAACCGCTCCGAGGAGGGCTACAGGTTCTGGAACGACGAGGGCACCCAGCAGGACCCGAAGGAGTGGAAGCGGTTCGGTGCGAGGATCCGTGAGCTCACCGGCGGCGAGGACATCGACATCGTGTTCGAGCACCCGGGCCGGGAGACCTTCGGCGCCTCGGTCTTCGTGACCCGCAAGGGCGGCACGATCACCACCTGCGCCTCGACCTCGGGCTACATGCACGAGTACGACAACCGCTACCTGTGGATGAACCTCAAGCGCATCATCTCCAGCCACTTCGCCAACTACCGCGAGTCGTGGGAGGCCAACCGCCTCATCGCCAAGGGCAAGATCCACCCGACGCTGTCGAGGACCTACACGCTCGACGAGGTCGGCCAGGCCTCGCTCGATGTCCACCAGAACGCCCACCAGGGCAAGGTCGGCGTCCTGTGCCTGGCTCCCGAGGAGGGGCTCGGCGTCCTCGACCACGAGATGCGAGCCCGGCACGAGACGGCGATCAACCGCTTCCGCGGCGTCTGAGCGAGCGCGTCAGGGCACGCAACCGCCCCGGTTCGCGGACTATCCGCGAGCCGGGGTGTGTTTGTCTCCGACCATCGGACAGACTGGACCCGACGTAGTCCACCAGTCTTCCCGAGAGAGGGTGCCGCAGCATGAGCCGCGACCAGGGCCTGTCCATCTTCGACGAGCCGGAGTCCGCCGACGACGCAGCGGAGGAGACCCAGGTGCTCCCGGTCACCCCGAAGGACGCACCGCGACCCGCACCCGATGCCGAGGCCACGCAGGCCATGCCGGTCGCGCGGAAGGGCGCACCGAAGCCCGCCGCGCCGGAGCCGAAGCCCGCCGCGCCGGAGCCGGAGCCCGTCGCTGCCGAGCGAGAGCCGGAGTCGAAGCCCGTGGCGGCCGAGCCGACCCGCCGGTCCCCTGTCATCCCGCCGCCGCTCCCCACGCCCGCGGCCGCCACCCCTGCCCCGCGACCCACCCCTGCGGCCTCCCCTGCGGCCTCCCCCGTGGCGGCCCCGTCGGCGGCCCCGCTCCCGCTCGTGCGCCGCGGCGGCTACGACAAGACGGCGGTCGACCAGCGCCTGCACCAGATCCAGACCGAGAAGTCCGGCCTGGCCACCAGCCTGGCCAGCAGCGAGCAGCGCGTGATCGAGCTCGAGGGCGAGCTCGAGCGCCTGCGCAGCGAGCTGCAGGAGAACGCCAACCCGACCTACGCCGGCCTCGGGGGCCGCGCCACCTCGATGCTCAAGTTGGCCGAGGAGGAGGCCGCCGACGTCCGCGCGGCGAGCCAGCGAGAGGCCGCCGAGATCCGCAGCCAGGCCGAGCGCGACGCCCAGAGCATCCGCGCGGACGCCGCGCGCGAGGCCGACGACATGCGGATGGTGCAGCTCAAGGAGCTCGACGAGATGCGCGCGCGGCTCACCGGCGACGCGGAGACCGAGCGCAGCCTGGCCAGGGCCGAGGCCGACGACATCCTCGCCGCCGCGAAGCGCGAGTCCGACCAGCTGCGGCTCGCGGCCCAGCAGGAGACCAGCGAGATGCGGGTGACCGCCACCCGCGAGGTCGAGCAGGCGCGGGCGGCCGCGGACCGTGAGGTGCAGGAGGCCCGGCGCACCCTGGCCGTGGAGAAGGAGCGGCTGGCGCGCGAGGCGACCGAGCACCACAGCAACGCGACGTCGGAGACCCAGCGCCTGGTCGCCGAGGCCGAGGAGCGGGCCAACGCCGCCGAGCAGCGCGCCCGCGAGGCCACCGCCCAGGCCAACGCGCACCGGCAGCAGGCGCAGAGCGAGGCCGAGGGCCTCCTGGTCCGGGCCCGTCGTGAGGCGGAGCAGGTCGTCGCCTCCGCCCGCACCCAGGCCGACTCGGTCAATGCGACCCGCGTCGCCGAGGCCGAGCGTGAGCTGGTCAACATCCAGGCGGAGGTCGAGCGGGTGACCAAGCGCCGTGACGCGATCACTGCGCAGCTGGGTGCCCTGCGCGACGTCGTCGCCGGTTTCGACAAGGACGAGTCCTGAGCTGGCGCTCGCGGCTCCGGGGGGTCGTGATGACCCAGGACCCCGGGACCGCCGAGCAGGTGAGCGACGACGCCGACCGCGCCGAGACCGCGGCCGAGTCGGCCGACTCTGCGGCTGACTCCGCGGAGGAGTCGGCTCGCTCCGCCTCCGTCATCGCCGAGCAGATCGACGACGCCACCGACCTCGTGGTCGACACGGCAGCGCCCGCGCCCTACGTCCCGGTGCCCCCACCAGCCCAGCCGATCCTGCTGCGGCACACACCGTTCAACATCGGCTTCTTCGGCGCCCTGGGAGCCCTCGTGGCGATCTTCCTGTCCGAGCAGCTGCTCAGCATCTCGTCGATCCTCGTGCTGCTGGTGATGTCGATGTTCCTCGCGATCGGGCTCAACCCGGTCGTGGAGTTCTTCATGCGCCGCGGCATGAGGCGGGGCGTGTCCGTCCTCCTCGTGCTGGTCGTGGTGATCAGCGTGCTCGCGCTCTTCGTCGTCGCGGTCGCACCGGTGATCAGCGACCAGATCGCCCTGATCACCCGCAACGCGCCTGAGTGGCTCGACGAGCTGCAGCGCAACCGGCAGGTGCAGAAGCTCGACGACCAGTACGACGTCATCGAGCGGGCGCGCGACTACGTCCAGGACGGCGGCTTCGGCGAGAGGGTGTTCGGTGGCGCCCTCGGCGTCGGCCTGAGAGTCCTCTCCGCCTTGACCAACAGCCTCATCGTGCTCGTGCTGATGATCTACTTCCTGGTCTCGCTGCCGAGCATCAAGCACTCCGCCTACTCCTTGGCTCCGGCCTCCAAGCGGCCCCGCGTCAGCGACCTCGGCGACCAGATCATCCGTTCCACCGGTGCCTACGTCGCGGGTGCGTTCGTCGTCGCGCTGTGCGCGGGCCTGAGCACACTGGTCTTCTGCTTCGTGGTCGGGCTCGGTGACTACGCCTTCGCGCTCGCGTTCGTCGTCGGTCTCTTCTCGCTGATCCCGGTCGTCGGTGCGGTCGTGTCGGGCGTGATCATGACGCTGCTCGGCCTGACGGTCTCACCGACCGTGGCGCTGGTGGCGCTCGTCTACTACCTCGCCTACCAGCAGCTGGAGTCCTACGTCATCTACCCGCGGATCATGAAGAAGTCCGTGGACATCCCGGGCTCGGTGACCGTGGTGGCCGCCCTCGTCGGCGGTGCGCTCATGGGCATCATCGGCGCGCTCCTGGCCGTGCCGACCGCGGCGGCGCTGCTCCTGCTGCACCGCCAGGTGCTGCTCACGCGGCAGGACGCTCGCTGACCGGCTCCGGCTCCGGCTCAGGCACGGACTCGACCACCAGCGGGGCGCGCCCCTCTCCGAGCTTGACCACCACCACCCCGGCGAGCACGAGCAGGCCGCCGGCCAGCTGGATGCCGCGGGGCAGCTCGCCGAGCAGCAGCCAGGCGAAGACCACGGCCGCCAGCACCTCGCCGAGCGCGACGAACGAGGCGAGCCGGCTGCCGAGCCGGCGACCCGCCGCGATGCCGGTGACGTAGGCGAAGGCCGCCGTGACGAGCCCCAGGGCCAGGACCGGGAGCCACCACGGGACGGCGTGACCGTCGTACACCGCTGGATCGGTGGAGGTGCGGATGGGCAGCAGCCCGAGCGCGCCCGCCGCGCCCAGGACGACACCGGCGACGAGCAGCCCGCCGGCGGCCAGGCTGATGCCCGGCAGCCCGTTGCTCTCGTCGGCCGAGATCACGAAGTAGGTGGCCGCCCCCACCATGGCACCCAGCGCCCACAGGACGCCGACGGTGCTCAGGTCTGCACCCGACACCACGTCGAGCACCAGCACCAGCCCGCCGGCCGCGATGGCCGCACCGAGGATCGTCAGTCCGGAGGGGCGGTGGCCGTGCCGCAGCCAGAGCCAGAGCACCACTGCGACCGGCGCGGTGTACTCGAGGAGGAGCGCGACGCTCACCTGCATGTAGGTGACGGCGTAGAAGTAGCAGAGCTGCGCCCCCGCCACCGCCGCGATCCCGTAGACGGTGATCAGGCCGGCGTTGGCGCGAACCAGGTACCAGCGCCCGCGCAGCGCGAGCACGCCCGGGACGAGCAGCACGGTGGCGGCGATCACGGTCCGCACGGTCACCGCGGCTCCCGCGCTCCAGCCGGTGTCGATGAGACCGCGGGCGAGCACGCCGGACATGCCGAAGGTCGTGGCGGACGCGAACGCCAGGAGCAGGCCGGTGGCCGTGCGCGAGGAGGTCATGTCATGTGTCATAGCCGTCACGCCCATGACGTTAGGGTGCGACGGTGTAATGTGTCAACATGCTTTTCACGGATGACACCGACGCGGCGTTGCAGGCGGCCGTCGCCCTGGTGAACTCGACCGAGGAGCCCGGGGAGCCCCTCGGCAGCGTCGACGACCTGTCCGCATTCCTGCAGCAGTGGGCCTACACCGGACGGCACGACGCGACGCCCGGCGAGCTCGATGCCCTGCGCCGGCTCCGCCCTGCTCTGAAGGACCTCCTGCTGGCCGAGCGCGACGCGGCCGCCGGGATCGTCAACGGCATGCTCGCCCGGGCCAAGGCCCTTCCCCAGCTGCAGCGCCACGACCACTGGGACTGGCACCTGCACGCGGTGGACCCGGACCGCCCCCTCGACGAGCGGGTGGTCGTGGAGACCGCCATGGCCATGGTCGACGTGATCCGCGCGGACGAGATGTCGCGCCTGTCGCGCTGCGCCGCCGACGACTGCGACGACGTCGTGCTCGACCTCTCCCGCAACCGGTCCCGGCGCTACTGCTCCACGACGTGCGGCAACCGTGAGGCCGTCGCCGCCTACCGGGCCCGGCAGAAGGCCTGAGGCCCTGGGCTCAGCCCAGGAAGCGGCGCACTACCTCGAGGAAGACCTCGGGCTGCTCCGAGTGCACCCAGTGACCCGCGCCCTTGATCAGCACCCGACGGTTCCGCGGGAAGCGACGGTCCATCTCGCCGGCGTGCTCGTCGGAGATGTAGTCGGACCGCGCGCCCCCCACCCACAGCACCGGCCCGTCGTACGACGCCTCCCCCAGGCGGTCGCCGGGCCAGCCGACGAGCCCAGCCATGTGCTCGCCGAGCAGCTCGAGGTTGACCTGCCAGTGCCAGCCGTCGTCGGTGCGGCGCAGGTTCTGCAGCAGGAAGCTGCGTACGACCGGGTTGGGCACGGCCTCGCGGAGCGCCTCCTCGGCCTGCTCGCGCCGCTCGAGGGCGGTGAGGTCCATCCCCCGCATGGTCTCGATGTAGCCGACGAACTCCCGCCCGCTGGCATAGGTCACCGGGGCCACGTCGACGACGACCAGGCGCTCGACCAGACCGGGGTGGCGCAGCGCCAGGCACATGGCGATCTTGCCGCCCATGGAGTGGCCCACCAGCGCCACAGGTCCCTCGGGCTCCAGGTGGGCGGCCACCATGTCGGCCAGCTCGACGTAGTCGAAGGACTCGGTCCACGGTGACCGGCCGTGGTTGGGCATGTCGAGGAGCAGCACCCGGTGGTCGGGGCTGAGGGCCTTGGCGATCTGCGTCCAGTTCTTGCCCTGGCCGAACAGGCCGTGGCAGAAGGCGACCGTCGGCCCGCCGTCACCGAGGACGGTCGTGTGCAGGCTCACCGCGCCATCTTCTCAGGTGGCGACCACGGTCCAGTCGTCGGTGAGGTGGACGAGGCCGTCACCTCAGAAGTCGAAGCCGTCGAACAGGTCGCCGATGCCGTCGCCGATGCCCGCCGAACATGTCACCGACGCCCTCACCGAGGGCGCCGATGCCCTCGCCGAGTCCGTCGAACCCACCCCCGAAGAGCATGCCCATGAACATCCAGTCCATCGGGCCGAAGCCGCCGAAGTAGCCCTGGGCGTAGGGCTGGTAGGCCCGTCCACCCTGCCAGTAGGGCACGCGGCGCGACCCGACCATCACCTTGCGGATGTCGGGCTCGGCGCCGGCGCGCACGCGGTCGACGTCGAGCGCGCACGCCGGCACCTCGCGCGGCGCGCCGCCCGGCGGGGTCCACGGGACGTCGGCCACGGACAGGCCGTGCCGGGGGTCGAAGAAGCACGGTGGCCGACGCTGCGGCAGCGGCCGCCCGGCGACCCGCGCACGCACGCACGCCATGGCGTAGCGGCCGTCCTCGAGGATCTCGGTGACGTGCCGTACGTCCTCGGGCCGGGTGAGCGCCGCCGCGGCCGTCTTGGCCGACTCGTAGGCGTCGAGCGCCCGCTGGTAGTCGGCGTGGGCACCCGGGTCGAGCTCCTCGCCGGCGAGGTCGATGTCGAGGTCCTGGAGCTCGACGCCGAGCGCCGTGACGTCCTCCTCGGCCAGCCGCTTCACCGGCGCGACCTCGGCCTCGGCCCGGGCGAGCTCGCGCTTCTTGCCCGACTTTCCGGCAGCCACCGCGACGGCCGTCAGCCCGCCGAGGACGACCAGCACCAGGACGAGTTCCATGCGGCCAGCGTACGGAGCGCCGGCAAGGCGTGGGAGGTGCAGCGGCACGCGGGAGCAGGTCGCGCGTCGACCCCCGACGATGCGCGACCTGCCCCGAGAGGCGGCCTGTGGGCTGCGAGACCCTCCCCTGTGCGGTCCCGCCGCCCTCGGCGTACGACAAGGTTCCCGCAGACATGCGGGCGCCAGCATCCGTAGTCCTACGTATCTCGCCTACGGAGAGCGATAGATTCGAGGGGTGCTGTCCCCGTGCCTCGGTCGCGACGACGTCCAACGCGCGTTGAGCCAGGCGATGCACGAGTCGCGCTGGGTCACCGTGGTCGGCCCGCCGGGCAGCGGCAAGACCCTCGTCGTGCGCCACGCCGCGGTCGACGCGAGCCCCTCCTGGGTCGACGCGCGCAACCTGCGCAGCCTCGACGACGTGCTGGTCGCCGCACTCGAGAGCCTGGAGTCGGAGACCGCACCCGGTGACTCCCTCAGCGGCGCCCTCAGCCGCGCCGTGGACGGGCGCGACTGCCTGCTGGTGCTCGACGGGCTCGACCTCGACGTCACCGAGGCCGGCCCGGCGCTGCAGTCGATGCTCGAGAGCACGACCGACGCCCGCGTCGTGGTCACCGCACGCACGACGGCCGGGCAGGCCTACGAGTCCGTCGTCCGGGTCGGGCCGCTGCCCGTGCCGGCCCCGAGGGCGCCCCTGGAGGGGCCGGCGGTCGAGCTCTTCCTGCGCCGCATCCGCACGGCCGGCGGGCAGCAGGTCGACCTCGCCGCGCAGTCGCACGAAGTACGTCGCCTGCTGAGCGCGACGGGAGGACTGCCGCTCTTGATCGAGCAGGTCGCCGTGCAGTCGGCGCTGGTCGGCCTGAGCAACGCCATGTCCACGGTCAGCCTCGACCAGGCGGTCGACTCCGCGCACGCCCTGCTCGACGACGCGAGCGCGACGGCGCTGAGGCGCATCGGCGTCCTGGACTTCCCCGTCGGGCTCGGGGTGCTCGCGCGGGTGCTCGACCTCCCGGCCTCGGAGACGGCCGAGCTGGCCGGGAACCTGGTGCGGCGCAGCCTGCTCGAGGTCGACGCCCGCGGGCGCTTCGACATGCTCTCGCCCATCCGCGGCCGCGCCCGGGCGTTGGCGCGACCCGACGACGTCGCCGCGGTGGAGGCCGGGCTGCTCGGCTGGGCGCAGGACAACGCCCCCGACCACGACAACTACGGCGCGGCGGACGCCGAGTGGCTGACCGACCTGCCGGCCATGCGCCATGCCGTGCTGACCGCCTGCGCACGCCCGGAGACCCGCGCCGAGGGCTACTCGGTGGCCAACCGCACGTTCTCCTCGCTCTACACCTCCATGCGCACGCGCGAGGCCGTCGAGATCCTGGAGGGCGCCCTCGCCAGCGGGGACGGTCCACCCGCCATCGGCGCGCAGGTGGCGCGCCGTGCGGGCATCGCCGCCTCGGAGATGCGCGGCACCTACGAGGGCCTCTGGCTCCTCGACCGGGCCGACGAGCACGCCTCCTCCGCCCCGCGGCCGGAGGAGCAGCTCGCCAAGACCGCCTCCATCCGGGCCGAGATGCACCTCGACGCGGGAGACCTGGACCGGGCGGAGCAGGAGGCGAGGCGTGCGCTCGACCTCGACCCCGACGGCTCCATCAGCCGTCAGGCCACCCGGACGCTGGCCGACGTCTACGCCTCGCAGGGGCGCTTCGCCGAAGCGGCCCAGGCCGCGACCGACGCGATGCCCGCGCGGACCAGCGGCGACGAGCGGTGGATCGACCTGTCCGCCCGCACCATCCTGGCGCGCATCGCGCTGGAGCAGGGCCGGATCGCCGAGGCGGTCGCCGGCACCCGTGCCGTGGTCCTCGATGCCCGTGAGCTCGCCGAGGCCCGCGTCGGGCTGCTGGCCGAGACGCTGCTGCGGGGACTCGATCCGACGTGGAAGCCGACCGAGGTCGTGCGCGAGACCCTGCCGTGGGCCGTCCGGCTGCCCGTGCTCGCCCAGGACGGGCGCGACCTGCTCGTCCGCGGCGAGTCCCGCCAGGCGGCCGGCCTGGCGGCCGACGTGGTCGCGCTGGCCGACTCGGCGCGCCTGGGACGCGACGGCGTCGAGGCGCGGCTGCTGCTCGGGCGAGCACTGGTCGAGATGGGCGACCTCGACCAGGCGACCACCACCTACCTCACGGCCCTCGAGCACTGCCGCACCATGCGGCTCCCGTTGCGCGCGGCCGACGTCCTCGACGGCCTCGCCGGCGTCGCACGCGCCCGCGAGCTGCCCGAGGCCCGTGCCCTGGCGGCGGCCGCGTTCGCGCTGCGCACGCCCCGGATGGCGGTGCGCTGGGGCTACTCCGCCGACTACGACGTACGCCCGGCCGGCCGGGCGCCCGCGGAGTGGATCGACGGCGACGACCTCTCGGACACCTCGGTGGGCCTGATCACCGCCGTCTTCCACCGGCCCGCCTCGGCGCCGCCCTCGGTGCTCGACTCACTGACCGCCGCCGAACGGCTGGTCGCCGAGCGGGTGGCCCACGGCCTGACGAGCCGCAAGATCGCGGAGGAGCTGTTCGTCTCGCCCCGGACCGTGGACGCCCACCTCACCCACATCTACCGCAAGCTCGACATCAACACGCGCGCGCGGCTGGCCGCACTGGTCGTCGACCACCGCTGACTCCTCTCACTCCTGCTGCCTCACGGGTGGCCGGATGTCGGTGGTCGCGGGCAGGATGGAGGCATGAGCCGGACCATCCAGGTGACCTTCGACGCCCACGACCCCCAGGCCCTCTCCCGCTTCTGGGCCGACGCGATGGGCTACGTCAACCCGCCACCGCCCGGGCGCGCGCTCGAGCCGGGCCAGGACCCGTTCGAGGCGTGGCACGCCTTCCTCGCCGACGCGGGGGTGCCCGAGTCGGAGTGGAATGCCCGCTCCGCGGCCGAGGACCCTGACGGCGACGGACCACGGCTGTTCTTCCAGCGGGTGCCCGAGGGCAAGACCGCCAAGAACCGCGTGCACGTCGACCTCCGCGCCGCCCCCGGGCTGCAGGGCGAGGAGCGGATGGCGGCCCTGGAGGCCGAGTGCGAGCGGCTGGTCGCCCTCGGCGCCGCCCGGGTCGAGCGGCACGAGCCGGCCCCGCCGATGTCCGCGGGTCACATCTGGATGACCGACCCCGAGGGCAACGAGTTCTGCCTGGACTGAGGCGCCACCCCGCGCTCAGCGGGCGCTGTAGTCCCGGAACCCCCGGTTGGTCTTGCGGCCGAGGTAGCCGGCCGTCACGAGGTGCTCCAGCAGCGGCGCCGGCGAGAAACCCGGCTCGCGGAACTCGAGGTAGAGCTCCTTCTGGATGGCCAGCGAGACGTCGTTGCCGACGACGTCGAGCAGCTCGAAGGGACCCATCGGCAGTGCACACCCCAGCTTCATGGCGGTGTCGATGTCGTCTGCGGTCGCGTAGTGCGCCTCGAGCATCTTCACCGCGTCGTTGAGGTAGGGGAACAGCAGCGCGTTCACGATGAAGCCGGCACGGTCGCCGCACGTCACCGCGACCTTGCCGACCCGGTCGCACAACGCCAGCACGGTCTCGGTCACGGCCTCGTCGGTCGCCACGGTGGAGACGACCTCCACGAGCTTCATGATCGTGGCGGGGTTGAAGAAGTGCATGCCGATGACGTCCTGGGGACGCTTGGTCACCCGGGCCAGCGAGATGATCGGCAGGGAGGACGTCGTGGTCGCCAGGATGGCGCCCGCCCCTCCCCGACCGCCGCGGCAGATCTCGTCGAGGTTCTCGAACAGCGTCGTCTTGATCGCGAGGTCCTCGGCGATCGCCTCCACGACGAGGTCGACGTCCTCGAGGTCCTCGAGCGACGTGGTGCCGCGCACCCGGCCCAGCACCTCGGCCTTCTGCTCCTCGGTCGCGCGGCCCCGCTGGATCTGCTTGTCGAAGTTCCTGGTGATCGTCGCGACCACGCCGGCGACCTTGTCCTGGCCGCGACCGGTGAAGAGCACGTCGTAGCCGGCCTTGGCGAAGACCTCGACGATGCCGGACGCCATGGTGCCGGTGCCGACCACGCCGACCAGCTTGATGTCGTGGCGCAGCCGCGGCTTGTCGTCCTCGCTCGGCGTCTGGGCGTCCGCGACGACGACGGGACTGTCGGGGGCCTCGTAGGTGTAGAAGCCGCGGCCCGACTTGCGTCCGAGGAGGCCCGCGGTGACGTACTGCTTGAGGATCGGGGCGGGCGCGTGCAGGCGATCACGACCCTGCTTGTACATCGTGTCGAGGATCTCGTAGGCGGTGTCGAGGCCGATCAGGTCGAGCAGCGCGAGGGGACCCATGGGGTAGCCGCAGCCGAAGCGCATGGCGGCGTCGATGTCCTCGCGCGAGGCGTACTTGCCCTCGTACATCGCCACCGCGTGGTTGAGGTAGCCGAAGAGAAGGGTGTTGGCGATGAAGCCGGCCTTGTCACCGCAGACGACGGGGTTCTTGCCCAGGTCGCGGAGCAGGCGCTGCACGTCGGCGAGGACGTCGGGCTCGGTGACGACGGTGCGGATGATCTCGACCAGGTTCTGCACGGGCGCGGGGTTGAAGAAGTGCACGCCGATCACGCGGCCCGGCTTGGAGTTGGCCGTCGAGATCTCGGTGACGCTGAGCGAGGAGGTGTTGGTCGCCAGGACCGCCTCGGGGCGGACGATGCCGTCCAGCTTGCGGAAGATCGCCTTCTTGACCTCGAGCGACTCCACCACGGCCTCGACCACGAGGTCGGCCACGACGAGGTCCTGCATCTCGGTGGTGAGGGTGATCCGGCCCAGCAGCTCCGCCTGCTGGTCCTCGGTCATCTTCTCGCGCTTCACGGCCCGGCCGGTGGAGTGCTCCAGGTGCTGGCGGCCCCGCTCGACCCCGGTCTCGTTGACCTCGACGCCGATCACGCGGTAGCCGTTGCGGGCGAAGACCTCGGCGATGCCGGCGCCCATGGTGCCCAGGCCGATCACGCCGACGGTGGTGAACTCGCGGGAAGTCTCGTCAGTCATGGACGCATGCTCCCACGCCGTTCCGGCCGCGCGGGTGTGGGAACCGTCACGCCCGTCCGGGCTGCCCGGGGCGTACGACGACCACCTCGTCGCCGGGCCGGACGGGGCCCGGACGCACCACCTTGGCGCACAGGCCGCGGAGCCGGCGCGGCTTGCCCTCCGGCCCGTTGACGAACGTCATCGCGTCCTTGCCGTAGCGGGCGATGAACTTCCCGCACCCGTTGTGCGGCTGGTCCGTCACCACGATCACCGCACCCTCCGGCCCGCCGATGTGGAGCTCGCTCCATGCCGGCAGGTGGTCGTGGGACAGGTCGAGGTCGAGGAACAGCTGGTCGCCGGCCAGTGCCTCGCGCTCCGGGTCCTGGGCGAGGAACTCCACCAGCCGGTGACGCCATGATGTTGAGCTGCATGTCGGGGTGCGCCGCGCCGTCGGCCGTACGCCGGCTGCCGCGCGCCGCCCAGGTGTCGCCGACCAGTCCCTCGACGACGTCGAGGTGACCGACCTCCAGCACCTCGCGCTGACCGAAGGAGGGGCGGCGGACGACGGCGGTGAGCACACCCACCTCCCGGGGCGCGGCGTCGAGGACGGGGAGGTGCGCCTCGAGCTCCGCGACGGTGCGGTGGCTGCGCAGCACGCGCCGCATGAGGACGCGGTCATCGCCCTGGTGGACCTCGGCGAGGTGGCCCGGCACCGGCTCGTCGGCCGGGATCCGGGTCGAAGCCGACGCCCGAGAAGGTCGCGACCTCCCCGGCGGTCGCGGCGGCCAGCACCTGTCCCTGTCCGCGCGCCGCCAACCGGCCGCAGGCCGCCTCGACGAGGGACGTCCGCGTCGTGGGGTCACCGTCGAGGCGCTCGACGAGGGCGTGGCCCCTCGCCAGGCCGACCTGCACGTGCGCGACCGGCGGGTCACCGGCCACCATCACGAACCCGGGTCCGGCCGCCTCGGGGATCGCGAGAGCGGTCAGGTCGCGGCGCCGCGCGGGACGCACCTCGTGGAGGGTCACGGGGTCACTGTAGATTCGCCGCTCGTGAGGATCGTCGTCGCACGCTGCCAGGTGGACTATGCCGGCCGGCTCTCGGCCCACCTGCCCCTCGCCACCAGGGTCCTGATGCTCAAGTCGGACGGCTCGGTGCTGATCCACTCCGACGGCGGCTCCTACAAGCCGCTCAACTGGATGTCCCCACCGTGCACGGTCCGCGAGGGCATCTCCGAGGACGGCCGGCCCGAGTGGCTGGTGACCGCGGCCAAGTCCGACGACACCCTCCGGATCCTGATCGACGAGGTGCTCCACGACACCTCGCACGACCTCGGCGTCGACCCGGGTCTGCAGAAGGACGGCGTCGAGAAGCACCTCCAGGAGCTCCTCGCCGAGCACCCCGCCTCCCTCGCCCACGGGCTCACGCTCGTGCGCCGCGAGTTCATGACCGCCATCGGACCGGTCGACCTGATGTGCCGTGACGCCGACGGCCTCTCGGTCGCGGTCGAGATCAAGCGCCGCGGCGAGATCGACGGCGTCGAGCAGCTCACCCGCTACCTCGAGCTCCTCAACCGCGACCCGCTCCTGAGCGCGAAGGGGCCGGTCCGCGGGATCTTCGCAGCGCAGGAGATCAAGCCCCAGGCCCGGGTGCTTGCCACCGACCGCGGCATCGCCTGTGCCCTCGTCGACTACGACGCGCTTCGCGGGATGGACGACGGCGCCGAGCACCGCCTCTTCTGATGACGCAGCCCGAGCGCATCTTCCACATCGCGACCGCTGCCGACTGGCGCCGCACCCTCGAGACCGGGAGCTACACCACGTCCACCCGCGGCGTCACGCTCGAGGAGGAGGGCTTCATCCACGCCAGCCGCCGCGACCAGGTGCAGGGTGTCTTCGACCGCTACTACCGCGGTGCGGGCGAGCACCTCGTGCTGCTGACGATCGACCCGTCCGGCCTGACCGACGCCGAGGTCCGCGTGGAGGCAGTGGGCGACGACACCTACCCGCACGTCTACGGCCCGATCAACCGCGGCGCGGTCGTCGAGGTCGCGCCGCTCGACCGCCGGGGACGCACCGAGACCCTCACGTCCCTCTGGGTCAGGGGCATGGCGACGAGGATGGCGATCGCGGTGGCCGTCATGGCCCTGGTCGCGGTGGTCGTCGTCGTGGTGCAGCAGCTGCTCGCCTGAGATCAGGCCGCCTTCTTGCCGGCCTTCTTGTCGACCAACTTGTCGGTCTTCACGCTCACCTTGATGAGCCTGCGCTTCTTCACGGTGTAGCCGGGTGGGAGCGTGCCTTCCTTGAGCATCCGCAGCGGGCAGCGGTTGCACTTGGTCGTGGACACGCAGCACTTCTTCTTCGGCAGCTTGGCGACCTTGCCCTTGGCTGCCTTCCCGGAAGCGCTCTTGGAACCCACGGGCTGCACCCTACCCGAGACTTAGGCGAGCCTTACCTCTGAGTGGGCCGAGCTCCCGCCCACGACCGCACCACCCAGCCGTGTGCGTCGGCCTCCATCGCGACGACCCCGCAGTTGGGCATCGGCACGTCACGGCCCTGGCCGGGGTGGAGGTTGCGGGCGAGCGCAGGCAGTGCCGTGCACATCACGCCCCCGTGGCTGACCACGAGCACCGCCTCCCCCCGATGGGCATCGGCGATCTCGTCGAACACCGCAGTCATCCGGTCGACGACCTCCGCCCCGCTCTCCGCGCCGGGGATCCGGGCGGACAGGTCGCCGCCGAGCCACGCGGTGAAGGTGTCGGCGAAGGGGTCGGGATCGCCCGTGGTGCCGGCCGCGTCGCCGACACCGAACTCGCGCAGGCCCTTGCGCACCACGACGTCGACCCCGAGGACGGCGGCCACGACCTCACCCGTCTGCACGGAGCGAGCCATGTCGCTGGTCCACACCCGCGCGATCCGCTCGCCGGCCAGCTGCGCCGCCAGCTGACGCGCCTGCTCGCGCCCCACCGGGGTGAGCCAGCCTCCCGCATCGCTGAGCAGCGGGGACTCGTAGTCGGCCTCGCCGTGCCGGGCGACGAAGACCCGGACGGCACACTGCAGGTCACCCACCGGCCAGCTCCAACACGTCGTCGGCGCATCCCCAGCTCACCGTGACGCCGCACCCGCCGTGGCCGTAGCAGTGGATGACGTCGCCCTCGCGCTCGAGCCGCACGGAGGGCCGCCCGGGGCGCAGTCCGACCTTGTGCCGCAGGATGCGGGCCCCCGCCAGGCGGGGCTCGACCACGGTGGCCTGCCGGACGATCGCCTCGGCCGTGGCGGTGTCGGGCGTACGGCTCCACTCCCCGTGGTGAGCCGTCCCGCCCAGCACGACGTCGCGGCTGCGCGGCACGACGTACGTCGGCGTCTCGGCGTCGATCCACCACCGGTCGATGCCGACCTGCTCGACCAGCACCACCTGCCCGCGCACGGGCGCGACGGTCGGGTCGCCGCCCAGGAGCCGCGCTCCGATGCCGCTGGCGTTCACCACGAGGGCCTCACCGGTCGGCAGCGCGGACAGGTTGATCCGGGTGATCGACCCACCGAGTGCCTCGACCCGGGCCGCCAGCCAGCGGAGGTAGACCGGCATCTCGATGACCGGAGCGCGCATCGTCAGCCCGGCCGCGTAGCCCGCCGGCAGGGAGGTCTCCCGGTCGGGACCGGCGCCTGCCGGCAGCGCGTCGCGCCACCAGAGGTCGGCCGACCCGTCGCGGAACAGCTCGGTGCCCGTGCGCATCACGACCCCCGCGGACTCGTCCTCGCAGAACGCAGCGAAGGCGTCGTAGGCCGTCCTGGCCCAGCGCACGACGTGGTCCTGCGGCCGGGAGTACGGCGACCACACGGCGGCGGCGACCGACGAGGTCGTCTCCAGGGGCAGGTCGCGCGCGACCACGTCGACCCGGTGGCCGGCCTCGAGGAGCCGCACCGCGCAGGACAACCCCACCACCCCGGCGCCCACCACGATCACCCGTCGCATGGGAGGTGAGTCTGCCAGCCGCCGGATCGGTGGGTCAGTCCAGGCCGTTGGCCCTGCGGATCACCTGGACGATGCCCCCCATGATCTCGGTCAGCCCGAAGTCCTTGGGCGTGTAGACCGCGGCGACGCCGAGGTCCGCCAGTCGCCTGCCGTCCGAGTCGGGGATGATCCCGCCCACGATGACCGGCACGTCCTCGCGACCGGCAGCCTTCAGCCCCGCCAGCACGTCGGGCACCAGCTCCATGTGCGAACCGGACAGGATCGACAGGCCGACGCAGTGCACGTCCTCGGCCACGGCCGCGGCCACGATCTGGTCCGGCGTGAGCCGGATTCCCTGGTAGATCACCTCGAAGCCGGCGTCCCGGGCGCGCACGGCGACCTGCTCGGCGCCGTTGGAGTGGCCGTCGAGCCCGGGCTTGCCCACGAGCAGCCGCAGCCGTCCGCCGAGCTCCTCGCCGGTGGCCCGGACCTGCTCGCGCACGGCGGCGAGCTCGACACCCGCCTCCCCGGCCTGGGTGGCGACGCCGACGGCGCCGGAGACGCCCGTCGGTGCCCGGAACTCGCCGAAGACCTCGCGCAGGGTGCCGGCCCACTCGCCCGTCGTCGCGCCGGCGCGGGCCGCGACCAGCGTGGCCTGCATCAGGTTGACGTCGGTCTTGGCCGCGTCCGCGAGGGCGGCGAGCGCGGCCCCGACCTCCGCCTCGTCGCGCTGCTCCTTCCAGGCCCGGACCGAGTCGAGGGCGGCCTGCTCGGCCCGCGGGTCGGCCGCCATGATCGCGTCGTCGAGGTTCGCGGTGAGCGGGGACGGCTCGGTCGTGTCGAACCTGTTGACCCCGACGATGACCTCCTCGCCCGACTCGATGCGGGCGCGGCGGGCCGCGTGGGCGGAGACGAGGTTCTGCTTCATGTAGCCGGACTCGACGGCGGCGATGGCTCCGCCGAGCGCCTGGACGCGGTCGATCTCCGCCTTGGCGCCCTCGACCAGCTCGGCCACCTTCGCCTCGATGACGTGCGAGCCGTCGAAGATGTCGTCGTACTCGAGCAGGTCGGACTCGAAGGCCAGCACCTGCTGGAGCCGCAGGGACCACTGCTGGTCCCAGGGCCGCGGCAGGCCGAGGGCCTCGTTCCAGGCCGGCAGCTGCACGGCACGGGCGCGGGCGTTCTTCGACAGCGTCACGCCCAGCATCTCGAGCACGATGCGCTGGACGTTGTTCTCGGGCTGGGCCTCGGTGAGCCCGAGCGAGTTGACCTGCACGCCGTAGCGGAAGCGGCGCATCTTCGGGTCGGTGACGCCGTAGCGCTCCCGGCTGATCTCGTCCCACAGCTGCACGAAGGCCCGCATCTTGCAGGTCTCCTCGACGAAGCGCACGCCGGCGTTGACGAAGAACGAGATCCGGCCGACGACCTTCTCGAAGTCGTCCTCGGAGACCTGCCCGGACCCCTTGACCTGGTCGAGGACGGCGATGGCGGTGCACAGCGCGTAAGCCAGCTCCTGCACGGGCGTCGCGCCGGCCTCCTGCAGGTGGTAGCTGCAGATGTTGATCGGGTTCCACTGCGGGATCTCGTGGACCGTGTAGGCGATCATGTCGCCGATCAGCCTCAGCGAGTGATCCGGCCCGAAGACATAGGTGCCCCGGGAGAGGTACTCCTTGATGATGTCGTTCTGGGTGGTGCCGGCGAGCTGGTGGGCGACCTCGCTCGGGTCGAGCTCCGGGTTCTGCTCCTCGGCGACCACCTGGTACATCGCGAGGAGCCACATGGCGGTCGCGTTGATCGTCATCGAGGTGTTCATCTCGGTGAGCGGGATGTCGGCGAAGAGCTTGCGCATCTCGCCCAGGTGCGGGACGGGCACCCCGACCTTGCCGACCTCGCCGCGGCTGAGCGGGCTGTCGGGGTCGTAGCCGGTCTGGGTGGGCAGGTCGAACGCGACGCTGAGGCCGGTCTGCCCCTTGGCCAGGTTGGTGCGGTAGAGCGCGTTCGACGCCTCGGCCGTGGAGTGGCCGGCGTAGGTGCGCATCACCCAGGGGCGATCCTTCTCCGTCATGGCGACACAGTAGGACTCCGGTTACCGTCCAGTCACCGCCGCGACGTGTGAGACGGGCCTCACGGAAGACGCGGCAACTGAGGCGAAAACAGGCGAAAACATTCACCCGCACGGGTGAAGTGGGTCAAATCTTAGGGAAATCTTCGACGATAGCGCGGCCTGCCCGGGTCGCCGGCCGTGTTGACATGTCTGCTCGCGAGGAGCAGGGGGTTCCTCAGTGGGGGATTCTGTGGGGACCTCGTCCATGTCGGTCATCAGTCGTACTTTCTCGTCCCGGACCCGGCGCTCGGCGCTCATGGCGTTGCTCCTGGCAGCGCTGGTCCTGACCGGCCTCGGGCCGGTCTTCGCAGCGGCGCCGGCCAACGAGCCGCCACGGCTGAAGGACATCCCGAACACCACCGCGGTCGTCGGGCACCGACTGGTCGTGCGACCACGCGCCACGGACCCGGACGGGCCCGAGCGCCGGCTTCGCTACCGGCTGCGCGACAAGCCGGCGTGGATCGACTTCAGCAAGCGGACCGGCGTGCTGCGCGGCCGGGCGCCGCAGGCCGCCGTGGGGAAGTCCTACCGGTTGGAGCTGACGGTCACCGATGGCCGGGCGAACGACCGCGAGAAGTTCACGATCCGAGTGCGTGCCAACCGGGCGCCCTCCATCGCCGCTCTCGCCGACGTGGTGGCCGACGCCGGCACGGCCGTGCGCGTCCAGCCGACCGGCACCGACCCCGACGAGGGACCCCGCGACCTGACGTGGGTGACCACCTTCGCACCGGCCAACGGCCGCACCCCGGCCGCACCGCCCGCGTGGCTGACCACCTCGGCCACCACGGGAGCCGTCACCGGCACCGTGCCCGCCTCCGCGGTGGGCATGTCGTGGCAGGTGACGACCCAGGCGTCCGACGGCCTCGCGGCGACGTCGGCGTCCTACCGCCTGACCGTGCGCAACCAGGCGCCCACGCTCGCTCCGCTCGGCGCCCGCACCGCCACCATCGGTGACCTGTTCTCCGTGCAGCTCGTGGGAGCCGACGCGGACAGCGGCCCGCAGGTTGTGTCGTACCGCGCGGACGCCTCGTCCCTGCCCGGCTGGCTCACCCTCGACGAGGCCACCGGCGTCGTCTCCGGCACGCCTCTTGCCGGGTCGGCCGGCACCTACGCACCCCGCTTCCGCACCACCGACGGCCTCGACACCTCCGTCTGGGAGGTCCTCGCCCTCGGCGTGGTGCGCGAGGAGGCGCCGGACAACCGCGCCCCGGTGGTGGACGACGCCACCCTCGCGGTCGAGGAGGGACCGGCCGGGACCGAGGTCGGAGCCGTCACCGGCGACGACCCCGACGGCGACCGCCTGACCTGGAGCCTGGTCGGCGACGACTTCTCCATCGACGCGAACACCGGCGTCGTCACCGCCACCTCGGCGCTCGACCACGAGGCCACCCCGTCCCGCACGCTGACCGTGCGCGCCAGCGACGGCCGGCTGAGCGACACCGCCACGATCACCGTGAAGGTCACCGACGTCGACGAGTCACCGGTGATCGAGGACGTCGACGACGTCACCGAGACCGAGGACGACGCGATCACGCCGATCACGCTCGCGGTCACCGACCCCGAGGAAGAGGACGTCACCGTCACTGTGACCGGCCTGCCCAACGGCCTCGAGTACGACACGGTGACCCGCACGATCACTGGCAGCCCGACCCTCGGGGGCACGTCGACGGTCTCGATCTCCGCCGACGACGGCACCTCCGCCCCGAGCGCTGCGACCTTCACCATCAAGATCACCGCCGTCAACGACGCGCCGCTGATGGCCGCGCAGACCTTCACCGTTCCCGAGGGTGCCGCTGCCGGCACGGTCGTCGGCACGCTGGTCGCCACCGACGAGGAGACGCCGGCCGCCGAGCTCACGTTCTCCGCCGCCGGCGCGGACTTCGCCGTCTCCTCCGCCGGAATCGTGACCGTGGCCCGCGCCGCGGCCACCGACGCGGTGGGCTCGAAGACGTTCAACGCGACCGTCGACGACGGCACCCGCACGGCCAGCGCCACCGTCACCGTCGAGGTGGGCGACGTCGAGCACCCGCCCGTGATCCAGGACCAGGAGCTCGACGTCGCCGAGACCGCTGTGGTCGGCGCCGAGGTCGGCACGGTCGTGGCCACCGACTCCGACGGCGACACCATCGGATTCGCCATCACCGGTGGCAACGCAGCCGGCAGGTTCGCGCTGGACGCGAGCACCGGCAAGCTGACCCTGGCCGCCCCCGTCGACTTCGAAGGCGTCAAGACCTACACGCTGACCGTGCGCGCGACCAGCGGAGCAGACAGCGACGAGGCACAGGTCACCGTGAAGGTGACCGACGTCGACGAGGCACCCGCCATCAAGCCCGTGGCCGACGTGACCACCGTCGAGGACAAGGCGATCGACGGGATCCAGGTCGAGGCCCTCGACCCCGAGGGCAAGGCCGTGACGCTGTCGGCCACCGGACTTCCGGCTGGGCTGAGCCTCGACGGCAAGACGATCGTGGGCGCCCCGTCTGCGCCCGGCACCTTCACCGTCATGGTGACCGCCTCCGACGGCGCGCAGTCCTCCGCCGAGGAGCTCACCATCACCGTGACCCCGGTCAACGACGCCCCGGTGTTGGTCCCGCTCGACGACGTCAGCGCGACCGAGAACCAGGCGATGTCGTCCGTGACCGTCGTGGCCACGGACGAGGAGGACGGCGACCCGACCGTCACCGTGTCGGGCCTGCCGAACGGCGTCGCCTACGACGCCGACAACGGCACCATCAGCGGCACCCCGACCCTCGGCGGCACCTTCTCGGTGACCGTCACCGTCGAGGACTCCGACGGAGCCGAGGCGAGCGACACCTTCGTGATCACCGTCGCCGAGGTCAACGACGCCCCGATCGCCGGCGACCCCAGCCCCGCGACGGTCGAGGCGACCGAGAGCCAGCCCGTCGACACCTCCGTCCTCGTGCCCGCCACGGACGAGGAGGGCGACCAGCTCACGCGCACCGTCACCGGCCTGCCGGCCGGGATGACCGGCACCGGCACCGCCACGGGCGTCGACCTCGGCGGCACGCCGACCGAGGACGGCACCTTCACCGCGACCGTCACCGTCTCCGACGGCAAGGGCGGGTCGGACACCGCGACCTTCGAGGTCGTGGTCGCCCCCGCCGCCGCCACTCCGTGCCCCAAGCGGTCCACCCTGCCGTGCGCCGACATCGCCGTCGACCTGCCCTTCTCGCTCGCGTTCAGCGGTGACGAGGGCGGGCTCGACGAGACCGGCTTCACCATGGTCGACCCGCCGTCGCTGCGCTCCAGCGTCGACCAGTCCCCGGCCCCGACCGCGCCGTCGTACGCCGACGCCCCCGGCTTCGAGCCGGAGCTCGTGGCCCCCGGCAGCGGCCAGCTCACGGTCACCGCGACCAAGGGCATCATGTATCGCGCGCCGGGCCAGAGCCCCGCGGCGACCTCGCCCAACGCCCAGCTCAACGCCCTCGGCGTGGGCGTCCGCGGCTCCGCCACCGGGTACGACCTGACGACCACGGTGCTGGCGCCGAACTTCGGCGGCGCGAGCAACAGCTCGCAGCAGGGCGGCGTGTGGTTCGGTCTCGACGAGGACAACTACCTCAAGGCCGTCGTGGCCCGGGTGTCGGCGACCCAGAACAAGGTCCAGCTGCTCGCTGAGGTCGGCGGCGTGGCGACACCAGCCGCTACCTACGAGCTCAACAGCGCGGGCTTCAACGTGAGCCAGGACGTGCGGCTCGAGCTCGAGGTCGTCGACACCGCAGGAGCCGGCGGCACGGCTCAGCTCTTCTACACCGTCGGAGCCGGCCAGCGCACCCTGCTCGCCGATCCCGCCCACACAGCCGACCCGGACGGTGTTGCCGTGCCGCAGTCCTTCCTGGCGGGCACCACGGTGGGCAGCGAGGCGCCGCAGAGCTTCGCCGGCCTCTTCGCCACGAAGCGCAACGCGCTGCCTTCCGAGGTCGTCACCGCGACCTTCGGGGACTTCTCCGTCGAGGCGCACGAGGTGCCCAACACGGCACCCGTGGTGGCCCCGGTATCGGACGTCGCGGCCATCGAGGGCGAGGCCCTCGACTCGGTCACCGTCACCGCGACGGACGCCGAGGGCGACGACGTGTCGCTCTCGTCCGACCTCGACGTCGACGGCCTGACCTTCACCGACAACGGCGACGGGACGGCCACCCTGGCCGGCACGCCCGCAGCCGGCACGGCAGCAGCCAGCCCCTACACCGTCGTCGTCACCGCGAGCGACACGAGGGCGACGAGCACCCGCACGTTCCGCCTCACCGTCGCCGAGGCGGGAGCACCGTGCCTGCCGATCTCCACCGAGCCGTGCTCCACGGTCCGCGTCGACACGCCCTACGTGCTCGACTTCGGAGTCGCCTCCAGCGGGTTGGACGGCACCGGCTTCACCATGGTCGACGACCCCTCGGCTCGCAACAACGTGGACCAGGCACCGGCGCCTGCGACGCCCAGCACTCCGGGCGTGCCCGGCTTCGAGCCCGGACTGCTCGCGCTGAGCCCCGCCGGCAACCTCGCGATCACCGCCACCAAGGGCATCGCCTACCGGCGGCCGGCCGACAGCGCCGGCACGAACTCCCAGCTGAACACCCTGGGGGTCGGTCTCGCGGGAGGCACCGACGGCTACGAGCTCGAGACGACGGTGGTCGACCCGACCTTCCCCGGTGCGAACGACAACAGCCAGCAGGGCGGTCTGTGGTTCGGCCTCGACGAGGACAACTACGTCAAGCTCGCCGTCGTCCGGATGACCGCGAGCACCAACAAGGTGCAGCTGCTCAAGGAGGTCGGCGGCATCGCCCAGCCGGCGACGACCTACGAGCTCAACTCGGCCACGTTCCCGAGTGGTCAGCGAGTGCGCCTGGTCCTCCAGGTCGACGCGTCCGGACCCCAGCCGGTGGTGCGCGCGTCGTACGCCGTGGGTGACGGCCAGCTCGGCGTCCTGACCGACCCGGCCAACACGGTGAGCGCGACGCCAGCTCCCGGTGCCGGCGGCGTTCCTCGACGGTGCCGACCTCCCCTCCGGTGGGGACGGACCCGTCACCTTCGGCGGCGTCTACGCCACCAAGCGGGGGGCGCCGGCCACGGACACCGTCGTGGTCTCGTTCGCCGACTTCTCCGCGGAGCTGATCGGCGGCGTCGTCGAGCCCTACACCCCGCTCGACGTCAAGGTCGACTTCACCTCCGAGGCCGGCACCCCTGCCGCGGGCTACCTCAAGGACTACGGCCAGCCCTACGGCCCGCGCAGCGGCGCCTCACAGGGTGGCGGCGAGCACGTCTACGGCTGGGTCAAGGAGAACAGCGAGGAGGAGCTCTCGCTCGTCGGCAACGGCCGCGTGCGGGGCCGCGTCGGCGTGGACGCCCGGCTCGACTCGATCATCCACATGCAGTTCGCGGACGTGCCCAACGCCGCCTGCCCGCCCAACGTGTGCCAGGACGGCGACTGGCAGCTCGCGGTCGACAACGGCACCTACGACGTCACGGTGGCGGTCGGCGACCAGCCGGGTGCCACGAGCTACGACAGCCTGCATGCGATCAACGTGGAGAACTCCGCACTCATCGAGGGGTTCACGGGCACCGCGTCGGCGGAGTTCGAGACGGCGACCACGCGCGTCGGGGTCGTCGACGGCGAGCTGACGATCAACGCCACGGGGGGCACCAACACCAAGCTCGCCTACGTCGAGGTCAGGTCGGCGAGCGCCACGTCAGCCGACCCGTTCCCCTTCGTCGTGCAGACCAGGCCGGCCAACCGGTCGCTCGGTGCCCCGCTCGGCGAGGGCGTCGCGGGCGACGTGCACCTCGTCGGCACCAGCGCGGACCCCGGACCGGTCGACCCGGCCACGGTCACCGACGCCACGGTCCGGCTCTTCGAGGTGGTTCCCGGCAGCGCGCCCGACGTCGAGGTCGCGGGCAACCGCAACACGACCGGCGGTGGGGACTCCATCAACTTCCAGCAGAGCGGCGACCTCAAGGCGAACACCACCTACCGCTTCGTGGTCGACGGGGTGAAGGACACCTCGGGCCGCAGCTTCGTCCCGTTCCGCTCGCTGTTCACGACCGGCACCGGTGAGGAGGAGCCGCCCAACGGCACCTTCGACCCGATCAGCGGCGTGGACTTCCAGAAGGTCGACCTGGGCAAGAACGGCAAGTACTTCGCCTCCCTCGTGGTCCACGACGGCCACCTGTGGGCCACGACCATCGGGCAGGGCATGTTCCGCTACCCGATCAACGCCGACGGCACGCTGGGCGCCGAGCAGCCCATCAACGCCTTCCTCGGCCGGGCCGCCGTCGGCTTCGTGTTCGACCGCACCGACCCCGACGTGGCCTGGGTGACCCACGCGACGGCCAACATCGGCAACGAGTCGCAGGCCTTCGGCTCCAAGCTGAGCCGGGTCGACTTCTCGGCCAGCGTGGCGAACCCGGTCGTCTCGGACGTCTTCGTCAACCTGCCCCGCTCGCAGAAGGACCACCTGTCCAACTCCATCTCCTACGGACCCGGCGGCAACCTCTACTTCCTGCAGGGCTCCAACCAGGCAGCCGGCGACCCCGACAGCGCCTGGGGCAACCGGGGCGAGACGCTGCTGACCGCGGCGATGCTGACCTTCGACCCGGCGGCCACCTGGCAGCGCGTCCAGGCCTCCGGACCGGTCGACGTGCAGACCGTCGACAAGGGCGGGTCCTACGACCCGTTCGCGGCGGGCGCCCCGCTGAAGATCTACGCCACGGGCATCCGCAACGCCTACGACCTCGTCCACGCCTCCAACGGGAGCCTCTACGTGCCGACCAACGGCACGGCCAGCGGTGGCAACAGCCCCGGGGTGACGGTCAGCGGCGGCACGCTGACCCGGACCGGCCAGGTCCCCGGCGGGGACGTCACCTCCGAGTGCGCGACGCGCCGGATCGACGGCACGCCGTACACCGCACCCTCGGTTCCGGCGGTGACCAACCACAACACCCAGCGCGACTTCCTGTTCGACGTCGACGCGGGCGGCTACTACGGCCACCCCAACCCCTCACGCTGCGAGTGGGTGCTCAACAACGGTGGCAACCCCGAGGGTGCCGGTTCCGGCGGGTCGAAGTACCCCGCCTCGGTGGCACCCGACCGCAACTACCGCGGCTGGGCCTACGACTTCGAGTTCAACAAGTCGCCCAACGGCGTCATCGAGTACCGCTCCAACACCTTCGGCGGCAAGCTCAAGGGCCGCATCATGGTGGTCCGGTTCTCCAACTTCGACGACGTCTTCACGCTCGAGGCCGCAGCCAACGGACAGATCGAGGGCGGCCAGGCCGGCGCGACGATCGGCGGCTTCTCCGGCTTCGACGACCCGCTGGACATCGTCGAGGACCTCGACACCGGCAACCTCTACGTCAACTCCTACGACCAGAGCAGCGGACAGCCGCGGCTCTACCTGCTCCGGGTTCCTGACGGGCAGGGTGGCGCGGACGTGTCCGTGAGCACCCGTCGCCTGGTGGGCAACCAGGTGACCGGGGCCGGCTCGCGGACCCTCGGCACGGTGACCCTCACCAACGACGGCAGCGAGGCCACGACGGTGACCGGGGCGAGCATCACCGGCGCCGGCGCGGCGGCGTACTCCCGCACCACGAGCACGCCCCTGCCGGCCACGCTCGCTCCCGGTGCGTCGATGAGCATCCAGGTCGGCTTCGACCCGAGCAGCGAGGGCGTGGCGCCCGCCTCGCTCGGCCTGACCCTCAGCGCAGGCAGCGCGCCGACGGTCTCGCTGCGCGGGCTGGGCACCGACGGGCTGGGCGGCTCCGCCGAGCCCTCGCTCCAGTACGTCCTCGACGCCTGGGAGCTCGGCATCGACACCGGCGACGACAACGACGCCACCAACGAGATCCACTCGAGCTCGAGCGAGCGCGTCTCCCCCACCCTCGGCGACAGCATCGACGTCGAGACGTTCACCCGCTTCGCCGACGGCCCGGTCACGGTCGAGCCGATCTCGGTGTTCGGGCCGACCGACAGCAACCCGGTCACCCAGGTGTCGTGGTACGACGACGCCGCGCCGGCGACGCGCAACGCGTTGTTCTCGGTGTCCAACTCGCCGACCTCCAACGGGCAGACGCTCACCCCGACGACGACCGGGGCGCTGCAGTTCGACCCCGGGCAGTCGACGTTCGGCTTCGTCTCGCGGTGGCCGTTCTTCGCCGACCGCCTCGTGCACACCCAGGACGCGCTCAACACGTTCACCGGCGCGATCGGCAACCACGTGCGGGTCTATCCCCTCGTCGAGGGCGGCCAGCCGGTGGCGCACGCCTACGTCGTCGCCACCGAGGAGCACACGTCGGGCTTCGACTACAACGACGTGGTCTTCATCGTGCGCAACGTCGAGCCCGCCGGCGGCACCCAGCCGCCGGGAGAGACGATCCGGGTCAACTTCCAGAGCGAGACGGCGCCGGTGCCGGCAGGGCACCTGCGCGACTTCGGCCAGGCCTACGGTCCGCGGACGCTCGCCGACCAGGGCGGCCTGACGTACGGCTGGCTCAACGCCACGACGCTGGCCCCCGAGGGCCGCACGACGTCCGGCCGCGACCGCAACCTCAACAGCGACCAGCGCCTCGACACGTTCATGCACATGCAGTACCAGCAGCAGAGCGCGCCCAACTGCACGGCCAACAACTGCAACACCGGCACCTGGGAGCTCGCGCTCGGCGACGGCACCTACCAGGTGACGGCGGCCGTGGGCGACCCCGCGACCAACTCCGACCCCGAGTCCCACCAGGTCCGCGTCGAGGGCGTCCCGCTGCTGGCGGCGCCCCACGTCCCGAGCGGGCCGGCCGGAAGCGCCGGTCACCACGCGACGGGCACGCAGGTCGTCGAGGTCTCCGACGGCGAGCTCACCCTCGACGCCGTGGGCGGCACCAACACCAAGATCGACTACATCGAGGTCACGCCGGTCACGGGCGGCGGCGGCGAGACCGTCGCCCAGGTGAGCTTCCAGCCCGCCGCGTCCCCGACGCCGGCCGGCTGGTCGGCCGACACCGGCCAGCTCTTCACCGAGGCCCGGGGCTACGGCTGGGTGCGGACCGAGGGCGGGGCGGCCAAGACCGCCGACACCCGGGCCCGCACGCAGGACCCCGACCCGCTGACGGGCACGCTGATGATCGTCGACGACACCCAGGTCGCCAGCGTGGTGGACGGCGAGTGGGAGCTCGCCGTCGCCGACGGCACCTACACCGTCTCGGTGTCGGTGGGTGACGCCGGCTTCGCCGACTCCTCGCACGGCCTCGCGGCCGAAGGCGTGCCGCTGGTGTCGGGCTTCGTCCCGTCGGGCCCGGGCGACTACCGCGTCGCCACCGCGTCGGTCGACGTGACCGACGGCCGGCTGACGCTCGCCTCCACGGGCAGCAACACCAAGGTGCAGTGGGTCAGCGTGGCCTCCGGGTCCGACGTCGACGTCATCCCGCCGACGGTCGACCTGTCCGTCACCGGCGTCACCGGCCCCGGTGGCTACGTCGGTGCGGCGACGGTGGTCGCGGACGTCGTGGACCGCGGCGGCTCGGGGATCGAGTTCGTCGACTGGACGCTCGACGGTGCGGACGTGCCGCGTCCCACCGACGACCGGCTCGAGGTGACCGGCCTGGGCTCGCACACGGTGACCGTCACGGCCACCGACGCGGCCGGCAACGACACGACCGCGACGCGGACGTTCACGATCGTCGACGGCAGCGTGGCCGCCATCGCTGTCACCAACCAGGACGCCCAGCGCGTCTCGGGCACCGTGGTCCCGGGCATGGCCGAGGACTTCCTGGTCATGCACCACCTCGCCAACCGGACGACGAGCACGCCGACCCACGCGGCGGCGGTCACCCACGACACGGCCACGTTGAGGATCAGCAACACCGACCCCGACGACCCGCTCGTGGTGACCGGGCTGGGACTCTCGGCGCCGCTGGACCCGACCCCCGGCGTACGCACCAGCACGACGAACTTCACCACCCCGGGCACCACCCTGCCGCTCACCGTGGCACCGGGCGGGAGCCACGACCTGCGCGTGCAGTTCGGTGGGGCCGGCAGCCGCGGCGCCTACGGCGCGACGATGACCATCACGTCCAACGCGGCCAACCGGCCCGAGCTGCCGGTGCAGCTCCGCGGCTACTGGCAGCCGCAGCCGGAAGGCGGGGTCGAACCCACCATGACCGAGGTCGCCCGCGTGTTCGGCTACTCCACGGTCATCGGCGAGCCGCTGGAGGACGCCTACAGCGGTCCGCTCCAGGGGGACGAGGTGCGTTCCCTGCTCTGGAAGCGGCTCGACCCGTCGAGGCCGGTCACCGCACGCCAGCTGACGGCCCTGCACGGGTGCTGCAACGAGACGGGTGACAACATCTCGAGCCCGATCTCGGGCGCCCACGACGGCGCATGGGGGCAGTCCTTCTACCCCCGGGTCGCCCAGACCGGCACCGCGCCCGCGTCGGCGCCGTTCCAGCAGGGACAGGCCAACCCCACGGGCAGCTTCCCGCTGACCATCGCGGGCTACACCACCAACAAGGCACCGACGTCGACCGACCCGGCCAACCTCGGCATCCGCGTGTGGCCGGTGAAGATCGGGGGCAGCCCCGTTCCGGGGGCCTACCTCGTCGGGCAGGACTTCGTGCAGAACGGGTGCGGTGGCGGCAGTGCCAACTGCGACTACCAGGACAACGTCTTCCTGATGACCAACCTGGCTCCCGTCGCCTCCGCCGACACCACGGCCCCCGCCTCGGCGCCCACCGGTGTCTCGGCGTCGGTCATCGGCAACGACGTGCGGGTCTCCTGGAACGCCGTGGCGGCGGCCGACCTCGGTGGCTACGTCGTCGAGCGGCAGGCGGCCGGTGCCTCCACCTGGACGCGGGTCAACGCGACCCCCGTCGCCGGGCTGTCCCTGCTCGACACCACGGCACCGGGCAACACCGAGGTGACCTACCGGGTGCTCGCGGTCGACACGTCGCAGAACCCCTCGGCCCCGTCTGCGACCGCGAGCGTCACCACGCCGCCGCGTCCGCAGGCGGCGGTCCGCATCAACGCCGGCGGCCCCGCGGTCACCACCGGAGGGGTGTCGTGGGGGGCACAGCAGTACGGCACCGGCGGGAAGACGTTCACCAACGCCGTCGCGATCGCCGGGACCACCGACGACGTGCTCTACCAGACGGAGTACTCCACCGCGACGGGCGCGATCGACTACGACATCCCGGTGCAGAACGGCAGCTACACGGTCCGCCTGCACTTCGCCGAGATCTACTTCGGTGCTCCGGGAGGCGGTCCCGGTGGCACCGGCCGCCGCGTCTTCGACGTGGCGGTCGAGGGACAGCTGCGACTCGACAACTACGACATCGTGGCCGACGTCGGGTCCACGACGGCGGTGGTGAAGTCCTACACGGTGCAGGTGGGCGACGGGAAGGTCGACATCGACCTCGACTCCGTGGTGAACCAGGCCAAGATCTCCGCGATCGAGGTGGTGCCCGCGGCCTGAGCGGGCGGGCGGGGAGCCGTGGTCGCCGGTCAGGCGCTCGCGGCGACCCGCTCGACGTCGATGGCGTGGGCCAGCCGGGCGAGGTGCGTCATGCGGCGTACGGCGGGACCGGGGTTGCGCACGGTGAGGTAGTGGCCGGTCAACCAGGCGTGCCGGGTGGCGACCGCGAGCAGGCGCAGGGCGGTGAGGTCGATGGTGGACACGTCGCTCATGTCGAGCACCACGTCGTCGTCCAGGGCGTCGAGGCGCTCGTAGATCGCGGCCCGCACCTCCTGGGTGCTCCGCACGTCGAATGCGCCGTGCAGGACCAGCGTCCGTCCCTCCGAGATGATGTCCATCGGATGCTCCCTCCGACGTCCCCCGACGCCGCTAGCGTGACCGCTGTCACTCCTCTGACGCAGTTCTACCCCGTCCGGTTGCCTCCACGCACCACCTTTTCCGGCGCGTCCCGGCCAGTAGGCTCCGGCGCATGGTCAACCTGACGCGTATCTACACCCGCACCGGCGACGCCGGCCGGACCCGGCTCGGCGACATGAGCGAGACCTCGAAGACCGACCTGCGGCTCGAGGCCTACGCCTGCGTGGACGAGGGCAACGCCCACATCGGCGTGGCCCTGGCCCACGGTGACCTGGAGGATGACGTGGTCGCGGTGCTGACCCGGGTCCAGAACGACCTCTTCGACGTGGGCGCCGACTTCTGCACTCCGGTCGTGCCCGACCCCGAGCACCCGCCGCTGCGCGTGGAGCAGGGCTACGTGGACCGGCTCGAGGCCTGGTGCGACCACTACAACGAGGAGCTGCCGGCGCTGCGCTCCTTCATCCTCAACGGCGGCACGCCCGGGGCAGCGCACCTGCACGTCGCTCGTACAGTCGTACGCCGCGCCGAGCGGGCGGGCTGGGCCGCGTGGGACGAGCACGAGGCCACGATGAACATCCTCGCGATCACGTACCTCAACCGGCTCTCCGACCTCCTCTTCATCCTCGCTCGCCACGCGAACCGCGAGAACGGAGACGTGCTGTGGGTCCCGGGCGGCGAACGTTGACCGTTGACATGTGACCAAATGGTCACCTATTCTCGTCGGATGGACGAGGTGTTCAAGGCGCTGGCAGACCCGACCCGACGGGCGCTGCTGGACGCGCTCTTCGTCGAGGACGGTCAGACGCTCAGCTCCCTCGAGGGGCGCATGGAGATGACCCGCTTCGGCGTGATGAAGCACCTGAAGGTGCTCGAGGAGGCCGGCGTCGTCACGACGCGCAAGCGGGGCCGCGAGAAGCTGCACCACCTCAACCCCGTCCCGATCCGGCTCGTCCACGACCGGTGGGTGAGCAAGTACGCAGAGCCGTGGGCGGCAACGCTGAGCGGCCTCAAGAGGTATCTGGAGGATGAGGACATGACCACAGTCAAGACAGTGTCGTGGGAGGAGGGCACGGCTCCCGTCGCCGAGGGCACCGCCGTGTTCGAGGTCTACATCAAGACCACCCCCGAGCGCCTGTGGGAGGCGATCACCGACCCGGCGCAGCGGGCCGTCTACAGCTTCGGGGTGCAGACGCAGAGCGACTGGACCACCGGCTCGGACTACGTCGCCGGCATCCCCGGCGTGGTCGACATCAGCTCGGGGACCAACGTCGAGGTCGATCCGCCACGGCTGCTGGTGCAGACCTTCGACGCGTTGTGGAGCGACGAGGTCCGGGCACAGGGCACCACGCGCGTCACCTGGCAGATCGTGCCCGTCGGCAGCTCGTGCCGGCTGACGGTGATCCACGACGGGCTGCCCGCCCAGGCCAACCCCGAGCTGTACGGCGGCTGGCCGATGATCCTCTCCGGCCTGAAGACCCTGCTCGAGACCGGCGAGCCGCTCGACACCCCCGGGTCGCTGGCGTACTCCTAGGGCAACGGAGCCGGCCGCTGCTCGCGGGCGTACGGGACGACCAGGGCGGCCGGCACCAGGAGCACGCCGACCACCAGCAGGGCCTGGAGGGTGCCCACCCGGTCGGCGACGAAGCCGAGGAACGGGGGGCCCACCAGGAAGGCGGCGTAGCCGATGGTCGAGACCACGCTCACCCGCGCGGCCGCGTGGACCGGGTCGTCGGCAGCCGCGCTCATCCCGACCGGGAAGCCCAGCGACGCGCCCACGCCCCACAGCACGATGCCGACGACGACGAGCGCGGGCTGCTCGGTGAGGACGATGAGCAGCACCCCCGCCCCCGCGAGCGCCATGGTCGCCCACAGGACGGCGACCCGGCCGAAGCGGTCGATCAGGCCGGTGCCGGCGAGCCGGCCGGCCGTCATGGCGAGCACGAAGACGGCGAAGCCGGCCACGCCCACGGCGTGCGAGGCGTCGTGCCCGTCGACCAGGGCCACGGCCAGCCAGTCGTTGGCGGTGCCCTCGGTCATCGCCAGGGCCAGCACCATCACCCCGATCAGCAGGGTGCGCGGCTCGAGCCATGCCCGGGCGGCCGACGTGCGGTGCTCGTCGTGGGCGTCTGAGATCGGCAGGAACGCCGGGGAGGTGCGCCACACGAGCGCGAGGGACAGCAGCACGACTGCGGCGAGGTGGGCGACGGCCGGAACCGAGAGCTCGATCACGAGCACACCGAGCAGGGCGCCGACGACGGTGCCACCGCTGAAGCCGGCATGGAAGCGCGGCATGATCGTGCGTCCGAGGCCGCGCTCGACCTCGGCGCCCTCGACGTTCATCGCCACGTCCCACACGCCGATGCCGAGGCCGTAGACGAAGAGCCCAGCGACGGTCAGCGGCAGCACGTGCCCGAGCCCGAGGGCAGCCGCGAGCATGCCGATCGTGGCTGCCGAGGCCCCGAGCCGGACGACCCTGACAGTGCCCCAGGAGTTGATGGCCGCGCCCGTGGTCGGGAGCGCCAGGACCGACCCGAGGGCGATCGAGAGCAGGACCAGGCCGAGCTGGCCGTTGGTGAGGTCGAAGCTGGACCGGACCTCCGGGATCCGCGACACCCAGCTGGCGAACACCAGGCCGTTGAGGAAGAACGTCAACGCGACGGCATTGCGCGCAGCCGTCACCGGCGGTTCCAGTCGGTGCCGGGCGGACCGGACTCCAGCCAGGACTGGAAGCCGGTCAGTGACGCCTCGCTCATGGCGATCTCCAGCGGCTCACCGCCGTAGTGGCACGACGCCACGACGTGGCCGTCGTAGAGCGACAGCTGCTCGTGCCCGGCCGGTGAACGCCGTCCGGAGTACTCGAGCAGGTCGCGTGCCCAGACCCGCTTCGGGCGCGGCGACAGCGAGAAGATCCGGAACCACTCCAGCGACTGGCCGGAGTAGCGGCCGATGCCGAGGAGCCAGCCGCGGCCGGGACGGTCGGTGCGGGGTCGGTAGCTGAGCTCGAACGTACCGCCGTGGCGGGCGAGCAGTCGGCGCCGGAAGATGAGGGAGATGCCGTAGAGCAGCGCAAGCAGGAAGCCGAGCCCGACGAGGTCGAGCAGCCACTCCCAGACCGGCATCCACACCCTCCACACGCAGTGAGCGCACGAACCGTCCGGTTCGTGCGCTCACCCTAGCGGTCGTGCCTGAGGGGCGGCTCAGGGAGGAGTCAGGAAGACCTCAGGAAGCCCGCTCCGCAGCACGGATGCGTGCCTCGGCGCGGCGTACGGCCTCGTGCGCGTCGTCGTTGTTCTCGCCGGCCTCCTTGGCCCGCTCGAGCTCGTGACGTGCCTTCTCGAGGTCGATCTCGTGGGACATCTCGGCCCGCTCCGACAAGATCGAGACCCGGTTGTCGGCCACCGACAGGAAGCCGGCGTCGACGGCCGCGACCCAGGTCTCCCCCTCCACCGTCTGCACGTCGACCACACCCTCGATGATCGAGGAGAGCAGGGGCGCGTGGTTGGGCAGGATGCCGACGTCACCCTCGGTGGTGCGTGCGATGACCATGGTGGCCTGACCGGACCAGACGAGCCGGTCGGCAGCGACCAGCTCGACCTGGAGGACGGTGTCGGTGGTCTCGGCCATCAGAGGCTCTTCTGGATCTCGGCCCACTTCTGCTCGACGTCGTCCAGACCGCCGCACATGAAGAAGGCCTGCTCGGCCACGTGGTCGTACTCACCGTCGGCGATCTTGTTGAACGCCTCGATCGTGTCGGCGACCGGGACGGTCGAACCCTCGATGCCGGTGAACTGCTTGGCGACGTAGGTGTTCTGCGACAGGAAGCGCTGGATGCGGCGCGCCCGGGAGACGATGATCTTGTCCTCCTCGGAGAGCTCGTCGACGCCGAGGATCGCGATGATGTCCTGGAGCTCCTTGTTGCGCTGCAGGATCTGCTTGACCCGCACCGCACAGCGGTAGTGGTCGTCGCCGATGTACTGCGGGTCCAGGATGCGCGAGGTCGACGTCAGCGGGTCCACCGCGGGGTAGATGCCGAGCGAGGCGATCTCGCGCGACAGCTCGGTCGTGGCGTCCAGGTGCGCGAACGTCGTGGCCGGAGCGGGGTCGGTGTAGTCGTCGGCGGGGACATAGATGGCCTGCAGCGAGGTGATCGAGTGCCCACGCGTCGAGGTGATGCGCTCCTGCAGCTGGCCCATCTCGTCGGCCAGGTTGGGCTGGTAGCCCACCGCGGACGGCATGCGGCCGAGCAGGGTGGAGACCTCGGAGCCGGCCTGGGTGAAGCGGAAGATGTTGTCGATGAACAGCAGCACGTCCTGCTTCTGCACGTCGCGGAAGTACTCCGCCATCGTCAGGGCCGACAGCGCGACCCGCAGGCGCGTGCCCGGCGGCTCGTCCATCTGGCCGAAGACGAGGGCGGTCTGGCCGAGCACGCCGGCCTCCTCCATCTCGACGATGAGGTCGTTGCCCTCGCGGGTGCGCTCACCGACACCGGCGAACACCGACACACCACCGTGGTCCTTGGCGACGCGGGCGATCATCTCCTGGATGAGCACGGTCTTGCCGACGCCGGCACCACCGAAGAGGCCGATCTTGCCGCCCTGGACGTAGGGGGTCAGCAGGTCGATGACCTTGATGCCGGTCTCGAACATCTGGGTCTTGGACTCCAGCTGGTCGAAGGCCGGTGCCTTGCGGTGGATGCCCCAGCGCTCGGCGGGCTCGAAGGTCTCCCCCTCCTCGAGGTTGAGGACGTCACCGGTGGTGTTGAACACCTTGCCGAGGGTCGCGTCGCCCACGGGCACCGTGATCGACTCACCGGTGTCGGTGACCTGGCCACCGCGCACGAGGCCGTCGGTCGGCTTCATCGAGATCGCACGGACCATGCCGTCACCGATGTGCTGGGCGACCTCGAGGATGATCGACTTGGTCTCGCCGCTCAGCTCGAACTCGCAGGTGAGGGCGTTGTAGATGGCGGGCATGGCGTCGGTCGGGAACTCGATGTCCACGACCGGGCCGATGACCCGGGCGATGCGGCCGACGCTGCCGCCCTCGCTCTGGGTGGTGGTCTCTTCAACAGTGGCAGTCATGTTCACTCACTCCCGGCTTGTGCGTCGGCAAGGGCGTTGACGCCACCGACGATCTCGCTGATCTCTTGGGTAATGCCAGCCTGGCGTGCCTGGTTGGCGATGCGCTTGTACTTCTTGATCAGCTCGTCGGCGTTGTCCGTCGCGGACTTCATCGCCTTCTGCCGTGCGGCCAGCTCGGAGGCGGCCGCCTGCAGCAGGGCGAAGAAGATCCGGCTCTGGACGTAGCGCGGCAGCAGCGAGTCGAGCACCTCGGACGGCGAGGGCTCGAACTCGTAGAGCGGCAGCAGGTCGCCCTGCTCGGGCGGCTCGGTGCCCTCGACGACCTCGAGCGGCAGGAGGCGGATGGCCGTGGGCTCCTGGCTGAGCATCGAGCGGAACCGCGTGTAGACCACGTGGACCTCGTCGACACCCTCCTCGTCGAGGAACGTCGCGATGAGCGTCGCGCCGATCTCCGCCGCGACGTCGTAGGTCGGCTGGTCGGAGAACCCGGTCCACGACTGCACGACGGCACGCTGGCGGAACTTGAAGTAGGCCTCGCCCTTGCGGCCGCTGGTGTAGAGGTCGACCTCCTTGCCCTCGCCCTTGAGCTTCTCGACGAGGCGCTCGGCCTCCTTGAGCACGCTCGAGGAGTAGGCACCGGCCAGGCCCCGGTCGGAGGTGACGATCAGGATCGCCGCCTTCTTGGGGTCCTCCGGCTCGACGGTCAGGGCGTGGTCGACGTTGGAGAACGTCGCCACGGCCGAGACCGCGCGGGTCAGCTCGCGGGCGTACGGCGCTGCCGCCTGGGCCCGCTGCTGCGCCTTGATGATGCGGGACGCAGCGATGAGCTCCATGGCACGCGTGATCTTCTTCATCGACTCCGTCGACTTGATCCGCGCGCGGTACTCGCGTACCGAGAGAGCCATCGTCAGCCCCGCTTCTGCTTGACGATCTGCTCCTGCTCGACGTCCTCGTCCTCGAGGGCGACGTGCTCCTCCTTGCCGGCCTTGATGCTCTGGCCGTCGGAGGTCTCGAACTGGTCGAGGAAGGAGTCGTAGGCCTTGGCGAGCTCGGTCTCGGTCGAGTCCTCGAACTTCGAGGTCTCGCGGATGCCGGAGAGGATGCCCTCGTGGCTGCGGCGCAGGTAGTCGAGGAACTCGTTCTCGAAGCGCAGCACGTCGTCGGTGGGCACCTTGTCCAGGCGACCCGAGGTGCCGGTCCACAGCGAGACCGTCATCTCCTCGACCGGGTAGGGCGAGTACTGCGGCTGCTTGAGCAGCGCCATCAGGCGCTGGCCGCGGTCGAGCTGCTGGCGCGAGGCCGCGTCGAGGTCGGAGGCGAACATGGCGAACGCCTCCATGGCGCGGAACTGCGCCAGGTCGACCTTCAGCGAGCCGGTGACGGCCTTCATCGCCTTCGTCATCGCCGAGCCACCCACGCGCGAGACCGAGACGCCCACGTCGATGGCGGGGCGCTGGTTGGCCGCGAAGAGGTCGGACTGCAGGAAGATCTGGCCGTCGGTGATCGAGATGACGTTGGTCGGGATGAACGCCGAGACGTCGTTGGCCTTCGTCTCGATGATCGGCAGGCCCGTCATCGAGCCCTTGCCCATGTCGTCGGAGAAGCTTCGCGCACCGCTCGAGGAGCCGGCTGTGCAGGTAGAAGACGTCACCGGGGTAGGCCTCGCGGCCCGGCGGGCGACGCAGCAGCAGCGACACGGCGCGGTAGGCCTCGGCCTGCTTGGTGAGGTCGTCGAACACGATGAGGACGTGCTTGCCCTCGTACATCCAGTGCTGGCCGATGGCCGAACCGGTGTAGGGGGCGAGGTACTTGAAGCCGGCCGAGTCCGACGCGGGAGACGCGACGATGGTGGTGTACTCCAGCGCGCCGGCCTCCTCGAGGGCACCACGCACGGCGGCGATGGTCGAGCCCTTCTGACCGATGGCGACGTAGATGCAGCGCACCTGCTTGTCCGGGTCGCCCGACTCCCAGTTGGCCTTCTGGTTGATGATCGTGTCGATGGCGATCGTGGTCTTGCCGGTCGAGCGGTCACCGATGATCAGCTGGCGCTGGCCACGACCGATGGGGGTCAGGGCGTCGATCGCCTTGATGCCGGTCGCCAGGGGCTCGTGCACCGACTTGCGCACCATCACGCCGGGAGCCTGGAGCTCCAGCGCGCGACGGCCCTCGAGCGGGGTGATCTCGCCCAGGCCGTCGATCGCGGTGCCGAGGGGGTCGACGACGCGGCCGAGGTAGCCGTCGCCCACGGGGACCGAGAGGATCTCGCCCGTGCGGCGCACGACCTGGCCCTCCTCGATCTTGTCGAAGTCGCCCAGGACCACGACACCGACCTCGCGGGTGTCGAGGTTGAGCGCGATGCCGAGGGTGCCGTCCTCGAACTCGAGCAGCTCGTTGGCCATGACCGAGGGCAGTCCGCTCACGCGGGCGATGCCGTCAGCGGCCTCGGCGACCGTGCCGACCTCTTCCTTCGCCGCCGAGTCGGGCTTGTAGTCCGACACGAAGCGCTGAAGCGCGTCCCGGATCTCGTCCGGACGGATGGACAGCTCCGTCATTTCATCTCACCTGTTCTCTGGCAGTTCTGGAAGGTTGGTCTCGGAAAGTTCTTGGGTGTCACGTGGTCAGCCGGCGAGCCTGCGGCCGGCCTCGTCGAGGCGGGTGGCCACGGTGCCGTCGATCACGTCGTCACCGATCTCCACCCGGATGCCGCCGATGACGTCGGGGTCGACGATGACGTTGAGGTGCACCTCACGACCGTAGGTGCGCGCGAGCGCACCAGCCAGACGTGTGCGCTCGGCGTCGGGGAGTGGACGGGCGACGCGAACGGTGGCGACCCCCTGGCCACGGACCTCGGCGGCCACCTTCTGGTAGGCGGCGAGGGCCACCGCGACCGTGCGGTGCGAGCCCGACAGCGACTGCTGCACGAGCGACACCGTGGCCGGGAGCACCTTGTCGCCCAGCAGGCCGCTGATCAGGGCGGACTTGTCCTGGCGACTGCGGGCGGGGTCGGAGAGGGCGTCGCGCAGGTCTGGGTTGTCCTGCACGAGCCGGCCGACTGCGAAGACCTCGTCCTCGAGCCGGCCCGCGTCGGCGCCGGTCGAGCGGACCGCGGCCACCACGCCCAGCTCCTCCAGGGCGTCGGTGAGGTCGCGCCCGGCGCTCCACCGCTGCGAGACAGCGACCGCGACGACCTCGAGCGACTCGGCCGAGACCTTGTCGGAGAGCACCTCACGGAGCAGACCCGCCTTGGCGCCACTGTCGATCGACGCGTCGGTGGCGACCCGGCGCAGGCCCGGCTCGGAGCGGAGCAGGTCCGCGACCCCGAACAGGTCCTGAGCCACCGTGCCGAGGTCGCCGGAGGCCGGAAGGGCCTCGGCGGCTGCGGCGTAGGCGTCTGCGGACGCACCTCGCATCATCAGTTGACGCTCCCCGTGGCGGCGCCGTCCTGGGCCTCGAGGTCGGCGAGGAAGCGCTCGACCACGCGGCTCTGGCGAGCCTCGTCGTCCAGGCTCTCCCCGACGATGCGACCGGCCAGGCCGGTCGCCAGCGCGCCGACCTCGGCACGGAGCGAGGTGACCGCCTGCTGGCGCTCGGCCTCGATCTGGGACTTGCCGTGCTCGACGATGCGGCTGGACTCGGCCTGGGCCTGCTCCCGCATCTCCGCCACGATCTGGGCGCCCTGCTCACGAGCCTCCTCGCGGATGCGCGCCGCCTCGTGCCGGGCCTCGGACAGGCGCTGCTCGAGCTCGGCGAGCTTGGCGTCGGCCTCGGCCTGCTTGGTCTCGGCCGCGGCGAGGCCGCCCTCGATCGCCTGCGTGCGTTCGGCGAAGGTCTGCTCGAAGCGGGGAGCGACGAACTTCCAGATGAGGAAGAACAGCAGACCGAAGACGATCAGCGACAGGGCGAACTCGACGGGCACGAAGCCGAGCGGATTCTCCGGGGCGTGGCCGCCCTCGGTGGGCTCGGTTCCTTCCGCGAGGAAGATCAGATTCTGCATGGCAGTCCTTCGTCAGTCGTGCAGGCGGGTCGTGTCAGAGGACGAACGCGAGCGCGATACCGATGATGGCGAGCGCCTCGGCCAGGGCGAAGCCCAGGATGGCGATCGACTGGAGGCGGCCCTGGGCCTCGGGCTGACGGGCGACACCGGAGATGTAGGCGGCGAAGATCAGGCCGATACCGACACCGGGGCCGATCGCAGCGAGACCGTAACCGACCATGTTGAGGGAGCCTTCCACGGCTTTGTCCTTTCGATTGTTTCTACTGGAGAGATGTGGTGGAGCTGCTCGGGGGAGGCTCAGTGCTCGTCTGCGAGCGCACCCGAGATGTACATGGCGTTGAGCAGGGTGAAGACGTAGGCCTGCAGGAACTGCACCAGGAGCTCGAGGAACGAGATCGCGATGGCCAGCACCCACGCCAGCGGACCGGCGACGTAGCCGATGCCGCCGTACTCGAGGAGGAACAGGCCGCCGGTGGAGAACAGGATCAGCAGCAGGTGGCCGGCGAACATGTTGGCGAACAGACGCAGCGCCAGCGTGACCGGGCGGACCAGGATGTTGGAGAAGAACTCCAGCGGGATCAGGAGCGGGTACATCACGGGGCTGACGCCGGACGGGACGCTCTGCAGCTTGAGGTAGCCGAGCAGGCCGTGCTTCCGGATGCCGACCGCGTTGTAGATGACCCAGCTCAGGGCCGCCAGGGCGTAGGCCATCGACGCTCGCGAGAACGTCGGGAACTGGATGCCCGGCAGCGACGCGAAGGCGTTGTTGACGAGGATGAAGAAGAACAGCGTCACCAGGTAGGGGACGAACTTGAGGAAGTCGCGGCTGCCGATGATGTCGCGGCCGACCGAGTTGCGGACCATGCCGTAGGCACTCTCGCCGGCGTACTGGAGGCGACCCGGGACCAGGCTGGCGCGGCTGGCCGCGGCGTAGAAGAACACGAACACGACGAGCGCACCGATCAGCAGCTGGATCATCGGCTTCGTCACCGCGAGCCCACCGATGTGGAACAGGGCGACGTCACTGAAGTCGAAGCTGTTGGGACCGGGCGCGACGAACTCGTCGCCGCTCTCAGCCATCGTGATGCCGAACATCGAGTCAGTCTCCTACTGGCTTGTCTTGATCTGCGCTTGCCTTGTTGAACCGTGCCCACGTCATGTAGATCCCGAAGCCGGCACCGATGAGGATGCCGATCGCCACGAGGAAGTTCGTTCCCAGCCAACGATCGAGGGCCCAGCCAGCCAGACCGTAGAGGGCCACACCCGAGACGATGTACCCGAAGGCGTGCCAGGGGTCGCCCTTGGGGGTGTCGTCGGGTCCGGCCGTCGGGGGAAGCTGTCGAGCCATCGCGCCCCGCACACTAGCAGCGGGATCGGTCATCGCTCACCCCCGGGGTGAGCCGCCAGCTCGTCGCTGCCGGAGGTGTCGTAGACCGGGATCCGCTGGCGCGTCGCGGCGACCACCTGGCCCACCAGCCACAGCAGCGTGACCGCGATGACGCCCGCCGCGAACCAGCCCCGCGACAGCGTGTCAGCACCCAGGTCGGCGCGGCCGATGGCCGACACGACGAGCGCGAGGACGAGCAGCTGGAGGGTGTAGGTCATCAGCGCGACGAGGAGGGATGCCGTCGGCACGAGGCGGGCGACGAGGCCCACCACGGCGATGCCGAGGGTGAAGACGACCAGTGTCACCACTCCCCCGGAGGCCGCTCCCACCACGGCCGGGCGGCCGTCGACCAGCGCCGCCACCAGGACGAGGACGAGGACGGCGGCCGCGCCCGAAGCCATCGCACCGAGGAGCGGGGACAACCCGTTCCGGGTGCCTGGCTTCGACTCGGTCGTCATGGCGGCGGCCTGTCTCTCAAGGGTCTGGGGGACTGCTCGTGAAAACTATCACAAAGTCCGGGAGGCCCTCAAAGTCAGGGTTCGGCGACCGTCGGCGGCTCCTCGACCCGGCCCTCGACGGCGGCGTACTCGGGCAGCCCGGTGTCGCCGAGCCCCGTCTTCGGGGGACGGTGCAGCTGAGGCAGCACGAACGTCATGGCGATGGTGAGGGCCAGCGTCGCCCCGATGCTCCACCAGACCCACGGCGCGCTCGACAGGCTCAGGAGCACGGCGCCCGCAGCGAGCGTGAACGCCCACATCCACATGATGAGCACCGCGCGGCGCTGGGAGTGGCCGATCTCGAGGAGCCGGTGGTGCAGGTGCTGCTTGTCGGCGCTCATCGGCGACCGGCCCGCTCGCGTGCGGCGTACGACGGCGAGCACGAGGTCGGCCATCGGCACCATCAGCAGCGAGATCGGCAGCAGCACGGGCAGCACGGTCACGAAGAGGCTGTTGCCACCGCTGTCGAGGTCCGACACCGGGAACTGGCCCGACATGGTGAGCACGCTCGCCGACAGCACCAGTCCGATCAGCATCGAGCCCGAGTCGCCCATGAAGAGCCGGGCCGGGTGGAAGTTGTGCGGCAGGAAGCCGGCGCAGGCGCCGGCCAGCGCGGCGCTGAGCAGCGCGCCGGTGGTCGCGAGCGTCAGGTTGTTCGAGGCGGTGAGGGTGTAGCAGTAGACGAAGAAGGCCGCCGCGCCGATGCCGACCACACCCGCCGCCAGCCCGTCGAGCCCGTCGACGAAGTTGACGGCGTTCATGGTGCCGATCACCAGCAGGAGGGTCAGCAGCGTCGCCTGGGAGTTGTCGATGGAGAACAGCTCGCCCTCGGTGTTGGGGAACCACCAGAACCGGACGCCCTGGATGACGAGCAGGCCCGCGGCGAGCACCTGGCCGCCGAGCTTGGTCAGGGCGTCGAGCTCGAAGATGTCGTCGATCACGCCGACGGCGCACACCAGCGTCCCGGCCAGCAGCACGACGCCGGCGTCCTTGAAGACGAAGCCCTCGCTCTGAGCGCCGAGGAAGGGGAGCTCCTGGGCGACGAGGTAGGCCGACCAGAGCCCTCCCAGCATCGCCAGCCCGCCGAGGTAGGGGATCGGCTCGGCGTGGACGTCGCGGTCGCGCACCGCAGCGACGGCGCCGGTGCGCAGCGCGATCTCCCGGGCGATGACGGTGAGGAGGTAGGTCACCGAGACGGCGACCAGGAAGACGAGGAGGTACTCCCGCACCGTCAGCCCTCGTCCGTGAGCACCACGCCGTGCTCCTCGATCGCCGCGTTGAGCGCGTCGAGCGAGAGCGCGCCCAGGCGCAGGACGCGACCCTCGGGGACCGTCACGTCGATGATCGTGGAGGCCTCGCCGCCCGGGGACGCTCCACCGTCGACGATGACGGCGACGACGTCGCCCAGCATCTCCTCGGCGGCGTCGGCGTCGGTGGCGGCGGGCCGGCCGGTGAGGTTCGCCGACGACACCGCGAGCGGACCGGTGCGCTCGAGGACGGCGAGCGCCACCTCGTCGTCGGGCATCCGCACCGCGACGGTGCCCCGGGTCTCCCCCAGGTCCCACATCAGCGACGCCTGCTGGCGGCAGACGAGGGTCAGCGGACCGGGCCAGAACGTCTCGACGAGGGTGCGCGCCCACGTGGGTACGCCCTCGGCGAGGGCGTCGAGCGTGGTGGCCGCCGAGACGAGGACGGGCGGCGGCATCTCGCGGCCGCGACCCTTGGCGTCGAGGAGCCTCCGCACGGCGTCGTGGGAGAACGCGTCGGCGGCGATCCCGTAGACGGTGTCGGTGGGGATCACGACCAGCTGACCACGTCGTACGGCACCGGCGGCGGCGGTCACCGCCGCCTCACGCTCCTCGTCGGTCGAGGTCGAAAGCCTGTCCACGTCGCTCATCGTGCCAGTCGCGCGGTCAGGTAGCGCGGTCGACCCGCGAGGTCCCGGTGGTCGGCCACGTCGCGCCAGCGCCCCGTCGCCGCGAACACGCCGGGGGCGTCCTCGCCCTGCACGTCGGCGTGCTCGGCGCCCACGACCCCGCCCGGGCGCAGGAGCGCCGCGGCGCGGCGCTCGAGGACGCGGATCGCGTCGAGCCCGTCGGCTCCGCTGAACAGCGCCAGGTGCGGGTCGTGGTCGCGCGCCTCCAGCGCGACCGACTCCCAGGCGTCGAGCGGGATGTAGGGCGGGTTGCAGACCACCACGTCGACCGACCCGAGGAGGTCGTCGAACGCGGTGGCCATGTCGCCGTGGCGCAGGTCCACGCCGGTGCCCGCGAGGTTGCGCTCGGCCCACACGAAGGCCTGCTCGTCGAGCTCGACCGCGTGCACGTCGGCGGCCGGAACCTCGTCGGCCACCGACCTGGCGATCGCGCCCGACCCGGTGCACAGGTCCACGACGACGGGCGCCGGGCGTGCCAGCGCCTCCTCGATCGCCCAGCCCGCGAGCAGCTCGGTCTCGGGTCGCGGCACGAAGACGCCCGGCCCCACGGCCAGCTCGACGTGCCGGAAGGCGGCGCTGCCGGTCAGGTGCTGCAGCGGCTCGCGGCCGGCGCGGCGCGCGAGCAGGGCGTCGTACTGCTCGCGGTGCCGGGCGTCGAGGTCGTCGACGAGCGGCAGCCGGCCCAGCCCGACGCCGAGGACGTGGGCCAGCAGCAGGTCGGCGTCCCGCTCGGGCGAGGCGACGCCGGCGTCGCGGAGCAGCGCGGCACCCGCGCGCCGCGCGGCGCTCGCCCGCACTCAGGACTCCAGGGCCGCGAGGCGGGCCGCCATGTCGGTCTCGACGCACGAGTCGAGCACCGGCTGGAGGTCACCGTCGAGCACCTGGTCGAGGTTGTAGGACTTGTAGCCGGTGCGGTGGTCGGAGATGCGGTTCTCGGGGAAGTTGTAGGTGCGGATCCGCTCGGAGCGGTCGACGGTGCGCACCTGCGACCTCCGCGCCACGCTCGCCTCGGCGTCGGCGGCGTCCTGGGCGGCCTGGAGCAGGCGCGCTCGCAGGATGCGCATCGCCTGGTCCTTGTTCTGCAGCTGGCTCTTCTCGTTCTGGCAGCTGACCACGATGCCGGTGGGCAGGTGCGTGATCCGCACGGCGGAGTCGGTGGTGTTGACGCTCTGGCCGCCGGGGCCGCTGGACCGGAAGACGTCGATGCGCAGGTCGTTGTCGTCGACGGTCACGTCGACCTGCTCGGCCTCGGGCATGACCAGCACGCCGGCTGCGGAGGTGTGGACGCGTCCCTGCGACTCGGTGACCGGCACCCGCTGGACGCGGTGCACGCCGCCCTCGAACTTGAGCTGGGCGTAGGGCGCCTGGCCGGGCTCGACGGTGCCACGCGCCTTGACGGCCGCGGTGACCGACTTGTAGCCCCCGAGGTCGGACTCGGTCGCGTCGAGGACCTCCACGCTCCAGCCGCGGGTCTCGGCGTAGCGGGAGTACATCCGCAGCAGGTCGCCCGCGAACAGCGCCGACTCCTCGCCGCCCTCACCCGACTTGATCTCGAGCAGGGCGTCCTTGCCGTCGGCCGGGTCACGGGGCACCAGGAGGCGCCGCAGCCGCTCCCCGGCCACCTCGCGGCGGGCGGCCAGCTCCTCGGCCTCCCGGGCGAAGCCGGGGTCGTCGGCAGCGAGCTCGCGGGCGGCCTCGACGTCGTCACCGAGCCGCAGCCAGTCCTGCCAGGTGGTGACCACGGCCGTCAGCTCGGCGTAGCGCTGGTTGAGCTGCTTGGCGAGCCGCTGGTCGGCATGGGTCTCGGGCAGGGCGAGACGTTGCTCCAGCTCGGCGTGCTCGGCGCGCATGCCGTCGACGGCCTCGAACACGGCTCCTCCTCAGCTCGACGCGACGGGCAGGTGGACAGACGACAAGGCGCCGGTCACCCGCGCGGAGCGGGCGACCGGCGCCTGGCGTGAGCTACTTGCTCTCGGCCTTCTCGGCCGGGGCCTTCTTGGCGTAGCGGGCCTCGAAGCGGGCGACGCGGCCGCCGGTGTCGAGGATCTTCTGCTTGCCGGTGTAGAACGGGTGGCACTGCGAGCAGACATCGGCGTGGATCGAGCCGGAGGTCGCGGTGCTGCGGGTGGTGAACGACGCGCCGCAGGTGCAGGTGACGGCGGTCTCGACGTAGTCGGGGTGCGTGTCCTTCTTCATGGTCTTCCTCTCGAATTGTTCCGGGTCGCCCGCGTGGATCGCTCAGGACGTGAACCGGAACCGACACACAAGTGTGCCACCGGTGTGAACAACGGCGCCAATCCGTGGATTCCCGGACGGGCCCCCGGGTCAGCCGGCCCGATCAGCCGCCCTGGATCAACGTGAGCCGACGAGCTTGGTCACCGCCTGCGGGGAGTCCGCGGCGGCGAGCTGCTTGCGCAGGTCGCCGACCACCGCTCCCTCGGCAGGCGCGAGCAACCTCTGCTCGTGGCGGGTGCCGGACGCGGCGACGTCCACGGCGGGAACGATGCCCTTCGCGGCGCGGTCGGCGCTGAGCACGAGCTCGAGGTTGGCCGTTCCGGAGAGCTCCTCGAGGAAGAACTCGTCGGTGGCCGACCCGGTGCCCACCGTGACCGTGGCCAGGATGGTCAACGACCCGGCGTCCTCGATCTTGCGGGCCGCGCCGAAGAACTCCTTGGTCGGGTGGACCGCGGACGCGTCGACGACGCCACCGAGGATCCGGCCGTTGGCGGGCGCGGCCAGGTTGTAGGCCCGGCCCAGCCGGGTGAGGGAGTCGAGGAGCACGACCACGTCGTGACCGAGCTCGACGAGCCGCTTGGCGCGCTCGATGGCGAGCTCGGCGACCAGCGTGTGGTCGGCCGGCTGGCGGTCGAAGGTCGACGCGACGACCTCGCCCTTGACCGCGCGCTGGAAGTCGGTGACCTCCTCGGGCCGGGTGTCGACCAGCACCACCATGACGTGGCACTCGGGGTTGTTGGTGGTGACCGACTGCGCGATCGACTGCAGCAGGGAGGTCGCCCCCGTCCGCGGCGGGGTGAGGACGAGTCCGCGCTGGCCCTTGCCGACCGGTGCGGCGATGTCGATGACGCGACCGGTCAGGTTGGTCTCGTCGGTGGCCAGGCGCAGGCGCTGGTGCGGGTGGACCGGGACGGCGTCGGCGAACTCCGGACGCTCCTTGGCGCCCTCGGCCTCCGTGCCGTTGACGCTGTCGATGCGGACCATCGGGTTGAACTTCTCCCGGCGCTCCCCCTCGCGCGGCTGGCGTACCTGGCCGACGACCGCGTCGCCGCGGCGCAGGTGGTACTTCCGCACCATCGACAGCGACAGGTAGACGTCCTCCGGCCCCGGCAGGTAGCCCGACGTGCGCACGAAGGCACAGTTGTCGAGCACGTCGAGGATGCCGGCGGCCGGCACCAGGACGTCGTCCTCGAGGATCGTCGTGTCGGGCTCGTTGCGCGCACCGGCGCGCGGCGTCGTCCGGTCACGGCCGCGGCGGCGGCGGTTGCGACGGCTGCCGCCCTCGTCGTCCTCGTCGTCGGCCGGGCTCTGGCCCTGCTGCTGACCCTGCTGGCCCTGCTGCTGGCTCTGCTGCTGGCTCTGCTGCTGGTTCTGCTTGGCCTGCGACTGCTTCTGGCCCTGCTTGTCGCCCTGGCGGTCCTGCTGGCGGTCCTGCTGGCGGTCCTGCTGGCGGTCCTGCTTCTGGGCCGGCTTGTCCTGCGGCTGCTCCTGCTGCCGGTCCAGCTGCCGGTCCTGCTGGCGGTCCTGCTCGGTCCTGCTGCCGGTCCTGGTCCTGGCTCGGCTCCGCCTGCTGCCGCTCGGACTGGGTCGGCCCGCCCGCCTGCTCGACCTGGCGCTGCTTGCGCGTGCGGGTCCGCACCGTCGTCTGGGGCGACGTCTGGGCCTGGGTCTGGACCTGGGCCTGGGGCTCGGTCTGGGGCTCGGTCTGGGGCTCGGCCTGGGGCACCGACTGGGCAGCGGGCTGCTCGACGACGGGCAGCACGACCTGCTCGGCCCGCGGGGTATCGGCGGTGCCTGCCCGGTCGGCGCGGGGGCTCGAGCCCGACTGGGACGCCTTGATCGCGTCGACCAGCTGGGCCTTCTTCATCGAACCGGCACCGGAGATGCCCAGGCCGGCAGCCATCGACTTGAGGTCGGCCAGCAGCATGGAGCTGAGGCCACCCGCCTTCTTGGCAGGCTTCTTCTCCGGGGCAGCAGAGGGGGTCTCGGTCACGTGGGTCCTTCGCACGTTGCGTCGCCTGCGGTGACCGGCGAGCGGCCTGCGAGGCGGATGGTGGTCGCCCGTGCACGCAGTCGTCGGAGGCCGTGGAGGCGAACGAGAGACCGGGACGGGCAGGTACGCCGAGCGGCGCGCCGTCAGGTTAGCAGGACCGCCCCGTCGGGCTCGATCGCCAGGTCGTGACACGCCCAGCCGTCCGGGCAGTGCCTCCGCAGTGCCGAGGTGTCGGCGGAGCCGAAGGCCAGCACGGTGGGCCCGGCCCCGGACACCACGGCCGGCACGCCCTCGGCGCGAAGCCGGTGCACGAGCGCGAGCGTCTCCGGCATCGCGGGCTCCCGCTGCTCCTGGTGCAACCAGTCGCGCGTGGCGGCGAGGAGGTGCTCGGGCTGGCCGGCGAGGGCTGCGACGAGGAGGGCGGCGCGACCCGCGTTGGCGGCCGCGTCGGCGTGCGGCACGGAGTCGGGCAGCAGGCCCCGCGCCACGGTGGTCTCGACGCCGGTCGGTGGGACGAAGGCGACGGCGGTGATCCGCGGGTCGACCCCGCAGCGGACGGCGTACCAGTGGTCGTCGTCGCGCCCGGAGATCACGAACCCGCCGTGGAACGCGGGCGCCACGTTGTCCGGATGGCCCTCGAGGTCGGCGGCCAGGTCGAGGAGCACGTCGTCACCGGCGAGCAGCTGGCCGCCGGCGACGAGGGCCCGGGCCAGCACCACCCCCGCGACGATGGCGGCCGAGGAGGAGCCGAGCCCGCGGGCGTGCGGGATCGCGTTCCGGCACGACAGCCGCAGCCCCGGCGGCTGGGCGTCCATCAGGTCGAAGGCCGCCCGCATCGCGCGCACCACCAGGTGCGACTCGTCGCGCGGCACGCCCTCGGCGCCGGCACCCTCGACCTCGACGACCAGCCCCTCGGCGAGCACCTCCGCCTCGAGCTGGTCACGCAGCGAGAGCGCGAGGCCCAGCGAGTCGAAGCCGGGTCCGAGGTTGGCCGACGTGGCGGGCACGCTGACCCGCACCGGTCCCTGGACGAAGGTCGCCATCTCGCACCAGCCCTTGTCAGGCCAGGCCGGCAGCGGCAGCCGCGGTGTCGACGTCGGCGTCCACCACGGTGTCGACGAGGTCGCCGCACGACTCCAGCGCCGTGGCGGTGTCCTTGAGCCCGTGCCCCGTGACCGTGATCGCCACGGTCGACCCGGCGAAGGCCTGGCCGGAGGCCACGGCGGCCAGCAGGCCCGCGACACCGGCGGCCGAGGCGGGCTCGACGAAGACGCCGTCGTGGCGGGCGAGCTCGAGCTGCGCGGCGAGGATCTGGGCGTCGGAGAGCGCCGCGAAGCCGCCCTCCGACTCCTTGGCCGCCTGCTCGGCCAGGTGCCACGACGCCGGGTTGCCGACCCGGATCGCGGTGGCCTTGGTCTCCGGGTCGGGGAACGGCTCACCGGTCACCAGCGGGGCCGCGCCCTCGGCCTGGAAGCCGAGCATGCGCGGGCGCCGGGTCGCCCGGCCGAGGTCGGCGTACTGCTGGTAGCCGAGCCAGTAGGCCGAGATGTTGCCGGCGTTGCCCACCGGGAGCAGGTGGAAGTCGGGAGCGTCACCGAGGAAGTCGACGATCTCGAAGGACGCGGTCTTCTGTCCCTGCAGGCGCACCGGGTTGACCGAGTTGACCAGCTCGACGGGGTAGCCCTGGGAGAGGCCGATCGCCATCGAGAGGCAGTCGTCGAAGTTGCCGCGGACCATGATGACCTGGGCGCCGTGGACGACCGCCTGCGCGAGCTTGCCGGCGGCGATCTTCCCCTCGGGGACCAGCACGAGCGGCTTGAGCCCGGCCTTCGCCGCGTAGGCGGCCATGGAGGCGGAGGTGTTGCCGGTCGAGGCGCACACCACGGCTCGGGCGCCGAGGTGCTTGGCGTACGAGATCGCGGCGGTCATCCCGCGGTCCTTGAACGATCCGGTCGGGTTGTCGCCCTCCACCTTGAGCCACACGTCCGCGCCGCTGATGCCGGAGAGCCACTCGGAGTGCACGAGGGGCGTGCCGCCCTCGCGCAGGGTCACCGCGTCCAGGCCCGCCGGGAGGTCGAGGAGGTCGCGGTACTCCTCGATGACGCCGCGCCACTGGTGGGTGCCCCGGGTGGCGCTCACTCGGAGTCCCCCTCCACCCGCATCACCGAGGTGACCTCGCGGACGATGTCCATGCTTCGCAGCTGGTCGACCGTCGCGCTCAGCGCGGCGTCGGGAGCGGCGTGCGACACGACGACGAGCTGGGCGTCCGCGCCGCGGCCCTCCTGCCGGACGGTCTGGATCGACACGTCGTGGTCGGCGAAGGCGTTGGCCACCGCCGCGAGCACGCCCGCGCGGTCGTCGACGTCGATGGCGACGTGGTAGCGGGTGCGCGTCTCCCCCATCGGCTGCACGGCGCGGTCGGCGTAGGCCGACTCCCCGGCGCCGCGCGTGCCGGCGAGGCGGTTGCGGGCGACGGTGACGAGGTCGCCGAGCACGGCGCTCGCGGTGGGCGCGCCGCCCGCCCCCGGGCCGTAGAACATGAGCTGGCCGGCGGCCTCGGACTCCACGAACACCGCGTTGTAGGCCTCACGGACGCTGGCCAGCGGGTGCGAGCGGGGGATCATCGCCGGGTGCACCCGGGCGGCGACCTGGTCGTGGCCGTCCGGGCCGGGACGCAGCTCGCAGATGGCGAGGAGCTTGACCACCGAGCCCATGTCGCGGGCGCTGGCCACGTCGGCCGCGGTGACCTCGGAGATGCCCTCGCGGTAGACGTCGGCGGCGGTGACGCGCGAGTGGAAGGCCAGGCTGGCCAGGATCGCCGCCTTGGCGGCGGCGTCGAAGCCCTCGACGTCGGCGGTGGGGTCGGCCTCGGCGTAGCCGAGCTCCTGGGCCTCCTCCAGCGCCTCCGAGAAGCCCGCGCCGGACGTGTCCATCTTGTCGAGGATGAAGTTGGTGGTGCCGTTGACGATGCCCAGCACCCGGGTGACCCGGTCTCCGGCCAGCGACTCGCGCAGTGGCCGCAGGATCGGGATGGCGCCTGCCACGGCGGCCTCGTAGTAGAGATCGCGCTCGGCCTTCGCGGCAGCCTCGAACAGGGTCGGGCCGTCCTCGGCGAGGAGCGCCTTGTTGGCCGTCACGACGCTCGCGCCGCTCTCGAGCGCGGACAGGATGAGGGAGCGGGCCGGCTCGAGCCCGCCGATCACCTCGACGACCACGTCGACGTCGTCGCGGGCCACCAGCCCCACCGCGTCGGTGGTCAGCAGCCCCTCGGGCACCTCGACGTCGCGCGGCGCGTCCAGGCGCCGTACGGCGACCCCGACCAGCTCGACCGGCACCCCGACGCGGGCAGCCAGGTCGTCGTGCTGCTCGGTCAGCAGCCGCACCACCTGGGAGCCCACGGCCCCGCAGCCGAGCACCGCCACCTTGAGTGTGCGCACGTCACCCGTACTCATGCGCGTACTCGCTTCGCTCCGTGCGCGCACGAGGCACGAGTCGCGCTGTGCTGGACGATTCGCTCGCTACGCTCGCTCATGAAACACCTACATCGGTCGCCAACAGGTCGGCCTCAGTCTCTCGTCGCAGCACGGTGAAGGTCTTCCCGTCCCGAACTCCGATCACCGGAGGACGCAGCGCGTGGTTGTAGTTGGAGGCCATGGATCTGCAGTAGGCGCCCGTGCCGGGGACCGCGACCAGGTCGCCGGGAGCCACGTCGCCGGGCAGGAACTCGTCCTTGACGACGATGTCGCCGGCCTCGCAGTGCTTGCCCACGACCCGGGCCAGCACAGCGCGGCGACCGGGAGTCCCGGGAGGCGAGCGTGGCGGAGTAGTCGGCGTCGTAGAGGGCGGTGCGGATGTTGTCGCTCATCCCGCCGTCGACCGAGACGTAGGAGCGGCGGGCGCCGCCGTCGAGGGCGACCTCCTTCACCGTGCCGACCTCGTAGACGGTGCACATCGAGGGTCCGACGATCGCCCGGCCGGGCTCGACCGAGAGCCGCGGCCGCGCGATGCCCAGGGCCCGGCACTCGTGCGCGACGATCTCCGACATCCCCTTCGCGAGCGTCGCGGGCTCGGACGGGTCGTCCTGCGTGGTGTAGGCGATCCCGAAGCCGCCCCCGAGGTCCATCTCGGGCAGCTCGACACCCAGGTCGGCACCGATCTGCGCGTGCAGCGCGAGCACCCGGCGCGCGGCCACCTCGAACCCGGAGGTGTCGAAGATCTGGCTGCCGATGTGGGAGTGCAGCCCGAGGAGCCGCAGGCCCGGTGCGGCCAGCACCCGGCGTACGGCTTCGAGGGCGTCGCCGCCGGCGATGGAGAAGCCGAACTTCTGGTCCTCGTGGGCGGTGGCGATGTACTCGTGGGTGTGGGCCTCGACCCCCGCGGTCACACGCACCATCACGCCGACCGTGCGGCCGAGCTCGGTGGTGACCGCGGCGAGGCGCTCGACCTCGGCGAACGAGTCGACGATGATGCGCCCGACGCCGAGCTCCACGGCCCGCTCGAGCTCACCGGACGTCTTGTTGTTGCCGTGGAAGCCGACGCGGTCCATCGGGAAGCCGGCGCGCTCGGCGACGGTGAGCTCGCCGCCGGAGCACACGTCGAGCGAGAGCCCCTCCTCGGCGAGCCAGCGGGCCACCGTCGTGCAGAGGAACGCCTTGCCGGCGTAGAAGACCTCGTAGTCGGCGAAGGCGTCACGGAAGGCGCGTGCCCGGCCGCGGAAGTCGGCCTCGTCGAGGACGTAGGCCGGGGAGCCGTGCTCGCGGACGAGCTCGGTCAGCGGCACTCCCCCGACGGCCAGCACCCCGTCGGTCTTGGTCGCCGTGGCCGACCAGAGGTGCTCGACCAGCTCGTTGGTGTCGACGGGCTCACGCAGCCAGTGGGGTCCGCCGGGCCGGGTCGAGCGCAGCGCGCCGTCGGCGTGCGCCCAGCCGGACGGATGGGAGGTGGGCACGGCTCACATCCGCTCGGGCGCGGAGACGCCGAGCAGGCGCAGGCCGTTGGCGATGACGGTCCGCGTCGAGGCGACCATCATCAGCCGCGCCTCGTTGACCGGGGCGACCGGCTCGTCGCCCTGCGGCAGCATGCGGCACTCCTTGGTGTCGTACCACTTGTTGAACACCGATGCGGTGTCCTCGAGGTAGCGGGCGATGCGGTGGGGTGCGCGCAGCTCGGCGGCGGCAGTGACCACGCGCGGGAACTCGGCCAGCGCCCGCAGCAGCTGGCCGTCCAGCTCGTGGCTCAGCAGCGTCGGGTCGAACGAGTCGTGGGGTAGCGACATGCCGAGGTCGGCGGCGTTCTCCATCATCCGGCAGGTGCGCGCGTGGGCGTACTGCACGTAGTAGACCGGGTTGTCGTTGTGGGCGCGCGCCCACAGGTCCAGATCGAGGTCGATGTTGGTGTCGTTGGTGTAGCGGGCGAGGGCGTAGCGCGCGGCGTCGACGCCGATCGCGTCCACCAGGTCGTTGATCGTGACGGTGGTGCCGGCACGCTTGGACATCCGCAGCGGCTTTCCGTCGCGGAGCAGGTTGACCATCTGGCCGATGAGGATCTCGAGGTCCTTGCCCGGCTCGTCGCCGAAGGCGGCGCACATGGCGTTCATCCGGCCCACGTATCCGTGGTGGTCGGCGCCGAGCATGATGAAGCAGCGGTCGAAGCCCCGCTCCTTCTTGTCGAGGTAGTAGGCCAGGTCGCCCGAGATGTAGGCCGGCGTGCCGTTGGAGCGCACGATCACGCGGTCCTTGTCGTCGCCGTACTGCTCCGTCCTGAGCCACAGCGCGCCGTCGGCCTCATAGGTGTTGCCCATCTCGGTGAGCCGGACGATCGCCCGCTCGACGGCGCCGGACTCGTGCAGGTTGTTCTCGTGGAAGTAGACGTCGAAGTCGACGCCGAAGTCGTGGAGCGACTGCTTGATCTCGGCGAACATCAGCTCGACGCCCTCGGCGCGGAAGACCTCCTGCGCCTCGTCCTCGGGGAGGTCGAGGACCTCGGGCCGCTTGGCGACGACGTCCTTGGCGATCTCCTCGATGTAGGCCCCGCCGTAGCCGTCCTCGGGCACGGGCCGTCCCTTGGCCCACGCGAGCAGGGAGGAGCTGAACCGGTCGAGCTGGGCGCCGTGGTCGTTGAAGTAGTACTCGCGGGTGACCTCGGCGCCGGCGAAGGTGAAGACCCGGCCCAGCGCGTCGCCCACGGCGGCCCAGCGGACCGCGCCGATGTGCAGCGGGCCGGTGGGGTTGGCGGAGACGAACTCGAGGTTGATCTTCTCGCCCGCGAACGCGTCGGAGGAGCCGTACGCCTCGCCCGCGGCGACGACGTCGGCGGCCACCTGACCCTGGGCCCCCGCCTCGACCGTGACGTTGAGGAAGCCCGGGCCGGCGACCTCCACCTCGCTGATGCCGTCGGCGACCCGCAGCCGGCCAGCGACGAGGTCGGCGAAGGCGCGGGGATTCGTGCCCTGCCCGCCGACCTGCACCTTCTTGGCCAGCTGGAGGGCGACGTTGGTGGCGTAGTCGCCGTGGCCCTTCTGCCGGGGTCGCTCCACCGTGACCTGGGTCGGCACGCCGTCGGGCAGCGTGATCGCGCCATCGGCCACGAGGGCCGCCAGCGCATCGACGATGGTCTCGGAGAGCTGCTCAGGATTCACCCGTCAACCCTATCGGCGCGGCACACCGGGGGCCGAACCGGTTTCACGCCCTGACCACCCGTCCGTCGGCCCGCGCGGCCCCGTCCTGCCCTAGGGTCTGCCTGTGACGACCCACCCCGCCTACGACCAGCTGCTCGACCTCCCGGCCTACGTCGAGCAGCCCGTGCCGATGCCGTTCGAGGACATCAACGGCCACCTCAACGTCCGGCACTACATCGGCATCGCCAGCGAGGGGCTCGACGAGTCGCTGGTCGAGGTCGGGATCCCCCAGATGTGGCCGCTGACCGACGGACAGGCCTGCTTCACCGCCGAGCACCACGTGACCTACCTGAGCGAGCTGCGCACCGGGGACACGATGTCGGCCCGGGTACGCCTGCTCGGCCGCTCCGAGCGCGCCGGTCACGCGCTCGTCTACCTCCTCGACGAGACGCACCGCTTGGTCGCCTGCGTGGTGGAGGAGATCTTCCTGCACATCGACCTCGCCACCCGCCGGACGGCTCCGTGGCCCGAGGACGTGGCGGCGGCACTCGACGCCCGCGTCCGCGAGCACGAGGCGCTGCCCTTCGCGGCGGCGACCTCGGGCTCGCTCGCGCTGCGCTGACACGGCGCCCGCACCGCCCGCCGAGGCGGTTTCACGACCTCGTCGGGCGACCGGTAGTCTTCACCGCGCACCGGCCCGGCCGGTGCTGGCCTCCGTAGCTCAGGGGATAGAGCACTGGTTTCCGGTACCAGGTGCCGCAGGTTCGAATCCTGCCGGAGGCGCAGACCAGCGGCGGCACCCCGACGGGTGTCGCCGTTCGCTGCGTCCGGGCCCGATCGGTCGCACGCCGGAGCGTGGCGTGACCAATCCGTGGCGACCTCGTTGACCGCGTGAGGAGCCGCTCACCGGTCACAGGGGAATCGGTGGGCGAGGCAGGCTCCGCGGCCCTTTGGGAGGGACTCATGGAGAAGAGCAGCACGCGACGGCTGGCCGCCGGGATCAGCACCGGACTCGGCATCGGCCTCAGCGCCGGACTCGTCCTGACGACCGGGCTCGTGGCGCCGGCCCAGGCGGCCGAGCGCCCCGAGACCCGTGCCGCTCGCACCGGCGCCCTCACCGACTTCGGCTACCGCGGCGACGTCTACGGCGTGAAGCTGGTGACCGACAGCGTCGAGGCGCTCAACCTCAAGGACGCCCACGCGCAGCAGCTCTGCACCCGCGCGGTCGGCCAGGTCGTCGAGCGGGCCAGCGCCGTCTCGGTGCCCGACAACCCGCTCATCCACGTCTCGGCCAGCACGAGCCGCACCGAGACGTACGTCGACGGCAGCACCCACGGCGTACGGGGCACCAACACGATCGGCGACATCAGCATCGGTGGCACCGTCGGTTCGCTCACGACGCCGAAGCTGGTGATCAAGGGGCTGCAGACCACGGCCAACGCCTTCAACACGCCTCAGGGCTATGGCCACGCCGAGAGCTTCACCTTCGCGAGCATCTCCCTCGAGCTGCTGGACAACACGGTCGTGCAGGACCTCCCGCCCGAGCTGCAGCAGCTCCTCGCGCCGCTCGACGAGGTCACCGACACGGTCTTCACCGGCACCCAGCAGGTCGCGCAGCAGGTCTTCCAGGTGCTGAGCGACGTGACCGAGCCGATCCAGGTCCCCGGCCTCGGCAGCATCGCGCTGGGCTACGAGAACGGCCGGGCCAACAGCCACCACGCCCAGTCCCGGGCCTCCGCGCTCCGGATCGAGGTCACCGCCGGGGACCGTCGCCAGCTCGTCGAGCTCGGCACCGCCCGGGTGCGGATGGGCGGGCCGGCACCGGTGGGCGTCTTCCGTTCCGGCGGCACCGCCATGGACTACCAGGCACTGCAGGGCGCGCTGAGGTTCGGCAACGTCGAGCACAAGGCGCTCCCCTGCCAGGGCTCCCGCGGGCGGACCCAGACCTACCAGGTGCCGCACGCCTCCCAGCTGCTGCCCGTGCCGGTGCTCCTGGACGGCGTCGTCTACCAGGTCAACGGCGACCAGCTCCGCGCCAAGGAGGTCGCCAAGGGCTGGTCGCGCACGGCGATCGCGTCCGTGTCCATCCCCACCGCGCAGCTGGTCATCACCGACGTGAGCTCGCGGGCCGCGATGCGGCAGAAGGCCGGCCAGCGGGTGCGCTCGAAGATCTCCACCGCCATCGGGTCGATCACGGTGGCCGGGCAGGCACTGGAGATCCCCGAACCGGGCGGGGTCGTCGAGCTGCCCAACGGCATGGGTGAGATCCAGCGCCAGCTGGTCGACACGGGCTACCGGGGCTCGCAGGTGATCGGGCTGCGGATCAAGCTCTACTCCGAGGCCGTCGTCATCGACCTGGCGCGCACCGCGGGACGCATCTACCCGCGGTGACGCGTCAGGCAGCTCGCTCAGCAGTGCCGCAGCGCGGCGTCGGCGCGGGCCTCGCGACCGAGTCGCCGGGCCTGCGCGACGTCGGGGAACACCACGCTCGCGGCGCCGACGAAGCCGATCCGGCCGCGCACGACGCACGTGGTGATCTTCCGCGGATCCACCTGGGCCACCGCCTGTGCCAGCTCGTAGAGCTCGGCCGGTGAGGCATTGGTGTCCATGTGGGCCATCACCGTCATCACGCCGCGCTCGATGAAGCCGGGGCGGTCGGCCTGCGTCCGGATGCGGGCGTGGATGCCGCGCAGCGTGCGCTGCTGGTTGGCCGACCGGTCGAAGTCACCACCGGCCAGCCCCTTGCGGACCCGCGAGAAGGCCATCGCGTTGTAGCCGTCGAGGTGGATGCGGCCCCGCGCGAAGCCCTCCTTCTTGAGGTAGGGGTCGGCGAACCGGCGTGGGTTGGCGACCGTGATCCCGCCGATGTCGTCGACCATGTCCTCGAAGAACGGGAAGCGGGTGACCATGACGTAGTCGGGCTCGATGCCGACCAGGTTGCGCATCGCGCCCGCCATCCCGGTCGGGCCGGCGAAGTAGAGGGCGGAGTTGATCTTCTCGCGGCCGTGACCGGGGATGCTGACCCACGAGTCGCGGGGCACGCCGATCGCGGTCGCCGAGCCGGTGCGGGTGTTGATGCCCACCAGCTGGAGCGCGTCGCCGCGGGCACGGGTCATGGTCTGGCCGGGTCTGGCGTCGGAGCCGACAGCGAGGATCCACACCACGTCCGTGCCCCCGACGGCGACACCCTGGGCGTGGCGGATCTTGACGAGGCTGACGTCGGTCGGCTGCACCGCGGACTGGGGGACGACCAGGGCGGTGACGGCCAGGACCGCGGCCAGCGCGGCGGCCCGGACGGCTCGGTGGGCCCGGTGCAGGGCGGTCATCGGGCGTGCCCCCTTCGCGACGTCGTAGCCGAAGATGCGCCAGGCACCCCGCTTGTGGGTGAGGAACAGCCGTCCACGGACGACCGTGGTCCCGGTCTTGCTGCCGGTGGTCTCGAAGCGCAGGACGACGTGCGCCGTCACCGAGCGGGCGCGTCCGCCGGTCGCGAGGATGTCGAGGGACACCTCACGGTGCTTGGCCGTCACCGAGTCGATGCGCGGTCCCCCGGTCTGGTTGGTCAGGAGCGCCTTGTCGTCCCGGGCGCGCTCCTCGGCGCCGGCGGTGAAGCCCGGGAACGCGTCGGGGAAGGCGCTGCGCGGGTAGTCGCCGCCGAGGTAGGCAGCCTCCCACCACCGGTCGACGACCTCGCCCGCCTGTCGGCGTACGGCCTTGCGGCGCTGGTCGGGCAGGCGGCCGAAGACGCGGTGGATCCTGGTGGCGGTCTCCACGGGGTGGGACGCCAGCGTCACCTGCGCGTCGCCACGGCTGAGCCGCTCCGGAGCGGCGGTCGGCTCCGAGCCGGAGCGGCACGCGGTGGCGGACAGGGGCAGGGCCACGACGAGCGTGAGTCCGGCGCAGCGGCGGGCCCACGAGGTGCGGCCCGGCAAGGGGCGAGGCATGAAGACTCCAGCAGGTGGTACGGGGGGTGATCGGTGTGGGCGACACCATGCCCCAAAGGACCCGCCCGCCCCTGCATTTGCACGCGTGTGCGACTAGCCTTGTGGGCGGCTTGGTCAAACCCTTGCGCGATGAGATCTGAAAGAGGCGAAAGAAGCGTGGCGCAGTCCCCGAACGGGCAGTCCGGCAACCAGTCCTCGGTTGCACCGTCATCTGACCTGGGAGCCAACGAGTGGCTCGTGGAGGAGATGAAGGAGCAGTACGACAAGGACCCCGCCAGCGTGGGGCCCGAGTGGGCGAGCGTACTTCGGCGGGTCCACGCAGACCTCCGCGCAGAACTCCGCGACGACCACTGCCCCGGCCCCCGCGCCTGCCAGGAACCAGACCACGGCCGCCACCCAGGCCCCTGCGAAGGCGCCCGAGAAGACCACGGCCCAGCCTGCAGCAACGAACGCGAAGGCCCCCGCCAAGGCCCCTGACCAGGCCCCCGCGAAGGCGGCCGAGAAGCCCGCGCCGAAGTCGACCCCGCGCCCGGCGGCCGCCGCCGAGGAGCCGGCCAAGGGCACCACCACGCCGGTCGCCAAGGACCCCAAGCCCGCCACGCCGACCACGACCAGCGACGAGCCCACCTTCACCGTCCTGCGCGGTGCACCCGCGCGCACGGCGGCCAACATGGACGCCTCGTTGAGCGTGCCCACGGCGACGTCGGTCCGTTCGGTGCCGGTCAAGCTGCTCTGGGACAACCGCACCGTCATCAACAACCACCTCGCCCGCGCGCGCGGCGGCAAGGTGTCGTTCACCCACCTCATCGGCTACGCCCTGGTCAAGGCGCTGCGGTCGATGCCGGAGATGAACGTCGGCTACGCGGTCGTCGACGGCAAGCCCAACCTGATCACGCCGGCCCACATCAACCTCGGCCTCGCCATCGACATGAAGAAGCCCGACGGCACCCGGCAGCTGCTCGTCCCCAGCATCAAGGGCGCCGAGGCGATGGACTTCGCCGCCTTCTGGACGGCGTACGAGGACGTGGTGCGCAAGGCGCGCGACAACAAGCTCACCGTCGCCGACTTCCAGGGCACCACCATCTCCCTGACCAACCCCGGCGGCATCGGCACCGTCCACTCGGTGCCGCGGCTGATGGCCGGCCAGGGCGCGATCATCGGCGTCGGCGCCATGGAGTACTCCCCCGAGTGGCAGGGCGCCTCCGAGGAGGCGATCAACCGCAACGCCATCAGCAAGGCGATGACGCTGACCTCGACCTACGACCACCGCGTCATCCAGGGCGCACAGTCGGGCGAGTTCCTCAAGCGCGTGCACAGCCTGCTGATCGGGGACGACGGCTTCTACGACGAGATCTTCCGCTCGCTGCGGATCCCCTACGAGCCGATCCGCTGGGCCCGCGACGTGGTGGCCAACCACGACGACGACATCGTCAAGCAGGCCCGCATCCTCGAGCTGATCCACGCCTACCGGGTCCGGGGCCACCTGATGGCCGACACCGACCCGCTGGAGTACCGCCAGCGCAGCCACCCCGACCTCGAGATCGAGTCGCACGGCCTCACGCTGTGGGACCTCGACCGGGAGTTCGCGACCGGGTCCTTCGGTGGCGAGGGCCGGCGCTTCATGAAGCTGCGCAACATCCTCGGCATCCTGCGTGACTCCTACTGCCGCACGACCGGCATCGAGTACATGCACATCATGGATCCCGAGCAGCGCAAGTGGATCCAGGAGCGGGTGGAGCAGCCGCACGTGAAGCCGCCCCGCGAGGAGCAGCTGCGAATCCTGCTCAAGCTCAACCAGGCCGAGGCGTTCGAGACGTTCCTGCAGACCAAGTTCGTCGGGCAGAAGCGGTTCAGCCTCGAGGGTGGCGAGACCACGATCCCGCTGGTCGACGAGCTCTGCGAGGCAGCCGCCGAGACCGGTCTCGACGAGGTCACCATCGGCATGGCCCACCGCGGCCGGCTCAACATGCTCGCCAACATCGTCGGCAAGAAGTACAGCCAGATCTTCCGTGAGTTCGAGGGGAACATCGACCCGCGGACCGTCCAGGGCTCCGGCGACGTGAAGTACCACCTCGGCGCCGAGGGTGAGTTCGTGGCCGGGTCGGGCGACAAGATCAAGGTCTCCGTCGCCGCCAACCCCTCGCACCTCGAGGCCGTCAACCCGGTGCTCGAGGGCATCGCCCGCGCCAAGCAGGACCTCCTCGACCAGGGCGAGAGGTTCCCGGTCCTCCCTCTGCTGGTGCACGGCGACGCCGCGTTCGCCGGCCAGGGCGTCGTGGCCGAGACCCTCAACCTCTCGCAGCTCCGCGGCTACCGCACCGGCGGCACCGTGCACGTGGTCATCAACAACCAGGTCGGCTTCACCACCGCGCCCGGCTCCTCGCGCTCCTCGCTCTACGCCACCGACGTGGCGCGGATGGTCCAGGCGCCCATCTTCCACGTCAACGGCGACGACCCCGAGGCCTGCATCCGGGTCGCCCGGCTCGCGTTCGACTACCGCCAGGCATTCAACAAGGACGTCGTCATCGACCTCGTCTGCTACCGCCGCCGCGGCCACAACGAGGGTGACGACCCGTCGTACACCCAGCCGCTGATGTACGACCTCATCGAGCAGAAGCGCTCCGTGCGCAAGCTCTACACCGAGTCCCTCATCGGTCGTGGCGACATCACGATCGAGGAGGCCGAGCAGGTCCTCAAGGACTACCAGCAGCAGCTGGAGCGGGTATTCACCGAGGTCCGCGCAGCGAGCTCCGAGGCACCGATCGAGTGGACGACCGTCCCCGACTACCCGGACAAGCCGGCCGGCGACTTCTCCACCGCGGTGACCCCTGAGGTGCTGAAGCGGATCGCCGACAGCTACGTGACGCCGCCGGAGAACTTCACCGTGCACCCGAAGGTGATGCCGCAGCTCCAGCGCCGCTCGGCGGCCATCACCGACGGACCGATCGACTGGGGCACCGGCGAGATCCTCGCGTTCGGCTCGCTCCTCATGGACGGTCGTCCGGTGCGGCTGGCCGGCCAGGACTCGCGTCGCGGGACGTTCGTCTCGCGCTTCGCCACCATCATCGACCGGGTCAACGCCGACGAGTGGACGCCGCTGACCAACCTCACCGAGGACCAGGCCAAGTTCCACGTCTACGACTCGCTGCTCTCCGAGTACGCCGCCCTCGGCTTCGAGTACGGCTACTCCGTCGCACGTCCCGAGGCGCTCGTCCTCTGGGAGGCGCAGTTCGGCGACTTCGTCAACGGCGCGCAGACCGTCATCGACGAGTTCATCTCCGCGGGCGAGACCAAGTGGCGCCAGCAGTCCGGCGTCGTCCTGCTGCTCCCCCACGGCTACGAGGGCCAGGGTCCCGACCACTCCTCCGCCCGCATCGAGCGCTTCCTGACGATGTGTGCGGAGGACGCGATGGTGGTCGCGCAGCCCTCGACTCCGGCGTCGTACTTCCACCTGCTGCGCCGGCACTCGCTCGGCGAGGAGCACCGGCCTCTCATCGTCTTCACCCCGAAGTCGATGCTCAAGCGCAAGGAAGCAGCCTCCCAGCCGTCCGACTTCATCGGCGACACCACGTTCCGCCCGTTCATCGGCGACGACGCGGCGGACCCCGCGCAGGTCGAGACGCTGATCATGTGCTCGGGCCGGGTGACGTGGGACCTCATGGTCGAGCGCGGCAAGCGGGAGGACGGCGCGCAGTTCGCCATCGGTCGCGTCGAGCGGCTCTACCCGATCCCCCTCGACGAGATCCGGGCCGAGGTCGCCAAGTACCCCAACCTCAAGGCGATCCGCTGGGTGCAGGACGAGCCGCGCAACATGGGCGCCTGGCCGCACTACCAGCTCAACGTGTGGCCCGAGCTGAAGATGACGGTCGAGCCGGTCACCCGTCCGGCGTCGGCATCACCGTCGGTCGGAACCGTCAAGCGCCACGTGGAGGAGCAGAAGACCCTCCTCGACGCTGCCTTCGAGTCGCCCCGCGGCCCGGGCACCGACTACTGAGGCACCCGGAGACCACTGGTGTACTTCACCGACCGCGGGATCGAGGAGCTCGAGCGGCGCCGGGGTGACGAGGAGGTCACCCTGGCCTGGCTCGCCGAGCAGCTGCAGGCCTTCGTCGACGCCCACCCCGAGTTCGAGACGCCGGTCGAGCGGCTGGCCACCTGGCTGGCCCGCCTCGACGACCCCGACGACTGACGGCGTCGAGCGGCGCTCGCGAACCCCCACTGGGGCATGATGCCGATCATGCCGACACGGGGCCTCGCCGACGACCTGCACTACTCCCACACCTCCGCCAACCCGGCGCACCGGTTGGTGCGCTGGACTGCCGGCACCCGTCCCGGTGGCTGGCTCTTCGCGCACTCCCTGCGCCACCTCGACGACGTGGTCGGGCGGCTGACCCGGGGCCGGCACAGCGCGCCGAGCCTGCTGGCCGGGCTCGCGGTCCTCGACGTCACGACGACCGGTCGCCGGTCCGGCCGGCCTCGCACGAGCCACCTCATCGCGACGCCGTACGACGGCGCGCTGGCGCTGCTCGGCACCAACTTCGGCCAGGCCTCCACCCCGGCCTGGGCGCTCAACCTCGAGGCAGAGCCGCGGGCCGTGGTCACCTACCGCGGTCTCTCGCGGGAGGTGACCGCGCGGGCGGCGACACCCGAGCAGGCCGACGAGATCTTCGCGCTCGCCGGCCGGTTCTACCCCGGCTACATCAACTACCGCCGACGCGTCGGCGAGAGCCGGCGGATCCGGGCCTTCGTGCTCGAGCCCCTCGAGCGGTGATCAGGTCCCGGGACGCGGGACCACCGGGCGGACCGTCACGTCGGGGATCGTCGCGTCGCGCGGCAGGTCGATGACGTGCAGGATCGTGTCGACGACCGTGTCGGCGCTGATCCAGCGGGAGGAGTCGTAGGTGCGCCCCTCCTGCTCGTGCACCTTCTCCTGCATCGGGGTCGCGGTGCGGCTGGGGTAGACGGTGCTGACCCGGACGCCGAACTCCACCTCCTCCGCGCGCAGCGAGTCGGCCAGTGCCCTCAGGCCGAACTTGGAGGCGGCGTAGGCCGACCACTCGGCCGTGGCGGTGAGCCCAGCGGAGGAGTTGACGAACACGACGGTGCCGCGGCTCCCGCGCAGGTGTGGGAGCAGCTCGCGGGTCAGCACCGCGGGCGCCGTCAGGTTGACCGCGATCTGCTCCTCCCACTCCGCGAGGCGCAGCCGACTCACCGGAGCGAGGTCGACGACGCCGGCGACGTGCAGGAGCGTGTCGACCCCTCCGTCGACCTGGCGCCCGAGCCCGTTGAGGGTGCCGGGATCGGCGAGGTCGGCGACCAGCACCTGTGCCCGCTCGAAGGTGTCCTCCAGCTCGGCGGCGCGCGCATCGTTGCGGGCGAGGAGGACCAGGTCGTCGCCGCGGTCGGCGAGCCGGTGGGCCAGGGCGAGGCCGATGCCCGAGCCGGCGCCGGTGAGGAAGTGCCTCATCGCGTGAAGACGATCTTGCCGAAGACGTCGCCCTCCGCCATGGCCGCGAATCCGTCGCGCGCCTGGTCCATCGGCAGGGTGCGGTCCACCAGCGGTCGTGCGCCCGTCGCGTCCAGGAACCTCACCAGCGCATCGAGCTCCTGACGGGTGCCCATCGTCGAGCCGATGACGGAGAGCTGGAGGAAGAAGATGCGGGTGAGCCCGGCGTCGTCGACCTGGGGACCCGAGGTCGTGCCGCTGATGACGATGCGCCCACCGGGCCGCAGGGACCGGATCGAGTGGCTCCAGGTGGCACGTCCGACGGTCTCCATGACGGCGTCGACCTTGACCGGCAAGCGGGCCCCGGACTCGAAGACCTCGTGCGCGCCGAGCTCCAGTGCACGGGCGCGCTTCGTCTCGTCGCGGCTGGTGGCGAGCACCGTGAGTCCAGCGGCACGCCCCAACGTGATCAGGGCGGTGGCGACGCCGCCGCCCGCTCCCTGCACCAGAACGGTCTCACCGGGCTTGAGGTCGCCCTGGACGAACAGCATCCGGTAGGCCGTCAGCCACGCGGTCGGAAGGCAGGCCGCTTCCTCGAAGGACAGGGAGGCCGGCTTGGGCACCAGGTTGCGGCGCGGCACGACGACCTGCTCGGCGAACGTGCCCTGGTGCCGCTCCGACAGCAGGGACCGACCGGGGTCGTGGGCCTCGTCGCCCGTCCACGCAGGATCACCGACGACGCCGTGCACGACGACCTCGTTGCCGTCCTCGTCCAGGCCGGCGGCGTCGCAGCCGAGGATCATCGGCAGTGCCTCCTCGCGCAGCCCGACGCCACGCAGGGACCACAGGTCGTGGTGGTTGAGGCTTGCGGCCTTGACGGTCACCGTGGCCCATCCGTTCGGGGCCTCGGGAGCCGGCCGCTCCCCCACCACCAGGCCGCTCAGCGGGTCGTCGGAGGAGAAGGAATCGGCGTAGACGGCGAACATGCTTCGACCCTAGCGACTGCGGCTTATCCGCTTGCACGTCCCCACCCCTGACGATTGGCTGGCGTCATGGACATCGACGTACGCCCCTCGGATGACGCCGCGAAGTTCCTCGCCACCGACCAGCTCGTCTGGTTCGGCGAGGTGTCGGACACCGACGCCGACAACCTCCGGCTCGGGCTGCCCGAGGACCAGCGGTTCGTGGTCGACCTGCCCGACGGTCCCGTCGACCTGCACAGCGGCATCTACGGCGTACGCCCGATGGAGCTGTCACTGCCCGGCGGTGGGGCACTCGCACCGATCGCCGGCCTCACGTGGGTGGGCGTCCACCCTGACGTACGCCGGCGCGGCGTGCTGGCCGCGATGATGACCGACCACCTGGCCCGCACGCGTGACGCCGGACTGGCGATCTCGGCGCTGCACGCCAGCGAGCACAAGATCTACGGCCGCTACGGCTACGGCATGGCGGCCCTCCAGCTGCAGGCGACGCTCGGCCGCGGCACGACCTTCACCGCGCCACACCTCGAGGACGAGGCGGCCGCGATCACCACGCAGCTGGTGACCATGTCGCACCAGGGCGTCGCCGAGCGCATGCGTGCGTGCCAGTCGTCCGTGGCCGCCGCGTTCCCCGGCACCATCGTCGGATCACCCGACTACTTCTCCCTCATGGCCCTCGAGCCCGCCGAGGCGCTGCGCGACAAGGAGCCGCGCCGTGTGCTCTTCGCCCGCCGCGACGGCGAGGACGTCGGCTTCGTCGGGCTGCGTCGCGAGCACAAGTGGGACCACGCGCGTCCCTCCGGCACCGTCAGCGTCGGCACCTTCTGCGGCGCGCCGGCCGCCCGGCTGGCCCTCGCCCGACGCGTCGTCGACCTCGACCTCATGGGCACCACGAAGCTGGAGAACATCGGCGCCGACGACCCGCTGCTCGGCTGGGTCGGTGGACCGCGCGCGACCGGCGACCTGCAGACCTGGGACAGCACCTGGGTTCGGCTCGTCGACCTCGAGGCGGCATGGCCGCTGCGGTCCTACGAGGACGACTGTGACGTGGTGGTGGAGGTGGACGACCGCTACGCCCCGTGGAACGCGGGTCGCTGGCGGCTGACCGCCGCGGGGGGTGAGGGCAAGGCACACCGCACGGACGAGGGGGCCGACATCACGCTGGACGTCAACGTCCTCGGCGCCGGCTTCCTCGGCCGCGGCATCGGCGCCCTCCTGCGGGCCGGCCTCGTGCGCGAGCACCGCGACGGGGCGTACGCCGCGCTGGCGCGGGCGATGCGGACCCTCGTCGAGCCGGAGCCCTCGATCGGGTTCTGAGCCGGCCTGACACGATGCCCGGGGGCAGGGACGAGCGGATGCACCCAGAAGGAGCAACGCCGTGACGGACACGGACGTGACCACGCCCGCCTCGCGGGTCTACGTCGACATGGTCGGGGACCTCTTCCACGCGGGCCACGTCGCGCTCCTGCGGGGGGCCCGCCGACACGGTGACTGGCTGGTCGTCGGTGTGCTGTCGGACGACACCGCTGCCTCCTACAAGCGTCGTCCCGTCATGACCCTCGCCGAGCGCGTTGCCGTGATCGAGTCGTGCAGGTACGTCGACGAAGTGGTCGCGGACGCCCCTTTCCGCGTGACCCAGGACTTCCTCGACGAGCACGCGATCACCACCGTCGTCCACGGTGACGACCTGTCACCGGAAGGGGCGGAGTCGATCTACGGGCCGGCCGTGGCGGCCGGACGCTTCGTCTACGTCCCACGCACCGGAGGCATCTCGACGACGGCGCTGATCCAGCGAGTGCTCGACACCGCGCGACAGCCCGAGTGACCGAAGCGGGACGTCATACGGACGGGGCCACCCCCTGCCCCCCGCGTATGACGTCCGCTGCCCTGATCAGCGGCGGGCGACCCCGTCGCGACGAGCAGCGTCGGCCACGGCCGCCCGTACTGCTCCGGGCACGCGTGGGTCGAACGGCGAGGGGATGATGAGGTCCTCGCGCAGGTCGTCGCCGACGAGCTCGGCCAGCGCGGTGGCTGCGGCCACCTTCATGCCCTCGGTGATCGCCGAGGCGTGCACGTCGAAGGCTCCCCGGAAGATCCCCGGGAACGCCAGCACGTTGTTGATCTGGTTGGGGTAGTCCGAGCGCCCCGTGGCGACCACGCGGGCGTACTTGTGCGCCAGGTCGGGATGCACCTCCGGCGTCGGGTTGGCGAGGCCGAAGATGATCGCGTCGGCGGCCATCGAGGCGACGATCTCCTCCGGGACCTGGCCGCCCGAGACGCCGATGTAGACGTCCGCGCCGGCCATCACGTCGGCGAGGCCACCACGGCGGCCGAACGCGTCGGCGGTGTCGCGGGCGAGCGCCGCCTTGACCTCGGTGAGGTCGTGGCGCTCGGAGTTGAGGACGCCCTGGCGGTCCAGGACCGCGACGTCGCGCACACCGGCCTCCAGCAGGATCCGGGCCACGGCCACGCCGGCTGCACCCGCACCCTGCACGACCACGCGGACCGTGGCGGCGTCGCGACCGGTCAGCCGGAGCGCGTTGGTGAGGGCGGCGAGGGCGACCACGGCCGTGCCGTGCTGGTCGTCGTGGAAGACCGGGATGTCGAGGCGCTCCTTGAGCCGCGCCTCGATCTCGAAGCAGCGCGGCGCGGAGATGTCCTCGAGGTTGATCCCGCCGAAGCTGGGCGCGAGCCGCACGACGGTCTCGATGATCTCCTCGACGTCGGTGGTGTCGAGGCAGATCGGCACGGCGTCGACGCCGCCGAACTGCTTGAACAGCACGGCCTTGCCCTCCATCACCGGCATCGCGGCGGCGGGGCCGATGTCACCCAGCCCGAGGACGGCCGTGCCGTCGGTGACGATGCCGACCGTGTTGGGCACCCACGTGTAGTGCTGCGTCAGCGACGGGTCGGCGGCGATGGCCTCGCAGACCCGCGCCACACCGGGCGTGTAGGCGAGGGAGAGCTCGGCGGGGCCGTGGAGGGCGACCGTCGAGACGATCTCCATCTTGCCGCCGACGTGCAGGTCGAAGACAGGATCGCCCGCGTGCGGGTGAAGCGAAGCCATGCCCGGGATCCTCGCACAGCTCAGCGCCCCGACAGCCGGCGTCCCACGCGTGGGAAGGGCCACACTCGCAGGCGTACGACGGCGAGCGACCTGGTCCTCGGCCACCGGTCCGCGGTGGCGGGAGTCCACCCCCTCGTCGGGGTTGTCGCTGAGCAGCCACCAGCCGGTGGCGCCGGAGCGCGTACGACGTTGCTCCGAGGCGCGCTTGACCGTCAGCGTCCCGTCCGGGAACCGGGCGACCACGAGGTCACCGGGCCGGGGTCGGGCGCCGTGGCGGACCAGCAGGAGGTCCCCCTCGCGCAGCGTCGGGAGCATGGACCGGCCACGCACGACCGCGGTCCCGAACGGCGCTCCGAGACCCCCACCCCTCCGGGCGGGACCCCGCTGCCGACCCCTCTGCACGCGGAGTAGTGTCGCAGCCGGGTGCCCCCTGCTGATGGCACCGTTCCGATTGCACCGTCCCGATCGAGAGGAACACGATGCTTCGCCACCTGCTTGCCCCGACCGTCGAGGTCTCCGCCCACTGCGACCTGCCCTGCGGCGTCTACGACCCCGCCCAGGCACGCATCGAGGCCGAGTCCATCAAGGCGATCATCGCCAAGGTCGCCGACAACGACGACCCGGACTTCCGCACCCGTGCGATCCTCATCAAGGAGCAGCGCTCCGAGCTGGTCAAGCACCACCTCTGGGTGCTGTGGACCGACTACTTCAAGCCCCCGCACTTCGAGAAGTACCCGCAGCTGCACACGCTGTTCAACGAGGCCACCAAGCTGGCCGGCGGTGGCGGCGGCACCAAGGCCGTCCTGGACGCCGAGGTGGCCGACCAGCTCCTCGCCAAGATCGACGAGATCGCCGAGATCTTCTGGGAGACGAAGAAGGCCTGAGCACGCGGCTCCGAGCTGACGCGTGTGCACGCGTTCATGGTGCCGAGCTGACGCTTGTGCACGCGCCGGTGGTGCCGAGCTGACGCTTGTGCACGCGCCGGTGGTGCCGAGCTGACGCGTGTGCACGCGCTCGGCGGTACCGCGCTGACACGTGTCACTCGCCGGTGGTGCCGCGCTGACGCGTGTGCACGCGCTCCGCGGTACGCGCTGCACACAAGCGTCAACTCGACCGGTACGCGCACACAGGCGTCACCTCGACCGGTACGTGCTGCGCACAAGCGTCAGCTCGACCGGTACGCGCTGCACACAAGCGTCACCTCGACCGGTACGTGCTGCACACAAGCGTCAGCTCGACCGGTACGCGCTGCGCACGAGCGTCAAGTGAGCGGCTTGCCGCCCCACCTCCTACGAGGTCGGCGTCGACGTGTCGGTCGGGGACGCCGGGGCCGACGGCGTCTCGGAGTCGTCCGTCGGTGATGCGGACGGCTCCGCGACTGCGTCGGCGATCGCCTTCTCCACGGCGGCGACCGTCGCAGCGTCGACCGTGCCGGTGGGCTTGACGCCCAGCTCGGTCTGGAAGGACTCGAGGGCCTCGGTCAACGCGGGAGTCCACTCCCCGTCGACCGGGCCGTCCCAGAAGCCGGCCAGCTTGAGGGTCTGCTGCACCGCCGCCGTCGACGCGAGTGCCTGCTCGGCGGCGACACCTCCCTGGGCGGCCAGGTCACCCTCCAGCGCCGCCGCCGTGGCCTTGTCGACCGTGCCGGTGGTCGGCAGGCCGTGCGCCGACTGCAACGCCTCGACGGCCGCGACGGTCGTCGGACCGTAGATCCCGTCCACGGCGCCCTGGTAGTGACCGGCGTCCGACAGCGACTGCTGCAGCGCCGCGGTGTAGTTCCGAACGGCGACCACCGCCTGTTGCTGCTGCTCGTCGGTCAAGCAGCCGGCGTCGGCGTAGAGCGCCAGCCACGCCATCTCGAGTGCCACGGCCGCGGCGTTGTACTGCTGCGCAGCGGCAGCCAGCGGCGTCTCGTCGGTGACGCCCTCCTGGGCCGCGACGAACTCCGCCTCCGCCTGCTTCACGCGATTGACGACCTCCGCCGACGCCATCGGCGACGGACTCGCCTCCTCGGCGGGCGCCGTGGTCGTCGGCGCCGGGTCGCCGGACTTGGCTGCCTTCAGCGCTGCCTTGGCCTCGGCGAGCCCGCGTTCCGCGTCGACCACCGCCTGCTGCGCGTCGACAGCGGCCTCGGCGTCGGCGACGACGTCATCCTGCGGCTCTGCGAGGTCGTCGCCGGCGTCCCGCACGTCGCCGACGGTCACCGCGGTCTCGCTCAGGACGTCCCCGTAGCGATCCAGCGCGACGATGTAGGTCTGGCTGGCACCGCAGAACGCGGCTGACTTCTCCTCCAGGTCTGCCTTGGCGTCTGCGAGGTCCTCCTGCTCCGCGGCCACCCGCGCCTCCGCCACCGCGACCGAGGAGTCGCCACCGTCGCCGTCACCGTTGCCATCGGAACCGCAGGCGACCGTGCCGGTGAGCACCAGCACGAGCACTGAGCTGCCCGGCCAGCGGTGGCGCGCCCTTCTCGACGTCGTGGCGGCGGGGTGACGGCCCTTGCTGGTCGACATGCTTGCTCCTGCGGATCGCACCGACGCAACGGATGCCAGTGGTCGTCGATGGTGGTCACGCAGGGCGGCGCCCGTCATCACCCGACGGGGATGAGAGCGCGCCGGGCCTCCGCGCGGGCTTCGGCAACCTCCCACAGCCGGCAGGACCTCCCACGCGCATGTCCGGAAGGCCTGACGCTCCAGCCCACGTCACCCGGTTAGTGTGTGCCGATCACACGAGCCTCGAGGACGGGACGCTGACGCAGATGGCAGATCACACGGGGGGCTCTCGCGCCGACGTCGAGCTCCGACTTCCGGCCGAGGGTGCCTACGCGACCGTGGTCCGCACCACGGCCGCCAGCCTGGCCGCGCGTCTGGACTTCACCATCGACGACATCGAGGACCTGCGCATCGCGATCGGGGAGGCGAGCGCGCTCGCGATCCCCTCGGCGGATCCCGCGACGGACCTCGTCGCCTCCTTCTTCTTCGGCCACGGCTCGATGACCGTCACGCTCGAGGTCGAGGCGATGGACGATCCACCGCTCGACCGGGAGAGCTTCGCCTGGCAGGTGCTCGACACGATGGCGCAGGATGCGTCGGCCGGCCCCGAGGGCGGGCGCTTCCGGGTCCGCTTCACGGTGACGTCGCAGGTCGCTGCGGGAATGACGGGTGCCGAGCGGCTGACATGAGCGCACACACGGGGGAAGAGGCGGCGGGGGCCGCCGTGCACCGCGCGATCGACGAGCTCGAGCCGGGCGGGCTCGACGGCGTACGCGCGCGCAGCGCCGAGCTGTTCGTGACGCTGCGCGACGAGGACGCCAGCACCGCGGTGCGCTCGGTGGCGCGCGACGACCTGGTGCACCTGCACCTGTCGCTCGTCGAGCACTGCGCGCGTCGCTTCCGCAACCGCGGCGAGCCGTTCGAGGACCTGGTGCAGGTCGGCACGATCGGGCTGATCAAGGCCGTCGACCGCTTCGAGACCGACCGCGGTGTCGAGTTCTCGACCTACGCCACGCCGACCGTGATCGGCGAGATCAAGCGCCACTTCCGCGACAAGGGCTGGGCGATCCGCGTGCCCCGGCGGCTGCAGGAGCTCCGCATGCAGATCGGTGGCGCCACCGGCGAGCTGACCCAGAAGCTCGGCCGCTCCCCCACCCCCCGTGAGCTCGCCGAGCTCATCGGGTGCACCGTGGAGGAGGTGGTGGAGGGCATCGAGTCCTCCCACGCGTACGCCACGCTCTCGCTCGACGCCTCCGACGACTCGGACGACGGGCCGCCGGCCCTGTTGGCCTCCCTCGGCGTCGAGGACTCCAACATCGAGCACGTGGAGATCCGTGAGTCGATCAAGCCCTTGCTGGAGGGGCTCGGTGAGCGCGAGAAGCGGATCCTGCTGCTGCGCTTCTTCAAGAACATGACCCAGTCCCAGATCGCCGAGGAGATCGGCGTCTCGCAGATGCACGTCTCGCGACTGCTCACCCGCACGCTGGCGCAGCTGCGGACCTCGCTCGAGCAGGACTAGCGTGGACGGCGTCCTCGACACCCCCGCGCCGCGTCTCGACGTCGACCAGGTGCGCCGCCTCCTGCTCACCCACTGGGGCGTCGAGGCCGGCGCGCTCCATCCGCTGCCCAGCGAGCGCGACCTCAACGTGCTGGTCGACGACCGCTACGTGCTCAAGGTGTCCAACCCGGCCGAGCGGGCCGACCTCGTCGACATGGAGGACGTGAGCCTCGCGCACGTACGGCGGGTCGCCCCCGACCTTCCGGTCCCCCGGCTCGTCGAGGCGACCACCGGGCCCGTCGTGTCCGTCCGCGACTCGGCGGCCCGCGAGTGCCTGGCGCGACTCATCACCGTCGTGCCCGGCACGCCGCTGGAGGGCACACCGCTCACCCTCGACCTCGCCGAGCAGGTCGGGGCCGTCGCCGCCCGCACCGGCCTCGCGCTGCAGGGACTCTTCCACCCGGCGGCCGACCGCGTCCTCGACTGGGACGTACGCCGGGCACCGGACGTCCTCGCCGTCCCCGGTGTCCTCGCCGGCCTGGGCGAGCAAGGGCAGGTCCTCCAGCCCTGGCTGGGCCGGCTGGCGGCCGCCGCAGCGGCGACCCGGGCGCTGCCGAGCGGGCTGCAGCACGCGGACGTGACGCTCACCAACGTGCTCGCCACCGACGGGGTCGTCACCGGGCTCATCGACTTCGGCGACATGCACCACACCGCGGCCGTCTGCGACCTCGCGGTCACCCTGACGTCCGTGCTGCGCAACACGGCCGAGGTGCAGCTGCCACGACGTCTGGGAGCTGGCCGCCGCCACCCTGCTCGGCTACCAACGCCACCGCCCGCTGGGCCCCGAGGAGGTCGAGGTGCTCGGCGACCTCGTCGTCGCACGACTCGGCCTGACGCTGGCCATCGCGGCGCGCCGGGTGGTCACCGAGGCGGCGAACGCCGACTACATCGGGCAGTACGACGACCGGACCCGCACGGTGCTGGCCCACTGGTGCGCCTCGGGGCCGGAGGCGCTGACCGACCGGCTCCACCGCCTGGCCGGGACGCGCACGAGCGGCGGCACACCGGTCGCGGGCGACCTGCTGGCACGTCGGCACGCCGCCATGGGCGGGCCGCTGGCCCCGCTGTTCTACGCCGCCCCGCTCGAGATCGTGCGTGGTGAGGGGCCGTGGCTGGTCGGGGCCGATGGCACCCGCTACCTCGACGCCTACAACAACGTGGCGGTCGTCGGGCACGCCCATCCCGCCGTCACCCAGGCCGTCGCACGGCAGCTCGGCACGCTCAACACCCACAGCCGCTACCTGCACCCTCGCATCGTCGAGCTCGCCGAGCGGCTGCTGGCCACGATGCCCGCCGAGATCGACACCTGCCTGTTCACGACCTCGGGCACCGAGGCCAACGAGCTGGCCTGGCGACTGGCCACCGCCCACACCGGGGGCACCGGCGCCGTGGTCGCGGAGCACGCCTACCACGGGTCATCGGGCTGGATGGCCGACCTGAGCCCCAACGAGTGGCCGTCCGGCCACCGGCCGGCGCACGTCGCCACCTTCGCGGCGCCCCGGGCCGCGACGGGCGGCACCGACAGCGAGACGGCGTCGGCACGCGTGGCGGGCGCGGCGGACGAGCTGGCACGAGCGGGCGACCGGACCGCGCTGGTGCTCGTCGACATCGGCTTCACCAGCGAGGGCATCCTCGACGCGCCCGCCCCCTTCCTGGCCGGGCTCGTCGACGGGGCCCACGCCGTGGGAGCCCTGTTCCTGGCCGACGAGGTCCAGTCCGGCTTCGGCCGCAGCGGACCTCGGCTGTGGCGGTTCGCCGCCGCCGGCATCACGCCCGACCTCGTCACCCTCGGCAAGCCGATGGGCGCCGGCTACCCGGTCGGCGCCGTCCTGACCCGTCGCGAGATCGCCGACAGCCTGTCTCGCGACCACGAGTACTTCTCCACGTTCGCCGCCACCCCCGCCGCGGCCGCCGCGGGGTGCGCCGTCCTCGACGTGCTCGAGCTCGAGCGGCTCCCGGAGTCGGCGATGCGGGTCGGCGAGCACCTCCGGACCCGGCTCCGCGGGCTCGCCGCCGACGACGCACGGCTCGGCGAGGTGCGCGGCGTCGGCCTGCTGGCCGGCATCGACCTGCACGCCCGCGGCGGAGGGGCGGACCGGGTCCTCGCGACGGCGGTCCGCGACGGCCTCGTCGCCCGTGGCGTGCTCGCCGGACTGACCGGCCCGGCGGGCACGGTGCTCAAGGTCCGCCCACCGCTCGTGTGGCGTGACGAGCACGCCGACCGCTTCGTCGACGGCCTGGCCGCCACCCTCGAGGACCTGGACACCTAGGCGTCCCGGGCGTCCATCTCCTCCAGCGCCGCCGTGCTCGCCGGGTGGAGCAGCCCGACCATGGCGACCAGCGCGACCACGGCCAGGCCCGCCGAGAGCGGCTTGGTGGACCCGGCCCACAGGTTCCAGGCGAGGCCGAGCTGGATGAGCTGGACCATCACCACCGGGCCCCTCGCCCACCGGCGTACCTTCCACAGCGACCAGGCGCACCAGGCCAGCCCGACGGCCGCGGCGAGGAAGAAGGCGGCGGTGGTGACGCCCATCGTCAGTCGGACCGAGCGGAGGCTGGCGAGCTCGAGGACGCCCAGAGCGGCGAGGACGAAGGCCTCCAGCGCGGCCAGGGAGGCAGCCACCACCAGAGGCGGTGGGGCCCCGTGCGGAGCTGCGCGGTCCGGAGCGCGGGGAGTAACGGGCACTCGCCAACCCTAGTTGTGACGGACGCGACCACCATTTGGGGTTGTGTGAACGTTCAAGTCTTGCGAGTCTTGTCGCTGCGCTTCGAGCGCCCGGGCCCAGCTGATTGTCCGAAACAGCGAACTTGCCTGTGAAAGAAAGAGGGACTTCCCCACTCATGGATTGGCGCAGCCGCTCCGCATGCCTCGACGAGGACCCTGAGCTGTTCTTCCCAATCGGCAACACCGGCCCCGCGATCTTGCAGATCGAGGAGGCCAAGCAGGTGTGCCGGCGATGCGAGGTGCGCGAACAGTGCCTTGCCTGGGCCCTGGAGGCCGGGCAGGACCACGGGGTGTGGGGTGGTCTCAGCGAGGACGAGCGGCGCGCGTTGAAGCGCCGCAACGCCCGTGCCCGGATCCGCACCGCCTGAGCGCTCAGTCGACAGGCAGGTCCGCCTGCACCCGCGTGCCCCGTGACCCGGGGCCGATCTCGAGCACGCCGCCGAGCTCCGACTCGACGAGCGTGCGCACGATCGACAGCCCCAGCTGGGTCGACCCGTCCAGGTCGAAGCCGTCCGGCAGGCCGCGCCCGTCGTCCTCGACGACCACGTGCAGCCGTCCCACGATCCGCCGGGCGGTCACCACGACCCTGCCCTCCCTGCGGTCGGGCAGGCCGGCGTAGCCGTGCTCGACGGCGTTCTGCAGCACCTCGGTCAGCACCATGGCCAGCGGCGTGGCGGCCTCTGAGGGGAGCTTGCCGAACGATCCCTCGCGCACGACACGGACAGGCACCTCGACGCCGCTGACGTCGACCACCATGGCCCCCAGCCGGTCGGCGATGTCGTCGAAGTCGACGGTCTCCTCCACCGCGTGGCTGAGCGTCTCGTGCACGATCGCGATCGAGCCCACCCGGCGCACCGCCTCCTCCAGGGCCGCCTTGGCGTCCTCGGCCTGCGTACGCCGAGCCTGCAGGCGCAGCAGCGCGGCGACCGTCTGCAGGTTGTTCTTCACCCGGTGGTGGATCTCGCGGATCGTGACGTCCTTGGTCACCAGCTCGCGGTCGCGGCTGCGCAGCTCGGTGACGTCGCGGACCAGGAGCAGCGCGCCGCTGAGGTCGCCCTGCGGGCGCAGCGGGATGCTGCGCACGATGAGGGTCACCTCGTCGGTGCCGACCTCGGTCGCGCGGCCGTCCCGGCCCCCGAGGACGGCGCTGAGGGTCTCCTCGTCGGGCCGCTTGCGGACCGGGACCAGGTCGCGGGTCAGGTCGGTCAGCACCAGCCCGGCCAGGTCGCCCTGCAACCCGAGCCGGCGGTAGGCGGAGAGCCCGTTCGGGCTGGCGTACACGACCCGGCCCGCCGGGTCGAGGCGGACGAACCCGTCCCCCACCCGCGGCGAGTCGGCGTGGTCGCTGCGCTGCCCCGGGAGCGGGAAGTGGCCGGAGGCGATCATCTGGGTGAGCTCTGCGGCGGTCTGCAGGTAGCTGAGCTCGAGCCGGCTGGGGGTGCGTACGCCGAGCAGGTTGGTGTTGCGGGCGATGGTGGCGATCACCCGGCCGGCACGACGCACGGGGATGACCTCGACGCGCACCGGGACGTCGTCGCGCCACTCCGGGTCTCCCTCGCGCACCAGCCGACCCGACTCGTAGGCCTCGTCGAGCATCCGGCGGCGCCCGGTGGGGATGAACGTGCCCAGCACGTCGTCGACCAGCGCCGTCGGCCCGGTGGTCGGTCGCATCTGCCCGCCGGCCCAGTAGCCCTTCCCCTCCCGGTCGGGCAGCCACAGGACCAGGTCGGCGAACGAGAGGTCCGCGAGGATCTGCCAGTCCGCCATGAGCAGCTGCAGCCAGGCGACGTCGTCCTCGACGAGATCGGTGTGGGCTCGCACGAGCTCGTGGAGGGAGGGCACCCGACCAGCCTATGGCCGGGGCGGGTCCGGCTGGCAGGATGGAGGAATGACGATCGGCTACTGGGAGCAGGTGCAGGCGGCCGACTTCGACGTCCCGTCCGACCGCCCGCTGGACGACCTGACCGCCGAGCTCACGACCATGCTCGGGTCCACCCGTCCCGAGGTCCGCGACGGCACCGCCTACCCCGCGTTCGCGACGTGGATCGACCGTGGCGTCTACGACGACCTGCTCCCCGGCCTCGGTGACGGCATGGTCGCCGGACTGTCGGTGGGACTGGGTGAGACCGGCACCGACACCGTGTTCCGCCGCAGCTTCAGTGCGCTGGTCCTGGCCGAGTGCCTCGAGCGCGACAACGCGCAGCACCTGCTCACGGACGCGAAGGTGATGGAGTGGGGTGACCGGCTCGCGACCTGGTTCCTCACCGAGCAGGACACCCGCGGCTTCGTGCCCGGCAAGGGGTGGGCCCACGCGATCGCCCACGGCGCCGACACGATCGGCGCGCTCGGCGAGTCGCCCCACCTGGCCGGCCCCGAGCACGCCCTGCTGCTCGACATCCTCGCCGAGCGCATCCTCCAGCAGCCGGCCGATGCTCCGCTCGCTGCCGGCGAGCCCGACCGGATCGCCCACGCGGCGATGCGCGTCCTGCGGCGCAACACGCTCGGCACGGACGTCCTCGAGCCGTGGGTGCACCGCATCGGAGCGGCGGCGAACCCCTTCGGCGGCCCGGTCGACCACGACCCGTTCGCCCCGACGGCCGCCGCGCAGGCCTTCCTCCGGGCGATGTTCGTGCAGCTCTCCCTCGCACCCGAGGCGCCCACCGTGCGCTCCGACCTGCTGCTCGTCGTGATCGAGGCGCTCCGGATGTCGAACGCTCCCTACCTCCGAGTAGCCACCGACTAGCCTCTGGGGCATGAGCGCGAGATCTCCGGCCACAGCGGCGAGCTGGCCGTCCACGTCGCCCGCACCCACGGTGTCGAGACGATGTTCACCCTGTCGGGTGCGCACGTCTTCCCGATGTACGACGGCGCGGTCAAAGCCGACCCGCAGATGCGGCTCCTCGACGTGCGGCACGAGCAGACGGCCGCGTTCGCCGCCGAGGCCACCGGCAAGCTGACCCGCGTCCCCGGCCTGGCGGTCCTCACTGCGGGACCCGGCGTCACCAACGGCATCAGCGCCATCGCCCAGGCCCAGTTCGCGGGGTCGCCGATGGTCGTGGTGGGCGGTCGTGCGCCGCAGAACCGCTGGGGAACCGGCTCGCTGCAGGAGCTCGACCAGCCGCCGATCATCGCCCCCGTCGCCAAGGCCGCCCGCACCCTCATGACGGCCGGCGACGTGGCAGCCGGGATGGACGAGGCGTTCACCCTGGCGCGTTCCAGCCACCGCGGACCGGTCTTCGTCGACGTCCCGATGGACGAGTTCTTCAACTCCGCCTCGGGGACGGTCGGCTCGGGCGAGGGCACCAAGGTCGACCCCGACGGCGACGCGATCGAGTCCGTCGCGCGGCTGCTCGCCGCGGCGCAGCGGCCCGTGCTCATCCTCGGCACCGACGTGTGGGCCGACCACGCCGAGGAGGCCGCGCTCCGCCTGGTGGAGGACCTGGGCATCCCGACGCTGACCAACGGCATGGGCCGCGGCGTCATCCCGGGCGGCCACCGCTCTCTCGTCACGAAGGCGCGCGGCGCGGCCCTGGCCGGGGCGGACCTGGTCGTGGTCGTCGGGACGCCGCTCGACTTCCGCCTCGGCTACGGCCTCTTCGGCGGACCGGACAAGAACCCGGACGGTGCCTTCGCGAAGGTCGTCCACATCGCCGACTCCCCCGGCCAGGTCTCCGGGCACGCCGAGCTGGCGGGCTCGGTCTCGGGCGACCTCACCACGGTGCTCGACGGCCTCCAGGCCGCGATCGAGCGTGGCGCCAAGCCGGACTGGCAGGCCTGGTCCGACCAGCTCGCCGACCAGGTGAGGGCGGCCGCCGGGCGCGACGCCGAGCTCCTCAACGCCGAGGCGGACCCGATCCACCCGGCGCGCATCTACGGCGAGCTGGTCCCGCGGCTCGCCGACGACTCGGTGGTCATCGGCGACGGCGGCGACTTCGTCTCCTTCGCCGGCAAGTACGTCGAGCCGCAGCGGCCGGGCGGCTGGCTCGACCCCGGGCCCTACGGCTGCCTCGGTGCCGGCCTCGGCGCTGCCATCGCGGCACGCCTGGCCCGGCCCAGCGCCCAGGTCACCCTGCTGCTCGGCGACGGAGCGGCCGGCTTCTCGCTGATGGACGTCGACACGCTCGTGCGCCACGACCTGCCGGTCGTCATGGTCATGGGCAACAACTCCGCCTGGGGCCTGGAGAAGGGTCCCATGCAGATGATCTACGGCTACGACGTCGTGGCCGACCTCGCCCAGCGCACGCCGTACGACGAGGTGGTCAGGGCGCTCGGCGGGGCGGGCGAGACCGTGACCGACCCGAAGCAGATCGGACCGGCCCTCGACCGGGCCTATGCCGCGGGTGTGCCCTACCTCGTCAACGTGATCACGGACGTCGAGGCGGCCTATCCGCGCAGCACCTTCGGGATCTGAGCGGGTGGACCTCCGACGCATCCGGAGCGGTGAGCACGACGCGGCGGGCGCGGTCTGCGTCGCGGCCTACGAGCAGTTCCTCACCGGCGCGGAGGACTTCTACCGGGAGCGGCTGCTCGACGTCGGGACCAGGGACGCGCAGGCGGAGGTCTGGGTGGCGGTCGAGGGCGGGGCGGTGCTGGGGTGCGTGACCCACTGCCCGCCGGGCTCGGCCTGGCGCGAGATCGGCCGCGACGACGAGGGCGAGTTCCGGATGCTCGCCGTGGACCCCGCAGCCCGAGGTCGGGGAGTGGGCACGGCCCTCGCGACCTTGTGCGAGGACATGGCTCGCGCCGGCGGGGCGAGCGCGATGGTCCTGTCCTCGCTCGCCGAGATGACCGACGCCCACCGGGTCTACTCGCGGCTGGGCTACGTCCGCGACGCAGAGTCGGGACTGGTCGCCCGCGCCCGGCGTCCACCTGATCGCCTTCAGCAAGGTCTTCTGAGCCCGCCAATCCCGAAAGGCCCACCCATGACGCACCCCGTTCCCGCCACGTTGACCTTCACGGTCACCGAGGACGACACCGCCGCTGCCATCGGCAGCGGATCGCTGCCGGTCCTGGGGACCCCGCGCCTGCTGGCCTGGCTCGAGGCCGCGACCTGTGCCTGCCTCCACCCCGTGCTGCCGGACGGCTCGACGAGCGTCGGCACCCGGGTGCAGGTCGAGCACCTCGCCGCCAGCCCGGTCGGCGCGGAGGTCGAGGTCAGCGCGTCGAGCGGCTACGAGGACGGCCGACTCCACCGCTTCACGGTCAGCGCGCGTGACACCGGCAGCGGGAAGGTGCTCGCCGCCGGCGAGATCACCCGCGTCGTGGTGGACGCCGAGCGGTTCCTGTCCAGGATCTGAGCTGGCTCCGGACGTGCAAAAGTCCCCGCCGGGGCGGGGACTTCCACGTTGACTGTGCGCGTCAGGCGTTGGGGCGCTTGCCGTGGTTCGCGCCCTTCTTCTTGCGAGCGCGGCGCTTGCGTCCGGTCTTGCCCATGTGGTCCTCCTGGAATCGGTGCTCGGAGCAGTGTCTCAAATGACTCCGGGTGGGACTAATCGGGTAGGGCCCCGCCCTCGATGAGGTGGATCTCCACCTCGCGCAGCTTGATCCGAACCCGGTCGCGCAGCGACTCCGGGGCGGACTCCGTGCAGGAGCGGGCGACCAGCTGCTTGACCGCCCGCTGGAGGTCGTAGCGCTCGAGGCAGGGCCCGCACTCGCGCAGGTGCATCTCGACGACGGCGCAGTCCGCCTGGTCGAGCTCGTTGTCGATGAGGTAGACGATCCGCTCGATGTAGTCGACGCAGTCGTCGTCGCCGTGCTCGTGCGTGCTCACGACCCGCTCACCCCTTCGCCGTTCGACGGGCCGGACCCTGGCACGGACGCGGCCGGCAGCAGGTCGTTGGCACGGACGTAGTCGGCGAGCATGTCGCGCAGCTGGCGGCGACCCCGGTGCAGGCGCGACATCACGGTGCCGATCGGCGTGTCCATGATCTCGGCGATCTCCTTGTAGGGGAAACCCTCCACGTCGGCGAGGTAGACGGCGAGGCGGAACTCCTCGGGCAGCCGCTGGAGGGCGTCCTTGACCTCGGAGTCGGGGAGGTGCTCGAGCGCCTCCACCTCCGCCGAGCGCAGACCCGTCGAGGAGTGCGACTCCGCGCGGGCGAGCTGCCAGTCCTCGACGTCCTCGGACATCGACTGCTGCGGCTGGCGCTGCTTCTTGCGGTAGGAGTTGATGTAGGTGTTCGTGAGGATCCGGTAGAGCCAGGCCTTGAGGTTGGTGCCCGGCTTGAACTGGTGGAAGGCGCTGTAGGCCTTGGCGAAGGTCTCCTGCACCAGGTCCTCGGCGTCGGCGGGGTTGCGGGTCATCCGCATGGCCGCGCCGTAGAGCTGGTCGAGGAAGGGAAGGGCGTCGCGCTCGAAGCGCGCGGAGCGCTCGTCGGAGGTCTCGTCCTCCAGGGGCGTCTCGGGTGCGGACGTGTCGTCCGTGATCGATTCAGTCATCGCCTCCCACAGTACCGCCGTGGGCATGGGCGAGACTCCGCGCTCCAGTGGCCGCGGACGTTCGAGGGTCAGTGACTGCACACAGGGCTCAACACGTCCACCTCGTCAGGGATTCCCGACCACCTCGCGGACCAGCCACTCCAGGGTCGACTCGACGACGATGCCCATCGCCTCCTCCTGGCTCACCTCGCCCCGTGCCGGGACCTTGAGGCCGTGGTCGCCACCCGGGATGACGACCATGTCGACGCCGGACAGGTCGCCGGGGAACTCCTCCGGCCGGCCCATCGGGTCGCGCTCCCCCTGCACGAGCAGCGTGGGCAGGCCTACCGCCCGCAGCTCCGGGAGCCGGGTCGGTTCGGTCCGTCCGGGCTGGTGCAGAGGGAAGGACAGGGCCAGGCAGCCCGATGCCCCCAGCGCACGCGCAGTACGCGCCGCCGAGCGGGCGCCCGCAGAGCGACCGCCGACGACGAGGGGCGTACGCACCCGCATCACGTCGGCCGCGCACGTGAGCGCGGCGTCGAGGGTCGGCGGGGCAGTGGCGACCTTGCGACCGGCCACCCGCCACGGCTGCTCGAACAGCACCACCGACACCCCCTGCGCCGGCAGGGCGTCCGCGAGCGCCCACAGGTCCCGAGACTCGACGCCACCGCCCGCGCCGTGGCTGAGGAGCAACGTCGCCATCGGGCTGGTCGCGCGGCGCGTGTGCAGCCGGCCCTCCCCGTGCGGGGTGTCGACGCTGCGGACCGTCGCCTTCTTCATGAGGTCGCCTCCAGGGGCTCCACGAGCTCGGGACCGTTGTTGCGCACGTTGCTGACCAGCGTGGGCACGGCGTACGCCTCGAGCCGGCCGGGGGCGGCCGGCACCAAGAGGGACGTGTCCCCCGGTGTCGTCGGGTCGAGCCACTCGTGCCAGCGCTCGCGCTCGACCATCAGCGGCATCCGGTCGTGGATGTGGCCGAGCGAGTCCTCCGCCTGGGTCGTGAGCACCGTGCAGGTCCACCGGAACCGGTCGGGGTCGTCCTCGTCCTTGGCGGGGTCGCGCCAGATCTCGTAGAGACCGGCCATGGCCAGGATCCCGCCGTCACGGGGCCGGATGAAGAACGGCTGCTTGACCGGCTTGCCGCGGGCATTGGTCTGCGAGGTCGGGTACCACTCGAAGTAGCCGTCCGCGGGAAGCAGGGCGCGCCGCGTGGCGAACGCCTTGCGGAAGGCGGGCTTGTCGGCCACGGTCTCCATGCGGGCGTTGATCATCCGGTTGCCGATGGACGGGTCCTTCGCCCACGACGGCACGAGCCCCCACGTGAGGACCCGCAGCTGCCGCTGCGGAGGTTCGTCGGACTCGCGCGAGGGCGGTCGCTCGACGACGGCGTAGACCTCCTTGGTCGGGGCGACGTTGTAGTCGGCGTCCAAGGGGCCCGCGATCCGGCTCTCGACGACCTCGAACTCCTCGATGAGGTCGTCGGGCTGTCGTGACGAGGCGTAGCGGCCGCACATGTCACGACCCTAGCCGGGGGCGACGGAGTCGCACACGGCGTGGCTCGTGCGTGCCCGTCAGCCGCGGGCGAGCTCGTCAAGGAGCATGCCGGCCGCCCGGTCGGAGGTCGGGAGCCCCTCGATCCAGACGCGGAGCTGCGGCCCACCGGCCTGCACGCCGTCGAGCAGGGTGCGCAGCACGCGCACCCGCCGGCCGAGCCGGTCGTCGCGGCGCGCCAGGACGGCCACCCGGTGCATGCCGACGCGCGCGATCGTCTCCTCACGGGCGAAGACCGTGCGCGCGAGCTCACCGGCGCGCGCGAGGCGCATGGCCCGGGTGAAGTGGTCGCCGGGCTCCTCCGAGGGGTCGTCGCCGAACGGCATCGCGCACAGCACGAGCGCATGGCCCGCTCCCGCGCCCGCATCGGCGGGGTCGTGCAGCCGGTAGACCTCCGAGAGCCTGCTGCGCAGGTGCGCCTGGCTGACCAGGCCCGTCAGGGGGTCCTCGCACGACAGCTGGTTCAGGTAGCCCAAGGTGGTCTCGCTCCACGCCGTGGTGAGCGCGGACAGGACCTCGAACGAGGGATCGCTCCCGACGGCCAGCCGGCACGTGGTGCGCAGGCCCTCGAGGACCTCCTGCATCGATGCTCCGTCGCGCGCGAGGTCCTGACCCGCCACCGAGCAGGTGCCGAGCACGTCCGATCCTGAGATGAGCGCCTCCCCCAGGGCCTCGAAGCGTGGCGGCAACCCCGACCGCACGTCATCCGACCCAGGCCCGCTCATCCCAGGATCGGCAGCCGCGACTCGTCGCCCACGCGTGGCGAAGATCTTCACGGCTACCCCCTCTGGTGCTGTCCTGCTCAGGGGTGTGACGACGGGCACGGCGGCTCATGACGCGGACCAGACCCGAAATTTTTCGATTTTGCCCTTCCGCGCCCCGATCACGAGGACAGGACTACAGTCTGAGGCCTGGCACACGGGCGCCAGGAGTGCTTTCCCGGAAGCGTCGGACACATGAGTATTGCCACCAGCATCGAGGCACCTGGGGACGCCGAGCTGATCTCGGCCGTCCGCGGTGGGGACGTCGACGCCTACGGCACCCTGTTCGAGCGTCACGTCGAGGCCGCCAGACGCCTCGCCCGCCAGCTCGTGCCCGCGGGTGATGCCGAGGACCTGGTGTCCGAGGCCTTCGTCAAGGTGCTCGGCGTGCTGCAGCGCGGCGGCGGCCCCGACGTCGCCTTCCGCGCCTACCTCCTCACCTCGGTCCGCCGGTTGCAGGTCGACCGCTTCCGTGCGACGTCCCGGCTGCACACGACCGACGACATGGAGGCCTTCGACCCGGGCGTGCCGTTCGTCGACACGGCGGTCGAGGGCTTCGAGAGCGCGGCCGCAGCGAAGGCGTTCGCCTCGCTGCCCGAGCGCTGGCAGCTCGTGCTGTGGCACACCGAGGTCGAGGGCGACAAGCCCGCGGACGTCGCCGTCCTGCTCGGCATGAGCGCCAACTCGGTGTCAGCGCTCGCCTACCGCGCACGCGAGGGGCTGCGCCAGGCGTACCTCACCCAGCACGCCGCCGAGCTCGAGTCGGACACCTGCCGGTGGACCCACGGGCAGCTGGGTGCCTATGTCCGCAACGCCATCTCCCGGCGTGACGCCACCAAGGTGGAGCACCACCTCGACGAGTGCCGCGAGTGCATGGCCGTCTACCTCGAGCTCACGGAGGTCAACTCCCGACTCGGGGCGCTCCTGGCCCCGCTGCTGCTCGGTGGCGCGGCCACCGCCTACCTCGGCACCACCGTGGCAGCCGGGTCCGCCTCGATGGGCATCGGCCTGTTGGTGGGTCGGATCCGCGACGTGGTCACCGGCAACGCCGGCGCGGCAGCCGTCGCCGGAGTGGCCGCGAGCACCGTCGTCGTGGCCGGAGGCATCGCCCTCGGGATCGGTGGTCCGGACAGGGCGCCGGTCGACGCCGCCATCCTGCGCCCGTCACCGTCTGCCTCGAGCGGCACGTCCAGCGCCATTCCTTCCCCGGTCGAGCGGTCCCGGTCGCCGCGGAGCCGGACGCCAGCCGCCGGGCTGCGACCCGGCGACGAGGTCGAGCTGACCCCAGGTCCCGACCTGCTGCCGGGCACGTCGCCTTCGTCCGACACGACGCCCACGACCGGTGCGACGACGGATCCGACCCTCGCGCCGGACACGACCCCGGACACGACCCCGGACACGACACCCGACACCACGCCGGACACGAGCCCCGGCACGAGCCCCGGCACGACGCCGGGCACGAACCAGGGTGCGGGCACGACCCCCGGCACGACCCCGGGTGCGGGTTCCTCGACGACCCCGGGAGCCGGCCCGACGCCGGCCCCGGCTGAGAGCCCGACGGCCGCTCCCACGCCCACGGCCACTCCGACGCCCACCCCGGTTCCGCCTCCGGCGCAGACCGACGTCTCGCTCGGTGGCAGCCTGAGCGGCGGCAGGCCGGAGTACGGCGTGGTGCTGCGGGTCGCCGGCCTGCCCTCCGACTCGACGGCGGTCCTGACGGTCGAGTCGGTCGACGGCAACGTGGTCCGCACCGAGGACGCGCGATGCGTGTTCGCCAAGGCCCGTGCGACCTGCCAGATCTCCGGGGCCGACCTCTCGCCGATCGCGCTCGAGGTCATCGCCCCCAAGGCGGCCGACGTGGTGGCCACCCTCAGCCCGGCGGGGCCGGACGCCGACACCGGCAACAACACCTGGCGCGCCGTCCTCGGCTGACCGGTCCTCGGCCGCGGCACCCCTGCGGACGGGGCGTGGTCCCGGCGGATCGTGTAGACAGGGTGCATGACGATCACCCGGTTGCTCGCCCGTCCGATGCTCGCCTCGATCTTCGTCGTCGGCGCCGTCAACGCCCTCCGCAACGCCGAGGCGCACGCGGTCAAGGCCAAGAAGGTCGCCGACCGGGTCGTCCCGCTGGCCCAGCAGGCCGTGCCGGGCGTGCCCATCCCCACCGACGCCACCACCCTCGTGCGCATCAACGCCGGCGCCCAGCTCCTCGCCGCGGCCGCCCTGGCCACCGGTCGGGCGCCCCGCCTGAGCGCCACGGTGCTCGCCGCCTCACTGGTGCCGACCACGTGGGCCGGCCACCCGTTCTGGGACGAGTCCGACCCGCAGGCGAAGGCCCAGCAGCGCCTGCAGTTCGCCAAGAACACGTCCGTCCTCGGAGGCCTGCTGCTGGCGAGCGTCGACACCGAGGGCAAGCCGGGCCTCGCCTGGCGCGCCCGCCGGGCGGCCGCCGACGTCCGCCGCGAGGCGCGGCAGGTCGCCAAGGACGCCCGTCGCGAGGCGAAGCTCGCACGGGCCCAGCTCTCCTGATCTCGATAGGGTGCGCGGGTGAGTGAGCCCCCGCCGACCCTCGACCTCTGGCCGGCGCCGCGCCCGCGCGACCCGGTCGACCGGGTCGTGTCGCTCCCGGGGAGCAAGTCGCTGACCAACCGGGCGCTGCTCCTCGCCTCGCTCGCCGACGGTCCCAGCGTCGTGCGCCGACCGCTGCGCTCGCGCGACACGCTGCTCATGGCCGCCGCCCTGACCGCCCTCGGCACCCGTGTCGAGGACCGGAGCGCCGACTGGGCGGTCACCCCCGGCGCCTGGGACCGCGACGGCGACGTCGACTGCGGCCTCGCCGGCACCGTCATGCGGTTCGTCCCGCCGGTCGCCGGGCTCGCCCGCGGCACGGTGCGCTTCGACGGAGACCCCCACATGCGCCTGCGCCCCGTGGGCCAGATGCTCGCCGCGCTGGGAGCCCTCGGCGTACGGGTCGAGGACGGCGGGCGGGGTGCGCTGCCGTTCGCGGTGCACGGCGCCGGCTCGGTCCCCGGGGGCACGGTGACCATCGACGCGAGTGCGTCCTCGCAGTTCGTCTCCGCCCTGCTCCTGGCCGGGGCCCGCTACGAGCACGGCGTCGACGTGCGCCACGTCGGCAAGCCGGTGCCCTCGCTCCCGCACATCGAGATGACCGTGCAGATGCTGCGCCGGCACGGCGTCGAGGTGGACGACAGCGACGCCAACCGCTGGGCCGTCGCTCCGGGCCCGGTCGCGGCCGTCGACCACGACATCGAGCCCGACCTGAGCAACGCCGCGCCGTTCCTGGCGCTCGGAGCCGCCACGGGCGGCCGGGTCACCGTGCGCGACTGGCCGGCCGAGACCACCCAGCCCGGTGACGAGCTGCGCGAGATCCTGGCCCTCATGGGCTGCGAGGTGAGCCGCACGGGCGGCGACCTGACCGTCATCGGGCCCGAGCGGCTCTCCGGGGTCGACCTCGACCTCCACGACGTCGGCGAGCTCACCCCCGCGGTCGCCGCGCTCTGTGCCCTGGCCGACTCGCCCTCGCACCTGCGCGGGGTCGCCCACATCCGCGGTCACGAGACCGACCGGCTCACGGCGCTCGCCACCGAGCTGGACCGGATGGGGGCCGACGTCACCGAGCGCGAGGACGGGCTGTCCATCCGCCCAGCCGCCCTGCACGGCGGCGCGTTCCGCACCTACGCCGACCACCGGATGGCCCACGCCGGCGTCATCCTCGGGCTGGCGGTCGACGACGTGCTGGTCGAGGACATCGCCACGACGGCGAAGACGTTCCCCGACTTCGCGAAGGCGTGGAGCGACGCCGTGCACGGCAGCACCCAAGCGCTGCCCGGAGCCTCGTCGTGACCGGTCGCTACTCCGAGCACGACCACGAGCACTACGAGCGGCCGCGCCGCCGCACCCGGCCCCGCACCAAGGACCGTCCCACGTACGACGACGCGGTCGACGCCCGCGTGGTGACGGTGGACCGCGGCCGCTTCACCCTGCTCGTCGACGGCCACCGCGTGATGGCGATGAAGTCCCGGCCTCTGGGCCGCAAGGGCGTGGTGGTGGGCGACCGGGTGCGCGTGGTGGGCGACACCAGCGGGGCCGACGGCTCGCTGGCGCGGATCGTCGAGGTGGTCGAGCGGACCACCACGCTGCGCCGCACCGCCGACGACGACGACCCGATCGAGCGGGTGATCGTCTCGAACGCCGACCAGCTGGTCGTGGTGACCGCGCTCGCCGACCCGGAGCCGCGCCCGCGGCTGATCGACCGCGCCCTCGTCGCGGCGTACGACGCCGGCATGGCGCCTCTGCTGTGCCTCACGAAGGCGGACCTGGCAGACCCCGAGACCCTCCTCTCGACCTACCGCTCGCTCGGTGTGCCGTGGGTCGTCACGCAGCTCAGGGGCGAGGGTGCCGGGGACCTCACCGAGCTGCTCGACCGGCTCCGGGGGCGCACCAGCGTGCTGGTGGGGCACAGCGGCGTCGGCAAGTCCACCCTCGTCAACGCCCTCATCCCGGACGCCCACCGGGAGGTCGGCATCGTCAACGCCGTGACCGGCCGCGGTCGCCACACCTCGACGAGCGCCTACCTCCTCGAGCTCCCCCACGGAGACGGCTGGATCATCGACACGCCCGGGATCCGCTCGTTCGGGCTCGCGCACGTGCGGCCCGAGGACCTCATCGAGGCCTTCCCCGACCTCGACGAGATGACCGAGAACTGTCCGCGCGGCTGCTCCCACGGCACCGGCGAGCCGGAGTGTGGCCTCGACGAGGCAGTGGCGGCCGGAGAGGCCGACCCCGACCGGGTGGAGTCGTTCCGGCGGCTCCTCAGCGCACGCGAGGGCGCCACCGACTGGTGAGCGGTCAGCCCCAGACGGCCGTGGCTCCCGAGTCACCGGCCAGGTAGACGTAGACCACGAGGCCGAGGCTCGCGACCACCAGCACCACGCCGGCGGCGATCCCGACCTTGGCGACCGATTCGCTCGCTCCACGACCCGACGCGAGCGCCGAGGGTCCGCCCATCGACCAGGCGGCCAGCGCCGAGGCGGCGAGGAACCCGAATGCCCACAGCCTGAGCGTCTCGCCGTAGTCCTGGTGCTCGGCCACGATCGGTCCGAGCTCCGGGCGCGCCGCCAACAGGTCCTCGCCCGCGGCCACGGCCACCCACGCCACGACCGCGACGACCACGGCGAGCGCGACCAACGGCCAGCGCAGGAGCCAGCGCCACCTCGGCACCGCGGCGTAGGCCACGCCGGTGAGGGCCGCCAACGGACCGAGGACCACCACCGCGTGCACGACCAGCGGGTGCAGCGGAACACCGTTGAGCTCCATGCCTGCACACTAGGACTCGCGGCTGGCAATAGCCTGTGGACATGCCCATCTCCGGCTCGTCCAACCCACGTGGCTCGACCGACTTCACCGACGACCTGCGGCTGGCCCACGTGCTGGCCGACGACGCGGACTCACTGACCCAGGCTCGCTTCAAGGCGCTCGACCTCCACGTCATGAGCAAGCCGGACCTCACGCCCGTCACGGACGCCGATTCCGCGGTGGAGGAAGGCATCCGGCGCACCCTGTCGCGGGTCCGCTCGCGCGACGCCGTGGTCGGCGAGGAGCAGGGCACCACCGGGCACAGCCAGCGCCGCTGGATCGTCGACCCGATCGACGGGACCAAGAACTTCGTCCGCGGCGTCCCGGTCTGGGCCACCCTGATCGCGCTCGCCGTCGACGACGAGGTCGTCCTCGGCGTCGTCTCCGCCCCGCAGCTGCAGCGACGCTGGTGGGCCTCGGCGGGCAACGGCGCCTGGACGGGACGCTCGCTGCTCAAGGCGACGAGGTGCGAGGTGTCCGACGTGCGCCGCCTCGAGGACGCGTCGCTGAGCTACTCGTCCCTGTCCGGGTGGGACGAGCGCGACCGGCTCGACGACTTCATCTCCCTGTCCCGGCGGTGCTGGCGTACCCGCGCCTACGGTGACTTCTGGTCCTACATGCTGCTCGCCGAGGGGGCCGTCGACATCGCGGCCGAGCCGGAGCTCCGCCCTCTACGACATGGCCGCCCTCGACGTGATCGTGCGCGAGGCGGGCGGCCGGTTCACCTCGCTCGACGGCACCGACGGCCCGTGGGGCGGCAACGCGCTCGCGTCCAACGGCCACCTCCACGACGCCGCCCTCTCCTTCCTCGGCTCGCTCGGCGACGACGGCACCGACCCTGACGTGCCGCGGCGCGGTCCGGGCTCGGTGAGCAGCCTGCGCGACTGGCAGGTCGCCCCACCCGTTCTGGACTGACGCAGGTCGCGCGACCGTGGGACGACCCTGTTCGCGGCCGCCGCGCTTGGCTAGGTTGACCCTCACGGACGCCATCCGGACGAGAGGTGCAGACGATGAAGATCAACGACGTGCTCCACGCCAAGGCGAGCCAGGAGGTGGTCACCATCCGCCCGGACGCCACCGTTCGTGAGCTGGTCGCCCTGCTCGACGAGCACAACGTCGGTGCGCTCGTGGTCAGCGACGACGGCGAGCGGGTCTCCGGCATCGTGAGCGAGCGCGACGTCGTACGCCGGCTGCATGCCGACGCGGCCGTGCTCGACCGACTCGTCAGCGACATCATGACCGCCGACGTGCGCACCTGCGCGGGGAGCGACGCCCTCACCGACCTCATGCAGACCATGACCGAGCACCGCATCCGACACGTCCCGGTGGTGGCCGACGGCAGGCTGACCGGCATCATCAGCATCGGTGACGTGGTCAAGAACCGCATCGGCGAGCTCGAGTTCGAGCGCGACCAGCTCGACAGCTACGTCCACCGGACCTGAAATCCCCCAGCGATCGGAGTATCGAAGTGAGCGAGAAGCCTGACGTCGACCCGCACATGGGCGAGGCGCCCACCGAGCTCGAGGTCACCGACCTCGTCGAGGGCGACGGCGCCGAGGCCACGTCCGGCTCGACCGTCTCGGTGCACTACGTCGGCGTCGCCCACTCCTCGGGCGAGGAGTTCGACGCGTCCTACAACCGCGGCACGCCACTGCAGTTCCGGCTGGGCGTCGGCCAGGTCATCTCGGGCTGGGACACCGGCGTGCAGGGCATGAAGGTCGGCGGCCGCCGCCGGCTCGTCATCCCGCCGCACCTGGGCTACGGCGACCGCGGCGCCGGCGGCGCCATCAAGCCCGGTGAGACGTTGATCTTCGTGGTGGACCTGCTCGAGGTCCGCTGAGCGGGACCTTCGTCACCACCTCACCAGGGGACGTCGATCTCGACCTCTCCGGTGACGACCCGGGCCGCCTGCCCGCCCAACGTGACCACGTCACCGGGGGCGAGCTGGCGGCCCCGTCGCGTCTCGACCTCACCGTTGACCGTGACCGCGCCGTCGGCGATCACCGGCTTCGCCTCGGCGCCGCTCTCGACGAGGTTGGCCAGCTTGAGGAACTGGCCGAGCCTGATCGACTCGTCACGGATGGGCACGTCCACGGGCTCGTGCGGCTGAGGGGGCATACCCCCAGTGAACCAGTCCGCCTAGGGTGGCGCCGTCCGTACGACGACCCGTGGAGGATCCCCGACATGACGCGACGAGCCGGGCTCGTGACCGCGACGCTGCTGTGCCTGCTGGCCCCGCTGCTGACGGTCGGAACCCCCGCCGTGGCGGAGCGGTCGTCCTCCGCGGCCGCGGCCGGCACGAGCGGGTGCTCGACCAGCGCGACGATCGAGGTGTGCTTCTCCTCCCCGCCGACCGTCAGGGACGATCCCACCGTGCTGGACCGGGCCAGCCGGCTCTTCGACTCCGCCGGGCCGGGCGACACCATCCGCATCGCGATGTTCCGCTGGGACATCAAGCCACCGACGGACGCGATCATCGCCGCGCAGCGCCGCGGCGCGGTCGTGCACCTCGTGGGTGACGACGACCTGCGGCTCAACCGCCAGGGTCGCCGCCTCATCGCGACCATCGAGGACCAGGACCCGGCACGGAAGAACGTCACGATCTGCCGCGGGGCCTGCCTGCCCTGGCGGGCGCCCGGGCCCCACCCGGACAGCCAGGACGTGCAGCACCTGAAGTTCTACCTCACCGAGATCGGCGGGGTGCAGTCCTTCATCACGTCCTCCGCCAACCTCGAGGACCGCCAGTACCGGCAGTACAACTCGTTCATCAAGATCGACGACCCGGGGCTCTACGCCTTCGGCCTCGACTACTTCGCACGGCTCGAGGCCCAGACCGTGAAGGTCGGCAGCACGCGGTGGGACGACCGTCGCAAGCTGTGGAGCAAGGGGCCGCTCGCGGCGGCCGTGTACCCCCGGCGCAGCGATCTCCTGCTGTCCACGCTGCGCGACCTGTCGTGCCAGCGAGGCGCTCGGGACGTGTCGGCCATGATCGCCGTCATCCAGCGCGCCGACGTACGTGCCGAGCTCGCCCGCCTGTCGCGGGACGGGTGCCGGGTCCGGGTGCTCACCTCCCGCGACACCGTGGAGAACTGGCTCCAGGACACCGTCGCGACGGGGAGGCTGCCGGACGCCGCGGTCCGGACCACGCTGACCCACGACAAGATGCTCGTGGCGCACGCCGGTTTCCGCGGCCGCGCGACCCACCTCACGGTCACGGGCACCTCCAACACCACGTGCGGAGGCCTGCTCTACAACGACGAGGTGATGCTGCGGATCGTTGGCCGCTGGGTGCACGACCAGTACCTCGCACACTTCGACGACGCGTTCGCCCACTCCCACGAGAGCACCGCGCGCGTCATGCCGGTCATGAAGCCGTGCCGCGCCTGAGCCTCCACCAGGGCTATTGCACCGCCAGGCTGACGGCGTGGATCAGCACGCCCACGAGTCCGCCGACGATGGTGCCGTTGATCCGGATGAACTGGAGGTCGCGTCCCACGTGCAGCTCGATGCGCCGGGCCGCCTCCTTGCCGTCCCAGCGCTCGATGGTGTGCGTGATGACGGTGGTCAGCTCGGCGCCGTAGCGCTCGATCATGAAGACGGTCAGGTCCGCGGCCGTGCGGTCGAGGCGCTCGCGCAGCTCGGCGTCCTCGCGCAGGCGTTGCGCGAACAGGTTGAGCTCGACCAGGAGGCGCTTGCGCGTCGCACCCTCGCGGTCCAGGATCGAGCTGAGGAGCGCCGACCGCATGGCCTTCCAGAGCGAGATCGCCGTGATGACGACCTGCGGGTGGTCGAGCAGGCGCACCTTGAACGCCTCGGCCCGTGACTGGGTCTCCTCGTCGTTGAGCAGGTCGTGCGCGAGCTGCCCCAGCATCGAGTCCAGTGCCTCCCGAGCCCGGTGCTGCGGGTCGGAGATGATGTCCTCGACCCAGGCCACCGCTTCTCCGTGGATCCGGGTGGTCACCGCCTCGTTGAGCCTGGGCGGGGCCCACCAGGGCGCCCGCTCCCCCAGCACCCGCGCGAAGGTGTCGGGGTTGTCGACCAGCCACCGGTGCATCTCGTCGAGCACGAGGTCGACGACGCCGTGGTGCAGGTCGTCGCGCAAGACCTCCATCAACGTGGTGCCCAGCAGCGGCGCGATGGGCTCGTCGCGGAAGCGCGGCACCAGCGCCTGGGTCACGAGGTCGGCGATGTGGTCGTCGCGCACCTTGCCGAGCGCGATCGCCGCCACGTCGGCGACCTCGTCGACGACGCGACGTGCGTTGGCCGGGTCCACGAGCCAGTCGCCCACGCGCGCGGAGATCGTCGCGGCGGCGACCCGCTCGCGGATGACGTCCTCCTGCAGGAAGTTCTCCCCGACGAACTCCTCGAGCCCCTTGCCCAGCTCGTCCTTGCGCTTGGGCACCAGAGCGGTGTGCGGGATCGGGATCCCGAGCGGGTGCTTGAACAGCGCGGTCACCGCGAACCAGTCGGCGATCGCACCGACCATGGATGCCTCGGCGCCCGCGTTGACGAAGCCCCAGAAGCCGTCGCTCCCCAGCGTGGCGACATAGACGCAGGCGGCCAGCACGAGGAGACCGACGGCGACCGTGCGCATCCGGCGCAGGCCGCGGCGACGCTCCTCGTCCGCGCCCGGGTCGGGCGTGATGAGCGAGATGCTGGGCTTCGAGGTGGGCGGGGCGGCGGCCGTGTCGGGCATGTCGGCCATCCTCCCTGACCGTGCCACAATGCCGCGCATGCCTCGCACCGTGGTCACCTTCGGGACGTTCGACGTGTTCCACGTCGGTCACCTACGCGTGCTGGAGCGCGCGGCCGCCCTGGGCGACCGGCTCGTCGTCGGCGTGTCCGCCGACGCCCTGAACGAGCGCAAGAAGGGTCGCGCCCCGATCTTCAGCGAGCGGGAGCGGCTCGCGATCGTGGGAGCGCTCAAGGTGGTCGACGAGGTCTTCGTCGAGGAGAGCCTGGAGCAGAAGCGCGACTACCTCGTGGAGCACGGCGCCGACGTCCTCGTCATGGGCGACGACTGGGCGGGCAAGTTCGACGAGTTCGCGGACGTGTGCGAGGTCGTCTACCTCCAGCGCACGCCGGCCATCTCCACCACCGCCATCATCGAGCACATCGCCGACCTCTGATGCGCGCGGGCGCCACCTTCCCGGTTAGGGTCACCTCAGAGATGACAACCACGAGGGGAACCATGCGCAGACTCGTCACCACCGCTGTGGCTCTGGCACTGATGGGCGGCGCGGCTCTCTTCGCCCCGGCCGTCGCCGCCGACCACCACCGTCCCACCGGCCCGGGCACCACTCGCGTCCCGACCCCCGCCGAGGCACTGGAGCTGGCGCCCGAGCCCGCGCTGCCCGAGTTCGGTGACCCGACCGCGTCGCAGACCCTCGCCACGGCACGCCGCGTGATGAGCGGCGACGCGCTGCCGCGCGACCCGTCCGCGACCCTGGTGCTGCGCGACCTGTGGATGAAGAAGTCCGACCTGCGCGGCACCGAGCGCCGCCAGGCCGATGCGCTGCTCGCCCGGCCCACCGACGGCGTCGGCGACCCGCAGGGCTTCGGCTACACCGCCCCCGAGGCGGCGCCGATCTGCAACACCCGCCTGTGCCTCCACTACGTCACCACCGGGCCCGACGCCCCGCCGTCGCCCGAGTGGCCCGCACAGAACCTCGCGGTCATGGACTCGGTGTGGACGACGATCGTCGACCAGATGGGCTACCGCGCGCCGTTGACCGACGGCACCAAGGGCGGCAGCCCGCTCTTCGACGTCTACCTCAAGGACCTCGGCGGCGACATCTACGGCTTCTGCGCCGGCGAGAAGCGCGTCAAGAAGCGCACGGGCTACGGCTACTGCGTCCTCGACAACGACTTCGCCGCAGCACAGTTCCCCACCGGCACGCCGACCGACAACCTCGTGGTCACCGCTGCCCACGAGTTCTTCCACGCCGTCCAGTACGCCTACGACTACGCCGAGGACCCGTGGATGATGGAGTCCACGGCGACGTGGATGGAGGAGCGGATCGCGACCCAGGTCAACGACAACCGGCAGTACTTCCCCTGGAGCCAGATCTACGCCCCCTACGTCCCGCTCGACGCCTTCAGCCGCAACGCCGGCTACCAGTACGGCAACTGGGTCTTCTGGGAGTACCTCTCCACGCAGTACGGCGTCGACATCGTCAACAAGGCCTGGAAGCAGGCCGGGTCGCTCAAGGGCGACGGCGACAAGTACAGCATCACCGCGCTGCAGAAGGTCCTCAAGCGCAAGGGCGGCCTGGAGAAGGTCTACGCCAAGTTCGCCGCCGGCAACCTGACCCCGGCCGTCACCTACCCCGAGGGCGCCGAGTACGCCGCCCCGAAGGTCCGCGGAGCCAAGAAGCTGAGCAGGGGCAAGCGCGACAAGCGCTACGGCGTGCGGATCAACCACCTCGCGTCGGCCTCCTACGTCTACGTCCCGGGCAAGGGCCTCGGTGCCAAGAAGTGGAAGCTGTCCGTGGCGGTCGACGGTCCGGTCAAGCAGACCTCCCCCGCCGCGGTGGTGGTCGTCCACCTCCTCGACGGCACGCGCCAGGTGAAGAAGGTCGGGCTCAACGGCGGTGGCAACGGCAGCATCAGGGTGAGCTTCGACGGCCGCAAGGTCGGTGCCGTGTCCGTGACGCTGGTCAACGGCTCCACGCGCTACCAGTGCAACAAGCGCACCGCGCTCGCCTGTGCCGGACGTCCGCTGGACGACAAGGCGCGCTTCTCCGTGACCGGACGCGTCGTCAAGGGCTGATCTGCAAGAGCGCGTGGAGCGCCGCGACGCACTCCTCGACCAGCTCCTCCAACGAGACCGGGCGTGCACCGGTCGGCACCGCCGACCAGGTGAGCGCCCGGTCCTCCGTGTAGGCCCACCACGCGCGTACGACGTCGCGCTGCCGGTCGGGCAGCCCCATCGCCCGCACCACCCGGTCGGTGGTGCCGTCGCGCACCGAGTCCATCACCTCGCTGACCCGGGGGTCGGCCACGCCGTGGCCGTGCACGAGCGCCAGGTAGAAGTCCCGCCGGCGCTCGATCTGCTCCACCATCAGCCGGGTGGTGGCCGCGACCTGCTGGTCCCCCGACAGGCTCTCGTCGGGGGCGGTGGTGCGCAGCATCCGGCGACCGGCCGCGGCGATGCACGCGAGGTAGAAGTCGGTCTTGGTCGGGAAGTAGTGGAACAGCAGGCCGCGGGAGATGCCGGCCTCGGCGGCGATGTCGTCCATCGACAGGTCCTGGATGGGCGTCTCGACGATCTGGGACAGGCCGATGGCCACCAGCTGGCGACGGCGGTCGTGCGCGCTCAGCCGCCGGCGTACGGGCGTGCTCCCGGGGGCCTCGGCGTGATCGGACACACTGTTGAGCATTGCTCAACAGTGTGCCAAGGTCAACGCCATGGACTTCTCCCTCTCCCCGCGCGCCGCGGACCTCCGCGACCGCGTGCGCGCGTTCGTCACCGACGAGATCGAGCCGATCGAGGCCGCGGCCCACACCCGGATCACCCGGCTGCGCGAGTCCGGTGGCGACAGCTGGACCCCCGACCCGGTGATCAAGGAGCTCCAGGCCAAGGCGCGCGAGCAGGGGCTCTGGAACCTGTTCCTCCCCGCGGCCCACGCCGGGACGTACGCCGCCGACTTCGGCACCGACGGCGGCGAGGGCCTGTCCAACGTCGACTACGCGCCCGTGGCGGAGGAAATGGGGCGCTCGTTCCTCGCTCCCCTGGTCTTCAACTCCAACGCACCCGACACCGGCAACATGGAGGTGCTGCTCAAGTACGGCACCGACGAGCAGCGGCAGGAGTGGCTCGAGCCCTTGCTGCGCGCGGAGATCCGTAGCGCCTTCTGCATGACGGAGCCGGCGGTGGCGTCCTCCGACGCGACCAACATGGCCGCGACGGCACGGGTCGAGGGCGACGAGATCGTCATCAATGGCCGCAAGTGGTTCTCCACCGGTGTCGGCAACCCCGACTGCAAGGTCCTCGTCTTCATGGGCCTTTCCGACCCCGATGCCGACCGTCACTCCCGACACACCATGGTGCTGGTCCCCCGGGACGCCGCCGGCGTGAAGGTCGAGCGGATGCTCACCACGATGGGCTACTACGACGAGCCGCTCGGCCACGGAGAGGTGTCGTTCGAGGACGTCCGGGTGCCGGTCGCCAACGTCCTGCTGGGTCCTGGCCGGGCCTTCGAGATCGCCCAGGGGCGACTCGGCCCGGGCCGCGTCCACCACTGCATGCGCGCCATCGGGCTCGCCGAGCGCGCGCTCGAGCTCGCGTGCACCCGCGCCGTCGAGCGCACCGCCTTCGGCAAGCCGATCGCCAACCTCGGCGGCAACCGCGAGCGCATCGCCGACGCCCGGATCGCGATCAACCGCTCGCGCCTGCTGGTGATGCACGCGGCCTGGCTGCTCGACCGGGGCATGAGCCGGGAGGCGTACTCCGCTGTCAGCGAGATCAAGGTGGAGGTGCCCAACATGGCGCTCGACGTCATCGACATGGCGATCCAGCTGCACGGCGGGGCCGGGATGACCGACGACTTCCCGCTCGCCGCGGCGTGGGTCGGCGCCCGCTCGCTGCGGCTGGCCGACGGCCCTGACGAGGTGCACCGCAACGTGATCGCCAAGATCGAGCTCGGGAAGCACACCTCATGAGCACCCCACGACGTTCCTCTCCTCCTCTCCGCTCCCCCGAGCAACGCCGCGGGGACCCCGCATGAGCCGGCGCGTGCTGGTCACCGGCGCCGCCTCCGGGCTGGGTGCCGCCCTCGTGGAGGCGTTCCGCGAGCGGGGCGACGAGGTGCTCGCCACGGACCGGGTCGCCGCGGGCGGCATCGACCTCGTGCTCGACATCACGTCCGACGACGACTGGGCGTCGGCCGTCGAGGCCGTACGCCGGCGGTGGGGCGGTCTCGACGTGCTGGTCAACAACGCCGGGGTCGCCGGCGGTGGCCGGGTCGACCTCTGCACCCTCGAGGAGTGGCAGTGGATCACCGACATCAACCTGTTCGGCCTCGTGCGCGGCACCAGGGCGTTCGTCCCGATGCTCAAGGAGCAGGGCTCCGGCCACCTGGTCAACGTCGCCTCGCTCGCCGGCCTGGTGCACCCGGGCGGCATGGGCTCCTACAACGCGGTCAAGGCCGCAGTGGTGGCCTTCACCGAGACCTGCGGCCACGAGCTGGCGTCCTACGGCATCCGGGCCAGCGTGGTGTGCCCGTCCTACTTCCGCACCAACCTGATGGACTCCATGCAGGGCAGTGACGAGACCGTGGGCACGGTGGTCGCCGGACTGGTCGAGCGCTCCACCATCACGGCCGACGACATCGCCGCCGCCGTGCTCGCGGGCATGGACGCCGGTGAGGACGTGATCGTGCCCGACGAGGCCGCGCGCCACGCCTACCACCTCAAGTGGGCCGACCGGCCGGCCTACGACACCGTCATGCGCGACCAGGCGGCGAAGCTCCGGGCGGCGGAGGCGGCGCAGTGAGCGAGGTGCCCGGCGCCCGCGAGGTGCGTGAGGAGGACTCCTTCGACGTGGCGCGGGTGGCGGAGTGGCTCCGGACCCACGCGGCCACGCCGGAGGGCCTCGAGGGCGAGCCGGAGGTGCGGCAGTTCACCGGCGGCGCGTCCAACCTGACCTACCTGCTGCGCTATCCGTCGGGACGCGACCTGATCGTGCGCCGGGCCCCGCAGGGCACCAAGGCACGGGGCGCGCACGACATGCGCCGCGAGTACGTCATCCAGTCGGCGCTCGCGCCGGTCTTCGACCACGTCGCCACGATGGTCGCCTTCTGCGACGACGCCGACGTGGTCGGCGGCGACTTCTACGCCATGGACCGCATCCCCGGGGTGATCCCCCGCAGCGAGTGGCCGCCCGACGTACCCCTCTCGCCGGAGCAGGCGCGCGCTCTGTGCCTCGACGCGGTCGATGTGCTCGCCGAGCTCCACGGCATCGACGCGGCACGTGCGGGGCTCGCCGACCTCGGCAAGGGATCGGGCTACGTCAGGCGGCAGGTGGAGGGGTGGTCGACGCGCTACCGCAACGCCCGCACCGAGGACGTCCCCGACCTCGAGGACGTGATGGCCTGGCTCGACGAGCGACAGCCCGACGACGTGGCCACGTGCGTGATCCACAACGACTACAAGCTCGACAACCTGGTGCTCGACGCCGACGACCCCACCCGCGTCGTCGGGGTGCTGGACTGGGAGATGGCCACCCTGGGCGACCCGCTGATGGACCTCGCCGGCTCGATGGCCTACTGGGTCCAGGCCGACGACAGCGACGAGGTGCAGATGATGCGCCGGGTGCCCACGCACCTGCCCGGCATGCTGACCCGCGACGAGTTCGTCGCGGCCTACTGCGAGCGCACCGGTCGGACCGTGTCGCCGGAGCAGTGGCGCTTCTACGACGTCTTCGGGCTCTTCCGGATGGCCGTCATCGCGCAGCAGATCTACTACCGCTTCTTCCACGGCCAGACGACCAACGAGATGTACGCCCTCTTCGGGCCGGCCGTGCAGATCATCGGGCGGCGGCTCGACGGGCTGATCGGGGCGGGCGGGCGGTGAGCCGGATCCTGCTGGTCCGGCACGGCCAGGCGTCCTTCGGTTCCGCCGACTACGACCGCCTCTCCCCCACTGGCCACGAGCAGTCACGGGTGCTCGGCGCCGCGCTCGCGGCCCGGGGAGTCGTCGCCGATCTAGTCGTGGCCGGCGAGATGGTGCGGCACGCACAGACCGCCAGCGGGGTCCTCGAGGGGTCTGGATGGTCGGCCGACGTGGAGGGCGACGCGGGTTGGAACGAGTTCGACCACCTGCAGGTCCTTGCGGTGCACGACCAGCCGGCCACGGCGCAGGGCGAGTCGGAGAAGGCGGCCTTCCAGCGCTGGTTCGAGGAGGCGACGCTGCGCTGGACGTCGGGCGAGCACGACGAGCGCTACGACGAGTCGTTCGCCGCCTTCACCTCCCGCGTCGGGGCCGCCCTGGACCGGCTCGTCACACGGCTGCCCGCCCGGGGCACGGCCGTCGTGCTCACCAGCGGCGGGCCGATCGCGTGGGCGGTCGCGGCCCTGCTGGCCGACGACGCCAGGGCCCGCACCGACCTGTGGCTCCGGCTCAACCCGGTGTCGGTCAACACCGGCGTCTCGACCGTCGTACGCGGCGCCCGTGGGACCACCCTCGTCTCGTTCAACGCCCACGACCACCTCTTCCGCGACGGGTCCACCGACCTGCTCACCTACCGCTAGGAGCTCCACGCATGTCGACCGTCCTCATCACCGGTGCCAGCAGCGGCCTGGGCGCCGAGATGGCCCGCCAGCTCGCCGCCCTCGGCCACGACCTGGCGCTGTGCGCGCGGCGTACGGACCGGCTCGCCGAGGTCGCCACCCGGATCACCACGGCGCACCCCGACCGCAGGGTCGTGGTCAAGGCGCTCGACGTCACCGACCACGACGCCGTCTTCCGGGTCTTCGAGGAGTTCCGGGTCGAGCTGGGCGGCCTCGACAAGGTCGTCGTCAACGCCGGCCTCGGCAAGGGCCAGCCACTGGGCACCGGGCGCTTCGACGCCAACCGCGAGACCGCGGAGACGAACTTCATCGGCGCCCTCGCCCAGACCGAGGCCGCGGCCCAGATCTTCAGGGCACAAGGCGCCGGCCACCTGGTGATGGTGTCGAGCTTCTCGGCCCTGCGCGGGATGCCGAAGAACATCACGACGTACGCCGCCACCAAGGCCGCGGTCGCGCACCTCGCCGAGGGGTTTCGCGCCGACGTGCACGGCACGCCGATCAAGGTGACCGTGCTCTACCCGGGCTACATCGTCTCCGAGATGTCCGGCACTTCCGCCCGGACGCCCCTGATGACCTCGACCGAGAAGGGCGTGCGCGCCATGGTCGAGGCCATCGAGAAGGAGAAGAAGTCGGCCCGCGTTCCCGCGTGGCCCTGGGGGCCCCTGGGCTTCGTCGTCAAGCACGTCCCGGTCGGGGTGCTGAGGACGATGACCTGACGCGCGGGGTGGGCCCCACGTCTTGGCCGCGATGGCCTACCGAGGTGGACCGAGGCTGCTGACGGGCGACGTGCGTATGGTGTGGCACGTGGCCGACAACGTCCTGTGGATCGTCACGGACGATCAGATGCGCTCGACGCTGAGGTCGATGGACCGCACATGGAGACGGCTGGTGCGCAAGGGGGTGCACTTCCGGCGGGGGTACAGCGCGATGCCGTTGTGCGGGCCGGCACGCGCCTCGATCCTCACGAGTCGCTACCCCCACAACCACAGGTGCGACACCAACATGACCCATGAGCCCTTCGTGGCTCAGGGGCACGACCAGGACACGGCGGCGACCAGGATGAAGGAGGCCGGCTACGACACCGGCTACTTCGGGAAGTACATGAACGGACTCGCCGAGCAACCGTCGTACGTCGCCCCCGGTTGGGACCGCTGGGTGACTTTGCTCGACGGCATGGTCGACGATCCGAGGGTGAACGTGGACGGCACCGTTCGGAGAGTCGGCTCGCAGCGGGAGTTCGACCGCTACGCCGCCCAGCGGCTGCGTCGCTTCATCCGTCGCCACCAAGACGACGGTCCGTGGTTCGCGGTGTACTCGCCGACAGCGCCCCACGGCCCCTACACGCCGAGCCGCGAGCACGCGGACGACTTCGACGGGGTCCTCTGGGACCCGCCGGCGTTCAACGAAGCCGACATGAGCGACAAGCCCACGTGGCTGCGGGGCCTTCCGCCGCAGGACCGTCGCCGGATGCGGCAGATCTACGAGGGCAAGCTGGAGGAGCTGCAGGACGTCGACGACCAGATCGGCAGGGTGTTGGACGTCCTGCGCCGTACCGGCCAGATCAGGAGGACGTGGATCTTCTTCGTCTCCGACAACGGCTACCTGCTGGGTGAGCACCGGCTGCTCCACAAGTCACAGCCGTACGAGGAGGCGGCGGGCATCCCGTTCGTCGTGCGCGGGCCGGGTGTCGAGCCGCGCACCGTCGATGCGCTGGTCTCGCAGGTCGACCTGATGCCCACGACACTCGACATCGCCGATCTCGACCCGGACACCGGGCGCGAACTCGATGGCCGATCCATGCTCAAGCCACTCAGGTCCGGCGACTGGTCCTCCTGGCGACGCCGCCTGATCATCGAGAACACGAATCTTGACTGGGCGCTGCTCCGGGAAGGATCCCATGCCTATGTCGAGCACCACGGCACCGGGGAGTGGGAGCTCTACGACCTCGAGCGCGACCCCCACCAGCTCGCGAGCCTGCACGACGCCGACGTCTCTGAATGGGCAAGGAGGACCGGCCAGTTCTCGGGGACGCAGGGTCTCGCCCTACGCAGACTCGAGCAGTAGCTGCGGGCCGGCATCCCTGCACAGGTACGGCGGCGGCGTGGAAGCCTCGATCAAGATGCCCGGCATTGCAGCACCGTGCACGACGACCTCGCCGGCGTCGCCAGCGTCGAGCCGCGCCGCGCCGCGCCGCGACACACCGTCGTGGATCGGAGGTGGCGAGCCGTTCAATCAGTGAGAGCGACGTCCAGAGCGTTGTCCATCTACCGCCGGGTGCTGGGTACCGGTGCATCTGAGCGCGTTTCGGGGCACCGGCTTCCGCCTCTGCGCGCGATCTCCTCGTGTGCTCGTCGTCGCCGTCCTAGCGGAGCGGCCGTAGGGTTTCAGCATGCCTGAAGCGCCCGACCACCCCATCGCCTACACCGCACTCCAGCCGGGAACGCCGGTGCAGACGAGCGACGGCCATCACTTCGCCACCGTCCAAGCCGTGCTGGTCGATGAGAAGGTCTCGGTGTTCGACGGCATCGTCGTCCACACAGACGAAGGTGCACGGTTCGTGGACGCGGACCAGATCGCCTCGATCTACACCACACATGTCCTCACGACCCTCTCCAGGGAACAGGGGGCGAACCTTCCACTGCCCGATGGATCGAATGTGATCGACATCAAGCCGCCAAGGTCGATGGCCGACCGGTTGGGCCGCGCGTTCGGTCGAAGGAAGCGGTAGCCCTGCGCAGACAGCACAAGCGGTGAACAGAGGAGCCCACCCATGACGACCACACCCACCCTCACCAGTAACGGGGCTGCAGTAGAAACGCTGACCATCTCCAGTGACGGGAGGACTTTCGCTCTCTGGTCATGGGCCAAGCAGGCGTGATGCTAAGGAGCTGCACTCCGTGCCGCCGGTGACGGCCGGCGGCGCTGTTCTGAACGTGGGGCGGGAACTGCCTCGCGCTTGGCGTGGTCAGCCACAAGGAGAGGAGATGAGCGGTTGAACGTGTGAGCCAGCATGCGAGCCTCCACGATGTTGTCCTCGAGCGAGCAGTAGGTCCAGGTGCCGTAGCGACCCAGGCAGTGGACGCCGCGAGCGGCCAAGACGGCCCGCTGCGCCGCGACGTCCTCCTGCGAGGAACGGGTGATGTGGACGTAGGCGGGGTCGAGCACGACGTGGTGGGACGCCACGAGTCGCTGCCCCTCGACGATGCCCATGCGGTCCAGGTCGGCGAGGGCCCGCGTTCGCATGCGAGCGACGTCGGCCGGGGCGAGCGCCTCGTCGGCACGACAGCCGATCTCCACATAGAGACTCATCCGGTCATTTGGCCATGCGTTGTCATAGAAGCCGACGCGGTAGAAGCTGACCGTGGGTTCGGGCACGTAGATCCAATGGACGTCGTCAAGCCCTTTGCGGTCGAAGCCGAAGTTGAACACCAAGACCTTGTTGTGGGTGTAGAGCCCGGGGTCGTGGGAAAGCCCGGTGAGGGCTAGCAGGTTCGGCAGGGGCATCGAGCTGACGAGCGACTCGTATCTGATCGTGCGCCGAGTGGTGTAGGCGAGGTGACGGCGTACGTCGATGCCGACGACCGGCTCGCCCAGAAGAGTCCGACCCGGCCGGACTGAGCCGTGGAGGGCACGGACGAACTCTGCCGCGCCGTCCTTGGGGTAGACGAAGGTCGAGTTGTACGTCGGTGGGCTGGGAGCGCCGAGCCCCGCAAGGATGGAGTCCTGGTCTGCGTGCGGAAAGAACCGGCCCATCGCCTCGACATCGAGGCGACCGAGGTCGGTTGCATAGACCTTCTCGTTGTACGGAATCATGAACTGCTCGCAGATTCCCGCGCCGTACCGGGCGTGGAGCAGCTGCTTGAAATCTGTGGGCTCGGCCGCGTCTCTCTTCCCCAACCCGTTGAGGCAGGCGACAAAGTCGTCATGGTCGAGTTGGTCGATGTGGCGCTGGAAGGGAAAGTCGATCAGCCGGCTCTTGTAGAGCACCTTCGAGCGACGTGTCACCTTCCGCACTCGCGATGGCCCGATCCGGCGCATCAGCTCGTCCTCGATCTCCGGGTGCCTGAAGTGGAAGAAGTGGCCGGAGTAGTCCCAGACGAATCCATCTCTGTGGACCGAGCGACAGTAGCCCCCGACCTCGTCCGCGGCGTCCACGAGGACGTAGTCCTCGTCCCCGAGGGCCTCCGCGAAGGCCAGACCGCTCACCCCGGCTCCCACGATCAATGTCTCGGTCCTCATGTCAGAGGTATGTCCCCCGGATAAGTTGAAACGTCTCGGCCGCGGCCGCGTGCACCAACCTGCCCCTGTAGCGTGCTCCCACTTCGATGGTTTCGAGGCTGAACATGTGCTCGGGTGACCCCAGCTGAGTCACGTAGGCACGACAGCCGTCCAGCTTGCGTTGGAGCTGCTCGTCGGTGAGCGGCACGACGACGTTCGGCTCGAAATCGCGCTCCATGGTCGTCTCGTACGCCAGGACCATTCCGCGGTAGAAGTGCGGGCGCATCACGGCTTGGAACGCATCGTGGACGGCCCGGTGATCTTGGTTGTAGGAGCGCGCCGGAACGAGAATCAAATCGGGCCGAATCCGTCCGACGCAGTCTTCGATCGCGTCGACCAGCGTCGATGCCGGCATGGCATCGAGGCGGTGATGCCAATCGGGTCCGAAGGCGATCGTCCGACCGCCGACGCCGAGGATCGCGTCCGCCGCCGCGGCCTCTCGCATGCGGTCGGTGCCGGAGTAGGAGACGTAGCCGTCTTCACGGTCGTAGATCTTCCTGTACTTCTCGGGTACCTCTGACATGAGGAGGGTGTGCACACTGGCGCCTTGGTCGCCGAGTCGCTGCACCAGCCCTCCGCATCCAATGGCCAGGTCATCCGGGTGTGGTTCGAGGACCACGACGCTTGTCACGGTTGCCAGCATGTTGCCTCCAGCGCGCGGCGGGCGATTGCGAGTGTTGCGGTGCGGCGGGTGCACCTGGGTAGGCGCGCCGATCTACCGGCTATTGCGGAAGCCCGCTCACCGGCCGATCTCAACTGAGGTCGCGGGTGTTGTCGCCCTTCACGCCGGTAGTGGAGTCGTCGAGTGCCGTGGTGTCCTCCACCACAACGGGATCCGTGGTCGCCCGGGGGGCGTCGTCCAGGACGACGACGTCGACTTCGTCGGGCTCCGCCGGCGGGCTGACAGGCTCGACCGTGTCTGCCTCCGACCCTTCGGACGAGCCGCTTCTCTTGGCCGCCACCGCTGCGGCTCCGGCCACGGCGGCCACTCCGGCGGCTGCGGCCTTGGCGGAGATGCCGGCCTTTCCGCTGTCGCCCTCCGAGGCGGTTGCTGCGTCAACACCGGGGGTGCCAGCCTGACCCTCGACCTCGCCCCGCCAGGCGCCCGTCTCGTGGCTGCGCGACTCGATGAAGGTCTTGAACTTCTCGAGGTCGGACTTTGCCTGCCGCTCGATGATGTTGAGCGCGTCACCCGCCTTCTCGACCAGGCCCTCGGGCTCGTACTCGAGGTCGAGGGTGACCAGCGTCCGACCGGCGCCGTTCGGCGCGAAGGTCACCGCGCCCGCATTCGTGGCTCCCTCGCTGGCGGCCCAGGCAACCTTCTCGTCCTGGCGCTGCTCGAGGATCTCGGCGTACCACTCGCGCTTGACCCCGGCGATCTCAGCGACCCAGTGGAGCCGCCGGTCGTTGAGCTGCTCCACCTTCTGGACGCCGCCCATGAACTGGGGGAACTCCTCGAACTGGGTCCACTGGTTGTACGCCATGCTCACCGGTACGTCGACGGTGATGCTCTTCTGCACCTTCGTGGTCATCTCTCCTCCTGGTGCGGCGCCTCGATGCACCGCGTCGACAGGGTCTTTCGGTACCCGCCGACGAGGAATCGATCCACCCTCCACGACGACGGCCAAACCCTTGGCCTCCGATTCCGGACTTTTCGGACGGAGCGTGGGTGCAATATTGATGCCTCATGGTCGCGGCATCGGGGAGGTCTCGGCGGTGGGCTTAGGCGTGGGCGATGCCATCACGGCTCTGCCAAGGGAGCTTCAGGAATGCCCGGCAGGACGTATCCCCGCGGCTGCGCGCGAGTCGAGTCTTAGATGCTCGCGTACCGCAGCAGGACGATCCCGCTCTTGAATGACGTGCAATCCGTCAGGTTGAGCCGCTTGGACACTTCGAGCTCACCAAAGAGTCGGGTGCCACCGCCCAGTACGACGGGGACCAAGGCGACCATCAACTCGTCGAGGGCGTCGGCAGCAAGAGCCTGAGTCAGCACATCGCCTCCCCCAAAGACGTTCACGTCCTTGTCGGTCGCGGACTGGGCGGTCATCACGACCTGGCGAATGTCCTCCGACGTGAAAGTCACCCCTGATGGCGCCTCCTCGGGCGCTGCGTGAGTCAGCACGTAGGTCGGCGGGTGGCCCATGCCGCCACCGAACATCGCCACGGACTCGCGGTAGGTCCTGGCGCCCAGCACGTAGGCCCCGACGCGCTGCATCGTCTTCGCCATCCCGTAGTCCTCGTCGCGTCGCATGGCGTCATTGAGCCACGCCATGTCGCCACTCTCCGCTCGGATGAACCCGTCGAGACTGGCCGCGATGCTGGCAAAGACTGCCATGGCCCCAGCGTATGACTCCAGCGATTCCCGTCACTACGGCGCGCGACGAACGCTGCACGCGCACCGGCAGACCTTCGCGAGGTGTTCGACCTACGCTCGTTCTGTGAGGGACACGCCAGCAGAGGATCGGGTCTGGATCCAGTACAAGGATCGCTGGTATCCAGGGATCCTTGAGACTTGGAACCGTCGTGAGGGCGTGCGTCGCTGTTGGGTCACGTACGCCGCACCCGTGAACGGTTGGCCGGGCGGCTGGTACGAGTCGGTTCTGGGGGACGACGGGGACGATCCGAACAGCCAAGGGCAGGACTGGACGACTCGCGTCCGAGCCGCCTTACCCACCTGAGTGCTGGCGAACTCGGACTTGGCACCCGGTCGAGTCGCGGCGGTAGGACGCTCGTCCAGCAGCGCCCGGAGCGTGCCGGATGCGGACGTGCGAGAGACCCGCGTGGGACCTCCGCACGGAGAGGGAGGCTACGTGAGGAACTTCCGCATCGCCGCGAGAACCTCGTCACGGTGGTCCAAGAACAAGTAGTGGCTCGCGCGGATCTCGATGACGTGACCATTCGCCATCTCGGCGGCGAAGCGGTCACGACAGGCGGCGCGCCACGCCGCATCAGCTCCGTGCCGCTGGTCACCGACGGCGTACATCGCCAGCGCAGGGGCGGTGATCTCGGAATAGGGGTGTCGGAACGTGTTCAACGCCTCGACGAACGGTGCGAAGGCCGCATCGGAGAGCTTGTCCACCACGGACCCGTCCGGATGGGTGTTCACGCAGGTACGCAGCATCGCGTCGAGGGCGGGTCCCCAGATGTCATCTGGGAGCAGGGAGCGGACGAAGTCGACGTAGTCCTTGTACGACGCGAACTGGTCGGGGCTCGCAGCCTCTTCCGACCCCTCCGGAGTTGGGCAGTCGACCCAGTCGTAGGCGCCCTCGAGATACACGACACTGGCGACGCGAGCGGGATGGCGAGCCGCAAGGGCAGAGACCTCACCTCCTCCCATCGAGTGCCCTACGGCGTGGGCACTTTCGATGCCCAGGGCATCCAGCAGCCGCCGCGCGTCCTCGGCGGCGTCGACGAGCGCGTGGCCGCTCCGGACCTGGTCGGTCAGCCCGTGCCCGCGCCGGGTCAGGGCGAGCACCCGGAACCGGTCGCTCAAGTGCGGGGCCAGCTCCGCGAAGGCGTGGGCGGTGCAGCCCAAGCCCGCCAACAGCAGCAGAGGATCTCCGTCGCCGCCCCAGTCCAGGTAGTGGAAGCGGACGCCATCGAGGGTGACGAACGTGTCGACGGGTATGTCGATGGCACTCGGCATGCGGCGAACGTATCGCGTCCAGACCAGGACGTGACGCATCCCCGCTGCTGCGCGACCCTTGAGGAGTGTCCGGCTCGAACGTCGTATTCGTCGGCCGCGCGCCCGAGCTCGAGGTGCTGCGCGGCGTCGCCGCGAGTGCCGTGGAAGGCATGGCTGCCGTGGTTCTGGTCACGGGCGAGGCCGGCATCGGCAAGACCAGGATCGCCACCGAACTCGCCCAGACGTTGGCGGCGCAGGGCTGGTGGTGCCCGGTCAGCCACGGCGTGGCGATGACGGGTGGGGAGGTCCCCTTCAGTGGTACGACCGAGTTGGTGCGGGCGCTCGTTCGCAGGCTCGGCGAGACCGAAGTGCGGCGCCTTCTGGGCCCTGCGGCGACGGTACTGGCATCGCTTGTCCCATCACTGACCGACGACGCTCCACCGACCATCGATCGAAGTGCCGTCACCAGGTCCGTGCTCACGCTGTTCGACCGCATCGGGCAGCCTGCCTGCTGGTTGCTCGACGATCTTCAGTGGATGGACGGGGCGACGCACGACCTGGTGTCCTACTTGGCCAAGGTGGCGACCGGAAACCCCCTGCTGCTGCTCGGCACCGTGCGAACCGACGTCTCGGCCACGGACCGGCTGCCTCATGGGCTCGTCGAGCTGGGACGGGTGGGGCGCGTGCTCACCTTGGCGCCGCTGTCCAGGCAGCACGTGGCCGCTCAGGCGACGGCCTTGTCTGACCGGACCCTGACCGAGGAGGAGGTAGAACGGATCTGTGCCGTCAGCGACGGGTTGCCGTTCTTCGTCGAGGAGCTGGTTGCCTCTGGAGGGCAGGTGTCGGGCTCCTTGCCAGCTGTGCTCCACGCGTCTCTCGACCGGTTGTCGCCGGCGGCGCGCGCGGTGGTGGCCGCCGCGTCGGTCGGCGAGGGAACGCTCCCGGCGTCGGCCCTCCAGGCCGTTTGCAACCTCGACTCTGCGTTCGATCTGGCAGTGGCGGAGGCGCGATCGCGGGGGGTTCTCCGGGTGGACCCGAGCACCGGCGAGCTCAGGTTTCGCCACGCCCTCCTCGCCGAGGCCGTCGACAGGGACCTGCTGGCCGAGGAGCGCACCCGACTGCATCTGGAGTGGGCAGCCCACCTCGAGCGCGCGCTGGAAGATGAGCCGGACAATCCGGCGCTGCTCATCGCCCGGGCCCACCACCGCTATGCGGTCGGAGGGCCTGGGGCCTTCGAGGCCGTTCTCGCGGCCGCCCGGGCGGCCGACGCCGCCGACGACGACCGTGTGCGCCGGCTGTGGTGGGCACGAGCGATGGAGACGTGGCCGGCGCCCACGGACGAGGCGACGCTGTTGGAGCGCGATCGCGGCCTTGCTGCCTTGGTTGGCGCTCTGGTGTCGGTCGGCGACCTGGGAGCGGTCATCGAGATCGTTGATTCCGAGTTGAACCAGGAGCTGGACTGGTTGCGGGGTTTGTGGCTGAGCCTCATCAGGCAGATGGCCATGCGTTCCTTGCCGCAGGATTCGGACCGCGTGCTGCCGCCGGCCGAAGCGGAAGCGGTGAAGGCGCGATTGCTGGTGGCGCCGCGAGACTTCAGGTCAACCGAGGTGTTGGTGCGTTTGGCGGCCTCTTGGCTGGAGGAGCTGCCGGACGTGGCCCTAGCCCTTCTGGAAGAGGCCTACCAGCGACTCGACACCACCCCTTCGCGCGACGTCGTCAACATGTTGTTCGATCTGATGGCCTTCCTCACTCTGCGACGCGGGACGCAGGAGCGCGGGATCGCCCTACTCCACGAGTACGTCGACTGGACGGCCGACCACGACCCCGGCGCCACGATCGACGCCCGCGGTCTGCTCGGCCTCGGCCTGGCCAACGCCGGAATGTACCGCGAAGCCACAGACGTGCTCGACAACAATCTAGAAGCCGTGCGAGACCCCGAACTGCATCCGCACCTGTGGTTCGCACATCACGCAGTCTTGGCCATGATCACGTTGCAGACCGGCGCGTGGTCTCGCACAGAGCAGTGCCTCGCACTGGCGCTGCAGGGAAAGAGCGGACGAGAGCTTGCCACGATGCGAGAGTTCGCCGCGGCTGCACTGTGGATACGGCGCGGAGACCTCGACCGTGGGCGGATTCACAGGGACAACATCGCGGAACCTGACGCGGAGGAAGGCTCCACCGGACTCCCTCCGGTGGAAGCATCGCTGAGGGCCTTCCTCGCCCTGGAGCTGGCGGCCGTCGAGCAGCGGGCCGACGAGGGGTGCACGTCCTACGCTCGCTGGGTCGCTGTCTGCCGCGACAGTGATCGAGCAGACGACCAGCTGGAGGCGTACCTGTTCGCCCTGCGCGCCATTGCGGCGCGCGACGCGGATACCCCCGACGTCCAGCAGCTGTGCGCACACGGGCCTGCGGTCCTGGGCTTGCAGGGGGGCAGCCGCGTGGTGCCTGCCTTGCGCAGTGAAATCGCCGCGCACCTCAACCGCGTCGCCGGCCAAGACGGTGCAGGAGAATGGAGCTCGATCGCCGACAGCTGGGCGGCTCTCGACCGTCCTTGGGACGCCGCCCAGGCTCGGGTGTGGCAGGCGGAGTGCGCCTTGCGAGACGGTGACCGGGAACAAGGTCACGACGCGCTGACGGAGGCGCATGCCATGGCTGTACGACTCGGGGCCGAGCCGCTGCGCCGTCGTTGCGAGGCGACCGCTCGACGCAGCCGGGTGCTGGGCGTTGGTCGCGCCGAACCTGCGAGCGTGCTGACGGCTCGCGAGGCAGAAGTGCTCGCCCTCGTCGAGCAAGGGCGCACCAACAAGGAGATCGCCGCGACCCTCGTCATATCCGCGAAGACCGTGAGCGTGCACATCTCCAACATCCTGACCAAGCTCGGCGCGGCCAACCGCACCGAGGCCGTCACACTTGCCCGTCGGGACGCGCTGCTGACTTTCGAGCCCTCAACTCGAGCACGACACCTTCCGGGGCCATCGACCCCAGGCCCGGGTCCGCCGCCGGAGAGGTGATACACCGGGCCAGCCGCCGAGCGATGTCGCCCGCACGCGCTCAGTGAGCCGGATGCAGGGCCGGCAGCCACCGCGACCACCCGCCACGGTGGCGTGGCAGGACCTCGGTGACGGTGGGCTCGAGGGTGATGTGGAGTCGGCGGACGCTGCGCGCGGAAGCGATGTCGGCGGCGACCTCGGCTCGGTGATCGGCGGCAAGGCGAGCGGTGTACTGGATGGCGGTGTTGTTCATGCCTCTGACCTTGCGTCTAAGCCCCTAGGTGACACATCGGGCATACGCCCTATGTGTCGTTGAGACGCGAATCAGCGTGTTCCGTCGTCATGGTCCTTGAGGAGTCGTCGCATGATCTTTCCCGACGCGGTGATGGGGACGGTGTCCACGAACTGCACGGCGCGCGGGATCTTGTAGGCGGCGAGGTGCTCGCGGCAGTGAGCGATGAGTCCCTCGCCGGTGACGGTGGTGTCGGGCTTGAGGACGACGTACGCCTTCGCCAGCTCGCCCTTGACCTCGTCCGGGACGCCGGTGACTGCGGCCAGGGCGACCGCCGGGTGCATGCACAGGACGCGTTCCACCTCGGCCGGGTAGACGTTGAAGCCGGCTGTGAGGATCATGTCGGTCTTGCGATCGACGATGGTGAAGTAGCCGTCCTCGTCCATCGTCGCGATGTCGCCTGAGTGCAGCCAGCCGTCGGGTTCGATCGACGCGCGCGTTGCCTCGTCGTTGCCGTAGTAGCCGTCCATCACCAGGGGGCCGTGGAACATCAGCTCGCCCCGTTGACCCGGTCCGAGTGTGAGGCTGGGGTCCTCGATGTCGACCACCCGCATCGTGTTGCCGGGGTAGGGGATGCCGATGGTGCCCGCCTTGTTCATCCCCACCACGGGGTTGGCGCTCGCTGCTCCGGCGAGCTCGGTCATCCCCCAGACCTCGTGGATCGGACATCCGGTCCTGTCGGTGAACTCGGTCGCCTTGGCCGCGGGGAGTGTCTGCCCGCCGACCCAGCAGCGGGTCAGGCTGGACAGGTCGGCCTGGTCGAAGCCCGGATGAGCGAGCAGGTAGTAGTAGGCGGTCGGGACCCCGTCCATCAGGGTCGCTCGATGTGTCGCGATCGCGGTCAGGACGTCGTCCTCGTTGAACCGGGGCACGATGATCAACTCGGATCCGGCGAGCATCGCGCCGTTCAGCACGCATGATCCGTAGACGTGCGCGAGCGGTAGCGAGTTGACGACCCGATCATCCGGACCACGCGCACCCATCAGGACTGTCCCGACGGCGGCTGCCACGACCGCGCGGTTGCTCTGCATCGCGCCCTTGGGGTGACCGGTCGTCCCCGAGGTGTAGCAGAGGGCGCCCAGGTCACCAGGCTCACGGTGCACCGGCGCGAAGGATGGGCTTTCGTCGCTGATCCACTGGGGGACGGAGATGGCGTCGGCTGGTACGTCGTCTCCCCACAGCACGAGGTGTGACAGGTCGCCCGCGGCGACCAGGTCGAGGAGCGCAAGCCCCTTGTCGGTCGACGCCAGGACCACCCGCGCACCGGAGTTCGCGACGACGTAGCGGACCTCCTCGGTGGTCAGCATCGCGCTGATCGGGTTCACCACGGCACCGGCCTTGGCGACCGCGTAGTAGGCGACGACCCACTCCGAGCAGTTCGGGCCGTACAGGGTGACGCGGTCTCCGGCCTGCACCCCGATCGCCAGCAGGCCGTTCGCGAGCCGGTTCGACGTCTCCTCCAGCTCAGTGAAGGTGAAGGACTTCTCTCGAACGACCAACGCAGTCCGGTCACCGAACCTTCGAGCGGCCCTCGGGAGAAGCTCGCCCAGCGTCGACACCACCTTCGGACCCTAGACCCCGGGGCGAGTCACGGGTCGACGGGTCTAGCCCACTCGTCAGGCTGACCGCCCACCGGACACGAGCGACGGCGCGACCCGCTGGGCCAGGCCAGCTGCCCGACGAGTTGACGGTCACAGAGCGGCGGAATGGAGTCGCGTCATAGTGGGCGAGCAGACGCCGGCCGTGCGGGCACCCGATGGCATGTTCGGCCGCTCGGAGCGTGCCCGTCCAGGATCGGACTAGGGTCGCGAGGGTGTCCACCACGACGTCCGCGGCCTTCGCAGCCTCGATCGGAGGCATCGCGGGAGCGTCGTTGGCCGCGCATCGCGGCGTGAGGAACGCGGCGCGTGCCGCGGTCGTCGGGGCGATCGGCTTGGGGGCGTCGGAGGCCGTGGCCCGCTCCCGCCAGCAGGAGGGCGAGATCCCGGCACTGTGGCAGCGGATCGCGGTGAGTGCCGCACTCGCCGCACCGCTTGGTTGGATCGCGGAGGCACTGGCCGGCGCAGGTCCTCGAACGGTCGGAGCGGCGACGGGCGCCATGGTCGGGGCGATGGGGCTGCGACCGCAGAAAGTGGTGATGGGCCCGGCCGTCGGCTTCGCCGTGGGGCAGGTACTCGCGGGCCGGCAGGCGTCTGCCGCCACGGTCGCCAGCACCACCGTGCTCGCCTACCGCAGCTTGTCCGCACTGGTCTTCCGCGACGCCCAACTCAGCCTGCTCGCCGAACGCGTCCGCGCCGCCGACCTGCCGTTCGTGGTGCCCCGGCCCGCGCGCTCGAGGTACGTCGGCACCACCTACGTCCGGGACCTCGCCGAGGAACTGGGCGCGCACTACATCGCCGATGCCCCGGATGCCGGGATCGTCGCCTCCCTCGATGCCCTGGCCGGACCGGAGCTCGACCCGCGTGAGGTCGACCCCCTGGTGCGGGAGTTCTACGAGCACACCACCCGGTTCGCCCTCGACATCGTGCCGCAGTGGCGGCTGTGGGTTCGGCCCGGCTACCTGCTCTACCGCACCCTCGTGGCGCGCCCACTTGGACAGGCCAGCATTCCGATGAACCAACGAGAGGCCCAACGCGGGATCCTCAGCCGGATCGACACCGTCACCGGGGTCGACGGCGTGGTGTCCGTGCGTGGCTGGGTTCGGTCGTTCGCCGACGACGACGAGCCGATCATGCTCGGGATCTACACCACCTACACCCACGGCGACGTTGGCTACGTCAGCGTCGGATTTCCCGTCCCCGAGGGCAGCTTCACCGCAACGCTGCTGCCGCGGTCACGACCCGACCGGGGCTTGTTGCTGACGAGCCGGGCGCACGACGGCCAAGCGGGGCACTATCTCACCTACATCGACACGGCGGCAGACGAACTGACCGCGCTGGCCGTGCACGGCTTCGAGGAGCAACTCGACGTCTACGTCGGCAACGGATCGCTGCGCGCCGAACACACGTTCTGGATCTTCGGCTTCCCGTTCCTGACCCTGCACTATCGGATCACACGCAAGCACCCAGCCTGATCCGCCGGTCGCTGACGGCGACTGCGTGTCCTGTCAGCGTGCCGGGCGTGGTTGGTGCTGACGGCACCTGCCGGGCTACGCGAACCGGGCAGTGCCACCACGTCGCGACGCCTGTCAGGCCGCAGGCGCCTGTCGGCGGCCGGTCAGCCGAACGACCCCCCATCCGATGCCCGCCAGCAGCGGCATGAGCACGGCGAGCGCCAGGTGGAACACGACGTCCGACTGGTTGACAACCCAGTCCGACCACGCCATGCCGACCCCGGTGCTCGCCCAGAGGACCGCCACCCACGCGTAGCTGACTCGCCGCGAGGCGAGGATGGCTCCGGTCAGTACCGGACCGGCCAGGACCAGTGGGATGAACAGCGGGTCGATCCAACCGAGCTGGGCGACCAGCTGGCCCAGCAGCACGGCGTACAGGAGCTTGGTGGTGAGTCGAGCCATGGTGTCCTCCGGGGTGTGTGGTGCGTTCGGGCGTCCAACATCGGTCAGGTCGCGGACCTTCGGCATCGCTCCACAGAGCGGTTCGGGCCGATCTCGCTCTCGAGAGTGACGCCCGGAGACACCCTCATGTGGGTACCGTCCCGCCCATGAGATGGATGCCGGATCGGCGGCCGACCACGGTGGACATCGTGGTGGCGGCGGCTCTGACGCTCGCCACCCAGGTCGAGATCTGGGCGCCGGGTCTGCTGCCCGGCGTCGGAGAGGTGACCGGATCGCGTCCCGTGCTCTCGGTCACCACGCTCGCGATGACCCTGCCGTTGGCGCTGCGCCGTCCGGCGCCTGTCGTGGTCCTCGTCGTCGTGTTCGGAGCGGCCGTGGTCCAGAGCTGGCTCACCACGCCGACCGAAGGACTGGCAACGCTGACCGCGATGCTGGTCGCCGCCTACTTGAGCAGTGCCTACGCCGGCGCCGCCAGGGCGGCGCTGAGCGCCGCGACCATCCTGGTCTCAGTCGCGCTCCTCGCCCGGGCCGAGGGTGACGGCGCCTTCATGGCGATCGTCTACGGATCAGCATGGCTGATGGGATTTGCCGTGGCGCAGAGGTCCGGGCAGCTCCAGCGGGTCACCGGAGACAACCGCGACCTGGCGCAGCGGTTGGCGGAGGCGACCACTCTGCTCGCCGAGGCGGAGCGTCGGCGGGCCGCCGGTACGCCGGCACCGGCCCCGAGCGACCTCGCCGGCCTGACCAGTCGGGAGCTCGAGGTCGCCCGGGCGATTGCGACCGGGATGTCGAACGCGGAGATCGCGGACGCGCTGGTGATCAGCGAGTGGACCGTCAAGACCCACGTCGCCAGCATCCTGCGAAAGCTGGGTCTGCGAGACCGAACACAGGTCGTCGTAGCGGCGTACGAGTCGGGTCTCGTCCGGCCGGACGTCCCGCCCGACATGTCGTGAGTACGGCGTGCAGCGGTGATGTCGCTCAGACGTACCCGCGCGGTGTGTGTGACTACTTCACCTCGGAGCGGCGCAGGGAGAG
>CAVUCQ010000007.1:0-112950 GCA_963740115.1 uncultured Actinomycetota bacterium | reverse complement strand
CCGTCCTGCTCAAGGCCTCGGCTGGACCACCGACCAGATCCGCGAGGAGTTCGGCCAGTACGAGTCCATGATGCTGACCCTCGAGAAGGACAGCGTCCGCTACGAGGTCGTCCACGAGGAGCTGCAGAAGAAGGCGCGGGGCGAGGCCCACCGCCGAGCAGGTCAACCTCGAGGTCACCCGCCTCGCGCTGCTCGACATCTACCGCAGCTGCGCCCCGGCGAGCCGCCGACGGCCGAGGCCGCGCAGACGCTGCTCAACAACTACTACTTCAACTCCAAGCGCTACGACCTGGCGAAGGTCGGCCGCTACAAGATCAACAAGAAGGTCGGGCCTGCACGAGGCCTTCGACCAGCAGACGCTGACCATCGACGACGTCGTGGCTGCCATCCGCTACGTCGTGCAGCTGCACGCCGCGGGTGTCCAGGGCGAGGCGCCCGCTGGTCGACGCTGCCGGCAACGTGGTCGAGGGCCCCGACGGTGCGCCCGTCAAGGTCCAGGCCGACGACATCGACCACTTCGGCAACCGCCGCATGCGCACGGTCGGCGAGCTGATGCAGAACCAGTTCCGCACGGGCCTGGCCCGCATGGAGCGCGTGGTCCGCGAGCGCATGACGACCCAGGACGTCGAGGCGATCACGCCGCAGTCCCTGATCAACATCCGGCCCGTGGTCGCGGCGCTGAAGGAGTTCTTCGGCACCTCGCAGCTGAGCCAGTTCATGGACCAGACCAACCCGATCGCCGGCCTGACGCACAAGCGTCGCCTGTCGGCCCTCGGTCCCGGTGGTCTGTCCCGTGACCGTGCCGGCATGGAGGTCCGTGACGTCCACCCGTCGCACTACGGCCGCATGTGCCCCATCGAGACGCCTGAAGGCCCCAACATCGGGCTGATCGGCTCGCTCGCCTCCTACGGTCGGATCAACCCGTTCGGCTTCGTCGAGACCCCGTACCGCCGCGTGGTCAAGGGTGTCGTCACCGACGAGATCGACTACCTCACCGCCGACGACGAGGACCGCTTCGTCATCGCGCAGGCCAACGCTCCGCTCGACGCCAAGATGAAGTTCGTCGAGGAGCGCGTCCTGGTCCGCCAGCAGAAGGGTGAGGTCGACGCGATCCTGGCCGAAGAGGTCGACTACATGGACGTCTCACCGCGCCAGATGGTGTCGGTCGCGACGGCCCTGATCCCGTTCCTCGAGCACGACGACGCCAACCGCGCGCTCATGGGCGCCAACATGCAGCGCCAGGCCGTCCCGCTGGTCGTCAGCGACAGCCCGCTGGTCGGCACCGGCATGGAGTACCGCGCCGCCGTCGACGCCGGCGACGTGGTCGTGGCCGACAACGCCGGAGTGGTCAAGGAGGTCTCCGCCGACGCCATCGAGACGATGAACGACGACGGCACCTACCAGACCTACAAGCTGGCCAAGTTCAAGCGCTCCAACCAGGGCACCTGCATCAACCAGCGCCCGCTGGTGAAGGCCGGCGACCGCCTCGAGGTCGGCACGCCGATCGCCGACGGTCCCTGCACCGACGACGCCGAGATGGCGCTGGGCACCAACCTGCTCGTCGCCTTCATGCCGTGGCAGGGCCACAACTACGAGGACGCGATCATCCTCAGCCAGCGACTGGTGCAGGAGGACGTCCTCACCTCGATCCACATCGAGGAGCACGAGGTCGACGCCCGCGACACCAAGCTCGGCCCCGAGGAGATCACGCGGGACATCCCCAACGTCTCCGAGGAGGGCCTGGCCGACCTCGACGAGCGCGGCATCATCCGCATCGGCGCCGAGGTCACCACCGGTGACATCTTGGTCGGCAAGGTCACGCCCAAGGGCGAGACCGAGCTCACCCCCGAGGAGCGCCTGCTCCGCGCGATCTTCGGTGAGAAGGCGCGCGAGGTGCGCGACACCTCGATGAAGGTGCCGCACGGTGAGTCCGGAACGGTCATCGGCGTGCGGGTCTTCGACCGCGAGGACGGCGACGACCTGCCTCCGGGCGTCAACCAGCTGGTCCGCGTCTACGTCGCCCAGAAGCGCAAGATCTCGGTCGGCGACAAGCTCGCCGGACGTCACGGCAACAAGGGCGTCATCGCCAAGATCCTGCCCGTCGAGGACATGCCGTTCATGGAGGACGGCACCCCCGTCGACGTCGTGCTCAACCCGCTGGGTGTGCCGCGTCGTATGAACATCGGCCAGATCCTCGAGCTCCACCTGGGCTGGCTCGCCAAGCAGGGCTGGGACCTCGACCTCTCCGGTGAGAAGGGCAACGCCGACTGGAAGCAGCGCCTGATCTCGATCGGCGCCGACAAGGCCACGCCCAACACCAAGGTCGCGACCCCGGTGTTCGACGGTGCCCGCGAGGACGAGATCACCGGTCTGCTCGGTGCCACGCTGCCCAATCGTGACGGCGAGCGGATGGTCAAGGAGGACGGCAAGGCCGCCCTCTTCGACGGCCGCTCCGGTGAGCCGTTCCCGGAGCCGGTGGCGGTGGGCTACATGTACATCCTCAAGCTCCACCACCTCGTCGACGACAAGATCCACGCTCGCTCCACCGGCCCCTACTCGATGATCACGCAGCAGCCCCTGGGCGGTAAGGCCCAGTTCGGTGGCCAGCGGTTCGGCGAGATGGAGGTCTGGGCGATGGAGGCCTACGGTGCCGCCTACGCCCTGCAGGAGCTGCTGACGATCAAGTCCGACGACGTGCCGGGCCGCGTGAAGGTCTACGAGGCGATCGTCAAGGGCGAGAACATCCCCGACTCGGGCATCCCCGAGTCGTTCAAGGTGCTCGTCAAGGAGATGCAGTCCCTCTGCCTCAACGTCGAGGTGCTCACGCACGACGGATCGACCATCGAGCTCAAGGATGCCGAGGAAGACGTCTTCCGGGCCGCCGAGGAGCTCGGCATCGACCTGTCGCGCCGCGAGCCCAGCTCCGTCGAAGAAGTCTGAGTGAACCCGCTGCCGCTGGTGTCGTGAGGGACCTGGTCCCGGATCCACCAGCGGCGGCGGACCTCAGTCGCCTACTCACCGTTTTTCGTAACAACTGAAGGGTTGCAGCCATCGTGCTCGACGTGAACTTCTTCGACCAGCTTCAGATCGGCCTGGCCACCGCGGACGAGATCCGCACGTGGAGCCACGGCGAGGTCAAGAAGCCGGAGACCATCAACTACCGCACGCTCAAGCCCGAGCGTGACGGCCTCTTCTGCGAGAAGATCTTCGGTCCCACCCGGGACTGGGAGTGCTACTGCGGCAAGTACAAGCGCGTGCGCTTCAAGGGCATCATCTGCGAGCGCTGTGGCGTCGAGGTGACCCGCTCCAAGGTTCGCCGCGAGCGCATGGGCCACATCGAGCTCGCCGCTCCCGTGACCCACATCTGGTACTTCAAGGGCGTCCCGTCGCGCCTGGGCTACCTGCTCGACCTGGCGCCGAAGGACCTCGAGAAGGTCATCTACTTCGCCGCCTACATGATCACCTCGGTCGACGAGGACGCGCGCCACCGCGACTCCGAGTCCCTCGAGAACAAGGTCGGGCTCGAGCGCGAGCGCCTCGAGAAGCGTCGCGACACCTCCATCGAGGACCGCGCCAAGAAGCTCGAGGAGGACCTCGCCACCCTCGAGGCCGAGGGCGCCAAGGCCGACGCCAAGCGCAAGGTGCGCGACGGTGCCGACCGCGAGATGAACCAGCTCCGCGACCGCGCCAACCGTGAGATCGCGCGCCTCGAGGAGGTCTGGGACACCTTCAAGAACCTCAAGGTGCAGGACCTGCTCGGCGACGAGCTCCTCTACCGCGAGATGAAGACCTGGTTCGGCAAGTACTTCGAGGGCTTCATGGGCGCCACGGCGATCCAGAAGCGCCTCCAGGACTTCGACGTCGAGGCCGAGGTCGAGTCGCTGCGCGACACGATCGCCAACGGCAAGGGCCAGCGCAAGGTCCGCGCCCTCAAGCGCCTCAAGGTCGTCGACGCCTTCCGTAAGACCGGCAACCAGCCCATCGGCATGGTGCTCGACGCCGTCCCGGTGATCCCGCCGGACCTGCGTCCGATGGTCCAGCTCGACGGTGGCCGCTTCGCCACCTCCGACCTCAACGACCTCTACCGCCGCGTCATCAATCGCAACAACCGCCTCAAGCGACTGCTCGACCTCGGTGCCCCCGAGATCATCGTCAACAACGAGAAGCGGATGCTGCAGGAGGCCGTCGACAGCCTCTTCGACAACGGTCGTCGCGGACGTCCGGTCACCGGCCCGGGCAACCGGCCGCTGAAGTCGCTGTCCGACATGCTGAAGGGCAAGCAGGGTCGCTTCCGCCAGAACCTGCTCGGCAAGCGCGTGGACTACTCGGGCCGCTCGGTCATCGTGTCGGGTCCGCAGCTCAAGCTGCACCAGTGCGGTCTGCCCAAGCAGATGGCGCTCGAGCTCTTCAAGCCGTTCGTGATGAAGCGCCTCGTCGACCTGTCGCACGCGCAGAACATCAAGTCCGCCAAGCGGATGGTCGAGCGTGCGCGCCCGGTCGTGTGGGACGTCCTCGAAGAGGTCATCACCGAGCACCCCGTGCTGCTCAACCGTGCGCCCACCCTGCACCGCCTCGGCATCCAGGCCTTCGAGCCGCAGCTGATCGAGGGCAAGGCCATCCAGATCCACCCGCTCGTCTGCGGCGCGTTCAACGCCGACTTCGACGGCGACCAGATGGCGGTCCACCTCCCGCTGTCCGCGGAGGCGCAGGCCGAGGCCCGCATCCTGATGCTCTCGACCAACAACATCCTCAAGCCGTCGGACGGCCGTCCGGTGACGATGCCGTCGCAGGACATGATCATCGGCCTGTTCTGGCTGACCGCGGACCGGGACGGCGAGGTCGGCGAGGGCCGCATCTTCTCCACCCCGTCCGAGGCGATCATGGCCTACGACCGCGGCGAGATCGGGCTGCAGAGCAAGATCAAGATCCGCCTCGACGACATCGTGCCCCCGCTCGACCTCGAGCTGGGTGCCGACTGGGAGGAGCGGACCGCGATCCTGCTCGACACCACGCTGGGTCGCGTCCACTTCAACGACACGCTCCCGGCCGACTACCCCTTCGTCAACGAGGAGGTCGGCAAGAAGCGCCTCGGTGCGATCGTCAACGACCTGGCCGAGCGCTACACCAAGGTCCAGGTCGCTGCCTCGCTCGACGCCCTCAAGGACGCCGGCTTCCACTGGGCCACCCGCTCCGGCGTGACCGTCTCGATCGACGACGTCACCACGCCCGACAGCAAGGTGGAGATCCTGGGCCGCTACGAGGCGCAGGCCGAGAAGGTCCAGAAGAACTACGAGCGCGGTGTGATGACCGACGACGAGCGTCGTCAGGAGCTCATCGAGCTCTGGACCCAGGCCGCAGCCGAGGTCGGTCGCGCGATGGAGGCCAACTTCGACCGCACCAACCCGATCTACATGATGGTCGACTCGGGTGCCTCCGGAAACATGAACCAGATCCGGCAGGTCGCGGCCATGCGTGGTCTGGTGGCCAACCCGAAGGGCGAGATCATCCCGCGCCCGATCAAGGCCAACTTCCGCGAGGGCCTCTCGGTGCTCGAGTACTTCATCTCGACCCACGGTGCCCGCAAGGGCCTGGCCGACACCGCGCTCCGCACCGCCGACTCGGGCTACCTGACCCGTCGTCTGGTGGACGTGTCGCAGGACGTCATCATCCGTGAGGACGACTGCGGCACCGAGCGCGGACTGCCCAAGCGCATCGACGACGAGCACGTGGAGACCTCGGCCTACGCCCGGGCCTCCGCCGTCGAGATCACCCACCCGGAGACCGGCGAGGTCCTCGCCGCCGCCGGGGAGGACCTCGGCGACGTGAAGATCGGCGAGCTCGTGGCCGCCGGCGTCACCGAGGTCAAGGTCCGCTCGGTCCTGACCTGCGACGCCCGCACCGGCACCTGTGCCAAGTGCTACGGCCGCTCGCTGGCCACCGGCAAGCTGGTCGACATCGGTGAGGCGGTCGGCATCATCGCCGCCCAGTCCATCGGTGAGCCCGGCACGCAGCTGACCATGCGTACGTTCCACACCGGTGGTGTGGCCTCCGCCGACGACATCACGCAGGGCCTGCCCCGCGTGGTCGAGCTCTTCGAGGCCCGCTCGCCCAAGGGTCGTACGCCGATCTCGGAGTCCGCCGGTCGGGTGAAGATCGAGGAGACCGACAAGGCCCGCGTCGTCGTGGTCACCCCCGACGACGGCTCCGAGGTGCAGGAGATCCCGGTCTCGAAGCGCTCGCGCCTCAACGTCGAGGACGGCGACCACATCGAGGTGGGTCACCACATCACCTCCGGTACGCCCGACCCGCAGGACGTCCTGCGCATCCTCGGCGTCCGCAAGGCGCAGGAGCACCTCGTGGACGAGGTCCAGGAGGTCTACCGCTCGCAGGGTGTGTCGATCCACGACAAGCACATCGAGATCATCGTGCGGCAGATGCTGCGTCGCGTGACGGTCATCGAGTCCGGTGACACCAACCTGCTCCCGTCCGACCTGGTCGACCGGGTGCGGTTCGAGGAGGAGAACCGTCGCGTGGTCTCCGAGGGCGGCAAGCCGGCCTCGGGTCGCCCGGTCCTGATGGGCATCACCAAGGCCTCGCTCGCGACCGAGTCGTGGCTCTCGGCGGCCTCCTTCCAGGAGACCACCCGGGTGCTCACGGACGCCGCGATCAACGGCCGCTCCGACAGCCTCCGTGGCCTGAAGGAGAACGTGATCATCGGAAAGCTCATCCCGGCCGGCACCGGCCTCGAGCGCTACCGCAACATCCGGGTGGAGCCCACCGAGGAGGCCCGCGCAGCGGCCTACTCGGTCACCGGCTACGACTCCTACGACTACGACTTCGGTCCGTCGTCGCAGGCCGTCGCACTCGACGACTTCGACTTCGGTTCCTACCAGAACTGAGCGAGTCCCCTTCCGGGCCCCGGTCTCCCCGTGGGAGGCCGGGGTCCGGTGCATTTGACCGACCGGCTGACTGAGAGGATCCGCCCGTGACCACCCCGTCCTCGCGCCCGACCTCCACCGACGTGCTCGTCGTCGGTGCCGGTCCGGCCGGTTCCGCCGCGGCGGCGTGGGCTGCACGCGCCGGGCTCGACGTCGTCCTGGCGGACGCGGCGACCTTCCCCCGCGACAAGACCTGCGGCGACGGCCTCACCCCGCGTGCGATCGGGGAGATGCAGAAGCTCGGCCTGGAGGACTGGCTGCGCGCCCACACGGTCAACCACGGGCTGCGCGCCCACGGCTTCGGCCAGACGCTGCTGCTCCCGTGGCCCGGAGGCTCGTTGCCGGACTGGGGGTCCGCGGTGGCCCGCACCGAGCTCGACGACCACCTGCGCTCCGTGGCGATCACCAGCGGCGCGCACGCGGTCGACGGCGCCCGCGCCGTCGGCGTACGGCGTGAGGGGGACCGGGTCGCGGCGGTGAGGTTCCGCGGCCTCGACCCCGCGCGACCCGCGGGAGGAGGCGGAGATCGCGTGCCGGTGGTTGGTCGTCGCCGACGGCGTACGCTCGCCGCTCGGCAAGGTGCTCGGCCGCGAGTGGCACCGCGACACCGTCTACGCGGTCGCCGGACGGTCCTACGTCGACTCCGACATGTCCGACGATCCCTGGATCAGCTCCCACCTCGAGCTCCGGGACGAGGAGGGCGAGCTGGTGTCCGGCTACGGCTGGATCTTCCCGCTGGGCGACGGCACGGTGAACCTCGGCGCCGGCACCCTCGCCACCAGCCAGCGGCCGGCCGAGGTCGCGATCAAGCCCCTGATGCAGACCTACGCCGACACCATCGGCAAGGACTTCGGGCTCTCCGGCGAGCTGCGGCGGCCCACGTCGGCGCTGCTGCCGATGGGGGGCGCGGTCAGCAACGTGGCCGGTCCCAACTGGGCGCTGATCGGTGACGCCGCGGCGTGCGTGAACCCGCTCAACGGCGAGGGCATCGACTACGGACTGGAGACGGGGCGGCTCGTCGCCGAGCACATCGCCGACGGCACCGGCCTCGGCGAGGCCTGGCGCTCGACCCTGGTCTCGCACTACGGCGAGTCCTTCTCCATCGCCCGTCGCCTCGCCGGCATCGCCACCCAGCCCAGGGTGGTCGCCGCCCTCGGCCCGGCCGGGATGCGCTCGGACTGGCTGATGACGCTGGCCCTGAGGTGGATGGGCAACCTCGTCGACGACGCCGACCGTGACCGGGCCGCCCGCGTGTGGCGCTGGGCCGGCCGGCGGTCGATGGCGCGTGACGCCCGCCCGCCCTTCTCGTGACGAGGCGGGGCGACCGGACCTACCGCGCCGCCGTCGCGCTGGGCCGGTTCGGTCTGCGGGCGCTCGACCTCGAGGTCCGCGGCACCGGGCTGCACCACGTCCCGGCGACCGGCCCGGTGCTCCTCGCGGCGACCCACGTGTCCTACCCGGACTTCCTGTTCGTCCAGGCGGCCGCGGGACCGACCGGCCGCTTCGTCCGCTTCATGACCCGCCACGACGTGTGGCACGTCCCCGGGCTGTCGCGGCCGATGGACGCGATGCGGCACGTCCCGGTCGACCGGCAGGCCCCGGCGGGGGCGTACGTCATGGCGCGGCGCCTGCTGCGCGACGGCGAGGCGGTGTGCTCGTTCCCCGAGGCGGGGATCAGCTACTCCTACACGGTCCGCTCGTTGATGCGAGGAGTCGCCGGGCTGGCTCGGGAGACGGGTGCCCCGGTGGTGCCGGTGGCGCTGTGGGGCGCACAGCGCATCTACTCCGTCGGGGTGCCTGACGCCCGCGGCAGGGAGCCGCGACCCGACCTCACCCGCGGTCGGCGGGTCGACGTGTCGTTCGGGGAGCCGGTCACCATCGGTCCCGGCGAGGACCTCGTGGAGTGGACGGGCCGGCTCGGGGCGGTGCTCACCGACCAGCTCGAGGCGCTGCAGCGACTTCCGCACCACCTGCCGCAACCGGGAGTCGCCGCCCCCTGGTACCCCGCGCACCTGGGCGGCCATGCTCCCACCCGCGCCGAGGCGGCGCACCTCGACGTGGTGCCGCAGTCGGCCGTCAGACCGACGTGGGGGCCGAGCTGACCTTGCGTCGCCGCCCCTCGAGCCAGGCGAGCGGGTTGGTGAACGGCCCGAGCACCCGCCGGACGGGAGGCGAGGCCAGGAGCAGGGCAAGTGCGATCGAGCCGAGGATCGTCAGCACCAGCCCCAGCAGCACGTGGGCGGCCGTGAACTCCGGCCAGCCGAGCACCTTGACCGTCTTGATGACGAAGCCGTGGAAGAGGTAGATCACCATCGTCGCGGTGCCCATCACGGTGAACCAGCCGAGCTGGCGCCGGGGCACGAGCGACATCGCAGCGAAGGAACCCAGCAGGCCGACCATCATCACCGTCAGCCGCGTCTGGAAGACGATCTCGTTGTCGATCGGGATCTCGGAGTAGCCCGTGTCGTACCAGAGCAGGGCGGTCTCCGCCCACGTGTCGGTGTAGACCGCCATGACGCCGATGCCGATGAGGGTCGGCACGGCGGCGATCCGGACCCACACGTCGTCGAGGTGGTCGAGGTGGCGCCGCTTGAGGTGCAGGCCGAGCACGAAGAACGGCAGCAGGCCCAGGAATCGCGGGATCATCAGGGCCTCGGTGTTCCACAGGCCGCCGGCCAGGCTCACGACCACCGACAGCGGCAGGAAGAGCCAGTGCCGCTTGAGGATCGGCGTGATCAACCGCCACATGAGCAGCACGATGAGGTACCACATCGTCCAGTGCGGCTCCAGCCACAGGGGACCGGTCACCTGCTCGTCGGCCACGATGCGGCGGAAGTAGAACAGGGCCGGCTCGAAGAGGAGGTAGGGGATGGCCAGGGTGTAGAGCAGGCTCTTCATCCTGCGGCGGTCCCACTCGAAGGACTGGGAGAGGTAGCCGCTGACGATGACGAACGCCGGGATGTGCCAGAGGTAGATGAAGTCGTAGACCCAGTGGCTGCCCTGGGACGCCTCGACCAGCCCGATGGCGTGCCCCACCACCACCAGCGTGACGAGGACCATCTTGACGTTGTCGAGCCACGGATCGCGGGACGGGGGAGCCACGGCGCACACCGTACGTCACTAGGTTAGGGGCCATGGGATCCCTTCCGAGACGCCAACGCGTGGGGGCGTACGCCGTCATCCTGCGCGAGCACGGGGGCCGGGTGGAGGTGCTGCTGAGCCGGCTGTCCGCCCGCGTCTCGCGCACGGAGCTGTGGACCCTCCCCGGCGGCGGGATCGACCACGGTGAGGACCCGCGGGCGGCGGTGATCCGCGAGGTCCACGAGGAGACCGGGCTCCATGCGACGGTCGGCGAGACGGCCCACGTCTACAGCGCCCACCTGCCGCGCGCGTCACGCGACGGGCTGCTCGTCGATGCCCACGCGATCCGGATCGTCTACGCCGGCTGGGTCGCGCCGGACGCGCCGACACCGCGTGTGCTCGAGGTCGACGGCTCCACCAGCGAGGCCGCCTGGAAGCTCCTCGAGGACGTCGTCTCGGGCGCCGTGCCGGTCTCGGGCATGGTGACCGACGCCCTGGCCGACCACCTGCCCTTCCGCCTGCAGCGGGTCGCGGCCTACGCCGTGGTGCGGAGGACGTCGTCCGTGCTCGACCAGCCGGTGGTGCTGCTGACCCGGCTGTCCGCCCGCGCGGCGCATCCGGGCCGGTGGACGCTGCCCGGCGGAGGCGTCGACCACGGCGAGCACCCGTCGGTGGCGCTCGCCCGCGAGGTCGAGGAGGAGTGCGGCCTGCCGTGCGAGGTGACGAACCTGCTCGGCGTGCACGACACCCACTTCTTCGGCAACGCCCCTTCCGGGCGCATCGAGGACTACCACGGTGTCCACCTGATCTTCGGGGCCACGGTCGGGGACGGCGAGCCGCACGTCGCCGAGGTCGACGGCACGACCGATGCCGTGGCGTGGGTCCCCGTCGCCGACGTGGAGTCGGGGGCGGTGGAGGTCCTCGACCTGGTGCGCCATGCGCTGCGCCTCGACCCCGACCGAGCCACGGAGGACGCGTGATGGGCGAGAACGTCTTCACCTACGCCGCACCGGGCCTGAAGTTCGGCCGCGGTGCCAGCGACGAGATCGCCTGGGACGTCCAGCAACTGGTGGCGACGAGCCGTCATGCGGTTTGTGGCTCGCCCCCGCGGGTGCTCCTCGTGACCGACCTCGGCGTGGCCGCGACCGGCCACCCCGCCCGGATCGCCGACGCGATGGGCCTCCACGGTCTCGACGTGATCCTGTTCACCGGTGCACGGGTGGAGCCGACGGACGCCTCCCTGCAGGAGGCCATCGACTTCGCCCGGGATGCCGGCCCCTTCGACGCCGTCGTCGCGGTCGGCGGCGGCTCGGCGATCGACACCGCCAAGGCGGTCGACCTGCTCCTCACCAACGCCGGCGAGCTGATGGACTACGTCAACGCCCCGGTCGGCGGCGGCCGGGTTCCGGAGCAGCCGCTGCTACCGCTGGTGGCGGTGCCGACCACCACCGGCACGGGTGCGGAGTCCACCACGATCTGCGTGCTCGACGTCCTCTCCCTCAAGGTGAAGACCGGCATCTCGCACGCACGTCTGCGGCCCACGCTGGCCGTGGTGGACCCGGACCTCACCATGACGCAGCCCGCGATGGTGACCGCGTCGTGCGGGATGGACATCCTGTGCCACGCGCTGGAGAGCTGGACCGCGCGCTGGTTCGGCGACTTCGACGCCAAGCGGCCCGAGCAGCGCGTGCCCTACTGCGGTGCCAACCCGATCGCCGACATGTGGTCCGAGAAGGCGCTGTCCCTCCTCGCCGGCTCCTTCCGTCGGGCGGTGCGCGACGGAACCGACCGCGAGGCGCGGGAGCAGATGGCCCTGGCCGCCACGTTCGCCGGCCTCGGCTTCGGCAACGCGGGAGTCCACGTGCCGCACGCCTGTGCCTATCCCATCGCCGGGCGGGTCCGCGACTACCGACCGGCCGGGTATCCGGACGACGAGCCGATCGTCCCCCACGGCATGGCCGTGGTGATGACGGCACCGGCGGCCTTCGCGTTGACGTTCGATGCGTCCCCCGAGCGCCACCTGCGCGCGGCGGAGCTGCTGGGCGGCGACCCCTCGAGCGGCGGCTCCTCGGGCGGCGGCTCCTCGGGCGGCGGGCGCGACGTGCTGCCCGGAGTGCTGCGCCGGCTGATGCGGGACGTCGGGCTCCCCACCGGGCTCGCGGAGATCGGCTACGGCTCGGCCGACGTCGACGACCTGGTCGAGGGCGCGCTCAAGCAGCAGCGCCTGCTGGCGACCGCGCCCATCGACGTCACCGCCGACGACCTCGCCACCGTCTTCCGGGGCTCGCTCGAGCACTGGTGAGGCCGGTGGCCAGCACCCGGTCTGTGTGCTTGGTCCTGAGCCCCGCCTTCCTGCGATGGGCACCAGTCGAGGTCCGCCTGCCCTGCAGCCGTGCTTGGTCCTGTGCACCAGCTTCCTGCGATGGGCGCCGGTCCATCGCAGGAAGCTGGGTCTGTGGACCAAGCACCTGGAGACCAGCGCGAGTGCGCCCAACTCGGCTGTGGACGACGCCCTGCCGCGCGCCGGGAGTGCCTAGCGTCGGAGCCATGCACGACCCACACGACTGGCTCACCCGGAGAGCCGCGGCCCAGCAGCTGCACGAAGACCTCGGGATCCATCGCGAGACCGCACGCCGCCTCCTGGCCGCCGGAGCGCTCGGGCGCCCGCGCAACACCTCGCTCGCCTCGTTCCACCGCCGCGACGACGTCGATGCCTTCGTGGACCGCTACCGGGATCCACCACCTCTTCCCGTGCCCGACCGCAACCTGGTCCTCGTCCGGGTCGGCAACGGCCGCGTCCGCCTCGGTGCGACGGACCAGCACCAGCTCGACAAGCTTGCCGACGGGTGGCGAATGTCCCCCAAGTGGCGTGCGCTGTGCCGGGGGGTGGTCGCGGCCGGGGGCAAGCCTCCGGGTTTCCTCGTGACGCTGAACGGCTTCGTGGTCGCCGGGGCGGACATCGTCGGCGCGGAGTGGGCGGGGCGTGACGACGTGGAGCCTGGTCACCCCGAGGGCTCGCCGCTGATGACGCGCTTCGAGCTGCGACCGCCGGGGCCGTGGTACGACGACTGGAGTGGCCGGCGGGTGCCCTCCCAGGTCGGAGGTTCGGCGCTGCGCGTGTGGCCGGTGCACGCCCGGGCACCGTGGGAGCGCGCACCGCGCACCCGGTGGGGCTCCGCTCACTAGGCCCCGCTCACTAGGCTGGCCGCATGAACCCCCGCCACCGCCGACTCGTCATCCCGGTGGCGCTGGGGGCCCTCATCCTCATCGTCGTCCTCGCCGCGGTCCTGTGAGCCCCGACGCGCACGACGACGACGGCGACGCGCTCGACCGGCTCCGGTCGGTGATCCTGGAGGCCGACCAGCTGGTGCGGGCCCTGGCCAGCGGCCGGCGCAAGGGACAGCCGTCGCCGGTGGTCGAGGGTCGCGAGGTGCGTCGCGTGGAGATCCGGCCCGTCGACCTCAAGGCCGGACCCCACCTGCAGGTGACGTCGTACGACGACACCCAGGCCCACACCGCCAACCACCTCGTCGCGGAGGAGGCGGAGGCGGCGGTGCATGCGCTGCTGGCCCAGCCCTTCGCCCACTGGCACGTCGACACGACCACCCACACCCACCAGGCTCGGGTGACGAAGAAGGGTGCGGTGCTGGTCCACTCGTCCGCCCGGAAGGAGGCCGTCGAGACCTCGCGCGGCCACGACCGTGACAAGGGCAGGTTGCTGCGCGAGGACGACCCGGCCCTCGTCGCCCTGGGCATCAGCGACGCCCAGGGGAAGGTGAAGCCGAGCAGGCAGGCGAAGTACCGCCAGGTCGAGGAGTTCCTCCGGCTGCTCGACTCGAGCCTCGCAGACGGCTTCGCGAAGGGCCATCTCCGCACCCCCACCCCGGAGGACCCGCTGCGCATCGTCGACCTCGGGTGCGGCAACGCCTACCTGACGTTCGCCGCCCATCAGCTCCTCACCGCCCCCGCCGCGGAGGGCGGGCGCGACCTGCCCGTCCGGATGACGGGGATCGACGTTCGCCAGCAGTCGGCGGACCACAACTCCGAGATCGCGACCCGCCTCGGCATCGGCGCCGACTTCGTGGTCGGCTCGATCACCGAGGCCGAGCTGGATCAGGCGCCCGACGTCGTCCTGGCCCTCCACGCCTGCGACACCGCCACCGACGACGCTCTGGCCCGCGCCGTCGAGTGGGAGGCGCCGCTGGTGCTGGCGGCTCCCTGCTGCCACCACGACATCGCGGCCCAGCTCAGGAAGTCCCCGCCCCCGGCTCCCCATGCCGCGCTCACGCGCGACGGCATCCTCCGCGAGCGCCTGGCCGACACGCTCACCGACGCCCTGCGCGCCGAGCTGCTGCGCGGCCTCGGCTACCGGGTCGACGTGGTGCAGTTCGTGGAGAGCGCCCACACGCCCCGCAACACCATGATCCGCGCCGTGCGGGTCGCCGGAGGCGGCGGCACGGGGAGTGGACGCAGCGAGTACGACGACCTCGCGAGCGCCTGGGGAGTCCGCCCGCGGCTCGGCGAGCTCCTCGGCCGCGCTCCATGACGAGCGTGCCCGGCGCGCGCGGGTTCGCGATCGGCGTGTGCGTCGCCGCCCCCTTCCTGGTCGGCGCGGCGGCGGGAGCTCCCGGCGCCGACAGCTCGGGCTTCCGGTTCGAGGACCCGGCCATCGTGGAGTCGAGCGGGCTCGTCTCCCTCGACGGCCCCGCACGCGAGCGCCTGGTGGTCACCACCAACGACTCCGGCGACTCCGGTCGCGTGTTCACCGTGGACCCGCGCACCGGGGGCACCGTGGGCGTGACGTCGTGGGCCGCCGAGCCGGTGGACGTCGAGGCACTGGCCCCGGCCGGTCCGGACCACGTCTGGGTGGGCGACATCGGCGACAACCGGCACGCGCGGGGGTCCGTCGAGGTGCTCCGCGTCCCCGTCGGCCGGGGGCGTGTCGAGGCGTCGCCCCAGACGTACGAGCTCGTCTACCCCGACGGCCCCCACGACGCGGAGGGCCTCGTCGCCCACCCCGTGACCGGTCGGCTCTTCGTCATCACCAAGGGCGTCTTCGCCGGCACCGTCTACGCCGCACCGACCCCGCTGCGGCAGGGGAGCGCGAACCTGCTCGAGGAGGTGGGCCAGGCGCCGGGCATCGTCACCGACGCCACGTTCCTGCCCGGCGGCGGCGGCGTGGTGCTGCGGACCTACTCGAGCGCGCACCTCGTGTCGTTCCCCTCGTGGCAGCGCGTCTCGTCGTGGGAGCTGCCCCCGCAGGAGCAGGGTGAGGGGATCACCGTGGTCGGGGGCCAGCTGTGGGTGAGCAGCGAGGGAGCGCGGTCGCAGGTGCTCGAGGTCGCACTGCCTCCCGAGGTGCGCACCACCGACCTGCGCTCGCCGGCGTGGACCGGCCTGCGCTGGCTCGCGACGGCCCGCGGCCTCCCACTCTAGGCCAGCGCAGCGTCGAGCGCTGCCTGCACGTGCAGCGTCGTGCACGGGAACACGGGCAGCTCGACATCGGCCTGCTTCACCAGCAGCTCCAGCTCGGTGCAGCCCAGCAGCACGCCACCGGCACCGGCGTCCCACAGCTCCTCGATGATCGAGACGACGCGGTTGCGGGTGCGAGGCAGCACGACCCCGTGCACCAGCTCCTCGTAGATCGCGTCGTTGAGGAAGTCGTGGTGGCGGACGTCGGGGACCACGACCGTGAGCCCGTGGCCCTCCAGCCGGTCGACGAAGAACGACTCCGACATGGCCACCTTGGTGCCGATCAGGCCGACGGTCTCGACGCCCGCGGTCTGGACCGCGGAGGCGACCACGTCGGCGAGGTGGAGCACCGGGATGTCGACGGCCTCCTCGACCTGGTCGGCGACCTTGTGGAACGTCGTCGTGCAGAGCAGCAGGAAGTCGGCACCGGCCCGCTCGACACCGCGGGCCGCGTCGGCGAGCAGCGCACCGACCTGGTCCCAGCGCTCGTCGTCCTCGAGGTGGGTGACCTCGGCGAAGTCGACGGTGGTGAGGGCCAGCTTGGGGGAGGAGAGACCACCGAGCCGCTCGTGCATCCCGAGGTTGAGGTCGCGGTAGTAGACCGCGCTGCTCTCCCAGCTCATGCCGCCCACGAGTCCGATCGTCTTCACGCGCGGCAGTCTGCCACCTCTCAGGACCGGTGCACCTTGTGTGCCGCTGCTTGGGCGCGCGGCTTGATCACCAGCTCGTCGATGTCGACGTGGGAGGGCCGGGTGGCGACCCAGGCGATCGCGTCGGCGACGTCCTCGGCGACGAGCGGCTGGTCCACGCCGGCGTACACGGCATCGGCGCGCGCCCGGTCGCCGGCGAAGCGATTGAGCGCGAACTCGTCGGTGCGCACCATCCCCGGCGCGACCTCGGTGATCCGGATCGGCTCGCCGTTGAGCTCGAGCCGGAGCGTCTCGGTGACCACCTTCACGGCGTGCTTGGCGGCGGTGTAGCCGGCTCCACCTTCGTAGGCCCAGCGCCCGGCCGTCGACCCGACGTTGACGATCACGCCGTCGCCGCTCGCCCGCAGGGCCGGCAGGAGTGCCTGCGTCACGCGCACCAGCCCGAGGACGTTGACGTCGTACATCCAGCGCCAGTCGTCGAGGTCGGCGTCCTCGACGCGCTCCGTCCCGATGGCACCGCCAGCGTTGTTGACCAGCACGTGGCACGTGGGCACGGCCTCGGCCAGGGCCGCCACCGAGTCGGCGTCGCCGACGTCGCAGGTGACGGCCCGGCCACCGATCTCGGCGGCCAGCTGCTCGATCCGGTCCGTGCGCCTGGCGGCGCACACGACGCGGAAGCCCTGCGCGGCGAGGGCGCGAGCGGTCGCCGCGCCGATGCCGCTGGAGGCGCCGGTGACGACGGCGGTGCGGATCTGGGCCTGGTCCTGGGTGCGGTCCTGGGTCATGGGTCCATCCTGCCAAGATGTCCCGGTGATCATCGCGGCGGCCGACGGCTCGGCACTCGGCAACCCCGGTCCTGCCGGGTGGGCGTGGTACGTCGACGACGGCTGCTGGGCCTCCGGCGGGTGGCCGCACGGCACCAACAACATGGGCGAGCTGATGGCGGTGCTCGACCTGCTCCAGCAGACCGCCCACCTCGACGAGCCGTTGCGCATCTACTGCGACAGCACCTACGTCATCAACGCGATCACCAAGTGGATGAAGGGCTGGAAGCGCAAGGGCTGGAAGAAGGGCGACGGCAAGCCGGTGATGAACGTCGAGCTGATGAAGGCGCTCGACACCGCCATGGAGGGCCGCTGGGACAAGGTCGACTTCGTCTGGGTCAAGGGCCACGCCGGCCACGAGCTCAACGAGGCCGCCGACCTGCGCGCCAACGCGGCGGCGACCGCCTTCCGCGACGGCTCGGTCCCGGAGCCCGGTCCGGGGTTCGCGGACAGCGTCGTGTCGCACCCGGCCGCGAGCGTCGGACAGGTCGAGCCGGAGCCCGACCTGTTCTCCGGGCTCGAGCCCGAGCAGGCAGCCCCCGCAGCCCCGGACGCGGGAGCCGAGGTCGACCTCGAGCTGGTCTCGCTCGACCTGCTCGACCCCGACACGGTCCGCCTCGGCTGGCGCTCCTCCACCGATCCTCCCGCCACGCGTCGCAGCACGCTGTGGGTCCGCACCGAGGGCCAGTGGCAGCCGCGTCCTGACCGGGGCACCGACGGATCCTGAGCTGGGAGGGCAGTCGCGGGCCGTGGCACACTGCCGGGATGCCCCTTGCCAAGCTCTCCGCGTCCGCGGCGGTCCTCGGCGGCGTGCTGTGGATCGTCCACGCGTTGCTCGGATCCGGCAGCGACCCGCTCGCCGGCGCGCTCCACTTCGTCGGCCTCGCCTGCCTCCTCCTGGCCGCCGCGGCCTTCGGCAGCACCCTGGTCAAGAACGATGCGGTGGCCGTGCGGGTGGTCGTCGCCCTCGCCTCCGGCCTGCTGGCGCTCTCGGTGATCGAGGCGTTCCGGCCGGGTGACACCGCGTGGTACGACGGCTTCTGGGGCGTCGTCGCGGTGCTGGTGGGTGCGCTCGCGCTGCTGCGCCGTCGGGGCCGTCGGGGCCGTCGGGGCCGCCGGGCTCCCGACGCCCGGCTGCCGGCGCCCACGCACGCTGACCCCGCTCGTCCGCCCACCCCACGGGGAAGGTCTGGGGAATCCTCCGGCGCCTCGCGGGGTTGTGCCTGAGGTGCCCGGCTCCGGGCACCGGACGAAGGAGGCATCGTGGGCGAGCGGGTTGCCATGATCAGCCTGCACACCTCTCCCCTGGACCAGCCGGGCACGGGGGACGCGGGCGGCATGAACGTCTACGTGATCGAGCTGTCCAAGCGGCTGGCAGCGCGGGGCATCGAGGTCGACGTCTTCACCCGGGCCACGTCCTCGGCCCTGCCCCAGGTGGTCGAGGCGGCCGACGGGGTGCTGGTGCGCCACATCGCGGCCGGGCCCTTCGAGGGCCTCACCAAGGGCGAGCTTCCCGGCCAGCTGTGCACGTTCGCGCGCGAGGTGCTGCGCGCCGAGGCGATGCAACCCCTCGGGCACTACGACGCCGTCCACTCCCACTACTGGCTCTCCGGGCAGGTCGGAGCGCTCGCCCGCGACCGGTGGAACGTGCCACTGGTGCACTCGATGCACACCATGGCCAAGGTCAAGAACGAGGCGCTCGCCGAGGGCGACACCCCCGAGCCGCTCTCCCGGGTGATCGGCGAGGAGCAGGTCGTCGAGGCGGCGGACCTCCTGGTCGCCAACACCGACACGGAGGCCCGTCAGCTGGTGGACCTCTACGACGCCAGTCCCGACGCGGTCGAGGTGATCCACCCCGGTGTGGACCTGTCGGTCTTCGCCCCGCGCGGACGCGAGGAGGCCCGGCGCCTGCTCGGCCTGCCGGAGGACGCGGTGGTGCTGCTGTTCGCCGGCCGGATCCAGCCGCTCAAGGCGCCCGACGTGCTGCTGCGCGCGGTCGGCGTGCTGCTCGAGCAGGACCCGTCACTGCGCCGACGCCTCGTCGTACCCGTCGTGGGCGGCCCCTCCGGCTCGGGTCTCGAGCACCCGACCGCCCTGGCCGACCTGGCCGCCGAGCTCGGGATCGGCGACGTCGTGCGGTTCGTGCCGCCGGTGAGCCAGACGGACCTGGCGATCTGGTCGTCCGCGGCCACCGCGGTCGCGGTGCCGTCCTACAACGAGTCCTTCGGCCTGGTGGCCGTCGAGGCGCAGGCGACCGGTACGCCGGTGGTCGCGGCGGCGGTGGGCGGCCTGACCACCGTGGTGCGCGACGGTGTGAGCGGCCTGCTGGTCGACACCCACGAGCCGCGTGACTGGGCAGCCACGCTGCGCCGCCTCGTCGACGACCCGGCACTGGTCGAGAGGCTCGGCCGGGGCGCGGTGGCGCACGCGCAGGAGTTCTCGTGGGAGCACACCGCAGAGCGCACCCTGGAGGCCTACGTGCGGGCGGCCGGCCGGATGCGTGCTGAGATGGCCTCGTGAGCCCCGCCACGGCCGTCGACACCGTCCGCGCCTACCTCCTCGACAACGAGATCGAGCACGAGGTGACCGCCCGCGAGGGGGTGGAGGGCGCGAGCTTCTCGCTGGCCCTGCCGGGCGAGAAGAAGCTCCAGACGCCGGTCCGCCTCGACGTCGGCCCGCACGCCCTCGGCGTCCACGCCTTCGTCTGCCGCAATCCCGACGAGAACCACGCGCGCGTCCACCGGTGGCTGCTGGAGCGCAACCTGCGGATGTACGCCGTCTCCTTCGCCGTCGACCGCCACGGCGACATCTACCTCGAGGCACGGCTGCCGCTGTCGTCGGTGACGGACGACGAGCTCGACCGGGTCCTCGGCTCGGTGCTCTCCAACGCCGACGAGTCCTTCAACGCCATCCTGGAGCTCGGCTTCGCCTCCTCCATCCGCAAGGAGTGGGAGTGGCGGATCTCGCGGGGCGAGTCGACCCGCAACCTCGAGGCCTTCCGCGGCTGGCTGGAGAGCTAGGCCCCCGCTGGACCGCCCGTCACGGGGTCGGCGTGCTCGGCCTGTGACGCGTCATCAGCACGCCGACGATCGCCAGCGCCCCGCCGACGAAGCTCAGGGGCGGCGGCACCTCGTCGATGGTGAGCCAGGCGATCAGGGTGGCGATCGCCGGCACGAGGAACGTGGTCAGGGACAGGGCGCCCGCGTCGGTGTACGTGAGGGCGTAGGCCCAGGTCGTGAACGCGACTGCCGTCGGCAGGACACCCAGGTAGACGATCCACCACAGCTCCGACCCGCCCGCCGCGACGATGGACGGCAGGTCGCCGGAGAACGGCAGGCACGTGAGCGCGCCCAGCACGAACATGACGAACACGACCTGCACCGACGGGATCCGGCGCAGCAGCACCTTCTGGGTCAGCACGCCGACGGCGTACATCGCCGCCGCGACCAGCACGAGCAGGACACCCACCAGGCTGGCGTCGGCGTCCGTCGACGAGCCGCGCGCGATCACGGCGACGCCCGCGAAGCCCACGAGCATGCCGGCGACCAGCCAGGAGTGCAGCCGCTCGCCGAACAGCGGAACGGCCAGGAGGGCGACGATGACCGGACCGATCTGGATGATCATCGCGGCGGTGCCGGCGTCGACGTCACGCTCGCCGGCGTTGAGCGCGAGGTTGTAGATGCCGAACCAGCCGACGCCGCCGACGACCAGCAGCGTCCACTCGCGGCGGTCGGGGCGGACCCAGCCGCGGCGCAGGACGAGCGGCAGGACCACGAGCGCCGCCACCAGCAGGCGACCGGCCCCGAGCGACCCCGGGCTGACGTCGTGGGCGACGTGCCGGATCACGACGAAGGCGGACGCCCACATCACCAGCGTCACGCCGCCCGCGGCCACGGGGAGCCAGGCGGGGGGTGCGGCGCTGGTCGGAACGGTCGGCTCGGTCGTCGTGGTCACCAGTCAAGGCTACGGACGGTCATGACGGCCCACCAGCGCTTTTCGGACGCCGTACGCCGACATCCCGCCGACCCCGGGGTCCGCTCAGAGGTCCAGCTTGTAGCCCAGGCCGCGGACCGTGACGAGGTACTTCGGCTCGCCCGGGTCGGGCTCCAGCTTGGCGCGCAGGCGCTTGACGTGGACGTCGAGCGTCTTGGTGTCGCCGACGTAGTCGGAGCCCCACACGCGGTCGATGAGCTGCCCCCGGGTGAGCACCCGGCCCGGGTTGCGCAGGAACATCTCGAGCAGCTCGAACTCCTTGAGCGGCAGGCGCTGCTCGGTGCCGTCGACGGTCACGACATGGCGTTCGACGTCCATCCGGACCGGACCGGCCTCGAGCGTGTCGGGCATCAGCTCGGGCTCATGGCCACGACGCAGGACCGCACGGATCCGGGCGACCAGCTCACGGGGGGAGTAGGGCTTGGTGACGTAGTCGTCGGCGCCCAGCTCCAGCCCGACGACCTTGTCGACCTCGTCGTCCTTGGCGCTCACCATGATCACCGGCACCGAGGAGGTCTGCCGGATCCGCCGGCACACCTCGGTGCCCGGCACGCCGGGGAGCATGAGGTCCAGCAGGACGATGTCGGGGCCGAACCGGTCGAACTCGGTCAGGGCCGTGTTGCCGTCGGCGGCGATCGCCACCTCGTAGCCCTCCTTGCGGAGCATGTAGGCGAGCGCGTCGCTGTAGCTCTCTTCGTCCTCGACGACGAGTACCCGGGTCATGCGGTGGTCACCTGCGTGCCTCCTGCTGGTCGGTCCTGGTGGGCTCGGTGGTCTGCCCGCTGGTGGTGCGGGACCCGGGTCGTGCGGGCACGACGACCTCGACCGGGGTCGTGCTGGGTCCCTGGCCGGGCGCGGGATTGCGGGGCAGCGTGAGGGTGAAGGTCGAGCCCTGGCCCTCGACCGACCACACGGCGATCTCGCCGCCGTGGGTGGCCGCCACGTGCTTGACGATCGCCAGGCCGAGGCCGGTGCCGCCCGTCGAGCGGTGACGGGCCGGGTCGACGCGGTAGAACCGCTCGAAGATGCGGTCGATGTCGCCGGCCGGGATGCCGATGCCCTGGTCGACCACCGACACCTGGACCTGGTCGCCGACGGCCCGGGTCGTGACGACGACGCGGGACCCCGCACCGGAGTAGGCGACGGCGTTGGCCACGAGGTTGCTGACCGCGGCGCCGATCTGCTCCTGCGACCCGAAGACCTCGAGGCCGTGCTCGCCCCGCGACTCGACCGTGATCTCCTTCGCGGCCGCCTCCATGGCACTGGTGTCGATGGCCGTGGCCACCGCGGTGTCGAGGTCGACCATGACGGGCTTCTCGAGCGGGTCGTGGCCCTGCAGGCGGGACAGCTCGATGATCTGCTGCACGAGCTTGGAGAGGCGGTCGCTCTCGGTGCGCATCCGGCCGGCGAAGCGCTGGACCGCCTCGGGGTCGTCGGCGGCGTCGGTGACAGCCTCGGCGAGCAGCCGGATGGCACCGACGGGGGTCTTGAGCTCGTGGCTGACGTTGGCGACGAAGTCCCGGCGCACGGCCTCGACGCGCTTCTCGCGGGTGCGGTCCTCGACGAGGGCCAGGACCAGCCGCGCTCCGAGTGGCGCGACCCGGGCGGTGAGGGTGCGCGCCGAGCCGCCGTCGGGGGCAGGCAGGTCGAGCTCGCTCTCGCGGATCTGGCCGTCGCGACGGACCTGCGCGACGAGGTCGAGCAGCTCGGGCACGACCACGCTGTTGCCGCGCACCAGCCCGAAGGCGTACGCCGGCGCCGACGCCTTGAGGACCTGGTCGGACTCGTCGACCACCACCGCGCTCGAGCGCAGGATGCTCAGGACCGCGGCCACGCCGGCCTGGACGACCGGCTCCTCCACCTCAGGCGGCGTGTGGCGCTGGCGGTCGCTGATGTGCCACGCGAGGAACGCGCCCCCGGCGACGACGGCCCCGATGATCGCGGCCAGACCAGCCTGCAACGTCGGATCCACGCTCACATCGTACGCATCCGGTCCCCTCGGCCGGCCCCGACGGACACCCGGCGCCGACTGTTCACGCGGCGTTCATCGACCACGCACTGCTGTTCGCTTGGGCTCCCTACAGTGCGGCGCATGCGTGAGGCATTCCATGACCAGCTCGACGGCATCTTCGCCGACCTGTCCGAGATCTGCGGCCAGGTCGAGGTCGCCGTCCGTGAGGCGACCAAGGCGTTGATGACCGGCGACATCCACACCGCCGACCAGGTCATCGGCGGGGACAAGGCGATCGATGCCGCCCGTGAGCGGGTGGACGACACGTCCTTCGCGCTGCTGTCGCTCCAGCAGCCGGTCGCCGGCGACCTGCGGATGATCGTGTCGGCGCTGCGCATGGTCAGCGAGCTGGAGCGCATGGGCGACCTCTCGGTCCACGTCGCCAAGATCGCGCGCCTGCGGGTCCCGGCCGTGGCGGTGCCCGAGGAGCTGCGCCCGACCATGGAGCGGATGGCCGAGACGGCCGAGGACATGGTGCGCCGGGTGCGCAGCATCATCGTCGACCGGGACGTCGAGGCGGCCATCGAGCTGGGCCGCGACGACGAGGTGATGGACCAGCTGCGCCGGCGCAGCTTCACCGAGCTGCTCTCCACCGACTGGCAGCACGGCGTCGAGGCTGCGGTCGACATCGCGCTGCTCGGCCGCTACTACGAGCGCATTGCCGACCACGCCGTGTCGGTCGCCAACCGGGTGGTCTTCGTGGTCACCGGCGAGGTGCCGGCCCGCGACTGACGGCTGGTACGTCTCGGCTCAGGGGCTTGTGCAGACCTTCCGGTAGGGCAGGTCACCGAAGGCGTCGCGCCACTCGTCTTCGGTGAGCTCGCGACCGGCCGCTCGACAGGCGTACTCGGTGGCGCGCTCGGGGCTCGGGTCCCAGACGTAGAGCGCCGGCTCTGCGCTGAAGGGTGCCAGCAGGATCGTGCCGTCCGGCCGGAACCCGGCTGCGGCCGTGCTCGGCCTCGGGAGCGAGACTCGCGCCAGCTGTGTGGCCGTCTCCGCATCCCAGAGCACGACCGATCCGTCCTCGGCACCGGTGACCAGGCGGGAGCCGTCGGGCGAGAAGGCGATCAGCCCGACATTGCCCGGGTGGGCGACCACGAACGGCCGCACCGGCTTGCCCGTCTCCAGGTCGAGGATGAGGACTTCCCCGCCCTCCAGCCCGGTGATCACGGCGCGATCGCCGGTGGGCGACATCATGCCCCAGTTGCCGAAGAACTCGAGCTCGCCCTCGTGGGTCACGACACCCTCGTGCAGGTCGACCACTGCCCAGTTGCTCGGCCACGACATCCAGAACAGGCCGGCGGGTTCCGCGGAGGTCACGGCGAAGGCCGTGCGGTTGTCGGGTCCGACCCCCAACGAGCTGACTGGATCGAGCTCGACCGGGCTCGACACGGGCTCGAGGGACTCGGCGTCCAAGAGCGTGACGGCTCCTTGCAGCGCGCCTTCGACGGCGACCGTGCCGTCCGGGGAGTAGCCCACGTCGCCGATCAGACCGTCCCTCACGCGGCTGCGCAGGACTCGGCCCGAGCGCGCGTCGAACTCACGGAGGGTGCGCCCGTCGGACTTCAGGAAGATGGGCTGATCCTTTCGCCAGCCGCCGACGCCGAAGGTGAGGCCCATGTCCGGTGGCCGCGCGACTCGGACCCGACGCCGGGCGACGTCGAGGAACACGTAGCTGTCGAACCCGCACGACACGTACCAGACACGGGTGCCGCCGGGCGAGACGTTGGCCCCACAGTTGCCCTCGGGGTCCGACTCAGGCCACGGAAGCGCGGGAACCGGGACGCGCCGCAGGTAACGACGCCCACCGGTGACGTCCCAGCGACGCAGTACGTCGATCGCCTTGTGCGCCTCGGCGCTCACGAGCGTGCCGCCGGCAGCATCGAGGTCGACGGCTCCCGCAGACCTGCCAGTGAGCGACAGGTCCGCCAGCAGCCTGCCCGTCGACACCTCCCAGATCCTCGCGGGCCGAGGGGCGCCCGAGGCGGTGGTCAGGAGCCGACTGCTGTCAGCGTTGAACCGCAACCCGCTGACGGAGGAGGCGGCGCCCAACCGGTGCGCCTCCTCGAGGGAACGGGTGTCGACCACTGCCGCGCCCTGATCGGCACCGGCCCCGAAGGCCAGCCACCTGCCGTCCGGGCTCAGGACTAGGCGGGAGTCCCACTCCAGAGGCCGGGGGAAGAACGTCGCCCGTTCGCCCGTGCGCAGGTCGTGCACGACACGGTCGGGCAGCGCGTACAGCTTGTTGCCGTCCGGGCTCAGCGCGACGAACGGCTTCCCTTCGTCCGAGAGCCGCACCAGGTCCGGGTCGGTGGGGCGGGCCAGTCGCCAGACCGCCGCCCAGGAGGACGCGACCTCGAGGGTGTCCGTGCCGTTCCTGAGCCTTTGCAGGCCCGCCGCCAGGGAACGACCGTCCTGGCTGTGGGCGATGCTGACGACCTGCCAGCGCCCTTGGGGCAGCCCGTGCAGTCGGGTGCTCGCCTCGGCGAGCGTGGGGACGTCGAGCAGGGATATCGGGCGACGCGACAGCGCGGTCCTGCCCACGGCGAGCGTGGTCCCATCGGGGCTGAACTCGATGACGCGCGGGTAGGGGTCCTCACGGGCATCGCCCGCCTGAGTCGCCTTCAGCAACCGCCCGGTCCGGACGTCGAGCAGCTGGACCCGGTGGTAGGCGTCGATCGTGGCCACCGTGCGGTCGTCGGGGCTCAAGTCCAACCCCATGTGGTCCTCACCTCTGATCACTGCGGACGAGATGAGGGCGGGGTTGCGGGAGAGCGCGCTGCCCAGTGCGGCCGCCGACTCCGGCGAGCGGTCGAGACGTGTCGCCGCCACGGCCAGCAGCAGCGACAGGTCGACGTCGTCGGTCGTCTGGGAGCGCAGCGCCGCCTGCCGCACCAGCGTCGTGAACGCGCCACGCTCCGCAACCTGCCGCGACGACTCGGCCCGGGCCGCGCTGTCCCCCGCGCGCTCCGACTGCACCGCCGCGACACCGCCCGCCGCCAGCGCGAGCACGAGGAGGGCGACCGCGCCGGTCAGCACGACGCGCAACCGCCGGATCATCCGGGACTGCGCCCGGGCGCGCTCCTCCGCGCTGCGCTCCTCGGTGTCGGCCTGCTCCTGCGACGCCGCGAGGAATGCCTGCTCGGTGTCGGTCAAGGTCGTCGTGGAACCGGCCCACCAGTCGCGGATGCGGGCCAGCCGGACTCCGCGGTAGAGCTCGCTGTCCGGCCGGCCCATGGAGTCCCAGGCGTCCGCCGCGGTGAACAGGTGGTGCAGCATCCGTTGGCCCTCGACGTCGTCGTCCAGCCAGCCACGCAGGCGAGGCCAGGCCCGGGCGAGTGCCTCGTGGGTGATCTCCAGCACCCCGTCGTCGCTGGTGACGAGACGAGCGGCGACCAGCTGCTCGATGAGGTGGTCGCGGTCGGTGTCGGTGGCCACCATCCGGCGCGGCACGCGGCTACGCACCGGTTCGCCCTGGGGGCCCGGTGCCACGAGCCGCAGGACCAGGTCGCGCAGGGTGTACCGCTGGTCGACCGCGACGCGGGCGTACAACGCCTCCGCCGACTGGGCGACGGCCCCGTGGATGCCGCCCGAGGCGCGGTAGCCGGCGACGGTCAGCGTGTTGCCCTCCCGGCGGCGCCACGTCTCGAGGAGCACGTGCGAGAGCAGGGGCAGCGCGCCCGGATCGTCCTTCACCTCTCGCACGAGGAGGTCGACGAGCCCGGCCTCGACCACCAGCCCGGCCTGACGGGCCGGCGCCTCGATCGCCTGGGCCAGCCCGTCCTCCGAGAGCCCGCCGACGATGTAGAGCCCCCGCTCGACGAGCCGGGCGAGGTCGGGGTGCGCAGCGAGGTCGGCGAGATGGTCGGCACGTAGCGCGATCACGACGGTGCGCGCCCGCGTCTCCTCGACGAGCGCCTGCAGGAACTCCTGCCGCTGCGCGACGTCCTCGCACAGCGAGAAGAGCTCCTCGAGCTGGTCGACGAGCAGGGCGGCGCCTGTGGCCGCCCCGGCCAGGTCCGTGAGCGCCTCGACGGGTCTGGCTCCCGGGGTGATCGTGACCGTCGGTGTTCCCCGAGAACGCAGCGCCGCACCGACTCCCGCGCGCATCAGGGAGGACTTCCCGGAGCCGGAGGGGCCGACGAGCGCGAGCAGCGACGTCCGACGCAGCACGTCCAGGCAGGCGTCGACGTCGCCCTGGCGCCCGAAGAAGCGGTCGGCGTCGTCGACGTCGAAGGCCTGCAGGCCCTGGTAGGGGCATGTGCTCCGTGAAGCGGTGGCCGGGCCACCCGACAGCAGGGACGGGTCCTGCCGCAGGATCGCCTGCTCGAGGGCGACGACGTCAGGGCCGGGGTCCACCCCGAGCTTCGTCGCCAGCACCGACCTGAGCTGGTGCAGGGTCCGCAGCGCCTCGCCCTGCTGGCCGGCCTGGTACTGGGCGTGGGCCTGCAGCACCCAGCGATGCTCACGCAGCGGTGCCGCCCGCACCAGGGCCTGGATCTCGGCGAGCACCTCGGCGTACCGCCCCGCACGCAGGAGGGCGTCCACCCGGAGCTCCTCGGCCTCCAGCCGGAGCTCGCCGAGCCGTCCCGCCTCGCGCCTCGCGGGCTGCCATTCCTCCAGGTCGGCGAAGGCGTCGCCGTTCCACAGCGACAGGGCCTGCGTCAGCTGGTAGGCCGCGCGGTCGGCCTGGCCCAGGGTGAGCAGCTCGCGGCCGCGCACGACCAGCCGCTCGAAGCGGTGCGAGTCGAGCTGGTCGGGGGTGAGCGTGAGCCGGTAGCCGTGCGCCGAGGTCTCGATGGCGTCAGGTCCCAGCACCTTGCGGAGTCGTACGACGCACCCTTGAAGGATCTTGCGGGCCGACGCGGGAGGGGTGTCGCCCCAGAGCACGTCGATCAGCTCGTCGCTGCGGACGGGATGGCCCGCTCGCACGGCCAGTGCCGCCAGGACCACTCGGTCCCGGGGACTCAGGTTCGGTGCACCCGCCACGAGAAGGGGGCCGAGGACAGCGACGTCCATCTCGCCAGAGTCGACCTGTCGAGGACTGCGGTCAATGACAGCGATACCCGGTCGATACCAGTGCGGTACCGATCCGGAGCGAGGTCGATACCGGGCGGTGCCAGAACTGGGAGGACCCGGGGCACCCGGCCCCGCTCGTCAAGGAGCTCCTCATGAACAGCTGCTCGCTCACCCGGACTCGCGTCGTTGGTGGTGGCCCTCGGCCGCCGCAGTTCCCGCGTGGGGCGTACGCCGGGTCGGGCTCACCTACCTGACGTGAGGCAGTCAGCCGAATTTCGTCGCGCCCGCCGCGGCTTCGTTCCTCAGCCGCGGGGCTTGCTCAGCGACCCTGGTTGGCCACGGCTGCAGCAGCGGCTGCGGCAGCCTCGGGGTCGAGGTACTCACCGCCGGCGACGGTCGGCGCCATCGACTCGTCGAGGCGGTAGACGAGCGGCATCCCGGTCGGGATGTTGAGGCCGGCGATGTCCTCGTCGGAGATGCCGTCGAGATGCTTCACGAGCGCCCGCAGGCTGTTGCCGTGGGCCGCCACCAGCACCGTCATCCCGCTCTGCAGGTCGGGCACGATCTCGGACTCCCAGTAGGGGAGGAACCGGTCGATCACGTCCTTGAGGCACTCCGTGCGCGGCAGCTCCTCGCCGAGGTCGGCGTACTGCGGGTCACGGGCCTGCGAGAACTCGGAGGAGTCGTCGAGCGGGGGCGGGGGCGTGTCGAACGAGCGGCGCCAGAGCATGAACTGCTCCTCGCCGTACTGGTCGAGCGTCTGCTTCTTGTCCTTGCCCTGCAGCGCGCCGTAGTGACGCTCGTTGAGCCGCCACGACCGCTTCACCGGGATCCAGTGCCGGTCGGCGGCGTCGAGCGCCAGGCACGCCGTGCTGATCGCCCGGCGCTGCAGCGACGTGTGCACGACGTCGGGGTGCAGGTCGGCCTCGCGCATCAGCTCGCCGCCCCGCACGGCCTCGCGCACGCCCTTCTCCGTCAGCGCGACGTCGACCCAGCCCGTGAAGAGGTTCTTGGCGTTCCACTCGCTCTCGCCGTGGCGGAGCAGGACCAGGGTGTGCGTCACGAGGCGTCCATGCCTTCCCAGTAGCCGAAGTCGTTGGCGACGACCGGCACGTTGAGCATGATGCGCTCGCCGTTGCCGAAGTCGACCGAGAGCGGAACGAAGTCGCCGGCCTCGAACTCGCCGGTCAGCAGGATGTCCGCGGGGGGCTCGGCGAGGTTGACGAGGCCACCCGGGGCGATCGCGATCGGCTCGAACTCGGCGGCCGTGACGGCCGCACCCTCGTCGCCGGAGACGCCGGTGAAGGTCTGCTCCTCGTCCTGGTTGTTGGACAGCGACGCCACGAACGTGCCCGAGCCCTCGGCGGCGGAGACCACCACGGCGGAGAGGACGTCGACCTCGCCCTCGCGGTTGTTGGCGCCACCGGCCGGCGAGTACTCGCGGTCCGTGGCGTAGTCGAAGCCACAGGAGGACAGCGGGACGGCGAGCGCGAGAACCGCGGTGGCGGTCGCGAGGGGTCGAAGCTGCATGGCGCACAGCCTAGCGTCGGCTCAGGTCAGCCCGGCGGTCCGCCCTGCGATCAGTATCCCGGCCACGACGAGACCCGTGAACACCGACGCGACCAGCAGCAGCCGGGGCGTGCCGGTCCGCAGCGCCAGCACCAGCGGCATCGACTTCTCGCCCTCCTCGTGGTCGTGCACGAGGCCGGGCAGTGCCAACAGGACGTGCACCCCCAGTCCCAGCGCGGCCGCCAGGGCGACCATGAGGAGTGTGGGCGGTGTCGTCGTGCCCACGCCGCCCCAGCCGCCGTAGGCGAGGAACGCCGGGTAGAGGCCGAAGCTCACCATCCACGGCACGAACGACAACACCCGGGCGTGCAGCAACCGGTCGCCGAGTGCCGCCACGGCGACGAGGGCGAGGTACGCCACCCCGGCCCGTGGCCCGTGCGCCACCGCCAGCGGTACGACGAGCAGCAGCGCACAGGTCATCGCGAACCACACCGTGCCGGGGTCGAGCAGGCCACCGCTGAGCGGCTTGTCGGGACGGTGCCGCTGGTCGCGGCGCCGGTCGGTGAGGTCGTCGGCCCAGCCCACCACCGACTGGCCCACCAGCACCGTGGCGAACACCAGGGCCGCCTCGCGGAGCGGGCGCCCCGCGACCGCCGCGGCCGCGGCGAGCGCTCCGGCGGTGAGGACGGCCTGGCGGGGGTGCGCGGCGCGGGCGAGGAGCAGTGCCGGGGGCGTCGACATGGGCCGCAGTATGGCCCAGCGGGGCCGGCGGAGGGGGCCGCGCACCACAAGGACACACGATCTGTCAAGCCAGCAAGTGGCCTCTGACCTGCACAAACGCGTCTGGAAGAGATTCGAACCCGTGTTAGAATGGTCACCTAGGAAGGGGAACTGAACATATGACTTTCACCGTTGGCGAAACGGTCGTCTATCCCAATCACGGGGCCGCAGTCATCGAGGACATCGAGATGCGGACGATCAAGGGGGAGGACCGGCAGTATCTCGTTCTCCGGATCGTCGCCCAGCAGGACCTGGTCGTTCGCGTGCCGGCCTGCAACCTCGATCTCGTCGGTGTCCGTGACGTCGTCGACAAGGAGGGCCTCGACCGCGTCTTCGACGTGCTGCGTGCCGCGCACGTCGAGGAGCCGACCAACTGGTCGCGCCGCTACAAGGCCAACCTCGAGAAGCTGCACTCCGGTGACGTGATGAAGGTGTCGGAGGTCGTCCGCGACCTGTGGCGCCGCGAGCGTGACCGTGGGCTGTCGGCAGGCGAGAAGCGGATGCTGGCCAAGGCGCGCCAGATCCTCGTCTCCGAGCTCGCCCTGGCCGAGAAGACCAACGAGGACAAGGCCGAGGCCATCCTCGACGAGGTGCTCGCCTCCTGAGCAGCAACGACATCGACCGAGGCCCCTGGGAAGACCTTCCCCGGGGCCTCGGTCTCGTTCTGGACGAGGACCGCGGGTCGCTCCCCTACGCCCTGCTCCACGGCGAGGCCCTCGTCGCGTGCGCCGCCTGGGCGCTGGGCGACTCGGGTGTCGACCTCGTCGACGCCACCGTCGGGTGGGAGGCCCTGGTCGACGCGGACCGTGACCTCGTGCTCCACGACGCGCTCTGCCCGATGACGCCGGCGGTGTTCATCGCGCAGTGCCTCGACCGGGCCCGGGCCTCGGGCCGGCCCGTGGTCGGCGTGCGTCCCGTGACCGACACGGTCAAGGTGGTGGCGCACGGCCGGGTCGGCCGCACCCTCGACCGGGAGGCCCTGGTCGCGATCACGTCCCCCCTCGTCGTCCCGGCGGCGGTGGTGTCCACGCTCGCGCGGCGCCCGTCGTCCGACCTCGCGGCAGCGGTGGCCGAGCTCGCCGCTGCGGGTCACCCGGTGGAGACGCTGGCTGCCCCGGCGGAGGGTCGGCGCGTGTCCACGCTCGACGACGTGCGCCTGCTGGGCGCCCTCACGGCGGCCCCGGAGCAGGGCGGCCGTCCGGGCTGAGCTCGACCGCGAGGGCGACGTCCTCGGGGAAGGTGACCTTGAGGTTGAGGGCGCTGCTGGGGACGGCCGCGACCGCGACGTCGCGGTAGGCCGCGACGCAGGCGGCCGTGTCGGTGCCCTCGAACCCGTCGGCCGCCGCCGCCCGGTAGGCCTCCAGCACCTCGACGGCGCGGAACGCCTGCGGCGTCTGGACGGCCCCCACGTCGTCGGTCACGGGGGTCAGGTCGGCGTGCAGCAGCTGGCCCACCGGCACCACCGGGATCGCTCCACCGACCTCCCGCGCGGCGGAGACCACGGCCTGCCACAGGTCCGTGCCGGCCAGGGGGCGGGCGCCGTCGTGGACCACGACGACGTCCACCTCGCCGGCGGCGATGTCGTCGGCGAGGACCCGCAGCGCCGCCCACTCGGACGCGTGGCGGGTGGTCCCGCCGTCCACCACGAGCGCCTCGCGGTCACCCAGGTGGGGCGCGACCGCCTCCCCCACGGAGGCGCGGTCCTCGGGCCGCACCACGAGCACCAGTCGTCGTACGTCGGGCAGCGCGAGTGCGTCGCGCACGGACCACACCAGCACGGGGGCGTCGCGCAGCGGCAGCAGCACCTTGTTGACGTCTGCCCCCACACGGCTTCCCGACCCGGCGGCCAGGATGACGACCGCGGTCGCCATCAGCGGGTGACCAGGGCGGTGGCGATGGCGGCCACCCCCTCGCCGCGGCCGGTGAGGCCGAGTCCGTCGGTGGTGGTGGCGGACACGGTCACCGGTGCACCCACGGCTGCGGAGAGCGCGGCGGCGGCCTCGTCGCGGCGCGCCCCGAGGCGCGGGACGTTGCCGATCACCTGCACGGCGACGTTGCCGATCTCCCAACCCGCGGCGCGCACCCGGCGGGCCGTCTCCACGAGCAGGGCAGCACCGGACGCACCCGCCCACTCGGGCTCCGCAGTGCCGAAGTTGCTGCCGAGGTCACCGAGGCCCGCCGCGGAGAACAAGGCGTCGCACGCGGCGTGCGCGGCCACGTCGGCGTCCGAGTGCCCCTCCAGCCCGGCCGGCTCGTCCGGCCAGGCGAGGCCGGCCAGGTGCATCGGCACGCCGTCGACGAGCCGGTGCACGTCGGTGCCGATGCCGATGCGGGGTGCCGGGGGAGGGGTGGTCACGTCGGCATCATGCCCGAGGGCGCGACACAATGGATGCGTGACCACTCGCCGTCCGCACTGGGTCCTGGCCGGAGTCCTCGCCGGACTTGCCGGACTGGCGACCAGCTATGCCACGGCGATGGTGCTCAGCATCCGCGAGTCGCCGGTCGTGGCGGTGGCCGAGCAGGTCATCGACCTCGCCCCGGGTGCCGCCGCCGAACGGGCCATCGCGCTCCTGGGGCACTACGACAAGCCGGCCCTCGTGGTGGGCATCCTGGTGCTGCTCCTGGGGTGCTTCGCCCTCGCAGGTGCGTTGGCGCGCCGTTCCTGGTGGTTGCCGGTCCTGGTGTGGGTCGCGCTCGCGGGCGTGGGGCTCGCGGCGGTCATGGCGCAGCGGGGAGCGGCAGTGGTCGACGTCCTCCCGGTGGTGGTGGGCCTGGTGACCTGGGTCTCCGTGCACTCGGCCCTCACCGACGCGCTCCATCGCGAGCAGGACCGTCCCGACCTGCAGTCGCGCGAGCGACGCGTCTTCCTCGTGGTGGCCGGCGTGGTCTCCGCAGCAGCCGTCGGCATCGCCGTGGCGGGCCGCTTCGTCGGCGCGGGTCGTCGCCACGTCGAGGAGAGTCGCCGGCTGCTGCGCATCCCGGGCGTCACCCGCCGTGAGGCGCCGCCCGCGACGTCCGTCGGGCTGAGGGGGGTCGCGCCCTGGCAGACCCCCAACGAGGACTTCTACCGCATCGACACCGCCATCGCGCTGCCGACGATCGAGCCGAAGGAGTGGTCGCTGCGCATCCACGGCCTCGTCGACCGCGAGCTGACGCTGACGTACTCCGACCTGGTCGCGCGCCGGATGACGGAGTCGTGGCTGACCCTCAGCTGCGTGAGCAACGAGGTCGGCGGCGGGCTGGTCGGCAACGCGCGCTGGAGCGGCGTGCGGATCGCCGACCTGCTGGCCGGCCTGGGTGTCGCCGCCGACGCCGACTGCGTGCTGCAGACCTCGCACGACGGCTGGTTCTGCGCGACGCCGCTCGAGACCCTCACCGACGACCGGGACGCGATGCTGGCGGTCGCGATGAACGGGCATCCGCTGCCGATCGAGCACGGCTTCCCCGTCCGCACGATCGTGCCCGGCCTCTACGGCTACGTCTCCGCCACCAAGTGGGTCGTCGACCTGGAGGTCAGCACCTTCGCCGAGGCCGTGGGCTACTGGACGACGAAGGGCTGGTCGGCCGAGGGACCGGTCAAGATCGCCTCACGCATCGACGTGCCGCGCTCCGGTGACGAGGTCCCGGCCGGGAAGGTCGCGGTCGGCGGAGTCGCCTGGCACCAGCACACCGGCATCGAGGCCGTCGACGTCCAGGTCGACGGCGGGGAGTGGGAGCGCGCCGAGCTCGGCCACGTGCCCTCGGTGGACACCTGGGTCCAGTGGGCCGTCACGCTCGACCTGCCCGAGGGCGACCACGAGGTCCGGGTGCGCGCGATCGGTGCGGACGGGGAGACGCAGACCAGCGTCGTACGGGCGCCGGACCCGGACGGCTCGACCGGGCTGCACACCATCGAGCTCAGCGCGGTCTGAGCCGCCCGCGACTCCTCGGCGCGGGTCAGCCGTTGCGGATGACGTACGCCGTGCCGCCCGATGCCGCGATCCAGATGCGTTCGAACTGCGCGCGGTCGTAGACGCGCCGCACCTCGGCGTTGGTCGCCCCGGCCGGGTCGTTGACGACGACGTCGCCGTCGGCCTCGAAGCCGACCACGACCAGCAGGTGGCCGTTGCTGGCGGAGATCGGCGCCCCGGTGAGCTGGTTGCGCCCGAAGGCGACGGAGACGATGAGCGGCACGCCCGCCGCGATGTGGTCCTCGGCCTCGCGGAGGTCGCGCATGCGGGTGACGTAGGAGTCGCCGGCGACCAGCGTGGCGGCGTAGGCGGTGTTGAAGGCCCAGTTGCCGGTGCCGTCGTAGCCGTGGTCGAACACCATCCGGGCCGTGTGGTCGACGACCGGGTCGGCGTGGCCGGCGGCGATCCCGGTCGGGGTGGGGTTGACGCCGTAGTAGGCGAGGACCATGGCCGTCGAGGTCGGCGAGCACCACGCCTCACCACCGCCGCCCCACTGCGGGTAGTGCCCGCTGTGCACCATCTGGGAATAGGCGGGTACCGGCAGCACGGTGCCCACCGTCGGACCCGGCTTCGAGGTGGGGCGCGGCGCCGACGCGTCCACCGAGGCGACGCCGCCGACCCGCTCGAGGCTCACGCCCAGGCTGCTGCCCCGCGGTCGCAGGAGCGTCACCCGGACCTGCCACGACGCGACGGTGCTCGCGGCGTACCACGTGTCGACGCTGACGCGGCCGAGGTCGTCGGCCTGTCCGGAGTAGGTCGTCCGGGGCACGGGGCGGTTGGTGCGCGACCAGTCGGCGACCGTGTCCCAGCTGCCGGTGGTGCCGTCGGCGGCGCGTCCGCGCACCTCGATGCGGACCAGGCTCCTGCCGGGCGTGGTGGCCTCCCAGGTGGGGACGAGGGCCGTGGCGCCGAAGCCGGGGACCGCCCACGGCGACGTCCAGGTGCCCGCCTCGTAGGCCCGTCCGGCGACCGTGCGGGGCCTCGGCTCCAGGATCGAGACCTGTCCGCGGCCCATCTTGAGGCCGCGACGCGTGCCGGCCTTCAGGTCGGCGTAGCTGCTCCACGAGGCGAGGGCGACCTGCGGCGTCGCGCGCCTGAGCGACGCGGAAGGCTCCGCGGCAGCCGCGGGGCTCGTGGGCGCCGCCCCGAGCAGGAGCGGGAGGGCCAGGGCGAGGACTGCGCTGAGAGGTCGGAGCACCGCTCGACGATAACTCCCAACCGTCACTTTCGTCCCATGAGTCACGTGTTCCGGCGAATCGAGGTGGAGGCGGCGGCGCCCCTAGACTTGCCCGGTGACCCTGAGGCTCCACGACACCGCGACCCGCGAGACCCGCGACTTCACCCCGCTCCGGCCGGGCAAGGCCGGGATCTACGTGTGTGGTCTCACCGTGCAGTCGGAGCCGCACGTGGGCCACGTGCGCTCGGCGGTCAACTTCGACGTGCTGCGGCGCTGGCTCACCGTGAACCACTACGAGGTCGACTTCATCCGCAACGTCACCGACATCGACGACAAGATCCTGGCGAAGTCCGCCGAGCGGGGCGTCCACTGGTACGCCCTCGCCGCGGCGATGAAGCGCGAGCTCGACGCCGCGCTGGCGTCCATCAACGTGCTGCCACCCACCTACGAGCCGGGCGCCACCGGTCACGTCCCGGAGATCGTCGAGATCATCGAGGAGCTGATCTCCCGCGGCCACGCCTACGCCGCGGAGGACGGCAGCGGCGACGTCTACTTCGACGTGCGCAGCTGGTCGGCCTACGGCGAGCTCACGCGGCAGCGCGTGGAGGACATGGAGCCGGCCGGCGACGCCGACCCGCGCGGCAAGCGGGACCCCCGCGACTTCGCCCTGTGGAAGGGATGGAAGAAGGAGAGCGAGCCCGAGACCGCCGCCTGGCCCTCGCCGTGGGGACCGGGTCGTCCCGGCTGGCACATCGAGTGCTCGGCCATGGCCGGCAAGTACCTCGGCCCGGCCTTCGACATCCACGGCGGCGGCGTCGACCTGCGCTTCCCGCACCACGAGAACGAGCAGGCGCAGTCCCGGGCCGCCGGCCGGCCGTTCGCGTCCTACTGGCTGCACAACGCCTGGATCACCACGGCCGGCGAGAAGATGAGCAAGTCGCTCGGCAACTCCCTCCTGATCCCTGAGGTGCTCAAGCGGGTGCGCGGCATCGAGCTGCGCTACTACATCGTGGCGGCGCACTACCGCTCGCACGTGGAGTTCTCCTTCGAAGCCCTCGACGAGGCCGCCAAGGGCTTCCGCCGGATCGAGGACTTCCTCGACCGGGCCGCACCGGTGGTCGGCAACTGGTTCGCGGGGATGCCGGAAGCGTTCAGCTCGGCGATGGACGACGACCTCGGCACGCCCGCGGCCGTCGCGGTCATCCACGACTCGGTCCGCGAGGGCAACCGGCTGCTCGCCGACGGGCCGTCCGACGCGCTCAGCCAGAAGTTCGGCGAGGTGATCGTCATGCTGGACGTGCTCGGGCTCAACCCGGCCGACGAGGCGTGGGCCGGCGGCGGCACCGACGACCGGCTCACCGATGTGGTCGATGCCCTGGTGAAGGGACTCCTCGCCGAGCGGACGGCCGCGCGCGAGGCCAGGGACTGGGCGCGTGCCGACGCCATCCGAGACCAGATCAAGGCGGCCGGCATCGAGGTCGAGGACACCCCGACCGGCCCGAAGTGGAGCGTGTGACGTGGCTGGGATTTCGAGACGGGCGCTTCGCGCCCTCCTCAATCACCGAGAGGGGCCACTCCGTGGCTGGTAATTCGAAGCGCAAGGGCGCGATCAAGAAGACCGGCAAGGGCAACCCCACTGCCGGGTCCGGGGGTCGCGTGCGCCGTGGGCTGGAGGGCAAGGGCCCCACGCCGAAGGCCAAGGACCGGCCCTACCACCAGGCCCACAAGGCCGCGGCCAAGGCGGAGCGCGCCAAGGCCAAGCAGGGCACGCGGCGGCGTACGTCCAGCGACGCCGAGTGGGCCGCCGGCCGCAACTCGGTCGTCGAGCTGCTGCGCGGCGGCGTCCCGGTGACCGCGGTCTACGTCGCCGAGGGCGCCGAGCGCGACAACCGGCTGCGCGAGGCCTTCAAGCTCGCCGCCGAGCAGGGCGTGAAGCTGCTCGAGGTCACCCGCAACGAGATGGACCGGATGACCGGCGGCGCCGTCCACCAAGGACTGGCGGCCCGGCTCCCGGCGTACGAGTACGCCCACGCCGACGACCTGATCGACCGGGCGAGCGAGGCGAAGGAGCCGGCGCTGATCGTGGCGCTCGACTCGGTCACCGACCCCCGCAACCTCGGGGCCGTGGTGCGCTCGGCCGCCGGCTTCGGCGCGCACGGCGTGCTCATCCCCGAGCGCCGGGCCGCCGGCATGACCGCCTCGGCCTGGAAGACCAGTGCCGGTGCGGCGGCCCGCCTGCCGATCGCCCAGACGGTCAACCTCACCCGCCAGCTCAAGGCGTACCAGGAAGCGGGCTGCATGGTGGTCGGGCTGGCTGCCGACGGCGACCTGTCGCTGCCCGAGCTGGTGGCGCCCGGTGGCCTCGCCGAGGGCCCGCTCGTGGTGGTCGTCGGGTCCGAGGGCACGGGGCTGGGCCGGCTGGTGTCCGAGACGTGCGACCAGATCGTGTCGATCCCGATGGCCGGCCAGCTGGAGTCCCTCAACGCCGGTGTGGCGGCCTCCGTGGCTCTCTACTCGATCTCGCAGGCCCGTCTGGCATGAGACCCACCCGCCGGCTGCTGGCCGGTGTCGCGCTGGTCGGCCTGAGCGTGACGCTCGGGCTGGTGGTCGCCGTGTCGCTGTTCCTCAACAGCAGCCGCACCGCCGTGCTGGTGGGCCACGACACGGTCGTACGCCCGACGCTGGCCCGCGACGCGGTGATCCAGACCGGGCCGCTGCTGCCGGACCTCCGGCTGCGCGACGTGGGTCCGGTCGGGGTGACGCTGACGCTCGGCAAGACCGAGGTCGGGTCGATCGAGGAGCTGGTCGAGCGCTACGCGTTCATCGCGAGCGACCCCACCGCCCAGGTCGACAAGGTGCAGGCAGTCGTCGTCGACATGGCGGTCTCGGCCGCGGTGCGCGGCCTCGGGGTCGGCCTGCTGCCGGTCGCGGTCTACCTGCTGCTCGGCCGGCACCGCCGCGGCGAGCTGTTCCGCGGCCTCGGCACCCGGCAGGGACTCCTCGCGCTGGGCCTGCTGCTGACCCTGCCGCTGCTGATCTGGCAGCCGTGGGAGACGAGCGAGGAGACCCAGGAGGAGCAGGGCAGCTGGCAGACGCTCGCGGAGCTCGCCGGACCCGGGGTCGCCCTGCCGGACGAGGTCGAGGACATCGAGATCCGGACCGGTCCCGTCACGACCCAGAGCAAGCGGCTGGTGCTCAGCGCGGTGGACACCTACGACAAGAGCAAGGAGTTCTACTCCACGGCCGCCGAGGCCGCGGCCGACCTCGACCTCCGCGAGCCCGAGGAGGGCGAGACCGTGGCACTGCTGGTCAGTGACCGCCACGACAACATCGGCATGGACCGGGTCGCGCGCGCGGTCGGCGAGGCCGCCGGCGCCACGGTCGTGCTCGATGCCGGCGACGACACCTCCACCGGCCAGCCGTGGGAGGCCTTCAGCCTCGACTCGCTGGTGGGCACCTTCGCCGACTGGGAGCGCTTCGGGGTCGCCGGCAACCACGACCACGGCACCTTCGTCAGCACCTACCTCGCCGACGAGGGCTGGACGATGCTCGCCGGCGACGTCGTCGACGCGCCCTGGGGCGGCACCCTGCTGGGTGTCGACGACCCGCGCAGCAGCGGGCTCGGCAGCTGGCGCGACGAGACGGGCCTCAGCTTCACCGAGGTCGGTGAGCGCCTGGCCGAAGCGGCCTGCGAGGCCACGGCGGAGGGCGACCGGGTGAGCACCGTCCTCGTCCACGACGCCAACCTGGGCCGCGAGGCGCTTGCCCGCGGCTGCGTCGACCTGGTCCTCGGCGGGCACACCCACGTGCAGGCCGGTCCGGACGAGGTCGAGGGCGAGGCGAGGACGGCGCCACCGGCTACACCTGGACCAACGGCACGACCGGCGGGGCGGCGTACGCCATTGCGGTGGGCAGCAAGCCGCGCCGAGACGCCGACGTCAGCCTCGTCACCTATGCCGACGGCCGCCCGGTCGGGCTGCAGTGGGTACGGCTGCGCACCGACGGGTCCTGGTTGGTCGGCGACTGGGAGCCGGTCACTCCTGCCCCGTGATCGCCTCGTCCGGCTTGGCCGTCAGGAACCGGTCGATGTAGTCGCGGGCGGTCTCGTGGATGCCGACCTCGTGACCGGCCTGCTCCGAGAGGTACCACCGGTGCTCGAGGATCTCGTGGAAGATCTCCGCGGGCTCCAGCTTCCCGGTCGCGTCGGGCGGGATCATGGCCATGATCGGCTCGAAGATCTCGTGCATCCACCGGCTGGCGACCAGGTGCTTGTCCTCGCGGCCGAGGTCGTGGTGGGCGGTGAACGAGGCCAGGTCGTTGAGCAGCCGACGGGCCTGGTTGTCCTCCACCGACATTCCGGTGAGCGACTGGATCTCGCGCGCGTGGTGGCCCAGGTCGACGACCTTGGGCTGGATCCGGATCGAGTCGCCGCCCAGGTCGGTCACGATGTCGAGCTCGTCGACGTCGAAGCCGAGGTCGTTGAGCCGCTCCACCCGCCGCTCGATGCGCCACATCTCGTCGGCGCTGAACTCCTCGAGGTCGGTGAGCTCGCGCCAGAGCGCCTCGTAGCGCGAGCGGAGGTGCTCGATGATCGCGAAGCCGTCGATGGGCTTCTGCACCGCGCCGCTGGCGCTGAGGTCCATCAGCTCGGCGAAGATGTTCTCGCAGCCGACGGTGATGTCGTACTCGCGCATCCGGTCGCTCACCGCGTCGTGGAGCTCGCCGGTCTCGGCGTCGACCAGGTAGGCCGCGAACTCGCCGGCGTTGCGACGGAACAGCACGTTGGACAGGGACACGTCGCCCCAGTAGAAGCCGGCCAGGTGCAGCCGCACGAGGAGCACGACGATCGCGTCGATGAGGGTGGGCACGTGCTCGGCGGTCATGCCGCGGCTGAAGAGGCTGCGGTAGGGCAGCGAGAACTGGAGGTGCCGGGTGATGAGCGCGGCGGGCAGCTCCTCGCCGTCCTTGCCCTCGCGGCCGGTGACGACTCCCTGCGGGGCCACGGCCGGCATGCCGATGCGCTGCAGGTCGCGCAGCAACCGGTACTCCCGGAACGCGATGTCGTCCGTGGTCTCCTTGACCGCGTAGACCCTGTCGCCGAGACGCACGATGCGCACGACGTGGCGGGACAGGCCGCGCGGCAGCGGTACGACGACGTCCTCGGGCCACTCCTCCAGCGGGGTGTCCCAGGGCAGGCCGAGGATGGCCGGGTCGGGCCGGCTGGCGACGATCCGCATCGACATAGGAGCCGACGCTACTCCTTGCCGAGCACCCAGATGTCGGCCCGCGGTCCGTCCGTGGCCGGCACCTCGATGCCGTCCTCGCCCGCCGACAGGTCGGTGCCGCCGGGCTCCGAGCCGAGCACGTGCCGGGCCGAGGCGAGCGGCAGCCGGAACGCGCGGCCCGCTGCGCGACGGGCGACCACCAGTGCCGACTCCGTGGGGTGCTCCCGCACGAAGGCGATGGTGTCGGCGTCGACGTGCGCCCAGCGCAGGCCACCGCGGCGGAGCGCGACGTGGGAGCGGCGCACGCGCGCCAGGTCGGCGTACGTCGCGAGCGTCGGCCGGTCCCACTCCTCCGGGCGGTCCCACGGCATCGGGCGGCGCGAGTCCTCGCCGTTGACGCCCTCGAGGCCGATCTCGTCTCCCGCGAAGATCATGGGGACGCCGGGCAGGGTGAACTGGAGCCCGGCGGCCACCCGGTGCACGGCCGCGTCGCCGCCCACGACGGTGCGGATCCGGGCGGAGTCGTGGGAGCCGAGCAGGTTCCAGCTCGAGGTGGTCGCCCGCCAGCCGAGGGTTCCCTGCCAGGCGCGGAAGGTGTCGACGACCTCCGCGCCGTCGCGGCGGGGGACCGGCACCGGCCGGCCGAACGGGCGGGCGGTGGAGGCGGGGTCGCGCAGCCACGACCACACGGGCCACGAGAAGCCGGAGTAGTTCATCGTTCCGTGCCAGCCGTCGCCGTCGACGTCACCGGTCGCATCGTGGTTGTGCTCCCCGATCACCCACGGGTCCTCGCGCAGCTCTGCTGCGGTCCGGCGCACGGCGCGTGCCACCTCGTGCGCGACGTCGATCTCGCCCAGGCGGCCGGTCATGTTGGCGACGTCGATGCGCCAGCCGTCGACGTCGTAGGGCGGCCGCAGCCAGCGCCCCACGACGGAGTCGGGTCCCTCGACCATCGCGTGCCGCACGTCGCGGTCCGCGTGGTTGATCTTCGGCAGGGTGGTGTGGCCCATCCAGCAGGCATAGGAGCCGTCGTCGTCGAAGTAGTAGAACGACCGGTGGGGGTCGTCGGGATCGGCCGCCGCACGGCAGAACCACTCGTGGGTGTCGCCGGTGTGGTTGGTGGTGAGGTCGCCCAGGATCCGCCAGCCGCGCGCGTGGACCGCGGTGCTGAGCCGGGCGTACGCCTCGTCGCCGCCGAGCAGCGGGTCGACGGTGGTGAAGGTGGTCGCGTTGTAGCGGTGGTTGCTCTCGCCGGGGAAGACGGGCGTCGTGTAGACGATGTCGGCACCGACCTGCTCGACGTGGTCGAGGTGCTCGGTGATCCCGTCGAGGTCGCCACCGAAGAGCTGGAGCGGCGTGCGCGGGTCGTCGCCCTCGTAGAAGACGTCGTCGTCCCATGCCGCCGGCACCGCCCAGATCGGCGTCTCGCGGTCGGCCGCGGCCGCGGAGCGCGCGAAGCGGTCGGGGAAGACCTGGTAGACGACGCCGTCGCGACCCCAGTCCGGGGCCGCGGGGAAGGCGGCGAGCCGGAAGTCGCCGGTATCGGGCACGTCGAGGCCGACGAGACCGGCGCCCGTGAGCCACTCCTGGTCGCACTGGCCGTCGGCGAGGGCGCGGACGAGGAGGAAGCGGTAGTGGGTCACCGGGTTGTGCACCGGCAGTCCGCCCTCCCACCAGACGGTGTCGCCGTCCCGGGAGGCGGACATGGGGTGGAAGACGGGCTCGGCGTCGTACGTCGTGCGGAGCCAGATCGCGTCCACCGGGTCCGCGGCGCTGGTCCGCACGCGGACCATCACGGTCGTGCCCAGCCGGGGCGCCTCGTCCGAGACGAAGAGCGGGGAGCCGTCGTGGTGCGGGAGGTGGAGGAGGCTCACGACGCACATCCTTCCTCACCTAGGATGGCCGCCGCGCCTGCGGGCGCACGCCGGTGTAGCTCAGTTGGTAGAGCGCCATACTTGTAATATGGATGTCGCGGGTTCGACTCCTGTCACCGGCTCCGACGTCCTCAGCGGACCTGCTCGACCGCGAACTCACAGGCGGGCGATGCGATGGCGTCCTGGGCGGCGACGAGCCGGAGCTCCCGCTCGCCGGAGTCGAGCGTCTCCCGCAGCACGGCGTAGACCGTCGACGCCGTGCGGGCGAGTGCGTCCGCCGGGGAGCCGGTGCCGTCGAGGTGGGCGGTGAAGAGGGCGGCGGTGATGTCGCCCGACCCGTTGGCCTTCATCGGCAGGCGCGGAGTGGTGACCAGCCAGGCGCCGGCCCCGGTGACGGCGAGCATCTCGATCGTGTCCTCCGGCGCGCCGGCCCGGATCACCGAGGTCACCAGCACCGTGGCCGGGCCGAGCCCGCGCACCTCGTCGGCCGCCTCGAGCACGTCGTCGAGGGACGACGGCCCGCTGAGGGCCTCACGGTCGGTGATGAAGCCCAGCTCGAACTGGTTGGGCGTCAGCACGTCGGCCACCGGGATCACCGTGGAGCGGTACTTCGGCGGGATCGCAGGGTTCACGAAGCACCCGGACGTCGCGTTGCCCATCACCGGGTCGCACGTGTAGGTCGCCGCGGGGTTGGCAGCCTTCACCTGCGCCACCGCGTCGACGACCACGTCGGCGATCTCCGGTGAGCCCTGGTAGCCCGAGAGCACGGCGTCGCAGGACGCGAAGGCCCCCCGCTCGCCGATCCCCGTGATGACGGCGGCGACGTCGTCGGCCGCGATCAGCGGGCCACGCCAGGCGCCGTAGCCCGTGTGGTTGGAGAAGTTGACCGTCAGCACCGGCCACACCTCGTGGCCGAGCCGCTGGAGGGGGAAGACGGCCGCGGAGTTGCCGACGTGGCCGTAGGCGACGTGGGACTGGATGGAGAGGACGCGCACCCCTCCAACCTAGGCCACCTGCAGCGACCGCTTCGAGAGCCCCATCCAGTAGCCGTCGATGACCTGGGTGCCCGGCTCGTCGGCGGCCGTCGCCGCGCCGAGGGTGACGAAGAGCGGCGTGTAGTGCTCCACGGTCGGGTGGGCGTACGGCATCCCGGGCGCCTTGGCCTTGTAGTCCGACAACGTGTCCACGTCGCCGCGCGCGAGCGCGTCGGCGGCCCACTGGTCGAAGTCCTTGGACCAGCCGGGCGCCTCGGCCTCGATGCGGAACTCCTTCAGGAACGGCAACCCGTGCGTGAGGAAGCCCGAGCCGATGATCAGCACGCCCTCCTCGCGCAGCGGGCGCAGACGCTCGCCGAGCTTCATCAGGCGGTGGGGGTCGTCGGTGGGCAGGGACATCTGCAGGACCGGGATGTCGGCCTCGGGATACATGATCTTCAGCGGCACCCAGGCGCCGTGGTCGAGTCCGCGCGTCGCGTGCTGGTGCACCGGCTCGCCGCTGGGCATCATCGCGGCGACCCGCTGGGCGAGGGCCGAGGCGTCGGGAGTCTCGTAGGTCATCTGGTAGTACTTCGGCGCGAACCCGCCGAAGTCGTAGACCAGCGGCGCGTGGCTCGCCGTCAGGCTGACGGGCGCGGACTCCCAGTGGGCGCTCACGATGAGGATCGCCTGGGGGCGGGGCAGGTCGCGGGCCCAGGCGGACAGCTGCCCCGACCAGATCGGGTCGTCGAGCAGGGGCGGCGCACCGTGGCCGATGTAGAGAGCGGGCATCGAAGTGGTCATGACATCCTCAATAGTTCAATCTTCAATTATATTCCGGAAGTCTCCAGTCCACCGGAGCGGCGCCCTGGTCCTCGAGCAGCCGGTTGACCCGGCTGAAGGGCTTGGAGCCGAAGAACCCCCGACGGGCGCTCAAGGGAGACGGGTGCACGGACTCGACCCAGGGGATCGGACCCAGCAGTGGCTTGAGCGACTGGGCGTGACGGCCCCACAGGATCGCGACGCAGGGACCACGCCGCTCGGCCAGGGCGGTGATGGCGCGCTCGGTGATCGCCTCCCAGCCCTTGCCCTGGTGGCTGTTGGAGTCGTGCGGCCGCACGGTGAGGCACCGGTTGAGCAGCATCACTCCCTGGTCGGCCCACGCCGACAGGTCGCCGTGCCGGGGCGGGGCGATCCCGAGGTCGTCCTTCAGCTCGAGGTAGATGTTGACCAGGCTCGGCGGCAGCGGCCACACGTGCCGCTCGACGGCGAAGCTCAGCCCGATCGGATGGGTCGGGTTGGGGTAGGGGTCCTGTCCCACGACCAGCACGCGTACGTCGGCGAGCGGGCGCCGGAACGCCCGGAAGACCAGGTCGCCGGCCGGCTGGTAGCCGCGCCCCGCGGCCACCTCCTCACGGAGGAAGCGGCCCATGGCGGCGATCCGGTCGTCGACCGGCGCCAGTGCCTCCGCCCAGTCGGGCGCGACGAGGCCCCGGTCGACGAGACCGGCCAACGCGCTGACCTGCGTGCTCATGCCGGGCGCCGCACCGGTCGCTGCAGCCGGTCGAGGAAGGCCTTGAGCAACGCCTCCCGCATCGCGGGAGACGCCACGTCGAGCATGGCGTTGACCTCGGCCATCCGGGACGGCAGCTCGAGCTCGCCGTCCTCCGACGCGCCCACCAGGCCCGACGCCGCGAGCAGGCCGTCGAAGTCGTCGTCGGTGAGCGAGGCCGGGTCGAGCGCCTCGATGAAGGCCACCACACCGGCGTCCACGGCCACCGGACCGGCAGCCCTGGCCGCGGCGACCGACTCGGTCAGGGCGCCGGCGAAGTCCTCCACGTGGGCCAGCGTCCCTGCGCTCACCGACAGGTGGATGCTCGGAGCGTCCGGACCGAACGACAGCTGCGGCTGGACGTACCAGCCGCGGGAGACCAGCTCGTCGGTGAGGGTGAACGGGTCCAGCGAGTCGTCCGTCGCCAGGGTCACGAGCGTCGAGTCCGGCGTCCCCACCACGTGGAGGCCAGGCTCCCACTCGATGCACGCGACGATGGCGTCGACGGCGGAGAACGCTCGGTCGGCGAGCTCGGCGTAGCCGCTGTCACCGATGTGCTCGACCACGGCCCATGTGCCGGCGATCGGTCCGCCGGACCTGGTCGACTGGGTGGTGGCGTTGAGCATCGTGTAGCCCGGCCAGGCGGCGGACGCGAAGAGCTGCGCCTTGCGCAGGCCGGCGTCGCGGTGCACCAGGAGCGAGGTGCCCTTGGGGGCGTAGGCGTACTTGTGGGTGTCCACCGAGATCGACGTGACGCCCTCGACCGCGAAGGTCCACGCCGGCACCTGCCGTCCCAGTCGCGCCGCGTAGGGCAGCACCCACCCGCCGATGCAGGCGTCCACGTGGCACCGGATCCCGCGGGCAGCGGCCGCCGCGGCGATCTCGGTCACCGGGTCCACCACCCCGTGCGCGTACGACGGTGCGCTGGCGACGACCAGCACGGTGTCGTCGTCCATCGCCTGCGCCATGGCGTCGGGGTCGGCGCGGAAGTCGGGGCCGACCGGCACCAGGACGGCCTCGACCCCGTAGTAGTGCGCGGCCTTGTGGAAGGCGGCGTGAGCGGTGGCGGGCAGCACCATCCGCGGTGCGGTGACCTCGGGCCGGCTGTCCCGTGCGCCCTGCACGGCCAGCAGGATCGACTCCGTGCCGCCGGAGGTGACCGTGCCGACGGCCGTGTCGGGTGCGTCGAGGAGGTCGCAGGCGAAGCCGACCAGCTCGTTCTCCATCTGCAGCAGCGACGGGAACGCCGTCGGGTCGAGTGCGTTGGAGGCGGCGTAGGCGGCCACCGCCTCGCGCGCGATCCGGTCGATCTCGGGGTCGCCGGAGTCGTAGACGTAGGCCAGGGTGCGGCCGCCGTGGACCGGCAGGTCGGCGCCCTGCAGCGCTCGCAGCCGCTCGAGGGGATCGCTCACCGGAGGGCTCCTTCCGCGTCCGCCACCTCGGCGGCGTCGAGTGTGTACTGGCGCAGCCACCACAGGCTGAGCAGGGTCAGGGCTGCCGGGAGCACCGAGAAGCCGAGGGTGATCGCGGTCAGTGCCGAGTCGGGCTGGGTGATCTCGCGCCCCTGGCTGGACAGGTAGCCGCCCAGCGCCAGCACCACCGCGAAGACGGCGGGCCCCAGGGCCAGGCCGAGCGTCTCGCCGGCCGTCCACACCCCGGTGTAGACGCCGGCCCGGTTCTGCCCGGTGCGGGCGGAGTCGACCGCGGCCGCGTCGGGCAGCATCGCCATCGGGAAGACCTGGCACCCCGCGTAGCCGACGCCCACCAGCGCGGTCGCGGCGAACACGACCGCCGGTGGCGCGACCCTGGCCGTGACGGCGAGCAGGGCACCGGCGGCGAGCACGAACGAGGCGATGACGTAGCCGCGCCGCTTGCCGATCCGGGTGCCGATCGCCGCCCACACCGGCGTGAGCACCAGCGCCGGCCCCACGAAGCAGACGAAGAGGATGGTGGCCGCGCCCGTGCTCTCGAGCACGTCACCGGCCAGGTAGTCGACGCCCGCCAGCATGCAGCCGGTGGCCAGCGCCTGCAGCACGAAGGTCGTCAGCAGGACCCGGAAGTCGCGGGCCCGGCCGACGATCCGAAGCTGTTCGCGCAGCGACCCGGCCCCGGCGGCGACGGCTCCGATCGGCGCCCGGCGCGTGCCCCACCAGGCGCTCACCACGCCGATCGCGATGAGGACCGCCATGACGACCCCCATCACGCGGTAGCCGTCGCGACCGCCCACCTCGTCGCGGATGATCGGGGCGGTGGCACCCGCCAGCATGATCGTGAACGCCAGGATCGCCACCCGCCACGTCATCAGCCGGGTGCGCTCGTCGTAGGACGTCGTGATCTCCGCCGGCATCGCCACGTAGGGAACCTGGAAGAACGCGTACGCCGACGCCGCCAGCACGAAGAACACCGAGCACCCAGCCGGCCTCGAGCACGGAGCTCTGCAGGTCGGGTGCGGCGAAGATCAGGGCGAACGCGCCGGCCAGCATCAGCCCGGCGCGGATCAGCCAGGGACGACGCGGCCCGGCCGGGTCGACGGTGCGGTCGCTGACCCTCCCGGCGACCGGGTTGAGCACCACGTCCCACGCCTTCGGGACGAACACGATCGCCCCCGCCCACAGGGCGGCGATGCCCAGCTCGTCGGTCAGGTAGGGCAGGAGCATCAGTCCCGGCACGGTGCCGAAGGCACCGGTCGCGACCGACCCGCTGCCGTAGCCGATCCGCGTGCCGCGCGAGAGTCGCGCGGGCTCGACGGCCGTCGTCACCGCTGGCCCAGCGCGCGCGAGCCGGACGAGCCGTAGCGGCGGGTGGGGTTGGAGCCGATCGTGTCGGCGCGGGCCACCTTCTTCGCCTGCTTCGCCCCCGTGACCACGCCCCGCGACCACTCGGCCACCCACTCGTCGATGACCTGCCACGTCGTGCCGCGTGCCGCGCGTCCGGTGAGCATGCCGAGGTGTCCGCCCGGCACCACCTCGAAACGGACCTCGGGCGACCCGGCCAGCAGCGGTACGACGGCCCGGACGGCCGGCAGCGGCGCGATGCCGTCGGTGTTGCCGGCGAAGACCAGCACCGGGACGGAGATCGCCGAGAGGTCGATCGTGCGGTCACCGATCTCCATGTGTCCCGTCGCGAGCGCGTTGCCCTTCACGAAGCGGTGGTAGAGCTGGCCGAAGGTGCGCCCCGGGTAGGCGGTCATGCTCGACGAGAAGCGGCTCACGGCCTCCATCTGGGCCAGGTAGTCGGTGTCGTCGAGGTGTGTGAGCACCGCCAGCGGCTTGGTCACCACCTTCTGGGCCGAGACGGCGGTGAACGCCCAGCCGACCAGCGGGGTCGGGATGCCGCCGAGGGCGCGGTAGGCCCGGGTGATCACGCCCTTGCCCTGGGTCAGGTTGAGCAGGGGACGCACGGGTGCGACCAGCGGCACCTTCGTCACGTCGACGGGGGAGCCGACGACGGTGAGCGACGCGATCGGCAGGTCCTGCCGGTCGGCGGCCACGAGGAGGGCGAAGATCCCACCCAGGCTCCAGCCGACGAGGTGTACTCCGCGGCCGCCGGCGTGCTCGTGCACCGTCCTGATCGCCTCCGGCAGCACGTCGTCGACCCAGTGCTCCATGCCGAGCGCCCGGTTCTTGAACGACACCTGCCCGTACTCGACGACGTAGGTGGGACGCCCCTGGGAGACCAGGTGCTCGACCAGTGAGCAGCCCCTCCGGAGGTCGAAGCACAGCGAGGGAGCTGCCAGCGGCGTCACGAGCAGGACGGGGTCGCCGGTCGGGGCCACCTCGCGGCCCGGACGGTAGTGGTAGACCTCCCGCAGCTCCCCGTCGTCGATCAGCGTGCGCGGCATCGGGCGCAGGTCGGCGAGCCCTCCGTAGAGCAGCGAGTGGGCGACGTTGCCGGCCGCCGACACCACCTGCTCGGGCGTGGGGATCAGGTCCATGTGAGAAATCTACGGCCCGGGTGCATCCGGCGGTGGGTCTCGATCGGAGAAGGGGGTGACGGGCGCGATCCGGCGCCCCCGATGGAAGGACTCCACTGATGAAGCGACGCGTACCCACCCTGCTCGCGGCCTCGGCCCTCGCGCTCGGCGCCGTGACCGCCACCGGCACCGCGGCCAGTGCCAAGGTCGCACCTGGTGAGGACGCCCTCGCCGGGGTGCTCACCTCTGACGGCAACAAGTTCGACAACACGGCCGAGGACTTCGACATCGTCACCGAGGCCGTCCTGGCCGTGGTCGCTGCCAAGCCGAGCTCGCCGGTGGCCGTGCTCGCCGACGGCTCGACGCGGGTCACGGCGTTCGCGCCGACCGACCAGGCCTTCCGCCTGCTCGCCAAGGACCTGACCGGCGAGACCATCAAGAGCGAGAAGAAGATCTTCAACACCCTGGTGGAGCTCGCGGGGGTCGACACCATCGAGACGGTCCTGCTCTACCACGTGGTCCCGGGCAAGACGCTGACCAGCAAGAAGGTCCTCGAGGCCGACGGCGCCAAGCTCGCCACGGCGGCCGACGGCGCGACCGTCAAGGTCGACGTCAAGAAGAGCCCCAAGCTGCAGATCGTCCTGAGGGACAAGGACACCAACGACCGCGACGCCCGCGTCATCCTCACGGCGATCGACATCAACAAGGGCAACAAGCAGGTCGCGCACGCCATCAACCGGGTGCTCCGTCCGATCGACCTCTGAGACAACGAAGCAGCAACAGGGTCGCCGGGTGGTGAGCGCCGATGAGCAGGACGGCGTTCCCGACCCGGCGACCCCAGCGCTACGGTGGCGCCGTGGTCACCGGGGCGAGGGAGTTCGAGGACGGGCAGGACGACGTCCTTTCTGTCGCGTCCCGGCTCGTCGCGGGTGACGAGGCCGCGCTCGAGGAGATCTACGACCGCTGGTCCGCCCTCGTGCACACCTTCGCCCTGCGGGCGCTGCAGGACGCCCACGACGCCGAGGACGTCACGCAGCAGGTGTTCGTCGCTGCCTGGCGCAGCCGCCACACGCTCACGCCGAGCCCGGCCGCGCTGCCTGCCTGGCTCATCGGGATCGCCCGCCACAAGGTGGCCGACGTCCGGGCCGCCCGTGCGCGGGACGCGCAGCGGGTCGCGGCCGTCGCCTCGCTGCCCGACGCTCCCGGCGCCGCCGGGCAGCAGTCCGACGACCAGGGTGTCGCCGAACGCCTCGTGGTCCGCCAGGCGGTCGACGAGCTGGCCGATCCGCGCCGCACGATCCTGTTCCTCGCCTTCTGGGAGGAACGCAGCCACACCGAGATCGCCGAGACGGTCGGACTGCCGCTCGGCACCGTGAAGAGCCACGTCAGGCGTGGCCTGATCCAGCTCCACCAGACGCTCGAGGGGGTGCGCCGTGAGTCACGTTGAGCTCGACCAGCTGGCCGCGCTCGCCCTCGACCCCGCCGACGCCGACCCGGGCGTACGACGCCACGTCGAGTCCTGCGAGGAGTGTTCCGCGCTGCTCGCCGCACTGTCCGACGTACGCCGGCTGGCGGGCGCCGCAGCGCTCGTGCCGGCTCCCGCGCGGGTGCGCAAGCAGGTGCTGGCGCACGTGCGCGAGCCGTCGACAGGAGACGCCGAGGGTGCCGGCGGAGTCCCTGAGCCGCTCCCGATCTCCGGGAGGGGCGGCTCGACCGCACCCGTTCAGCGACGCGGCATCCCTCTCTGGGTGGCCGGGCTCGCCGCCGCAGTGGCGCTGCTGGCGGGACTCGGCATCGGACGCATGACCTTCGGTGGCACCGAGGAGGCGCCCGAGGCCGTGGACCCCGGCACCGTCGTGGCGGCCGCCGACCTGACCGCCCTCGACAGCGACGCCTCCCGCGGCGAGGCCAGCGCGGTGCGCACCGACGACGTGGTCACCGTGCGGGTCAGCGCCAGCGACCTCGGGGACCAGGCCGGCGTGCACGAGGTCTGGCTGATCAACGTCGACGGCGAGCGCATGGTGTCCATCGGCCTGCTGGCCTCGGGTGACGACGGCGAGTTCGAGATCCCGATGGGTCTCATCGAGGAGGGCTACCGCATCGTCGACATCTCGGTGGAGCCCGACGACGGCGACCCCACCCACTCGGGTGTGAGCCTTGCGCGGGGCGAGCTCGCCTGAGCCTCCTCGTCCTCGACAACCCGGCCGCGGGGGACTAGGAACGATGCATGAGGTGGAGGTACGCGATCCTGGGCGGCACGGCCGCGGCCGGTGCGGCGACGGCGGTGCACGACCTGGTACAGAAGCAGCACGCCCTCAAGCGGAACTTCCCGGTGATCGCCCACCTGCGCTACCTGCTGGAGAAGGTCGGGCCGGAGCTGCGGCAGTACATCATCACCGACAACGACCAGGAGCGCCCCTTCAGCCGCGACCAGCGTCGCTGGGTCTATGCCTCTGCCAAGCTGCAGAACAACTACTTCGGCTTCGGCACCGACAACGACCTCGAGGGGAAGAGCGGCTACCCGATCATCAAGCAGCGGACCTTCTCCGACGTCGCACCCACCACCCAGGTCCACGGAGGGGAGGAGACGCCGCTGCCGGCTGCGAAGGTGATCGGAGCCCGGCGTGGTCGCGCCCACGCGTTCCGACCGCAGTCCGTGGTGAACATCTCCGGGATGAGCTTCGGTTCGCTGTCGAAGAACGCGATCATCGCGCTCAACGAGGGGGCCGCGCTCGCCGGCTGCCTGCACAACACCGGGGAGGGTGCCTTGTCCCCCCACCACCGCCGTGGTGGCGACCTCGTCTTCCAGATCGGCACGTCCTACTTCGGGTGCCGCGACGACCAGGGCCGTTTCGACATGGGCCGGCTCACCGACCTGGTCGCCTCCGCTCCGGTGCGGATGATCGAGATCAAGCTCTCCCAGGGTGCCAAGCCCGGCCTCGGCGGCATGCTGCCCGGGGTGAAGGTCAACGCAGAGATCGCCGCGATCCGCGGCATCCCCGAGGGGGTCGACTGCGCGTCCCCCTCGCGGCACCAGGTGTTCCGCGACGTGGACTCGATGCTCGACTTCGTGGAGAGCGTGGCACAGGCGACCGGACTTCCCGTCGGCATCAAGTCCGCCGTGGGCAACATGGACTTCTGGGACGACCTGATCGCCCAGTCCTCGGGTGACCGGATGGTCGACTTCGTCAACATCGACGGCGGCGAGGGCGGCACCGGCGCGGCGCCGCTGGTCTTCGCCGACTCGGTCGCCTTCCCGTTCCGGGTGGCCTTCTCGAAGGTCTACAAGCGGTTCGCCGAGGCCGGCCTCTGCGACGACGTCACCTTCATCGGCGCCGGCAAGCTCGGGGTCCCGGACAACGCCCTCGTCGCCTTCGCGCTCGGCTGCGACATGGTCAACGTGGGCCGCGAGGCGATGCTGGCGATCGGCTGCATCCAGGCGCAGAAGTGCCACACCGACGCGTGCCCCACGGGTGTCGCGACGCAGGACCCCTGGCTGATGCACGGCCTCGACCCGACGCTCAAGGCCGCCCGGTGCGCCAACTACGTCAAGACGCTGCGGCGCGACCTGCTCAAGGTCTCCGAAGCGGTCGGGGTGGCGCACCCGGGCCTCATCACTGCCGACGACATCGACCTGATCGACGGGTTGCAGTCCTCCCGTCCGCTCCGCGAGGTCTACGGCTACGGCCGCGGCTGGGGCACCGTGGCGCCCGACGCGGCCGCCGAGATCTCCCGGATCATGGCGTCGCTCGACCCGCGGGCCACCCAGGAGGCCTGAGGCTCACCCGGAGCTCGGGCGCCGCACGGACTTGTCGTGGCGCTCGGGCACGGCCTCGAGCTCGCGGAGGAAGTCCCTCGCCCACTTGGCGACGTCGTTCAGGACGACCGTCTTGCGCATGGCCCGCATGCGCCGGTTCCGCTCCCTCTCGCCGGCGGCGAACGCCTCGAGCAGGGTGGCCTTCATGCCGTCGATGTCGTAGGGGTTGACCAGCCAGGCCTGCCGGAGCTCGGCCGCGGCGCCGGCGAACTCCGAGAGCACCAGGGCGCCGTCGTTGTCGAAGCGGCAGGCGACGTACTCCTTGGCGACGAGGTTCATCCCGTCCCGGAACGGGGTGACCACCATGACGTCAGCCGCCCGGTACAAGGCGGCCATCTCCTCGCGGGGGTAGGACGAGTGCATGTAGGAGATCGCCGGGCGACCGATCCGTCCGTGGTCCCCGTTGATGCCGCCCACCAGCCGTTCGATGTCGTCTCGCAGGATCCGGTACTGCTCGACCCGTTCCCGTGACGGCGTGGCGACCTGGACGAAGACGGCGTCCTCCACGTCGAGCTGGCCGTCGCGGACGAGCTCACCGTAGGCGCGCAGCCGCGAGTAGATGCCCTTGGTGTAGTCGAGCCGGTCGACCCCCAGGAAGATGCAGCGCGGGTTGCCGAGGGCCTCGCGGATCTCCACCGCCCGGCGCTCCACCTCCTCCGAGCGGGCCAGCTCTTCGAAGCCGGCCGTGTCGATCGAGATCGGGAACGCGGTCGCCCTCACCGGGCGGCCGTCGGGCAGGTAGATCGTGTCGCGGTGCGTCTTGTGGCCCACCCGGCTGCGCACGAGGCGTACGAAGTTGGCGGCGGCCCCGGGCAGCTGGAAGCCGATCAGGTCGGCGCCGAGCAGGCCCTCGAGGATCTGCCGGCGCCACGGCAGCTGCGAGAAGAGCTCGGCCGGCGGGAAGGGGATGTGGAGGTAGAAGCCGATCCGGAGGTCGGGCCGCATCGCGCGGAGCATCTGCGGCACCAGCTGGAGCTGGTAGTCCTGCACCCACACGGTCGCCCCCTCGGCGGCGACCCGGGCGGCCCTGTCGGCGAAGCGGCGGTTGACCGCGACGTAGGACTCCCACCACTCGCGGTGGAACTCCGGCTTCGCCACGACGTCGTGGTAGAGCGGCCAGAGGGTGCCGTTGGAGAAGCCCTCGTAGAACTCCTCGACCTCCTCCGCGCTCAGCGCGACCGGGATCAGGGAGAGCCCGTCCTCGACGAACGGCTCGACGTCGTCCTCGCCGGCCGAACCCGGCCAGCCGATCCAAGCTCCGTCGTTGGCCCGGAGCACCGGCTCCAGGGCGGTGACGAGACCACCGGGGGAGCGGCGCCACGAGGCGGATCCGTCGGGGGCGGTGACGCGGTCCACGGGCAGGCGGTTGGCCACGATCACGAGGTCTGCCTGCGGGGTCGGGGTCACGCGGCCACCCTAACGACGCCGCGTGAACGCGCAGACCCCCACGGTGTCCCGCCGCCGTCCTCCTCGCCGTCCTGCGCTGCCGCCTTCCCGCAGACCTGCCGGGTTTGTCCAGACGACTCGCCGGAGACGAATGACATCGTTGTCGTTCGTCGCCTAGACTCGCCCCAGTCCACCCGGCCACGGGCGGACGTGGGGTCGAGGAGGAGATGGCACATGGACGCCGCGAAGCACATCGCAGCCGAGCAGGAGACCGCTGTCGGGCTGAGCCAGCGCGACCGCGAGATCCTCGAGTTCGAGCGCCACTGGTGGAAGTACGCCGGCGCCAAGGAGCAGGCCGTCCGCGAGAACTTCGACATGTCCTCCACCCGCTACTACCAGGTCCTCAACGCCCTCATCGACCGTCCGGAGGCGCTCGAGGCCGACCCGCTGCTGGTGCGCCGGCTCCGTCGGCTCCGCGCGTCCCGCCAGCGCCAGCGCTCCGCCCGCCGCCTCGGCTTCGACGTCTGAACGTTCTTCCGCCACCCGACCAGCGAGATCCGACCACCTCTCACGATTGGCGCCTTCCCCATGGCCTCCTTCCCCAGTCCTGGCCTCCGTTCGCTCCTGCCGTCCCTCCTGACCTCCCTTCCGGCGCCCCTCGTGGCGCGTCGCGACGAGCGAGGCGTGGCGTTCCCGTCGCCCCTCGTCATGCTCTCGGTCCTCGCGGTAGCGATGGCCTCCATCACGTTCGTCGCGACCCGCGACGAGCCGCCCACCGAGCGTCGCGTCGACACGGCCACCATCGCGAGCGCCGAGCAGACGCCGACCCCGACGCCCGAGGTGGCGCCCACCAAGAAGCCGAAGCCCGAGCCGCAGGTCAAGCGCGGCGAGGTCTACGTCGAGGTGTTCAACAACTCCGGCATCAAGGGCCTCGCCGCCACGACCGCCGCCAAGGCGACCCAGGTCGGGTGGGCTGTGGTCGGCGAGGACAACTGGTACGGCGTCGTCCCGACCACCACCGTCTACTTCCCGCCCCGGCTCAAGGCGGCCGGTGAGCAGCTGGCCCTCGACCTCGGCATCAAGCGCACGTCCCCGGCCGTGGGCGTCATGAAGCGCGACCGACTGACGATCATCCTCACCACCGACGCGCCGCGGTGACCTGCTGATCCGGGACGGTTCGCCGGTGCCCTCCGGCGCGTGGTTGGCTGAGCCCATGGAGTTCACCTCCGACGACGCGCGCGCCCACTACGACGCCGTACGCGACGTCCTCGACGGTGTCGTGGTCGGACTCGACTTCGACGGCACGCTGTCGCCCGTCGTCGACGACCCCGAGGCCGCGCGCCTCCACCCCGGCGCCCCCGGTGCGCTGCTGGAGCTCGCCGAGGCGGTCCGCGCGGTCGCGGTGATCACCGGCCGCCCGGCCCGGCAGGCGATCGCGATGGGCGACCTCGACGCGCTGGGCAACGCAATGCTCGACCGAGGAGCCGAGCTCTTCGTCTTCGGCCAGTACGGCAACGAGCGCTGGTCGGCGACCGAGCAGCGGATCCGCTCGCCGCGCCCGCCGGCCGGGCTCGCGAGCTTCGAGCGCGAGCTGCCCGCCGTGCTGCGCGACGCCCGGGCCGCCGACGCCTTCATCGAGGAGAAGGGGCTCGCCGTCGCGGTCCACACCCGCCGGATGGACGACCCGACGGGCGCCTTCGAGCGGCTGGTGGCGCCCATCGGGGCGCTCGCCGAGCGCCACCACCTCACCGTCGAGCCGGGGCGCCACGTCATCGAGGTCCGCTCGGGCGACATGCACAAGGGCCACGCGCTGCGGGCCTTCGTGGCCGAGCAGGAGGCCACCGGGGTCATCTTCGGTGGCGACGACCTGGGTGACATCGAGGCCTTCGAGGCCGTCCGTGCCCTGCGGGCCGACGGCCTGCCCGGGCTGGTGGTCTGCTCCGCCTCGACCGAGCAGCCCGACCTCGTCGAGCTGGCCGACGTCGTCGTGGACGGCCCGGCCGGCATCGTCGACCTCCTCGGCGGGTTCCTCCTCCGCCGCTGATCACATCGTGGACTCGGTGTGCGCATCGTGAGACGGCGCGCCTAGGCTGAGCGTGCTCATCACGAGGGACTGAGGGAACGGCCCGTAGAAGTCCCGGCAACCACCCATGAGCCTCCTGTCCGGACGCGTCCGGCAGTCATGGGAGCAGGTGCCAAATCCGACCCACGCGAGAGTCGCGGGGACAGATGAGAAGGAGGACTTCATGAGCACCCTGTTGGACGAGAACACCACCCGAACGCTGCGCGACGGCGCCTTCGGCAACGCCCGCGCCCTGGCCTGTCGCGAGTGCGGGCACGAGGTCCGCCTCGGACCCTCGTACGCCTGTCCGGAGTGCTTCGGGCCGCTGGAGGTGGCCTACGACTTCCCGGCCGTCACGCGCGAGGAGATCGCCGCCGGCCCCCGCAACATCTGGCGCTACAAGGCGCTGCTGCCGGTGCCCGACGACATCGAGCAGAGCCCCAACACCGAGCCCGGCTTCACCCGCCTGCTCAAGGCGCACAACCTCGGGCGCGAGCTCGGCATCGACAACCTCTGGGTCAAGGACGACTCGACCAACCCGACGAACTCCTTCAAGGACCGGGTCGTCGCGTGCGCGCTGAGCGCCGCGCGCGAGCTCGGCGCCAAGGTCTTCGCCTGCCCCTCGACCGGCAACCTGGCCAACGCCGTCGCGGCGGCAGGTGCCCGCGCCGGCATCACCACGGTCGTCTTCATCCCGAGCGACCTCGAGAAGCCCAAGCAGGTCAACTCCGCCGTCTACACCGACCGGCTCGTCGCCGTCGAGGGCAACTACGACGACGTCAACAAGCTCGCCTCGGAGATCGCCGGCGAGGAGGAGGGGTGGGCGTTCGTCAACGTCAACGTGCGCCCGTTCTACGCCGAGGGGTCGAAGACCCTGGGCTACGAGATCGCCGAGCAGCTCGGCTGGCGCCTGCCCGACCAGATCGTCATCCCGGTCGCGTCCGGGTCGCAGCTGACGAAGGTCGACAAGGCCTTCCAGGAGCTGATCGCGCTCGGCCTGGTCGACGACAAGCCCTACAAGATCTACGGCGCCCAGGCGACCGGCTGCTCGCCGGTGTCGGTGGCCTACAAGGCCGGCACCGACGCGATCCGCCCGGTCAAGCCCGACACCATCGCCAAGAGCCTGGCCATCGGCAACCCGGCCGACGGGATCTACGTCCTCGACATCTGCCGTCGCTCGGGGGGTGCCGTCGAGGACATCACCGACGACCAGGTGCGCGAGGCGATCGTCCTGCTGGCCCGCACCGAGGGGATCTTCACCGAGACCGCCGGCGGCACCACCGTGGGCGTGCTCAAGAAGCTCGTCGAGACCGGCCAGCTCGACACGTCGCTGGAGACGGTCGTCATCAACACCGGCCACGGGCTCAAGACGCTCGACGCGGTGTCCGACCGGGTCGGCGCCGTCGCCACCATCGCTCCGTCCTACGACGCCTTCGTGGCGTCCGGCATCCTCTGAGAGGCACAATCTCCCCATGGCAGTCTCCGTCCGCATCCCGACCATCCTGCGCACCTACACCGGTGGCGAGTCGGAGGTCAGCGCCGAGGGCGACACCCTCGCGGCCGTCCTCGACGACCTCGACGCCACCTACTCCGGCATCAAGGGCCGTATCCTCGACGAGGCGGGGGCGCTGCGACGGTTCGTCAACGTCTACGTCGGCAACGACGACGTGCGCTTCCTCGACGAGCTCGCGACGCCCACCCCGGACGGCACGCAGATCTCGGTGATCCCCGCGGTCGCCGGCGGCTGAGGCCGGGACCCGCTCGCCGGCTCGACCCGCGTCACGGCGCGCGTACGTCGACCACGGCGGCGTTGCCGCGACCGTCGATCCGCACCTCGGCGACGGCACCCTGCCGCAGCAGTTCCTCGGTCGCGGCCGCGCGGTCCTGCGGCAGGAAGAAGCTCTCGATCCCGCAGCGGACCTGCCACGACCGGTCGTCGCAGGCGAGGTAGGGCCCGGCCTCCGGGCGGTCACGGGACCACTCCTCTGCGGCCCACACGCCGTCCCTCCGGACGAGGGTGATGTAGACGTCGCCTCGCTCACCGTCCTCGTGGGCGCCGAGGCCCGGTTCCGCGGACGACCGCGAGCCGTCGTGGCGCAGGTCGGGGTAGTCGAGCGAGACGTAGGCGCCCCGGAAGGGATCGATCGGGTCGAGCGGCGCGACCCGCATCAGGTAGGTGTCACCCGCCACCCGGGCGGAGAGCTGGGGGGCGACCGCCAGGCCGACCAGGGCCAGCTGGCCCAGGACGATGACGCCGGTGGCGACGGTGCGCTTCATCGGGGTGCTCCTTCTGCATCGGAGGGGGAGTCGTTGTCGAGCGCCTGGGCCAGCTCGCGGCGGGCCCGGTCGAACAGGAAGCCGGTGCCGAGGAAGACCGTGCCGAGCACGACGAACAGCCAGGCGCCGGTGACGATCGGCGCGAACACCGCGAAGCTCTGGAAGGTCGTGAAGACGACGAGTCCCGTCATGGCCATCCATGTCAGCACGGGGTGCTCGCGCACCGTGCCGAGCGCGACGAGGGCGACCGCGAGGAGGACGTACGCCGCGACCGACACCGCGGCGTGCACCCAGTCGGAGGTGTCCACGTCGGAGGTGTCGGCTCCGGTGGACCAGAGGCCGAGAAGGGTGGCGGCGGCCAGGACGACCATCGCGCCGAGGGGCTCGAGCGCCCGGATGCCCGGGCGGGTCGCGGCGGCCGCAGCCGCGGCGGCCCCGGCGACGACCAGCGCGCCCACGAGCCAGGCGGACCACTCGATGCCGTCGGACCCGATGTCGGGGATCGCCGCCGCGAAGAGTGCGAGCAGGGCCATGGCGCCGGCCACGGTGCGCCACGTCCAGGCGAAGGCGTCGAGCCGGCCGTCGTGGAGCACGGCGAGCGCCGCGGCGAGCACGGCGCCGGCGCCGAACAGCATGACCACCGTCAGCCCGTCGGGCTCGTCCCACATCGGCTGCGCGAACCACCACGAGAGGCCGCTCAGGACGCCGACCAGGAAGGGCAGGTAGGCGCGCGCGAGGTAGCCGTGCAGGAGGGCTGCGGCGGACCAGAGCCCGAGGAGGCGCGGCTCGAACGCCGGGACGTGCAACGACTGGGCGGCCTGGAAGATCACGGCGCCGATGCCCAGCGCGGCCAGCAGGCGTGCTGCCCCGACGAGTGAGGGCGACGCCTGCCGGCTCGCCGACACCTCGCCGGCGACGAGGAAGGTCAGCCAGAGGACGGTGACCGCGCCGAAGCGCATCACGGGGGAGAGCTGGTCGAGGTTGGCGGCCACCAGCCAGATCAGGCCGATGCCGACGAAGCCGCCGCCGAGGTGGAGGAGCACACGGCCGACGCTGGAGCGGGCGTGCGCGTCGGCGCTGTAGCCGGCGGAGATGCGGGCGGCCTGGTCCTCGCTGATGATCCCCTGTGAGGTCCACTCGGTGACCTCCGAGCGCAGCCAGGCGAGCCGGCGCGGTGGGACGGGACGGGTGGCGACGGGCGGTGAGACGGTCATGGGCCCAGCGTGGCCGGTGGATCGCGTGCTGTCGTGAGTACGCCGACCCAGCCTGGACCGGCTTCGGTGGGTGCCGGCTGCGTTCGGGCAGACCTCCGGCGCGTACCCGATTCAGGCTAGGGTTCGCGGGTGCGCACCACTGCTCGACGAGCCGGCGAGGCCGTCAAGAAGGCAGCCCAGAAGGCCGGATTGCAGACCCCGCCGGAGCCGGAGCCGTCCAGTGCGTCCTCGCAGACCGCCAAGGCCGAGCGTCGCCGTCGCCTGCTGGCCAGCGACCTGACCGAGCTCGCCATCGAGTTCCGCACCGACAAGTGGGGCGTGCACAAGTACACCCCGCACTACGAGCGGCACCTGCAGCACCTGCGCGGCGAGTCCTTCACCCTGCTCGAGCTGGGCATCGGCGGCTACAAGAAGCGGCGCCGCAGCGGTGCGTCGATGAAGATGTGGCGCTGGTTCTTCCCGAAGGCCACCATCGTCGGCCTCGACATCGAGGACAAGACGTGGCTGACCCGCGGCCACATCCACACCTACCTCGGGGACCAGACCGACCCCGAGATCCTGCACCGGATCGTCGAGGAGCAGGGTGCGCCACTGGTCGTCATCGACGACGGCAGCCACATCCCGGCGCACGTGCGCGAGTCCTTCCGGATCCTGTTCCCCCTGCTCCCCGACGGCGCCATCTACTGCATCGAGGACACCCAGACCTCCTACTGGCCCGCCTGGGGCGGCGAGCTGGAGCCCAAGGCGCCCGGCACGTCGATGGACCTGGTGAAGGACCTCGTCGACGGCCTCAACCACGAGGAGTTCCTCCTCGAGGACTACGAGCCGAGCTACACCGACCAGTGGGTCCGAGCCGTGCACTGCTACCACAACCTCGTGATCATCGAGAAGGGCGACAACCGCGAGGGCACCAACCGCGACAGCGTCGCGCATGAGCTCTACGGCGCCTCCGAGCTGCCCGAGGCATGACGGTCCTGCTGGCGACCAGCGGCGACCTGCCGCAGGGGGAGCCCGGTGCTCCCGTCCTCGACGCCGTGCTCGCCGAGCGCGGTGTCGACTTCGCGTGGGCCCGGTGGGACGACCCGCGCGTCGACTGGGCCGCCGCCGACCTCGTCGCGGTGCGCTCGACCTGGGACTACGTCACCCGCCACACCGAGTTCCTCGCCTGGGCCGCCTCGCTCGACCAGGGCCGGCTGCTCAACGGCGCCGACGTCTTCACCTGGAACCACGACAAGCGCTACCTCGCCGACCTCGATGACCTGCCGGTGGTGCCGAGCGTCCTCGCCGACGACCGTGCCGGCCTCGCCGAGGCCGTCGCCCACTTCGGCACCGCGGTGGTCAAGCCACGCGTCAGCGCAGGCGGCGCCGGGCTCATCGTCGTCAGCGACCCGGACGACCCGCGGTTGGGCCGACCGGTGCGCAGCCACCCCGACTACCCGGAGGTCGGCGGCCCGTGGCTCGTGCAGCCCCTGGTCGAGTCGATCCGCAGCCTCGGCGAGGTCTCGGTCTACGTCCTGGACGGCCGGCTCACCCAGCGCTTCGACAAGCTGCCGGCCGAAGGCGACGTACGCGTCCACGAGGAGTTCGGCGGCCGCGTGCGGGCCGTGGGGATGGGAGAGGTCGGCGACCTCGTCCTGCAGGCCCACGCCGCCATGGGCCGGCGCTTCGGACGGCCGATGGACTACCTCCGCGTCGACCTGCTGCAGTGGGAGGGCGAGTGGGTGGTGAGCGAGCTCGAGCTGATCGAGCCCGGCCTCTACCTCGACGTCTCCGCGGCCAACGCCGCTCCGTTCGCCGACCTGGTCGAGGCGAGGATCGCCCGCTGACGTCGTTTGCACTCTCGGGGGTCGAGTGCTAAACATGACGTTGGCACTCTCCTCATGAGAGTGACAACGACCCAGGTGACGCTGAGGTCTGCAGAAGCCGGCGTGAATGGATCGTCGGCGGAGCGGATCGTCCGTCGCGGGCAGCCCGCCTGAGGTCCCCACCAAGACTCACGTCGACAGGAATCGCGAAGAGTTATGCCGAAGCTGATTGCTTTCAACGAAGAGGCCCGCCGCGGGCTCGAGCGGGGTATGAACACCCTCGCCGACGCGGTCAAGGTCACCCTCGGCCCCAAGGGCCGCAACGTCGTCCTGGAGAAGAAGTGGGGCGCCCCCACGATCACCAACGACGGTGTCTCGATCGCCAAGGAGATCGAGCTGGAGGACCCCTACGAGAAGATCGGCGCCGAGCTGGTCAAGGAGGTCGCCAAGAAGACCGACGACGTCGCCGGTGACGGCACGACGACGGCCACCGTCCTGGCCCAGGCCATGGTCCGCGAGGGCCTGCGCAACGTCGCAGCCGGCGCGAACCCGATGGGTCTCAAGCGTGGCATCGAGGCCGCCGTCGCCGCCGTGTCCGAGCAGCTGCTCGCCATGGCCAAGGACGTCGAGACCAAGGAGCAGATCGCGTCCACCGCGTCGATCTCCGCCGCCGACACCACTGTCGGCGAGATCATCGCCGAGGCGATGGACAAGGTCGGCAAGGAAGGCGTCATCACCGTCGAGGAGTCCAACACCTTCGGGCTGGACCTCGAGCTGACCGAGGGCATGCGGTTCGACAAGGGCTACATCTCCGCCTACTTCGCCACCGACCTCGAGCGCATGGAGGCGGTGCTGGAGGACCCCTACGTCCTCATCGTCAACTCCAAGGTGTCGACGGTCAAGGACCTGCTCCCGCTGCTCGAGAAGGTCATGCAGTCCGGCAAGCCGCTGCTGATCATCGCCGAGGACGTCGACGGGGAGGCGCTGTCCACGCTGGTCGTCAACAAGATCAAGGGCACCTTCCGCTCCGTCGCCGTCAAGGCGCCGGGCTTCGGTGACCGTCGCAAGGCCATGCTGCAGGACATCGCGATCCTCACCGGCGGCCAGGTCATCTCCGAGGAGGTCGGCCTCAAGCTCGAGTCCGCCGGTCTGGAGCTGCTCGGCCAGGCCCGCAAGGTCGTCATCACCAAGGACGAGACCACCATCGTCGAGGGTGCCGGCGACCAGGGCCAGATCGAGGGCCGGGTCAACCAGATCCGCGCCGAGATCGAGAAGTCGGACTCCGACTACGACCGCGAGAAGCTCCAGGAGCGCCTCGCCAAGCTGGCCGGCGGCGTGGCCGTCATCAAGGTCGGCGCGGCCACCGAGGTCGAGCTCAAGGAGCGCAAGCACCGCATCGAGGACGCCGTCCGCAACGCCAAGGCTGCGGTCGAGGAGGGCATCGTCGCCGGCGGTGGCGTGGCGCTCGTCCAGGCCGGCACCGAGGCGTTCGCCAAGCTCGACCTGACCGGTGACGAGGCCACGGGTGCCAACATCGTCAAGGTCGCCATCGAGGCCCCGCTCAAGCAGATCGCGATCAACGCCGGTCTCGAGGGTGGCGTCGTGTCGGAGAAGGTGCGCAACCTCCCCGCGGGTCACGGCCTCAACGCCGCGACCGGTGACTACGTCGACATGATCGCCGAAGGCATCATCGACCCGGCCAAGGTCACCCGCTCGGCGCTGCAGAACGCCGCGTCGATCGCCGCGCTGTTCCTCACCACCGAGGCCGTCGTGGCCGACAAGCCCGAGAAGGCGCCGGCCATGGGTGGCGGCGGCGACATGGGCGGCATGGGCGGCATGGACTTCTGATCCAGTCCACTCCCAGCACCACCAGCAGGGCCCCCGCTCCGGCGGGGGCCCTGCTGCTTCTCCGGACGACCTGCTGCGGGGCCACTGGTAGGAAGGGGGGCATGCGCCTTCCCGTACCCGGCCCCCGTGACGTGCTGCACGCCCTGGAGCGGGGGAGCGAGCAGGTGGACGCCCTCCTGGGCGCCGTACCTCGCGTGCTCGCGCTGCTGGACCAGGCGGAGGTGCTCGTCGCGAGGGCGTCGACCGCGGTGGACCGCGTCGCCGTGGTCGCCGATGCCGCGGCCGCCGAGGTCGTCCGCGTCGGCGGGATCGTCGACGCCGCCGCGTTGGAGGTGGAGCGTGTCGCGACGGTCGTCGACGGCGCCGACGTCCAGGTCGCCCGGGTGACGACACTGCTCGACGTGCTCGAGCCGCCGCTGACCACGCTCCAGCCGACCTTGCAGACCCTGGCCGACACCACCCACCCGGAGGAGATCGCGGCGCTGGTCACCCTCGTCGACCACCTCCCCGCCCTCACCGAGCAGGTCGAGCGCGACGTGATGCCGGTGCTCACGACCCTCGGGTCGGTCGCGCCGGACCTCCACGAGCTGCTCAACGTCTCGCGCGAGCTCAACGAGATCCTCGGCAAGATCCCGGGGATCGGGCGCCTCAAGCGGCGGGTCGAGGAGGAGGAGGACGAGGTGGGCAGCGAGGGTCCCTGAGCGGGAACGGCCGGCGGCCTGTGGCCGTCGAAGTCGTAGGAGGGTGGCGACCGCGCCGCCTTGGCCGACCGAACGGGCGGGAACCGCCCACGGGACGAAGGGATGGACGACATGAGCCGACTCCGTACGACGGGCCTGCTGCCCGCTGTCGCGGCGATCCTGGCCGTGGGGCTCTCGGGATGCGGGTCGCAGGACGATCCCGAGCCCGACGGGCAGGCCAACGAGGCACCGACGTCCTCCACGTCCGCGACCGACGTCCTGGCCCTGACCGCGGACGGCGCGGCGGCGGGCAAGTGCGCGATGCCGAACGCCCAGACGCTGGCGACCTTCGACACCGCCTTCGCCGGCACCGTCACCTCGCTGGACGACGGCACGGCCACGCTGGAGGTCGAGGAGTGGTACGCCGGCGACGAGGCCTCGACCGTGACGGTCGCGGCGCCCAGCGAGGACCTCCAGGACCTCCTGATGGCCGTCGACTTCCAGGAGGGCAGGACCTACCTGGTCAGCGCCGACGGCGACCGGGTGACCCTGTGCGGCTTCACCGCTGAGCAGTCTCCCGAGCTCCAGGCGCTCTACGACGAGGCCTTCTGAGGCGCCGCGGGTGGGTTCAGGCGCCCAGCCGCAGGTGACACTCGCCGGGAGCGCTGAACGGCGTCAGCTCGGGGTGCGCGGGTCCGGACCCGTTGCTCTCCATGATCGCGTGCACCATCCCGAGGTGGACGGCGCACACCACATCGGGGAACCGGTGCGCGGCCTGCAGCAGCGGGCAGCGGTGGAGCACCACCTCCCGGTCGCCGGGGTCGACGGGCTCCGGGCCGTAGCCGAGCTCGTCCATCAGCTCCACGGTCCGCCGGCGCGCGGCGGCGGATGACGAGTCGGGCGCGGCGCCCCGTCGGGCGACCAGGTCGTTGCCCCACCGGCGACCCGCGGCCATCGCCTCGGACCGGGTGTCGGGGGACGCCTCCTGCAGGCGCCAGGCGAGCGCCGCAGCGAGCTCCACGTACTCGCCGTCGGTCGGGCGCGGCCCGCGCGCCTGGTAGAGCCAGGCCGGCCGGCCACGCCCGTCCTGCGGCTGCCGGATGCGGGTGACATGCCCGCGCTCGACCAGCCAGTTGACCTGCTCGCGCACCGTGTTGGGATGGCGCGCGGTGGCCTGCGCCAACGCGTCGATGCCCACCGGGTCGGGCTGGTTGCGGAGGGCCGCGAGCACGGCGGAGCGACCCCTTGCCATCCCGTCGCCGCTGGGCATATTTTTCACGGGTACATCGTAATAACTTCGGAGCTGTTCGCGGTCGGATCCTTCGGTCATCAGGAGCACACGATGAGCAGCACCTCGCCCCAGCGCACCGGCAACCCGTGGCTGATGCTGGCCCTGGCCACGATCGGGTTCGCGGTGAACTTCTGGGCCTGGGCGCTGATCAGCCCGCTCGGCGCGCTCTACCTCAAGCAGGGTGACGCCAGCCCGCTGGGCCTGCTCAGCCAGTCGGAGGTTGCGCTGATGGTCGCCGTCCCGGTGCTGGTGGGCTCCCTCGGGCGCATCCCCGTGGGGGCGCTGACGGACCGGTTCGGTGGCCGCGTGATGTTCCCCATCGTCTCGGCCGTCACGATCGTCCCGGTCGTCTTCCTCGCGTTCTTCGCGCTCGACTCCTACTCCCTCATGCTCTTCGGGGGGTTCTTCCTCGGCATCGCGGGCACGGCCTTCGCGGTGGGCGTCCCCTTCGTCAACGCGTGGTTCCCCCCGTCGCGCCGCGGTCTCGCGATCGGCATCTTCGGCGCCGGCATGGGCGGCACCGCGATCAGTGCCCTGACCACGGTGCCGCTGGCCCAGGACCTGGGCCGCCGGGCACCGTTCCTCATCACCGCGGCCGTGCTGGCGATCTACGCGATCGTGGCCTGGCTCGTCATGCGCGACGCCCCCGGCCGGTCCGTGCCGACGACGAGCCTGGCCGCTCGGCTGTCCGCCAATGCGCGCCTGCCCATCACGTGGCAGGCCTCGCTGCTCTACGCGGTGGCCTTCGGCGGCTACGTCGCCTTCTCGGTATTCCTGCCCACCTACCTCAAGACCGCACACGGGCTGGAGCCCGCCGATGCCGCGAACCGGATGGCCGGCTTCGTCGTGGTGGCCGTGATCATGCGGCCCGTCGGCGGGTGGCTCTCGGACCGGGTCGGCGCCATCCCGGTGCTGTCCTCCGCCTTCGCGCTCGTCGCGGTCTGTGCCGCGGTCGCGGCTCCCAACCCACCCGTCACGTCCTCCAGCGGCAGCAACCTGACGCTCGGCACGGTCGCCTTCCTGCTGATGGCCGCCGCACTGGGGGCAGGATCCGGTGCGGTGTTCGCGCTCATCGCCCACACGACCGAGCCCGCGAGGGTGGGTGGCGTCACCGGCCTCGTGGGCGCGGCCGGTGGGCTCGGTGGCTTCGTCCCGCCCCTGCTGATGGGCTGGCTCTACGGCCAGACCGAGTCCTACGGGGTCGGCCTGTGGCTGCTCGCGATCGTCGCAGCACTCACCCTCCTGCTCACCCTGCTCGTCGTGCGCCGGACGGCTGCCGCCGGTCCTGCCGTGCCCGATCCCGCGCGTGCCTGACAGACCACCGACAGAGAGGCTCCCCGTGACCGACCTCGAGAACCAGCTGCAGAAGGCCATGATCGGCGGCCGCCGCTTCTTCACGAAGGCCGAGGTGAGCGAGGACCAGCGCACCCTGCACAAGAAGGGTGGACGGGACGGGGACGTCTTCTACCGCGACCGCTGGAGCCACGACAAGGTCGTGCGCTCGACGCACGGGGTCAACTGCACCGGCTCCTGCTCGTGGAAGGTCTACGTCAAGGACGGGATCATCACCTGGGAGGCACAGCAGACCGACTACCCCAGCGCGGGCGCCGACCGACCGGAGTACGAGCCCCGCGGCTGCCCGCGCGGCGCCGCCTTCAGCTGGTACACCTACAGCCCGACCCGCGTCCGCTACCCCTACGTCCGCGGCGTGCTCCTCGAGATGTTCCGCGCTGCGAGGAAGCAGTACGGCGATCCCGTGGTCGCGTGGGGATCGATCGTGCAGGACCCGGAGAAGGCGAGGGCCTACAAATCGGCACGCGGCAAGGGCGGACTCGTCCGCGCCGGCTGGGACGAGGTCGCCGAGATCGTCGCGGCAGCCCACGTCTACACAGTGAAGCGCTGGGGGCCCGACCGGATCGCCGGCTTCAGCCCGATTCCGGCGATGTCACCGGTCTCGTACGCCTCCGGCTCGCGCTTCCTCGAGCTCATCGGCGCACCGATGCTGTCGTTCTACGACTGGTACGCCGACCTGCCGAACGCCTCGCCGCAGATGTTCGGCGACCAGACCGACGTCCCGGAGTCGGGGGACTGGTGGGACGCCGGCTACCTCGTGATGTGGGGATCCAACGTCCCGATGACCCGGACACCCGACGCTCACTGGATGACCGAGGCGCGCTACCGCGGCCAGAAGGTGGTCGCCGTGGCACCCGACTACGCCGAGAACGTGAAGTTCGCGGACGAGTGGGTCACCCCGGCGCCCGGTACGGACGGAGCCCTCGCCATGGCGATGGGGCACGTCGTCCTCAAGGAGTTCTTCGTGGACTCCACCACCCCGTTCTTCGCCGACTACACCAAGCAGTACACCGACCTTCCCCACCTGGTCTGCCTGGAGCCCTCGGAGGGCGGTGTCCACCGTCCCGGGAAGTTCCTCGTCGAGGGCGACCTCGGTGGCAGCAGCGAGAACGCCATGTGGAAGCCGGCGGTCATCGACGCGACGACCGGCGAGGTGCGCATCCCGCACGGCTCGATCGGTGACCGCTACGGCGACGAGGGCATGGGCAGGTGGAACCTCGAGCTCGGCGACATCGATCCCGCGCTGACCATGTTCCTCGACCACGAGGGGGGCACCCGCGAGTCGGTCGAGGTCGAGCTGCCGCGCTTCGACGCCGCCGACGGCAAGGTGGTGTTCGAGCGCCGCGGGGTCCCGGTGGCCCGGGTGGGTGACCGCCTGGTCACCACGGTCCTCGACCTGCTCCTGGCGCAGTACGGCGTGGCCCGCCCCGGCCTCCCCGGGGCCTGGCCGCGTACGGACGAGTCCGACCCGCACGGCTACGACGATCCCGCGATCCCCGCGACACCTGCGTGGCAGGAGCAGCACACCGGGGTCCCCGCGCAGCAGGTGACCCGCCTCGCCCGCGAGTGGGCACAGAACGCCATCGACACCGAGGGCCGCGGCATGATCCTGCTGGGGGCGGGGGTCAACCACTGGTTCCACTCCGACCAGATCTACCGCGCGATCCTGCTGCTCACCACGATCACCGGCACGCAGGGACGCAACGGCGGCGGGTGGGCCCACTACGTCGGGCAGGAGAAGATCCGCCCGATCATGGGCTTCCAGCACCTGGCCTTCGCACTCGACTGGCACCGCCCGCCGCGGCACATGAACCAGACGGCGTACTGGTACGTGAACACGTCGCAGTACCGCTACGACACGTTCAGCGCCGACGACCTCGACTCCGGCACGGGCGTCTTCGCGGGGCGGTCGGTGATGGACCTGCTGGCCCAGTCGGTCCGGCTCGGGTGGTCGCCGTCGTACCCCACCTTCGACCGCAGCAGCCTCCAGCTGGCCGACGACGCCGAGGCATCCGGGATGGAGACTCCGGCCTACGTCGCGGCCGAGCTCAAGGCGGGCAACCTGCGCTTCGCGGTCGAGGACCCCGAGCACGAGGACAACCACCCCCGCATCCTGTCGCTGTGGCGCTCCAACCTCCTGGGGTCCTCGGCCAAGGGCAACGAGTACTTCCTGCGGCACCTGCTCGGCACCGACTCGGCGGCGACCGCGGTGGAGGCGCCGCCCGACCAGCGACCGCGCGACGTGACCTGGCCGGAGAAGGCCGCCGAGGGACGCCTCGACCTGCTGATGACGATCGACTTCCGGATGACGTCCTCGACGATCTTCAGCGACGTGGTGCTGCCCGCGGCCACCTGGTACGAGAAGCACGACCTCTCGACCACCGACATGCATCCCTTCGTGCACTCCTTCAACCCCGCCATCTCCCCGCCGTGGGAGACGAAGTCGGACTGGGACGCCTGGAAGGTGATCGCGAAGAGGTTCTCGGAGCTGGCGGTGGACCACCTCGGCACCCGCAAGGACGTCGTGGCCAAGCCGCTGTGGCACGACACCCCGGAGGCGATGGCCACCGAGCACGGGGTCGTCAAGGACTGGAAGACCGGCGAGGTCGACCCGATCCCCGGGAAGACCATGCCGGTGATCGCGGTCGCCGAGCGCGACTACACCGCGATCTTCGAGAAGATGACGTCGATCGGCCCGCTCCTCGAACGCGTCGGGATGCTCACCAAGGGCGTGGCGTACGACGTGAAGCGCGAGGTCGACATCCTCCGCACCCGCAACGGCGTGGTGCACGGCGGTGCGGGTGACGGCCAGCCCAAGGTCGAGACCGACGTGCAGATGGCCGACGCGATGCTGCACCTCGCCGGAGTGTCCAACGGCCACCTCGCCACCCAGGGCTTCCGGTTCCTCGAGAAGCGCACCGGCACCGAGCTGGCGGACCTCGCGGCCGAGCACGAGGGCAAGCAGATCACCTTCGCGGACACGCAGGTGGCTCCCGTCCCGGTCATCACCTCGCCCGAGTGGTCCGGCTCCGAGTCCGGCGGGCGGCGCTACAGCCCGTTCACCATCAACATCGAGCGCAAGAAGCCGTTCCACACCCTCACCGGCCGGCAGCAGTTCTACGTCGACCACGACTGGTTCATCGGGATGGGCGAGATGCTGCCCGTCTACCGGCCACCGCTCAACATGACCGAGCTGTTCGGGGAGGCGCCCATCGGGGAGCAGAACGAGCTCGGTGTCTCGGTCCGCTACCTCACGCCGCACAACAAGTGGTCGATCCACTCCGAGTACCAGGACAACCTGTTCATGCTGTCGCTCTCGCGAGGCGGCCAGTCGGTGTGGGTCTCCGACCGGGACGCGGCGAAGGTCGGCATCCGCGACAACGACTGGATCGAGATGGTCAACCGCAACGGTGTCGTCGCGGCCCGCGCCATCGTCAGCCACCGGATGCCCGAGGGGACCGTCTACATGCACCACGCGCAGGACCGGCTCATCGACGTGCCGCTCACGGAGCGGGACCGCAAGCGCGGCGGCATCCACAACAGCCTGACCCGCATCCTGCTCAAGCCCAACCACATCGTCGGCGGGTACGCCCAGCTCGCCTACTTCTTCAACTACATCGGCCCGATCGGCAACAACCGCGACGAGGTCACCATGCTTCGCAAGCGGACCGCGCCGGTCGAGTACTGAGCCGGAAGAGGAGCGACTGACATGCGCGTGATGGCTCAGATGGCCATGGTGATGAACCTCGACAAGTGCATCGGGTGCCACACGTGCTCGGTGACCTGCAAGCAGGCGTGGACCAACCGCGCCGGCACCGAGTACGTCTGGTTCAACAACGTCGAGACGCGACCCGGCCTCGGCTACCCGAGGACGTACGAGGACCAGGAGGAGTGGCAGGGCGGGTGGGTCCGCAAGCCCAACGGCCGACTGGCGCTGCGGGCAGGTGGGCGGGTCAAGAAGCTGCTCAGCATCTTCTCCAACCCCAAGCTGCCCTCGATCGACGACTACTACGAGCCCTGGACCTACGACTACGAGACGTTGCTCAGCTCGCCGCAGTCCGACACCTTCCCGGTGGCCAGGCCCAAGAGCCTGATCTCCGGCAAGGACATGAACGTCGAGTGGTCGGCCAACTGGGACGACGACCTCGGAGGCTCCCAGGAGCACGCGGCCCGCGACGTGATGCTCAAGGGCATCGAGGACAAGGTCACCCTGGAGTTCGAGCAGACCTTCATGTTCTACCTGCCCCGCATCTGCGAGCACTGCCTCAACCCCTCGTGTGCCGCCTCCTGCCCCAGCGGCGCGATCTACAAGCGCGAGGAGGACGGCATCGTGCTGGTCGACCAGGACCGGTGCCGCGGCTGGCGCATGTGCGTGTCGGGGTGCCCGTACAAGAAGGTCTACTTCAACCACAAGACCGGCAAGGCCGAGAAGTGCACGTTCTGCTATCCCCGCATCGAGGTCGGCATCCCCACCGTCTGCTCCGAGACCTGCGTGGGACGCCTGCGCTACATCGGGCTGGTGCTCTACGACGCCGACAGGGTGCTCGAGGCGGCGTCGATCGAGGACGAGCACGCGCTGTACGACGCCCAGCGCGCGTGCTTCCTCGACCCCCACGACCCTGAGGTGCAGCGGGCCGCCGAGCGGGCCGGCATCCCGGGCGACTGGGTGGAGGCGGCGAAGAAGTCGCCCGTGTGGGCCCTGATCAACACCTACGAGGTCGCGTTGCCGCTCCACCCGGAGTACCGGACCATGCCGATGGTCTGGTACATCCCGCCCCTCTCACCGGTCGTCGACGTGGTCCGCGACACCGGCGAGGACGCGGAGGACCGCGGCAACCTGTTCGCCGCCATCGACACCCTGCGCATCCCGGTCGAGTACCTCGCCAACCTGTTCACCGCCGGTGACACCGCGCCCGTCGACCGGGTGCTCAAGAAGCTGGCCGCGATGCGCTCCTACATGCGCGACATCAACCTCGGTCGCGATCCTGACGAGTCGATCCCGGCGGCGGTGGGGATGACGGGGGAGCAGATGTACGAGATGTTCCGCCTGCTCGCGATCGCGAAGTACTCCGAGCGCTACGTCATCCCGACCGCGCACGCCGAGCAGGCACACGCACTGGAGGAGCTGGCCACGGACTGCCCGGTCTCCGACTACGGCGGCGGCCAGCAGGACCTCTTCGGGGAGGGATCGGGATACCCGACGCCGGTCGCGGTCGAGAACTTCCGGATGCTCCAGGACCGGCAGACGTCCGACACCCTCGCCTCACCCGACGACAAGGGGTCGCGCGTGAACCTGCTCAACTGGGACGGCAAGGGGACGCCCGAGGGCCTGTTCCCGCGCCGCGACGACGAGGGCGGCGCCTGATGTTCGCGCGCAAGGGCCGGTCCGCCGCCACCGACGTGGCCCGCACGTGGGCGGTGTGCTCGGCGCTCCTGGACTACCCGACGGAAGCGCTGGTGTCGTCGCTGGACGACCTCGAGTCCCTGGTCCCGGGCGACGCCGACCTCCTCGGGCTGACCGCCCACATGAGACGCATGCCGCTGGTCGAGCTCCAGCAGCAGTACGTCGCCACGTTCGACCTCACCCGCAAGTGCGCCCTCTACCTGACCTACTTCGCCTACGGAGACACCCGCCGACGGGGCGCGGCGCTCGTGGAGTTCAAGCAGGCCTACCGCCGCGGCGGCGTGGAGTGGGCCGAGGACCTGGGTGAGCTGCCCGACCACCTCTGCGCCGTGCTGCAGTTCGGGGCGACGGTCGACGCCGACATCGCCCGGCGACTGCTCATCGACCACCGCGCCGGGGTGGAGATGCTGCGACTGGCCCTCACGCGCTGGCGCAACGACGACGGCACCACCGGCTCGCCGTGGGCCGGCGCGGTGCAGGCGCTGTGTGCGACGTTGCCGGCGCTGAAGGGCGATGAGGCCGACGCCGTGCGCCGCCTCGTCGAGCAGGGTCCGCCGAGCGAGGAGGTCGGACTCTCGGGCTACGGCGCCGATCCTGCCCTCGCCACGGGGCCTGCCCTCATCTCGTCCGCGACCATCCCCGTAGGAGCGCCCCGATGAACGTCTTCCTCTGGGTGATCGTCCCCTACCTGTGCCTGGCGGTCTTCGTGGTGGGCCACCTCTGGCGCTACCGCTACGACAAGTTCGGCTGGACCACCCGGTCCTCCCAGCTCTACGAGGACCGCTTGCTGCGCCTGGGGTCGCCGCTCTTCCACTTCGGCATGCTCGGCGTCGTCGGCGGCCACGTGATCGGACTGCTGGTCCCTCGCTCGTGGACCGAGGCGGTCGGCATCGACGACCACCTCTACCACTACGTCGCGGTCGTCGGAGGACTGCTCGCAGGGGTGATGGCGGTCGTCGGGATGGCGATCCTGATCTATCGCCGCCGAACGGTCGGCCCGGTCTTCTCCGCCACGACCGTCATGGACAAGGTGATGTACGCCTTCCTGGGCGTCGCGATCGTGCTGGGCATGTGGAACACGATCGCCGGCTCGATCTTCAGCCTCGGTGGCGAGTACAACTACCGCGAGGGCGTCTCGGTCTGGTACCGCTCGTTCCTGGCCTTCCAGCCCGACGCCGACCTGATGGCGGAGGCGCCGATCGGGTTCCAGCTCCACGCCCTGGTGGCGTTCGGGTTGTTCGCGCTGTGGCCCTTCACGCGGCTCGTGCACGTGTTCTCGGCGCCAGTGGGCTACCTGACCCGGCCCTACGTCGTCTACCGCTCGCGCGACGACCGCCCGTTGGGCAACGCGGCCCCGCGCCGTGGGTGGGACCGGGTGGGCTGACCGCGTGTGCCACTACTGCGGGTGCCGGCAGATTCCGCTGATCCGCGACTACATCGCCGAGCACGAGCTCGTGGTCGAGCTCGGAAGTCGTGCGATCGAGGAGGCCGATCGGGGCGCACACGCGGACGCCCAGGCGACGGTCGCGCAGATGCGTGCCGAGCTCGTCAGCCACTGGCAGGGCGAGGAGGAGGGCGTCTTCGCCCTGATGCGGGGTGATGAGCTCTACCGTGAGCACATCGATCCGCTGATCGCCGAGCACCGCGAGCTCGACGTGCTGCTCGCGCACCTCGACGTGACGAGCGCCGAAGACCGGGCGCGCCTGCGCCGGGAGATGGAGGAGCTCCGGATCCACATCTCCAAGGAGGAGGACGGGATCTTCCCGGTCACCCTGGTGGAGTTCAGCGGCCCCGAGTGGGACGCTGCCATCGCGGCCTGGGAACGGGCTCACCCCGGCCGAACCGTGGACCGTCGACTGACACCCAGGAGGAACGCATGCAGACCACGTCGTTGACCGCCCTCGCCTCGCAGCAGCTGGACACGGCCCGGACGGCGAGCGCGGGCCGTTCGGCTGTGACCGTGCACGGGGGGCGGGAGCACGACCTGCGCCAGACACTGATCGCCATGACGGCCGGGACCCGGCTCGGCGAGCACGAGTCGCCCGGGGAGGCGACGCTGCAGGTGCTCCAGGGCGAGGTGACGCTGCACGCCGCGGAGCAGGCGTACGACCTGCACGCAGGAGACCACGGGGTGATCCCGCCGCAGCGCCACGACCTCGTCGCGCGCACGGACGCCGTCGTGCTGCTGACGGTGGCCACCCGCGCCTGAGCCGTGCCGCGGTCGACCCCTGAGTCGGCCCTACTGTGGCGTGCATGACGGTCGTCGGCGTGCTCCTCGCCGCGGGGGCGGGGGAGCGCTTCGGCGGACCCAAGGCGCTGGCCCGCGACGAGGACGGCACCTCCTGGCTGCTGCGGTCGGTCCGGGCGCTGCGCCCGTGCTCGGAGATCGTCGTCGTGCTGGGTGCCGAGGCCGAGCGCGCCGCCGCCCTGCTCCCGATGTCGGTCTCGCGGATCCGCGCCGACGACTGGTCCGAGGGGATGGGGGCCTCGCTGCGCGCCGGCCTCGCCGCCCTGGAGCGGACCACGCACGAGTCCGCGCTCGTGTCGCTGGTCGACCTCCCCGACGTCGGTGCCGCCGTCGTCGCCCGGCTGGCCGCCACGGCGACGGGGACCGGTGACCTCGCCCGGGCGGCGTACGACGGCGTGCCCGGGCACCCCGTGCTGATCGGGCGTGACCACTGGGCGGGTGTCATCGGGTCGGCAACCGGTGACCGGGGTGCCCGCGACTACCTCGCCGCTCACGAGGTCGAGCTGGTCGAGTGCGGCGACCTCGCCACGGGTGCGGACGTGGACCACCGCCCGGACCCAACGTCCGGCCAACGTCCCGGGTCGTAGCCTGACGGCATGGACTCCGCCGCAGACGTGGCCGCCCGCCTGGGCGCGACCGGCTACCTCGCCGACGACGAGCTGGCCACGGTCGTGTTCCTCGCCTCCCGCATGCAGCGTCCACTGCTGCTGGAGGGAGAGCCGGGGACCGGCAAGACCGCCCTCGCCGAGGCCCTGGCGCAGAGCCTCGGGCTGCCGCTGGTGCGCCTGCAGTGCTACGAGGGCATCGACGCCAGCCAGGCGCTCTACGACTGGGACTTCCCGCGCCAGATCCTGCACCTGCGAGCACTCGAGGCCGCCGGCGACGTGGACTCCGACGAGGCGGAGAAGAGCCTCTACGACGAGCGGTTCCTGCTGTCCCGGCCGGTGCTCGCCGCGCTGCGCCAGGCACCGGCGGTGCTGCTCGTCGACGAGGTGGACCGCGCCGACGACGAGTTCGAGGCGTTCCTGCTGGAGGTGCTGTCGACGTGGCAGGTCACCATCCCCGAGTTCGGCACCGTCACCGCGCCCGAGCCGCCGCTGGTGGTGCTGACCTCCAACCGCACGCGCGAGCTGCACGACGCGCTCAAGCGGCGGTGCCTCTACCACTGGATCGACCACCCGGGACTGGAGCGCGAGGTGGAGATCGTGCGCTCGCGCGCCCCCGAGGTCAGCGAGGTGCTGGCCCGGCAGGTCGTCGGACTGGTCCAGCAGCTGCGCTCGCGCGACGACCTGCTCAAGCCGCCGGGAGTCGCCGAGACGCTCGACTGGGCGCGGGCGCTCACCTACCTCGGCACGGCCGAGCTCGACCTGGCGTCCGCGGCCGCCACGCTGGGTGCGCTGCTGAAGTACCGCGAGGACGCCGACCGGGTGAAGGCCGCGCTCGACCGGATGCTGACGCGATGACGACCACCCCGACGGACCCGGTGCGGTCGGCCGACGAGGTGCTGCTCGGCTTCGCCCGCGCGTTGCGGGCCGCCGGGGTCGCGGTCACCCAGGACCGGGCGCAGGGCTTCCTGGCCGCGGTGGCGGCCGTGGGCGCCGACCAGCGCCGGACCACCTACTGGGCCGGCCGGGCGACCCTCTGCGGCTCGCCCGACGACCTCGCCCGCTACGACCAGGTCTTCGCCGCCTGGTTCGACCCGCGTGACGGCCTGCCAGTGGCCCGACAACGCGAGGCCTCCCGTCCGGCGACGGCCCACCTCCTGCCGGACACCGAGTCGGCCGGTGGTGCCGGTGAGGAGCGGGAGGAGGACGTGGTCCGGGCCGCCGCCTCGGAGGCGGAGGTGCTGCGGCACCGCGACGTGGCCTCCCTCGACGCGGCCGAGCGGAGACGGTTGGCGGGCATGTTCGCTCGTCTCTCGCTGCGCCCGCCGACTCGTCGTACGGCCCGGCACCGCAGGTGGCACCGCGGCGAGGTGGACGCGTCCCGCACGCTCCGCAACTCGCTGCGTCACCTGGGCGAGCCCGGCGAGATCGCGTGGCGCCGACGCGGCACCAAGCCGCGCCGCGTGGTGCTGCTGGTGGACGTGAGCGGCTCGATGAGCGCGTACGCCGACGCGTTGCTGCGCCTCGCCCACCGCCTCACCCAGTCGGCGCGGAGCACCGGCGGCACGGTCGAGACCTTCACCGTCGGCACCCGGTTGACCCACGTCACGCGCGCGCTGCGCTCGCCCGACGCCGATCGCGCCATCGTCGCGGCCGGCGAGGTGGTGCCGGACTGGTCCGGCGGCACGCGGCTGGGGGAGAACCTGCGTGTGTTCCTCGACCGCTGGGGGCAGCGTGGCCTCGCGCGCGGCGCCGTCGTCGTGGTCTTCAGCGACGGGTGGGAGCGCGGCGACGCCGAGCTGCTCGGCGAGCAGATGGCGCGGCTGCAGCGGATCTCCCATCGGGTCGTCTGGGTCAACCCGCACCGCGGCAAGGAGGGCTACGCGCCGCTGCAGAGCGGTGTCGTGGCCGCCCTCCCGCACTGCGACGACTTCCTCGCCGGCCACTCGCTGGCGACGTTCGCCGACCTGACGGAGGTGATCGCACGTGCGTGACGTGCTGCCCGAGCTGGTGCGGTGGTGGGAGGCCGGCGAGACGGTCGGCGTCGGCACCGTGGTCGCCACCTTCCGCTCCGCGCCACGACCGGCCGGCGCGTCGATGCTGGTCGGACCGGACGAGACCGCGGTCGGGTCGGTGTCGGGCGGCTGCGTCGAGGGCGCGGTCTACGAGCTCGCCCAGTCGGTGGTCGCCTCCGGCGAGCCGGTGCTGGAGCGCTACGGGGTCTCCGACGACGACGCCTTCGCCGTCGGCCTGACCTGCGGCGGCATCCTCGACGTCTTCGTCGAGAAGGTCTCCCGCGACACGTTCCCCCAGCTGGGCGAGCTCGCGGCCGACGTCGAGGCGGGGCGCCCGGTCGCCCTCGCGACGGTGATCGAGCACCCGGATGCGACACGGGTCGGCCGGCGGATGGTCGTCCGCCCCGACGTGGCGGCAGAGGGCAGCCTCGGCTCGGAGCGGGCCGACGCCGCCGTCCATGACGACGTCCTCGGCCTGCTGGCCGCGGGCAGCAACGCCACGCTGACCTACGGTCCAGACGGCGAGCGCCGGGGCGAGGGCATGCGGGTCTTCGTGTGGGGCTTCGCGCCCAAGCCGCGGATGCTCGTCTTCGGCGCCATCGACTTCGCGGCGGCCGTGGCCAGGGTCGGCTCGTTCCTGGGCTACCACGTGACCGTGTGCGACGCCCGGCCCGTCTTCGCGACGACGTCGCGCTTCCCGGGCGCCGACGAGGTCGTCGTGGACTGGCCGCACCGCTACCTCCGGGCGGAGCTCGATGCCGGTCGCATCGACCGGCGGACCGTGCTGGCGGTGCTGACGCACGACCCGAAGTTCGACGTACCGCTGCTCGAGGCCGCGCTGCGCCTCGACGAGGAGGTCCGGCCGGGCTACATCGGCGCCATGGGCTCGCGGCGCACGCACGACGAGCGGATGCAGCGGCTCGTGGAGGCCGGGCTCACCGCGGAGGAGCTGGCGCTGCTGTCCTCCCCGATCGGCCTGGACCTCGGCGCGCGGACGCCCGAGGAGACGGCCGTGTCCATCGCCGCGGAGATCGTGGCGCGGCAGTGGGGCGGGTCGGGGGAGCGGCTGGCGACGACCGAGGGCAGGATCCACCACGACGACTGACCCGACGGCGGCCGCTGTACCACGACCGCGAATTGGCCCGTCGGGCGGGTGTCACCTATGGTCCTCGGGATGTTTTTTCTCACTGTGCTGCCCCGTCACCTCGTCCGTCCGACCGCTCTCCTCGCCGCGGCCGTCCTGCTGCTCACCGGCGTGACGCTGGGCGGCTCGCCGGCCCAGGCGCGTGAAGACGCGCGAACGCAGGCTGCGTTCTCCACCTCGGCCTCCGCCCCTGGCCGCTTCAGCGTGGCGACGCTCAACCTGAGGAAGGGGATGAGGGTCGCGGGCCTGCGTCACGACATCGGGCGGGTGCTTGACGGCGACGCGTCCCTCATCGGGTTCCAGGAGCGGCTCTTCAGCCGCCCGGCGCTGCGTGCGGCCCTGCCGACGTCGTGGACCCTGCTGATGCCGAAGGGTCCGACCGGCACCGACGACAACCCGATCGCCTTCGACAAGGACGTCTGGGAAGCTCGAGAAGACCTGGGCCCCCCTCCTGACGGGCACGACCTGGCGTCGCTACTCCGGCCGGACCGCCCACGACCAGTACGGCGTGGTGGCGGTGCTCAGGCACCGGGCGAGCGGCCACACCATCCGCGCCGTCAGCTTCCACCTGCCCAACCACCTTCACAACCGCCGAACGGGCGGTCCCAACTACGCCAACCGCGGCGGCGTCGAGGCGATGTGGCGGATGGCCGCCAGGATCCGCTTCATCAAGGAGGACACGCCGGACGCGCACCAGTTCGTCGGGATGTGCGACTGCAACGTCACCGAGAACCGGGACACGACCGACCACCTCGTGAAGGGACGGATCACCAGGCCGCTCCGGCTGGAGACCAACTACTCCGCTGACGGCCGTCGGGGATCGGGGATCGACTACGTGATGGGCGAGCGCGACTCGGACTTCCGCATCCGCTCCTTCCGCTCCTACCGGCACCTGGTCACCGACCACCCGGGCATCGTCGCCACCTTCACGCGCGTGCGCTGAGCCACCGGGCGATCTCTTCGAGCGACCTCTGGGTGGATTCCCTGTTGCGCTCATCACACTCGGGCTAGGTTGGCCGCGACCACCGGGAGCCGCCATGACCAGCGAGGACCTGCACGCCCGACGCGTGGACGCCGTCCGCGCCTGGACACGATTCGTCTCCGACGGCGCCGAGGGGTCGGAGGTGGTCCGCCCGGAGATCCTGAGCAGCTGGCAGCTCTCGGGCGTCGTGTCGCCGGCAGTCACCCACGCCCCCCTCGACGACGAGCAGGACACGGCCGAGTTCTGGAACCACTCGCCGCTGCAGGTGGCCGTGTCCCGCGTCCAGGACGAGCTGCGCCGCACCGCCGAGGACGGTGACCTGGTCATCGCCATCACCGACGAGCGGACGCGGATCCTCTGGACCTACGGCGGCCGGGTGATGCGTCGCAAGGCCGAGACGGTGAACTTCGTGCCGGGCGGGCGCTGGGACGAGCGCAGCGTCGGCACCAACGCCCTCGCCATCGCCGGTCGAACCGGTTCCCCGTCGATGGTCTTCAGTGCCGAGCACTACGCCGAGGTGGTGCACAACTGGGTGTGCTGGGCGGCGCCGGTCTACGACCCGGTCACGGGCCGCCCGCTCGGCGTGATCGACCTGTCCACCACGTGGGACCGCAGCCACCCGATCGGGCTCGCCACGGCGCGCGTGATGGCCCGGCTCATCGAGGGCGCCCTGCCCACGGACCGGCGTACGACCCCGGCGGGGACCGCCGGTCCCGACCAGCCCGGCCTCACCCTGACCCTCCTCGGCACCGCCGAGGTGTGGCTCGACGGCCAGCGCCTGCTGCTCAACCGGCGGCAGACCGAGATCCTGGCGCTGCTCGCGCTCAACCCGGGCGGACTGTCGGTGGAGCACCTGCACGCGCTGCTCTACGGCGACTCGGCGGTCACCACGTCGACGCTGAAGGCCGAGGTGTCGCACCTGCGCGCCGCGCTGGCCGGACAGCTGTCGTCGCGCCCCTACCGGCTCACCATGCCGGTGGAGACCGACGTGGAGGAGGTGCAGCGGCTGCTGCGACGAGGCGACGTGCGCGCCGCCGTACGCGCCTACGGCGGCGACCTGCTGCCCGGCACCGAGTCGCCCGCCCTCGTGCAGATGGGTGACTACCTCGCGGTGAGCGTGCGCGAGGCGCTCATCGCCCGCCCCGACCCCGACGCGGTGCTGCGCTACAGCGACCTGGCGCCCTACGACACCGCGGTGGTCGAGGCGTGCCTGGCCTCGCTCCCCGTGCACCACCCGGTGGCGGCCCTGCTCAAGGGCAAGCTCGCCTCGGCCCGCTGACCGACCGGGACAGCCTCGACCGCGAGCTCGTGCCTCGCTCGCGGTCGGCCTGCCCCCAACCGTTCGCCAACCACCGCGACCTAGGTTCGCCCCAAGTGACCCACCTCACACTGGAGCGGCCTGATGACGAAGATCGAACTCACCGTCGACGGGGCAGCGGTCTCCGACGACGTCGAGCCCCGGATGCTGCTGGTGCAGTACCTCCGCGAGAAGCTCGGCAAGACCGGCACCGTGATCGGGTGCGACACCTCCAACTGCGGTGCGTGCACCGTCCACCTCGACGGCACGAGCGTGAAGTCGTGCAACGTGCTCGCCGTGCAGGCCAACGGCCGCACCGTGACCACGATCGAGGGACTCGCCGACACCGCCGAGGGTGAGCTCCACCCCGTGCAGGAGTCCTTCCGCGAGTGCCACGGCCTCCAGTGCGGCTTCTGCACGCCGGGGATGATCATGCAGGCCGTCGACCTGCTCGCCGAGAACCCGCACCCGACCGAGGAGGAGGTGCGGCTGGGCATGGAGGGCAACCTCTGCCGCTGCACCGGCTACCACAACATCGTCAAGAGCGTGCTCCACGCAGCCGAGGGAGGTGCGCGATCATGACCGCCACCCAGGAGCGTCCCGCCGAGATCGGCAAGGACCGTCGCCGCAAGGAGGACCAGCGCCTCATCACCGGCCGCACCCGCTGGACCGACAACATCACTCTTCCGGGGATGCTGCACTTGGCCATGGTGCGCAGCCCGTTTGCCCACGCGACCATCACCTCCGTCGACGTGGAGGCCGCCAAGGCCGCGCCCAACGTGGTCGCCGTGCTGTCGGGCAAGGACTTCGGCGACGAGCTCGGCGTCAACATCAACGCGTGGCCGATCACACCCGACCAGAAGACGCCGACGCACTCGCCGATGCCGGCCGACAGGGTCGCCTTCGCCGGCGAGATCGTCGCAGTGGTGGTGGCGCGCAGCGCGGCCGAGGCTCGCGACGCGGCCGAGCTGGTCGACGTCGAGTTCGACGAGCAGCCGGCCGTGATCGGCATCAAGAACGCGCTCGAGGACTCGGTCCTGGCCCACCCCGACCTCGGGACCAACAAGTCGGCCCTGTGGGTCTTCGACTCGGCCGAAGCCGGCACCGGTTCCGGCGTGGAGGCTGCGATCGAGGCGGCCCGCACGGACGGCATCGTCATCGAGCGGGAATACCGCCAGCAGCGCCTGATCCCGGCCTTCATGGAGCCCCGCAGCGTCGTGGTGGACCCGACCGGGGAACAGATCACCATGTGGTCTGCGACCCAGATCCCGCACATCCTGCGGTTCGCCCTGGCGGCCACCACCGGCGTACCCGAGAGCAAGATCCGGGTCATTGCCCCCGACGTCGGTGGTGGTTTCGGCGGCAAGCTGCAAACCACCCCGGAGGAGTGGATCGCGTGGGCCGTGGCGCGCAGGCTGTCCAAGCCGGTGAAGTACACCGAGACCCGCAGCGAGAGCCTGATGTCGGCACACCATGGTCGTGACCAGGTCCAGACCCTCACCCTCGCGGCGGGCAAGGACGGCAAGGTGACCGGGTTCAAGGTGCACCTCGACGTCGACCTCGGTGCCTACATCTCGCTCGTCGGCGGGGGCATCCCGGTGCTCGGCGCCTTCATGTTCAACGCCATCTACAAGTTCCCCGCCTACCGGTTCGAGTGCCAGACGGTCCTCACCAACAGCACCTGGACCGACGCCTACCGCGGCGCCGGCCGGCCGGAAGCGACGTACGCGATCGAGCGGATGATGGACGAGCTGGCCGCGGAGGTCGGCGTGGATCCCCTCGAGATCCGCGAGCGCAACTGGATCAGGCACGAGGAGTTCCCGTTCACCACCGTGGCCGGCCTGGAGTACGACTCCGGCAACTACGAGGCGGCGACCGCGCGCGCCAAGGAGTCCTTCGGCTACGACGCGCTCCGAGCGGAGCAGAAGGAGCGGCGTGACCGGGGCGACCGGGTGCAGCTCGGCATCGGAGTCTCCACCTTCACGGAGATGTGCGGCCTGGCGCCCAGCCGGGTGCTCGGCAGCCTCGACTACGGCGCCGGCGGCTGGGAGCACGCGAGCGTGCGGATGCTCGCGACCGGGAAGGTCGAGGTCGTCACCGGGACCAGTGCCCACGGGCAGGGCCACGAGACCGCCTTCAGCCAGATCGTCGCAGACCGGCTCGGCGTGCCGTTCGAGGACGTCGAGGTGCTGCACGGCGACACGCAGGTCGCGCACCGGGGCCTCGACACCTACGGCTCCCGGTCACTCGTGGTCGGCGGGGAGGCACTGGTCCAGGCGGTCGACAAGGTCATCGACAAGGCCAGGCACCTCGCCTCGCACATGCTCGAGGCCAGCCAGGACGACCTCGACTACGCCGACGGCCGGTTCAGCGTCCGCGGCACCGACCAGGGCATCGGCATCCAGGAGCTCGCCACGGCGACCTTCACCGGGCACAACTACCCGGAGGACATGGAGCTCAGCATCGACGCCGAGGCGACGTACGACCCGGTGAACTTCAACTATCCCCACGGCACGCACCTGTGCGCGATGGAGGTGGACACCGAGACCGGCGCGGTGAAGATGCGGAAGTACACGTGCTGCGACGACATCGGCACCATCATCAACCCGCTCATCGTGGCCGGGCAGGTCCACGGCGGGCTGGTGCAGGGCATCGCGCAGGCGCTGTGGGAGGAGGCCGTGCACGACGAGGCCGGGACGCTGGTCAGCGGCTCGTTCGTCGACTACCTGCTGCCCACCTCGGCCGACACGATCTCCTTCGACGTCCTCCACACCCACGAGCCCAGCGTCTGCACCACCAACACGCTCGGCACCAAGGGTGTCGGCGAGGCCGGCACCATCGCGTCCACGCCGGCGGTCGTCAACGCCGTGGTCGACGCCGTACGCCACCTCGGCGTCAACGACATCCAGATGCCGTGCACGCCCGAGCGGGTGTGGCGGGCGATCCATGCCCACGACGGGGACGCACCCACACCCGAGGCGGCGATGCCGCACTTCGAAGAGGGTGCCCTCAACCAGGACCCCACGTCAGGACAAGGAGCGGGCCAGTGATCCCGGTGAAGTTCGACTACCTCGCGCCCACGTCGGTCGAGGAGGCGCTGGCCGCGCTCGGCGAGCACGGTGACGAGGCCAAGATCCTGGCCGGGGGGCAGAGCCTGCTCCCGGTCCTGCGGATGCGGCTCAACGCCCCGGAGGTCGTGATCGACCTCGGCGGCATCAGCTCGCTGCGCGGCATCCGCGAGGAGGGCGACGCCATCGTCATCGGGGCGATGACCACCCACCACGACGTGCGCGACCACCCGCTGGTCAAGGAGCACGCGCTCCTCATCTCGAAGGCGGCCGCCGAGGTGGCCGACTCGCAGATCCGCCACCGCGGCACCTTCGGGGGTGCGCTCGCGCACGCCGACCCCGCGGGCGACCTCGGCGCGCCGGTGCTCGCGCTGGGGGCCCAGTTCGTCATCGCCGGGCCGGGCGGCAGTCGTACGGTCGAGGCGGACGACTTCTTCGTCGACCTCTTCGAGACCGCGATCGGCGAGGACGAGATCCTCACCGAGGTCCGCGTCCCCAAGCACACCGGGTGGGGCGCCCACTACGAGAAGTTCGTACGCGTGGCGCACCAGTGGCCGATCGTCGCGGTCGCCGCGACGGTGAAGGGCTCGATCGACGAGGCGCGCGTCGGGCTCACCAACATGGGCTCGACCCCGCTGCGGGCGCGGGCGACGGAGGCGGCGCTCGCCGGCGCCACCGCCACCGAGGACGGCGTCCGCGAGGCGTCGCAGCTCGCGGCGGAGGGGACCAACCCGCCCACGGACCTCAACGGTGCCGCCGACTACCGCCAGCACCTGGCGCGGGTGCTGACCGGCCGCGCCGTCCTCAAGGCCGCAGGGGTGTAGGCGTGGAGCTGAGCCACCAGTTCACCGTCCCGATCGGCGTCGAGGAGACCTGGGCGCACTTCAACGACATCGCCTCGGTGGCCGAGTGCTTCCCCGGGGCCCAGGTCACCGAGGCGGACGAGTCGTCGTTCGCCGGCTCGGTCAAGGTCAAGCTCGGGCCGATCGCCCTGCAGTACAACGGGTCCGGCACCTTCGTGGAGAAGGACCCCGAGGCGCACCGCTTCGTGGTGGACGCCAAGGGCAAGGACAAGCGCGGCAACGGCACCGCCGGTGCGAAGGTCACCGTGACGATGGCGGACGCCGACGGAGCGACCGACGTCTCGGTGAAGACGGACCTCGCGATCACGGGGAAGCCCGCCCAGTTCGGGCGGGGCGTGATGCAGGACGTGTCGGACAAGCTGCTGGGCCAGTTCGTCTCCTGCCTCGAGCAACGGCTGGCCGGGCCCGAGCCGTCGGGCGGTGCGCCAGCAACCGGATCTCCGACCGAACAGGTTGCCCAGCCACCGCCCACCGCCGCCTCCGCCGTGGGCGGTGCGCCAGCTTCCGAACCTGCGGGCGAGAAGGTTGCCCAGCCACCGCCCGTGGCGGCCAGCTCGAGGCCGGCGCCGCCCGTCGAGGCGCTCGACCTGGGCAGCGCCGTGCTGCCGGTCGTCCTCAAGTCGTACTGGAAGCAGGTGGCGGCCGCGCTGGTGGGCCTTGCGATCCTCTGGCGGCTGCTCAGGAGGTGAGCCTCAGAAGACGTTGAGCGGACGGAACTGGACGGAGATCCGCGGACCGGAGTGGGCGACCTTGGGCACAGCGTGCTCCCAGGTGCGCTGGCACGAGCCGCCCATGACCACCAGGTCGCCGTGGCCCATGGTCACCGCGATGGACGCACCGCCGCCGCGCGGCCGCAGGAGCAGCCGGCGCGGGTCGCCGACGCTGACGATGGCCACCATGGTGTCGTCGGTGCGGCCCCGGCCGATGGTGTCACCGTGCCAGGCGACCGAGTCGCGGCCGTCGCGGTAGTAGCAGCACCCGGCGGTCACGAAGGGCTCCCCGAGCTCGGGGAGGTAGTGGTCGTTCAGGTGGGTGCGGGCCTCGGTCAGCGCGGGATGCGGCAGCGGGTCGTCGGCGAGGTAGGTGTGCACCAGGCGTGGCACGTCGACCACGGCGTCGTACATCTCGCGTCGCTCCGAGCGCCAGGGAACCCGCTCCACGAGCGCGGTGAAGACCTCGTCGGGCTCGCCGAGCCAGTCGCGCTGGACGTCGAGCCAGGCGCCGTGGGAGAGCTGGCGGCGCTCCGGGGAGAGCGCCACGGCGGCGGTCGTCTCGTCGGCGAAGAGGGACGTCTGGAAGTCCACGCGCGCCATCATAACCGATAGATCGAACGCCTGTTCGATCGTCAAGATTGCGTCAAGGCTTTACCACATACTTCGTCAATTTGCGGACGCCGGTCCAGCCCAGTCCTAGCCTGACAGGTATGGACCAGGTGGACGTCGTCGTTCCGCGTCAGCGGGCGCTGAAGCACGTCCAGGTGCGCGAGCACGTCCGCAGCCTCATCGAGGCCCAGCCGCCCGGGTCGGCGGCGCCGTCCGAGCGCGAGCTGGTGGCTCGTTTCGGCGTGGCCCGGATGACCGTACGCCAGGCGCTCGACGCCCTCGTCGCCGAGGGGCTCCTCGAGCGGATCCCGGGCCGCGGCACGTTCGTCGCCCAGCCGCCCAAGACCACCGGACGGCTCACCTCGTTCACCGAGGAGATCCGCCGGCGAGGCATGCTCGCCGAGTCGCAGACCCTGCTGGCCCGCGTCGAGCAGGCGGGCCCGGGCGTCGCCCGTGCCCTCGACATCTCGCCGGGCGACCCCGTCCTGCACTGGCGCCGGCTGCGCCGTGCCGACCAGGCGATCGTCTGCGTCGAGGACGCCTACCTCAACGAGGTGCTGCTGCCGGGCTTCCTCCAGCACGGCACGCCCACCAGCCTCTACGAGGCCCTCGCCGTGCGCGGTCTGCGGCCCACCGAGGTCGAGGACTCGATCAGTGCCGACCGGGCCAGCGCCGAGGAGGCGACCGTCCTCGAGATCGCCGAGGGCGACCCGGTCCTGCGCCACTCGCGGCGGGCGGTGTCCGGGGGTCGCATCGTCGAGGTCTCGCGCACCTGCTACCGGCACGACCGGTTCACGGTCTACCTCCAGCTCGCCGACCACTAGTCGCGGCCGAGCTCCTCGAGCTCACGGTCGAGGTTGTCGCGCGCCGACGACTCCCACAGCCGGCGTCCCTGCACGGTGTGGAACAGGTGGGCCCTCGCGGCCAGCTCGCGCAGCACCGCCGCACGACCGCGCCTGAAGTCGTCGTCGCCGACGTGCGAGTGGTCGGCGCGCACGCCCGCGACGTAGGCGTCGTAGCGGTCCCGGGGCGCCGCCAGGATGCCGAGGTCGGCGTCGCTGAGAGCACAGCCGGCCGCGTCGTCGTCGTCGGGCCGGTGATGGGCCGTCATCCGCACCAGCCGCGCCACCTCGTCGGCGTACGCGGGCGGCAGGGCCCGTTCGGCCCACTGGGCGGACCGCTCCTCGTCGTCGGCCGCGCCGTCGTAGACCGCGTCGTGGAACCAGGCAGCGAGCCCGACCGTCGTGTCGTCGACGTCCCCGCCGGCGGCGGCGAGCTGGTCGAGCCGGTCGAGCACCTCGGTGAGGTGGAGCAGGTCGTGATAGCCCGGGCGGTCCCAGGCCGCGAGGAGCTCGTCGCGGAGGTCCGGGTGGTCCGGCAGCGGCCAGCGGTCCGAGAGGCTCACCGGCTCACGGCGTCCTGCATGACCCGGGCCTCGGCGTGCCCGGGCGCGAGGGCCCAGCGGATGGCTCCGGTCGCCGCGGACCCGAGCACGCGGCTCACCGTCCGGTCGAGCACCGGCAGGTGCGGGAGCCCGAGCTCGCGCTTGGCCTGCTCGGGTGAGAGCGCCACGGCGGCGGCCACGAGCGACAGGTACGCCGGTCGCGCGGCGAGCGGGAGGTCGGGGTGCCAGATGAGGAAGCTGATGGCCTCGCGGGCCGCAGGCGTGCCGCGGAGCTCCGGCTCGTAGGCCGCCATCGTGTCGCGCAGCCCCGCCTCGGTCGTCGGGGGGTCGCTGACGCCGACCAGGCGGGCCACGTGCGCGGTCTGGGCGACGTAGTGGTCGCGCTCCGGGCCGACGAGCGGGCGGTGGCCGTGGACGTCGTGGGCGGCGAGGAAGCTGTCGATCTCGGCGGCGTGCACCCAGCCGAGCAGGTGGGGGTCGTTGGCGGCGTACGGCGTGCCGTCGGGCATGGTCCCGGTGACCGACTCGTGCGCGCGGTGGACGGCCCGGATGACCTGCAGCGCGTGCTCCTCCGTGCCGAAGGTCGTCATGGCGATGTAGGTGGAGACCTGCGCCAGCCGTCCCCACATGTCGCCGCGGTAGCCGGAGTGGTCGGCGACGCCCTGCATGGCTGCCGGGTGGAGGGACTGCAGGATGATCGCTCGGATGCCGCCGACGAACATCGAGGCGTCGCCGTGGACGCGGCCGATGGGGGAGTCCGGGTCGAACCACCGCGGACCGGGCGAGCCGTGCACGCGCTCGCGCACCCGCTGGCCGTCGGGACCGGCGACCTTGCGGAACAGGTCGGCGCCGAGGCGCTCACGGAGGGTCACGTCGTCGAGGCTAGCCGGGTGGCCCACGGGCGGGTCAGCGACTAGCGTTCCCCGTCACGACAGCGCCCAGGAGGTCCGGATGCCCGGCCAGATCACCCACCTCATCGCGGGCATGCCCGTGTCGGACCTCACGGCGTCCATCGAGTGGTACACGCGCTTCTTCGGACGCGAGCCGGACCTCGTGGCAGGCGAGGAGGTGCTCTGGGACATCGAGGAGCACGCGACGCTCTTCATCGAGCCCGACGCCGTGCGCGCCGGGACCGGCCGGGCGACGATGGTGGCGTCCGGCCTCGACGACCTCCTCCGGCGCCTGCGTGCCGCGGGGATCGAGCACGAGCCGGTCGAGACCTACCCCAACGGCGTTCGGCACGTGGCCGTGCCCGATCCCGACGGCAACGCCCTCGCGTTCGCCGAGCTGGGGGCGGGGTGAGGTGTCCGGTCCCGACCGCATCCTCGTCTACGGCGTCACCGGGAGCGGCAAGAGCACCGCAGCGACGCGGATCGCCGCCGCCACCGGGCTGCCGCTGACGCTCGTCGACGAGCTGACCTGGCTGCCCGGATGGGTGCCGGTGGACGGCGACGAGCAGCGGCGCGTCATCGGGGAGATCGTCCGTGGCGAGCGGTGGGTCCTCGACTCGGCGTACGGCGCCTGGCTCGACCTGGTGCTCCCGCGGGTCGAGCTCGTGGTGGGCCTGGACTACCCGCGATGGCTCTCGCTCGCCCGGCTCGTGCGCCGCACGGTGTCGAGCGCCATCACGAAGGAGCCCCACTGCAACGGCAACGTCGAGTCCTGGCGTGGCATCGTCGACCGTGACTCGATCATCCGCTGGCACTTCCGGTCCTTCGCCCGCAAGCGCCGCCGGATGCGGGCCTGGACGGACGACCCGGCGATGCCCCGCGTCGTGCTGGTGCGCCACCCGCGCGAGCTCGAGGCGGTGCTCGCCTCCGTGGCCGCACCCGGACGAATGGTGTGACCCACGGACGCTTTGACTTCGAGTACTCGAAGTTCCTACCGTCGATGACGTGACCACCCACACCGCCACCCGCAGCTACTCCATCAAGGAGGCGGCAGCCCTGACCGGCCTGCCCGCCAGCACGTTGCGCTACTACGAGCAGATCGGCGTCATCTCGCCGGTCGGTCGCGGCGCCACCAGCGGGCACCGGGTCTACGACGACAACGACCTCGACGAGCTGATGTGGGTTGCCTGCCTCGCGGCGACCGGGATGTCGGTCAACGACATGCGCCAGTACATGGCCAACAACCGGCGCGGCGACGAGGCGGCCGGCGAGCAGCGCCAGCTCCTCGAGCAGCAGCAGCGCCACCTCGCGGTCGAGGCCGAACGACTCGTCCTGCGCCAGCGCTACGTCGACGTCAAGATCGACTACTGGCGGGCCGTCCAGGACGGCGACGCGGAGCGGAGCGAGCGCATCTCGGCGCAGGCGCGTGCGCTCGCCGACGAGCTGCGCGCGGTCGCGCACGACTGACCCGGGTCCCGGGCCAGACCAACCAACCTCCTCGAGAACGGACACACTCCCTCATGCGCGTGAACGCCTTTGCAGCCCCCTCCGCCGGCCAGCCGCTGGCTCCGACGACCATCGAGCGCCGCGACGTCGGCGCGCACGACGTCCTCATCGCCATCGAGTACGCCGGTATCTGCCACTCCGACATCCACACCGTCAACGGCGACTGGGGCCCCCAGCCCTTCCCGGTCGTGCCCGGCCACGAGATCGTCGGCACGGTCACCGAGGTCGGCTCCGACGTCACCCGCCACCGCGTGGGCGACCGGGTCGGCGTGGGCTGCATGGTCGGCTCGTGCGGCGAGTGCGACAGCTGTCGGCGCGGCGACGAGCAGTACTGCGCCAACGGCATGGTCGGGACCTACGCCGCCACCGACCGCGACGGCAGCACGACGCAGGGCGGCTACTCGACCCACGTCGTCGTCGACGCCGACTACGTCCTCTCCGTCCCGGAGGGGATCGACCCGGCCGCCGCGGCACCGCTCCTGTGCGCCGGCATCACGATGTACGCCCCGCTCCGCCGGTGGGGTGCCGGTCCCGGCACAAAGGTCGCGATCGTCGGCCTGGGCGGGCTCGGCCACATGGGCGTCAAGATCGCCCACGCCCTCGGTGCCGAGGTCACCGTCCTGTCCCAGTCGCTGAAGAAGCAGGAGGACGGGCTGCGGCTCGGCGCCGACGACTACCGGGCGACCTCCGACCCCGACACGTTCGAGGCACTGGGCGGACGCTTCGACCTCATCGTCAACACGGTCAGCGCCGCGATCGACCTCGACGCCTACCTCGGCCTGCTCGCAGTGGACGGCACCCTGGTCAACGTCGGTGCCCCGGCCGAGCCGCTCAGCCTGCACGCCATGTCGCTCATCGGCGCCCGCAGGTCGTTCGCCGGCTCCATGATCGGCGGCATCGCGCTGACCCAGGAGATGCTCGACTTCTGCGCCGAGCACGGCATCGCGTCCGAGGTCGAGGTGATCCGCGCCGACCAGGTCAACGAGGCCTACGAGCGGGTGCTGGCCTCCGACGTGCGCTACCGCTTCGTCATCGACACGAGCACCCTCGGCTGACCCCTGCGGCAGCGGTTCCTCGCCCGGATCAGCCGGCCTCGGCGGCCAGGTCGCCGGCGTCGATGATGCGGTAGGCGTAGCCCTGCTCGGCGAGGAACCGCTGTCGGTTCTGGGCGAAGTCGGCGTCGACGGTGTCGCGCGAGACGATCGTGTAGAAGTGGGCGCTGCGTCCCTCGGTCTTGGGCCGCAGCAGCCGGCCGAGCCGCTGCGCCTCCTCCTGGCGCGACCCGAACGACCCGCTGACCTGGATGGCCACCTCGGCCGACGGCAGGTCGATCGAGAAGTTGGCGACCTTGCTGACCACGAGCAGGCCGACCTCGCCGGAGCGGAAGGCGGCGAAGAGGCGCTGGCGCTCCTTGACCGGTGTCTCGCCCTTGATCACCGGTGCGTCGAGCAGCTCGGCGATCTCGTCGAGCTGGTCGATGTACTGCCCGATGACCAGGGTCGGCTGGCTCGCGTGCTGCCGCACGAGCCGTCGTACGACGTCGATCTTGGCGTGGGTGCACGAGGCGAGGCGGTAGCGGGTGTCGGGGTCGCTGGTGGCGTAGGCCAGTCGTTCACCGTCCGGCAGCGTCACCCGCACCTCGACGCAGTCGGCGGGAGCGATGTAGCCCTGCGCCTCGATGTCCTTCCAGGGAGCGTCGTAGCGCTTGGGGCCGATGAGCGAGAAGACCTCGCCCTCACGGCCGTCCTCGCGCACCAGGGTGGCGGTCAGGCCCAGGCGTCGACGGGCCTGCAGGTCGGCGGTCATCCGGAAGATCGGGGCGGGCAGCAGGTGCACCTCGTCGTAGACGATGAGTCCCCAGTCGCGGGCGTCGAGCAGCTCGAGGTGCGGGTAGACGCCCTTCCGCCGGGTCGTCAGCACCTGGTAGGTCGCGATGGTGACCGGCCGGATCTCCTTGACCGCGCCGGAGTACTCGCCGATCTCGTCGGCGGTCAGGGACGTGCGGGCCACCAGCTCGTCCTTCCACTGGCGCGCGCTGACGGTGTTGGTGACGAGGATCAGCGTGGTGGCCTGCGCGTGGGCCATCGCGGCCGCACCGACGAGGGTCTTGCCCGCACCGCACGGCAGGACGACCACGCCGGAGCCGCCGTCCCAGAAGGACTGGGCGGCCTCTCGCTGGTAGGGCCGGAGCGTCCAGCTCTCCTCCGCCAGGTCGATGGCGTGGGCCTCGCCGTCGACGTAGCCGGCGTAGTCCTCGGCCGGCCAGCCGAGCTTGAGCAGCGCCTGCTTGAGGTTGCCGCGCTCGCTCGGGTGGACCGCGACGGTGTCGTCGTCGAGCCGGGCGCCGACCATGCCGGCGATCTTCTTGGCACGGAGCACCTCCTCGAGCACGGGCCGGTCGAGGGAGGAGAGCACCAGCCCGTGGACGGGGTGCTTCTCCAACCGGAGCCGGCCGTAGCGCCCCATCGTCTCGGCGACGTCCACCAGCAGCGCGTGCGGGACGGCGTACCTCGACCAGGTCAGCAGCGCGTCGACGACCTGCTCGGCGTCGTGGCCGGCCGCGCGGGCGTTCCAGAGGCCGAGCGGGGTGAGCCGGTAGGTGTGGATGTGCTCGGGCGAGCGCTCGAGCTCGGCGAAGGGGGCGATCGCCTTCCGCGCCTCCGGGGCCGAGGGGTGGTCGACCTCCAGCAGGAGCGTCTTGTCCGACTGGACGATGAGGGGGCCGTCGTTCACCGCGAGGCCTTCTGGCGGGCGCGGAAGGCGGCGACGTTGGCCCGCGACGAGCACCGGTCCGAGCAGTAGCGCCGCGACTGGTTGGGGGAGGTGTCGACGAAGACGTTGTCGCACCGGGGTTCGGAGCAGATGCCGAGGCGCGTGGCGCCGAGGTCGCACACCAGGTTGGCCAGCCCCATCAGGGCCTCGCCGATCAGCAGCTCGGCCACCGACGCCGCCCGGTTGGCCACGTGCATGTGCAGGTGCTCCGGGTCGTGGTCCGAGATCATCGGGGTGACGGGGTGGCTGGCGAGCAGCTCGTTGAGCGAGCCCACCACGAGGCGCACGTCGTCGACGTCGGAGGCCTCGAACACCGGTCGCAGCGCGGCCTGGAACGCCTGCAGCGATGTCACGTCGGAGGCAGCGACGGACCGGTGCAGCCACGACCGGTCCGCGAGGTGCCCGCGCAGGGCGACCTCGTCGGGCAGCTCTGCGTTGACGAGCGCCGCGGCACGCTCGGCGTAGCGGATGAAGTCCACCCCACCACTCTACGGAGGCGTCCAGGCGGGGGCTCACGCACGCCGGACGCCGGTGATCCGGTGGACCGCGAACTCGCGCACGTCGTCGGCCCGGTGGTCGAACGCAGCGAGCCGCCCGCCGTCGAGCCGTCGCGGGTCGACGACCCGCTCGCCCGTGGCACCGTGGTTGTCGACGTAGCCGATGACCACCGTGCTGCCCGCCTCGATCGCGTCCCGCAGGGCAGCCAGTGCCCCTGACGGGGTGGTGGTCGCCGCGCTCGAAGGTCGGGAGCTCTCGGCCCGGTCGCCGGCCCGGATGGCGGTGGCGACGGCCTGCACCTGCGCGGCCTGACGGGCCTCGACGGCACCCGCCGGCCGGCGGCCGCGACGGCCGCGGGCTCGCTTGAGGTCGGGGCGGCTCACCCGGACGGTGCCGTCGGCTGCCTCGACCACCGGCGCCGCGCCGAGCTCGCGCAGCCGCGGGAGCAGCACGTCGAGGGGTGAGGTGGCGATCGCGACGGTCGGCGCGAGCAGCCTCAGCCCGAGCGTCCGCGCCCGCGGGTCGTGGACCAGCGCGGCCAGGGCCGCCTCGTCGTCGGCGCGCAGGAACGCCTCGGCGTGCCCGACCCGCACCGCGCCGAACGTGCGGGCCACGTCGTCGACCAGGAACGCGAGGGGCTGGGGGACCGGGGTCTGGGAGACGGACGAGAGGAAGTCGCGCACCTCGAGGGCCGTCCAGCCGGCGTCGAAGCCGCGACGCAGCGAGCCCGACGTGAAGCGGTAGACCGTCGCCCCGCCGCGCGACTCGACGTCCGCGAGCAGGTGCAGGCGCCGGGCGACGTCGGTCTCGAGCGGCCCGGGCGCGACGGCGGTGAGGTCGGCCTGGAGCAGGACCTGGTCCACGGGACGCGGCAGGTGCGGGTCGATGGCCGCGGCCGCTCCCGGGAGGTCGCCCTCGGCCACCAGCCGGCCGCTGGGCGGCAGGCCGCCCGCGCCGCTGACGCCCAGCACGGCGGCCTCGCCGAGCGCCGCGGTGACGAGGTCGGAGAAGACGGTGGGCCGGCGCGGACGCAGCCAGCCGACGCGCAGCACCAGGGACGCGGTGCCGGTCCCGGCGGCGAGCACCTCCCCGTCGGGCAGCTCGGCCAGGACGCGCAGCGCCAGCTGCCGGGCCTCCGCGGCCAGGCCCGACGAGAGCTCGGGGGCGAGGGCGTTCCACGACTTCCCGGCCGCGTCGCGCGACCCGACGAGGGACGGCACGCGGCTGCTGCCCAGCCAGCCGTCGACCAGCCGGGCCCACCGCTCCGACGTGGGCCGTCCCGACCACACGTCGAACTCGTCGGTGGGCAGCCAGGCGGGGGAGCCATCGGGCTCGGTGCCCTCGGCGATCAGCCCGGCGGACAGGGCCACCTCGACGATGAGCGCCGCTCCCTCCTCGTCGACGTGCAGCTCGCGGGCCACCGCCTTGAGGTCGCGGACGGCCAGCCCGCCGCTGCGCAGCACGCTCGGCGGCTGGACGCCCCAGTGGTCCAGCAGCAGCTCCACCCGTCGTACGACGTCGAACGCGGCGCCGGCCGCCGTCCGCGCGACCAACGCGCCGTCGCGGGCGGTGGTGGCCAGCTCCGGGACCTCGTCCACCGGCTCGGTGGTCGTACGCCCACCGCGCAGGGCCAGGCCCACCTCGCCGGGCAGCACCACGGTGTCGCCGTCGCGCGGCACCAGCAGCCGTCGGCTCAGCAGCTCCTCGGCGGGCGACGCCGCCTGCTCGGGCGAGACGGTGCGGCGCGCGGACCCGGTGGTGCCCTCACCGCCGTGGGCGTCGACGTGGCGCAGCAGGGCGGTGGCGGCCGGGCTGAGCTCGGCGAGCCGTGCCGTCACCTGGTCGGGGCTCGCGGGTTCGGGACTGCTCGGACGGAGTCCGCTGGTCCCCACGGGGAGGCCCCGCATCGCGTCGGCGACGCCGGTCAGGGCGCGGAGGCCGCCGGGTGCCTCCCACGCCAGGGCGAGGTCGAGCAGCCGCTGCACCGCCAGCGCCGTACGGGCCTCGTCGGCCCGGACGATCGAGATCAGGCCCTCCGAAGTGGTTTGACCTGCAACCAGCAGGGCATCAAGCACCGAGAGCTCCAGGCGGTCGAGACCGTCCAGGGCGCGGTGGATCGACGAACGCGTGGCGGCCCGCGAGGCCAGCTGCGACGAATCCTGAGGGGCGGGTGTGGCGAGATCGGGACGGGCCCTGAGCAGCGCCACGAGCCGCTCGTCCGACCAGCCCCGGAGCTGGTCGGCGAGAGTTCGTGCGGGTGTCGCCCGCCCTCCACTGGACATCCCTCTTACGCTACTCGCCGGGTCGGTGCCGCCGCCCCACATCTCGACACGGGGCGAAGAGGGCCGGGCATGAGGAACGTCGATCTGCACCACGGGGCGTCGAGCGACGTGGGCCTGGTGCGCCAGGTCAACGAGGACTCCTTCCTGGTCGCCCCACCGGTCTTCGTCGTCGCCGACGGCATGGGTGGCCACTCCGGCGGCGACGTCGCCAGCCAGCTGGTGGTCGAGGAGTTCCAGCGCCTCGCCGAGGCACTACGACCCCGCCCGCGGCGCCGAGCAGGTGGCTGACGCCTTCGCGCGGGCGCAGGCGCGGATCGTCGACTACGGCAACGCCCACCGCGAGCTCTCGCCGGGCTGGCACGCCGGCACGACCGCCGTCGTCGCGGTGCTGGTCGACGACAACGGCGTGACCAAGTGGCTCCTGGCCAACCTGGGCGACTCCCGGATCTACCGCATCACCGAGGGCCACCTCGAGCAGATCAGCGTCGACCACTCGGTCGTGCAGGAGCTGATCGACTCCGGCGAGATCACTGCTGAGCAGGCCTCCGTCCACCCCGAGCGGCACGTCATCACCCGCGCCCTGGGCAGTCCCGAGGGCATCCAGCCCGACTTCTTCCTGCTCCCGCTCGGCTCGGTCGAGCGGCTGCTGCTGTGCAGCGACGGCATCACCGGGATGATCGGGGACGACGAGATCGAGGAGATCCTCCAGCGCGTCGCCGATCCGCGCGACGCCGCCGACGAGCTGGTGCGGGCGGCACTGGCCGCTGGTGGTCGCGACAACGCGACGGCCGTCGTCGTCGATGTGGTGGGATTGGTGAAGGACGCCAGTTATGACTCGCAGCGCCAGCTGGAGAGTCTCGAATCCAAGCTCGGAGGACGACGGTGAGCACAGAGGCGCGGTTCGCGGCGGGGGACTGGTACGCCGTGGTCGGTGACCGTGTCACCGTCCTGCTCCCCGCCAGCCAGCGCGACCGCGTGGCCGCGCTGTGGGACCTCGCCGACTCCGGTGCCGATGCCGACGCCGTGCTCGACGCGCTCCTCGCCGGGGGCCTCTCCTCGCTCGACCACTTCGCCCTCGTCGCGCACGACGACGACGCGACTCGCCTGATCCTGCGCGGCGCGCCCAGCGCCTCCGTCTCCACGATCGCCGGCGACGAGACCGTCACCGCCACGCCCGGCACGACCTGGGCCGAGCGGCTGGTCACCGGCGCGACGAGCATCCGCCTGACCCTGACCGGCGACGGCGCGGCCGAGCACCTCCTCACGCCCGGCCTGTCGCGGGTCTCGGTGGTGGAGCTCGGCACGCCGTCCGCGGCTCCTGCCGCCCCGGCGCCCCCGGCGGTGCCGGTGGACGAGCCGGCGCTCGCGGTGGTGCCGGAGCCCGAGCCCCAGGCGTCGCCCGAGGCCGTCCCGGCCGCGCCGCTGACGTTCGGCGAGCCCGAGGACGACCCCACCCCGACCGGGGAGGCCCCGGTCGTGGCGGACGACTGGCCCGACCGCGACGGCCAGACCGTGTCCGGGCCGCCGGCAGCCGACTTCGAGCGGCCGCCGATCCCGGGGCAGGAGATGGCCCCCGCCGTGGTGTCCAGGCCCGTCGCGTCGCTGGTCTTCTCGACCGGTGACGTCGTCGGTGTCGACCGCACCGTGCTCGTGGGGCGTGCCCCCGAGGCGCGCCGCTTCGCGTCGCACGACCAGCCGCACGTGGTCACCGTGCCGAGCCCGCACCAGGAGATCTCCTCGACCCACCTGGAGATCCGGCCCGGCGCCGGCGCCGACCACGGCTCCGCGATCGCGACCGACCTGGGCTCGACCAACGGCACGGTGCTGGCCCAGCCGGGTCTCGACGCCGAAGAGCTCACGCCCGGCATCGCGGTCAGCCTGGTCCCCGGCGCCGTCCTCGACCTCGGTGACGGCGTCACCATCCAGGTCACGAACCCCTGATCGCCCCACCGCCGTGACTCAGCAGCAACACGCCACGACCTACCCGATCGCCCAGCTCGAGCGACGCTTCACGGCGTTCGCCGTCGACCGCCTCCTCGCGTGGGGGTTGCTGGCCGTGGTCGGGATCGTGACGGTGGTGTACGTGTCCGACGACGTCTGGACGGTGGTCGGGATCGTCGCCGGCGCGATGGTGCTGCTCTGGCTGGTCCTCGCCGTCGTGCTCGGCGTGAGCGGCACCTCGCCCGGCAAGGCGATGTCGGGCCTGCGGGTGGTCCACCACGGCGACGGCACGCCGATCGGGGTGGGCCCTGCCCTGGTGCGCTCGTTCGTCCTCGGCGTCTCGGGCCTGCCCACCTTCGGCATGGGCCTGGCCGCGCTGGCCTGGACTGCGGTGGAGGACCGCGGCCGCCAGCGGCGCGGCTGGCACGACCACCTGACCGGCACGGTCGTCGTCGACGTACGCCCCGTCGTCGAGGCGGCCGACGGTGACCGCGACGACGCGCCGCGCCACATCGTCAACCTCACCGCCATGCGGCTGATCCCGGCCCCACCGCTGGAGGACGTGCGCACGCCGGAGCGGACCGAGCAGTCGACGCGCCGCCAACCGCTGCCGGCCGACCTCGCTGCCCCACCCGCGGTCGTGCCGCACGAGTCCCCGCCGCCCCAGCGCCCGCCCCGGACGCCCCAGCAGGCGTCCAGCCCCCGCCGCGCGCGTCGCCGCGCCGCCGCGGTGGCGGGTGCACTTCGACAACGGCGAGAGCTTCGTGATCGCCGGGCTGGCCCTGGTCGGCCGACGCCCGGAGGCGCGCAGCGGCGAGCAGGTGGCTCACCTGGTGCCGCTGGCCTCCGCCGACATGTCCGTGTCCAAGACGCACGCCCAGTTCGGTCCCGCCCCCGACGGCACGATCGTCGTGATGGACCGGGGCTCGACCAACGGCACCGTGCTGGTGCGCCAGGGCGTCTCGCGACAGCTCGCCGCGGGCAGGCCCGCCGCACTCCTCCCCGGCGACAAGGTCGTCTACGGCGACCGCGAGATGACGATCAGCCGCGAGGCCTGAGGTCCGGACCCTGCCCGGGTGTGCACCACGGGTGCGCACGATGGGACGGGGCGGCAGGATGTGCCCGTGCCGTCCTTCCTCGACCTGCTCTACGACGAGGCGCCGCTGTCCGCCTTCGACGAGCACCTCGCCCGCGCCGAGCGCGGGCTGCCGGCCGACCGGGCCGCGGCAGTGCGCGCCGACTACGACGTGGCGCTGCGGCTGCGTGACCTGATGAGCCGGATGCGGTCGCGGGAGGCCGAGCTGTCGGCGCTCTACGAGACGGCCTCCGACCTCACCGCGATCCGTGACGTCGACACCATCCTCGCCGCCATCGTGCGCCGGGCTCGCCAGCTGCTCCACTGCGACATGACCTACCTCTCGCTCAACGACGAGCGCGACGGCGCGTCCTACATGAAGGTCACCGACGGCGCGCTGACCCGCGAGTTCCAGACGCTGCGGCTGCCGCTCGGCACCGGCCTGCTCGGCCTGGTAGCCCAGACCGGAGCCGCCTACTTCACCGAGGACTACGCCACGGACGAGCGTTTCGTGCACCAGGGCTACATCGACGAGGCGGTGGCCGGCGAGCAGATCCGGGCGATCCTCGGCGTGCCGCTGGTGCTCGACGGCGTCGTCATCGGGGCACTGCTCGCCGTGCACCGGTCCGTACGTCGCTTCCCGCAGGCCGAGGTCAGCCTGCTCACCTCCTTCGCGGCCCATGCCGTGGTGGCGCTGGAGAACGCCCGTCTCTTCGCCGAGCTCGACGAGGCCAACCGCTCGCTGACCCGGCACACCGAGGCGGTCGACGCCGCGGCGCTGGCGCACGACCGCCTCACCGACCTGCTCCTCGGCGGCGGCGGCGTGACCGAGGTGGTCGAGGTGCTGTCGTCGGTGCTCGACGGCGACGTGTCGGTCTGGACGCCGGCGGGGAGCTCCAGGCGGGCGAGGACCCGGGCCTGGGCTGGCGGGGCGCCGTGCCGGGTGCGGTGGCGTCGGGTCGCTCGGTGGTGGTCGACTCGGGGCTGGTGGCCGCCGCCCTCGCCGGCACCGAGCACGTCGCGACCCTGGTCGTGCGTCGCGACGAGCCGCTGGACCTCGCGGGTCGCCGGACCCTGGAGCGCGGGGCGCTGGTCACCGCTCTGGTGCTGCTCTTCGCCCGCTCCGTCACCGACGCCGAGGAGCGGCTCGGCGGCCAGCTCCTCGTCGACCTCCTCGAGGCCGACACCGACGCGCGCGAGCGCCTGCGCGACCGCGTACGCCGGCACAGTGCGAGCCTCGACGGCCCGGTGGTCGTCGCCGCTGCCACCGTCGACGGGGCGGATCGCCACCGCGCCAGCCGGGCAGCCGTGGCGCTCGCCCGCCGGATGTCGGGACTGGCCGGGGAGCACCGGGGCGCCGTGGTGGTGGTCGTGCCGAGCGAGGACCCGCACGCGGTCGGCGCGGAGCTCCAGTCGGTGGTCGCGGGGGTCGGCGGCGTGGCGACGGTCGGCGTGACCGCCACCCGTGACGCGCTCCACGACGACCGGCTGGTGGCGGCGCACGGTGAGGCGCGCCGCTGCCTCGACACGCTGGTACGCCTCGGCCGCCGTGGCGAGGTGAGCGACCCCGCAGGGCTCGGCGTCGCCCGGCTGCTGCTCGGCGACAACGACCCCGAGCACGTCGCGGCCTTCGTCACCGCCATGGTCGGCCCGGTGCGCGACTGGGACGAGCGTCGCGGCACCGGGCTGGTCGACACCCTCGAGGCGTGGTTCGCCAGCGGTGGGCACCTCAAGGGGACCGCCGCCGCGCTGCACGTGCACCCCAACACCGTGACCCAGCGGCTCGACCGGATCGGCGAGCTGCTGGGTGCCGGCTGGCGCGACCCCGGCCGCGCGCTCGACCTGCAGCTGGCCCTGCGGCTGGCCAGGCTCCAAGCGGCCTGACGACTTCAACGTGTGGCGACGCCACATGGCGGACGGAGAATTGTGGCCCTGGACGCCATGTGCTCACCGTCACTCGTCTCCCTACGGTGATGCACATGCCCACCCACACCTCATCCGCCGGTCCGCTGGGCGGGCGGCGTGCCCTGGTGACCGGCGCCGCCAGCGGTATCGGCGCCGCGGTCGCGACCCGGCTCGCGGAGGCCGGGGCCGACGTCCACCTCGTCGACCGCGACGAGGAGGGGGTGGCCAAGGTCGCCGCCCGGGTGCACGGCACCGCGCACGTCGTCGACCTCACGGACCAGGCCGCGATCGCGGCCCTCGACGTCGACGTCGACATCCTGGTCAACAACGCCGGCATCCAGCACGTCGCACCGGTCGAGGAGCTCGACCCCGACCAGTTCCGCACCATCCACGCCGTGATGCTCCACGCCCCCTTCCTGCTGGCGCGCCGCTTCCTCCCCGGCATGTACGCCCGGGGCTGGGGGCGGGTCGTCCACGTCTCCAGCGTCCACGGCCACCGCGCGTCGGCCTACAAGTCCGCCTACGTCAGCGCCAAGCACGGCCTCGAGGGCCTCTCCAAGGTCATCGCCCTCGAGGCAGCCGACAAGGGGGTCACGAGCAACACCGTGTGCCCGGGCTACGTCCGCACGCCGCTCGTGGAGGGCCAGCTCGCCGACCAGGCGCGCACCCACGGCATCGCCGAGGACCAGGTGCTCGACACCGTCCTGCTGGCCCGCACCCCGCTCAAGCGCCTCGTCGAGCCCGAGGAGGTCGCCGAAGCCGTGGCCTTCCTCTGCAGCCCGGCCGCGACCTCGATGACCGGCTCCTCGCTGCGCCTCGACGGCGGCTGGAGCGCCGCCTGACCGATCACCGCACCACCTCCGCACCGCCTCCTCCCACGTGATCCCCCGATGAAAGGCCTCCCATGACCACCGACACCTCCACAGCGGCCGGGACCGGCTCCCCGGGTGCAGCACCCGAGCGCACCAGCATCGTCAAGGTCGTCTTCGCGTCCCTGATCGGCACCGCCGTCGAGTGGTACGACTTCTTCCTCTACGGCTCGGCCGCCGCCCTCGTCTTCGGCACCCTGTTCTTCCCGGAGAGCGAGCCGGCCACCGCCACCCTGCTGGCGTTCGGCACCTACGCGCTCGGCTTCGTCGCACGGCCGCTGGGCGGCATCGTGTTCGGTCACTTCGGTGACAAGGTCGGGCGCAAGAAGATGCTCGTCTTCTCGCTGTTCCTCATGGGTGCGGCCACCTTCGCCATCGGCCTGCTCCCGACGTACGCCGCGATCGGCGTCGCTGCACCGCTGCTCCTCCTGCTGTGCCGGCTGGTGCAGGGCTTCGCGGTCGGTGGTGAGTGGGGCGGCGCCGTCCTGATGGCCGCCGAGCACGGTGACGACTCCAGGCGTGGCTTCTGGTCCTCGTGGCCGCAGGCCGGCGTGGCGCTGGGCAACCTGTTCGCCACGGGCGTCCTGTGGGTGCTGGCCGCCGTCCAGTCGGACGCCGCCTTCGAGGCCTGGGGCTGGCGCGTGCCGTTCCTGCTGAGCGCCGTCCTGGTGGGGGTGGGCCTGTGGGTGCGGCTCTCGATCGAGGAGTCGCCCGTCTTCGTCGAGGCCAAGAGCGAGCTGGTCACCCAGGAGCGGACGCACATGCCGCTGGTGGAGGTGTTCCGCAAGTACCCCAAGGAGGTCTTCGTGGCCATGGGCATGCGGATGGCCGAGAACATCTCCTACTACCTCTTCACGATCATCTCGATCTCCTTCCTCACCCTCTACGCAGGCACGTCCGACGACAAGCCGCTGATCCTCAAGGCGCTGCTGATCGGCTCGGTCGTGCACTTCATCACGATCCCGCTGATCGGCGCCCTCAGCGACCGGGTCGGTCGGCGGCCGCTCTACCTCGCCGGCGCCGTCGGCGTCGCCGCGTGGTCGTGGGTCTTCTTCGACCTGATCGCCTCACGCTCGGAGGCGAAGATCATCCTGGCGATCGTCGTCGGCCTCGTGCTGCACGCCCTGATGTACGCCCCGCAGGCGGCCTTCTTCTCGGAGCTCTTCGGCACCTCGGTCCGCTACACCGGCGCCTCGGTGGGCTACCAGCTGGCGTCGATCTTCGCCGGCGCGCTGGCGCCGATCATCGCCATCGAGCTCCTCGGCGACGCCAGCTCGGGAGTGACCAACGTCCCGAAGGTCGCGATGTACATGACCATCGCCTCGGTCATCTCCGTGGTGGCCGTCCTCGTCGCCAAGGAGACCAGGGCGACCTCGCTGCGCCACGACCGGGTGCTGGCCGACTGACCCCTCCTCGCCCGGCACGGGCCGTCGTCCCCACGGGGGCGGCGGCCCGTCGTGCTGTCGCGCCGACGATGCCTCAGCGGGTGAGCGCGACCGGCACGCGGGTGATGCCACCCAGGGCGCCGAGCCACACCAGCTCGCCGTCGTCGAGGCGCCCGGGCGTCGTGGGACCGGAGACGGTGATCGTGAACCGGGCCGACTGCCCCGGCGCCAGGCGTACGGCGAGGGGCCGGACCGTGACCCGGTGCGAGGTGAACCCGCGGGCCGTGACGGAGAAGTACTCCGCGCGGGGGCCGATGTTGGTCACCGTCCGGACCGCCCTGGTCTGCCGGGCCGACAGCAGGAGCGAGCTGGTGTTGAGGTCGGCGAGGCGGTGGGTGCGCAGGGCCCGGCGCCAGGCGCCGGCGGGCACGTCGAGGGCCAGGTGCGCGGTCGGGGCGCGGCCGGGAAGCGCCCCCGAGCCCTGGGCGAGTGCCGACGAACCCCGGACGGGTCGCGCCGCCGTGACGACCACGGACCGGACCACGGCCGCCGGCCAGTCGTGCTTGCCCAGCACCAGTGCCGCCAGTCCGCTCGCGTGCGCCGTGGCCGCCGAGCTGCCGCTGAAGACGCCCCAGCCGCGTCCGGTCGAGTCCGGCACCGCGCCGAGCACGGCGTCGCCGTCGGCCACGGCGTCGGGCTTGAGGGCGGCACCGCGCGGGTCGCCCGACGCGCTCCACGGGGCCGTACGTCGGGTGCCGGGGTCGCCGGCGACGCGCGACATCCGCAGCCGGGCACCGGGGTGCCCGGCCACCCAGCGGCTGAGGCGCCGACCGGCGTCGGCAGGGAGGTGCACGGTGGGGACGGCGTGGAAGTCGGCGGAGACCGAACCAGGCCGCAGGTTGACCAGCACCATGGCCCGGCCACCCGCCTGCGCGACGGACTCGGACTTGTCGATGCGGGCGATGCCGCCGCGGCGGCACACCACGATGCGGCCAGCCACCCGGCGGGAGTCGAGGGAGCCGAGTCGGCACTGCCCGGCCGCGCGCCGCGACACCCCCGGAGCCGGTGCGTCCTGAGCCAGCACGGCGCGCCCGCGCACCGGGACGGGACGCCCGCCGCCCGTGAAGGAGCGTGCGCCCGGTGCATCGATCCGCCCGCGTGACATCCGGCCGACGGCGGAACCGACCGTGGTGACCCACGGACCAGCGTGCGCGGCGTAGGCGGAGCCGGCGGCGTTGCCGGCCGCACCGATCACGACGACGTCTGCCTCCGCCGCACCGAGCAGGGCCCGCTGCAGGATGTCGATGCCCTCGCCGCCGGCCAGGGCCAGGTTGAGCACGTCGACACCGTCGTCGACCGCGGCGTCGACCGCGGAGACCACGTCGGCGGTCGAGCAGCCGTCGTCGGCGGGGTCCGGTGCTCCCCAGCACGCCTTGTAGGCGGCGATCCGAGCCTGCGGGGCGACCCCGCCGAAGTAGCCCGCGTCGCGGTTGTCGACCCGGACGCTCACGCCGGCGTTGCCCGCCGCGACCGAGGAGACCTGGGTCCCGTGGCCGAGCACGTCGAGGGCCGACAGCGACTCCGAGGAGCGCACGCGCTCGGGTCCGAACCCGTCGACGAACCAGCGCGCGCCGACGATCTTGCGGGTGCAGTCCTCGGCGGCCCAGCCCTCGCCCTCGGTGCACGCGCCGGCGAAGTCCTGCGGGTCCCGGCCCAGGCCGGGCACTTCGGCGAACGCCGGGGACTCCGGGGCGATGCCCGAGTCGACGACGCCGATCACGACCCCGGCACCACCGCGGAGGCGGGGGCTGGTGGCCGCACCGCGGACGGCGGCCAGTGACGTACGACCGGCGAGCGGGCGGACCCGGTCGGTCTCGATCGCGGCGATCCCCGGCTGGTCGTCGAGGACGGAGATCTGGCTCTCGGAGAGGCGCAGGGCGAAGCCGTTGAGCGCCGTCGTCCAGCGGTAGACCGGCTCGTCGGCGCCGATGGCCTCCAGCACGGCGTCCTGCCGGGCGAGGAGGGCGGCTGCGTCCCGGGTGCCGGCTGCGGTGCCCGGGCCCTGCAACGCGACCAGAGTCAGCGGGGGCGTCGCGCTGCTCCGAGGGGTGGCCGTGTCGTCGGCGAGGGCCCCGTCGGACGGGCAGCACGAGGGACAACGCGAGGAGGCCGCATCCGAGGACGCCACCGATCCGTCGTGCCCGCACGATGCCCACCTCTCCGTCCGATCCGGTCCCTGCCGCCACGCGGGCGAGACCTCCGAGTGTCCCATGGTCCCAGCAGGAGTGTGAGCCGATCGGAGGGGCTGTGGAAGAACCCGTTGGAGGAGGCCTTGCCCGGACGCCTATCCTGTGGCGCGCCGCCCGTGGACCCACGTGGCGGCGAGAGCTGAGTTGAGCGGAGTAGGCCCGTGCCCAGTGGCAAGGTGAAGTGGTTCGACGCGGAGAAGGGCTTCGGCTTCCTGTCCCAGGAGGACGGGCCGGACGTCTACGTCCACTCCGACGCGCTGCCCGAGGGCATCACCACGCTCAAGGCGGGCACCAAGGTCGAGTTCGGCATCGCCCAGGGGCGCCGTGGCGACCAGGCCCTGCAGGTGCGGGTGATCGATGCTCCGGCCTCGGTCGCGCGCAACCAGCGCAACGCCCAGCGCAAGCAGCCCGAGGCGATGGTCACCATCGTCGAGGACCTGATCAAGATGCTCGAGGGCGTCGAGGAGACCTATCGTCGTGGCCGGCACCCCGAGCGCGCCGCGGCCCGGGGCACGGCGAAGGTGCTGCGGGCCCTCGCCGACGAGCTCGAGGTCTGACCGGTCTCGTCATCCCCGGGCAGTGGCTGGGGCACTCCGCCGCGGCCGGCTGACCAGCACGAACACGGCCCACGCCACCAGCACGGCACCGGCGATGCCCAGGCCCAGCTGCGGGATCAGGGGCATCACGATGCCGACGAAGCCCCCGATCACCCAGGCCAGCTGGAGCGTGGTGTCGGACCGGGCGAACGCGCTCGCCTGGATGCGGCTCGGCACGTCACGCTGGATGGTCGAGTCGAGCGACAGCTTGGCCAGCGCCTGCCCGAGGCCGGCCGTCAGGCCGAGCAGCACGAGGGTGGGCAGGCCGTAGAAGAGGGCCGCCCCCACCGTGACGACCGCGTCGGCCAGCAGCGCCACCACCACGGTGAGGGTGGGGTCGAGCCGCCTGAGCAGGGATCCGATGGCGATGCCCAGGGTGTTGCCGAGCCCGGCGGCGCCGATGACGAGGCCGAGCAGCAGCTCGGGTGACAGGTCGCCGATCGGGTTGTCGCGCAGCAGGAAGGCCATGAACATCATCAGGAAGCCCGACAGCCATCGTGGCCCGCAGTTGGCGCGGAGGGCGAACGCCACCGCTGCCGGGATCCGCGTGCGGGGCCGACGACCCGTGCCCGCAGGAGTCGTCGACCCGGTCAGCACGAGCTCGCCCTCGCCCTGGCTGGAGTCGACCTTCTCGGGCAGGCGGATCGCCCAGATGGTCGCGAGCACGAAGACCACGAACCCGTAGCGCAGGGACCACTCGGGCCCGAACGTCGAGGCCAGGATGGCCAGAGGGGCCGAGATGCCGGCGCCGACCACCCCGGCGAGCGAGACGCGGGCGTTGGCCTTCACCAGCGTCAGGTCGGGCGGCAGGAGCCGCGGCACGGCGGCCGCGCGGGTGACGCCGTAGGCCTTCGAGGCGACCAGGCACCCCAGGGCCGCCGGGAACAACCAGTCCGACTCGGTGACGACCGCCGTGGCGAGCACCCAGCACAGGAAGCACCGGATCGCCATGGTCGACCCGATCGCCCAGCGGCGACCGTGGCTGAACCGGTCGAGGAACGGTCCGATCAGCGGCGCCACGATCGCGAACGGCAGCATCGTCAGCCCGAGGAACAGGGCCACCTGGCCGCGCGCCTCACCGGTGGGCACCTGGAAGAACAACGTGCCGGCCAGGGAGATCGCGACCGCGGCGTCGCCGGCCGCGTTGAACGCGTGCATCTCGATCAGCCGCGACAGGCCGGAGTCGCCCGCCCCCTCGGCGCGGGCGGCGCGCCGCGCCTGGGAGACCGCGTAGTGGCCCGCGGTGCCCGCGCCACGCCCGGCGGCCCGGATCCCTCGGGCGGCACCCGTGAGCGACCGGCGTGCGGCACCGGCGCGCGCCCCGTCGGCCGGCTCGGACGCCTGCCCCGGGGACGGGTCGGGGTGGTCGGCGCTCACGCGCACCATCTTGGACTACTGGCCCGGCGCCACGCGTACGACCTCCCGGCAGGGTCCCGACGGGACAGCACCACCAACAGTTTGCGATGATGCACGGGTGATCTCACTCGTGCCGCGCTCCGGCAAGCCGGACTCGGTCCTCGCCAAGGCCGTCGACCTCGCACGAGACGTCGTCCTCGAGGTCGCCCAGCCCTCCGAGGTCGGCGACCACCTGGGCGCCCACGCCGAGGGCGAGCGGGTGGTCACGCACCAGTTCGCCTGCGCCCGACCCGGCTACCCCGGCTGGTACTGGTCGGTGACGCTGACGCGCGCCAAGCGCGGCAAGGACGTCACGGTCAACGAGGTCGTGCTGCTGCCGGGCGACGACGCGATCGTGGCGCCCGCATGGGTGCCCTACAAGGAGCGGCTCCAGCCCGGCGACCTCTCGCCCGGCGACCTGCTGCCCGTCGAGGACGAGGACGTCCGGCTCGTGCCGACCTACCTCGTCGGCGACGACCCGCTCGAGGACCTGGACGCCGACTCCAGGGCGCAGGTGCGCCGCGTGGCGCAGGACCTCGGACTGGGGCGGGTGCGCACCCTGAGCCGCGAGGGCATCGACATGGCCGCCGAGCGGTGGTACGCCGGTGAGGGCGGGCCCGACTCGCCGATCGCCAAGGGCGCTCCGGAGACGTGCTGGTCCTGCGGCTTCCTCGTCCGGCTCAGCGGGTCGCTCGCCGACAGCTTCGGTGTCTGCGCCAACGGCAACGCCAACGACGACGGCAGGGTGGTCACCTTCGACCACGGCTGCGGTGCCCACTCAGAGGTCAAGCTGGCGCGCAAGCAGCAGCCCCTGCCGATGCCCGAGCACGCCTTCGACACCCTCACCGACGACGACCTCGAGCGGATCTGAGCCGCGCAGCGCGTCGAGGTCAGGCGCGCGCCAGCACCCACACGGCGTAGTCGTCGACGGGCTCGTGCAGCTCGTAGCTGCCGAACCGGTGGACGACGCGCAGGCCCGCTGCCGCCGCGTCCGCGACGAACTCGTCGGCCGGATAGGTGCGGCTGCCGGCCTTGAGCGCCGTGAGGTGGAAGCCCACGAGCACGCGCCCGGTCGGGGCGAGCAGGTCGCGCACCCGCTGCAGCACCCGGCGCTCGGTCCCCTCGCCGAGGTAGACCATCACGTTGCCGACGACGACCACGAGGTCGAACGCGCCGAGCTCGTCCGGGTCGAGCGCGAGCGCCTCGTGGGGAAGGACCTCGAGGTCCGCGTAGGTCTCCCGCGACTGCGCCCGCAGTGCCGGGTCGGGCTCCGTCGCGACGACGTGGTGGCCGCGCGCCTGCAGGGCGGCGGCGACCCGGCCCATTCCCGAGCCGACGTCGAGGATCCGTGCCCGCCTCGGGACGAGCGCGTCCGCGAGCCGGGCCTCGCCGTCGATGTCCTCGCCCTCGGCCACGCGCCGGGCGAACGTCTCGCCGTAGCCGCGGTTGCCTTCCCCGGCGAGCTCCCAGCGGGTCCGGGAGGACAGGGTCGTGGTGCCGCGGATCCCCCTGCTGGGCGGTCCGCTCCTTGCGCCGGCGGCGGCAGTACTCGAGCCCGCAGAGCCCGAGGCCGAAGCCGGCGAGGCAGGTCCACAGCCACCAGGTGCGCCCGCTGTCCTCGAGCGCGCCCCAGAAGGGCAGCAGGCCGAGGAAGCCCAGCAGCCACAGGGCCGTGCCGACCTCGGTGGTGCGTACGCCGTCGACGTCGAGGGGCTCGACCTGCGCGACGATGTAGGTGCGGTTGCCGATCTCGTGCTGTGTCGGCTGCTCGTCGCCCAGGTCCACGTCGTTCACGCTACACGCGAGCGGCCGCGCCCCGTCGCGGACGGGGCTCGCGTCTGCCACACTGCCGTTCCGTGACCGACGACACCACCAGGACAGCGCGGCCCGGGAAGACCACCGGCCTCGACGCCTTCTTCAAGATCACCGAACGCGGGTCGACCGTCGCACGGGAGGTCGGCGGGGGCGTCGTCACCTTCTTGACGATGGCCTACATCGTGGTCCTCAACCCGCTGATCCTCGGCTTCGTCCCGGACTCGACCGGCGCGTTCCTCGGTGGCGGTCCGGGTGACGGGTCCAACCTCCCGGTGATCGCCGCCGGCACTGCCCTCGTCGCCGGAGTGCTCACGATCCTGATGGGCACGGTGGCCAACTTCCCCCTGGCGCTCGCCACCGGCCTCGGGCTCAACGCGTTCGTGGCCAACACCATCGCCCGGCAGTCGACGTGGGCCGACGCGATGGGCCTGGTCGTGCTGGAGGGCATCATCATCCTCCTCCTCGTCCTGACCGGGTTCCGCAAGGCCGTCTTCCACGCCGTGCCCCAGCAGCTCAAGATCGCGATCTCGGTCGGGATCGGCCTCTTCATCGCGCTGATCGGCTTCGTCGACGCCGCCTTCGTGACCCGCATCCCGGACGCGTTCCAGACCACCGTCCCGGTGCAGCTCGGCAACGGCGGCACCCTGGCCGGCTGGCCCGTGTTCGTGTTCGCGATCGGCCTGATCCTCATCGTGGCGCTGTGGGTACGCCGGGTGCGCGGGGCGATCCTGATCTCGATCGTCGCGACCACGCTGCTCGCCTTCGTCGTCCAGGCCGCCCTCGACCTCGGCGCGGTCGCCCAGGACGGCCCCGGCAACTGGTCGCTCAACGTCCCGGAGCTCAGCGGCTTCGTGGAGGTGCCCGACTTCGCCACCCTCGGCGAGTTCTCGCTGTTCGGGGCGTTCTCGTCCATCGGCGTGCTGGCCGCGCTGCTCCTCGCCTTCACGCTGCTCCTGGCCGACTTCTTCGACACCATGGGCACGATGACCGCGATCGGCGCCGAGGCCGGGCTCAACGACGAGGAAGGGGTCCCGCCCAACGCCCAGCGGATCCTCATCGTCGACTCGGTCGCCGCCCTGGCTGGTGGCGCCGCCGGGGTCTCGTCCAACACCTCCTACATCGAGTCGGCCTCCGGTGTCGGCGAGGGCGCCCGCACCGGGCTCGCGTCCGTGGTCACGGGCCTGCTGTTCCTGCTGGCGACCTTCTTCGCCCCCGTCGTCGAGGCGATCCCGTCGGAGGCGGCGGTTCCGGCGCTCGTGCTCGTCGGGTTCTTGATGATGCAGCAGGTCAAGGGCATCGACTGGGACGACCTCGAGATCGCGATCCCGGCGTTCCTCACCATCGTGCTGATGCCGTTCACCTACTCGATCAGCGTCGGCATCGGCGCCGGCTTCCTGGCCTACGTCGTGATCAAGGTCGTGCTCGGCAAGGCGGGCCTGGTGCACCCGCTCATGTGGATCGTGGCCGCGCTCTTCGTCGTCTACTTCTCGATCGCCCCGATCACCGCCTGGCTGACCTGACGCAGTCGGACCGGTAGCGGCGGGAGTCCCGGCCGGCGAGGTGGCTCCCGCCCACCCCGGAATAGTTAGCACAGGTAATGAGTTATGCTAACTACCATGCCGACCGCCGACCTCCGCACCGACGCCGGGCTCGCCTCCGAGCTCCGGGCGGGCGTGATGCGCCTGCGCCGCCGCCTCGCGCTCGAGCGCCACCCCGACAACGACCTGAGCATCGGCCAGATGGTCGTCCTGGGGCTGCTCGTCCGCCTGGGCGACCAGACCGTCGGCGACCTCGCCCGCGCCGAGCGCGTCCAGCCGCCGTCGATGACCCGCACGGTCAACTGCCTGGAGGCCGATGGCTACGTCGAGCGCCGCCCCCACGACACCGACGGTCGTCAGGTGGTCGTCTCGCCCACCGAGGCGGGGCGTGCCGCCGTGCTGGCCGACCGGCAGCGTCGCGACGCCTGGCTCGCCCAGCAGCTGCGCGACCTCACCCCCGCCGAGCGCGCCACCCTGCGGGCGGCGGCGCCCATCCTGGCCCGGCTCGCCGTGGCCGACTGACCGACCGACTGACCGCTCGACCGACTGAGGAGTCACCACGAGTCCCACGTTCCGCTCCCTCGCCAACGCCAACTACCGTCGCTACGCCGCCGGTGGTGTGGTGTCGAACACCGGCACCTGGATGCAGCGCGTCGCCCAGGACTGGCTCGTCCTGGAGCTCGCCGCGGGCTCCGGCGCGACGGCGCTGGGCATCACCACCGGCCTTCAGTTCCTGCCGTTCCTGCTGCTGACCCCGTTCGCCGGCCTGGTCGCCGACCGGATGCCCAAGCAGCGCCTGCTGCAGCTGACCAACCTCGGCATGGCGCTGCCGGCCGCCGTGCTGGGCGTGCTCGCCGTCACCGGCACCGCCGAGGTCTGGCACGTCTACGTCCTGGCGTTCCTCCTCGGCTCCGCCTCGGCCTTCGACGCTCCCGCGCGCCAGTCCTTCGTCTCCGAGATCGTCGACCCGGTCGACCTGACCAACGCGGTCGGCCTCAACTCCGCCAGCTTCAACGCCGCCCGCCTGGTGGGACCCGGCCTCGCCGGCCTGCTCATCGCCGCGCTGGGCGGGGGAGCGGTCGCCACCGGTTGGGTCATCCTCCTCAACGCGGTGTCGTACGCCGCCCCCATCTGGTCGCTGCGCCACCTCGACGTGAGCCGGATCGACGCCGCCGCCCCGGCCGACCGCGGCCCCGGCGCGATCCGCCAGGGCGTCGCCTACGTCCGCGCCCGGCCCGACCTGCTGCTGGTCCTGAGCCTGGTCTTCTTCGCCGGCACGTTCGGCCTCAACTTCCAGATCACGTCCGCCCTGATGGCCACCGAGGTCTTCGGCAAGGGGCCGGAGGAGTTCGGCCTGCTGGGCACGTTCCTCGCGGTCGGCTCGCTCAGCGGTGCCCTCCTCGCCGCTCGTCGGCCGCACGTGCGGCACCGCCTCGTCGTCGGGTCAGCGCTCGCCTTCGGTGCCACCGTCGTGCTGGCCGGGCTGATGCCGACCTACCTCGCCTTCGCGCTGCTCGCGCCGGTCACCGGGCTGGCCGCGCTGACCTTCATCACCAGCGCCAACACCTACATGCAGCTGCACACCGACGCCGGCGTGCGGGGCCGCGTGATGGCGCTCTACCTGATGATCTTCATGGGCGGCACACCGGTCGGCGCGCCCATCATCGGCTGGATCGGCCACGAGTACGGCGCCCGCTGGACGTTGATCGGCGGTGGGTTGCTCACCATCGCCGGCGTGGCCGTCTCCGCCGCGGTCTACCTGCGCCTGGAGAGGGCCCGCCGTGAGCGTGGCGCACCGGTCGACGAACGGGCCGTCCGAGCGGCTTCCGCGGCATTTTGACCCTGTCGTGGCGCCCGAGTAGCCTCGTTCCTTGTGTCTGGCACGACCAGACCCACACGCATGCTCGCACATCCGTGCTCAGTCCCTGAGCCGGCCGGCCAGCCAGCGAACAGGCACACGCACGAAGCAAGACCCCCGAGTCCGGCACCGCGCCGGTCCGAGACGAGAAGACAGAGAGAGGGAACCACCCGGTGCCCACCATCAACCAGCTGGTCCGCAAGGGCCGCCAGGACAAGGTGTCGAAGTCCAAGACGCCTGCCCTGAAGGGATCCCCGCAGCGCCGTGGCGTCTGCACCCGCGTCTACACGACCACCCCCAAGAAGCCGAACTCCGCCCTCCGCAAGGTCGCCCGCGTGCGCCTGAGCAGTGGCGTCGAGGTCACCGCCTACATCCCGGGTGTCGGTCACAACCTGCAGGAGCACTCGATCGTGCTCGTGCGCGGCGGCCGTGTGAAGGACCTTCCCGGTGTCCGCTACAAGATCATCCGCGGCACGCTCGACACCCAGGGTGTCAAGAACCGCAAGCAGGCCCGTAGCCGTTACGGCGCGAAGAAGGAGAAGTAATGCCTCGCAAGGGTCCCGCTCCCAAGCGCCCTCTCGTCTCTGACCCGGTCTACGGCTCGCAGCTGGTCACCCAGCTCGTCAGCAAGGTCCTGCAGGACGGCAAGAAGGCCGTTGCCCAGCGCATCGTCTACACCGCCCTCGAGGGCTGCCGCGACAAGACCGGCACCGACCCGGTCGTCACGCTCAAGCGTGCGCTCGACAACGTCAAGCCGGCCATCGAGGTCAAGTCCCGCCGCGTCGGCGGCGCGACCTACCAGGTCCCCGTCGAGGTCAAGGCCAACCGCTCCACCACGCTGGCGCTGCGCTGGCTCGTGGGCTACGCCTCCGACCGTCGCGAGAAGACCATGGCCGAGCGCCTGATGAACGAGATCCTCGACGCGAGCAACGGCCTCGGTGCCGCTGTGAAGAAGCGCGAGGACACGCACAAGATGGCCGAGTCCAACAAGGCCTTCGCCCACTACCGCTGGTGAGGCCGAGAGGCCGTACGCCCCGCACCGTGCGGGCTGCGGCCTCTCACCCCCACAACCCCACTACTTCGAGGGACTGAGACACAGACGTGGCCGTCGACATCACCACCGACCTCAACAAGGTCCGCAACATCGGCATCATGGCGCACATCGACGCCGGCAAGACCACCACCACCGAGCGCATCCTCTTCTACACCGGCATCACCTACAAGATCGGTGAGGTCCACGAGGGTGGCGCCACGATGGACTGGATGGAGCAGGAGCAGGAGCGCGGCATCACCATCACGTCCGCCGCGACGACCTGCTGGTGGAAGGACCACCAGATCAACATCATCG
>CAVUCQ010000006.1:0-103285 GCA_963740115.1 uncultured Actinomycetota bacterium | reverse complement strand
CCGAACGCCCGGGGACCCGCCCCGGAACCGATGGAGCGCACATCCATCACCAACGAAGGGATCGTGATGAACCGAATCATCACGCGGCCGCAGAGGCGCTCGCGCGCCCTCATCGGCTCGACCATGGCCATGCTCGTGGCGCTGCCCCTCGGCGCAGCCCTCGGCAGCGCCACTGCGGCACGTGCAGCGACGCCGAGCCCGGCATCGAGTCAGGCAACCTCCAGCAGCTCCACCGCCCCCGACACGTCCACCCCCGACACGCCGACCGCCGCGGCCAAGGACTCGAGCCCGCTGGGCGAGGCCGTCCCGTGGACCGCGGGCCGGGCCGAGTCCGCGGCCGCCGCCGGGGCTGCAGCCGAGACGTTCCAGGCTCTGGTCTTCTCCGAGACCGCTGCCTTCAGGCACTCCAACATCGATGAGGCCACCACCGCGATCCAGTCGCTCGGTGTGGCCAACAACTTCACCGTGACCGTCTCCGAGGACAGCAGCGTGTTCAACGACGCGGCCCTCGAGCAGTACGAGGTCGTCATCTTCCTCTCCACCACCGGGGACGTGCTTACCCCGACCGAGCAGTCGGCGTTCGAGCGCTACATCCAGGGCGGCGGCGGGTACGCCGGCATCCACGCAGCCTCCGACACCGAGTACGACTGGCCCTGGTACGGCAACCTGGTCGGCGCCTACTTCAACAACCACCCGGCGGGCACCCCGACCGCGACCGTCAAGGTCGAGGACCCCTCGCATCCCTCCACCGCGGGTCTGCCGAAGCGCTGGCAGCGTACGGACGAGTGGTACAACTTCCGCACTCCCAACACGCTCACCACCCGGAACAAGCTGCACATCCTGGCCTCGACGGACGAGACCACCTACACCCCGGGCACCGGCTCGATGGGTGTCGAGCACCCGATCGCCTGGTGCCAGGACTACGACGGCGGCCGCAGCTGGTACACCGGCATGGGTCACACCGAGGCCAACTTCACCGACGCCAACTTCCTGACGCACATCCTCGGTGGCATCCAGACTGCTGCCGGTGTCGTGCCCTCGGACTGCAAGGCAACCCTGCAGCCCAGCTTCGCGAAGGTCGCGCTCGACGAGAACACGACCAACCCGATGGAGCTCGCCATCGCCGAGGACGGTCGCGTGTTCTACATCGACCGCGCCGGCGCGGTGAAGATCATCCTGCCGGGCGGCAGCGTGGTCACGGCCGGCACCGTCCCGGTCTACACGGGCCAGGAGTTCGGCCTGCTGGGCATCGCGCTCGACCCTGACTTCGCCACGAACAACCACGTGTTCCTCTACTACGCACCCCAGGGCGCGGCATCGATCGACCGGATCTCGCGGTTCACGATGAACGGCAACACGATGGACATGGCCTCGGCGGTGACGATCCTCGACGTCCCGGTACAGCGCAACGAGTGCTGCCACGCGGGCGGGTCGATGGAGTTCGACCACGACGGCAACCTCTACCTCGCCACCGGCGACAACACCAACCCGTTCAACTCCGACGGCTTCGCCCCGATCGACGAGCGCGAGGGCCGCAGCGCCTGGGACGCCCAGCGCACCTCGGCCAACACCAACGACCTCAATGGCAAGGTCCTGAAGATCAAGCCGGCCCTGGCCGGTGGGTACACGATCCCCGCAGGCAACCTGTTCGACGAGGCGGCGGACGCCAACAACAAGACCCGGCCCGAGATCTACGCCATGGGCTTCCGCAACCCCTTCCGCATCGGCCTCGACGAGCAGAACAACAAGCTCCTCGTCGCCGACTACGGCCCTGACGCGAGCACCACGAGCGCGACCCGTGGTCCCAACGGTCGGGTGGAGTGGAACGTCCTGGACCAGCCCGGCAACTACGGCTGGCCCTACTGCGTGGGCGCCAACACGCCCTACAACGACTACAACTTCGCGAGCAGCACCTCAGGTGCGACGTTCAACTGCGCGGCGCCGGTCAACGACTCGCCCAACAACACGGGCCTGACGAACCTGCCGCCCGCGAAGGCTGCGGTCATCTGGCAGAGCAACAACGCGGCCACCACTGGAACCCCGGAGATCGGGGCCAGCGGCGCGCCGATGACCTCGGGCACCTACGACTACGACCCCAACCTGGTGTCGGACCGCAAGTGGCCGGAGTACTTCGACAGCAAGGCGATCTGGGCCGACTGGAACAACAGCCGGCTCTTCACCGTCCAGATGAACGACGCCGGCACCAACTACACCGACATCAACCGGTTCCTGCCGAACCTGGTCATGTCACGCCCGCACGCGCTGCAGTTCGGCCCGGACGGTGCGCTGTACATGATCGAGTGGGGCAGCGGCTTCAACGGTGACAACGCCAACTCCGGCATCTACCGCATCGACTACGTCGAGGGCGAACGCTCCCCGACCGCTCGTGCGACGACCAACAAGACGTCGGGTCCCGCTCCGCTGACCGTCGACTTCGACGGCAGCACGTCCTTCGACGGCGACACCGGCACCAACACCGGCCTCACCTACGCCTGGGACTTCACCAGCGACGGTTCCACCGACGCGACCACGCCGACCGCGTCGTTCACCTACACGGCGGCGGGCAACTACACCGCGAAGCTGACGGTGACGGCCGCCAACGGCAAGAGCGGCACGACGAACATCGACATCGTGGCGGGCAACACCGCCCCGGTGGTCGACCTGCAGCTGCCGCTCAACGGTGGCTTCTTCGAGTTCGGTGACACCATCAAGTACACGGTCACGGTCACCGACGTCGAGGACGGGACGATCGACTGCAGCAAGGTCATCGTCCAGCCCGGCCTGGGGCACGACCAGCACTCGCACGGGTACGAGCAGTACACCGGTTGCAGCGGCAGCTTCGTGCTGCCCGGTGACGCCGGCCACTCCGTCGCGAACGTCTTCGGGACCGTCACTGCGACGTACAAGGACTCCGGCTCGGGTGCCGCTGGCTCGCTGACCGGTGTCGACGGAGCGGTGCTGCACACCAAGCACAAGGAGGCTGAGTACTTCGACCAGACCGGTCGTACGGGCTCGAACACCACCGGTACGGCAGGGGTCATCACGCAGACCACCACCGACGCCAACGGTGGGTCCAACGTGACGGGTGTGGAGACCGGTGACTGGTTCCGCTGGGACGTCATGAACCTCACCAACATCACCGGCGTCACCATGCGGGCGGCCTCCACCACGGCGGGGGCCACCTTCGAGGTCCGCCAGGGTTCGCCCACCGGCACGACGATCGGGACGCTCACGGTGCCCAACACCGGCGGCGCCCAGACCTACCAGAACGTGGCGACCACGTTCACCGGGGCGACGACCGCCAGCACTGAGCTGTACTTCGTGGCCACCACCGGTGGAGCCAACGTCAACTGGCTCGAGTTCGCCGGCCGCGGTGCGACCGACAACTCGCCGCCGACCGTCGCCATCAGCGCCAGCAAGCTCACCGGTCCTGCGCCGTTGCCCGTGAACTTCACGAGCACGGTCACCGACCCCGACGCCGACACCCCGGTCACCTACGCGTGGAGCTTCGGCGACACCACCACCTCCACGGTGGCCAACCCGAGCAAGACCTACGCCACCCCGGGCAAGTACACCGTCTCCCTGACGGTCACCGACGCCCGTGGCGCGAAGACCACGAAGTCGCTGGAGATCAACGTCACTGCGGCAGAGAACATCTGCTTCAGCGGTCGCTCCGACGACTTCCTGGGCACCTCCCTCGACACGACACGCTGGAACAGGAGCGTCCGGGTCAACCAGGCGCTCACCGTGGCCGACGGGGCTCTCAACATCCCGCTGACCAACTCCGACCTCTACCAGACGACCAACACCACACCGAACGTCGTGCTGCAGGACCTGCCTGCAGGTGAGTTCGAGGTCACGACCAAGGTGAACCTCGCCGGAGCCAACAAGGGCTACCAGCAGGCCGGTCTGGTCATCTACGGAGACGACAACAACTACCTGAAGCTCGTGTACTCGGGTCGCTCGACAGCGGCCGCGGGCGACAAGGCAGCGAACATCATCCAGTTCGCCAAGGAGGTCAACGCCACGGCCACGGAGACCAACTCCACCAACCTGGGCGCGACCTTCCCCGACACCGTGTGGCTGCGGCTCAAGAGCACGGACGGCAACGTCGTGACCCCGTCCTACAGCACCGACGGGGCCACGTGGCTCCCGATCACCACGTCTGGCGGTACGGCGGCACCACGCGACCTGACCAGCATCACGTCTCCCAAGGTCGGCATGCTGGCCCTGGGCGCAACGGCTGCCGGCGGGGCGGACGGCCTGACCGCGAAGTTCGACTACTTCCTGATCACGCCCGACAGCACGGCCGTTCCGTGCGCCACCCCGTGCCAGGTCGAGCAGTTCAACGGCAGCGCTCTGGACACGGCCCGTTGGGACGACAGCGTGCGGGTCAACTCGTCGCTGACGGTGGCCGACGGGACCCTCAACATCCCGCTGACCAACTCCGACCTCTACCAGACGACGAACACGACGCCCAACATCGTCCTGCAGGACCTGCCGGGCGGGGCGTTCGTGGCCACGACCAAGGTCACGCTGAATGCCACCAAGGGCTATCAGCAAGCCGGTCTGATCATCTACGGAGACGACAACAACTACCTGAAGCTCGTCTACTCGGGTCGCTCCACGGCAGCCGCCGGGAGCAAGGCAGCCAACGTCATCCAGTTCGCCAAGGAGGTCAATGCCACGGCATCGGAGTCCAACTCCACCGCTCTCGGTGCCACCTTCCCCGACACCGTGTGGCTGCGGATGTCGAGCACCGACGGCAACGTCGTCACGCCCACCTACAGCACTGACGGGACCACCTGGCTCCCGATCACCACGTCGGGCGGTACGGCCGCTCCGCGCGACCTCACCAGCATCACCACTCCCAAGGTCGGCCTGCTGGCCCTGGGCGCGACGGCTGCCGGTGCGGCGGACAACCTCATCGCGAGGTTCGACTACTTCACGCTGGGCAAGGACGACACGTGCAAGCCGCCGCCGGTGGCTGACACGACCGCACCGACGACGACGCACACCATCCCGGCGGCCAACGCTGCCGGCTGGTACACCACGCGTCCGTCGTTCACCCTGGCTGCCACCGACGGAGTGGGCGGGTCGGGCGTCGCCTCGACCGAGTACCGCATCGCCGGCGGAGCCTGGACGCCCTACACCGCAGCGGTCTCCGTGACCGGTGAGGGCACCCGCCTGATCGAGTACCGCTCGACGGACACGGCGGGCAACGTGGAAGCCGTCACGTCGCTGTCGGTCAAGATCGACACGGTCAACCCGACCGTGTCGGGCAGCACGACCGGTGAGGACACGAAGACGGTCGCCCTGACCGCCTCCGACGCCACCTCCACGGTGGCGACGATCGAGTACAAGATCGACGGCGCGGCGACGTGGACGACCTACACCACGCCGTTGACGTTCAACGATCCCGGCACCTACGCCGTGGCGTACCGCGCCACCGACGTGGCTGGCAACGTGGCGAGCGGCGAGCTGTCGGTCTTCGTCCCGACGCCGGACACGACGGCGCCGACGACGACGCACACCATCCCGGCGGCCAACGCTGCCGGCTGGTACACCACGCGTCCGTCGTTCACCCTGGCTGCCACCGACGGAGTGGGCGGGTCGGGCGTCGCCTCGACCGAGTACCGCATCGCCGGCGGAGCCTGGACGCCCTACACCGCAGCGGTCTCCGTGACCGGTGAGGGCACCAGCCTGATCGAGTACCGCTCGACGGACACGGCGGGCAACGTGGAAGCGGTCACGTCGCTGTCGGTCAAGATCGACACGGTCAACCCGACCGTGTCGGCCGCAGTGTCCGGTACGACCACCAAGACGGTCAGCCTGACCGCCACCGACGCCACCTCCGAGGTGGCCAGCATCGAGTACCAGATCGGCGACGCCGCGACGTGGACGACCTACTCCACGCCGTTGACGTTCAGCAATCCCGGCACCTACGTCGTGCGCTACCGCGCCACCGACAAGGCGAGCAACACGAACACGGGCGAGCTGTCCATCGTCGTCGCGAAGAAGTCCGGGCCCACCGAGGTGGTGAAGCCCACGGTGACCATCGCCACGGCACCTGCCGCGCCGGACGGTCGCGGCGGCTGGTACACATCCCCGGTCACGTTCACCCTCACGGGTGCCGGTGGCCAGGGCGAGCTGAACCTCGAGTACCGCGTCGGCAGCGGAAGCTGGACGGCGTACACCGCGCCGTTCACGGTGTCCAGCAACGGCTCCACCCAGGTCCAAGCCAGGGCGACCGATGCAACCGGCACAGTCTCAGCGATCCAGAAGGTGACGGTGAAGATCGACATCACCGCGCCGACGGTGACCGTCAGCGGCCTCGGGGACGATGCGAGGCTCAGCCTGGCTGCAGTTCGTACCTCGGTGGTCACGACTGCGGACGCCACCTCGGGTGTCGCCCGGCGGGTCATCCGTCTCGACGGCGAACGGGTGAGCTCCTCGGTGCGCATCGATGCACTGTCGCTGCGAAGCGGGAAGCACCGCCTCATGGTCAGCGTGACCGACAAGGCCGGCAACCGGGCGTCGAAGACGATCACCTTCACGGTGGTCGCCCTGTACGGCGGAGCCGACAAGCTCGTCGATCGGATCAACGACGAGGAGACGGTCGGCACGATGCTGGGAGCGAGGTTCAAGCGGGCACTCGAGGCCGCGAAGAGCGCTGACAGGAGCGACGACGAGCGTCAGGCCAGCCAGGCCTTGGAGCGTTTCGAGGAGCTCGCCTCCCGTGTCGAGGACGACGAGGCGCGTCGAGCTCTCAAGACCGCGGCGCGCGCGCTGAAGGCCCAGCTCTAGGCGCCGGGTCCGAGAGAGAGGAGAACGTCCGCAGATGGGAGGTCCGGCCGCGTGGCACCGCAAGGTGCCGCACCCGACCGCTCACAGGTTCGGCCCTGCGAGCGGCCGGTGGCCAGGCCGCCGTCCGGGCGGGGAGGCGGCGCCGCGAGGTGTCGCCCCCCGCGGCCGGTGCCGGGACAGCGCGCTCCGTCCCGGCACCGGTTCGCACCATTGTTGCTGCACCCCGTGAAAGCCCCGTCAACTGAACCACCAGCACATGCCGAAGAACCACCCATCGCAACCTGAGGAGCACTCATGCCACGCCCCATCACCCTGTTCACCGGCCAGTGGGCCGACCTCCCGTTCGAGGAGATGTGCAAGCTCGCCGCGGGCTGGGGCTACGACGGCCTCGAGCTCGCCTGCTGGGGCGACCACTTCGACCCGTGGGCCGCCGTCGAGGACGACTCCTACGTCCCGGCCAAGCTGGAGATGCTCGAGAAGTACGACCTGCAGGTCTTCGCGATCAGCAACCACCTCAAGGGACAGGCAGTCTGCGACGACCCGATCGACGAGCGGCACCGCGGCATCCTGCCGGACCGGATCTGGGGTGACGGCGACGCCGAGGGAGTGCGCCAGCGCGCGGCCGAAGAGATGAAGATGACCGCTCGGGCGGCCCGCAAGCTCGGCGTCGACGTCGTCGTCGGGTTCACCGGATCCTCGATCTGGAAGTACGTCGCCATGTTCCCGCCTGCCTCGCAGGACCTGGTCGACGCCGGCTACCAGGACTTCGCCGACCGGTGGAACCCCATCCTCGACGTCTTCGACAGCGAGGGCGTCAGGTTCGCCCACGAGGTGCACCCGTCGGAGATCGCCTACGACTACTGGACGACGGTCGCTGCTCTGGAGGCCATCGGCCACCGGGAGGCCTTCGGGCTCAACTGGGACCCGTCGCACTTCGTGTGGCAGGACCTCGACCCCGTTGGCTTCCTCTGGGACTTCAAGGACCGGATCTACCACGTCGACTGCAAGGACGCGAAGAAGCAGGTCGGCAACGGCCGCAACGGCCGCATGGGCTCCCACCTCGCCTGGGCCGACCCGCGCAGGGGTTGGGACTTCGTCTCGACCGGGCACGGCGACGTCCCGTGGGAGGCGTCGTTCCGGATGCTCAACACGATCGGCTACGACGGCCCCATCTCCGTGGAGTGGGAGGACGCTGGCATGGACCGCCTCGTCGGTGCGCCGGAGGCGCTCGAGTTCGTCCGCCGCCTGGCCTTCGACGCGCCGTCCGCGTCCTTCGACGCGGCCTTCTCGAGCACGTCCTGAGGACTCCATGCCTGAAACGGAGCCAGGACCGGTGTGTGGTTCGTGGGTGAACCGGGCGATCACGCTCGCGCTCGTGACCCTCATCCTCGCGTGGGCACCCTCAGCCCCAGCATCAGCCCATGTCGAGCTGATCTCGTCCGACCCGCCGGACGGGGAGCTGATCGAGGCGATGCCCTCGCGCGCCTTCCTCACCTTCTCGGACGCGATCGCCGAGGTCCACGAGGTCACCGTGGTCGGGCCGGACGGAAGCGTCACGAACGGAGACCCGACGTACGTGGGGGCGGAGGTGCGCCAGACCCTCTGGGCGGGTCCGGACGGGGCCTACGCGATGCACTACCACGTGGTGTCCTCGGATGGACACGAGATCAGCGGCGAGGTCAACTTCGAGGTCGGGGCGCTCTCGACCACTGATGACGACGCAACAACCGAGGCCGGAGCCGCCGTGGGCGCAGCGGAGCCGGAGGACGGATCGAGTGAGGTCGGACTCGACGCCGCGCTGCCAGTGGTCCTCGTCCTGCTCGGCGCTACCGTCGCGCTGGGGCTCCTGCGACGTCAGCGCGCGGGACGATCCGGAGACAGGTGAGTCGTCCCAGATCTCTGCACGCGCGTCGCCCAGCCAGACAACCGAGAAGGCCCCGGCTGCGCACCTCGCGCAGTCGGGGCCTTCGTCGTCGACCGTAGGATCAGCGGATCGGCTTCTGTTCCGTGTCCTCCGTGGTGCCCTTCTCGTGGTCGTCGTTCGTGCGCCCGTCGTCGTTGCTGCACTGGACGCTCAGGCAGAAGTCGTTGCCGTGCTCGGTGACCCCGGCGATCACGGCCTGGGCGATCGCCTCCTCGCCGACCTGGCGACGCACCATCAGCGGGTCGTGCCGAAGATCCTTCATGAGGGCGACGGCGAGGCCGACCATGATGACGACGAACGGCAGCGCCGCGACAATGGTGATCGTCTGCAGCCCGGACAGGGCGTCGGCGCCGCCGGCCAGGAGCATGATCGCGGCCACGACGCCCGTCGAGACGCCCCAGAAGATCACGTTGGGCTTGCTGGGCTCCTGAGTGCCGCGCTGGGACAGGGTGCCCATCACGATGGACGCGGCATCGGCTCCGGAGACGAAGAAGATCGAGACCAGGACCATGACCAGGATGGACGTGACGGTGGCCAGGGGGAACGCGTCCAGGGTGCTGAAGAGCTGTGACTCCAGTCCGCCGGCCCCTGCGATGTCGGTGCCGTTGAGCTGGAGATTGATGGCCGAGCCACCCAGCACGCAGAACCACACGAGGCTCACGACACTTGGGATCAGGAGCACACCGGCCACGAACTGACGGATCGTGCGGCCGCGGGAGATGCGCGCGATGAACATGCCGACGAACGGCGTCCACGAGAGCCACCAGGCCCAGTAGAAGATGGTCCAACCCTGGAGCCATGCCTCGGTCTCCGCGCCCTCCGCTCCGGTGCGGGCGGTCATCTGCGCGAGGTTCTGGACGTAGCTGCCCACGGAGGTGGGGATGAGGTTGAGCATGAAGACCGTCGGGCCCACGACGAACAGGAACAGGGCGAGCGACAGGGCCAGCACCATGTTGATGTTCGACAGCCACTGGATGCCCTTGGCGACGCCGGTCACGGCCGAGGCAACGAAGGCAGCGGTGAGGATGGCGATGATGGCGACGAGGACAGCGTTGCCGGTCGTGCCGATGCCGGTCACGATCTCGAGGCCGGTGCTGATCTGCAGCGCGCCGAGGCCGAGCGACGTCGCCGAGCCGAAGAGGGTCGCAAAGATCGCGAAGATGTCGATGGTCCGACCCAGACCGCCATGTGCCCGATCGCCGATCAGCGGCTCGAAGGCCGAGGAGATCAGCTGCAGCCGGCCCTTGCGGTAGACGCCGTAGGCGATCGCGAGGCCCACGAGGGCGTAGAGAGCCCACGGGTGCAACGTCCAGTGGAACATGGTGGTCGCCATGGCGTTCTTCACGGCTTCCGGGTTGCCGGCCCCACCGGTGCCGGGCGGTGGCGTCACCAGGTGCGACATGGGCTCGCTCACCCCGTAGAACATGAGGCCGATGCCCATGCCGGCGCTGAACATCATCGCGATCCAGGAGATCGTGCGGAACTCGGGCTGCTCCCCGTCGCGACCGAGCGGGATCTTGCCGTAGCGGCTCAGCGCCAGCCAGATCACGAACGTCACGAAGGCGCTGGACGTGAGGACGAAGAGCCAGCCGGTGTTCGTCATCACCCAGGACAGTGCGGCGGTCGACGCCGAGCTGAGCGAGCTGGTGCTGCTGATGCCCCAGACCATGAAGCCGACGGCGACGGCGGCGCTCACGCCGAAGACGATCTTGTCGACCTTCCCGCCCTCCTCAGCCTGCTCCACGGCTACGTCGAGGGCCGGATGGGGGATCGGGTCGGCCACCGGCGTCTTGAACGCCTCGTCCACGGCGTGGCGGACGGCATTGCGGACGCTTCCCCGTGGATCCGTTTGTCGTGGGGCTTCAGGTGTCGTAGTCATGCCAGGTGTCCCTTCAAGGGTTTCGGCCTGCCCGGGCGTTGTTGACTGTAAACCCGCTGTTGTGAGTCACGCAACAGTCTGCTCCACTTGCAACAGATGGAACCTTGTGTCAAGGGGTCGCTCCCGCGTGGAGGCGACGCCTCAGTGGGACGGAACGCTGGCGAGGGCGGATCGCACTGGTCCTGGTCAGGGCCCGGACCCGAGTGCGCGGAGCAGCCGTTCCGCCTTCCATGTCGCCTCGGCGTACTCCTCCTCGACGTCCGACTTGACGGTGATCCCGCCGCCGGTGCCCAGGGTCCAGGTGCCGTCACCCGTCGTGGTCAGCGAGCGGATGATGACGGCGAGGTCGGCGCGACCGTCGGGGGCGATCCAGCCGAAGGCGCCGGAGTAGACGCCGCGCGGCGTCGCCTCGACCGCCTCGATGACCTGCATGGTGCGCAGCTTGGGCGCGCCGGTCATCGAGCCGGCCGGGAAGAGGGCTCGGAGCGCGTCGATGGTGCCGATGCCCTCGCGCAGTCGACCGCGTACCGCCGAGACGAGCTGGTGCACCGAGGTGTAGGACTCCACCTCCATCAGCTGGGGGACCTCGACGGTTCCTGCTTCGCAGACCATGCCGACGTCGTTGCGGAGCAGATCGACGATCATCAGGTTCTCGGCGCGGAACTTCGGGTCCGACGCCAGGTGGCGGCGCGACTGCTCGTCGAGCTCCGGCGTCGATCCGCGGGGTGTCGTCCCCTTGATCGGTCGGGTCTCCAGCACGCCATCGGCGTCCACGGTCGCGTAGCGCTCCGGCGAGGCGCTGAGCAGCCAGCTGCCCCGATGCTGCAGGAAGCCGGCGTACGGCGCGGGGTTGAGCTCGCGGAGCCGGAGGTAGGTCGCTACGGGCTCGGCGGGGGAGGACACCGTGCGTCGGTGGGTCAGGTTGACCTCGTAGCTGTCGCCGGCGTGGAGGCTCTCCTGCACCTGGTCGAACGCCGCGGCGTATCCAGGGGGAACGACCGGGCGTCCGGACGGCGGGGGAGTCGTCACCGCCGGACCATCGGCATCGCCCGGCTCATGGGTGATGACCTGCGTGTGGCGGGCCCGCATCCAGACCGCGTCTGGCATCTCGTCGTCCCCCGTTCGTGCGGGAAGGTCGGGCCGGCAGGCATATCCGAACCAGCCGACCCAGATAGTGTCCTGGCCGTCGGTGGCGTCGTCGGCGACCGCATCGCGGAGCGCAGTGAAGATGTCGTGGCCCACCACCTCGGAGCGTTCGCCCACGTGGCGGGTGACCTCGCCACGCGCGGCGGAAAAGCTGAGCGAGACGTCCTGGTCGGTCAGCCAACCGAGGATCGAGCGGTGGCCCGACCACGGGCGCGTCGCGACGCCGTCAAGCCAGAAGCAGCGGTCGTGAGCCGCGGCGATCGCCCCGAACTCCGACGCTTGCGGACTTTCCCGGGCCCACCCCCTTGACGTCGTCTTCATCACACCTGCATTGTTGCTTCTAACGCAAGCGAGTGCAAGATACGCAACAGGAGGCGCGGAGCCATGGTTGGACGTCGAACCGTCATCGTCGGAGCCGGAGTCGTCGGCGCAGCACTTGCTGAGGAGCTGTCGGCCCTTGGCTGGACTGACATCACCGTCGTCGATCAGGGCGACCTCCCCGCGACCGGCGGCTCGACCTCCCACGCACCCGGCCTGGTGTTCCAGGCCAGTGCCAGCAAGGTGCTCACCGAGCTCGCGACCTACACGGTCGAGAAGTTCGTCGACCTGCAGCACCAGGGCCAGTCGTGCTTCCTCCAGGTCGGCGGCCTCGAGGTCGCCACGACGCCGGAGCGCCTGGCGGAGCTGCACCGTCGCCATGGCTGGCTCACCTCGTGGGGGGTCGAGGCCGAGGTCGTCGACGCCGACCGCTGCGTCGAGCTGCACTCGCTCGTCGACCGCGACAAGATCCTCGGCGGACTCTGGTGCCCGACCGACGGCCTGGCGAAGGCGCTGTGGGCGGTCGAGGCGCAGATCGAGCGTGCCAAGGCCCGCGGCGTGAGGTTCCTGCCCCGTCACGAGGTCGCCGACATCGTGGTCGAGGACGGCCAGGTCACGGCAGTGGTCACCAACCACGGCGAGCTCCCCGCCGACGTGGTCGTCTCGTGCGCCGGCATCTGGGGGCCGAAGGTCGCTGCGCTGGTCGGCCTGGACCTCCCGCTGACCCCGCTTGCCCACCAGCTCGCCGGGACCGGAGCCATCCCGGAGCTCGCCGGCCAGGAGCAGGAGGCCATCCGCCCGATCCTGCGCCACCAGGAGTCCGGCCTCTACTACCGCGACCAGTTCGACGGGATCGGCATCGGCTACTACCACCACGAGGCGATGCCGATCGAGGCGACCGACATCCGATCGATGGAGGAGGCGGACGAGACCGGCACCATGCCGTCCGTCCTCGCCTTCACGGCCGAGGACTTCGAGCCGGCTTGGGAGGAGACCCAGCGTCTGCTCCCCGCCACCAACGACACGAAGATCGAGGAGGGCATCAACGGCCTCTTCTCCTTCACCACCGACGGGATGCCGCTGCTCGGCGAGCACCGCGAGGTCAAGGGTTTCTGGGTCGCCGAGGCCGTGTGGGTCACCCACTCCGCCGGTGTCGGCCGGGCCGTCGCCGAGTGGCTGGCCAACGGCTACTGCGAGACCTTCGACATCCACGAGTGCGACGTGAACCGCTTCGAGGACTACCAGGTCAACCCGGCGTACGTCCTGGAGCGCGACTGCCAGAACTTCCGCGAGGTCTACGACATCCTCCACCCGCTGCAGCCGATGGACTCGCCCCGCAACGTCCGGGTATCGCCGTTCTTCAGCCGCGAGCAGGAGCTCGACGCCTTCTTCCTGCCGGCCAACGGATGGGAGCGCCCCCACTGGTACGGCGCCAACTCCGGTCTGCTCGAGCGCTACGACGTCCCCACCCCCAACGCCTGGGCCGCGAAGTACTGGGACCCCATCGTGGGCGCCGAGGCGAAGGCGACCCGCGAGGGCGTCGCGATGTACGACATGACCGCGCTCAAGCGCATCACCGTCACGGGCCCGGGGGCCACCGAGTTCCTGCAGAAGCTCTGCACGGGTGACGTCGACAAGTCCGTCGGGGCCGTGGTCTACACGCTGCTGCTCGACGTCGACGGCGGCATCCGCAGCGACGTCACCGTCGCCCGCCTGGACAAGCACCACTACCAGGTCGGCGCCAACGGGGCGCTGGACATCGACTGGTTCGAGCGCCACCTCCCCGAGGACGGCACCGTCCAGGTCACCGACATCACGCCGGGCACCTGCTGCATCGGCCTGTGGGGCCCCAAGGCCCGCGACGTCCTCGCGCGCATCACCGACGCCGACATGACCAACGACGGCCTGAAGTACTTCCGCGCCAAGTCGCTCCACATCGGCAACGTCCCGGTCACCGCCTGGCGCCTGTCCTACGTCGGCGAGCTGGGCTGGGAGATCTACACGACGGCTGACCTGGGCCAGCGCCTGTGGGACACGATCTGGGAGGCCGGTCAGGAGCACGGCATCATCGCGGCGGGCCGCGGCGCCTTCAACAGCCTCCGCCTCGAGAAGGGCTACCGCTCCTTCGGTGGCGACATGACCAACGAGCACGACCCGTACGAGGCCGGCCTCGGGTTCGCAGTGAAGCTGGACAAGGGCGACTTCGTCGGCCGCGACGCGCTGATCCGGCGCAAGGAGCAGCAGACGAGGACCCTCGCCTGCCTCACGATCGACAGCACTGTCGACGTCGTCCTCGGCAAGGAGCCGGTCTTCGCCGGTGGGGAGCCGGTCGGCTACGTCACCTCCGCGGCCTACGGGTACACGATCGAGAAGGGCATCGCCTACGCCTGGCTGCCGCTCGAGGTCGCCGAGGTCGGCAACGAGCTCGAGATCGGCTACTTCGACACGAGGGTCACAGCGGTCGTCACCGCCGAGCCGCTCTTCGACCCCAAGATGACCCGCCTCCGCGGCTGATCACCCACATCCTCTTCTCTTCATGACCACTTGCATCCGGAGGTTCCTGTGACTTTCAAGACTGGCCCTGCGGCCAACATCGCTGAGATCGCTGCCATGGTCGAGCGCCGCGAGGTGGGCTACAGCCTGGAGGCACCGTTCTACGCCAGCCAGGAGCTCTATGACCTCGACATGTCAGCGATCTTCGGCGAGCACTGGCTCTTCGTCTCCACCGAGGCCGAGATCCCCGAGCCGGGTGACTACGTCACCGTCGAGATCGGCAGCCAATCGCTGGTCGTCGTCCGCGACGACGACGAAGAGGTCCGCGCGCTGCGCAACGTGTGCCGGCACCGCGGCTCGCGGCTGCTCGAGGACCCGTGTGGCTCAGTGGGCAACCTCGTCTGCCCGTACCACCAGTGGACCTACCGCACCGACGGCAGCCTGATCTTCGCCGAGGGCCAGTCGCCCAGCTTCGACAAGACCCAGTTCGGCCTCAAGCGGGTCCACGTGCGCACCGTCGGCGGCCTGATCTTCATCTGCCTGGCCGACGAGCCGCCGACGGACTTCGACGAGGTGGCGTCCGTGATCGAGCCCTACCTCACGTCCTACCGCCTCAAGGAGGCGAAGATCGCGCACCAGACCGACCTGGTCGAGGCCGGCAACTGGAAGCTCGTCATGGAGAACAACCGCGAGTGCCACCACTGCGATGCGTCGCACCCGGAGCTGATCACTTCCTACTTCCCGTTCCTCCGCTACTCGGAGGAGGACGTCACGCCGCGCATGCAGCCGATCTACGACCGGTACCTCGCCGCGACCGCGCACCTGGACGACGTCTGCAAGACCAACGGCGTCCCGAGAGAGCTCGTGCACGAGCTCGACACGCGCCCGACCGGCTTCATGATCATGCGCCTCCCGCTGGACGGGGACGGGGCCTCCTTCGGCATCGACGGGTCGCAGGTGTGCAAGAAGCTGATCGGCGACGTCACCACGCCGCAGTTCGGTGACCTCTCGCTGCACATGCAGCCCAACTCGTGGTTCCACTTCCTCAGTGACCACGTGATCGTCTTCAGTGTCCTGCCGATCGGTCCCGACAAGTCGATCGTCCGCACCACCTGGCTGGTCCACCCGGACGCCGTCGAGGGCGAGGACTACACCATCGAGGGGCTGACCGGCGTGTGGCAGGCCACCAACGACCAGGACCGCCAGCTGGTCGAGAAGGCCCAGCGCGGCGTCACCGACCCCGGCTACGAGCCCGGTCCCTACGCCCTGGTCGAGGACGACGTCGAGTCCTTCATCAACTGGTACGTCCGCCGGATCCGCGACCACCTCATGCCGCACCACGAGCACGCCGGAACTCGCGGCCGTCTCAACGCCGTCGCGAACCAGTAGTCCTCACCCTGATCCCCGGGAGTAGAGAAATGTCGTCCACCCAGGCACCCCAGCGCCTCGTGCCGTCCCTGCAGTCGCCTGTCTGCTGGTCGGAGGAGGACCACACCACGCTGGTGTGCACCGCGGTCACCGACGTCACCCATGACGTCAAGAACTTCGTGTTCGAGCCCGAGGGCGAGCAGGTCTTCGACTTCGAGGCGGGCCAGTTCCTGACCCTGATGCTCGACATCGGCGGCTACCCGGTGAACCGCTGCTACACGATCTCCTCCCCGCCGACGCGTCCCCACCGCATCGCCATCACCGTCAAGCGAGTCATGGGCGGCACCGTGTCCAACTGGGTGCACGACAACGTCGTGCCGGGCAGCAAGGTCACCGCGTTGGCGCCGCTCGGTGCCTTCACGCTGGCCAAGCAGCCGGCCGAGAAGTACCTCTTCCTGTCCGCGGGGAGCGGGATCACGCCGCTCATGTCGATGCTCCGCACGATCTACGACCTCGGATCGCACGCGGACGTGGTCTTCCTCCACAGCGCACGCACGCCGAGCGACATCGTCTTCCGCAACGAGCTCGCCGCCATCGAGTCGCTGATGCCGAACCTGAGGGTCGTGCACGTCTGCGAGAACGACTACCCCTCGGAGCGCTGGGGCGGCATGCGGGGAAGGCTCTCGCCCGCCATGCTCCAGACGGTCGTGCCCGACCTGCACGAGCGGGTGACCCTCAACTGCGGTCCGGTGCCCTACATGGACGCAGTGCGCCGCATCCTCGGCGAGCTCGACTACGACCTCGACAACTACCACGAGGAGAGCTTCGCCTTCGACGACCCGGCCCAGCCGGGCGCCACGCCACCTCCCGAGGGCGTCGACTACGACGACATCGCCGTCGCCCCGCCGCCGGCCGCCGCCGACGGCGTGACGTACGCCGTCGAGTTCGTCAAGAGCGGACGCACGGTCACGTGCCGCGCCGACGAGAACGTGCTGGACGCTGCACTCGCAGCCGGCGTGCGTCTCCCGTCGTCCTGCAGCCAGGGCATGTGCGGCACCTGCAAGCTCTCCAAGCTCTCCGGCGAGGTGGAGATGAACCACAACGGCGGCATCCGCCCTCGCGAGGTCAGCGCCGGGAAGATCCTCGTCTGCTGCTCCAAGCCCCTCAGCAACCTCTCGCTCGACGCCTGACCGCGCCAGCACCCCACCCATCACCCGAAGCAGAACGGAGTCACCCACCATGGCTGACAACAGAGTCGTCGTCTACGCGGGACCTGGACAGGTCGCGATCGAGAACACCGAGTTCCCCAGGCTGGAGATCCCGCGTGAGGTCGCCCAGGGCCTCGGCATCAAGCAGGCCGCCCCGCACGCCGTGATCCTCAAGCTCGTCACGACCAACATCTGCGGCAGTGACCAGCACATGGTCCGCGGCCGCACGACGGCTCCCGTCGGGCAGTCCCTGGGCCACGAGATCACCGGCGAGATCGTCGAGATCGGCGACGACGTCCTCTTCCACGAGGTCGGCGACATCTGCTCGGTGCCGTTCAACATCGCCTGCGGTCGCTGCCGCATGTGCAACGAGGGCAAGACGGGCATCTGCCTCAACGTGAACCCGGCGCGGCCCGGCGCGGCCTACGGCTACGTCGACATGGGCGGCTGGGTCGGCGGTCAGGCGGAGTACGTGATGATCCCGTTCGCCGACTTCAACCTGCTGCGCTTCCCGGACCGGGACCAGGCGCTGGAGAAGATCCTCGACCTGACGATGCTCTCCGACATCTTCCCGACCGGCTACCACGGCGCCCACACGGCCGGCGTGACCACCGGCTCGACGGTGTACGTCGCCGGCGCCGGGCCGGTGGGCCTCGCCGCGGCGTACTCCGCGCAGCTCCTGGGTGCATCGACCGTCATCGTCGGCGACATGAACGCCGACCGTCTCGCGCAGGCCGCAAGCTTCGGCTGCGAGACCGCGGACCTGTCCACGGGCAACGCGCTGGCCGACATCGTCGCCGACATCCTCGGCGAACCGGTCGTCGACGCCGCCGTCGACGCCGTCGGCTTCGAGGCCCGCGGGCACGGACCGGACGCGGGGGAGGCGCCGGCGACGGTGCTCAACGACATCATGGACGTCGCCCGGGCCGGGGCGTCGCTCGGCATCCCGGGCCTCTACGTGACCGGCGACCCCGGCGCGGTGGACAACGCCGCGAAGCAGGGCCAGATCGGCGTACGGCTGGGTCTCGGCTGGGCGAAGTCCCACACGTTCGTCACCGGCCAGTGCCCGGTGAAGCAGTACAACCGCCAGCTGATGAACCTGATCCTGGCCGACAAGGCGCACATCGCCAAGGCCGTGAACGCCACCACGATCGGCCTCGACGATGCGCCAGGCGGCTACGCCGAGTTCGACAAGGGCTCCGCACAGAAGTTCGTCATTGACCCGCACGGCATGGTCCGGGCCTGACCGATGAGAGATGACATGTCTTCGCAGCCTTCCGTCCTCGACCGCACCCTTGCCGACTTCGATCCCGAGGTCGCCGAGCAGGTCGAGCGCGAGCTGGTCCGCCAGCAGAGCACCCTGGAGATGATCGCCTCCGAGAACTTCGCCCCCCGGGCGGTGATGGAGGCACAGGGCTCGGTCCTCACCAACAAGTACGCCGAGGGCTACCCCGGCCGCCGCTACTACGGCGGCTGCGAGCACGTCGACGTCATCGAGCAGCTGGCCATCGACCGGATCAAGGCGCTCTTCGGCGCCGAGGCCGCCAACGTGCAGCCGCACTCCGGAGCGCAGGCCAACGCTGCGGCGATGTTCGCGCTGCTCGACCCGGGCGACACGATCCTCGGCCTGGACCTGGCCCACGGCGGTCACCTGACCCACGGGATGCGGCTCAACTTCTCCGGCAAGCTCTACGACGTCGTGGCCTACCACGTCTCGCCGAAGGACTTCCGGATCGACATGGCCGAGGTCGAGCGTCTCGCCGTCGAGCACCAGCCGAAGCTGATCGTGGCCGGCTGGTCGGCGTACCCGCGTCAGCTGGACTTCGCGGAGTTCCGCCGCATCGCCGACAGAGTGGGTGCCTACCTGATGGTCGACATGGCCCACTTCGCGGGCCTGGTCGCGACCGGCCTGCACCCGAGCCCGGTGCCGTACGCCGACGTGGTCACCACGACGACGCACAAGACGCTCGGCGGACCCCGCGGTGGCGTGATCCTGTGCAAGGCCGAGCTGGCGAAGAAGATCAACTCCGCCGTCTTCCCCGGCCAGCAGGGCGGCCCCCTGGAGCACGTGATCGCGGCGAAGGCCGTGGCGTTCAAGATGGCGCTCGAGCCGGCGTTCAAGGAGCGACAGGAGCGGACGCTGGAGGGTGCTCGGATCATCGCCGAACGGCTCGCGCAGCCCGACGTGGCCGCGGCCGGGATCACCGTCCTGTCCGGCGGGACCGACGTGCACCTGGTGCTGGTGGACCTGCGCGACGCGGCGATCAACGGCCAGGAGGCCGAGGACAGGCTGCACACGGTCGGGATCACGGTGAACCGCAACGCCGTCCCGTTCGACCCGCGCCCGCCGATGGTCTCCTCCGGCGTCCGGATCGGCACGCCGGCGCTGGCCACGCGTGGCCTCGACGCGGCTGCCTTCGGCGAGGTCGCCGACATCATCGCCGAGGCGCTCGCCGGCTCCGGCGACGAGACCCAGCTCAAGGAGCTGCGCGTCCTGGTCGAGGCGCTGGCCGAGAGGTTCCCGCTGTACGCCGGCGCCAACCGGCGCCGCGAACGTCGGCGCAGGCTCCGGAACGGGGATCTGAGATGGGCAACCCGTTCCCGGGCGAGCACCCCGAGTGGCTCTGGCGGGACCCCGACCCGAAGTCGTCGTACGACGCGCTCGTCATCGGCGGTGGCGGCCACGGCCTGGCCACGGCGTACTACCTCGCCAAGAACCACGGCATGACCAACATCGCCATCCTCGAGAAGGGGTGGCTGGCCGGCGGGAACATGGCCCGCAACACCACGATCATCCGCTCGAACTACCTGTGGGACGAGTCCGCGGCGATCTACGAGCACGCGCTGAAGCTGTGGGAGGTGCTCCCCGAGGAGCTCGACTACGACTTCCTGTTCAGCCAGCGGGGGGTGCTCAACCTCGCGCACTCGATGCAGGACGTGCGGGACTCGGTGCGTCGCGTCGAGGCAAACCGCCTCAACGGTGTCGACGCGGAGTTCCTGACGCCCGAGGAGGTGGCGAAGGTCTGCCCGATCGTCAACATCTCCGAGGACGTGCGCTACCCGGTCCTGGGTGCGACCTTCCAGCCGCGCGCCGGTATCGCCAAGCACGACCATGTGGCGTGGGCGTTCGCACGGGCCTGTGACGCGATGGGCGTCGACATCATCCAGAACTGCGAGGTCGTCGGCTTCGTCAAGGACGGCGACCGGGTGACCGGTGTCGAGACCACCCGCGGACGGATCCTCTCCGACACCGTCGGCATGGTCGCGGCGGGCCACTCCAGCGTGCTGGCCGAGATGGCCGGCTTCCGGATCCCGGTGCAGTCGCACCCCCTGCAGGCGCTGGTCTCCGAGCTCTACGAGCCGGTGCACCCGACGGTCGTGATGTCCAACTACGTCCACGTCTACGTCTCGCAGGCGCACAAGGGGGAGCTGGTGATGGGTGCCGGTGTCGACCAGTACAACGGCTACGGCCAGCGCGGCTCGTTCCACGTGATCGAGCACCAGATGGCCGCGGCGCTCGAGCTCTTCCCGATCTTCTCGCGGGCGCACTTGCTGCGCACCTGGGGCGGCATCGTGGACGTCTGCCCCGACGCCTCGCCGATCATGGGCGCGACCCCGGTCGACGGGCTCTACGTCAACGCCGGTTGGGGCACGGGTGGCTTCAAGGCGACCCCCGCGGCCGGCTGGGCGATGGCCCACACGATGGCGACCGGTGAGGCGCACGAGCTGAACAAGCCCTTCGGCCTGGAGCGCTTCACGACCGGTCACCTCATCGACGAGCACGGCGCCGCCGGCGTCGCGCACTGATCCCAGAGACCGGCACAGACCTAGCGAAAGAGCACCTGTCATGTTGCAGATCAAGTGCCCGTGGTGCGGACTGCGGGACGAGACCGAGTACAAGTACGGCGGAGAGGCACACGTGGCCTACCCCGAGGACCCCGACGCGCTGAGCGACGAGGAGTGGGCCCACTACCTCTTCTTCCGCGCCAACCCGAAGGGCCCGTTCGCCGAACGGTGGCTTCACACCGGCGGATGCCGCAAGTGGTTCAACGCTGTGCGCGACACCCGGACGTACGAGGTCCTCGCCGTCTACACCAACAATGACCCCCGGCCCGACATCAGCAGCCTGACCGGCGCCGACATCGCAGGAGCAACGGCATGAGCCCCCAGTCCCACCGCCTGCCCACGGGTGGTCGCATCGACCGTGACTCGGTGCTGACCTTCACCGTCGACGGTGAGGAGCTCACCGGTCATCCCGGTGACACCATCGCCTCGGCCCTGATCGCCAACGGGCGGGTCCGGATCGGTGACTCCATCTACCGCCGCCGTCCCCGGGGCATCCTGGCCGCCGGCGGCGAGGAGCCCAACGCCCTGGTCCAGGTCCTCGGCGAGCACTCCGAGCCGTCCGTCACCGCGACCGTCCGCTCGCTCACCGACGGCCTCTCCGCCCGCACGCTCTCCGGCCTCGGCGTGCTCGCCCCCGAGCCCGACACGGCGACGTACGACAAGGTGTTCGTCCACACCGACGTCCTGGTGATCGGCGGGGGTCCCGCGGGTCTCGCCGCGGCCGTCGCCGCCGCACGCTCCGGCGCCCGCGTCATCGTCATGGACGAGCAGTCCGAGCTGGGTGGCTCGCTGCTGTCCGCGCGCAGCGAGCACGTCGACGGCAAGCCCGCCGCCGCGTGGGTCGCAGACGTGGCGGCCGAGCTCGCCGCGGCGGAGGAGGTCACCGTGCTCACCCGCACGGCCGCCTTCGGCTCCTACGACGCCAACTACGTGCTCGCCGTCGAGGACCGCGCGGGCGGCTGGTCCGCTCCCCAACCCTCCGACGTCTCGCGCCAGCGCGTCTGGCACGTCCGGGCGGGCCAGGTGGTCCTGGCCAACGGCTCCTACGAGCGTCCGCTGGTCTTCGCCGGCAACGACGTCCCCGGCGTCATGCTCGCGGGCGCCGTCCGCACCTACCTCAACCGGTACGCCGTGACCCCGGGCCGCCGCTACGTCGTCGCGACGACCAACGACAGCGCCTACGACGTGGTCGAGGACATCCTCGCCGCAGGCCTCGAGGTCGCGGGCGTCCTCGACGCCCGGGCGACCCTGTCGGCTCGCGCGAACGAGCTCGCGGCCACCGGCGTCCGCGTCCTCGCCGGCACCACCGTCGCGCGGGCCGAGGGCGACGACGCGACGGCCCGCTTGGCGCGGGTCCACGTCGCGACCCTCGGCGAGGGTGACACCGTCACCCCGTTCGAGACCATCGAGGCCGACGTGCTGGCAGTCTCCGGCGGCTGGACCCCGCTGGTGCACCTGCACACGCAGCGCCAGGGCACGACGGTGTACGACACGTCGCTGGCGGCCTTCGTGCCCGACAGCACGGTCAAGAACCAGACGGTCGTCGGAGCCAACAACGGTACCTTCCTCCTCGGGCACGGCCTGAGGGAAGGCGCTGAGGCCGGTGCTGCCGCGGCCACGGCCGCGGGCTTCCCGGTCGAGGCGACGGCGCCGTCCGCGTCGGGCTCCGCCACCGAGGTGGGCGAGGCCCGTCCGCTGTGGCTGGTGCCCGCAGTCGCGGGTGAGCCCGGCGACTGGGACGAGCACTTCGTCGACCTGCATCGTGACCAGACCGTGGCTGATGTGTGGCGGGCGACCGGTGCCGGCATGCGCAGCGTGGAGCACGTGAAGCGCTACACCTCGATCGGCACCGGTCAGGACCAGGGCAAGACCTCCGGTGTCAACGCGGCTGGCGTCATCGCCGCGGCGCTCGGACTCGACGTCGCTGACGTCGGCTTCAGCAACCACCGCGCGCCCTACACGCCGGTGCTCTTCGCTGCGCTGGCCGGACGTGAGCGCGGCGAGCTCTTCGACCCCAAGCGGATCACGCCGATCCACGGCTGGCACGTCGAGCACGGTGCCGAGTTCGAGGTCGTCGGGCAGTGGCTGCGTCCGTGGTACTTCCCGGTGCGCGGCGAGGACATCGACGCCGCCGTCGAGCGGGAGTGCCGTGCGGTGCGCACCAGCGTTGGCATGATGGACGCCTCGACCCTCGGCAAGATCGAGATCAAGGGCGCCGACGCCGGTGAGTTCCTCAACCGGATCTACACCAACGCCTACAAGAAGCTGGCGATCGGCTCCGCGCGCTACGGCGTGATGTGCAAGCCCGACGGGATGATGTTCGACGACGGCGTCACGCTGCGGCTGGCCGAGGACACCTACTACATGCACACCACCACCGGTGGTGCGGCCGGCGTCCTGGACTGGCTGGAGGAGTGGCTGCAGACCGAGTGGCCCGAGCTGGACGTGCTTGCACCTCGGTGACCGAGCAGTGGTCGACGGTGGCCGTCGTGGGCCCGAGGTCGCGTGAGGTCGTCGCCCGGGTCGCGCCGGACCTCGACGTCTCCAACGAGGCGTTCGGCTTCATGACCTTCCAGGAGACGCGGCTCGCCTCGGGCATCCCGGCCCGGGTCTGCCGCATCTCGTTCTCCGGCGAGCTCGCCTTCGAGATCAACGTCGCCGGCTGGTACGGCCGCCAGGTCTGGGAGGACGTGCACGCCGCGGGTGCCGACTTCGGCATCACGCCGTACGGCACCGAGACGATGCACGTGCTCCGCGCCGAGAAGGGCTACCCGATCGTCGGGCAGGACACCGACGGCACGGTCACCCCGCAGGACGCGGGCATGGAGTGGATCGTGTCGAAGGTCAAGGACTTCGTCGGCAAGCGCTCCTTCGCCCGTGAGGACAACCGCCGGGCGGACCGCAAGCACATGGTGGGCCTGCTACCCGTCGACCGCACGACCCGCCTGCCCGAGGGCAGCCAGGTGATCGAGTCGGGGACGGACCTGGCGACCGCGCCACGGCCGGTGCCCATGCTGGGCCACGTGACCTCGAGCTACAGCTCGGTGGTGCTGGAGCGGCCCTTCGCGCTCGCCCTGGTCAAGGGCGGACGCGAGCGCATCGGCGACGTGCTGCTGGCGCCCGTCGGCGACCGCCTCATCGAGGTCGAGGTGACCTCGCCCGTTCTCTACGACCCCGAAGGGACCAAGCGCGATGGCTGACCACAGCACGCTCGAGGAGCTGCGCCGCAGCCCGCTGCACGACATGACCGCCGAGATCCGCGACGGAGGCGTCGCGGGGGGCCGCGCGGTCCAGCTCGTCGAGCGCCCCTTCCTCACCATGGTGGGCGTGCGGATCGACCCGGACTCGGCCGGCGCACGCGGTGTCGACGAGGCCCTCGGCGCGCCCCTGCCCCGACGGGTCGGCGAGGTCTGCCGGGCCGGGGCGCACACCGCACTGTGGCTGGGCCCTGACGAGTGGCTCGTCGTGTCGAAGGCCGATGCGGAGACCCTCGTCGACCACCTGCGTGCCGCCGCCGGCGAGACCCCGGCTCAGGTCGTCGACCTGTCCGCCAACCGAACGGTCATCGAGCTCGCCGGCCCTGGCGCGCGCAGCGTGCTCGAGAAGGGCTGCCCGGCCGACCTGCACCCGCGGTCGTTCCCGGACGACACGGCGATCCTCACCAGCCTGGCGCGGGTGCCCGTGGTGGTGTGGAAGCTGGAGACCGACCTGTTCCGCGTCGTTCCGCGCGCCTCCCTTGCGCAGTACGTCGCTGCGTGGCTACTCGATGCCGTACGGGAGCTCGCTCCGAGGAACGCGCCGCCGAAGGCCGCTGGGGGAGCCTGATGGCTCTCTCTGCGTTCGACCTCTACTCGGTCGGCATCGGGCCGTCGTCGTCCCACACGGTTGGTCCGATGCGTGCCGCGAAGCAGTTCGTCGACGGCCTGGCCGAGACCGGCCGCCTCGGCGACGTACGCCGGCTGCGGGCGGAGCTCTTCGGGTCACTGGGTGCCACCGGCCACGGTCACGGGTCGCCCAAGGCGGTCGTGCTCGGGTTGGAGGGGGAGGACCCGGCAACGACGGACACCGACCGTGCCGACGGCCGGATCGACGCGATCCGCGCCGGCGGACAGCTGATGCTGGGTGGCTCGCTGCCCATCCCGTTCGACGTCGACACCGACCTCGTCATGCACCGGCGCAAGAGCCTGCCGGCGCACCCCAACGGCATGACGTTCGCGGCGTACGACGCGAGCGGAGAGCACGTCGACTTCCGTACCTACTACTCCGTCGGCGGCGGCTTCGTCGTCGACGAGGTGGCGACCGGCGCGGACCGGATCGTGCTCGACGAGACCACTCTGAAGTTTCCCTACACGACCGGTGGCGAGCTGCTGGAGATCTGTGAGCGCGAAGGCATGTCGATCAGCGACGTGATGTTCGCCAACGAGCAGGCCTGGCGCTCGGAGGAGGAGATCCGTGCCGGCATGCTGCACCTGTGGTCGGTGATGGCTGAGTGCGTGGAGCGTGGCTTCCACCGTGAGGGCGTCCTGCCGGGCGGCTTGAAGGTGCCACGCCGTGCGCCGGGGCTCTTCCGGGAGCTGTCGAAGGACGGTGACCAGGTGGACCCGCTGCACGTGATCGACTGGGTCAACCTCTATGCGCTCGCAGTCAACGAGGAGAACGCCTCGGGTGGCCGCGTCGTGACCGCGCCGACCAACGGCGCTGCCGGGATCATCCCGGCTGTGCTGCACTACTACGTCAGGTTCGTGCCCGGAGCGGACGAGGACGGCATCGTGCGATTCATGCTGACTGCGGCCGCGATCGGCATCCTGTTCAAGATCAACGCCTCGATCTCCGGCGCCGAGGTCGGCTGCCAGGGTGAGGTCGGGTCGGCGTGCTCGATGGCCGCTGGCGGCCTCGCCGAGGTGATGGGTGGACGACCACCTCAGGTGGAGAACGCCGCCGAGATCGGCATCGAGCACAATCTCGGACTCACCTGTGATCCCGTGGGAGGACTGGTGCAGATCCCGTGCATCGAGCGCAATGCGATCGCGTCGATGAAGGCCATCAACGCCGCCCGTCTCGGCGTCGGCGGCGACGGCTCGCACAAGGTCAGCCTGGACAAGGCGATCAAGACCATGCGCGACACCGGTCGCGACATGAAGGACAAGTACAAGGAGACGTCCCGCGGCGGGCTGGCTGTCAACGTGATCGAGTGCTGAGCTGACCACGGTCCCCGAACCCCCCCGAGGGCTCGGGGACCGCAGTCCGTCTTCACCGTCACCACCGGCGACGACGCACGTTCCGAGGTCGCGATCGTGACGCAGTGGCCCGATGGTCCAGGCGCCGAGGCCGCCGGGACGCCTCGTCCGCCGCCGGTCGTGCCGGCGAACGGGTTGGCCGTCAGCGGAACACGACGGTGCGGTTGCCGGTGCCGAGGAGCACCCGGTGCTCGCTGTGCCAGCGGATGGCGCGGGCGAGGACCTGGGCCTCGACGTCCCGGCCGGCGGCCGTCATGTCGGCGGGGTCGAGCGCGTGGTCGACGCGCGCGACGTCCTGCTCGATGATCGGGCCCTCGTCGAGATCGGAGGTGACGTAGTGCGCGGTCGCCCCGATCAGCTTCACGCCACGCGCGTGCGCCTGGTGGTAGGGCTTGGCACCCTTGAAGCTGGGCAGGAAGGAGTGGTGGATGTTGATCGCGCGACCCTCGAGCTTGGTGCAGAGCTCGTTGGAGAGCACCTGCATGTAGCGGGCCAGCACGACGAGGTCGATGTCGTACTCGTCGACGAGCTCGAGGAGGCGGGCCTCGGCCTCCGACTTGGTCTCCGGGGTCACCGGCACGTGGATGAACGGGATGCCCTGGGACTGTGCCACGCCTTCGAAGTCGCGGTGGTTCGAGACGATCAGCGGGACCTCGATGTTGAGCGCACCCGTGCTCGTGCGGAAGAGCAGGTCGTTCAGGCAGTGGCCGAACTTCGACACCATGAGCAGGGTCCGGGTCGACGTGTTCAGGTCGTGGAGCTGCCACGCCATCGTGAACTGGCGCGCGACCGCCGTGAAGTCCCGGCGCAGCGCCTCGACGCTGGCACCGTCCGCGCGGAACTGCACGCGCATGAAGAACGTGTCGGTGAGGCGGTCGTCGAACTGCTGGCTGGCGCTGATGTTGCCGGCGTGATCCATGACGAATCGGCTGACAGCGAAGACGATGCCGGGCGATTCCGGACACGTCAGCGTGAGTACGAACTCGTGTCCTGCTTCTGGACGAGGTGCCATCGAGGGATTCTCCTTTGCGCAATGCACAACAGCGTGAGCGATACGCAACAGCCTGCCCGGGGCAGGAGGTCGCGGTCAAGAGGCTGCACCGGCTTTTTATGACCCGGATCACCCGTCGGCCGTCACGGCCGCAGCGGCCGGCCGGTCGGGCATCGCCGGGTGGGGTCGCCGGTCGGGGCCGTGCTCTCAGGCCGTGCTGTCGGGCCGTGCTGTCAGGCCGTGCCGTCAGGCGCGCTGGAGTGGCGTCAGCCGAGCCAGCCGATGCGGTGGCTGATCCGGGCGCCAGTCTCCTTCAGGGCGTCGGCGGTCCGCTTGATCTCGGCGTCGTCGAAGCGGAACGCCGGGCCTGACGCGCTGACGGCCGCCACGACGCTGCCGGTGTGGTCGCGGATCGGGACCGCCGAGGCGTTGAGTCCCGCTTCGAGCTCCTCGTGGGCCGTCGCGAAGCCGCTGTCGCGGACCTCGGCCAGCTGCGCATCCAGGACCGTGCGTTGGGTGATCGTGTGCGGGGTCAGCCGCGGGAGGCCGGCTTCCCGGATGATCGCATCGGCTTGCTCCGCGGGCATGTACGCGAGGAGGACCTTGCCGCTGGCGGTGGCGTGCAGCGGGGTGAGCTGGCCGACCCAGTTCTGACTGGCGACAGCGGCGGTGCCCATCGCCTGCTGCACGTTGACGGCGTAGTGCTCGCGAACGACGGCGATGTTGATCGTCTCGTCGAGGTCGGCGGCCAGGGCGTCGAGGAGTGGCCGGGACTGTCGAACCAGGTCGATGCGCGCGGGGATCGAGCTGGCCAGGCGCAGGATGCCGAACGCGAGCTGGTACTTGCCGCGGTCGGTGTTCTGCTCGACCAGGTCGCGCTCCTCCAGCGCGGCGAGCAGCCGGAAGGCGGTCGACTTGTGCACACCGATCTCCGCGGCCACCTCGCTCACGCCTGCGCTGCCCTCGCGGGCGAGGATCTCCAGGACGGTGATGGCGCGGTCCACCGACTGCACTCCACCGGGGCTGTCGCCACGTCCGGCTGCGCGGGTGGGTTTTTGCTCGCCGTTGCTCATGACGCAACCATACCGATCGGTAAGTCCCACACAAGGGCATTCGGATGAATTGCGGGGACCTCTTGACATGACTCGCATCACCTTCCAAGATGTTGCGTATGGCGAACAACGTTGCGTCAGACACAATCTCGGACGATCTTCTGGTTGTTCGCCTGGCAGCGGCCAAGCCCGCCTCCTGACCCGCTCATGACCACGGAAGGGCCACGCTGGTGACCACCACTGCCACACGCATCGACGGAAGCAAGGTCGCCGCCGGTATCAAGCAACACCTGGCGAGCCGCGTTGCCGCCCTCCATGCGCGGGGCGTCCGCCCCGGCCTCGGCACCGTCCTGGTCGGCGACGACCCCGGAAGCCGCTCGTACGTCGCGGGCAAGCACCGCGACTGCGCCGAGGTCGGTCTCGCGTCGATCCGCGTCGAGCTCCCGGCGACGGCGAGCCAGGCGGAGATCGAGGCAGCGGTCCTCGCCCTGAACGTCGACGAGGCATGCACAGGCTTCATCGTCCAGCTCCCGCTCCCGCCGCACATCGACATGCACAGGGTGCTGCAACTGATCGACCCCGAGAAGGATGCCGACGGGCTGCACCCGACCAACCTGGGCAAGCTGGTGCTCGGCATCCCCGGCCCGCTTCCGTGCACGCCCCGCGGCATCATCGAGCTCCTCCGTGAGCACGACGTGGCCATCACCGGTCAGCGCTTCTGCGTCATCGGCTGCGGCCTCACTGTCGGTCGGCCGCTCGGCCTGATGCTCACCCGGCCCACCGAGCACGCGACGGTGACGCTGTGCCACGAGGCGACGGTCGACGTCGCCGCCCACGCGCGCGCGTCGGACGTGATCGTTGCCGCCGCGGGTGTGGCCCACCTCGTGAAGCCTGACTGGGTCAGTGCCGGCGCGACGGTCCTCTCCGTCGGGGTCACCCGCACGATCGAGGGGATCCTCGGCGACGTCCACCCGCAGGTCGACGCCGTCGCCGGCAAGATGAGCCCAGCCACCGGTGGGGTGGGGCCCATGACCCGCGCCATGTTGTTGACGAACATCGTCGAGATCGCCGAGCGGGCGGCGGCGTCGGCCGGAGACCTCGCCGAAGTGGTCGCCTGATGGTCGTCCAGGTCCACGAGCGCGCGGTCTCGGTCACTGTCAACCCTGCCCTCGATCGGTGTCGGGTGCTGGGCATCCTCAACGTCACGCCGGACTCGTTCTCCGACGGCGGTCGGTTCGCAGCGCTCGACGCGGCGATCGAGGGCGGCCTGGCCCTGGCACGCCAGTCAGCAGACATGGTCGACGTGGGCGGCGAGTCCACGCGACCCGGCGCCCTACGGGTCGACGAGGCGGAGGAGCTGCGCCGGGTCATCCCCGTCGTGCGTGCCCTGTCCGAGGCCGGCGTCGCGGTCTCCATCGACACGATGCGGGCACGCGTTGCGGAGCAGGCGTGCGCCGCGGGAGCGGTGCTGGTCAATGACGTCTCGGGCGGCCTTGCCGATCCCGCCATGCTCGATGTGATCGCGGCGACGGGACGCCGGTGCGTGCTGATGCACTGGCGTGGCCACTCGACCGTCATGGACGGCCGCGCGGTCTACGGCGACCTGCTGCGCGAGGTGACCGACGAGCTCGCTGGCCGCGTCGACGCGGCCGTGGCTGCCGGCGTCGACCCGGGGCGGATCGTGCTCGACCCCGGCCTCGGGTTCGCCAAGAACGCGGAGCAGAGCTGGACGCTGCTTGCGGCGTACCCGCGACTGAGCAGCCTCGGCTTCCCCCTGCTCATCGGTGCGTCCCGCAAGCGCTTCCTCACAGAGTGCGTCGACCGCGGCCAGGCTGTCCCCTCCGCCCCCACCGATCGCGACGACGCTTCCGCTGCGGTCGCGGCGTACGCCGCCGGAGCCGGCGCCTGGGGTGTCCGCGTCCACGACGTCGCGCCCGCGGCCGCGGCGGTGCGCGTGGCCGCTCGGCTCCAGGTGGCCCGGTCCGGCCTCGAGCGGGCGGGATGGCGATGACCCGCAGCCGCACCCGCACCGAGGTGCTCGAGAGCCTGCTCACGAGGGTCCGCTACGAGGTGCTGCCGACGACGGGCGTCGTCGACGAGGTGCACAGGCATCTGCCGGCCGGCGCGACCGTCACGGTGACCGCCTCGCCCGCGAAGGGCATGGGGGAGACCCTCGACATCAGCGAGCGCCTGGCTGCCCAAGGCTTCGACGTCGTGCCGCACCTGGCCGCACGCATGATCAGCGGCCACACGCACCTCGCCGAGATCACGCACCGCCTCCGCCTCGCCGGGGTCACCACGGTCTTCGTCCCGACCGGCGACTCCGATCCACAGAAGGGCGCCTACCGCAGCGCGCTCCAGGTGCTGGAGGACCTCAGGAACGCGGGAGACCCGTTCGCCGAGGTCGGCATCACGGGCTACCCGGAGTCGCACCCCAGCATCAACGACGACCTGACGATCCAGGCGATGTGGGACAAGCGCCACTACGCCACGCAGATCATCAGCAACCTGACCTTCGACCCCGCCGTGCTGGCGGCCTGGGTCGCCAGGGTCCGGGCCCGCGACGTGCACCTTCCCGTCCTCGTCGGGCTTCCGGGGCCCGTCGAGCGGATGAAGCTGCTCCGCATGGCGACGAAGATCGGCATGGGGGAGTCGGCGAGGTTCCTCTCCAAGAATGCCGGCCTCTTCACCCGCATCGCGGCCCCGAGCGGCTACGACCCGCTGCGCTTCCTCGGAGGCGCGACGCAGGTGCTGGGCCTTCCGGAGATGAACGTCGCCGGCCTCCACCTCTTCACCTTCAACCAGGTGGCCGAGACCGAGGCCTGGCGGGTCGAGCAGCTGCGGCTGCTGCGCGACGCCCCGACGCGGCGGCGTACGGGCCGCGCGCCTGCGAGGTTCAGGCCATGAGCGCGACCGCGGCGAGCCCTGACCTGGCCGAGGTCGAGAGCCGGCTCCTGGCGCGGTGGCCCGAGACGAGGATCGCGCCCTCGCTGGACCGGATCTCGAGACTCCTGGACCTCCTCGGGGGCCCGCAGCGGAACTACCGCAGCGTCCACCTCACCGGCACCAACGGCAAGACGAGCACAGCCCGGATGGTCGAGGCGCTCCTCGGCGCAAGCGGACACCGGACCGGACGGTTGACCAGTCCTCACCTCACGAGCATCCGGGAGCGCATTGCCGTCGCCGGCCAGCCCATCAGCGAGGCCGCGTTCGTCGCAGCGTGGCGCGACGCCGATGCCCGGGCCTCGCGCGTCGACGCCGTCATGGAGCACCCGCTCTCCTTCTTCGAGATGACCGTCGCCATGGGCTACCTGGCCTTCTCCAAGGCCGTGGTCGACGTCGCAGTCGTCGAGGTCGGGATGGGCGGACGCTGGGACGCCACCAACGTCATCGACGCCGAGGTCGCGGTGATCCTTCCGATCGCGCTCGACCACACCGACTACCTCGGGCCGACCACCGTCGACATCGCACGGGAGAAGGCAGGCGTCATCAAGCCCGGCTCGGTCGCCGTGAGCGCCCGCCAGACGCCGGAGGTGCTCGAGGTGCTGCAGGAGCGGGCCGACGAGGTCGGCGCGCGGCTGCTCCTCCTGGACCGCAGCTTCTCGGTCACCGAACGACGTCCGGTCGCGGACGGCCAGGTCATCACCGTGCGTGGCCTGCACGGCACCTGTGCCGACGTGCACCTCGCGCTCCGCGGACCGCACCAGGCCGACAACGCCGCCTGCGCGCTGGTCGCCACCGAGGCCATGCTGGGGCGGGCGCTGGAGCCGGACGCCGTACGACGCGCCCTCGGCGGCGTGGCCTCGCCCGGCCGGCTGGACGTACGTCCGGGACGGCAGGCCGTCGTGCTCGATGCCGCCCACAACCCCCACGGTGCGCGTGCGCTGGTCGGGGCCCTGTCCGAGATCGCGCCCGACCAGCGGCGGTACGCCGTGGTGGCCGTCATGGCCGACAAGGACGTCGACGGCCTGCTGCGCGAGCTGGCACCCGCTGTCGACGAGATCGTCTGCACGGCAAGCTCGAGCCCGCGCAGCCTGCCCGCCGACGAGCTGGCCGACATCGCCAACGGCATCTTCCCGTCCTCGCACGTGCACGTGGCCGGAGACGTCGAGACCGCGCTCGCGGCCGCGCGGACACTCGCGGCCCGGCCCGGATCGACCAGTGAGGCGATCGTGCTCGTGACCGGTTCCGTGGTCACTGTCGCCGATGCCGAACACCTCCTCGAAGCACCGGCCACCCCAGACCGACCGACGGTCCCACCCCTGCCCGGGTGACTCTGCTGTCGGTCGGGGGCTGGGCGCCTCGCGCAGGCGCCCAGCCCCACCCTTTTGTCCACGCGTCCTCCGGAGGAGTGAGATGTCCCTCAACACCCTGGCCGCCCACCGCGGCGAGATCGCCGCTTCCTGTCGGAGGAGCCCGGTGGACGGAGTTGTCGCCGCGGCACTGGGCCCGGTCGACGACCTCCCCTGTGTGCGCTGCGCGGCCACGCCAGCAGGCGGGCTGAGGTGAAGCGGCGCAAGGACGGCGAGGAGTCGCTCGTCGACCCGGTCGACGCGCTGGAGGTGACACCGCCGAAGACCTTCGCCGCGGGTCTCCCGGCCGTGCGCAAGGCGATCGAGTACTCGCTGTCGCAGACGTCGGCTCGTCGCACGGCGCTGACGTTGCTGAACATCAACCAGGCCGGCGGCATCGACTGCCCCGGGTGCGCCTGGCCCGAACCGGGGCACAGGCACAGGAACGAGTACTGCGAGAACGGCGCCAAGCACATCAACGACGAGGCGACGTCGCACCGGGTGACGCGGGAGTTCTTCGCGGCGCACCCGGTCGCCGAGCTCGACCAGAAGTCGGACTGGTGGCTGAACCAGCAGGGTCGGCTCACCGAGCCGATGCTGAAGCGGCCCGGCGGCACCCATTACGAGCCGATCGGCTGGGACGACGCGTTCGCGCTGATCGCCGACGAGCTCAACGGGCTCGACAGCCCGGACGAGGCGATGTTCTACGTCTCGGGGCGGCTCAACAACGAGGCGGCGTTCCTGCTGCAGACCTTCGCGCGGGCGTTCGGGACCAACAACCTGCCGGACTGCTCGAACATGTGCCACGAGTCTTCGGGGTCGGCCCTCGGGGAGACGCTCGGGATCGGCAAGGGAAGCGTGCAGCTCGAGGACATCTACGACGCCGACCTGGTGCTCGTCGTCGGGCAGAACCCGGGCACCAACCACCCGCGGATGCTGTCCGCGCTGGAGGAGACCAAGGAGCGCGGCGGCAAGGTCGTCGCGGTCAACACGCTTCCCGAGGCCGGCCTGATGCGGTTCAAGAACCCGCAGAATGCGCGTGGGGTCGTGGGCAGGGGCACCGTGATCGCGGACCAGTTCCTGCTGATCCGGCCAGGTGGCGATCTGGCCCTGTTCAAGATGGTCAACAAGCTGCTGCTCGAGGCCGACGACGCCTCGCTGGCGGCCGGCGGGCCGGGGGTGCTCGACCGCGACTACATCGAGACCCACACGACGGGCTTCACCGCCTTCCGCGACCAGGCGCGCGAGATCACCTGGCCGCAGGCCCTCGAGGCGACGGGACTGACGCGCGAGGAGATCGAGGCGTTCGCCGCGCAGGTGCTGGTATCGCGGTCCGTCATCGTCTGCTGGGCGATGGGCCTGACCCAGCACCGGCACGGCGTGCCGACGATCCGCGAGATCGTCAACTTCCTCATGCTGCGCGGCAACATCGGCAGACCGGGCACGGGTGTCTGCCCGGTGCGGGGCCACTCCAACGTGCAGGGCGACCGGACCATGGGGATCTGGGAGCGCGTGCCCGACTGGTTCCTCGACGCGCTGGGCACGGAGTTCGGCTTCGACCCACCGCGCCACCACGGCTTCGACTCGGTCGACGGAGTGCGGGCGATGCGCGACAGCAGGGCCAAGGTCTTCATCGCGGTCGCGGGCAACTTCGTCCGCGCCATGTCCGACAGCGACGTCACCGAGGCGGCCCTGCGCAACTGCCGCCTGACGGTGCAGGTGTCCACAAAGCTCAACCGCTCCCACACCGTCGTCGGCGACACCGCACTCATCCTGCCCACGCTCGGCCGCAGCGACCGCGACGTCCAGGCGGCGGGTGAGCAGTTCGTGACGGTGGAGGACTCGATGAGCTGCGTGCACGCGACGCGTGGCAAGCTGCCGCCGGCCTCACCACACCTGCTGTCGGAGGTGGCCATCATCAGCCGCCTGGCTGCGAAGACGCTCGGTGACCGCGCGGGCGCCCCCGAGATCCCGTGGGCCGGCTTCGAAGCCGACTACGGCCTGGTCCGCGACCGGATCAGCCGCGTGGTGCCGGGGTTCGAGGACTTCAACGAGCGGATCCGCGAACCCGGCGGGCTTCACGCTGCCCAACCCGGTCAACTCGGGCGTCTACGACACCCCGAGCGGCAAGGCCGTCTTCAGCGGCAACCACCTCGAGTGGCTCGAGACCCCGCCGGGTCACCTGGTGCTGCAGTCGCTCCGGTCGCACGATCAGTGGAACACCATCCCGTACGCCATGGACGACCGCTACCGCGGCATCCACCACGCGCGCCGCATCGTCATGGTCCACCCGGTCGACATCGCGGAGCTCGGTTTCGCCGACGGTGACGTCGTCGACATCGTGTCGGTCTGGACCGACGGCGCCGAGCGCCGCGCGGCCGGCTTCACGTTGGTCGCCTACCCGGCCGCGCGGGGATCGGCTGCGGCGTACTACCCGGAGACCAACGTCCTCGTCCCGCTCGACAGCGTCGCGGAGATCAGCAACACGCCGACGTCCAAGGGCGTCATCGTTCGCTTCGAACCGACGACCTCGTCGGCTGCCGGGCCACCACCACCAGCAGAACGCCCCTCACCTGCAACCGCAGGGGAGGGGCGTTCTTGATGGACCCGGCCGGCACTCGAGTGGGGGGTCGGGCGGGCCGGGCCCGCGCGGCCGTGGGGGGCGGCTCGCGCATCCCAGGTGAAGAGGGGGTCTTCCATCGTGACCCACGACGGCCGGTCGTCCATCATGCTTTCGGATGAAGCCCGGTCACATTCCGTGTCGGCGCGCCTCGGCGAGGTCCGGAAGGGCCGTTCGGGAGGGCGCCGTTGCCAGGCAGTGGGCGATGCGGGCAGCGGATGCCCAGGGGGACCTAGCGGTGGGAGCCCTGAGGGTGTAGCCGCTACCCCGGACTTTTGTCTATCCTTTCGCCTGCCGACCTCCGTTGCGGAGGTCCCTGGGGAGGGGGTGGACAAGCTTGAGCGACGGCAGGCAGTTGGTGGGGGAGTTCACACAGATGGCGCAGGCGCTGGCCGCTGCGTCGGACGAGGCCAGTCGTCTCGACGTGGCCGTGGACAGCGCCGTCTCCCTGGTCGCCCGGTGCGACCACGCCGGGATCACGATCAACGAGAAGGGCGGCCTGTTCACGAGGGTGAGCAGCGACGACCTGGTCCGGCGTGCCAACGAGCTCCAGCACGAGCTGGGCGAAGGGCCGTGCCTCGACGTCATGCGCGACCAGAACACGCTCGTCAGCCCCGCCCTCGCCCACGAGCGGCGCTGGCCCAGGTGGGCGCCGCGCGTCCATGACGAGCTCGGCGTCGAGTCGATGATGTCCCTGCTCGTCTACACCGACAAGCAGTCGTTCGGCGCGCTGAGCCTCTACGCCGGGCCTGGCCACCGCTTCGACGCGGACGACGTCGCCGTCGCGCAGGCGCTGGCGGGGCACCTGGCCGTCATCATGACGGCCGAGCGGGAGATCGACCAGCTCGGACTGGCGCTGCACAACCGCACGATCATCGGACAGGCGCAGGGCATCTTGATGGAGCGGCTGGGGATGAAGGGCGACCAGGCGTTCGACTACCTGCGGCGGGTGTCCTCGCACCTCAACCGCAAGCTCGTCGACGTCGCGGGCGAGATCGCTCGTACGGGCGACCTGCCCGACCTTCCCTAGGTCGCGCGGGGAACGGGGACCGGGGTTGGGGCAGCCCCGACAGCCGGCTGCTTGACTGGCGGGGCCCAGGGTCGCCCGCCTCCTAGGCGACCGGCACCCTGGGCGCGTGGTACCCACGATCCGCGGTGCGATGCACGCAGCGGCGGTCGCGTGCGCGTGAGGTCGGACCGACGGGTGGACCCGGTACGGCCCGAGCACCCGCCGTCATGAGTGCTCGGGCCTGGGCCGACGGGCACTCATGATTGCCGCGCAGACGTGACAGCACGGTACCCATCGCGGCGCGAGCCATCCCCACCGCCCGGTGGCGGCGGGGCACGGCGGAGCGTAGGTCCTAGACGTCGTGGTTGTGCAGGTCGATGATCGCCCGGGCGAGCCGGGTGAGGGGAACCCCGGCTCGCCGCGCGGCGCCGTGGAGCTGGTCGCGTGCGTCGTCGAGGCTGACGCGGCGATTGGCGGCCAGGATGCCGGTCGCCGTGTCGACGATCGCCTCGTCGCGCAACCGCTCGGGGGCGCGCCTGGCCTCCTCGATGGTGGAGAAGGACAGGTCGGCGTTGGTGACCGCACCGGGCGCCCAGGCGTGCAGCACGTCGGCCAGCGCCTGGTGCTTGCCCACGAACGTGTCCTCGGTCCGTCCGTAGAGGTTGACGCTCCCCACCGTGTCGCCCCGTTCCTTGACGGGGAAGGTCAGGGTGCTGCGCACCCCTGCTGCCGCGCTCGCCACGGCGAGGTCGTGCCACCGCCTCTCGTCGAGCAGTCCGCCCTCGGTCGTCGCCACGCCCTGCCCGTGCTCGAAGGCCTCGACGCACGGGCCGGTGTCGAGGTACTGCACCGCGTCGAGGGCCGCGATCTCGTCGTCGGTGGCCACCAGGGTGAACGTCAGGCCGTGCGTGCTCGAGGCCAGGCTCATGCCGGCCAGGTTCGGCGCGATGCTCTTCACGTCTGCCGCGGTCCGACTCAGCTGCTCGAACAGGCTGCCGTCGTCCAGCAAGGGATCCAGCTCGTCGAACGCCTCCAGCGTCTCCCGGATGAACTCCATGACGTGGAATACCCCATTTGTGATGGGCTATGTGCCGGTCGGCGGGTCGGGGCGTGAGCGACCCCGGCCGCCACGGGGGAGAAGCGACCGGGGTCAGGAACAGCCTACGTGCTGGGCGGCGCTACCGTCGGATCGTGACCGACTTCCAGCGCATCGTCGTGGTGAGCACGCATGCAGAGGAGGCCGATGTGGACCGCGTGCGCAGGGACCTCGGTCCTGCCGCGACCGTGCTCACAGCGCCCACGTCCGAGGCGAAGCGCGTGGTGGTCGGGCTGGGCCGGGAGGCTGTCCCGGAGGTGCTCCTGGCGCCGGTGCGCTTCCCGGACGTCGACCGCGGGCACCGCCTCGACGACGTCGTACGACGTCACGCCGTGGAGGACCGCTTCCGCGACGTCGTGGTGGTGGCCGACCCGGCCACCGTGACCCTGCTGCTGCGGGTCCTGGCTCCCGACCAGCTGCCCGAGGAAGGTCCGGTCACCCGGGTCGGGCTGCCCCGGGGACCACGGCCCGTGCCGCTGGGACGCGCGGCCCTGGCCGGAGTGGCGCTCGCGGTGGTCTCGATGGGGCTCGTCGCCCTGGTCCCGCTGCTCGTCCTCCCGGCCCTGGCGACCGGTGCCGGCCTCGTGCTCCTCGCCGTGCCGGGGCAGCGACACCTCGGCCAGGCGCTGCTGCTCGCCGTCGTGGTGGCCGCCGGCGTGTGGCTGGTGGTGGTCGCCGGCTCCGCACGGTTCCCGGGAGCCTGGTGACCGTGTCGGGCCTCCGCCGGGTCGACAGACGCGGCTGTCAGCCCTTGCGGGGGCCGAAGAGGAGGCTGCGCTTCGTCTTCGCAGCTCGCGGCTGCGGGATCGCCGGGGCCGGCCACCACTCCACGCTCGGGTATCCCGCGCGGTTGAAGCCCTCGCGGTAGACGAAGTTGTCGCCGCACGAGCAGACCCACCGGTCGCCGAGCTCGTGGGCCTCGTCCTCGGTCGGGGCAGCCTCCGTCTGCAGACAGACGTGAATCATCGTGGAATCCATCGGGCACCCTCCCTGCCGTCGGTCCCGAGCGGACCGTGGACCCATCGTGGGCCGCGGCTGCGCCGAAGACCATCGCGCCGGGGCAAATTCAGCAGTTCTTGATGGAACCTCTGCTGAAACTGTCGGGTTGGACGAACCCGGTCTGGCCCGGATCAGATCCAGCGCTGGAACCAGATCCGGGCGTCCCACTCCGACTTCGTGAGCAGCACGTCGGTCCAGACGGGCCAGAACCAGGCGAAGGCGATGAGGGCCAGGACCGTGTAGCTGCCGGCGACGACCACTCCGAACGTACGCCGCGGCGTCGGCACGTCGGAGGTGCCGATGAGGTGGCCCATGGCGAGGGCGACCGACAGCACCAGGAAGGGCAGCGACGTGATCGCGTAGAAGAAGAAGATCGGCCGGTCGTCGTAGAGGAACCACGGCAGCCAGGTGCTGGCCAGCCCTGCCACGGCGACGCCGTGGCGCCAGTCGCGGGCGCCGACCCACAGCAGGAGGGAGGCGACCATCGCCAGGCAGCCTCCCCACCAGACGACCGGGTTGCCGATCAGCAGGACCTGGCGGATGCACGTCGACCCGGTCGGCGCCTCGCACCCCTGCGCCCCGGGCTGGATGTCGGTCTGCGCGTCCACCCCGACCGGGCGACCCATCACCAGCCAGGTCGCCGGCTTCGAGGCGTAGATGTGGGTCGAGTCGTCGAGGAAGTGGCTGTGGAACGTGTACACGTCCTGGTGGTAGGACCACAGCGACCGCAGCGACTGGGTGACCTCGCCGAGTCCGTCGGCGTCGGGCTCGGAGGCGGTCGGCCACGGCTTCCCGTCGCCATAGGACGTGTACTGCGTGTTGCTGTACGCCTGCTCGTAGTCCTCGGCGTGCAGCAGCCACCCGGTCCACGACGCGAGGTAGGTGACGAGCGCGACTCCGACGAGCGCGAGGAACGCCGGGATGCCGTCGAGGACGACCGACCGCAGCAGCGGCCGGCGCTCGCCGAACGCGCGACGGGCTCCGGCGCTCCACAGCCACGCGAGCAGCCCGAAGACGGCCAGCGCGTAGAGGGCGGACCACTTGGTGCCGCACGCCAGGCCGAAGCTCAGCCCGCCGGCGAGCAGCCACGGCCGCCACCACGTACGCCTCGCGCCCTCGGCGAGGCGGTCACGCAGCCACTGCCGGTCGGCGACGACGCAGTGGACGCCGCACAGGATGAAGAAGGCCAGGAAGATGTCGAGCAGCGCGAGCCGGGACAGCACCAGGTGAAGCCCGTCGACGCAGAGCAGGAGCCCGGCCACCAGGCCGAGCACGGTCGATCCGGTGACGCGACGGACGAAGCGGCACATCAGCAGGACCATCAGCGCGCCGATCACGGCGGACGCCATCCGCCACCCGGACGGATCCATCCCGAAGACCTTGATGCCGCCGGCGATCAGCCACTTGCCGACCTCGGGGTGCACGATCATCGACGGGACGTCCTGCCACAGGCCGGTGGTGCTGCCGTTGAGGATGGTCTTGTCGGCGTCCTCGACGTACGCGCGCACGTTGCCGAAGTTGAGCAGCGACCAGGCGTCCTTGGCGTAGTAGGTCTCGTCGAACGAGAACTGGTGCGGCGTGCCGAGGTGCCAGCGGCGCAGGAAGAACGCCAGGCCGGCGAGGGAGATCGCGCCCACCCAGCCGAGCAGCGGGTCCTCCGAGCGCCAGGGCGGACGATTCCGCTCGGCGGCACTCGGGATCACGACGCGAACTCTAACCAGCGCGTCGCGAGGCGTCGGGCACCCACGCGAGGCGCGGCTTCTCGGCACCGACGAGGCGCCCTTGACGTGACGGCGGACGCGTCTAGACTTCGTGATTCAGGAATGCGAACTGTGTTCGACATGTCGCCCACCGAGAGGTTCCCATGCCCCGCGCGCCCCGGTCCGCTCGCTCGTCACCGTGGCTGCCCGCCGCGCTCGCCACGCTGCTGCTGGCGGCCGGCATCGCCGTCGGGGCGCTCGCGGCGCCCTCCTCGACCGCCGCGGCCGCGGAGCGTACGTGGGTGGTGGACGCCGTCGACGATGCGTCCGGCAACCGCTGGGAGTCGGTCGACACGGGAACGTCGGTGGTCACGGTGGCCGTCGGCGACACCGTGGAGTGGCAGTTCGACCGCGCCACCCAGGGTCACGACCTGACGTCGCTGGCACCCGAGGAGCCGTGGGAGAGCGCGTGGTCGCCCCCGCTGGAGGCCTACCGCGACGCCGGCGGCGAGCCGGTGCGCCACACCTTCACCGAGCCGGGCACCTATCGCTACCTCTGCGCCATGCACGGCACGCTCATGAGCGGCACCGTGGTGGTCGTGCCGGAGGGCGGCAACCAGCCGCCGACCGCCGAACCCGTCGTGTCGCCGACCTCGGGCGCGGCCCCGCTCGTGGTGCACGCCACGGCCAACGCATCCGATCCCGACGGTGATGTGGTCGCCGTCTCCTGGGACTTCGGCACCGGTGCAGCGGCGTCCTACACCGACCACGCCCTGTTCGAGTACGACGTTCCCGGGCAGTACGTCGCCACGCTGCGGGTCAGCGACGGCAGGGGTGGACTGGTCGAGCGCGAGTTCCCCATCACGGTCACCGGCGAACCGACGCCCACGGACCCGGTGCCGCCCACCGACGTCGCGCTGCCGACGATCGACGCACTGGCCACCCCCGCTCCCGGCGCGACACCGCGGGACGTGGCGTTCTCGACGCAGGTCACCACCTCGGGCACCCTGCACTCCTTCTCCCACGGACTCCTCGCCTACCCCACCCTCACCGGCGACGCCGTCCTCGTCCGGCGCCGCGACCGCACCTCGGCCTCGCTCGACGTGACCGGAGGCAAGCCCGGCGCGTTCCATCCCGTGCACGTCCACGAGCGCGCCTGCGACGACCAGCTCGGCGGCGCCCACTTCCGCTTCGACGAGACCCAGCCGTTCGCCGAGGCCAACGAGCTCTGGCCGGCGTTCACCGCGGACGCGACCGGCGCGAGCGGACCGGTGGAGGTGGCCCGGGCGCTGCGTGCGGGTCCCCACGCGGTGTCCGTGGTCGTGCACGACCCCGACAACGCCAGCCGGCGCATCGGCTGCGCGGACCTGGGGCCCGGCACCGCCGAGCTCGCCTACGCCTGGGACTTCGGCGACGGCTCGACCGGCGCCGGAGCCGACCCCGACCACACCTACGCCGCGCCCGGCACCTACACCGCCACGGTCACCGTCACCCGCACCTCCGGCGGGCACGCCGGACACGCGTCGGTGAGCGACAGCGTCCAGGTCGTGGTCGGTGCGCCGCCCATCGCCACTCCCCCCACGGTCGTCCCGCCGGCGGTCGTCACCCCGGCCGACGCCACCGCCCCGCGGATCACCCGGGTGCGCCCGCTGCGCGCCGTCGCCGACCGCTCCCCGACAGTCCGGGCACGGGTGCGGGACCGCGACTCGGGGGTGCGACCGCGCTCGATCGTGCTCCGGCTCGACGGGAAGCGGGTCGCGCGGATCCGCTACGACGCGGAGCGCGGGCTGGTGCGCTGGACGTCGCCTCGGCGACTGGCGCCCGGACGTCACGTCGTACGCCTCCTGGCCGCCGACTCGGCCGGCAACCGCGCGGTGCGGACCTGGCGCTTCACCGTGCTCCGCTGAGCCGCGGGTGCCCGGCCTCGGAGGTCCAGGCGGGAGCGCGAACGAACCGCACGACGACGGCCTGCGATGATCGACCCATGGCTGGCGTCCTGGTCCTCGCGGGCACCCCGATCGGCCAGGCCGGCGACGCACCGCCGCGGCTGGCCGCAGAGCTCTCCGGCGCGGACGTGGTCGCCGCGGAGGACACCCGGCGGCTCAAGCGCCTCTGTGCCGACCTCGACATCACGCTGGCGGGCCGGGTGGTCTCCTACTTCGAGGGCAACGAGCAGGCCCGCACCCCCGCGCTCCTGGAGGCGCTCCTCGCGGGCGACCGCGTCGTCCTGGTGACCGACGCGGGCATGCCCAGCGTCTCCGACCCGGGCTACCGGCTGGTGGCGGCGGCCGTCGAGCACGACGTACGCGTGACGGCCGTGCCCGGCCCGAGCGCCGTCCTGACCGCCCTGGCCGTCAGCGGACTGCCGGTCGACCGCTTCTGCTTCGAGGGCTTCCTGCCCCGCAAGGCCGGGGAGCGCGGCCGCCGCCTGGCCGCGCTCGCCACGGAGGAGCGCACGATGGTCTTCTTCGAGGCGCCCCACCGCACCGAGGCCGCACTGGCGGCGATGGCGGACGCGCTGGGGGAGGAGCGTGCCGCCGCGGTGTGCCGCGAGCTGACCAAGACGCACGAGGAGGTCCGCCGTGGTCCGCTCGCCGACCTCGTGGCCTGGGCCTCCGACGGGGTCCGAGGTGAGGTGACCATCGTCGTCGAGGGCTCGAGCGGTGCCCCGGCGGTCGACACCGACCCCGGCTCGCTGCGCACCGCCGTGGCGGACCTGGAGGCGACGGGCTCGACCCGCAAGGAGGCGATCGCGGAGGTCGCCAGGCGTGCGGGCCTGCCCAAGCGGGAGGTGTACGACGTTGTCCACCGCTGACCGCGGGCCCGTCCGCAGCCGGGCCGCGACCGAGGAGAAGACCGGCGCCCGCCGCGACCGCGAGCGACCCCCCGCACCGGAGCCGCTGCCGCACCCGGTCGTCGACAACCACTGCCACCTCGACATCGCAGACGGCGACTGGCTCTCCACCGAGGACGCCATTGCCGCCGCAGCCGCGGTCGGGGTGCCGCGCATCGTCCAGATCGGCTGCGACCTCCCCGGCGCCCGATGGGCAGTCGCCGCAGCGGCCGAGCACGACGCACTGGTCGCCGGGGTCGCACTGCATCCCAACGAGGCGCCCCGCCTGGCCGCTTCCGGCGGCCTGGACGAGGCGATCGCCGAGATCGAGCAGCTCGCCTCCGCGCACGACAGGGTCCGCGCGATCGGCGAGACCGGGCTCGACCACTTCCGTACGGGCGAGGACGGGCGGTCTGCGCAGGAGGAGAGCTTCCGCCGCCACATCGACCTGGCGAAGCGGCTCGACAAGACCTTGGTCGTCCACGACCGCGACGCACACGACGACATCCTGCGCGTCCTCGACGAGGAGGGCGCGCCCGGGCGCTGGGTGATGCACTGCTTCTCGGGCGACGACGCCTTCGCCCGGCGCTGCCTGGACCGCGGGGCGCACCTCAGCTTCGCGGGGACGGTGACCTTCAAGAACGCCGCGCCGCTGCGCAACGCGCTCGCCGTCACGCCGCAGGACCGGATCCTGGTGGAGACCGACGCTCCGTTCCTGACCCCGACGCCCTACCGCGGGCGTCCCAACGCGTCGTACCTCGTGCCGGTGACGGTGAGGGCGATGGCCGAGGTGCTGCAGACCGACCTGGAGGAGCTCTGCCGGGCCGTCGACGCCAACACCGAGGCCGCCTTCGGGGGCTCCTGGTAGCCCTCGTCGAGGGTGCGCCGGCCCACCGGCCAGCAACGTGCGAGTGAGGAGGGTCTCGCCGGAAACTGCCCCGCCGAGTTTGCGTCATGGGCCCGCGTCGTTATCGTCTTGTGATTGTTGGCCGGGATCGGGAGCGATGTCGGCAGCACAGAGGACCGGATCGGGCCGGTCCTGCGAGACCCCCGCTCGCACGTCGTACGGCTGCACCACTGATCGAACTTGGCCGCGGCGCACGCTGGATGGGGGGTGCTGCCACCCGAGGCCCGGAAAGTACGACGTTCGGAGAATCGTGCGCTCTCGTCTCGCGCAGCTCAGCAGGTCCAAGACAGTCCTGGCGACCCTCGTGGGAGTCATCGTGGCAGCCGTCGCAGGCACCACGGTCGGCTACGCAGCACTCAGCAAGGACGTGACCCTCACCCTCGACGGACGCACGACCCACGTGAGCGCCCTCGGCGACACGGTCGGTGACGTGCTCGCCTCCGAGGGCATCGAGGTCACCGACAAGGACGTGGTCGCCCCCGCGATCGACGAGACCGTCAGCGACGGCTCCGCGATCGCGATCCAGTTCGGGCGGCCGCTGGAGATCTCGGTCGACGGCGACTCCCGGATCTACTGGGTCAACTCCACCAACCTCGCGGCCGCGCTCGGCGAGATCGGCCGCCGCTTCGACGGTGCCGAGCTGTCCGCGAGCCGCAGCTCCTCGATCGGTCGCACCGGTCTCACGCTCCGCGTCGTGACCCCGAAGGTCGTCCGCATCAAGCTGGGCGCGAAGGACCTCAGGAAGCGCAAGGTCGCCGCGCTGACCGTCGCCGACGTGCTGGAGTCGATGGGCTTCGAGGTCGACAAGCACGACGTCGTCTCGCCCTCGCTCACCACCGAGATCACCGACGGCGACAAGGTCGTCGTCAAGGACATCCGCCTCGCCACCAAGAAGGTGAAGCGCGAGGTCGTCGACGCCGGCGTCATCGAGCGCGAGGACCCCACCATGTTCGAGGGTGAGGAGGAGGTCGTCCGCTCCGGCAGGGACGGCGTCCGCAACGTGACCTACCGCCTCCGCTTCGTCAACGGCGAGCTCGTGGCGCGCAAGGTCGTCACCGCTTCGGTCCGCGTCAAGGCCGTGCCGACGATCGTGAAGGTCGGCACCAAGGACAAGCCCGAGCCCGTCACCAGCAACTTCGCCGGCGGCAGCACCGTCTGGGACTCCCTGGCGCAGTGCGAGTCCGGCGGCAACTGGGCGATCAACACCGGCAACGGCTACTACGGCGGCCTGCAGTTCAGCCTCGGCACCTGGCGCGCCTACGGCGGCACCGGCTACCCGCACCAGAACTCACGCGAGACCCAGATCGCCGTCGCCACGCGCCTGCGCGACGCGACCGGCGGCTACGGCTCCTGGCCGGGGTGTGCGGCCAAGCTCGGCCTGCCCAGGTGAGCGTCCGCTGGTCGAGGAGGGCGCCTGCGCCCGTCACGAGACCACCGCGACGGCCCCACTAGGCTTGACGTCATGACCACGTCCCCGGCCGGCCCGAGGCTCCTCGGGCCGGCCGAGGTGCGTGCGCTCGCCGCCGAGCTCGACCTGCGACCGACCAAGCAGCGCGGCCAGAACTTCGTCATCGACGCCAACACGGTGCGCCGCATCGTCCGTGAGTCGGGCGTGGGCGCCGACGACGTCGTGGTCGAGGTCGGGCCGGGCCTGGGATCGCTGACGCTGGCCCTCCTCGACGTCGCCGGCCGGGTCGTCGCGATCGAGGTCGACCCGGTGCTCGCCGAACGGCTGCCGGCCACCATCGCGGCGTACGCGCCCGAGCAGGCCGACCGGTTCGAGGTCGTGCTGGCCGACGCGATGCGCGTCGAGTCGGTGCCCGGACCCCCGCCCACGGCGCTGGTGGCCAACCTCCCCTACAACGTCTCCGTCCCGGTGCTGATCCACCTGCTGACCCTGCTGCCCTCGCTGGAGCGCGGGCTGGTGATGGTGCAGGCCGAGGTCGCCGACCGGCTGGCCGCGGGCCCGGGGTCGAAGACCTACGGCGTGCCCAGCGTGAAGGCGGCCTGGTTCGCCGACGTACGCCGGGCGGGCGCGATCGGCCGCAACGTCTTCTGGCCGGCGCCCAACGTCGACTCCGGGCTGGTGGCCTGGACCCGCACCGACCCGCCGAGGACCACCGCCACCCGCGAGCAGGTCTTCGCCGTCGTCGACGCGGCCTTCGCCCAGCGTCGCAAGCAGGTCCGGGCCGCGCTGCGCGGCCTCGCCGGCTCGGCCGAGGCCGCCACCGCCGCGCTGGAGCTCGCGGGCGTCGACCCGACGGCGCGCGGCGAGGTGCTGGCCGTCGAGGACTTCGCCCGGATCGCCGAGGGCCTCGCCGCCCAGGACCCGGGCCCCGCATGAGCATCACGGTCCGTTCGGCCGCGAAGATCAACCTCCACCTGGGCGTCGGCCGCGCCCGCGACGACGGCTTCCACCCGCTCGACACCGTCTACCAGGCGATCGGCATCCACGACGACCTCACCCTGGCCGACGCCGAAGGGCTGTCGCTGGACACCCTGGCGGCCGACCACGTCGACGCGACCGCCGTACCGTCCGGAGCGGACAACATCGTGCTGCGCGCCGCCCGGCTGCTCGCCGAACGCTCGGGCCGACCCGCGCGGGGATCCTTCGCGGTGCGCAAGGACATCCCGGTCGCAGGGGGCATGGCCGGAGGCTCGGCCGACGCCGCAGCCGCCCTCGTCGCGTGCGACCGGCTGTGGGACCTGCACACGCCCGACGACGTGCTGCTCGCCCTCGCCGCCGAGCTCGGCAGCGACGTCCCGTTCTCGCTCGTCGGGGGCACGGCGCGAGGTGTCGCCCGCGGCGAGGTCGTCACGCCCGTCGCCGACGGCGGTGCGTGGTGGTGGGTGGCGGTCCCGGCGACCGAGGGCCTGTCCACGCCCGCCGTCTACGCCCACTTCGACGCCCTCCGGCCCGACGCCCCGGAGGTGCCGGCGTCGGCGGAGCCACTGCTCGCCGCCCTCGCGACGGGCGAGCCCCTCCGGCTGGCGCGCGCGCTCCACAACGACCTCCAGGAGCCGGCGATCGACCTGCGCCCCGAGCTCGGCGACCTGATCGCGCTCGGCGAGACGGAGGGTGCCCTGCGCGGGCTGGTCAGCGGCTCCGGCCCGACCGTCGTCTTCCTGTGCGAGTCCGCCGACGGCGCCCGCGAGACCGCCGTCGGCCTGGCGGCGGCCGGCCACGACGTCGTGCTCACCGCCACCGGGCCCGTCGCCGGAGCCCACGTCGTGGACGGTGCGTGATGGCCAACCTGATCAACCTCGAGCGGGTCTCGAAGTCCTACGGCGTCCGCCCGCTGCTCGACAACGTCTCCCTCGGCATCTCCGTCGGCGAGCGCGTCGGCGTCGTCGGTCGCAACGGCGACGGCAAGACCACCCTGCTCGAGGTGATGACGGGGCTCGAGGAGCCCGACGCCGGCCGGGTCTCGCGCACCCGCGGCGTCGAGATCGGCTACCTCCACCAGGGCGACGAGCTCGTCGACACCCACACCGTCCGCGAGGCGGTGCTGGCCGGTCGCGCCGACCACGAGTGGGCCGCCGACCCGACCACGCGACAGGTCGTCGAGGAGCTGCTGGCCGGGGTCACCCTCGACCGTGCGGTCGTCGGGCTGTCGGGCGGCGAGCGGCGTCGCTGTGCCCTGGCCGCGCTGCTGCTCTCGCGGCACGACCTCGTCGTCCTCGACGAGCCCACCAACCACCTCGACGTGGAGGCGGTCGCCTGGCTGGCGTCCCACCTGGTCAGCCTGCCCAGCGCGCTGATCGTCGTCACCCACGACCGCTGGTTCCTCGACGAGGTGTGCCAGACGACGTGGGAGGTCCACGACGGAGCGGTGGACTCCTACGAGGGCGGCTACGCGGCGTACGTCCTGGCGAAGGCGGAGCGGCAGCGGCAGGCGGCGGCGAGCGAGACCCGCCGGCAGAACCTCGCCCGCAAGGAGCTCGCCTGGCTGCGGCGCGGGCCGCCGGCGCGTACGTCGAAGCCGAAGTTCCGCATCGACGCGGCCAACGCGCTCATCGACGACGTACCGCCGCCGCGCGACCCGATGGAGCTGCAGCGCTTCGCCAGCCAGCGGCTCGGCAAGGACGTGATCGACATCGAGGACGTCGACCTCGCGCGCGGTGACCGGGTGCTCCTCGACCACGCCACGTGGCGGATCGGGCCGGGCGACCGCATCGGCATCGTCGGCGTCAACGGGGCCGGCAAGACCTCCCTGCTGTCCCTGGTCTCCGGGGAGCTCGCGCCGGACGTCGGCAAGGTCAAGCGCGGGCGCACGGTCGAGATGCAGTACCTGACGCAGGCGCTCGACGAGATCGACCCCGCGGCGAGGGTGCTGCCGACCGTCGAGTCGATCCGTCGCGTCACGAAGACGCTCGACGGGCAGGAGCTCACGGCGACGTCGCTGCTGGAGCGCTTCGGCTTCACCGGTGACCGGCTGACGGCGCGGCTGGGCGACCTCTCAGGGGGCGAGCGGCGGCGCTTCCAGCTGCTCAAGCTGCTGCTCACCGAGCCCAACGTGCTGCTCCTCGACGAGCCCACCAACGACCTCGACATCGACACGCTCAACGTGCTCGAGGACTTTCTGGACAGCTGGCCCGGCACGCTGATCGTGGTGTCGCACGACCGCTACTTCCTCGAGCGGGTCACCGACTCGGTGTGGGCGCTCCTCGGCGACGGCCAGGTGTCGATGCTGCCGCGTGGGGTCGACGAGTACCTCGAGCGCCGACTTGCGCAGCACTCTTCGGCGGGCGGTACCCAACAGCTCGGCGCCGAGAGTGGCGGCGTACGTCACTCGTTGGCCGGAGCAGCAGGTCAGGCGCCGCCCGCGCCGCAGGTGGCCGAGCCGGACGCCCCGGCCAAGGCCCGGCCCGGCAGCGCGCAGGACCGCGCCGCCCGCAAGGTGCTGGCCCGGGTGGAGAAGCAGCTCGAGCGGATCGCGGCACGCGAGGCCGAGCTGCACGCCGAGATGGAGGCCCACCTCACCGACTACGCGCTGCTGGCGCGCGTGGGTGAGGAGCTCGGCGTGCTCGCCGCCGAGAAGGACGAGCTCGAGCTGGAGTGGCTCGAGGCGTCCGAGGCCGTCGAGTAGGCGCGCGGACCGAACCTCCCGCTCGGTGCACGCGCACGCGTGGGCCTCGGCCGGTCGAGCGACCTCTGTCCGCGCGTCTACGGCGCGGGAGTGCCGAAGGGCGCCAGGAGCGAGCGCAGGAGGGACGCGAGCCGGGCGCGTTCGCGCTCGGGCAGGGCCGCGAGCAGGTCGGCCTCCGCCGCCAGCAGGGCCTCGAACGAGCCGTCGACCGCGGCCTTGCCGTCCATCGTGAGCCGGACCAGCACGCCGCGTCGGTCGCGGGGGTCGGGCAGCCGCTCCACGAGGCCGCGGGAGGTGAGCCGGTCGACCCGGTTGGTCATGGTGCCGCTCGTGACGAGGGTCTCGCGCAGCAGGCGACCGGGGGAGAGCTCGTACGGCGCTCCCGCGCGACGCAGCGCGGCGAGCACGTCGAACTCCCACGACTCGATGCCGTGCGCCGTGAAGGCGACCCGGCGGGCGAGGTCGAGGTGGCGGGCCAGGCGGCTGATGCGCGAGAACACCTCCACGGGGGCCAGGTCGAGGTCGCCCCGCTCGCGTCCCCAGGCCTCGACCAGGTCATCCACCTCGTCGCGCATGTGGCCATCCTGCCAGATGGTCGAGAATCTTGACATCGAGATGGTCTCGCGAAGGAGGCTCACGACTTATCTCGACGTCAAGACACCCCCGCGGTGGTCCAGTGACGAGCGGCTGCGTCGGGACCGCATTGACGACCGTTGGCCACTCGACTACACCGGTGGGGCCGAGGAAAGGAGACCGACATGAGCGAAGCCCACAGCTGGGACCCCGACCGCTACCTGGCGTACGCCGACGAGCGAGGCCGGCCGTTCGTCGACCTGCTCGCCCGCGTGCACGCGGAGACGCCGCGCGTCGTCGTCGACCTGGGCTGCGGGCCCGGCAACCTCACCGCGCTCCTGCCCGACCGCTGGCCGGGCGCCGCGGTGACCGGCATCGACAGCAGCCCGGAGATGATCGCCGCCGCACGGGAGGTCGAGGGCGTCACGTGGGAGGTGGGCGACCTCCGCGACTGGGCCCGCCCCGACCGGCTGGCGCTGCGTGCCCCCGTCGACGTCCTGGTCTCCAACGCCACCCTCCAGTGGGTTCCCGACCACATCCTGCTCCTGCCGCGCCTGCTCGACCGGGTGGCGCGTGGCGGTTGGCTGGCCTTCCAGGTCCCGGGCAACTTCGACGAGCCCAGCCACACGACCCGCACCGAGCTGGCCTCGCGCGCCCCCTACGCCGCGCACGTCGGCAACGCCCGGGTGCCGGCGAGCCACGATCCTGCGGACTACGCACGCGTGCTGCTCGACCGCGGCTGCGAGGTCGACGCGTGGGAGACGACCTACCTCCACGTGCTCACCGGCGAGGACCCGGTCTTCAGGTGGGTCTCCGGCACCGGCGCCCGCCCGACCCTCCAGGCCCTGCCCGACGACCTCCGCCCCGGGTTCGAGGAGGAGTTCAAGGCGATGCTGCGTGAGGCCTACCCGGCCGACACCGCGGGGCGCGTCATCCTGCCGTTCCGCCGGATCTTCGTCGTGGCCCGCAAGGCGGAGTCGTGAGGCTGCACCACGTGCAGGTCGCCTGCCCGACCGGGGGCGAGGACGCGGCGCGCCGCTTCTACGTCGACGGACTGGGCATGACCGAGGTCGACAAGCCGGCCGACCTGGTGGAACGCGGCGGCTGCTGGTTCAGGGCCTACGACGACTCCGGCGCCGTCACCGCGGAGCTGCACGTCGGCGTCGAGGAGCCCTACGCGCCCGCACGGAAGGCCCACCCGGCCTTCGTGGTGGCCGACCTCGACGAAGCCACGGGCAGGCTGCGCGAGCTCGGCTTCGACGTCGACGACAGCCAGCGAGACTCGTTCCCCGGCTTCACCCGCTTCCACACCTTCGACGGCCACGGGAACCGGGTCGAGGTGCTCGAGGCCCGCTGACGGTTCCCGCGTACGCAGGGACGCGCAAAGTTACCCGCTGGTAGCATCGCCGCATGCCTGCCGTCCTGGACCTCTGGAAGAAGACCTCCGCGTTGCCGTGGGGCGACCGGATCTTCTCGCTCGCCTTCAGCCAGAAGGCGCCCTACTTCGCCAGCATCCGTCCGCGTTTCACCGTGATCGAGCCGAACCACGCCGAGCTGGTGATCCGCAAGCGTCGGGGCGTGCACAACCACATCGGGACGGTGCACGCGATCGCGCTGTGCAACGGCCTCGAGGCGGCGATGGGTGCGCTGGCCGAGTCGACCATCCCGCCCGGCAGGCGCTGGATCCCGAAGGGGATGGAGGTCGCCTACACCGCCAAGGCCGACTCCGACATCACCTGCATCGCCGAGACCGACCCCGGTCAGTGGACGGCCGACGCGAGTGCGGGCCACGACCTGCCGGTGCGGGTGCGGGGCGTACGCGCCGACGGCACCGTCGTGGTCGACGGTGTCATCCGGCTCTGGGTGACGGAGAAGCGCCACGCGCTGAGCGCCGGGATCGCCGCCGGTGTCACCCTTGTGGAAAGGCGCCGGCTCGGGGGTCTGCTCGCCGACCATCGCGACCTCGAGCACCTTCTTCTCCCCGACCAACCTCCGCTGCACGTACATGGCCAGCGCGGTCAGCAGCAGGTTGACGATGACGTACATCCCGCCGATCACGATGATCGTCGGCACGTGGTTGAAGAAGGTGGTGTAGATCGGCTTCGCGATGCGCGTCAGCCCGAGGCCCGCGACGACGTAGCCGAGGCTGGTGTCCTTGAGCGCGACGACCATCTGGCTGATGATCGCCGGGATCATGATCTTCACCGCCTGGGGCAGCAGCACGACGGTCATCACCTGCGTCTTGCGCATGCCGATCGCGTACGCCGCCTCCGCCTGGCCCTTCGGCACGGCGTTGATGCCCGCCCGGAAGACCTCCGCGAGCACCGCGCCGTTGTAGAGGGTGAGCGCCAGGACGACGGCCCAGTAGGTGCGCCGGGACAGCTCGTCCGTGTCCCCGAAGACGGCGTAGAAGCAGAAGATGATGAGCAGGATGACCGGGACGGCCCGGAAGAACTCCACGACCAGCCAGCACGGCCACCGCACGAGCGTGTGCTCCGAGAGCTTGCCGATGCCGAAGAACAGCCCGAAGACGACCGCCCCGATGATGGCGCTGAAGGCCATCTGCAGGGTGACCAGCAGACCGTCGAGGAGGATGGCCTCGATGTAGCGCGGAGTGAGGAACGGCTCCCACTTCTCGTACTCGAGCTGCCCCGTCGCGGACATCCGGTAGACGAGGAAGGCGACCACGCCGACCAGGGCGATGCCGGCGATGATGCTGTAGATCCGGTGCCGGGCCCGGGTGACCGGGCCGGCGGCGTCGAACAGGACTCCTGGTGCGCTCATCAGGCCACCCTCCAACGGCGCTCGAGGGCGATCGCGATCGCCGAGACGATCTCGACGAGGATGATGTAGCCGAGCGCGAAGGCCAGGAAGATGCCCCACCGCTGGTCGGCGTAGTCGTTGGTGAAGCCCTTCATGCGTCCGGCCGCGTCCAGGACGCCGAAGACGCCGGCGACCGACGTGTTCTTGAGCAGGGCGATGAAGGTGCTGGCCAGCGGCGGCACGGCTGCGCGGAACGCCTGGGGGAGGACGACCTGGGACATCACCCCGGAGAAGGGGAGGCCGATGGCGCGGGCGGCCTCGGCCTGGCCGAGACTGACTGAGTTGACGCCGGCGCGCAGCGACTCGCACACGAACGCCGAGGTGTAGAGGCTCAGCGAGGCCACGGCAGCCGTGAAGAACGACGTGAAGTCGAACCCCCCGATGTGGACGTCGACCCAGCTGAAGCGGAGCCAGTCGAAGATCTTGCCGGCGCCGAGCTGGAAGAACAGGAAGATGATGACGAGCGGGGTGTTGCGCACCAGCGTGACGTACGTCGTGGCGAACATCCGCAGCACGGCCACCGGCCCGACCCTGGCGGCGGCGAGCAGCGTGCCGATGACGAGCGAGATGACTGCCGAGACCAGGAAGAGCCAGATGGTGTAGCCGAACCCCCTCAGCACCACGTCGAAGTTGTCCAGGACGGCGTCCACGCCACTCCTCTCTCGGTCGGACAGTGCGGGACCGGGCCCGCCCTCTCAGGCGGGCCCGGACCCGTCAGGGATGCGTCAGGACTCGCAGGAGTCCATCTCGGGAAGCTCCGGGACCTCGACGCCCGAGGGGCCGAGCGTGGCGGTGAACGCCTCCTCGTAGGTGCCGTCCTCGTAGGCCTCGGTGATCGTGTCGACGATCCACTGGCACATCTCCGGGTAGTCCTGCGAGTAGCCGACGCCGATGTTCTCCTCGGAGAACTCCTCGCCGACGACCTTGAGCTCACCCTCGTTCTGCGCGGCGTAGCCGGCGAGGATGGTGCCGTCGGTCGACATGGCCGCGACGGTGCCGTCGAGCACCTTCTCCACGCACTCGGAGTAGGTGTCGAAGCCGACCGGCTTCATGCCCTCGGCCTCGACGTTCTCCAGCGAGGTCGAGCCCGTCACCGAGCAGACCTCCTCGCCCTGCAGGTCGTCGGTGCTCTCCACGTCGCTGTCCTCAGGGACGAGCAGCTGCTGGCCGGTGACGAGGTACGGGCCGGCCTGGCCGACGACCGCGCGGCGCTCGTCGGTGATCGAGTACGACGCCAGCACCAGGTCGACGGTGCCGTCCTGCAGGAAGGGCTCGCGGTTGTCGGAGATGGTCTCGATCCACTCCACCTCGTCCTCGGCGATCCCGAGGTCGGCGGCGAGCACCTTGGCCATCTCGACGTCGAAGCCGGTGGGGATGTCGGACCCGGCGTCCTTGAAGCCCAGGCCGGGCTGGTCGAACTTCACGCCGATCTTGACGGCGCCGGCGTCGGCCAGCTCCTTCATGCGCGTGCCGTCGTCGAACTCCTCGGCGGCGTTCTCTTCCACCTCGACCTCTGCGCCCTCGGTGTCGTCACCGGCATCGCCGCAGGCGGCCAGGCTGAGTGCGAGGCCGAGACCGGCCACCACCGCCTTGGTACGGATGAATCGCATCTGCATCTCCCTTGATGTGTTGGTGCGGGAACTCGTGTGTGGTCGTCGATCAGTGCTTGAGGATCTTGCCGAGGAAGTCCTTGGCGCGGTCCGACTTGGGGTGGGTGAAGAACTCCTCGGGGGTGCCCTCCTCGACGATCGCGCCGTCGGCCATGAAGACGACGCGGTCGGCCGCGGTGCGGGCGAAGCCCATCTCGTGCGTGACCACGACCATCGTCATGCCCTGCTGGGCGAGGTCGACCATGACGTCGAGGACCTCCTTGATCATCTCCGGGTCCAGCGCCGACGTCGGCTCGTCGAAGAGCATCACCTTGGGCTCCATGGCCAGCGCCCGGGCGATGGCGACGCGCTGCTGCTGGCCGCCGGAGAGCTGTGCGGGGTACTTCTCGGCCTGGTGGCCGACGCCGACCCGCTCGAGCAGCTCGCGCGCCTTCTTCTCGGCCGCGTCCTTCTTCATGCCGCGGACCTTGATCGGGCCGAGCGTGACGTTCTCGAGGATCGTCTTGTGGGCGAAGAGGTTGAAGCTCTGGAAGACCATGCCGACCTCCGCCCGCAGCGAGGCCAGCGCCTTGCCCTCCTGGGGGAGGGGCTGCCCGTCGAGGGTGATCGTGCCCTCGTCGATGGTCTCGAGGCGGTTGATCGCGCGGCACAGCGTCGACTTGCCCGAGCCCGACGGGCCGATGACGACAACGACCTCTCCGCGCGTGACCGTCAGGTCGATGTCCTTGAGGGCGTGGAGCTGTCCGAAGTGCTTCTGGACGTCGCTCAGCACGACGAGGGGCTCGCCCCGGCCGGCGCTGACGGTTGCCGATTGCTGCGCGGTCATAGGCGAAACCTAGCGTCAGGTAGTCCTTTCGGGCCATCACCGCATGGCCCGGGCGCGTGACCGACACCGATTCGTGACGATCCGGGCGTCACAGCCTGCGCACGACGCCGGCCTCGGGATCCCACCGGCGCATGGTGGTCATCCTCAGGCTGGCGTCGTCGTGACCGAGCAGCTCGAGCGCAGCGGGGACGTCGGCGCGAGGCACCCGACGGGCCAGGGTCACGTGCGGCAGCCATCCCGGGTGCTGCACCCCGGGCACCTCGGCGCGCAGGTCGAGCACGGCGCGCACGAGCTCGTCCGGTACGTCGACCACCCGCACCAGGGACACCCGGCTGCCGCCGAGCAGGGCGACCCCCGCCACGCGCACCTCGACGGGCATCGACGCCCCGACCAGCTCGACCGCGCGCTCTTCGTCCTGCGGACGCAGCGCCGGCGCCGCGAGGAGGGTCAGGTGCGGGCTGTTGCTCGTCCCGCGGTGGTCGAGCTGCGAGGGGAGCCCGGCGTCGCGCAGCGCCTGCCAGTCACGGCGTACGACGTCGCAGCCGGCCGCGTCGGGCACGAGCTCGAGCGAGTGCATGCGGGGCATGCCGCGAGCCTAGGTGCCCCGGCGGGCGCACCCGACCTAGCGGGAGGTCCAGTCGTAGACCTGGACCCAGTCGACCTGCGCGGTGTCGCCGAGGTCGGACGCGTCGAGGTCGTCGAGCTCGTAGTCCGACGCCAGCATCGACAGCACGAGGTACTGCGGCACCTGGGACACGGCCTGGGTCTCGCGGTAGTACTCGCGCCCGTCGACCCGGAAGACGTACTCCTCGGGCGTCCACTCGACCGAGAACACGTGGAACTCCTGCCACCACCCATGCCCGGCGCCGAGGGCGCGGCGCGCGTCGGGGAACTTGCCGCCGATGCGCTCGGTGGACCACCCCGGGCCGTGCCAGGTGATGTAGGACCCGATCGTCTCGGCGCCGCGACCCTTGTCGCCCCAGAACTCCATGACGTCGATCTCGGCTCCCTGGCTCGGGTCGCCCGCGGCGAACCGGGTGTCGCGCGGCAGCAGCCAGAGCGCCGAGTGCATGCCGTCCGCGCGCTGCGGCTTGATCCGCGCCGCGACGATCCCGTGCTGGAAGTGGTGGGTGTGCTCGGTGGCGACCTGGCTGGTGAGGAGGTAGGGACTCTGGCCGGCGCTGGCCTTCCAGTCGTAGTGGCACACCTGGCCGGAGCGGGCCGCATCCAGCCCCACGCCCAGGTGCAGGACGCCGCCGTCGACCGATCGGGCCGAGGGATCGACGAGCGTGCACGTCCGGGGGGCGTACGTCGCCTGGTGCTTGCGCTCCTGGTCGTTCCAGACGGCCCTGTCGAGGCGGCCACCGGAGAAGGTGTCCTCGAAGGCGGGTCGCCAGCGGCGCGCCCGCACGGCGGGGGAGGACCAGGTCACGCCGCCGACCACGGTGCTCGCGCGGTGGCGGCCGGAGCGCGCCACGTGCGCCGCCGACCCCCACGCGTCCTGCGTGTCCCGGCCGACCACGCGCCAGCCGCCACCGCGCACGGCGCGCTCGAAGACGACCTCGTGACCGGGCCGGGCGGGTGAGAACGTCGCCACGAGGGCGGCCCCGCGCTCGGGGTCGGCCGGCCGCCTGCCCGGCTGCACGATCGGAGGCAGCACGACCAGGGTCGCCCGGGTGGCTCGCTGCGGCGGGTCATCGGCCGCCACCGGGAGCGATGTGGCGAGGACCGGGCCGGCCAGGGTGACCAGCACCAGGCTGACGACGCCCGTCGCATGGCCGCGCCGGCGCCCGCGCACGTCGGGTGAGGGGTCGAGCACGCTGGGATGCGGCATGTGGTCTCCCGAGACGGCCTGGTGCCCGCGGAGGGGCGCGGTCTCGATGTTACTCAGTTGTGGATGGGCACAGCATGCTCGTTCCTCGCGGCAGGCGGTGCCCGGCTGCCGGACGATCCCCGAAGGTGGGCAGACGAGGCGGCCGCTCGCGATTGCCGACGCCCCCGCGCACCGCCGTACGCTTGACCCCGTCATGAGCACCGCAGCCGTCGCCCCCGCCCGCACCTACGAGGTCCGGACCCACGGGTGCCAGATGAACGTCCACGACTCGGAGCGGCTGAGCGGGCTGCTCGAGAACGCCGGCTACGTCCGGGCCGGCTCGGACGCCGTGGCGGACGTCGTCGTCTTCAACACCTGCGCGGTGCGGGAGAACGCCGACAACAAGCTCTACGGCAACCTCGGCCAGCTGGCGTCGGTCAAGGCCGTGACGCCCGGCATGCAGATCGCCGTCGGTGGCTGCCTGGCCCAGAAGGACCGCGACACGATCACCACCAAGGCCCCCTGGGTCGACGTCGTCTTCGGCACCCACAACATCGGCTCCTTGCCGGTGCTGCTCGAGCGCGCGAGGGTGGCCGACGAGGCCCAGGTCGAGATCCTCGAGTCGCTGTCGGTCTTCCCCTCGACGCTGCCCACCAAGCGTGAGTCGGCCTACGCCGCCTGGGTGTCGATCTCGGTCGGCTGCAACAACACCTGCACGTTCTGCATCGTCCCCGCGCTGCGCGGCAAGGAGAAGGACCGCCGACCCGGCGAGATCCTCGCCGAGATCGAGGCGCTGGTCGCCGAAGGCGTCACCGAGATCACCCTGCTGGGCCAGAACGTCAACGCCTACGGCGTGGAGTTCGGTGACCGCCAGGCCTTCTCCAAGCTGCTGCGGGCCTGCGGCGGGATCGAGGGGCTGGAGCGGGTGCGCTTCACGTCGCCGCACCCCGCCGAGTTCACCGACGACGTCATCGAGGCGATGGCGGAGACCTCCAACGTGATGCCGTCGCTGCACATGCCGCTGCAGTCCGGCTCCGACAAGGTGCTGCGCGACATGCGCCGCTCCTACCGGCGCTCGAAGTACCTCGGGATCATCGAGCGCGTCCGCGCCGCCATCCCCGAGGCGGCGATCACGACCGACATCATCGTGGGCTTCCCCGGCGAGACCGAGGAGGACTTCCAGGCCACCCTCGACGTCGTCCGCGCTGCCCGCTTCTCGGCCGCGTTCACGTTCCAGTACTCCAAGCGCCCCGGCACCCCGGCCGCCACCCTCGACGACCAGGTCCCGCCGGAGGTGGTCAAGGACCGCTACCTGCGCCTCGTCGAGGTCGTCGACGAGATCGCGTGGGGGGAGAGCAAGCGCCTCGTGGGCCAGACCCTCGAGCTGATGGTCGCCGAGGGCGAGGGTCGCAAGGACGCCGCCACCCACCGGCTCTCCGGCCGCGCCCGCGACAACCGGCTCGTCCACTTCGCGGCCGACTTCTCCGGCGTCGACGCCGACTCCGTGCGCCCCGGCGACATGGTCACCGTCGACATCACCTACGCCGCGCCGCACCACCTGGTCGCCGACAGCCCGATCCGGTCCGTACGCCGCACCCGTGCCGGCGACGCGTGGGAGCGGCGTACGTCCGCGCCGCCCGCGCCCAGCGGCGTGGGGCTCGGCATGCCGACGATCGGCGTGCCGGCCCCGCTGCCTCCGGCCCCGGCCTGCGGCTGACGGGTCCGTCCCGAGCACGAGGAGGGCCCGACCGCCGTGTGGCGGTCGGGCCCTCTCGTCATGCGCCGGTCAGCGGAAGAACCGGCGGTACTGCTGCGCCACCTCGTCCGCACTGGCGACCGTGTCGAGGAACATCAGGTCGTCCATCCGGCAGTTGCAGGGGTTGCGCTCCGTGCCGTCCTGCGGGAACGAGCCGCCGATCTTGATGCCCCGCGGGTTCGTCGCCGAGGTGCCCGTGCCGTCGACGCGCCACGGGTCGTTGGTCGCGGTGTAGAACCCGTCGACCGGCTTCCCGTTGCGGTAGAGCGCCATCGAGCCGTTGGCGAAGTCGAACGTCGCGGCCAGGTGGACCCACTCGCCCTGCGGCAGCAGGTCGTGCCAGTCCTGGGACGCCGCGTAGGTCCACGACCCTCCGGTGTCCAGCCGCCTGCCCAGCGCGACCAGCCGCAGCTCCCCGTTGACGTTGATCAGCTCGAGCAGCGCGCGTACGCCGTGCCCGTCGGAGTTGCCGGCGAGCACGCCGGCGAGCCCGATGGCGTTGTAGCCCGGCGTCGGGTTCTGGCCGGTCATCTTGAACCAGCCCATCACCGTGGTCGCCTTCGCGTTGTTGAACCGCGACAGCGAGGCCACGCCGTCCGCGTCGCCCTCGTAGACGCCAGCCTTCCAGGCCGTCCCCGTGGGCGACTCCGCGGCGCTGTGGACCTGCAGCGCGTTGTTGGAGTCGGGGTGGGCGCCGTCGTCGACCCGCATCCGGTCACCGCCGTTGATGAGCCGGATCAGCGTGCGGCTGGGCCCCTGGTCCACCTCGTACGAGTCGTTGGCAGCGAAGGGGTGCTCGAAGTCGTACGCGGCCACCAGGTCGTCCGCGAGCGACGGCTCGACGTCCTTGTCGACCGGCGCACGCCGGGTGTCGACGACCTTCCAGATCTTCCCGTTGGCCTTGGCCAGCAGGTAGAGGCTGCGGTCGGAGTCCGTGCCGAAGCGCAGGTCGACGCGGCCGTCGCCGACGAAGTCGGACATCCGCATGCGCGTGCCCGAGGTGTCCCAGAGCTGGAGCTCGTGGACGGTCGCCTCGCGCTCGCTGTCGTCGCGCATGTGCGCGGCGGTGGTGTAGTACACCTCTCCCTTGACGAGGTCGCCGAAGACGTACTTGCCCTTCAAGCCGGACAGGTCGCCGCGGTGCACGTGGCCGCCGGAGATGGCGTGGCCCGAGTCGGCGTTGCAGCTCCAGTTGGCCGGCGTCTCGTGCGCGTACGACGCGACCGGGAAGTCGTAGCCCTTCGCGGCCTGCTCCGGGGTCATCGGGTCGAGGCGGCACTGCGTGTCGTTCTGGTAGTCGAGGCGGGACTCCACGTCGGGCCAGCCGAAGTCGTCGCCGGCGTCGACCTCGTAGACGGCCTCGATGGCGCGCTGGCCGATGTGGCCGAGGAACATCTCGTGCTTGCCCTCGGCGTCCCAGCTGAAGCGGTGCGGGTCGCGCATGCCGATGGCCCAGATCTCGCCGATCGCGCCGGAGACGCCGACCCAGGGGTTGGACTCGGGGATGCCGTACTGCCCGTTGGGCCCGTTGGTGCCAGCGGGGTCGATCCGCAGGATCTTGCCGGCCGGGGTCTTGAGGTCCTGCGGGTCGGGGCTGTTGACACCGTGCCCGCCGTCGCCGACGGCGAGGTAGAGCAGGCCGTAGTCGTCGTCACCCGGCTCGGCCGTGGGGTTGAAGTCGATCTGCTGGATCGCGTGGGTCTGACCGACGAAGCGGAACCGGAACATCTCGCGGCTGGTGCCGGTGAAGGTGTCGGCGGAGGGGTCGTCGGCGGTCCACTCGGTGACGACGCTCTGCACGGCCCCGTTCCCGTTGGGCTGACCCGGGTAGGTCTGCGGGCCGGGAGCGTTGGGTGTCTCGGTGTGGGTCGTGTAGAACTTCCCGTTCTCCGCGAACTCAGGGTGGAAGGTGACGAACCCGAAGCCCGATCCGAGTCCGCGCCACGCCATGAACTCGGGGAAGCGTGCCGCGACGTCGAGGTAGACGTGCGGCTGCTGGTCCTCGAGGAAGTACAGGTTGCCGTTCAGGTCGGGGACGTAGAGCCGGCCGGAGCCGTCGGGCAGCTCGCCGACGTGGTTGATGCGGTTGTGCCGGGTGCCGATGCGGACGTCGGTCCACGGGCCGTTGGGGGTCGAGGCCGGCAGCTGGGCGTACTCCTCGAGCACGAGGCCGAGCGTCGAGGGGGAGGGGTCGGGTGGGATGGCCGGGGCTCCTGGACCCGAGGATGCATCGTCGGCCGTGGCCGGCGTGGCCAAGGGGGAGAGGGCCGCTGCCACCAGTGAAGTGGTGACTGCAGCGACCCACCAGCGTGTCTTGCGCATGGGGGTGTCCCTATCGTTGAGGTGGTTGGAGACAACTGCTGCCGCGATTCCTTGCCCGGGGCCGTGGCAGCCCTCGTCGGCCCCCGGCCTGGCCGGGGACCGACGGGGATCAGGGGGCGGTCACGGCGTGCTGCTCGCAGCGGTGCCGACCGCGCGGAAGTGGCGCGTGCGTCCGAAGTTGTCGAACGAGCCGAAGCCGACCCGTCCGCCGCTGAACGTGGTGTCGGTGGCCGTCATGAGCGGCTGGTCCGCGCCGTCGACGTAGACCTCGATCTCGCCCGTGGTGGCGTCGTGGTCGACGCGTACGTCGTGCCAGTCGGCGTCGGTCACCGCCGGAGGTGCGCCCACCGAGCCGGTCCACTGGTCGTCGATGCGGCGGCGGTCGGCGTTGTCGACCACGAAGATCCCGTTGTGGGGATAGATCGTGTTGTCCTGCGAGAAGTGGGCGTAGTAGAAGCGCTTGGGGCCCTGGTAGTTCCAGATCACCACCACGTCGCGGTTGCTGACGGCGACCGACTCGTCGAGGCGGACCTCGGCGCGCACACTGACGTCGGCGAGCTCGGGACCCTTGGTGACGACGGCGTACTCGAAGGGCCGGCGGACGCCGTCGTTCGGGTTGGTCCCCGCTCGGGTGAGGACGACCTGGTCGCCCTCGTAGGCCCACAGCTCGTCGGTGAGGGGGTCCCAGTGCTGCGGCGTGGCAGGCGCGACGACCCGGACGGTGTCGGGCCCGTCGTCCTGGGCGGCCGAGACGGCGCCGGACATGGGCCACGCGACGAGCGTGGTCGTGAGGAGGGCGGTCGTGATCCTTCTGCGGTGCATGTGCTCCCGTTCCTTTCCGAGGTGAGACTGGGGACGTGCTGCTGGACCTGCCGGAGACGCGTCTGTCAGAGGTGCGGCTCCACGAGCTCGACGTAGCGACGCGCGAGCGTCTCGACGACGGCGCGGCCGTCGGCGGCCCACACGTCGGCGTTGAAGATCTCGACCTCGACGTCGCCGGTGTAGCCGGCGGCCGCGACGAGGGAGGTGAGCCGGGGGAAGTCGATGTGGCCGTCGCCCATCATCCCGCGCGAGAGCAGCGCGTCGGGCGGGAGCGGGGTGATCCACTCGCAGACCTGGTACGACGCGATGCGGTCGCCCGCTCGCACGATCTGCTCCTCCACGCCGGGCTCCCACCAGACGTGGAAGGTGTCGACGACGACGCCGACGGCCTCGACGGGCAGCGGCTCGGCCATGTCGAGCGCCTGCGCGAGAGTGGAGACGACCCCGCGGTCGGCGGCGAAGATCGGGTGCATCGGCTCGACGGCCAGGCGTACGCCGGTGTCGAGGGCGTGGGGGACCAGCGCCTCCACCGCCGCGGCGGCGCGGGCGCGGGCCGCGGGCAGGTCGCGGTCGCCGGCGGGAAGGCCGCCCGGCACGAGCACCAGGCACGGGGCGCCGAGCGCCGCGGCCTCGTCGAGCGCGCGCCGGTTGTCGTCGTGCCGTTCCGCGAGCGACAGGTCGCCGGCGCCGGTGAAGAAGCCGCCGCGGCACACCGAGGACACCCGCAGCCCGGCGTCGGAGATCCAGCGCGCGGCCGTTGCCACGCCGACCTCGGCGACCGGCTCGCGCCAGGTTCCGATGGCGGGCAGGCCGGCAGCGACGCAGCCGTCGATCGCCTCGCGCAGGCTCCAGCCGTCGACCGTCTTCTGGTTGAGGGAGAGGCGCGCGAGCCGGGGGTCGCCCGGGGCCGGGGTCGCCACCCGCGCGGGAGCACGGGAGGGGACGTCGAGGGCCACGTCGACGGTCGTCATCGCGCCAGCCCCGCCCCGTCGAGCCCCACGCCCCTGAGGTAGAGCTGCATCCGGTGGGCCGCCAGCTCGGGGTCGGGCAGCAGCCGGGCTTCGTCGGCCAGCGCGAAGAGCCGGCCGAGGTGCACGGCGCTGCGGGCCGACTGGAGTCCGCCCACCATCGTGAAGCCCGGCTGGTGGCCGCAGAGCCACGACAGGAACGCGATGCCGGTCTTGTAGTAGTACGTCGGCGCCTCGAACACGTGCCGGGAGAGCGGCAGCGTCGGCGCCATCTCCGCGTCGTACGTCGTCAGGTCGCCCTCGTCGAGCGCGGTCAGTGCAGCCGAGGCCGCGGGGGCGATCGCGGCGAAGGCCCCGAGCAGGGCGTCCGAGTGGTGCGTCCCGTCGCCGCGGATCAGGTCGGGGTAGTTGAAGTCGTCGCCGGTGTAGAGGCGTACGCCCTCGGGCAGGTCGGCTCGCAGGCCGATCTCGTGGTCGGCCGAGAGCAGCGAGACCTTGACGCCGTCGACCTTGTCGGCGTGGGCGCGGACCAGGTCGAGGAACGTCGCGGTGGCCGCGTCGACGTCGGTCGAGCCCCAGTAGCCGCGCAGCTGCGGGTCGAACGCCTCGCCGAGCCAGTGCAGGATGACCGGCTCGCGGACCTGCTCGAGCAGCTCGGTGTAGACGCGAGACGTAGTCGTCAGGGCCGGACGCGACCGAGGCCAGCTGCCGAGATGCCATCAGGATCACCTGCGAGCCGGTCGACTCGACGAACTCGACCTGCTCGGCGTAGGCCGCGCGCACCTCGTCGAGCGACGACACGGCACCGACGTGGTCGGTACCGGCTCCCGACGCGATGCGGGCGTCGTACTCGCTGGCCTGCGCGGCGCTGCGGCGGACCAGCTCCTGGACCGCCGTCCAGTCCAGGCCCATGTTGCGCTGCGCCGTGTCCATCGCCTCGGCGACGCCGAAGCCGTAGCGGAACAGCTCGCGCCGGAAGGCGAGGGTGGAGTCCCAGTCGACGACCGCGGGCGCGCCGGGGACGTTCTCGCCGCGAGGGTCGGCGACCACGTGGGCCGCCGCGAACGCCACCCGCTGGGCGTAGGGGTGCGGGTGGTCCTTCCACTGCCGCGGCTCGTGGAGCGTGACCGTCTGCCACCCGCCGTCGGCGAGCGGGACGTCCACCGACGTGGGACTCATCGCAGGACCACCCGCCGCCCCTCGGCGGAGGACAGCAGGCCCGCGTCGACGAGCTCGAGGCCACGGACGCCCGCGGAGAAGTCGTAGCGGTGCGGGCGACCGGCGTGCACGTCGAGGAGGAACTGCTCCCACTGCGCGCGGAAGCCGTTGCCGAACTCCCGGTTGTCGGGAATCTCGTGCCACTGGCCCCGGAAGTCCTCGGTGGTGGGCAGGTCGGGGTTCCACACCGGCATCGGCGTCGCCTCGCGCGGCTGGATGCGGCAGTTGAACAGGCCCGCCACCGCCGAGCCGTGGGTGCCGTCGACCTGGAACTCCACGAGCTCCTTGCGCTCCACGCGCACCGCCCACGACGAGTTGACCTGGGCGATGATCCCGCCGGCCAGCTCGAAGATGGCGTACGCCGCGTCGTCGGCGGTGGCGTCGTAGCGCTCACCGTTCTCGTCCCACCGCTCGGGGATGTGGGTGACCGCCTTGGCGGTGACCGCCTCGACCCCGCCGAACAGGTTCTCCAGCACGTAGTTCCAGTGGCAGAACATGTCGAGGACCATCCCGCCGCCGTCCTGGGCGCGGTAGTTCCAGCTGGGCCGCTGCGCCGGGAGGTAGTCGCCCTCGAAGACCCAGTAGCCGAACTCGCCGCGCACCGAGAGGATGCGGCCGAAGAAGCCGGAGTCCACCAGGCGCTTGAGCTTCATCAACCCCGGCAGGTAGAGCTTGTCGTGGACGACACCGTTGATGATGCCGTGCTTCGCCGCGGCCGCGACGAGCTCCTCACCCTCGGCGACCGTCTCGGCGATCGGCTTCTCGGTGTAGATGTGCTTGCCCGCCGCCGCGGCCTTGAGGATGGCCTTCTTCCGCTCGCTGGTCACCTGGGCGTCGAAGTAGATCGGCGCGCTCGTCCTCGGCCAGCACGGTGTCGAGGTCGGTCGACCAGTCGGCGATCTGGTGCTCCTCGGCGAGCCGCGCCAGCTTGTCGGCGTTCCGGCCGAGCAGCACCGGCTCCACCTGCAGGCGGGTGCCGTCGGGCAGCGGGATGCCGCCGTCGTCACGGATGGCCAGGATCGACCGCAGCAGGTGCTGGCGGTAGCCCATGCGGCCGGTGACGCCGTTCATGAGGATGCGGTACGTCGGGTCGGAGGTGCGGTCAGGCATGGTGGGTCCTCAGGTCGTGGCGAGCGTCGGGCGTGGAGCTGGTCAGGTGGTGGGCGCGGTCGACGGACGGCCGCCCAGGTAGAGCTCGGCGAGCTGCGGGTCGCGCAGCAGGTCGTCGGCCGGGCCGGAGATGTGCACGCGACCCAGGTCCAGCACGCACCCGAGGTCGGCGGTCTCGAGTGCCCGACGGGCGTTCTGCTCGACGAGCAGCACCGCGGTGCCGGCGTCGCGCATCCGCACGACCTGCTCGAACACCGTGCCGGTCGCCTTCGGGTCCAGGCCCATCGACGGCTCGTCGAGGAGCACGACCTGGGGACTCACCATCAGCGACCGCGCGAACTCGACCTGCTTCTGCTGGCCGCCGGAGAGCGCGCCGGCGAGGGCGCTCCACCGGTCGGCGACGACGGGGAACAGCGACTTCACGAAGTCGATGCGGTCGTTGACCTCGCCCTTGTCCTTGACGGTGTAGGCACCGAGGCGGACGTTCTCCTCGACCGTCATCTCCTTGAAGACGCTGTGGCCCTGGAGGACGTGGGAGAGGCCGGCGGCGAGCATCTGCTGCGGCGAGTTCTTCGTGACGTCCTTGCCGGCCACGCGGATCGTGCCCGAGCGGGGGGTGAGCATGCCGCTCGCCACCTTCAGCACGGTCGACTTGCCGGCGCCGTTGGGTCCGACCAGGCAGACCACGGTGGCGGGCGGCACCTTGACGGTGAGGCCGCGCAGGACGAGGGCGGCGCGGCCGTAGCCGGCCTCGATGTCGTCGAGCTCGAGGAGGTACTCGGTCGTGGGTGCGGTGTCAGATGCCAAGGTAGGCCTCCAGGACTCGGGGGTCGCTCTGCACGACCGTCGGGGTGCCTTCGCAGATCGGGCGGCCGCGGTCGAAGACCACGACGTGGTCGGAGAGCGACATGACCAGCTCCATGTTGTGCTCGACGACGATGAAGGTCTTGCCCTCGGCGTTGAGGGAGCGGACCAGGGTGGCGATCCGGTCGATCAGTGCCGGGTTCACGCCGCCGGCCGGCTCGTCGAGCATGATCGTGTCGGGGTCGGCCATCAGCACGCCGGCCAGCTCGAGGAGCTTCTGCTGGCCGTAGGAGATGTCGCGCGCCAGGGAGTGCTCGAGGTGCTCGATGCCGACGCGCGCGAGCAGGCCGCGGGCCCGGTCGAGCTCGTCCGGGTGACGGGCGGAGGCGAGCTGTCGGCGCAGGCTGGTGGAGCGGACCGCGACCAGCATGTTCTCCATCACCGTCATCCGCGGGAAGATCCGGCACAGCTGGAAGCTGCGCCCGATCCCGGCGCGGGCGATCCGGTGCGGAGCCTTGCCGGTGATGTCGGTGCCGCGGTAGGACACCGAACCGGAGTCCGGCTTGATCATGCCGGTGACGCAGTTGAAGAACGTCGTCTTGCCGGACCCGTTGGGGCCGATCAGCGCGTTGACCTTGCCGTCGTGGAAGGTGACGCTCGCGCCGTCGACCGCGTGCACGCCACCGAAGGACTTCTTCAGGTCGACCGTGGCCAGGTTGGGGGTCGCCGGCGCGGTGGCGGCCGGTCCCGTGCTCCCGCTCGTGAGGGTCATCGGCGGGCTCCTTCCGTGACGTTGGTGCCGGTGGGGTTGTCGGTGGCGCGGTTGTCCGTGGCGGGGCTGTCGGTGGGGTCGTCAGCGGCGGGGTCGTCGGGCTCCGCGACGTCGGCGCCGTCGTCGGTCCGCGCCTGCTGGTCGTCCTGCGCCGCTCCCGGCTCGGTCGTACGCCGTTGATCGGCGAGGTCGCCGGCGCTGAGCTCGCGGATGGAGGCGCGCTGCGGGCGGAAGCGGTCGACCAGGCTGGTGGCGGCCGGGATGATGCCGTCCGGCATGAAGAGCACGACCAGGCCGAGCAGCAGCCCCATGGCGACCAGGTGGAACTGGGTGTCGCCGTACTGGTTCTTGAAGTACTCGACCGCGTACCCCACGATCACCGCACCCAGCAGCGGACCGAAGAGGCTGCGGATGCCGCCCAGGAGGCTCATCAGGACCATGTAGGAGCCGACCAGGATCGAGAACTGGAAGATCGGGTCGAGGAAGCCGAACCAGAGGGCGTACAGGCCGCCGGCGAGAGCCGTGAAGAAGGCCGAGATGACGAAGGCGATGAGCTTGTAGGTGAACGTCGGCACCCCGAGCGCCTGGGCCTTGTCCTCGTCCTCGCGGATCGCCTTGAGACCCATGCCGAAGCGGGAGCGGTCGATCAGCCACCACACCAGCAGCGCCACGGCGAGCAGGGCCACGTGGAGGTAGAAGAACCGTTCGTGCTGCTCCGGTCGGAGCACCTCGGGGCCGAAGGGCCGTGGCACCCGCAGGCCGTTGGAGCCGCCCGTGAAGGAGCCCCACGACTGGAAGACGAGCAGCAGGATGAGCACCAGCGCGATCGAGACGATGACGAAGGACGCGCCTCGCACGCGGAGGCTGGCGATGCCGATGGGCACGGCGAGCGCTGCGACCACGAGTCCGGCCAGCAGCATGGCGAGCCACGGGTTCATGCTGGTGTGGATCACCAGGAGGCCGGTGGCGTAGGCGCCGAGGCCGGAGTACGACGCGTGGCCGAGCGAGATGTAGCCGGTGAAGCCGCCGACGAAGTTCCACGAGGTCGCCAGGCACGCGTAGCTCATGATGACGACGCCCACCGACAGGATGAACGGGTTGGCGGCGACCGAGGGGAAGGAGAGCAGGGCGGCGGCCAGCACGACCACGCCGAAGAGCTTGATCCCGGTCGAGCGGAGGGAGCCGCCCTCGCGGCCCGTGGTGGTGCCGGGGTCCGGCGTGGTCACGGACGTGGTGTCAGAAGCGCTGGGCAAGACGACCTCCGAAGAATCCTTGCGGCCGCACCATCAAGGTGGCGAACAACGCGATGTAGAAGAACGTCTGGGCCCACGTCGTCCCGAGCGGGATCTGGAGCAGGGCCTGGCCCATCCCCAGCACCATCGCGGCGATCGCCGCTCCCGGGATGCTGCCCAGTCCGCCGACGACGATGATCGCCATCAGCGGGCCGATCCAGTGCCAGTGCAGCGACGGGTAGAACGTGGAGTCCAGGGCGAGCGCGGTGCCGCCGATGGCGGCGGTGGCGAGGCCCAGCCCGAAGCCGTAGCCGGCCACTCGCTCGGTGTTGACCCCGATGAGCCGGGCGGCCTCCGGGTGCTGGATCGTCGCGCGCAGCGCCTGCCCGAACTCGGTCTTCTTCATGATCAGGAAGAGCGCGGCGAGCGAGACGACCGCCAACCCGAAGGCGATGAGCTTCACGACCGCGACGTTGGCGCCGAGGATCTCGAAGTTGGCGCCGCCGTAGTCGAGCCGGATCCGGCGCTGGGTGCCGCTGAAGACGAAGCCGAGCATGCCCTCGATCACCAGCGCGATCGAGAAGGTGAGCAGCACCGACATCATGGTCAGCGTCGACGGGCGCAGCCGGCTGATGAGGACGCGCTGCATGAACACACCCATGCCGAAGAACAGCGGCACGGTCACGGCGAGGGAGAGCAGCGGGTCCATGCCCGTCTGGTCGGTGAACCACCAGGCGAGGTACGCCGCGAGGATGAGGAACGCCGAGTGGGCGATCATCACGACGCGCATCACGCCGAAGTAGAGGGTGAGGCCGGCCGCCAGGAGGGCGTAGAGCCCTCCCAGCAGCACGCCCAGCACCAGGCTTTGCACGAGCAGGGACATGGCAGGCGCCTAACGGTTGGTCTTGTCGGTGGCGTCGATCAGGTCGGAAGCAAGCCGGGTCACCAGCGGGGCTTCTCGAGGATGAGGTCGGCCTCCTTGGCGTCCTCGGGGAGCACGATGCGGATCTTCCCGTCGACGTACTGCTGGATGAGGTGGGCGCCCTGCGGGCGGCCGTCCTCGTCCCAGGTCAGCGGGCCGACGACGGTGTCGACCTCGTTCTCGCGCAGCCAGTCGATGAGCTGGCCCTGGCACTCCGGGTCGGGGTCGGCACAGCCGACGGCCTCGACGGCAGCGGCGACGACCTGCCCGGTGGTCCAGGCGTTGGCCTCGTCCTCGGCCGGCGGGGTGCCGTTCTGCTCGGTGTAGAAGTCGACGAACTCCTTGTTCGTGGGGAACGTCGCCTCCGGCGTGTAGCCGGTGGGGGAGAGGATGCCCTCGGTCTTCTCGCCGATCGCCTCGGGGAACTCGGGGTTGGTCGGCGCCGTGGAGAAGGCGGCCATCCGCGGCTGGTAGTTGAGCTGCTGGAGCGCGACGATCATGTTGACGGCGTCCTGGTACTGCGTGCCCCCGACGACGACGTCGGCGTCGCTGTCGGCGATCTTCGCGGCGATGGAGCCGAAGTCGGTGGTGTTGGGCGGGTAGACCTCGTCCACGACGGTCTCGACGCCCATCTCCTCGAGGCGGCTCTTGAGCCCGTAGGCCGTTCCCATCGCGAACGGGTCGTCCATCGCGGCGTACGCAGCGGTCTTGGGTCGCTGGTCCTCGGGCAGGGCCTCGATCGCGTCGGCGAGGTAGTTGTAGTGGTCGTCGGCGACGGCGGGGGCGGCGTAGAACAGGTTGTCGAAGCCCTGGGTGAAGACCTCCTCGGCCGCGCCGGCCGGCTCGACGAAGAGGAAGCCGTAGTCCTGCGCGACCTGCGCGGCGGGGACCACGAGCCGGGTGGAGAACGGGCCGAAGACGAGGTCGACGCCGTCGGAGTTGATGAGCTTCTCGTAGTCGGAGGCGACCCGGTCGGCGTTGGACTGGTCGTCGAGGATGGTGAGCTCGACGTCGCGACCGAGGAGGCCGCCGTTCTCGTTGACGTAGTCGGCCCACGCCTCGTAGCCGCGCTGCACGCCCTTGCCGGGCTCGGAGAAGTCGCCGGTGAGGGGGAGCGAGATCCCGATCTTGATCGGACCGTCGCCGTCCTCGCCCGAACTGCCGTCCGTGCCCGAGCTCATGCATGCGCTCAGGGCGAGGCAGGAGGCGACCGCGAGCCCGGCGATGCGGTGGGGGGTCTTGACCTTCATGTCACTCCTCGGGTGAGATGCGTAAGCGCTTTCGTAAGCGCTTTCAGGTACCATATGCATCACGCCGGGTGTGTGGCAAGAGTCACAACCGAATCGCTCGGAGACCGGACGGGAGAAGACTGGATGGCCAAGGAACGGGTCGCGAGCCTACGGCTGCTCGACGTGGCCGCGGCGGCGGGGGTGTCGATCGCCACGGCCTCCCGCAGCCTGTCCGGGGCCTCGGGGGTCAGCGAGTCGGTCGCCGAACGCGTGCGGGAGACCGCCCGGTCCATGGGCTACGTGGCCAACATCCACGCGCGCAGCCTGGCGGGCGGTCCCAGCCGCTCCGTGGGCCTGTTGGTGCACGAGATCGGCGACCCCTACTTCTCCGAGATCGCGAGCGGCGTGCTCGGCGTGGGGGCGCGCGAGGGGCTCACCGTCCAGATCTGCCACACGGGGCGGGACCCGGAGCGCGAGCTGGCCCAGCTGCGCATGCTGATCGCCAACCGGGTCGGCGCCATCATCATCGCGGGGTCGGGCTTCGTGGACCCCTCGGTCCAGTCCGCGGCCAAGGCCGACATCCAGGCCTTCCGCGCCTCGGGCGGTCGCGTGGCCGTCATCGGCCGGCACCACCTCGGCGTCGATGCCGTCCTGCCCGCCAACACCGAGGGCGCGAGCGAGGTGGCCCAGCACCTGCTCGACCTGGGGCACCGCCGCATCGCGCTGGTCTCGGGCTCCAGGACCCTCACCACGGTCGCCGACCGGATCGCCGGTGTGGAGCAGGCGCTGTCCGGGGCGGGCCTCGCGCTCGGCCGCGACGTACCGGTCGTGGAGGCCGACTTCACCCGGGCCGGCGGCAAGGCGGCCCTCGAGCGGGTCATGGTCGACCATCCCGGGTCGACCGCAGTGCTCGCCCTCAACGACGACATGGCGATCGGGGTCCTGTCCGGGCTGCGGGACAGACGCGTCTCCGTGCCCGACCAGGTCTCGGTGACCGGGTTCGACGACGTCGCCGTCGCCGGCGACCTGGCTCCCTCGCTGACGACGGTGCGCCTGCCCATGGGCGAGATGGGGGCGCAGGCGCTCCTGCTCGCGCTGCAGGAACCCGCGGCGCGGCCGCGGCGCCGTCGCGTCGGTGCGGAGCTGGTCGTGCGTGACTCGACCGGTCGGCCGCCGGGATGAGTCCCCCGCGCATCCTGGTCGCGCCCGACAAGTTCAAGGGCTCGCTGTCAGCGGCCGAGGTCGCCGAGGCGCTCGCCCGTGGCGTACGCCGTGAGGTTCCCGGAGCCGTCATCGACTGCCTGCCGGTCGCCGACGGCGGCGACGGCACCCTCGACGCGGCGATCGCCAACGGGTTCGAGCGCGTGCCCGTCACGGTGTCCGGGCCCACCGGCGCACCCGTCGAGTCGGCGTACGCCCGGCGCGGGACCACTGCGGTGGTCGAGATGGCGGACGCCTGCGGTCTCGTCCGGCTGCCCGGCATGGTCCTCGCCCCCATGGCCGCCTCCAGTCGCGGGCTCGGCGAGGCGCTCGCAGCGGCGCTCGACGCCGGGTGTCACCACCTCGTGGTCGGGATCGGCGGCAGCGCGAGCACGGACGGGGGCGCCGGGATGCTGGCCGCCCTGGGTGCGGTGCTGGTGCCCGACGTGCCCCCCGGAGGCGGTGGTCTGGGAGACGTCCGCACCCTGGTGCTCGACGGTCTCGTCGCTCGCGGGGCAGGGGCGGACATCGTGGTGGCCTGCGACGTCGACAACCCCCTGACGGGGCCCGACGGGGCCGCCGCGGTCTACGGTCCCCAGAAGGGCGCGACCAGCGAGCAGGTGGCAGTGCTGGACGACCACCTGGAGCACTGGGCCGACGTGGTGGCCTCGGCCACCGGCACCGACCGTCGTCACGAGCCGGGTGCGGGTGCCGCCGGAGGAGTGGGCTTCGCCCTCGTCGCCGCGATGGGAGCGGAGCTGCGGCCGGGCATCGGCCTGATGCTCGACCTCCTGGGCTTCGCCGAGCGGGTCAAGGGAGCAGACCTGGTGATCACGGGCGAGGGATCGCTCGACGCGCAGACCCTGCGCGGCAAGGCCCCGGCGGGCGTCGCCGCGGCCGCACGGTGCGCGGGCGTGCCGGTCGTCGCGGTGTCGGGGCGCAACCTCCTCGACGGGCACCAGCTGGCGGCCGCCGGCATCCACGCGGCACATGCGCTCCTCGACCTGGAGCCGGACGTGCGCGTCTGCATGGCCGAGCCGGAGCGGCTGCTGGAGGAGCTCGGGCGTCGCGTGGCCCGAGCACACGTGACGCCGAGGGACTGACGCCTCAGGCGGGCGGCTCGACGGAGCCGTCCTCGGCCTCCTGCCCGGCGTCGGGCTCCTCCTCCGAGGTGGTGCCGGCCTCGGCGTCGTCGGCCTTGCCCTCGGGTGCCTGCTGCTTGTCGTCGGGCTGCGAGATCTCGTCGGGCAGCGCATCGTCGACCACCGGGTTGTCGTCGGGGTCGAGGTCACGGCCCAGACCGTTGTCGGCCGGGTCCTCCGGGAGTGCGTCCACGCCTCCGGGGACCAGCTCCGGCTCCTGCGTGAACGGCGTCGGCATCGGGCTCAGCTCTTCTTTCTCCATGTTCCCCTCCCAGGGTCGATCGTTCGATCGTGTCGCGCCCGGCCCGCCGTGACCACCCCCGAGCGGGCGGGTGATCGACTCACCCGGACCGCTCGTCCCACCCGAACGCCAGGTAGCCGTCGCCGCTGCCCAGGTGCGCGAGGGCGTACGCCTCGTGCGGCACCATCGGCTCGGGCAGGGCGTCGAGCGGGAACCACCCGATCTCGGCGCACTTCTCGGGCTCGACGATGCGCGGCTCACCGGCCCAGGACCGCGCGGTGAAGAACCAGTCGACGCGCTCGTCGATCGCGTCGGCGTGCTGCGTGCGGTGCATGGTGAACGCGAAGTCGAGGTCGATGTCGGTGACGCCGAGCTCCTCGACGGCCTCGCGGCGCGCGGCGTCGTACGCCGTCTCGCCCCGCTCGACGTGGCCGGCCGCGGCCGCTGCCCAGTGCCCGTCCATGTAGGGCGTGCCCTGCCGCAGCTGCAGGAGCACCTCGGTCCCGTGCTCGCCCTCGCGCAGCAGGTAGACGTAGGACGCGGGGACGAGGACGAAGCGGTCGGCCACGCCCATGATCGCCCCTCGGTCCGCCGCCCACGCCCGACGGGTGGGTCGTCCCGAACTCTAGCCATGCTGGGAGAATGAGCCCCATGCCACAGCCCGTCGTCGCGCTCGTCGGGGCCACGGCGTCGGGCAAGACGGGGCTGAGCCTCGACCTCGCGGAACGCCTCGGCGGCGAGGTCGTCAACACCGACGCGATGCAGGTCTACCGCGGGATGGACATCGGCACCGCCAAGCTGCCGGTCGAGGACCGGCGCAGCATCCCGCACCACCTGCTCGACATGCTCGACGTCACCGAGCCGGCCACCGTCGCCCTCTTCCAGGGGTGGGCCCGCGAGGCCATCGCGGACATCCGCGGCCGCCAGAGGGTTCCCGTCCTGGTCGGCGGGTCCGCGCTCTACACGCGAGCGATCATCGACCGCTTCGAGTTCCCGGGCACCGACGACTCGGTGCGCCGCGAGCTGGAGGCCGAGCTCGAGCGGACTGGCAGCCACGCCCTGCACCAGCGGCTGGCCGGCGTCGATCCCGGTGCGGCCGCGCAGATCGAGCCCGACAACGGCCGCCGCGTCGTACGCGCCCTCGAGGTGATCGCACTGACCGGACGTCCCTACAGCGCGAGCCTGCCCCAGCTGGAGTACGCCGACCCGCTCACCGTCCAGGTCGGCGTCGACATCGACCGGCCGACCCTCGACGAGCGGATCGAGCGGCGGGTCGACGAGATGTTCGCGTCGGGCTTCGTGGAGGAGGTCGAGGCCCTGCTCGCCCGCGGCCTGGCCGAGGCCCGCACCGCCAACCGTGCGATCGGCTACCGCGAGGTGGTCGGGTTCCTCGGAGGTGACCGCACCCTCGCCGAGGCGGTCGAGCAGACCAAGGCGGCGACCCGGCGCTTCGCGCGGCGCCAGGACTCCTGGTTCCGCAAGGACCCGCGCATCGTCTGGGTGGGCCACGACGACCCCGCGCGCACCGAGATCGCGGTGCGCGCGGTCGAGGCGCTCGCCGGCTGAGCGCGGTCCCGGTCAGCGCGTGGCGGCGAGCTCACGCACCGGGCGTACGCCCGCGGGACGGGCCGCGTCGGCCGTCCCGAGGTCTGCGGCTCCCCGGATCCACTCGGCGAGCTGGGCCTCGGTGCGGCCGCGGACGTCGGCGTAGCGGGTCACCTTCGTCGGCTTGATGCCGCAGAACTCCAGGGTCCGGCCCTTGACCTGCTTGACGGTGCTGTCGCCGACGATCGGGAGGTACCACCGCGGCGAGTCCGAGGTCACCGCGAGCCGGCCCGTGCGCCCGGCGAGCAGGCCCTCGGGCATGCCGTTGTCCTTGTAGCGGAACGCCCACCCACGCTCGAGCGTGCGGTCGAAGAAGCCCTTGAGGAGCGCCGGCACGGAGCCCCACCACAGCGGGGTGAAGACGGTGACGTGGTCGGCCCACTCGAACAGCTGCTGAGCGCGGGCGAGGTCGGGCTCGAGGTCCTGCGGCGTCCGGTAGCCGGTGCGGAGGGAGAGGTCGAAGTCGAGGTCGCGCAGGACGAGGGGGACCGCCCGTTCGCCGGCGCCCGAGGCGTACGACGTGGCGAGCCGGGCGGTGAGGGAGGCGGGGTCGGGGTGGCCGTCGATGACGAGGACGTTGCTCATGGGATTCTCCGAACTGGTCAGTGTCAAGAATATGGACACTGACCAGATTGCGCTACGATGTTGCTCATGTCAAGATCCAGCGGTGGCTATCACCACGGCAACCTCCAGCCCGCGCTCGAGGACGCCGCGCTCGACCTCCTCGAGACCACCTCGGCAGCGAAGATCAGCCTGCGGGAGGTGGCTCGCCGGGCCGGCGTCAGCCACAACGCGCCCTACCACCACTTCGGCGACCGGGCGGCCCTCCTGCGGGCGCTCGGCGTGCGCGGCATGGCCGCGCTGCTCGCCGCGCAGGAGGAGGCCGTCGCCGCCGCTCAGGGTCCCGTCGAGCGGGTCCGGGCGCTCGGCCTCGCCTACGTCCGCTACGCCGCGGCGCACCCGCAGGCGTTCGCGCTGGTCTTCGACCCCGACTACTGCGCGGCCGGCTCGCCGAGCGCGGAGATGGCGCCCCTGATCGCCCGCAACGAGGACCTGCTCGCCAGCGAGGTCGCGACGCTGGTCCGTCAGCCCGGCTGGGAGCACCGCGACCCGATGGCGCTCTCGGCCGCGCTGTGGTCGACCGTGCACGGCATGGCCCAGCTGGTCACCCTCGGCCACCTGCCGCTCGAGGCGGCCGAGCCGGCCCTGCACGCCCTGGTGCAGTAGTCCCGGCGGGCAGTCCCGGATCCGGTCGGCTCGCGCGAGCGGGATGTCGGTGCCCGGTGCCAGAGTGGGGACATGGCGACCATCTACTACACCGGGTGCACCCTCGACGGCTTCATCGCGACCGACGACCACTCCCTCGACTGGCTGACCTCGCGCGACATCGACAACGAGGGCCCGATGGCCTATCCGGCGTTCCGCGAGCGGCTCGGCGCCTGCGTCATGGGCGCCACGACGTGGCAGTGGATCCTCGACCACGACGACGACCCGTGGGGGCCGCTGCCCACCTGGGTGATGACCCACCGCACCTTCCCCGAGGCGCCGGCCAGCGTCCGCTTCGACCGCGACGACGTGCGCCGCGTCCACGCCGAGATGACGGAGGCCGCCGACGGCAAGGACGTGTGGGTCGTGGGCGGGGGCGAGCTGGTCGGCCAGTTCCACGACGCCGGCCTGCTGGACGAGGTGTGGATCCAGTACGCCCCGGTCACCATCGGCAGCGGTGCGCCGGTGCTGCCCAGGCACGTCGAGCTGCGGCTCGAGGAGGTCGCCCGCAACCGCGACTTCGCGTGCCTGCGGTACGCCGTCGTGCGCTGACGGCCCGCTGTCGGTCCGCTGTCGGGTGGGGGCACCCTGACGGGCGTGGACAACCCCCGGACCGGGATGCATGGTGGGTGGACGTCTCTTGGGAGGTCCACATGCACCACACCACCCGGCGCGCCGCCGCCACCGTCTCCGCTGCGAGCGGGCTCGCGGTCGCCGCAGCCCTGCTCGCCGTCCCAGCCACCGCCGGGCCGAACGCCGCCCCGGCCGCCGCCGACGAACGCGGCAGGCCCACCGCCAAGGTCCCCACCGCCGTCGGCAAGGGCGGTGCGATCAGCACGGTCGACCCCGAGGCCAGCGCGGCCGGACTCAAGGTGCTGCGCCAGGGCGGCAACGCCGTCGACGCGGCTGTCGCCGCCGCCGCGACCCTCGGTGTGACGGAGCCCTACAGCGCCGGCATCGGCGGTGGCGGCTACTTCGTCTTCTACAACGCCCGCACCGGCAAGGTCCGCACGATCGACGGTCGCGAGACGGCTCCCGCGAAGATGCCGACCGACGCCTTCATCGACCCCGCGACCGGCAGGCCCTACACCTTCACTCCCGACCTGGTCACCAGCGGCGTCTCGGTCGGCACCCCCGGCACGCCCGCGACCTGGGACCGCGCCCTCGACAAGTGGGGCACCTGGTCGATGGCCGAGGCGCTGGCACCGGCCATCAAGGTCGCCTCGCGCGGCTTCGTCGTCGACGAGACGTTCCGCCAGCAGACCCTCGACAACGAGACCCGCTTCCGCGCCTTCAAGGCCACCCGCAAGCTGTTCCTGCCCGACGGCGACGCGCCCCAGGTCGGCAGCGTCTTCCGCAACCCCCAGCTCGCCCGGACCTACACGCGCCTCGGCGCGCAGGGCCTCCCGTACTTCTACCGCGGCGAGCTCGCCAAGCTCATGGTCGACGTGGTCCGCCACCCGCGCACGACCAGCACCACGAATCTCCCGGTGCCCCCCGGCTACCTGAGCCGCAAGGACCTCCGCACCTACGCCGTCAAGGACCAGAAGCCCACGCGCGTCGGCTACCGCGACTACGACGTCTACGGCATGGCGCCGTCGTCGTCGGGCGGTACGACCGTCGGCGAGGCGCTCAACATCCTCGAGCGCTTCCCCCTCGGCAGCGTCGACGCGACGACGGCGCATGCACCACTACATCGAGGCCAGCGCGCTGGCGTTCGCCGACCGCGGCAAGTACGTCGGCGACCCGGCCTACGTCGACGTGCCGACCAAGGCGCTGCTCGACAACCGGTTCGCCGCCGAGCGCGCCTGCGCGATCAATCCCACCCGGGCGATGACCAAGCCGACCGCGGCGGGCGACGTGACGTCGTACGACGGCGTGTGCGGTCCGGCCGCTGCCAAGGGCACCCTCGACGCCGACACGGAGAACGTCTCGACCACCAACCTCACGGTCGCCGACCGGTGGGGCAACGTCGTCGAGTACACGCTCACCATCGAGCAGACCGGCGGCTCGGGCCAGGTCGTGCCGCGCCACGGCTTCATCCTCAACAACGAGCTGACCGACTTCTCGACCGTCTACGACGCCGCCGACCCCAACCGGATCCAGCCGGGCAAGCGGCCGCGCAGCTCGATGTCGCCGACGATCGTCCTCAAGGACGGCAAGCCGTTCATGGCGCTCGGGTCGCCCGGCGGCTCGACGATCATCACGACCGTGCTGCAGATGATCATCAACCGGATCGACCTCGGCATGAGCATCGAGGAGGCGATCGCCGCGCCGCGCGCCACCCAGCGCAACACCGCCAGCACCAACGCGGAGCCGGCCTTCATCAGCGCCTACGGACCCGGACTGACCGCGCTGGGACACACGTTGGTGGCGACCGTGCCGCCGTCGTTCCCGGGGAACGAGATCGGAGCCGCGACTGCGATCGAGTTCGGCAAGCGGGGGCTGATGACCGCGGTGGCGGAGCCGACGCGACGCGGGGGAGGGTCCGCCAAGGTCGTCGAGAGCCGATGACGCTCGGGCCCCTGCCACACTGGGGGACGTGAGCTACCCCTTCGTCAAGGGCCACGGGACCGAGAACGACTTCGTGGTCCTGCCCGACCCCGACGGCACGGTCCACGGCGACCTGTCCGCCGAGCGGGTGCGGGCGCTGTGCGACCGCCGCGCCGGCCTGGGCGCCGACGGCGTGCTGCGCGCGGTGCGCGACGGCGACGGGTGGTTCATGGACTACCGCAACGCCGACGGCTCCGTCAGCGAGATGTGCGGCAACGGCATCCGGGTCTTCGCGCGCTACCTCCACGAGCGCGAGGGTGAGGCCTTCCCGATGAAGATCGGCACCCGCGACGGCATCAAGGTGCTCGACCGGGCCGGCGAGGACCTCACCGCCGACATGGGCGCGCCCGAGGTGTTCGGGGACACGACCGTGACGGTGCTCGGGCGCACCTGGCCGGCGAGGCACGTCTCGATGGGCAACCCCCACGCGGTCGCGTTCGTCGACAACCTCGCCGAGGCCGGACCGCTGCTCGAGGAACCCGAGCACGACGACGCGCTCTACCCCGACGGCGTCAACGTCGAGTTCGTGGTGCGTCGCGGCGAGCACCACGTCGCGATGCGGGTGCACGAGCGGGGATCGGGGGAGACGCGGTCCTGCGGCACCGGCGCCTGCGCGGTGGCCGTGGCGGCCGCACTGGCCGACGGCGCTCCTCGCGGTACGGCGTACCGGGTCGACGTGCCCGGCGGCACGCTCAGCGTGGTGTGGACCGAGGACGACCGGGTGCTGCTGACCGGACCGGCCGTGCTGGTGGCCGAGGGCCTGACCGACCTCTGAGGAGACGGGCGTCCGCCCCGTCCTAGGATCCGGGCATGGACATCACCGGATCCACCGCCATCGTCACCGGCGGCGCCAGCGGCATCGGTGCCGCCGTCGCCCGCGCCCTTGCAGCGAAGGGCGCGACGGTCGTCGTGGCCGACCTCAACGCCGAGAAGGGCGAGGCCCTGGCCGAGGAGATCGGCGGCGTCTTCGCGTCCGTCGACGTGACGAGGACCGAGCAGGTCGCGGCCGCTGTCGAGGCCGCCGCCGAGATCGCCCCGCTGCGCGCGTGCGTCAACTCCGCCGGCATCGGCTGGGCCCAGCGCACCATCGGGCGCGACGGGATGCTCGAGTCGGCGCACGACCTCGATGCCTTCCGCAAGGTCGTGGAGATCAACCTGATCGGCACCTTCGACATGACCCGCCAGGCCGCGACCGTGATGAGCCGCAACGAGCCCGACGCCGACGGCCAGCGCGGGGCGATCGTCAACCTGGCCTCCGTGGCCGCCTTCGACGGCCAGATCGGCCAGGCGTCCTACTCCGCCTCCAAGGGCGGCGTCGTGGGGATGACGCTGCCGGTCGCGCGCGACCTCTCCGCCGCCGGCATCCGGCTCAACACCGTCGCCCCCGGGCTCGTCGACACCCCGATCTACGACGCGTTCCCCAACCCCGAGGAGTTCAAGGCCAACCTCGGCCAGAACGTCCTCTTCCCCAAGCGGCTCGGCCACGCCGAGGAGCTCGCGAGCATGGTCGTCGAGTGCCTCACCAACTCCTACATGAACGGCGAGACGGTCCGCGTCGACGGCGGAATCCGGATGCCACCGAAGTGATCCACCACGCGATCCGTCACGCGCACTGACGTCGACCCTCGCATCCGCACTGGTCTAGGCCGAACGTGCGGGATTCGGCCGAAACCGGGACGCCTCCGGTGCCCGGGTGGATGGTGGCAGTGGACATCGAACACATCATCAAGCCTGTGGGGGGCAGTCGATGACGAACGTGGCACAACCGCGTGGGGCGGTCAGCAGCGACGAGGCGAGCAGTGGCTCGCCCGCGGACGGTGAGCTGACGGCTCTCGTGCGCCGGTGGATGGCAGCTGGGACAACCAGGGCGCAGGAGCGCGTCCGTCGCGACGGCATCCTGCGGGTCGCGCCGGAGCCACTGGACGGGGAGGTCGTGGTCAGCTCGGCCGGGGACGTCGAGCCCGCCACGGAGGTCGCGCCTCTTGATCTCGCGCGGCTCCCGCGGCGTACGACCGGGGTGGAGCCCGAGCAGGTCCTCCGGATCGCGCTGCTCATCGACGCGCGGCGCGTCTCGCCAGAGGTGGCCGCGGGGCTCCTCGAACGACTGACGGAGCGTGGCTCGGTCAACATGTGCCGTGCCTACGCCGACTGGAGCAGGTCCGACCTGGCCGGATGGGCCGGGCACCTGCGACGCGAGGGCCTGCACTCGTTCCACCACTTCTCCGACGACGACGACCAGGCGCTGGTGGCGATGACCATCGACGCCGTCGACATCGCCCGCGACGCGGCGGTCGACGAGGTGGTGATCGCGGGGGACCTCACCTCGGCACTGCCGCTCGTCCACCGGCTGCACGCCGCCGGCGTACGGGTCGTGGCGGTGGGGGTCGGCCACACTCCGCACGACGTACGCGCCGCGTGCGACGAGTTCATCGACCTCGGTTCGCTCGACGGCTTCCCGCTGGCCCCCGAGGGTCGGCACCGCGCCTGAAACGGGCCCGATCCGCCGACGCTCGCGGTGGCCGCGACCGGTGGCTCCGGCCAATCCGTTCGCACAGGTCAGGTCGGCGACCTACCCTTGTAGGCATATGACGAACGCACCTGACTTCAACCTGCGCGACGCACTCGACGCCACCCGCGACTGGGACGACGACGCCATCGAGCTCGACGGCGACCTCGGCCCTCCGACGAGGACACCTCCGACGACGGCTCCTCCGACGCCGACGACTTCGAGTCCGGCTACGCCGACGACACGACGTACGACGACGAGTACGGCGACGCCGACCCCGAGGAGCTCACCGTCGGCGCCCAGGAGCTGGCCGAGCGCCACGCCCTGCGCCGCGTCGCCAGCCTGCGCACCGAGCTCGAGGACATCACCGAGGTCGAGTACCGCCAGCTCCGCCTGGAGAAGGTGGTGCTCGTCGGCGTCTGGACCGAGGGCAGCGTCACCGACGCCGAGAACTCCATGGCCGAGCTCGCGCTGCTCGCCGAGACCGCCGGCTCGGAGGTGCTGGAGGCCGTCTTCCAGCGCCGCCAGAAGCCCGACCCGGCGACCTACATCGGCCGCGGCAAGGTCGAGGCGATCCGCGAGATCGTGCAGGCCACCGGCGCCGACACCGTGATCTGCGACGGCGAGCTCGCGCCCAGCCAGCTGCGCAACCTCGAGGACAAGATCAAGGTCAAGGTCGTCGACCGCACCGCGCTGATCCTCGACATCTTTGCCCAGCACGCGAAGAGCAAGGAGGGCCAGGCGCAGGTCGAGCTGGCCCAGCTGCAGTACATGAAGCAGCGCCTCCGCGGCTGGGGCGGCAGCCTGTCCCGCCAGGCCGGCGGCCGCGCCGCCGGTGGTGAGGGCATCGGTGGCCGTGGTCCCGGTGAGACCAAGATCGAGACCGACCGCCGCCGCATCAACACCAAGATCGCCAAGCTCCGCCGCGAGCTCAAGGAGATGCGCGGCACCCGCGACGTCAAGCGCCAGTCGCGCCGCCGCAACCACATCCCCAGCGTCGCGATCGCGGGCTACACCAACGCCGGCAAGTCGTCGCTGCTCAACCGGCTGACCGACGCCGGCGTGCTGGTGGAGGACGCGCTGTTCGCGACCCTCGACCCGACCACCCGGCGTACGACGACCAGCGACGGCCGCATCTACACGATGTCCGACACGGTGGGCTTCGTCCGCCACCTGCCCCACGGCCTGGTCGAGGCGTTCCGCTCGACGCTGGAGGAGGTCGCCGACTCCGACCTGCTGCTCCACGTCGTCGACGGGTCGCACCCCGACCCGGAGGGCCAGATCGCCGCGGTGCGTGTGGTGCTGGCCGAGATCGGTGCCACGAAGGTCCCCGAGATCATCGTCATCAACAAGGCCGACGCGGCCGACCCGCTCGTGATCAGCCGGCTCCGCGCCCGCGAGCCGCACAGCGTGGTGGTCAGCGCCAAGACCGGCGAGGGCATCGCCGAGGCGATCGCCGTGATCGAGTCGGAGCTGCCGCGACCGCAGGTCGAGTTCGACGTGCTGCTGCCCTACGAGCGCGGCGACCTGGTCAACCGGATCCACCAGGAGGCCGAGATCGGCTCCCTCGAGCACACCGGCGACGGCACCCTCGTCGTCGGCCGGGCCAACGCCGACCTCGCCGGCGAGCTGGCGGCGTACGCGCGCTGACGCCTGGCTGGCGCTTGTCCCTGTGTCGCGATCACCGGGTACCCGGTGATCGGTGAGGTTCCTGCCCGTTGCAACGGTCGATAACCCGACGGAAAGGACAGGAACCTCGGCCCGGAACCTTCCGGCGCGGCCGTCCGTTGACTCCTTTCGCGCCCGGATTCGGGCGTTCGAGTCTCGTGGTGGAGGATGTCGCGCATGTCACGTGGTGTCTGGGTTCGCTTCATCCTCGTGCTCGGCCTCCTGGCCGGGTGCGCGGCGCTCGCCCTCAACGTCAAGCCCAACCTCGGCCTCGACCTCAAGGGCGGTGCGCAGTTCGTCTTCGAGGCGGAGGGCACCGAGCAGACGCCCGCCAACGCGGAGAACGTCGACAAGACGCTGCAGGTGCTGCGCGGACGCGTCGACGCGCTCGGCGTCGCCGAGTCGACCCTGGTCCGCCAGGGTGAGAACCGGATCCTCGTCGAGCTGCCGGGCGTCACCAGCGACACCGAGGCGCAGGAGGCCGAGGAGAAGATCGGCCAGACCGCCCAGCTGACCATCCACGAGGTCCTGTCGACCACGGAGCCCGACGCGGAGCCGAGCAAGAAGGACAACCTCGTCCTGCCCTCCGACCAGGGCGACACCCTCGAGGTCGGTCCCACCGTCATCCAGGGTGACGAGATCAGCGGCGCCAGCGCGGTCCAGCGCGAGCAGAGCGTCGAGTGGGTCGTGGCGATCGACTTCGACGGCAAGGGCGGCGACACCTGGGCCGACATCACGGGCAAGGCCGCCTGCAACCCCTCCGGCGACCCCAAGCGACGCATCGCGATCGTCCTCGACGGCGAGGTCATCTCGTCTCCCGAGGTCAACACCGGTGTCGGCTGCGACGTCGGCATCCGCGGTGGCTCCACCGACATCACCGGCAGCTTCTCGTCCGCCGAGGCCAAGGACCTCGCCGCGCTCATCGAGGGTGGGTCGCTCCCGCTCGAGCTGACCGCGATCTCCGACCGCCTCGTCGGCCCCTCGCTGGGTGCGGCGGCGATCGACGCCTCGATCGAGGCCGGCCTCATCGGCCTGCTCCTCACCGGCATCTTCATCGTCGCGGTCTACCGGCTCGTCGGCCTGATGGCCACCATCGCGCTGGGCTCGTACGCCCTCCTCGCCTACGCCATGCTCGTCGGCCTCGGGTCGACACTGACCCTCCCGGGCCTCGCCGGCTTCGTGCTCGCCATCGGCATGGCGATCGACGCCAACGTGCTGGTCTTCGAACGAGCGCGAGAGGAGTACGCCGCGTACCCGTCCGCGGGCCTGCGCCGAGCGCTCTCGGTCGGCTTCAACAAGGCGTGGAGCGCGATCATCGACTCCAACGTGACGACCCTGCTCGCGGCCGGGCTGCTGTTCTTCCTCGGCTCCGGTCCGATCAAGGGCTTCGGTGTCACCCTGTCCATCGGTGTCATCGCCTCGATGATCTCCGCGCTGATCATCGCCCGCGTGCTGTGCGACGTCGCCGTGGCCAACAAGCCTGTCGCCGAGCACCCCGGCGTCAGCGGCCTGGGCAACATCGGCAAGGTGCGCACGTGGCTCGACAAGGCCGACCCCGACATCATGAAGAACCGCGGCCGCTGGCTGATCGTGTCACTCGTCGCACTTGTGTTCGCGCGTCATCGGCATCGTCACGCAGGGGCTCAACCTGGGCGTCGAGTTCACCGGTGGTCGCCAGCTCGACTACTCGGTGAGCCAGGAGATGACGATCGAGCAGGCCCGCGAGGCCGTCGCGGAGGCCGGCTTCCCGGAGGCCGTCGTGCAGACCGCCGACACCGCCGACTTCACCGTGCGCACCGGCGACATCTCCAACGAGGAGGAGCAGCGCATCGAGCGGTCGCTGTCCGAGGTCGGTGGTGACGTCAGCAAGATCGACGACCAGCGCATCGGCGCCTCCCTCGGCGAGGAGCTGCGCAACAACGCGCTCATCGCCTTCGGCGTGGCCTTCCTCGCCCAGCTGCTCTACCTGGCCATCCGCTTCAAGTGGACGTTCGGTGTCGCCGCCGTGCTCGCGATGGCGCACGACGTGGTGATCGTGGTCGGCCTCTTCGCCTGGCTCGACAAGCCCATCGACGGCATCTTCCTCGCCGCCGCGATGACGATCGTCGGCCTCTCCGTCAACGACACCGTCGTCGTCTTCGACCGCGTCCGCGAACGCTGGTACGGCTCGCGACCCGACGAGGACTTCAAGAGGCTGGCCAACAAGGCTGCCGTCGAGACCGTGCCCCGCACGGTCAACACCGGCCTCGGCTCGATGTTCATCCTCGCCGCGCTCGCGATCCTCGGTGGCGACTCGCTGCGCGACTTCTCGATCGCGCTGCTCGTCGGCCTCATCGTCGGCACGTACTCCTCGATCTTCACCGCCACGCCGATGCTGACCTACTTCCAGGAGAAGTGGCCGATGAGTCGCGTCAAGCGGGAGAAGGTCGTCCGGGACGCCGAGGACTCCGGCGCGGTCGTCTGAGACACAGCCGGCTTGCCGGGCGGCGTAGGCTCGCCCCATGTTCTGGCTCCTGCTGATCGTCGTCCTCGGTGTCGTGGCCTACCGCTACCGGGTCAAGATCCTCGCGAAGGTGCTCGGCCAGCCCGAGAGCCGGATCCAGCGCCAGATCGAGCGCCGCAAGCGCTGAGGCCCGCTCCGCCGGTGCGACCGCGGCGCGTTGTGGATGGCGTACGACGTCGTGTCGGCGCCGGCACGTAGGGTTCTCTGGTGCCCGAGACCGCGACTGCCGCCACCCCTGTCGGCAGCCCTGTCGCGAAGGTCCTCGAGCGGGCCGTCGAGGCCCTCGGCGGACAGCAGCGCGACGGCCAGGTCCAGATGGCCGACGAGGTCGCCGAGGCCATGCAGGAGGGCCGGCACCTGCTCGTGCAGGCCGGCACCGGCACCGGCAAGTCGCTGGGCTACCTCGTGCCCGCGATGCTCCACGACAAGCGGGTCGTGGTGGCCACCGCGACCCTCGCGCTCCAGCACCAGCTCGTCGAGCGCGACCTCCCGCGGCTGGTCGAGGCGGTCAAGGACGTCCCGGGCGTCGACACCTCCTACGCCGTGCTCAAGGGCCGCTCCAACTACGCCTGCCTCCACCGGATCCGCGCCGGCGTCCCCGACGACCAGGGCACCCTCGTCGACGTGCCGATGGGCTCGATGGCCGAGAAGGTGCTCGAGCTGCGCGCGTGGGCGGAGGAGGAGTCCGAGCAGGGAGCCAGCGGCGAGCGCGACAACGCCCCGCGCCACACCGACCGCGAGTGGCGGCAGGTCTCGGTCAACCACCGCGAGTGCCTCGGCGCGTCCAAGTGCCCGTTCGGGGCGGAGTGCTTCGCCGAGCTCGCCCGCGAGAAGGCGCACCGCAGCCACCTGATCGTCACCAACCACTCCCTCCTCGCGATCGACGCGATCGAGGACGTGCCGATGATCCCCGACTACGACACCGTCGTCATCGACGAGGCCCACGAGCTCACCGCGCGGGTGACCCAGGCCGCGACCGACGAGCTCGCCGCCACCGACATCGAGCGCGCCGCCCGACGCTCGAGCCGCTGGACCGACAGCGCCGACGGCGACCCGGCCGGCGACCTCGAGGACGCCGCCGGCGCGCTGGCCGAGGCGTTCGAGGCGATGTCGCCCGGCCGCATCGACCAGGTCCCGACCCAGCTCGCCGACGCCCTGGTCCTGGTGCGCGACGCCGCCCGCGCGTGCCTGTCGGCCTATCCCCGCGAGTCCGGCGGCGAGGGCGAGGGCGACGCCGGGCGTACGCAGGCCAAGGGCATGGTGCAGGAGGTCTTCGTCAACGCCGAGCGGATGGCCGCGGGCTCCCAGGCCGACGTGCTGTGGCTGGGGGAGGCGCGCGACCGGTTCCCGGCCCGGCTCCACGTCGCCCCGCTGCAGGTGTGGGGCCCGATGCGCGACAAGCTGCTCACCGACAAGACCGTCATCTTCACCAGCGCCACCCTGATGCTCGGCGGCGACTTCTCCGCCGTCGCGACCTCGCTCGGCCTCAAGCCCACCGAGCGGGTCGGCTCGGCGATCGCCACGCCCGGCGACTCGGAGCCGCTGCCGTGGAAGGGCCTCGACGTCGGCTCGCCGTTCGACTACGGCCAGCAGTCCATCCTCTACGTCGCCCGCCACCTTCCGCAGCCCGGCCGCGACGGCCTCGGTCAGGCCCAGCTCGACGAGATCTGCGACCTCGTCGACGCGCTCGACGGACGTACGCTCGGGCTGTTCTCGTCGCGCCGCGCGGCCGAGACCGCGGCCGAGGCGGTGCGGGCCAAGCTGCCGCACCTCACCACCCTCGCCCAGGGCGACGCCCAGCTCCCCGAGCTCGCCAAGCAGTTCGTGGAAGACCCGCACACGTGCCTGTTCGGCACGCTCTCGCTGTGGCAGGGCCTCGACGTCCCCGGCGACACGTGCCAGCTGGTGATCATCGACCGGATCCCGTTCCCGCGCCCCGACGACCCGCTGATGTCGGCGCGCCAGCGCGCCGCCGACCAGGCCGGCGGCAACGGCTTCATGCAGGTCGCCGCCACCCACGCGGCGCTGCTGCTGGCCCAGGGTGCGGGCCGCCTGATCCGTACGACCGCCGACCGCGGCATCGTGGCGGTGCTCGACCCGCGCCTGGAGACCGCCCGCTACGGCCGCTTCCTCAAGGCGTCGCTGCCGCCGATGTGGTCGACGACCGACCCCGCGCTCGTACGCCAGGCGCTCGAGCGGCTGGGCGCATCCTGACTCAGGGGCGGTAGCCGAAGACCTGGTAGTCGCGGCGGTACATCCGCGCGACCAGGTCGCGCAGCTCGTCGGAGACCTGGCGGTCACGGCCACCGGGAGCGGTCTGGTTCTGCGGGGCGGTCGGCACCGCGGGGGCGCCGACCCGCTCGCACACCTCGGCGAAGTCGCGGTCGAAGCTTCTCCAGCCGGCCGACGAAGTCGACGCGGTTGAGGTCGATCATCCGGCTCTGCAGCGTGAGGTGCTGGTCGGTGCCCGGCACTGCCGACAGGTCCTGGGCCGCCGTCCAGCGGGCGAACTCCTCGACCACCTGCATCCGCTGGTGCGTCGCCGGGTCGAAGGCGTAGTAGTTGTTGTCGACGACCTTGTCCTGCCACGCCGAGACGAAGCGGTCGAGCGGGTCGCGCACGAAGGCGAAGGTGAAGTAGTCGGCGAACGCAGCCAGCGGGTAGCGCACCCGCATCGCGTGGTCGACGTCGAGGCTCACGCCGTGGGTCTCGCAGTGGTGGCGGATGGTCCGGGTCGCGACCTTGGCCACGCGGTACCAGACGAACCGATGGCTGTGGCTGATCGTCAGGTTGTAGGCCAGCGGGCTGAGCCAGCCCGACTGCTCGCCCGCCGCGGCCAGCCGCTCGACGACGCCCTCGGCGGCCGGGGTCAGGCGACGCCGGTTGCCCGGACGGGTGCGGAACACCTCAGGGTCGAAGGCGGCGTCGGGACCGGTGGCTGACATCGGCGCGAGGCTACACCGCGGACGCTCACCCGAACGGGATCCGGCCCTTGAGCGTCTCGGGGTCGGTGACCGGCTCCTTCGCCGTCTCCGCGATGAGGTCGCGGCCCCGGTCGACGCTGTCCCAGACGTTCCACAGCAGCACGCCGCGGACCTGTCCGGCCTTCACGTAGTAGACGACGCCCGTGCCGATCTGGCCGTCCTTCCAGTCCTCGACCATGTCGAGCCGGCTGCTGGTCTCGCCGACCGCCTCGTAGCCCGCGTCGAGGATGTCGGACCAGAAGAACGGCGTGTAGTCGTACGCCTCGTCGGCGCCGGCCATCACCTTGCCGGCGTGCTCGCCGGACTTCTCGGCGTGGTCGACGTGCTCGACGCGGCGCCGGCCGAGGAGGGCGTCGGGGTAGAGCGCGACGTCGCCCGCGGCGTACACGTCGGGCGCGCTGGTGCGCAGGCGGTCGTCGACGACGATCCCGTTGTCGACGTCGAGCCCGGCGGCCTCCGCCAGCCCGGTGCGCGGCAGCACGCCGATGCCGATGACGGCCACGTCGGCGGCGATGTCGGTGCCGTCGTCGAGGCGGATCCTCACCCCCTCACCGGTCTCCTCGCCGCCGGCGACCGAGCCGTGCACGACGGTGACGCCGCGGTCCTCGAAGGCCTTGGTCAGGCTGGCCGCGAGGGCGCGCGGGAACATCTGCTCCTGCACGTCCTCGAGGTCGAGCACGAGCGTGACGGCCACGTCGTTCTGCACCAGCGCCGAGGTGATCTCGGAGCCGATGTAGCCGCCGCCGACGACCGCCACGTGGCTGTCCTCGTCGACGATGGCGCGCAGGCGCTGGTAGTCCGCGGCCGTGCGGTAGTAGATGACCCGCGGCCCGGGGTCGACCGAGAGGGTGCGCGGCTCGGCGCCGGTGGCCAGCAGGAGCTTGCCGTAGCCGACGCTGCTGCCGTCGGCGAGGCGTACGACGTGCGCGTCGGGGTCGATCTCCGTCACGGTCGTGTCGGTGAGCAGGTCGACGGCGTCGTCGTCATCGAGGTCACCGGCGAGCGAGGAGCCCTCGAGGGTGGCGTCGTCCTTGAGCCAGAGGTCCTTGGTCAGGACGGGCCGGTAGACCGGCTTGTCGGGCTCCGAGCCGAGGACGGCGACGGTGCCGGTCGGGTCCTCGGACCGGATGCCCTTGACCGCGCTCGCGGCGGCGACACCTCCGCCGACGATCACGTAGTCGTAGGACTCCTGGACGTTGCTCATGGACGCTCCCGACGGTTGGCTGTCTCGCCATCGTGTCCTGTGGACCCTGAACGTTCAACGACGTCGCCCCTCGTCGCTGCACGACGAGGGGCGAAGTCGCTGGATGAGACTGAGTCAGAGGCTGCGCAGCACCGCGGTGACGACGCCGAGGATCGTGGCGTTGTCGCCGGGGATCGGGTCGTACGCCTCGTTGTGCGGCAGCAGCCACACGTGGCCGTCCTTGCGCTGGAACGTCTTGACCGTCGCCTCGCCGTCGATGAGCGCCGCGACGATCTGGCCGTTGCTCGCGGTCTGCTCCTGGCGGATCACGACGTAGTCGCCGTTGCAGATGGCCGCGTCGACCATCGAGTCGCCGGAGACCTCGAGCAGGAAGAGGGTGCCGTCGCCGACGAGCTGCTTGGGCAGCGGGAACACGTCGGTGACCTGCTCCTCGGCGAGGATCGGTCCACCGGCGGCGATGCGGCCGACGACCGGGATGTTGACCGCAGTGGGGGCGATGTCGCCGATGCCGGTCTCGTCGACCATCGACTCCTCGCCGCTGCCGAGCGAACGACGGGCGGCCATCACCTCCGGCAGGAAGACCTCGAGCGCGCGCGGCCGGTTGGGGTCGCGCTTGAGGAAGCCCTTGCCCTCCAGGACGCGCAGCTGGTGGGCCACGCTGGAGGAGGACGTGAGACCGACGGCCTGGCCGATCTCGCGCATGCTGGGCGGGTAGCCCTTGGTCTCGATGGAGTCCTTGATCGTCGCGAGGACGCGCTGCTGGCGCGGGGTGAGCCCGGTGGCGTCCGGAGGTCCGTCGGGCATCTCGATGATGTTCTTGTCGTCCGACTTCTTGCCTGACGTGGTCATCTGCAACCTCTCGACGCGGGTGCCGTCCTCCGACTGAGGAGGGTGGCGGGTCCACCCACCGTAGCCCCCGCGACGCTCCGGGATCAAACACCTGTTCGAACTCGCGTGTCGCGTGTCGCCCGCCGGACGGTCGGTTCGACACGCCGAACAATTGTTCGACCGGAGGCTTGCGTCGTTCGAACACGTGCTCTAACGTCGTACACCTGTTCGATCGAACGTCTGATCGACACCGATGCAAGGTCCAGGCCCAGTGTCGGTGGCTCCGACTAGACATTCACTCGACGGAACCGATCCGGCTGATCTTCCCCAGGAGGCCACCATGAGCACCCTCAGCCTTGCCCCAGTCTTCACCCTCGCACCTGCTCGACCGCGCTCCACCGTGCGGCTGACCCGACGCGGCCGGCTCGTGGTCTTCGTGACCTCGCTGTTCCTGGCCCTCGCAGTCGCCTTCATGCTCGCCGGCGGCGCCGTCGGCACCGACTCCGCCGGTGAGCAGATCCCGACCCGGGTCGTCCAGGTCGCGCCGGGCGACACCCTGTGGGGGATCGCCAGCGACGTCGCGACCGACGGCGACGTCCGGTCGATGATGACCCAGATCGAGCGCCTCAACGCGCTCGAGTCCGCCGGCCTCCAGGCCGGCCAGAAGCTCCGCGTCCCAGTCGCTACCGACTGACGTGTGAGGCCTCCATCAGCCGCTTCGACCCCGGCTGGTGGAACCAAAGGGGAAGACGAGGGGCGGGCCCAGTGGCCCGCCCCTCGCACCATTTCGGATCAGCCGATCGACGGGTAGATGCCCTGCGTGCAGATCGAGTACGTCATGTGGTCCGGCGCGGCGGCGCGCAGGTCGGGCAACGCGAAGGTCGTTCTTCCGTCGCCGCCGTAGGTCGTGCCGAGGAGCGCGTACATCGGGGTGTTCTCGCTGATCGACAGGATCTGCCCCTTGGCGGGAGTGCCGTAGCCGCTCATCGGATTGGCGGTCAGTGAGATCTGGCCCAGGACGCACTGGTCGTCATTGGTCCACGACTCGTAGGCAGTGCCCGTGTCGTCGCCGAACGCCGTGGTCCCGGGTCCCACCGGGCCGGTGTCGCCCTTGGCTCCGGGGTCGCCCTTGGGGCCCGTCGGGCCCGCGGGTCCTGCCGGCCCAGCCGGGCCGGCCGCCCCAGTGGCGCCCACCGGCCCCCGGACGGACACCTTGACGAGGGTGGTGCCTCGAGGGCAGTCGCCCCCCTGCGCGGCCGAGACCACGACGTTCTTCTTGGTCGTGCAGACCTTGACGGCCGTGGGCGCCGCTATCGCGTTCGCCAGCCCGTACCCGCCCGCGACGAGGACCAGTGCCCCGGCCGTGGTCGCGGCGATCCTGCTCATCGTGAGATTCATGCGCCCACCCCATCCCGGGGGGCTGGAGGAGCCATAGCCCGTTGGGGTCATTCGCGTCGCCGGTCGTCCACAAGGTCCCGCTCGGGGGTGGTTGGCGGGGGCCCGGACTGGGTAGCGTCACGGTGCTGACGTTGTTCTCGGGAAGGCACCTCATGCACGTACGCCGCGCGCTGGCGCTCACCGTCGTGGTTCCCCTGCTCCTGGCCGGGTGCTCCGACGACGAGCCGACGCCCAAGATGCCCGACCCGCCGCCCAGCTCGTCGAGCACGCCTTCGCCGAGTGAGACGGAGACGGCTGAAGCGGAGAGTGCGGAGGAGTTCATCCGGCGGTGGGTCGGAGGCGGGCGACGAGATGCAGATACGGGCGAGACGGCCGAGTACCGGACGCTCTCCGAGGGTTGCCGAGCGTGCGAGGACTCGCCGACCGTGTGGAGCAGTACTACGAGGCGGGCGGCTACGTCGAAGTGGGACGGCTGGACAGATTCGAGGATCAGGTCTCGGCGAGAGTGGTCGGAGACGTTCCGGTCGAGTCGACTCGGCGCCAACCGTCGCTCATCGAAGGCGGGCGGCAAAGCGAAGACGCTTCCGGGGGGGCCTGGCCAGCACCGTAATCACGCTCGAGCCGAGCGGCGCGTTCGTGGCATCGTGCTGGAGAAGTCCGAGGTCGAGAGTGACGTCGGCCGTACGCCAGGTGCCTACTGCTGGCATACGTGTGCTCGATGCTGGTCGCTTGGCTGCGGACCGCCCGGCCTCCGCGGCAGCTGCGGCGTCGCGGCAGACTGCGCGAGGTGGTCGACGCAGACTGCGACTATTCGTCTGCCGATGTCGATGCTCAGAAGTGCGGAGTACCAGCACTCGGCTCAGGCGACGGCCACATCTGGGTCGTCAACGATCGCAGTGCGGCAACGGCGGCATCTGCTCCGAGCACGTCGGAGTGCAACGAGGACGGCGTCGACCGGGCTTCGTCCACGACGCTCTACATGGACGGCACGGACGTGGGCGGCATGTCTGCGTCCCAGCGAAGCGAGGTCGGACGACCCGCCAACGATCGCGCAGCTGATCCTCCGAGAGTTCAAGCGTCTGACGCTGGCCAGTCGTCCGACCTGGTGGTCCAGCCGCCCGGCGGCAAGACCCTCGTCAACTTCGAGACCAACTTCTACACGGTGGACACGCAGCCGTCACGCAGCGAGGTGACCGTCGCCAGCCGCAGGTGACGATCCGAGGCCGTGCCCCATCGCGTACCGCTTCCACTTCGGCGACGGGACGAGCATCGAGACCACCACCAGCCCGGGTCGGCCACTATCCCGACCTCGACGTCACGCACACCTACGAGCGGACCGGGAAGGTCGCGGTGAGCCTCGACACGACCTACGGCGGCGCAGTACCGATCGGCGACGGTGACCGGGTCGCCATCGCCGACACGCTCACGGTGGCCGAGCGGCGAGCAGGACCTCGCCATCGTCGAGGCCATCCCGCAGCTCGTCCTCGAATGATCGCGAAACCCGAGTCCCGGTCACCCGGGAACGCCACGGCCCATCCAGTGGGCCGACCGATTCCCGCAAGCTCGAAGTCCGCTCGCGCCATGCACGTGCGAACTTCGAGTCAGGCCAGATCGCGCGCCGGCCCGCGCGGCCCTCTCGGACGTGTGACGCGTAGTCCGCATCAATTGCCTTGTGAAGCGGCGTCCGGAACCAGCCATCTGATACGGACTACCCGCCGGCGAGAAGGCGGACCTCAGCGCGCAGCGCGCTTCCCGCCCACCGGCTTCGGCGGCTCGGACGGCGACTCGGGCCGCGACGTGACCCCCAGCGCCTGCATCAACCGCGCGACCAGCAGCAGCCCGACGAACAGGCAGGCGATGGCGCCGAGGCAGGCCAGTCCCATGAAGGCCCAGGCGGAGTCTGCCGGAGCCCTCGCGCGCCGACGTACCGAAGTCGATGGCGGCGTAGACGAGGTAGCCCCAGGCGATCACGCAGAGCGTGATCCCGACCCCGATGAGGAGCGCCGATTTGTTCAGCTTCCGGGGCTGGCGAGCGCCCTTGCGCGAGCCTGCTCTCTTCCCCGTGGACACGGGGAACATTGTGGCGGATGTGGCCTGAGTGGGACAGCGGAATGGACCAGTGGGACACCTCGACACGCCGCCGTTGGACCACTCAGCAGGGCACTGACCTGCGGTTTTACCGAGCCGCGGAAATTCCTCGGACGAACATCCGCATTCGCTTGCCAAGCCTCGTGGCCGGGACGTACGGTAACCACTACATCTAGTAGTTACACCGCTGTAGTTATCCACATCTGGTGCACAGGTCAGAGCCGGAACCACACAGCCTCAGGCTAGTTGTCCACAGGAACATCCCCAGGCGACACCCCGTTGTACGGGTGTACGAGCCATGCCCTGACACGACACGAGAGGAGACCCGCGATGCACTGTCCCTACTGCCGGCAGACCGACACCCGGGTCCTCGACTCCCGCGTCGCCGACGACGGCGGCTCGATCCGCCGCCGCCGCACCTGCTCGGAGTGCGACCGCCGCTTCACCACGGTCGAGAAGATGCAGCTGACGGTGCTCAAGCGCTCCGGCGCCACCGAGCCGTTCCACCGCGACAAGGCGATCGCCGGCGTCCGCAAGGCCTGCAAGGGCCGCCCGGTCACCGACGACCAGCTCGCCTGCCTCGGCCAGGAGGTCGAGGACGCGCTGCGCCTCAGCGGCCAGGCGGAGCTCGACGCCAACGACATCGGCCTGGCCATCCTGGCTCCGCTGCGGGCGCTCGACGAGGTGGCCTACCTCCGCTTCGCCTCCGTCTACCGGGCCTTCGAGTCCGCCGACGACTTCGAGAACGAGATCACCATGCTCCGCCTCGAACGCGCCACCCACGATCAGCCGACCCCGTCGGGCTGACCCCATTCGGCCCGGCAGGTAGTGGGGAAGCTGCCTGCCGGGCTTACCAATCCACCCACGAGCAGACTCGTGACGTTCAGCAACCACCAGGAGAATCGATGACCGAGACGGTGAGCACCGGCGCCAAGGGCGCGGCCAAGGGCAAGGGCCTGACGCTGCAGCGTGTCTTCAGCACCGAGGGCACCCACCCCTACGACGCCATCACCTGGGAGCGTCGCGACGTCGTCCAGCAGAACTGGAAGACCGGCGAGACCGTCTTCGAGCAGCGCGGCGTCGAGTTCCCCGACTTCTGGTCGGTCAACGCCTCGACCATCGTCACGACGAAGTACTTCCGCGGCGCGGTCGGCACCGACGTACGCGAGTGGAGCCTCAAGCAGCTCATCGACCGGGTCGTGAAGACGTACACCAAGGCCGGCATCGACAACGGCTACTTCAAGACCGACGGCGACGCCGAGATCTTCGAGCACGAGCTCACCTGGCTGCTGGTCAACCAGTACTTCTCCTTCAACTCCCCGGTGTGGTTCAACGTCGGCACCGCGTCGCCGCAGCAGGTCTCGGCCTGCTTCATCCTCTCGGTCGACGACTCGATGGACTCGATCCTCAACTGGTACAAGGAGGAGGGCTTCATCTTCAAGGGCGGCTCCGGTGCCGGCCTCAACCTCTCCCGCATCCGCTCGTCGAAGGAGCTGCTCTCCAGCGGCGGTACGGCGTCGGGTCCGGTCTCCTTCATGCGCGGCGCCGACGCGTCCGCGGGCACCATCAAGTCGGGCGGCGCCACGCGTCGTGCGGCCAAGATGGTCGTCCTCGACGTCGACCACCCGGACATCGAGGAGTTCGTGATGACGAAGGCGAAGGAGGAGGACAAGATCCGCGCCCTCCGCGACGCCGGGTTCGACATGGACCTCGGTGGCGCCGACATCACCTCCGTGCAGTACCAGAACGCCAACAACTCGGTCCGCGTCACCGACGAGTTCATGCGCGCCGTCGAGGACGGCACCGAGTTCGGCCTGCGCTCGCGCGGCACCGGCGAGGTCATCGAGACCGTCGACGCCCGCGACCTGTTCCGCAAGATCAGCGAGGCCGCCTGGGCCTGCGCCGACCCGGGCCTGCAGTACGACGACACGATCAACGACTGGCACACCAACCCCGAGACCGGCCGCATCACCGCGTCCAACCCGTGCTCGGAGTACATGTCGCTCGACAACTCCTCGTGCAACCTGGCGTCGCTCAACCTGCTGAAGTTCCTCAAGGACGACGACACCTTCGACGCCGCCGCTCTTCGCCAAGGCCGTCGAGTTCATCATCACCGCGATGGACATCTCGATCTGCTTCGCCGACTTCCCGACCGAGCCGATCGGCAAGACCACCCGCGACTACCGCCAGCTCGGCATCGGCTACGCCAACCTCGGCGCGCTGCTCATGGCGATGGGCCTGGGCTACGACTCCGAGGGCGGCCGCTCGATGGCTGCCGCCATCACGTCGCTGATGACCGGTACGTCCTACAAGCGCTCCGCCGAGCTCGCCGGCATCGTCGGCCCGTACGCCGGCTACGCCCGCAACGCCGAGGCCCACAAGCGCGTGATGCGCAAGCACCAGGCGGCCAACGACGTCGTCCGCGTGCTGCACACCGAGGACGGCCGCGTGCACAAGCTGGCCACCCAGGCGTGGGCCGACGTGATCAAGACCGGCGAGAAGAACGGCTTCCGCAACGCGCAGGCCTCGGTGCTCGCGCCGACCGGCACCATCGGCTTCATGATGGACTGCGACACCACCGGCATCGAGCCCGACTTCTCGCTGGTGAAGTTCAAGAAGCTCGTCGGCGGCGGCTCGATGCAGATCGTCAACCAGACGATCCCGCGGGCGCTGCGCAAGATGGGCTACCAGCCCGAGCAGGTCGAGGCGATCGTCGCCTACATCGGCGAGCACGGCCACGTCGTCGACGCCCCCGGCCTCAAGACCGAGCACTACGAGATCTTCGACACCGCGATGGGCGCCCGCTCGCTCAAGCCGATGGGCCACGTGCGGATGATGGCTGCCGCGCAGCCGTTCCTCTCCGGCGCGATCTCCAAGACGGTCAACCTGCCCGAGTCCGCCACGGTCGAGGAGATCGAGGACGTCTACCTGCAGTCGTGGAAGCTCGGCCTCAAGGCCACCGCGATCTACCGCGACAACTGCAAGGTCGGCCAGCCGCTCTCCGACGGTGGCGGCAAGGCCAAGAAGGACGCCGCCGACGCCAAGGACGCGGCCGACGCCGCGAACACCAAGGTCGTCGAGAAGGTCGTCTACGCCCCGGTCCGCAAGCGCCTGCCGAAGTCGCGCGTCTCCCGTACGACGTCGTTCACCGTCGGCGGTGCCGAGGGCTACATGACCTCCGGCGCCCACGACGACGGCCAGCTCGGCGAGGTCTTCCTCAAGCTCGGCAAGCAGGGCTCGACCCTGGCCGGCGTGATGGACGCCTTCTCGATCGCGGTGTCGATCGGCCTGCAGTACGGCGTCCCGCTGGAGACCTACGTCTCGAAGTTCACCAACCTGCGCTTCGAGCCCGCCGGCCTCACCGACGACCCGGACGTGCGGATGGCGCAGTCGATCATGGACTACATCTTCCGCCGCCTGGCCCTGGACTACCTGTCCTTCGAGGACCGCTCGGCCCTGGGCATCTACTCCGCCGAGGAGCGCCAGCGCCACCTCGAGACCGGCTCCTACGAGCCGCTCGTGGAGGAGACCGGCTCCGCCGCCGAGCTCCTCGAGGCGCCGGTCACGCGCCGAGCTCGTCGAGGACGTCGAGACCAAGGACACCCACGGCAACGAGGCCCGCGAGGTCCCGGCCCGCGCCACCACGGGCGAGGCCAAGACCACGGCCGAGCTCTTCGAGCAGCTCACCGGCACCGCCGTCGACTCGCCGCTCTGCATGACCTGCGGCACGAAGATGCGGCCGGCTGGCTCGTGCTACGTGTGCGAGGGCTGCGGGAGCACCAGCGGCTGCAGCTGACCTGATGATGACGAGGGCGGGCCGCGGACGCGGTCCGCCCTCGTCCACAACACGCCGATCACCTCTCACGTCCCGACAGCCCGAGAGGCAATACATTTCGAACATCAGCTCGACACACGCATTCACTTTCTCGGACCTCTTCGCCGGCATCGGCGGCTTCCACGCGGCCCTGCACGCTGCCGGTGGGCGCTGGGCGTTCGCGAGCGAGATCGACGCGACGCAGCCGCGCGTCTACGACCACAACTGGCTGCGTCCGCTGCGGAGTCCGGGCGCCGACTGCCCGACGGGGTCGAGCGTTCCAGGTCAGTGGCGACATCGTCCCGCTCACCGATCCCGCGGTCATGGTCCCGCACGCCGACGTCCTTGCGGCGGGTTTCCGTGCCAGCCCTTCTCCAAGAGCGGCTACCAGCGCGGCATGGACGAGACCCGCGGGACGCTCTTCTGGAACATCGCGCGGATCCTCGCAGGACGCGGACGCGCCCATCGGTGGTGATGCTCGAGAACGTCCGCAACCTCGCGGGACCGCGCCACGCGACACGACGTTCAGGACGATCGTCGACGACGCTGCGCCAGCTCGGCTATCGCACCGCGAGCGAGCCGGCCGTCTTCTCGCCGCACCTGCTTCCGCGGGACTGGGTGGACGACCGCAGGTGCGCGAGCGGGTCTTCATCCTTGGCCCACTACGTCGGGCCGAGGCAGCGCAGGACCCGGCGAGCTTCGACGACCCGATCGTGTCGCCGAAGTCGCCTCGACGCTCGACTGGAGCAAGGATCGTGGGACCTCGAGCGAGACCTGCCGCTCGACAGCCGACGACGAGGTCGACCGAGTACGACCTCGAGTCGCGCCGAGCGTAAGTGGATCGAGACCTGGGACGAGCTTGCTGACCCAGGTGGCGGAGCAGCTCGGTCCGGACGAGCGTCTTCCTGGCTTCCCGATCTGGGCGACGACTGGCGCTCGCTCGACGGGCCGAGCGACCTCATCGAGGCCGCAGCCCTGCAGGGCGACCGCCGTTCCCGGCGTGGAAGAAGAGGCCTCCTGCAAGAACGCGCGTTCTACGAGCGGCACGCGAGTGCATCGAGCGACTACGGCATGGGATCTCGACGCTTTCCGCCGTCGCGTCGCAAGTTCGAGTGGCAGGCCAGGGCCGCACCGCCGCTCGTCGGAGACGATCATGCACTTCCGGCCTCGGGCATCCGGTGCAAGCGCCCGACTACGTGCCAGCACTCGTCGCGATCACGCAGACCTCGATCCTCGGCGATCGTCGTCGCCTCACGCCGCGCGAGACGGCGCGGCTGCAAGGCCTTCCAGATCGTTCGAGTTCCTCAAGACGGTCCCCGGATCGACGGGCCGGTCGTGCAGAGGGACGCGGCGTCGTACAAGCAGATGGGCAACGGCGTGAACGTCGGCGCCGCGTACTACGTCTTCCGCAAGTACGTGCTCGCTCATCGCGACGAGATCTCCCTGGTCGCGCCCCAGGTGGTCGAGTCCGTGCTGTCGTCTTCAGCCGACCCTGACGAGCGGCTCGATCGCCCGACCTGATCCAAAGTGCTCCACGCCGACCACGAGCTGACGTAGTTGGCATGTGTCACTCAGCTACCATGATCATCAGTTCTTCATCCCCGCAGGACGACTGAAGAGGCGATCGCCCGCATCTTTGGCTTGACCGGCGCCCGCTACCATTCGCGAGGCGAGAAGCGAGCGCTGGTGGCGCTGAGGGACGCGCTGGGCCTTGATGTGGACGTTGTCCGGACGAATGCGGTGATGGCCGAGCGACTTGCTGTCCGCATGGACGTGGCGTGGGAACCCGCGCTCCACACAGTCCGCAACAAGGTCAATCTCGCGGGTCTCAACGTCCTGCTCGAGGGCGCCGACCGAGGCGTTCCAAGCAGGCGCGCTCGAGCGCGTCTCGCCTCAGTGTCCTTGGCCCTTGAAGGCAATGGATGGTCCGAGTTCAAGCCGGCGGTCTCAAAGATCGAAGCAGTCACCCGCATCGCTCGTCTTACGGACTCGCCGGAGGAATGGCTGGGGCCGGGGAGCAAAGAGCACAAGTCCGTCTTCGTTAACCTCGCCGACCGTTTGCTCCCGTCGGCAGACCTGGATCGCTCCAGCAAGACGCGGCTGGCAAGGGACCTCGCGTCTGGGCAAGCTTCGATGTGCCTTGGACTGATACGTGCTACTCCACCGGCGAGACCATCTCGCTGGAGGGCCTGAACACGATCCTTGCCGGGACGGAGCGGCGTCTCGGTCGCCTCGGCACCTCAGCCGCGGATCTCCTCGCTAGCCCGCAGGCGGAGGGTGCTGCCTTGCGGCTGCGTTGTTCGACGGGTGGAGGGCTGAGCCGTGGGACGGGCGAAGGTGCGTGGAGTGGCTTGCTTCGAGCGGGGCCGGGGCGCCAACGACAACGAGTGGCAGGGCTGGTACTCGAGGCACGAGGACGGGAGCTGCTCGCCGCGGCCTTCCAACCTTCGACCGCCCACCGCGGACCAACTACGGGAACACCGTCTTCGACTACTCGCTGAACCACGTCTGGGACCTGAAGGCCCACACGGCCATGCAGCTGGACGGAGAAGGCGGCATCGTCAAGCGCGGGGGTGCGCTGATGCTCAATGACGAGCGAGCGGTCCGCGAGTGCGTCGCAGAGCAAGGGCTCGGATTCTTCGTCCTGAGCGGTTCGGCCCTGATGGACCTGGATGGCTCATTCGTCACATGGCACCGGGAGTACAAGGCTCGGCAGGGCAAGAAGGTCGCACCGTCGAACAGCGGCGTCTCCCGAGCCAGGAAGATGGCCTTCACGCCACTGGCGGTCGAGGCCTTCTGGGTCGATAGCACCCTTGAGCTGGACGCCGCCGTGGCAGCAGGCGGCCTCGCCGTCCGTGCGCCGGGCCGGCAGCCACCAAGAGTGGCTGGCGGCTCAGGCGCCGGTCGAGCGGACAAGTTCCACATGCACCGACGAGCGCCCGTCGGAGTTGCGTGTTGCTCGGCACGACTGGACCTATCGGTCGTAGCCAAGTTCGTCCAAACGTCGCCGGTACGCGCGCTCCACCTGGTCGCGGCGTCCGCTGCAGGTACGTGCTCCCAGAAACGAAGTACTTCCCAACCGCGGTCGGCCGGCCGCGGTTGGTGTCCACGTCCCGGGCCTGGTTGCGCTCGATCTTCCAGCGCCACCACTCGCTGTTGGCCTTCGGGCGGACATGGTGCTCGGGCACCCGTGCCAGAAGCACCCGTCCACGTACACCGCTAGGCGCACTCGAGTGAAGGCGATGTCGATCGTCCGCCGGTTGTTCCCAGGGACCTTATCTGCACCCGGTAGCGCAGGCCGCGTCGATGGAGCTCGGCGCAGCAATACCTCCGGCTCCGTGTCTCGACGCGCCAGAGTCGACATCTTCTTGCTCAAGGGGACCCGCCTGGCCGCCGATCGGGCTCATCGACACCGGAATCTCCTTGTCTAGTCCATTCCCAGGACGGATGTCGGTGGGCGATGAAACCTGACGCATTCAAGGGGGAAGCACGTGCAGCACATCGACATCTCGCCACCGGCGAACGTCTACGCCACTTTCGGGCGGCTCAACTACACGCCTTGGCATGCCATCGCAGAGTTCGTGGACAACGCAACGCAGAGTTATTTCACAGCACGAGAGTCGAGGGGGTCGTGGCGTTTCCGGAACTCGGGTGCACATCCGTCACCAGCATGGGGACAGCCTCGTGGTGCGGGACAACGCCGCAGGTATGCCGCCGAGGAGCTGCCGAACGCCCTCGGCTGAGCACTCCTCCGGCCGACGTCTCGGACGAAGCGAGTTCGGGATGGGCCTCAAGACCGCCGCATGCTGGTTCGGCTCGCTGTGGACTGTCTCCACTACTCGCCGGGCGAGCGCTGGCGTCACATAGTGATCTTCGACGTCGACGCCATCGCATCCGGTGACGGCATCACGATCTAGATGGTCGTGAGCCAGCCCCGGAGGACGAGCACGGCACGCTGCTGACGATCGAACGGATCGCCCGGCCGATCGCGGGACGCCAGGTCGAGAAGACCAAGCGACTGCTCGCCGGCATCTACCGGCACGACCTGGCCCGAGGCGACGTTGTGATCACCTGGAACGGTGAATCGCTAGTACGAGCCGCCGACCTGATGCCGTGGGAGGTCGATGGTCAGGCTGCCGACTGCCGAACGTTCCGATCGCGTTCGACGGTCAACGACCCTTACACCGGGTCTGCGCAAGCGTCACGGATGGGTGGGCGCCCTCCGAGGATGAGCGAGCAGGACGCGGATTCGCCCTGTTGCGTCGTGGCCGCATGATCATTGGCGGGCCGGGCCGAACTGGCGGTCAAGGATGTTGTGGGAAGCCTCAACAGCCACAGCGGCAAGCGGCTCATGGGTGACTTCACATGGACGACTTCCCTGTGAACTTCACCAAGGACGGCTTTGCCTGGGACGGGGGCTCCACGACGGCTGATCGATGCCCTAGACCAGGCGGTGCCGAGGTCAGGCCATTCGCGGACAACGCCCGGGTTAGCAAGGCACAGGTCGAGCCACAGGACTTCGTCCGCGCTGTCGACGAGGTACAGCGCGGTGTCGACCACCCCACGTACCGCGAGGCCGTGAGCGGGGCACAGGCTCACAGCCATCACGACGTCCGCCCCGACCGCTGCTGATGTCACCTCGTCCGTTCATACGCGAAGTGCCGCAAGAGCTCAAGGTCCCCTTCGGCGACGGGTACCTGAGGCGCGCCTCGTCCTCATCGAGGGGGCCCCCAGCGAGTCCTGGCTGCAGTGCTACCCAGGACGGTGATGAGACCTGGACTTTCGTCGTCAGTCTGAACACGGGAACCGTTTCGTGGCCAAGCACCTCGACAACGAGGCCGAGAGGACACTGGTGGCGAAGTTTGCTTGCAGTCGCGACGCGGAGGCCCAGGCCTGCGCGGTCTTCGGCGACGACGTCCCGCCCGAGGAGCTTCGAGAGTTCCTCAGCCTCACCTCGACCACAGCGCCACGTGAGCGACCCTTACGGAGCGTGGAACCGCGCCCTCGGGAACGCTTCCTGCAGTCACGTGCGGACGAGCCGCTGTACCTGTACACGGACGAGGGCGTCCTCAGGAGGTGGCGCGGGGAGGTCGGGATCGAGTCCCGCGACCGTTGGCTGCATTTACCAGCGCGGTGGCCGACACGCTCACCGGTGACCAGCCCTTCCTGGCTTGGGAGCGACGTACGCGGCTGCGCCGGCTGGCGATCCGCTCCCACCCCATCTGGCGGTGCTGTGCTTCCTGGTGCTGGTCGCCGTCGAGCGGGACTCCACCCACTTCAGTACTACCCGGGACTCAACCGAAGCCTAGGTAGAGACAGCGATGGCGCCCCGCCAGGCTTCGAGCAGCACGTTCCGGCGATGTTCCGACACTTCAACGCCTGGTTGGAGGGACCGGGGCAAGAGCACGGAACGCCGACAGCCGCCCCGCATCCTCACTACCCGAACGTCGGGTGGCCACTCTCTCAAGCGATTGTGCGCCCTCCCGACCGCGCCCTGATGGTCAAGCTCTTCTCAGGTGCTGGCCTCGGCCCCCGCCTTGGTCTCACCGGGGCATCGCTGCGTTCCCGGGTTCTGCCTCGGCTCAAGCTCGGCTCTGACACCCCTGCTCGTAGCAGGCTGCTCAAGCTCAACGCGGAGCACACCGAGGTGCTGGAGGATGCTCTGGAACGCGAGTACGCCGCTTGGGACGGCTCCAGTGTCCTCGTTGTCGGCCCTCGTCGAGTGCACCTGAGGCTGTGCTTTGACGAGACGTACGGCGAGTGGTGGTTCAGCGCTCCGCAGATTGCTGGAACCGTGGGGCATTCGTATCAGTGGGTCGCACGTCGGCGTAGTCCCCCCGACCAAAGGTCTCAAGCCACGCCGGACGACATCTGGCGTCTCGTCGGGGCTGGTGACGTCGGAAGTATCAAGGACGGCCCTCTGCTCGCCAGTCGGGCGTCGGCGAGGCGATGGATGTCGACGGACATTCGTGTCGGCGGATGGGGAGAGACATGGTTACGTGATCCCGATCAGGACCAGCTGCTTCTGGTGCCTGAGGGTTCCCCCGACGCTTCGGCTCCTCCGACGGAGGCCGAGCACCACGAGGACAGCCCCGTCGGCTTTCGCCTCCTCCGGGTTCCTCGTGGTGTGCCGTTCGCGGACGAGGATGCCCGCACTTCGCCTCTGGTGCCTCTACTCGAGGTGGACTCGTGCTCCACGCGGCAACGCGCACGTACCTTCTCTCTGGAAACGGCGCTCCGGAGGCCCGCAACGTCCGCGGGAGCTTGACTGTGGACGGGGTCGAGGTCAGCACGCTCGACGGGATCGCCGACCTGGGGCCCTACCTCACCACTGAAGGTGTCAGCGCGGTGGTGGCTGACGGACAGCAGTGGAAGGTGCGCGTGTGCTGCGACAGCTAGACGGGCCCGGTCACGCAATCTCACGATCCCTGGTCAGGCCTCCCGCAGTGCCCACGTGTGCGCATCCCCGGATCGCACGCAACCGTGTGGTTCCTCTCCGAGGCCGCCGAGGACGAAGCAGAGACCGGTGAGGCCGTCGTCGTGGTTGGCTGTGCTCGACCTGATGGACAACGAGGTCGACGTGACGGGCTTGCTTAACAAGCATCCCCATCAAGGCCGCCTACGTGATCGGCCCCAGCGTACATGGGCAAGCCCTGGGTCGAGAAGGTTC
>CAVUCQ010000005.1:0-396806 GCA_963740115.1 uncultured Actinomycetota bacterium | reverse complement strand
GCCAAGGCGACGCGGAGCGAGCCGCGGGCTGAGGGGGCGTGGACGTCGACGTCACTCTGCCACCGGCCGGCACGTTCTCGCGGACACCAGTCGGGGCTATCCAATCTTGGTGAGATCGCCGATCAGGGTTGTGCTCGTCCCATGCCGGCCGCAGCCTGATTTGACCCCCCACCTCGAAGAGGTCGCCTTGATGACTTTGTTCCGACGCCTCGCCCCTGCCGGGGTCGCGGTCCTCGCCGTCCTCGCCGTGACGGCTGGCATCCTGTTCAGCTTGAACGGCTCCGCGCTCACGTCGGCCGAGCCGGTCCCCACCTGCGTCAAGCCGACCGGTGATCCGACACACCAGCAACAGGTCGACTACGCGGAGTGTCTCCAGTCGCGCACCGAGGCGCTGCTGCAGGACCTCCAGTCGGCCCCCACGGTGACCCAGACGGTCACGGTGACGCCCTCGCCGACTCCCACCGAGACGCCCACCCCGACCGCCACCGCGACGCCGACCTCCACCCCCACCGGCACGGGTACGGCAACGCCCTCGCCGACCCCGACCGGGACGCCCACCTCCACCCCGACCGGGACGCCCACCTCCACACCCACGTCGACGCCCACCTCGACGCCCACCTCGACGCCCACCTCGACGCCCACGCCGACGGACGGACCCGCGCCCGGCGGCTTCCCGACCGAGACCTCGGTCGGGCCCGCCACCGAGCCGACTGCCACCTACACGGGCCCCTGCACCATCACGACGGACGGCCTCGTGATCGAGGACCGGATCGTCAACTGCCCGTCGACGGGCCTCGTGATCGCCAACGGCACGACGGGGGTCGTGATCCGCGACTCGGTCGTCAACGGCGGCGTCTTCACCGGGTTCGGCCCCACCGATCCGCCGGCGGAGGACAACGACCACCCGACGATCTTCACGATCGTGTCGTCACGCCTCTACGCGGGGACCGGCAGCGCCAACGACCGGGCCGTGGGCTTCGCACACTTCACGGTCCGCGACTCGCTCCTGCACGGGTCGCACAGCGGCGGATGGGCCCACAACAAGGTCATCATCGAGGACTCCTACATCACCACCGACGGGACGGACGGGCACCAGAGCGGGCTCCGGATGCTGAAGAACTCCACGCTGCGCGGCAACACGATCTACTGCAAGGCCCTCGCCGGGAGCACCGGCAACGACACGAGCGGCTGCTCTGCCAGCGCGGTGTTCTACCGCGAGTTCGGCACTCCGACGAACCTCACGATCGAGGGGAACTACTTCCCGTTCAACAAGACGACCGGAGGTGGCTACGCCGCAACCCGGTTCATCGACTGCCAGGTCCGGGACGACTGCACCAACATCGTGTTCACCGGCAACCTGTTCGACCGTGGGCAGGGCACCGACGCTGGGGAGTTCCCCAACGACGCCGGCGACGTGTGGTCGGGCAACTACTGGACCGACGGCGTACCCGCTCTGTCCGGCCAGAGTCGCTAGCGGCGGCTACGCTCGGCCGGTGACGACGACCTGGTTCGCCTCGCCGGCCGACGCCGCCCTGCGCCTGCGCGAGGCCGGCTACCTCACCGACGATGCCACCGCCCTGACGACGTACCTGTCCGGCGCCCTGGAGAAGCCCCTCCTCGTCGAGGGCCCGGCCGGGGTGGGCAAGACCGAGCTGGCCAAGGCGGTGGCTCGGGCGACCGGAGCCGAGCTGGTGCGCCTGCAGTGCTACGAAGGCCTCGACGAGGCGCGCGCGCTGTACGAGTGGAACTACAAGAAGCAGCTGCTCCGGATCCAGGCCAGCGGCGGCGAGGACTCGTGGAGCGAGACCCACGACGACATCTTCACCGAGGAGTTCCTCCTCACCCGGCCGCTGCTGAGCGCGATCCGGCGTGACGAGCCGACGGTGCTGCTCGTCGACGAGGTCGACAAGACCGACGTGGAGGTCGAGGGCCTGCTGCTGGAGGTGCTGAGCGACTTCCAGGTGACGATCCCCGAGCTCGGCACCGTCAGCGCGACGCGACGCCCGTTCGTCGTGCTGACGTCCAACGCCAGCCGGGAGCTGTCCGAGGCGGTCAAGCGCCGGTGCCTCTTCCTGCACCTCGACTACCCCGACGCCGAGCGGGAGCGGGCGATCGTCACGAGCCAGGTCCCCGGGCTGGAGGAGAAGGTCGCCACGCAGCTGGTCGACGTCGTCGTACGCCTGCGCGAGCTCGAGCTCAAGAAGGCGCCGTCGATCGCGGAGTCCGTGGACTGGGCGCGCACGTTGATCGCGCTGCAGATCGGCGACCTCGACGAGGCGACCGTCGCGCGCACGCTGGGTGTGGTGCTCAAGCACGCCTCCGACCAGCGCCGCGCGGTCAAGGAGCTCAAGCTGGCGACGGCGTGAGCCTGCTCGACACGCACATCGGCTTCGTGGAGGCGCTGCGCTCCGCGGGGCTGTCGGTGTCGCTGGCCGAGGGGCTCGACGCGATCAGCGCGCTCCAGCGGGTGCGTTGGGACGATCGCGAGACCGTGCGAGCCGCCTACGCCGCGACCCTGGTCAAGCGCCAGCCGCAGCGGGTGACCTTCGACGCGGTCTTCGACATCTACTACCCGCGTCTGATCGGCGACGGTGTCGCCGGCGAGGACGCCGTGCCGGCCGAAGGCGTGCGGGACGCCGGACCGGAGCTGGAGCGGTTCCGCGAGGCGCTGGCCGAGGCGTTGGCCTCGGGTGACCAGCAGGCGATGCAGGACCTCGCCGTCGAGGCGGTGGCCCGGTTCGGCGCGATGCCGGGCAGGGGGCCGGGGTTGTCGAGCTGGTCGGCCTACACCTCGCTGCAGCGGGTCTCGCCCGCCGAGCTGATGGACCGACTCGTGCAGGGGTTGCTCGGCCAGGGGCTCGACGGCGAGCAGGCGCAGCGGGCGGCCGGCCGACGGATCGGCGACTTCACGCGGCTCGTCGAGGGCGACGCCCGGCGCCGGATCGCGGAGGAGAAGGGGCCCGAGCACGTCGCCGACGTGACGGTGCGGCCCACGATCGACCGGCTCGACTTCACCGCTGCCCGCCGCAGCGACCTGGAGGAGATGCGACGCGAGATCTACCCGCTCGCCCGGCGGCTCGCCGCGCGGCTCACCAAGGAGCAGCACGCCCGGCGGCGCGGCCCCCTCGACGTACGCCGTACGGTCCGTGCCTCGATCGCCACGGGCGGGGTGCCGCTGGCCACCCACCACCGGCCGAGGCGGCCGCACCGCAGCGAGCTCGTGGTGCTCTGCGACGTGAGCGGCTCGGTGGCCAACTTCGCGCAGTTCACCCTGCTGCTGGTCTACGCGCTGCGTGAGGCGTTCAGCGGGGTGCGAGCCTTCACGTTCGTCGACGACGTGGTGGAGGTCAGCGACCAGTTCCGTCCGGGCGCCGACGTGGTCGAGGTGATGGAGTCACTGGCGCGCAGCATCTCGCAGGCCGCGCTGTGGGGTCGCACCAACTACGGCCGCGCCCTGACCCGCTTCGCCGAGGACCACGCGGACGCGGTGGGGCCGAGGACGTCGCTGCTCGTCCTCGGGGACGGCCGCTCCAACTACAGCGACCTCGCGCTCCCGGTCCTCGGCGACCTCGCGGGTCGGTCCCGCCACGCGTGGTGGCTCAACCCGGAGCACCCGCGGCACTGGGGGACCGGCGACAGCGCGGCCGACCGCTACGGCGAGATCGTGCCGATGGTGGAGTGCCGCAACCTCGCCCAGCTGGGCGAGTTCGTGCACCGGATCGTGTGAGGGCGGTTCAGCCTGCGAGGTAGCCCAGGTGCTGCATCCGGCTGATCTCCGCCCTGAGCTCCGGGTGCTCGGCGCTGTCCGCGGCCCGGGCCCCGGCGACGTAGGCGTGGGTGCCGTCGGGTTCGCCGCCGTCGAAGACCACGGTCAACCGGTTGGTGATGCTGGCATTGATGAGGGAGCCGAGCAGGGCCACCGGGTCGGAGCGGTCCTCGAGCGACAGCACTCGGGTGGCCTCGGGGATCCGGGGGACCTGCGCGGCGGGTGCACCGGCGGTGACGACCTGGTCGACCACGAAGCGTGGCGAGCTGGCGGTGGAGGCGATCTCCGCGGCGATGGCGCCGCCGGCGGCGGAGCCGACCAGCATGACGCGGGCGTCGTCCTCGGTGACGGCCTTCTCGATGGCGCGGACCACCTGGCGGACGGAGGTGGTCGGATCGGCACCGACGAGGCGGAGCCGACCGGAGTCACTGCCCACGCTGCCGGGCAGGTAGGCGATGTAGCGGCCGGCGCCGACGCGCTGGACGCTGATCCTGCGGTCCTCGGCGACCAGGTTGGCCATCAGCTCCTCGAGGGACCGGGGCGCCAGGCCTGCACCGGTCGCGGCCTCCGGCTCGGGCGCGTCGGCCTCGACGAACGATCCCGCGGAGTCGCGGAACGCGGACACGGCGTCGGCGGGGAACGGGTCGACGCCGATGGCCCGGAGGCCGCCGCGCGCGGCATGGGCGCCCTGGTCGGAGCCGAGCGCGCCCGCCGTGAGCAGCGAGCGCATGTGCAGGCCATCGAGCAGGCCACCGCCGCCGGACAGGTGGTCCATCAGGTCGGGGTTGTTCTCGGCGAGCTCGTTGAGGTAGGCGGCGACACCGTCACGGTCCAGCGCGTCGGTCTCGATCAGGCCGGCGCTCACGATCGCACCGCCCAGCGCCACCTCGGGGGCGAGGTAGCCGATGGCCCGACCCGCGATGGAGCCGAGCGTCTTGTAGGCCGCCTCCTGGAGCTCGTCGATCCAGCGGTAGGTCAGCACCGTGGCGCGTACGACGAGCGCGTCGGCGTCGAGCTCGACCGACCGGGTCAGCAGGCCCTGCTTGCCGGTCGTGGCGGCCCGGATGTCCTCCTCGGCCTGGCCCCACGTGGCCTGCGACAGCTCGGCGGTGTCGACGACGTCGTCGTCGCGGAGGATCTCCGCGCCGAGCCGGGCGCGGGTGCGCATGTCGTTGCCCGAGGAGTCGAACAGGTCGGCCAGCGCCAGCATCTGGTCGTACTTGTCGGCGGCGACGGACGCCGACGAGTCGTCGGACGGGTCGGCACCGTGGGTGCGAGGGATGTCGAGGTTGCTCATCGATCCACGCCCCCTCGCACGGTGACCTGGGCCAGGACCGGCGCGAGCTCGGTCGCGAGGGCGTCGGGGTCGACCCGGGCGACGGCGACGCGGGCCCCGTCGTCGTGACGCGGCGTCAGGGAGTGCCACCCGTCGCGCAGGAGAACCCACGAGACCACTCCCACCGCGGCGGTGTCGCGCTCGGACACCTCCGCGGCGAGGATGCGCAGGCGGCCCCGCCCCTCGGAGTGGACGGCGGAGAGAGCCGCGGCGGCCTCGGCGTCGCCGAGCACCTCACCGTCGGCCAGGACCTCCCCCGCGGCGTGACCGATCAGGACCGGGACGAGGTCGGCGCGACCCGACCGCAGCGCCTCGCCGATCGAGTCGGCGAGCGCGTAGGGGACGTCGAGCAGCGCAGGCACCTGCGACGTGCTGAGCGGCAGGTCGTCGGGGACCGTCGTCACCCGGGCCAGCTCGGTGGTCCACTGGTCGACCGGGAACCACGCGAGCTCGAAGACGATGCCGTCGCAGGTGGAGAGGCTGGCCACCGCGCCACCGTCCTGGCGGTGCCAGGCCTTGACCTGCGTGGCACCGGCCGCGACGTCGATGTCGAGCGCGAGCCGGGGGGTGGCGAGCAGGCCCACCGCGCCGACGACGCCGGGGTCGGCCCCTTCGTCGGTGAGCAGCCCGCGACGGCGCAGCGTGTCGTGCGGGTCGTGGAGGGTGCGGAGCGCGTCGGCGTAGGCCGAGTCCTCGACGGACCCGCGGCTCTGCCCCAGTCGCCCGGTCAGCGACCCGGAGTCCGGTGTCTGGCCGTCCTCCGGCCGGAGGTCGAAGGGGAGCGGCGCGCCCCCGGCCAGCTCGGCGACCAGCCGCAGCTCGGGCAGGGTCAGGGCGAGACGCCGTGCCATGGCGTCGAGGAAGCTCGCCGGAGGCGTGGGCGGGGTGGTCAGGTCGATGGTCACCATGTCAGAGCCCCGGGAGGTCGACGGTCAGCCAGTCGCGGTGGCCGGCCGGGGGAGGGTCGAAGGCCAGGAGCGCCGCGTCCGTCTCGTCGTGCTCGGCGGGGGTGCCGTCCGCGTGCGTCACGGCCCGGCTCGCCCGGGTGCGGGCGTCCTCGACGAGCGAGATCGCCTTGTGGGAGCGGATGTCGATGGCCTCCTTGAGGCCGTCGACCTCGGAGAGGTGCCGGGCGAGCGAGTCGGCTGCGGTCTCGTGGTGCGCGGCGGCGCTGCGGAGGTGGTCGGCCCGCTCCTTGATCCGCTCGCGCATGGCGTCGGCCGCCTTGCCGTGCCACGGCGCGGCCTCGGCCTGGGACACCAGGCGGGAGGCGAGGGCCCGGATGTCGCCACCCTGCTCGCGCAGCTGGGCGACGCGCTTGCGGCCCGCGGCAGTGTCGCCGTACATCGCTCACTCCCTCTCGTCGCGGAGCCGCCTACCCGCCGCACCGCTCCGTCAAACGTCTCCGCGACCGGATTCTCCACGAGTCGGGTCGCTGCCGCACCCCGGTCCGGGGCCGAACGACGACCTCCGGCCCCCTGGGTGACCGATAGGATCAGGGCCCGACCCGCCGACGACGAGCACGAGGTGTGATGACGTTCGACGTTCACCAGCTCGACGTGTTCGTGCTGGTGGGGGCGGTCGTGACGCTGGCGGCGATCCTGGCCGTGCGCCTCTCGGCGGGCGTGGGGCTGCCGTCGCTGCTGATCTACCTGCTCATCGGCGTGCTGCTCGGCGAGGGCGGGCCGTTCGGCATCCCCTTCGACGACGCCCAGCTGGCGCACGCGCTCGGGTTCGGGGCGCTGGCCATCATCCTGGCCGAGGGTGGTCTCACCACCGACTGGCGCCAGATGAGGCCCAGCATCAGGTTGGGCCTGTCGCTGGCCACCCTGGGGGTGGCCGTCTCCGTGGCCGTGGTCGCCGTCGGCGCCCACTTCCTGCTCGGCCTGCCCTGGGAGCTGGCGGTCCTGCTCGGCGCGATCTGCTCGCCCACCGACGCGGCGGCCGTCTTCTCGGTGCTCCGCGTCGTCCCGCTGCCCAAGCGGCTGACCGGCGCCCTGGAGGCCGAGTCGGGGCTCAACGACGCCCCCACCGTCGTGCTCGTGGGGATCATCTCCACCGGCGCGGCCGCCGAGGCCGGTCTCCTCGAGGTGGCCGGCACCATCGTCTTCGAGCTGATCGTCGGAAGCCTGGTCGGTGTCGCCTGCGGTGTGGCGGGAGCGTGGATCATGCGCCGGGCGGCCCTGCCCTCCTCCGGCCTCTACCCGCTGGCCGTGATGTGCCTGGCCTTCATGGCGTACGGCCTCGCCGCCGCGGCGCACGCGTCCGGGTTCGCCGCCATCTACGTCGCCGCCCTCATCCTCGGCAACAGCGAGCTCCCGCACCGGGTGGCGACCAGGTCGTTCGCCGAGGGCGTCGCGTGGCTGGCGCAGATCGGGCTGTTCGTGATGCTCGGCCTGCTGCTCTCGCCCGGTCGGATCGACAGCACCACCGTCGTCCAGGCAGTGGTGACCGGGCTCGTCCTCACCGTCGTCGCGCGGCCGCTGTCGGTGCTGGCCAGCAGCGTCGTGCAACCCATGGCCCTGCGCGACCTCGGCTTCATCTCGTGGGCGGGCCTGCGCGGCGCCGTGCCCATCGTGCTCGCCACGATCCCGCTGTCGGAGGGCGTCGACGGCGCCGACGACCTGTTCGACATCGTCTTCGTGATGGTGGTCGTCTACACCTTGCTGACGGGCCCGACCCTGCCGTGGGCCGCCCGGGTCCTCGGCGTGGCGAGCCGGTCCGAGCCGCGTGGGCTCGAGGTGGAGGCGGCGCCGCTCGACCGGGTCGCGGCAGACCTGCTGCAGGTCACCATCGCGCCGACGTCGAAGATGCACGGTGTCGAGGTCGGGGAGCTGCGGCTGCCCCAGGGAGCCTCGGTCTCACTGGTGATCCGGAGCGGCTCGTCGCTGGTGCCGGAGCGGCGTACGGTCCTGCGCGCGGGCGACGACCTCCTCGTGGTCACCCCGCGCAAGCAGCGCGAGGCCACCGAGGCCCGGCTGCGGCAGGTGTCGCAGAACGGTCGCCTCGCCCAGTGGCTCGGCGACCCGTCCCGGCGCACCCGCGACTAGCGGGGCCGGCCCTCACTCGGAGCCGGTGGCCTTGCAGTAGGTGGCGTCCGCCTCGGCGAGCACCGACTCCACCTGCTTGGCGCGCAGGTTCTTGAACTTCTCGCCCACCACGACCACGACGCCGACCCCGATCGGGTCGCCTGTCACGACCTTGGCCTTCTTGAACTGCTGCCGGACCAGCACCACGGCCGGGTTGGTCGGGTCGGAGGCCCAGATCTGGGTGGTCGCGGCAGGGAGCGGGGAGTCGCCCACGTCGCCGGGGACGAAGCCGCGCTCCTCGAGCTCGGCACTGGTCGAGCCCGCCAGTCCGGCGCGCTTGCTGCCGTTGAAGACGCTCACCACGACCTGGTCGCGACGCACCTCACCGCCGGCGCTCACCGTGGCCTCCTCGCAGATCGCCACCGGCTCCTCCTGGGGAAGGGGCTCCGTCAGGGCGGCCCAGCCCCACACCGCGGCGACCACGACCAGCAGGGCGAGGACCGCCAGCGTGAGCGCGGACCGGAGGGCGCCGCTCACTCGTCACCTGCCTGGTGGACGCGGGCGTGCAGCACCATGCGCTGCTGGAGGGCCGCGCGCAGGGCGCGGTGCAGGCCGTCCTCGAGGTAGAGCTCGCCGCGCCACGACACCACGTGGGCGAACAGGTCGCCGTAGAACGTGGAGTCCTCGTCGAGGAGCGTGTCGAGGCGGAGCGTGTCCTTGGTGGTCACCAGCTCGTCGAGCCGGACCTGCCGCGGAGGCAGGTCGGCCCAGGCGCGCGAGGTCAGCCCGTGGTCGGGGTAGGGCCGGCTGTCGCCCACCCGCTTGAAGATCACGCCGGTGATCATAACGACGCCCTCGTCGTCGTTCCCCGGGCTGACTAGGCTCCGGCCATGACCGAGTCCCCGGAGTCCCAGCCGACCGCGTCCGAGCAGCCGACGGATCCGATCTCCGCGGCGGTGGGGCCGGGCTACCGGTTCGAGGGGCCCGCCCTCGAGCTGGGCGGTCTCATGCTGAACGCCGACGAGCTCAGCGACGTCCACGTCAAGATCCCGCTCGGCATGCTCAACCGCCACGGCCTGGTCGCCGGTGCCACCGGCACCGGCAAGACCAAGACGCTGCAGCTGCTGGCCGAGCAGCTCAGCGCCCACGGCGTGCCGGTGTTCGCCGCCGACATCAAGGGCGACCTGTCCGGCCTCGGCCTGCCCGGCGAGCCGAGCGACAAGCTCACCGCCCGTACGGCGAGCGTGGGCCAGCAGTGGACCGCGACCGGCTTCCCGACCGAGCTCTACGCGATCGGCGGCCAGGGCATCGGCGTACCGGTCCGGGTCACGATGACCGCCTTCGGTCCGACCCTGCTCGCCAAGGTGCTCGGCCTCAACGAGACCCAGGAGTCCTCACTGAGCCTGGTCTTCTACTACTGCGACAAGCAGGGCCTGCCGCTGCTCGACCTCGCCGACCTCCGCGCCGTCCTGCAGTACCTCACCGGCGACGCCGCCGGGAAGGCGGAGCTGAAGACGATCGGCGGCCTGTCCCCGCAGACGGCCGGCGTCATCCTGCGCGAGCTGGTGGCGTTCGAGGCGCAGGGCGCCGACGTCTTCTTCGGCGAGCCCGAGTTCGAGACCAAGGACTTCCTGCGCACCACCGACGACGGGCGCGGCATCATCAGCCTGCTCGAGCTGCCGAACCTGCAGGACCGGCCGGCGCTGTTCTCCACGTTCCTCATGTGGCTGCTCGCCGACCTCTTCCACGACCTGCCCGAGGAGGGCGACCTCGACAAGCCCAAGCTGGTGTTCTTCTTCGACGAGGCGCACCTGCTCTTCAACGACGCCTCCGACGCCTTCCTCGACCAGATCGCCCAGACGGTGCGCCTGATCCGGTCGAAGGGCGTGGGCGTCTTCTTCGTGACGCAGTCGCCGACCGACGTGCCCGACGAGGTGCTCGCCCAGCTGGGCTCGCGCGTCCAGCACCAGCTCCGCGCCCACACCCCCAACGACGCCAAGGCGCTGAAGGCGACGGTCAACACCTATCCCAACAGCGCCTACGACGACCTCGGCGAGGTCATCACCAGCCTCGGCATCGGGGAGGCGGTCGTGACCGTGATGAACGAGCGCGGCGCTCCCACCCCGGTGGCGTGGACCCGCCTGCGGGCCCCGGAGTCGCTGATGGACGCGGCCCCGGCCGACGCGATGCAGGCGTCGGTGGCGGCGTCCCCGCTCGCCACGAAGTACGCCGCGGCGATCGACCGCGAGTCCGCCCGTGAGCTGCTCGCCAAGAAGCTCGAGGAGGGTGCCCGCAAGGCCGCCGAGGACGCCAGGGTCAAGGAGATGGCCCGCGAGCAGAAGAACGAGCGGGTCACGAAGAAGTCGACCGAGAAGGCGGCCAAGGACGACGACGGCCTGGTCATGGACGTCGTGAAGTCCAGGGCGTTCAAGGACTTCATGAACACCGCCGCCCGCGAGATCGCGCGGGGGATGTTCAAGAGCGGTCGCCGCTGAGGCCGCTGTTGCGATCACCGGGTACCCGGTGATTCGTCGGGTTATCGACCGTTGCAACGGTCGATAAGCGCGCCGAAAGGACTGTCGGACGTACGGCTCGCGGGTGGGCGGTGTGCCAGCCGCATTCGAGCGGCCCGGAATGCCGCTCACGCACCGCCCGCGGGCGTGTCGGCGTACGGCTCGCGGGTGGGCGGTGTGCCAGCCGCATTCGAGCGGCCCGGGATGCCGCTCACGCACCGCCCGCGGCGTGACGGGCGGGTCGGCTGGTCCCCGTACCCCCCGCCTCACATGGTCGGGTCGAGCCAGGCCAGCTGGGCCGTCTCGGTGCCGCGGTCGCGGGTGACCACACGGGCGCGGCCGGCGGGGGCCGGCTGCGGGCGCAGATTGCCGATCAGCACACCCTCGTCGCGCGGGCCCGAGAGCATCACCCCCGGCATCGCGAGGTCGCGCAGCGACTGGATGACCGGCTCGTAGAGCGCGCGGGAGGCACCACCCGTGCGGCGCGCCACGACGACGTGGAGGCCGACGTCGCGGGCCTGCGCCATCAGCGGCTGCAGCGATGAGACCGGCGACGACTGGGCGGTGGCGACGAGGTCGTAGTCGTCGACCACGACGAACACCTCGGCGCCGGTCCACCACGACCGGTTGCGCAGCTGGTCGGGCGTCACGTCGGGCCCGGGGATGCGGCCCTCGAGGTAGGTCGCGATGTCCTTGAGGGTCGGCGTCGCCTGGGTGGCGGACGTCAGGTAGTTGAGGAGGTACTCGTCGGGCACCTCACCCAGCAGCGAGCGCCGGTAGTCGACCAGCACGAGCTGCGCCTCCTTCGGCGTCCGGGTGCGCATGATCTCGTGGCAGTACGCCCGCAGCAGCGCGCTCTTGCCCGACTGCCCGTCGCCGAACACGAGCAGGTGCGGCTCCGCGTCGACGTCGAGCCCGACCGGGGCGAGCTCCTTCTCGTTGATGCCGAGCAGGACGTGGCGATGGGGCACCTGACGGCGCACCGCGTCCTCGCGGACGGCGTCGAGGGTGACCGTCTCGGGCAGCAGGCGCAGCTTGGGGCCCTGGGGTCCCTTCCAGGCCGCGGCCATCCTGTCGATCAGGTCGTCGACGCCGTCGCCGAGGGTGCCGGCGTCGCCGTTGCCGTCGATGCGCGGCAGCGCGCCGAGGAAGTGCAGCTTGGACGGGACCAGGCCCCGGCCCGGGCGGCCGACCGGCACCAGGGCCGCGACCTTGCGGTCGATCTCGGAGTCGAGCGGGTCGCCGAGGCGCAGCTCGAGCTTGGAGCCGAAGACGTCGCGCATCGCGGCGCGGTAGTCGGCCCAGCGGGTCGACGCGGTGACGATGTGGAGGCCGAACGTCAGGCCACGCGCGGCGAGCTGCTGGATCTCCATCTCGAGGTCGTCGAACTCCGCCCGCAGCGTGCTCCAGCCGTCGATGACCAGGAACACGTCGCCCCACCCGTCGTCCGCCCGCCCCTGGGCGCGACGCGAGCGGTAGGTCTCGATCGAGTCGATGCCGTTCTCGCGGAAGAAGGCCTCGCGTCGGTCGACGATGCCCACGACCTCGGCCATGACCCGGCGTACGACGTCGGGCTCGGAGCGCGTGGCGACACCCGACACGTGCGGCAGCCGGGTCAGTGGCGCGAACGTCCCGCCGCCGAAGTCGAGCACGAAGAACTGCGACTCCGTCGGGGTGGTCACCAGCGCCATGCTCGTGACGATGCTGCGCAGCAAGGTGCTCTTGCCCGAGCGCGGGCCGCCGACGACCGCGACGTGGCCGGCGGCGCCGGTGAGGTTGAGCGTCATCGTGTCGCGGCGCTGCTCGCGCGGCCGGTCCACCGTGCCCAGCGGGATGACGAGGCCGGGGACGTTGCGCCACTGCTGCGACGTCAGGCCCAGCTCGGGGTGCTCGGCCAGGTCGGGCATCAGCTCGTCGAGCGTGTCGGGCACGTCGAGCGGCGGCAGCCAGACCTGGTGGGCCTCGGGGCCCTTGCCGATCATCCGCTGCACCGCGACGTCGAGCAGCGAGGGCTGCTCACCCTGCTGCTGCGGCTGCGGCTGCGGCCGAGCGGCCACCTCGCGGTTGTCGTCCCCAGTGTCCAGGGCCTGCACCTCGGAGATGGTGAAGGGCAGGATGCCGCGGATGGCGCCGCCCTCGTCGCGGGTGACCCGGACCCGGCTCGACGGCGGACCCGAGACGTACGCCGCCTTGAAGCGCAGCAGCGTGGACTGGTCGGGCTTGAGGTAGCCCAGGCCCGGCACGGCGGGCAGCTCGTAGGCGTCGGGGACACCGAGGACCGCCCGGGACTCCCCGGCGGAGAAGGTGCGGAGGCCGACCCGGTAGGACAGGTGCGACTCGAGGCCGCGCAGGCGACCCTCCTCCAGGCGCTGGGAGGCGAGGAGGAGGTGGAGGCCGAGGGACCTGCCGAGCCGGCCGATGGCGACGAAGAGGTCGATGAACTCCGGCTTGGCGGAGAGCATCTCCGAGAACTCGTCGACGACGATGAACAGCGACGGCATCGGTTCGAGCGGCTCGCCGTTGGCGCGGGCCTTCTCGTAGTCGCGCACGGACGCGTAGTTGCCGGCGTCGCGCAGCAGCTCCTGCCGGCGGGTCATCTCACCGGACAGGGCGTCCTGCATGCGGTCGACGAGGGTGAGCTCGTTGGCGAGGTTGGTGATCACGGCCGAGACGTGCGGCATGTCGGCCATCCCCGCGAACGTCGCACCCCCCTTGAAGTCGACCAGCACGAGGTTGAGCTGCTCGGAGGAGTGCGTCATCACCAGGCCGAGCACCAGGGTGCGGAGGAACTCCGACTTGCCGGACCCGGTGGCGCCGATCACCAGGCCGTGCGGACCCATGCCCTGCTGGGCGGACTCCTTGATGTCGAGGTGGATCAGGCCGCCCGAGTCGCCGATGCCGATCGGCACCCGCAGCCGGTCGCGAGCCGGTCGCGGCCGCCAGGCGGTGGCGGGGTCGTACGCGAAGATGTCGCCGAGGCCGAGCAGGTCCATGTGGTCCGGGCGTGGCGGAGGTGATGTCGACCGCACCGCCGGCCGAGGACGCCTCGGCGCTGGCGGTCTTGAGCGGCGCGATCCGGCGGGCGAACGCCTCGGCGGTGGCGATGTCGCACTGGTCGGCCAGCGCCTTGATCGGCTCGCCGCGCAGCCGCAGCGCCAGCACCGGGCGCTTGCCGAGCTCGTCTGGTCCGTCGGCGAACTCGAGCCGCAGGCGGGTGGAGTCCTCGAGCTCGTCCCAGCGGCTCGGCAGGTCGAGGAGCGTCACGCCGTGCAGGCCGTCGGGCGGCACGATGTGGTTGCCCGGCGGGAGGTGGCCGCCGTCGATCACGAGCAGGATGTGCGGCGTCGCCGCACGCTCGTCGGCGCCGAAGCGGGGCCGGTCGCTCAGGTCGGGCGGGAGCAGGTTGCCCAGGTCGTCGAGCGAGGTCGACACCATCCGCATGGGTCCGACGGCGTCGGCCTCGCGCGTGCTCTGCGCGTGCGGCAGCCACTTGACCCAGTCCCAGTGCGTCAGGTTCTGCTCCGAGCTCAGCACCGCGACGATCAGCTGGTCGGGGTTCTGGAAGGCGGTCGCGGAGCAGATCATCGCCCGTGCGGTCGAGCGGACCTCCTCGGCGTCCCCGCACAGCTCGATGCGGTCGAAGGCACGCAGGTCGATCGATGCCGGCAGGTTGGGCTGGATCCGGTGCACGACGAGCAGCCGGTGCAGCGCCGACGCGGCGGCCGGGTCGACCTGGTCGACCGGCGCGCTCTCGGGCGGCACCAGCTCGAGCGACAGGGGTTGCGAGCACAGGCCGTAGCGCACGTGCAGGAAGTTGTCGTCGGTCCCGGTGTGCTCCCACAGGCGGGTGCGGTCCTCGGCGAGCGAGGGGAGCGCGGCCGGCTCGGGGTGGTGCCAGTTGAGCGCGCGGCGCTGCTGGTCGGCGGCCTCGCGCGCCACCTTGCGGATGTTGCCGAGGTAGCGGAGGTACTCCGTGCGCGACCCCGTCACCTGCTGGGCGCGCTGCTTCCGCTGCCGGTCGATCTGGACGACGATGAAGCCGAGGGTGGCGAAGAGGAACATCCCGGCCGCGAGGAAGCTGCGACCGCGGTTGGCGCCCCCGCCCATGGTCGCCACGAGCACGATCGAGCCGAGGCTGCCGAGCATGGGGATGGCGTTCATCAGGACACCGCTGGCGCCCTCACCCTCCTGCAGCTCCGGCGGTGGCTGGAGCACGATCTGCCCGCCCGGCATCTCGGGCTCGTCGAGCCGCTGGCCGCCTCGCAGTGTCGTGCTCACGCGTCCCCCGTTGCCTCACCCGTTGAAGTCGCGACGATGATAGGTGTGCTCCTGCAGCGGCGCGACTACTCTCGGCCCAGGAGCGCCCGCCCGATGCACGCGAAGGGGGAATCCGTGTCGGAGGCCGCGATGCCCAGCTCTGCTGACGCGACCATCGCCGTGAGCATCCACGGTCCAGCCGGGGTGCTCGACCTCGTCGTCCCCGCCGGTGCCACGTCGCTCGACGTGGCGCGCGAGTACGCCAAGCAGGCGGAGGTCCCCGGCATCCCCCTGTTGCAGTCCGCGCTCGGCCAGCGACTCAACGCCGCCCTCCCGCTCGGTGACGCAGGCGTCCAGGCCGGCGACGTCCTGGTCGCGACCAGCGGTGTCCACCGACCGCGCAAGGTGACGCTCCTCGAGGCGGCCAGGAACGCCCCGGAGACCCCGGCCCTGGCCTCGATGATCGCGTCGATCGGGGCGGCGTCCGCCGTCCTCGCGGCCTGGTACGCCGGACGTACGGCGGACGAGACCCTGCGCACCGTCACGGTCGCCATCCTCCTCGCCTGCGCGCTCGCCGGCGCGCTCCCCGTCGGCCGGCACGCCCGCCAGCGGGCCGCTGCTGCCCCGGCGTTCGCCGCTGCAGCCGCCTTCGCGGCACTGTACGAGCCGGGCGTGCACCTGCTGCCCGCCATCCTCGGCTCCGCCGCTGTCGCGGCCGCGGTGGTGGCGGGCATCGGCCGCGCCCTCTCGGAGCGCGGCGAGGAGGTCGGCACGGTGTGGATCGTCAGCGGCCTGACGGTGTTCGCCTGCTGCGCCCTTCCCGCCCTGCTGGGCTGGGACGACCGGGTCGCCTGGACGCTCCTGGTGTTCCTCTCGATGATGGCGGCGCGCTTCGCGCCGTCCCTGGCGATCGACGTGCCCGACGAGGCACTGCTGGACCTCGACCGCCTGGCGGTCACCGCCTGGTCGGCGCGCGACAGCCAGCGAGGTGGGCGACGTGGCCGGGTCGTGGTGGCCGCCGGAGCGATGGAACGCCTGGTCCACCGCGCCTCCCGGCTCGTCACCGGAGCCTCCGTCGCGATCCTGGTGACCGTGGTGGTCGCCGGGCCGCTGCTGCTGCACAGTGCCACCATCGACCTCGACCGCATCGGTGCCCGGTGCCTGATGTTCTTCGCCGGCTGCTCGCTGCTCCTGGCCGCCCGTTCCTACCGGCACGTCGCGGCGCGTGCGCTGCTGCGGCTGGCCGGGCTGGCCGCCCTCGTCGTCCTCGGCGCGCACCTGGCCGTCGGCCCGGGTGCGCCGCACCTGGGCACGTTCTTCTTCGTCGTCGTGGGCCTCGGTGTCATCGCCCTGGCCGCGGCGGTGGCGACCGGTCGCGGCTGGCGGTCGGTGTGGTGGTCGCGCCGGGCCGAGGTGGCGGAGTCGCTGTGCGGCAGCTTCGCCTTCGCCGCGGCGGTCGTCGCGGCCGGGGTCTTCCGCAGGTTGTGGGAGATCACCTCCTGATCCACGGCCACCCACCCCGCGCCCGCTCGGCGCGGCGTCGATCGGTGGATTGATGTTTAGCCCCGATTTCGTCGGGTAGATGCACGTCAGCGCGGGGGGCCGGGACGTCTCCCCGAGCACCGGTCCACCAAGACAGCGGATCACCACCACACAAGACACTCGGTCGGTTCGACCGCCGAGGGAGAAGGACTGACATGAGCGAGATGTACGGCCAGACAGAGAAGGCCCTCTCCAAGGGCGCCGACTTCGTCGACCAGGCCCGCAGCGACGTGAAGAACAAGTGCGGCGTCCTCTCCGGCAACATCCAGACGATGATGGGTGGATGGGGCGGCCAGGGTGCCTCCGCGTTCAACAACCTCATGATCGCCTGGGACCAGAAGCAGGAGACCATCCTCAAGGCCCTCGACCAGCTCTCGGCGTCGATGAAGGAGACGGAGCGCGACAACGTCTCGACCGACGAGAACCAGTCCGCCACCCACGCCAACCTCCAGGGCCGTCTCGGCTGACGCCGAGCCCCTCGCAGACTTAGGAGATCGATGATGAGCTTTGACGGAATCAAGGTCCAGCACGGCCACCTCGACGCCGGTGCCGCCGACGTCATGAAGGCCGCCAAGGACATCGAGGCCCGCCTCGACCAGCTCGAGAACGAGCTCAACCCGCTCAAGTCGGACTGGAACGGTAACGCCAAGATGGCCTACGACCAGGCCAAGGCCAAGTGGGACCAGGCCATGTCGGAGATGACGCTCCTGCTCCAGCAGGCCAGCCAGGGTGTCGACTCGTCCAACGCCGAGTACAAGGCCGCCGACGCCCGCGGTGCCAACCGCTTCTGAGCACACGCCACTCCTCCCGAGGCCGGTCGTCCCCTGCGGGGCGACCGGCCTCGGAGCATCTCCGGAGCGCGGTTCGCCTAGGCTGCACTCCGTCCCGTGCCCCGTTCCGGTGGACGGGCGCGGGTGAAGAACGATCAGGGGGAAGCACCAATGAGTCAGGGATCCTCGGTCGCCTCGGGTCTGGTCCGGGTGACCGTCGCCTCGGGGTCCCGACGAGTCGACCTGGTGCTGCCGGGCTCGATCCCGGTCGCCGAGCTCGTCCCTGAGCTGGCCCGCTCCGTCGGCCTGCTCGATGCCTCCACCGTCTACGGCGGCTACCGCCTGGTGACGCAGGAGGGCCGGATCCTCGCCAACGACGCCGGGCTCACGATGCAGGGCATCGAGGACGGTGGCCTGCTGACGGTCAGCGCCGGTGTCGACGACAAGGCGCCCCGCGTCTACGACGACGTGGTCGAGGCGATGGCCGACGTCGTCGAGCACGAGCTCAAGCCGTGGGAGCCGGCGGCAGGACGGCGTACGGCGCTGGGTGCGGGCAGCATCCTCCTCGGCCTGGGCGCGCTGGCCCTCCTGCTGCAGGGCGAGAGCGTCCTCGGCGGCGTGGCGGCCGCCGTCATCGCGGGCCTTCTGGTCGTGGGCGGCGTGGTGCTCGCCCGGGCGCAGGACGAGCCCGAGGCCGCTGTGGCCGTCTCCCTGCTCGCCGCCGTCTACGCCGGGGTCGCCGGGCTGCTGCTCGCACCGGGTGACCTGCCCGGGTGGGGCTGGCCGCTGGACGACGCGTTCTTCGCCGACCCGCTGCTCTTCGCCGGCCTCGGCATCCTGGCCGTCGGCCTGGTCGCCGTCGTGGGCCTCAAGGACGGTCGCCCCTTGGTGATCCCCGCCGTCGTCGTCGGCGCGGTCCTCGCCGCGAGCTCGCTGCTCATCCAGGTCGCGTCGCTCGAGCCGAGCGTGGTCCTCACCGTGCTGATGACCCTCGTCGTGCTCGCCGGCAGCGTCTTCCCGTGGCTCGCGCTGGGAGTGACCGGCACCAGCGTCGACCAGCTCTACTCGCTCCACGACATCACCGCCGACCCCGACGAGATCGACCCGGGCGAGGTGGCCGACGACGCCCGCGTCGGCCACGAGATCCTGCTCGCGGTCTCGGCGACCGTCGGCACGCTGCTCGTCCTCTTCGCTCCGTTCGCCGTCGGACGCGGCGTCTACGGCACCGTCCTCGCGGGCGTGTGCTGCCTGGCGGTCATGTTCCGCACCCGCCAGTACCGCACCAGTGCCGAGGTCCTCGCCGGCCTGGCGTCCGGCATCCTCGGGCTCGTGTCGGTGGCGGTGTCGATGCTGCTCATCCACGACGGGTGGCGGGCCGGTGCCGCGATCGTCCTCGCGGGTCTCGGCGCCGTGCTGCTCTCGGTGACCCTGGTGCCGGCCTCGGCCTCCGTACGCCGCGGCCGGCTGGGCGACATCCTCGAGACCGCCACGCTGCTCTCCCTGTTGCCGCTGATGGTCCTGGCCGCCGGCTTCGTCTCCGCGGTGGCGGGCTGATCGATGGCCACCAAGAAGGACCTCGTCGAGGCCCACGCGTTCAGCCGACGCCGACTGGTGACCGCGTTCGTCTCGGGGGCTCCGGGCGGCCGGGAGGTCGAGCCGGTCCGGCCGGGCCGGGTCCTGATCGGCGGCGTCGCCCTGTCCGTCCTGCTCCTGGCCGGTGCCGCGATCGCCGGGTTCCTCCTGGGTCGGCCCCCCGCGCAGTGGCTCGACGCGGGCAGCTTCGTCATCTCCAAGGACACCGGCGAGCAGTACGTCGTGCTGCTCGGCGGTGACGACCCGAAGCTGCAGCGAGTCCCCAACTACGTATCCGCCCAGCTGCTCCTCGGTGAGTCCGACCTGACCCCCTACACCGTGCGTGACAAGTACATCCGCACGGTGCAGCTCGGCGAGGACCTCGGCATCGAGGGCGCTCCGGCCGGCCTGCCGTCATCCGACGAGCTCGTCGACGACGGCTGGACCGCCTGCACGGCGGAGGGCGTCGGCATCAAGGTCGCGCTGCAGCAGCAGCCCGACGTCGAGGACCTCACGGGATCCGCGTTCCTGGTCTCCCACGACGACGAGCAGTGGCTGATCGCGACCGCTCCGTCGGTCGGCAGCCAGCCGGGTCGCGCCTACCGCTTCCCGATGCCCGACGACGACATCCAGGCCTCGACGGTCGGCAACCAGCTCGGGTTCGGCGCATCGCCCGTCGTCGTCGACGAGGAGTGGCTCAACCTCTTCCCGCTGGGTGGAGCCCTGGAGGAGTCGTCGTTCGGCATCACCCGCAAGGGCCAGCCGGTGCCCTACGCCGACACCGGCACCGACCTGTCGCGCCACCGCATCGGCGACCTGCTGCTCTCGAGCGACGGCACCTACTACCTCCTCGGCGACGAGCAGCCCCAGACCCTGGGTGACTTCGCGGGCATGGTCTACGACGTGGTCGGCTCGACCGCCACCCAGCTCGACGGTGACCTGCGGGCGCAGTTCGGCGACACCGGTCACCCGGACGAGTGGCCCACGGGCCTGCCCGCAGCCGTCACCAGCGGTGCCCTGTGCGGGGTGCTGCACCCCGGCGCGGGCGCGGACCCAGCCGTCAGCCTGGCGACGAACCCCACCGGTGCCGCAGACCCCGCGGACGTCTCGCCCGGTCGCCACGCCGTCGACGTCGCGCCCAGTGGCGGGGCGTACGTCCTGTCGGGCTCCGATGCCTCGGCCGCGGGCGGCAGCCCCTACGTCATCGACACCAAGGGCACGAAATATGCCCTGATCGGCCCGGCGGTGCCCGACTACATCGGCTACGCCGACCTCGAGCCGCCGCTGGTGCCGAGCTCCTGGCTGGAGTTCTTCTCCCCGGGCGTGCCGCTGTCCACCAACAGCGCGCGTCGGGTGCCGGAGGACGCGCCGCCGCCAGACGAGGAAGCGGACAGCGACTCGTGACCGCATGGCGTACGACGCTGGCGGCCGCAGCGCTCGCCGCGTCCGTCGTGCCGGTGTGGGCAGCCCCGGCAACCGCAGACCACGACGCCCCCTGCCTGGTCGGCGAGGTGCCCGGGTCGGAGCCGCTGGCCGACACCCACGAGGAGGACAACGCGGCCTTCGACCGGATGCACGTCGAGCAGGCGCAACGGGTCGCCACGGGACGCGGGGTCAAGGTCGCGGTGATCGACAGCGGCGTGGCGGACGTGGACGGCCTCGACGTCTACGACGGCCGCGCGATCCCCGGCGTCTCCGCCACCACCGTCCTCTCGGGCCACGGCACGATCGTCGGCGGACTGATCGCGGGTCCCCACGGAGTGGCGCCCGATGCGCAGGTCTTCGACGTGAAGGTCTTCGACGCCGAGGGCGCCGACGCCACTCAGGGAGAGCGGCTGACCTCGGCCGGCATCGCGGCCGGCATCGACGCGGTGATCGCGGCCCACGCCCGGGAGCGCTTCGACGTCGTCAACATCTCCCTGGCAGTGGGCCATCCCGACCCTGCGCTCGAGGCCGCCGTCGCCCGACTGGTGGAGCTCGACGTGGTGGTGGTCGCCGCCGCCGGCAACCGCGAGGTCGACGAGGAGTCCGACGACTCGACCTTCGAGGGGACTCCCGGCAACGACGCCGACGTCTACCCGGCGGACTACCCGGGCGTGGTGGCGGTGAGTGCGACCCCGCCGGACGACGGCGACCCGAGCGCCTACGTCGTGCCCAACATGGACACCGACGTCGCTGCCCCGACCGTCGGCGCGATCTCGGCCAACGCCACGGGCCAGGTGTGCGTCGTCGAGGAGGTCGCGACCTCGTGGGCCGCGGCCGAGGTGAGCGGGATCCTCGCCCTGCTGCGCGAGCGCTTCCCGCGCGAGACGCCCCAGCAGCTCGTCGCCCGGCTGCAGGCCACCACCGAGGGCGCGGGCGCCCCGCAGGGCCCCGACGGCGAGGTCGAGAACCCGTGGACCGGCGCCGGCGTCGTGCAGGCGCACGACGCGCTGACCCGCCAGATCGAGCCCGGGCGCAAGGGCAGGGTCGAGACCACCGTCGCCGAGATCCGCGCCGGGGCGCAGGCACCTCCCGCGCCGGAGCGTCTCGACCTGTTCAGCACGCCGCGCGCGATCCTGCTGTGGTCGGGGCTGGTCGCCGGGTCGCTCCTGGCGCTCGCCTTCATGCTGCGACCGCTGCTGCGGCGGCCGTGATGGAATCCGTGCATGACTGACACCTCTGACGAGCCGGTCGCCGTCATCCTGGCCGGCGGTCAGGGGTCGCGGCTGTGGCCGATCAGCCGCGACCGTCGGCCCAAGCAGTTCCAGCCGGTCGTGCGCGACCGCCCCCTGCTGACCGGCACGATCGAGCGGCTCAGCGAGCTGGTCGATCCGTCCCGCATCCACGTCTCCACCCGCGCCCGCTTCGCCGACGCGGCCCGCGCGACGCTCGGCCCGGTGCCGCCGGAGAACCTGATCCTCGAGGAGGACCCGGCCGGCCCGGCGACGGCCTTCGCGCTCAGCATCGCCACGCTGTCCCACCTCTACGGCAACGCACCGGCCCTGATCGCACCCTCCGACCACCTCATCAACGAGGAGGAGGCCTTCAACGCTGCCTCCCGCGACATGCTCGACCAGCTCGCCGAGACGCCCGAGGCGATGGTGGTGCTCGGTGCCGAGCCGACCCGCTACGACCCGAGCCTCGGCTACATCCACACGAAGGGGGAGGGCGGGGGCGTCGAGGTGATCGACTCGTTCCACGAGAAGCCCGACGCCGACGTCGTCGACGAGCTCGCGGAGACCGGGTCGCTCTACTGGAACACCGCCTGCTACGGCGTACGCGTCGGGCAGGCGTGCGACGCCTACCGGACCGCGCTGCCGCTCATCTTCGACTCGATCGAGCGGTTCGCGCGCTCCAGCGGGCACGCCCAGGGCTACCGCGGAGCCACGATCGGTGGCCACGAGATCTACCCGCTGCTGTGGGCGGGCATGCAGTGCCTGGTCGTGCCGCGACAGCTGGGCTGGACAGACGTCGGCACCTGGACCCGCCTCGAGCGGGTGCTGGCCGACCAGAGGGTCACCTCCATCGGCCCGGCGCTGCAGCTCGACGCCCAGGACGTCCTCGTCGCGAGCATGGACGGCCGCCCCGTCGTCACGCTGGGCGCGAGAGGCCTGATCATCGTCACCCACGAGGACGCGGTCTACGTCCTGGACAAGCAGATGGCGCTGGACACCCCGACGCTGGAGCGGCTGCGTTCGCTCCTCGCCGCCAGCACCCGCGAAGATCTCCTCTGACCCACGCGTCGAGCGAGCACCCACTCGAAGGAACCCATGTCGTCCCAGAACAGCCAGCACATCGTCGTCGTCGGCACCAAGCCCGACATCATCAAGCAGGCGCCGATCTACCACGAGCTGCGCACACGCGGACACGACGTGGTGCTCTGCCACACCGGTCAGCACTACGACCACAACCTGTCCCAGTCGATGCTCGACGAGTTCGGGGTGCGCGAGGACGTGAACCTCGAGGTGCGCGGGAGCGTCAACGACCTGGTCTCGGGCATCACGGCCAAGCTCGCGGCGTACCTGCGCGGCTTCGCGGAGCGGGGCGGCTTCCCGATCACCTACGTGCACGGCGACACCACGACCGCCATGGCCGGCTCGCTCGCCACCTTCGGCGAGCGGCAGGCGCTCGTCCACGTCGAGGCCGGGCTGCGCACCCTGTCGCCGAGACCGGAGGTGCTGCGCGGCTGGCTCGAGCAGGGCGCCGACCTCGACTGGGCGTCGTTCCGTGAGCAGTCGATCGACCGGGGCAGCTGGTCCAAGGGCAGCAAGGAGCCCTCGCCGGAGCAGTTCAACACCCGCGTGGCCGACGCCGGGTCCGACCTGCACGCCGCGCCCGTCGAGCTCAACCGCGAGTTCCTGGTCGACGAGGGCTTCGCGCCCGCCGCCATCGACGTCGTCGGCAACTCGGTGGTCGACGCCCTCGAGCAGGCGATCGCCGGCAGCGACCAGAACCAGGTGCTGGAGAGGTTCCCGCAGATGGGCGACGGCTCCTTCCTCCGCTTCTGCGTGCACCGACGCGAGAACACCACCAACCGCGACCGCTTCAACCTGCTGATGGACGCGATGGAGCAGCTGCTCGAGACGGGGCACCACGTCCTCTTCATCCGGCTCCTCGGCACCGAGGCGGCCATCGACAACTTCGGTCGTCGCCAGTGGCTCGAGGACCTCGAGGCGAGGTACGGCGACGCCTTGATCTCGACCCCGGTGTGGGACAGCTACCTCGACGTGGTCGCCGCGATGTCGATGTGCGCGGTCATCGTCACCGACTCCGGCAGCATCGTGGAGGAGTCCAACGTCCTCCAGGTGCCCTGCGTGACGCTGCGCTTCGGCTCCGACCGGTCGGAGACGTTCCTGGCCGGGAGCAACTTCCTCGCACCGCCCATCGACCGGGGCCTCGTGGTCAGCGTGATCCACCAGGTCTTCGAGCACCGGGGCGAGCTCTCGTGGGACCGCGTCTACCCCGAGGGGGCCTCGAGGATGCTGGTCGACGCGGTGGAGCGGCGCCTCGCCGACGACAGCCTGCTGATCTCCGAGGAGTGGCGCTACGGGTTGCAGGCGCAGCTGCGCTGACGGGCGTACCGCCCTCTCGCACGACGAAGCCCCGCAACACCAGGTGTCGCGGGGCTTCGCTCGCATCGGCGGAGGTAGGGGGATTCGAACCCCCGAGGGCGTTAACCCAACCCGCTTTCCAAGCGAGCGCCATAGGCCACTAGGCGATACCTCCGCCGAGGAGAGTACCGGTCGCGCGGTGGCCGGTGAAATCGTCCGTACGCACCTGGGTTTGGGGAGCCGCGGAGGGTCCACCTAGACTCCGGGGCAACCCCCCACGCGGCGTCACCTCGCCCAATCCCCCAGGGCCGGAAGGCAGCAAGGGTCAGTGAGCTCTGACGGGTGCGTGGGGGGCCTCTTCATGTCCCGGCCACGTCAGCGGTCGGTCACGGCACACGCCCCGTGGTCGCTGTGGGTGGACACGGTTAGGGTTCAGGACGTGGAGTCACCGCTCGCGCTCTATCGCCGCTACCGGCCCGAGACCTTCGAGGAGGTCATCGGGCAGGACCACGTGACGGAGCCGTTGCGCGCGGCGCTCGCCGCCAACCGGGTCAACCACGCCTACCTGTTCTCCGGCCCGCGCGGCTGCGGCAAGACCACCTCGGCCCGGATCCTGGCCCGCGCGCTCAACTGCGCGCAGGCGCCGGTCTCCGACCCGTGCGGCGAGTGCGACAGCTGCCGCGACCTGGCCCGTGGCGGACCCGGGTCGATCGACGTCATCGAGATCGACGCGGCCTCCCACGGCGGTGTCGACGACGCCCGTGACCTGCGGGAGAAGGCGTTCTTCGCGCCGGTGCGCGACAAGTACAAGGTCTACATCATCGACGAGGCCCACATGGTCACCACGCAGGGCTTCAACGCCCTGCTCAAGCTGGTCGAGGAGCCACCGCCGCACCTGCGCTTCATCTTCGCCACGACCGAGCCCGACAAGGTGCTGCCGACGATCCGCTCGCGCACCCACCACTACCCCTTCCGGCTGATCCCGCCGCGACTGCTGAGCGACTACCTCTCCCAGCTCGCCGACGAGGAGGGCGTGGCGATCGAGCCGGCCGCCCTGCCCCTCGTCGTGCGCGCGGGCGCCGGCTCGGCGCGCGACACCCTCTCCGTGCTCGACCAGCTGCTCGGCGGTGCCGGGGCCGCGGGCGTGACCCACAAGCTCGCCACCGACCTGCTCGGCTTCACGCCCGACTCGCTCCTCGACGAGGTGGTGGAGGCGTTCGCGTCGCGCGACGGCGCCGCGGTCTTCTCCGTCGTCGACAAGGTGGTGGAGACCGGTCAGGACCCGCGCCGCTTCACCGAGGACCTGCTCCGCCGGCTGCGCGACCTCGTCATCGTCACCGCCGTCCCGGACGCGCCGGCGACCGGGCTGATCGACGTCCCGCAGGACGCCGGTGAGCGACTGGTGGCGCAGGCGGCCCGCTTCGGCGCGATCGAGCTCAGCCGGGCAGCCGACATCGTGGCGGCCGGGCTCACCGAGATGCGCGGCGCCACGGCCCCGCGGCTCCTGCTGGAGCTGCTCTGCGCGCGGGTCCTGCTGCCGGGCGCCGACCACACGTCCGAGGGCGTGATGGCGCGCCTCGAGCGGCTGGAGCGTCGCCTCGACGTCACCGGTGCCCCGACGCCAGCCCCCACTGCGCGGGCCGCGGCCGTGCCCGCCGCGACTGCGCCCGCCCCGACGGTCGAGACGCCCGCCCACGCCGCCCAGGCGTCCGCGCCCGCTGCCCAGGCGCCTGCCGCGCCCGCCCAGGCGCCGGCCGCCCGCAGCGACGAGCCGGCGCCGCCACCGCCGGTGCCCGCGTCCGCCCCGGCCCAGGACGGCCCGCCGCCGCCCCCACCCATGCCGAGCGCCGGCCCGGAGGCACCGCCCACGGTGGCCGAGCCGGCAGCGGCACCGGCCGCGCCGGCCGGTGCCGACGACCCCGTGGCCGAGCAGCCCGCCGGTCCCCGGGGCGGCCTCAGCCTCGTCGACGTACGCCGCCTGTGGCCCGACATCCTGGAGCAGACCAAGAACCGTCGCCGCCTGGCCTGGATGGTGCTCTCCCAGCACGCCCACGTCGTCGACGTCGACGGCACCCGCCTCACGGTGGGCTTCGCCAACTCCGGCGCGCGGGACTCCTTCGTCAACGGCGGCTGCGACGAGATCCTGCGGCAGGCGGCGATCGACGTGGTCGGCATGGACTGGCGTGTCGAGTCGATCGTCGACCCCAGCGGTGCGGCCGCGCAGGCGCCCGTCGTGCGGCAGCCCGCCACCGGGTCGGCCCCCGCGGACGTGCCGGCCCCGGCGCAGGAAGCGCCCGACGGCCCGCCCTCCTGGGTGACCGGCGACGCGGCCCCCGCGACGGATCCCCCCGCTCCCGACCCGGCACCCACCGCGGAGCCGCCGGTCTCCGCCGCGCCCGCCCGCGAGGCGCTCCAGGCCGCGCGCGCCGGGGGTGCCGTCGAGGGCGGTGAGCCGGTGCGGTCGGCCGACGACGACGTCGACCCCGACGACCCCGACGCCGAGTCGGCTGCCCTCGACACCGAGTCGTTGCTCAGCCAGACGCTCGGCGCCCGGCTCATCGAAGAGATCAAGAACGACTGACACCTCGATCCACCCGACCCAGGCACCATCCACGACGCGGGAGACCCGATGACCCAGAACCCCTTCGACGCCCTCGGTGGCGGCGGCTTCGACATGAACGCCCTCCTCCAGCAGGCGCAGCAGATGCAGCAGCAGCTCGAGGAGGCACAGGCCAACCTCGCCAAGCAGACCGTCGACGGCACCGTCGCCGGCGGTGCGGTCACCGTCACCGTCAACGGCGTGGGGGAGCTGGTGGGCGTCGCGATCCGGTCGGGCGAGTTCGAGGGCGACGACCCCGACGACCTGTCCGACCTCTCCGACCTCATCGTCGCCGCCTACCGCGACGCCCGCGCCAAGTCCGAGGCGCTGGCCAGTGAGTCGATGGGTCCGATCACCGAGGGGCTGGGCGGTGGTCTCGGGGGTGGCCCGGGCGGCCTGCCCGGCCCGGGCTGAGGGGACTTCCTTGTACGAGGGCGTGATCCAGGACCTGATCGACGAGCTGGGGCGGCTGCCCGGCGTCGGTCCGAAGAGTGCCCAGCGCATCGCCTTCCACCTGCTGCAGGCCGAGCCGGCCGACGTGCGCCGCCTCGCCGACGTCCTGATCGAGGTCAAGGCGAAGGTGAAGTTCTGCTCGGTCTGCTTCAACGTCAGCGAGGACGAGCAGTGCCGCATCTGCCGCGACCCGCGGCGCGACCCGAGCGTGCTGTGCGTCGTCGAGGAGTACAAGGACGTCGTGGCGATCGAACGCACGCGTGAGTTCCGCGGGCGCTACCACGTCCTCGGCGGAGCCATCTCTCCCATCGACGGCATCGGCCCCGACCAGCTCCACGTCAAGGAGCTGATGCCGCGGCTGGCCGACGGGACGGTGACCGAGGTCATCCTCGCCACCGATCCCAACCTCGAGGGCGAGGCCACTGCGACCTATCTCACGCGACTGCTGTCCCCGATGGGGTTGCGCGTGACCCGCTTGGCGAGTGGACTGCCGGTGGGCGGTGACCTCGAGTACGCCGATGAGGTCACGCTCGGGCGCGCTTTCGCCGGAAGGAGATCAGCCGAATGACCGACGCGAAGATCAGGTTCGAGGAGCAGATCGCCGACTCGGTGACGAGCTTCCTGCTCGCCCTGCGCGCGATCGCGCGCGAGGGCAACGGCGCGGAGGCTGTGTCGCTGCTGCTCCTCGAGATCAGCCAGGTGCTGCTCGCCGGTGCCCGGCTCGGCGCCCAGACCGACTTCACCCCGCGCGAGGAGTTCCAGCCCGACGTCGGCCCGGAGGCCGACATCGACGAGCTGCGCCTGCGGCTGGCCGAGATGCTCGAGGGCGTCGACGCCTACACGTTCGTGTTCGACCCCTACGTCCCCGAGGTGGTCGAGAGCCGGCTCTCCGACGACCTCGCCTCGATCGCCATCGACCTCGAGAACGGCCTGCGCCACTACCGCGCCGGCAACGTCGACGAGGCGTTGTGGTGGTGGCAGTTCTCCTACGTCAACAACTGGGGCAACCTCGCCGGGGCCGCGCTCAACGCCCTGCTGACGGTGGTCGCCCACGACCGGTTCGACACCGACTTCGAGGCCAACGCCGAGGCGGTCGCCGTCGCCGATGAGATGCTGGAGATCGAGCCGGACGCCCAGCCGTAGAATCGGGGGTGGCCTGCCGGCAACGGCGCCTGCGGGCACCATCCAACGATCGCGGCCCGAGCGGCCGCACCCCGACCCTCGAGGACCACACCGTGGGCATTGTCGTGCAGAAGTACGGCGGCTCCTCGCTCGCCGACGCCGACTCCATCAAGCGCGTCGCCCGACGCATCGTCGACATCAAGAAGGCCGGCCACGACGTCGTCGTCGCCGTCTCCGCGATGGGCGACACCACCGACGACCTGGTCGACCTCGCCACCGGCGTCTCGCCGCTGCCGCCGGCACGCGAGATGGACATGCTGCTCACCGCCGGCGAGCGCATCTCCATGGCGCTGGTCGCGATGGCGATCAGCGACCTCGGCTACACCGCCCGCTCGTTCACCGGCTCCCAGGCCGGGGTGATCACCGACTCGGTGCACGGCAAGGCCAAGATCATCGACGTCACGCCGGGCCGGATCACCCAGGCCATCGGCGAGGGCCACATCGTCATCGTGGCCGGCTTCCAGGGGGTCTCCGCCGACACCAAGGAGATCACCACCCTCGGTCGTGGCGGCACCGACACCACCGCCGTGGCGCTGGCCGCGGCGCTCGAGGCCGACGTGTGCGAGATCTACACCGACGTCGACGGCGTCTTCACCGCCGACCCGCGGATCGTGCCCAGCGCCCGCAAGCTCGACAAGGTCTCCTACGAGGAGATGCTCGAGCTCGCCGCGTGCGGCGCGAAGATCCTGCACCTGCGCTGCGTGGAGTACGGCCGCCGCTACGGCATCCCGATCCACGTACGTTCGTCGTTCAGCCAGCTCGAAGGCACCTGGGTCGTCGACGACCCCCAGCTCGGACCCAGCCAGGGAGACACCATGGAACAGCCCATCATCGCCGGCGTCGCCCACGACCGGAGCGAGGCCAAGATCACCGTCGTCGGCGTGCCCGACAAGGTCGGCGAGGCCGCGCGCATCTTCGAGGCGCTGGCCGACGCCCAGATCAACCTCGACATGATCGTGCAGAACATCTCGGCGGCCGCCACCAGCCGCACCGACATCTCCTTCACCCTGCCGCGCAGCGACGGCCAGGCCGCGATGTCGGCGCTGGCGCGCATCCAGGCCGAGGTCGGCTACGACAAGCTGCTCTACGACGACAAGATCGGCAAGGTCTCGCTCATCGGCGCCGGGATGCGCTCGCACCCGGGCATCACCTCGAAGTTCTTCGGCGCCCTGGCCTCCGCCGGGGTCAACATCGGGATGATCTCCACCTCCGAGATCCGGATCTCGGTGATCGTCGACGAGAACGCCGTCGACGACGCGGTGCGCGCCACCCACACGGCGTTCGACCTCGACGCCGACGAGGTCGAGGCGGTCGTCTACGGAGGGACCGGACGATGAGCAAGCCCGTGAACCTCGGCATCGTCGGTGCTACCGGACAGGTGGGCGTCGCCATGCGCCAGATCCTGCTCGAGCGCGAGTTCCCGGCCGACCAGGTGCGGTTCTTCGCCTCCTCACGCTCGGCCGGCACGGTCCTGCCGTTCGGTGACCGCGAGATCACCGTCGAGGACGCCGAGACCGCCGACCCGGCCGGCCTCGACATCGCGCTGTTCTCCGCCGGGGCCACGACCTCCCGCGCGCTGGTGCCCCGGTTCGTCGAGGCGGGCGTGATCGTCGTCGACAACTCCTCGGCCTTCCGCAAGGACCCCGACATCCCGCTGGTCGTCTCCGAGGTCAACCCCGACGCCATGGCGTCGGTGATCGAGGCCGGGCGAGGCATCATCGCCAACCCCAACTGCACGACGATGGCGGCGATGCCGGTCCTCAAGCCGCTGCACGACGCAGCCGGGCTGAGCCGCCTGATCGTCTCGACCTACCAGGCCGTCTCGGGCTCCGGCGTGGCCGGCGTCGACGAGCTCGCCGGCGGGGTGGCCGAGGCGGGCGACAAGGCCCGCGAGCTGGCGTACGACGGCTCGGCGATCGCCTTCCCCGAGCCGGTGAAGTACGTGGCGCCGATCGCCTACAACGTGCTCCCGATGGCGGGTTCGATCGTCGACGACGGCCTCAACGAGACCGACGAGGAGCAGAAGCTCCGCAACGAGTCCCGCAAGATCCTCGGCCTGCCCGACCTGCTGGTCTCCGGCATCTGCGTGCGCGTGCCGGTCTTCACCGGTCACTCGCTGGCGGTCAACGCCGAGTTCGAGCGTCCGATGACGCCGGCCCGCGCCCGGGAGATCCTGGCGACGGCACCGGGCGTCGAGGTCGACGAGGTGCCGACCCCCCTGAAGGCGGCCGGCAGGGACCCGTCCTACGTCGGTCGGCTGAGGCAGGACCCGGGCGTGCCGGACGACCGTGGGCTGGCGCTGTTCATCAGCAACGACAACCTGCGCAAGGGCGCCGCGCTCAACACCGTGCAGATCGCCGAGCTGATCGCCGCCGCGCGCTGATCAGCGCACGTCGTGGGGCTCGGCGAGCACGCCGGTGCCTGCCATCGGGGCAGTGTGCCAAATGACAGGAGCTCCCGGACCCGTGTCGTGGGTCCGAGAGCTCCGGATGTCGGGCTGACAGGATTTGAACCTGCGGCCTCCTCGTCCCGAACGAGGCGCGCTACCAAGCTGCGCCACAGCCCGCCGCCACCTGGCTGGAGAACCAGCCGGGCAACGCGGGCGAGCATACCGGAGCAGCCGGGGCCGTCCGAAATCGCCCCGGACGCCGGACGGGCGGGCGCGGCGCTGTGCCGTCAGGGGGCCGTCCGGCGGGCGAAGGTCAGGTGGGTGACGCCGCTGGGGGACGACACCGCCTCGATGTCGTAGGTGTCCTCGAGGGCCTCGAGCCCGTCCCAGATCCGGGTGCCCCGGCCGAGCACGATCGGCGTCTGGACGAGGTGGAGGTAGTCGACCAGACCGGCGGTGACGAAGTCGCGGATCACCGTCGCACCGCCTCCCAGCCGGATGTCGAGGTCGCCGGCACCCTCGCGCGCGATGGCGACCGCCTCCTCGGGCGACGTGCTGAGGAAGTGGAAGGTCGTGCCGCCCTCCATCTCCAGCGGCGGTCTCGGCCGGTGCGTGAGGACGTACGTCGGGCTGTGGAACGGCGGGTTCGGTCCCCACCAGCCCTTCCAGTCGGGGTCGTCCTGCCAGCCCGGCGGGCCGAACTTGTTGGCGCCCATGATCTCCGCGCCGATGCCGACGCTGTTGCGGGCGGCGAACGAGTCGTCCATCCCGACACCGCCACCCTCACCCCAGTAGCGCGTGCCGAACATCCACTCGTGCAGGCGTTCACCGGCGTGCCCGAAGGGTGTCTCGGCCGACTGCGGCTCGCCGGCACCGAAGCCGTCGAGCGAGATCGAGAAGTTGTGGACCCTGACGCGTGACATGTGGAGCTCCTTCAGGTGAAGGTCAGCAGGGTCGCCTCGGGACGGCAGGCGACGCGGATGCGGACGTAGGGGTTGGTGCCGAGCCCGGCGGAGACATGGAGCCACGACGAGCCCGCCGCGCCCGGCGTGGAGTCGGCGGGGTGGCGGTGCAGCCCGCGGGCCCGGGCGGGCTCGAGGTCGCAGTTGGTGGTCAGCGCGCGTCCGCCGGGGAGGCAGACCTGGCCGCCGTGGGTGTGGCCGGCGATGATCGCGTCGTAGCCGTCGCCGGCGAACTGGTCGAGAACCCGCAGGTACGGCGCGTGCGTGACGCCGAGCCGTACGTCGGCCGACCGGTCGGCCGGCCCGGCGACCCGGTCGAGGTCGTCGTACTTCAGGTGGGGGTCGTCGACCCCGGCGAAGGCGATCGAGGTGCCGCGCACGGTGAGCGAGCCGAATCCGTTGGTCAGGTCGAGCCAGCCGGCCGAGCCGAACGTCTCCTTGAGGTCGGGCCAGGGCAGCTGGGGGACCTTCGTGTTGCGCTTGCCGTTGTCGGGCAGGAGGTAGAGCAACGGGTTGCGCATCCCCGGCGAGTAGTAGTCGTTGGACCCGAGGACGTAGACACCCGGCACGTCCAGCAGCCCGCGCAGGGCGTCGGCGACCACCGGCACCGCCCGGGAGTGGGCGAGGTTGTCGCCGGTGTTGATCACCAGGTCCGGCTCGAGGTCGGCGAGGCCGCGCAGCCACTCCTGCTTGGCCCGCTGGTCCGGGGCCATGTGGATGTCGCTGAGGTGCAGGACCTTGAGCGGGGCGTGGCCGGGCGGCAGGAGCGGCACCGTCACCCGCCGCAGCGTGTACTGCCGGGCCTCCCACGCGGCGTACGTCGTCAGCCCCGCCCCGGCGAGGGCGCCGAGCGCGAGCGTCCGGCGCGCAAAGGGGAGGTAGGGCATTCGGCAAGGCTGCCACAATGGCCGCATGAGTGCTCTGAAGGACCGTCTCCGCGCCGACCTCACCACCGCCATCAAGGCGCGTGACGAGCTGCGCTCCTCGACGCTGCGGATGGTGCTGACCTCCATCACCAACGCCGAGGTCGCCGGCAAGGAGGCCCGCGAGCTCTCCGACGACGACATCCTCGGCGTGCTGTCCACGGAGGCCAAGCGGCGTCGCGAGGCCGCGACCGCCTTCGCGGACGGGGGCCGCGAGGAGATGGCGGCCAAGGAGGCAGCCGAGGGCGAGGTCATCGCCGAGTACCTCCCGACCCCGCTGACCGGCTCCGAGATCGCCGAGCTGGTCACCGCCGCGATCGCGCAGACGGGCGCCGCGGGCGAGGGGATGCGCGCCATGGGCAAGGTGATGGGCGTCGTGACCCCGCAGGTCAAGGGTCGTGCCGACGGCGGCGCCGTCGCGGCCGAGGTGCGCAAGCAGCTCGGCTGAGCCAGGGGGAGGCCCGCGGGCCGGTCAGTGGCTAGCCGTTGCCCCGGCCGCCGCCGTTGCCGCCGCCGTTGCCGTTCCCGTTGCCGTTCCCGTTGTTTCCGTCGTCGCCACCGCCGCCGCCACCGCCGCCGCCACCGCCGCCGCCACCGCTGGAGGGCGGCGGGGGCACGTAGCCGGTCGAGGTGTAGAGCGTGACGGTGTCACCGCTGCTCAGCGACGCGCCGCCCGCCGGCGAGGTGTAGGCGACCAGACCCGCACCCACCTCGGAGTTGACCTGGCCGCCGTCGGCGACGGTGAACCCGGCCGCCTGGAGCGCTGCGGTGGCCGCAGCGACGGGCTGGCCGGCCACATCAGGAACGGCCGTCAGCACGCCGGCGATCTCGTCACCGGGCGGTGCCTGGAAGTCCTCGTAGGGGAGCTTGGCCGAGGCCGCGGCCATCGCGTCGCCCCAGATCGGTCCTGCGACGGTGGAGCCGAACGCCTCGCTGATGTAGCCACCGCCGACGGTCTGGCCGTTGAGGCTGACCCACTCGCCGAACTCGTTGGCTCCCGCGACCATGGCGACCGTCGCGAGCGTGGGCGTGTAGCCGGCGAACCAGACCGCCATGTTCGACTGGTTGGTGCCGGTCTTGCCGGCCGACGGCTTGTCGATGGCGATGTTCTGCCCGAAGCCGCCCGGCTCCATCACGCCGCGCAGGATGTCGTTGACCGCATCGGCCGTGGCGCCCGGCATCACCTGCTCGCACTGGGAGGTGAAGTCCTTGAGCGTCTGGCCGGAGGAGTCGAGGACCTGCGTCACCGGGCGGGGGTCGCAGTGCAGCCCGCGGGCCGCGAAGGTGGCGTAGGCCTGGGCCAGCTCGAGGGGGTTGCTGTCGGAGACGCCGAGGATCCACGACGGCACCTTCTGGGCCAGGGGCACCTTCACGCCCATGTCCTCGGCCAGCTGCAGGGGCTCGCACATGCCGGTCTGGGTCTCCAGCTGGGCGAAGAAGGTGTTCACCGACTGCTGCGTGCCCGAGTAGAGGTCGAAGGTGCCGGCGCCGGTGGAGTTGGAGACGTCCCAGCCCTCGCCGTCACCTGCGTAGGGCCCGTCGCAGTTCTCGAACTCCTCGTCGTCGATGTGCAGCTCCTGGGGGGAGTTGATCGTCGTGCTCAGCGGGATGCCCTGGTTGATGGCCGAGGCGAGGACGAACAGCTTGAACGTCGACCCGGCCTGGAACCCGTTGGCGTCGCCGTACTCCTTGGGGACCACGTAGTTGAGGTAGGTCTCGCCGGCTGCCTTGTCCTTGCCCATCGGACGTGACTGCGCGAGCGCCCGTACGTCGCCGGTGCCGGGCTCGACCATCGCCAGGCCGCCGATGGCCTGGTCGGTCGGGTAGACGTGGGACGCGACGGCGGTGTCGGCCGCCTTCTGCATGTCGAGGTCGATCGTGGTCCTGATCGTCAGGCCACCGTTCTTGAGCGTCGTACGCCGCTCCTTGGGCGTGTCGCCGAGCACCGGGTCCTTGAGCAGCCAGTTGACGACGTAGTCGCAGAAGAACGGTGCCTGCGACTGTTGGCAGCCGTTGGGTGCGGTCTCGATCTTCAGCGTCTTCTCGAGGGGCCGGCTCTTGAGCCGCTCGGCCTTCTTCTCGGTCAGCACGCCGAGCTGCGCCATCCGGTCGAGCACGACGTTGCGACGGCTCTCGGCCCGCTCGGGGTTGTCGATCGGGTCGTAGCCGACGGGGTTCTTCACCAGCCCGGCGAGGGTGGCCGACTCGAGCAGGGTGAGGTCCTTGGCGTTCTTGGAGAAGAAGTGCCGGGCGGCCGACTGGACGCCGAAGGCGCCGTCACCGAAGTAGGCGATGTTGAGGTAGCGCTCGAGGATCCAGTCCTTGGTGTGGTTCTTCTCGAACGCGATCGCGTAGCGCAGCTCGCGGATCTTGCGGGCGTACGTCTCCTCGGTCGCGGCCTTGCGCTCCTCGTCGGTCTCCGCCTGGTAGAGCAGCGTCTGCTTCACCATCTGCTGGGTGATGGACGAGCCACCCTGGACCGAGCCGCCGTTGGCCTGGTTGGTGATGAACGCGCGGAGGGTGCCCTTGAGGTCGAGCGCACCGTGGTCGTAGAAGCGGTAGTCCTCGATCGCGACGATGGCCTTGACCATGGGACGCGAGATCGACTGCAGCGGGACGTTGATCCGGTTCTGGTCGTAGAGCGAGGCGATCAGGTTGCCGTTGACGTCGTAGATCCGCGTCTTCTGCGACAGGTCCTTGGCCTCGAGCGACTCGGGGAGGTTGACCATCCCCTTGCTGACGTCCTTGGCCGCCACGCCGACCAGTCCCGCGAACGGGATGGCGAGGCAGGCGGCGAGGACACCCATGACGACCGCGACGGCCGCCATCACCGCGAGGTGGGAGGCGACGCGGCCGGCGTCGGGGCGTCCCTGGGGGCGCTCGGAGCGTGAAGACATGGGCACCAGAGTACGGGGAGAGGGCATAGCACCCTCAATTCCAGCCGCGCAGGAAGATAGTCACATTGGACTATGCGATTTGAGCCGCATGGTCCTGTCTATACCGGGGCAAGGTCGTTTACTTTTCACTTCGAGTCGAGGATGGCCGCTATGGGGGCGGCCGACCGGCTCGACAGAGAATCGTGGGGATCGACATGTGGGTTGAGGACTGGGCATCACGCGCCGCTTGCAAGGCGGACACGCCGGACGCACTCTTCGTGCGAGGCGCCGAGCAGAACAAGGCCAAGCAGGTGTGCGCGGGCTGCCCCGTCCGCACCGAGTGCCTGGCCGAGGCGCTGGACAACCAGATCGAGTGGGGTGTCTGGGGCGGCATGACCGAGCGCGAGCGCCGGGCGCTGCTGCGCCGCCGGCCCGGTTCGTCGTGGCGCTCCATCCTGGAGACCGCGCGCACCAAGGTCGAGACGCCCTCCATCTCCGTCTGAGTCGAGGATCACTCGTACCTGGTGCGAGCGATCTTCGAGCTAGGTCGGTTCGGCCAGCCGCTCCCCGATGGCCCGCAGGCCGTCGAGGTCGTGGATGTCGCTGGCCATCGCCGGCGCCACGGCGGTCGGCACGTGCGGGTGGGAGGCCACAAAGCGCTGGCGCAGGTGCTGCTCACGCTCGATGATCCGCACCCGGTCGGCGTGGAGCTCGAGGAGCCCGGCGGCCAGTGACGACGAGTCGCCGGCCCGCAGCCGGTCGGCGGCGGTGATCGCCTCCTCCGCGGACAGCTCGGTGCGCGCCGAGGGGCTGACCCGGTTGACCACCAGTCCGGCCAGCGGCATGTCGTCGTCGGTGAGCCGGTCGACGAAGTAGGCCGCCTCGCGCAGCGCGTCCGGCTCGGGTGCGGCGACCACCACGAACGCCGTACCGTCGGCCTGGAGCAGCGCGAAGGTCTGCTCGGCCCGCTGGCGGAAGCCGCCGAAGAGCGTGTCGAAGGCGGCGACGAAGGTCTGCATGTCGCGCAGGACCTGCGCCCCCAGCACCTTGGTCAGCGCGTTCGTGACCACCGAGAGCCCGGCCGTCATCAGCTTCGCAGGTCCCTTGGCCGGCACCAGCAGCAGCCGGATGAACCGCCCGTCGAGGAAGCTGGACAGCCGCTCCGGGGCGTCGAGGAAGTCGAGCGCCGATCGTGACGGGGGAGTGTCGACCACGATGAGGTCGTGGCTGCCGTCCTCGAGCGCCTGCCGGTGCAGCTGGCCCAGCTTCTCCATCGCCATGTACTCCTGGGTGCCGGCGAACGAGCTCGACAGGGCGACGTAGAACGGGTTCTCCAGGATCTGGCGGGCCTTCTCCGGACTGGCCTGCGACTCGACCACCTCGTCGAAGGTGCGCTTCATGTCGAGCATCATCGCGTCGAGCGAGCCGCCGGCGGCCGGGTCGACGTCGGGGACCGGGCGTGGGGTGTTGTCGAGCTTCTCGATCCCCATCGCCTGGGCCAGCCGGCGGGCCGGGTCGATCGTCAGCACCACGACCTTGCGGCCACGCTCGGCGGCGCGCAACGCCAGCGCGGCGGAGGTCGTGGTCTTGCCGACGCCGCCCGAGCCGCAGCACACGATGATCTCGGTGGACCGGTCGTCGAGGAGCGCGTCGATGTCGAGGTGGGGCGCCTGCTTCCCATGGGTGCTCATGGGGGTGCTCATGCCATCCCCTGGTCGCGCAGCAGCTGGGCCAGCTCGAGCAGGGCACCGTGGTCGATGCCCCCGGCCAGCCGTGGCAGCTCGTAGGTCGGCAGGTCCTGGGCGGCGACGAGCTCGCGCTGCTCGTCCTCGAGCTGACGGCGTACGGCGTGGTCGCGGGCCTCGTCGACGAGGGACCGGACGAGGTCGACGTCCACGTCGACCTTGGCGCGGATCAGGTCGGCGGTGACCGCGGTCGGGTCGACCTCGTCGTCGCGCACCCGGGCGAGCGCGCCGGCGCCGAGCGCCCGTGGCCGGACCAGGTTGACCACGACGCCGCCGACGGGCAGGCCCGCTTCCCGCAGCTGCGCGATGCCGTCGACGGTCTCCTGGACCGGCATCTCCTCGAGGATCGTGACGAGGTGGACGGCGGTGCGAGGTGAGCGCAGCAGGTCCATCACCTTGTCGGCCTGGCTCTTGACCGGGCCGACCTTCGCGAGCCCGGCCAGCTCGGAGTTGACGCCGAGGAACTGGCAGATCCGGCCGGTGGGCGGGGCGTCGAGGACCACGGCGTCGTACGTGATCGCGTCGCGGCTCCGGTCGGACCTGCGGGGACGCTGCACCGCCTCGTAGACCTTGCCGGTGAGCAGCACGTCCCGTACGCCCGGGGCGATGGTCGTGGCGAAGTCGATGACACCGAAGCGGTCGAGCGCCTTCCCGGCGCGACCGAGCTTGTAGTACATCGCGAGGTACTCGAGCAGCGCCGACTCCGGGTCGATGTGGAGCGCGTGCACCTGCCCCGCGCGGCCGGCCTCGTCCGGGGCGCCCTTGGTGATGCGACGCTCCTCGTAGGGGAGCGGGTCGACGTCGAACATCCGGGCGATGCCCTGACGACCCTCGACCTCGCACAGCAGCACGTTGCGTCCCGACGTCGCCAGCGCCAGGGCGAGCGCGGCGGCCACGGTGGACTTGCCGGTGCCGCCCTTGCCGGTCACCACGTGCAGGCGCACCTTCGGCCAGTCGGTCACGCGTCCAGCGTAGGGGGTGCTGATGCGCACACCCGGACGGGCGAACTGTGGTCCACGCCCACACAGTGACCGTGCTCACCCGGCCGCTAGGGTGCCGGGCATGGACAAAGTGGTCACGTCGGCCGCCGAAGCGGTCGCCGACATCCCGGACGGCGCCACGCTCGCGGTCGGCGGTTTCGGGCTCAGCGGCATCCCGTCGGTGCTGATCGACGCGATCCTCCAGGCCGGCACGACCGACCTCGAGGCGGTCTCCAACAACTGCGGCGTGGACGACTGGGGGCTGGGTCGGCTGCTGCTCGAGAAGCGGCTGCGGCGGATGATCTCCTCCTACGTCGGGGAGAACAAGGAGTTCGCGCGGCAGTACCTCTCCGGCGAGCTCGAGGTCGAGCTGACGCCGCAGGGCACGCTGGCCGAGCGGATGCGCGCCGGCGGCTCGGGCATCCCGGGCTTCTACACCGCCACCGGCGTCGGCACCCAGGTCGCCGAGGGCGGCCTGCCGTGGAAGTACGACACCGAGGGCAACGTGACCGTGAGCTCGCCGCCGAAGGAGACGAAGGTCTTCGCCACGGCCTGATGGGTGTCGAGAAGGAGTACGTCCTGGAGGAGGCCATCGTCGCCGACTTCGGGCTCGTGCGGGCCTGGAAGGGCGACCGGCACGGCAACCTGATCTACCGCCAGTCCGCGCGCAACTTCAACCCGCTGGCCGCGATGTGCGGACGGATCACGATCGCGGAGGTGGAGCACCTCGTCGAGCCGGGCGAGCTCGACCCCAACGACATCCACACGCCGGGTGTCTACGTGCAGCGCGTGGTCGCGCTGACCTCGGAGCAGGCGGCCGACAAGCGGATCGAGCGGGTCACGACCCGGCCGCGTCCGGCCTCGGACCAGTCCTCCGGGCCGTCCGGGGAACAGGCGCTGGTGGACGACGCCGCGACACACGGACTGGGAGGCTGAACGAGATGGCAGATGGCAAGGGCTGGAGTCGCGAGGAGATGGCCGCGCGGGCGGCCTCGGAGCTCAAGGACGGGTCGTACGTCAACCTCGGCATCGGGCTGCCGACGCTGGTGCCCAACTACGTCGCCGACGACGTGGAGCTGGTGCTGCAGTCGGAGAACGGCATCCTCGGCGTGGGGGCGTACCCCTTCGAGGGCGAGGAGGACCCCGACCTGATCAACGCGGGCAAGGAGACGGTGACGCTGCGCAAGGGGGCGTCGTTCTTCGACTCCGCGCAGTCGTTCGGGATGATCCGTGGCGGCAAGATCGACGCCGCGATCCTCGGTGCGATGCAGGTCTCCGCGGTGGGTGACATCGCCAACTGGATGATCCCCGGCAAGATGGTCAAGGGCATGGGTGGTGCGATGGACCTGGTCCACGGCGCCAAGCGCGTGATCGTGCTGATGGAGCACACCGCCAAGGACGGGTCGCTGAAGATCCTCGACGAGTGCGACCTGCCCTACACCGGCAAGCGCGTCGTGCAGCGGATCATCACCGACCTCGCGGTCATCGACGTGATCGACCCGGCCACCGGCGAGGTGGCCCCCTCGGGCACCCTCGGCGACCGCGCGCTCAAGCTCGTCGAGCTCGCCCCCGGGGTCACCGAGGACGAGGTCCGGGAGAAGACCCAGCCCGAGCTGCTCTGAGCCAGCCGGTCGGTCCTTTGCGGCGTGCGAATCACCGGGTACCCGGTGATTCGTCGGGTTATCGACCGTTGCAACGGTCGATAACCCGATGCAAAGGACTGGAAGCACCCGGCACGGTCAGGGCTGGTAGCCCTCGCCGCCCGCGCCGGCCGACCAGTCGGGGAGCTCCTGCAGGGCCCAGCCGTTGCCGTCGGGGTCGGCGAAGAAGACGAAGCGGCCCCACTGCATCTCCTCGACCTCCGTGACCTCGATGCCGCGCTCGACGAGCTCCGCGCGTACGGCGTCGGCGTCCGCGACGACCATCTGCAGGTTGTCGAGCGACCCCGGCTCCAGGCGCGTGAGCCCCTTGCCGAAGGCGATCGAGCAGGCCGACCCGGGCGGTGTCATCTGCACGAACCGCACGTCGTCGCTGACCTCGTGGTCCTGGTCGGCGTTGAAGCCGACCTTCTCGTAGAACTCCTTGGCCCGGTCGACGTCCGTCACGGGCACCATCACCAGCTCCAGCTTCATGTCCATGCCCCGAGGTTAGGACCGATTGAGGTCACGTGGTGACCGCTCCTGCCGGGGTATCTCGGGACGTCCTGGTCGGTCGACGGGCCGGTCCGACGACCGGATCGTCCCCGGATACCGGAACGGCATGTGCTATCTCTAGTAACTCACTAGACAAGATGCGGAAAGGATCGTCCCCCATGGAGCTCCTCTGGTACATCCCCAACCAGGTGACGCCCGGCCACCGGCTGGACTCCACCGTCGCGGGCCACAACAGCCTCCAGCGGCTGACGGAGCTGGCGCGCGCCACCGAGGACCACGGCTGGGGCGGGGCGCTGATCGGCACCGGCTGGAAGCGGCCCGACACCTTCACGCTCGCCACCGCGCTGGCGGCCGGCACCACGACCTTCCAGCCGCTCGTCGCGATCCGCCCCGGCTACTGGGAGCCGGCCCACTTCGCGTCGTCGGCCGCCACGCTCGACCAGCTGAGCGGCGGCCGGGTGAAGGTCAACATCGTCTCGGGACCCGACCACCAGCCCCAGTACGGCGACGACGAGGGCGACCAGGCCCAGAGGTACTCCCGCACGCGGGAGTTCATGCGGCTGGTCCGGCGGCTGTGGACCGAGGACGACATCACGTTCGACGGGGAGCACTACCGGACGCACGGGTGCCACCCTCGAGCACAAGCCCGTCGCCCGCGAGGGCCGGCCCCATCCCCAGCTCTACTTCGGTGGCGCCTCGGAGGCCGCGCAGCGCACGGCGGCGGCCGAGGCGGACGTCCAGCTGTTCTGGGGTGAGCCCCTTGACGGCGTCGCCGCTCGCATCGACCACCTGCGGGCGTTGAGCGCCGACCTCGACCGCGACCTGCCGCCACTGGAGTTCGGCCTGCGGATCACCACGCTGGTGCGCGACACGACCGACGAGGCCTGGGCGGACGCGGAGGCCAGGGTCGCGGCCATGGCCGAGGGCGCGCACGAGTGGGCCGCCGATCCGGGCCGCCGCGTGGCGGTAGGCCAGCAGCGGCTGCTCGACCTCGCCGAGCAGGGCGACGTGCTCGACGACTGCCTCTACACCGCGCCCGGCCGCGTCGGCGGTGGTGGCGCCGGGACCACGTGGCTGGTGGGATCGCCCGACGACGTCGCCAAGGCCCTGCGCCGCTACGCCGATCTCGGCGTCACCCACTTCGTCCTCAGCGACACGCCGTACGAGCGCGAGATCGCCCGCGTGGGCGACACGCTGCTGCCCCTCCTCCGCTCGGCCTGACGCCGAGCCCACGGAGGCACCCCGGCAGCGCCCCGAAGACCTCGAAGCACACCGGAGCACCGGTGCAAGGCAACTCGACGCACTCAATAGTGCGGTTTGTCGAGTCACTTACATTACTTTGAAGACCTGACGTCCCGAGAAGGAGAACATTCGATGTCACGACGAGGGCTCACCCGCCCCCTGCTCCGCGCAGCACTGATGACCACTGTCGGCCTCACGGCCCTGACCGGCTGCGGCGCGGACGAGGCCGGTCCCAAGCGGAGCTCACCGCCGCCCTCCCCGACGACGGGCCCGCCGACGACACGGTGCTGCGCGTCGGCGACCCGGCCACGCAGGTGGCCCTGGAGACCTCCGGGCTCATCGACGAGCTCGACGTCGAGGTCGAGTGGGCCAACATCACCGGCGGGCCCAAGACGCTCGAGGCGTTCCGCGCCGACGCGATCGACATCGGCTCGGTCGCCGACATCCCCCCGCTGTTCGCCCACTGGACCGGCACCGACGTACGCATCGTCGCCGCCCGCGAGACCGTCGACCCCGAGCAGCACCCGGTCTACGAGCTCGGTGTCGCGCCGGGCGTCGACGTCACGGCCATCGAGGACCTCGAGGGCAAGAAGATCGCCTACAGCCCCGGCCAGGCCCAGGGCGCGGTGGTGCTCAACGTGCTGCGCGAGGCCGGCCTGACCCAGGACGACGTCGAGCTCGTGGAGATGCAGAGCGTCGACGACGCCTTCTCCGTGGCGCTGGCCGGCAAGCAGGTCGACGTCGCGCCGCTCGGCCAGACGCTCGCGCAGACCTACCTCGCGAAGTACGAGCAGGACGGCGCCACCACGATCGACCCCGGCGTCCGCGACGACGCCTGGACGCTCTACACGCCGACCACCGTGCTCGAGGACGCCGACAAGGCGGCAGCCATCAAGGAGTACGTCGGCGTCTGGGCCGAGGCCCAGCAGTGGATCTCCGACCACCCCGACGAGTTCGCCGAGGCCTACTACGTCGACCACGAGGGGCTCTCGCCCGAGGACGCGACGTACGTCGTCGAGGCACTCGGCACCTACACCGTGCCCACGAGCTGGGACGACTTCATCGCCCGCCACCAGGAGACGGTCGACACCCTGGTCGAGGCGCAGGACCAGGAGCCGCTCGAGGTGGAGACGCTCTACGACCGGCGCTTCGAGAAGGCCATCGCCGCCGAGCTGGAGGGGTCGTCGTGACCACGCTGACCGCCCCGGCCCGCCCGGTCGCCGCCGCGGAGGACGTACGTCCCCACAGCCGCCGGCTCGGTCCCGGAGACCCGATCCGCTTCGGCCCGCTCATCGGCATCGCCGTGCTGCTGGGGCTCTGGGTGGTCGGGTCGGCCACCGGGGTGCTCGACCCGCGCACCCTCACCGAGCCGTGGACGGTCGTCGACACCGCCATCGGCCTGATCGAGAGCGGGCGGCTCCAGGAGAGCCTGGTGACCTCCGGCGTCCGCGCCGCCCTGGGCCTCGGCCTCGGGGTGCTCGTCGGCACCCTGCTGGCGCTGGTCTCCGGGCTCTCCAGGGTCGGCGAGTCGCTCATCGACGGCCCGATCCAGGTCAAGCGCTCGATCCCGACGCTCGCGCTCATCCCGCTGCTGATCCTGTGGCTGGGCATCGGCGAGCCGATGAAGGTGATCACCATCGCGCTGGCCGTCTTCGTGCCGGTCTACATCCACACCCACAACGGCCTGCGCACCATCGAGGGCAGGTACGCCGAGCTCGCCGAGACCCTCGGCGTCACCCGGCCGGAGTTCGTCCGCCACGTGGTGCTGCCGGGCGCGATGCCCGGCTTCCTGCTCGGCATGCGCTTCGCCGTGACGTCGTCCCTGCTGGCACTGGTGGTCGTCGAGGTCATCAACGCCACGAGCGGGATCGGCCACATGATCACGCTCGCGTCCAACTACGGGCAGACGGACATCATCGTCGTCGGCCTGGTCGTCTACGCGCTGCTCGGCGTCAGCGCCGACGGCGTGGTCCGGTTCATCGAGAGGAAGGCACTGTCATGGCGTCGTACGTTGGCGAGCTGACCCCGGCGGTGCGGGTGTCCGGCCTGCACCGCAGCTTCAACGAGGCGGGCGGCGTGCTCAACGGCCTCGACCTCGAGATCGCGCCCGGCGAGTTCGTGGCCCTGCTGGGCCGCAGCGGCTCGGGCAAGAGCACCCTGCTGCGCGCCCTCGCGGGGCTGGACCGGGGTGTCGCCGGCACCGGCCGCATCGAGGTCCCCGACAAGGTGTCGGTGGTCTTCCAGGACTCCCGGCTGCTGCCGTGGAAGCGGCTCCTCGACAACGTCGTGCTCGGCCTCCGCTCCGGTGACGCGGCGCAACGGGGCTCGCAGGCGCTGGCGGAGGTCGGGCTCGCCGGCCGCGAGAAGGCGTGGCCCCACGAGCTGTCCGGAGGAGAGCAGCAGCGCGCCTCGCTGGCCCGCTCGCTGGTCCGCGACCCGCAGCTGCTGCTGGCCGACGAGCCGTTCGGCGCCCTCGACGCGCTGACCCGGATTCGCATGCACACGCTGCTGCGCAAGCTGTGCGAGGTGCACCAGCCGGCCGTCCTGCTGGTCACCCACGACGTCGACGAGGCGATCGTCCTCGCCGACCGGGTGATCGTCCTCGACGACGGCGTCGTGCGTCACGACGCCCACATCGACCTCGGCCTGCGGCGGTCGCAGGCCGACCCGGCCTTCGCCCGGCTGCGGGCGCAGCTGCTCGGCGAGCTCGGGGTCGAGGACGACCACGACGCGGCACCGGGGCGGCACGCCGACGGCCTCGGCGGCGTCGGCGACCTCGGGAGGGCTGCGTCGTGAGCCGAGAGCTGCACCTCAACCTGTTCATCTACCCCGACGGCCACCACGAGGCGGCCTGGCGGCACCCCGACAGCCAGACCGAGCGGATCCTCGACATCTCCTACTACCAGGAGCTCGCCCAGCGCGCCGAGGCAGCCAAGTTCGACGCGGTCTTCTTCGCCGACGGGCCCTCGCTCGCCGAGAACATCAGGTACGCCGCCCGCTTCCGGCTCGAGCCGATCACCGTGATGACGGCGATCGTCGCGGCCACCGAGCGCATCGGTGTGATCGGCACCGCGTCGACGACGTACACCGAGCCCTACAACCTGGCCCGGCAGCTCGCCTCGCTCGACCACCTGAGCAAGGGCCGGGCCGGCTGGAACATCGTGACGACCGGAGCGGCGAACGCCGCGCTCAACTTCGGCCTCGACGCGCACCCGCTGCACCGCGACCGCTACGCGCGGGCCGAGGAGTACGTCGAGGTGGTCACCAAGCTCTGGGACAGCTGGGAGGACGACGCCGTCGTCGCCGACCGCGAGAGCGGGCTGTTCGCCGACACCGGCAAGATCCACCGGGTCGACCACGTCGGCCCCTACTTCCGGGTCGCCGGTCCGCTCAACGCGCCCCGCTCGCCGCAGGGCCGGCCGGTCTACGTCCAGGCGGGGTCGTCGGAGGACGGCCGGGCGTTCGCCGCCCGGTGGGCCGAGGCGATCTTCACCGCGCACCAGACGCTCGGCTCGGCGCAGGAGTTCTACGCCGACATCAAGTCGCGGGCGCGGGCCCAGGGGCGCGACCCGCAGGGCCTCAAGGTCCTCCCGGGCATCAGCCCGTTCATCGCCTCGACCGCGAGGGAGGCCGAGGAGCTGCACCAGCAGCTCAACGACCTGACCCAGCCGGAGTACTCGCTGGCCCAGCTCCACCGGCTCACCGGCGTCGACCTGTCGGCGTACGACCTCGACGGGCCGTTCCCGCGCGAGGTGATCGACGAGGACGCCGAGCGCAGCGAGGGCAGCCGCTTCCAGCTCGTGCTCGACATCGTCGACCGCGAGCAGCCGACGCTGCGCCAGCTGTGCCACCGCCTCGCCGGTGCCCGCGGCCACCGGGTCGTCACCGGCACGCCCGACCAGGTCGCCGACACGATCCAGGAGTGGGCCGAGCGCGGCGCCGCCGACGGCTTCAACGTGATGCCGCCGTGGCTGCCGGGAGGGATCGAGGTCTTCATCGACGAGGTCGTCCCGATCCTGCGCGCCCGCGGGCTCTTCCGCACCGACTACACCGGCACGACGCTCCGCGACCACCTCGGCCTCGAGCGCCCGGACAGCCAGTACGCACCCAGCATCCAGGAGAAGACCGCATGAGCAGCTTCGAGCACTACCGCCCCCTCGGCCGCACCGGCGTCCAGGTCAGCCCGCTGACCCTCGGCGCGATGATGTTCGGCGCCTGGGGCAACCCCGACCACGACGAGTCGATCTCGATCATCCACCGCGCGCTCGACGCCGGGATCAACGTGATCGACACGGCCGACGTCTACGCCCGTGGTGAGTCGGAGGAGATCGTCGGGAAGGCGCTGCAGGCCCGCAGGGGCAGCCGCGCCGATGTCTTCCTGGCCACGAAGTTCCACGGCAACATGCACGACGAGGACCCCAACCAGGCGGGCAGCTCGCGCCGCTGGATCGTCCGCGAGGTCGAGGACTCGCTCCGCCGGCTCCAGACCGACCACATCGACCTCTACCAGGTGCACCGACCGCGCCCGGAGGTCGACATCGACGAGACCCTCGGTGCCCTCACCGACCTCGTCCGGCAGGGCAAGATCCGCTACATCGGCACCTCGACCTTCCTGCCGTCGCAGGTGGTGGAGGCCCAGTGGGTGGCCGAGAAGCGACACCGCGAGCGCCCGGTCACCGAGCAGCCGCCGTACTCGATCCTCGCCCGCGAGGTGGAGCGCGACATCCTGCCGACCGCCCAGAAGTACGGCATCGGCGTGCTGCCGTGGAGCCCGCTGGCGGGCGGCTGGCTCTCGGGGCGCTACCGGCGCGGTGAGGACCCGCAGGTCACCTCCAGCCGGCTGCGCCGCCAGCCCGCGCGGCACGACCCCGGCTCGCCGGAGAACCGGGTCAAGCTCGAGGCCGTCCACCAGCTGCAGGAGCTCGCCGACGAGGCGGGCCTGTCGCTGATCCACCTCGCGCTGGGCTTCGTGCTCGCACACCCGGCGGTGTCGTCGGCCATCATCGGCCCGCGCACCCTGGAGCAGCTCGAGTCGCAGCTCGGCGTGGAGAAGGTGGTCCTCAGTGCCGACGTGCTCGACCGGATCGACCAGATCGTCCCGCCCGGCACCACGCTCAACGAGGCAGACCGGGGTTACGCACCGCCGGCCCTCGTGGAGGCGGCGCTCCGGCGCCGCTGACCCTGGTACCTAGGGACGATCCGGTAGGTCGGGGGACCGGATCGCCTACCAGATCGTCCCTAGGTACCGACGTGTGAGGCGGACGGTGTGGCCGCCCGCACCGCGGCGACCACCCCGATGACGGCGATGCCCACCGCGAGTGCGTACACCACGGGGAAGGGGTCGAGGCCGGCGCGCTCGGCGCTGGCGTAGGCGATGCCGCTGATCGACAGGGCCAGCGCGGCGCCCAGCGAGTCCGCGACCTGCAGCGCCGAGGCGTTGAAGCCGCGGTCGGCGTCGGTGGTGGCCGCCAGCATGGCCACGCTGGTGCGCGGGTAGGCGAAGCCCATGCCGACGCTGGCCAGGACGTACGCCGCGACCGGCGCCGTGGCCGGCAGGTCCGCGCCCTCCGCACGCAGCCACACCAGCAGCGCGATGCCCGCGACGCCGACCAGCACGACGGTCGTGCCGAAGCGGAGGGCGGTCTCGTGCGAGACCCGTTCGCCCAGTCGCGAGGAGGCCTGGCTCGACGCCGCCCACACCACGCCGACGCAGGTGAGGGCGATGCCGGCCTGTCCGGGCGTGAGGTCCCAACGCTCCTGGAGCACGAAGACGATGTAGGCCTCGGCGCAGAAGAAGGCGGCGGCCAGCAGCCCGCGGGTGGCGATCACCGACGGCAGGCCGCGGGCGAGCAGGAGCGTGCCCGCAGGCAGCAGCGGCCGCAGCCCGACGACCACCAGCACGAGGGCGAGGGCGGCGGCGACGAGCACGGGCCCGCTGCCGGAGCCCAGGAGCTCCAGGGAGAGCACGGCACCCGCAGCGAGCACCGCCCACCCGAGGCGCGAGCGCGGCGTACGAGTGGGCTCGGCCGGGGCAGGTTGCGAGCGCGCGGTCGGCGTGATGAGCGCGGCGGCCACCGCCACGAGGACGAGGATGCCCAGGAAGACCCACCGCCAACCCACCGTGTCGGCCACGAGGGCGGCGAGCGCGGGGCCGAACAGCGCCGGCAGCACCCACGCAGCGGCGAAGGCGGCGAAGACGGCCGGCTGCAGCCGCGGCGGGTAGATCAGCCCGACGAGGACGTAGGCCACCACCACCATCGCGCCACTGCCGAGGCCCTGGAGCACGCGGCCGAGGACCAGCACCTCCATGGTGGGCGCGGTGCCGCACACCACCATCCCGAGGGAGAACACGGCCAGCGACGCGACCATCGGGCGCAGCGGACCGCTGCGGTCCGACCACATCCCCGCAGCCACCATGCCCACGACCCCGCTGGCGAACGGCGCGGCGAAGGCGAGGGCGTACTCGTCGAAGCCGTCGAGGTCACGCGCGATCGTCGGCATCACCGTCGTGACGGCCATCGCCTCGAAGGCCGCGAACGCGATGAGGGCGAACAGGCCGATCGTCGTGGCCGCGTAGGCCGGCGAGAGCAGGCGCTCCCGCGGTGGGGTCGAGACGGTCACCCCGACGACGCTAGGTCATGGGGTCAATCGGAATATCCCCGCCCGTCCCGGCGCTGGGCCGACAGTGACTGCCCTCTCCGTCCTCGACCTCGTGCCCGTACGCAGCGACCAGACCACCGGCGACGCCGTCGCGGCCTCGCGCCGCCTCGCGCAGGTGGCCGACGAGCTGGGCTACCGCCGCTACTGGGTCGCCGAGCACCACAACATGCCGGCCGTCGCGGCCACCAACCCGCCGGTCCTCATCGCGATGCTCGCCTCGGCGACCGCGCGCATCAAGGTCGGATCGGGCGGCGTCATGCTGCCCAACCACGCGCCGCTGGTCGTGGCGGAGCAGTTCGCGCTCCTCGAGGCGGCCTTCCCCGGGCGCATCGACCTCGGCATCGGCCGCGCACCCGGCACCGACCCCCTGACGAGGTACGTCCTGCGCGGCGGCAGCGCCGAGTCGGCCGACGACGCCGTCACCCGCTTCCCGGAGTACGTCGACGACATCCGCACGCTCATGAGCACCGACGGCGTCGAGGTGCAGGTCGGGCCGCGACGCCAGCCGCTGCGCGCGACGCCCGCCGCCCGCACGATCGCCGACATGTGGCTGCTCGGGTCGTCCGACTACTCCGCCCGGCTGGCCGCCGAGAAGGGCCTGCCCTACGTCTTCGCCCACCACTTCTCCGGCGAGGGGACCGGGGCCGCGCTCGACCTCTACCGGTCGTCCTACCGGCCCTCGCCGGAGTACCCGGAGCCCCGCACGTTCCTCACCGTCAACGCCGTCGTCGCCGAGACCGAGGCGGAGGCCCGTCGCCAGGCGCTGCCCAACGTGCAGCAGATGATCGCGCTGCGCACCGGCGCCCCTCTGCACCCGCAGCGGCTCGTCGAGGAGGCCGAGGCGGTGGAGATGACGCCCGAGCAGCGGTCCTTCGGCCACGCGATGTCGGGTCGCTGGATCGTGGGCTCGGCCGAGCAGGCACGTGACCGCCTCGACGAGCTGGCGACGACGTACGGCGTCGACGAGGTGATGGTGCACCCGGTGGCCGGCGCCACGGCGGGCACCGACCCCACGACGTCGCCCCACCGGGAGACCACGCTGCGCCTGCTGGCGGGCTGACGCCGGTCGGTCAGTGGCGCTCCTCCAGGCCGACGGCCTCGCGCAGCTTCTCGACCGCCTCGACGAGGTCGGGGTCGTCGGCCGCGCGTGACTCCATCAGCGCCGCGAGCGCCTCGGCCAGCACGTTGAGCTTCTCCTGCATCGACTCGTTGTTGCGCCGGCCCGCGTTCTCCAGCAGCACCAGCAGCAGCAGCGAGAGCACCGCCGTGAAGGTGTGGATCGCCAGCTCCCACTTGGTGGTGGTCTTCCACATCGGGTAGCTGACCGCCCAGATGACGACGACGGCCACGCAGACGGCGAAGAACGGCGCCCGGCTGATCAGCTTGGTCGACAGCTCGACGAACTTCTCGAACGGGTCCAGCCCGCTGCTCTTCTCACGGCTCTCGGCCGCATCGGTGCGCTCCATGGACGGACCCTAGTGCCGCGCGGTCCCCGTGGCCCTAGTCGCCGCGGCCGAGCCCGACGTTCGGGCCCGGCTTTTCCGTACGTCAGTCGAGGGCCAGCCCCGCCGCAGGCGTGACCCGGGCGGCCCTGCGGGCAGGCAGCACGCACGCCGCCAGCCCGGCCAGCGCCGCGACCACGGCGACCGCCACCACCTGCAGCACTGGCACGGTGAGCCGGGCGCCGTCGACCACCTCCTCGACCATCACGCGCACGCCGACCCACGCGAAGACCAGGCCCAGAGCGGTGCCCATGGCGGCCGCCACCGCTGACAGCAGCAGCCCCTCGGTGGCCATCGCCCGGCGCAGCTGCACCCGGGTCAGTCCCATGGCGCGGAGCAGGGCGTTCTCGCGGGCCCGCTCGAGGACGGAGAGGCCCAGCGTGTTGGCGATCCCGACCAGGGCGATCACGATCGCGATCCCCAGCAGCCCCACGACGGCTCCGGTCAGGATGTCCACCTGCAGGTAGACCCAGTGGCGGTTGGCGTACCCGCCCTCCAGGCCCGCCCCGGCCGCCCCTGCCAGCGCGGCCAGGTCGCCGGAGAGGTCCTCGGCATCGGCGCCGTCGGCCGCCCGCACCCAGAGCGCCACCGGGGAGGGGTCCGGCTCCAGCGACGCCAAGGTGGTCGCCGAGACGATGCCGGCGCGGCCCCAGCCGTCGTCCAGGACGACGTCCAGCGTGTGCTCGCGGCCGGCGACGGTGAGGCTGAGTCGCTGGTCGCGGGCCACCTGCCGAGCCAGCGGGCGCGGCAGCTCCTCGGCGACGTCGTACGGCAGCAGCACGACGCCGTCGCGCGGGGCGAGGTCCTCCGGTCCCCGGACCACCGGCGAGCGCGCGTCGACCCCGGCGAGGGGGATCCGCTCGTCGCCGAGGGTCGCGAAGGTGCCGTCCAGCACGGCCAGGTCGCCGACGCCCTCGAGCGCCTCGGCGCTCCGGACGAGGTCCGTGCCGAGGGGCTCGTCGACCGCCGTCACCGTGGCGTCGAGCGGATAGCTGCGGTCCATGTCCTGGTCGATGGCGGTGCGCGACGACGCGAGCCCGGTGAGGACGGCCACCGTGAGCGTGACGCCGACGAGCAGCGACGCGGCCGTGGTCGCCGTGCGCCTCGGGTTGCGGACGGCGTTGCCGGTGGCGAGCCGGCGGACGGGGCCGTCGCCGGCCACCCTTCCGGCCAGCCGGATCAGGGCGGGGACGACCACCGGTCCGAGCAGCAGCACCCCGATGAAGGTGAGCGTGCCGCCGGCCAGCATGGCGGCCAGGGCCGGCAGGGTGTCGGTGGCGACCGCCATGACCAGCAGGGCGGTGCCGGTCGCCAGGGCCAGCCCGGCGAGGGCGAGCCGCCACCGGCCGGCGGTGGTGCGCACGTCGACGCCCGTGTCCGGCCGCAGCGCGGCCAACGGCGGCACCTTCGTCGCCGAGCGGGTGGGAAGCCACGCAGCCGCCAGCGTCACGACCACGCCGAGCACGAACGCGGTGCCGACCCACGCCGGGTCCAGCGAGGCCGGTCCCATGTCGCTGAACCAGTGGCGCACCAGCACGACCAGCCCGGAGCCGGTCGCGGCACCCGCGGCGACGCCCAGGGTCGACGCCACCAACCCGAGGACGAGTGCCTCCACCCGGACCGCCCGGCGGAGCTGTCGGCGGGTGACGCCCACGCAGCGGAGCAGGGCGAAGTCGCGCATCCGCTGGGCGAAGAGGATCGCCAGGGTGTTGGCGATGACCATCACCCCCACGAACAGGGCGATGGCGACGAAGAGGAGGGCCATGATGGCGAGCACGTCGACGCCGCGGGAGATCTCGGCCTGTCGCTCGGCGACCCACGTGGCTGCCGGCTGCACCGTCGCGCCCGGAGCGAGCTCGCCGGCGAGCTCCGGCGACCCGCCCCAGGCGACCGCGTCGACCCAGAGGGTCCCGTCGAAGCGCTGCAGGGTGGGCCACGGCACGTAGAGCGACGCGCCCATCGCCGGCGGGCTGTCGACCATGCCGACGACCTCGACGTCCGCGGCGGCGGTGCCCGTGCCGATCCGCAGCACGTCACCCACCTCGACACCTGTGCTCTTGGCCGCGTTGAGGTCGGCCACCGCCTCGTCGGCGGCGCCGGGGAAACGGCCCTCCTCCAGCGTCTGCCACTGCAGGGCAGCATCGAGGGACGCCTCGGCGATGTCGGCGCTCTGGGCCAGCTGGACGCCGTCGCGCGAGACCGGCTCCATGGCGTAGCCGAGCGCCAGCGCCGGTACGTCACGCTCGGTCGCGCCGTCCATCAGCCGCGCGACGTGGCGGGAGTCGTCGATCCTGACGACGCGGTCGACGCCCGCCACCGGTGCGCCGACGTCGGCCGTCAGCCCCTCGCGGGTCGCCCCCGTCAGCATGCCGGTGACCACCACGAAGGCGACGCCGATCACCACGGCGAGCGCCGCGGCGACGTACCTCCGCGTGTGGTGGCGCAGCGACGCCAGCAGCACGGTCCTCATCGGGTCGTCCGCCCGCTCAGCACCGCGACGAGCTCGTCGCGGCCCGGCTCCACGAGGTGGGCGGTCACGGCGCCGTCGTGGATCACCACGACGTCGTCGGCGTAGGCCGCGGCGTCGAGCTCGTGGGTGACCATCACGACGGTCATGCCGAGCTCGCGGACCGAGCGGCGGAGGTGGCCGAGCACCTCGGCGCTGGCCTCGCTGTCGAGGTTGCCCGTCGGCTCGTCGGCGAAGACGATGGTCGGCTGGGTGACCAGTGCCCGGGCGATCGCGACCCGCTGCTGCTGGCCGCCCGAGAGCTGGCTGGGCAGGTGCCCGAGCCGGTCGGCGAGGCCGAGGACGCCGACCACCTGGTCGTAGCGCTCGCGGTCGAGCGCGCGGCCGGCGAGGTCGAGCGGAAGCACGATGTTCTGCCCTGCGGTGAGCATCGGCAGCAGGTTGAAGGCCTGGAAGACGAAGCCGATGTGCTCGCGCCGGAACAGCGTGAGCGCCGTGTCGTCCAGTCCGGACAGGTCGCGACCGGCGACCGTCACCGAGCCGCTGGTCGCGGCGTCGAGACCTGCGAGGCAGTGCATGAGGGTGGACTTGCCCGAGCCGCTGGGGCCCATGATCGCGGTGAAGCGGCCGGCGGGCAGGTCGAGGTCGATGCCGCGCAGCGCGTGCACCGCCCCGTCGCCGTCGCCGTAGGTGCGGGTCAGGCCGCGCGCGCTGGCGGCGGTGCCCCGATGGGTGTCGGTCTGCTGGATGGTCGTCGTCATGGGGACAACGCTCGTCGTCCAGCGGCCGGGGATCGTCGGTCCCCGGCACGGACCCGGGGTCGGTCCGTGGGCGGACGGGGCGCGCGGTCGTACGACCCCGGGATGACCCGATACCTGAGGACGTGGTGGACGGGATCCGGCCCCGACGACGTCCACCACGTCCTCAGGTATGTCAGGGCGTGACGAGGCCCGACTCGTAGCCCAGCACGACGAGCTGCACGCGGTCGCGCGAGCCGGTCTTGGCCAGGATCCGGCCGACGTGCGTCTTGACGGTCGTCTCGGCGACGACGAGGTCGGCGGCGATCTCGGTGTTGCTGCGCCCGCGGGCGATCAGCGTCAGCACCTCGCGCTCGCGCTCGGTGAGCAGGCCGAGGCGCTCGTCGCCGGCCGCGGAGGCCGTGGGGTCGGGCAGGGCGGCGAAGTGGTCGAGCAGCCGGCGGGTGGTGCTCGGCGCGACGACGGCGTCACCGGCCCGGACGGCCCGGATCGCACCGAGCAGGTCGGGCGGGGCGGCGTCCTTCAGCAAGAACGCGGAGGCGCCGGCCCGGATGGCGGCGAAGGCGTGCTCGTCGAGGTCGAACGTGGTCAGCACGATCACCCGCGGCGGCTCGGGTCGGGCGAGCAGGCGGCGAGTGGTCTCGACGCCGTCGAGCCGTGGCATGCGGACGTCCATCAGCACGACGTCGGCGGCGGTGACGGCCAGCCGCTCGAGGGCCTCGCCCCCGTCGCCCGCCTCACCGACGACCACCATGTCGTCCTGGCTGTCGACGAGCATCCGGAATCCGGCCCGCACCATCTGCTGGTCGTCGACCAGGAACACCCGGATGGTCCCGGTCTGCGGTTCCTCGCTCACAGCGGCAGCCTCGCAGAGACCGCGAACCCGCCGCCGGTCACGGGTCCGGCCTCCAGGGTGCCGCCGTGCACGGCGGCCCGCTCGCGCATCCCGACGAGGCCCAGGCCGTGGCCGTCGGAGCCCGCCGCGGCCCCGCGGCCGTCGTCGCGCACCTCCACCTCGACGTCGCTGCCGACGCCGACCCGCAGCCGCACCGTCGCATCCGGACCGGCGTGCTTGCGGACGTTGGTGAGGGCCTCCTGCACGATCCGGTAGGCGGCCAGCCCGACACCGTCCGGCACCGCCGGGACGACGGCCGGGAGGTCGGCCTCGACCCGCGTGCCGGCCGCTCGAGCGTCGTCGACGAGGTGGTGTACGTCGGCCAGCCCCGGCTGTGGCACCACGCCGGTGTCGCCCTCGCGGAGCAGGCCGAGCAGGCGGCGCATCTCGGTCAGCGCCTCCCGCCCGGTGCCGGAGATCGTCTCCAGCGTGTCGACGGCGACGCCGGGATCCTTGGCGGCGGCGTAGCGCGCGCCGTCCGCCTGGACCACGATCACCGACAACCCGTGCGCGACCACGTCGTGCATCTCGCGGGCGATCCGCGACCGCTCGTCGCGGGCCGCGAGCTCGACCTCCCGCTCGGCCATCCGCTCGGCCTGCTCGGCCCGGGCCACCAGCGAGTCGACGTACCTCTCGCGTTGCTGGCCGGCGAAGCCGAGTGCCCACGCGGCGGTCACCAGGGCGCCGATCGTCACGGTGTAGGCGACCAGGGAGCTCGCGTCGAGGGCCGTGGCGCCGAAGCCGAGCAGCCAGCGGACCGTGGCCACGCCCGCGCCGGCGTACCCGACGAGCAGCGCGGTCACGCCCTGCCACCGCGGCGCCCACCGCGCCACGGAGTAGACCGCCACGGGGAAGGCGAGCTGTCCCACGGTGGGTTCGTCGTACGCCACTGCCTGCAGCGCGCTGGCGGCGGCGACGACCAGGAAGACCGGCCACGGGTGGCTGCGGCGCCACAGCAGGGGCAGCAGCTCCGCGAGCGTGAAGAGCGCCGCGACCGGCTGTCCCGCGGCGACGTGGCCCAGGCCGCCGACGACCACGACGCCCCCGACGAGCGACCGGTCGAGCCACCGCCGGCCGCGCGGGCCGAGGCGCCACGGGTGCTGGTCCATGGTGCGGACGATAGACGCCCGCGCGACGCTGCCGCGTCAGACCGCGGGAGGACCCCCCGCCCGCCCGGCTCCGCCCCGAGTAGGGTGCGATCCATGACCCAGTGGGAATACCAGGTGGCGCCGATTCCGCTCCACAACGAAGCGCTCATGCTCAACAACTTCGGCCAGGACGGCTGGGAGCTGGTGGCCATCCACACCAACGCCCAGGGTGGCCTGGTGGCCTTCCTCAAGCGCGCGAAGGCGGCCTGACATGGGCGCCGAGGCCACCCTCGCCGAGATGGGGATCAGCATCCCCGAGGTCGTCCCGCCGCTCGCGGCCTACCAGCCGACGGCCCGCTCCGGGAACCTGGTCTTCACCGCCGGCCAGCTGCCGGCGCGCGACGGCGAGATGATCGCGATCGGCAAGGTCGGCGGCGAGGTCACCGAGGAGCAGGGCTACGAGTGCGCCCGCCAGTGCGCCCTCAACGCGCTCGCCGCGGTCAAGGCGGAGATCGGCTCCCTCGACGACGTCAAGCGCGTGGTCAAGGTCGTCGTCTTCGTCGCCTCGACCCCCGACTTCACCGGCCAGCCGAAGGTGGCCAACGGCGCCTCCGAGCTGCTCGGCGAGGTGTTCGGCGAGGCCGGCAAGCACGCCCGCTCCGCCGTCGGTGTGTCGGTGCTGCCGCTCGACGTGCCGGTCGAGGTCGAGATCGTCGTCGAGGTCTGAGCCGGTGGAGCGGCTCCCGCTTCCCGAGGCGCTCGTCGCGCAGGCCCGGTCGTACGCCGAGGGCGAGGCCTCGCCGGCCGAGCCGCGCGACGCGGCGACGGTGGTGCTGCTGCGCTCCGGTCCGCGCGGTCCGGAGACCTACCTCCTGCGCCGGCAGACGTCGATGGCCTTCGCCGGCGGCATGTGCGTGTTTCCCGGTGGTGGCGTCGATCCACGTGACTTCGACGACGAGCTGGTCGACCGCGGGCTCTGGGCCGGGCCCAGCCCGGCCGAGTGGGCGTCGCGGCTGGGCTGCGACGAGCCGAAGGCGCGTGCGCTGGTGTGTGCGGCCGTGCGCGAGACCTTTGAGGAGTCGGGCGTCCTGCTCGCCGGTCGCGGCGCCGACGAGGTCGTCGCGGACACGACCGGTGACGACTGGGAGGCCGACCGGGTGGCCCTCGAGTCGCGCGAGCTGTCCCTGACCGCGTTCCTCGAGCGACGGTCCCTGGTGCTGCGCACCGACCTGCTCGGCGCCTGGTCCGGCTGGCTGACACCGATCTTCGAGCCCCGGCGCTACCGCACGTGGTTCTTCGTCGCCCGGCTCCCCGAGGGCCAGATGACCCGCGACGTCTCCACCGAGTCGTCGTCGGTGACCTGGGCGAGTGCGCTCGACGCCGTCGAGCAGGTGGAGCGGGGCGAGATCTTCATGTTCCCGCCGACCTGGCTCACCTGCCTCGAGGTCGCGCAGCACGCCGACCCGGATGCCGTGCTGGCCGAGGCGCACGAGCGCCGCGTGGAGATGTACATGCCGGAGGTCGTGGCCGACGGCGACGGGTTCATCCTGTCCACGCCGCCGGCCTACGCCGCGCTGATGGCCGCGCGATGATCGAGTCGGGCGCCTGGACGGGTGGCAGCTTCGGCGCGACCGGCACCTGCGTGCTGGCCCCCAACGCCGACATCATGACGCTCGACGGCACCAACACCTGGGTGCTGCGCGACCCCGGCTCCGGACGGTCGGTCGTCGTCGATCCCGGACCGTCGATCGCGGCCCACCTCGATGCCATCGACGCCGCCGCCGGCGACGTGGCCGTGGTGCTGCTGACCCACCACCACGCCGACCACAGCGAGGCCGCCCGGGAGTACGCCGAGCGGCACGGGTGCGGCGTACGCGCCCTCGACCCGGCACAGCGCCTCGGCTCCGAGGGCCTGGGCGAGGGCGACGTCGTCGCGCTCGGTGACCTCGAGGTGCACGTCGTGGCCACGCCCGGGCACACGTCCGACTCGCTGTCGTTCGTCGTCCCGCAGGATCGTGCCGTGCTGACCGGCGACACCGTGCTCGGCCGCGGCACCACAGTGGTCGCGCACCCCGACGGCCAGCTCGGCGCGTACCTCTCGTCGCTCGAGCGACTGCACGAGCTGTGCGGGTCGCAGGGCATCACGTCTGTCTGGCCGGGTCACGGCCCGGTGATCGAGGACGCGATCGGCGCCATCGACTTCTACCTCGCCCACCGCAAGCAGCGGCTGGACCAGGTGCGCGACGCCCTGCGCGACCTGCACGCGGTGGCTCGGGAGGGTGGGACCTTCCCCCACGAGACGCTGCCCCGCGCCATCGTCGAGATCGTCTACGCCGACGTCGACCCGGTCCTGTGGGGCGCCGCGGAGCTGTCGGTGCGGGCCCAGCTGGCCTACCTCACCTCGGGATAGTCCGCATCAAACGGCTGGTGCCGGACCGGCCCGGAGGGGCATCTTGATGCGGACTACCCGGCTGGCACCCCTTCCCAGGGGTCTTGCGCGCGGCATGCGGGAGGAGTGAGGTAGGGGCATGGCCGAGACCCCCCGCCCCGTGATCGTCCTGTCCCGCGCGCTCGACCAGGCGCGGGCCGCCCTCACCACTCTGGATCCCGCCGACCTCGACCGTGACACGCACTGCAAGGGCTGGACCGTGCGCGACCTCGTCGGTCACCTCGTCGCCTCGCCGGGACACTTCCTGCAGATGGCGCGCGGTGAGGAGGTCGACTGGTCCGAAGCGCCCGACGTCGAGGAGGGGGAGTGGGCGGCGCACTTCCGGGTCGACGCCGACCGGCTGCTGGAGCACTGGTCGGGCCGCCCGGAGGACGAAGCAGGGATGGCCGACTGGCAGAGCGCCGAGATCGGCGTCCACACCTGGGACCTGTTGCGCGCCACCGGTCACACGATGCCGCTCGACCCGGAGGTCGCCGAGCGCGGGCTGGCGTTCATGCAGCAGGGCATGACCGAGGAGAACCGCGGCGACGCCTTCGGCCCACCGGTCGAGGTGCCGGACGATGCCTCGCCCTACGACCGGCTCGTCGCCTTCGCCGGGCGCGACCCGCAGGTCCACGCCGACCCGCCGTAGGCGCGCGGACACAAGCCAGCTCACCTGGCTCCGCCCGCGCTCACCGTTGGCCGGGACTTCGACTTCGGTCCGCACGCCTACGTCAGCCGTCGCCAGATCCGGCGCCACAGCCAGCGCAGCGCCATCAGTACGGCGATCGCCGCGGCCACGCCGAGGCCGATGAGCAGCGAGACCTCGATCCCCGTCCAGGCCAGCGGGTTCTGGTCGGCGCCGGGGTCGTCGAAGTCGTGGGTGAGCTCCTGCTCCGGGTCGCCGGTCAGGTTCGGGACCAGGTCGACGGCGATGCTGAGCGACTCGACCGGTGGAAGTCGGGGCAGGAACTCCCGCCAGACCCACTCGGACTCCGGCTGGTCGGGCGAGGTGAAGATCGCCAGGCGCGGTCGCTCGACGACGTCGCTCTGCGGGGGGTCCACCACGGCCACGACGAGGTCGTCCTCGGCCCAGCCGAGCGGCCGCACCACCGCGCCAGCAGGGTAGAGGTCGGTCGGGAGCGAGCGTTCGAGTCGCCGGCCAGCGGTCTCGCCGGGGACGGGCCCGGCCAGGAAGGGAGCGGCCGTGACCTCGCCCCGCGAGGGCAGCGCCACCGCGTCGAAGCCGGGAGAGGGGATCCCGCGGGTGCCGTAGCGTCCGATGACGAACGGGAACTCCGACGGTCCGGTGACGTCGATGGCCGCCCCGACGTCCGTGCCCTCGACCGTCCCTGTCCAGTGCAGGGTCGTCGAGTCGGACAACCAGGTGAGGGTGTTGACGTCCGCGCCGCTCCCGCCGTTGTGGGCGAAGCTCACCACGTCCCCGGACTCGAGGTCTGCGATGTGGATGCGGTCGGCCGTCGACGACCAGGCCAGGCGGAGTCCGTCGGGGGACAGGGCGATGGCGCGGGCGCCGGTCCCGAAGAGGTGCTGCCGTCCGTCCTGCGCGCTGATGACGACGTCGAGGGTGCTGTCGAGGTAGGCCACCGACGCCCGGCCGATCGCATAGCTCGACTCGATCGGCCCGTTGGTGGTCTCGATCCGGCTCGGGATCGCGCCCTCGGGCACCTCCTCGGTGGACGCCGTACGCGTCTCCCGGTCGGGGCCGGCCAGCAACGTCGCGGCGCCGCCCACCGACACGACGAGCGCCAGGGCGGCGGCGACGGCGAACGCCTGGCCGCGGCGTCGGGCGGCCCGGCCGCGCCTCCAGAGGTCGTCGGCCACCGGCTGCGGGGTCGCGTCGTCGGCGAGCCGGTGGAGGGTGGTGCGCAGCTCGTCGGTCATGCGTCTGCTCCGATCAGCTCGGCCAGCTCGGGCGCGAGGGCCCGCAGCCGGGCCAGCGCCTGGCGGTTGGTCGACTTCACGGTGCCGACGGAGATGCCGAGCGCGCGTGCCGTCTCCACCTCCGTGAGGTCCTCGTAGAAGCGCAGCACCAGCACGGTGCGCTGCTTGGGCGTCAGACGGGCGAGCGCCTGGTCGAGGGTGAGTCGCAGGTCGGTGTCGGACGACGTGACCGCACCGTCGTGCGAGACGAGGGGTGTCTCGACGACCCTGCGGCGGCGCCACCACGAGATGTTCTGGTGGTACATCGCGCGCCGGACGTACGCCTCCGGCGAGGTGTGGATGCGACCCCAGTGCTTCGCCGCCTGCAGCAGCGCGGCCTGCACGAGGTCCTGGGAGAGGTGGTGGTCGCCCGTCAGCAGGTAGGCCGTACGCCACAGCGCCGCGCTGCGTGCCTGCACGAACGCGTCGAACCCGGCCTCGTCATCGGTGATCACCTCGACCCCCCTTCACGAGGTACGACGCGCGCGGGCGCCGGTTCGGGGGTCAGGTCGGTCGATTGAGTTTCAGCGCGCCCGGCGCGAGAGGCGCTCGAGGTCCATGATCACGACGGAGCGGGGCTCCAGGCGCAGCCAGCCGCGCGAGGCGAAGTCGGCGAGCGCCTTGTTGACCGTCTCGCGGGAGGCGCCGACCAGCTGGGCGAGCTCCTCCTGGGTGAGGTCGTGGTGGACGTGGACGCCGTCGTCGGCGGTGCGGCCGAAGCGGTCGGCGAGGTCGAGCAGCGCCTTGGCGACCCGGCCGGGGACGTCGGAGAAGACGAGGTCGGCGACGACGTCGTTGGACTTGCGGAGGCGTCCGGCCAGCTGGGAGAGGAGTCCACGCGCGACCTGCGGGCGGCCCTCGAGCCACTTGAGGAGGTCGTCGTGGGACAGCGACGCGAAGGTGGCGTCGGTGACCGCCGTGACGGTGGCCGACCGCGGGCCGGGGTCGAAGAGGGACAGCTCGCCGAACATCTGGCCGGGCCCCATGATCGCGAGGAGGTTCTCGCGGCCGTCGGAGGAGGAGCGGCCGAGCTTCACCTTGCCCTCGGTGACGACGTAGAGCTTGTCGCCGGAGTCGCCCTCGTGGAAGAGCACGTCGCCACGACGCAGCGTGGTCTCCGCCATGGAGCCGCCCAGGGCGGTCGCCGCCTCGTCGTCGAGCGAGCTGAACAGCGGTGCCTGCCGAAGCACGTCGTTGTCCACGTCAATCCTCCATGTCGGTGCGTCCCGTGCCGTGCCCGTGCGAGCCCTCGGGATCGGGCACGATCCTAGCCGTGGTCCGGGTCACAAGGGCCACTCTGCCCATGTGTGGCGGCCGGTCGCCGGCTACGGCGGTGTCGGCGGCGGACCGTAGGCTGGGCCCGTGCCTGCCCCGACCGCGATCGTCAAGCCCGACACGGCGCTCGTCCGTCGGGCCCGCCGCATCGACCGGATCCTGGCGGAGACCTATCCCGACGCGGCCCCCGAGCTCGACTTCACCAACGCCTTCGAGTGCCTCGTCGTCACGGTGATCTCCGCCCAGACCACCGACCGCCGGGTCAACGCCGCGAGCCCCGCGCTGTTCGCCGCCTACCCGACGCCCGAGGCGATGGCCGCAGCTCCGCGCGAGCACCTGGAGCAGCTCCTCGGACCGCTGGGCTTCTTCCGGCAGAAGACCGAGTCCCTCCTCAAGCTCAGCCACGCACTGGTCGAGGGCTTCGACGGCCGGGTGCCCGACCGGCTCGACGACCTCGTCACCCTGCCCGGCGTGGGTCGCAAGACCGCCAACGTCGTGCTGGGCAACGCGTTCGGCAAGCCGGGCATCACCGTCGACACCCACTTCGGGCGCCTCGCCCGCCGCTTCGGGTGGACCGAGGAGACCGACCCGGTGAAGGTCGAGCACGCGATCGGCGCGCTCTTCCCCAGGCGTGACTGGACGATGCTGTCGCACCACCTGATCTGGCACGGCCGTCGTCGCTGCCACGCCAAGAAGCCGGCCTGCGGCGCCTGCCCGGTCGCGCGGCTCTGCCCGTCCTACGGGACCGGGCCCACCGACCCGGTCGAGGCGGAGAAGCTGGTCACCACGCAGGGTCCCGCATGAGGAAGGTGCTGCCGGCGGTCCTGCTGGCCACCGTGCTGAGCGCCTGCACGTCCGGCGGCGGCATCGACGTACGCCCGCCCGACGTGGAGGTCGACACCCCGGCGCTGCGCGAGGTCAAGGCGCGCATCGGCATGGAGGACTGCGTGCCGGGCGACGGTGCACCGGTCGACGACGGGCTGCCCGAGGTGACGCTGCCCTGCCTCGGCGGTGGTCCCGACGTCCAGCTCGCCTCACTGCGCGGGCCGCTCATGATCAACCTGTGGCAGGCCAACTGCGGTCCCTGCGCGGAGGAGATGCCGGCGCTGGAGGCCTTCCACCAGCGGTACGCCGACCGGGTGACGGTCCTCGGCATCGACTTCAACGACGTCAACCCCGGCGGTGCGCTGGAGCTGGCGGAGCGGACCCGGGCCACCTATCCGTCGATCGCCGACCCCGGCGGAGACCTGATGGCCGAGGACGCCTTCGCGGTCGCGCGGCGCGGGCTGCCCGCCTTCGTCTTCGTCGACGAGGACGGGACGGTCGTCGGCCAGGCCTCGGGTGGCGTCGACTCCGTCGACGAGGTCAAGGACCTGGTCGCCGAGCACCTCGGGGTGAGGCTGTGATCGAGGGGAGCACGCTGCCCGGCTGGTTGACGCCGGTCGTCGAGGCGGCATCGACGATCACCGTCCACGAGCTCACCCGCTTCATGCCGCCCGAGGGCACCGACGCCCGCCGCGGCGCGGTGCTCATGGTCTTCGCCGACCGCCACGACGACCCGACCGCGCCCGACGACCTCGCCCACCGCGGCGAGCTGCTGCTGACCGAGCGCGCCCACCACATGCGCTCCCACCCCGGCCAGGTGTCCTTCCCGGGCGGCTCGCTCGACGAGGGTGAGACCCCGCGCGAGGCGGCGTTGCGCGAGGCGTACGAGGAGATCGGCCTCGTGCCTGCCGAGATCGAGGTGTTCGGCGAGCTGCCCGAGCTGTGGCTGCCGCCGAGCAACTTCGCTGTCACGCCTATCCTGGGCTACTGGCGCGAGCGCGGCGAGGTGCGCGTCGAGAGCCCCGACGAGGTGCACGCCATCCACCACGTCTCGATCGCCGAGCTGCTCGACCCCGAGCACCGGATCAACGTGCGCCACCCCAGCGGCTGGACGGGTCCGGGCTTCCTGATCGGTGCCGACAAGGACGTCATCCTGTGGGGCTTCACCGCCGGCATCATCGCGCGGCTGTTCGACTTCCTGGGGTGGAGCGACGACTGGGACCGGGCGCGGGTCCGTGACCTGCCCGATCACATGCTGCAGGGTGAGCCCAGCAACACCGACCTGGCGCCCAACACCAAGCTCGAGGAGTAGCGCATGAACGTCCTCGACTGGTGCCTCGTGGCGCTCGTGGGGATCTACGCCCTCTCCGGCTACTGGCAGGGCTTCATCACCGGCGCCTTCGCCACCACCGGGCTGCTGCTCGGCGGCCTGCTCGGCATCTGGGCGGCCCCGCTCGCACTGGGTGACGCCGCGCCGTCGCTGTGGGTCTCGCTGGGCGCGCTCTTCATCGTCATCATCTGCGCGTCGCTGGGGCAGGCGCTGTTCCAGTGGGTCGGCGCCCGGATCCGCGACCGCATCACCTGGCAGCCCATCCGTGCGGTCGACGCCATCGGCGGATCGGCGCTGAGCGCGGTCGCAGTGCTGCTCGTCGCCTGGGCCCTCGGCGTCGCCGTGTCCGGCACCCGGATCGGCGCCATCACCCCGCTGGTGCGCGAGTCCGCGCTGCTGGCCAGGGTCGACCAGACGCTGCCGCCCGACTCGGGCAAGGTGCTGCAGACGTTCAACAACGTCGTCGGCACCACCTTCTTCCCGCGCTACCTCGAGCCCTTCGCACCCGAGCGCATCGTCGCGGTCGCGCCGGGCGACCCGCGCATGCTCACCGATCCCGACGTGGTCGCCGCCCAGGGCAGCGTGGTCAAGGTCCGCGGCGAGAACGGCTGCGGAGGCGGCGTCGAGGGCACGGGCTTCTTCTACGCGCCCGGGCGGCTGATGACCAACGCCCACGTCGTCGCCGGTGTCACCCGTCCCGAGGTCGAGGTGGGCGGGTCCTCGGTGGTGGCGTCGGTCGTGCTCTACGACGCCGACCTCGACATCGCCGTCCTCTCGCTCCCCGACGCCGGGGTGCCGCGCCTGGCGTTCGACACCACGGCGGAGCCGGGCGACGACGTGGCCTCGGTGGGCTACCCCGAGGACGGCCCGTACGACGTCCAGGCCGGCCGCATCCGCTCCCAGCAGCGGCTGCGCTCACCCGACATCTACGGCGAGGGCACCGTGATCCGGCAGGTCTACTCCCTGCGCGCCCTCATCCGCCCCGGCAACTCCGGCGGCCCGATCCTGACCTCGGCCGGGGACGTCGCCGGCATGGTGTTCGCCGCCTCGGTCAGCGACCAGGACACCGGCTACGCCCTGACCGCCGACCAGGTCTCCGAGTCCGCCGCGCTCGGCCTGACCACGGAGACCCCGGTCGACACCGGCACCTGCGTGAGCTGAGCTCGCGAGCCGAGGATCAGCCGTGGCCCTTGAGGGCCGAGGGGATCTGCCGGCCCTGCTCGATCGCGCGCTCGGGCGCCTTGACCTGCTTGACCTGCTTGAGGCCGATGAAGCCGAGCAGTGCCGCGATGAGGACGTAGACGACGAAGACCACGAGGAAGGCCCACTGGAGGTCGAGGCCGTCACCGTTCCAGTGGAGGAAGTAGGCGAACGCCACCGACAGCATGATGATCGCGAGCAGCGCGAGGAAGGCCGCGCCGGCGAAGAGGCCGACCCCGACGCCGCCGTGCTTGACGCTGACCTTCAGCTCGGTCTTCGCGAGCTGGATCTCCTTGGTGATGAGCCCGGAGATGTCTCGCTGCGCGTCCATGACGAGCTTGCCGAGCGTCGGATCGGTGTCCTTGATCGGTTCGGTGGCCATGCGGAGATGTCCTTCGTCGTACGCCGGGTGCTGGGTGCTGCGACCTTACCAACGGGCATGTCTAGACTGGGGCCTCAGGTGAGCCGGGAAGTCTGGTCGGCCCGCGGTCACGCCCGCGGTGAGCAAGATCCGACCACCCCGAAAGGTGAGCCGACACATGGCATCACGATCCGGCACCCCGCACGAACCGCAACCCGGCGACGACCTCTGGGAGAGCGGGCCGGTCTACATCGCCAGCGACAAGCCGCTCGCCCGGCTGGTCGCGCGCCCGGTGCGGGAGTTCCTCCGGGTGGAGGCCGCCGGCTCCCTGCTGCTCCTGCTGGCGGCTGCCGTGGCCCTCGTCTGGGCCAACAGCCAGTGGGCGGAGTCGTACGACGCGCTGTGGCACGCGCACCTGACGATCGACGTCGGGCCGCTGCACCTCGACGAGTCGCTGCAGCACTGGGTCAACGACGCCTTGATGGTGATCTTCTTCTTCGTGGTCGGCCTCGAGATCAAGTACGAGCTGGTCAACGGCGACCTGCGCGACCCGAAGACCGCAGCCCTGCCGATCGTCGCCGCGATCGGCGGGATGGCCGTGCCGGCCGGGCTGTACATCGCCCTCAACCCGCCCGGCAGTGACGGCGCGGCCGGCTGGGGCATCCCGATGGCCACGGACATCGCCTTCGCCGTGGGGGTGCTCGGCATCCTGGGACGGCGGATCCCGTCGGCGGCGCGGCTGTTCCTGCTGACGCTGGCGATCGTCGACGACATCGGTGCGATCCTCGTGATCGCCATCTTCTACACCGCCGACCTCTCGCTCACCTGGCTGGCGATCGCGATCTGCCTGCTCGGCGCGATGGTGGTGGCCCGCATGCTGCGCATCTGGACGCTCGTCGTCTACGCGGTCCTCGGCGCCGGGGTGTGGTTCGCGCTCCTCGAGTCGGGCGTGCACGCCACCCTGGCCGGTGTGGCCATCGGCCTCCTCGCCCCCGCCACCCCGCTGCTGAAGGAGGAGGTCGCCCGCGAGCACGCCCGAGAGGCGCTGCGCGACAACACCCTCGACCACGACGAGCTCGCCAAGCTGCGCTTCCTGCTCAAGGAGTCGGTCTCGGTGGTCGAGCGGCTCCAGGGCACGCTGCACCCCGTCTCCGCGTACGTCGTGCTGCCGGTCTTCGCCCTCGCCAACGCCGGGGTGGAGCTCAGCGGGATGGGCAAGGTGTTCACCGACTCGGTGGGTCTCGGCATCGTGCTGGGTCTGGTGGTCGGCAAGCCGGTCGGCATCCTCGCCGCCTCCTGGCTCGCCGTACGCCTCGGGCTGGGCAGGCTGCCCGAGCGCACCACGTGGCCCATGGTGCTCGGCCTGGGCGCGGTCGGCGGCATCGGCTTCACCGTCTCGCTGTTCATCGCCGGGCTGTCGTTCCCGGGCGCCGAGGCGCTGACGGACGCGGCGAAGATCGCGATCCTGCTGGCATCGGTGATCGCCGCCGCGGTCGGTGTCGTCCTGCTGCTGGCCGCGACCCGAGGGGTGGAGAACGACGACCCCCCGGAGCCCGAGTCGGGGCGCGACGCGCTCGAGGAAGCGCTGGGCGGCGACTAGCTGTACCCGGCAGGGACGTTGGTGACGGTCTGGGTCTTGTGAACGGGGAGAACCTCCCGGCTTAGTGGAGATTGTCTAAGTCATCCGCCCGCCCAGGAGGTCCTCGTGGCCCACGCTAACGCTCGTTTGAATCTGCATGGCCGTCGTCTGCTCGTCTCACGCGTGATCGATGACGGCCGGCCGGTCGCTCACGTCGCCAAGGAACTCGGTGTCTCGCGGCAGTGCGCCCATCGTTGGGTGGCCCGGTTCCGTGTCGAGGGTGATGTCGGCCTGGTCGACCGTTCCTCGCGGCCCCACCGCTGTCCCCGCCGGACTCCACCCGAGGTCGAGCAGCTGGTGCTGGACCTGCGACGCGTGGAGCGTCACGGGCAGGACTGGATCGGCCCCGAGCTGGGGCTGGCTCCGCGAACCGTGTCGGCGATCCTGCGTCGCCATCGCGTCCCGTACCTTCGTGAATGCGACCCGTTGACCGGTGAGGTGATCCGAGCCAGCAAGACCACCGCGGTTCGTTACGAGCACGACCACCCCGGGTCGCTGGTCCACATGGACGTGAAGAAGGTCGGCCGGATCCACGACGGCGGCGGCTGGAAGGCCCACGGCCGGGCAATGGGGACCACCGCGGCGAAGAAGAAGGCACGGATCGGGTTCGACTACATCCACTCCCTGGTCGACGACCATTCCCGGTTGGCCTACTCCGAAGTCCTGCCCGACGAGAAGGGCGCCACCTGCGGCGCATTCCTGCTGCGTGCCGCGGCCTACTTCGCTGGCCACGGCATCCCCCGGATCGAGCGGGTCATGACCGACAACCACTTCAGCTACAAACTCTCGACCGACGTTGCCGCGGCCATGGCCGCGCTCAATGCCCGCCACCTGTTCATCCGTCCCCCACTGCCCGTGGCAGAACGGGAAGGTCGAGCGGTACAACCGCACCCTGCAGGTCGAGTGGGCCTACCGACAGGTCTTCCTCACCAACACCGACCGCACATCAGCACTGGCGCCGTGGCTCGAGTTCTACAACACTCGACGACGCCACTCAGCAATCGGAGGACTTCCCCCGATCAGCCGACTGTCATGAACCTGTCCGCCGGGTACAACTAGCCGCGCCGCGGACTCACTCCTCGGAGGGAGCCGAGCCCTCCTTGTCCTTGATCAGGTCCATGACCGTCGAGTCGGCGAGGGTGGTCACGTCGCCGACCTCGCGGTGCTCGGCGACGTCCTTGAGCAGGCGCCGCATGATCTTGCCGGAACGGGTCTTGGGCAGCTCGGGCACGACCATGATCTGGCGCGGCTTGGCGATGGCACCGATCTCCTTCTGCACGTGCTTGCGCAGCTCCTCGACGATGTCGGGTCCGCCGTCGCCGGCCGACTCGCGCAGGATGACGAAGGCGCACACGGCCTGCCCGGTGGTCTCGTCGGCAGCCCCCACCACGGCCGCCTCCGCGACCTTGGGGTGCGACACGAGGGCAGACTCGATCTCGGTGGTCGAGAGCCGGTGACCCGACACGTTCATCACGTCGTCGACCCGGCCGAGCAGCCAGACGTCGCCGTCCTCGTCGAGCTTGGCGCCGTCGCCGGCGAAGTACAGGCCCGGCCAGCGCGACCAGTAGGTCTCCTTGAACCGCTCGTCGTCGCCCCAGAGCGTGCGGAGCATCGCGGGCCACGGCTCCTTGAGCACGAGGTAGCCACCGTTGCCGTTGCCGACCGAGCGCGCCTCGTCGTCGACCACGTCGGCGGAGATCCCGGGCAGCGCCTTCATCGCGGAGCCCGGCTTGCCGGCGGTGACGCCGGGCAGGGGGCTGATCATGATCTGGCCGGTCTCGGTCTGCCACCAGGTGTCGACGACCGGGCAGCGGTCCCCGCCGATGACCTCGCGGTACCAGATGTAGGCCTCGGGGTTGATCGGCTCGCCGACCGAGCCGAGCAGCCGCAGCGACGACATGTCGTAGCCGTCGGGGATCTCCCGGCCCTGCTTCATGAAGGTCCGGATCGCGGTGGGCGCGGTGTAGAAGATGGTGACCTTGTAGTCCTGCACGATCTGCCACCAGCGGCCCTTCTCGGGCGTGCCCTCGTACATCACCTGCGTCGCGCCGTTGGCGAGCGGGCCGTAGACCATGTAGGAGTGGCCGGTCACCCAGCCGACGTCCGCGGTGCACCAGTAGACGTCGGTCTCCGGCTTGAGGTCGAAGACCGACCAGTGCGTGTACGACGTCCCGGTGAGGTAGCCCCCGGTGGTGTGCAGGATGCCCTTGGGCTTGCCGGTCGTGCCGGAGGTGTACATGACGTAGAGCGGGTGCTCGGCGTCGTGCATCTCCGGCTCGTGCTCGGCCGACGCGGAGTCGACGACGTCGTGCCACCACACGTCGCGGCCGCCATCTTCTCGACCGTGCCACTCGACGTCCTGGCCGGTACGCCGGACGACGAGGACGTTGCGCACCAGGCTCTGCCCATCGGGTCCGGCCGCCTTCTCGACGGCCTCGTCGACCGCCGGCTTGAGCGCGCTGGCCGCGCCGCGGCGGTAGCCACCGTCGGAGGTGATCACGACGCGGGCCTCGCAGTCGGTGATGCGCGAGGCGAGGGCGTCTGCGGAGAAGCCTCCGAAGACGACGGTGTGCGGTGCGCCGAGGCGTGCGCACGCGAGCATCGCGACGACGACCTCGGGGATCATCGGCATGTAGATGGCGACCCGGTCGCCCTTCTTCACCCCGAGCTCGGTGAGCGCGTTGGCCGCGCGGGACACCTCGTCCTTGAGCTGGGCGTACGTCAGGTCGCGGGTGTCGGCCACCCCGTCGTGGATGGGCTCGCCGACCCAGTGGATCGCGACCTTGTCGCCGTTGCCGGCGTCGACGTGGCGGTCCACGCAGTTGACCGAGGCGTTGAGGGTGCCGCCGACGAACCACTTGGCGAAGGGCGGGTCGGACCAGTCGAGGACCTGGTCCCACTTCCGACCCCAGTCCAGCCGGTCTGCGGCGTCGGCCCAGAAGGCCTCGCGGTCGGCGTCGGCCCGGGCGTACGCCTCCTCGGTGACGTTGGCGTTCGCCGCCAGGTCGGCAGGCGGCTCGAAGCGGCGCTCTTCGCGGGACAGGTTGGACAGGGTCTGCTCGGACAAGGGTCTCTCCTGGTGCGGGGCAGGTGCTGGAGTCGAGGGCGGTGCTGGATCAAGGGGTGAGCCCCCCGCCGAACCTACTCCGGCTCGGCGAGGGGGTCACTGGTGTGCTGCGGTGGTGACTGCCGTCAGTGCAGGACGGCCTGCTCGGCCCCGGCGCCGGTCAGCGCGCGGACCTCGAGCTCGGTGTAGCGCTCCTCGGCCTCCGGCTCGCGTGCGGAGATCGTGCCGAGGTAGCCGAGCAGGAAGCCCAGCGGGATCGAGACGATGCCCGGGTTGTTGAGCGGGAAGTACGACCAGTCGGAGTCGGGGAACAGCGACGTCGGCAGGCCCGAGACGACCGGCGAGAACAACACCAGCCCGACGGCCGAGATGAGGCCGCCGTAGATGCTCCAGACAGCGCCGCGGGTGTTGAAGCGCTGCCAGAACATGTTGTAGATGATCGACGGCAGGTTGGCCGACGCGGCGACCGCGAAGGCCAGGGCCACCAGGAAGGCGATGTTGAGCCGCTGCGCCGGGATCGACAGCGCGATGGCGATCGCTCCGATGACGAAGGCGGCGATGCGGGCGACCCGCACCTCGTCCTTCTCGGTGACGGGCTGGTCCTTCTTGATGACGCCCTTGTAGAGGTCGTGCGCCACCGAGGAGGAGCTGGCGAGCGTCAGTCCGGCGACCACGGCGAGGATCGTCGCGAACGCCACCGCCGAGATGAGCGCGAGCAGGACCGCGCCGCCCGTGGAGCCCTCGCCGCCACCGACGGCCTCGGCGAGGAGCGGTGAGGCGAGGTTCTGGTTGCCTCCCTCGAGCGGGTCCACCTGGCTGCGGTCCAGCAGCGCCGCGGCGCCGAAGCCGAGCACCAGCGTCATCAGGTAGAACGCGCCGATCAGGCCGATCGCCCACAGCACCGACTTCCGCGCGTCCCGCGCGGTCGGCACGGTGTAGAAGCGGATCAGGATGTGCGGCAGGCCGGCGGTTCCGAGCACCAGGGCGAGGCCCAGGGACAGGAAGTCGATCTTCGACGTCAGGCTGGCGCCGTACTGCAGGCCGGGTTGGAGGAACGCCTCGCCCTTGCCGGAGTTGTCCGCGGCCGCGCCGAGGAGGGAGGAGAGGTTGAAGTTGAACTCGACCAGGACCAGCACGACGATCAGGGCCGAGCCGAGCATGAGCATGACGGCCTTGACGATCTGGACGTACGTCGTGCCCTTCATGCCACCCACCACGACGTAGAAGATCATCAGCGCGCCGACACCGATGATCGTGATGTTCTGGACCGCCTGGCTGTCCACGCCGAGGAGCAGCGCGACGAGCGTGCCCGCACCGACCATCTGGGCGAGCAGGTAGAAGATCGACACGACGACCGTCGAGATGGACGCCGCGGTGCGCACCGGGCGCTGGCTCATCCGGAAGGCCAGCTGGTCGGCCATGGTGTAGCGACCCGCGTTCCGCAGCATCTCCGCCACGAGCAGCAGGGCGACGAGCCAGGCGACGAGGAAGCCGATGGAGTAGAGGAAGCCGTCGTAGCCGTAGAGCGCGATGGCTCCCGAGATGCCGAGGAAGGACGCGGCGGACATGTAGTCGCCGCCGATGGCGAGGCCGTTCTGGAAGCCGGAGAAGGAGCGGCCGCCCGAGTAGAAGTCGGCCGCGGTCTTGTTCTGCCGGCTCGCCCAGAAGGTGATGGCGACAGTCAGCGCGACGACCGCGAGGAACAGGACGGTGGTGAGGACCTGGGTGTCCATCAGGCGTCGCCTCCCTTGCGGTACTCCGCGTCGAGCTGGCGGGCCAGCGGGTCGAGCTTGCTCGTCGAGTAGCGGGAGTAGACGTACGCCAGCCCGAACGTGGTCACGAACTGGAGCAGCCCGAAGATCAGGGCGACGTTGATGTTGCCGACCACCTGGGTGGACATGAAGTCGGTCGCCCAGCTGGAGAGGACGACGTACAGCAGGTACCAGGCCAGGAACGCGACGGTCGCCGGGAACACGAAGCCGCGGTAGCGGCGTCGCAGCTCGGCGAACTCGGGAGTCGCGTGCAACCTGTCGTAGATGGGGTCGTGGCGCGCGGCCCGCTCATGAGTTGTCACGGATCGAGTCCTTCCGCAGGGGCCACCGGGGTGTGACCGCCGTCACCGTGGCACCGCCCACGACCGCTGCGGGAGGGGGGCGTGCGGCCGGCTCGACCGGTGGAAGCAGCGGTGCGCTCAGCGGTCGGTGCCGTACGACGAGCGGTCGCGCGCCAGCGCCAGCACCACCACCCCGGAGACGCCCACCAGCACGGACGCCAGGTCGAGCGCGGGCAGCACGCCGACCGCTTCGCCGACGATGCCCCCGACGACCGCGCCGAGCAGGCTCATCAACCAGACCGTGGCCTGGAGCGAGCCGAACACGCGACCGCGGAGGTGCTCGGGGGTGCGCTCCTGGGCGAGGGTCTCCACGCCGACGGACGAGGCGACCGCCGTGACGCCACCGACTGCGGAGAGCGCGACCGCGACCCAGACCACCGGGATGTTGAACTTGGCGAGCAGCAGCAGTCCCGCCAGCAGCGAGCTCCAACCGATGAGCGCCCACGCCGGGACCCGGTTGCCGAGGGAGCCGACCACCAGGGAGCCGGCGATCCCGGCGAGCGACGAGGTGGTCATCAGCAGCGCGACCGCCCACACTCCTTCGCCCAGCACGTCGCGGACCCACGGCACGAACAGGGGGTCGAGCATGGTGCCGCCGAAGGTCATCAACCCGAAGACCACGAACAGCATCGCGATGGTGCGGTCCTCCCGCACGATCCGCAGCCCCGCGACCCACTCCGCCCAGAAGCGCCTGAACGCAGTCTCCGCCTCGTCGATCGCGAGCCGGTCGGTCTGGGGTCGGGGAGCGGACGCCGTCATCGCGGCGACGAGAGCGGCGGCGCCGAGGAACGACAGGGCGTCGACGACCACGACCAGGTGCAGTCCTCCGAGCCCGAGGAGGACTGCACCGAGGGGCGTGCCGACGAGGCGGCCGATCCGGTTGTTGAGGACGTTGAGCGCGTTGGCCGGCACCAGCTCCTCGACCGGGACGAGCGACGGCAGGAGGGCCGACTCGGCCGGTTGGGAGAACGACGCGACCGCCGACTGGACGGCCGCGACGACGTACACGACCCAGAGCGAGCCGTCACCGACCAGCAGCAGCGCGGTGACGGTGAGGGCCTGGAGCAGGTTGGTCACGACCAGCAGGCGGCGTCGGTCCCAGCGGTCGACGAAGACGCCGGCGAAGGAGGACAGCAGGATCGAGGGCGCGAGCTCGGCGGCGACCATGCCGGCGGTCGCGAGGACCGAGTCGGTCCGCACGTAGACGACGTAGGGGAGCGCGGCCATCAGCACCCAGTCGCCCGCCATCGAGACCAGGCCCGCGAGCCAGAGGAGGCTGAAGTCGCGCCGTCGCAGGACGGCGAGCACGGCTACCCGTCCGCGTCGACGCGGACGATGCGCAGCGAGTCGTGGATGACCACGGCGCTCACGTACGGCGTGCCGCTCGCGTCGCCGAGTGCGACGACGGTGGCGCGCCGGCCGTCGTGCTCGACCTCACGGTCCGGCAGCGTCCGCAGCGTGGGCGTACGGCGTCGGGCCTCGCGCACCTCGGGGAGCGACAGGACGACTCCGGCGACCGAGCTGCATACCTCCTCGCCGCAGGCGGAGCAGGCGGCGTGCCAGCCGTTGCGGGTGGACCAGGTGTCACCGCCCTCGCGGCAGAACGGGCGCGGCGACACCGCCCGGTCGCACCGCACGCATCGGGGCGCCGCCGACGACCAGTAGCCGTCGGTCCACGCCGCGAGGCGGGACTGGATGGCGGTGGGACGGCGTACGTCCCCGACGAGGGACGCGAACGCGGGGGCGTGCAGCGGAAGCCGCACCGAGAGCCCGCCGGCGTCGCAGGAGGGGCAGCGGAGGGCGACCTCGGTGTCGTCGTGGCGCAAGTGCATCCCGGCCCGGCCGCAGCCGGCGCAGGACAGCCGGGTGGAGCGCCAGCCGATCGTCTCGCGGTGCGCCCAGCCCTCGGCCAGGGTGTCGGCGGCGAACTCGGTCTCCAGCAAGTGGCGCAGGCGTCGTCGCCCGCGGGTCACGCGCATCGACACCGCGTCGGCGGAGGTGCCCAGTCGCTCGGCGAGGTCGGCGTGGCTGAGCTCGTCGACGTAGTGGCCGACGAGCGCCGCCCGGGTCGCGGCGGGCAGCAGGCCGAGCGCCCGGTCGAGCAGCTCCACGAGCTCCTCGCGCTCGAGGACGCTGTCGAGGTCCTGGGCCTCGCCGCGCTCGAGCAGCCACGCGTCGTCGGTCGCGACGGCGGCGTCCCGGCCCTGCGCCCGCAGCCACCTCCTGCAGACGTTGCGGCCGATCGCACCCAGCCACGCGTCGGCGCCGGACGTGTCGGTGAGCCGGTCCTGGTGGCGCCACGCCTCGACCAGCGCCTCCTGAGCCAGGTCCTCCGCCACCGAGGCGTCCCCGACGACGGTCGCACACAGGCGCACCAGTCGCGCGCGGCGCGCGGGCGACCACAGCGGCTCGGGGCTCGCGTGGGGCAGTGCGGTCATGGTGGCTCCTCCAGGTGCGTCCATGTCCACTGATCGCCGCGAGGCGAGGCGGACCAACGCACTTCCCGGTGAATTCTCCACCACCCCCGGCAGGGTGGGGCGGACTCGCGTCGACGGCAGGAGGCTGGGACGCTCTGCGACGTGGACGAGACCGAGTCGAGGCGCGACGCCGCGCGGACCCTGGGGATCGCGTGGGTCCTCATCCTGCTCGCCGTGCTGGCCGTGGGCTGGGTGATCACCCACCCGCTGGAGACCACGGTGGACCCGTGGGACGACAGCGTCGAGCGGTGGCTCGAGGACCAGCGGACCCCGGGCCTCAACACGGCCGCTGCCATCGGCAGCCACGTCGCCGACACGGTCGTGGGGATCGCGCTGGCCGCTGTCATCGCGCTGGTGGCCTGGCGCCGCCAACGCTCGAAGGTGCCCCTGGTCTACTACGGCGTCCTCGTCGGCGGGACCCTCGCGCTCTACCTCGTGGTCACCGCGCTGATCACCCGCGACCGGCCGCCGGTGAAGATCCTCGACCCCGGCCTGATCCCCGACCACAGCTACCCGTCGGGCCACGTGGCCACCGCGATCGTGGTCTACGCCGCCACCGCCGTCTTCCTCGCGGTCACGGTGCCGGCATGGCGTCGGTGGACGTGGGTGCTGTTCCTCGTCCCGCTGGTCGTCATCCCCTCGCGGCTCTACCAGGGCGCGCACCACCCGACGGACGTGCTGGCCAGCGTCCTCTTCGCGTCGGCGTGGGTCGCGGTTGTCGCCCGCGTCGTGCTCGGGCGCACGTCTGACTCCTAGGGCCGCCTGACAAGGTGGACGCATGCCCTCTTCGCATGTCACAGCTCCCGTCGTCGTCGTGACCGGAGCCAACGGTCTCGTCGGCAGCCACGTCGTGTCCGCCCTGAGCGAGCGGGGCGCGAGGGTGCGTGCGGTCGTACGCCGGGTCGGCACCGCGCCGAGCGGACCGGGCGTCGAGGAGCACGTGGGCGACTTCGGTGATCCGGCCTTCGCCGCCTCCGTGGTGGCCGGGGCCGACACCCTGGTGACGACCGTGCACCCGCTCGGCGGCGACCGCGGCGAGCAGCGCCGGATCGGGCTCGACGGAACGCTCGTGATCGCCGAGGCGGCCGTGTCGGCGGGCGTGCCTCTGCTGGTGCACGTCTCGACCGCTGCGGTCTACGACCGCAGCCCGGGCGTCGGCGACATCACCGAGGACTCCGACCTCACCTCCGACGACGCCCGCGACTACGACGTCGTCAAGCGCGACATCGACGAGGCGCTCGGCCGGCTCGAAGGTACGACCCGAGTCCTGCTGCGTCCGCCGGCGATCCTCGGCCCGGGTGACTCGTCCGTGTGGAACACCGTCCAGCCGGCGGCCGTCGCCCGCGACGAGTCCCGCCGCCGCTCGATCGCCGGCCAGACCTTCGCATGGGTGCACGTCGACGACCTCGCCGCCATCGCGGCGGACCTCGCGACCGGGGCCATCCCTGTCGGCGACGACGTCTCGGCCGGCCCGGTCGCGGGCGCCTGCACTGCCGTCAACGTGGCGAGCGGCCCGGCGACCCAGCGCGACTACATGGGGGCCGTCACCGAGGCGCTCGGTGTCGAGCCGACCTGGGTCGACGAGCCGGCCTGGACCGGCGAGATCCGTGCGGATCGCGCGCGTGGCTGGGGCTGGTCTCCCCGGGTGTCGCTCGGGGACGCGCTGGCGGAGCTGAGGGCCGGCCTGCGCCCGTAGTCACCGCGTCAGGCGCTGAGCTCGGCCCACGCGACCTTGCCGCTGGAGGTGGAGTCGCAGCCCGAGCGGCGGGACAGGATCGCGACGATGGCCATGCCCCGTCCGTCCTGGTCGCCGGGCCGCGCGTGTTGCCGCTCGGGCCAGGCGCTGGACCCGTCCTCGACCGCGACGCGCACGGCGCCGTCGGTCCGGACGAGTGACGTCCGGAAGGGCGAGCTGCCGTGGGTGATCGCGTTCGTTGCGAGCTCGGAGGTGATCAGCGTGACGTCACCGACGAGGTCGTCGAGGTCCCACGCGGTGAGGGTCTCCCGGACGAATCGGCGTACGGACGCGACCGCCGCGGGCACCGGGAGGTGCACGCTCGACAGGGCTGCGTCACCGTCGACCGGGATCTCTCCGGGACTCGGGTGGGGCCCGATGAGGTCGACGTGGTCGTGCAGGCCACACATCCGGGCGACGTCGCCCAGCTCGGCACCCGCGAGCAGCTCTCCGGGGTAGGCGCACAGCAACCGGATGGGGTGCTCCACGAGCGCCGTGTTCCACAGTGCCTCGAGCTCGACAGCGGCCACCACCTCGCCGCGCTCCCAGAGCAGGGCGACCATCTCGCCGAAGGCGTTGACGGGACGCCCGTCGGCCGGTGCCGCCGATGCGACGAAGTCCGCGAAGAGGTGTGGATCGGGGTGTCCGTCGACCATGAAGAGGGTCATCGTCTCGTCGGCGTCGAGGGCGACGAAGCTGCCCTCCCGCCGCGCCCGGTCGACGTCGACTCCGCGCTTCGCCAGCGCGCCTGCGACGGCGTCGCGGACGGCGGGCCGGCTGACGGTGATGACGGGGACGCCCTCGTCCAACGACTCGGCCACGAGCCTGGCCACGCGCGCGACGAGTGCCGCGACGTCCTTGTACGCCGCGACCTGGTGCACTCGGTGATCCATCGAAGCCCTCTCCCACACCGAGCCGAGTTCCCGGTCCCACGCTTGTCCCCCCGCGATTGTGCGCCTTTCAACCGTTTCTGGGAAGGGCGACGAGCACACGCTTGGTCCACGGCACCAACTTCCTGCGATGGACCGAGCGGGTTGAGGTTCGAGCGCCCGCCTGCTTCGGTGCTGTGGTGCGAGCGCCGTGGCCCCCGCAGTCGGCACACCGTGGGGCGACCGCAACGCCCGCGTCGCCGCCCCCGACGGCCTGCAGCTGACGCTGTTCACTCCGGCCCAGGAGTGACGGGCGCCTCCAGGATCATGAAGTTGTCGGGGTGGGGGAGCGGCGTGAAGCCGAAGCGCGCGTAGACCTCGTGGGCGTCGCCCGTCGCCAGGAGGACTCGCTTGAGGCCGATCGGCTCCAGGTGCCTGATGACGGCGTCCACCAGCCGGATGCCCAGGCCTCGCCCGCGGTGGTCGCGGTCGACGTACACGTCGCACAGCCAGCCGAAGTTGGCGTGGTCGGTGAGGACTCTGGCGTACGCCACCTGGCGTCCGTCGCGGGTGAAGGTCCCGAAGTTCAGCGAGTTCCGCGCCGCAGTCTCGATGTTGTCGCGGGTGCGGCCCAGAGCCCAGTAGGCGTCGGTGCTGAGCCAGTGGTGGATGCGGTCGAGGTCCATGTCGGAGACCTCGGTGCGGATCTCGTAGTCGTCGCTGATGCCGGCTGCGGTCATGCCGACATCCTCCCAGTCGGCCGCCGCTAGACCGGCCTTGAGGACGGTCTCCGCGAGGTCGATCATGGCGTCATGGGCGACGTCGAGTTCGAGCTGCAGCGCACGATCAAGGCACCCGTCGCCGAGGTCTTCGCGCGGCTGGCGGACATCGAGGGGCACAACGAGTGGATGCCCAGGAAGGGCAGCATCCTGCGCCAGACCGCCCAGACGTCACCCGGCCCGCCGGGGGTCGGCACGACGTACGAGGACTCGACGCAGGTGGGCCGCACACCGGGCGAGATCGTCGAGTTCGAGCCCCCGCGCCGCCTCGTCTACCACTGGTGGGACAGCACGTCGTCGGGCAAGGTCAAGATGGAGGGCTGGCCCGGCTACACCCTCGAGCCCGTGGGTGAGGCTGAGACGCTCGTACGCCACGACGCGAGGCTGCGGGCCAACGGCATCTGGCGCCTCGGGACGCCCGTCCTCCGGTTGATGGCGCGCCGGGAGCGCACCGCGGTCCTCGACGCGCTCGGGAAGTCCTTCGCGTAGCCCGTCCAGAGGGGGACCATGGGGTTGGGAATGCTGCGGGTCTGGGTGGCGCTGGCCCTGATGGCCGCCGGGGCGCTCATGGACGCCGCGTCGTGGCAGCGATGGTCGGGCCGCTGCCCGTGGGGCAGCGATCCCGACACCCGGACCTGCGACCTGCGGATGGACCACCTCTACGACTTCCTCCCTCCCGCGCAGCCGTGGGAGCCGGCTGGCATGGCAGCAGAGCTCGCGGGCGCGTCATTGCTCGTCTTCGCAGCGGCCCTCGTCCTCCTGCCGTGGGCCCTCGCCGGGCGCCGGCCCGGACCCGGGACGGCTGCGGCGCTCCTGGTATGCGTGGTCGCCGTGGTCGACGTGGGCACAGCGGTCCTGCGCTCAGGTCTCAGCGGCACCGTCGTCCAGCCGCTGGCCGGCGACACCACGTTCTGGATCTGGGTGCTGGGTGTGCCGGTGCTCTGCGGATGGCTGGCGCTGCGATCCCGTGGGTGGTCTGTCGGCGCGGCGGTGCTGTTGGTCCTGGGATCGCCGCTCGTCGCCGCGTTCACCTACGCGATCGGCTCCTTCGACGCGAACCCGTGGTACGAGGCGATCATGGGTGTGCTCATGGGCGGCGCCGGACTGTGCCTGCTCGTGGAGGCCGTCCGTCGACCGGCTCGGTCTGGCAGGGCCGTCGTCCCGTCGCCGGCTGCCTAGCCCGTCAGCCCGTGGACTTCCGCGTCGGGTGGGGCCGACGCAGCGAGTCCGGCAGCAACCTCGCTCCCGCGCCGCGCCCCGCGTAGACGTCGTCGGGGTTGGAGAACGCACAGCTGCGCAGGCTCAGGCAGCCACACCCGATGCAGCTGTCGAGTCCGCCCTTGAGGCGCTGCAGCGCGGCGATCTGCTCGTCGAGTCGCCGTCCCCAGTGGCGGGAGATGCGCTGCCAGTCGGCCTTGGTGGGGTTGCGGTTGCCGGGCAGGCGGGCGAGCTCGTCGCGGATCTCCTCGATGGTCAACCCGACGTTGGATGCGGCCCGGATGAACGCGAGGCGCCGCAGGACGTTGCGCTCGAAGCGCCGCTGGCCGCCGCCCGACCGGTGTGCCTCGATCAGGCCCTCGGCCTCGTAGTAGCGGATCGCCGACGAGGCGAAGCCGCTGCGCCGGGAGATCTCGCCCATCGGGAGCAGATCGCGCGAATCCATCGTCACCTCTTGAACTCAAGTTCACTTTAACTTGAAGCATAGTGCCATGACAACCAACACGACAGAACAGGTGGCGCTCGTCACCGGGGGATCGGCCGGTCTGGGCCTGGCCCTGAGCAGGGCGCTGGCGGAGCAAGGATGGCGCGTGATCACCGACGGTCGCAGCGCGGAGAAGTTCAAGGAGGCAGATCTGCCGGCACGCGTGACGGCCGTCGTCGGTGACCTCACCGACGCCGAGCATCGCGCGCGGTTGCACGCCGAGGTGGCGTCGTACGGACGGCTCGACCTGCTCGTCCACAACGCCAGCACGCTCGGCCCGCTCCCGATGCGGCAGCTGGCCGAGGTGGACATCGCCGACCTCCAGCACGTGTGGCGCACCAACATCGGCGGTCCCCTGGTGCTCACGTCGATGCTGCTGCCGTGGCTGCAGGCGGCGGAAGGCGTCCTGCTCTCGGTCAGCTCCGACGCAGCCGTCAACCACTACGAGACCTGGGGCCTCTACGGCGCCAGCAAGGCCGCGCTCGACCACGTGACGCTGACGTACGCCGCGGAGACCGGTCTGACGGGGTATGCCGTCGACCCGGGCGACATGCGTACGGCGATGCACCAGGACGCGTTCCCCGGCGAGGACATCTCCGACCGGCCGCTGCCGGAGACCGTGGTGCCGCGCCTGCTGGCGCTGCTCGACGCCCACCCCGGCTCGGGGCGCTACCGGGCGGAGGACTTCGGATGACGCTGCTCGACGAGACCCCGCACACGCGCTTCACCGCCTCGACCTTCGCGCCCCGACCAGCCGAGGAGCGAGGGCTCGGACGCGACGAGGTACGGCTGCTGGTGGCGACCCCGGACGGGCTGTCCTACGGGCGGTTCCACGAGCTGCCGGACCACCTGCGCGCCGGCGACGTGCTGGTGGTCAACACGTCCGCGACCGTCGCCGCCGAGATCGACGCGGTCCTCAGCGGGTCGCCGATCGTCGTGCACGTGGCCCACCGCCTCGACGACGGCGACAGCGTCGTCGAGCTGCGTACGGCACCCGACGCCTCGCGCGCCCTCCTCGACGCCTCGGCGGGCGACGTGGTCGCGGTCGGTGACGTACGCCTGGTCCTGCGCTCGCCGTGGCCCGGGGCGGCGTCGTCGCCCACCGGCTCCGGCAACCGCCTCTGGCGCGCGTCGGTCCGCGGTGACCTGGACCGGCAGCTCGCGTGGAACGGGCGCCCGATCGCCTACGGCTACCTCGACCGGCGCTACCCGCTGTCGACCTACCAGACCGTCTTCGGCACCCACCCCGGCAGCGCCGAGATGGCGTCGGCGGGGCGTCCGTTCACGGATGGGCTGGTGACCCGGCTCGTGACGGCCGGCGTCCTCTTCGCGCCGGTCACGCTGCACACCGGCGTCTCCTCGCAGGAGGCGGGCGAGGCCCCCGGGCCGGAGTGGTTCGAGATCCCGGCGGCGAGCGCCCGCGTCATCAACACGGCGCGGGACCACGGCGGACGCGTGATCACCGTCGGCACGACTGCGACCCGGGCGATCGAGTCGTCCGTACGAGGCAGGCACGTGGTCGCGGCTCGAGGCTGGACCGACCGGGTCATCACGCCCGCCGATCCGCCCCGAGTTGTCGATGGGCTCATCACCGGCTGGCACGACCCGATGGCCTCCCATCTCCTGCTCGTCGAGGCGGTCGCGGGCGCGCGTCTCACCCAGGCGGCATACGACGCCGCCGTCGCCGCGGGCTACCTCTGGCACGAGTTCGGGGACTCGGCCCTGCTGCTGCGGCGGTGAGTCGCTCGGAGTGACCCGCCTCACGATTCGGGGGCCGTGGCAGCGTGGCGGAGCGCCTCAATTCGGGGTCTCTCGATTCGACCGCACCCACCACCACATGTTCTCGTGGTGGTGCTGATGGCTGTGTCCTCCGGAGTGGAGGCGCCTCCCCTCGTGAGGTGTTGCACGCCGCGGCCTCGACGTCCAGACGATGGCGTCGCGTCCGAGCGCCACCGACGGCGCGCAAGACTCCTCGAGGTACTTCCACGTGTCTGTCACCACCAGAACCGATCTCTCCCGCCGACTCCGGGGCGTTGCGGCCGGCGCTGCTGCCGCCGCCCTGGCGCTCACCCTTGTGCCCGCCGCCGTGGCGTCGGAGCCGACCGGCGACACGCTGCAGCGCGGCCAGGTCGCCGTTCGCCTGAAGGTCGCCACGGATCCGGCGGTGAAGGTCGCCGTCGCGCGACGCGCCTGGCCCGTCCGCGTGATCGAGGCCCAGGGCGTGGCCGTCGACGGCAACGACCACGTGTTGGTCGTCCGCGAAGGGCGCAAGGTCACCGGGCCTGACAAGCGGGTCCGCCACGGCGACACGGTGCGGCTCGTCGACGTCGAGAAGCGGCGTACGACCAAGCGCACCCGCGTCCGCGCCGGGATCGTCGAGGTTCCGACCACCGAGCTCGAGCCCGGTCGACGCAAGGTCGTCCGCGATGGCCGGGCCGGTCGCCAGCGGGTCGTGGCGGTGCGTACGTTCCACAACGGCGAGCCCGCGACGTACCGCGTCGTGTCCCGCACCGTGGTCCGCGAGCCGGTGCCGCGTCGGGTGCTCGTCGGGCGCGAGCCCTGGTCCGTCCCGGGAGCGGACGGGCTCAACTGGGGTGCCCTCGCCCAGTGCGAGTCCGGCGGCAACCCCCGAGCCGTCAACCCGGCCGGCTACTACGGCCTCTACCAGTTCAGCGTCTCGACGTGGCGCAGCGTCGGCGGCTCCGGCATGCCGCACCACGCGTCGGCGGGTGAGCAGACGTACCGCGCGAAGCGGCTCTACCAGTCCCGCGGCCGCTCGCCGTGGCCGAACTGCGGTCGCCTGCTCTGACCTCAGCGCGCCCCGCTGCGCAAGGATGGCGGCGTGCTGATCGAGGACGCGCTGCTGCGCGCGCAAGAGGCCGCCGCTCCCGAGGTGGGCCGCGGCCGGCTGGCCGAGTACATCCCCAGCCTGGCGTCGGTGGATCCGCACCAGTTCGGGATGGCGATCGCCTCCTGTGACGGTGAGGTGCACGTCATCGGCGACGCGGACGTGCGCTTCTCGGTGCAGAGCATCAGCAAGGTCTTCACGCTCGCGCTGGTGGTCGCCGCCGAGGGGGAGGAGATCTGGAAGCGCGTCTCCCGCGAGCCTTCGGGCAACCCGTTCAACTCCTTCCTCCAGCTCGACCAGGAGGCGGGACGTCCGCGCAACCCGTTCATCAACGCCGGCGCCCTGGTCGTCACCGACCGGCTGCACGCGCTGACGGGCGACGCGCGAGGCGCACTCCGCGACCTGATGAGGCGGGAGAGCGGCAGGACCGACGTGGACAGCGACCCCGAGGTGGCGCGCTCGGAGCTCGAGGCCGGTCACCGCACGCTGGCGGTCGCCCATCTGCTCGCCAGCTACGGCAACCTGGAGTGTCCCGTCGACCAGCTGATCGACCAGTACGTCGCGCAGTGCGCCCTGTCGATGACCTGCCGTGAGCTGGCGCTCGCCGGGCTGTTCCTCGCCCGCGACGGCATGCTGTCGGACGGCAGCCAGCTGCTGACCGCACGGCAGGCGAAGCGGGTCAACGCCGTGATGCTCACCTGCGGCACGTACGACTCGGCCGGCGAGTTCGCCTACCGGGTCGGTCTCCCGGCCAAGAGCGGCGTCGGCGGAGGCATCCTGGCCGTCATCCCCGACCGGGGCGTCGCCTGCGTGTGGAGTCCCACCCTGGGTCCCTCCGGCAGCTCGGCCGCCGGGCTGGCTGCGCTCGACGCGTTCACGACGTACTCCGACTGGTCCGTGTTCTGACACGTGGCGCGGCGCGCTGCTCGCGCATCGACGTGACGTCGACGGGTACAGCCCTTTTCGAGGCGAGGAGACGACGCATGAGCAGCCACTCGAACGATCCCGACAGCGAACACCCCGGGCACCAGACCGGTCAGGAGAAGGAGCCCGCCGGCGTGGAGATCGGCAGCACCGATGGCGAAGGCAGCACCTTCGAGCCGGAGGAAGACCCCGAGGGTCACGCCGGCTGAACACCTCATGGGCGGAGCCCGACTGGGTCCCAACGTCATACGGATGGCGCAAGGGGTAGCCCCGTCCGTATGACGTTCGCGGTGCAGGTCTACCCGGCCTCCCGACCCGCGCTCGTAGACTCGGCGCATGCCCGGCTTGAGGCACACAGTCACCATCGCGGCCCCGCCCGAGAGGGTCTGGTCGGTGGTCGTCGACGTCGATCGTTGGCCCGAGCGGATCCCGACGGTCGACGCCGTCGAGCGTCTCGACGCCGGGCCGTTGGTGGTCGGGTCCCGGACCCGGTTGCAGCAACCCCGGCTGCCGACCGCGGTCTGGACCGTCACGGAGCTGACCCAGGGGTCGTCCTTCACCTGGGTGTCGCGTTCTCCTGGCGTCACCGTCACCGCTTCGCACCTGGTCGAGCCGCATCCCGATGGGAGTCGGCTCACCCTCGCGGTCGACGTGTCGGGACCAATCGCCTGGATGGGCTGGCTGATGACGCGATCGCTGACCAGGCGGTACGTCGAGACCGAGGCTGCCTCGATGAAGCGTGCTGCCGAGACCAGGGACCCGTAGTCGAGCCCCTGCCTCGGCGCAGGCCCTCCGGCCGCCGGTTCGGTCCGGCCGACGATCAGTCAGCGGCCGGAGCGAGGCCTCCCTGCACGGCGCCTCCCGGGAACTGCATGTTGTGCACGTTGATGTAGAACAGCTCGGGGTTCGCGAGCACGGCATCGATGGCCGCGCTGCTCGCGTTGACGCAGTTGCGTGCGATGTGGGTGCTGGCTCCGGCCGTCTGGAAGTCGGCGGAAAGGCCGATCCAGATGCCAGGAGAGGGCAAGGGGCCGTGGATGTGCGCCGACCCGATTCCTGCCGCGGGTTCCATGGGCGCATCGATGTTGCGGACCACCATCGTGTAGCAGACCACGTTCGCGTCGCTGTCGAATCGCAGGACGGCGACGCCCGATCCGTCCGGATCGCCCGACGGAGCCAAGTGGACCGTGAAGACCTGGGTCTGGGCGTTGGCTGCCGGACTGGCGCCGACCAACGTCGCGAGAACCACTGCCACAACCGCAACCACGCGCTTCAACATGACGACCACCTTTCGTGCGTGCGGTGGCGGACAGGGAGGCGAGCGGCGGTGCCACCACACTTCGTGGGGTCACCATAAGCAGCCCTCGTGGGCTCGAGCTGGGCCGCTGAGCGAAATCACCGAAATTTGGCGCGGGCGCGCTGGCCAGCCGCTCGTGGCTGACGTCAGGGCGGTGTCTGCACGGGCAGGCGTACGCGCACGACCGTCGCGCCCGGCTGCGACGCCACGGTGATCTCGCCCCCGTGGTGCTCCACCACGATCCGTCGGGAGATGTCGAGTCCCAGTCCCGTCCCCTTCCCGACCTCCTTCGTCGTGAAGAACGGCTCGAAGGCGTGGGCGGCGACCTCGTCGGTCATGCCGGAGCCGGTGTCGCAGATCTCGACGACGACGTGGCGCTCGTCGGCGTACGTGCGGACCGTCAACGTGCCGGAGCCGGCCAGGGCGTCGACGGCGTTGTCGATGAGGTTCGTCCAGACCTGGTTGAGCTCGCCGGGGTTGGCGGTGACGGTGGGAACCGAGTCGTCGTAGTCGCGCACGACCGTGATGCCCCCGTCGCGGAGCTTGTGGCCGAGCATGATCAGCGTGCTCTCGAGACCGTCGACGACGCGGACGTCCTGGACGGCGGCGCGGTCGAGCTGGGAGTAGGACTTCACGGCGGAGACGAGGTCGGAGATGCGGCGGGTCGCGTTCTGCGCCTCCGAGATCAACGCCGTGGTCGTCACCGAGCTGGCCACCCACTCGAGGCCGGCCTGCAGGGCCGGGCCGGACAGCGCGGCGGCGGCCCGGTCCAGCCAGGACGTGGAGACACCGGCGCCCGCCAGCGCAGGTGCGATCACCCAGTCCCGGTCGACGTCGTGCTCGGTCAGCCAGTCGATCAGCGAGTCCTCCAGCTCCGACAACGCCACGCCGGTCGGCGCCGACGACGGATCGATCGACCGCCTCAGCTCGTCGAGGGCCACGAACTGCGACGCCGAGATCCCCTCGCCCGCGAGCCGCTGCAGTGACCCGAAGACGTCGTCGCTGGCCTGCTGCAACGCCCCCACGGAGCGGACGGCAGCGGAGGCCGGGTTGTTGATCTCGTGCGCCAGCCCGGCGGCCAGCGTGCCGAGGGCGACCAGGGCCTCGCGCTGGCGGGCGTTGTGCTCGATGCGCCGGGCCGTGCCGATGAGGCCGCGGAGCAGGTGGACGGCGAAGGGGAACCACTGCTCGCCGAAGCGACCCAGCTCCGACGCGGGGAGCCGGAACACCCGCGTCGGTCCCATGACGCGCGCCGAGCCCATGTAGACGCCGTGCTCGTCCCACGCACGGAATCCGCCGGCCCACTGGCCGGCGTTCTCCATGGTCGCCATGACCGCTTCCTCGTGTCCGATCCGCCGGACGAGGTCGATGCGCCCCGACAGCAGCACCCACCAATCGTCGGCGGGGCGGCCCTCGTCGAACAGCCGCACCCCGGCGTCGTACGTCTCCTCCGACCCCGACGCGGCCAGGTCGGCCACCTGCGCGTCGGTGAAGCCGTCGAGGATCGGGACGGCACGCAGCTCGTCGACGAGCGTCATGTCGCCGCCAGGTAGCGGTGGACGAGGTAGACCGACATCGCGCCCTCGCCGACGGCGGAGGCGACCCGCTTCATCGAGTCGCGGCGTACGTCGCCTGCTGCGAAGACGCCGGGCACGCTCGTCTCCAGGGCGAACGGGTTGCGGTCGAGCGGCCAGGAGAGGTCGGCGGGCAGGTCGGGGCCGGTGAGCACGAAGCCGCGCTCGTCGCGCACCACCGCCGAGCCGAGCCAGTCGGTGCGCGGGGCCGCGCCGATGAAGACGAAGACCCAGGAGGTCGCGACCTCCTCGACCGTGCCGGCGCGGCGGTCGCAGAGCGCGATGGCCTCGAGGTGCCCGTCGCCGCGGGTGCCGACGATCTCCGCCTGCAGCCGGACCTCGACGTTGGGCGTGGTGAGGACGCGGCTGACGAGGTACTGCGACATCGACGCCTCCAGCGACGCGCCACGCACGACGAGGACGACCTTCCGGGCGTAGCGGGCGAAGTTGAGCGCCGCCTGCCCGGCCGAGTTGGCCGCGCCCACGACGTAGACGTCCTCACCGACCGTCTGCGCCGCCTCGCTCGCGCTGGCGCCGTAGTAGACGCCGCGGCCGACGAAGCCGTCGAGGCCGGGTGCGTCGAGCCGGCGGTACGACACCCCACTGGCGACCAGGACCGCCCTGGCCTCGATGTCGGCCGACCCGTCGAGCAGCACGGCGCGCACGGGGCCGCGGGTCTCGAAGCCGACGACGTCGCGGGCCAGCACCATCTCCGCGCCGAAGCGTGATGCCTGCGCCACGGCGCGGTGGGTGAGGTCGGCGCCGGACAGGCCCTTGGGGAAGCCGAGGTAGTTCTCGATCGACGCGCTCTGCCCGGCCTGCCCGCCCGGGGCGTCGCGCTCCACCACGACGGTCGCCAGACCCTCTGAGGCGGCGTAGACCGCGGCCGCGAGGCCGGCCGGGCCGGCGCCCACGATGCACAGGTCGTAGAGCGGCTTCTCGGCGCGGGTGCGCAGGCCGAGCGCGTCGGCGAGCTCGATCGTGGTGGGGGAGCGGAGCGCGACGCCGTCCGGCAGGGCCACGACCGGCAGGTCGTCGACCCCGGCGCCGGCGACCTCCAGCAGCCGGGTCGCCTCCTCGGTCTGGTCGACCTCGAGCCAGCGGTAGGGCACATGGTTGTGCGTCAGGAACGTCTTGACCTCGACCGTCCGCTCGGACCAGCGGTGCCCGACGACGCGCACCTCGGAGTCGCGGTCGGGGTGGCCGTGCGCCCAGTCGCGCAGCAGCTCGTCGAGCACTGGGTAGAGCCGCTCCTCGGGCGGGTCCCACGGCTTCATCAGGTAGTAGTCGAGCGCGATGTCGTTGATCGCGCGGATCGCGACGTCGGTGTCGGCGTACGCCGTCAGCAGCAGGAGCTTGGAGTCGGGCGACTGCTGGCGCACCTCCTGCAGGACCTCGATGCCGGTCATCCCCGGCATCCGCTGGTCGGAGACGACAGCCGCGACCGGCCGGTCCTTGAGCACCTGGTCGGCGAGGATCTCCAGCGCCTCGGTGCCGGAGGTGGCGCGCAGGACGCGGTAGTCCTCGCCGTACCTCCCCCGCAGATCACGCACGACGGCCGCGACCACGGCGGCGTCGTCGTCGACCGCGATGATGGCGGGCTTCGCCATCGCCACCTCCCCGTCGTGTCGCCTTCCTCGGACGCTACTGCCGTTGCGGCGGGGAGGACGGGGTGGTCGAGACCAGCTTGTGCGGAGGTTCGTCGCCCATTCAGCGCAGCTGGCCGAGGACAGTGGGGTCCTGGATCTTGGCGTCGCGCGCCAGCAGCAGGACCTTCGACACGACCTCTGCGGTCCGTGGATCGTCGTCGGCGAAGGGGAGGAAGATCCGCCCGCGGTGCTGCGCGCTCACCGGCACGATGCACACCGACCGGCCCGGCAGCCGGTGCACGATGCCCGAACCCAGGTGCACCGAGTAGCTGCCGAGCGTGCCCTCGACGAAGGCGTGGTGGCCCTTCACCTCCACGTTGGGCAGCGACATCATCGCGGCCGTCTCCTCGACCAGGCGGCGGCGCACCTCGACCGCCGACTCCGAGGTCTCGGGGTCGACGCCCCCGGAGTGGGCGACCGACACCACGAGGTCGAGGTCGCGCATCACCTCGGAGAAGAGCCGAGGCGGCACCTCCGCCAGCGAGACAGTCCCCTGCTGGCCGAGGAACCAGACGTCCTCGATCGTCGCGTCCTCCACCTCGGTCGGGGAGCCCCATCCGGCGAGCAGGCTGCAGAAGACGGTGAGCCGCTCGGTGTGGAAGGTCTTGACGAAGCCCACCTCGAAGTCGCTCACCCAGCCGCGGGCGCGGAAGAGGCCCCCGGCCTGCCGTGCCTGCACCTGGTGCCCGGCGTACCTCCGCGACTTGTCGACGACGGACCGCTCCGCGTCGGTGACGGTGTAGAGCTCGCGGAAGACCTGCTTGAAGGGTTGGCGGCGCCGGTCGGTGAAGAGCCGGTGCTGGAGGTCGGGCCACGCGTCGGACGCGAGTAGATCGACCGGGTGGGCGATGCGGACCGGTGAGCCGTCGAGGGGGACCCGGTCCCCGTCACCAGTGAGGACATGTCCGGCGTCGTCGGCGAACCCGATGACGCCCTCGTCGCTGACGACGACCAGGTCGCGCAGCAACGGCGCGATCATCGGATGGGCGAACAGGTCGGCGAGCTCGGTGGTGCTGAACGCCTCGCCGCTGACGCAGGCCGCTTCGAGGGAGGCGCGCATCCGCGAGCCCTGCTTGCGCAGTGCGGTGACCCGGGCCCTGAGCGCGGCGATCTCGGGCACCCGCTTGACCGAGGCGGCCGGCACGGACCTGAGCTCCTTGTCGCCGCGGCGTGCGACGAGCGCGGGCTGACCGGCGTCGTCGAGGGACAGCGTGACCGCGAGGTCCCCGTCACGTGCCGAGAGCTCACCGGACGCGAGGTCGGCGACCGCGTGGGCCTCCATCGCCCAGACCAGGCGCTGGGGGTCGCGGTAGCCCGCCGAGCGAGCCAGGTTGTCCATCCCGACCTCGACGGCCAGCGACTCTGACGCGCGCCGCTGCGATCCCGACGACCGGTCGGAGGCGACCCAGGCGCGCAAGAACTCGTAGCGCCGGAGCACGACCGCGTCGTCCGCGACGGGCAACAGGCCGAGCGCACGGATGGAGTCCTGATGGCGCTTGCCGTCGATCCGCTCGCGCAGCGCGTCCTCGTCGACCAGGCCGCGCAGCGCCCGGGAGAACAGCTCGGCGCGCTTGTGCCCGCCGGAGGAGGAGGCGTACTTGCTCGCGCTCAGCAGGCTCTCGAACCGCTCCTCGCCGAGCTCGGACGACATGTCGCCGAACCACTGGACGTCCGTCGCGCCGCGGACCAGGTCGTCTGCGTCGAGCGGAGTGTGACGGCTGACCTCGGCCGCCCACTCCTCGCGGGTCTCGGACGGCACCGTCCACGAGTCGTCCTTGGTGTGCGCGTGCAGCCACCAGACCCCCGACTCCAACCCGTGCCAGCCGAGCACGCGCTCGACGTGGCCGGCCCACTGCGGGGCGTAGACGGCGAGCTCGAGCAACCGTTTCTGCGGCACCTCCCGCAGCGCGGCATCGATGGTGGGCTCGTCGTCCTCGGGGGCCGGCCACGAGGCCCGGATCAGTCGCGAGAGGGACGACTCGCGGTCGGTGCCGAAGTGGTAGCCGCGGGCGAAGGGCCGCTTGCCCAGCGCCAGCAGCATCTCGCGGGTCCAGCGGACCCCGGACACGCTGGTGACCTGGCGGGACACGGAGCTGGTCGGGGCGGGCAGGTCGCCGCGCGCGACCTCAGCCTCGACCAGGGCGTCACGCACCTCGGCGACCACGTCAGCGAGGCCGGACTGGTCGGCCCAGTCAGGTCGCCGGCGGCGGGTCGCCACCTCGAGGAGCTGGTCGTGTCCGCCCGAACCGGCCACGATCGCGTCGACCAGGTCGGCTCGCGTGGCCAGACCCGCGTCGTACGCCGACAGCACGAGGCGGCCGGGCGCACGGTGGCGGTCGGGCGCAGCAGGCACCGTCTCGGCGTTCCACCCGTAGAGCCCGGTCTCGTGTCCGATGGCGGTGACGTAGGGGCCGTCGACCGGATCGAAGCAGCCCTCGGGCTCGTCGATCCAGCGCAGCAGGGACCACACGTCGGGCAGCTGCTCGTGGGTGATCATTCCGCGGCGGTGGAGGTCCTGCCACCGTTCGATGCCGAGGCATCCGAGGGTGTGGCGGCAGTCGATGTCGCCGCGTCCGCCCCACGGGGACTGCACGACCTCCTCGCCGCGCGCGGCGTGGACGGCCAGCGGGCGCTGGAGCCAGCCGGTGTCGAGGTCCGCGGCGACCTCCTGGACGGCGTGGAGGTACGGCTCGGTCCACGAGGGTCGCAGCGAGGTGCGCGCCAGTGCCGAGACGACCTCGGTCGCCAGGCTGTACGGCTCGAGGAAGGCCTTGGGCCACCGCACGTCGCCCAGCACCCGCTTCGCGCGGTGGGCGGCCCAGTCGCTCTTGTGGACGACCCGGAAGTCGGCCACCAGCAGTGCCTCCAGCCCGCCGTCGGTGAGCCCGGCCGCCGTGTTCTCCCACCAGGGCCCGAAGAGGTCCCACAGCGGCATGGCGTCCTCTGAGCCGTAGGGCAGCCACTGCAGCGAGCCGAGGGGCTGGGGCTCGGTGTGCACGATCACCTCGGTCCGCTCGTGCCGCTCGAGGAAGTCGGTCAGCGAGTCCAGGAGGTGCTGGGCGTTGGCAGCCACGTCGGGATGAAGGGCGGCGAAGCCCGGCGCCTCCGGTCGGTGCGGAGCGGTGCGATCGGCGGCGCGGACCACGAGCACGCCGGCCCGCGAGGCGGGCTCCGGAGCGTCGGACGTGGTGACCCCTGCGGCGGTCGCCAGCTCCTCTGCGCCACGCTGCTGGTCGGCCGTGCCGGCCCGCAGCCGACCGATGCTCGCCGTCACGCCGGCGGCGTCCTGCCGAGCCAGGAACCGCAGCGCGAGCGTGCGCTGGTCGGACGCCTGACGGCTCAGTGCGGACTCGAGAGCAAGGGCCTCCTCCTCGGTGACCTGCTCCAGGGCGGACAGCGCCTGGGCCGCCAGTCGACGGTTGGAGCTCGACAGGTCGGTCAGCGTCGCCATCAGCTCGGCGCGGTGCGCCTTCGGATCATGGGACCACTCGAGCACGCGCTGGTAGCGTCCGTGGGCGCTCGCCCACTCGTACGCCGGCTCGACGAGGTCCCTCACCGCAGGCCCGGCGGACCGCAGCAGCGCGTCGGCGACGTGCGAGCGACCCAGCGTGGATGCGCGCTTGCCCAGCAACCCGGTGGACAGGGTCTGCGGCTTCGCCGGAAGGCCCGGCAGCAGCTCCAGCACCAGCCGGGCGCCGGCCTCGCTGAGCGGCCGCGTCGTGGTCCACCCGGTGGACGTGACGGCCTCGAGGGCGACCGCCACGACCCTCGGGTCCGGGTCGGTGACGACCTGCATGGCGGCGGCGCGTGAGGCTGGCAGATCGATCTCGCGGAGCACCCGCACCGCGGCGAGGCGGTGCTCGGCGGACTCGTGGCCGAGCAGGCCGCCGGCCGTCACGACGGCGGCCCGCGCGTCGGCAAGGCCGTGGGCCTGGAGGGCCAGGAACGCGTCGGGAGCCGTCAGGGAGCTGATGTCCGTGGGCGGCTCCGCCAGCATCGGCAGCCACGTGGCGAGGTGCTCGCGCACCTGCTTGTCCTGGCGTACCTCGAACTCCTCGCCCCACCAGGTCCCCACTGCTCGGATCGCGGAGGCGAAGCGGGTGTAGCCCTCGTCGACAACGGTCCGGATGAAGAGCTCGCGGGCACCGGGGTGGGCCAGGTCGGTGCGCTCCAGGATCGACTGGCGCAGCCCTTCCTGGCGACCCGCGCCCCGCAGCAGCCCGTCGAGGACCTGCCACGCCTCGGGATCGGCGCACCGCGACAGCGCACCCACCACGTCGGGGCTCATGCCGGCGACCTCGTCCCGTCCGGCGGCGGCGTCGCGCAGCACCCGAAGGACCTCGGTGTTGCCGCGGTCCACCTCGGTGGCGAGCAGGGTCGCGAAGCCGCTGTGCGAGACGTACGCAGACCAGCGCGCCCACCACTCGGCCGGCTGGTCGAACTGGGCGGCGCGGAGGCTCATCCCACGCAGCTCGGCAGCCCGCCTGTCGGCGGAGTCCTCGGGTCGGCTGCTGCGGTAGCCGCGGCGGCCCCAACCCATCTGGTAGGGCTGTTCGTGGGCCACGCCCCACCAGTGGAGGAGGCTGTCGGCCAGCTGGGGCGACACGACGCGCATGACGCGCAGCCGCTCCCGCTCCGACATCTCGTCGATCAGCCGGCCCGCCTCGCCAGCGTCCTCGTCGTCCTCCGCGCCGTCGAGCCAGCCCACCACCCGACGGCCGGCGGACGACAGGCGCGCCTGGGCGGCGAGCTGGCGCAGTGCGCCGCGCTCGGGGCGCCTGAACTGCTCGAGGCGTCGCTGCCCCTCTTCCTGCGAGATCACGTCAGCCTCCGGCCAGCGCGACCAGGCGCACGAGGCGAAGCCTCGTGTCGGCGGTGATCAGGATCGTGTCGTCGAGGCTCTCGACCTGCCGCTCGTCGAGGAAGACGACGTAGAGCCCGTCGAGGAAGGCCTCGCGGGCGCGCGCCCACGCCGCGTCGTACGCCGGTGCCTCCTGCCGCGGACGTGGCTCGGCGGCGTACTTCCCGGTCTCCACACCACGGACCAGGTCGGTCGGAGTCAGCACGCGCAGCACGCTGCGCTCGCGCTGCCGCTGCTCGAAGGCGGTCAGCTCGGCGCGCACCAGCGCCTGCAGCACGGTCTCGAGCCGGTGGGCTCCGGGCTCGACGGGTACGTGCGTGTCCTCGAGGCGGTCGCGGCCGCCCACCACCCGAGCTTCGACGATCATGACCGGCATCCTTGCCGATCTCGTGAGGTCGTGAGGAGAAGTTGACGACGTTGCCACTGCAGCGGGAGGCCGGCCGTCACAGTCGGCGACCACGCTCGTGGCATGAGCACGCAGACGCGCACCCGCCGCACCCGCCGCTGGATCGAGGACTGGCGCCCCGAGGACGCCGAGTTCTGGGCGACCACGGGACGGAGCGTCGCCAGACGCAACCTCGTCTGGTCGATCTTCGCCGAGCACGTCGGCTTCTCGGTCTGGCTCATCTGGAGCGTCTCGTCGGCCTTCCTGCTGGCGCAGGGCTTCGAGTTCACCCCGCAGCAGCTGTTCCTGCTCGTCGCGCTGCCCAACCTGGTCGGCTCGCTGCTGCGACTGCCCTACACGTTCGCGGTGCCGAAGTTCGGCGGCCGCAACTGGACCATCGTCAGCGGCCTGATGCTGCTGGTCCCGACGCTCCTCTTCGCGGCCGCGGTGCAGGACCCGACGACCCCCTACTGGGTCTTCTGCCTGATCGCGGCGACGGCCGGCTTCGGCGGCGGCAACTTCGCCTCGTCGATGGCCAACATCAACTTCTTCTACCCCTCCCACCGGAAGGGGGCGGCGCTCGGGCTCAACGCGGCCGGCGGCAACGCCGGAGTCTCGCTGATCCAGCTGCTGCTGCCGGTGCTGGTCGGCGGCGCCGGCATCTTCGGCCTGGTGCAGGCGTCGGACAGCGGCATCCACCTCGAGCGGGCGGCGTACGCCTATGCCGGGCTCGCGCTGCTCGCCAGCGCGGCGGCGTGGCTCTGGATGGACAACCTCTCGACCGTCACGTCCGCGCCTCGCGAGCAGCTGCAGGTCGTCAGGCAGCGACAGACGTGGCTTCTCTCAGTGCTGTACATCGGCACCTTCGGCTCGTTCATCGGCTACTCCGCGGCGATGCCGCTGCTGATCAAGCTCAACTTCTGGGTGCCCGAGCCCGCGCCGCTCGGCACCGGCATCTACTTCGCGTTCTACGCCTTCCTCGGCGCCGGCATCGGCTCGCTGACCCGGCCGCTCGGCGGCTGGATGGCCGACAGGTGGGGCGGCGCGCGGGTGACGCTCGGTGCGTTCGCGGCGATGACCCTCTTCACGCTCGGCGTGCTGTGGACGGTCGGCCGGCTCACCCCCAACCCGGGGGCCGACCCGGCGATCGCCACGCAGAACTCTGGCTGGTTCCCGCTCTTCCTGGGGTTCTTCCTCTGCATCTTCGCCGCGACCGGAGTCGGCAACGGCTCGGTCTACAAGATGATCCCGGCGCTCTGGAAGGCCAAGGCCGAGCGCGACACCACGCCGGGTACGTCCCAGCGTGCGGCGGCGCTGACCACCGCCACCCGGCAGTCGTCCTCCGCGCTCGGGGTGATCGGAGCCGTCGGCGCGATCGGCGGCTTCCTCGTGCCGCTCGCCTTCGCCGCTCCGTGGGTGGCCGACCCGCTGACCGCGACGCGGGCCGCCTTCACCGTCTTCACTGGCTACTACGTCCTCTGCGCCGTGATGACCTGGGCGCTCTACCTCCGCCACCCGGTGCGCGCGCACGGGCTGGCCGCCGCCGAGATCTGACGGGCCGGCCTCGTGACGCAGACCCACTGCCCCTACTGCTCGCTGCAGTGCGGCATGCGTGTGACCGGTCGGCGCGTGCCCGAGGTGTCGGCCTGGGAGGAGTTCCCGGTCAACGAGGGCGCGCTGTGCCGCAAGGGCTGGTCGGCGGCCGGGTTGTACGGCGGGCGCGAGCGGCTCACCTCACCCCTGCTCCGCGACCGGTCGACGGGGGAGTGGTCGGCCGTCTCGTGGGACGTCGCCCTCGACCGGGTGGCCGACGGCATCCGCGCCGCGCAGGCCGCGGGCGGACCCGACGCGGTCGCGGTCTTCGGCGGCGGCGGCCTGACCAACGAGAAGGCGTACTCGCTCGGCAAGCTGGCCCGCGTCGCCCTGCGCACCTCCCAGATCGACTACAACGGCCGCTGGTGCATGTCGTCGGCCGCCTCCGCCGGGATCCGCGCCTTCGGCCTCGACCGGGGCCTGCCCTTCCCGCTCGTCGACGTCGAGGAGACCGACGTGCTGGTGCTCGTGGGGTCAAACCTCGCCGAGACCATGCCGCCGGCGGCCCGGCACCTCGACCGGCTCCGGGCCCGTGGCGGCCGGGTCGTGGTCATCGACCCCCGGCACACGCCGACCGCCGACCGCGCCGACCTCGCCCTCCAGCCGGTCCCGGGGACCGACCTCGCGCTGGCGCTCGGCGTGCTGCACCTGCTGGTCGCCGCCGATGCCGTGGACGTGGACTACCTGGCCGCCAGGACGACCGGATGGTCACACGTCCGGGAGTCCGTCGCCGGCTGGTGGCCCGAGCGGGTCGAGCGGGTGACCGGGATCGAGGCCGGGCAGGTGCGCGAGCTCGCCGCGATGTTGGGGGCGTCTCCGCGCGTGATGGTCCTGACCGCACGGGGCGCCGAGCAGCACTCCACCGGCTCCGACACCGTCCTCGCCTGGATCAACGTCGCCCTCGCGCTCGGCATGGTCGGCAGGCGGGGTGCCGGCTACGGCTGCCTCACCGGCCAGGGCAACGGCCAGGGTGGACGCGAGCACGGTCAGAAGGCCGACCAGCTGCCCGGCTACCGCCGGATCGACGACCCCGCCGCCCGTGCGCACGTCGCCGGCGTGTGGGGCGTCGACCCCGAGTCACTGCCCGGGCCCGGCCGGTCGGCGTACGAGCTCCTCGACGCCCTCGGCACCTACACCGGCCCCTCGGCGATGCTGGTCCTCGGCTCCAACATCGTGGTCAGCGCGCCCAACGCCACCCACGTCACGTCGCGGCTCGAGTCGCTCGACCTGCTCGTGGTGTGCGACTTCGTCATGTCTGAGACCGCTGCGCTGGCGGACGTCGTGCTGCCCGTGACGCAGTGGGCCGAGGAGACCGGCACGATGACCAACCTCGAGGGCCGGGTCGTGCTGCGGCAGAAGGCGATCACGCCGCCGTCGGGGGTGCGCTCCGACCTCGACGTCATCGCCGACCTCGCTGCGCGGCTGGACTCGCCCGTGCCGTTCGCGACCGAGCCCGAGGAGGTCTTCGCCGAGCTCGGGCGTGCCTCCGAGGGCGGACCGGCCGACTACTCGGCGATCACCTACGACCGGATCCGCGACGAGGGTGGCGTCTTCTGGGGCGGCGCCCGGCTCTTCACCGACTCGTTCGCGCATCCCGACGGTCGTGCCCGCATGTACGCCGTCGAGCACCGTGGTGCCGCCGAGCAGCCGTGCGCGGACTACCCGATCCACCTCACGACCGGGCGCGTGCTCGCGCAGTACCAGTCCGGCGCGCAGACGCGGCGGGTCCGCGCCCTCCCGGACGACGGGCCGTTCGTCGAGGTGCACCCGCTCCTCGCCGGGCGGCTGGGGATCGCGTCGGGCGAGCCCGTCCGCGTCTCGACGCGTCGAGGGACCATGACCGCTCCGGCCCGGGTGGTCGCCACGATCCGGCCCGACACGGTCTTCGTCCCGTTCCACTGGGTGGGCGCCAACCGGCTCACCAACGACGCCCTCGACCCCGCGTCGAAGATGCCGGAGTTCAAGGTGTGCGCGGCATCGGTGCGCGCCGCATGACCCAGCGCGTCGTCGTCGTCGGTGGTGGCATGGCCGCCGTCCGCCTGGCCGAGCAGCTCGTCGGCGCGGACGTACGGCTCACCGTCCTCGCGGACGAGCCCCACGCGCCCTACAACCGGATCCTGCTCTCCGCGGTCCTCGAGGGCACGCACTCGGCCGACGCGCTCACCCTCCGCTCGCCGGCGTGGTTCGAGGCGCAGGGGTTCGACCTGCGGCTCGGGGCGCGGGTGGTCGAGATCGACCGCGAGGCGCGCGAGGTCGTGCTGGTGGGCGGGGAACGGATCCGGTACGACCGGCTCGTCCTGGCCCCGGGTTCGATCCCCACCCTCCCGCCGATCCGCGGGCTCGTGCGCCGCGACGGCACCCTGCACCCGAAGGTCCACCCGTTCCGCAGCCTCGAGGACTGCAGGCGGCTCCAGCACTCGGTGGTCGAGGTGCTCGCGCACACCTCACCTCGTGCCGTCGTCGTCGGCGGCGGCCTCCTCGGCCTCCAGGTCGCGCGTGCGCTGTCGGTCCGCGGCGTCCTCACCGAGGTCGTCGAGGGGGCCGCACACCTGCTCGCCAGCCAGGTCGGCCCCGCCGCCGGCTCCGTGCTCGCGCGCGACCTCCGCCGCCTCGGCACCGAGGTCTACACCGGTGCCCGCGCCGTCCGGATGACCGACGAGGGCGTCCGGCTCGACAACGGCGCCGTCCTGCCGACGGACCTCGTCGTCCTCACCGCCGGCGGGCGCCCCTCGACGGCGCTGGCCCGGCGCGCCGGGCTGATGGTCCGGCGCGGCATCGTCGTCGACAGCACGCTGACGTCCGTCACCGACGACCGGGTCCACGCCATCGGCGACTGCGCCGAGCACCGCCGGCGTACGACCGGCTTCGTGGCGCCCGCGTGGGAGCAGGCCGAGGTGCTCGCGCGGCTGCTGCGCGGGGAGACGGCGTCGTACGCCGGCCTCCGGAGCGTCGCGCGGCTCCGGGCCACCGGTCTCGAGGTCGCCGTCCTCGGCGACCCGCAGGCAGCCGAGGGCGAGGTGGTCGAGGTGACCAACCCGATCGCCGGCTCCCACCGCCGCCTCGTCGTGCACGGCGGGCGCATCGTCGCCGCGGCGCTCGTCGGGGACCTGTCCCGGATCGGCCTGATCACCCAGCTCTACGACCGGGGCACGATCCTCGGGCCCGACGAGCCCGGCCAGCTCCTGCTCCCGGAGAGCGCCGACGCACCCGCTCCGCTGCCCGACGAGGCCGAGGTGTGCGCGTGCGCCGGCGTCACCGCGCGGGAGGTCCGGGCCTGCGCATCGGTGGCCGAGTGCGTCGAGGGGACCCGCGCGACCACGGGCTGCGGTGGCTGCGCGGACGTCGTACGCCGGTTGGTCGGGCAGGCGACTCCTCAGCCGGTCGCCGTCGGCTGACGCACCACGAAGTCGCTCCCGAGGTGCTCGGTGATGAACGCCGCGATGTCGGCCGGACCCGTCTGCCCGGATGCCAGGGCCGACTGGGCGGCGATCATGAGCTCGTTGGAGGACGAGAGCTCGAGTGCGATGTTGTCCGGGTCGCGGAAGTTGAGGTGGGATCCGAAGAGCTCGTCGCGGATGGGCGTGTAGGGCACGTCGTGCGCGTCGAAGTGCCGTTCCCAGGCCTCCAGCTCCGTGCGCGACGCCGCCGTGAACCCGAGGTGGTCGGCCCCGACGTGCAGCTCGGAGAACGGGTCGTCGTGCCCACCCTCGTGCCGGAGGAGGGCCAGCACGAAGCCGGTCTGCGGGTGCATGCAGATCAGTCCCGTGCCGACGTCCATGACCACGACGAAGTCGAGGACCTCGGTGTAGAAGCGGCGGCTCCGGTCGAGGTCGGTGACGGTGAGGGCCAGGTGGTCCACCCCGGCGAACGCGGGTCGGGCCGCGGTCGGGTCAGCCACGGCGGCCTCCTCCGTAGGGCGAGCGCGCGGGCCTGAAGAGCAGCATCCAGGGACCGAGGGGCGGATGGTCGGAGCGCAGCTCGAACCGCCCCAACGCCTCTAGGATCGTGTGCAATGACGCCATCTGGCCCTCCTCAGAACTCGGCTTCCACCCAGAGTCGAGCCGAGGGAGCGCCCGTCGCGTGGGGGGAATCCCTCGAGTCCGTGCTCGTCGGGCGCGAGCCCGAGACGGCTCGCGTCGCCGCGATGCTCGATGCGGTCCGCTCCGGTGGCAGCCGGTCACTGGTCGTCACCGGTGCGCCGGGGATCGGCAAGTCGGCGCTGCTCCGGGCCGCCGGGCAGCAGGCGCCGGACTTCCGGTGCGTGTGGGTGCGCGGGGTCGAGTCGGAGCAGCTGATGGCGTACGCCGGTCTCCACCAGGTCGGTGCCTCCTTGCGGGGACGCCTCGCCGAGGTACCGCCGGCGCAGGGGGAGGCGTTGGAAGCGGCGCTCGGCTGGAGGGCGAGCCCCGTCGAGCCTGTCCGGTTCCTCGTCGCCGCGGGGACGATGTCCCTCATCGCGGCGGAGGCAGAGCACGGGCCCGTCCTGGTCCTCGTCGACGACCTCCACTGGATCGACCAGGAGTCGGCCACCGCCCTTGCCTTCGCCGCACGGCGGCTGGAGGAGGACCAGGTCGCCTTCCTGTGGTCGGCGCGTGACGGCTCGGTGCCGGCCGACCTCCTCCGCGGAGTGCCGGAGCTGCCGCTGGCCGGCCTCTCGCACGCCGCAGCCCGGACGCTGGTCGGCCCGCGGGTCGCGCCGTCGGTGGCCGACCGGCTGGCCGACGACACCGGCGGCAACCCCTTGGGACTGCTGGAGATCTCCTCGCGGCTCAGTGACCCCCAACGCCTGGGCGCCGCGCAGCTGCCCGACCGGCTCCCGCTCGGGGAGAGGCTCGAGGGCCACTACCGACAGGTGCTGGCCGGGCTCTCCCCGCCCGCGCGACGCGCCGTCGTGCTCTGCGCCCTCGACCGGACCGCCTCGATCGCCACGGTGGCCGCGGCCCTGGCCGCGACCGGGGACGACGGTGAGGCAGCGCTCGACGAAGCGGTGGACCTCCGTGTCCTGGTCCCGCTGGACGCGGGGCTGGCCTTCCGGCATCCCCTGCTGCGCAGCGCCGCCGTCAACGCAGCGAGCTCCGCGGAGCGGCGCCGGTGCCACCTCCTGCTCGCGGAGGCGCTGGCCGGCAGGTCGCTCCCCCTGGCAGCGGCGTGGCACCGGGCCGAGGCGAGCGTCGGCGCAGACCCGGCACTCGCGGAGGCACTCGTGCGAGTGGCCGACGACAACCGGTCCAAGGCCGGGTACGCCGCAGCCTCGGCGGCCCTCGAACGTGCGGCCCTCCTCGCCGGCGACACCACCCGGTCGGCCGAGCTGCTGGCCGGTGCGGCCGAGGACGCGCTGCTGGCCGGCGACGTGGTGCGCACGCGGTTGCTGGCCCGGCGGGTCCTCGACGGCTCGACGGACCCGCCGTCGCGGGGGCGAGCACTGGTCGTCTCCGGGGTGCTGGAGCTCACCACCGGATCCGTGCCGCGGGCCGCGGAGATGCTGGCGTCGGCGGTCGAGGTGGCCGACGGTGCGGCGCTGGGGCATGCCTTGTCGGAGGCTCGCGATGGCGCGCTTCCGCCTCGGGGACATGGCGGGCGTCGCCGCATGTGCCGCGCGCTTCGTCGAGGTCTCGCCCCAGCTCGACGCGTACCAACGACTGCTGGCCAGCTTCACGCAGGCGTTGGCCGTGGCGGTCGGAGGCGATGCGGCCGCGTCGGCCGGGTTGCTGGCCGCGGTGGTCGAGGACATCGGCAGGCCGCCCTTGCGTGACGACCCCCGTGCCCTGATCCCGCTCGCGCTGGCCGCCGGCTTCCTCGGCGACGTGTCGCCCGTGTTCCCGCTCGGCGAGCACCTGTTGTCACTGGCCCGGGAGCGCGGAGCCTTCGGCGTGCTCGTCCCGGCGCTCGGCCTGGCCGCGTCCGGACGGTCCTGGATCGGCGACACCGCGGGCGCCTTCGCCGACGCGGGCGAGGCTGCGGAGCTGGGTGACCAGCTCGGGTACGCCGTCGACGTCGCCAATGCGTTCGCCATCGTGGCCTGGCAGTCCGCCGCTCGCGGCCTGGACGGCGACGCGCGCCGGGCGCTGGTCCGCGCCCGTGAGCTGACCGAGCGCGCCGGCACGTCGTCGCACGCGGCCTACCTGGCCCTGACGGAGGCGTTCTGTGCGCTGTGCCGCGGTGATGCGGAGGGCGTGATCGCCGTCCTGGAGCCCCGCCTGGACCTCGACGGCGGCATGGGAGCCTCGGCCGAGCCGCTCGGGATCGCTCCCGACCTCGTCGAGGCCTACGTCGCGGTGGGTCGCCGGAGCGACGCGAGCGACCTGGTCGTCCGCTACGCCGCGGTGACACCCGAGGAGTCGCCACCGCTGACCATGGCCGTCCTCGCCCGGACCGAGGCCCTCGTGATCGAGGACCTCGACCAGGCGCTCGCTGCGTTCGGTCGGGCCCTGGCCGCCCACGCCGCGTCGACGAACCCGTTCGAGACCGCGCGGACCCGCCTGCTCCTCGGCGCACGACTGCGGCGGGCGGGCCGGCGTACGGACGCCCGTGGCCACCTGGCGGCAGCTCGCGACGCCTTCGCAGAGATGGACCTGGGCGTGTGGGTGGCGAAGGCCGACGACGAGCTCGACGCGACGGGTGCCCGCGCCCGCAAGCGTGAGGTCACGAGCAGCGAACCCCTCACCGCGCGTGAGGTGCGGGTCGCGCTCCTCGCCGCCCGTGGTCTCTCCAACAAGGAGATCGCCGCCGCCCTCTTCCTCAGCCCCAAGACGATCGAGCGGCACCTGAGCTCGATCTACCGCAAGCGGGACCTCCGCTCCCGCACGGAGCTGGCGGCGGCGTTCGCGGCGGCCACGCCGACCTGAGACCGGCGGTCAGAGCGCGATGGCGATGAGCGCGACGGCGGGCAGCACCGACGAGGAGATCGTGCCGCGGACGCTCCCGCCGCGCGGCAGCCAGTAGCCCAACAGGTCCGCGACGCCCATGGCGAGCGAGGCGACCAGCATGTAGGTGCAGGCCACCACGACGACCGTGGTGCCCGTCGACTCGTCGCCGCGGTTGACCATCCAGAGCCCGACCAGGGCGCCGACGCCGGCGAGGGCGTTGCGGACGCCGATGCAGAAGGACCACAGGTGCACGTTGGCGATGCCGTGCGGCTCGATCCCGAGGAACTTCTGCACCCACGGCCGGTCGATGAGGAAGGCCTCGAACGGGAAGACGGCGATCAGGATGACGGCCGAGAGACCGGCGCAGACCTGGGCGAGCGTGTCCATGTCACGCGACCGGTCGGGCCTCGACCAGCGAGATGGTGGAGATCGTCGGCACCACGCGCGTCATCCGGAGGCCGGCGCGGTCGAGCAGGGCGGCGTACTCGCTCTGCGTGCGCTCACGCCCGCCGACGAAGAGCAGCATGTCGAGGTCGAGCGCCTTCGCGAAGTGCGGCTCGTTGCCCGGCGGGACGATGCTCTCCATCAGCAGCAGCGTGGCGCCACTGGGCATGTGGGACCGCAGGTTCGTCAGGAGGGCGACGGCCCGGTCGTCGTCCAGGTCGTGGACGACCCGCCGCAGCACGTAGAGGTCGCCGTCGTCGGGCGCGGTGTCGAAGAACGACCCGGTCTCCAGCCGGCAGCGCGCGAGGACGCCGGCGTCTCCCAGCAGCCGCTCGGCCCCGGCGACGAGGCTCTCCTGCTCCAGCAGCACCCCCTTCGCAGCAGGGGCGGCGCCGAGCATGAGGGCGAGCAACTGCCCGTGGCCGCCGCCGACGTCGACGATGGTCGAGAAGGGCGTGAAGTCGTACGCCGCCGCGACCGTCGGCCAGTCGAGCGCGGAGAGGCGCGACATCGCGTCGTTGAAGCTCTCGGCGTAGTCGGGGTCGCGGTCGAGCAGCTCCCACATCGACACCCCGTGCACCGCCTCGGCCTGGGGCGTGCCAGTGGTCACCGCCTCCGGCAGGCGGCCCCAGACGGACTGGTAGCGCGGGTCGCCGATCATCAGGACGACCGACCGCATCGAGTCGGGCGAGTCCGACCGCAGTGTCTCTCCGAGGGCGGTGAGCGCGAAGCGCCCGTCGCCGTCCTCGTGGAGGAGGCCGTGGGCGGCGGACGCCCGCAGCAGCCGATGGGTCGCATCAGGGTTGGTGCCGAGCGCGAGCGCCACCTCCTCGGCGGTCCTGGCGTGGCCGGCCAGCTGGTCGGCCACGCGCAGCTCGGCGAGGGCATACACCGCGTGCGTCGCCATGAAGCCCGACGCGGAGCTCGAGGACACCTACCTCGGGCGGAACCATCCGACGGGTGAGCGCCTGGAGGGCGGTGCGGACGCTGGTCGCGGCGCGCACGACGCTGACGGGCGGAAGTCTGGTCATGGGCTGCCCCTTATGATCGTCAGGGATGCTGACCATAATGGTCAGTGATGCTGACTACGTCAAGGGGTGCCGTGGACCTCGCCACGCTGATGTTCGTCTCGTACCGCGCGATGGACGAGCGGGTGCTCCGTGCCGTGCGTGACGCGGGGTACGACGTGACGCCCGCGCAGGCGCGCCTCGCCCAGCGGATCGCCGACGACGGCTCGCGGCTCACCGACCTGGCCGAGAGCGCGCAGGTGACCAAGCAGACCGCGAGCCTCCTCGTCACGGCCCTGGAGCGCGAGGGACTCGTCGAGCGGGTGCCCGACCCGGAGGACGGCCGGGCGCGTCTCATCCGGCTGACCGAGCGCGGACGCGAGGCCTCACGACAGGCCATGCAGGTCGTGATCGGCGTGGAGCGGGAGTGGACCGAGCACCTCGGCGCCGAGCTGGCGGGACAGCTGCGCGACGCACTGCTCAAGCTGCGCGAGGTCACCGACCCCTACCGCTGACGCAGCCCTCAGAACTCGGACGTCCCGCGCAGCCACCGCGGCCGGCCGTCGGGGTCGTAGAACCGGCGGTAGGCCCGCGCGGCCCACCGCTCCGTACGCCGCGACAGCGCCGGCGGCTCGTGCCGTCCGATCCGGCTGCCCGGGGCGCCGAGTCGCGACTCCCACAGGGCCAGCGCACCGTCGAGGTCGGCCAGCCGTCCGTCGTGCTCCGGCAGCCCGAGGTGCTCCGCCCACAGCGACGTGCGCAGGTTGCGGGGCAGCTCGTCGTCCGGGTCGACCACGGCGCAGGTGAGCTCCGAGTCGTGGGTCCACGAGCGGAGGTTGAGGTTGTCGGAGCCGATCGTCATCCACTGGTCGTCGACGATGCAGACCTTGGCGTGCACGTAGATCGGGGTCCCCTCGTCGTTCTCGAGGTCGAACATCGCGAACCGGTCGCCGCCGGCATCGTGCAGGCGCTCCCACGCGAGGCGCTGGCCGTACTTCATCGGCGGGCCGCCGACCATGCTGTCCTCCTCCGGGAAGCGCGGGACGACGGCGATCACCTGAAGGCCCGGCTCGCGCCGCAGCGCGTCGGCGAGCGTGGTGGCCACCACGTCGGACCAGAAGTACTGGTCCTCGACGTAGACCAGGCGCCGCGCCCGGCTGAAGGCCCGCGAGTACGCCCGCGCGATGGAGCGCTCGCCGTCGGGCGCGAACGGGTACGTCGGGCGCTTGGCGGGATAGGTCCGCAGGATCTGCACCTGGTGGCGGCCGGCCGCGGGGGGCGGGTCCCATCGCTCGGGCAGCGCCTCCGGGTGCCGCGGCATCCGCGCGATCCGGTGGGCCACCGCGCGGTAGGGGTTGCGGTGGTCGAGCGGCGTCTCGTCGTCCCACCTCTCGGTGAAGGTGTCGAGCACGTGCGCCAGGGCCGGCCCGCGGATCTCCGCCATCGCGTCGTGCCACGGCGGCGCCTCGCCGTAGCGGTCGTCCAGGGGTGGCGCCTGCGGGTCGCCGGCGTGCGCGGCGTCGTCGCGACGTCCGTGGCACAGGTCGATCCCGCCGACGAAGGCCACGTCCTCCTCGGGGCGGCCCTTGCGGCGCACGACCAGCAGCTTCTGGTGGTGCGACCCGCCGCGGCGCACCCGCTCGTCGAGCAGCGCCTCGCCGCCGCACTCGTTGATGATCCGACCGAGGTGCCCGTTCTCCTCGCTGTTGAGCCGGCCCGGGTGCGAGCGCCACATCAGCGCGCGCACCTCGACCCCACGGCCAGCCGCCGACCTCAGCAGCTCGGCGACGGTCGGCCCGTCCTCCGCCATTCGCTCGTCGGCGTCGCCACGCCAGTCGGTGAAGAAGATGCGGTCGCCGGCCTCCGTGGCGCCGATCAGCTCGAGGAGGCGGGCGAAGTAGCTCGCGCCGTGCACGCGCGGCACCACGAGGTTGCCCGATGTCCAGGGACGCTCCCTCTCCGGCAGGAACCAGTCGCTCACCCCTTCAGATTGGCAGCAGTCCGGGCCGGCGTCGATGGTGTGTCACCCTCAGGGAGTGGTTGCCCCCGCCCGCGCACTGACCCCGGCGACCTTGGGCGCCTGGCTGCTGAAGGCCACCGGCTCTGCCCCGTCCACGCGCGCGCACGTACGCGCGGGCTTCGCCGGCGTGGACACCTGGTGCGTGCAGCCGACCTACCGGACGGATCTGGTGGAGGCGGGCCAGCCGGTGCTGCTGTGGGTCAGCGGCAACGAGCGTGAGCACCCGGCCGGGATCTACGCGTCCGGGCGGACCACGGGACCGGCGGAGGCAGGCGTGGTGCCCGTCGCCCTGTCGCCGGTGGCCCATCCGCTCCTGCGCACCGAGCTGACCGGTCACCCCGACCTGGCGGACATGGAGGTGCTGCGGGTGCCGGCCGGCAGCAACCCGTCCTTCGTGACGCCCGCGCAGCTGCGGGTGCTGGTGGAGCTGTGCCCGGAGCTGTCGCCGTCTGCGTGAGGCCGTGCCGGGCAGTTTTCACGGCTGAAACATTGCGGGAGGTCGCCGACAACATCCGGTTCCTACCGTCCTCGCATGAGCAAGCGCCAGCGGATCGTCGTCGTCGGGCACGGCATGGTGGGCCACCGGTTCGCCCAGGCCGCGGTCGAGCGCGGCCTGACCGAGACCCACGACGTGCTCGTGGTCGGGGAGGAGCCGCGGGCGGCGTACGACCGGGTCGGGCTCACCAGCTGGTTCGGCCACGCCGCCGACGGCGCAGGCGCCGAGGCACTCTCCCTGCTGCCCGGCGGTGAGTACGACGACCCGCGGGTGCGGCTGGTGCTCGACAGCGTCGTCACCGAGATCGACCGGGCGGCGCGGACGGTGACGGTGGTGTCGCCGCCGCCTGCGGGGTCTCGTGCCGGGCGCGGGGGCGCCCTCCTCGACCAGCGGAGCGAGCCCGGTGCCGTCACGGTGCACGCGTACGACGTGCTGGTGCTCGCGACCGGCGCGGCGCCGTTCGTCCCACCGGTGGAGGGACGCGGCACGGATGGCTGCTTCGTCTACCGCACGATCGAGGACCTCGAGGCGATCAAGGCGGCGAGCGAGACCGCGACCAGCGGCGTCGTCATCGGCGGCGGCCTGCTCGGGCTCGAGGCGGCCAACGCGCTCGTCCAGCTGGGACTGAGCACCCACGTCGTCGAGATGGCGCCCCGGCTGATGCCCGTCCAGCTCGACGGCGCCGCCGGCGCGACCCTGGTCCGGCACGTCGAGAAGCTCGGCGTCACGGTGCACACGGGCGTGGTGACGGAGGAGATCGAGGGCGCGCGACGCGGTGACGGGCCTCCGGGTCCGCCAGGCCGGGACGGAGGAGGGTGCGCCGACGGAGGTCATCGACGCGCAGGTCGTCGTCTTCTCGGCCGGCATCCGGCCGCGCGACGCCCTGGCACGTGAGTGTGGGCTGGAGACCGCCCCGCGCGGTGGCGTACTGGTCGACGAGCAGTGCCGGACCAGCGACGAGGCCGTGTTCGCGGTCGGGGAGTGCGCGGCCCCTGGCGGGACGATGTACGGCCTGGTCGCGCCCGGCTACGCGATGGCCGAGGTCGTCGTCGACGCGCTCCTCGACGGCCCCGGCACGTTCACCGGTGCCGACATGTCCACCAAGCTCAAGCTGCTCGGCGTCGACGTGGCCAGCTTCGGCGACGCGTTCGCGACCACCGACGGCGCCCTCGAGCTGACCTACGCCGACGCGGTGGCCGGCGTCTACAAGAAGCTCGTCGTGAGCGAGGACGGCACCCGGCTGCTCGGCGGGATCCTCGTCGGCGACGCGTCGGCGTACGGCATCCTGCGGCCGATGGTCAGCAGCGGGCTCGCGCTGCCCGACAACCCCGAGCAGCTCATCCTCCCCGCGAGCACCGGCGCCCGACTGGGCATGCCCGACGAGGCGCAGGTCTGCTCGTGCAACGACGTGACCAAGGCCGACATCCTCCACGCGGTGGCCGAGCAGGGGTGCGAGGACGTCGCCGCCGTCAAGGCCTGCACCCGCGCCGGCAGCACCTGCGGGTCCTGCGTGCCGACGGTGAAGAACCTCATCGAGGAGCACTTCGCCAGCGTCGGGAAGGTCGTCGACAGGGGCCTGTGCGAGCACTTCCGGCTCACCCGGCAGGAGCTCTTCGACGTCGTGGCGGTGCACGGCTACCGCCGCTTCGACGACATCGTCGAGGCTCACGGCACGGGCCGCGGCTGCGATGTCTGCAAGCCCGCGATCGCCAGTGTCCTGGCCAGCCAGACCAGCACCCACATCCTCGATCGCGAGACCGCCGCCCTGCAGGACACCAACGACGCCTTCCTCGCCAACCTGCAGCGCAACGGCACCTACTCCGTCGTCCCGCGCATCCCCGGCGGGGAGATCACGCCCGAGAAGCTCATCGTCATCGGCGAGGTCGCCCGCGACTTCGACCTCTACACCAAGATCACCGGCGGCCAGCGGATCGACCTGTTCGGCGCCCGGGTCGAGCAGCTGCCGCAGATCTGGCGACGACTCGTCGACGCCGGCTTCGAGTCCGGCCACGCCTACGGCAAGTCGCTGCGCACCGTGAAGTCGTGCGTCGGCTCGGCGTGGTGCCGCTACGGCGTGCAGGACTCGGTGGGCCTCGCCATCGCGCTCGAGCTGCGCTACCGCGGTCTGCGCAGCCCCCACAAGCTCAAGGGCGGCGTCAGCGGCTGCGCCCGCGAGTGCGCCGAGGCGCGCGGCAAGGACTTCGGCGTCATCGCGACCGAGAAGGGCTGGAACCTCTACGTCGGCGGCAACGGCGGCGCCAACCCCGCCCACGCGCGGCTCCTCGCCGGTGACCTCTCGACCGAGACGCTCGTGTCCTACCTGGACCGCTTCCTCATGTACTACGTCCGCACCGCCGACCGGCTCCAGCGCACCTCGACCTGGATCGAGCACCTCGAGGGCGGGCTCGACCGGGTCCGCGAGGTCGTCGTCGACGACGCGCTCGGCCTCGGCGCCGAGCTGGAGGCGGAGATGGCGCGGCACGTCGGCGGCTACGCCGACGAGTGGCGCGCGACGCTGGAGGACCCCGAGAAGCTCGCGCGCTTCGTCTCCTTCGTCAACGCGCCCGACACCCCCGACCCGAGCATCGCCTTCACCACCGAGCGCGACCAGCTCCAACCCATCGCCCCGGCACTGATCCCAGTGGGAGCACCGGCATGACCGCCACTCGGGTCTCGACGCGGACCGAGGTCTGCTCCGTCGACGCGATCCCGCTGGAGGGTGGTGTGGCGGCGCTGGTCGACGGTGTCGCGGTCGCCGTCTTCCGCACCCACTCCGGCGCGGTCCACGCGATCGGCAACGTCGACCCGTTCAGCGGCGCATCGGTCCTCTCCCGCGGCATCGTCGGGACCCGCGGCGACGTTCCGGTCGTGAGCTCGCCGATGTACAAGCAGGCCTTCGACCTGACCACCGGGCGGTGCCTCGACGACGACACCGTCGGCGTGCCGGCGTACGACGTGTCGGTGGTGGACGGCATCGTGCTGGTCGGTGCGCCACGGGAGCCGACGTGACGGCCACCGTCGAGCCCGAGGCCCCTCTCGTCGACGGCAAGCCTCTCGACGGCTTCCGGATCGGCGTCACCGCCGCGCGGAAGGCCGACGAGCAGGTCGCGCTGCTGCGCCGCCGCGGCGCCGAGGTGGAGTGGGCGGCGGCCCTCTCGCTGGAGCCCAACCACGTCGACCTCGGCGAGCTGCTCGCCGCGACCGAGGAGGTCGTCAGCGGGCCCGTCGACCTCTTCCTGGCCACCACTGGCGTCGGCATGAAGGCATGGCTGGACGCGGCGGCCGAGGCCGGGCTGTACGACGACCTCGTGGCGACGCTGGGCCGGTCGGAGATCCTCGCCCGCGGCCCCAAGAGCGTCGGGGTGCTGCGGCGGCACGGCCTGCGCGAGCTGTGGGCACCGGAGTCGGAGTGCTTCGAGGACGTGCTCGCGCACCTGCGCGGCCGCGACCTCTCCGGCAAGCGGATCGTCGTGCAGGAGCACGGCCAGTCGCTGTCGATGGCGGCCCACGCGCTGCGCCGCCAGGGCGCGTCGGTGCTGACGGTGCCGATCTACCGGGTGGAGTCGGCCGACGACCCGGAGCCGATGTTCGGCCTGATCGACCTCATCGCGGACCGCCGGCTCGACGCGGTCACCTTCACCTCGGCGCCCGCCGTCGCCGCGCTGATGGAGGCCGCCTTCTCGGTCGGGCGGCGCGACGACGTCATCTCGGCCTTCCAGTCCGACGTCGTCGCGGCCTGCGTCGGACCGGTGACGGCCGCGGCCTTCGAGATGTGGGGCGTGCCGACGATCGTCCCCGAGCGCTCCCGCCTGGCCGGGATGGTCAAGCAGCTGGAGACCGAGCTGCCGACGCGGCGCGACGGCGTCGACGTACGCCTCTCCGACGGGCGGACGCTCATCGTGCACAGCGACTCCCTGCTGCTCGACGGCGTACCGGTCGAGCTGTCCCCGGCCCCCGCGTCGGTGCTGATGGCGCTGCTCGTGAACCCGGGGCACGTCGTCTCCCGCCGGGCGCTGCTCGCTGCCCTGCCAAGCGGGCAGGCCGGCTCCGAGCACGCCGTGGAGATGGCGGTGGCGCGACTGCGGGCGGCGATCGGGACCCGGGCGGTCCTGACGGTGGTGAAGCGCGGATATCGGCTGGCGGTGGGCTGACGCGAACCCACTTGACCGGGCGGTCAATCAGGGCGCATCCTGAGGATGGATGACCCCGTCGTGAGCGACGGGTCCGGAGAAGAGAGTGAGGTCACGTCATGGAGAAGTGGGCTCGGTGGCCGGTGTGGGCCGCCTTGCTGGCCGGCGCCTACGCGACACTGTCGCCGCTGTGGACGGAGACGAGCGACGACGCCACGCAGACGATGGTGGCTCTCGGCGTGGTGACCATGGCGGTCTCGCTGTGGTCGCTGGCAACGGCGGAGACGCGGTTCTCGGAGTATGCGCTCATGCTGCTGGGGGCGGCGTTCATCGTCTCACCGTGGGTGATGGGGTTCGACACGCTCGACGCCATGGCCATGACGGCCTGGGTCGTCGGTGTGGTCACTGCAGTCGCCGGCGTGCTGGCACTGCCCCAGCTCGAGCAGAGGATGCACATCCACCACGGGCCGATCGCGCACTAGCCAGTGCCGTGTGAAGCCACGCCGACGGGCAGGCCGTGCCGGTTGCCGGGGCCTGCCCGTTCCCCGGTCGCTCGTTCCACCCACTGTCCCGGGAGCATCGATGGCCGCCGCTGATCGCCGCACGCGCATCCTGGACGCGGCGGAGGAGCTCTTCGCCGTCGACGGCTTCGACGCGACCCCGACGGCCCGGGTCGCCGAGGCGGCCGAGGTGCCGAAGGGGCTGGTGTTCTACTACTTCCCCCGCAAGATCGACCTGCTGCTGACCCTCTTGCAGGAGCGCCTGCCGACCCCGACGAAGGAGAGCATCGCCGGCGTCGTACGCCGGGGGGACCCGGCCGGGTCGTTGCTGGCGATGCACCGCCGGCTCGGCCTCGAGGACCACGACTCGTTGGTGCTGCGGACGATCATCTTCCGCGAGAGCGGCACCCACCCGGAGGTGCGCGACCACCTGCGCCGGCTGCGCCGCACGCTGGTCGAGCTCACCGAGTCAGCGCTCGACCAGGCCGTCGAGTGGACCGTGGCGAAGACCCTGCGCCGCCAGGCGGCCGAGACGTTCGTGTCGGTCATGCTCGACCACGCGAATGCCCGCAGGGCGGGTGGGGCGCTGCCCGACGTGCAGGGTGCGGCCGCCGTGGTTGCGCTGGCGGTGGGGGCACCGGGGCTGGGCTGATCGGCTCAGGTCTCACCACCGATGTCGAACTCGTAGGCCCCGAGGACGAGGTCGGAGCCCCGCTGCCGGTGCCGGACGAGCCTCCCGAGGAGCGCCGTGCCCGAGCTGCGGACCCCGTCGACGTCCGCGACGACGTCCAGGCCGGCCAGGGCGTCCTCCAGCGCGCTCATCGACTCGCGCAGCTCTGCACGGTGTCGCCGCAGCCGTCGAGGAGCTTCAGGTCAGATGCGGGAAGTTCTCTTCCGCCGACGCCTCCGGTGCGTGCCGAGGTTCGAGTGACCAGTGTCGCGCGAGCGCGGTCGCCTGGCCATCCTCGTCGTCCGTCGGCCGAGCGCAGGTGGTGGGCGATGACAAAACCTCCCCGGGGGTCAACGATGTCCCCACGACGTCGACGACACCTGGAGGCCCGGTGCTCTTCCACATCACGCAGGTCCACATCCCGGAGCTCTGCCCTCGCGACGAGGGCGGCTCCAACTCCTTGTACGACGACACCGTCCCCGGTGTGACTCTGGTCGGCCGCTATGGCGCGAACGCCCAGCACACGCTGTTCCTGGTGGTCGAGACCGAGGACGTGGACGCGCTCCACCGGTTCCTCTGGCCAGGCTTCAAGCGGTGCACCAGCACGATCACCCCGGTGAGCGAGGTTCCGGTCTCCAAGGGCTGACCCGGGGCCGCCCGGTTGCCTACGGTGACGGGATGGCCGCCCGACTGCACGCGCTGACCGTCCTCGCCTCGGACCCCGAGGAGCTCGCGACCTTCTGGGGCGAGCTGCTCGGCTGGGCTCGGGAGGGCCTGGTGCTGCTGCCGGACGGGGACACCCCTTTCCGGCTGGCGTTCGAGGCGTCCGACGAGCCCAAGCGCGGGCTCAACCAGATCCACTTCCACCTGACCAGCAACGCCGCGCAGCAGGACGCGACGGTCGCGCGGGCGCTGGCGCTGGGGGCGACGCACCTCGACGTCGGCCAGCTGCCGGAGGAGGACCACGTCGTGCTCGCCGACCCCGACGGCAACGAGTTCTGCGTGATCGAGGCGGGCAACAACTGGCTCGCCGGGACGGGCTTCCTGGGCGAGCTCGCGGCCGACGGCACGCGGGAGGTCGGTGTCTTCTGGGCCGCCGCGCTGGACTGGCCGCTGGTGTGGGACGAGGACGGGGAGACCGCGATATCGCCGCCGGGCGGTGGTCACAAGATCGCGTGGGGCGGCCCGCCGCTCAACGAGTACTCCGGTCGGCACCGGATGCACTTCGGCCTCGTCGCCTCCGGTGACCTGGACGCGGAGGTCGAGCGCCTGGTGGGGCTGGGGGCCGCCATGGTCGAGCGGCGGGGTGCCGAGGTCGAGATGTCGGACCCGGACGGCAACGAGTTCGTCCTGCGCTCGGCGTGACCGGTCAGAGCCAGCGTCGGACGCGGGCGCGGTAGGCGTCGTACGGCTCCCCGAACCGCTCGTGGAGGAACCGCTCCTCAGGCAGGATCGCGCCCCAGAGGACGAGCAGCACCGCCGCCGGGAACAGCACGAGCCCCCAGAACGTGGAGCCCAGCAGCGCAAGAGCGAGGTACAGCACGAGCATCCCGACGTAGAGCGGGTTGCGCGACAGACGATACGGCCCTTCCTCGATCATCGACTCCGTCGCCTGTCCCGGCAGCAACCCGGTCTCGTGGCGGGCGAAGAGCCACAGCGACCACCCGTTCCAGACGACGAAGAGCACCACCAGGGCCCAGCCGACCGGCACGCTCCACGCGCCCGGCTCGACCGGGTCACCCCACCGGTACGTCGCGAGCCCGCCCACCAGCAGGGGCGCGCCGATCGCGACCGGCGGCCAGAGCCGGAACGGGACGGTGTCGTCGGTGGTCATGGCCCATTGTCCACGGGATCAGCCCCGCTCGAGCTCGACCGCCTCGGGCGTGTGGAGCCGCACCATGAACCGCCCGGCGTGGGGCGGCACCGACGCCCGCGTCAGCCGCGAGACCACGACCATCGTGACGATGGAGGCCGGCACGCTCCACGCCGCCGGCCACCCCAGCAGGGCCGCCGCCCAGCCGGTCGAGGACGAGGTCGCCAGCGTCCAGGCCACGGCGGCCCCCGAGCCCAGCCCGCCGACGAGCAGCCCGGCGACGGCTCCTCCGGGCGTCAGCCCGCGCCACCAGATGCCGAGCATCAGCAGCGGAGCGAACGTCGAGGCCGTGACCGCGAACGCCAGGCCCACGGTCCGGGCCACCGCGACGTCCTGGGCGGGCAGCGACATCAGGAGCGGCACGACGACCGCGATGGCCGCCGCGACCCGGAACGCCGCCACGCCGCCGAGGCGATGGGTGCCCCACCGCCGACCCGTGACGTCCTGCGACAGCACCCCGGCGACGGCGATCGTCAGGCCCGAGCTCGTCGACAGGAACGCCGCGAAGGCGCCGGCCGTCACCAGGCCCGTCAGCACGGAGCCCAGCACGCCCGGCACCATCAGTGACGGCAGCTCCAGCACGAGCACGTCGGCCCGCCCGTCGGCGAGGTCGGGTGCGTAGATGCGGCCCAGGGCGCCGTACACCGGGGGGAGGACGTAGAAGATCCCGAGCAGCCCCAGCACCGCCAGCGTCGTACGGCGGGCGGCCCGGCCGTCGGGATTGGTGTAGAACCGCACGACCACGTGCGGCAACCCCATCGTCCCGAGGAAGGTGGCGACGATGAGGGAGTAGGTCGTGTAGAGCCCGATGCCGTCGCCGGGCGAGGCGAGCGGGATGGACCACGACGCGGGCGCCGCGGCCGTCGGGTCCGGCGCGCCGTCGCTCGCCCAGACCGCGAGCAGGATGCAGGCGGGGATGAGCAGCGCGGTGAGCTTCAGCCAGTACTGGAAGGCCTGCACGAAGGTGATCGACCGCATCCCGCCGGGGCTCACGGACGCCAGCACGACGACCGCGACGACGAGCGACCCCGCCCACGGAGGGGCGCCGATCGTGGCCCGCAGCGTGACCCCGGCGCCCTGGAACTGCGGCAGCAGGTAGAGCCAGCCGATGCCGACGACCAGCAACGAGCAGAGCTTGCGCACACCGGTCGAGCCCAGCCGCGCCTCCGCGAAGTCCGGCAGCGTGTAGGCCCCCGAGCGGCGCAGCGGTGCGGCGACGAGGACGAGCAGGACGAGGTAGCCGGCGGTCCAGCCGACGGGGTACCAGAGCATCTCCGCCCCGAACGTGAGCAGCAGCCCCGCGACCCCGAGGAAGGAGGCCGCGGAGAGGTACTCCCCGCCGATCGCGCTCGCGTTGAGCCGCGGCCGGACGGTGCGCGAGGCGACGAAGAAGTCGCTCGTGGTGCGCGAGATCCGCAGGCCCCAGGTGCCGATCGCGAGGGTCGCGATCGAGACCAGCACGACCGCGACGACACCCGGCACGACGTCGGTGTTCACCGGCGGTCCTCGTCAGGGAGCACCGACCCCACGAGGTCGGCGAAGTCCCGCTCGTGCCCCTCGGCCCGGCGCAGGTAGAACCAGCCGAGCAGCAGCAGCCACGGATACGTCAGCACGCCGAGGAGCAGCCAGGCCAGCGGCATCGGCCCCACCATGACGTCGCCGAGCTGCGGGAAGAGGTGGAAGGCCACCGGCACCAGTCCCAGCGACAGCGCGAGCGCGACCAGCACCCGGATCGCCAGCATCAGCTGCTCCCGCAGGAGGGAGCGCATGAAGACCTCGCCCAGCGCGGTCTCGGCGTCGATCTCGCGCGTCCCCGGCGACCGTACGACGTCCGCGCGGCGCCGCGGCGGGCCGGTCACCCGCACCCGGGGCGGTGGCTGCGCGGTCATGACTGGCGCCGGGTGAGCACCGACCGCAGCTCGCGCGTGTGCCGCCGGCTCACCGGCAGCTCGGTGCCGTCGACCACGACGCTGACCCGGCCGCCCTCGCTGCGCACCTCCTGGACGTGGGGGAGCGCCACCAGGACCGAGCGGTGGATCCGGACGAAGCCGGCGCTCGCCCACTGCTCGGCCAGCGAGGTGAGCGGCGTCCGGACGAGGTGCGAGCCCTCGGCGGTGTGCAGCCGGGCGTAGTCGCCCTGCGCCTCGACGTGGGTGATCTCGGAGCGGTTGATGAACCGCGTGACGCCGCCGCGCTCCACCGGGATCTGCACGTCACCCGACGGTGTCGGGCCGCCGGCCTCCACCACCCGTCGTACGGCCTCGGCGAGGCGCTCCTCGCGCACCGGCTTGAGGACGTAGTCGACCGCGCGGAGCTCGAAGGCCGCGACCGCGTGCTCCTCGTGGGCCGTCACGAACACCACCGGCGGCGGCTGCTTGAAGCGGGAGAGGACCTGCGCGAGGTCGAGCCCGGTGAGGCCGGGCATCTGGATGTCGAGGAAGACCGCGTCGACCTCCTCGGCCTGCAGCACCCGCAGCGCCTCGGTCGCGGAGTCGGTGCCGCGGACCTCGCCGATGCGCGGGTCGCGGCCCAGCAGGAAGGTCAGCTCGTCGAGCGCGGGGCGTTCGTCGTCGATGACGAGGACCTTCAGCAGCGGAGGGCTCATACCCGGACCCCCGGGGCGAACTTCGGGAAACGCACGATCACCTTGGTGCCGGCGCCGGGCGCTGTCTCGACGACCAGGCCGTAGTCGTCGCCGAAGGCGTTGCGCAGCCGGGCGTCCACGTTGCCCAGCCCCACCGAGTCCATCGAGGCGTCGCCGGCGAGGGCCTGACGCACCCGGTCGGGGTCCTCGCCGGTGCCGTCGTCCTCGACCTCGAGGACGCACTCCTGGTCGAGGTCGCGCGCGGTGATCGAGAGCCGGCCGATGCCGTCCTCCTTGTCGGCGCTGGCCTCCAGCCCGTGGCGTACGGCGTTCTCGACCAGCGGCTGGATGCAGAGGAACGGCACCGCCACGGGCAGCACCTCCGGCGCGACCTGCAGCGTCACGTGCAGCCGGTCGCCGAAGCGGGCCTGCTCGAGCAGGAGGTAGCGCTCGACGGAGCGGAGCTCCTCGGCGAGCGTCGTGTAGTCGCCGTGGCGCCGGAAGGAGTAGCGGGTGAAGTCGGCGAACTCCAGCAGCAGCTCGCGGGCCCGGTCGGGATCCGTACGCACGAAGCTGGCGATCGCGCCGAGCGAGTTGTAGATGAAGTGGGGACTGATCTGGGCCCGCAGCGCGCGCACCTCGGCCTCCATCAGCCGGGTCCGCGACGCGTCGAGCTCGGCGAGCTCGAGCTGGCCGCTCACCCAGGACGCCACCTCGTCGGCGGCACGGACGAGACCGCCCGTGGTGTGCGGCGCACCGACGACCAGCGCACCGACCAGGGTGTCCTCGACCACCAGGGGGCTGACGATCGCCTGCCGCACCTGGCAGCCGCCGTCGTCGCAGACCAGCGTCCGCTCGTCGACGATCATGGTGCGCCCGGTCTCGGCGACCTGGCTGATGGTCGGCGGCAGCTGGGTGCGGTGGTGGCCGCCCAGGCCGTCCCAGGCCAGCAGCCCGCTGGTGTCACCCAGGCCCGCGGCGGGTGTCCCGAGCAGCGCCCGCAGGTGCCGCACGGACCGCTCGGCGCTGGACGAGGTGAGGCCCTCCCGCAGCGCCGGGCTCGCCAGCGAGGCGTTGTGCAACGCGCGGAAGGCGGCGCGGTCGGCCTCGCCACCCAACGACGTACGTCGCCACCTCCACATGGCGCGACCCTAGCGGGATCCGGCCGCGGCGCAGCGGGTCAGCGGAAGTCGATGAGCAACATGTCGGTGTCGGTGCCGTCGCTCACGACCGGTCCCTGCTGTGACGGTGCGTCCGGGTCGGAAGTCGTCGGCTCGTCGCGATCGGTCACCACGGCGCGGAAGCACCGCGTCACGTAGGGGACCTGCATGCCGTCCATGCCGCGGCCGTAGTCGTCGTAGAAGGCCCGCATCCTCGCGAGGTTGTCCTCGCGTGCGGCGTCGTCCATCATCGCGAAGCTGGAGCGTGACCGCGCCAGGTCGAGGACCGTCTCGCGGTTGACCTCCTGCCAGTGCTTGAAGGTCTTCTCCTCCACAGCTCCGAAGTGCTCGCTGGTCGAGAGGTGCTCGGACGAGGAGGTGTCGAGGTCCTGGCGGCCGAGGATCTCACCCATCCGGCGCACCCACGGGATCCGCTCGTCGCGGCTGTTCCACACCAGCGCGAGGTGGCCGCCGGGCTTGAGCACGCGGGCGATCTCCGCCAGTGCGACCTCGTGGTCGAACCAGTGGAACGCCTGCGCGACGACCACGACGTCGACCGAGCGGTCGTTGGCCGGGATCTCCTCCGCGGTGGCGACCTTCGCGCTCACCTCGGGGACGCGCTCGCGCAGCAGCGCCAGCATCGCCTCGTCCGGCTCGGTGGCGAAGACCGCGTGGCCCTGGTCGACCAGCGCGCGGGTCAGCTTGCCGGTGCCGGCACCCAGCTCGAGGACGACCTTGGCCTCGCCACCCATCAGCCACGCGACCGCCTCCGTGGGGTATCCCGGCCGGCCACGGTCGTACGCCCGGGCGACGGAGCCGAAGGACCGCGCGCGGTCGAGCGGGGCGGGGGTCTCGGGGAGTTCGTCGCTCATCGCGCTCACCGTATCCCGAGGCGCGGGCGCTAGCGTTCCTCCCCATGACCGACCCGCTCGCCTGGCTCACCTCGCTGGAGGGTGTCGGCTCCGCGTACGCCGCCACCCGTGACGGGATCGACGTGATGCTGCGCGACCGCGGCCTACGTCGTACGTCGCCGGAGATGACCGCCGAGTCCCTGCTGCGAGGCGCGCACGCGAGCGCCGTGCTCGAGGGGTCGACCGCCACGGTGGAGCAGGTGAGGGCCGGCGAGGCGGACGCGATCGCGGCCGACGCCGTACGGCTGTCCGCGTCGATGCTGGCGCTGGCGCCACTGCTCAAGACCGCGCCGCTGCAGGCGATCGCGCGGCTGCACACCGTCGTCGCCTCGTCGACCCTGGGAGCCGAGGAGCTGGGGCGCCCGCGGGACGCGGCGTCGGCGGACCGGCTGCGCGGGGTGGCCGAGCTGTTGCTGTCCGGCACCGAGGCGCCGGCCCTGCTGGTGGCGGCGGTCGCCCATGCCGACGTCGCGACGGCGGCGCCGTTCGCGTCGCACAACGGGATCGTCGCGCGGGCGCTGGAGCGGCTGGTGCTGGTCTCGCGCGGGGTGGACGCCAAGTCGCTCGTCGTGCCCGAGGCCGGGCACCTGGCCCTGCGGGCGGCGTACGAGTCCAACCTGCGTGCCTACCGCGACGGGGGTCCCAGCGGCGTGCACGCGTGGGCGCTCTACGGGGCGGAGGCGTTCGCGGCCGGCGCCGAGGCGAGCCCGCTCGTCCTCGATGGTTGAGGTGCGAGCGCAGCGAGCCTCAGAGCCGTCCTCCGCACATGCGAGCGGCACCCGTTCACGAGGATCGGGTGCCGCCGCCTACACGTGATGCCGTGGCTACCAAGCGTGCATTTCTCTAAGTCGCCGCCCTCGGGCAGATCCCGAATGGCTAGCACCCCATCGGATGGGTGGATCGCCGCGTGGGTACCCGGTACACGTGCTGCTTGTGAAGTTGTTGTCTCTGTTCTAGTCCTGCCCGGGTGCGTCCACAAGGGTTGACTTTGACGGCCTGCGGTGGGTGCCGCTCAGGCTCCCGGCTTCTTGCGACGATTGGCCCAGATGACGCCTCCGGCGGCCACCGCCCCGCCCACGGCGAGGGCGGCGAGGGTGGGCCGGGCCGGCGGGAGCGGCACGCGCCGCCGCAGCGCGACCGGCCGCACGAAGGCCAGGACCGGCCACTCCTTGCTCGTGGCGATGCGCCGCAGCTCCCGGTCGGGGTTGACGGCGAAGGGATGGCCGACGACCTCGAGCATGTGCACGTCGGTCACCGAGTCGCTGTAGGCGTACGACTCGCCGAGGTCGTAGCCGACGGTCTCGGCGAGGTGCTCGATCGCGCGCGCCTTCTCCTCGGCGTAGGCGTAGTAGTCGATGTTGCCGGTGTACTTGCCGTCGACGATCTCCATCCGCGTCGCGACCACCCGGTCGGCGCCCAGCAGCTGGCCGATCGGCTCGACGACCTCGGCGCCGGAGGCCGAGACGATCACGATGTCGCGGCCGGCCAGACGATGCTCCTCCATGAGCGTGACGGCCTCGTCGTAGACGAGGGGCTCGACGATGTTGTTGAGGGTGTCGTGGACGATCTCGCGCACCGTGGCGACGTCCCAGCCCGCGCACAGCTGCGACATGAACTGGCGCATCTTGTCCATCTGGTCGTGGTCGGCGCCGCCGGTGAAGAACACGAACTGGGCGTACGCCGAGCGCAGCATCGCGCGCCGGGAGATCAGTCCGCCCGCCTGGAACTCGCGGCTGAAGGCCAACGTGCTCGACTTGGCGATGATCGTCTTGTCGAGGTCGAAGAAGGCCGCGGTGGGGCGGGTCATGGCCTCATCGTAGGGGGCCGCTGGTGCACGAATCGGGTCCTCGTGCCGTCCACAGGCGCCCGGCAGCCGGGGTCGTCCACAGGGTGCGGCGCCTCGGGATGCCCGACGTCGGTGCCGCCGCCGAGGCTCGTCGACATGCCGGTCCTCCTCGTCACCCGCTCGAGCGCCCTCCACGACGCCGTCGTCGCCCTCTGCGCGGCGGCCGGCGTGGGAGCGCAGGCGTGCGCCGAGCCCGGGCTCGTCCTGGCCGCCTGGCCCGACGCGGACCTGGTGCTCGTCGGCGAAGACCTTGCGGACGAGGTGGCGGCTCTCGCACCAGCACGACGACCGGACGTGCACGTCGTCGGCCTCGCTCCCGCAGACGCCGTCTTCCGCTCGGCCGTGGCGCTGGGGGCGGCGTCGGTGATCGACCTGCCGGAGGCATCCGGGTGGTTGGCGGGCGCGCTGGCCGACGTGGGGGAGCGGGCCTCGCCCGGGCGGGTCGTCGGAGTGGTGGGCGGCACCGGGGGAGCGGGTGCCACGACGCTGGCCTGCGCGCTCGCCCAGTGGCACGCCGTCCGAGCACCGACGCTGCTCGTGGACACCGATCCGCTCGGCGCGGGACTCGACCGGTTGCTGGGCATGGAGGACCTCGCCGGCGTGCGGTGGGAAGGACTGGTGGAGACCGCCGGGCGGGTGGGTGCCAGGGCCCTGCGCGAGAGCGTGCCCCGGCGCGACCACCTCGGCGTGCTCACCTGGTCGGCACTGCGACGGCGGCTCGACCTGCCGGCCGCACGACGGATCCTGCCGGTGGCGGCGCGCGGCCACGACCTCGTGGTGCTCGACCTCGCCCGGCAGGGCGCGCCCGCCCTCGCCGAGCTGGCCGATCGGTGCGACGACCTGCTCGTGGTCACCCCGGCCACGGTGCCGGGGCTCGCGGCGACGGCTCGCCTCGTGGCCGACCTCGGCCGCGACGCTCGTGCCGGGCTCGTGGTGCGTCCGGGCGGGCTCGGCGACGCCGACGCCGAGCGGCTCACCGGACTGCCGGTCGTCGCGGTGGTCGGCGACCAGCGCGGACTGGCGGCGTCGGTCGACCGGGGGCTCGGGCCGCTGGCCGGCCGGGGACCACTGGCGCGGGCGGTCCGCGACCTGTTGACGGACGCGGCATGAGCGCCCCGGTGCCGGCCGCGGTGCTCGACGACGTACGCCGGCGGCTGGCGGGCTCGGCCGGAGACCTGACCCCCCACCGGGTGGCCGAGGCGTTGCGCGCCTCGGGGTCGCCGGTCGGGGACGCCACGGTGCTGGCCGTCCACGACCTGCTCCGGCGTGACGTGCTCGGTGCCGGTCCGTTGGAGGAGCTGCTCCGGCTGCCGGACGTCACCGACGTCCTGGTCAACGGCCCGGAGGACGTCTGGATCGACCGGGGCGCCGGACTGGAGAGGGTGCCGGTCCGCTTCCCCGACGACGCGGCCGTGAGGCGGCTGGCCCAGCGACTGGCCGCCTCGGCCGGCCGGAGGCTCGACGACGCCACCCCGCACGCCGACGTACGCCTGCCCGACGGCACCCGGTTCCACGCCGTGCTGGCGCCGGTCGCGCGCTCGGGGACGGCCCTCTCGCTCCGGGTTCCCCGCGGGCGGGTCTGGTCGCTGCCCGAGCTGGTGACGGCCGGCGCGTTGCCGCCGGACGGTGCGTTCCTGCTGGAGGAGGTGGTCGACTCGCGATGCGCCTTCCTCGTCACGGGCGGCACCGGGAGCGGCAAGACCTCGGTGCTCTCGGCACTGCTGTCGCTGGTCGACCCGGGCGAGCGGATCGTCCTCGTCGAGGACGCGAGCGAGCTGCAGCCCGACCATCCGCACGTGGTCGCGCTCGAGGGCCGGCCTCCCAACATCGAGGGTGCCGGAGCCATCTCGCTGCAGACGCTCGTGCGCCAGGCACTGCGGATGCGGCCCGACCGGCTCGTGGTCGGCGAGGTGCGGGGCGGACGTAGAGTGTCCCGGGCTGTACGCGAGACACTCCCTTCGCGTCGGGACACTGCGGCTCCGGGCGAGACACTCCGCCGCTCAAAGCAGGACACTGCCGTCGCTGCACGCGATCTTGTTGGGACACTCGATGGCCCGGGCGAACTCGAAGGGCTGCGGCACCTTGTCGGGGTTTGTTGCGCCGCAACAGCAGCCGGGCACGGTGACTTGCGGAAACCGCAAGTGGCGGTACCCTTCAGCCGAGGTGTCATGACAGAGATGAACGTGCTTGAGCGCATCCGCGCGAAGATGACGGAGCGCAACGTCAAGCAGAACGACCTGGCCGCGACCCTGGGGGTCTCGGAGGCCGTGGTGAGCCGTCTGCTGAACGGTGAGCGGAAGCTGTCAGCCGCCGAGCTTGGCGCCATCGCCGACCGCCTTCGCACCACGACGGGGTACCTGCTGGGTCGCACGACCGCGGACGTGCGCCCGTTCGCGGTGGCCGCGCGCCTGGGCAGTACCGAGCACGCCGCCGAACTGGACCCGGTCTTCGCTCGGGCTCGCACCCTGCTTGAGCTGCGCGGCGTGCTGGGACGCCTGGTGGAGTCCCCGGCCCGGGAGGCTGCCGTGGAGGTCCGACGGCCGTCGACGTCGATGTACAAGCTGGCCGGGGACCAGACTGGGTGAGCGGTTGCGTGCCGCCCTGGCGCTGGGCGACGAGCCGATCGAGGACCTGGTTGAGCTGGTGGAGTCTCGGTTTGGTGTTGACGTGTCCCTCGAGCCGCTCCCCGAAGCTCTGCACGGCGTCTTCATCACGGACCCGACGCCGACGGAGGGCGACGGCCGCGTGTCGGTGATGCTGGTGAACAGCACGGACCTCTACGGCCGGCAGCGGTTCACGCTCGCGCACGAGCTGGCGCACCTGCTCTTCAACGACGCGGACCTGTACTGGGCGGACTACCGCCAGGACGACGGCCTGGACCTGACTGAGCTGCGCGCGAACCGCTTCGCGAGCGCGTTCTTGATGCCCGTTGGCGGGGTACGGGCGCTGATGTCGGAATGGGAGCCGTCCCGGAAGAGACGCAGCCCGAAACGAGTGGGTCGCGCGGCTCGTAGTGGAGACGTCGCTCCGGTTCGGAGTGAGCGTCGACGCCGCCATCTACCGGCTGGACAACCTTGAGCTGTGGGAGCCCCGGGACAAGGCCTTCGCGAAGGGTCAGTCCGCTACGTCGCTCATCGCCATGGCCGGCCGCAACGAGGACCGGGCCAGGCTTTCGGAGTTCGAGCACGCGGTGGCTTCCGCCGCCCGGGCTGCGCGACCAGGCGCTGTTCCTACGCGGAGGGCATGGTCGGCATCGAGCCGCTGGCGCCTGTGGAAGTCGAAGGACGCCGAGGCGTTGTGGTCGAGCCGCCGCAGCCGGCTGGGTACCGGCGTACGCCTGACGGCGCGGGTGCCGGGGTTCAGCTGAACTCGCCTGCGCTCGTCATGACGAAGTCCTTGTTGATGCCGCTGAGCGCGACCATCGCCTCGTAGTGCACGAATGCCTCCTCTGCTTGGAGCCGCTCTTCGCGGACCATCTCGCGTAGGACGGTGCCGACGTTCCGCCAGGCGATGCCGTGGTTGTTGGCGAGGCGACGTCCGCGGTTGTCGTTGGAGCACAGGACGATGACTCGCTTGCCGTCGCGTCGCAGCTCACCGAGGCGGACGGAGGCACACTCGCCGCGGTCGTCACCGGTGTCGGCGCGGGCGGGGTTGAGCGCGCAGAGCTCGGTGATGAGGTTCTGCACGTTCTCCAGCTCGTCGTAGCCGAGGTTGACCGGGGCGCCGAACAGGGTGGGAACCTGCTTGAGGCACTTCTTTGCGGCGGCGCTGAGCGCGGCGAGCTTGTCGTGCTCCTCCTTCTCCTCGGGGGTGTGCCCGTTCTGGAGAGGGGCCGATGGGGATGCCGGCTTGGCTCTTCCATTCCCGGTGAACGTCGTCGGTGTACTCGAGCTGGCCTGCGTAGTGCTCGGCGAGGAGGTCGAGGAGGTCGACGTGGGCAAAGGAGAGGCCGACGCCGGTGTCGAGGATGTAGAGCGCGTCGGGGTCGCGGTCTGCCGTCGGCGTGGGCGGTTCGGGGTTCTTCCGGGCGTATGCGGCACCGGGTGAGCCTGCGCCGGGCGGGCGGGGCCTCGGGATGACGAGGCGCGCAGGGATCGACGAGGGGCTGAAGAGGGGCTTGGTCACGACTCCTCCAATGCCACGTTGGTGCGTACCGGCGGCAGCGTTGCGACGCTGCGTGCCTTGTTCGCTGTCACGTGTCTCCTGGTGGTGTCGGTTCGTCGCGCTGTCTGGCCGGCCGGTGGCCTGGGCATCGCGATGGTCTGTTGTGGCTGGTGAGGCGCCAGCAACCGGGGAGCCTACGTTCAGGTGGGGACGTCGTGGCGGGATGTGCTCCGTGTCGTGAGGTCGGACAGGTGGCCGCGTGTGCTGTGCGGGCGGCCGGGGCCGGGGACGGCGGGTTGGGGGCATGACGGGTCCTTGAAGGCTTCGGGTCTGGGGTCCTCGGGGAGGCAGCGGAAGTTGTCGCACATGGAGGGTGACAACGTCGCGGGCTACCGGCCGCGGTGCGCTGCTGCGCCTCGGATGAGGGGCTCGCGAGAGAATGTGACCCGGCCGGTCAGCTCTTGGTCGAAGAACTGCGCTCGCGGCTTCGCGGATGCGGTTGAGGCGCTTGGAGATGGCCGAGTGGTTGGCGTACCCGAGGATGTCGGCGATCTCCGTGGTCGAGGTTAGCCCGGAGTTGAGCAGGATGACGATCTGTCGGTTGCGGGCGTCGAGCATGGCGAGGAAGTCGTTGGTGACGAGGTTCCCGACGACATCGCTCTCGGGGCCTTGGACCGGGATGGTGTCGGGCACTTCGATAAACGAGACCTTGACCTTGCGGCGCTTGCCTTGGAGCTTGCGCTCGAAGTCCTCGCGGGCGTACGACCAGTGGTCGGAGAAGTCGTCTTCAGCGCGGTGGGACCGGACGGTGTCGACGATGTTGCGTCGCCGGCCGGTGGCGTCGGCGTTGCTCGACGGTCTCCGTCGCCGCGTCGGCGGCATCGTCCTCCCCGACCCACACTGGGCCGCCCTTGCGCGGGTGGCCCGATGACGGCGCCGGGCAGGAAGGAGCCGTCCTCGAGGCGCACGGGTCCCCTTCGACCTGTCGGGGTCGTTGCCCTTGTCGACGTTCGTAGCTCGCGGAGGCGGTTCCTGCATGGTGGCGGTGACGGCGGGGACCCAGAAGTCGAGGTTGTGGGCGAGGAGCTTGATGGGGTCGTCGGTGGTGAAGGCGCGGATCTTGGAGCCCGCGTCGAGGTGGCGCCACACGGTCCATGCCCAGGCGCGCGACAGGCGGGTGTCGAAGTCGTCGGGGAGGAAGTCGTCGACTCCGGCGTAGTCGGCGGTGAAGGGCCACAGGCCGGTCTTCAGTACGGGGAGGCCGAAGCGCTCGAGGGTCCGGGTGGGGAGGAGGTGGAGCAGTGGCGCGTGCTCGAAGTACCGGGAGCGGGTGCGGGGCACGAAGGTGACGTTGATGTCACCGAGGTCGGCGATGTCGGCCATGTCTGGGGGAGGTCGTCGAAGTCGAACATGCGGCGCCGGAACTGGCCGGCCTCCCACAGGATGTTCCAGCTTGGAGACGGCGACGGCGTCTTGGTGTTCTCCTCGGAACCGAGTCCGGGGTCGAGGGTCAGCGTCGCGAACTCGGGTGCGCTGGTCTCGTCGGGGCGAATGACGGCGTCGTACATGAAGGCGGCGGACAGGTTCTTCATCGTTGGGAACGTGTCGGGGTCGAGGGCGTCGTCGCCGGCGAGGACGGCGTTGCGGCGCCACGCGAGTCGTTCGGCCGCGGTCAGCTTGCGGTCCTCGTCGTGGGCCGGGTCGTCGTTGCGGGGGTCCATCACCGCTCCCGGCTGGTCGGTGGTGTCGGTCGGTCGAGTGTCGTGGGTACTGGTCATACCTACTTCACGACAGACGGGTGGGCATTCCGTTCCGTCGGAGCCGAACGAATTTTCTTGGCCTGGTTCGCCGAGCCTGCGACCAGGGCAATGACATCGCTCGTGGCGGTCTTGGTGAGGTCCTTGGCGATGACGCACCTGGCGTGGTCCACGTCCTCGAGGCCGCCGATTCTCACGCGGATGACGGTCCAGCCGACTTCGGCGAGTTGGAGTCCTTGAACCGGTCGCGTTCGGCCGCTCTTCCGATGTGCCCGTCGCGATAACGGCCGGGTAAGTCTGCTACGACCGCGACGCGCAGCTTGGGGATGAGGATGTGGGAGGACGTGCTTGAACCCATAGAAGTCGCCTTCGATGCGGACGGCGTTGGCGTCGTCGGGGTTGGAGACTCGGTCGTGCTCGGCGAGGGCGACGCGCAGTCGGATCTCGACCGCGGAGGTGGCTCCGTTGCTGCGGGCTCGGAAGGCATGGCCGGGGGTGACGTTGGTGCCTGGCGTGAAGTCGTACTTGTAGCAGAGGTGGCAGCCGTAGCCGAGGGAGATGCCGTGGAGGTCGTTGGTGAAGGTCGGGTGGTGGTCGATGCCGCACCAGAACTCGACGGCCTGGTGTCCGGCGGGGAGGGCGGTGACGGCCATGGACTCGAACCGACGGGCCAGTCGGTGTCGGCGTCCAGCCGGGCTTGGGCCGCGCAGCACACCGGGCACCTCTGCACGGCGGGCGGCTGCTCGGTGGCAGGGATGCGGGTGCTCCACCCGCACGCCCACTGGTGCTTCACGATGCCGGAGCATGCGTCGCAGATGGTCCCCGCCGCATGGGTCTTCCCGACGTTGCCGAGGTCGGGGTCGATGCAGCCGCAGCCGTAGCGGGCGCCATGCTGCTCAAGGGTGCAGGCGCGGCAGGCGGCGCGGGTGCCAGCGACCTTCTTCCACCGTGGTGTCTTCCGGCGGTGTCGCGCGGCGCAGCGTGGGGGGTCTCGCGCCACAGGTGGCCGGCCGAGCACTCCCAGTAGAACGCGACGGTCGACAGTCCGCCGGGGACCTGGCTGATGTGGAGGTCGCCGTTGAGGTCGCTGCGCCACTGCTCGACCATCGTGGGCGAGAGCCGTTCCCAGACGTCGACGGACCCGACCGGGAGGGCCTTGCCGGCTGCGACCCAGACGCCGATGTCGGTGGCGCCACCGAACGTCGGTACGTCGAGACCACCGGCGCCACGGTCCGGGCGGGCCAGACGGTCTGCGTCCATGGCTGAAGACTGTCCGGGGCCTCCGACACTGGGCCACCGGGTTCCGCGTTCGAGGGCTCCGCGGTGGGGCCGCGCGAGGGCTCGGCTACTCGTCGGCGAACGCTGCGACCGCGGCGAGCATGGCCGCGTGGCCGTCCTGATGCAGGGGTGCGTCGTCGACGCCGAACCTGTGCGGTGCACTGCGGAACTTGGTCTTCCCGCCGACCATCTGGGTGGCGTCGACTTCGCCTACCTGGACCGTCATCAGGCCAAGGCGGGACAGCATCGCGTGGGTGTCCCAGGTGTCGCGCGTGAGATCGTCGTGGTAGAGCCGGCGCTGGGCGTCGAGGAACAGGTCGGTGGCGGTCGAGGTGGAGGCGTCGCGCATGTCGCCCTGGTCGCGCCACATGAGCCAGTTCGCGATCTCGGCGTCCGTCATGACCTGGATCCAGCCCTTGGTGAAGAACTCGATGGGGATGGAGATGACCGACTCGTTCGCGCTCGGGGTGCGGTAGCGGCGTGCGTCTCCCATGCGCTGCGGCCCGCTCTCCTGGCTGAGCCACATGGGAGCCGTCGGGTCGAGTCGTCCCGATGCCCGGCGGCCGACCTCGATCAGCTGCAGGTCGGGGCCGGCGAGGGTGTCGAGGGCGTTCTTGAGCTGACGGGTGCGCATCGTCGGACGCGAGAGGCGGTACTCGGTGTCGTCGTGCGGGTTCGTGCCGGTGGAAAAGTAGTCGATGAGGCCCGGCTCGCCAGCCACCTGCGACTGGATGGGCGTAGAGATCTTCGCGGTCGGTCGGACGCGGCACTGAGCCAGGAACAGCAAGGTCAGCTCGGTGCGGAGCAGCACGCCGCGGGAACGGACGGTCGCCGCCAACGGAGGCTTCTTCCTCGGCGTCTTGTCGTGGTCACCGGCGACGGTGAAGACCTTCGGCTTGTGTCGGGCCAGGAATGAGCGTCGTACGAGCACAGACAAGGGCTGCGAGCCGCCGCCGTGGGCGTCCACGAACGCGTTGTTCGCCTGGTCGATCGTCAGCCCGTGTTCATGCTTGACGAGGCGGCTGAGGTGGTTGAGGCGAGTCTGGAGACGGGCTGCGGTGTTGCGCCCGAGGCCAGTTGTCACTTTTCGTCCTGTTGGTTTTGACCCACATCTCGAAGTCCCTCTGCGTCTCCGTAGATGTCGTCTTTTGCGGATACCTGACCGATGTGGGTCAAGAAGTAGAGAGTACCTCGATCGTCGACGCGACACTACGGGGTTTGGCGTGAGTGACTTGAGGCCTTCTCCCGCCGGGAGAGGAAACGGCGGGCACCCATGCCGGGGCACCCGCCGTAGTTGACCGCCAGTCTGCGAAGAGAGGAGGACTCCATGAGGGTAACGAGGACGAGCGCTCTGGGTCGACCCCCGGGCCGTCGACCGCCCGGGAAGACGGTCGCTGCGCTGGCCGCCGCCGGCGCAGTGCTGCTCGGCGTGCTCGCCGCCAGCTCCGGCCGCGTCGCCGTGGGCGTCGGCGTGGCCGCCGGTGCATTGCCGGTGCTGCTGACGCTGCTTCGGGCGTGGTGGGGCGAAGACGACTGAAGGCACCCGAGCGTGCCGTGGCCCCCGACGTGCAAGAGGTCGGGGGCCACGGATGCGTTTGCAGTCCGATCAGGACAGGAGGGCCTGGTCGGGGTTGATGATGAAGTTGGAGAAGCCTCCGCGGCGGGCGTGGAGGCCGTCGTCGAGGGCCTCGTGATCTACGACATCTCGGTGACCCTGACCGGCCAGAACTGACCGTCGCCCGTGCGGCGGGCTCGCGGTCAGTGCGGTGTCAGTAGGGCCGCGGCCGCCCACAGCCTGACTACGGTCCAGCCCTCACCGGTCTCGTCGGGTGCGGCCACGACGACCAGGCCGGAATAGCTGCGGTCAGCGGCGCGTCTCCACTGCAGCAGCAGCGCCGGCTGGCGGCCCCACGGTGAGTCGAACCAGCACGGGCGAACCGGTTGGCGAGGCCGCTCGGTTGCTGGGTTTGCGGGCGCTGCCGGCGGCTTCGGCGGCGCCGACGGTGTCGCCGGAGACGATGTTGCCGGTAGCGCCGTCCACGCAGAGGACGCGTTGGGCGGCGTGCCGTGGAAGTCCGAGGTGCCATGTCCGAGGTCGCCTTGTCGAGCATGCGTGTTGGCTACTCGCTCGGCGAGGGTCTCGCGCGGCAACGACTCGTCCCTCCCGCCCATGCCGCCGGCCACACTCGCCTCCAGCCTGAATCGAACGTGTGTGCGAACGCTCAGGTTACCTCCAGAGCGACCGATCGGCGCGATGGGTCCTGTGGGCACGCGGGCGGCTCCGGGTAGCGTGACGGCATGCCAGGCCGGGGTGGCGAGTGGGTGACGCAGGCGGAAGCGAGCCGCATCCTCGGCTTCCGCGGGAAGACCGCGAGCGCCGTCCCAAGCTCGTCCGCAGCGGCTTGCTTCACCCGCGGCAGGGGCGCCCGAGCCTGTCCCGCTCGGAGGTCGAGCGGCTGCGAGACGAGAGAGAAGAGCTGGCGCGCCTGCGGGCGTTGCCCAAGCCGCCACGCGAGCCCAAGCCGGACCCCGTTCCTCCGGATGATCACCCTGAGTGGGTGCAGGCCGCAGGCTGGCCGCGGAGATGCGCGTTGGCGGTCCGTGGGTGGTGCATCAGCGGGCACGTCGCGGCCGGCTGCCGTTCACGATGGGTGAGGACGGTACGAGGTGGTTTCGGCGCGACCTCGTGCGGATGGCTGTCCGAGCCCAGGAGGCGACCCGGTCGAAGAGGGTCTTGAGCCCGGCCGGCTGAGCAGGCACCACACCAGCCTGCAGCCTGAGTGTTGACCGATGTCATCCTCGACGGACCCGATGTTGGCCGCAGCTCGAGGGAGGCGCTACACGGTGCACAGCTGCTATAACGCGCTATCGGGTGACGACGGCCGCGGCTCTACGTCGTACTGGTGTCGCTAGTGGGTCCGGCGGCTCTCGCGGTGTCCACGACTCGGCGAACAGCAACTGCGGGCTGAAGTCGAGCTCCTGCTCGCCGGCGCCGGACGCCGGCCAGGCGAGCGTGCCGTTGGCGACGTGAAGCCGGGCGAACCGCAGGTAGTCGCCCAGGAGCGGCTCATGGATGCGGGACGCGGCCAGATAGGGCTCGGCGTCCCAGTGCCGCACGGCGGTCCCGCCGGACCACGCAAAGGTGAGCTTGAGCAGGAAGGCGCCTGGTTCGCGGATGGACACCGCGGTTACCTCCACGCCCGGCGGAACCGGATCGTGTAGCCGAGCGACCATGCGGGCCGTCGCCTTCCTGGCTCGGGCGGCGGTCGCAGGGTCGGTGATGGCAACGCCCGGCACGAGGCCCGAGAGGAGAGCCGTGGGGCGGAACACGAACGCGTGTCGCTGTCGCGGCCCCATTCCGGCGTCCTCGAGGAGCCGAAGGATTTCCTCGGCCGTGCCTGGCGCGTCCAGGTCCGGGGCGCCCGGGTCGGGCTCGTCGGAGGTCATCGCCCCTCGTTCAGGAGCCTGGCGGCCATCTCGGAGCCGCACCGAAGTTCGCTTCGGACGCGCCACGGCGTCGCAGCGCTGGCTCGCCGCTCGGCCACGTAGTCCTCCAGGCTGTCGAACCCGAGCGCACCGGCTCGCTGCTCCCACCTGTTGCGCGCGTCCTCGGCCTGCCCTGCCCGGTGGGCCGCCAGGGCAGGTGCGGCGTCACTTCGCGATGCTGCCCGGCGCCCCTGCTGCCTTCGGGAGCCGGCCGGCTGCGCGGCAACGCCGACGGCGTGGAGCTCACCGGACTTCGCCATCGCCTGGCCGACCGCGAGGCCGTCGCGGACGCGGTCGTTGCTCTGCCACCGTCGACGACCCTCAGCTCGGCGGGTCTCGGCGAGCGAGGGTGCGATGAGGGAGGCCTTCCTGTTGAGGCCGAACCGCAGCCGGTAGCCGGCGAGGTCCAGGTCGTGCCGGCGCACGTGGTGGCGGGTGATGGCCTCGAGCGCGTCCCCGCATGCGTGACACACGATGCGGTCCCCGCCGGCGACGACCAGAACCTCGCCCATGGGTGCGTACACCCAGGTGCCGTCATCGAGCCGGTCGACGGGCACGTGAGGTTCCATTGCGCCGCCGCCGGCGCTGTGACGGCTCCGACCATAGGTGTGCACGTACCCACGATGACGGGTTCCACCGACAGGGGTCGTGGGCGGCTACGCTGCACCGCATGACGACTCGCCACCCATGACGGCCCTACGGAGGGGCTGTCACACGTTGATGGGAGAGCGTCATGCTCGAGTTCGTCACGCGGTTCGCCGCAAGGCTTGCTGGTCGCACCGGGGGTGCGGCGCTGGGCGGGTCCTGGACCGGCTGGCCCGGCTGATGGTTGCAACGCCGGGCCACTGGCTGTGCTGCCGTCCGCCGGCGCGGACGGCGCGGGTGGGTCAGCGGTTGGACACGTTCGACGTGGCGCCGTGGAACCTGTTCATCGTGTGGTGGCGCGCCAGGCAGTGGGCGGTGGCGCGGGCTGAGCGCGACTAGCCGTGTTCTCTCATGACGTTGTCGATACAACAGCACATCGCGGCAGATCCGGACGCGTCGCCGCCCGATTCGGCGACCGGCCGGACGGCTACCGTGCGTTGGCCTCGTCCACGAGTTCTTGTGCGATGTTGCGCAGTTTGATGTTCCTGTGGGAGGAGGCTCGAACGAGGAAGGCGAAGGCGCGGTCCTCGTTCATCTCGTAGCGCTCCATGAGGATCCCGATGGCTTGGCCGATGACGCGGCGCGTCTGCAGACCCTCGGTGAGGTTTGCGCGCTCTTGTGCGTGTCCGAGCGCGATGGCCGCATGGGTGGCGAACAGCCGAGCGAGCGCCCGCGCGTCATCGGTGACCTCCTCGGAGGTCGTGGAGTAGAAGTTGATGCCACCCAGGGTGTTGTCGTCGAGGTACAGCCTGGCCGCCATCTGGGATCGCACGCCTGCTGCACGGGCTTGCGGCACGTAGTGGGGCCATCGCTGTTCGTGTTGCAGGATCGACACTGAGACCGCGTCGGTGCCTTGGAGCACGGCCGAGCATGGGCCTTCGCGCAGCTCGTACTGCACGGCATCGAGGCGCAGAACGAGGTCGCTGGTGCATGCCCTGGTCTCGATCGTGCCGTTCTTCTCCGCTGTGGAGATGCCGGCGTGGTCGAACCCCGGTACGGAGTTGCAGGCGACCTCGACGATCGTTTGCAGGGTCTCGTCGAGACTGCGACGTGTGTAGAGCGTTCGCGCCGCCTCGGCGATGGACTGGGCGTAGTCAGATGACGCGAGCACGGAGGCTCCCTCAGGTGCACTAGAAGTGAGGCACACAGAGAGGCGTTCATGACGAGACGCTGTAGACCACCGTCGGCTCGAATGTGAGCCGCGCGGTTCCTCCATTGTACGCCGCCAAGGAGGTCAGGTCGCAGATGCGTCCTTTCCACGCGTGCTGGGTACGTGAGCGACACGAGCGAACCGCCGGGTGCACACGGCTGTCGCTCGAGGTCCACCGGGTCGAGGAGACGGCCCGGTGGGCCACCCCGACTCGGGCCGGGAGCTGCTGCGTGATGCGCGCGTGGCCTTCTCCCGGCTATCTGCGGCCCGGGTGCCGTGGCTGCCCATGGCTGTGCCAACGGTCTAGGGATGGGGTTGGCTGGCGCGTCCTTGGTCGGCTCCGTGGGTGCTGTCGCGGTCTTGTCCGTGTCCGCCGTGCCAGTCGAGGCACAACACGGTGGCGTCGTCTCTGAGGGCGTTCTTGGCGGCGTCCAGGACGCGGTCGGCCAGGGCGCGGACTGCCTCGCGCGGGTGCAGGGACCGGGTGTCCTGGATCGCCCCGGGGAGGTCGACCTTGACCGCGGTTCGTTCGAGCATGCCGTCGGTGACGAAGACGATCCGGTCGCCCGGCTGAGGGAGAGGGTGCTCTCGCGGTAAGGCGTGTCGGGGAAGAGGCCCATGGGAAGGTCCACGGGCAGGTCAACGGCCGTGACGTCGGGGCCGCGGGCGAGGTAGGGCGCGACGTGGCCGGCGTTGGTGAGTCCCACCAGTCCCGTCGTGAGGTCGACGCGACCGACGAGTCCGGTGACGAAGTCCTCGAGGCCGCTCTTCGCGGCGTGCTCGAACAGCGACTGGTTCGCCGACCTGACCTGTTCCAACACTGACGCGCCCTGGTTGCGAGTGTTTCGGAGGTCTCCCACGCACAGGGTCGCGGCCAGTGCGGCGGCGACGCCGTGACCCATCGCGTCGGTCAAGGACAGGTGCAGCACGTTTCGCGCCAGGCTGAAGTCGAAGGTGTCACCGGCGATGCCCGCCGCCGGTTCCAACCAGCCCGCGAGCGTGAACGAGTCGGCCTCACACGTCTGCGGCCCGGGCAGCAGCCGGTGCTGGATCTCCGCTGACAGGCTCAACGGCCGGGTTCGTTGTCCCCACTCGTAGAGATCGGTGTGCCGCCGGTTCGCGATCACCACGAAGGCCAGCACGTGTGCCAGCTGTGCGATCTCGTCGCAGGCTTGCGCGTCCGGTGGGTCGGGAAGGGTCAGCTCCAAAAGACCGATGACCTCGCCCCGCTCGGTCACCGGCGCCAACACCAGCCATGACCCGACACCGTCCAGCCCAGTGCGCTCGGGATCTGGCGAGAGGACCTGCACCTCCTGAGTACGCAGGGCACGCTCGACCGGCCCGCCGTCGAACGGCACCACGGTGGCGGACTCCTCGATCGCCCGGCGTTCGCCGGGAGCGATCGGAGTGTCGATGTCCACCCCGTCGGCCGTGCGGAGCAGCACGTGAGCCAGGCGGACGAGGGCCCGCCCGGAGAGATCGGCGATCAGGAAGGAGACCCGGGTGGCACCCAGCGCCAGCCCCAGCTCCCGGGTGACAGCCTCCACGGCGTTGACAGGCGATGCCGCCTCGGCGGCCGCCAACACGGCGCCCAAGGTCCTGGAAGCCTGCTGCGTCTCCATCTGCGGAGCATAGGCGCGCGCGAGTACCCGGCCAGTCAGTAGCGCCTGCGCTTCCCTCAAATGACGAGGCCGCGCGCAGGACGTTGGCCGTTGCGTCCAGACGGCGTGCCTCGCGGCGCTCTGGACCGGCGCAACCCTGTGCACGGCAAGTTCCTAAGCGTAGAGTCAGATACGGCCTGAGCGCCGCAGTTCTGCCCGCTCATGTCGTTCTGCTGCTCCGGACGTCGGGGGTCGAACATCACAGGCACCGCGCTCCGTTGGTCGCACCGGGCCGCGTTTGAGGCCAGCCCGGTCAGCGCCTCGCAGGCTCGCGCATACGTCACCGACCGGCTCATCGAGCACCGGCTGCCGAACCTTGTCGAAGCCATCCGGCTGGTGACGAGCGAGCTGGCCACCAACGCTCTGCTCCATGCGCACACGGCCTTCATGCTCACGCTGGAAGGGTGGGACGAGGTCGTCGTCCTGACCATCCGAGACGACTCCCTCTCGCTCCCGACACGGCGAGCCGCGCAAGCCACCGACTCGACCGGCCGCGGGCTCGAGATCGTGGAGATCGTCAGCTCGGCCTGGGGGACGGACAAGGATGCAGCAGGCTCGAAAGCCGTCTGGGCGTCCTTCGCCATCAAGAGCCCGCAGGAGTTCTGACGGTCGCCGAGCCTCTCGCCCCTCGTGGCGCCACAACGATCAGCGACGCAACTCCCGGCTCCGCTTGCCGGCTCGCGGTTCCCCGGTCCGACGACCAACGGACTGCTGCTCGTCGCACCGACCGCGACAAGCGTCCGGAGCCAACAACGATCACCGCAACGACCGACCAGTTGTGCAACAGCCTGTTGCACAACTTCCGTGGGGGCGCGTGACGGTGCTCCTGGGGAAGTTCGACGAGCAGCGGACTTGCGACTGGTACGCCAACTGGTAGTCCGCCGATCCGATCGAGCGAGAGCCCCAGGCGTCACTTGCAGGCGGTGTCGGTGCTCGCTCGTAACGTCGCCGCATGCCTGCTGCAGATGACGCGCTAGATGGCGACCGCACGGCCGGGTTCAGCTCGCATCAAGCGCGGGTCACCCTCCTTGAGGAGATGTCTGAGGTCCTGCCCGGGTCGGTCGGCCGCTGGTACATCTACAGCGCCAAGCTTGCACATCGTCACCCTCGGGCCCCTGTTCGGCCGCGTCGAGGGCGGCGACCTCGACGAGCACAGCACCTATCTGCGGGTCCCGGGCACGGACAGCCGTCCGTTCCGCGACGACAACCACATGTGCGCCCTGACGCGCATCGACGCGTACCCGCAACTCGGCGACCGGTTCGTGTTCCGCTACCAGCGCGTCGACCTGCCGCACCGGTTCGAGGAACGGCATGCGACCTCACCGGTGCGGCTTATCGAGCGCGTCAACCTGATGTGACTTGTGGCGGCGGTCGGGAGCCGGGGCGTCAACAAGTTCTGGAAGTGCGGCAGAAGGCGCACCTCATGAGGTTGTTGCGGCCTAGAACGCCTGGTCTGCCGAGATCCGGATCCGTCCTTGGGACGAGGGCCGTCCTGCCTGCCGTTGGTCCGAGTTTCAATCGGCGCGGTCGGTGACGTTGTCGAGTGGCGCTGGATGCTTCCGCGGTGTCGCCGCCGTGGTGGGTGGCGGCGTAGCTGGCGAGGAGGTTGAGCGCGTCGTGGGACGGGCTGTGAGGTTCGGCGACGTAGACGAGGAGGTTCTGGCCCTGGTCGGGCGGCCGGGAACGACTCGTAGGAGAGGTCGAGGTCGCCGACGACGGGGTGGTGGAGTCGTTTGGTGCCGGTGGCGTGGATGCGGACGTCGTGGGAGGCCCAGCGGGTACGGAACTCCTCGCTGCGGGTGGAGAGCTCGCCGATGAGGTCGGACAGGTTGCGGTCGTAGGGGTCGCGGCCGGCTTCGGCGCGCAGGATGGCGACGGTGTCGTCGGCGGCCTTGTCCCAGTCCCGCAGGAACTCGGGCGCGCGGGGGTCGAGGAAGGTGTACCGGGCGCTGTTGGGCTGCTCGTCGCCGGTGGCGAAGAACGGCGAGAACAGGGCCTTGCCGAGGGCGTTGCCGCCGAGGTGGTTGAGGCGGCCGTCGTGGACGATCGCGGGCGCTGCGGTGATGGCGTCGAGGACGTACTGGACGGTCGGCCGGATGCGCGGGACCGGGGTGCGGCGCCGGGGCGCCCGGGTCGCGCCGGAGGTGCGGACCAGGTCGAGCAGGTGGCGGCGTTCGGCGTCGTCGAGCTGCAACGCACCGGCGATGGCGTCGAGGATGCTCTCGGAGACCCCGGCTGCGTCGCCGCGTTCGAGGCGGGAGTAGTACTCCACGCTCACCCCGGCGAGCATCGCGACCTCGATGCGGCGCAGCCCGGGCACGCGGCGCCGCCCGGCCGGCGGCAGGCCCGCCTGGGCTGGGGTGATCTTGGCGCGCCGCGACATCAGGAACTCACGGATCTCGGCTCGGTTGTCCACCCCATCCACGCTACGTGCGGTTCGCGGCGCGTGGGGTGCCCTGCTGGTGCACCCTTCAAGCGGGACTCCCACCCGCCCGCGCCCGGTGGTTCCGTTGGTGTCGACAGCAAAGAAGCACACGATGTGAAGGACACCCCACATGACTGACAAGCAGGTTTGGCTCATCACCGGCGCAGGGCGCGGCATGGGCATCGACATCGCCCGGGCGGCACTCGCCGCGGGCCACGCGGTCGTCGGCACCGCCCGCAACGCCGCCAGCGTCACCGACGCGCTCGGCGAGCACGACGACCTCCTCGCCGTCCCGCTCGACGTCACCGACCCCGCGGCTGCCGAGGCCGCCGTCGCGGCCGCGGTCGAGCGGTTCGGGCACCTCGACGTCCTCGTCAACAACGCCGGCAGCTTCTACGCCGGGTTCTTCGAGGAGATGGCCCCCGAGGACTTCCGCGCCCAGATCGAGTCCACCCTGTTCGGGCCGGTCAACGTCACCCGCGCCGCGCTGCCGCAGATGCGCGCCCAGCGCTCCGGGCTGGTCGTGACCATCTCCTCGACCGCGGGCATCGCCTCGACCGGCGACTTCCTCACCGCGTACGCCGCCTCGAAGTTCGGCGTCGAGGGCTTCATGGAGGGCCTGGCCACCGAGGTCGCCCCGTTCGGCATCAAGACGATGCTGGTCGAGCCCGGGTTCTTCCGCACCGAGCTCCTCAGCGCCCAGTCGACCCGCTACGCCGAGCCGTCCATCGAGGACTACGCCGAGCGCACCCGCGCCACGGTCGCGGGCTGGCAGAGCATGGACGGCAAGCAGGGCGGCGACCCCGCCAAGCTCGCCGACGCGCTGGTCCAGCTCGTCGCCCTCGACGAGCCCCCCGCTGCGGTTCGCCGCCGGCGCCGACGCCGTCGAGACTCTTCGAGACCAAGGCCCAGACCCTCCTCGACCAGGCCAACGCCCACCGAGAGCTGTCCAGCAGCCTCGGCCACGACGACGCCTGACCAACGCACTGCGCCCCAGCGCAGCTGCACCGGGCGTCCGCAACGACGCCGCCGTAAGCCCGGGTAGGTCACCACCGACCTACCTGGCCCATGCCCGCCCTGCCCACAAGCACCTGACGACCACTTCGGAGACATGCTCATGAACGCACGACAACCCCATCCAACGCCCTCGGCATCCTGGCGACCGCAGCGCGCCGTGTCCACCCTCGCGGCATGCTCGTCCACCAGCGACGGCGAACCCGCCAGCGCCGACCGCCACAACCTCCAGCCCGGCTGCCAGCAGAGCGCAGAGGCCGACGCCACGTCGCCGGGGAGCCCGAGAACCGTCCGAGACCGCCACGACGACCGTCCGGCACCCCCATCACCATCACCGCAGGCGACCGCACCTTCACGGCCACTCTCAACGACAGCGAGGTCTCCCAGGACTTCATCGAGACGCTGCCCGTCACGCTGCCCTGGTACCGCAACTACGACATCGAGTTCATCACCGAACTGGACGCGCCGATGACCGAGACCGGCCCGTTCTACACCGACGTCCAGCCCGGCGACCTCGTCTACTACAACCCCATGGACAGCATCACCATCATCTACGAGGAGACCAGTTCCGTCCCCACGCTGACCAAGATGGGCGAGATCACCTCCGACCTGACCGCCTTCAGAGAACCTGCCCGACAACGTCGAGATGCGGATCGAACTCGGGTAGCCAGGCACGACCGGATCTGCCGCGATGCGTGCCTTGCTCGTGTCGACGAGGACCGCTCCCCCCGCCAGCATCGCGGCCCCCAGCGACGCCAGCACCGCGGCAACGCGTACGGGCACCCTTAAGACCCCACCCCACCCCACCCCGCCCACCGAAGACGGGCCAGAACGAACCCGTGCGATCCGGTGTTGCGGGCCAGAATAGCGAACCCGCAGCCGAGAGCGGACCAGTCCGCGACAGGCTGCGGAGTGCGACGTCACAGCCCTGCTCGGCGTGCTTCCCGTACCAGGACACCGACGCGGGTCTTCGACAAGCCCGTGGCGTCCGCAACCTTCTGGAGTGCCCAAGTCCTCGTACAGCTCGACGATGGCCAGATGGCGCGGCTCCGCGACCCGCTCCAACGCCTGCTCGAGACCGTTGAAGAACTCCGTCACGGCCTGCACCGCCAGGACCGGGTCCTCGATCGCCGCCAGGCGGGCTGCTTCGTTGTCGAGCGCCGCTTCGAGAACCGGGTCGAGATGGTGGTGGTCCTGGTAGCCCATGCGGCGTCGACGGCGGGTGGCACGCGCACACCCGATCGCGGACACACCTATGCCCGTTCGGAGGCGCGCCGCGGCGCGGGCAGTTCGAGCACAGGTGTCTCGCACTGAACAAGGCCGGGTGCGCGAAGGTTGCGCGCTTGAGCGCGCGGCTACCCTCATGTTGTACCCGGCCGGCAGTCCGTTCGACGTGAGGTGGCCCGATGCTGACGTTCAACGACCTGCTCGCACTCGAGCACGTCGACCTCGCGCGCGTTCGGCTGGTGCGGCACCAAGACCGGCGGCTTGCGCCGGGTCGCCTCTACGAGGCCTGGCGCAACGACCGTGCCTCGTTCGACAGCTACCAGGCCGTGCAGGCTCGAGCCGTGTTCCCCGTGGGTGACCTGCTCGCCAGCTTCATCGCCACTGACGCCGGCAAGACCGTCTTCGTCGGCATGTACTCCGTCGACGAAGTAGGAACGTGCCGGACGGGGCGGTGGACGTCTCCTGAAGCACGACATCTCCGGCCAGGTCGCCTACCAGCTGCAGCATGTCGACCAGCCGCCGGCTACGTGGACCGGGTCCGCGATCGACTGGGGTGCGGGAACGAGGTCGTGGGTCCAGAAGGCGGCGAGCCAGCCGAAGCCGGTGGTCGAGATCGCTGACCAGTACGAGCCGAAGTTCCCGGGCTTTCGCGTCTTCACGCGGCTCGTCGACGAGGTCCCCGCCCTCCCAGCCGGATGGCAGCAGGTCCTGCGCAGCGTGAAGGGCGTCTACCTCCTCGTCGACGTCGAGTCCGGCCACCAGTACGTCGGCTCCGCCAAGGGCGCTGACAGCTTGTTCGGACGGTGGATGGACTACGCCGCCGACGGGCACGGCGGAGACAAGGCGTTGAAGGCCGCCGCAGCCGCCGCCGGGGGCCGGCGGTCCTACCAGGTGTCAGTCCTGGAAGTGGTCGACGCCAACGTCCCCGACGACACCATCGAGCAGATCGAGTCGTACTGGAAGACCAAGCTGCTCACCCGGACGTTCGGCCTCAACCGGAACTGGCTGCCGTCGCCGGGGGGCTCCTCAGTCGGCTCAGCGACACTCGAGGGACCCGCGACTGCTGCGACTGCTTCGGCGCGCGGCTGGACGTCAGGGAAGGGCCACTCGACCCCGAAGCGGCCGCCGAGCATGAACATCCACCGCTTCCCGGTCCCCTCGCCTGGAAGGTCCCCCTCGAACAGGAAGACGGTGGACCCCCGGCTGCCACGACCCACCCATACGCCGGTACGGCGTCCTCGGCCTGCAGCGCAAGCAGCGCGGCATTCAACGCGACCTTGTCCTTGGCTCTAGCGGCCAGGAGCACCTCGCGCACCCGGTCGACGCCGGGTGACTCGAACCGTGCGCTGGTGCAGGCACGCAGCCAGGTAGGCGTGCTTGAGGACCGCTGCGGTCACCTGCTCCATGTCGAGGGGGTTCACGGTCAGCTTTCCCCGACCCAGACGCCAACGCCTCCTCGAACCCGGGCGCCGAAGCTTCGGACGAACGCGCCTGCTGGACGGCCGTCGGTCGACCGGAGCGCCACCTTCGCCGCTCGACGACCCGGCACCGAGCCGTCATCGGCTTGCGCGTGAGCCGTGGTTTCCAGGTCGATGAAGCTGCGGAGTTGGTCCTCGGCCGTTCCGAAGTCGTGGTTGCACTTCGCGCACGTGTACGTCATCACGCGCCCACCAAGCGCCTCCGGCGGAACGTGCTCAGCCACGCTCGGGCTCGGGTCGAAGCAGATCGGGCACACCGAGAACTTCGCGCCCTCGACGAGGATGCCGTCGACGCGGCCGGTCCGCCGTGAGGTGAACTTACTGTACTCGCGCCCCGTTTCCCTCGTGGTCGAATGAGAACTCCGACGGCACCGGTGGGTTCTTCTTCGAGGCCATGCACGTCAACGTACCCCGCGAGGCGACCGCCAGCGCAGGCCTTTCCTCCGCGCTCGCGGATCCACCCCGGGGTGACGGCGGTCGGGCTCGGCCCGAGCCTCAGTCAGGGGCGTACGCCGGCGGCGTCGAGCCGTCGGTGGACGTACGAGAACAGCGCGAACGCGTCGTAGAAGTCCTGCTGGTCCTCGGTCGAGCCGAGCCGGGTGGAGTGGGCGCGCGGGTTGCGGTAGTGGGCGTGGATGCCGGAGAGCAGTGTCGAGAACCCCTAGTGCTCGGCCTTCTCCGAGTCGGTCGAGTACGCGTTCACCGGCACCCTCGGCGCCGTTCCGCGGCCGGTCCCGAAGAAGTCTTCTCTGCGTACAGGTCGGCGCCGTCCAGCCCTGACGTGGTGTGCCGACGTAGCCGGTCGGGGATGGACTTCGAGGCCTCGCTCATCGCGTGGAAGAGCGAGCGGCGCAGCAGCTCCTCGCGGCAGACAGCAGCAGCGCGTCGTGGCAGCCGCGGCGACGCAGCTCGGTGTGGAGGGCGCCCGCCAGTTCGGCGGCTTCGTCGAGCGTGGTGGCTCGCTTCCGTGCGCGCGCGAACCGGCCCTGGTCGTCGATCTTGTACCCGTAGAGCACGAGGACCGAGTTCAGCTGCGTCTGCAGTGCCCGGAACCTGTCGGGGTCGCTCGCGTACCGCACCGGGCTCATTGCGGCATTCACGAACCGCACCAGGTATGCGCCGTTGCGCTTTTCGACCTGAGCGTTGTTGAGGGTGGCTGCGAGCCGCTCGCGCTTGTTCCGGCCGTCCTCTAGTGCAGTCAGCTTCGCGGCCGGCAGGGGTCGTACGATCTCGGACTCGGTCAGCCCGGGGTAGTCGGTCTGCGCCAGGACGTCTGCGACCGCGATCGTCATCGCCGTGTCGAACACGTCCATCGGCTGCTTCTTGTCGCTCATCGCCTGCTACTTCCGGCCCTGTCCGCGCTCGCGGCGTGTGCCCTCCACGGTGCAGCTCGGCGGGTTTCGTGCATCGAGGGGTCAGCAGCCGCGGCCGGGCGGCGGAAGGTCGAGGCGTGCGCGGATGGTGTCGGCCGGCGTCGCCCGGTTCAACTTCCATTTTCGCGACGTTGCGTGCCCACTCGACGGCCGTGGACGCACGCGACGCGGCCGCCAAGGCACGGCTGACGCCGAGGATCTTCGACGCGGCCGTGTCCACCGGGCCAGCGACGTTCGACGGCCACGGTGCCGGCGGGTTCAGCAGACCGCGTGCCCACCGGTAGTTCGCGCGCCGAACTCGCCCGAGGCCCGCTTGAACTCCGGCAGCCGGCGCCGCGCCTCGGCGAGGGTGACGTCGTCGTCGGGCCCGAACACGATGCGGTTGAACCTGACCCGCACCTCGTCCTTCGGGCACGTCACCTTCAGGTAGTACCGGCCGGCCTGCTGCTGCGTCATCTCGTCCGCACGCACTCGGTCGCCGGTCGTCGCACCCGCCGGGCTGACCACCCCGACCAGGACGGCCAGCAGCACGGCTACGAGCGCGGCGCAGGTGCTCGGCGAGTGCGCACGAGGCGTCGTCATGCGGGGTACCCCGGCACGAGTCGGCCGTCGGCTTGTCGACGGCGTAGGACGCCCACTTCTTCGAGTACGCGTCGGCGTCCTCACCGGACCCGCCGCCCATCGGGATGACGAGGATCTGTCCCTTCCGGGCGATGTAGCGCGGCTCGCCGCCAACCTCTTCTGCCTGGGTCCAGTCACGCCAGAAGTCGATCGCTCTCGAGCGGTGTTGCGGTACTTCAGCACGTAGAACGTCTGCCTGCCACGATTCGACACGACCCGGCACTCGACGCCGGCATTCGAGCCCCCGCCGACAAGGCTCTCCTCCTCGGGGTACTTGCAGCGCATCTGCCGTGCCAGCTCTGAAGCCACTGTCGGCGCGTCCGCCGTACCCTCGCGGCCACCTCGACGGAGTCGGCCTCCTGCGCATTCGCGGTCCCCGCCGAGAGTCCCGCGACGAGCGGCGCGAACAGCAGCGCCGTGCCCGCGGTGGACAACGCCTTCTTCAGCACGACAGCCCCTGTCATCACGCAGCAGACCCCCGCCTGCCGCTGTGCTGACCACCGTAGAAGACCTCACCGACGCCCGTCACCCGAAGCGGCCAACCCAGCCCGTGGGCAGACGCCCGCCGACTTCATCTGCAGCGAGGTCAGGTCGTCAGCCGCAGCCGGTACTTGCGTCCGAGCCGGACCGTCTCTACCGCAACCACGGTCGCAACCCACAGCGCGTCGCCCTCGTCGCGGAGGCGAACCTCGTCGCCGACCGCGAGGTCGGCGCCGGCATCCAGCTCGACATCATGGAGGTACGTCACGCCGGTCTGCCGCGCCATCGGCGAAGCTCGACGTCGAAGACAGGAACCGCAGCGGTCATGAGCTCGACGGTAGCCAGCACCGCCGACACCCGGCTGCCCCGTGCCTGTGGATGACGCGAGCGGGACGCACGCAACTTTGCGACGGTTGCGCCATGACGTACGAGCACATCAAGCCGGACGCCGGCTGCCTGACGGGGACGAGGGGGACGACGACCCGCGGGTGTGGTGCGACTTCGACCTCGAGACCATCCCAACCGCACGTGTGGAACCGCGGGTCGTTCGAGTGGGCGCTCACCATTAACTGGGAGTTCGTGAACACGCTCGTCCGCGAACACCGCGACGAGCTCGCCCCCACCCTGGGCGGAGCACGGCTCGTCGCCACCACGCACTGGGCGGCCCTGTCGGCGGCCGACCAGCAGGGGCTCGCGTCGCTGTACCGCGAACCGCCGTACGCCACCACGCTGCAGATTTCCGGCGGCGGGCACCGCTTCGCCGCGATGCGTCAGCAAGGCGTCCGGTGGGCGCTCGGCCAGTGCTACATCAGCGACGTCGGTGCGGGCGTTCCTGAACTTCACGCCTACCTGCCCCTCGACGGCTGACCCGACCCTCCGAAGCGGACGAACCGCGGCCGGCTGCCCTACACTCGGCGCGTCGCCTTTCCCGGCGGAAGGTCGTTGGCTGCCCAGGTGGCAGCCCGGGCGCGATGCCCGTCGCGGCCCGACGCCAGTGGGCTTGCGGCCGAGGCGCGGCGCTACTCGACTCCTGAGTTGGGTGCCCCCGGTAGTTGCCCGGGTTGGAGCGCCGTCCCCCATCGGGCCAGGACCGTCATGGAACAGCCCGGTGGGGGACACGCCGCCCTCACAACGGCGACTGGTCCACCGGCCGCCGCACGCTGGAGTTCACCCGCAGGCCCGCCGCACGCACCTTCGAGGCGAACGCGCGAAGCTCGTCGCGAGTCGCGCCGGCCGGACCCTTCTGCAGCGTGAACTGGACGCCTCGCGGCGACCGCAGCCGCAACGTCGTCGCGCTGTTCGTCTTCACCGCCCACCCCTGACTGACCGCGTTCTCGCACAACCGGGAGATCTCCTCGTCCAGAAGGAACTTCACCCCCGCCGCCTCGCCGACCGGAACAGCGCGCTGCACTGGCCCAAGAGCCCGGAACCGCTCCTCCAGCTCGAGCGCCGCCGCCGTCACCGCAGCCCGCCCGGACGCCGTCTCGTCGTACGACAACCGCGTCAAACCCAACATGTCCGTCGGCAACTTCATCTTGTGGTCAGTCGCCAGGAGGTACGTCCGGTTGCGGCCCAGCACCCCCGCGAACAGCCCGAACTTCAACACCACGTTGTCGCGCACCGACGCCGTCATGTCCCCACGGCTCACCGTCTTGTCGTCCGGCGACGCCACCAGTACAGCGAAGTCCACCTCGTTCGCCTTGCTGATGAGGGAGTCGAGGGTGTAGCCGCCCGCCTCGAACACGTTCTGGTCCCACCGATGCACGTCGCACGTTCGCCCCAGCTCGACCTGCAAGTACCGGGCCACCTGCTTGCCCTCAGACGACGAACCGAGGAAGACGCTGGGCTTGGGCGCATCAGTCACGGCCAGAACCCTATGCGGAGCCCGGGCTCGGCTTGCCGCACCCAAGCCCGCTTCGACGGTCCACGGCACCAACCGCCAACCGACCCTCGAAGGAGGCAACCACCCATGCCTCAGCCCAAGCGCAAGCAGCGTCGCGTCAACCCGCACAAGGCCCCCTGGGACAAGCTCCCCATCATCGTCTGGACGGCCGACCCCAACACCCCCGAGGCCGGACCCATCGACTGGGACCAGTGGATCGACGACCTCAACGAAGAAGCTCGAAGAACCCGACCCCGCCCCTCCACCCCGACCGCACCATCGGTGACCCCGCCGGCCTCGGCGGCACCCTCACCGTCACCCGCGGCACGTTCGACATCTCCGACCTCCCCCTGCGGTGCCTCCACCCCATGCAGGACCACCCCGGCATCGAGTTCGTCATCGAGACCGACGGCCTCGGCCGCATCGACGTCAGCCGCACCGGATGGCTCATCGACGCAGAGCTCCTCGACACCGGCATCGAGAACACCGGCTACTTCCCCACCGGAGACACCACCGGCCACGTCCTCAACCGCGACGCCCCCAGAGCCAACCTCACCGACTGGGCCGCCATTCTGCGCCTCAAGGCACAGGACCTCCTCGACATCGCCGACGAGTACGACCGCCTCGCCGCTGACGGCTGGGAGATCGTCCCCACCCAGACCGCCGACGGGTACTACCCGCCGCCGCTGCGCCGGCGCCCAGGGCCCGACGAGTCCTGACCCGCCACCCGCACCGCCACCGCGTCCCGCCTGAGCACCCGCTCGGGCGGGACGCCCGCACGTTCAGACGCGCCCGCGCAAAGAGATCCTCCGGTCCGTTGCAATCGAACACGTGTTCGATCTACCGTGAAGTCCAAGCAGGGGTCGCTGAACATCGAGGGGGATGCGTGCACACCTGTGACCGAACGACCGGCACTCCGCGCAGGGAGCGATCGGGCACCTCAGCCCTGCGGTGGCTGGGTCGGCCTGGAGCGTTTGTTGAAGTCGCCTCGAGCCATCTGCTCCTGCGTCGGCACCCGTGCCCGCAGGACCAGGAACGTGTGGGTCTGCGGGAACTTGTGCCCGCGCTTCACGCGGGTGACCGCGGCCGGGTTGATGCCGCACATCTCCGCCAGGGCCTCTTGGGTCGTGTTCCCGCCGGCGACGTAGTCGATGATGTCCTTCGCGAGCTGCCGCAGGACCAAGACGCCCCTGACGGTGCTTTCCACCTGCTCCGGCGTCAGCCCCCTGCCGAGGAGCTTCTCGGGGATGACGGTCTTGCCGGTGGGCCAGTCGGTGTTGAAGTCCCGCGGCTTGAGGCCACGGATCGGCGAGTCCCACTCCGCGACTCGCTCGTTGGCCTCCACGGCGGCGACTGTGGCAGCCAGGCAGCTCCCACGTCTTGCTCACGTGCGGCTATCCGTGCACGCATCGACTGGAACCTTGCACGCGTGCACGGTTTCGCTGTGCGCGGCCGGCATTCGCGCGGTCGGACGACACCAGTGTGGCCATGTCCAACACAACCAGCACCCCGCACCCCACTTCGGCGCCGGTCATCGAGCGCCCGCACAGCACCGGCGAGGCCCCGGCCGACGTCCCCGCCGTTGACGGCATGGCGCTCCTCGAGCAGTTCAAGGTCAACCGCCGCCTGGCAGGACTCAACCTCGTGAACGCCATGCACAGCGCCGCCGGCGTCCCCACCCACTCCGAGCGCATGGCCTCCCAGGTCTTCACCGACGCCATGGCCGAAGCCCTCGCCATCGACACCGGCCGGCTCCCGGGCCCCATCACCTTCAACCGCACCACCACCCCGAAGACCCGCGACATCCACGCCCAGCCGTCCAAGGCCGACATGGCATGGCTCCTCGCCGCCGAGGGCCTCAGCCACGAGCTCCTCAAGGGCAGCCTCCCGGACACCCTGTCCGCACGGGCTGGGCTCTTCGCCGCACTCGTCGAGCCCATCAAGGCCGAGTTCCGCCGCAGTGGCCTCGACCGCCGCGGCAGCGTCGTCCTCGAGGCCGCCACCCGCTACCTCCTCCACAACGCCATGCCCGACCTCACCTTCATCAGCGGCAAGACCCTGCGCCGCTGGAACGCCGACCAGTGCGACCAGTACGAAAACCTCGACCACTGCGACGAGGCAGGCGCCGCCACCCACGCCGCCGCCCACCGCGCCATGGCCCGCCTCACCGAACGGCGTCGCGTCCTGTGGGCTCACCGCGACGGCATCAACTCCGGCCTCCTCATCGACCGGTTCCACCACACCCACATCCGCGACCTCGTCGGACAGGACTCCTGGGTGCGTCGCAAGGTCGCCGAGGACTTCAGCAGCCTCGCCGACGTCCTGCGCCACTGCGCCGAGCCGCACCTGCCCGGAACCGAAGCGCTGCCGGCCGTCCTCGGCGTCCGCGTCCTGTCCCACCGCGTGCCCAACCAGAGCGTCCACTTCACCGTCACCGCCGTCGGTGGCCGCATCACCGTCGGCCGCCACCACGTCCTCGGCGGTTGCGACACCTGCATCCCCGCACCTGCCATCCCCAACGCAGGGGCAACGCCGTCGACCACCCGCCGGCCGGTGTTCAACCTCCGCACCACCACCGGCTTCAGCAACCAGGCAGACCGGGCCGACGACTTCACCGGCACCGCGGCGGAGGTGTCGGCATGAACCGCCACCTCGCGACCGCGCAGGTAATCGACTTCGCCGTGGCACGTGAACAGCTCCCCGGCGAGCGCGGGGTTGAGCGTCTCTGCGACGGCCGCCGCAAGGGCGACCACGGCAACCGCCTCTCGCCGCCGATGAAGGCCCGCATCATCGCCGACCTCGAAGAGACGCTCGAGGACTTCGGAGTCGTCACCGTCGCCGACAAGAAGGAGTGCGCCAAGGCCGCCGGCGTCACCCTCCGCACCGTCAACCGCGTCTGGGAGCGACGCATGCTCAACGAGCTGCACATCCGGCAACGCGAGTACGGCCAGCAGCACCAGCAGGACGATGAGCAGGACGATGAGCTCACCGGTTGCGTCGAGACCTGCGACGACGACAACCACGGCCGCGGCTGCCGCGGCAGCCTCGACGACGAAGCGCCCGCGTGGATGGTGAAGTTCAACGAGCGCGGCCGCAAGCTCCAGCTCACCCGGTCCGAAATCGCGCTCTTCACGTCGCACAGCCACACCAACGACGCCATCGCCGCTGTCCGCGCCATCGACGGACACCGGCTCAACCACTACTGCGACGCAACCCTGTACAAGGCGTGGGGCAACGTCTCCGAACCCATCCGCGTCGGCGCGAGGTACAACTCCACCCGCCAGCGCGCCATCGAAGGAACGTGGCCGCTCTCGGGCCGCGACATGGTCAACGACTCCTGGTCCATCGACGAGTACGACCTCAAGGTCAACGCCCACCTGCGCGGTCACGTCGTGCAGCCGAAGCTCCTCGTTGTCCGCGACCGGTTCTCCGGCCTCCCGCTCGCACGCCTCGTCCTGCACCGGGCCGCCAGGGCCACCGACGTCGCCCGCGTCCTCGGCGCCGCAGCCATCGGCTACACCGTCCCCGGCTACCACCCGGACGGGTCCGACCTCCGCGTCTCCGGCGTCGCCCGCTACCTCAACTCCGACCAGGCCACCGTGTTCATCGGCGACGAAGCGCTCGACGCCGCCCGCAAGCTCGGCATCAGCAACGACCCCAGCCCGTCCAACCAGCCCCAGGCCAACGGCGACCACGAGGTCATGCACCAGACCCTGCTGCGCTACTTCGCCGACGGCGGCGGCTGGCGCCGCGGCTGGGAGGACCGCGCCGGGAAGGCTTTCGACCACGGCCTCCCGCCGTACGAAGCCATCCTCGAGTCCGTCGACGAGGTCTTCACCCAGCTCATCGAAGCCGCCATCACCAAGGGCCAGCACAAGGGAATGACCCGCCTTGACGCCTACGCCCGGGGCCTCGACGAAGGCCTCGTCTACGAGGGTCCCGTCATCACCGAAGCCGACGAAGCCGGCCTTGCGCAGTTCGTCGTCAGCCGCCAGTACGACCCGACCCGCGGCATCGAGCTCGGTGGGCGGTACTTCCTCAGCCAGGAGCTCGCCAACCGCGCCGTCAAGAGCCAGCTCCTCCACGTCCACCAGCTCGTCGACCCCGACGTCATCTACGTCTTCGACACCCACGGCCGGTTCATCGCCACCGCCGGCCTCCGCGACAACCCCGACCCGGCCGACCAGCACGGCCTGCTTGCCGACCGCGCCAAGCGCGAAGCGTTCGTGAAGAACGCTGGCGACGTGCGCTCCATCCGCGCCCGGACCGCCGCTGCCGACGACGACCGGAGGTGGGCTGAAGACGTCGAGGGGCCGCTGGAGGAAGCCGTCGCCGCCCCCGTCGTCGCCGACGCCGCCGCCGCCACTACTTCTTCGCCTGCTTCGCGTTCGTCTACCTCTGCTGCTCCTGCTCCTCCTGCTCCTCCTGCTGCTGGTGCTGGTGCTGGTGCTGGTGAAGTCGACGACGCTGCTGCGCAGCACAGCGGCGAGCGCGAAGCCCTCGAGGTGGTCCGCACCTCAACCAGCCGTACCCGCAAGCCCCGCAAGCCGGTCCACGACCTCGCCGCCCTCGAAGCCGAGGAAGAAGCCCGTGCCGCACGCCTCGAAGCCGCACGCCGCCAGCCGCAGCCGCCCGACTCCATCGACTGACCCCAGCTCGACGCACGGCTCGGCCTACGACCCGACGCCAACACACAACCCCGTCAGCCGGAGGGCTCGGCGCACCACCACCTACCGAACCCCGGACCGGCAACCGGCCAGTCCGTCCACCCCGTACACACCCAGAACAGGAACCCACGCTCATGCTCACCGCCAACCACCCGCACGCCTGGAACGCCCAGCACGCCAACGAGCACCTCGACCCCAACTTCCGTGCACGCTTCATGCCGGACGGGTCCAACCTCGTCGTCACCCCCGAGATGCGACGCCTCATCGCCGCCACCCCCGCTGCCCTCGACCGCGGCACCGCCGCCGTCGTCTCCGGGCCCTACGGTTGCGGCAAGTCCACCCTGCTTCAGGCACTCGCCGCCGTCTCCGACGTCAACACCGTCCTCGTCGAAATCCCTGAAGCCGTCGGCGCCACCCGCGCCCAGTGGGAAGTCCTCACCACCGCCATCACCGGCTCCGCCACCGGCACCGCACGCAAGCTCCAGAAGGACGCACTCGACTACCTCGTCGTCACCCCGACCCTCCTCATCGTCGACGAGGCCCAGTTCCTCTCCCTCGAGGCGCTGCGTCAGCTTCGATGGCTCTGGACCCGCAACATCCCCCGCTTCGCCATCGTCCTCGCCGGCTCGAACCTCAACGAGCACCTCGGCAAGGACGAGTCCCTCTCCACCCGCATCAACCAGCGCATCCTGCTGCGCGAGCACAGCACCGAGCTCATGCTCAAGCGTCTCTGCGAAAGCGACCCCGACTTCGCCGCAACCGACCCCGAACTCCTTCGCGTCATCGACGACGCCTACGGCCACGGCATCTTCCGCCACTACGCCGAGCTCAAGCTCAAGGCCGCCCGCGAGTTCAACCACCACGGACCCCTCACCCGCCAGGTCGTCGACGACGTCATCTTCGACCGCACCGGGCAGACCCTCGCCACCGTGCCCGCCGTCTCGACCCACCACCGCCGCAAGCGGGGCCACAGCGTAGGCGCCCGCCGATGAACGCCCACCCCAGCACCTGGACGGCGCCAGCCGAACCGACCACCCGCACCTGGCCCGACCTCGGTGCCGGCATGCCGGCCGGTCTCCTCCCAGGTCCCCTCGCCGTACTCACACACACCGACCAGCTCGTCGACACCATCGACCAGCTCCGCACCCACGCTGCACGGCACTCCGACACCGCCTGGGTTCACCCCGCACCCTCCGACGCGAAGACGAGCCTGCCGAACCTCTCCCAAGACCTCCTCGACGCCATCGGCGCCATCGGCCGACGCGAACCCCGCCTCGCCGGCGACCGGCACCTGCTCCGCGCCCTCGTCCACTTCATCCACGGACCCGTCCGCCACGTCATCGTCGACGACGCACAGCCTCCTCACCGTCGACGCCCTCGACGCCCTGCACGAAACCTCACTCGTCGGACGCGTCCAGCTTCGGCTCATCTTCGACGCCGCCCAACGACCACCGCGCGGACCCACCGTCAACCCTGACCCTCGCGCGTGGATGAGCGACGTGTGCACCACCATCACCCCCGGCAAGCTCGTGCGCACCTGGCAGCAACGAGAACCCCGCGAGACCTGCCAGCTGCCCGCTCCCGACTGGTGGCACCGCGACCCCACCATCCCAACGCGGACCGCATCCGGGTTCGCCGGACCATGCAGCAACCCAGGCGCACACCCCGCCGCCCGGCAGCAGGCCGAGTGCCTCCTCGGCCTCGCCCGCCGGGCCATGACCGCCGGCCACACCACCGCCACCCACGTACGCCGGCGTATCGAGGACCTCCTCGCCCACCCCGCCACCACCACGGACCACCACTGGGCACTCACCGCCGTCGACCGCGAGGCGTGGACCTCCGGCATGGACGCACTCGGACAAACCCACCGCAACGCCCAACACGCGCGGCTCGCCGACGTCACCCCCGACGGCGCGCACGTCTGCGTGGCAACCGACGCGAACCTCAACAAGACGTGGGTGGACGTCCACCCACGCCATCAGCCAGCCGTCGCCCGCCTTCGGACCAGCCGACGGCTCGCAGGATGCGGTGCTAGCGACCCCATCGACGGCATCTTCGACCGTCTCTCCGGATAGCGCGCTGTGGGCGCCGGTCAAGGCGCGCGGACGCACGCACAGGTTTTACAACTCCGGGTGCGCCAATTTTACAATTTGCGGACCGCGCAATTTACAAGTTCGCGTCCGCAAGATTTACAAGCTCGACGGCGCACGTTTTCAGTAACCGCAGGTCAGGATGCTGGTACGGTTCGCTCATGCCCGAACTGTCAGGGACCATGGCACAACGACGCTTGGCACCCATCGTGGCCGACCTGTCCACGGTCGAACCTGTGATCGCGCTCCACGGACCGCGGTCGGTGGGGAAGTCGACTCTGCTGCGCGACTTCGCGGACGCACACGGGGTTCCCGTCCTCGACCTAGACGACCTAGCCACTCGGGACGCCGTCGCAGCTAACGCCTCCACCGCCGTCGAACAGCACACCCCTGTCTGCATCGACGAGTACCAGCACGTCCCCGAGGTGCTCGACGCCATCAAGTCCCGCACCAACCGCGAAGGCGCACAACCCGGAACCGCGGTCCTCACCGGATCAACCCGCCAGGACGCCCTTCCGCGTACCGCGCAGTCCCTGACCGGACGGTTCCACACCGTCAAGGTCTGGCCTCTGTCCCAAGGAGAGATCGACGGGGTGACGGAGAACCTCATCGAAGCGCTGCGCACCGACCCCAACAGCGCCGTCGCGACGCACCCCACGTCCTCGACCACCCGTGCCGACTACATCGAGCGAGTCGTCGCTGGCGGCTTCCCGCTGGCGCTGCGGCGCGCCCCCGGCGCGCAGCGCAACCGTTGGTTCGACGACTACGTCATCCAGTCCGTCGAGCGGGACTCCGTAGAGCTCGTCCGGATCCGGCAACGCCAGCAGCTCCGAGAGCTACTGGATGCGCTGGCTGGACGCACCGGACAGCTACTCAACCTCAGCGACGCCGGCAAGAACCTCGCACTGTCCCGCCCGACCTTGGACGAGTACACCAAGCTCCTCGAGGACCTGTTCCTCATCGAACGGCTGCCCGCCTGGGGAACAACGCTGAAGAACAGAACCGTGAAGGCGCCCAAGGTCCACGTCATCGACAGCGGCGTCGCCGCCCGGCTGTTGCGCCTGACCCCCGACAAGCTGGCCAGCCTCGACCCCACCGCGCTCACCGAGTTCGGCAACCTGCTGGAGACGTTCGTCGTCGGCGAGCTTCGCAAGCAGGTCTCCTGGCTCGACGAGAAGGTCACCGTCGGTCACTGGCGCACACGCGACAACGACGAGGTCGACTACGTCATCGAGTTCGACGACGGCCGCGTCCTTGCCTTCGAGGTCAAGGCCAACGAGCGCATACCCGGCGCCGACTTCAAGGGCTTGCGCACCCTCCGCGAGAACCTCGGCGCACGGTTCATCAGCGGGGTCGCCTTCAGCACCGGACCGCGGTCGTACACCTACGAGGACCGGCTCCACGTCATGCCTATCGACAGGCTCTGGCGACCCGTCTGACCGCACGACCAGCGGACCTCAGACTCTTGCTCCAGCCCTACGACGCGGCGCTCTGCTCGCCGCCGGCCCGAGTGGCCGATGCCAGCCATCGGCCGCGAGCCGACGTGCGGCCCGCGGGCTAGCAGCCTCGGTGCGGGCCGAGCGCCGGCGAGTGTCCCGTCTGGGATGTGAAGACCGCATGCAGTGTCCCGACTGGAACCGGTGGGTGTCCCAACACGAAACCGAGTGTCCTCGCACGAAGACATCCCGGCAGAACCGGGAGTGTCCCGGGTCGAAGGCACGCGTGGCGGAAAGGACACTCCCCGTTGGCCCCGCACGAGGTGCGGGGCGCGGAGGTGGTCGACCTCCTCGCAGCGCTCAACACGGGTCACGGCGGTGGCTGCGGCACGCTCCATGCCAACTCGGCGGCGGACGTCCCCGCTCGGATCGAGGCCCTGTCGCTGGCCGCCGGACTGCCACGCGAGGCCGCCCACAGCCAGCTGGCCGCCGCGCTCGACGTGGTGATCCACCTCGGCCGGGGCCGGGAGGGCCGGCGTCGGGTGCTGGAGCTGGGCGTTCCCGAGCGGGACGGCTCGGGACTGGTCCGGCTCCGCACCGCCGCCACGTTCGAGTCGGACAGGGTGGTCCGCGGCCCGGCAGCCGGCATCCTGGCCGCCCGCCTGGGGTCGGTCGCGTGGTGAACGCCTGGGTGGGCGCCGTCCTGCTGGCCGCAGCGGTGGCGCTGTGGCTCCCACCGGGAGGCGCGACGAGGACGGAGCGGCGATCGCGCTCGGTGCCGGGGTGGCCGGTCGCCCTGGCGCGACCGGGCCGCCGACGACAGACCGCCGCCGACCAGGCCGCGGTGCTGGAGGTGTGCGACCTTCTCGCCGCCGAGCTGGCTGCCGGCCGACCGCCCGGAGCTGCCCTCGCGGCGGCGAGCGAGAGGTGGCCGCCGCTGGTGGTGGCGGTGGAGGCGCTGCGACTCGGGGCCGACGTCCCGGAATGCCTGCGGCGGTTGGCGACGGAGCGTCGAGGAGCGGCCGACCTGCGGTGGGTCGCCGGGGCGTGGCAGGTCGCGCAGCACTCCGGTCACGGACTGGCCGCGGCGCTGCAGCGCACGGCCGGCGGGCTCCGGGCCCGGCGACGGACCCGTCGGCTCGTCGACTCGGAGCTGGCGTCCGCGCGGGCGACGGCGCGGCTGGTGGCCTGCCTGCCACTCGCGGTCCTGGTGATGGGCGCGGGCGCGGGGTCCGACCCGTGGTCGTTCCTCCTCGCCACCCCGATCGGCCTCACCTGCCTGGGCTGCGGGCTGGGTCTCATCGCGCTCGGACTGTGGTGGATCGAGCGCCTGGCCGATCGTGCGGCCGCACCATGACCTGGCTCGCGGCGGCCGTCGCTGCGGCGGCGGTGCTGTGCTGGTTCCCCGCCGGCACCAGTGTCGCCCGGCCTCGTGGCGCGCGGCGCCCCAGCCTGCGGCCGGTGGCTGTCCTTGGTGCCGGGCTGGCCGTCTGGCTGTTCGTCGGAGGAGCGGTCGGCCCGGTGGCGGGAGTGGTGGCCAGTGTGGCCGCCTGGCGCGTGCTGGCCGGGGCCGAGGCACCCTCTGCCCGCCTCGATCGGGAGGAGGTGGAGCGGACGCTGCCGCACCTCATCGACCTGTTCGCCTCGACGCTGCACGCGGGAGCCGACCCCGCCGCGGGCCTGGCGCAGGTGTGCGCGGCGCTGCCGGGTCCCGCCGCGGAGCGGCTCGCCCCGGTCGTCGAGCAGGCTCGGTGGGGCGCTTCCGGTGCGGAGGCGTGGGCGGCGGTCGCCCACGACGAGGCGCTGGCTCCGCTGGCCCGCGCCATGGTGCGCTCCCACGCCTCGGGTGCGTCGGTCGTGCAGACCGTGGAGCGCATCGCCGACGAGCTCGAGCGCGAGTCGCTGGCCCGTGCGGAGGACGCAGCGAGGCGGGTCGGCGTCCTCGCCGCGGTGCCGCTCGGGGTGTGCCTGCTGCCGGCCTTCCTGCTGCTCGGCGTCGTGCCGACGGTCGCGTCGTTGTTCGCGTCGGTCGCACCCTGACCCACCGGGTCCCGGCCCGCCAGGTCCACCTTCGAGGGGTGTCAGGCGGAGGACGACGGGCCGGCGTGCCGCATCCGGCGCTCCAGGGGCACGTCGTCCGGCCGGTCCTCCGGCACGCCCTGGTCGATGAAGCCGGCGCGGGCGTACGTGCGGATCGCGCCGAGGTTGTCGTCACGGACCATCAGGGCGGTCTGCCGGCCGCGCTCGGTCGCCCAGGCGACCACCTGCTCGATCAGCTGTGCGGCCAGTCCGGTGCCGCGATGGCCGGGGGCCACCCACATCGAGATCAGCTCCACGTCGGGACCTGGCTCCGCTCCGCAGACCACACCGACCGGCCCTGCGTCGCTGCGTGCGACCACCGTGAACGGAACATCGGCGAGGCGCTGGCGCCAGCGCTGCTCGGAGGCATCTGCCCAGTCGGCGTGACGCGCACCGAACGCGCCCGGGGCGTCGCTCAGGGACGCGAGCCGCACCTCGCGGAACTCGCGCCAGTCGTCCGGTCCGATCCGCACGAGCTCGACGGCACCCACGGGCGTGAGGGTAGCCGGATCACGTCCTCAGTGCCGTCGGGGCGGCACAGCCACGGACCTCCTCCCGTCCCCAGCACCGCCGTTCCGGCAGTCCTCCACAGCCTCTGTCCGGAGCGCGCGCGAGATGTCCGTCCGTCCTCGCAGGGTGGGTGCTCACCGGGGTTCATCGGGAGCCCCGCGACGACAGGGGCAGATCATGCAGGTGCAGCGTCACGACGAGCAGGGGATCACGACCGCGGAGTACGCCGTGGGCACGGCGGCAGGGGCCGGGTTCGCCGGCCTGCTCTACAAGCTGCTGACCGGCAGCTTCGGGGACCAGCTGCTCGGGCGGCTCTTCGACCACGTCATGACCCTGCTCGGCATCGGCTGATGCGCGTGCGCGCCCAGGCGGACAGGGGTGCGGCGACCGCCGAGCTCGCGCTGGGCATCCCGTTGCTGGTCGCGCTGACCGCCGGGCTGGTCTGGATGCTGGCGATCGGGGCGGCCCAGGTGCGGGTCGTCGACGCATCCCGCGAGGCCGCGCGGGCGGTGGCGAGGGGGGACGACGTGGCGGCGGCGGAAGCGGTGGCCCTCCGCATCGCGCCCGACCCGGCCCGGGTCAGGATCGAGCTCGGCGACAGCCAGGTCGTGGTCACCACCAGCGCGCGCGTCAGCGGACCAGGCGGGCTCCTGGCGTCCCTGCCGGGCGTGACCGTCACGGCGGACGCGGTGGCGCTGGTGGAGGGGTCGTGAGGCAGAGTTCGAGCAGCTCCGACGCCGGCTCGGCAACGGTGCTGGTGGTGGCGATGGCAGGGGTGCTGTTGTTCGTCATGGCCGGACTGGCCGCAGTGGGCGGACTCGTCACCGCACAGCGCCGGGCGCAGGCGGCCGCCGACCTCGCCGCGCTGGGTGGTGCAGCCGCGCCGGGGGACGCGTGCGCCGAGGCGGCCCGGATCGCGTCCGCCAACGCGGCGGTGCTGGACGGCTGCCGCGTCGCCGGCTCCGACGTCACCGTGGTCGTGTCGGTCGCCGGACCACACGTGCCCGGACGACGGGTGCGGGTGAGCGCCGAGGCGCGCGCCGGTCCCGGCTGAGTGGGGCCGGACGGTCAGATCTTGTCGCGGTCGGGGTCGGCGTCGCCCTCGCGGCGCTCGGCCTCGACACGCTCGAGCTTCTCGTTGAGCTTGGTCAGCTCCTTGCGCTCCTTGCGGTGGGCCAGGCCGCGCCGCGTGCCCCACTTGAGGATGGTGAACCCCCAGAGGATCGCGGCGCCGGCGGCGACGCCGACGAGGAACGACTCCAGGGTCGTCACCTCGAAGCCCAGCAGCTCGCCGCCCGAACCCGGCTCACTGACGAAGACCGCCGACAGGATCGCGATGCCGCCGAGGATGATGAGCGCCAGACCGAGGAAGACCATGGGGGGAATCTAGCGCCCTCCCGCGCTGCGCGGCGCACCCGTGAGGAGGGCGTCGAGCAGGACGATCGCGCCGGCCTTGTCGAGCGGGTTGTTCTGGTTGCCGCACTTGGGCGACTGGATGCACGACGGGCACCCGCTGGCGCACTCGCAGCTCGCGATCGCCTCGCGTGTCGCGGCCAGCCACTCGGCGGCGGTACGGAAGCCGCGCTCGGAGAAGCCCGCGCCGCCCGGGTGGCCGTCGTAGACGAACACCGTCAGCAGCCCGGTGTCGGCGTGGCGTGCGGTCGACACTCCGCCGATGTCCCAGCGGTCACAGGTCGCGAAGAGAGGCAGGAGGCCGATCGAGCAGTGCTCCGCGGCGTGGGCCGCGCCGGGGACGTCGAGCGCCGCCAGACCGGCTTCGGCCACCACGTCGTCGGGCACGGTCCACCACACCGCCGTCGTACGCAGCGTGCGCTCCGGCAGGTCGAGCGGCTCCTCCGACAGCACCTCGCCGCCGGGTTGGCGCCGCTTGAGGAAGGAGACGACCTGGTGCGACACGTCGACCTCGCCCAGCGAGAGCTCACAGCCGCCCCACGACTGCCGTTCGCGGGTGGCGACGATGCTGATGTCGGTGACCTCCCGAGCGGTGGTGCTGTAGGCCGGTTCGTCGCGCCGCATGACCGCGACGTGGTGCTCGAGGTCGAGGTCCTCGACCAGCCACATCTCGCCCTGGTGCACGTAGACCGCGCCGGGATGGGCCTGGTTGTGGGCACCGCCGGCATCGACCGTGCCGATCACCCGGCCGGTGTCGGCCTCGATCAGCTGCACCGGCGAGCCACCCGCCGACCTGATGTCCGCGAGGTCGGCGGCCCGGCTCCGATCGGTCCAGAACCAGCCGCGCGGTCGCCGCCGCAGCAGCCCCAGCGAGGTCAGCTCGTCCACCACCTCGCGTGCGGTGGGGCCGAAGAGCGGGAGGTCGCCCTCGGTCAGGGGGGCCTCCTGCGCGGCCGCGCAGAGGTGTGGGCCCATCACGTGCGGGTTGGACGGGTCGAAGACGGACGCCTCCACCGGCGCCCCGATCAACAGCTCGGGGTGCGTGACGAGGTAGGTGTCGAGCGGGTCGTCCTTGGCGACGAGCACCCCCAGGGCGTCCTGGGCGCCACGACCGGCGCGCCCCACCTGCTGCCAGAAGGCCGCGCGGGTGCCGGGGAAGCCGGCGATCAGCACCGCGTCGAGGCCGCTGATGTCGATGCCCAGCTCGAGGGCGTTGGTCGCGGCCAGCCCCATCAGGTCACCCCGTCGCAGGGCCGCCTCCAGCGCGCGCCGCTCCTCCGGGAGGTAGCCGCCGCGATAGGCAGCGACCTTGTCCGGCAGCGACCGGTCGACCTCGGCGAGCAGGTCCTGGGCCGTGAGGGCCACCTGCTCGGCCCCGCGCCGTGACCGGATGAAGGCCAGCGTGCGCACGTCCTCGGCGACCAGGTCCGCCAGCAGGTCGGCGACCTCGGAGGACGCGGCACGGCGCACCGGCGCACCGTTCTCCCCGGCGTGCGAGGTGAAGGGCGGCTCCCACAGCAGCAGCGACACCTGCCCGCGCGGCGAGTCGTCGCGCGACAGCGCGACCACGTCGAGCCCCGTCAGCGCGGCGGCCGTCACCTCCGGCTGCGCGACGGTGGCGGACGCGAGCACGAAGGTGGGGTGCGCGCCGTACATCGCGCAGACCCGCCGCAGCCGCCGCAGCACGTGGGAGACGTGCGCCCCGAAGACGCCGCGGTAGTGGTGGCACTCGTCGACCACGACGTACTGCAGCGAGCCGAGGAAGCGCGACCACCGGTGGTGCGACGGGAGCAGCGAGCGGTGGAGCATGTCGGGGTTGGTGAGGACGTACTCGCCGAAGTCCCGCGTCCAGTCGCGCTCCTCGCGCGAGCTGTCGCCGTCGTGGGCCGCGAGGCGTACGTCGAGGCGCAGCGACTCCAGCCCGGCGAGCTGGTCGTGGGCGAGGGCCTTGGTGGGCGCGAGGTAGAGGACGGACGCCCCGCGCTCACCGCGCGGGCCGCGAGCGGCGCGGATCGCCGAGAGCGCCGGCACCTGGTAGGCCAGCGACTTCCCCGAGGCGGTCCCGGTCGCCACGATGACGTGGTCGCCGGCATGGGCGGCGTCGGCCGCGACCACCTGGTGACGCCACGGCCGGGTCACGCCGTGGGCGGCGTAGGCGGCTCGTACGTCGGCCGGCACCCACTCGGGCCAGTCCTCGTGCACGGCCGCGCGAGCAGGCAGCACCTCGAGGTGCTGCAGGCGGTCCTCACGCCCGGGAGCTCCGGTGAGCCGACGGATCAGCGCCTCCACGGGAGGCAGCGGGCCGGGACGGGAAGCACTCACGCAGGAAGTCTGGCAAACGGCGGCGACACCGACGGAGGTGCAGAACTGCTTGGGGACTCCTGCGCGACGGGTGGGACTCGTGGTTTGATACCACCCGAACGAACCAAGGGGCGCGAGGTGCGTCCTGCAGGCGCACTGTCCGAACTGATTCGGGGACCGGGGAGCAGTCGTGGATCTGACCCTTGCGACACGCGAGGTGGATGGTCGCGCCGTCGTGTCCGTCGGCGGGGAGATCGACGTCTACACGGCGCCCAAGCTGCGTGACTGCATCACCGAGCTCGTCGGCGCCGGCACCTACGACATCGTCATCGACCTCGAGGCCGTCGAGTTCCTCGACAGCACCGGTCTCGGCGTGCTCGTCGGCGGCCTCAAGAAGGTCCGTGCCCACGACGGTTCGCTCGACCTGGTCTGCACCCAGGAGCGCCTGCTCAAGATCTTCCGGATCACCGGCCTGGCGAAGGTGTTCGTGATCCACGACTCCGTCGGCCTCGCCCCCGGCGCCTGATCCTGACGTGCGTCCGGCTCCGCCCACCCCTTGCGGTGGGCTCCGGAGTGGCGTGGGTCACCCCGCCCGGTGATCTGGGTCACGCCTGCGTAGACTCCGGCGCGTTCATGGATCAATTCCAGTCCTAGGAGGACTCGCATGACGGGGATCTTGCCCGCGGTCGTGAAGCCTGAGCTCGATGGTGGGAATCTGGTCCTGGTCGTCGTCGTCGCCCTGATCGCGCTCGGCGCGCTCGGGATGGCCGCGATGTTCAGGTCGCAGGTGATGGCCGCCGGCGAAGGCACGGCCAACATGAGGACCATCGCCCAAGCCGTCCAGGAGGGCGCCAACGCCTACCTGACCCGGCAGTTCCGGACCCTGGCCGTCTTCGCGGCGATCGCGTTCTTCGCGCTGCTGGTGCTGCCCGCCGACGACATGACCGTCCGCATCTTCCGGTCGGTGTTCTTCATCGTCGGTGCAGGCTTCTCCGCGGCCGTGGGCTATCTCGGCATGAACCTGGCGGTGCGCGCCAACCTGCGCGTCGCCGCGGCCGCCGAGACCACCGGCCGAGAGCCGGCCATGACGATCGGCCTGCGCACCGGCGCCATGGTGGGCATGCTCACCGTCGGCCTCGGCCTGCTCGGCGCCAGCGTCGTGGTCCTGTTGTTCCAGGACGAGGCGCCCCACGTGCTCGAGGGCTTCGGCTTCGGTGCCGCGCTGCTCGCGATGTTCATGCGAGTCGGCGGCGGCATCTTCACCAAGGCTGCCGACGTCGGTGCCGACCTGGTCGGCAAGGTCGAGCAGGGCATCCCCGAGGACGACCCGCGCAACGCTGCGACGATCGCCGACAACGTCGGTGACAACGTGGGCGACTGCGCCGGCATGGCCGCCGACCTCTTCGAGTCGTACGCCGTCACGCTGGTCGCCGCGCTGATCCTCGGCTCCCAGGCCTTCGGCGACAAGGGTCTGGTCTTCCCGCTCCTGATCCCGGCCATCGGTGCCCTCACCGCGGTCGCCGGCGTCTACCTCACCAAGCCCAAGGCGGGCGAGAACGGCCTCACGACCATCAACCGGTCGTTCTACCTCTCCTCGGGCATCGCCGCCGTGGCCAGCATCGTGGTCGCCTACCTGTACCTGCCGAGCACCTTCGGCGAGTTCACCAACATCGCCGGTGGGCTGTCCACCGCCGAGGGTGACCCGCGGTTCATCGCCGCGTCTGCCGTCGTCATCGGCATCGTGATGTCCGCCGGCATCCTCGCTCTCACCGGCTACTACACCGGCACCGAGTACCGCCCGGTCAAGGACGTCGGCAAGACCTCGCTCACCGGCGCGGCCACCGTGATCCTGTCCGGCCTCTCGGTCGGCTTCGAGTCGGCGGTCTACACCACGCTGGTCATCGGCTCGGCCGTCTTCGGTGCCTACCTGCTCGGCGGCGCCGCGCTCACCGTGTCGCTGTTCGCCGTGGCCCTCGCGGGCTGTGGCCTGCTGACCACCGTCGGCGTCATCGTCGCGATGGACACCTTCGGACCCGTGTCCGACAACGCCCAGGGCATCGCCGAGATGTCGGGCGACGTCAGCCCCGAGGGCGCGCAGATCCTCACCGAGCTCGACGCGGTGGGCAACACGACGAAGGCGATCACCAAGGGCATCGCGATCGCGACGGCCGTGCTCGCCGCGACCGCCCTGTTCGGCTCCTACGCCACGTCGGTGTTCGAGTCGCTGGACGAGGCCAACGTCGGCCCCGACGAGGCGTACCTGCTCGACTTCAGCGTCTTCAACCCCGCCGTCATCGTGGGCGTCCTGCTGGGTGCGGCCGTGGTGTTCCTGTTCTCCGGCCTGGCGATCAACGCCGTCGCCCGCGCCGCCGGCGCGGTCGTCTACGAGGTGCGCCGCCAGTTCCGCGAGATCCCCGGGATCATGGAGGGCACCGGTCGTCCGGAGTACGGCAAGGTCGTCGACATCGTCACCAAGGACTCGCTGCGCGAGCTCGTGACGCCCGGCATCCTGGCCGTCCTGGCCCCCATCGCCGTCGGCTTCGGCCTCGGCGCCACCGCCCTGGCAGGCTTCCTCGCCGGTGCCATCGGCGCCGGCACCTTGATGGCCGTCTTCCTGGCCAACGCCGGTGGCGCCTGGGACAACGCCAAGAAGCTCGTCGAGGACGGCCACCACGGCGGCAAGGGCTCGCCCGCCCACGAGGCCACCGTCATCGGTGACACCGTCGGTGACCCGTTCAAGGACACCGCCGGCCCGGCCATCAACCCGCTCATCAAGGTGATGAACCTCGTCTCGCTGCTCATTGCGAGCGCGGTCGTCTCCCTGAGCGTCGGCGACGACCAGAACGACGCGCTCCGCATCGCCATCGCCCTCGTCGCGGTGGCGATCATCGCCGGCGCCGTGGTCGTGTCGAAGCGGCGCGAGGTCACCATCGCCGACGACGGAGACAACACCGGCTCGTCGGCGTTCACGCCGCACCCCGACCACGCCTGACCCGTACGCCGACCAGCGGCCCGCCACTCCTACGGGGGTGGCGGGCCGTTGTCGACCTGTCGCCTGTGCACGCGGTGGAGGCGCCGACCTGTCGCTTGTGCACGCCGCGAGGGCGCCGACCTGTCGCTTGTGCACGCGGGTGGCGGCGGTCAGTGCTCGCCGAAATGGGGCCGGGTCAGCTCCTCGGTCAGTCCGCCGAGGGCTGTGCGGTCGTCGGCGTCGCCGGGGTGCGGTCCCTGCAACCAGGTCGCGAACGCCCAGATCTCCGACAGCCGCCACTCGAGGTCGAAGAGGCGCACCATGGCGGGATCGTGGTCCACGTCCCTGCCCTCGTGGACCAACGTCGCGAGGTCCCGCTCGCGCGGTGCGAGCAGCAGCGTCTCCCAGTCGAGCAACCAGGTGCGGCCACCAGCCACCCACTGGTTGTGCACGCCCGGCTCGCCGTGCGTCACGACGTACGTCGCGGGGTCGGCGAGGTCGAGGAGCCGTGCGTGCTCCCGTGCCCACCCGCCGACCTGGGCCAGGTGGTCGGCCACCAGCGCCCGGGCGGCCGGGCCCAGCGGTCCCGTCCAGTCCTGCTGCAGCAGGTCCCGCAGCCGGTCGCCGAGCGTGCGCGTCGACGACCGACGTCCACACGGGCGCTCCGGCCGGGGACGCGACCGCGTGCAACCGGGCGAGCATCCCCGACAGGTCGGGAGCAGAGCGATCCGGTCGGTGGCCGGGCAGCCATCGCGTCACGCTCCACGAGCGAGCGCCGGCGCGGACCGTGTAGCCGCCGTCCGTGCGAGGCAGGGACGGCCACACGAAGTCGATGCCCAGTCCGGCGGCGGTCGCGTAGGCCGACTCCAACGTCTCGGCGGTGTGACGGGGCGACGCGGGATCGAGGGTGGCGAAGAGGAGCGGCACGCCGTCCGCGTCCACGCGCCAGTGATGGGCGCCCCACCCGACGGGCAGGTGCTCGACGGCATCGGCCCGCGGTTCCCAGTGCGCGCGGACGACGGCCAGCACGTCGTCGTCGCTGACGTCGTCCGGGGGCTCCAGCACGTCGCGATGGTCGCACGGCGTGCACGAGCGTCAGCTCGGCGGTGCTGGGGCGTGCACAAGCGTCAGCTCGGCGGTGCTGGGGCGTGCACGAGCGTCAGCTCGGCGGTGCTGGGGCGTGCACGAGCGCCAGCTCGGCCTGCGAGGCTGGTCCCATGCCCACGAGCCTGGACTTCACCGCCCCGCTGCGCGAGGCGCTGCTCGCCGCCGACTTCACCTACGACCGCGTGGCCGAGGCGATCGGGGAGGACGCCCACCGGGCGCTCGGGCGCAACGAGACCCTCCCCGCGCTGCGGCGTACGACGTCGGGCGGGCCGCTCGACTCGCTGGTCCGGCTGTTCCTGCTGCAGACGCCGGTGAGCCGGGATGCGGCCGACCGGGCCCTTCCCGGCCTGGTCGACCGGCTGTGCAACGCCGGGCTGCTGGAGCAGAGCCTGAGCGAGGTCGCGGCGCGGATGGACTGCCGCCCCTACGCCACCTCCGAGGCAGGCGCGAACCACGACCTCTGGGTCGTCTCCGACCTCACGCCCGGCCTGGACGGAGTTCCGGTGGCGGTCGGTCCGGACCACGTGCTCGGCATCTCCAGCGCCTCGACGAGCCTGGCCCAGCTGACCATGCGCGAGCCGGTGGGCAGCGCCCTGGACCTCGGCACCGGCTGCGGCGTGCAGGCGCTCCACCTCGCGGCCCACGCCGGCCACGTCGTCGCGACCGACGTCAACAGCCGCGCCCTCTGGATGACGCGACTCAACGCGGCCCTCAACCAGGTCGAGGTCGACGTCCGGGACGGCTCCTTCTTCGAGCCGGTGGCCGGCGAGCGCTTCGACCTGGTGTCCACCAACCCGCCCTTCGTCATCTCGCCCGCGACGGGGGAGCGACTCGTCTACCGCGACTCCGGCCTGCCGGGCGACCGCGTCGTCGAGCACATCGTCCGCACCGGTCCCGACCACCTCACCGAGGGCGGGTGGCTCCAGGTCCTCGCCAACTGGGCGGTCGTCGACGGCCGTCCGTGGGACGAGCGGCTCGGCGCGTGGCTGCGCGACGACTGCGACGCGCTGGTGGTGCAGCGCGAGACCCTCGACCCCGCGGCGTACGTCGAGCTGTGGCTCAAGGACAGCGGACACCACGGCGGCCCCGACTACGTCCAGCGCTACGACACGTGGCTCTCGTGGATGGAGGAGACCGGGATCGATGGCATCGGCTTCGGGTGGATCAACGTCCGCCTCGGCGGTGCAGGGAGCCACCAGCTGCTCGAGTGGCCGTACGACGTCGAGCAGCCGATCGGGCCGGCGGTCCACGCGTGGGGCGAGGCAGTGACCGACCTGCGACACCTGGCCGACGACACGCTGCTCGACCGGACCCTGCGCGCCCGCGACGACGTCCAGCAGGAGACCGTCGGCCGCCCCGGGGCCGAGGACCCGGAGGCGATCGTGCTGCGCCAGCAGCGCGGCTTCCGCCGGGCCCGCACGGCCGACACCGTCGAGGCCGCCCTCCTCGGTGCCTGCGACGGCGACCTGACCGTCGGGCAGATCCTCTCCGCGCTCGGCTCGCTGCTGCAGCGCGACGAGGCCGAGCTCCGGACGACGTACCTCCCGGTGGTCCGCGAGCTCGTGGCGGAGGGCTTCCTCCTCGTGGACCGGTAGCCCGGAGGCGGGCCCTGTTGATCCGCTGACGATTGGGTACTGCGCGACCATGACACTGCGACGAGGAGAAGTACTGTCCGCCCCGCGTCCCACTGCGGAGCTGTACGGCGACGTGGTGACCGCCCACGTCGCCGGACCCGACGGAGAGGACCTGTGATGGCCGAGAACCAGGTGAGCGACGACCTGTGGCAGGAGTTCCACGCCGTGGTCAACATGACCTCGCGCGAGCTCGCCGACTGGCTGCGCACCGAGGCGACGGGCGAGCTGACGGCGGAGGACGCCGCGCTCCCCGAGCTCGAGGTCGGCGAGCACGTCGTGGCCATCCTGGGCAAGCGCCGCACCGACCTCACCGACGACGACATCGACACCATGCAGCAGGTCGTCGACCAGGTGCGCACGATCCGCGGCGACGAGCCCGAGCCCGAGGCGTACGACGACGACGTGCGCCGGATGCTGATGTCGTTCGGGCACGACCCGCTGAAGCCGCCGGAGGCCTGAGGAGCGCTCCCGCACCCCGGTCCAGGCACCCGTGGACGGCGTCCACAGGGGTGCCTGTGGACGCCGCGGGGTGGTGAACTGCCGTGGTGGCGCTACCGTTGCGGCGCTGGCAGCAACAAGAGGGAGCAATCTGAAGTGGCAAAGCTCGTCATCGTCGAGTCTCCGGCCAAGGCCCGCACCATCGGCGGATACCTCGGCAAGGACTACGTCGTCGAGTCCTCGATCGGTCACATCCGCGACCTGCCCAACAACGCCGCGGACACGCCGGCCAAGATCAAGGACAAGCCGTGGGGCCGCCTCGCGGTCGACGTCGACAACGGGTTCGAGCCCTACTACGTCGTGCCGCGCGACAAGAAGAGCCACATCGCCAAGCTGAAGAAGCTGGTGAAGGAGGCCGACGCCCTCTACCTCGCCACCGATGAGGACCGTGAGGGCGAGGCCATCGCCTGGCACCTCCTCGACGAGCTCAAGCCGCCGAAGGGCCTGCCCGTCCACCGGATGGTCTTCCACGAGATCACCAAGGCGGCCATCCTCGCCGCGGTCGACAACCCGCGCTCGATCAACGACGACCTCGTCGAGGCCCAGGAGGCGCGCCGCATCCTCGACCGCCTCTACGGCTACGAGGTCTCGCCCGTGCTGTGGAAGAAGGTCATGTCCGGCCTCTCCGCCGGTCGCGTGCAGTCGGTGGCGACCCGCCTCGTCGTCGACCGCGAGCGCGAGCGGATGAAGTTCCGCGTCGCCTCCTACTGGGACCTCGACGCGACCTTCGACGCCGGCACCGGCCACGACCCGCGGATGTTCCCGGCCAAGCTCCACAGCATCGACGACGTCCGCGTGGCCCGCGGCTCCGACTTCGACAACACCGGTGTGCTCAAGGGCAAGGGCGAGCGTGTCCACCTCTCCCGCGCCGAGGCCGAGACGCTTGCCGCCGGCCTCGCCGAGACGTCGTACGACGTCCGCTCGGTCGAGTCCAAGCCCTACCGCCGCTCGCCGTACGCCCCCTTCCGCACCACCACGCTGCAGCAGGAGGCGAGCCGCAAGCTCGGCATGAGCGCCAGCGTGACGATGTCGGTCGCGCAACGGCTCTACGAGAACGGCTACATCACCTACATGCGCACCGACTCCACGACGCTCTCCGGCGCCGCGGTCGGTGCGGCCCGCGACCAGGTGCGTGAGCTCTACGGCGCCGAGTACCTGCCCGACTCGCCGCGCACCTACGCCTCCAAGGTCAAGAACGCCCAGGAGGCGCACGAGGCGATCCGTCCGGCCGGCGAGTCGTTCCGCACGCCCGCCCAGACGGGCCTGTCGGGTGAGCAGTTCCGGCTCTACGAGCTGATCTGGATGCGCACCGTGGCCTCGCAGATGAAGGACGCGGTCGGCAGCTCGGTCACGATCCGCATCGGCGGCCCGGCCGCCGACGGTCGCGACGTGGTGTTCAGCTCGAGCGGTCGCACGATCACCTTCCACGGCTTCCTCAAGGCCTACGTCGAGGACATCGACGACGCGTCCAAGCGACGCGACGACGCCGAGACCCGACTGCCCAACCTGACCCAGGGCGCCGCCGTGTCGGCGGCCACGCTGACCCCCGAGGGCCACGAGACCAAGCCGCCCGGCGCGCTACACCGAGGCGACGCTGATCAAGGAGCTCGAGGACCGCGAGATCGGCCGCCCGTCGACGTACGCCTCGATCATCGGCACCATCCTCAACCGCGGCTACGTCTACAAGAAGGGCACCGCGCTGGTGCCGGCGTGGCTGGCCTTCTCGGTCATCCGGCTGCTGGAGGAGCACTTCCCGCGTCAGGTGTCCTACGAGTTCACCGCCTCGATGGAGGACGTGCTCGACGAGATCGCCAACGGCCAGCGCGACCGGGCCACCGAGCTCGGCGAGTTCTACTACGGCGCCGGTGACGTCGTCGGCCTCAAGACGCTCGTCACCGACCTCGGCGACATCGACGCCAAGGAGATGGCGACCTTCCCGATCGGCACACCCGAGGACGGGATCAACCTGCGGGTCGGCCGCTACGGGCCGTACGTCGAGGGACCGGCGCCCGAGGACGGCGACGGAGCGCCGGTGCGCGCCAACGTCCCCGACGACCTGCCGCCCGACGAGCTCACCGTGGCCAAGGCCAAGGAGCTGTTGGCCAACCCCGCCGGGGAGGAGCAGGTGGTGGGCAACCACCCCGACACCGGCCTGCAGATCGTCGCCAAGAACGGCCGCTTCGGGCCCTACGTCACCGAGATCCTCCCGGAGGACGCACCCAAGAGCGCCAAGCCGCGCACCGGCTCGCTCTTCAAGTCGATGACCCTCGACACCGTCTCCCTGGAGCAGGCCGTCAAGCTGCTCGACCTGCCCCGCGTCGTCGGCACCGACGACGACGGCACCGAGATCACCGCGCAGAACGGTCGCTACGGGCCCTACCTGAAGAAGGGCACCGACTCGCGCTCGCTGACCAGCGAGGACCAGATCTTCGACATCACCCTCGACCAGGCCAAGGCGATCTACGCCCAGCCCAAGGCGCGGGGTCGTGGTGCGGCGACGCCGCCGCTCAAGGAGCTCGGCAACGACCCGGTCTCGGGCCAGCCGGTCGTGGTGAAGGCGGGGCGCTTCGGCGAGTACGTCACCGACGGCGAGTACAACGCCACCCTCCGCAAGGACGACACCGTCGAGTCGATCACGATCGAGCGGGCCGCCGAGCTGCTGGCGGAGCGGCGCGAGCGGGGCCCGGCGAAGAAGGCGGCGAAGAAGGGCGCCAAGAAGGCGCCTGCCAAGAAGACCTCGGCCAAGAAGACGCCGGCCAGGAAGACCGCGGCGAAGAAGACCACGAAGAAGGCTGCGGCCAAGAAGTCCTAGCGGTTGAGTCTCCGAGAGACTCAACCGTCAGGGCCTGCCGGCTGCGCCTCCGGGCTCGGTCGCCGTCGTCAGGCCTCCGAGGGGGCCACGGTCTCCTGCTTGGCAGCCTTGAGCTCGAGGACGGCGCCGACCACCCAGGCGATTCCGCCGAAGAGCGTCAGGTAGAGGCCGATCGCAGCCGCGCCGTTCATGTCGAAGAACCCGATGAGGGTGACCAGGACGGCGAACACCAGCGACGCGACGAGGCCCGCCCTCGCCGGGACCTTGACCTGGTCGAGCAAGCCGGTGCGGGTCGACAGGGCAGCAGCGCCGAGCAGCGCCAGGACGAGCGTGATGACGCCGTCGCCCCGGATGCCGGAGACACTGATGCCGAAGATCGACACCCACGGCAGGAACGCTGCCAGCGCGACGACGATGATGGCGACGCCGGAGATTCGCTGCGGGGTCGAGAAGCGGTTGAGATCCATGTGCCGCACGCTAGTGGCGAGCGGCCGTGCGCGTGGACGGATGGCGAAAGTCCACCGGCACCGGCCGAGCAGTCCCCCTGCCGGCGCCACCACGTCTCGACGGGCGCGTTCTCGAGTCGTGCCACCGAGACCGTCTCCGCCACTACGCTGCCGCCAACGGGGGTGAGGGCATGGCGATCGCGGTGCTCGTGCTCGGAGGAGACGGCACCGGATGAACGTCCGTCGCCGTACGGACTCAACGGGGCCGTCGGTCGGGTCCCACACGCTCAGCCCGACGCCGCACGCCGGCGTTTCGTCCGTTCGACCGCAAGTCCGACCCGAGGAGCTGATCGCATGAGGCACTGGATGGCCGCAGCCGCCGTCCTGCCGGTCGCGCTGCTGACGCACGCCGCGGCCGGCTTCTTCACACTGTTCAGCACCTGCGCGGTCAGCGACACGGCCGGCGAGATACCTGCCCGGGCCTCCGTGCAGGGCCGGCTCTGCGGAGAGGGAGACCACTGGCTCAGCGTGGTTCCGTGGTTGGTGCTCGGGCTCGGTGTCGTCCTGGCGGTGGTGCTCACCACCCGGCTGGTCGCCTCGCGTCGCTGGCGCTGGGTCGGCCTGTCGGCGTGCCTGTGGGTGCCGGTGGTCGCCGTGGCCGTCCTCGCCGCACCGTCGGACACGTGCTCGCCGGAGCAGTACGCCACCGGGCCGGCCTACGAGTGCTCGCGCGCGGGCAACGGCTGACGCGCGGACAGAACCCGCGGAACCGCCCCTGCGCCGCGCGCGGCGTCTGTCGTCCGCTGGGACTTCTGTCCGCGCGCCTACGCCCCGGAGGCCATGGACCGCAGGTGTGCCGCGCTCAGAGCGTGATCGCCCGGTTCACCCACGTCGAGGCGACCTCCATGCCGACCTTCTCGTAGAGCCCCCGCGCGCCGGCGCGTGTGTCGGTGGAGAGGTAGCAGCGGACCGCCCCGTGCTGCCGCGCCAGGCCGAACGCGTCGACGAGCATCGCGGGGGCCAGCCCCCGACCGCGGTGGTCGGGCCGGACCGCGATGCGGGCGACGTACGCACCGTCGCCGGCCAGGAAGACGTGGGTGGCGCCGACGATCTCGCCGTCGGGGGAGATGAGCAGGCGGAGGTTCCACGGCTCGTAGCCCGGCCGGTCCCACACCCGGGCGCCGAAGTCGTCCAGGCTCACGCGGTCGCGCTCCGACCACTCGAGGAAGCAGTCCTCGACCAGGGTCCAGGCCGCCTCGCGGTCGGCCGCCTCGGCGTCGCGGATGGCGAAGCCGTCGGGCAGCGGCCGTGCCTCGATCTCGCGCTCCGGGGGCAGCTCGAGGTCCCAGGCGGTCCAGCGGACCTCGTAGCCGAGGTCGCGCATCAGCCGGTCGGCGGCGCTGCCCTGCGGGACCTGGGTGCCGATCCGGGTCGAGCCCGCCGCACGCGCCTTCGCCTGGAGCCATCGCGCGATCGCGGTGCCGATCCCGCGGCCCTGGTGGGACGGCAGGACCGCCGTGTAGGCGACGTCGGTGTCGCTGAGGTCGCCGTACGCCACCAGGCGCTCGCCGTCGAACACGCCGATCGTGCTGGCGGTGATGTCGTAGCTCGGCCGCTGCCAGTCGGCGACGACGTCCTCGAAGGTCATCTCGGCCTCGCCGAGGTCGACGACCTCCTCGGCGGCGATGGCTGCGTGCACGCCCTCGGCGTCGTCGAGGGTCAGGGGACGCGTGGTGAGGCCTGGAGGGAGGCCGTCGATCGTGGTCATGGCAGGAGTCTGCGCGAGAGACCTAGCGGTTCGCATGCGACTTCCGCGTCCGGGCGACTGCCGTGTCCCACCCCGCCCGTAGGGTGGCCGCGTGAACACCCCACGGCGTTCTTCTCCTCCGCTGCGCTCCCCCGAACAACGCCGCGGGGACCCCAGGTGAGCGCCGGAGTCTTCTCAGAGCACGGCCTCTTCGTGTGCTTCGAGGGCGGCGAGGGGGCCGGCAAGTCGACCCAGTCGCTGCTGCTGCGCGACTGGCTCGTCGAGCGCGGCCACACCGTGCTGCTGACCTTCGAGCCCGGCGATACCGAGGTCGGCAAGGAGCTGCGCCGCATCGTGCTCGACCCGGCGACCGGCGAGCTGTCCGACCGTACGGAGGCCCTGCTCTACGCCGCCGACAAGGCCGAGCACGTCGACCACGTCGTCCTCCCGGCGCTCGAGCGCGGCGAGGTGGTCATCACCGATCGCTACGTCGACTCGACCCTGGCCTACCAGGGAGCCGGCCGCACGCTCGACGTCGGCGAGGTCGAGGCGGTGGCGCGCTGGGCCACCGGTGACCTGCGGCCCCACCTGACCGTCGTGCTCGACCTCGAGCCGCAGGCGGGACTCGACCGCTTCATCGGGCGCGACCGGATCGAGGGACAGTCGCTGGAGTTCCACCAGCGGGTCCGGCAGGGCTTCCTCGACCTCGCGGCGGCCGACCCCGACCACTACGTCGTGCTGGACGCGCGGGCGGCGATCGAGGAGATCGCCACCGCGATCCAGGGGCGGCTCGCGCCCCTGCTGGAGGGACGATGACGACCACCAGCGGCTCCGTCTGGGCCGACCTCGTGGGCCAGCGGTCCACCATCGAGCTGCTGCAGCAGGCCGCGTCCGGGCACGGCATGACGCACGCGTGGCTGATCACCGGACCGCCCGGATCGGGCCGCTCCAACGTCGCCATGGCCTTCGCCGCGGCCCTGCAGTGCGCCAAGGGCGGCTGCGGCGAGTGCCAGGACTGCCGGACGGTGCTGGCCGGTTCGCACCCCGACGTGAGCGTCACGCGCTCGGAGACCTCGACGCTCTACATCAAGGAGATCCGCGAGCTCGTCGGACGCTCGGCGCTCGCGCCGTCGCACGGGCGCTGGCAGGTCATGGTCATCGAGGACGCCGACCGGCTCGGCGACCCCGACCACGCCCGCGGCACCGGCAACGCGCTGCTCAAGGCGATCGAGGAGCCGACCCCCAAGACGGTCTGGCTGCTGTGCGCGCCGACCGTGCGCGACGTGCTCCCCACCATCCGTTCGCGCTGCCGCACGCTGACCCTCGCCACGCCCGGCACCGCCGACGTCGCCGCCTTCCTGACCCGCAACGACGGGGTCTCCGAGTCCGTGGCCGGCTTCGCGGCCCGCGCCAGCCAGGGCCACATCGGGCGCGCCCGCGCCCTGGCGCTCAACGAGGAGACCCGGACGCGCCGGCGGGAGGTGGTCAGCATCCCGGCCCGGCTCACCTCGCTGGGCTCGTGCATGACGGCGGCCACCAACCTGGCCGAGCTCGCCAAGGAGGAGACGGAGGCGATCACGGCCGAGTCCAACGCCGCCGAGGTCGCCGAGCTCCAGTCCGTCTTCGGCTCCGAGCGCAAGGACATCACCTCCCGGGCCTACCGCGCCGCACTGTCCGACCTCGAGAAGCTGCAGAAGCAGAAGGCCAAGCGGCGGGTCCTCGACGTGATCGACCGCGCGTTGATGGACCTCGTCTCGGTCTACCGCGACGCCATCGCGATGTCGGTCGGCGCGCCGGGGATGCTGGTCAACGAGGAGCTCCGCGGCGACGTCGCGGTCCTCTCGCGGGCGGCTTCGCCCGACGAGCTGCTGCGGATGATCGACGCGATCTTCACCGCACGCGAGCAGATGCTGGAGTTCAACGTGCCGCCGCAGCTGGCGCTGGAGTCGATGACAGTCGCCCTGCGACTGCCCGGAGGGCGTCAGTGAGGAAGGTGCTCGCGCTGGTCGCGGTGTTCGCCCTGGCGCTGAGCGCCTTCGTCGCGGTCGGGCTGGCGCTGCGGGGCGGTACGTCCGACTCCCCGGACGTCCGACCGACGCCCTCGCCGACCACCCCACCGCCCTCCTCGGTCACGCAGCCGCCGGAGCCGGCGCTCGCCGACCTCTACTCGCAGCGCATCGACTGGGCTCCGTGCGACAGCAACGCCGATCACGACTGCGGCACCCTCACCGTCCCGATCGACTACGCCGACCCGCAGGGGGAGACGTTCGAGCTGGCCCTGCTGCGGGTGCCCGCCACTGGTGAGCGCGTCGGCTCGCTGGTGGTCAACCCCGGCGGCCCCGGCGCCCCGGGGACGTCGTACGCCGCCGCTGCCGGCAACGTCTTCCGTGAGCCGCTGCTGCAGGGCTTCGACATCGTCGGCTTCGACCCGCGCGGCACCGGTCGGTCCGCACCGGTGGACTGCCTGACCGACGCCGGGCTCGACGCCTACATCGCCGGCGACCCGACGCCGGACACCCCGGCCGAGGCGGCCGCCTACCGGGAGTCGGTGCTGTCCTTCGGGGCCGCGTGCGAGGCCAACACGGGTCCCCTCCTGGGCCACGTCACCACGATCGAGACGGCCCGCGACATGGACGTGCTGCGGTCCGCACTCGGCGAGGAGACCCTCAGCTACCTCGGCGCCTCCTACGGCACCGAGCTGGGTGCGACCTACGCCGAGCTCTTCCCCCAGCGGGTCGGCCGCCTCGTCCTCGACGGTGCCGTCGACGTCTCGCTCGATCCCACCACGATGTCGATCGACCAGGCGGCCGGCTTCGAGACCGCCCTCCGCGCCTATGTGCAGAACTGCCTCGACTCGACCGACAACTGCTTCCTGGGTGACAGCGTCGACGAGGGACTCGCCACGATCGCCGACCTGCTCGCCTCGATCGAGGAGCAGCCGTTGCCGGCCGGTGATCGCGAGCTGTCGGTCGGCAACGCGTTCTACGGCATCGTCACGCCGCTCTACAACCGCGACTACTGGTTCCTGCTGAGCACCGCGCTCGCGTCGGCCCTCGAGGGCAAGGGCTCTGCGCTGATGCAGCTCTCCGATGCGTACGCCTCGCGCAACCCCGACGGGTCCTACGCCGACAACTCGATGGAGGCCAACTACGCGATCAACTGCCTCGACGACCCCACGTCCGTCCCGTTCGCGGAGGTGCCGTCCCTGTTCCCGGCCTTCGAGGAGGCCTCGCCCACCTTCGGCCGCATCTTCGCGTGGGGCATGACGTCGTGCCGGGGCGTCCAGGTGGAGTCGAGCGAGGAGGAGCTCGACATCCGTGGCGAGGGAGCCGCGCCGATCCTCGTGCTCGGCACCACCCGCGACCCCGCCACCCCGATGAAGTGGGCCGAGGCGCTGTCCGCCCAGCTCGAGTCCGGCGTGCTCGTCGAGCGCGACGGCGACGGCCACACGGCCTACAACGCGGGCAACGAGTGCATCGACACGCTCGTCGAGGACTACCTCCTCGACGGGACCGTCCCGGACGACCCGACACGCTGCTGAGGCGAAGGGTGCGTCGGTGCCTGGCCGGTGCCCCGGATTTCAGCCCCGGCCAGCGCGATCCGTATACTCGCCCGCGGTCGATCGAGCACTCCTCGACCGGCCACGCCGCCTTAGCTCAGTCGGTAGAGCGAATCACTCGTAATGATTAGGTCGTCAGTTCGATTCTGACAGGCGGCTCGAGACGCCCCGGGGACCCGAGACCCCGGGGCGTCTTCTGCGTCGGAGGGCGCGCGTCCCTTGCTGGGAGGTCAGCGGCCCGGACGGACCAGCCTCTCGTCGGGGATGACAGCGACCCCCAGGATCTCGATGAGCGCCTCGGGCTGCCACAGCCCGGTGGTGCCGATGCCCGCCATGGCCGGATAGACCGGGCCCGCCAGCTCGCGCCACGCGGCACCGATCTCGCGCCCGTGCGCCTGGTAGTCCGGGATGTCGGTGAGGTAGATCGTGAGGGACACCAGATCCTCGGGTACGCCACCGGCCTCGCGCAGCGTGGTGAGGACGTTGCCGAAGGCCTGCCGGAACTGCTCGACGATGCCTCCCTCGACGATGCGCATGTCGGCGTCGAGCGCGGTCTGGCCGCCCAGGTAGAGCGTGTTGCCGCTCAGGGTGCCGTGCGAGTAGCCGCTCGGCGTCGGCAGCGACGCCGGGTTGACGGGGATCGGGGCAAGGTCGGTGGACATGCCCCGACCCTAGGCCTCTATTGACAACTAGGCAACGTTCGTGCGCAGAATGAAATATGCGCTCGGCTCAGCGGGCTCTCCCGCTCCCACCTCCGGCCAAGGTCATCTGCTGCGGTCTGAACTACGGCGACCACATCGCCGAGATGGGCCGCGAGCTCCCCAGCTACCCGACGCTCTTCGCCAAGCACGCGGACACCCTGGTCCCCGACGGCGCCGACATCGTGCTGCCCTCCGGCGTGCAGGTCGACTGGGAAGCCGAGCTCGCCGTCGTCGTCGGCGCCGAGATCCGCGGCGCTTCGCGCGAGGAGGCCGCGCGGGCCATCGGCGGCTACACGGTCGCGAACGACATCTCGGTGCGCGACTGGCAGAGCCGGACGCTCCAGTGGTTCCAGGGCAAGGCGTGGGACGCCACCACCCCCATCGGGCCGGTCGTGGTGCCCGCCGACGCCATCGACCCGATCGCCGGCGTGGAGGTCGTCTGCCGGGTCAACGGTCGGGAGCGACAGCGCGGCAACACGCGCACGCTCGTCTTCGACTGTCCCAGCCTGCTGGCGTACATCTCCACCTTCACCGTGCTGCGGCCCGGCGACGTCGTGCTCACCGGAACCCCCGGCGGGGTGGGCATGGGCATGACCCCGCCGACGTTCCTCGCCGACGGCGACGTCGTCGAGACCGAGGTCCCCGGCATCGGGACCCTGACCAACACCGTCCGACTCACCTCCTGAACGCCACTCGAGACCGACCCCGACCAGACAGGAAAGCCATGGACCCGAACACCGACAACTACGTTGTCGAGGGCGACAACTCGATGTACGCCACGGAGTCGGGGCTCGTCGTCCCCTTCGTCACCCGCGCCGGCGAGGAGCCGGACCTCACCGGACAGAGCGAGGGCGCGACGCGGGTCAGCGGCGTGAGCATCCAGCACACGCCGGCGAAGAAGCTGTGGTTCGGACAGGTCCGCAACCTCGCCGGCTACCGCTCGGTCCCTCACCACCACGGCGAGGCGGAGACCGGCGGCTTCGTGCTCTCGGGCCGCGCGCGGATCTACTTCGGCGAGAGGTACGAGGACTACATCGACATGTCCGAGGGCGACTGGGTCTTCGTCCCGCCCTTCATGCCGCACGTCGAGTGCAACCTCGATCGCAACAACCCGCTGACGTGGATGACGACCCGTACGCCGGAGAACATCGTGGTCAACCTGCCGCAGGTCGACGACGCCGAGCTCCGCGACTGGGCGGACCGCCCGTGACCACCGTCTCGGCTCCCACCTCCCGGACCTTCACCGACGCCGTCGCGCTCCGCGAGTGCGAGGCGGAGGTCTTCGACCGCGCCTTCACCGCCACCACCCAGCCGTGCCCGTGGCCCAAGGCCTACGGCGGCGACATGGTCGCCCAGGCACTCGTCGCCGCCGGCCTCACCATCGGCGACGGCAAGGCGATGCACTCGATGCACTCCTACTTCATGCGACCCGTCGACATCGGTGCCGAGGTCCGCTACGAGGTCGAGGTGCTGCGTGACGGGCGCGGCTACAGCACCCGCCAGGTCCGGGGCTTCCAGAACGGCAAGCCGGTCTACGTCTGCCTGGCCAGCTTCGCCGCCGGCGAGCCCAGTGGGAGCTTCCGAACGGCGGCGCCGGTGGACGTTCCCGCCCCGGAGAGCCTCCCCACGTCGGCCGACTACCTCGAGAACCGCAGCGGCGGCACCATGACCGGGGCGTCGAAGGCCTACTGGTCGGGCGGGCGCAGCTTCGACATGCGCCACGTCCCTGGCCCGGTCTACCTCACTGTCGAGGGCAGGCAGTCCCCGCACCAGGCGGTCTGGGTCAAGCCGTACGACGCGCTTCGACCGGTCGAGGGGCTGCCCGACGCCCAGCGCGACACCGCCGCGCTCGCCTACGTCTGCGACTACACGATCCTCGAGCCGGCGCTGCGGGTGCTGGGCCTCGCCTGGGCGGACGAGGGGCTCGTCACCGCCAGTCTCGACCACGCCATGTGGTTCCACCGGCCGGTGACCATGGACGGCTGGCTGCTCTACGCGCAGGAGGCGATCTCGGTCGAGGACGGCCGCGGGTCTGCCCTGGGGCGCTTCTTCACCCCTGACGGCGAGCTCGTGGCATCGGTGGTCCAGGAAGGCATGCTGCGGGCCGGAGATGCGCGATGACCACACCCGTCCCCTCGGCCCACGTCGACACCTTCGCCCACGACCACCTGCCGCCGCCCGAGCAGTGGCCGACGATCGAGTTCACGACACCCTGGCTGGACTACCCCGACCGGCTCAACGCGGGCGTCGAGCTCCTCGACGCGACCGTGGCCACGCACGGTGCGGACCGTCCCGCCCTGCGCACGCCCGACGGCGAGGTGTGGACGTACGGCGAGCTGCTGGCGCGTGCCAACCAGGTCGCGCACGTGCTGGTCGACGACCTCGGTCTCGTGAGCGGCAACCGGGTGCTGCTGCGCTCCCCCAACAACCCGTGGACGGTGGCCGCCTGGTTCGGCGTCCTCAAGGCCGGCGGCATCGTCGTCACCACCATGGCGGCGCTGCGCGCGACCGAGCTGGTGCCGATCGTGCAGAAGACCCGACCGACGGTGGCGCTGGTGGACCACCGGTTCGTCGACGATGTCCACACCGCGCGGGACACCGCGGCCCCCGACCTGCAGGTCGTGACCTACGGCGGGGACTCCGAGGACGACCTGGTCCGGCGCGCCGCGGACAAGCCGGCCCAGTTCACGGCCGTCGACACCGCCGCCGACGATGTCGCGCTCTTCGGCCCGACCTCCGGCACCACCGGCGTCCCCAAGATCACGACGCACTTCCACCGAGACGTGATGTCGATCGACAACACCTTCGGCCGTGCCGTCCTCCGCCTGGAGCCCACCGACCTGGTCGCATGCACCGCACCGCTCGCCTTCACGTTCGGGCTGGGCATGCTGGTGGTCTTCGCGATGCGGGCGGGCGCCTGCGCGCTCCTCACCGAGGCGGCCTCACCCGCCCAGCTCGCCGACCTGGTCGCCGAGCACGGCGTCACCGCGTTGGCGACCGCGCCCACGGCGTACAAGCAGATCCTCGCCTCCGGGCGCATCGACCGGCTGTCCGGCCTGCGCGTCGCGGTGTCCGCCGGCGAGCACATGGCGCAGGCGACGTGGGAGGAGATCGAGCGCGAGCTCGGGCTGAGGGTCATCGACGGCATCGGCGCGACCGAGATGCTGCACATCTTCATCTCCGCGGCCGGCGACGACATCCGTCCCGGCGCGACCGGCAAGCCCGTCGCGGGCTACCGCGCGGCGATCCTGGACCCGGACGGCAACGAGCTCCCGGACGGGGTCGAGGGGCGCCTCGGGGTGATCGGTCCGGTCGGCTGCCGCTACCTCGACGACGAGCGGCAGCGCGGTTACGTCGTCAACGGGTGGAACGTCACGGGCGACACCTTCGTCCGCGACGAGGACGGCTACTACTTCTACCGCTCGCGCACCGACAACATGATCGTCTCGTCGGGCTACAACATCGGCGGTCCGGAGGTCGAGGAGGCGCTGGGCAGCCACCCCGACGTCGTGGAGGTCGGTGTCGTCGGCGCGCCGGACGAGGAACGAGGTGCGATCGTCTGCGCCTTCGTCGTGCTGCGCGACGGTGCCACGGGCGACGCGACCAAGGTCCGCGAGCTCCAGGACCACGTCAAGAGCCGGCTGGCTCCCTACAAGTACCCCCGCGCCGTGCGCTTCGTCGAGGCGATGCCGCGCAACACCAGCGGGAAGCTGCAGCACTTCAAGCTGCGCCAGATGATCGAGTCGGAGGAGCTGACATGAAGATCGCGATCGCTGGCGGCGGGCCCGGAGGGCTCTACTTCGCCGCGCTGATGAAGAACCTGGACCCCTCCCACGAGATCACCGTGTGGGAGCGCAACGCCCCCGACGACACCTTCGGCTTCGGCGTGGTGTTCTCCGACGAGACCCTCGGCAGCATCGAGGGCGCCGACCGCGTCGTTCACGAGCGGATGGAGGAGCGCTTCGCCCGGTGGACCGACATCGACGTTGCCGTCACCGACGCCACCGGAGCCACGGAGTCCTTCACGGTCGGTGGCCAGGGCTTCGCCGCGATGTCGCGCAAGGACCTGCTGCACATCTTCCAGGAGCGGGTCGCCGAGCTCGGCGTGACCGTGCACTACCGCTCCGAGACGCCGGACCCCGACGAGCTGCGGGAGTCGTACGACCTCGTGCTCGCATCCGACGGGCTCAACTCACAGATCCGCACCAAGTACGCCGACCGGTTCGGTCCCTCGCTCGACCGCCGGCACAACAAGTACATCTGGTTCGGCACCGACCTGGTCTTCGAGGCGTTCCAGTTCTTCGTCAAGCAGACGGAGTGGGGCACCATGCAGATCCACGGCTACCCGTTCTCGTCGACCGGCTCGACGTTCATCGTCGAGATGCACGAGGACGTCTGGCGCCGCGCCGGCTTCGACGCCACCGCCGGGGAGAGCTTCCCGCCCGGCGTCTCCGACGAGCACGCCGTCGAGCGGGTCGCCGAGATCTTCGCCGACGAGCTGCAGGGGCACCGGATCCTGACCAACAACTCCAAGTGGCTCAACTTCCACACCGTGCGCAACGAGTGCTGGCACGACGGCAACGTGGTGCTGCTGGGCGACGCCGCGCACACCGCCCACTTCTCCATCGGCTCCGGCACGAAGCTGGCGATGGAGGACGCGCTGGCGCTGGCCGCCTGCCTGCACGAGCACCCGACCCTGCAGGCGGGGCTCGAGGCCTACCAGGCCGAGCGCAAGCCGGTGGTGGAGTCGACGCAGCGCGCGGCACAGGCCTCGCTGGAGTGGTTCGAGAACATCGGGATGTACGCCGACCAGGAGCCGGCCCAGTTCGTGTTCAACCTGCTGACCCGTTCTCGCCGGATCACGTTCGAGAACCTCAAGGAGCGTGACGCCGACTTCGCCGCCCGCATGGAGGCGGAGTTCGCCCGTCACCAGGGCGGTGAGCAGGGGGCGCCGGCGATGTTCCAGCCGGTGCGCATCGGCGAGCTCGAGCTGATCAACCGCGTGATCCTCTCGCCGATGGACATGTACTGCGCCACCGACGGCCTGCCCGACGAGTTCCACCTCGTCCACCTCGGCTCCAAGGCGCTCGGAGGCGCCGGCCTCGTCATGACGGAGATGACGTGTGTGTCCCCCGAGGGCCGGATCACCCCCGGTTGCCCCGGCTTGTGGAACGACGAGCAGCGCGACGCCTGGCGACGCGTCGTCGACTTCGTGCACGGCCAGACCAGCGCGCGCATCGGTGTGCAGCTCGGTCACTCCGGCCGCAAGGGCTCCACGAAGCTCATGTGGGACGGCATGGACGAGCCGCTGGAGGAGGGGAACTGGGAGGTCCTCGGGCCCTCGCCCCTCCCGTACGGCGTCGGCTGCCACGTGCCGCGCGAGGCCACCCGCGCCGACCTGGACGCCGTTGTCGCCGACTTCGTGGCGTCGGCCCGGCGCGCGGTGGAGGCGGGCTTCGACCTGGTCGAGGTGCATGCCGCACACGGCTACCTGCTCAGCTCCTTCCTCTCCCCGATCTCCAACCAGCGCACCGATGAGTACGGCGGCCCCCTGGACAACCGCCTGCGCTTCCCGCTGGAGGTCTTCGACGCCGTCCGGGCAGCCGTTCCCGCGCACGTGCCGGTGACCGTGCGCATCTCGGCCACCGACTGGATGCCCGACGGCAACACCGACGAGGACGCCGTCGAGATCGCCCGTGCCTTCATCGAGCACGGGGCGGCGGCCATCGACGTCTCGTCCGGTCAGGTGAGCAAGGAGGAGAAGCCGGCCTTCGGGCGGTCGTACCAGACGCCGTTCGCCGACAAGATCCGTCACCGCGTCGCTGAGCCCGCCGGCGTCAAGGTCATCGCGGTCGGCGCGATCTCCAGCTTCGACGACGTGAACTCGATCCTGCTCGCCGGCCGCGCCGACCTCTGCGCCCTCGGCCGTACCCACCTCTACGACCCGAACTGGACGCTGCACGCCGCCGCCGAGCAGGGGTACGCCGGCCCGGGGGCCCCGTGGCCCGACATGTGGGCGGCCGGACGTCGCCGTCCTCCGACGTCGCGCACCGACAAGGTGCCGCCGCGGCTGCAGCTGCTCCGTGAGGGTGCGGACGACCAGTCCCACGTGCGCTGGACGCCGGAGGGCACGGTGCGAGCGTGACAGCCGCGAGCCCCGCCGTCGGCGAGCTCCGGACCCGGGTCGAGTGGATCGACACCGACGCGTCGGGGATCTACCACAACAGCACGGTCACCCGGTACGTCGAGGCGGCCGAGGCCCGGCTGATGGCCGAGCGCGGCCTCGACGGCTACTTCCCGGTGTCGCCGCGGGTGCGCTACGAGGTCGACTTCGAGGCGCCCCTCTTCTTCGGCCAGGAGGTGACGGCCACCGTGACCCTTGCGCACGTCGGCACCTCCTCGATGCGCTTCGAGTTCGAGGTGTGGGGCGAGGAGCACGACGGACGACCGCGGCGCCGGGCGGCGCGAGGGGCGTACGTCACGGTGCACCTTCCCGGAGAGCACGGGAACGGAACGAGCAGCCCGTGGCCGACCACGTGGGTCGCGGCGCTCTCCCGATGACGGCGCACGGCACCGCCGGGGATGGTGGGGAAGGATGTGCCCGGTGAGCGACCCCGGCGCTGCGGCTCAACGCAACCGCCGGTCCCGGTCCACAGTCGTCACCTTCCTCGGAGCGGTCGTGAGGCCGCTGGGGTCGTGGATGCCGATCGCCGGGACCATCGACCTGCTCGCGCAGGCCGGCCTCGACGCACCCGGCGTGCGAACCGCCGTGCACCGCCTCAAGTCGAACGGATGGCTGGAGTCGCAGGCTCGCCAGGGCGCGCGCGGGTACGCCCTGACCCAGGTCGCCCTGGACACCCTCGCAGCCGGCGACGAGGTCATCTGGCACGCCCGGACGCCGGCCGACCTCGGCGACGGTTGGTGCATCGTCCACTTCGGCGTGCCGGAGTCCATGCGGGCCAAACGCCACCAGCTCCGCGCTGAGCTCTCATCCCTGGGTTTCGGCAACGTCGGCACCGCGCTGTGGATCGCCCCGGCGCGGACACGCGCGGCCGCTGAGCACGCGATCACCGAGCTCGGCCTCGCCGACCACGCCGCCGTCTTCGTGGGGGCCTACCACGGCACCCAGGACCTCACCGAGCTCCTCTACGGAAGCTGGGACCTCGCTGCCATCGACGCCAGCTACCGGAAGTTCATCGGGGAGCACGAAGCCCGCGTGTCGGCCCTCGAACGCCGCCAGGCCCCGCCGGCGGAGGCCTTCGCGACCTACCTGAGCATGCTCGACCAGTGGCGCAAGCTGCCCTTCCGTGACCCGGGCCTTCCGAGCGAGGTCCTCGCCGCCGACTGGAGCGGCCCCCGTGCCGCGTCGGTGTTCGAGCGCCTGGTGGCTGCCCTGGAGAAGCCCGCCCTCGAGCACGCCTCGAGCTACTGGCCGCCTGCGTGACCGTTCGCGCGCCAGACTGATGCCATGAGCCTGATCCTCGTCACCGGCGCATCCACGGGCCTCGGCCTCGCGACCGTCACCGCGCTGCTCGACGCCGGGCACGACGTCGTGCTGCACGCCCGGAGCGCTGGCCGCGTCGAGGACCAGAGCGTCCTGGCCCGCGTGACCGGCACCGCGTACGGCGACCTCGCCGACCTCGACACCACGGTCGCGCTCGCGCAGCGCCTCGACGAGGTCGGCCGGTTCGACGCGGTGATCCACAACGCCGGGACCATGGACCGGTCGCTCGCAGTGCCGGTCAACGTCGTGGCGCCGTACGTCCTGACCGCGCTGATGCAGCCACCCGGGCGGACGATCGTGCTGAGCAGCGGCATGCACCGGTCAGGCACGACCGACCTCACGCGTGGTGGGAGCTACTCCGACAGCAAGCTGTGGGTCACGACGCTCACGATGGCGCTCGCCGCGCTCCGGCCGTCGACCCTGTCGCACGCCGTCGACCCCGGCTGGGTCCCTACCCGCATGGGCGGCGCGGGCGCGCCCGACGACCTCGCCGAGGGACACCGCACGCAGACCTGGCTCGCCAGTGCGCCGGAGGAGGAGATCGATCCACGCACCGCCGGCTACTGGCACCACCACCAGCCGCGTGAGCCGCACCGGGTGACGCGTGACCAGGACTTCCAGGAGGAGGTGCTCGCCCACCTCGAGGACCGCACGGGGCTGCAGATCACTCGAGAGAAGTCGACGTAGCGGGTCAGCTCGCGCCGAGGTCGCGGCGCCGGTAGCCCCAGGTCCCCAGCAGCACCAGGACGACCGCAAGCGTCAGCTCACCGACCGCAGGCAGTGCGTCGAAGCTCTCGACCGGTGTCCCGGAGAGGTGCCAGAAGGGCGAGATCCCGTCGACCCAGTCCGGGAGCCGCAGCGTCTCGCCGAGGATGACCTGGAAGGAGACGAAGGCGACGGCGGCCCAGGCGAGGGCGGACCAGCGCGGGAGCAGTCCCACGACCGAGACTGCGACAGCGGCGACGAGGAGGACCCCGGGCAGGTAGCTCAGCTGGCCGGCCACGTGTGCGGTGAGCTGGTCCCAGTCGCCCATCCCGAGCCCGTACCCGATGGCGAGGCCCAGGCCCATCACGAGTGACAGCAGCAGCGCGCCGAGCCCGGCGACCAGGACTCCGGCCAGCACCCACGAGGTCCTCGTGACCGGGGTGGCCAGCACGGCGTCCGCACGGCCGGACTCCTCCTCGGTGCGCAGCCTGAGCACGGACGACACCGCGAATCCGGTGGAGATCACGGCCATGAACAGGAACACGTAGCGGAGGAACGCGTCGATCAGGGACTGCTCGGCGTCCGCCGAGACGCCGATGGCGCGACCGATGTCGGGGTTGGAGGCGACGAGGTCGGGGATGGTCGGGATGACGGCGCCGTAGAGGAGCCCGAGCGCGGCGAGGCCGATCGCCCATCCGATGAGCAGCCCGCGCTGGGTGCGCAGGGCCAGCCCGACGGGCGTGCCGAGGAGGCGCGACGCACGCGGATGGCCGGGCCGGGCCTGCAGGAGGCCGCCGCCGAAGTCGCGGTGCACGGTGAGCCAGGCAGCGAGTGCCAGGAGGACGGCGGTGAGCGCCACCAGCAGCAGGGCCGGCCACCACTGCTCGTCCCCGAAGGCGTCCATCCGCTGCGCCCACCCGAACGGCGAGACCCACACCAGGGCGTTGTCCTGCATGGCTCCCAGCCCGCGGACGACGTAGCCGATCGCGATCGCGGCGCCGGCGAGGCCGAGCGCACCACGGGCCGACGTCGAGACCTGTGCGGCGACCAGGGTGACGGCGACGTAGCAGATGCCCAGCAGCGTGAGCCCGACGCCGTACGTCGCGCTGCCGACGCCGTCCAGCCCGGCCGCCACCATCGCGGCGGTCGTGATGAGCCCGATCAGCACCGCGGCACAGATGCCGTAGAGGAGGCCGGCGAGCGTGGCCGCGTGCCGACCGACCACGGCGGAGCGGATCAGCTCCGCACGACCGGTCTCCTCCTCCGCACGCGTGTGCCGCACGACCAGGAACATCGCCATCAGGCAGATGCCCAGCTGGGCGACCTGCGAGATCTCGTTGGCGACGATCCCGCCGATGGTGTCGATGGCTGCCTGGCGACCCGACATCAGGTAGCTCACCGGGCTGGTGCCCACCGCACTGGCGTAGCCGGCGATCTTCTCGGGCGTGTCGTAGATCGGTGGGACGGCGAGAGCGCTGGCGGTGATCATCCCGCCGAGGCCGACGAGCCAGAGCGGCAGCCGCAGCCGGTCCCGGCGCAGGACCAGGCGGACCAGGTGGCGGGTGCCGGTGAACGGCGAGCTCACGCCTGCACCTCCTCGCCGTACTGCCGCAGGAAGAGCTCCTCCAGCGTCGGCGGGTGGGCGGCCAGCGAACGCACACCGAGCTCGGCCAGACTCCGGACCGCGTCGTCGAGGTGGTCGGAGTCGACGTCGAACGTCACGCGACCGTCGAGGAACTGCGGGTTGTGCACCCCGGCGACGGCACCGATGCCGGTCGCGGGCGTCGCCGTCTCGGCGATGACCGTCGTGCGGGTCAGGTGCCGAAGCTCGGCGAGCGAGCCGCTCTGGACGACCCGGCCGGCGCGGATGATGCTCACGCGATCGGCCAGCGCCTCGGCCTCGGCCAGGATGTGCGAGCTGAGGAGCACCGTGGCGCCCTCGGACTTCAGCTCGAGCACGGCCTTCTGGAACTCGGCCTCCATGAGCGGGTCGAGGCCCGACGTCGGCTCGTCCAGCAGGTAGAGATCGGCACGCGCTGCCAGGGCGGCGACCAGGGCCACCTTCTGCCGGTTGCCCTTCGAGTAGGTGCGTGCCTTCTTGCGGGGGTCGAGCTCGAAACGGTCGAGCATGTCGGCGCGGCGTCGGTCGTCCAGGCCGCCGCGCATCCTGCCGAGCACGTCGATGACCTCCCCGCCGGTCAGGTTCGGCCACAAGGCGACGTCACCCGGGACGTAGGCGATGCGGCGGTGCAGCTCGGCCGCCTGCCCCCACGGGTCGCCGCCCAGCATGGTGGCGTGCCCGGAATCGCGCTTGAGCAGGCCGAGCAGCACCCGGATCGTGGTGGACTTGCCCGCGCCGTTGGGGCCGAGGAAGCCGTGCACCTCACCCGGCTCGACCGTGAGGTGCAGCCCGTCGAGGGCCCGCACCGAGCCAAAGGTCTTGATGACGTCACGGAGCTCGATGGTGCTCATCTGGCGATCATCGCAGTCGAACCGGCCCCAACCGCGAGGATGGCCCTGTGAGCCCACACGACGTCTACGGACAGATGCCGGACGGACGCGACGTGCACGTGCTGACTCTGGGGTCGGCGCCCGGTCCGGTCGTCGAGGTGCTGACCCTCGGAGCCGCCGTCCACCGACTCGCGGTGACCGGCGGCGACGGCGAGCGCCGCAACGTGGTCCTGGGTCATCCGGACGTCGCCGAGCGGCTGGCCGGCGGCGACTACGTCGGGGGCACGATCGGTCGCTACGCGAACCGCATCGCGGCGGGCCGGTTCGTCCTCGACGGCCGTGAGGTACGGGTCGGGACCCACGACAGAGGCAACAGCCTGCACGGCGGTCCGCACGGCTTCGACGTACGCCTCTGGGACGTCGTCGAGCACACCCGGGACGACGTGGTGCTGACCATGACCAGCCCGGACGGGGACCAGGGCTTCCCGGGGGCGGTCACGGCACGCGTCCGCTACCGCGTGGAAGGGCACACCGTGTCCGTCGTGATGGAGGCGACGGCGGACGCGACGACGGTCGTCAACCTGACCAACCACGCCTACTTCAACCTCTCCGGGGAGGGCGCCGGGACGGTCGACGACCACGTGCTCGTGGTGGCGGCCGACGAGTTCACGCCGGTCGACGACACCGGCATCCCGCTGGGTGGCCACGCGGCAGTGGCGGGTACGCCGTTCGACTTCCGTCGGCCGGGCGCCATCGGGCCGGCGCTCCGGACCGATCACCCGCAGGTCGTGGTCGCCCGAGGAATCGACCACAACTTCGTGGTGCGGGGAGCCGGCCTCCGGCGTGCCGCGACCCTGGCCTCGCCGGGGACCGCCACGAGGCTCGAGCTGTGGAGCGACCAGCCCGGCCTGCAGGTCTACACGGGCAACTTCCTCGACGGCACGAGCCGGTCCACGGGCGGCGGGCGATACCGCCAGGGCGACGGGATCGCGCTGGAGCCACAGCTCTTCCCCGACTCGCCGAACCGCCCCGAGTGGCCGTCCTCCGTCCTGCAGCCGGGCGAGACCTACCGATCGGAGCTGGAGTGGCGCTTCAGCGGCTCGGACGCCACGGCAGGCCGCCGACCCGGAGCATCTCTCCGCTCCTGACCAGATCCTCGTCGCCGCGCCTGGGTGTCACGCAGGTGACGGCTGGCTGGCGGACGGTGCTGCGTCATCGGCGTCCGACGCCCCGGTCCTCTCACGTGCCTCCGCCAGGTCGGCGAGGAGGGAGTCGATCACCACGACGGCTCCTCCGAGCGCGACCGCGGCGATCGGGGTCGGAATGCTGGTGCGGCGCAGGGCTGCCATGGCAGCCAGCATGACTGCCGACCACGACCCCACCGACGTCGCGAAGGGAACCGTCGCCCGCTTCCACGGCTCCTCCGTGTCGGGGACGACGACGAAGACCTGCAGTCCGGGCTTGTCCAGCAGCCAGCCGACGGCATACGCCACGAACAGGATGGGTGACCGCGCCGAGCTGCGCGGGGCGAGGCAGCCGAGAGCCACTCCGGCACCTCGGCTCACTGCACCAAGCCGCACCTTCATCGCAGTACCTCCGATCACGGTCATCTCGCGGCGGACGGTGCCGTCGCTGGCGATCACGAGGCGAGTCGGCCGAAAGCCACCCCCACAGTGGCAGGTCCGGAGGCGGATTGCAGCCCCCTGAATGTGTTGCCCCTGCGGCTCACCCCCCTGGAGTGAGGTCGTGCGACGAGACACGTGCGAAGGTCGGCGTCGCAGTCGGTCTCGCCGACAAGGAGGTGGGCCATGCGCCCTACGGGGGTGAAAGGCGCCGCCAGCGGCGCCTCAGGCGTGCTCCTGGTGCTCGTCCTGAGCTCCTGTGGCGGTGCTGATGGCGGCGACGGTGACGGACCGTCGTTCTCGCCGACCCGGACTCCGACGGCCACACCGTCCAGGACGGACCTGCCGACCCCGACGCTCTCCCCGAGTGCGACCGAGAGTCCGGTCGAGCCGAGCCCCACGCCCTCGCCCAGCGAGACCGAGAGCCCGGTCGAGCCGAGCCCCACGCCCTCGGAGTCCCCGGACCAGGAGCCCACCTCCGAGACACCGACACCCACCGCGACGCCGACGGACACCGAGACGCCTGCTGACACCTCTGCCGCAGACGAGCCCGCGGCCGACGACGAGGAGGCCCCGGCATGGATCTGGTGGCTGGTGGGGCTCGTGGTCCTCGGGTCCCTGTTGGCCGTGCCGCTCGTGGTGAGGTCGCGGCGCCGGAACGCGTGGCGGCAGGACGTGACCGATGCGCGATCCGAGCTGGAGTGGTGCGCGCGGGAGCTGTTGCCGGGGTTGCGGCAGGCCGGTTCGCGGGAGCAGGTGGCCGGCGGGTGGGCCGTCGGTCAGCCGCGCGTGGCCGCGGCGGAGGACCGGCTGACCGTCCTGGAGTCGAGCGCACCCGATGAGGCCGGCAGGCAGGAGGCACGATCGCTGCGTGACGCCGCTCGTCGGGCACGCGCAGAGATGGATCGGCTCACGGGACCGGAGCCGCACGAGGAGTGGCGAGCCGACCTGGACGCGGTCGTTGCCGGGCTCGAGGCCGCGCTGCGCCCATCGCCGCCGCCCTAGCCCGCCCGCCCGGGAGACGCTCAGCCTGCGTGGTGGAGCCCGACTTTCACCCCGGCTGTCACCATGAACGACATGCAGACCACGGAGCGCCGACCCGCCTGGCAGCAGGCCGCGGCGCTCACCGGCGGGTTCGTGGTGCTGCTGTGGGCGCTCGAGATCGTCGACGCGGCGTCCGGCCACGCACTGGACGCGTACGGCGTGCAGCCCCGCACCGATGACGGACTGGTCGGCGTGGCCGTGGCTCCGATGCTGCACTTCGGGTTCGACCACCTGATCAGCAACACCGTGCCCGTCCTGGTCCTCGGCTTCCTCACCCTCGCCACCGGCATCGCACGCGGCCTCCTGGCGACGGCGATCATCTGGGTCGTCGGCGGCCTGGGCGTCTGGGTGCTCGCGCAGCCGGGCAGCAACCACGCCGGCGCCTCGGTGCTGATCTTCGGCTGGATCGTCTTCCTGGTCGTGCGCGGCTTCCTCAACCGACGGCCCACGGAGATCCTCATCGGTGTCGCGGTCTTCCTGCTCTACAGCGGCGCGCTGCTCGGCGTCCTGCCCGGCCAGCCGGGGGTCTCGTGGCAGGGGCACCTGTTCGGCGCCGTCGGCGGGTTCGTCGCGGCGCGGGTGCTGACGACCCGCGAGCGCCGCAAGTCGGTCATCACCTACTGATCGGTGCGGCCGCCCTACTGGTCGTTGGCCCGCGGGTCGGGGATGGTGTCGGGCAGGTCGCGCACCGGCATCAGCACCACGTCGTGCATCTTCCAGTCGAGGGAGCGCACCGCGTCGACGGCCTCCTCGAGCTGGTCGATCGTCGGGGCGTCGCCGATCGGCCGGACGAACGCCTCGACGTGGAACACGTGCCCCTGGTCGCGTACGCGACTGCGGCTGTCGCTGATCCACGCCAACCCCTGCAGCACCTCGTCGACCTCGCGGGTCAGCGGATGCGGGTGCTTGTCGTCGAAGGTGCGCGCGCGCTCGTCCATCAGGGCACTGGAGGCGTGGCGCAGGTTGCGCCACCCGTCGTGCACGATCGACATCGAGATGAGCAGGGCCGCGGCGGCATCCGCCCACCACAGGCCGATCCCGATGCCGAGGACCCCGACGATGGTGCCCGCGGCCGTCATCCAGTCGGCCTTCTGCATGTCGGCGTCGGCGAAGAGCACCTTGTCGTGCAGCTCCTCCGACAGCGGGAGCTTCATCCTGCCCAGGATGAACGGCCCGACGCCGGTGTAGACCATCGCCGCGATCATGAGCCAGCCGGACCAGAAGGTGACGCCGAACAGGTGCGTCGTGCCGATGGGCGGGTGCTCGGCCCGGACCAGCCCCGTCCCGGCGTCGTAGACCAACGACAGGCCGACGGTCAGCAGGGCGACGGCGGCGGTCAGGTGCCCGATCGCGGTCGACCGGTGGAAGCCGTAGGGATGGTCCGCGCTGGGGCGACGCCTGGCCCGGTGCACGGCGACGAGGAACGCGAGGGGCGGGACCAGCGCGAGCATGTCCTCGATCCAGGCGGTCTTCATGGCCTGCGAGCTGCCCATCGTGGCGTAGACCAGCGCGATGGCGGTGACCATGAAGACGAGGGTGACGACCTCCAGCCGCTTCGCCTTCCTCAGCGCCGCTGACTGGCGCGGCGGGAGCTCGGTGTGACCGAAACGTCCGGTGCCATGACCGGCCTCCGCCGGGTCGGCGCCGCGGCTCACGACGCACCACCGTGGTCGTCGAGCCACCGCTCCAGCTCCGACTGCAGCGCGTTCTCGCCCATCGGCACCATCATCACGTGGGCCTCGGTCGTGCCGTCGACGTCGACCTCGGCGTAGGAACGGGTGAGCCCGACCTTGTCCATCCACGCATTGGCGTCGGTGAAGCCGCCGACGGCGAGGTCCAGCTCCCCGTCCTCCAGCATCGTCACCAGGTGCTCCTCGCCGGCGACGGTCCACTCGACCTCGGCGTCGAGGTGCTCGGCGAAGCCCTCGACGAGCTGCGGCTCCCGACCGCTGGGCGCGTGCTCGCCCTGCAGCTCCACCCAGCCGGGACGGGGTGAGGCGCCCACGCGCAACGTGCCACCCGACCGCACCCGGTCGAGGGTCCCGTCGGGGTCGGTCGGGATGGTGAGACCGCACCCCGACAGCAGGAGCGCCACGCCCGCCGCGAGCACGGTCCGGCGCCTCGGCGCCGGCCCGGGCTCGGGCAGGTCAGGGCTGGTCATCCCTGGGCGGAGGGTCCGTGTCGCCGGAGCTCCGCCGCAGCGGCCGGGTCGCCGGACCTTCCAGCACCTCGCCGTCGGGTGTGAACCGGGAGCCGTGCAACGGGCAGTCCCACGTCTCCTCGGCGTCGTTCCACTTCAGGAGTCCGCCGAGGTGGGTGCACACTCCCACCACGCCGCACGCGCGCGCCTGGGCCGGGCCGGACGCTCCGGGGAGCCGCTCGCGCGCGGTGCGGGCCACCCCCGTGAGGACGGCGGCGCCGACACCGAGGTTGATCCGGGCCACCTCTGCGGCGCCTGCCGGGCCGGTGCTGCGCCGGTCGAGCACCTTGGCCCAGGGCGGGATCTCGCCGAGGATGTCGGAGGAGATGGTCCGTGCCGCGACCACCGAGTTGGTCATGCCCCACTTCTCGTAGCCGGTGGCCACGTGGATGTGGCCTCCACCGCGGGCCATCCGCCCCACGAACGGCACGCCGTCGGGCGAGCCGTAGTCCTGGGCCGACCAGTGGTGTGTCTCGACGGTGCCGGGGTAGTGGTGGGCGGTCCAGGCGCGCAGCCTCTCCAGGTGCGAGAGGTGGGAGTCCGTACGCCCGACAACGTGGCCGGCACCGCCCACGACGAGCTTGCCGCCGGGCGCGTCCCGCACCGAGCGCGTGTCCGAGCCGGCCGAGAGGTACATGCCGTCCATCGGCTCGGCCCCGTCGAGGGCCAGCACGTAGGAACGCTGCGGCTCGAGCGCGGCGAAGTAGAGCCCGCGGTCGAGGATCGGCGTGCCGGTCGCGAGCACGAGGTCGCTGGCGGTCAGGGTCTGGCCACCGTCGAGACGGACGGTGGGCGCGCCACGCTTCGACACCGATCGCACGCGATGCCCCTGGTGGACGGTGCCACCGTGCCGTCGGAGCTGGTCGACGAGGGCGGCCAGGACGTCCATCGAGTCGAGCTGGGCCTGCTCGGCCAGCACCGTGGCACCCACGTGCGGGAACGGCACGTCGAGCCGGTCCCGCCACTCGACCGGGAGGCCGAGGGAGGACGCGACGCGGTGCTCGCCCTCCACCGACCCCAGCTCGTCGTCGGAGGCGGCGTACGTCACCGCTGACCGGCGCTGCACGTCGACACCGTGGTCGTCGCAGAAGCGCAGCAGCCACTCCATCCCCTCACGGTTGGCGTCGACGTAGGCCGCGGCCACCGACTCCGACTGGTGGCGGCGGATGCGGGAGAGGTGGGTCCCCTGCAGCAGGGAGACCTTGCCGGTGGTCCGGCCGGTGGTGACCGCTCCGACCTGCCGCGCCTCGACGCACGCGACCCGGAGGCCGGCGCGCGCCAGCAGCAGGGCGGTGGTGAGGCCCGTCAGCCCGGCGCCGACGACGAGGGCGTCCAGGGCGTCGTCCGGACCCGGAAGGGGGTCGTCCGCGACCGGGGCTGCGCGGTCGAGCCACAGAGAGGTCACGAGTCGCCCACGGTCGGGGACGCCTCGTCCTCGGCCTCTTCGGCCTCGGCGTCAGGTCCGGCCTGGGCATCGGCGTCGGGACGGTTCACCGGATCGGTGTCCAGGTGCGTCTGCGGATCGGTCCATGGGCCGGGGTCGGTGCCGTCGAACATGATCAAGTCGTCTCCCTGTGGGCGTCACGGGATCGTGCTGACGCCGTGCCGTACCCCGAAGCGTGTGGGTTCAGTCGCCGCGCATGGGCCGGGGGCGAGCGGGGTACGGGTGGTCCGTCGGGGTGCCCCGACGTGCTCCGACGCGGTGGTGACGAGGCCCGCCGGGGACCACCTCCCGTACGCCGTGCGAGGGGTCCCCGACGGGTCTTGTGCATTCCGGCCTCCCTCGGCAAGGTCGCCGGCATCGGGGTCGTGGGCAACGAGGACGGTGCGCACCACGTGACCGCCGAGCTGCTCCAGGCGCTGAACGACGTGGGCTTCACCATCCCGGCCTCCGCGGCGACCTACTGGGTGGGCGAGGCGATGCAGGCGGTCGACTACAAGGACGTCTCGCCGACCCCGGAGAAGACCGAGGGCACGACTCGTACGCTCGCACGCCACGCGGCCCACCTGGCGCGGCCGCTCGCGGGCTCGTCCTACCCGGCGGCGGAGTGACGGGCCGGCGCCTGCCTCACTGCGAGCGGAGCGGACCCTGGTCCAGCTGCTCCAGCAGGTCGCGCGGGCCGTCGTGCACCCACGACGCTCCCGCCGAGAGCAGCCGTTCGGTGCCGACGCCACCGCTGCGCAGGCCGATGCAGGGCGCCCCCGCGGCCTCGGCCGAGAGCGCGTCCCACACGGCGTCGCCGATCACGATGGCACTGCCGCCTCCCGCACGGGCGACGGCGACGTCGACCAGGTCGGGCGCCGGCTTGCTGGGTACGTCGTCGGAGCCGGTGACGACGGCGGTGAGGTGACGGCGCACGTCCACGAGGTCGAGGAGCTCGTCGACGAGCTGCGCCTCCGACGAGCTGGCGAGGACGAGGCGGTGCCCACGACCGGCCAGGACCTCGACGAGCTCCGACGCGCCGTCGAGCGGGGTGATCGTCCGCAGCCCGGCGCGGAAGTACTTGTCGTGGAGCGTCCTGACGTCGTCCCCGACCGCGGACTCGGCGGCATCGCCGGCCACGTGGGCCACCAGCCGGTCACCACCCATGCCGATGGCCTCGTGGATCCGTACGGAGCTCACGTGGAGCCCCACGTCGTGCAACGCGGCCTGCCACGCGACGACGTGCTGGTAGACCGAGTCGACGAGCGTCCCGTCCAGGTCGAGGACGACGACGGGGTGGTGGAGCCGGCCGCTGGTCACACTCGGCGGGTACCCCCATGGACGTGTGACATGCGTCCGCGCACCCCCGGGCGGGTGTGGTGCCTCCCGTGCCCGGGGGAGCACGATCGAAGTCACACCCGCCGACGTGGAGGGGGACCACCGTGGAGCTGCTGCCCCAGAGCAGAGAAGCGCTGGATGAGTACGTCGCGCCGTCGATCGACGACGTGGAAGGCCTGCTGAGGGTGATCGAGGGCTGGGCGGTCCGCGCCGTGCCCGAGTGCGTCGCGCTCAGCGTCACCCTCCTCGACGAGGACCTCACCTTCACGCTCGTCGACACCGCTGCCGGCGTCGACGGCTCCCGTCCTCCCGCGAGGCAGGCGGGGGAGCAGCACCACGCCGACCCCGAGCCGGACTACGCCCTCGACGAGGGCGAGTGGGCCGACATGGCCCGCGAGCGAGCCTTCGAAGGGATCGCCAGCACGGTCTGTCTGCCGGTGGTCGAGGAGGGACGCGCCGTCCTCAACATCGACCTCTACGCCTCGACGGCCCACGCGTTCCACGACCGGATCGAGGAGCTGGTGGCTGCGCTGGGCGCGTGGCAGGCCGGGGCGGTGACCAACGCCGACCTGGGCTTCGACACCCTCCGCCGAGCCGAGGCGGCGCCCGAACGGCTCCGTGAGCAGCGCCTCGTGGACGTCGCGGTGGGCCTGATCGCCGCCAGCGTCGGGGTGACCACCGACGACGCGGAAGTGCTGCTGCGCCAGGCCGCCGAGCAGGCGGGGATCCTGGAGAGGCAGGCGGCATCCGTCGCCCGGTGGTTGCTCGCCTAGCACGAACCCGGCGCATGCTCCTCGCCCAAGGGGGTACCACTGGCCATGGATCGAACACATGCCCCCGGTGCCCGCCACGTCAAGGTGGCGATCATGGACGAGAGCGAGCTCGTCATGCACGGCCTCCGCGCCATGCTCGAGCCGCACTCCGCCGTCATCACGGTCGTGCCGCACCGGCCCGACGGTCCCGCGCCGTTGAGCGACCTCACGCTCTACGAGCCCTCCGCCCACCGTCGTGCCACCGGCGCGCGGGCTGTGCCCCAACGCTTCCCGACCCGCATGGTCGCGTTCGGGTGGGACTGCAGCCCCGAGGCGGTGTCGACGGAGATGTCGCGCGGCGCCGCGGGGTTCGTGAGCAAGTGGTTGCCCGCACGCCGCCTCATCTGGAACCTCCTGCAGATCGCCGAGGGCCGCGTGGTGGTGGACGCCTGGAACGGGCAGCCGGAGGACGCCGGCCGCCCCAAGGCGGACAAGTGGCCGCTGACGCACCGTGAGACCGAGGTCCTGTCGATGATCGCGTCCGGGCTGGCCAACCGCGAGATCGCCGAGCGGACCAACCTGAGCATCAACTCCGTCAAGTCCTACATCCGTGGCGCCTACGCCAAGATCGAGGTGACGTCACGGTCGCAGGCCGTCCTCTGGGCGATCCAGCACGGGCTCCTGGTGTCCGGCGAGTCCGACGTCGAGGGGCCGCGCACGGTGAAGCAGGCAGTTCGCGCGTGACCCGGTTCGGCTACTTCCTCTCCTGCGAGGAGTACGCCCCCGACCAGCTGCTCGAGCAGGCGAGGATGGCCGAGCAGGCGGGCTTCGAAGCCCTCTGGATCAGCGACCACTTCCACCCGTGGACCGACGCTCAGGGTGAGTCACCCTTCGTCTGGTCGATGATCGGCGCGATCGCGCAGGTGTGCGACCTCCCCGTCACGACCGCCGTGACCTGTCCGACCGTGCGCACCCATCCGGCGATCGTCGCCCAGGCCGCGGCCACGTGTGCCGTGCTCCTGGGCGAGGGCAGGTTCACCCTGGGCGTGGGCACCGGCGAGGCGCTGAACGAGCACGTGCTCGGCGACGCGTGGCCGCACACCGAGCTGCGGCTGGAGATGCTCGAGGAGGCGGTGGAGGTCATCCGCCGGCTCTGGACCGGCGAGGTCGTCTCCCACGAGGGGCGGCACTACCGCGTCGACACCGCGCGGATCTACACCCTGCCCGAGCGCCCGCCCGACATCTTCATGAGTGCCTTCGGTCCCAAGGCCCTCGACGTGGCGTGCCGGATCGCCGACGGCTTCATCACGACCAAGCCCGACGCCGACTCGGTGAGCCGGTTCCGCGACGCCAAGGGGCCCGACGCGCCGACGCAGGCGGGCTTCAAGGTCGCGTGGGGACCCACCCGCGACGAGGCGATCGACGCCGCCTACGAGCTCTGGCCCAACTCCGGCGTGCCCGGGGAGCTCAGCCAGGTGCTGCCGAGCCCCCAACACTTCGAGCAGGCCAGCGAGCTGGTGACCCGGGAGAAGTTCGCGGAGAACGGCGCCTTCGGCCCGGACGTCGCGGAGCACGTCGAGGCGTTCACGCCCTTCGTCGATGCCGGTTTCGACGACGTCTACGTCGCCAACATGGGCCCGCACTACGCCGACATGCTCGCGGTCTACGGGTCCGACGTGCTCCCCGAGCTCCGGCGCGGCAGCCGGTCCTAGTCGTCGTACTCGGGGTCGCCCTCGACGTCCGCCGGCCTCGCCTCGTGCCCCGTACGACCCCGGGTGCGGCGCAGCTCCTTCATCTCCGCCTCGAAGACGTGGCGCTGGCCCTCGACCAGGTCGTCGAGCGCCTGCTGGTGCAGGCCCTTCGCGCGGGCGTAGAAGCCGTCGTCGAAGGCCTCGACCATCTGGAAGGACCACATCCCCGGCAGCGGGTTGCCGCCGAGCACCTGCTCGTCGAGCGCGTCCGCGAGGTCGTCGTGCCCGGCCTCACGCACCAGGTCGGTCGCCTCCTCCATCGTGCTCTCGGCGCTGCCCATCAGCCGGTGGAAGGCGTAGAGGTGGCCGCGGGCGTCCTCGACGTGGTCCATGGCCGCGGAGAGCTTGCCGAGGGCCTCGATCGTCGCGTCGCTGACGCCGTCGGGACGGCGGTGCTCCGGGGCGGGCTGGTCGGGTGCGGTCTGCGCGGTCACGGGGACGAGCCTCACAGGACCCCGGTGCCTCCACCACCCCACAACGGGCGGGATCCGGATGACTGTGTCGCGCGCCGCGCCGACGGGCGTCAGCCCTCGACGCCCGTGGAGCCGTGGGGCTCTCCCACCGGCTTGCTCTGGGACGACCCCCGCTGTCGCAGGTAGATCGCCAGCACGGCCAGGGTGCCGACCGCCAGGAACTCGCTCTGCCAGTTCTGCAGGGTGCGCGCCCAGAAGTCGGCGTTGCGCAGGTAGCCGCCCCACGGCAGGGGGTCCTGCAGCTGCTCGAGCCGTTGCTCGTTGAAGGTCGCCCACCCGGCCACCGACTGCACCAGCCACGAGGCGAGGAAGATCGAGCCCATCACGGCCGCCAGGGAGGTGGAGTAGACCCGGGTGCGCCAGCCACCGGCCTTCGCCCAGGCCGGGGAGTCGGCCACGGCGTGGCGGCCGATCTTCTGCTCCTTCTCGGACTCCCGTCCGGCCTTGTCCAGCTCCTTCGACTCCGGGGAGCCCTTCTGCAGCAACCAGATGGTGGCCATGAGGTAGACCCAGAACTGGAGGAACTCGCTCTGCCAGTTCTCGGCGACGTCGACGGCGAAGTCCGAGGAGGCGACGTAGCCGGTCCACGACACGGTGTCGAGGTGCTCGGCGGACTGGAGCGCGTTGAACTGCAGCCAGCCGGCGACCGACTGTCCGGCCAGGGCCAGCACGAAGAGCAGGCCGAAGAACAGGCTCAGCGAGTTGTGCCGCACGAAGGTGCGCATCACACGTGCCTCAGGGCGAGCACGAGCATGAGCAGCAGGCCGACCACGATGACGGCCAGGTAGCCGACGAACACCGCGCGCATCAGGGCAGCCCGACGCTGCAGTCGTAGGGCGCGTCCGGCACGGGGCGGCACGCCGCGGCGATGACCAGCCACCGCCCGTCGAAGCGGGACAGGAAGAGCGTCTCGGAGCCGACCACGGCCTGGGCGGCCGTGTCGAAGACCTCCACCGCGACCGGTCCCGACCCGTCGCCCATCGGCTCGTCGAGGACGGCGCGGTCGCAGGGCTTGCCGCTGGTGTCCTCCAGCTCGGTGCGCACGGCCGGGGCGAGGAGCGCGCAGGCGGCCGCACCGTCGCCGTCGCCGACGGCCGACAGGAGCCCGCTCGCCGTGCGGGACACCTCGGTGTCCTGGGTGCCCCCGCACGCCGCGGTCAGCAGCGCACACGTGCCGACGACGAGACTGCGGGCGGCAGCGCGTCGACGGCTCACTCGTCAGGACTACCACAACGCGGGCCCGCGATGCGCGAACGACATGGCGTCTCGGGAGCGTGCGCACGGGGCGAATCGACCCCGTCTCGTGGGGTACGGAACCAGTCACATCCAGCAGGACGAGCGGAAGGGAGAACCGCATGACCACCGCACGAGAAGTGATGACAGGCGGCGCCGAGTGCGCCTCGGTGAACGAGACCGTCAGCGACGCGGCGCGCAAGATGAAGGACCTGGGAGTGGGTGCCTTGCCCATCTGCGGGGACGACAACAAGCTGGCGGGCATGATCACCGACCGCGACATCGTGCTCAAGTGCGTCGCCGAGGGGATGGACACCAGCCAGGTGCGCGTCCAGGACTACGCCGGCGACGAGGTCGTCACGATCGGGGCGGACGACGACATCGAGGAGGCCCTGTCCACGATGGCGCGCCACGGCGTCCGCCGGCTGCCCGTCATCGACGGGCACGACCTGGTCGGCATGATCAGCCAGGCCGATATCGCGAAGAACCTCCCCGAGGAGAAGGCCGGCAAGCTGGTCGAGGCCATCTCGGCGGCACCGTCCACCGACTGACCGCACGCCGCGACCCCGGCTCCCGGTTCACTCGGGAGCCGGGGTCCGGAGCGCCCCGACGAGCTCGTCCAGCGCGAGGCTCGCCGCCTCCGCCACGACGGCCGGGGGGTCCCCGGGAAGCAGGGCGTGGAGTGAGACGGTGCCGGTCGCATCGGCCACGGCGATGTGGACCGTGCCGGCCGGGCAGCCCTCCTCCGGCCCGGGGCCACCCACACCGGTGATGCCCACGGCGACGTCGGCGCGCAGCAGCCGGCGTACGCCCTCGGCCATCTGGCGTGCGCACGCGTCGGTCACCACCGGGCCAGGCGTCACCCCCAGCACGCGGAACTTCACGTCCTCGCTGTAGGCCACCACGGTGCCGGCGTACCAGTCCGCGGCCCCCTCGCCGGCGCCGAGCAGGTCCGAGACACGGCCGGCCGTCAGCGACTCCGCCGCGGCGATCCGCAGCTCCCGCTCGCGGGCGACCTTGGAGATGAAGCGGACCCGCTCCTCGTCCGTGCGCTGCTGGGACTCTCCGTCCTCCGGCAGATCGGGCTGGACATCGGCCTGGACGTCGGGCATCCGGCACCTCCTCGTCGTGTGGGCTCAGGTGCCCACGGGGCGGGCGGAGCATGCGAGGCACCGGGGTGGTCCGGTGCATGGTCCGCGCTCGCCGGGGCACTGGCATGGCATGGACACACCTACGACACGCGGTCGGCTGGCGGTGGTGACCGGAGCCTCGACCGGCATCGGGCGCGCCTTCGCCCACCTGCTGTCCGAGGAGGGCTACGACCTGGTGCTCGCCGCCGACGAGCCGGAGGTCCACCAGGTGGGCGCCGACCTCGAGGCCGCCGGCCGCTCCGTCACGGCGGTCCAGGTCGACCTCGCCGAGCGGACGGGGGTGGAGCGACTCCACGAAGCGGTGACCGACCACCCGAGCCCAGTGGCGGTCGGCATCCTCAACGCCGGCATCGGTGTGCACGGCCGGTTCGACCAGGCCTCGCTCGACGAGCAGCTGCGCCTCGTCGACCTCAACGTCCGCTCGACCCTCCACCTCGCCGTCCTGCTCGCCCGCGACATGGTCGCCCGCCAGGAGGGTCGACTGCTGCTGGTGTCGTCGATCGCCGGCAAGGGACCGGGCCCCGGCCACGCGGCGTACGCCGCCTCCAAGGCCTTCGTGCACCCCTTCGCCGAGGCGGCGCGCCACGAGCTGTCCGACACGGGCGTCAGCGTGACGTCGCTGCTGCCCGGTCCCACCGACACGGAGTTCTTCCGCCGCGCAGGCATGGAGCACACCCGGGTCGCCCAGGGACCCATGGACTCGGCGGAGGTCGTCGCGCGCGACGGCTACGAGGCGATGCTCGCCGGTCGGGACCACGTGGTGGCCGGGTCCCGGCGCAATGCGATCCAGTCCGCGGGCAGCAGCGTGGTGCCCGACCCGATCGCCGCCCGGGTGGCGGCACGACAGACCCAGGAGGTCTCAGACGCATGAAGGCAGTGACGTGGCAGGGCAAGCAGGACATGCAGGTCATCGACGTGCCCGACCCGGTCATCGAGGAGCCGACGGACGTCGTCGTGGAGATCACCTCGACGGGTCTCTGCGGGTCCGACCTGCACCTCTACGACCCGCTGGCGCCGTTCATGACGGCGGGCGACGTGGTCGGCCACGAGCCGATGGGCATCGTGCGCGAGGTGGGCCCCGCGGTCGCCAACCTGCAGGTGGGTGATCGCGTCGTCGTGCCCTTCAACATCAGCTGCGGCGCCTGCTGGATGTGCGAGCGCGGGCTGTTCAGCCAGTGCGAGACCACACAGAACCGCGACACCGGCACCGGCGCCAGCCTCTTCGGCTACAGCAAGCTCTACGGCCAGGTGCCCGGCGGCCAGGCGGAGATGCTCCGCGTCCCGTTCGGCGACACGCTGCCGATCAAGGTGCCGCACGGCCCGCCGGACGACCGCTTCCTGTTCCTCTCCGACGTGCTGCCGACATCGTGGCAGGCCGTCGAGTACGCCGATGTGGAGGAGGGCGGCACGCTGCTCGTGATCGGCGCCGGGCCCATCGGCGACATGTGCACCCGCATCGGCCTGCACCGCGGGCTGCGCGTCATCACCGTCGACTCCGTGCGCGAGCGGCTGGCGAGGGTCCACGGCCGCGGCGCCGAGACGATCGACCACACCGAGGTCGACGGGGTGGGCGACCGGGTCCGCGAGCTCACCGACGGCCGCGGCGCCGACGCGGTCATCGACGCGGTCGGCATGGAGGCGCACGGCTCACCGATCGCCGAGACGGCGCAGAAGGCGCTCGGCCTGCTGCCCAAGAAGGTGCAGGAGAAGGTGATGCTCAACTTCGGCTCCGACCGGCTGGCCGCGCTGATGAGCGCGATCGACGCGGTGCGCCGGGGCGGCACCATCAGCATCTCCGGCGTCTACGGCGCCCCCACCGACCCCCTGCCGATGTTCCAGCTGTTCGACAAGCAGGTGCAGGTCCGCATGGGTCAGGCCAACGTGCACCGGTGGAGCGACGACATCCTGGGCCTGCTGCAGGACGACGAGGACGTGCTCGGCGTGGAGTCGTTCGCGACCCACCACCTGCCGCTCGAGGACGCCCCTGAGGCCTACCGGAAGTTCCGCGACAAGGAGGACGGCATGGTGAAGGTGGTGTTCACCCCGTGAGGATGCCGAAGCCACGGGGCGTCCTGAGCGAGTGGGTCGTCGCACGCCTCGCGGACGCGCCCGCCGGTGGCGCCGCGGGCGTCGTGCCCGCCCCCGACTCGTGGGACGACGAGGCGATCTCCTTGTGGACGCTGCACGAGCTGTCCTACCGGGGGTTCGAGGACGCCTCGGACGACGCGGAGTGGGACCCCACGGTGCTCGTCGTGCGCCACGACCTCGAGTCCGCGCTGGAGGACAGGCTGCGGTCCCGCTGGGACGGCGCCGCCCCCGCCCCGGCCGAGGTCCCGGCGGCGCTGGATGCGCTCGTCGCCGCCGACGACGGACCGTCGCTCGCCGACCGCGTACGCCGTCACGCGGACGCCGACCAGGTCCTGGAGCTGCTGCGCCAGCGCTCGATCTACCACCTCAAGGAGTCGGACCCGTCGGCCTGGGTCGTCCCTCGTCTCCCGGTGCGCGCCAAGGCGGCACTGGTGGAGCTGCAGTACGACGAGTACGGCGACGGCAACCCCAACCGGCTGCACGCCCATCTCTTCGCGCGCGGGCTGGAGGCCGTGGGACTGCGCTCCGAGTACGGCGCCTACGTCGACGACGCCCTGCCCGAGACGCTCGAGATGAACAACGCCGCCTCGATGTTCGGGCTCCAGCGCCGCCTGCGGGGCGCGGCCATGGGCCACCTGGCGGCGTTCGAGATGACCAGCTCACTGCCCTCGCGCAAGATGGTGCAGGGACTGCAGCGGCTGGGGCTGGACGGCCCGATGGCGGCCTACTACGACGAGCACGTGGAGGCCGACGCCATCCACGAGCACCTGGCTGCTCACGACATCTGCGGCACCCTCGCCGAGGACGAGCCGGACCAGGCGGCGCAGATCCTGTTCGGTGCCTTCACGTGCCTGGACACGGAGGCCCGGTTCGCGAGGGCGATGCTCGCCGCGTGGGGCGTGGACCCGTGAGCGACGACTTCGACCACCCCGACGTGGTGCTGCGGCCCCACGGGCCGATGCTGGTGCGTGGCGCCACCTCGGTCCGGGACGCGGACGGGACGGTGCATGCCGTCGAGCGCCCGGTCGTGGCCCTGTGCCGGTGCGACAAGTCGAGCCGGCTGCCGTGGTGCGACGGCACCCACAAGGTCATCCCGCGCCAGTAGGCAGTCGGGAGGCGGACAGCGTGCCGTCAGCCGGTGCGGTCGATGCGCACCAGCACGCCGCGCACGTGCTGCCTCACCTCGACCATCACCAGGCCGCCCTCGGCGAGCGCCGGATCGTCACGGAGCCTGTCGGCCTGCGCCACCGTCCCGAGCTGGAGGATCGCTGAGCCGCCGTCGGCGAGGTGCGCGGCGACGACCTCGAGGCATGCGCGTGCGACGTCGAGACCGTCGCGTCCTCCGTCGATGGCCGACAGAGGGTCCTCGGGAAAGCTCCCGGTCTGGTCGCGCGGCACCCACGGCGGGTCGGCGATGACGACCGGGAACCGCTCATCCGGAGCGAGCGCCTCCTCGAGGCGCGCCTCGCGCACCTCGACACGGTCAGCCATGCCGCCAGCCAGCGCGTTGGCGCGGGCGAAGTCGCAGGCGACGGGGTTGGAGTCGACGCACACCAGGCGGCGGCCCGTGGCGGCCACGGCCGCCAGGCCGATGTGGCCGGCGCCCGCACAGAGCTCGAGGACCGGTCCACCGGGGGCGGTCGCCATCAGGTCCGCCGCCCACTCCGACTGAGCCAGTGTCCACGGGCGTGGTCGCAGCACCCGGTCGTCGAAGGCGATGGGCAGCGGGCCGAAGGCGATCTGGTCGGTCATGCGCGCGTCCGCGCCCGGGACGTACGCAGTCGCGGCAGGCTCCGCGAGCGGTGGTGCCACAGGGCCGCCCGGGCCGCGTTGGCGCCGGCCGCACCGTGGACGCCGCCGCCGGGGTGCGCGGACGCCGAGCCGAGGAAGAGTCCGCCCACACCGGTCGAGGCACGGCCCCGCATCGCCGGGACCGGACGGAACACCAGCTCCTGGTGCAGCTGCGAGGTGCCACCGTTGACGGCGCCCCCGATGAGGTTGGCGTTGCGGGCCTCCATCTCGTGGGGCCCGAGGACACGTCGCGCGGCGACGAGCTCGCCGAAGCCCGGGGCCCGCGCCTCGATCCGCGCCTGCATCCGGTCCGCGAAGCGCTCGCAGTCGTCGTGGTCCCAGCGGCCGCTGACCTCCTCACCGGCGTCGCGGCGCGTGGCGGCCGGTTGCGGGACGTGCGTGTAGGCCCAGAACGACTCGGTGCCGGCGGGGGAGCGCGAGGGGTCGCTCGTGGTCATCTGCCCGGTGAGCAGGAAGGGCCGGTCCGGCACCACACCGGCCGACACCTGCGCCAGGGTCTGGGTCATCTCCTCGACCGAGTCGGCGATGTGCACCGTGCCAGGAGCCGCCGAGGGACTCCCGGTCCAGGGGATCGGCCCGGTCAGTGCCCAGTCGACCTTGACCGTCCCGGGGTCGAGCTCGAAGTCGCGCATCCCGCGCACGAGCCGCGGCGGGAGGTCCTCGGTGCGGACCAGGCCGCCGAACAGGCGCGGGGCGACGACGTCGGCGACGACGGTGCTGGTGCCGTGCCACCCGCCGTCGCGGGTGACCACGCCCACGACCCGGCCGCCGCGTACGACGATCCGCTCGACCTCGGCGCCCGTCTCGAGGCGGCCACCGCGGGCGGTGAACCGGGAGACGAGGGCGTCCGTGAGCGCCTGGGCCCCGCCGCGGGGCACGGGAAAGCCGACGGTCTGGCCGAGCATCGTCATCAGGACGCCGAACACCCCGGACCCGGGCGATGCGAGGGGGAAGTCGGCGTGGCCGGCGTTGCCGGCGAGCAGCAGGGCAGCGGCGGGCCCGGCGAAGAGCTCGCGCCCGAGCGAGGCGACCGGTGTGGCCAGGCGCCGCACGGTGTCCAGCCCACCCGACCGGGCCAGCGCGGGCAGCAGCCGGGTCCCGGCCCGCAGCGGCGGGAACGGCGAGGTGAGGCCGTCGACCAGCGGCGTGCCGATGTGGTCCCACGTGCGGCACAGGTCGAGCCAGGCGTCGCCGTCGCCGGCTCGCAGCTCGTCGAGGCCGGCCGCCGTGCGGTCACGGTCGCGGTGCAGCACGGCCCACTGTCCGTCGCCGAAGGGGTGACCGAGCACTGCCGGCGCGTGCTCCCACGCCAGGCCGTGGTCCTCGAGCCGCAGCCCCGTGATCGCCCGGGAGGCCACGGCCAGGGGATAGAAGGCGCTGAAGGTGTCGTGGACGAAGTCCGGATGGAGCTCGCTGTCGCTGCGGACCGCTCCGCCCGCGGTCGGTTGTGCCTCCAGCACGAGGACGGACCAGCCGGCGTCGACGAGGACGTTGGCCGCGACCAGTCCGTTGGGGCCGGCACCGATCACGACGGCGTCGTAGGTGCGACCCACGGTCACTGGGTCCGGCCCTCCACCACGAACGCGAGGCGGCGCAGGGTCTCGACGTTGCGGACGTGCAGCTGCGGGTCCTGGATCGGCTTGGGGATCAGGGCACCCGGACCGGCCGTCGCCTGCTCCACGATCGTGACCACGGTCGACTGCCCGTCGGGCTCCAGCGAGATCTCCACGTGGGCCTGCCCGGCCGGCCACCCGCGGGCGAGCAGCAGGATCCGTCGGCCCTCCTCGACCTCCAGGACCTCGGTGGTGTCGTTGATCAGCAGCGGCCAGACGCCGACGCTGTGGTGCAGCCGCGAGCCGACGGCCGGCCAGGTGTCGTCGACGTCCCGCATCCGGGCCGCTCCCACGACGAACAGCGGGTAGAGCCAGCCGTCGGCCAGCACGGACCACACCTGCTCGGTGGGCGCGGCGATCGGGCGGCTGGTGGTGCTCATCCGGAGGTCTCCTGCATGCGTGGGCCGTACCCCGACGGGGCGCCGCCATGCGCTCGCCCAGCCCGAGCTGTCCCCTCCGAAGGGACGCGTCGCGTTTGAACGAAGGTCCACCGGGACGCTAACTTCTCCCCCGACTCCAGACACGGGTCTCAGGTGCGCGATGCGCTGTCGTTGCAAGGAACCACCTTTTGTCGTCCCACGACTCCCTGGCCGTGTTCGCGGCACTCGCTGCGGAGCTGCAGCACGAACCCGACGAGATCGTCACCTCGCGTGCCATCGTCACCCGGATGCGGGAGCTCGTCCCCGACGCCGACCGGGTGAGCCTCACGGTCCGCACCTCGCGCAACCGCCACCGGACCCTGGCCAGCAGCCACCCGCTCGCCGAGGAGGCCGACGAGCTCCAGTACGCCCTCGGTGAGGGGCCGTGCGTCGAGACCGCCGACAGGGGTGGCTGGCTGCGCAGCGGGGACGTGGAGACGGACCCCCGCTGGCCGGCGTGGGGCCCGCGTGCGGCCGGCCTGGGCGTACGGTCCCTCGTCTCCGTCGCCGTCACCGACCGCGACGAGCCGTTCGGGTCGATCAACCTCTACAGCGACGAGCCGGGCGGCTTCGCCGATCGCGACGGGGTCGACCTCGCAGTGGTCTACGCGGTCCACGCCGCCACCGCGCTCTCGTCCGCGCGGCTGGCGAGCACCCTGCAGGCGGCGGTGAGCTCGCGGCACGTGATCGGCATGGCCCAAGGGATCGTCATGGAGCGCTACAACATCGACCGGCACCAGAGCTTCGAGCTGCTGCGCAGGCTGTCCTCGACGAGCAACGTCAAGCTGCGCGACGTCGCCGCCCGGATCGTCGAGACGCGCACGATCCCCGACGAGCGTTCGGTCGAGCGCGCCGAGGACTGAGTCCGCGGCGGCTCAGGTCGGGAGGCCGCCGGTCTCGAGGACGTGCTCGGAGACGAGCCCGATCTTCGTGCGCCGACTGCGGGCCGCGTCGCGCAGCAGGTTGAAGGCGGCCACGGCGTCGATCGACTCCGTCGCCATCATGAAGCCGACCGCCCGCTCGATGACGACCCGGTAGTCCAGCGCGTACTGCAGCTGACGGGCCAGCTCGCCCGCGGTGTGGGCCTGCAGCGCGGCGGTGAGCGTCGTGGCGATGACCTCGGCATACCTGGCGAGCGCCGTCGCCTCGCTGTCGTCCCACTCGTGGGCGTGACTCCGGTAGACGTCGAGCGTCCCGACCGGGACACCTCCCAGTCGCACCGGGGTGCCCAGCACCGCCCGTACGGGCTGGTCGGCCATGGCCTTGGCGAGGTGCGGCCAGCGGTCGTGCTCGGCAACCACGTCGGACGAGGTCACGACCCGGCCGCTGACGTAGGCCTCGGTGCACGGCCCCTCGCCGGAGTCGGCCTCCGTCTGCTCGAGGATCCGGCCGGGGACGTCGGTGGCGGCGACATAGCGCAGCATGTCCTGCTCGTCGGCGACCAACACCCCGGCGCCGCCCACGTCGAAGAGGTCGACACACGCCTTGAGCACCTCCTCCAGGGCGGAGACGACGCTGCCGTTGTCCTCGCGGGAGAGGGAGAGCCGACGCAGGCTCTCGGCCAGGTCGCCCGCGTCGATGCTCATGGGGAGCGATCTTCCTCCGTCCACGGCCCTGCTGGCCAGCCGGAGGCGGGGAGATGCGCGACGAACGCCCGGAGCAGCTCGCGATCGCCCACGTCCGCGGTGCCGTCGTGGGTGTTGACCAGCACCCGGGCGACGTTGCGCACCTTCGTGTTGCTGTCCTGCGACACGCGGAGCATCGTGCGCCAGGCCTGCTCGGTGCTGCAGCCGAACCGCGCCGACAGGAGCCCGATGGCCATCCCGATGTCGCGCTGCGACCTCACGGCCTCGTGGAGATGTGCGATCTCGTCCCGCATCGCCTCGGCCGGCTGTGGCGGCTCGTCGGAGGTCGAGGATGTCCCAAACATTCGTCACCTTTCAATGACGTCAGTCCGCGGACACAGGGCGGAACAACTTCGGTCGTACGACTTCGAGTCTACAAGACGGGTGTATCACCTACTTAGGGGTGACCAGACGGCCTCCTCGTCGGTTATGGTCGTGTGGACTCGAGCCAGTGGGTCGTGCCACATCCTCCGGAAGCCGCTCATCGTGACCGAGTCCCATGCCATGCGTGGACTGCCGTCTGTCTTCGACTTCGAGGGCGTCGGCGATGAGGCGCGCCACTGGCTCGACGACCTGTTCGGCACGAAGCTGCGCCTGAGCGGCCGGTTCGGCGCGGTGCAGCACCACCGCGAGGACCACGGCAGCGTCGCCTTCGACCACATCCGCATCGATGCCACCTTCGCCTTCGACTCCGACCCGATGCCCTCGCTGGTGGTGGTCGACATGCTGGACGGCTTCACCGAGTACACCCGCGACAACGTGACCGACCGCGTGCACGACGGAGGATCGGTGCTCGTGTCCGGGTGGGACATGCCGTTCACGGCGCGTGGTGCCCACCAGGACATCCGCGCCACCACGGTGACCCCGGAGGCGCTCGCGGCCGCGGTCGAGGAGCTGGCCCCCGAACGCGTCGGCACGAAGGTCACCTTCCAGTCCTACGTCCCGCACTCACCGGCAGCGGGCGCGCGCTGGCGGGCGACCGTGGACCAGCTCAGCTCCGCGTTCCCCGACCACGGTTCGCCGCAGGCGCGTCGCGAGGCCGCCCGGCTGCTGGGGCACACCCTGCTGCACACCTTCCCCAACGACGTGGTCCTCGGGGCCGGCCGCCTGGAGCTCGACCGCGACCGGCGCGATGCGACGCCGTCCACGGTCCGTCGCGCCGTCGACATCATCGAGTCGCACGCGCACGAGGACCTCAGCCTGGCCGAGCTGGCCCGGCGGTGCGACGTGACGCCGCGCGCCCTGCAGTACGCCTTCCGCCGGCACCTCGGCTGCACGCCGATGAGCTACCTCCGCCGGGTGCGCCTCGACCTGGTGAGGCAGGCGCTGCGCGACGGGTCGTTCCTGACCGTGACCGACGCGGCCACCAGCTACGGGTTCTTCAACCCCGGGCGGTTCGCCGCCGAGTACCGCGAGCTGTTCGCCGAGAACCCGGGACAGACCTTGCACCGCTCGAACGCCTGAGCGACCTGCTTCGTTTTCCGGCTGGCGAACCGGTCTAGCCCATGGCATGGTCGAGGCGAGTCGACTTGCTGGAGACCACGGCGAGCGCCCACCTGCTGGAAGGAAGCGATCCCGTGGTCACCACAACGATCGTCCCTGAGCACCCCGTCACCGCCCCCGTACAGACCCTCGTACGAGTTCCTGCACAGACCGCCCGCCTCGTGTCCGTCGGCGGCAAGGAGCGCGCCCGGCGCACCGACGTCATCGTGGCCGACCTCCGCGCGGCCGAGCCCGAGTCGTCCGACTCGCGCACCCTCACCGACCAGCTCATCGAGACCAACATCGCGCTGGCGCGGTCGATGGCCGGTCGCTACCGCAACCGCGGCATCGACCTCGACGACCTCGAGCAGGTCGCGCTGCTCGGCCTGACCAAGGCCGCCCAGCGCTTCGATCCCGAGGCCGGCCACGACTTCCTGTCGTACGCCGTGCCCACCATCCGCGGCGAGCTCCGCCGGCACTTCCGCGACGCCGGGTGGATGGTGCGACCTCCACGACGCGTGCAGGACCTCCAGTCCCGCATCGCCCGGGCCCAGGACGAGCTCGAGCCCCGGTTGGGACGCTCGCCGCGTCCGAGCGAGATCGCGGAGCACGTCGGTGTCGACCTGGCCGACGTGGTGGAGGCGCTGGCGGCCGACGGCTGCTTCACCCCCACCTCGCTGGACGGGCCCGTCGGTGACGGCACGTCGTCCCTCGCCGACCTGCTCGGCCAGGTGGACAGCGGGCTGAGGACCGCGGAGGCGCGGATCGTGCTCGAGCCCATCGTGCGCGCACTGCCGACGCGCGACCGGCGCATCGTGCACATGCGCTTCTACGAGGAGCGGACCCAGCAGGAGATCGCCGACGCCGTCGGTCTCACGCAGGCGCAGGTGTCACGGGTGCTCACCCGCATCCTCGCCAGCCTGCGCGCCCAGCTGGCCGAGCCGCACTCCGCCGCCTGACCCCGCTCAGGAGTCGAACCCCAGTCCTGCGGCGTCGAGCGTCCGCAGGAACAGGTTGCGCCGCCCCGCCCGGTGGTCCGCACGGTCGAGCGACCAGCGGGTCAGCCCGATGCCCAGCGTGGCGACGGGCTCGGGCGGGAACGGCAGCGGCCGCCGGCGCACCATCCGCAGCCCGGTCCTCTCGGTCGGACGGCCCGCCAGCAGGTCGAGCAGCACGTCGCCGGCGAACCGGGTCGCGCCCACGCCCAGCCCGGTGAACCCGGCGGCGTGGGCCACCCGTCCGCCGTGGGTGAGCCCGTAGAAGGCCGTGAACTGGGTGCACGTGTCGATGGCGCCGGCCCAGCGGTGGCTGAAGCGCACGTCCTCGAGCTGGGGAAAGGTCGCGAGGAAGTGGGAGGCGAGCCGGGCGTGGCTCTCGGGGCGGTCCTCGTGGCGCACGTGCAGCATGCTCCCCGCGGGGTGGATGGCGTCGTAGCCGCCCCACAGGATGCGGTCGTCGGCCGTCAGCCGGGCGTAGTGGAACTGGTTGGCGAGGTCGGTGAGGCCCTGCCGCCCGCGCCACCCGATCGAGTCGAGCTGCTCGGCCGTCAGCGGCTCGGTCATCAGGACGTAGTCGTAGACGGGCACCGTCATCAGCCGGTTGCGCCGCAGCAGCGACGGGAAGACGTTGGTGGCGAGGACCAGCTGGTCCGAGGTCACCGTGGCCCGGTCGGTGTGCGCCTGCACGCGTCCCGAGGCCGTACGACCCAGTCCGGTGACGGCCGAGTGCTCGTGGAGCTCGACCCCCAGGTCCGCGGCGACCCGGGCGAGCTCGAGGGCCAGCCGGGCCGGTTGCACGAGCGCGCACGCGTCCGGGTCGAGGGCCCCGGCCAGGAACAGCGGGCTGTCGACCTCCGCGCGGACCTGCCCGCGGTCGAGGAAGTGGGGCTCGCTGCGCAGCCACTCGACCTGGTGCTCCTCGACGGCGGCCGCCAGGGTGCCGGTGCGCTCCCAGCCGCAGTCCAGACCCAGCTCGCGGACGTCGGACTCGAAGGCGTCGAGGTTCTCACGCCCGAGCCGCGCCAGGAGGTCGTGCTCGTCGGGCCAGCGGCTGCGCGCGTTGGCCTCCCCGTGGGTCAGGGTGGCCTCGCAGAAGCCTCCGTTGCGGCCCGACGCCGCCCAGCCGACGGTCTGCGCCTCCAGCAGGACGACACGGCGACCGGGGTCGCGACGCTTGGCGTGCAGCGCGGTCCAGAGCCCGAGGTAGCCACCGCCCACGACGGTGAGGTCGGCCGTGGTGGACGACGTGAGCGCCGGGTGGCGGGAGTCGGCGCCCGCGTCCTGGAGCCAGAAGACCGCCTGCTCGCTGCCGGCGAGCGAGCGCTCGACGACCCGGCGATCGGGCGCGTGACGCTCGTAGGCGGTGCGGTGGGCTGCCACCCCGCGATCAGCCGGCGGCCGCGGTGAGGGCCGCGTCCAGGACGGCCAGGCCCTCGCGCGCCTCGTCGTCCGTCGTGGTGAGCGGCGGGACGACGTGGATCCGGTTGACGTTGCTGAACGGCAGCATGCCCCGCTCCTGGCAGCCCTTCACGACGGCGGCCATGGCGGGGCTCGAGCCGCCGTAGGGCGCCAGCGGCTCCCGGGTCGTACGGTCGCTGACCAGCTCCACCGCCCAGAACGCACCGGTGCCCCGGACCTCGCCGATCCATGCGTGCTTGTCGGCGAGCGCGCGCAGTCCTGGTCCGAGGACGTCCTCGCCCAGCCGCGCTGCCCGGCCGACGAGGTCCTCGTCCTCCATGGTGCGGATGGTGGCGACGGCGGCCGCGCACGCGAGCGGGTGGCCGGAGTAGGTCAGCCCGCCGGGGTAGGCACGGTGCGCGAACGTCGCATGGATGCGGTCGCTGATGGCGACGCCGCCCATCGGCACGTAGCCGGAGTTGACGCCCTTCGCGAAGGTGATCAGGTCGGGCACGACGCTCTTCTCGTTCTCCGTGGCGTGCTCGACGGCGAACCAGCGCCCCGAGCGCCCGAAGCCCGACATGACCTCGTCGGCGATCATCACGATCCCGTGCCGGTCGCAGATCTCGCGCACGCCGGCGAGGTAGCCCGGCGGCGGGACCATGATCCCGGCGGTGCCCGGGATCGCCTCCAGCACGATCGCGGCGATCGTGCTCGGTCCCTCCAGGGCCACGACCTGCTCGAGGTGCTCGAGCGCGCGCTGGCACTCCTCCTCCTCGGTGGTCGCGTGGAACGCGCTGCGGTAGAGGAACGGCCCGAAGAAGTGGACCGTCCCGGACGACCCGTGGTCGCTGGCCCAGCGGCGGGGGTCGCCGGTCATGTTCACCGCGAGGTGGGTGCCGCCGTGGTAGCTGCGGTAGGTCGTCAGCACCTTGTGCCGGCCGGTGTGCAGGCGCGCCATCCGTACGGCGTGCTCGTTGGCGTCGGCGCCACCGTTGGTGAAGAACACGTGGTCGAGGTCGCCGGGGGTGTGCGAGGCGATCAGCCGGGCCGCCTCGGAGCGGGTGCCGTTGGCGAAGGCGGGCGCGACGGTGCAGAGGTGCCCCGCCTGCTCCTGCACCGCGGCGACGATCCGAGGGTGCTGATGACCGAGGTTGGTGAAGACCAGCTGGGACGAGAAGTCGAGGTAGCGCCTGCCCGCGCCGTCCCAGACGTGGCTGCCCTGCGCGCGGCTGATGACCATCGGGGAGATCTCGGCCTGGGCGGACCAGGAGTGGAAGACGTGCGCGCGGTCGAGCTCGTAGGCCCGCTCGGCGTCGTAGGTCGTCGACAAGTCACTGCCGAGGTCGCTGATGCTCGCCATCACGTCAGTCATTGCGCGGGAACCCCAGCTCGAGGCCGCCCTCGGGGCGGTTGGCGGGGTCGATCCACCGCGTGGTGACGACCTTGCCGCGGGTGAAGAAGTGGACGCCCTCGGTGCCGTGGGCGTGCGTGTCGCCGAAGAGCGAGCGCTTCCAGCCGCCGAAGGAGTAGTAGGCGACCGGCACCGGGACCGGCACGTTGACGCCGATCATCCCGACGGTCACGTCCGCCTCGAAGCGCCGGGCCGCACCGCCGTCGTTGGTGAAGACGGCCGTGCCGTTGCCGTACTCGTTGGCGTTGACGAGGGCGACGGCCTCCTCGTAGGAGCCGACCCGCACGACCGACAGCACCGGCCCGAAGATCTCCTCGCGGTAGATGTCCATGTCGGGGGTGACGTCGTCGAAGAGCGTCGGGCCGAGCCAGAAGCCCTCCTCGCCGCCGCGAGCCGAGACGTCGCGACCGTCGACGACCACCTTTGCGCCGGCCCGCTCGCCGGAGTCGATGAAGCCGCTGACCCGGTCGCGGTGCGCCCGGGTGACCAGCGGTCCCATGTCGGCCTCCTTCCGTGCCTGTCCGCCCGTTGCCGAGGCCTCGGTGGCACCCGTGCCGCCGTCGCCGACGAGCAGGGTGCGGGTGCGGTCGGCGATGCGGGCGACCAGCTCGTCGCCGATCGGGTCGACCGCCACGAGCACGCTGATCGCCATGCAGCGCTCGCCCGCGCTGCCGTAGCCGGCGTTGACGGCGGAGTCGGCGGCGAGGTCGAGGTCGGCGTCGGGCAGGACGACCATGTGGTTCTTGGCGCCGCCGAGGGCCTGGACGCGCTTGCCGTGGCGGCTCGCGGTCTCGTAGACGTACTCCGCGATCGGTGTCGAGCCGACGAAGCTGATCGCCTGCACGTCCGGGCTGGTCAGCAGGGCGTCCACGGCGGTCTTGTCGCCGTGCAGGACGTTGAAGACGCCGTCGGGCAGGCCCGCCTCCTGCCACAGCGCCGCGATCCAGTTGGCGGCGCTCGGGTCCTTCTCGCTGGGCTTGAGCACGACCGCGTTGCCCGCGGCGATGGCGATGGGGAAGAACCACATCGGCACCATGGCGGGGAAGTTGAACGGGCTGATGATGCCGACCACGCCGAGCGGCACGCGCTTGGAGTGCACGTCGATGCCGGTCGACGCCTCCTCGCTGTGCCCGCCCTTGAGCAGGTGGGAGATGCCGCAGGCGAACTCGACGACCTCGAGGCCCCGGGCGATCTCACCCATGGCGTCGGAGTGCACCTTGCCGTGCTCGGCGGTGATGATCGTGGCGAGGTCGCCCTTGCGGCTGTTGAGCAGCTCGCGGAAGGCGAAGAGCACCTGCGTACGCCGCGCGAGCGACGTGCTGCCCCACTGCCGGGAGGCGCGGGCGGCCGAGGCGATCACGTGGGCGGCGTCCGCCTCGCTGGCGAGGGCCACGCGGCCCGTCACCCGGCCGGTCGCGGGGTTGGTCACGTCGGACCAGCCGGTGGGGGAGCCGGTCAGCGTGGCTCCGTCGACCCAGTGGACGATGTCGGACGGCTCGGCGGTGTCGATCTCGCTCATGCCGCCATCCTCCGCCGGGCCGCCTCCCGCACCGGGTGTCGGATCGTAGGATTCGCGGGCGGCGATCCGACAGACCGTCGCCCGACCGCGCGTACGCTGCGCAGGTGACCGAGATGACCCCGGGCGTGACGCTCCGCGAGGCGCTGGCGCTGCCCACCTTCCGCCGGGCCGCGCCGGAGGTGGTCGCCGGCTCGGCGGGAACGGACCGTCCGATCCGCTGGGTGCACGCCACCGAGCGCCTCGACGTCGGTGAGCTGCTGCGGGCCGGCGACCTGCTCCTCACGATGGGCACCGGGATGCCGGCCGACGGCGACGCGGCCGCGCTGGCGGCCTTCGTCGACGAGCTCGTGGACGTCGGCTGCGCCGGCATGGTCGTGGAGCTCGGCCGCCGGTGGGAGTCGGTGCTCCCGGGCGCCCTCGTCGAGGCGTGCGAGCGACACGGGCTGCCGCTCGTGGTGCTGGGGCAGGAGACGCGCTTCGCCGCGCTCGCCCAGGAGATCGGCGAGCAGGTCGTCGACCGGCAGCTGTCGGAGCTGCGCGAGGCCCAGCGGGTCCACGAGACCTTCACCGAGCTCAGCAACAGCGCGGCCGGACCGGTCGAGATCCTCCAGGCCGTGCAGCGGCTGGCCGCGGGACCGGTCGTGGTCGAGAACGCCCAGCACCGACCGCTCGACTACTTCGCCGGTCCCGACGACGCCGGCGGCTTCCTGGACGGCTGGCCGGCCCGGTCGCGCCGGGTCGAGGTGGCGGGCCGCACCGGCTGGGACGCCGGCAACGGTTGGCTGGTGACCCGGCTCGGCACGGCCGAGCACGCGTGGGGGCGGCTGGTGATCGGCTCGACCGACGCCCCGTCGCAGCGCCTCGTCGCGGTCGCCGAGCGTGCCGCCGCCGCCCTGGCGCTGCACCGGCTCCACGACCGCGACCGGGGCACGCTCATGCGTCGTACGCACCTCGAGCTGCTCGCCGGGCTGACGCAGGACCCCGACTCCGACGAGGTGCTGCGCCGCTGCGAGCTGGCCGGGTTCCCGGTCCGGCGCCGCACGTTCGCCGGGCTGGTGGTCCGACCGCGCATCGCGTCGACGTCTCCGGCGGACCTCGACGAGGTCGCCGCCACCGTGGTGCGTGCCGCCCACGGCCTGCGCCTGCCCGCACTGGTCTGCGAGGTCGAGCGCGACCTGCGGGTGCTGGTGTCGGCCCCACCGTCGGCCGACGCCGACGACCTCGTCGACCGGGTGGCCGCGCGGGTGCTGGCGCACCACGACGTCGTGCTCGCCGCCGGGCGTGCGGTGGGCGACCGGTCCGGCATCGCGCGGTCGGTCACCGAGGCCGGCCAGGTCGCCGACGCCGCCCCGCAGGACAGGCGTGAGCAGGACCCCGACGTGCACCGGCTCGCCGACCTCCACCTGCGCGGCCTCCTCGCCCTGCTGGGTGACGACGAGCGGCTGCGGCTCTTCGTCGACCGTGAGCTCGCTCCGTTGCGCCGGCACGACCGCGCTGACGGCTCGCGGACCGACCTCGTCGCCGCACTGCGGGCACTGGTGCTGCACCCGGCCAGCAAGACGGCGGCCGCCGCGAGCCTGCACCTGTCCCGGGCCGCGTTCTACGACCGGCTGGCCAGGATCGAGTCGATCCTCGACGCCGACCTCGACGACCCCGACGTACGCGTGTCGCTGCACGTCGCGCTCCTGGCCGACGAGATGGCAGGCGTTCTGTCCGGCCGGGTGGCGAAGTGACGACAGATCGTCGGCCGGCGCTGGCACCGCCGGCGGGGGACGATGGCCGGATGTTCCGTGTGCTCGACGTCGACGCGCCCGTCGCGACCACGCCCCTGGACTCGGCGTCCGTCCTCGCCGGCTCGCCCGAGGCCGGCTCGCGTGCGCTGGCCGCGGTGTCCGGTGTCGAGGTCGGCGTGTGGGAGATGAGCCCCGGCACCGCCACCGACGTCGAGGTCGACGAGGTCTTCGTCGTCCTGTCCGGCTCGGCCACCGTGACGTTCGAGGACGGCGAGGAGCTCGAGCTGGCGCCGGGCTCGGTCGTCCGCCTCCGGTCGGGGGAGCAGACCACCTGGGTCGTCCGCGAGACGATCCGCAAGATCTACGTCGCCTGACCCGTCCGCCCGCCTGAGAGGGAGCACCCATGACCGAGACGATCCGGAACTTCATCGACGGCGAGCTCGTCGAGTCCGCGACGACGGAGTACATCGACCTCGTCGACCCGGTCACCGGGGAGGTCGACGGCCGGTCGCCGGTCTCGCTGCCGGAGGAGGTCGACCGGGCCTACTCCGCGGCGGCGCGCGCGTCGGAGTCGTGGAAGCGGCTCACCCCCGGTCGCCGGCAGGCCTACCTGCTCGAGCTCGCCACCGCCGTGGCCGAGCGACGCGACGAGATCAGCGAGGTCCAGGCGCGCGACACCGGACAGCCCCTGCGCTACATCGCCAGCGAGGAGGTCGACCAGGGCGTCGACCAGCTGCGCTTCTTCGCCGGCGCGGCACGACTGCTCGAGGGCAAGTCGGCGGGTGAGTACCTCGAGGGCCACACGTCGAGCATCCGCCGCGAGCCGATCGGCGTCGTCGGCCAGGTGACGCCGTGGAACTACCCCTTCGCGATGGCGATCTGGAAGATCGCGCCGGCCCTGGCGGCGGGCAACACCGTCGTGCTCAAGCCCAGCGACACCACGCCGCGCTCGACCGTCCTGCTCGCGGAGATCGCCGGGAAGATCCTGCCCGCGGGCGTCCTCAACGTGGTCAACGGCGATGCCACGACCGGTCGCCACCTCGTCGAGCACCCGACCCCCGGCCTGGTCGCGATCACCGGGTCGGTGCGCGCCGGCATCGAGGTCGCCTCGTCGGCGGCCCGCAACCTCAAGCGCGCGCACCTCGAGCTCGGCGGCAAGGCGCCGGTGCTCGTGATGCCCGACACCGACCTGCCGCGTGCCGCCGAGATGATCGCGGCGGCCGCCTACTTCAACGCCGGGCAGGACTGCACCGCGGCCACCCGGGTGATCGTGCACCGCAGCGTCCACGACGAGCTCGTGGACCTGCTCGTCAAGGAGGCCGAGGGCACCCGGCCCGGCCCGCCGTCCGACGCCGAGGCCGACTACGGCCCGCTCAACAACGCGGCGCACCTCGCCAAGGTGGAGGCGTTCCTCGCCGAGCTGCCGGACCACGCGACGGTCCGCACCGGCGGCGGGCGTCAGGGCGACGCGGGCTTCTTCTTCGCACCCACGGTCGTCACCGACGTACGCCAGGACGACCGCATCGTGCAGGACGAGGTCTTCGGGCCGGTGCTGACGGTGCAGGCGTTCGACGAGGAGGCAGAAGCCGTGCGGATGGCCAACGGCGTGCCCTACGGCCTGGCCGCCAGCGTCTGGACCCGCGACCACGGCACCGCCGACCGGCTGACCCGCGAGCTCGACTTCGGGTGCGTGTGGGTCAACACCCACATCCCGTTCGTCTCGGAGATGCCGCACGGGGGCTTCGGTGCGTCGGGCTACGGCAAGGACCTCTCCGGGTACGGCTTCGACGACTACACGCGCATCAAGCACGTGATGACGGCGCACTACTGACCTCGGGCATGCTGGTGCCATGCGCTTCACCGAGCACGAGCTGACCGTCGCCGTGACCGCCGCGGCCAAGGTCGTGGCGGGCGGCAAGTCCCTCCGCCGCGCCCAGGGCGAGGCGGCGTGGGAGGCGATGAGCAAGATCGACCGCTACCACCTCCTCGAGGCCGTCGGCAGCCAGGTCCTCCCGGTGCTCCTCGCCCTTCCGGACGTCGAGGTGCCCGCCGGCACCCGGCCGACCTTCACCGACGAGCAGGTCGCCGCCGCCGTCCAGGAGACGCTGGGCGAGACCGGCCTGGGCCGGTTGCGGCAGAAGGTGGCCGTCACCGCCCGCCTCACGCTGCTGCGTACGGCGCTCGCGGAGCTCCCCGTGCGCCAGGACCCCGACGCGTTGATCGTGCCCGACTCCCTCTGAGCCCGCCCTGCGGAACCTGAGGAGCGCGCTCAGGTTGGGTGCGTACGGTCGTCGGCGATGAACACCACGATGCGAAACCGCGCCCGAACCGTCCTCGGCCTCGTCACGGCCGCCGCGATGCTGACCCTCTCCGCCTGCGGCGGGGGCGACAGCGACTCCGCTGACGCCGGCAAGGACGCCTCGTCGAGCGCCTCTCCGAGCGACGGCGCAGACGCCTCCGCCGGCGCGGAGCCCGACCTCGAAGGGATCCCCGACGTCGTCGCCGAGGTCAACGGCGAGGAGGTCACCAAGGAGGAGTTCACCCCGATCTACGAGGCTGCCTTCCAGCAGGCGGCCATGCAGGCGCAGATGAGCGGCGAGGCTCCCGACGAGGAGGCCCTCAAGAAGCAGACCGTCGACGACCTCGTCGACACCGAGCTGCTGGTCCAGGAGGCGGACGCCCGCGGCCTGTCGGTCAGCGACGAGGACATCGACGCCGAGCTCTCCGACCTCGCCCAGCAGAACCAGATGGGCTCCGCCGAGGAGCTGCTCGCGGCCGTCGAGAAGCAGGGCGTCACCGAGGAGCAGGCCCGGTCGCAGGTCGAGACCCAGGTGCTGGTCGAGCAGCTCGTCGCGGACGAGGACGGCTCCGCCGAGCCCACCGAGAAGGAGCTGCGAGCGATCTACGCGCAGGCCAAGCAGCAGCAGGCGCAGTCCGGGCAGACCGGGCAGAAGATCCCGCCGTTCGCCGAGGTGCGCGACCAGATCGAGGAGCAGGCCCGCTCCCAGCAGGTCGGCGAGGTCGCGCAGGCGCTCGTCGACGGCCTCCGCAAGGACGCGGACATCACCGTCAACCTCTGAGCCGCCTCTCGCCTCCGGGGGGCGGTGCCTGAGGGGGATTCACAGGCTCGAGGACCCGCCTGGCGCACCGCCCTCCGGCGAGTCGTACGCCGACCCGCGGGGTGGCGGTGTCAGGAGAGGCTTTCGGCGCGACAAAAGCCCCCTGACGCACCGCTCGCCAAGGACGCCCCTCCGAGCGGTGCGCCAGCCACATTCGCTGAGCCGGGAATGTGGCCCACCCACCGCCGTCGCGCGCGGCGTGAGCGACCCGCCGTAGGGGCGGCGTCCGAGCCACGTCCGGGTTGCCGAAATGTGGCTCACGCACCGCTGCTCGTGGCGCGGCGGGGCCTGAGGTGAGGTTTCGACCCGCCCGTCGACCCTGCTCGCTCCGCTCGCAGGGTCGGGGGCTTGCTCAACTTCTTCGCGTTGCCGACCGCTGGCCTCGCAGCGTTCGGCAGGCTCAGACGTTGCGCCGGTACTGCCCGCCCACCTCGAAGAACGCCTCGGTCACCTGCTGCAGCGAGCAGACCCGGGCCGCGTCCATCAGCACCGCGAAGACGTTGTCCCCGGAGACCGCGGCGTCCTTGAGCCGGGCGAGGGCCTCCTGGGCCTCGGCGCCGTGCGCGGCCTGGAAGGCACGTACGCGGGACAGCTGCGACTCCTTCTCGGCCTCGGTGGCGCGGGCCAGCTCGATCTCCTGCGGCTGGGCGTCGGCGGCCGACTCCTTGACGAAGGTGTTGACGCCGATGATCGGCAGCGAGCCGTCGTGCTTGCGGTGCTCGTAGAGCATCGACTCGTCCTGGATCCGGCCACGCTGGTAGCCGGTCTCCATCGCGCCCAGCACGCCGCCCCGCTCGTTGATCGAGTCGAACTCGGCGAGCACGGCCTGCTCGACCAGGTCGGTGAGGTCGTCGATGATGAACGACCCCTGGAGCGGGTTCTCGTTCATCGCCAGGCCCCACTCGCGGTTGATGATCAGCTGGATCGCCAGCGCACGGCGTACGGAGTCCTCCGTCGGGGTCGTCACCGCCTCGTCGTAGGCATTGGTGTGGAGGCTGTTGGCGTTGTCGTAGATCGCGATGAGCGCCTGCAGCGTGGTGCGGATGTCGTTGAAGTCCATCTCCTGCGCGTGCAGCGACCGGCCGCTCGTCTGGACGTGGTACTTCAGCTTCTGCGAGCGCTCCGAGGCGCCGTACTTCTCCTTCATCGTCACCGCCCAGATGCGGCGGGCGACGCGCCCGAGCACGGTGTACTCGGGGTCCATGCCGTTGGAGAAGAAGAAGGACAGGTTCGGCGCGAAGTCGTCGATCTTCATCCCGCGGGCGAGGTAGGCCTCGACGTAGGTGAAGCCGTTGGCGAGGGTGAAGGCGAGCTGGCTGATGGGGTTCGCGCCGGCCTCGGCGATGTGGTAGCCGGAGATGGAGACGGAGTAGAAGTTGCGCACCTGCTGCTCGATGAACCACTCCTGGATGTCGGCCATCATCCGCAGGCAGAACTCGGTGGAGAACAGCGCCGTGTTCTGCCCCTGGTCCTCCTTCAGGATGTCGGCCTGCACGGTGCCGCGGACGTTGGCGAGGGCGTACGCCGCGAGCTGCGCGCGCTCCTCGGCGCTGGGCTCGCGAGACTCGCGCTCGACGAAGGCATCGACCTGCTGGTCGATGGCCGTGTTGAGGAAGAACGCCAGCACGGTCGGCGCCGGGCCGTTGATGGTCAGCGACACCGACGTCGTCGGGGCGACGAGGTCGAAGCCGTCGAACAGCTCCTTCATGTCGTCGAGCGTCGCGACCGAGACGCCGGACGTACCGACCTTGCCGTAGACGTCGGGACGCGGGTCGGGGTCGCGGCCGTAGAGCGTCACCGAGTCGAACGCGGTCGAGAGGCGGGTGGCGTCGTTGCCGTGGCTGAGGATCTTGAAGCGGCGGTTCGTGCGCGCCGGGTCGCCCTCGCCGGCGAACATGCGGGCCGGGTCCTCGTTGTCGCGCTTGAACGGGAAGACTCCCGCGGTGAAGGGGAAGTAGCCGGGGAGGTTCTCGCTGCGCCAGAAGCGCACCAGCTCGCCGTGGTCGGCGAAGCGGGGCAGCGCGACGCGCGGGATCGCGTTGCCGCTGAGCGACTCCTTGGTGAGCCGCGTGTGGATCTCCTTGTCGCGGACCACGACGACCTGCTCGTCGCCGGAGTACGACTCGACGACCGCGGGCCAGCCGGCGATCTGGTCGCTCACGCTGTGCGGCAGCTCCTTGCGCGCCTCCGCAAGGAGGCCGTCGACGCCACCGGTTGACTCGCCCACGTCGGCCAGCTCGCCGCGTACGACGTCCAGGCGCTGCACGCGCCGGGCCGCATCGGCATACTCCTCCGTGCGCTCGTGGTAGCCGCGCACGGTCTCGGTGATCTCGCTGAGGTAGCGCACCCGGTCGGCCGGGACCACCTGACGGATACCGGATGAGTGGCGTACGAAGACGTGGGGCAGCGTGCCCTCCTGGACCTCGAGGCCAGCGTCGGCCAGCTCGGCGCGCAGGTGCTGGTAGAGCGCGGTGACGCCGTCGTCGTTGAAGGTGGCCGCGCTGGTGCCGAAGACCGGCATGTCGTGCGGCTGCTTGCCGAACGCCCCGCGGTTGCGGACGAGCTGGCGACCGACGTCGCGCAGCGCGTCCTTGGCGCCGCGCCGCTCGAACTTGTTGATCGCGACAGTGTCGGCGAAGTCGAGCATGTCGATCTTCTCCAGCTGCGAGGCGGCGCCGAACTCCGGCGTCATGACGTAGAGGGAGTGGTCGACCAGCGGCACGATGCCGGCGTCGCCCTGGCCGATGCCGGGGGTCTCGACGATCACCAGGTCGTGGCCCGCGGCCTTCATCACGTCGATGACGTCGGCGAGGTGGTCGGGGACCTCGTGGGCGCCACGGGTGGCGAGCGAGCGGAAGAACACCCGGTCGCCGTCGAGCGAGTTGGCGCGGATCCGGTCGCCCAGCAGTGCGCCGCCGCCCTTGCGGCGGGTGGGGTCGACGGCGATGACGGCGATCCTCAGCTTGTCCTGCTGGTCGGTGCGGAAGCGGCGCACGACCTCGTCGGTGAGTGACGACTTGCCCGACCCGCCCGTGCCGGTGATCCCGAGCACCGGCACGACGCGGCGCGCCGCCGCCTGCCTGATCTCGGTGAGCATCGACTCGTCGAGCCGCCCACCCTCGGCGCCCGTGATCGCGCGGGCCACGGCGAACCGGTCACCGGAGAGGACCTGCTCGACGGTGACCGTGCCGGCGGACCACAGGTCGACGTCGCAGTCGGCGACGACCGAGTTGATCATCCCGACGAGGCCCATCTTCTGGCCGTCCTCGGGGGAGAAGATGGTGACGCCGGACTCGCGCAGCCGGGTGATCTCCGCGGGGACGATCACGCCGCCGCCACCGCCGACGACCTTGACGTGTCCGGCCCCCTGCTCCCGCAGCGACTCCACGAGGTACTCGAAGTACTCCACGTGGCCGCCCTGGTAGGACGAGACGGCGACGCCCTGCACGTCCTCCTCCAGCGCGGCGTCGACGACCTCCTGCACGGAGCGGTTGTGGCCGAGGTGGATGACCTCGCAGCCCTGGCTCATGAAGATCCGCCGCATGATGTTGATCGACGCGTCGTGGCCGTCGAAGAGCGCCGAGGCGGTGACGAGGCGGATCGGGTGCTGCGGGACGTGGAGGTCGGCCATGAAATCGATAGTAGGACATCCAACTAACTACCGGCCAGTCACAAGAGACGGCTCGTTCAGGCTCCGTCGCCGAGGCCGGTCCGGAGCGCGGTGAGCCGCTCGGTCAGTGCGCGTACGTCGGTCCTCGGCAGGCCGGGGGTCTCGAACACCTCGCCGTTGAGCGCCGCCGTCGCCTCCTCCACCGCCTCGCGGCCGGCGTCGGTCAGCACCGCGCGTACGACGCGCTTGTCCTGGTCGCCGCGCACCCGCTCGACGTAGCCCTGCGCGACGAGCCGGTCCACCGCGCTGGTGACGCTCGTCGGGTGCACCTGCAGCAGCGAGCCGAGCCGCGACATCGGCATCGCCGCCCCGCGGTGAAGGACAGCAGCCGCAGCACCTCGTAGCGGGCGAAGGTCAGGCCACGTGGCCGGAGCACCGCGTCGATGCGCTCCATCAGCAGCTGCTGCGCCCGCACGACGGAGGTCACCATCGCCATCCCGTCGGCGGCGTCGGTCCATCCGTGCGCCACCCACTGGCGGTGGGCCTCGCCGATCGGGTCGCGGGTCATGGCTGGAGGTTAGCCAGTCAGCGCCGTCAGCTCGGCGTGCGCCTCGACCATCGCGGGCCCGTACCAGGTCAGCAGCCGCCCCGACACCAGGCGGGTCGGGGTGGTGAAGGCCTCGGGACCGTCGTCGGCGGTGAAGACGTACGGCTCGTCCGGCAGCAGCACGACGTCCGCGCCCGCGCGGTCGATCTCCTCGACGCCGATCGACGGATAGCGCCCGTCGCGGTCGGCCAGGACGTTGGCCAGGCCGACGCGGGTGAGGAGGTCGTCGGTGTAGGTCCCGCTGCCGACGACCATCCACGGGTCCCGCCAGATCGGTACGGCGACGGTGAGGCGGCGAGGGGAGGGAGTCGCCCAGAGCTCACGGGCGCGCACCAGCCACGGCGGGTCGGGAAGGCCCAGCGCCGTGGTGAACAGCCGCGACATGGAGGCGAGGGACTCCTCGACGGTCTCGATCCGGGTGACCCAGACGGCGACTCCGGCCTCCCGGAGGCGGCGTACGTCGAGCTCGCGGTTCTCCTCCTGGTTGGCCACGACCAGGTCGGGCGAGAGCGCACGGATCGCAGCCAGGTCGGGATTCTTGGTGCCGCGCACCCGAGCCACGTCGAGGTCGGCGGGGTGCGTGCACCAGTCGGTCGCGCCGACGAGCAGATCGCCCGCCGACGCGGCCAGCGCCTCGGTCAGCGAGGGGACGAGCGAGACCACGCGGGTGGCCGGCGCCGTCAGCGGGACGTCGGCACCCAGGTCGTCACGCATGACACGAGACTAGGTGAGTCGAATCGCCGGTTGCGGTGGCCCTTGGCGTGATGGAGTTCTGCCATGAGCAAGCACGCCGCGTCGCAGCACGGGCTGCCCGTCGACGGCGTGGAGCGCCCGACCCGCGAGGGGTGGACCTTCCCGGCACGCAACCCCGCGGACGGCGAGACGCTGTGGCACGTCCCGGACGCCGGGGTGCCCGATGCGCACGCGGCGATCGGCGCCGCTCGCCGCGCCTGCTACGAGACCACGTGGGGCGCCGACACCGCGCTGCGGGCCGCCTCGCTCCGCCAGCTCCAGGAGGCGCTGGTCGCGCGGTCCGACGAGCTGGCGCTGCTCATGGCCGCCGAGACCGGGGTGCCGGTCGCGCTGCGGGCCGCCCACCTCGACGCCCCGATCGCCGGGATGGCGAGCGGGCTCCCGGGCGCAGCGGCCGGCGTGTCGGTGGTGATCACGCCCGCGACCTCGCCGCTGGCGGTGGCCGTCGAGGAGCTCGGCCGCGTGCTCGCCGCCGGTGGCACCGTCGTGCTCAAGCCCGCTCCCGAGGCGGCCAGCGCGGCCCTCGAGCTCGGCCGCATCGCCCTCGACGTCCTGCCCCGCGGGGTCCTCAACGTCGTGCCGACCCGCGACGTCGACGTCGCCACCGCGCTCACGCTCGACCACCGCGTCGACGAGGTGTCCTTCACCGGGTCGGCGGTCGCGGGCGAGCGCGTCCAGGTCGCCGCGTCGCGGGCGGGCAAGCGCGTACGCCTCGACGTCGGTGGCCCCTTGACCGTGCGCGCCGGCGACGACGCCGACCTCGTCGCGGTCGTCTCTGCAGCCGCGGTGAGGGTGGCCGCCAACGCCGGCCAGGGGTGCCACCTGCCGACCAGCGTGGTCGTGGCGCCCCACCGCTACGCCGAGGCACTGCAGGCGGCGGTCGAGGCCATGGGCGAGGTCACGGTCGGCGACCCGGCCGAGGCCGACACCCTCTGCGGCCCGCTGCGCTCGCCGGTGGCTCGCGACCGCGTCCTGCGCTACGTCGCCCTCGCGCGGTCCGAGGGCGGCGACATCGCGCTCGGCGGGCGGGTCCTCGACCGCCCGGGCTGGTGGGTCGCGCCGACCGTCATCGGCGGGCTGTCCCAGGAGTCGCGACTGGTCAAGGAGGAGGTCCTCGGCCCGGTGCTCATGGTCGTGGCCGACTCCTGAGCCGGCGCCTGCGCCGGTTGGGGAACGAACCCGGGGACCTGACGCCGCCCCGACCCCGACCTGGTTCCCCAGAGCGCTTGTCCACAGGCGCACGTTCGACCGGCGTCGACCTCGTCCCAGGGGGAACGAGGGGTGCGTGCAGCCCTGGTACCCCCGTTGTCCTCCCCGCTTCGGCCTCGTCGCGCCCGTCCGGGCCGGACTGCCGGGCGGACCGACCTCCGACCAGGTCCGTGGACCCGGGTGGCGACAGGTGAGCCACGGCCTGTACGTCCCCTCCGACACCGAGGAGCGCCCGGAGCAGCGGATCGTGGAGGCGGCGGCCGGCTGCCCGCGACCGGCATGGTCACCGGCTGGGCGGCGCTGCGCCTGGCCCGGGCCGCCTGGTTCGACGGTGCGGTCGTGGCGTACCGGTCCTCCTCCCGCACGCCAGCCGGATCAGGGCGCCGGGGCTCGAGGTCGTCCGCACCCGTCGCCGCCTCCCCACGCCGATCGAGCTGTACGGCGTCCGGTGTGCCCCACCTCCGGACGCGCTGGCCCACGAGCTGCGGCGCGAACCCGACCTGCGCGAGCGTGTGGTCATGCTCGACATGGCACTCCTGGCCCGCGTGGTGACGATGGAGCAGGTGCGCGCCCTGCCGGAGGCGCGACGCGTGGCGCGACGGCGTACGCGACCGGGCAGTGCCGCTCCGCACCGGAGGTCCGGATGTCGATGGTGTGGCAGCTCGACGCCGGGTGCGCGCCGCCGCTGATGAACCGCGAGGTCCTCGACCAGCACGGACGACTCGTGGCTGTCGTCGACCTCCTCGACACGCAGACGCCCACCTACGGCGAGTACGACGGCGAGATGCACCGCACCAGGTCGCGCCACCGCCGCGACACGGAGCGGGCGGAGGCCCTGCGGTCGCTGGGGCTCGAGTCCTTCACGGTGGTGGCCGGCGACTCCCGAACGGTGCAGGTGAGGCGGATGTCGCGGCGCGGGAGCGGGCGGCGTCGCCTCCGCCCGCGTCGGTGGCGCGTGGGACGGCACGTGCCGATGCGGCAGCTCGCGCCGGACTGACCACCGAGGAGGTGGAGGGGTTGGCGGGTTGGGGACGAACCCGGGGTCCTGACGCCGCCCGGGCCCCGACCTGGTTCCCCAGGGTTCATGCTGATGGCCGACGCATCGGCACGTGCATGACCCCGTCCTCGTCGAACTCCGGACCGGTGACCTCGAAGCCCCAGCCCTCGTAGAAGTGCGTGAGGCCGGTCTGGGCGTCCAGCCGCACCTCCCGGTCGCCGCAGGTCGCCATCGCGTGCTCCATCAGCAGGCTCGCGAGCCCCCGGCCCCGCGCCGCGGGCGCCACCACGACCCGACCGATCCGCGCCCACTCCCCGTCGTCGAGCACGCGCAGGCAGCCGATGAGCTCGTCGCCGTCGAGGAGCAGCACGTGGCGGGTGGCGTCCTCGAGGTCGCGCCCGTCGAGGTCGGGGTAGGGGGACTGCTGCTCGACGACGAACACCTGCTGGCGCAGCCGCCACAGGCCGTACGCCGTCCGCGGGGCCAGCCCGTCGAAGCCGGTGGTGAGGACGCGGACGCTCATCGCAGGAACTCCACCGCCTGGTCGAAGGCCCGCCGCGCCTCGGGGATGAAGGGCATCAGGCCGTAGACGTGGAGCAGGTCGGGCTCCTCGACCGAGGTCAGGTCCCATCCGGCCTCGGCCGCGCGGCGCACGAGGAGCCGGCACCCCGGATGGAGCAGGTCGCGGGTGCCGTAGAGCATCAGCGCCGGCGGCAGGCCGGAGAGGTCGGCGAGGCCGGGGGAGACCTCCGGGCGACCCAGCTCCTCCTCGGTCCCGGCCCACCAGCGGGCGTACGCACCGACCTTGCCGATGAACAGCCACGGGTCGTCGGCGTCGGCGGCAGCGGTCTCCGGCGTGCTCGTGGTGAGGTCGACCCACGGTGCGTGCAGGAGCAGGTGCGTGGCTGGCGCAAGGCCCCGGTCGCGCATCGACAGCGCGACGGCCAGGGCCAACCCGCCTCCTGCTGAGTCGCCGGCCAGGACGATCCCGCCGGGCTCGGCCGACCAGTGGCCGGCGTCCTCGACGAGCGCGTCGTGGGAGTCCTTCCACGTGTGCTCGGGTGCGAGCGGGTAGTCCGGGATGACGACCCGGGCCCCGATCGCGTCGGCCAGCCGGGTCGCGTAGCGCACCTGGAAGGCGTCGATCGGGGCCATGTAGCCGCCGCCGTGGGCGTAGTAGATCGTGCGGTGCGCGCGACGGTGGCGCGGGGTGAGGACGTAGGAGGGGAAGCCGATGTCGGTGACCGTGACGTCCCACCTGCGCGCGAAGCCGGGCACGGCCCGGGTGGGGAACGAGCGGTCCAGGGTGCGGTGCCAGGCCTCGACGCGGGCGCGCTCGGTGGGCTCGTCGTCCATCTCCCGGGCCTGGCGCAGCCGGGGGACCACGGAGGCCATCAGTGCGTGGCGGAGGCTCGGCATGGGGCGAGCGTAAAGGGCTCCACCCTCCGGGCTAGGCTGGTCCCACCAACGACAGGGGAGCACGTGCAGGCGTGCTGAGAGTGCGGACCAGCCGCAGACCCTACGAACCTGATCCGGTTAGCACCGGCGATAGGGAGTCACGATGAAGCAACCGCCCGTCCGCGCCGTCCTCACCACCGCGATCGCCGCGCTGGCCCTCGCCGGCTGCAGCCTCACCGCCACCGACGACCCGTCGTCCCCGGCGACGTCCGCGGCGGAGGGAGAGGGCGGCGGCACCGTCGTGCTCGCCACCCACGAGTCCTTCCACCTGCCCAAGAAGCTGGTGCGGTCCTTCGAGGCCGAGACCGGCTACTCCCTCGAGGTGCGTGCCGCGGGGGACGCGGGCACCCTCGCCACCAAGCTCAGCCTCACCGCCGACAACCCGATCGCCGACGCCGCGTTCGGCATCGACAACACGTTCGCGTCGCGCCCGCTGGACGAGGGTGCCTTCGCCCCGTTCACGCCCTCCGTGGCCCCGCCCGAGGAGTACGCCCTCGCGGACGGCGGCGACCGCCTCGTCCCCGTCGACTCGGCCAGCGTCTGCGTCAACGTCGACACGGCCTGGTTCGCCGAGGAGGGCCTCGAGCCGCCGAGCACCCTCGCCGACCTCACCGACCCGGCGTACGCCGACCTGTTCGTCACGCCCGGTGCGTCGACGAGCAGCCCCGGCATGGCGTTCTTCCTCGCCACGGTGGCCGAGCACGGCGACGACTGGCCGTCCTACTGGACCGACCTCCTCGCCAACGGCGCCAAGGTGGTCGACGGCTGGGAGGACGCCTACTACGGAGACTTCACCGCCGGGTCGAAGACCGGCACCCGCCCGATCGTGGTCTCCTACGACTCCTCGCCGGCGTTCACCGTCGCCGACGGCGAGACCACGACCGCCGCTCTCCTCGACACCTGCTTCCGTCAGGTCGAGTACGCCGGCGTCCTCGCCGGCGCCGACAACCCGGAGGGCGCCGAGGCCCTGGTCGACTGGATGCTGTCCGAGGAGGTGCAGAGCGCGCTGCCGGAGTCGATGTACGTCTTCCCGGTGGTGCCCGGCGCCACCGTCCCCGACGACTGGGCCGAGTTCGCCCCGCAGCCCACCGACCCCTACGAGGTCTCACCCGAGGAGATCGCGGCCAACCGGGAGCAGTGGCTCACCGACTGGACGGACGTCGTCTCGCGGTGAGCACGACCGCCGGTCGGGGAGGGCGCCCGGCGCCCCTCTTCGGACCACAGGTCCGGCGCCTGCTCGGACTCGCCGCGGTGGCCGCCGGTCCGGTGCTGGTGCTCGGCGTCCTCTTCCTCCTGCCGGTGGTCGGCATGGTCACGGAGGGGTTCGTCGCCGACGGGCAGCTCGCCCCCGGCGCGGTGCTCGACGTGCTCGCCCGGCCGCGGGTGCACCGCGTCGCGTGGTTCACCGTGTGGTCGTCGGGGGTCGCGACACTGGTGGCCGTCGTGCTCGGGCTGCCGGCGGCGTACGTCCTCCACCGGCTCGCGCTGCCGGGCCGGACCGCTGTCCGCGCCGCCCTGCTCGTGCCCTTCGTGCTGCCGACGGTCGTCGTCGGGGTCGCCTTCCGCCAGCTGCTGGGGGAGGGCGGCCCGCTCGGCTTCCTCGGCCTGGACGGGACGCCGGTCGCCATCGTCTGCGGGCTGGTCTTCTTCAACGTGGCGGTGGTCGTGCGCACCGTCGGCGTCGCCTGGGAGTCGCTCGACCCGAGGCCGGGCCAGGCAGCGGCGGCGCTCGGCGCCTCGCCGTGGCAGGTGCTGCGCACGGTGACCCTTCCTGCACTGCGCCCGGCGATCGTGGGGGCCGCCAGCATCGTCTTCCTCTTCTGCGCGACGGCCTTCGGCATCGTGCTGACGCTCGGCGGGGTGCGGCACGCGACCGTCGAGACCGAGATCTACCTGCTGACCACGACGGTCTTCGACCTGCAGGCCGCGGCCGCGCTGTCGGTGCTGCAGATCGTCGTCGTGGTCGGCCTCCTGGTCGTCGCCGCGCGGCTGCGCGCGACCCCCGACCCGACGGCCCACCGCACGGTCACGCCCGTGCGGGCCGTACGACGCAGTGACGCGCCCGCGGTCGTCACGACGATCCTCGTGCTGGTCGCCGTGCTGGTGCCGATCCTCACGCTGGTGCTCGGCTCGCTCAGCGTGGGCGAGGGCTGGGGACTGGACAACTACCGCGCGCTCGGCACGAACGGCGACGACCAGGCCCTGCTGGTGCCGGCCACGACCGCGCTGGCGACCAGCCTGCGCACCGCTGTCGACGCGACCTGGATGGCGCTGCTGGTGGGCGTGCTGGTGGCCGCCATCGTCACCCGCCGATCCCACTCCGTCGCCGAGCGCCGGGTGCGATCGACGCTCGACGGCTTCTTCATGCTGCCGCTCGGGGTCAGCGCGGTGACCCTGGGTTTCGGCTTCCTCATCACCCTCGACCAGCCGCCCCTCGACCTGCGCGACTCCCCGCTGCTGGTGCCGATGGCGCAGGCCCTGGTGGCCCTGCCGCTGGTGGTGCGCACCCTGACCCCGGTGCTCGGCGGCATCGACGACCGCCAGCGACAGGCGGCCGCGTCCCTCGGCGCCTCGCCGTGGCGCACCCTCCTCACCGTCGACCTGCCGGTGATGTGGAAGCCGATGCTCGCGGCCGGCGGCTTCGCGTTCGCCGTGTCGCTGGGCGAGTTCGGCGCGACCGCGTTCCTCGCGCGCGACGACAACCCCACCCTGCCCGTGGTGATCTTCCGGCTGATCGGCCACCCGGGCGAGATGAACTACGGCATGGCGCTCGCCGCGTCCGTCGTGCTGGCGGCGGCCACCGCCGTGGTGGTGCTCGCGGTCGAGCGGCTGCGCGTGCCCGGCGTAGGAGCGTTCTGATCGTGCTGACCCTGCGCAACCTCTCGGTCCGCTACGGCGACACCCTGGCCGTCGACGACGTCTCGCTCGAGCTCGCCCCGGGACAGGTCCTCGCCGTGCTCGGGCCCTCCGGGTGCGGCAAGTCCACCCTGCTGCGCGCGGTCGCCGGGCTGGAGCCGATCTCCTCCGGCTCGATCTCCGTCGACGGCGTCGACCTCGCCGGGACGCCCACCCACAAGCGCGGCTTCGCCCTGATGTTCCAGGACGGCCAGCTCTTCGCCCACCTCACCGTCGCCCGCAACGTGGCGTACGCGCTCAAGCTGCGGCGTACGCCCTCCGCGCGCGTGGCGACGCGGGTGCGGGAGCTGCTCGAGCTGGTCGGGCTCTCCGGCTACGAGGACCGGCTGCCCGGCACGCTCTCCGGGGGTGAGCGGCAGCGGGTCGCGCTGGCGCGCGCCCTCGCGGTCGACCCTCGGCTGATCCTGCTCGACGAGCCGCTGTCGGCGCTCGACGCGACGCTGCGCGAGCGGCTCGCCGGCGACCTGCGCGAGATCCTGCACGCCGCCGGCACGACCGCCCTCCTGGTCACCCACGACCACGAGGAGGCGTTCGCCCTCGCCGACCGGCTCGCGGTCATGCGCGCGGGGCGGGTGGTGCAGTCGGGCGCGATCGACGAGGTGTGGCGCCGCCCGGTCGACGAGGAGACGGCCCTGTTCCTCGGCTACGCACGGGTCGTGCGCGACGCAGCCGCCCGCCGGTTGCTGGAGGCGGCGTCGCTGCCGGGGGCCGCCGCCGTCGCGCTGCGCAGGTCGGCGCTGGTCGTCGACGGGGCCGGGAGCATCCGGGCGCGGGTCGAGTCGGCGCGCGTCACGCCCGAGCAGGTGCGCCTGGTCGTGGACGCCGACGGCATCGGTCGACTGGACGCCGTGGCCCAGCTCGGCAGCCACGTGGCGCTCGGCGACGAGGTCGCGCTGCGGGTCGATGTGACCCGTCTCGCGGTCCTGCCGATCACGTCCGGCGCTTGACCCCTCCCTAGACTGACCTCCGTGTACCGACCGGCCTATGCCCTCCTCGTGGGAGTCGCCGCCATCATGGGCGCGCTGGCTCTGACGGCCGCGTTCGTGCTCGACCGACCCCTCGTCGACCCCGAGGGCTTCCTCGGCCCGTCGTGGCTGCGGCTGCCGCTGCTGGTCCTCGGTGCGTTCCTTCTCGACCTGCTGCCCCGGACGCTGTGGGCCTCGCGGATGAAGCCCGCCCTGATGCCCGACCTGGTCCGCGAGCGGATCCGCGACCACTGGGACCGTGAGCGGATCACCCTGGTCGTCCTCGGCCTGGTCTGCTTCTACATCACCTACGTCTGCTACCGGAACCTCAAGTCGTTCCTGCCCTTCATCATGGGTGAGGACAAGTACGACCGTGAGCTGCACCTCGTCGACCGGGCGCTGATGTTCGGCCACGAGCCCGCGACGATCCTGCACACGATCTTCGGCACCGGCATCTCCGCGCACTTCCTCTCCACCATCTACCTGTGGTTCCTGCCGCTGGTGCCGCTGGCCGTCGCCGCGTGGCTGGTCTGGTCGCGCAACATCACCTTCGGCTACTGGTTCGTCACGTCCCAGTGCCTGGCGTGGGCGCTGGGCACGGCGTCCTACTACGCGCTCCCCACCCTCGGCCCCGGCTTCCAGTACAGCTACCTCTACGCCGACCTGCCCACCACCGGTTCGAGCGCGCTGATGGATGCCCTCTACAACGGGCGCAAGGGTGTGCTCCGCGACGGCATCGAGGGCTCGGTGCAGTCGGTGGCCGGGTTCGCGTCGCTGCACGTCGCGATCACGCTGCTGGTGGCGCTGATGGTGCAGTACACGCTGCAGAACCGGGTCCTGCACATCGTCTTCTGGGCCAACTTCGCCATCACGGTCGTCGCCACCCTCTACTTCGGCTGGCACTACATCGCCGACGACCTCGCCGGCGTCGTCATCGCCCTCTTCGCCTTCTGGCTCGGTGGTCTGGCGAGCGGGCAGAAGTTCGACCGGCACGGGTTGGCGTCCCATCCGACCTCGACGACCTCCCAGGTGCCCGTCGACGTCGAGTGAGGCGTACCATAGTCCGTCAATGGCTCTTCCGGCGCGGCGAGGGCCTTGATGCGGTATCGGTGGAATGACAACGTTGTAGTTCGTCAAGCCGACACGCCGGTGAATGGTGAAAAAGTTGGGGAAACTGTTCCTCATGGGACGAAAGTTCACTAGCGTGCCTCGAGTTGACCGTGCGGAGGGGAAGCCGCACGGCCCACCGAGACCCCGAGGGGACCCCCGTGCCTGTCGCTCCACCGTCCGCTGCCGCACCGGCGCCGCGTCGTACGACGTCGCGCTGGGCGACCTCCCTCCTGCTCCTCGCCGGACTGGCGCTGGGTGGGCACGGTGTCGCGTTCGCGGACGACAGCGACAGCAGCACGAGCGACGTGCCGAGCCAGGCCGAGGTCGCAGCCGCCGAGGAGCAGGCGGCCGACAAGGGCCGTGACGTCGCGGCGGTCCAGGCGGACCTGATCCGGGCCAACCTCGCGCTCGAGTCGGCCGGCGACACCGCCGCCCAGGCGGCCGAGGCCTACAACGGTGCCCGCTGGCGGGCCGAGGAGGCCCGGGCCGAGGCCGCGCAGGCCCAGGCGGCAGCCGAGGCCGCCCGCGAGGACGTCGAGGCACAGCGCGAGCTCTACGCCGACACGGTCGTGCGCTCCTACGAGGAAGCCTCCGAGATGCAGGGCCTCGCCGCGATGGTCGAGGCCGACGGCATCGAGTCCCTCATCGACCGCAGCGTCACCATGGGCAACACGTCGTCGGCACTCGACAGCCAGTACGACGCCTTCACCGCCGCGTCCGCGGTCGCCGAGGTCACCGCCGGAGCGGCCGCCCGGGCGTCCGAGCGGGCAGCCGCGGCCGAGCTCGAGGCCGAGGCAGGCCGATGACGCGGCCGCCGCGGCGGAGGCCGACGCAGGCACCCAGGCCGAGGTGATCTCGGCGACCAAGGCCGACCTGATCGCCGAGCTGGCGGAGCTCGAGGGCATCAGCGTCCGTCTCGCCGAGAAGCGGCAGAGCGCGCTCGAGGAGGCCGCGGCTGCCGCGGCAGCGGCGGCCGCGCAGGCGCAGGCCGAGGCCGAGGCGCAGGCGCTCGCCGAGCAGCAGGCGCAGGCGCTGGCCGAGCAGCAGGCCCAGCAGGAGGCCCAGCAGCAGGCCCAGCAGCAGGCCGAGCAGCAGGCGACGACCCCGACCCCGACCCCTGCTCCCACCAGCAAGCCGACGCCGAGCACGGCCCCCACCACCGCGCCGAGCCAGAGCGCGAGCCCGACGCCGAGCCCGACGCCGAGCCCGACGCCGACCCCGACTGCGACGCCGACCCCCACTCCGACACCGGCCCCGGCTCCGAGCCCCACGCCGACATCCGCCCCGGCTCCGACGCCGGCCCCGCCCCCCGCGCCCTCGGGCGGCGCGGGCGCGGCGGTCGCGTTCGCACAGTCGCAGATCGGCAAGCCCTACAAGTACGGCGCCTCCGGACCGGACGCGTGGGACTGCTCGGGCCTCACGGCGGCCGCCTGGGCCAGCGGCGGCACGACCCTGCCCCACTACTCGGTCGCCCAGTACACCCAGTCGTCGAAGATCAGCGCCGGTGAGCTGGCCCCGGGAGACCTCGTCTTCTGGGGGTCCTCCAGCAACCCGAGCTCGATCTACCACGTCGCCATCTACGTCGGCAACGGGCAGATCGTCCACGCACCGCGCACCGGCCGGGACGTCAGCCAGGAGTCGATGTACTACTGGCGGGCCCCCAACTTCTTCGCGCGCCCCTAGGGTCCCTACCCGGGATCGTGGGTAGGGGCGCGCGTCACTTCACCTTGCGCGCGAACCTCGCCGCGAGCTCGGCCGGGTCGAGGTCGCCGTCGAGCACCATCCGGGTCGGCCAGGCGGAGGTGTCGATGCCCGAGAGCTCCTCGAACAGCGCGAGGTCCCTGGCATAGCGCTCGGCCAGGCTCGCGAGGTCATCGGCGGTCGGGGCCGTGCCGGGGACCTGCTCCGCCCCGGCGTGCCAGTTCTTCAGCGGCGGCACGTGCTCGAAGCGCGGCAGCTCCAGGAAGTCGGTCGTGCGGTGGACCGTCTGCTCGAAGTCGTCGAGCATCGCGCGCAGCTCCAGCAGCAGCCACTGGTGGCGGGGGAACAGCTCGAAGCCGCGCTGGAGCTGCTCGCCGTAGAAGCCTCGCGCGATGCCCGTCATGTGCCGCCACCGCATGGTGCGTACGCCCTCCGGCACCTCGTCCGGCAGGGAGGTGTGCGGCCACTCGGTGAGGAAGTCGGGCCAGTCCGGCCACGCCAGGTTGCGCGAGCGCAGCATCACCCAGTGCGAGAACAACCGCTCCAGCGGGTCGCGGAAGACGGCGATGAGCGGCATGCCCGAGTCGTAGGCACGCATCCGCTCGAGGGCGTGCGGCCAGTACAGGTACGTGGGGCTGGCGTCGCCGACCAACCGGTGGATCGGTGCGCGGCGCGGGGCGGAGTAGTCGCGCGCGTAGTCGGGCGCGGACCAGTCGACGGTCTCGTCGTCGAAGTAGTGCCGCTCCTTGTCCGGCGGCTGGCAGACCAGGCGGTGCTGGTTGAGCGTGACCGCCAGCGTCGACGTGCCGCCCTTCTGCACGCCGACGACCGCGTAGTTGTAGGCCATGGTTCCCAGTGGCTCGCCCAGAGGGGTGGCATCCGACACGTTCATCGCGGTGAACCTACCCGCATGGCTACCTTGGGAGGATGACGACCGACGAGGCGCCGCCCATCACCGACGAGATGCCGACGGTGGAGCCCGAGGAGGCTCAGGTCGAGCGGGTCGAGGACGCCGGGGTCCACGCCGACGACCGCGGCTACCGGCAACCCGAGGTCGACGTCGACGCCATGCGCGTCCTGCTCGACGGTCGCTACCGCGAGGTCCGCGACCTGGTGCGCGCCAACCTCGCCGAGCACGCCCAGGTCCTCGTCGACGAGGAGGAGATGAGCACCGCCGACTTCCGCGAGCGGGTCAGGGACGTCGTCGTGATGATGGCGGCGACCGGCCAGACGGGCATGGGCTTCCCGGAGGCGTACGGCGGGGGCGGCGACATCGGCGCCTCGATCGCCGCTTTCGAGACCCTGGCCTTCGGCGACCTGTCGGTGCTGGTGAAGGTCGGCGTCCAGTTCGGGCTGTTCGGCGGAGCGATCCTCCAGCTCGGCACGAAGACGCACCACGACGCCCAACTCGCCGACCTGGTGAGCGGGCGCACCATGGGCTGCTTCGCGATGACCGAGAGCGGTCACGGCTCCAACGTGCAGGCCCTCGGCACCGTCGCGACGTACGACGTCGAGACGCAGGAGTTCGTCATCACGACTCCCGACGACGCCAGCCGCAAGGACTACATCGGCAACGCGGCGGCGCACGCGGAGCTCGCCGCGGTGTTCGCCCAGCTCGAGGTCGACGGCGTACGGCACGGCGTGCACGCGTTCATCGTGCCGATCCGGTCGGACGGTGCCGTCCTCGACGGCGTCCGCATCGAGGACTGCGGCCCCAAGATGGGCCTCAACGGCGTCGACAACGGTCGCATCTGGTTCGACCACGTACGGGTCCCGCGCACCGCGCTGCTCAACCGGTTCGCCGAGGTCACGCCCGAGGGCCGCTACCTGTCACCGATCGACAGCCCCGACAAGCGTTTCTTCACCATGCTGGGCACGCTCGTCCAGGGCCGGGTCTGTGTGGGCGGCGCGGGCATCAACGCCGCCAAGGTCGCCCTGACGATCGCCACCCGCTACGCCGTGCGGCGCCGCCAGTTCGAGGCGACCTCGCCCGACGAGGAGCAGCTGCTGCTCGACTACGGCATGCACCAGCGCCGGCTGTTCCCGCTCATCGCGCGGACGTACGCCCTCCACTTCGCGCAGGACGTGGTCGCCGGCCAGCTGCACGAGGTCTTCAGCGGCCCGGGCCCGACCGAGGAGGGCAACGACGAGCACGCGCGGCGGATGCTCGAGTCCCGCGCGGCGGGCACCAAGGCGCTCGGCACCTGGCACGCGACCCGCACCATCCAGGAGTGCCGGGAGGCGTGCGGCGGCGCGGGCTACCTCAGCGAGAACAGGTTTGCCGCGCTGAAGGCCGACACCGACGTCTTCACCACCTTCGAGGGCGACAACCACGTGCTGCTGCAGCTGGTCGCCAAGGGCCTGCTCACCGACTACGCCGGCGAGTTCGAGGACCTGGACCAGTTCGGGATGGTCCGGTTCGTGGCCGGCCTGGCCGTGGAGACCGTGGTCGAGCGGACGGCCGTGCACAAGCTCGTCCAGTCCGTCCGCGACCTGCTCCCCGGTGGTGACACCTGGGACCAGGAGGCCGGACTGCTCGACCCCAACTACCAGCTCGCCATGCTGCGCTTCCGTGAGGAGCACATGCTCGGCAGCGTCGCCCGCCGCCTCAAGCGCGGCATCGACGAGGGCATGAACCCGGGCGCCGTCTTCGCGCGGGTGCAGGACCACGTGATCGCCACCGCCCGCGCGCACACCGAGCGACTCGTGCTGGAGGCCTTCGTCGCCAGGACGGCCGAGCTGCCCGACGGCGACCTCAAGGTGTCCCTCAACCTCCTCTGCGACCTGCACGCGCTGACCACCATCGAGTCCGACCGCGCGTGGTTCATGGAGCACGGCCGCCTCTCCAGCGCCCGCTCGAAGGCGATCACCCGCGAGATCAGCTCGCTGTGCCGCAAGATCCGCCCGCTCGCCGTCGACCTCGTCGACGCCTTCGGCGTGCCGGAGGAGATGCTGCGCTCCCGGGAGCTGGTCGGATGAGGCTCCCCGGGCTCGGCGGCTGGAGCGAGGACCCGCTCTGGTCCCACGTCTACCCCTGGCTCGTCGACTCGGGTCCGGTCGGGCGTGCGGCATGGCGCGTCGGCATGGGCAGCGACCTCACCCTGCTGCACGACGCCGCGGCCGAGATCGGCACCCTGCCCGCGGGGTCGCGGGTGCTCGACGTCCCGACCGGGTCGGGGGTTGCCCTCCGCGGCCTGCGCCCCGGGCAGGGGCTCGAGGTGGTCGTCGCCGACATCTCCACGACCATGCTCGACCGCGCACGGGAGACGGCGTCGCGGCTCGGCGTCGCCGACCAGGTGACGACGGCCCTCGCCGACGTGGGCGACCTGCCGTTCGACGACGGCACCTTCGACCTCGTCGTGTCGTTCACGGGGCTGCACTGCTTCCCCGACCCGCGCCGGGCCATCGGCGAGATGGTGCGGGTCGTGGCCCCCGGCGGCGCGATCTCGGGCAGCTCGCTGTTCACCGACACCGGACCCCGCTACGCGCCACTTCGCATCGCCGGCACCCGGGCAGGCGTGCTCGGCCCGATGTGCACCTCGGACGAGGCCCGCGCCTGGCTGCGGGAGGCGGGTTGCTCGCGGGTCGACCTGACGCTCCACGGTGGCCTCGGCTACTTCCGGGCCGTCCGCGCCCCCGAGGCCTCGGGAGGTGCGGGGTGACCTTCGGAGGGGCGCCGACGCGCTGGGAGCCGTCCGGCGCCGGCCGCGGCCTGGCGCTGGTCCTCCCTGGCCGGGCCTACCCGCCGAGCGCGCCGCTGCTCGACTTCGCCCGGATCGCCCTGGTGCAGCACGGTTTCACCGTCCAGCAGGTCTGGTGGGACTCCACCGCCCGCGGCGACGAGGACGTCGACGTCTGGGTGCGTCGCCACGTGGAGGCGGCCCTCGCGAAGGAGGACGCCGACCACGTGGTGCTGGTCGGCAAGTCGCTCGGCACCCGCGCCGCGCCGTACGCCGCAGAGCGCGGGCTCGACGCGATCTGGTTCACCCCCCTCCTGGTCGAGCCGTCGCTCGTCGAGGCGATCGCCGCCAATGCCGGCCGCCAGCTCCTCGTCGGCGGCCTCGCCGACGACCTGTGGGACGCCGCGGTCGCCCGCGAGCTGGCGGAGACCGGCACCGACGTGCTCGAGGTGGCCGACGCCGACCACGCCATGGGCACCGACGACGCGGTGCGCACCGCCGAGATCCACCTCGACGTCGCACGGGCCGTCGACTCCTTCCTGTCACAGGTCTGAGCCGGCCGGTGTCTCCTTGTCAGCAGGTGCACGACCTGCTCATGACGAGAGGGAGAGACGACATGCCCAGCAGCTTCCGGATCCCGAAGGCCACGCTCGACGGTGCCTACGGTGCGGTGATGACGCGCGTCGCGACGCGGATGTGGGGCAAGGTGCCCGACAACGCCTACGTCCTGTGGCACAACAAGCCGGTCACGAAGGCGGTCTTCGCCTTCGAGCAGAAGGTCGGCAGGTGGAAGGCGCTCGACCCGCACCTCAAGGTCTACGCCGAGATGGCCAGCGCCGGGGTGATCGGCTGCTCGTGGTGCCTCGACTTCGGCTACTTCATCGCGCACACCAAGGGTCTGGACGAGTCCAAGGTCCGCGAGGTCCCGCGCTGGCGCGAGTCGGACCTCTTCTCGGACCTCGAGCGTGAGGTGATGGCCTACGCCGAGGCGATGACGGCGACCCCGCCGCAGGTGACCGACGCGATGGTGGCGAGCCTGGACCGGCAGCTCGGCCACGCCGCCGTCGTCGAGCTGACCATGATGGTCGCCGTGGAGAACGAGCGCTCACGGTTCAACTCCGCGATGGGCCTGGCCTCGCAGGGCTTCAGCGACGTGTGCGAATTGCCGCTCGCCACCGCGTCGGGGGAGGCCGCCGCGCGATGAGCACGGACGCCTTCCTGGCCCACCGCAACCTGCTCTTCACGGTCTCCTACGAGATGCTCGGCTCGGCCGCCGACGCCGAGGACGTGCTGCAGGAGGTGTGGTTGCGGTGGGCCGGGGTGGACACCGACGAGGTCCGCGACCCGCGGGCCTACCTGGTCCGGATGGCGACCCGCCTCTCCCTCAACCGGTTGCGGACGCTGGCCCGGCGGCGTGAGGACTACGTCGGCACGTGGCTCCCCGAGCCGGTGCTCACCGCACCTGACGTGGCCCAGGACGTCGAGCTCGCCGACAGCGTCTCGACGGCGATGCTGCTGGTGCTCGAGACGCTGCCGCCGACCGAGCGGGCGGTCTTCGTGCTGCGCGAGGTCTTCGACGTGCCCTACGCCGAGATCGCGGAGGCGGTCGAGAAGTCGGAGCCGGCGGTGCGGCAGATCGCCAGCCGGGCGCGTACGCACGTGGAGGAGCGCCGCCCGCGCTCGTCGGTGACCGCGGCCGAGCGGGACGCGGTGATCGAGCGGTTCCGTGCCGCGACCGAGACCGGCGACCTGCAGTCCCTGATGGACGTCCTGGCGCCCGACGTGGTCCTCATGACCGACGGCGGCGGCAAGGTGCAGGCGGCGCTCAACCCCATCTTCGGCCGCGACAAGGTGCTGCGCTTCCTCACCGCCGTGACCCCCGAGTCGCTCGAGCTCGTGCCGGTGTGGCTCAACGGCTCGCCGGCGATCCAGTTCGTCATCGCGGGTCAGCGCGACGGAGTCGGCACGATGCTGGTCGAGGACGGCGTGGTCACCCGCCTCTTCCTGGTCCGCAACCCCGACAAGCTGCGGTCCGTGGGCCAGGAGGTCGACCTCGCGCGGTGAGGCGGAGCCTCAGGCGTCCTCGCCCAGGCTGTCGTCGGCGATGTTGTCGAGGTCGTTGCCGTGGCCCTCGGTCTTGAAGCGCTCGAAGGAGGCGTGGACCTCGGCCTCGGCCTCGGCGCGCCCGACCCAGTCGGCGCCCTCGACGGACTTGCCGGGCTCGAGGTCCTTGTAGACCTCGAAGAAGTGCTGGATCTCCAGCCGGTCGTACTTGGAGACGTGGTTGATGTCGCGCAGGTGCTCCAGGCGCGGGTCGTGGCTGGGCACGCACAGGACCTTGTCGTCGCCGCCCGCCTCGTCGGTCATCCGGAACATGCCGATCGCGCGGCACTCGATGAGGCAGCCCGGGAAGGTCGGCTGCTGGAGGATCACGAGCGCGTCGAGCGGGTCGCCGTCCTGGCCGAGGGTGTTCTCGATGAACCCGTAGTCGGCCGGGTAGGCGGTGGAGGTGAAGAGCATGCGGTCGAGGCGGATGCGCCCGGTCTCGTGGTCGACCTCGTACTTGTTGCGCTCACCCTTGGGGATCTCCACCAGAACGTCGAACGTCAGCACGTCTTCCTCCACACTCTCGGCACGCCTTCGGGCCATCTCAGGATCACGCTCCGGCGCGTCCGGCGACGGCCCGACGCGCCCTGCTAGGGGCAGTGTCGCGCACAATGGCCCCGATGCGCGAAGCGAGAGGGCCGAAACGTCGGCGACGTGAGGCACGCCACCTCGTCGGGGTGTGGCTGCCGACGCTGCTCGTGCTCGCCCTGCTGGCAGCCGCGGTGGGCGCCCACCGCTACGAGTGGGGACCGCGCTACCTGCCGGCGTTGGCGGCCGACCCGGTCACCGAGCCCGAGGCGGTGCTGCCTCCCGCGGGGCTCGACCTCCCGGAGTGGTCGTCCCCGGTCGTCGAGGCCGAGGTGGTGGAGGCGCCCGCGCCGATCGCTCCGGAGAAGGTGGCGGCGGCCGTGGCGCGCGACCTGGCCGACCCCGACCTGGGCCGCCATGTCGTCGGCGCGGTCACCTCCCTGACGGCGGGCTCAGAGACCTGGACCTCCGGGGACGGGCGCTACCTCCCCGCCTCGACCACCAAGCTGCTCACCCTGGGTGCGGCCCTCGCGACCCTCGGGCCGGACCACCGGTTCACCACGCGGGTCGTGCGGGGCGAGGCGCCCCGCGAGGTGGTGCTGGTCGGCGGAGGCGACCCGCTGCTGGCCAGCAAGCCGCTCGCGCCGGCTGAGGCCGAGTCCACCTACCCGGCCCGCGCCGACGTCACGTCGCTCGCGCTGGCCGCCGCCGCGGCGCTCGGCGGGAAGGGGCGCGTGCGCGTCCGCTTCGACGACAGCCTCTTCTCCGGCCCGACCGACAACCCGGCCTGGCGGCGCGACTACGTGGCCGACGACATCGTCAGCCCGATCACGGCGTTGATGGTCGACGGCGGCAGCGAGCCGGTCGGCGAGGGGCGCTCCGACGACCCCTCCCTGGCCGCAGCCCGCGCGTTCGCCGCGGCCCTCACCGCAGCCGGCCTGCGGGTGACGGGCGAGCCGCAGCGCGTCGTCGTACCCGCCGGGACGGAGGAGCTGGCCTCGGTCGAGAGCGCCCCGCTGTCGCAGGTGGCCGAGCGCATCATCGACGTCAGCGACAACGAGGGCGCCGAGGTCGTCGCGCACCAGGTGGGGATCGCCACGTCCGGCACCGGCTCCTTCGAGGCGGGCGCGGCCGACGTGGTCGGCACCCTGCAGGGGCTCGGGATCGACGTGACCGGGGCGGAGCTGTACGACGGCTCGGGCCTCTCGCGCCGCAACCGGGTCGAAGCCAGGACGCTTCTGGCACTGCTCCAGCACGCCGCCGGCCCCGAGGCCGAGGCGATGCGCAGCCTCGTCACCGGGCTGCCGGTCGCCGGCTTCACCGGGTCGCTGACCTACCGCTTCGCCGAGGGGCCCGCCGTGGCGCGCGGCTTGGTGCGCGCCAAGACGGGCACGCTCACCGGCGTCCACGCACTCGCCGGGATCGCGGTCGGTCGCGACGGCGCCAGGATGGCCTTCGTGTTCGCCGCCGACAAGGCGGATCCGGACGACCGCTACGACGCCCCGGAGGCGCTCGACCGCGCAGCCGCCGCTCTCGCGGCCTGCCGGTGCTCACGAGCCCCCGGCTAGGGTCGGGACATGAATCTCGTCGACTGGGACTTCGCCGTCACCGTGGGCTCTCGGATCGCCGGCCCCGGACCGGAGGTGTCAGCCGACGAGGCGGCCGCCGCGGTCGTGGAGCTCCGCGAGGGGGCCAACCGGTCCACGCCGCTGGTCCGGGAGTTCACCGGCCTCCGGGCCACCGAGGGCACCGCACCGGTCCTCGTCGTGGACCGCGCCGGCTGGGTCAAGGCCAACGCCGACGGCTTCTCCAAGATCCTGTCGCCCATCGTCGACAAGCTCACCGAGAAGAAGGGCGCTCCCTCCGGGTTCTCCGCCGCCATCGGCTCGCGCGTCACCGGTGGCGAGGTGGGCCTGATGCTCGGGTTCCTCGGCACCAAGGTGCTCGGCCAGTTCGACCCCTTCCACGCCCCCCACGGCCGACTGCTGCTCGTCGCGCCCAACATCGTCCACGTCGAGCGTGAGATCGACGCCGACCCGCACGACTTCCGCCTGTGGGTGTGCCTCCACGAGGAGACCCACCGGGTCCAGTTCACCGCCAACCCGTGGCTGGGCGAGCACCTGATGACCCAGATGAATGCCGTCGCCGAGACCATCGAGCCCACCGCGGTCCTCGAGGCCCTGCGCCGCGGCGCCGACGCGATCCGCGGGGGCGAGGGCAGTGTGCTCGACCTCGTCTCCTCGCCCGAGCAGAAGGAGATCCTCGACCGGGTCACCGGCGTGATGTCTCTGCTCGAGGGCCATGCCGACGTGGTGATGGACGGTGTCGGCCCGACCGTCATCCCCTCGGTGGAGCAGATCCGCAAGCGGTTCAACCAGCGTCGCAAGGGTGTCGGCACCCTCGACAAGCTCCTGCGCCGGCTCCTCGGCCTCGACGCCAAGATGGCGCAGTACCGCGACGGAGCCGTCTTCGTCCGCCACGTCGTCGACAAGGTCGGGATGGAGGAGTTCAACGCCGTGTGGAGCGGCCCCGAGTCCCTGCCGTCGAAGGCCGAGATCTCCGACCCCGACGCCTGGGTCGCCCGCGTGCTGTGACGCTCCACCCCTCGGTCGCCGCGGTCCGGGTGCCGGTCCGGGCGGCCCTGTCCCGCCTCGCTGGGGGCGGCGTCGTCGCCGTCGCGTGCAGCGGTGGCGCCGACTCCCTGGCCCTGGCGTCCGCCGCTGTCTTCGAGGGCCACAAGCGGGGCATGCGCATCATCGGGGTGACCGTCGACCACGGCCTGCAGCCCGGCTCGGCCGAGCAGGCCGACCGGGTGGTCGCGCAGCTCGCCGGGATGGGCGTCGACGAGACCGTCACGGCGCGGGTCGAGGTCGACAACGCGTCGGGGCTCGGTCCCGAGGCGGCTGCCCGGGAGGCGAGGTACGCCGTGCTGGAGGAGGTGGCCGCCCGTGTCGACGCCAGCAAGGTGCTGCTCGGCCACACTCTGGACGACCAGGCCGAGACCGTCCTCCTCGGCCTGACCCGTGGCTCGGGAGGGCGCTCGCTGCAGGGCATGCGGCCGGACTTCGGCGTGTTCGTGCGCCCGCTGCTCGGCGTACGCCGTGACGACACGGTCACCGCCTGCCAGGTGGAGGGACTGCGCTTCTGGGACGACCCGCACAACCACGACCCGGGCTACACGCGGGTCCGGGTTCGCGAGCGGGTGCTCCCGCTGCTGGAGACCGAGCTCGGACCGGGGATCGCCGAGGCCCTCGCGCGCACGGCCGACCAGCTGCGCGAGGACACGCACCTGCTGGACCGGCTCACCGACGACGCCCTGGCCCGTGCCCGCAGGCAGGGTGGTCTCGACGTCGCCAGCCTGGGCAGCGAGCCGCCGTCGCTGCGCCACCGTGCCATCCACCGCACCGCGCTCGAGGCCGGGACACCCGCCTCCGAGCTCACTCGCGGCCACGTGCTCGAGGTCGACCGGCTGCTCGTGGGCTGGCGCGGCCAGCGGTGGGTCGACCTGCCCGGTCACCTGCGCGCGCTGCGGCGCGACGGGCTGCTGGTCGTCGAGCGGGCGCGCGAGACGCCCTAGGCTGCAGCCATGGACTCGTCCCACGTGGAGCACGAGCTGGTCAACATCCTCTTCACCGAGGCACAGATCCAGCAGCGACTGGCCGAGATGGCCGAGCAGATCACCGCCGACTACGACGGACGCGACCTGCTGGTGGTCGGCGTGCTGCGCGGCGCGGTCATGGTGATGGCCGACCTGTCGCGGGCGATGCCGCGCCACCTGGAGATGGACTGGATGGCCGTCAGCTCCTACGGCTCGGGCACCAAGTCGAGCGGCGTGGTGCGCATCCTCAAGGACCTCGACACCGACATCAGCGGTCGCGACGTGCTGATCGTCGACGAGATCATCGACACGGGCCTGACGCTGAGCTGGCTGGTCAACAACCTCTCGAGCCGCAGCCCCGCGAGCGTCGAGATCGCGACGCTGCTGCGCAAGCCCGAGGCCCTCTCGATGCCCGTCGAGCCGAAGTACGTCGGCTGGGACATCCCCAACGAGTTCGTCGTCGGCTACGGCCTGGACTACCGCGAGCGCTACCGCAACCTGCGCGACATCGGCACGCTCGCGCCCCACGTCTACTCCTGATGCGGGACCGCCAAGCAGCAGGAACGTGTGCCTCCGCTTCACCCCGCCTGAAACAATGGGCGCCCGAGCGGCATGTAGCGTCGCCCCACCAACTCCGAACCGGTGAAAGTTGCCTGTGAAGCGCATATTCAAGGGTCCCTGGCTGTGGATCGTCCTGTCCGCCTTCGCGGTGCTGCTGGCGATCCAGTTCCTCGCGCCCAGCGACGGTCACGACGAGATCGAGACCTCCACCCTCTCCCGGTACCTCACGGACGGGAAGGTCAAGGAGATCACGTTCATCGACGGTGACCAGGAGATCCAGGCCACCCTCGACGAGGGCACCCGCGAGGCGGGCGACAAGGTCGTCACCCACTACGTCCAGGGCGGGCAGGAGCCGCTCCTCGCCCAGGTGCAGGAGCAGCTCGAGGCGGAGACGCTCGAGAGCTCCGACCAGAAGAACCCGCAGCCCAGCTTCCTCGGCTCGCTGCTCGCGACCCTCCTGCCGTTCGCGCTGATCATCCTGCTCTTCATCTTCTTGATGAACCAGGCGCAGGGCGGTGGCGGTCGAGGCGTCATGCAGTTCGCCAAGTCCAAGGCCAAGCTGATCACCAAGGACATGCCCAAGACGACGTTCGCGGACGTCGCCGGGTGCGAGGAGGCCATCGAGGAGCTCGGCGAGATCAAGGAGTTCCTGCAGGAGCCGGCCAAGTTCCAGGCCGTCGGCGCCAAGATCCCCAAGGGCGTCCTGCTCTACGGCCCGCCCGGCACGGGCAAGACCCTGCTGGCCCGCGCCGTCGCCGGTGAGGCCGGCACGCCGTTCTACTCCATCTCCGGCTCCGACTTCGTCGAGATGTTCGTCGGCGTCGGCGCGAGCCGGGTGCGCGACCTGTTCGAGCAGGCCAAGGAGAACGCACCGGCCATCGTCTTCATCGACGAGATCGACGCAGTCGGGCGTCACCGCGGCGCCGGCATGGGCGGCGGTCACGACGAGCGCGAGCAGACCCTCAACCAGCTGCTCGTCGAGATGGACGGCTTCGACGTGCGCGGCGGGGTCATCCTCATCGCGGCCACCAACCGGCCCGACGTGCTCGACCCGGCGCTGCTGCGGCCGGGCCGGTTCGACCGGCAGATCCAGGTCGACGCGCCCGACCTCAACGGTCGCCACCAGATCCTGAAGGTCCACTCGCGCGGCAAGCCGATCGCGCCGGACATCGACCTGCTCAGCATCGCCCGCCGCACGCCCGGCTTCACCGGTGCCGACCTGGCCAACGTGCTCAACGAGGCCGCACTGCTCACCGCCCGCGGCAACGCCAAGCTCATCACCAACGAGGCCCTCGACGAGGCGATCGACCGCGTCATCGCCGGGCCGCAGCGTCGTACGCGCCTGATGAGCGAGCGCGAGAAGCTCGTCACGGCCTACCACGAGGGCGGCCACGCGCTCGTGGCGGCGGCCCTCCCCGGCACCGACCCGGTGCACAAGGTGACGATCCTGCCGCGCGGTCGGGCGCTGGGCTACACGATGGTGCTGCCCGACCGGGACAAGTATTCACAGACGCGCAGCGAGATGCTCGACTCCCTCGCCTACATGCTCGGCGGCATGGCCGCGGAGGCGCTGATCTTCCACGACGTGACCTCCGGTGCCGGCAACGACATCGAGAAGGCGACCGGCCTCGCCCGGGCGATGGTCACCCAGTACGGCATGACCGAGCGCCTCGGCGCGGTCAAGCTGGGCGACAGCAACTCCGAGCCCTTCCTGGGCCGCGACATGGGCCACACGCGCAACTACTCCGAGGAGACGGCTGCCGCGGTGGACGGGGAGATCAAGGCGCTGCTGGGCCACGCCCACCAGGAGGCCTTCGAGATCCTCCACGAGAACCGCGACGTCCTCGACGCGCTGGTGCTCGCGCTCCTCGACAAGGAGACCCTCGACAAGGCACAGATCGCCGCGATCTTCGAGCCGCTGCGCAGGCGGCCCGAGCGCCCGTCCTGGACCGGGTCGCCCCACCGGGTGGCCTCGACGATCCCGCCGGTCGACATCCCGCAGGAGATCCGCGACCGCGTGGTTGCCGGGGTGGCGGCGGAGGAGTCCGAGGGTGGCGCGATCCTCACGCCTCCGGGCTCGGGCGGAGACATCCACGGCGGGCCCGTCATCGACACGGGCGACTCGCCGGTGCCGCCGACCCCGTCGTCGGAACAGTCGTGACGGACCCGATCTCCGTGCCGGAGCGCGCGCCCGCGGACGTACCCGAGTTCGACCACGGACGCGCCGAGGCGGCCGTCCGTGAGCTGCTCGCGGCGATGGGCGAGGACCCGGAGCGCGAGGGCCTGAAGGACACCCCGGCCCGGGTGGCGCGCGCGTACGCCGAGCTGACGCAGGGCCTGCGCCAGACCGCGGACGACGTGCTGACCACCACCTTCGACATCGGCCACGAGGAGATGGTGCTCGTGCGCGACATCGAGCTCTGGTCGATGTGCGAGCACCACCTCGTGCCGTTCACCGGGGTGGCGCACGTCGGCTACATCCCGGCGGAGACCGGGAAGATCACCGGGCTGTCCAAGCTGGCCCGGCTCGTCGACGTCTACGCCAAGCGGCCGCAGGTCCAGGAGCGGCTGACCACGCAGGTCGCCGACTCCCTGATGGAGATCCTCGAGGCCCGCGGCGTGATCGTGGTGATCGAGGCCGAGCACCTCTGCATGACCATGCGCGGCGTGCGCAAGGCCGGTGCCCGCACGATCACCTCGGCCGTGCGGGGCGCGATGCTCACCAACCAGGCGACCCGCGCCGAGGCGATGGCCCTGATCCACTCAGGCGCCAGGTGATCGAGGGCTCGCGGCCCCGAGCTCCCCGGGTGATGGGGATCATCAACGTCACCCCCGACTCCTTCTCCGACGGTGGGCGCCACGACACCACCGAGGCCGCCGTCGCCCACGGCGTGACCCTGCTCGAGCAGGGCGCCGACATCCTCGACATCGGCGGCGAGTCCACCCGTCCCGGTGCCACGCGGCCGCTCGTGGCCGAGGAGCTCGACCGGGTCGTCCCGGTGATCCGCGAGCTCGCTGCTGCCGGGGCTGCCGTGTCGGTGGACACGATGCGCGCCGAGGTCGCCGAGGCGGCGCTCGAGGCGGGCGCGAGGATCGTCAACGACGTCTCGGGGGGCCTCGCCGACCCCAGGATCCTCGACGTGGTCGCGGGCAGCGAGGCCACCTACGTCGCGATGCACTGGCGCGCCCACGCCGACCGGATGCGCGACTTCTCCGACTACGGCCCCGACGGTGTGGTGGAGTCCGTACGCCGCGAGCTGGGCGAGCGGCTCGCCGCGGTCGAGGCGGCCGGCATCCCCCGCGCGCGGGTGGTGCTCGACCCCGGCCTGGGCTTCGCCAAGCAGCCCCACCACAACTGGGAGCTCCTCACCGCCCTCGACCTCTTGGAGCGGCTCGGCTGCCCCCTCCTGGTCGGCGCCAGCCGCAAGTCCTTCCTCGGAGCGCTGCTGGCCGAGGACGGCGTCCCGCGACCGATCGCCGAGCGGGAGCACGCCCATGCGGCGCTCGTCGCCCTGCTGGCGGCGCGCGGAGTCTGGTGCCTGCGCGTGCACGACGTACGCGCCACCCGCGACGCGCTCGCGGTGGTGGAGGCCATGAGCATCCGACAGCCCGGGGAGACCCCCCGGCTGTCCGACCGGAAGGACGGGGCATGACCGACGAGCTGTCCGTGCGGGGCATCGAGTGCTTCGCCCACCACGGCGTCTTCGACTTCGAGAGGCGGGAGGGGCAGACGTTCGTCGTCGACCTCGTGCTGGGCTTCGACACCCGTGCGGCCGCCGCCACCGACGACCTCGCGGAGACCGTCAACTACGGGACGCTGGTCATGGACGTCAAGGCCGCCGTCGAGCGGGATCCGGTCGACCTGGTGGAAACCGTGGCCCAGCGCATCGCGGATGTGTGCCTGACGGACACTCGTGTTGAATGGGCGCGAGTCACGCTCCACAAACCTGATGCACCCATCGACGCGACGTACTCGGACGTCGCGCTGACGATCACCAGAACGCGAGGCACCGCGCATGACTGAGACACCCAACCCGCACATCGTGGACACCGACTCCCTCACTGGTGAGATGCACCCGATCCGCCGCGTGGTGGTCGCGCTGGGCTCCAACCTCGGTGAGCGGATGGCCACGCTGCAAGGGGCGGTCGAGGCGCTCGCCGACACCCCAGACTTCTTCGTCACCGGCGTCTCCCCGGTCTACGAGACCGCGCCGGTGGACTCGCCGGACGGATCGGGCCCCTACCTCAACGCCGTGCTCCTCGCCGACACCACGCTGCCCGCCGCGCGACTCATGGAGCGCGCCCTGGCCGTCGAGGATGCCTTCGAGCGTGAGCGCAGCGAGGTCCGCAACGCGCCGCGCACCCTCGACGTCGACCTCATCGTGGTGGGTGACCGCCGCTCCAACGAGGACTTCCTCCGGCTGCCGCACCCGCGGGCCCACGAGCGCGCGTTCGTCCTGCAGCCCTGGCACGACCTCGAGCCCGACGCCGTCTTCCCCGAGCGGGGCCCGATCGCCGACCTGCTCCGGTCGGCGGACTCCACGGGCGTGACGAAGCGCGAGGACCTGTCCCTCGAGGTCGAGTGATCACCCCACGACGTCCTGCTCCTCCGCCACGCTCCCCCGCACGACGCCGCGGGGACCCCGAGTGAGCGAGCCCGAGCCGGAGGAGCCGCCCGGCCCGCGGGGGACGCTGCGCCCCACGTCCGCGCGGGCGCTGACCGTCTGCATCGTGGTCGGGCTGGCGCTCGGGTGGATCCTCCATCCGCTGATGAGCCGGGTGGCGGGCGGACCACCTCTGGTCTCGTGGACCCAGGCGCTGGCCCTGGTGCTCGTCGCCGTGATCATGGGCTTCCTCGCCTGGCACACCTGGCAGACCGTCCAGGTGCGGGGCGAGCGGCTGGAGGTGCACCAGGCCGTCAACCGGCTCGTGCTCGCGCGCGCGTGCGCCCTGGCGGGCACGCTGGTGGCCGCCGGCTACGTCGGGTACGCCATCAGCTGGCTGGGTGACGAGTCGCAGAACGCCGACCGGTGGATCCTCCGCGCTGCCGTCGCAGCCGCCGGAGCGGCGGGGGTGGCGGTGGCCTCGCTGCTCCTCGAGCGTGCGTGTCGCACGGACGGCGGCGAGCCACGGGCCTAGCATGACCCCATGCCTTCCCAGCAGCCCCAGCAGTCACAGGCGTCTCGTACGCCCGCTCGCCGCCGCCAGCGCAGCACGCGCCTGGCGGTCGCTGTCGCCCTCCTCGCCGTGGCTGCCGCGGTCGTGGTGGGCGCGCTCGTGGCCTCGTCGTCCGGCTTCACCGCGGTCGCTGCGGTCGTGGCCCTCCTCGCCGGCGCCGCTGCCACCAGGATCACCCACTCCGAGCTCATGGTCGCCCGCCGTGAGGCGGCGCAGGACCGTGCCGCCCAGGCGCAGGAGTTCCGCGCGGTCACCGAGCGTCGTACGGCCGAGTCGGTCGCCTTCGCCGCCGACATGAAGCGCAAGATCACCGAGCGCGAGGAGGCCCTCGACGTCCTCGAGCGAGCGCTGTCGTCGGCGCAGAAGAACGCAGCCGAGCAGACCCTCAAGCGCGGCCAGGAGTCGCGGCGCGCCGACGCCGCGGAGCGCGGCCGGCAAGTCGCGGAGCGGGGTCGCGACGACGCCGAGACCCGTGCCGCCGAGGCGATCGTCGCCGTAGCCGAGCTCGAGGCCGAGATCGACGTCCTCCGCGCCGAGGTCGAGTCGCTGCGCGCGGCCGCCGCGCGCCGGGAGCACCGCAGCGCCTGAGCGAGGTCGCACGTCCGCTCCCCTTGGCGGGCGGTGCCTGAGGCGGCTCTTCGCCGCCCGCATCCTCCTCACGCACCGCTCGGGGCGGCACCCGGGGCGGAGTACGGAAGAATGGCTTCCCGTGATCCCCGAGGACAACAGGTTCGAGAGCGATCCCTCCGACGCCCTGCCCGAGGACCCGGGGCTCCCGGACGGGTGGGTCGCCGAGACGCCTGACCGCGACGACCGGGCGACGGTCGAGCGGTTGACCGAGCTGCTGCGCGACCACGAGCGGGCCGGCCGCGGGTGGGCCGGTTCGACCGAGGACGAGGTGCTCGTCGAGGTCTCCGAGCGCGGTGCGGTCATGCGGGAGAACCTCGTCGTACGCGATCCCGACGGCCGCATCCGGGCCTGGGGCAGCGTGCACGACCGTGCCGTGGGCCGGATGCTCTTCATCCACGTCGTCGACCGCGAGATCGACGAGCGGCTGGCCGACAGGTGCAGCGACGTCCTCTTCGCGTGGGCCGAGGCGCAGGCCAGGGCGGTCGGCGCCGCCCGCGGCCGCTCGGTGCAGCAGGTCGACACCGGATCCTTCGCCGACGACGAGCGGCAGCACCGCTGGCTCGCCGACGCCGGCTTCGACCGGGTCCGCACGTGGTGGCAGATGAGCCGGTCGGTGGAGGCAGGGGAGGCCGAGCTGGTCCCCGATCCGGCGAGGTGGGAGCGCAAGGGCGTCGTGTTCCGCCTGGTGGAGCGTCAGGGCGACGGGATGCCGGACGAGGCCGACCTGCGGGCGGTCCACGAGGTGCTCGAAGGGGCGTTCACCGACCACTTCAACTCCGCGGAGGAGACCTTCGACGAGTTCATCCACCGCCTGCGCGAGGACCCCGGTCACCGCTGGGACCACTGGTGGCTGGCCGAGATCACGGACGACGGCGGGACGGTCGAGCCGGCCGGTGCCCTGGTCGGCACGGTGAGCGAGTCGGACGACGGGCCGGACGGGTCGTACGTCTCCTACCTCGGCGTGCTCGAGTCGGCCCGCGGGCGCGGGGTCGCCACCGGCCTGCTGCGCACGATCATCGCCGACGCCGCCTCCCGGGGGCGCGACCGCGTCGGGCTCGAGGTCGACGCCGACTCACCGACCGGCGCCGACGGGCTCTACACCGCGATGGGTTGGGGCCCCAAGTACGTCACGGAGTCCTGGCACCGCGACGTCAAGGTCTTCTGACAGTCCTTTCGGTGCGCTTATCGACCGTTGCAACGGTCGATAACCCGACCGATCACCGGGTACCCGGTGATCGCGACACCGCCAACCCACCCTCAGCGCAGCGACACGCGCAGCGCGCGGTGCACCCCGGCGGGAGTCAGTACGCCGAGGAACTGGGCGCCGCGGCGCACGCCGATCATCGGCTTGTCGTCGCGCAGCATCACGGCGAGTGCCTCCTCGAGCGAGGAGTCGATGTCGATCGCCGCGCCGAGGTCGCCGGTGGAGACGCCCTCGAGCGGCTCGAGGTGGTCCTCGCGGAGCCGGGTGACGGTCAGGGTCCGGAGGCCGCCGGCGCCGACGAAGTCGGCCACCTGCTCGTCGGCCGGGTGGGCGAGCAGCTCGGCCGGGGTGGCGTACTGGGACAGGACTCCGCCGCCGGCGAAGACAGCCACCCGGTCGCCCATCCGGATCGCCTCGTCGATGTCGTGGGTGACCAGCACCACCGTCTTGCCGAGCTCGCTCTGCAGCCGCCGGAACTCGTCCTGCAGCCGGTGGCGCACGATCGGGTCGACCGCACCGAAGGGCTCGTCCATCAGCAGGACGGGAGGATTCGCGGCCAGCGCCCGGGCGACGCCCACCCGCTGCCGCTGACCACCGGAGAGCTCGTGGGGGTAGCGCCGGGCGTACTGCTCCGGGTCCAGCCCGACCGTGGTGAGCAGCTCGTGCGCGCGTTCGCGGGCGGTCGCCTTGGACTCGCCGTAGAGCAGCGGCACGGTCATCACGTTCTGCTCGATGCGCTGGTGCGGGAACAGGCCGATCTGCTGGATGACGTAGCCGATGCCGCGGCGCAGCTGGACCGGGTCGGCGTCGGTGACGTCCTGGCCGTCGAGCCAGATCCGGCCCGTGGTCGGCTCGATCAGCCGGTTGATCATCTTCAGCGTGGTCGACTTGCCGCACCCGGACGGACCGACCAGGCAGACCATCTCGCCGCGCGCCACGTCGAGGTCGAGCTCGTGCACCGCGACCGTCCCGTCGGGGTAGGTCTTGCCCACGCCCTCGAGCCGGATCATCGCGTCCTTCCTCGCCGCAGCGGGTGAGGTCGTGGCGCTGGGGGAGGCGGTAGCGTCCATGCCCGTGACCCTACTGGTGAGCGCGGCGGAGCCGAGCTGCTACAACCGCACGGTCAACGAGTGGTGGTGCACGGCCTACCTCACCGACTACCGCAGCGAGCTCGTGGACGCGACCGTCGAGCACCTGCTGATCACCATCAGCGCGGTGCTGCTCGGGATCGCGATCGCGTTCCCGCTGGCGCTGCTGGCCCGCCGCTTCGTCCGCCTGGAGACCGGGATCATGGGAGCGTCCACGGCGCTCTACACGATTCCTTCGCTGGCGCTGTTCCCGCTGCTGGTGCCGTTCACCGGCATCACCGCGACGACCGTCGTGCTGGGGCTCGCGCTCTACGCGCTGACGATCCTGGTGCGCAGCATCCTCGACGGCCTCGCCTCGGTGCCCGACGACGTACGCGAGTCGGCGCGCGGGCTGGGCTACGGCCGGGCGAGCCAGCTGTTTCGCATCGAGCTGCCCCTGGCCCTGCCGGTGATGATGGGCGGACTGCGCGTCGCGACCGTCTCGACGGTGGCCCTCACCACGGTCGGCGCCCTCGTCGCGCACGGCGGGCTCGGCAACCTCATCGCCGACGGCGTCCTCACCAACTTCAAGGCCGAGCTGATGGCGGCGTGCGTGCTCTCCGTGGCGATCGCGCTGCTGCTGGACGTCCTCATCGTCGTCACCGAGCGCCTGGTGACGCCCTGGACCCGGACGCAGGTGAGGACATGAGCGAGCGCAGCGAGCGAGTCATCCAACACAGCGTGACATGTGCCTCGTGCGCGCACGGAGCGAAGCGAGTACGCGCATGAGTGTGTTCGCCGACGTGTGGCAGTACCTCACCGACGGCAGCAACTGGACGGGCACCGGCGGCATCCTCGACTACCTCGTCCAGCAGCTGCTCCTCACCGCCACCGCACTGGCGCTCGCCGTGGCGATCGGCCTCCCGCTGGCGATGTGGCTGGGACACATCGGCCGCGGCGGCTTCCTCGCCATCAACGTCTCCAACGTGGGACGCGCGATCCCGACCTTCGCGCTCCTCGCCCTGCTCGTCACCGCCGAGTGGCCGGGCATCGCCACCTTCGGACCGTTCGGCCGCGCCGGCATCGCCACCCTCATCGCCCTGACCCTCTTCGCGCTGCCGCCCATCATCACCAACACCTACGTCGCGATCCGCGAGGTCAACAGCGAGGTGAAGGAGGCGGCGCGCGGGATGGGCATGACCGGGTGGCAGCAGTTCCGGCGGGTGGAGCTGCCGCTGGCCACGCCGCTCGTCGCCGGCGGCGTACGCCTCGCGCTGGTGCAGGTGTGGGCCACCGCCACGATCGCGGCGCTCGTGGCCGGTCCGGGACTGGGGCGCATCATCACCGACGGCTTCGCCAACAGCTACTACGGGAAGGGAATCGCCGGTGCGGTGGTTGTCGCCGTGGTGGCGATGGTCCTCGAGGTCCTGGCCGTGCTCGCGCAGCGAGCGATCGACCCGATACCCCGCGGGCCCCAGCACCGCACCGACGACGCACTGCCGCAGAACGCTCTGCCCACGACCACGTGAGCAGCGACCGGACACGCGTGGCCGCCAGGCCGCGGGACACAGAAGGTGAATGAGATGCAGCTACGACGATTCGCTGCCAGCACGCTGGCAATCAGCACCGTCCTCCTCGGAGCGGCCTGCGCCGGCGACGACCTCGCCGGCGACGACGCCGACTCAGGCTCCGGCGGAGGTGACAAGGGCGCGGTGAAGATCTCCGGGCAGGACTTCGGCGAGGTGCAGATCGTCGCCTCGATGTACGAGCAGCTCCTCGACGCCGAGGGCTACGACGCCTCGGTGCAGCTGGTCGGCACCCGCGACGTCTACATGGGCGCCGGGCAGTTCCCCGAGTCCATCCAGCTGGTGCCGGAGTACGTCGGCGGCATCGTCGACTTCCTCAACACCACCGAGAACGGCCCCGACGCGGAGCCGCTGACGACGCCCGACGCCGACGAGTCGATCGACGCGGCCACCGACCTGCTGGAGTCCAAGGGCATCACGCTCCTCGACCCCTCGGCGGCGGTCGACACCAACGCCTTCTTCGTGACGCAGGAGTTCTCCGAGGCCGAGGGCGTCACCAAGCTCTCCGACCTCGAGGGCATGTCCGTCGTCGTGGCGGCGGCCGAGGACTGTGCCGACCGCACCGACTGCGGCAAGGGCCTCACCGAGGACTACGGCATCGACGTCACCGAGTTCCTGCCGCTCGGCTTCGCCTCCGCCGACGTCTTCAAGTCCGTCAAGGACGGCGAGTCGCAGCTCGGCCTGACCTCCACCACGGACGGCACGCTGGAGTCCCAGGGCATGGTGCTGCTCGAGGACGACAAGCAGATCCAGCCGGCGCAGAACCTCGTCCCGGCCGTGTCCACGGAGTGGCTGGCCGACAACGGGGACGTCGAGGGCATCCTCAACGACCTGATGGCCGCGCTGACCACCGAGAAGCTCACCGAGCTCAACGGCCAGGTCTCCGTCGACCGCGCCAAGCCGGAGGACGTCGCCCAGGAGTTCCTGGAGTCCGAGGGTCTCCTCTAGGTCACCTCGTGGTCCCGCAGCCCCAGGGCTGCGGGATCCACGGTGGACTCGTCGACCACCGCGGGCGGCACCGCGAGCCGCCAGGCGCCGGTCGCGACGTCCTGTGCCCGCGGCGCCGGGCCGTCGAGGGTGGCCACCCACTCCATCAGGGAGGTGACGTCGGCCCTGCGGTCCTGCTCGACGAGCCAGCCCGCCAGCCGGTGCACGGGCGGCAGGCCGCTGCGCACGAGCGAGCGGCGGCCCCAGAACTCGAGGACGCCGGCGCGCAGCAGCCGCCACCACTCCTCAGGCGCGCCGGGCACGAGCAGGAAGTAGCGCCACAGGTCCCCGGCCAGGACCCGGTCGACGAAGACCTGCTCGACCTCCGCCGACCCGTGGGCACGCACCGACGCCAAGGCCTGGCGCTTGGTCTCCCAGCGGTCCGAGAGGTCCTGCACCGACGAGGCGCGCGTCTGCGTGATGGAGCCCTCCCGGACCCGCCACCGGTACGTCGTCTGCGCGAGCACGTCGAAGGTGCCACCCAGGAACGCGCGGGTGGTCGTCGGCTGGTCCTCGTAGCGCACCCCCTCGGGCCACGTCAGCGCGTGCTCGTCCCACCAGGACCGGCGGAACAGCTTGTTCCACGCGAACACGTCGCCGAGCAGCTCCGGACGCTGCTCGATCCGCGCGCCGCGCAACGGCGGGTGGTGGAGCCGCTTCATCCACGGCGGCTCGACGAGCGGGCCGTCGACGCCGTCGTCCCTCGAGAGCCACGTGAGGATCGAGCCGGTGGCGAAGTCGGAGCCCGACTCCTCCAGCGACCCGACCAGGTCGGCGAACGCCGTCGGCTGCAGCAGGTCGTCGGAGTCGAGGAACGCGAGGTAGTCGCCACGGACGTGCGCCAGGCCTGCGTTGCGGGCGGCTCCGAGCCCGGCGTTGGCCTGGTGGACCACCGAGATCCGGTGGTCGCGGGCGGCCCAGGCGTCGGCCAGGTCGCCCGTGCGGTCGGTGGAGCCGTCGTCGACGATCACCGCCTCCCACCGCCGGTGGCGCTGGGCCACCAGCGAGCGCACGCACTCGTCGAGGTAGCGCTCGACGCCCCACGCGGGGATCACCACGCCCACGAGGGGAGCGCGGCGGAAGAGGCGTCCCATGGGCCGCGAGCCTAGTCGTGTCGAAGACCCGGTCAGTGCCGCCGGTAGGCTCCCTGCCGTGACTGAGCCGGCCAGAGCGATCGACGAGATGAACCCCGACGGAGTGCCGCGCAAGGTCCTCCTCGTCGCCGGCGCCGGACGCAGCGGCACCAGCACGCTGGCGGGCATCGTGAGCAAGCTCGGCATGCACGTCCCGCTGCCCGAGGTGCCGCCGGACGACTCCAACCCGCGGGGCTTCAGCGAGCCGCAGTGGGTGGTCGACGTCCACGACGAGTGGCTCGCCGAGGCCCTCGTGCAGGTCAGCGACTCCCGGCCCACGGCGTGGTTCGACACCGGTCGCATCTGCAGCAGGGAGCCCGCCCGCATCCGGGTGAGCGACTGGCTCGAGCCCCACTTCGCCGAGCACCCCGAGCTGGTCGTCAAGGACCCGCGGCTGAGCTGGTTCCTGGGCCTGTGGCGGGTCGCGGCGATCCGTACGGGCGCCACGCCGGTGTTCGCGACGATGCTGCGCGCGCCGGCCGAGGTCGTGGGATCGAAGCAGAAGTACTACGCCAACAAGCTCGGCTCGGCCCACCTCGCCGCCAGCTGGGTCAACATGCTGCTCCACACCGAGCGCGCCACCCGGCCCGCCGAGGGTGACGGCGGCCGCGTCTTCGTCCGCTACGAGGACCTGCTGTCCGACTGGGTGAAGACCACCACGGCGATGGGTCACGCCCTCGACCTCCAGACGATCATCCACACCCGCAGCGACCAGATCCGCGAGGTGCACCGCTTCATCGACCCGACCCTGCGGCGGGTCACCGTCAGCCTGGACGACCTGGGCCTGCCGAAGCGGCTGCACGACCTCACCGACCAGACGTGGCAGGAGCTCAACAGGCTCGCCGACGAGGGCGGCGACACCGCCGACGCGCACGCGACCTTCGACCAGCTCCGCGAGGCCTACGTCGAGCTCTACGAGGAGGCGGAGGCGATCAGCCGCTCCACGGCCGAGCACGCCCGCCTGCAGGCGCGCCGGCGCGCGCTGGCGGAGGGTGGTGCGGCGGCGCCCCGCTCGCTGACCGACCGCGTCCCGCACGACGTACGCGCCGCCATCCCGCCGTCCGTACGCCGCGGGGTGCGCAAGGCGCTCGGCCGCAGCCGCGACTCGGTGGGCGACGAGCAGTGACGGTCCCGATCGGCGCGGGGCGCGGGCTGACCAACATCGAGGGGCACGCCGACTTCGACATCGTCTGGCCGTGGAACCGGCCCGGTGGGCTGCGCCGCGGCGCGACCGCCGTGCTGCGGGTGAAGAACGAGGCCCCCGGGCTGCGATTCGTGCTGCCGCCCCTGCTGCGGGCCTGCGACCACGTGCTGCTGGTGGACAACGGCTCCGACGACGGCACCGGCGAGGAGGCGCTGCGCGTCGCTGCCGAGCACGGGCTCTCCGACCGGTTCACCGTGAAGGAGTACCCCTTCCAGGTGGCGCGCGCCGGCGCCGAGCACCTCGCGGTCAACGAGCGCTCGGTGCACTCGCTGGCGTACTTCTACAACTGGTGCTTCTCCCACGTACGCACCCGCTACTCGTGGAAGTGGGACGGCGACATGGTGCTCACCACCGAGGGCGAGGTGTCGATGGCCGACCTGTCGTGGCAGGTCGGCATGGCGGAGGCCGTCATCCGCTTCCCGCGGCACGGCCTCTACATCGAGTCCGAGCGCCGGGCGTTCCTCGACCTGGGGCTGCGCAACATCGAGGAGTGGGGCTTCCCGATGAGCCCGGACTACGTCTACGCCAAGGCGCCGGAGTGGGAGATCCGCACGACCCCGGACCGGATCGAGATGTTCGCCCTGCCGCAAGGCCTGTGTGTCGAGCTCAAGTGGCTCGACGGCGACGAGTTCGCGCACTGGACCAACCCGGAGTCCTTTGCGACCTCGATCCGCAACCGCCGCAAGCGTCGCGAGTGGCTGGTGTGGAACGCCCTGCACGCGGGCGAGCTGCCCGACGGCGTCGTGGAGATCGTGGCACCCGAGGGCGTGCACGTGGTCGACCACGTCACCCACGACTGGCTGCCCCGCGCACCCCGGCCCTTCGTGGTCGACGACCCCGACCACGCCAAGCTGCACCTGCGCGCCTGAGGCGCGAATGGCTACCCATCGGTAGCAAATCCAGTGGTTCTTGTCACGTCCGCGGCGCGTTCCACCACGGAATCCGCAGGCGTAGGCTCGAGGTTGATCGCAGTAGATCGGTACCCGCGAGGGACTGAAACGAAGAGGTCGACATGACGAAGCTCCACATCGGCGTGGTCGGTGCCGGGCGCGTCGGCGCCGTGCTGGCAGCCGGCCTCCGCGCGGCGGGCCACGAGGTCGTGGCCGCCGCCGGCGAGTCCGACGCCTCTCGCGGACGCATCGAGGCGCTCCTGCCCGGCGTACCGGTCGCCAAGCCCACGGACGTCGCCCGGGCGTGCGACCTCCTGCTGCTGACGGTGCCCGACGACATGCTGTCGAACGTCGTCACCATGCTGAGCGCGAGCGGCGCGATCCGCGAGGGCCAGGTCGTGGTCCACACGAGCGGGCGCCACGGACTCGCGGTGCTCGAGCCCGCCCGGGACGTCGGCGCCCGCACCGTCGCGCTGCACCCGGCGATGACCTTCACCGGCACCGAGCTCGACCTGCCGCGCCTGGCGGGCTGCGTCTTCGGCGTGACCGCCGACGACGCCGACCGCGCGCTCACCGAGTCCCTCGTCGCCGACCTGGGTGGACGTGCGATGTGGGTCCCCGAAGACCGCCGCACGCTCTACCACGCGGGCCTGGCCCACGGCGCCAACCACCTCGTCACCCTCGTCGCCGAGGCCATGGAGATCCTCTCCGCGGCCGGTGCCGAGGACCCCGCCGCGACCCTCCGCCCGCTGCTGTCCGCCGCCCTCGACAACGCCCTCGACCACGGCGACGCAGCCCTGACGGGGCCGATCGTGCGTGGCGACGTGGAGACCGTCCGCGCACACGTCGCCGACCTCGTCACCAACGCTCCGCAGACGCTGCCGTCCTACGTCACCATGGCGCGCGCCACGCTCGACCGCGCGGTGACCGACGGGCGGCTGCTGCCGATCCGCGCGCGCAAGATGCTGCAGGTCCTCGACGCCGCCGACGCACCGCTGGCCACGCCGTTCGACCAGCAGGCCCGATGAACCACCCCACGAAGTTCTCGTTCTCCTCCGCTGCGCTCCTCCGTCCGACAACGTCGCGGGGACCCCGGTGACCTCCAGCCCGGCCCTCGCGAGCACCCGCGAGGAGCTGTCCGGCCTGCTCGCAGCCGCGCGTCGGTCGGGCGAGCGAGTCGCGTTCGTGCCCACGATGGGTGCCCTGCACGAAGGCCACGCCAGCCTGATCCGGACCGCGCGCGAGGCCACGACCGGTCCGGTCGTGGTGAGCATCTTCGTCAACCCGATGCAGTTCGCGCCGACCGAGGACCTGGACCGCTACCCCCGCACGCTCGACGCCGACCTCGAGGTCTGTGCGGCCCACGGCGTCGACGTGGTCTTCGCGCCGGGTGTCGAGGAGATGTATCCCGGTGGCTTCAGCCACGACTCCGTCCGTGACGGGGTGACGGTCGCCCCCGGGTCCCTGGCCGGGATCCTCGACGGTGCCTCCCGGCCCGGGCACTTCGACGGGGTGCTCACGGTGGTCGCCAAGCTCTTCGGACTCGTACGCCCGGACGTCGCGGTCTTCGGCGAGAAGGACTACCAGCAGCTCGTCCTCGTCCGCCGGATGGTGCGCGACCTCTGCCTGGGCATCGAGGTCGTCGGCGCCGAGACGGTGCGTGAGCCCGACGGGCTGGCGCTGTCCAGCCGCAACCGCTACCTCGACGCCGACCAGCGCCGGGCGGCCGTGGCGTTGAGCCGGGCACTGCGCGCGGCGCAGGAGCGCGCGCCCTACGGGGTACCGGCCGCCCGCTGGGCCGCCATGGCGGTCCTCAAGGCCGAGCCGGGCATCGAGCTCGACTACCTCGCCCTGGCCTCGCCCGACCTCGCCGCGGCACCGGAGACCGGCGAGGGCCGGATCCTGGTCGCCGCCCGGGTCGGCACCACGCGCCTGATCGACAACATGCCCATCACGTTCGACCGGCTGACCCCGGACGTGATGACGGCGGGGACCGCACCCGCGGCCTCGACCACCAGTGAGAGGAGCAGCTGATGCTGCGCACCATGATGAAGTCCAAGATCCACCGCGCCACGGTGACCCAGGCCGACCTGCACTACGTCGGGTCGGTGACGGTCGACGAGGACCTGCTCGACGCGGCCGACCTGCTCGCCGGCGAGCTCGTCCACATCGTCGACGTCACCAACGGCGCCCGCCTGGAGACGTACACGATCGCCGGCGAGCGCGGCTCGGGCGTCATCGGCATCAACGGCGCGGCCGCCAGACTGGTGCACCCCGGCGACGTGGTGATCCTCATCGGGTACGCCCAGATGGACACCGCCGAGGCCAAGGAGCTCAAGCCGCACGTGGTGTTCGTCGATGCCGACAACATGGTGATGGCCACCGGCTACGACCCGGCCGAGACGTTCGGCGACAAGGCCCTGACCCGCGGTGACTTCGTCGCTCGCTAGCCTGCACGGATGAATCCACACCGGCCGGTCCCGGGCCGCCTGCGAGCGCCCGCACCCGGTTGGACCACGCGCGCCGACGTCGTGGTCGTGGGGTCCGGGATCGCCGGCCTCACCGCCGCGCTGCGGATCCACGCTGCCGAGCCCTCCCTCCACCTCCTGGTCGTCACCAAGGACGTGCTGAACGCCGGGTCCACCCAGTGGGCCCAGGGCGGCATCGCGGCGGCCCTCGGGCCGGAGGACACCCCGGCGCAGCACGAGCACGACACGCTCGTCGCGGGGGCGGGGGCGTGCGACGTCGAGGCGGTCCGGGTCCTGGTGACCGAGGGGCCCGAGGCGGTGCGCGAGCTGATCGCACTCGGCACCCAGTTCGACCTCCACCCCGACGGCGAGCTGTCGCTGACCCGCGAGGGCGGCCACCACCGCGACCGCATCGCCCACGCCGGCGGCGACGCTACCGGCGCCGAGATCCAGCGGGCCCTGATCGCCGCCGTGGAGCGGGCCCCGGAGATCGAGGTGATCCAGCACGCGCTGGCCGTCGACCTGCTCCGGGCCGCCGACGGCGGGGTCGCAGGGCTGACGCTGCACGTGCTCGGCGAGGGCCAGCACGACGGCGTGGGAGCGGTGCACTGCCGCGCCGTGGTGCTCGCCTCCGGCGGCCTCGGCCAGGTGTTCAGCCAGTCCACCAACCCCAGCGTCTCGACCGGCGACGGCATGGCGGTCGCGATGCGGGCTGGAGCGGCGCTCCGCGACCTCGAGTTCGTGCAGTTCCACCCGACCGTCATGTGGCTCGGGTCCGACTCCCAGGGCCAGCAGCCCCTGATCTCCGAGGCGGTGCGGGGCGAGGGGGCGTTCCTCGTCGACTTCGAGGGCACCCGCTTCATGAAGGGCGAGCACGCGCTCGCCGACCTGGCGCCGCGCGACGTCGTCGCCAAGGCCATCACCCGCCGGATGATCGAGACCGGGCACCCGCACATGTGGCTCGACGCCCGCCACCTGGGGCTGGACGCGAGCGGAGCGAGCCCCCTCGGTGATCGAGGAGGTCGCGAAGCGACCGTCACGAGATTCTGGCAGCGGCGCTTCCCCACCATCCTCGGGGTGTGCCGCGAGCACGGCGTCGACCCGGTCACCGAGCTGATCCCGGTCGCCCCCGCCCAGCACTACGCGTCCGGTGGCGTCGCCACCGACCTGTGGGGGCGTACGTCGGTGCCGGGGCTCTACGCCACCGGCGAGGTCGCCTGCTCCGGGGTGCACGGGGCCAACCGGCTGGCCTCCAACTCGCTCCTCGAGGGCCTCGTCTTCTCCCGGCGGATCGCCGACGTGCTCCCCGGCGAGCTGCGGGCCTGGCAGGAGCCGGTCGTGGACGAGCGCGCTGAGGGTCTCGTCTCGGGCGACCGCCGACGTGCGATGCAGGACATGATGACCACGCGGGTGGGCGTGCTGCGCCAGGCTGACGGCCTGGCGGAGGCGCTGGCCTTCCTGGGCACCCTCGACCCGGGCGAGGCCGAGGTCGGTCCCGCCGCCTGGGAGACGACCAACCTCCTGGCGATCAGCACGGCGCTGGCCGAGGCGGCCGCTCTGCGGACGGAGACCCGCGGCTCCCACTGGCGCGAGGACCACCCCGACCGCGACGACTCGAAGGCCGGCCACATCGACTCCTGGCTCGACGCCGACGGCACGATCCGGGTCCGGTGGACCTACGCGTCCTCGACCGACCCCAGCACGACGGAGGTTCCGGCATGAGCACCCTGGAGGCCGTGCCCGGTGAGCTCCTCGACGACCTGACCGCTGCGGGACTCGACCCCGACTACGTCTGGGACACGGTCGGTCGCGCCCTGCAGGAGGACCTGCCGCGGCCGCCGCACGACGACCCGACCAGCGAGTCGACCATCCCGCCGGATGCCAGGGGTGAGGCGGTCTTCGCCGCCCGGGAGTCGGGCGTCGTGGCCGGACTCGCAGTCGGTGCCGTCGCCTTCTTCGCGGTGGGCGCCGACGCGACCGTCGCTGACCGCCTGCCCGACGGCAGCCGGGTCGAGAAGGGTGATGTCGTCATGCGCGTCACCGGCCTCACCCGGCGACTGCTGGTGGCCGAGCGCACCGCCCTCAACCTCGCCTGCCACCTGTCCGGCATCGCCACCGCGACCGCCCGGTGGGTCGACGCGCTGGAGGGGTCGCCCACCCGTGTGCTCGACACCCGCAAGACCCTGCCCGGCCTCCGAGCGCTCCAGAAGTACGCCGTGCGCTGCGGCGGAGGGGTCAACCACCGCACGAGCCTGCAGGACATGGCGATGGTCAAGGACAACCACGTCATCGCCGCCGGCGGCGTGCTGCCCGCGCTGGACGCGATCCGCGGCCGGTTCCCCGGCCTGCCGGTCGAGGTCGAGGTGACCACGCTCGACCAGCTCGAGGAGCTGCTCGCGCTGCCCGAGCCGCCGGAGCGGATCCTGCTCGACAACATGACCGACGAGCTCATGACGGAGGCCGTACGTCGTACGGCCGGGCGGGTGCCGCTGGAGGCCAGCGGCGGCATCACCCTCGAGCGGGCCGCCCGCATCGGCGCCACCGGCGTCGATTTCGTGTCCGTCGGCGCGCTGACCCACTCCGTGGTGGTCTTCGACATCGGCATGGACCTGCTCGACGAGAACGGGTCAAGCGCATGAGCCTCCTCGCCGCCGACATCCGCAACCTCCACACCTTCCTCGGCCTGCTCGACGGCGAGGCAGTCACGGCGCACTGGCGGGTCAACACCGACGAGGGCCGTACGGCCGACGAGTGGTCGGTGCTGCTCGGCGGACTGCTGGACGACCGGTTCGACGACGTCGACGGCGTGGTCGTGAGCGCCACCGTCCCCGCGGTCCTGCACGAGTGGCGCGAGATGCTCGAACGCCACTTCGGCGACGTGCCCGTCATCGTGGTCGAGCCCGGCGTACGCACCGGCATCCCGGTGGTGGTGGACAACCCGCGCGAGGTCGGCACGGACCGGATCGTCAACTCGCTCGCCGCGGTCACCCTGCACGGCGGTCCGGCGATCGTCGTGGACTTCGGGACCGCCACCACCTTCGACGTCGTCAACGCCAAGGGGCAGTACGTCGGCGGCGCGATCTCCCCCGGCGTCGAGATCTCCCTGGAGGCGCTCGGCCGGCGTGGCGCCCAGCTGCGCAAGGTCGAGCTCGTGCGGCCCCGCTCGGTGATCGCCAAGAACACCGTCGAGGCGCTGCAGAGCGGGATGCTGTTCGGCGTGGCCGCACAGGTCGAGGGCCTCGTCGCGCGGATGATCGCGGAGCTCGGAGAGGCGCCGGAGGACGTCACCGTCATTTCCACCGGCCATTTGGCGCCACTGCTCGTCGATGATTGCGGTTGTTTCACCGTGCATTCCCCCTGGCTTACTCTCCAAGGTTTACGGCTGGTCTTCGAACGCAATTCCTGACAAGGGCGCCTTGACAATTGTGAACGGCGAAAGAATTGCTGCAACAATGCGATTGCCCCTATCGCACAAGCAAAGGAATTCGCCATGGCGCAAAAGGTCAACATCGTCCTGGTCGACGACCTCGACGGCACCGAGGCCAGCGAGACCGTCACCTTCGGCCTCGACGGCTCGTCCTACGAGATCGACCTGAACGACGGCAACGCCTCCGCCCTGCGGGAGGCGCTCAGCGGCTACGTCGGGCACGCCCGCAAGGTCGCCGGCGGCTCGCGCCGAGGCCGCAAGTCCAACGGCGGCGGCTCCCCCACCAACACCAAGGACGTCCGCGAGTGGGCCAAGGGCCAGGGCATGGAGGTTTCCGAGCGGGGCCGCATCTCCGCCGACGTGCAGCAGGCGTACGACGCCGCGCACTGAGCTGATCGCAGGCGCACGAAGCCGCACGCCGACGCCCTCGCCCCGGTCCGCCGGGTGCGGGGGCGTTCGCTGTGAGCGGACGCACTCGCGTGGTGGGCGGGAACACGTAGGCTGATGTCGGGCGTTGAGCCCAGTGTCCGCATCCCGGCCGCCTGCGTCGGACCCGCGGACCACGCAGACGTAGAGGAGCGCACATGTTCGAGCGGTTCACCGACCGAGCCCGGCGAGTTGTCGTGCTGGCCCAGGAAGAGGCCCGCATGCTCTCCCACAACTACATCGGCACCGAGCACATCCTGCTCGGGCTGATCCACGAGGGCGAAGGCGTCGCTGCCAAGGCGCTGGAGTCCCTCGACATCTCCCTGGAGGCCGTGCGCGCCCAGGTCGAGGAGATCATCGGCCAGGGGCAGCAGGCCCCGTCCGGCCACATCCCGTTCACGCCGCGCGCCAAGAAGGTGCTGGAGCTCTCGCTGCGCGAGGCCCTCCAGCTCGGCCACTCCTACATCGGCACGGAGCACATCCTGCTCGGGCTGATCCGGGAGGGCGAGGGCGTGGCAGCCCAGGTCCTGCAGAAGCTCGGCGCCGACCTCAACCGGGTCCGCCAGCAGGTCATCCAGCTGCTCAGCGGCTTCCAGGGCAAGGAGTCGGCCGCTTCCGGCGCGCAGACCACCGGCTCCGGCGGCGAGGCTCCGTCGAGCTCGCTGGTGCTCGACCAGTTCGGCCAGAACCTCACCCAAGCCGCTCGCGAGGGCAAGCTCGACCCGGTCATCGGGCGCGAGCAGGAGATCGAGCGCGTCATGCAGATCCTGTCGCGCCGCACGAAGAACAACCCCGTCCTCATCGGCGAGCCCGGTGTCGGCAAGACCACGATCGTGGCCGGCCTGGCGCAGGACATCGTCAAGGGCAACGTGCCCGAGACGCTGAAGGACAAGCAGATCTACACGCTCGACCTCGGCGCCCTGGTCGCCGGCTCGCGCTACCGCGGTGACTTCGAGGAGCGTCTCAAGAAGGTGCTCAAGGAGATCCGCACCCGCGGCGACATCGTGCTGTTCATCGACGAGATCCACACCCTCGTCGGCGCCGGTGCGGCCGAGGGCGCGATCGACGCCGCCAGCATCCTCAAGCCGATGCTGGCCCGCGGCGAGCTGCAGACCATCGGTGCCACGACGCTCGACGAGTACCGCAAGTACCTCGAGAAGGACGCCGCGCTCGAGCGCCGCTTCCAGCCGATCCAGGTGCAGGAGCCCTCGATCGCGCACACCATCGAGATGCTCAAGGGCCTGCGCGACCGCTACGAGGCGCACCACCGCGTCACGATCACCGACGAGGCGCTGGTCTCCGCGGCGACGCTGGCCGATCGCTACATCTCCGACCGCTTCCTGCCGGACAAGGCGATCGACCTCATCGACGAGGCCGGCTCGCGGTTGCGCATCCGCCGGATGACCGCTCCGCCGGACCTGCGCGAGTACGACGAGAAGATCGGCGACGTGCGCCAGCGCAAGGAGGCCGCGATCGACGGGCAGGACTTCGAGGCCGCGGCCCGCCTGCGCGACGAGGAGAAGCAGCTCTCCGCCCGCCGAGCCGAGCGTGAGAAGCAGTGGCGTGCGGGCGACCTCGACGAGATCGCCGAGGTCGACGAGGAGCTGATCGCCGAGGTGCTGGCGGTCGCGACGGGCATCCCGATCGTCAAGCTGTCGGAGGAGGAGTCCACCCGTCTGCTCAAGATGGAGGACGAGCTCCACAAGCGCGTGATCGGCCAGGAGGAGGCCGTCAAGGCCCTCAGTCGCGCGATCCGTCGTACGCGTGCGGGTCTGAAGGACCCCAAGCGCCCCGGTGGCTCGTTCATCTTCGCCGGCCCCTCGGGCGTCGGGAAGACGTGGCTGTCCAAGTCGCTCGCCGAATTCCTGTTCGGTGACGAGGACGCGCTGATCCAGCTCGACATGAGCGAATTCTCCGAGAAGCACACCGTGTCCCGGCTCTTCGGTTCACCGCCCGGATACGTCGGTTACGAAGAGGGTGGCCAGCTCACCGAGAAGGTGCGGCGCAAGCCGTTCTCCGTGGTGCTCTTCGACGAGGTCGAGAAGGCCCACCCCGATATCTTCAACAGCCTGTTGCAGATTCTCGAGGAAGGTCGCCTGACCGATTCCCAGGGGCGCGTGGTCGACTTCAAGAACACCGTCATCATCATGACCACCAACCTCGGTTCGCGTGACATCGCCAAGAGCGTCAACCTCGGGTTCGGTGCTGTCGGTGCCGACCCCGCCGGGTCCTACGAGCGGATGAAGGGCAAGGTGTCGGAGGAGCTCAAGCAGCACTTCCGTCCCGAGTTCCTCAACCGCGTCGACGAGATCGTCGTCTTCCCGCCGCTCTCGCAGGAGCAGATCGTCGCGATGGTCGACAACATGATCGCCGGGGTCGAGCTGCGCATGAAGGACCGCGACATGTCGCTGGAGCTCACGCACGACGCGAAGGCGCTGCTGGCCGAGCGGGGCTTCGACCCGGTGCTCGGTGCCCGGCCGCTGCGTCGCACGATCCAGCGCGAGATCGAGGACGTGCTCGCCGAGAAGATGCTCTTCGGCGAGGTCGGCCCCGGCCAGATCGTGCTGGTGGGAGTCGAGGGCGAAGGCCCGACGGCGACCTTCACCTTCAGGGGCCAGAAGAACTCGACGGTGCCCGACATGCCTCCGCTGGAGACCGTCGACGCCGAGGGCACCCCGCTCCTGGGTCCCGACGACTCCGAGGGTCCGACCGACGTACCGAAGGCCAACGAGGCCTGACCGCACGCCCGACTCGGCGCTCCCGCACTCCGCGGGGGCGCCGAGTCGTCATTTCGCCGAGCTGGCGCTTGTGCGCACGTGGAGGGTGCCGAGCTGACGCTTGTGCGCACGTGGAGGGTGCCGACTGACGCTTGTGCGCATGTGGGGGGCCGAGCACGCTTGTGCGTACGTCGGCGGGTCGTGTGCGTGCACAAGCGTCAGCTCGGCGGGTGGTGCGCGTGCACAAGCGTCAGCTCGGCGGGTCGTGTGCGTGCACAAGCGTCAGCTCGGCAGGGCGTAGGCGACGACGCCGTCCGGCTCGCTGCGGACCTCCACCAGCAGGCCGTCGGCGAGCAGCCCGGCCAGGCAGCGCTCCCGCTGGTCGACCGACGGCCAGGCCGACTCGATCCGGGCCAGCGGGACGGAGCCGTCGGTGTCGCGCGCCAGGGCCATGATCCGTCCGCGGCACTGGCGATCCGTACCGGCCCACGCCTGTCCGCGGCGCGGCGGTCCGTCGTACGCCGGGAAGCCGGCGCGCCGCCAGGCGCACGCCTCGGCGATCGGGCAGGAGCCGCAGGACGGCTGGCGCGCCGTGCACACCAGGGCACCCAGCTCCATGGTGGCCACGGCCCACGTGGCCGCCGTGGCGGGGTCGTCGGGCAGCAGGGACTGCGCCACCTCGCGCTCGGCCCGCGTCACCGCCGGTGCCGGGAACTCCACGCCCGACACGGCGCGGGTCAGCACCCGTCGTACGTTGGTGTCGAGGACGACGTGTCGCTGGCCGAACGCGAAGCTGGCGATGGCCGACGCGGTGTAGTCGCCCACTCCGGGCAGCGCGAGCAGGTCGTCGTACGACGCGGGCACCTCGCCGCCGTGGCGCTCGACGATCGCCGTGGCTGCCGCGTGGAGACGCAGGGCGCGACGGGGGTAGCCCAGCCGGCCCCACATGCGTACGGCCTCACCCGTCGGCTCCGCGGCGAGGTCCCCCGGCGTCGGCCAGCGCTCGAGCCAGATGGTGTGCACGGGCAGCACGCGCGCCACCGGGGTCTGCTGCAGCATGAACTCGCTGACCATCACCGACCAGGCGGTGGCCTCGACGCCGCGCCAGGGCAGCTCGCGCGCGTGGTCGTCGTACCAGTCGAGCACGGGCCCGTGCAGGGCGCTGGGGGAGGAGGGGTCCATCGCGGCGATCGTAGGTGAGCCGGTGCGCCTCCACCGAGACGGGCCGCTGGCTACCTAACCTGACCCCATGCCGACGACCGTGCGACCTCGCGGGCCGCTGCCGGCCCGGGTCTACTGGACCCGTCGGATCGTCGTGCTCGGCATCCCGCTGCTGCTCGTCGTCGTGCTCGCGCGCGTGCTCGGCGGCTCGTCCGACGGCAAGGACGCCGGCGCCGGCACGGCCACGCGAGCGGGGGCGACCATCGATTCGTCGCCGGCAGCGACCGCCGGCCCGACCGCCGGGGCGGCGACCGGCGCGAAGGGAAAGAAGGGCAAGCGGGGCAAGAAGCGCGACCGGGAGACGGCGCCGCCCGAACCCGTCCTCGCCGAGCCCACGGGTCCGTGCACCGACTCCGACATCGTGGCCACCCCGGCCCTCACCTCCGCACCCGGGGGCTCGGACGTCCCGATCACGATCAACCTCCGCACCGCCGTCATGGAGGCCTGCACCTGGCAGGTGTCGCCGCAGACGCTGACGGTGACGATCACCTCGGGCGACGACTACATCTGGAGCACCCGCGAGTGTCCGGCCGCGATCCCGGTGCAGGACGTGGTGATCCGGCAGGCCGTCGACACCCCGGTGGTGGTGACGTGGTCGGCCAGGCGCTCCGACGAGACCTGCTCCGACCTCACCGAGTGGGCGAGGCTGGGCTTCTACCACGTCGACGCGGCCGCGCTGGGCGGCGAGGCGACCGACGTCCAGTTCGAGCTGGTCGCGCCCACCGCGCCGGTGATCACCAAGACCGCCGAGCCTCAGCAGGGTGGCAAGGGCGGGAAGAACAAGGACGGCGAGACGTCGCACACCCCCGGTGAGGACGGCGGCGGCAACTCCGCCGGCTGATGAACGTCGGGCGGTGCGCCCGTCTCTCAGATGTAGCGCTCGGTGATGCTGGACTCGGCGAGCCGGGAGAGCCCCTCACGCACGCTCCGAGCGCGCAGCTCGCCGACTCCCTCGACCGCCTGCAGGTCGTCGATGCCGGCGGACAGCAGCTGCTGGAGCCCGCCGAAGTGGTCGACCAGGCGGTCGACGACGGCCGCCGGCAGGCGCGGCACCTTGGCCAGGAGTCGGTATCCGCGGGGCGCCACCGCCGCGTCGAGGTGCTCCGATCCGCCCAGCCCGATGGCACGCGCCACGGCGGCCGGGTCGACCAGCTCGGTGGGGGACAGGGCCTCGAGCTCGGCGAGGTGTGACGCGGGGCTGGCCTGGCGTCGCCGGCCGCCGGGCAGGTAGTCGCGGACGACCAGCTCACGCTCGGCGTCGACGCCGGTGACCAGCTCCTCGAGCTGGAGGGAGAGCAGGCGGCCGTCGGTGCCGAGCTCGAGGACGTAGTCCTCGATCTCCCGAGCGATGCGGATGACCATCTCCAGCCGCTGGGCGACGACCGCCACGTCGCGCACGGTGACGAGGTCCTCGATCTCCAGCGCCGACAGCGTGGCGGAGACCTCGTCGAGGCGGAGCTTGTAGCGCTCGAGGGTGGCCAGGGCCTGGTTGGCGCGGGACAGGATCTTGCCGGAGTCCTCCAGGACGTGGCGGATGTCGCCGACGTAGGCGGCGATGATCTGCATCGACTGCGACACCGAGATGACCGGGTGGCCGGTCTGCTTGGCCACGCGCTCCGCGGTGCGGTGCCGGGTGCCAGTCTCCTCCGACGGGATGGTGTGGTCGGGCATCAGGTGGACGGCCGCCCGGTGCACGCGGGTGATGTCCTTGTCGAGGATGATCGCCCCGTCCATCTTGGCGAGCTCGCGGAGACCGGTGGCGGTGAAGGGCACGTCGAGGGTGAACCCGCCGGTCGCGATCGAGTCGACGGTCTTGTCCTGCCCGAGGACGATCAGGGCTCCGGTGCGGCCGCGGAGGATCCGCTCGAGTCCGTCGCGCAGCGGCATGCCCGGCGCGATGGACGCCAGGGTCGCGCGCAGCCGGAGCTGGTCGTCGGTGCGCTCGGCCACCGGTCCTCCACGTGCTCTGCATCAACGGCGCCCCGTGCGCCGTCGGGTGAAGTGTAGGGGCGCCCAGCCGTGATTCGCCGATCTCTCGCCTGCTGGGCGGCGTCGGCCGGTGGGCTCCGGACTCAGGGCGGCGGCGTCAGGTCGAGGGTCAGCAGCGCGCCGAAGACGTCGTCGACCTCGACGACGCGGAGGCCGTCGACCGTGCGGTGGGCGGGGACGCCTCGCTCGCGGCCGGCGGCCCGGTCGCGGGGGACCACCGCGACCTTGAAGCCCTGCCGGGCGGCCTCGGCGATGCGTTGGGGCAGGTCGCGGACCCGGCGGAGCTCGCCGGCGAGCCCGATCTCGCCGATCGCGACGGCGCCGCGCGGCGGCGGCACACCGAGGTGCGAGCTGGCCACGGCGACGGCGATGGCCAGGTCGGCCGCCGGGTCGTGCAGCTTGGCGCCCCCGACGGTCGAGACGAAGACGTCACTGCCGGCGATGCGGAGGCGGGCATGGCGCTGGAGGACCGCCAGCGCCATGTCGACGCGCGAGGACTCCACCCCCGAGACGGTGCGCCGGGGTCGCTCCAGCGGGGACGGCGTCAGCAGCGCCTGGACCTCGGCGAGCAGCGGCCGGCGCCCCTCCATGGTCACGGCGACGCACGTGCCGGACACGTCCTGCGTGTGGTGCTCGACGAAGAGCCCGGTCGGGTCGGTCACGGCCGAGATCCCCTCGGAGGACAGGTCGAAGCAGCCCACCTCGTCGACCGGGCCGTAGCGGTTCTTCATCGCGCGGACCATCCGGAACCGCGACTGGCGCTCGCCCTCGAAGTGGAGGACGACGTCGACGAGGTGCTCGAGCACGCGCGGCCCGGCGATGGAGCCGTCCTTGGTCACGTGTCCCACGATCATCGTGGTGATGTTGCGGGTCTTCGCGACCCGGATGAGGGCGGCCGCGACCTCCTTGACCTGGGTGACGCCGCCGGGCACGCCGTCGATCCCGGAGGCACCGATGGTCTGGATGGAGTCGACCACCAGCAGTGCCGGCCGGACCTCCTCGATGTGCGTCAGCACCGCGCCGAGGTCGGTCTCGGCCGCGAGGAACAGCTCGTCGTGCACGCCGCCGGTGCGGTCGGCGCGCAGCCGCACCTGCGCCGCCGACTCCTCGCCGGTGACGTAGAGGGTGCGCTGCCGCGTGCGGGCCGTCTGCGCCGCCACCTCCAGCAGCAGTGTGCTCTTGCCGACGCCCGGCTCGCCCGCGAGCAGGATCGCCGCACCGGGCACCAGCCCGCCGCCGAGCACCCGGTCGAGCTCGGGCACGCCGCTCGAGCGCGCGACCGATTCGGTGATCGCGACCTGGCCGATCGGCACGGCGGGGGTCGAGACCGGCCCGGCCGCGGCTCGCATCGTCGGCGCACCGGCCTCGGCGACCGACCCCCAGGCCTGGCACTCGTTGCAACGGCCGACCCACTTGCCGGTCTCCCACCCGCACTCGGAGCACCGGTAGGACGGGCGGGCCTTCGCCTTGGTCGACATGGGCGTCACGCTAGGTCAGCGCACCGACAGCATGGTCGCGCGACCCGCGGTGAGCACCGCAGCTGGTCCGGACCACCTCTCCACAGAAGTCGCGCCCGACCTGTGGAGCAAGGCCGATTCCTGTGGACGAACGGCCCGTTGGCTGGGGAGGGAGACCCCCTCCGTGTGGACGAGTCCCCTGCACCGCACACGGCTGCTCGAAACCCTTGCGCGACCACCGCCGGACCCCGTAGAACTTCTCCCACGCAGCCCCGCAAGGGGAGGCGGGACGGCTCGGAGACGAGGATCCATACGGCGCGGTTCGCTTCGGCGGACTGCCCGACGCGGCTGGGTGACGCAGCCGCGGGGATCAGCGGAGATGAGGCGTCGACCGGAGGTCGTCACATGATCCGGTCACCTGAAGGGCCCTCGCGACTCATACTCGCGAGGGCCCTTCACCCGTTGGCGGGCGCCACTCCCCCGCGCGGAGGCTTATGCTGACGCCCGTTGGATCGATCAAGGGGAGCGGCATGGGGCGCAGCGAGCACCGGCCCGGCAGCCAGCTGCCGGCCACGCCGACGACCCTCGCGGACGTCGCCGAACGCGCGGGAGTCTCGCGACAGACGGTGTCCAACGCGGTCAACAACCCCGACCTGCTGCGCCCCGACACCCTCGAGCGCGTTCGGCAGACCATCGCCGAGCTGGGCTACTCGCCCAACCGCGCCGCGCGCAACCTGCGCACCCGTACGTCCTCCCTGATCGGCCTGCGCTTCACCCCAGCCCAGGAGGGCACGGCCAACGCGATGATGGACCGCTTCGTCCACTCCCTCGTGGAGGCCAGCGAGGAAGCCGGCTACCACGTCCTGCTCTTCCCGGCCGACGACGACGACCCGGTCGGCGGCTACGACAACCTGCTGCGCTCGACGGCGGTCGACGCCTTCGTCGTCACCGACACCTACCTCGGCAACCCCCAGGCCGCCTGGCTCAGCCAGCAGCGGGCCCCGTTCGTCGCCTTCGGCCGGCCGTGGGACGACGAGGCGGCCCGGCACGTGTGGGTGGACGTCGACGGCGCGGCCGGCACGAGGCTGGCCACCCAGCACCTCATCGACCGCGGCCACCGGCGGATCGCCTGGATCGGCTGGCGCAAGGACTCACCGATCGGCGAGGACCGCCGGTCGGGCTGGCTCTCGACGATGCACGCCAACGCGCTTCCGACCACCGGCCTGGCCTCCCGGGTCGAGGACGTCGTGCACAGCGGGGCGGAGGCGGCCGCGGTGCTGCTCGACGAGTCCGAGCCCACCGCGTTCGTCTGCGCCTCCGACACGCTCGCCATGGGCGTGCTGCACACCCTGTGGATCCGCCAGCTCGCGCCGGGACGCGACATCGCGGTGGTCGGCTTCGACGACTCCCAGGTGGCGCAGGTCTATCCAGTGGGCCTGACGTCCGTACGCCAGCCGCTCGAGGACGTGGCGGTCGAGATCGTCCGGACCCTGCGGTCGTTGCTCTCGCACCAGCCCGTCGACACCCGCGGCGTCCTGCTCGCGCCGACGCTGGCGATCCGCGAGTCCAGCTAGAACTCGCGCCACCAGAGGTTGACGGCGTAGTCCACGTCCGTGCCGGTGTGCGAGGCCAACGCCTCCTCGGCGGCAGCCGGCGGGAGCTCGATCCGCACGACGGCCTCGAGGTCCGCGCGCGAGCCGAACGACCACCCCATGTCGACCTGGCGGCGCTGCCATCCGTGGAGCGACCAGAACGTCTCGACCGCGACCGGGTCCACCTCGGGGTAGCCGCGCCGGAACCAGCCGCCGAAGGTGGACGTGGTCGCGTCGTTGTCGATCACGAACGCCGTGCCCCCGCGACGGACGACCCGGTCGAGCTCCCGCAGACCCGGCTCCGAGCCCGGTCCGAAGAAGTAGGCCCACCGCGCGTGGGCCACGTCGACCGACGCGTCCGGGACGGGAAGCGACTCGGCCATGCCCCGGAGCACCGTGACGTGCTCCAGCTTCTTCGTACGACGACGCGCGAGCGCGGCCAGCGGGGGATGGGGCTCCACGCCGACCACCCGCATCGCCGATGCCGCCCACAGGGGCAGGTGGAAGCCGGTGCCGCATCCGATGTCGAGGACGGTGCGGCCGGTCCAGTCGGCGATCTCGCGCATGGCGGCCGCGACGCGTCCGTGCGGGTCGGCCGCCAGGTTCTCCAGCTCGTAGAGCTCGGGGGTGTTCCAGATGTTGGGGGAGGGCCGGGGCTTCAAGCTCAGATGCGCACGAGGCCGCGGGGCGTCTGGAGCTGCACGGCGACGATGCCCGGGGTGCCGTTGGGGGCGACCCACTCCACCTTCACGTCCTCCAGCGGCGCCTCGACGGTCTCGCCGAGCCACTCGCTGACCCGCTGCGGGTCGCCGGCGATCTCCAGGCAGTCGAGCGAGTAGTCACCGGTGGCGCCGTTGCTGGGGTGCAGCTCGGCGGGGGACTCCCAGTGGACGAAGAACGGCAGCTGCGGGTCGGAGAGCAGGCCGTTGACGCCGAGCTGCTGCCACACCAGCTCCGTGCCGTCGGGACGGTGACGGTTGCCCTTGGCCGCTTCGCGGCCGAGGCGTGCCTCGTGAGGAGCGAGGTCGTCGACCGAGACGACCCAGCCCATCCAGCCCCCGCCGAGGGCGGAGCGGGCCCGCACGGCCTGGCCGAAGGGGGCCTTGTCGCTGGCCGGGTGGTCGAGCACCTCCACGATCTCCATGTAGGTGTTCCCGGCCAGCGGGAGGATCCGGTTGCGGGTGCCGAAGCGGGGGTGCACCCCGCCGTCGAGGAACTCGGTGCCGAGCAGCCCACCGATGCGCTGGGCGGTGCTGGCAAGTCCATCCGGTCCGGCGGCGAAGCTGACGTGGTCCAGGCGCATGCAGAGATTCTGAGCCTGCGTGTCCGCGGGGGTGACACCGGGGTCGGATTTTCTTGATGTCGAGCGATCCCCCGCCGCTCGGGTCCCGCGTCGTCAGCGCGGGTCGGCGGGATGCAGCGCGAGCGCCGAGCGGGAGCGGACGTGCGCGTCGCAGTGCCGGCTCAGCTCTGCGTACGCCTCTCGTCCCATCAGCTCGACGAGCTCGGGCTCGTGGGTGAGGTAGACGGGCTCGAGGGCCACGTGGGCCTCGGTGTTGCCCGAGCAGTACCAGTCCAGGTCGTGGCCGCCGGGACCCCAGCCGCGGCGGTCGTACTCGCCGATGGAGACCTCGGTGTAGGAGGTGCCGTCCTGCTGCTCGACGGTGCGGTACTGGCGGCGGATCGGCAGCTGCCAGCACACGTCGGGCTTGGTCTCCAGGGGGTTGCGGCCCTGTTGGAGCGCGAGGCCGTGCAGCGCGCAGCCGGCGCCGCCCCGGCCGTCGGAGCGGACGAAGTCGGTGCGGTTGTGGAACACGCACGCCCGCTGGCCGTCGAGCTCGACCGCCAGCGTCTTGCGCTCCCCGTCGTCGTCGGTCTCGACCCAGTCGGACTTCCGGACCGGCCGGCCGGGGTGGAGCTGCCAGTCGTCCGGGGTGAGCTGGGCGACGAAGCCGGCGACCCGCCGCTCGTCGTCGCGGTCGGCGAAGTGCGCGCCGAGGGTGCAGCAGCCGACGTCGGGGGCGTCGGCGTAGATCCCCTGGCAGCCCTGGCCGAAGATGCACATGTAGGCCGACGTCAGCCAGGTCAGGTCGCAGCGGAAGACCTGACCCTCGTCGGCGGGGTCGGTGAACTCGACGAACGCGCGGGGAAAGACCAGGTCGACTTCGGGCACTCCACAACCCTAGTCGCGCGATGCAGGCCTAGTAGCGTGGCGGGCATGCGCCTGGGCGTCCTCGACATCGGCTCCAACACCGGCCACCTGCTGGTGGTCGACGCGCACGGTGGTGCGGCGCCCCTTCCCGCCTCCTCCCACAAGCAGCCGCTGCGCCTGGCCGAGCACCTCGACGACGACGGCGCGGTCACGAAGAAGGGCATCAAGGCACTCACCGACTTCTGCGCCTCCGCGACCGAGATCGCCGACGACAAGGGCTGTGAGGAGATGCTCGGCTTCGCCACGTCGGCCGTGCGCGACGCCGTCAACTCCCACGAGGTGCTGGCCCACGTCGAGGAGCACACCGGCGTCGGCCTGGAGGTCCTCTCGGGCGAGGACGAGGCGCGCCTGACCTTCCTGGCCGTACGCCGGTGGTTCGGCTGGTCGGCCGGCCGGCTGGCGGTCTTCGACATCGGGGGCGGCTCCCTCGAGATCGCGGCGGGCACCGACGAGGCGCCCGATGTGGCGTGGTCCCTGCCCCTGGGGGCCGCGCGGATGGCGCGCCTGTGGTTCGGCGGGGGCCAGCCCGGTGAGTCCGAGATCCGCGACCTGCGCAAGCAGATCCGCGCGGAGATCGCGCGCGACGCCGGCCACCTGCTGCGCCCCGGGGTGCCCGACCGCGCGGCGGCCACCTCGAAGACGTTCCGCTCGCTGGCGCGCATCTGCGGTGCCGCGCCGAGCGGCGACGGCCCCCTGGTGCCGCGGGTGCTCGAGCTCGAGGCCCTCTCCAGCTGGATCCCCAAGCTGATGGAGCTCTCCGCCGACGAGCTCGCCGCGCTGCCGGGCGTCTCCCCGAGCCGTACGCACCAGATCGTGCCGGGTGCGCTGGTCGCCGAGGCGTGCATGGACATCTTCGACCTGACGGCCCTGGAGGTCTGCCCGTGGGCGCTCCGCGAGGGCGTGATCCTCGAGCGCCTCGACCAGATCTCCGTCGTCACGAGGCCGCGCTGAGCCATGGCCTCCTCGACGACCCCGCAGATCGGCCTCTCGACGGCCTCGGTCTATCCCGAGTCGACGGCGCACGGCTTCGGCTGGGCCGCGTCGCTGGGCTACGACGCGGTCGAGGTCATGGTCGGCATCGACGCGCTGAGCCAGCAGGTCGACGCGGTCAAGAAGCTCAGCGACCACCACGAGGTGCCGGTCTGCGCCGTCCACGCGCCCTGCCTGCTCTTCACCCAGCGGGTCTGGGGCACCGACCCCTGGGGCAAGCTTGAGAGGTCGGCCGAGATGGCCGAGGCGGTCGGCGCGGACGTCGTGGTGGTGCACCCGCCGTTCAGGTGGCAGAAGGACTACGCGGCCGGCTTCGTGGAGGGCATCGCCTCGCTGGAGGCCCGCACCGGCATCGCCTTCGCGGTGGAGAACATGTATCCGTGGCGGGCGTCCTCGCGTCGCGGGATGGAGATGTACCTGCCCGGCTGGGACCCCAGCGACGAGGACTACGCCAACACCACGATCGACCTCTCCCACGCCGCGATCGCGCGCACCGACGTCGTGGCGATGGCCGAGCGGATGGGTGAGCGGCTGCGCCACATCCACCTCACCGACGGCACGGGCTCCGCCAAGGACGAGCACCTCGTGCCGGGTCGCGGTGTGATGCGGGCCGAAGACTTCCTGCGTCACCTCGCACGCACCGACTTCTCCGGGCACGTCGTGCTGGAGATCAACACCCGGCGGTGCGCCAACCGCGCCGAGCGCGAGTCCGACCTCCGCGAGTCGCTGGAGTTCGCCCGGGCACACCTGGCGGTGACCACGCCGTGAGCGGCGTGACTGCCCGCGTGTCCCGGGGCCGGCGCCCGGGAGCTCCGGACACCCGGGCCGAGGTGCTGGCTGCCGCGCGGACGTCGTTCGCGGAGAAGGGCTTCCGGGGTACGACGATCCGTGCCGTCGCCGCGTCGGCCGGCGTCGACCCGGCGCTGGTGCACCACTACTTCGGCTCCAAGGACGACCTGTTCCTGGCGGCCCTCGAGATGCCGGTCGACCCGCGGACGATCCTGGCGCCCGTGGTCGCCCAGGGGCCGGACGGGGCGGGCGAGCGCCTGCTGCGCACCTTCCTGTCCGTCTGGGACGAGCCTGACATCCAGGTCCGCCTGCTCGCGGTGGTCCGGTCGGTGCTCGGCGACGACGGCGGGCGACTGCTCAAGGACGGCTTCATCCCGGTGGTGGTGGGACCGGTCCTCGCCCAGCTCGTCAGGGATCGCCCGGACGTCCGCATCCCCCTCGTCGCGAGCCAGGTCGTGGGCCTGATCGTCACCCGCTACGTCCTGGCCCTGCCGCAGATGGCGCAGATGCCGGCCGAGGACGTGGTCGCCCGGATCGGTCCGGTGCTGCAGCACTACCTCACCGGCGACCTGGGAGCCGGCATGGACGCCACCGGCTAGCGCTTCGCATCGGCAGTCTTGCTGATGCGCGCCGGCCCCCGGGAGGAGCAGGCTCGGTGCCATGTCACCGACCGCAGAAGGACGTACGCCCCGCCACGGGCGCGAGAGCTTCTTCATCGAGGGTGAGGGTGTCGTGGGTCCGCAGGACCCGTACGCCGTCCCGCCCACGACCGCCCGCGCCAACACCACGGCCGCCGACGGCCCCGCGCTGGTCGCGGCGCCGACGTTCCGGTTCACCCGCCTCGGCCCGAAGGGCGTACGACTTCCCGAGTCGACGCTGCGCAAGGTCGCCCTCGCGATGACCGGGGGCTCGGACCTCGACGGGACGATCCCCGCCGGCTACACCTACCTCGGGCAGTTCGTCGACCACGACCTGACCTTCGACGCCACGACGGTGGCCTTCGGCGACAACGTCTCGCCGGCCGCGCTGCTCCAGGGTCGCTCGCCCACGCTCGACCTCGACAGCCTCTACGGCGCGGGTCCGCTCGACCCGGTCTCGTCGGCGTTCTACGAGACCGACCGGACGCGGCTCAAGGTCGGGAGGACGACGAAGATCGAGGGCGACGGGGCGCGGGTCGGCTTCGACGTGCCGCGCGTCGGCACCGGGTCGGCCTCGGCGAAGCGCAAGGCGGCGATCCCGGACCGTCGCAACGACGAGAACCTCGTCGTCGCCCAGACCCACGCCGCGATGATCCGCTTCCACAACCGGATCGTGGCGGGGCTCGGACCGGCGACGCCCCCGGCCGATCGGTTCGAGAAGGCCCGGCGCAAGGCCGTCCTCCACTACCAGTGGATGCTGCGCACCGACTACCTGCCGCGGATCTGCGACGGCGCAGTCGTGACCGACGTCTTCGGCAACGGCCGCAAGGTCGTCGACCCGGGCGCCGACCCGCTGACGATGCCCACCATGCCGGTGGAGTTCTCGGTCGCCGCGTTCAGGCTCGGGCACGCGATGATCCGCGACGCCTACGACTGGAACGCCCGGTTCCCCAGCGGCTCGGGGAGCCTCGACCTGCTCTTCTCCTTCTCGGGCACGAGCGGTGGCCTGGGCGGCGACCCCACGCTCCCCTCGAACTGGATCGCGGACTGGCGCCGTCTCTACCGGTTCGCGCAGATCGGGCACGACGAGCTCAAGCCGCCGGCCGGCGAGTTCAACCTCGCCCGGCGGATCGACACCCGGCTCGTCGACCCGCTCGCGGTGCTGCCCGCGGGGTCCTTCGGGGGTGCCTCGTCCGACGAGGGCACGATGCGCGCCAACCTCGCCTTCCGCAACCTGGTGCGGGCCCGCATGCTCCGCCTGGCCAGCGGGCAGCAGATGGCGGCGTCCCTGCGCAGTGCCGGGGTGCCGGTGACGACGCTGACGAAGGCGCAGCTGCGCAACGGCGCGGGCGGTCGCGGCTCCGCACGGCTGGACGGGCTGACCGACGCGCAGCGCGAGGCGTTCCTCGCCGACACACCCCTGTGGTTCTACGTCCTGCGCGAGGCCGAGCTCAACGACGGTCGCCTGACAGGAGTCGGAGCGCGCCTCGTCGTGGAGACCTTCCACCGCGCGATGGAGGGCAGCAGCCACTCGATCGTGCGCAGTCCCGGCTTCCGCCCGGACCTGGGAGAGAAGGACGGGCGGTTCCGGATGAGCGACCTGCTGCTGTTCGCCTTCGAGTCGAAGAAGGAGCTCCTCGCACCGTTGGGGTGACCGAGCCCGTGCGGCTCGACGACCTTGACGACGGCCCGTCCTCGGCGCACAATTCAACACATGATGAAAAACGTTGTCGTGGTGCGCGACCTCGTCGTCGTACGCGGTGAGCGGGAGGTGCTGCCCGGCATCTCCCTCGACGTGTCCGCGGGCGTCACCGGGCTGCTGGGGCCCAGCGGCTGCGGCAAGACCACGCTGATGCGCAGCCTGGTCGGGGTCCAGCAGGTCAGGTCCGGCACGGTCGAGGTGCTCGGCGAACCTGCCGGGAGCGCCGCGCTGCGCACCCGGATCGGCTACGTCACACAGGCGGCGAGCGTCTACGACGACCTCACCGTGGGGGAGAACCTCTCCTTCTTCGCGAAGGTGCTCGGGGTCGACCGCGCCTCCGCCGACGAGGCGATCGGCTCCGTCGGCCTCGACGACCACCGCGACCAGGTCGTCGGCCGGCTCTCGGGTGGCCAGCGCAGCCGGGTGAGCCTCGCCGTCGCGCTGCTCGGCACCCCCGACCTGCTGGTGCTCGACGAGCCCACCGTCGGACTGGACCCGGTCCTGCGGCGCGACCTGTGGGAGCTCTTCCACGAGATCGCCGACGGCGGCGCCGCGGTGCTCGTCTCGAGCCATGTGATGGACGAGGCCGAGCGCTGCGACCGCCTGCTGCTCATGCGCGAGGGCCGGATCATCGCGGACGGGGCGCCGGACGAGGTCCGCGCAAGCACCGGTGCCGCCGACATCGAGCAGGCGTTCCTCCGGCTCGTCGAGCAGACGGGAGAGGTCGCATGAGTACCCGCATTGAGACCCCCCGCGTGAGCCCGCGGATCACGCTGGCCGTGGCGGGCCGCGTGCTCACCCAGGTCCGCCGCGACCACCGCACCCTGGTGATGCTGCTGGTGGTCCCGTGTGCCTTGATCACGTTGCTCTGGTGGATGTTCGCCGACCTTCCGGGCGACCTCTTCGACCGCTTCGGCCCTGCCCTGCTGGCGATGTTCCCCTTCATCGTGATGTTCCTGGTCACCAGCGTGACCACACTGCGCGAACGCTCGTCCGGCACGCTGGAGCGGCTGCTCACGATGCCGCTGGGCAAGCTCGACTTCCTGCTCGGCTACGCGCTGGCGTTCGGCCTGCTCGCCGCGGTCCAGTCGGCGCTGGCGGTGGGGGTGAGCGTGGGGCTGCTCGGCCTGGACGTCAACGGTCCGGTCTGGCTCCTCGGTGTGGTGGCCGTCGTCGACGCCGTCCTGGGCACGGCCCTGGGGCTGCTGGTCAGTGCCTTCGCGACGACGGAGTTCCAAGCGGTCCAGTTCATGCCCGCGTTCGTGCTCCCGCAGATCCTGCTCTGCGGGCTCTTCGTGCCGCGCGAGGCGCTGCCGCCGGTGCTCGAGGCGGTGAGCGCCCTGCTGCCCCTGTCGTACGCCGTCGACGCGATGGAGGAGCTGGTGGGCGCCGCCGACCAGAGCGAGGTCTGGGCCTCGGTCGCGGTCGTGGCGTGCTTCGCCGTGGCCGCACTCGGCCTGGGCGCCGCGACGCTCAGGCGTCGGACACCCTGACCCGGGTGAACAACCACGCGCCGAGGGCGAACAGGACGGCGTACATCCCGGTGAGCATGATGACGTCGGCGACGGAGGCCGACTCCCGGTCGGTGACGACCAGGCCGACCGCGACGGCGCCGGCGACCACCGTGGTGACCGCCGCGGCGGCGAGCGCCAGCACCATGCCGTCCGCGCGGAACCGGGTGACCACCGCGACCAGGACCGCGACGACCGGCGCGGCGAGGTAGAGGGCGTCGCGGTCGCCGTCACCGACGATGCCCAGGGCCCCGATGCCCAGCAGGAGGAACAGGACCGTGACGAGCGAGACGCCGAGCGCGAGCGCGTAACGCGCGGTCGGCGTGGACAGGGTTCGGGTCATGGCTCCGACGCTAGATCCACGTCCGCGTCGATGGGTGGAGGACCTGTGAAGGAACGGTCGAGGTTCGGCGTAGCCTGTCGCCCATGTCGTTGCTCCGCCAGCCGATCCTGCTCCTCTCCCGCAGCCAGGGGGTGAAGAAGCTCGTCTCGACGATGCCCGTCTCCAGCGGCATCGTCACCGCCCACGTCCCCGGCGAGAAGACCGACGACGCCGTCCGCGCCACCGCCGCGCTCGTCGACGACGGCCTGAAGGCGACCCTGGACTACCTCGGCGAGGACACCACCGACGCCGCCCAGGCCGAGGCCACGGTCGCCGCCTACAAGGAGGTCCTCGCCGAGCTCGCCTCGCGCGGCCTGGCCGGGCACACCGAGGTCTCGGTCAAGCTCAGCGCGATCGGGCAGTTCCTGCCCGACGACGGGCACAAGGTGGCCCTCGAGAACGCCCGCGACATCTGCCGCGCCGCCCGCAACGCCGGCACGACGGTGACCCTCGACATGGAGGACCACACCACCACCGACTCGACGCTCTCGATCCTGCGCGAGCTGCGCAAGGACTTCCCCGAGACCGGCGCCGTGCTGCAGGCGATGCTGCACCGCACCGAGGCCGACTGCCGCGCGCTGGCGTACGAGGGATCCCGGGTGCGGCTGTGCAAGGGCGCCTACATGGAGCCCGAGGACGTCGCCTTCCAGGACAAGCTCGAGATCGACAAGTCCTACGTCCGCTGCCTCAAGGTGCTGCTCGGCGGGCAGGGCTACCCGATGATCGCCACCCACGACCCGCGGATGATCCAGATCGCCTCCTCCCTCGCCAGCCGCTTCGGCCGGCGCCCCGGGACCTACGAGTTCCAGATGCTCTACGGCATCCGGCCCGAGGAGCAGAAGCGCCTCGCCGCGGCGGGGGAGACGATGCGCGTCTACATCCCCTACGGCACCGAGTGGTACGGCTACCTCATGCGCCGCCTGGCCGAGAAGCCCCAGAACCTGGCGTTCTTCGCGCGTTCCCTCGTCTCCAAGAAGTAGGTTGCCCCCATGAGCACAGCGATCATCGGCGCGGGAGTGATGGGGGAGACGCTGCTCTCCGGCCTGGTGCGCGCCGGTCGTCGCGTCGACCAGCTGATGGTCGGCGAGAAGCGGCCCGAGCGGGCGCGCGAGCTTCGAGGAGCGCTACGGCGTCGCCGTGGTGTCCAACCGCGAGGCCGCGGCCAAGGCCGACACCGTCGCGCTGGTGGTCAAGCCCCAGGACATGGCGGACGTGCTCGCGGAGATCGGCCCCGACCTGCGGGCCGGGCAGCTGCTGGTCTCGCTCGCCGCCGGCATCACCACGTCCTTCATCGAGTCCCGGGTGCCGGCGGGCGTCGCCGTCGTCCGCGTCATGCCCAACACCCCGGCCCTCGTCGACGAGGGGATGGCCGCGATCTCGCCCGGCTCGCACTGCGACGAGTCGCACCTCACCGAGGCCGAGTCGCTGATGGCCTCCACCGGCAAGGTGCTCCGCATCCCGGAGAAGCAGATGGACGCGGTCACCGCGATCTCCGGCTCCGGCCCGGCCTACATCTTCTTCGTCGTCGAGTCGATGATCGAGGCCGGCGTGCACCTCGGCCTGCCCCGCTCCACCGCCACCGAGCTGGTCGTGCAGACGCTGGTCGGCTCGGCCGCGATGCTGCGGGAGACCGGCAGCCACCCCGTCGTGCTGCGCGAGCAGGTGACCTCGCCGGGTGGCACCACCGCCTCGGCGCTGCGCGAGCTCGAGGTGCACCGCGTGCGCGCGGCCTTCCTGGCCGCGATGGAGGCCGCCCGCAACCGGTCCCGCGAGCTGGCCGAGGGATCCTGACGGTCGCGTCAGGGGTAACGTCCGACACATGGAGTGCTCCGGGCCCACCTCAGTCGTGTTCGACCCGACGCTCACGGAGTACAACTTCGGGCCCACGCACCCGATGTCGCCGGTCCGCGTCGACCTGACCATGCGGCTGGCCGACGAGCTCGGCGTGCTCGAAGGCATCAAGCGCGTCGACGCGCCCTTCGCGACCTCCGAGCAGATCGCGACCGTCCACGACCTGGGACTGATCGAGGCGGTCACCAAGGCCGGCACGACGCCGGGATGGGTCGACGAGGCCCGCGGGCTGGGCACCGACGACGACCCGGTCTTCCAGGACATGCACCTCGCCAGCGCTCACGTCGTCGGGGCCACCCTCGAGGCGTTCCGCCAGGTGTGGAGCGGCGAGTCGCTCCACTCCGTCAACATCGCCGGCGGCCTCCACCACGCCATGCCCGACCGGGCCAGCGGGTTCTGCATCTACAACGACGTGGCGGTCGGCATCACGCAGCTGCTGGCCGACGGCGCCGAGCGCGTCGCCTACGTCGACATCGACGTCCACCACGGCGACGGCGTCGAGAAGATCTTCTGGGACGACCCCCGGGTGCTGACCATCTCCTTGCACGAGACCGGCCAGATGCTGTTCCCGGGCACCGGCTTCCCCGCCGACACGGGCGGCGCGGGAGCCGAGGGCACGGCCGTCAACGTGGCGCTCCCGCCCGGCACCGCGGACGCCGGTTGGCTCCGCGCGTTCCATGCGGTCGTGCCGCCGATCGTCCGCGAGTTCCGACCCGAGGTGCTGGTGACCCAGCACGGCTGCGACTCCCACATGGACGACCCGCTCGCCCACATGATGCTCAGCGTCGACGGGCAGCGCGCCGCCTACCTCGCCCTCCACGAGCTCGCCCACGAGGTCGCCGACGGCCGGTGGGTCGTGACGGGCGGTGGCGGCTACTCGATCGTCGACGTGGTGCCCCGGGCGTGGGCACACCTGCTCGCCATCGCCTCCGGCCGCCCCCTCGAGCCGACGCTCGCGACCCCGCCGGGCTGGCGGGCGTACGTCGAGGAGGTGCTGGGCGCCACCCCGCCGCACCGGATGACGGACGGGCGTACGCCGGCCTATCGCGACTGGTCGGCGGGCTACGACCCGGACGCGTGGCTCGACCGGGCGATCCACGCGACCCGGATGGAGATCTTCCCGCTGCACGGCCTGGACCCGCTCCCATAGGTCGCGAGCCGAGCGTGAACCGGCGGCGAAAGGCAAAGAATCAACCCGACACGCCGCCAGTCACACAAGTTTCTCTGGCATTCCTCTTCCCCATGCGTCACGGGAGCCCTATTCTCGGCGAAAGCGGCACGCCTGTGACGCCGGCGGGGAAGCCGGCGCCGTCGCCGCGTAGAAGGATCGGTGCACATCATGGCTGAGAACACCCCTGGAGACATGTCCGAGGCACAGTTCCTGACCATCGCAGAGGTCGCGGCCAAGATGCGCGTCTCCAAGATGACCGTCTACCGGCTCGTGCACGGCGGCGACCTGCCGGCCGTCCGCGTCGGTCGCTCGTTCCGGGTCACCGAGGACGACGTCAACGAGTACCTGCGCAAGAGCTTCTACAACGCCGGGTGACGTCCCGGGATCCACGGACCTGACGCGATTCCGCGCTGCCCGCACCTGCCAAGTAGGGTGGGCGGGTCCGGCCGACAGGTGTCGGCCGTAGGGAAAGGTCTGAATCACGTGGGTTCTGTCATCAAGAAGCGGCGCAAGCGCATGGCCAAGAAGAAGCACCGCAAGCTCCTCAAGAAGACGCGCGTCCAGCGCCGCAAGCTCGGCAAGTAACACCCTCGACCATGGGACGGGTCGTGCTGGTCACCGGGATCTCCCGGGACATCGGGCGACGATTCGCGCGCGCCGCGGCCGGCGACCCGTCCATCGAGCGCGTCATCGGGGTGGATGTCGTCCCTCCGCGGGGCGACATCGGGGACGTGTCCTTCGTCCGCGCTGACATCCGCAACCCCGTCATCGCCAAGGTCCTCGCCAAGGAGGACGTCGACACGGTCGTCCACATGAGCGTGATCGCCACGCCCGGCTCGGCCGGCGGTCGCGGGACGATGAAGGAGCTCAACGTCATCGGCTCCATGCAGCTGCTCGCTGCGTGCCAGAAGTCGACGACGGTCGATCGCCTGGTGGTGAAGTCGACCACCACGGTCTACGGCTCCAGCCCGCGCGACCCGGCGATGTTCACCGAGGACATGGGGCCCAAGCGCCTGCCCTCCTCCGGCTACGCCAAGGACGTCTACGAGATCGAGGGCTACGTCCGCGGCTTCGCGCGACGTCGACCCGACGTCGACGTGACGATGATCCGGGCCGCCAACGTGATCGGGCCGCACGTCTCCAGCCCGTTGACCAACTACTTCCGGCTCCCGGTCGTGCCGCGGGTGCTCGGCTTCGACCCGCGCCTTCAGTTCCTGCACGAGGACGACCTGATGCGCGTGCTGTCCCACGCGGCCACCACCGGGATCCCCGGCACCTTCAACGTCGCCGGCGACGGGCTGCTCACGCTGAGCCAGGCCGTACGCCGCCTCGGGAAGCCGTCGATCGCGATGCCGCGCTTCGCGGTGGGCCGCCTCGGCTCGACCATGCGCCAGGCCCGGCTCTCGGACTTCTCGCCCGAGCAGCTGGGGTTCCTCACCTACGGTCGTGGCGTGGACACCACCCGGATGCGCACCCACCTCGGCTTCGAGCCGTCCTACTCCACGGCAGAGGCCTTCGCCGACTTCTGCCGCGCGCTGACGTCCGCGCCGCTGGAAGGAGCCGGCCGTGCCTGAGGAGGCTCGCAGGGACGCAGACGTCATCCCGATCGGCACCGGCGGCCGTCCCGGCCGCGGCACCGGCCAGGCCCGCCCGTCGTCGGCCGCCCGCAACCTCGCTCCGGCCACCCGCAAGTCGGCGGCCAAGAAGCCCGCTGCTGCGAAGAAGCCGGGCCGGGCACGCCCGACCGGCGGTGGCCCAGCCACCGAATCGACGCGCCAGAAGGTTGCTGACGCACCGCCCGCGGGCTCCCCCGAGTCGGGCGGTGGCCCAGCAACCGAATCGGCGCGAGAAGACGTTGCTGACGCACCGCTCAAGGACGGCATCCCCGTCGGCGACTGGCTCGCCGCCGCCCAGGCGGCCGCGCTGGAGGTCTTCGGCGACGACTGGGAGCGCCGCCTCGCGGAGCTGATGGCGTTCGTGCGGCGTCGTCTCGAGGGCGACTACGAGGTCGACGACTACGGCTTCGACCGTGAGCTCACCGAGCGGTTCTTCATGGCGGCCCTGCGACCGGTCGCCGAGAAGTGGTTCCGCCTCGAGGTGCGCGGCCTGGAGAACATCCCGGCCGAGGGCGGTGCCCTCGTCGTCTCCAACCACTCCGGCACCGTGCCGCTCGACGGCCTGATGACGATGCTCGCGGTGCACGACAAGGCCCACCGCTTCCTGCGTCCGCTCGGCGCCGACCTGGTCTTCAAGATGCCCCTGATCAGCTCGCTGGCCCGCAAGAGCGGGGCCACGCTGGCGTGCGTGGAGGACGCCGAGCGGATGCTGTCGGGCGGCCACCTGGTCGGTGTGTGGCCCGAGGGCTTCAAGGGGATCGGCAAGCCCTTCAGCGAGCGCTACAAGCTCCAGCGCTTCGGCCGCGGCGGCTTCGTGTCGGCCGCGCTGCGCACCGGCGTACCGATCATCCCGCTCTCCGTGGTGGGCGCCGAGGAGATCTACCCCCTCGTCGGCAACATCCCGTCCCTGGCCCGGCTGCTGGGCGTCCCCTACATCCCGATCACGCCGTTCTTCCCGTGGCTCGGGCCGCTGGGGATGGTGCCGCTGCCGTCGAAGTGGATCCTGGAGTTCGGCGAGCCGATCCGCACGGACGCCTACGACCCCGCCGAGGCCGAGGACCCGATGCTCGTCTTCAACGTCACCGACCAGGTGCGCGAGACCATCCAGCACACGCTGTTCGACCTGCTGCGCCAGCGCGACGGCGTCTTCAGCTAGCCGGGGAGCCGGTCAGGGCAGCAGCCCGCCGGTCGCGTCGCCGAGCACGCCGCCGGTGAGTCCGTCGAGGGTGCCGGTGACCTCGCCGATGAGTCCGCCGGTGGCGTCGTCGGCGCCGGTGGTCAGGCCGCCCAGCGCACCACCCGTGACGCCGTCGAGCTGGTTGGCCAGGTCGCTCGTCGTGCCGGTGACGCCCTCGGTGACGCCCTCGGTGACGCCCTGGGTGACGCCCTGGGTGACGTCCTTGACGGGCTTGGTGGGGTCCTGCCCGGCGGACGTGGTCGGGTCGGGCACGGACGGACCCGTCGGCGAGCGCGTGGGGCTCACCGATGTCGTCGGCGCGGTGGTGGGCGCGGTCTCCTGCGGCTGAAGCTCCTCCGGCACCGTGATCCCGGACAGGTCCTGGCCAGAGATCGGTGCCGCCTCCAGGGTGAGCTCGTCGGCGTCGAGCGCGGTGAGCAGGTCGGCGGGTGCGCTGCTGAGCAGGAACTCGGGGGTGCTGGTGATGCCGCCCTCGCACGCCAGGCAGGCGCTGCTGATCTCCAGGTCGAGGTCGGTCAGGGTCCGGCCGGCCGCGAGCAGCTCGTCGCGGGCGCTGGCGGGCAGCTGCGGCTGGAGGGCGGTGAGGCGCTCCATGCTGTCGGCGGTGAAGTCGCGGGCGAGCTGGACGTCCTGCTCGGCTCCGCCGCGGTCGTAGGCCGCCAGGAGGGTGCGGACGCCTTCGCTGGACTGGTCGGTGAACGTGTCGAGGGTGTCGGGCACGAGCTGGTCGGCGCCACCCTCGCCGGCGGCGAGCGCCTCGAGCTCGGTGAGGCGCGTCTCGGCCTGGGAGAGCAGGGCGCGGCCACGGGCGGCGTCGTCGGTGGCGAGGCGTACCTGGGCCGACTCGATGCCCCGCTTGACGCCGTAGAGCGACTCACCCGGCAGCGACGTCTGTGCGGCGACCGCCATGGTGGCCGTGGCGCCGACCAGCGCGGCGCCGCCGAGCAACGCGCCGAGGCGACGATCACGGGTGCGCGAGGTGGCCGGCATCGCCAGGCGCTGCGGCGGGGCCGGGCGGCGTACGAGCGCGGTGTCGGCCTCGGCCATGAGGCTCTCGCGCAGGGAGCTGACGAACTCGGGTCGCGGCTCGACCTCGGGCAGCGCGCGCAGGTCGCCCACGACGTCGAGCAGCGCAGCGAAGCGGGCCACATCACGCTCGGAGAGCGGAGCGTCCGCGCGTCGGGACAGGAGTGCCTCGAACTCGTCGGCACGACGGCGTGCCGAGAAGGCGGGTGTCATCGCTCTCGTCCTGTCTCACTGCTGGTGGGTGCTCCCACACAGATGAACGAACGGGACGAGCCGCGGGTTACGGGTGAGGTCATGAGTCCCTCATCCCTTGCGGCAGCAGCTTGGCCAGGTTGCGTACGCCGCGCAGCTGGAGCTGCTTGACGGCGCCGTCGGAGCGGTCGAGGGCCAGCGCCGTCTCGGCGATCGACATGCCCTGCAGGAACCGCATGATGAGGCACTCGCGCTGCTCGGTCGGCAGCTCGGTGAGCGCCTTGAGCAGCACCTCGTTGGTCAGCCCGGCGATCACCGCGTCCTCCGGGCCGTCGGTGACGTCGTCGTGCGGCGTCATGTCCTCGGTGGTCATCTCGAGGCGCGTGCGGCCGGCCTTGAAGTGGTCGGTGGTGAGGTTGCGCGCGATGGTCATCAGCCAGGCGCCGAAGTCCTTGCCCTGCCAACGGAAGCCGTTCATGCTGCGCAGTGCGCGGAAGAACGTCTCGGAGGTGAGGTCCTCGGCCAGCGCCTGGGACCGGGTGCGGTAGTAGAGGAAGCGGTAGACCGAGGCCTGGTAGTGGTCGTAGAGGAGGCCGAACGCGTCCTTGTCGCCCGCGCGCGCGAGCTCCACCAGCGCGATCAGCCGGTCACGCTCCGCGCCGTCGAGCTCGGACGAGGTTGCCTGGTCCTCGTCACCGACCGGGCCGGGCCGGGCGGCGCCCGAGGATCCCGAGGCACCGGAGACCGAGGGGCGCGACGCCGCGCCCGGGGTCGCGGTGTCCGCCAGCAGGACCTGGGGTGAGAGGGCAGCCCACACCGCGCGCCGTAGCGCATCGAGTCCCGCCTCGAAGGCGGGCTCGAGGTCGTGTGGTGACCGCATGCCGATTCCCTCCCGGTCGCAGCATTGTCCACGATAAGTGGCGGCAGGAGTCCTGTGAACCCGCGAGTAACTGTCAGTTACACATCACCGTGAGCGGCCGCGCCCGCGCACGCTGACCCCGGCGGCGACGGCACCCGAGACCGCGCCGGCGAGCGCCGCGGCCATCAGACCGGCGCGAGCCGCCTTGCGACCGGTGCGGTAGTCACGGATCCGCCAGCCGTGGGCCTTGGCGTACGCGCGCAGCCGGGCGTCGGGGTTGATCGCGCACGGGTCGCCGACCAGGGAGAGCATCGGGAGGTCGTTGCTGGAGTCGGAGTAGGCCGAGCAGCGCGCCAGGTCGAGTCCCTCGCGGGCCGCCAGCGCCTTGATCGCCTCGGCCTTCGCCGGTCCGTGGAGCAGGTCGCCCACCAGCCGGCCGGTGTAGACGCCGTCCACGTGCTCGGCGACCGTGCCCATCGCGCCGGTGAGGCCGAGGCGCCGGGCGATGATGGTGGCGATCTCGATCGGCGCCGCGGTGACCAGCCACACCCGTTGACCCTCGTCGAGGTGCAGCTGGGCCAGGGCTCGGGTGCCGGGCCAGATCCGGTGGGCCATCGCCTCGTCGAAGATCACCTCGCCGAGCTCCTCGAGCTCGGCCGTCGTGTGCCCCGCGATGAAGGACAGCGCCGAGGCCCGTGCCTCGGCGACGTGCTCGGGATCCTCGACGCCGACGATCCTGAAGTAGGCCTGCTTCCAGGCGGCCGAGACGATCTCGCGCGTGGAGAAGAAGTCGCGCCGGTGCAGGCCGCGGGCGAGGTGGAAGATGCTGGCGCCCTGCATGACGGTGTTGTCGACGTCGAAGAACGCCGCAGCGCTCAGGTCGCTGGGTGTCATGAGCGCGTTCTCGACGTCCGCGGAGGCCGCCGCGGCCTCGCCGGCGAGCACCGAGCGCTGCTGGAGGTTGAGCCGGCGGGGTCGCTCGGAAGGAGGCACCCGAGCAGCGTAGCTGTGGAAGGATCGGCGCATGCCGCGCAACGACATCTCTGCCCTCGTGGCCGAGGCTGCCGCTGACGTACCGGATCGCCAGGCACTCGTGGAGAGCGGTGGTCGCACCCTCACGTGGTCGCGGCTCGAGGACGAGGTGGCCCGGATCGCCACCGGTCTCGGCGCGCACGGCATCCGCGCCGGGCAGCGCGTGATGATCGTGGTGGGCAACCGGATCGAGTTCGTGACGACCTACCTCGGCGTGCTCCGCGCGCAGGTGGTCGCGGTCCCGGTCAACCCGCGCTCGGCCCCCGGCGAGGTCGCCCGGATGATCGCCGACTCGGGCACCCGGCTCGTCGTCGTCGAGGCCTCCGCGCTCGACGTCGTACGCGCGGCGCTGGTCGAGCTGGCCGGCTTCGGGGCGAGCGTCCCGACCGTCGTCGTGACCGGCGCCGAGCCGGGTGCGGGCGAGGTCTCCTTCGCCGAGCTGCGCGCCGATGCCGTACGCCCCGTGCCCCCGTTGCCCGATCCCGAGAAGCTCGCCGCCCTCCTCTACACCAGCGGCACCTCCGGGCTGCCGCGGGCCGCGATGCTCAGTCACCGTGCCCTGCTGGCCAACATCGAGCAGGTGGCCGCCGTAGAGCCGCCGATGATGCACGGGGACGACGTGGTGCTCGGCGCGCTGCCGCTCTTCCACGTCTACGGGCTCAACGCCGTCCTCGGCGGGGTCCTGCGCCACCGGTCCCGGCTGCTGCTGGTCGAGCAGTTCGAGCCGCAGGCCGTGCTCGACCTGATCGACGACGAGGCGTGCAGCGTCGTGCCGATCGCTCCGCCCGTCTTCGCCCACTGGCTGCCCGACGAGCACCTCAAGGAGCGCCTGGGCCCGGTGCGGCTGGTGCTGTCCGGCTCCGCTCCGCTCGAGCCCGCGATCGTCGAGGAGTTCACGGCGCTCACCGGCATCCCGGTGCACCAGGGCTACGGCCTGACGGAGGCGTCCCCGGTCGTGACGAGCACGCTGTGCAGCCAGGCCAACCAGCCCGGCTCGGTGGGTGCGGCGCTGCCCGGTATCGAGCTGCGGCTCGTCGACGAGACCAACCGCGTCGTCGAGGGGGAGGACCCGGGCGAGATCCAGGTCCGCGGCGACAACCTCTTCAGCGGCTACTGGCCCGACGGGACCGACGGGCCCGACGCCGAGGGCTGGTACGGCACGGGCGACGTCGGCTTCCTCGACGCCACCGGCGACCTGTTCCTGGTCGACCGCGTCAAGGAGCTCGTCATCGTCAGCGGCTTCAACGTCTACCCGACCGAGGTCGAGGACGTGCTCCGCGAGGTCGACGGCGTCACCGACGCAGCGGTCATCGGTGCTCCCGATGCGGAGACCGGCGAGACCGTCGTCGCCTACGTCGCCGCACGCGGCGACGAAGACCGCGCCACGATCGAGGAGGCCGTCCGGGCGCACGCCGGGCAGCGACTGGCGCGGTTCAAGCAGCCCACCCGCATCGAGGTCGTCGACGCCCTCCCACTGACCGTCACCGGCAAGGTGCAGAAGGGCCGCCTGCGAGGGATCGAACGCCGACGCGTCGACGGGCTGCTCCCGTGACCACCCCGGTCGGTGCACGGGTGACCCTCTACTCCCGCCGCGGCTGCCACCTGTGCGACACCGCGCGGGAGGTCGTCGTACGGGTGTGCGAGGACCTCGGCGAGTCGTGGGTCGAGGTCGACATCGACTCCGACGGCGACCTCGCCGACCGCTTCGGCGAGGAGGTGCCGGTGACGTTCGTCGACGGGGCCCAGCACGACTTCTGGCGTGTCGACGAGGCACGGCTGCGGGCCGCCCTCACCTCGCGCTGACGCCGCTCGGCAGCTCACGTCTCCAGGCAGAACTCGTTGCCCTCGGGGTCGGCCATCACGATGAGGTCGTCGTCGTCCTCCTGGCGGATGATGCGAGCGCCGAGTCCCACCAGCCGCTCGCGCTCCTCCTCGAGCTCGCCCATCGCCCGCAGGTCGAAGTGCTGGCGGTTCTTGGCCACCTTGGGCTCGGGGACCTTCTGGAACCAGAGGCTCGGGCATGGGGCAACGTAGCGCGGACTGTGCCGGCCCTCCACCCACTTCCGAGGCGCCCTCCACACGCTCGCACCCCCCATGTCGGGTGGGTCTTCTCACATGTGCTAGCCGCCGCTCGTCACGTTTTGTTCTCCCGTTCACAAACTCCTACAGTGGCGGGGTCACGCGAGGTTCGCGGGACTGGAAAGAAGCAGCTGTGAGCGCACGGACCCCCGACTCTGCCCGGGACATTCCCGAGGCGACTGTCGCGCGGCTTCCCGTCTACCTGCGTGCCCTGACCGGACTCGCAGAGGACGGCACGACCACCTGCTCCAGCGAGGAGCTCGCTGCGACCGCAGGCGTCAACAGCGCGAAGCTGCGCAAGGACCTCTCCTACCTCGGGAGCTACGGCACCCGGGGCGTCGGCTACGACGTGGAGTACCTCCGCTACCAGATCGCCCGCGAGATCGGGGTGACGCAGGACTGGCCCGTGGTCATCGTCGGCATCGGCAACCTCGGCCACGCGCTCGCCAACTACTCCGGCTTCCGCAGCCGCGGCTTCCGGGTCGTGGCGCTCCTCGACGCCGACCCCGACCGGCACGACGAGGTCGTCGCCGGTCTCGACGTCCGCTCCTTCGAGGACCTCGAGTCCATCGTGACCGAGCACGACGTCTCCATCGGGGTCATCGCGACGCCCGCGGTCGCCGCCCATGCCGTGGCCGAGCGCATGGTCGCCGCCGGCATCACCAGCATCCTCAACTTCGCCCCGACCGTCCTGTCGGTGCCCGACGGCGTCGACGTGCGCAAGGTCGACCTGTCCATCGAGCTGCAGATCCTCGCCTACCACGAGCAGCGCAAGGCTGTGGCGCCCGTATCGGAGGACGTCTCGTGAGCGTCCTCGTCGTGGGCATCTCCCACAAGTCCGCCCCGGTCGAGCTGCTCGAGCGGCTCGCCCTCGACGCGGACGCGACGGCCAAGCTGATCGCCGACGTGATGGGCGGCGACCACGTCTCCGAGGCCACGGCGATCGTCACCTGCAACCGCCTCGAGGTCTACGCCGAGGTCGACCGCTTCCACGGCAGCGTGGAGGACCTCTCCGGCCTGCTCGTGGCGCGTGCCGAGCAGTCCACCGAGGCCCTGCTGCCGCACCTCTACGTCCACTACGACGAGGGCGCCGTCTCGCACCTCTTCCAGGTCGCGGCCGGCCTCGACTCGATGGTCGTCGGCGAGGGCCAGATCCTCGGCCAGACCCGTGAGGCGCTGCGGATCGGTCAGGAGCACGGCACCGTCGGCCCCGCGCTCAACACCTTGTTCCAGCAGGCCCTCCGCGTCGGCAAGCGGGCCCACGCCGAGACCGACATCGACCGGGCGGCGCCCTCCCTCGTGAGCGCGGCGCTCGAGCGCAGCAGCGTCCCCGTGGCTGGTGCCCGCGCCGTCGTCGTCGGTGCCGGTGCGATGGCATCGCTCGCCGTCTCGCACCTCGCCCGCGGCGGTGCCGCGAGGATCGCCGTGCTCAACCGGACCGCCGCCAACGCCGAGCGGCTCGCCGCGGAGTACGCCGCGGCCTCGGAGCCGATGACGGCACTCACCGACCAGCTGTCTGGGGCCGACATCGTCGTCTCCTGCACCGGCGCCCGCGAGCCGCAGGTGCGCCTGGCAGACGTGGTCACGGCTCGCGGCGGCAGCGACCGGCCGCTCACCGTGATCGACCTGGCGCTCCCGCACGACGTCGACCCGTCCGTCGGCGACCTTCCCGGGGTCGAGCTGATCAGCCTGGCGGGACTCGCCGACGAGCTGCGCAGCGTCGAGGCGACCGCCGGTGTCGACGACGTACGCAGCATCGTCGGGCAGGAGATCGCCGCGTTCCTCGCCGTACGCCGCCAGGCCAGCGTCACCCCGACCGTCGTGGCCCTGCGGTCGATGGCCACGGCCGTCGTCGACGCCGAGATGGAGCGCCTCGCCACGCGCATGCCCGCCTTGGACGACGCGACCCGCGCCGAGGTGCTGCAGACGGTGCGCCGGGTGGCCGACAAGCTGCTCCACGAGCCGACCGTGCGGGTCAAGGAGCTCGCCGACGCCGAGCCGGCCGTCTCCTACACCGCCGCGCTGGCCGAGCTCTTCCGCCTCGACCCCGACGCGGTGGACGCGATGACGCGGGCGGAGGGACAGCAATGACCACCCCACGACGTTCTTCTCCTCCGCTGCGCTCCCCCGAACAACGCCGCGGGGACCCCGGAGTGAGCACCGTCGCCTCGTCCGTCCTGCGCCTCGGCACCCGTGCCTCCGTGCTGGCCACCACCCAGTCGGGCCTCGTCGCCGACCTGATCCGCGAGCACCTCGGTCGCGAGGTCGAGCTGGTCGAGGTCTCCACCGCGGGCGACCGCAGCTCGGCCCCGCTGGCCACGCTGGGTGGCACCGGCGTCTTCGTCAGCGCGCTGCGCGACGCCCTGCTCGACGGACGCGTCGACGTGGCCGTCCACTCGCTCAAGGACCTGCCGACGAAGCCCGCCGACGGCATCGCGCTGGCCGCGATCCCTCGTCGCGAGGACCCTCGTGACGTCGTGGTGGCCCGTGACGGCCTCACCCTCGGCGAGCTCCCGGTGGGCAGCCGCCTCGGCACGGGCTCCCCGCGCCGGGCGAGCCAGCTCGAGGCGCTGGGGCTAGGCCTCGACATCCAGGACATCCGCGGCAACGTCGACACCCGGATCCGCAAGGTCCGCGACGGCGAGGTCGACGCGGTCGTCCTGGCTCGCGCCGGAGTGGCCCGCCTCGGCCGCCTCGACGAGGTGAGCGAGGTCCTCGACCCGCTCCAGATGCTGCCCGCGCCCGGCCAGGGCGCGCTCGCCGTCGAGTGCCGCAGCAGCGACACCGACCTGGTCGCCGCACTGGCCCGGCTCGACGACGCCGCCACCCGCGCCGCCGTCACCGCGGAGCGCGCCGTCCTCTCCACCCTGGAGGCCGGCTGCTCGGCCCCGCTGGGGGCCCTCGCCGACGTCGTCGAGGGCGAGGACGGCGAGGAGCTGTGGCTGAGGGCCGTGGCGCTCTCCGCTGACGGCGGCCTGTCGGTGCGGATGAGCACCACCGGCCCGGTCACCGAGGCCGAGTCACTCGGAACACGCCTCGCGAGCTCGATGCTCGACGAGGGAGCAGCAGACCTGATGGAAGCACCACCAGTGAGGAATCAGCACGCATGACGCGAGTACAGACCCCGCACGCCAGCACCGCCGACAGCAAGGTGGCGACCCCGGGTTGGGTGTCGTTCGTCGGCAGCGGACCCGGTGACCCGGGCCTGCTGACAGTGCGTGCCGTGGAGCTCCTCCGGAGCGCCGAGGTGATCGTGACCGAGGCCCCCGAGCACATCGACCTGGTCCGATCGGTGCTCGGCCTGGCCGAGGGCCAGGACGGCCCGGAGATCGTCGACGGCGGTTTCGGCGAGGACGGCCAGCCGCTGACGCACGCGGCCCGCGCCAAGGTCGTCGTACGCCACGGCAAGAAGCAGCGCGTGGTCCGCCTGATGACCGGCGACCCGTTCCTCTACGCCTCCGGCCCCGAGGAGGCGCAGGCCTGCGTGAAGGCGGGCGTCGGCTTCGAGGTCGTCCCCGGCGTCTCGTCGGTGAGCGCGGTCCCGGCCTACGCCGGCATCCCGCTGACCACCAAGCGCCACCGCGAGATGGCCGTCGTCACCTGCGGCGAGAAGGTCGACTGGAGCGCCTACGCCGACGACCGCACGCTCGTCCTGCTCTCCGGCGTGGGCACCATCGCCCAGACCGCCGCGGCCCTGATCGAGGCCGGCCGCTCGCCCGAGACGCCCGTCGCGATGACGCGCGTCGGCACCACCACCGAGCAGCAGACCCTCATCTCCACGCTGGCCGAGATCGGGGCCGACGTCCGTGCCGCACGCATCGCGCCGCCGGCCATCACCGTCATCGGCGACGTCGTCGACCTGCGCCAGACGCTGTCGTGGTTCGAGACCAAGCCGCTGTTCGGCTGGCGTGCGCTGGTGCCGCGCACCAAGGAGCAGGCCGGCTCGCTGTCGCGCCGCCTGCGCGACTACGGCGCGGTTCCCGAGGAGGTCCCGACCATCTCGGTCGAGCCGCCGCGCAACCCGCTCCAGATGGACAAGGCCGTGCGTGGCCTGGTCGAGGGTCGCTACGAGTGGATCGCGTTCACCTCGGTCAACGCCGTCAAGGCGGTGCGCGAGAAGTTCGAGGAGTACGGCCTGGACGCCCGCGCGTTCTCCGGCCTGAAGATCGCCGCGGTCGGCGACAAGACCGCCGAGGCGATCGCGGCCTGGGGCCTGCGTGCCGACCTCGTGCCCTCGGGTGAGCAGTCCGCTGCCGGCCTGCTGGCGGAGTGGCCGCCGTACGACGACATGCTCGACCCGATCAACCGGGTGTTCCTGCCCCGCGCCGACATCGCCACCGAGAACCTCGTCGCCGGGCTGATCGACCTCGGCTGGGAGTGCGACGACGTGACGGCCTACCGCACCGTGCGCGCCACCCCGCCGCCGGCGCCGGTCCGGGACGCGATCAAGACGGGCAAGTTCGACGCCGTCGTCTTCACCTCGTCCTCGACCGTGCGCAACCTGGTCGGCATCGCCGGCAAGCCGCACCCGTCGACGATCATCGCCGTGATCGGTCCGGCCACCGCCAAGACCGCGGAGGAGCACGGCCTGCGGGTCGACGTGCTCTCACCAACGCCCGACGTGGCGGTCCTGGTCGACGCGCTGGCCGACTTCGGCGCGGCGCGACGACTGGCGATGCTGGAGAACGGCGAGCCCGTGACCCGGCCCAGCGAGCGCACCGCCTCGGGCCGACGGAAGAGCCGCGCCGCGAAGTAGATCCCGCTCGAGCGGTGCGCCAGCCACCTTCCGCCCAGCCGGAAGGTGGCTGGACCACCGCTCCCGGGGGGACTACGGGAGGATGGCCCCATGACTGACGAGGTGCACGTCGAGACCCCGCTCATCCGACCGCGGCGGCTGCGGCGTACGCCTGCCCTGCGCCGCATGGTCGCGGAGACCTCGGTGGTGCCCAGCTCGCTGGTGCTGCCGGTCTTCGTCCGCGAGGGCTTGTCCGAGCCGCGCGCCATCTCGTCGATGCCCGGCGTGGTCCAGCACTCGCGCGACTCGCTCAAGGAGGCCGTCTCCGAGGCGGCCGAGCTCGGGCTGGGGGGCGTCATGCTGTTCGGCATCCCGGAGACCAAGGACGCGACCGGCTCCGGGGGCATCGACCCCGGTGGCGTCCTCAACCTCGCGATCACCGACGTGGTGGCCGAGGTCGGCGACCAGCTGACCGTGATGTCGGACCTGTGCCTCGACGAGTTCACCGACCACGGGCACTGCGGCCTGCTCACCGCCGACGGCGAGGTCGACAACGACCGGACGCTCGTCGCGTATGCGGAGATGGCGCTGGCGCAGGCCGCTGCCGGCGTCGACATGGTCGGGCCCAGCGGGATGATGGACGGCCAGGTCGCCGTGGTCCGCCGGGCGCTGGACGCGGCCGGTCACCACCCGGTCTCGATCCTGGCCTACTCCGCGAAGTACGCCTCCGTCTTCTTCGGACCCTTCCGCGAGGCCGTCGACTCCTCGCTCGAGGGCGACCGTCGCACCTACCAGCAGGACCCCGCCAACGCCGTCGAGGGCGTGCGCGAGGCACTCCTCGACGTGGCGCAGGGTGCCGACATCGTGATGGTCAAGCCGGCCCTCGCCTACCTCGACGTCGTACGCCGCGTGCGCGACGCCGTCGACGTGCCGGTCGCCGCATACAACATCTCCGGCGAGTACGCGATGGTCGAGGCCGCGGCCGCCCACGGCTGGATCGAACGTGAGGCCGCGATCCTGGAGACGCTCACCTCGATCCGCCGCGCCGGCGCCGACGTGACCCTGACCTACTGGGCGTCCGAGGCCGCGCTCCTGCTGCGCCGCTGAGCCGACCGGCGCCACGGAACGTCATGCGGAGGGGGCAACCGGTTGCCCGGTCCGTATGACGCTACGGGCTGTCAGGGGTTCATCAGGTCTTCGATGCAGGCGGTGAGCGCCGCCACGTCGAGCACGGAGATCCCCTGGGCGACGCACTGGGCCTGCGCCTCGGCCCACGTCAGGGTCTGGTCGATCGGGGTGCTCGGCACCGTCGGCAGGGGGGGCAGCGTGGTGGGGGCCGTCGTCGGCACCGTCGTGGGCACCGTGGTCGGGTCCTTGGTCGGCGTCGAAGACGGCGTGGGGCTCTGGGTCGACGTCTGGGTGGGCGTCTGGCTCGGAGTCGGCGTGGTGGTGGAGCTCGGGGTGGTGGTCGGCGTGTCGTCGTCCTTGCCGCCGTTCCCGCCCTTGCCCCCCTGTTCGGCGTCGGAGCCCTTGCCGCCCTTGCCGCCGTTGCCGCCCTGGTTGCCGGAGCCGGCGCCGGCGCCCGGACCGGTGGGCTCGGGGAGGATCACCCCGGAGGTCAGGGTGGAGGTCGGCACCGCGCTGAAGTCGCCGTCCATGTAGGCCCGCATGATCTCCAGGACCAGGTCGACGTAGGCGTTGGAGTGGTTGTAGCGGTAGACCGACGCGCGCTGTCCCTTCTCGGCGGACAGGTCGTCCTCGCCCGAGCAGAGGTAGACGGCGGTCGCGAGCGCGGCGTCGTCGATGTCCTGCGGGTCACGGGTGCCGTCGCTGTCGCCGTCCACACCGACGACCGCCCAGGTGGAGGGGATGAACTGCATCGGCCCGACCGCGCGGTCGTGGCGGGTGTCGTTGTCGTACTGCCCGGCGTCGGTGTCGCTGATGTCCTGGGTGTTGTTCTTGCCGTTCAGCGCAATGCCGTAGATGCCGGGGCGGGCCACGCCCTCCTCGTCGAGCGTGTTGCCGCCGTAGCGACCGTGGTCGGACTCGACCCGACCGATCGCGGCGATCAGCTCCCACGGGAGGGAGCAGCTCGTGTCGGCCTTGTTGATGACGGCCTCGGCGCGCTGGTAGGCGGCCAGGGCGGCCTGGGGGATGCTGCTGGGCGACCCGGGGGTCAGCGCGGCGGCACGGGTGACGGCGTCACCGACGCTGGCGGGCGCCTCGATCGCCGCGGCGGGGAGCGGGGTGCCGTCCGGGAGCGTGCCGGAGCCATCCGGGTCGGCGCTGGCCGACCCCACGCCACCGGTGAGGCTCGCGGTCCATGCGGCTGACAGCAACGCCAGCGGGACGATCGCGGTCGCCCTGTGGAGTCGGCCGAAAGTCGACATGGTGTGCATCTCCCCTGGGTCGTACTGGTGTCATGGTGCCCCCTCCGGGCCCACCTACACCTCTCAACGAGCATTGTCCGCCCCAAGTTACGTCCCGGTCAGTTGTGTGCCAAGGCACATCTTCGGTCGCCTGGACGCACCGAGTGCGGTCCGCTTGCCCGCCTACGCGACAATGACCCGGTGACCCACGCGACGATCCCCGCCACGACAGCGGCCAGCGAGGCGCTCTTCGAGCGCGCCCGGGCCGTGACTCCGGGAGGCGTGAACTCGCCCGTCCGAGCGTTCAACGCGGTCGGCGGCACCCCGCGCTTCATCACCTCCGCCTCGGGCGCCTGGCTCACCGACGCCGACGGCAACGACTACGTCGACCTGATCTGCTCGTGGGGACCGATGCTGCTCGGCCACGCGCACCCCGACGTCCAGGCCGCCGTCGCGGGTGCGGTGGCCCGCGGTACGTCGTACGGCACCCCCACCGAGCCCGAGGTCGAGCTGGCGGAGGAGATCGTCGCCCGCACACCGGTCGAGCGGGTCCGCCTCGTCTCCTCCGGCACCGAGGCCACCATGTCCGCGATCCGGCTGGCGCGCGGCGCGACCGGTCGCGACCTCGTCGTGAAGTTCGCCGGCTGCTACCACGGCCACGTCGACCCGCTGCTGGCCGAGGCCGGCTCCGGCGTCGCGACCCTGGCGGTGCCAGGCACCAGCGGGGTGCCCGCCTCCTCGGCCGCCGAGACCTTGGTGCTGCCCTACAACGACCGCGAGGCCGTGCAGGCGGCGTTCGACGTCCACGGCCCGCGGATCGCGTGCCTGATCACCGAGGCCACGCCCGGCAACATGGGCGTCGTCCCGCCCGCCCCGGGCTTCAACGCCTTCCTCGCCGAGACCTGCCGGGCCCACGGTGCGCTGTTCATCAGCGACGAGGTGATGACCGGGTTCCGCGCGACCGCGCAGGGCGGCTGGGGCCTCGACGGTGCGATCGAGGGCTGGACGCCCGACCTGATGACCTTCGGCAAGGTGATGGGGGGCGGCTTCCCTGCCGCCGCATTCGGTGGCCGCGCGGACCTCATGTCCCACCTGGCGCCGGAGGGGCCGGTCTACCAGGCCGGCACGCTGTCCGGTAACCCCGTCGCCACCACCGCCGGCCTGGCGACGCTCCGGCTCGCCACTCCCGAGGTCTACGCCCACCTCGACGCGACCGCCCACACCATCCGCTCGGCGGTGTCCGAGGCGCTCGAGGCGGCGTCGGTCCCGCACACCGTGCAGTGCGCGGGGACCATGTTCTCGGTGTTCTTCAGCGCGGCACCAGTGCGCGACTTCGCCGAGGCGAGCCGGCAGGACACCGCGGCCTACGCCGCGTTCTTCCACTCGATGCTCGACCAGGGCGTCTACCTGCCGCCGTCTGCGTACGAGGCGTGGTTCGTGTCCGCGGCCCACGACGACCGGGCGGTCTCGAGGATCATCGACGCGCTTCCCGCGGCCGCACGGGCGGCCGCCACGGCAGGAGGTATCTGACATGGGTGTGCTGACCACGGTCCACCTGCTGCGGCACGGTGAGGTGCACAACCCCGAGGGCGTGCTCTACGGCCGCCGCGACGGCTACCACCTCTCGGACCTCGGCACCCGGATGGCGCAGCGGATCGGGGAGGCGATCGGTGACCGCGACATCGTGCACATGCGTACGTCGCCCCTCGAGCGCGCCCGGGAGACCGGGGCGCCGTTGGCGGAGGCCCGTGGCCTGACGCCCGTCGTCGACCCGCGGGTGATCGAGTCGAGCAACGTCTTCGAGGGGCTCAGCTTCGGGGACGGCGCGATGACGATCGTCAAGCGGCCCCACCTGTGGCGCCACCTCTACAACCCCTTCACGCCGTCCTGGGGCGAGCCCTACGACGAGATCGCCGGGCGGATGGTCGCGGCGATCCACGACGCCCGCGACGCGGCCACGGGCCACGAGGCCGTCATCGTCTCGCACCAGCTGCCGATCTGGACGACCCGGCTCTTCCTCGAGAAGCGCAGCTATCTCCACCACCCCAAGAACCGCCAGTGCACGCTGTGCTCGCTGACCAGCGTGGTGTTCGACGACGACCGGATGGTGCAGGTGCGCTACTCCGAGCCGGCCGGCGACCTGATCCCGGTGGGCGACCGCTCCGCGCCGTTCTCGGCCGGCGGTGCCACGCAGGAGGACCGGCCCTGAAGCTCCTCCGCGCCCTCGTCGCTGTCGCCTGCCTGCTCGTGCTGCTGGGCTGCTCGAGCCTGTCCGGCACCGGCGACAAGGGCTACATCACCGGTGAGGGCGTGCCCGTCGAGGTGTCACCCTCCGCGCGGGAGGCCGCTGTCTCGCTCAGCGGCGTCGACCTCGAGGGCGAGGAGGTCGACCTGGCCGACCTGCGCGGCAGGCCGGTCGTGGTCAACGTCTGGTGGTCGGAGTGCCCGCCCTGCCGGGTCGAGCAGCCCGACCTCAACGAGGCCGCCGCGGAGCTGGGCGACGACGTCTCCTTCCTCGGTCTCAACATCCGTGACTCGTCGGCCGAGAAGGCGCAGGCGTTCGTCCGCAACAACGACGTGCCCTACGGCTCCGTCTACTCGCCCGACGGCCGGGCGCTCCTGGCCTTCGCCGGCACCCTCAACCCCCGCTCGATCCCCAGCACCGTCGTGCTCGACGCCGACGGCCGGGTGGCCGCATCGGTGCAGGGTCGGATCCCCACCACGCAGACCCTCGTCTCCCTCGTGGAGAAGGTCCTGGATGAGTGAGTGGTTCCAGGACACCGCCCTCTCGGGGTCGCTGATCCTCGCGCTGCCGGTCGCCCTGCTGGCCGGGCTGATCTCCTTCTTCAGCCCCTGTGTCATCCCGCTGCTGCCCGGCTACCTCTCGTACGCCAGCGGGCTCTCGGGCGCCGACCTGGAGGACGCCCGGCGCAGCCGGCTCGTCACGGGCGCCGTGCTGTTCGTGCTCGGGTTCTCGCTCGTCTTCGTCCTCCTGGGCAGCCTGACCGGCGCCGCCGGCGCCTGGCTGTTCACCCACACCCGCCAGCTCAACGTGGTGCTCGGTGTCCTGACGATCCTGCTGGGGATCGCCTTCCTGGGTGGCATCGGCTTCCTGCAGCGCGACTGGCGCATCCACAAGGTGCCGGCGGTGGGGCTCGCGGCGGCACCGCTGCTGGGCTTCCTCTTCGGGGTCGGCTGGATGCCGTGCGTGGGCCCGACGCTGGCGGCGATCAACGTGCTCTCGGTCAACGAGGCGACCGCCGCGCGAGGTGCCGTGCTGTCCGCGGTCTACGCGCTCGGCCTGGGCCTGCCGTTCATCCTCGCCGCCGTCGCCTACCGGCGGATGATCGGGGCCTTCGCGGTGGTCCGCCGCCACCAGGTCCTCGTCACGCGGGTCGGCGGCGTGATGATGATCGTGGTCGGGATCCTGCTCGTCACCGGTTGGTGGGACGTCATCGTGCAGTGGCTCCAGCTGCAGGTCGTGCAGGGATTCGAGACGTCACTGTGACCGACCCGCTCGGCCGGCCGTCCGACGACCGGCAGGCCACCGCCCTGCCCAGCGACCTCAACGTCCGCGAGCTCGCTCGCTGGACCTGGCGCCAGCTCACCTCGATGCGTACGGCACTGGTGCTCCTGCTGCTGCTCGCCCTCGCCTCGATCCCGGGCTCGGTGTTCCCGCAGGAGGACATCGACTCCCTGGCGGTCTCGCAGTGGCGCGACGACCACCCCCGCCTGGCACCCGTCTGGGACCGCCTGGACCTCTTCGCGGTCTACGGCTCGGTGTGGTTCTCCGCCATCTACATCCTGCTCATGATCTCGCTGGTCGGCTGCATCGTCCCGCGCCTGTTCGTCTACGCCCGTGCGCTGCGGGCCCGGCCTCCGCGCGCGCCTCGCCACCTGTCGCGCCTGCCCGAGAGCACGTCGTACACGACCGACGAGGAGCCCGACCTCGTCCTCGCCCGGGCCGCGGCGGTGATCCGGCGCCGACGCTTCCGCGTCGACTGGACGGAGGGTGAGTCCGACGCGGTCGCGGCCGAGCGCGGCCACCTGCGCGAGGCCGGCAACCTGCTCTTCCACCTGGCCGTGATCGTCGTCCTCGTCGGTGTCGCCGTCGGGAGCCTGTTCGGCTACAAGGGCGGCGTCATCATGTTCAACGGCAAGGACTACGGCTTCTCCAACAACCTCACCCAGTACGACGACTTCGCCCCCGGCAGCCTCTTCAACCCCGCCGTGATGGAGCCCTTCTCGTTCAGCATCACCGACTTCGACGTCGAGTGGGTCACCGACGGTCGCCGGGCGGGCATGGCCCGCAAGTTCGTCGCGCACCTCGACTACGAGGCCGAGCCGGGCGCGGAGACGCAGCAGTACGACCTCAAGGTCAACCACCCGCTCTCCATCGGCGACACCGACGTCTTCCTGATCGGTCACGGCTATGCGCCGGTCATCACGATCCGTGACGGCGAGGGCAACATCGCGCAGACCGGCCCCACCGTGTTCCTGCCGACCAACGCCCAGACCTTCGAGTCCTTCGGCGTCGTCAAGGCGCCCGACGCGCGGCCCACCCAGCTCGGCCTCGAGGGCACCCTCTACCCGACCTTCGCGATGGGCAGGGACGCCGACGGCAACCTGACCATGCCGTCCTCGGCCTTCGGCAACGCGGTCGACCCGCTGGTCTCGCTCTTCGTCTACACCGGCGACGTCGGCCTCGACGACGGCAGCAGTGCCTCGGTCTACGTCCTCGACAAGGCGAAGGCGACCCAGCTGACCAAGGCCGACGGGCAGCCGTTCCGGATGGACCTGCGCCCGGGCGACACCGTCACCCTGCCCGACGGACTGGGCAGCGTGACGTTCGAGGGCCTGCAGCGCTGGAACAAGATCCAGATCAGCCGGACCCCCGGCAAGCTCGTCGCGCTGACCGGCGTCGTGCTCGCCCTCATCGGGCTCCTCGGCTCGCTGTTCGTACGGCCGCGCCGGCTGTGGGTGCGCGCTCGACGGCAGGACGACGGCACGACGCTGGTCGAGCTGGCGCGGCTGGACCGGTCGTCGGGAGGAGACCCGGAGACGGGCCGCGACGAGCTTGCTGAGATCGTGGAGGCACTGAGAGAGGACCGAGAGGTGACAGCGTGACCGACGCACAGTGGGAGACCCTCAGCAACCAGGGCGTGGCCGCCGCCGGCGTGGTCTACTTCCTGGCCCTGCTCGCCTACGCCGTGCAGTGGGCGGCGCTGCGTGACGTTCCGGTCGCGCAGCCGGTCGCCGTCGGTGGAGGCGGGACGATCGTCGAGCCCGCGGACGAGCGGGTCGCGCACCGGACCGAGATGGCCGGGCGCCTCGGTCTCCTGCTGACCGGCATCGCCGCGCTCGCCCACCTGATCGCGCTCGTCGCACGCGGCATGGCCGCGGACCCCAACCGGGTGCCGTGGGGCAACATGTACGAGTTCACCCTCAGCGGCACCTTCGTGGTCGTCGCCCTCTTCCTCGCGACCACCAGCCGCTGGCGGCTGTCGTGGCTCGGCCCGATCGTCGTCGGGTTCGTGCTGTGCGTGCTGCTGGCCGACGTGCTGTGGCTCTACGAGCCGGTCGCACCCCTGACCGAGGCGCTGGAGTCCTACTGGCTGGTGATCCACGTCGTCTCCGCCGTCATCGCCACCGGCGCGTTCACCCTCGGCGCCATCACCTCGATCCTCTACCTGCTCAAGGCTCGCTCGACGAAGCAGACGGGCTACCTCGCCAGGCTCCCCGAGCTGGCCTCGCTCGACCGGATCTCCTACCGCATGCACGCCTTCGGTTTCCCGGTGTGGACCTTCGGGGTGCTGATCTCCGGCCCCATCTGGGCGCACCAGGCGTGGTCGTCCTACTGGAACTGGGACCCCAAGGAGGTGTGGGCCTTCATCACCTGGGTGGTCTACGCCGCCTACCTCCACGCCCGCGCGACGGCGGGCTGGCGCGGGCGCAACGCCGCGATCCTGTCGCTGGTCGGTGCCGCGACGCTGTGGTTCAACTTCATCGGCATCAACTTCTTCAGCACCTCCAGCCAGCACTCGTACGCCGAGGGCGCCGCCGAGGTGAGGTCAGTCGTCGTCGGGCTTGCGTGGCCGGTCGAGGCCCCGCAGGAAGTCGGGGTCGTCGTCGGGGCCGATGACGCGTGGTCGTGACGTACCGCCACCACCGTCGAGACGCCGCAGCGCGAACCTGACCAACACCCACACGACGACCGCGATCACGGCGACGACGAGCAGGACCTTGAGCATTCCCCCAATGTAGTCGCGTCCACCTAGGCTTGTTGCCGTGAGGGAGTTCATCGTCTACACCGCTCTGCGGATCGTGCTGTTCCTGGCGTCGTTCGGCGTCGTCGCGGGCATCATGGCCCTGGTCTTCGACGGCCAGCTCAACCTGTTCTGGGCCGTCATCGTGGCGTTCCTCGTCTCGGGGATCGCGTCCTACTACATCCTCGACCGCCAGCGGGAGGCCTTCGCGCGCCGCGTGGAGGCGCGCGCGGCCAAGGCCGCGGCTGCCTTCGAGGAGCGCAAGGCGCGCGAGGACCAGGACTGAGCCTCGGCTCCGGGACTAGAAGCCGGTGAGGTTGTAGGGCGGGTCGCTGAGGTCGGCCATCGCGGCGAACCGGCGTACGGCGTCGTCCGTGCCGCCGATCCGGCCGGCGCGGTGCAGCGCGGAGACCCGTGGGCCAGCGAGGTAGAGCGACCCCAACGTGTCGGCGGTGAGCGTCACGTCCGCCGACCGGTCGGTGCGGGCCACGTGTGCCCTCCCATCGGAGGTCTCGACCTCGAAGCTTCCCGGCGGCGTGTCCCTGCGGGTCGTCGATCGCCACCACGACGCGACCGTCGGCACCCCAGGGGCGCGCGGTCAACGACCGCCCGACGTCGAGGACCCGGATCCAGAGGAAGTGCGAGAGCGCGGTGACCTTGACCCGGCCGAGGTCGACCAGTGCCCACAGGAGCGGGTCTTCGGGGTGGGCCAGGTTGAAGGTCACTGTCTTCACCTGGTCCATGCCCGCCAGGAAGGACCAGAGGCTCAGCTGCGCGACCGGCGACAGGGCGACCATCTCGTCGACCTTGGTCGACCCGTTCTCGCCCGGCGCGAACACGACGAAGCCGTCGACTCGGCCGTCGCCGTCGAGGTGCACCGCGGCGCGGATCTTCGAGTTCGGGCTGCGGTCGTTGTAGTCGTAGGCGCCGGTGTGGATGTCGCGGTACTGCGTCGGCCAGTCCACCGAGCCGCGCTGCCGGGTGTGGAACGTGTCGAAGACGCCCTTCACGTGCTCCCAGGCGTCCGCGGGCTCGATGAGCTCGACCCGCCCCGGATCGGTGAAGGATCGCAACGCGAAGCCGGGGGAGGCGTCGAGCTCGATGGTCTGGTTGAAGGTGGCCGGCCCGAAGCCCCAGCGCCCGTAGATCGTGGCCTCTGACGCGGTGAGCGCGGCCACAGGTACGCCCTGGGCGACGGCGTCGGCGAGATCGTCCTCGATCAGGCGCTTGAGGAGGCCTCGACGGCGGTGTGTCGCGCTGGTGGTGACGTCGGTGATCATCCTGAGCGGGACGAGCTCGAGTCCGGCGTTGAGGGTCTTGTCGAGGCTGGCGTAGGTGGCGACGGGCATGGGTCCGGCGCCGAACTCGCCCTCGGGGAGCCAGGCGCCCCGGCAGGTCACCTGGTCGGCCTGGTAGACGTCCACCCAGCGCGTGATCATCTCGTCATCGGGGCGCGGGTCACGGAAGCCGCGCAGCACCGCGCCGATCCACCCACGACGACGCGCGGTCGCCGCCTCGGATTCGTCCGCGAGGTCGAGGGTGGCGAAGTCGTAGTCCATCTCGACGACGCTACTGAGCGGAGGCCGGGGCGGCCACGGGTTTTCGGCTCAGCCGAGCACCAGGAGGGGGGCGGCGACGAGCACCGACCAGAGGAGCTCCGAGGCGCCGGTGGCGGCGAGGACCGGGATCAGCGCGGGTCCCGCGGCGCCGGCGAGGACCGCCCTGGTCGGGGCGGCCGCCCGCACCAGGAACGCCAGGCCCAGCAGGGCCCACCACGTCGTGGCGACGCCGACCGCCACCACCGCTGCGGCCGCGACGAGGACCAGGAACGCGTAGAGGTAGCGGGTGCGCTCGTCGCCCAGCCGTACGGCCAGCGTGCGCTTGCCGGCCACGGTGTCGGTGGGGATGTCGCGGAGGTTGTTGGCGACGAGGATCGCGCAGGCCAGGGCACCGATGCCGACGCCGGCGTAGAGGGCCGGCCACTCCCAGGTCCCGGTCTGCACGTACGTCGTACCGACGACCGCGACGAGCCCGAAGAAGACGAACACCATGACCTCGCCGAGGCCGAGGTAGCCGTAGGGCCGGTCGCCCCCGGTGTAGAACCAGGCGGCGACGACGCAGACCAGGCCGACGGCCACCAGCCACCACCCGCTGGTGGCCGCGAGCACCAGGCCGGCGACGGCCGCGACGCCGAAGGCGGCGAACGCTGCGGTCTTCACGGCCCGCGGCGTCGCCCGACCGGACCCGACGAGTCGCATCGGTCCGACCCGGTCCGCGTCGGTGCCGCGGATCCCGTCGGAGTAGTCGTTGGCGTAGTTGACCCCGACCTGCAGGGCGAGGCTGACCACCAGGGCCAGCAAGGCCTTCCACCACACGGCCTGGTCGACGTACGCCGCCACCCCGGTGCCGGCCAGCACGGGGGCTACGGCAGCGGGAAGGGTGCGCGGGCGGGCGCCGGCGAGCCAGTCAGCGGATGCGGTCACCGGTGGATTCTGGCAGCCCGTCGAGGGGCGAGTCTCCGCCGGGCTGCGCGGGCTGGTCGACCATCGGCGGGCCGACCGGGGCGTCGCCGACGTCGTGGGCAGCGGCGTCGGCCAGCACGTCGGCGGGAACGTGCTTCTCGAGGAAGCGGCGGGCCGCCGCAGACGACGGGTGGATCGCGATCGCCGCGAAGGTGATGATGCCTGCGATCACCAGCCAGCCCCAGGTGCTCCAGGTCATCGCGAGGAACGTGAAGGCCGCAGGAGCCCACACCTGGCCCAGGGTTCCGCTGAGCTCGGCGGCACCCTGGTACTCACCGCGACGACGCGGGTCCATCAGCTCGGCCTCGAAGGTCCAGCTCGCGGCCGACAGGTAGAGCTCTGCTCCGGTCAGGGTGACGTGGCCGAGGAAGAACAGCACGATCGTCCACGCGCCGACGGTGTGGTGGGTCGACAGCGTGATGACGCACGAGATGACGAAGAAGACCGTCGAGATGCGGATCGCGCGCAGGGCCGTGGTGACGTCCTTGATCCCGCGCGCCGCGGCCATCGGGAGGACGATGCACATCACCGTGTTGGTGCCGAAGAGGAGCGACAGGATCACCCACGGGGCGTCCGTCTTCTCCACCAGCCACAGCGGGATGACGACGTTGAGGATCACCTGGTTGGTCCAGAGCATCCCGGTGAAGAAGCTGGTGGCGAGCCATCCGACGTTGCGCATCGGGCCGACGCCGGGAACCTTGACCTTGCGTTCCTCGGCGGTGCGCAGGTCGTGCTGCGCGTCGGGCAGACGGGTGATGTTGAAGGCGTTGAAGATGAAGACCGCCGCGGTGAAGAGCGGCACCACCATCAGCAGGGTCAGCGACTCGGGTCCGAGGGCGATGATCCCGAGCAGCGAGCCGAGCGTGAAGCCGACGTTGAGCGCCGAGTACATGTAGGCGCGCGAGGTGACCCGCTCGTGGGGCGGCAGGACGTCGATCGTGTAGGCGCCGTGAGCGACCCCTCCGAGGGCGCCGATCACCTCCATCGCGATCGCCATCGCGAGGTAGCCCTCGAAGCTGTCGATGAAGGGCCAGACCGCGAACATGGCGCCCTGGCCGGCCGAGCTGATCGCCCAGCAGCGCTTGGCGCCGAGCCGGTCGACGATCCGGCCCATCGGGTAGGCGGCGATGAACGACGCGATGCCCGCGATCGTCAGCCCCAGTCCCACCTGGACGACGGACAGCCCGACCACCTGCGTGAAGAACACCGCCGACCCGGCCATGAACGTCCCCTCGCCGAGAGCGAAGAGGAGCGACTGGGTCGCCAACCTACCCGCGAGAGGTGAGGGAGGGATGGCCTGCTTCTTGAGGGTCGACACGATGCTCATCGCCACCCATTGTGGGCCTTGGGTCCGACACCCGTCTTGCGAATATCGGACCGGACGGTCAGCCCGGGCGTGGAGTGTCGAAGATGCGATCCCCGCTCCGTCCCGGGTCCGACAGCCACCAGCACAGAAGGATGGACGACATGACGCACGTACGACGCTTCGACCACGTCGGCATCACCGTGGCAGACCTCGAGGCGGCCATCGACTTCTTCGTCGCGCTCGGCCTCGAGGTCGAGGGACGGACGTTCGTCGAGGGCGAGTTCCTGGACACCGTCTGCGGCATTCCCGGATCACGCACGGAGATCGCCATGCTCAAGGCCCCGGAGGGAGGCGCCACGGTGGAGCTGGCGAGATTCGTCCGCCCGGACCACCTGCCGGGATCACCGGCCGCACCGGCCAACGAGCTGGGGCTGCGCAACGTCTCCTTCCAGGTGGTCGACATCGAGTCAGCCGTGGAGCTGGCCGCCGGGCTGGGCTTCGGCCTGGTCGGCGGCATCGGCACCTACGAGGACCAGTGGCGCATGGCCTACATCCGCGGCCCGGAGGGCCTCATCGTGTCGCTCGCGGAGCAGATCGGCTGAAGGTGGCTGCGGCTGCGGCTGCGGCTGCGGTGCCGCCGGCGGCTCGAGGTGCGAGCGCGCGCGGATTCGGTGGTGGGGGTGCTAGCGCGGATTCGGTGGTTGAGGTGCGAGCGGAGCGAGCCTCGAAACCACGCCACTGACTGCGACCACGTGTTCGAGAACAGTTCTCCACCGATTCATTCGCGCAGGTCAGAGTGTCGGTGGTCTCTGGGAGACTGGATCCATGTCCACCACCACCCCGGCTCCCGAAGCCCCCGGCACCCGCCCGGGGCTGGACCGTGCCGGGCTGGAGCGTGGGGTGCTGGACCGGGCGGTGGCGGCGATGACGGCGCGTCGGCGGGCCGAGGTGGAGGTGTTGGAGGCGGCGCTGGCGTGGGCCCACGCCCACGTCCCCTCCGACGTCGACGATGCTGCGGGGTGGCGTTCGGAGACGATCCACCGTCCGGGTTCGGCGGCCGCGTTGTTCGGCGAGCGGGCCACCCCGATCGCGGGCGTGGGGACGCCGCTGGTGGCGGAGTTCGCGGTGATGGAGCTGGCGGCGGTGCTGGATCTGTCGCACGAGGCGACGCTGGCGCTGCTGGGTGACGTCCTCGACCTGGCCCACCGGCTGCCCCGCACGTGGGCGTTGGTGCGGGCGCTGCGGGTCCCGGTGCACCTGGGTCGGGAGGCCGCCCGTGCCTCGCGTGACCTGGACCTGGTCGCGGCCGGGCACGCGGACCGGCTGCTGGCGTGGCGGCCCCGGCGGTTGAATCCGCACCGGATCGGGACCCTGGTCCACGAGGCACGGTTGTACGCCGACCCGGACCGGGCGATCGCCGACCACGACCACGCGTTGGCGGCCCGCAGGGTCGAGGTGCGTTACGGCGAGTCCGCTCCGGGTACGGGTGAGGTGTTCATGGTCCTCGACGAGGCCGACACGTCGCGTTCGACCACACCGTGTCCACGATGGCCGCCACCATGCGGGCGCTGGGTCACCACGGTGACCTCGGCGTCCGGCGTGCCCACGCGGTCGGGCTGCTGGCCGACCCGCAGCAGGCCCTGGCCCTCCTGGGCGTCGACCCCGCCGACCCCGACCGGCCCGACCCCGACCGGCCCGACCCCGACCGGCCCGACCCCGACGGGCCCGATCCGGACCACGACCCGGCCGTGGTCGTGACCGAGGACATCGCCCTGGGCGGAGCCAACCCGTTCCGCCGCCCCACCACACCAGGCGGTCAAGAAGCGGGTGGGGTGGTGCTGGTCTTCCACGTCACCGACCGTGACCTCCTCGACGCCGACCCCCTGCTCCCGGGCCGGCACGGGGTCGCCCGGTCCCCGAAGCTCGGGCCGGTGCTGATGGGTCGCCTCACCGGCTGGCTGATGACCGCGGGGAAGGTCACCATCCAGCCCGTCGTCGACACCGCGGCGATCGCGGCGGTCGACGCCCACGACCCGCCGGCGCGGATGGCCGCAGCCGTCCGGCTGCGCGACGAGACGTGCGTCTTCCCCGGCTGCGGGCGAGCCGCCGAGGTCTGCGACCTCGACCACATCGACCCCTACGTCACGATGGACGACGGTGGTCCGCCCGGCCAGACCAGCCCGGACCGGCTGGCACCGGTGTGCCGGCGCCACCACCGGGCCAAGACCTTCGGCCACTTCAGCTACCGCCGCCTCGCCGACGGGTCCTACGAATGGACCCTCCCCACCGGGCACACCGTGACCACCGACCCGCCCACCCCACGACCCACCCCACCACCACGACCAGCCCAGCAACGCCGACGAACCTGAACGCCCCACCGCCCGACACCACCCGGTGATCGGGCCACAGGCACGTTCACTCGACTGGATCGACAGCTTCCTCGGCGGCTGGCGTGGCTAGAACGTGTACCTCGCCCCGCGTGGGCGCGGTGACACCGTCCTGTGACGAGAAGTCCGTCGAGACAAGGGAGGATGGAACATCCTCGTCGAGGTCCGAGGGTGCCAACGCGGCTGCTCGCAGCTTGGGCGGTGCGGCCGACCATGCACGGAGCGACTTGAGCACATCGCTGTAGAACGAGTCCACGGACAACAGGACCGAGTCGATGAAGGATCCTCGCCCACGACCGCGCTTGCTTCCCAATCCGTTCGACGTGGCAACACGGAAGGTCCTGATCTCCTTGCCCGCGTCCACGACGAGGAGCGCTGGGTCCTCCCGGACTGCGGAGAGCAGCTCGGCGGCTTGTGAGCCTCGGGCATGTGCGACGAAGGACTCGACCCGCGTGGACCCCGGGGCGTTCTTCAGCTGACGTACCAGCCAGTTCACGCGTGTGGAGGGCCTGCCCTCGCGGGGGGCGTCCACGTCGACGTAGCAGGTCACCCGGCCCGCCCGAAGGTCCGCCGTGACAACCAGGTTCCCCACCGTGTTCGGGATGCGAATAGCGCCCGAGAGCTCACCCGATGCGCAGAGTGATTGCGTCAGGGCCTGCGCGCGAAGTAGAGGGTCGGCTGCTTCCCGGCGCGAAAGCACAGGCACCACCTCGGTTCCCAGCTGCCTTCCGAGCTGAAGGCTGGCGAACCGCAAGAGCGCGTCGAATCGAGCAACGACTTCTGCGATGCCCTTGTCGGTAGGTCGAAGGGTGCCGGCGGCGACCTGATCGCGGACCCCCACCCACGATTCCCCCATGTCGTCGAACTCGAGCGCGCCCGACTTCCGGTGCTCGAGGTAACGGATGAGTTCTCCAAGGATCCATGCCTGCTCCGGATCCGCGACTCCGCGGAACTCCTTCTGCATCACGGCCTCTGCGAGCACTTGCGACCAGGAGATGTGGTGCAGCTCGACCTTGCGAAGCTTGCGCTTGTCGACCTTGGTCGGATGCTGTCCGGCGACGGCGGGAATCTCGTTGGAGATCGTGATGACGGCATCGAATCCGTTTTCACGGGCGATGTCGAGGTAGTTCTCCAGCTGCTCGGCTGCCAGAACATTGGGGCCAGTCTTCACCTCCACCAGCGCCGTCCAACACTTGGCGCCGCGCGAGACACGGATGAGTCCGTCCGGATAGAGGCGTCGCTCGCCAAGCACGAACGGCACCTCGATGAAGCAGTCCATGGCGCCCGCCGGAGCACCGAAGGGCTTGACGAAGCCACGCCCGAATTCCTTGACGGCAGACAGCACAGCCAAGAGCGCTGAGGTCGCTCGTCGCTCCTGTTCCTCAGCGCCATTGATGCCCGATGTGGGAATCAGACGTGCCTCGTGCCAAGACTCCTCTGCCACGGCTCCCCCATTAGTCAGGTCGGTGTGATCCGGTCAGGGTCAGGGAAGCGACGTTAGCGAAGCTGACGAACCATTGAAGTGAATCAGCCGAAGGAGCCCGAAGGTCAGTACGCACCGCCAGATCTGACCGGACCTGGTCATCACCGCTACCGGGCTCCGCCTTCGTCGTCCTCGTCGACATCCGCCGGAGGCCGGCCCTGTGCCATCCGTCGCGTGTCCCGCGTGATGCGGTCCGCCCGGCGACGCTCGAAGAGCAGGATCGCGACGACCACCCCGATCATCACGACGACCGTGAGCACGATCCCGAAGGCGTCCATCACTCCACCATGGCACGGGGGGACTAGGCGCGGTTGGCGGCGATCGCCTCGCGCACCAGTCCGACGAAGGCATCACCGTCGAGCTGGTCAGTCTGGAAGAGGTCCACTGCACGCCGGGTTCCGGCGTCGAGGCTGGCGTTGAAGAGCCCGGCAGGGTCGTCGAGCGACGCACCCCTGGCGAAGGTCACCTTCACCTTGTCCTTGTAGGTCTCGATCGTGCAGATGAGCCCGTCGAGGGAGAACGTCGGGACACCGTCGGGATTGGAGGCCTTGCGCCACTTGGCCTCCTCGACGACGTCGGGGTCGGCCTCCAGGATCAGTGACCGCACCCGGTCCACCAGCTGTCCGCGCCAGTCGTCCGCCATGTCTCGACCCCTATGCCCCGGGAACGACCCGCAGGTCCCGATCGGCTCCGTCGCCGAGGGCGCGGAGCGCCTCCTTAGGCCTCGCTGTCGTGCGCGGCGACCGCCGCCTCCACCGACTCGAACTCGATGACGACGGTTCGGGTCTTCTCGCCCCTCTCGAAGGTCGCCTCCGGGTTGCCACGCGCCAGGAACCGACCGCCGGCCTCGCGCAGGGCCGGGCCGGCGAGCTCGGCGTACGCCGCCACCTTGTCGGCGTCGTGCACCGTCTTGTAGACGCAGATCCAGTACGCACTCATGTCGCCGACCCTACGGCGTGTGCCCACCCTCAGGCCGTCGAGCCGTGCCGCGCGAGATAGCGCTCCGCCGCGCGCGCCGACGGCTTCATGGTGAGGGTCGCGGCCACCACGATCGCCGCGATCGTGATCCAGCCGAGCGATCCGTGCTCCATCGCGAGGAAGGTGAAGAGGGCGGGCGCCCAGACGGACCCGAGGGTGCCGCCGATGTGCGCGGCGCCCTGGTACTCGGCGCGCTGGGTGGAGTCGGTGAGCTCGGACATGTAGCCCCAGCTGCCGGCGGACTGGAAGAGCTCGGCGCCGGTGACGGTGACGTGGCCGACCCACACGAGGAGGATCGTCAGCCACCCGATGGTGTCGTGGGTGACGAGCAGGATCCCGCAGGAGAGGACGAAGAACCCGGCGGAGATGTACGACGCCCGCAGTGAGCGGGCGACCGAGTTGACGCCGCGGGCGGCGGGCACCTGGAGCAGCACCGCCATGACGGTGTTGGTGGCGAACAGCCAGGCGAGCAGCACCTGCGGTGCGTCGGTCTCCTCCACGAGCCAGAGGGGGATCACGATGTTGAGCAGCACCTGGTTGGTGTTGAGCACGCCGTCACCGGTCATGAGGGCGATGAAGGCACGGTTCTTCAGCGCGGCCGGCTTGATCACCGCGTCGTCGGTGTGCGGTGGCGCCGCCTTCGCCGGTGGAGCGGGGAGACGCGTGATCCAGAAGGCGTTCGCCAGCAGGATCAGGCCGGTGAGGATGGGCACGGCGCGCACGACGGTGTCGCTGTTGGTGGCGAGCGCGAGGCCGCCGATCAGCGCACCGACGGTGAAGCCGATGTTGAGGGCGGCTCGCATGAAGGCCTGCGACTCGACGCGCTCCTCGCGGGTGAAGATGTCGATCGTGTACGCGCCGCGCCCGCTCCACCCGGCCTGGCTGACCACCTCCAGCACGACCATCATGGCGAGGTAGGCGCCGAACCCGTGGATGAAGGGCCAGACGAAGTAGAGCAGCGACGTGAGGAAGGCGCTGATCGCCCAGATCCGCTTGGTGCCCACCCGGTCCGCGAGCTTGCCCGCGGGCACGGCGAAGAAGAACGAGACGATGCCCGCGACCGTCAGGCCGATCCCGACCTGCGCCGCCGAGAGCCCCACGATCTGCGTGAAGAAGACCGCGGAGCCGGTGATGAAGGCGCCCTCGCCGACCGCGAACAGGATCGACTGGACCGACAGCGAACGGGCCAGCGGGCTCGGTGGCAGCTGCCGCTGCCACCACGACTGCCTCGTCTGGGTGCGTTCCATCGCGCCCATGGTCGCAGAGCCGCTACGGTTCGGCGCGTGAGTTTCCTCAGGCCCTCGGACGAGCCCTCGGTCGCGATCAGGCAGCTGTCGCGCTGGCTCGAGGCCGACAACCCCGAACCGCTGCTGATCGGGACCTCCGGGTCGACGGGCAAGCCCAAGGGCGTGGTGATCCCACGTCGCGCGGTGCTCGCCAGCGTGGAGGCCTCGGCCCGCCGGCTGGGGGAGTCCGGTCGCTGGTTGCTGGCGCTGCCGTCGTCGTACGTCGCAGGCGTGCAGGTGATCGTCCGCTCCCTCGTGGCGGGACACGAGCCGATCGTCGTGGAGGGCCTGGACGTCGGACGCGCGGCCGCCACCGACCACACCGGCACCACTCCGCTCTTCGTCTCCCTCGTGCCCACCCAGCTGCACCGGATGGTGGGCGAGCCCGAGCAGGTCGCCGCGCTCGCGCGCTTCCACACGGTCCTGGTGGGCGGCGGACCGATCGACCGCGACCTCCGGCGCCGCGCCGAGGAGCACGGGATCAACCTGGTCGCGACCTACGGCTCCTCGGAGACGGCGGGCGGCTGCGTCTACGACGGCGTGCCGCTCGACGGCGTCTCGGTCACGCTCGGCGACGGTGGACGCATCCAGATCGCCGGGCCCGTCCTCTTCAGCCACTACGACGCCGACCCCGCGCTGACGGCGGAGACGGTCGTCGACGGCCGGTTCCTCACCTCCGATGCGGGGCGCCTCGACGCGGACGGGCGCCTCGAGGTCCTCGGCCGCATCGACGACGTCGTGGTCAGCGGCGGCGTCAAGATCCCCGTCGAGGTGGTCGCCGAACGGCTGCGGCAGCACCTGCTCATCGAGGACGCCGAGGTCTTCGGCCTGCCCGACCCGGAGTGGGGCCAGCGCCTGGTCGCCGTCGTCGTGGGCAACGCCGACGAACCCGACCTCCGTGACTGGATCAGCATGGTGCACCCGCGGTCGTGGGCACCGCGGGAGTTCGTGTGGGCGCCGTCGCTCCCGCTCCTCACCAACGGCAAGGTCGACCGGCAGGCCATCCAGGCCAGCCTGTGATGCACGTCTTCTCCATCCCGCTGCACACCCGCTTCCGCGGGATCACGGTGCGCGAGGGCGTCCTGCTGCGCGGTGACGCAGGGTGGGGGGAGTGGTCGCCGTTCCTGGAGTACGACGACGCCACCGCGCGTCCGTGGCTGGCGTGCGCCCGCGAGGCTGCGCACGACGGCTGGCCGGAGCCGCTGCGTGACCTCGTCCCGGTCAACGTGACCGTCCCCGCGACCGACCCGCAGCGTGCCCACGACATCGTCACCGCCGGCGGGTGCCGCACCGCGAAGGTCAAGGTCGCGGAGCGCGGTCAGACCCTCGCCGACGACGTCGCCCGCGTCGAGGCCGTACGCGACGCCCTGGGTCCTGCGGGGCTCGTGCGCGTGGATGCCAACGGGGCCTGGGACGTCGACGAGGCCGTGCGGGCGATCGCCGCCCTGGAGCGCGCGGCCGGCGGCCTGGAGTACGTCGAGCAGCCCGTCGCGACCGTCGAGGACCTCGCCGTGGTGCGCCGCCGCGTGCAGGTGCCCGTCGCGGCGGACGAGTCGATCCGCCGGGCCGAGGACCCCTACCGCGTCCGCGACCTCGATGCCGCCGACATCGCGGTGCTCAAGGTGCAGCCGCTGGGCGGCGTACGGGCCTGCCTCCGGATCGCCGAGGACATCGGGCTGCCGGTGGTGGTCTCCAGCGCGGTGGAGTCGAGCGTGGGGATCGCTGCCGGGCTGGCCCTCGCCGCCGCCCTGCCCGAGCTGCCCCACGCGTGCGGCCTGGCCACCGTCCAGCTGCTCACCGACGACGTGGTCGCCCAGCCGCTGCTCCCCGTCGACGGCATGCTGGCGGTGTCGCGACCCGAGGTCGACGAGTCGGCCCTGGCCCGGCTCACCGCCCCTGACGACCGGGTGGTCCACTGGCGCCGGAGGCTGGAGGCGGTAGGGCAGGATCGGGCCTCGTGAACGACTCGACGCGGCTGGCCCGTTCGGTGGTGACGGCGCTGCGCGGTGCCCGCGTCGACGAGGTGGTCCTGGCTCCCGGATCGCGCAACGCCCCGCTCTCCTTCGCCCTGTACGACGCCGCGGCGGCGGGCGGACTGCGGCTGCACACCCGCATCGACGAGCGGACCGCCGGGTTCCTGGCGTTGGGCCTGGCCAAGGTCGGCGGACGCCCTGCCGCGGTGGTCTGCACGTCCGGCACCGCCGTGGCCAACCTGCTGCCGGCGGTGGCGGAGGCAGCCCACGCCGGCGTCCCGCTCGTGGTGGTGACGGCCGACCGCCCGGCCCGCCTGCGCGGCACGGGCGCCAACCAGACCACCGACCAGGTCGGCATCTTCGGTGCCTTCGCACGGACGCTCGACGTCTCCAGCACCGACCCGGACGAGCTGCTCGCCTTCCTCCGCGGGCACGACCACCGGCGCCCGGTGCACCTCAACGTCCAGCTCGACGACCCGCTGCTCCCGGACGACCCGTGGGAGGTGGACGAGGTGCCGGAGTGGCTGGGGCCGCCCCCCACCGGCGGACCGCAGGTGGAGGAGCTGGACCTCGGCCCGCGCACGGTGGTGGTGGCCGGCGACGACGCCGGACCACCAGCCCGTCAGCTCGCCGAGCACGCCCAGTGGCCGTTGCTCGCCGAGCCGACCAGCGGGTGCCGCACCGGCGACGCCGTCATCCGCACCTACCGGCTCCTGCTCAGCGGCGAGCTCGGCCGGCAGGTCGAGCGCGTGGTCGTCTACGGCCACCCGACCCTGTCCCGGCCCGTCGCCCGCCTGCTCGCACGCGACGACGTCGAGGTGGTCTCGGTCCGTCACCGCGGGATGTGGCCGGACCGTCCGTTCGCGGTGTCGGGCGAGCACGAGGCCGTACGCACCAACGCCCCGGGCGAGCCGGCCTGGTTCGACGCCTGGCGCGAGGCCGACCGGGCGACCTCCCGCGACCTCGACCGGCTGCTCGCCGCCGAGCCCGACCTGACACCCCACGAAGTGGCGGGGGCGGTCAGCCGGGCACTCCCGGCGGGCGGGCTCCTCTTCGTGGGCGCTTCAAACCCGGTCCGCGACCTCGACCTGATGGTCGCCCGCTACGAGGTCGGCGGCCGACGCAAGGTGATCGCCAACCGCGGCCTGGCCGGCATCGACGGCACCACCAGCTCCGCGATCGGTGCGGCCCTCGGCCGGCCCCGCTCGACCCGCGCCCTGGCGCTGATGGGCGACGTGACCTTCCTGCACGACACCACCGGCCTGGTCATCGGTCCCCGCGAGGCGCGGCCCGACCTCACCATCGTGGTGGTCAACGACGACGGCGGGTCGATCTTCGCCACCCTCGAGCAGGGGGCGCCGGAGCACGCCGACCGGTTCGACACGCTCTTCGGCACCCCGCACGGCGTCGACGTCGCGAGCCTCTGCGCGGCGGTCCGCATCCCGCACCTGGCCGTCACCAGCCTGCCCGAGCTGGAGCAGGCGCTGGCCTCGCCCAACGGCGGCATCGAGGTCGTCGAGGCGCGCGTACGCCGCGACAACCGCGCGGACCTCGACAGACGAATCCGCGCGCTGACCCTCTGAGGGTCAGCGCGCGGATCGTGTGCTCAGGTGGTGCAGGTCAGGAGGCCGGGGTCTCCCAGGCGCGCACCCAGTCGACGTACATGTGCTGCGGAAGCTTCTTGTCGGCCATCTCCAACGCCTCGTAGTCCGAGGCGAGCAGGCTCAGGATGAGGTACTGCTGGGCCTTGGAGACGCGGGCCGACGTGCGCCAGGTCTCCTTGCCGTCGATGCGGAAGATGATGACGTTGGGCGTCCACTGCACCGAGAACACGTGGTAGTTCTTCGACCAGCCGTCCTTCTTGTTCTTGAGGTACGACTTCGAGTCCTTGATCCACGAGCCGGTCTTGATGAGCTTGTTGCCCTTGTACCAGTGGATGAAGCTCGTGAGGCCGCCCTGCGGGTGCTTGTCGCCGAAGTACTCGATGATGTCGATCTCGTGGCCGTCGCTGCCGGGCTGGTTCTCCCCGACCGGCTGCATCCAGAAGCTGGCGTGCTGGCCCTGCAGCTTGTGCATCTTGATGCGGGCGGCGGCGACGCCGTACTTGAAGTCGAACATGCCGGCGGTGCCGACGTGGCCGTTGAGGCGGTAGGAGATCTTCTTGGTCTCCTTGCGGGACTTGGCCTTGCACTTGCCACCGCGCGAGGAGTCCTTGATCACGCTGAGCCGGAGCGCACCGCTGCCGACCTTGACGGCCTTCGGGCTTCCCTTGGAGCACTTGCGCTTGCTGTGGGGCTCGTAGTCCTGGCCGCGCATGCTCCACATCGCGCTGAGGGAGCTGCCCGAGAACTCGTCGGTGAAGGCCGGGGTGAGCCAGCGCGAGGTGTCGGCGCTGTCGCTGGTGACCGCCTTGAGGCCCTGGTGCTTCTGCGCGGTGACGCGGTAGGTCAGGGGCAGGCCCCCCTTGGAGACCAGTGCGGCGAAGTCGACCCGTCCGGCCTTGTCCTGCTTGTCGGTGCCGACCTTCTTCCACGAGGAGCCGTTGAGCTGCTCGAGGACGACCTTGCGACCCACCTTGACCGGCTTGACGGTGGCGGTCACCGCGGCCTTGGCCGAGTCGGCACTGGCGGTGCCACGGCCCTGCTGGACGATCTGCGGCAGCACGTCGATGGTGATCTTCTGGCTGGCCTTCTTGGTGATCGACGTCGACGCGGCGCGAGCCGTGGCGTCGGTCGCCGAGCCCATCTCGGTCGTCATGAGCAGGGACGCAGGCAGGAGCAGCGCGGCGACGCTGCTTGCTAGCACGCGGCGTGCAGACATGTGAACTCTCTTCGTGTCGGGTGCGGTTTGCTTTCCCCCAGGGCACTCCACCCGTCGGAGGCGAGCCCCACCCTAACCACGCACCCCACCTGTTTCCGCATCGACGGGCCTAGGGTGGAGACATGCGGATCACCAAGCTGGGCCATGCGTGCGTGCGCATCCAGACCGGCGGCGGCGTCGTGGTCGTGGACCCCGGCGTGTTCACCGACGCGGGTGCGCTGGAGGGTGCGGACGCCGTCCTGATCACCCACGAGCACGCGGACCACGTCCACCCCGAGCACCTGCGCGCGAGCGACGCACCGATCTGGACCATCGCCGCCGTCGAGCGGCTGTTGCGTGAGCAGGCTCCCGACGTCGCCGAGCGTGTCACCGTGGTCCGCCCCGGTGATCGGCTCGACGTCGCCGGAGCCAGCGTCGAGGTGGTGGGGGAGAAGCACGCGGTCATCCATCCCGACTACGACCGCTTCGACAACTCCGGCTACGTCCTCGAGGCGGGCGGGTCGAGCGTCTACCACCCCGGTGACGCGCTGACCGCGCCCGGACGGCCCGTCGACGTGCTCCTCGCCCCGGTGAGCGCGCCGTGGCTCAAGGTCAGCGAGGCCGTCGACTTCGTCCGGGAGGTCGCGGCGCCGACCTCGCTCGGGATCCACGACCGCGTCTACAGCGACATCGGTCTCGACATGGTGGCCACCCACATGGCCAACCTGCTGCCCGACGGGCAGGCGTTCGAGCGCCGCGAGGCCGGCCAGGACCTGTAGGCCGGGGCCTGACTAGGCCTCGAGCGCGTCGCGCACCGGCACGAACTTCGCCTGCGACTCGGCGAGCTCGGCCTCGGGGTCGGAGCTCGCGACGATGCCGCAGCCCGCGAAGAGGCGTACGCCGGCATCCGTGACCATCGCCGAGCGGAGCGCGATGCCCCACTCCCCGTCCCCGGACGCGTCCATCCAGCCGACCGGGCCGGCGTAGCGATCGCGTGGCATTCCTTCGATGTCGGCGATCAGCCGGGTGGCAGCGGCGGTCGGCGTGCCGCCCACGGCCGCCGACGGGTGCAGCGACTCCGCCAGCTGCAGCGAGCTCGCCACGTCGTGCACCACGCCGTTCACGTCGGTGGCGAGGTGCATCACGTTGGGGAGGTGCAGCACGAACGGGGCCTCGGGGACGTTCATCGAGGAGCAGTGCGGCTCGAGCGCGTCGGCGACCGAGCGCACGGCGTACTCGTGCTCCTCGAGGTCCTTCGACGACCTGGCGAGCGTCGCGGCGAGCGCGAGGTCGCGCTCGTCGTCGCCGGTGCGACGGATGGTGCCGGCGAGCACCCGGGAGGTGACCAGGCCGCGCTCGCGGCGCACCAGCATCTCGGGGGTCGCGCCGAACAGGCCGTCGACGTGGAACGTCCAGCACATCTCGTACTCGTCCGCCAGGCGGCGCAGCGGCCAGCGGACGTCCAGCGGCTCGTCGGTGGTGGCGATGAGGTCGCGCGCCAGGACGACCTTCTCGAGCTTCCCGGACGCGATCCGGCCGACGGCCTCGGCGACGACCGACATCCACTCCTCGCCGTTGCGGGCGCCGTCGGAGAAGGTCAGGCCGACCGGGGGCGTGGGCGGTGCCGTGGGCGCGAGCGTCGGGGCCTCGACGGAGATCGTGGTCAGCCAGGTGCGGTTGCCGCGGCGACCGACGAGGACCTGCGGGACCACCAGCACCGAGTCGCCGGGCTCGTCGGCGAAGGCGAAGGCACCGAAGCAGACCAGGCCGGTGCCCGGCTCGCCCACCCGGTCGTCGACCTCGGCGCGGGCGACGGTCTCCGACCACCACTTCACGGCGTCGCTGAAACGGGTGGGTCCCGAGGTGTCCAGGCGCGCGGCGATGCCCCACCCGACCAGCCCCTCGCCCCGCCGCAGCCAGCTCACCGGGTCCTGCTCGGGAAGCAGGTCGAGGAGGGGGAGATCCGCCAGGTCCACCGCGACGGTGCGCACGACCAGGGGCGCGGTGGGGGCGCACGCAGGGGACGTCACGAGGGCGCAGCCTACGCCGGGACGTGTGGCGGGTGGCCGGGAGATCCGGCAAACGGCGAACAAGGGCGGTCCGTCTCGCTTAGGTTGCGGCATGTCCGACGCACGGAGGGGGCCGCACGTGCCTGTCCAGCAATCGCCGCTCGCGCGGCTGCAGCGCCATGCGCGCGAGCGCGCCCTGGAGACGGCAGTCATCGAGCAGCGCGGGACGGAGTGGGCGAGGCTCACCTGGAACGAGCTCTACCGTCGCGTCATCGACGGCGCGGCCGGCATGATCGAGGCCGGGGTCAACCCCGGGCAGGTCGTCGTGATCCGCGTCCCCACCGGCATCCGCCAGCTCGAGCTCGAGCTCGCCACCCGGGTCGCCGGGGCGGTCCCGCTGCTGCTGCCCGAGCACCTGGACCAGCACGAGGTGGGCCGACTGCTCGACGCGATCGAGGTGCGCCTCGTGGTGGTCGACGAGGCCGGGCGCCTGACCCTGCTGCGGCGGGCGGCCCTCGCCGACGCCCAGCTCTTCGAGTGCGACGACCGGTCGTGGGAGCGGCTGCGTGCCATGGGGCTCGAGCGACGCAAGCGGCAGCCCGACGTGCTGTCGTGGGTCGACGCCGCCCGGGCCGGCGCCCCCACCGGAGCCGTGCTGGGCCTGCCCCGCGAGAAGAGCCTGGCGTGGCTCTTCCGCCCGGAGTCCTCGGGCACGTTGTCCGACCTCGTCCCGGACGACGTGGTGCTGCTGACGGGCGAGGCGGCCGACCGGTTCACGACCGTCGTCCGCGACGCCCACGTCACCGCCGGCTGCACCCTGGCCTGGGTGGAGTCGCCCGACCAGCTGGAGGCCGCGCTCGCCCACGTGTCGCCGACGCACGTCCTGCTGGACCATGTCACCGCCAAGGCGTTGGAGGACCTCATCGAGGCCGGCCGGGTCGACGGCCTGCCCTGGCACGAGACCCCCCGGGAGGTCCTCGAGGCCACGTCGGCGCGCGTCGCCGAAGCCAGGCTGACCTCGCGCACGAAGAAGCTGGCGGCCGACGTGTCGGCGCTGGCGCCGTGGTGGGGCGACCGGGTGCGCGTGCTCGTGCTCGACACCCGCGTCAACCGGACCGTCAGCGGCCTGGCCACGGCGCTCGGCTTCAGGATCGGTCGCATCGCCCACCACCCGGCGGTCGATCTCGACCTCGCCGGCGAGTACGCGGTCGTGCCGGTTCCCGCCCCGGTCGCCGCCGAGGTCGCCGCGGACGCGTCGCTGCCGCGCCGCGGGCGTGCCGGTGCCGACCTCGACTCGGCCTTCTCGCTGGCCGGCACGTAGGCGGGGGCCGGTCAGGAGCGGTAGACGATCACCTTGTCGCCGATCCGCACCTGGTCGAAGAGCCAGGCGACGGTCGCCCGGTCGCGCACGTTGACGCAGCCGTGGGACGCCCCGTCGTAGCCGTTGGCCGCGAAGTCCGGGGAGTAGTGGACGGCCTGCCCGCCGGAGAAGAACATCGCGAACGGCATCGGGGTGTCGTAGAGGCTGGACACGTGGTCGCGCGACTTGCGGAAGACCGCGAAGGCGCCCTCCCTGGTCGGCAGCTCGTCGGAGCCGAAGCGCACCTCGACCGTCCGGAGCACGACCCCGTCGACCACCCAGCGCAGCGAGTTTGAGGTCTTGTCGACGCACAGCGCGCGCCCGGTGACGCAGCGCGGGTCGAGCGCCGGCCCCTCGGGGACGATGTTGAAGAGCTCGGCGCGGGTGGGCTCCCGCGTCATCTCCTTGAGCCGCAGGAGCGTGCGCCGGTCGACCTGCCCGGTCACGGGGATCTCCCGCTTGGCCTGGAAGCCCTCCACGGCCTCGACGGTGGAGCCGGCGTAGCGGCCGGTCACCTTGCCGTCGAACCAGCGCAGCTGCTGGAGACGCGCCTGGACCTGGCGCACCCACATCCCGGTGTCGCCGCGCTCCAGCAGGGGCGGGCCGGGCGTGTAGATGTTGTGGAGCGCCTCCGGCGTGGGCTCGGTCGTGAGGGCCACGATCCTCGACCACGTGCGCTCGTCGACCACGCCGTCGGCGGGCCAGCCGCGACGCCGCTGGAAGGTCGCCACGCCGGCCCGGGTCTCCTCGTCGAAGCGGTTGGACACCACCTCGGAGTGCAGGTCGAGCTGGTGGAGCCGGCTCTGGAGCACCCTCACGCGCCACCCGGTGTCACCGGGGCGCAGGGGGAGAACGCGGCGCGGGCCTCCGACGTCGTCGCGGCGGCGGACGCCGTGGTCGCCACCGACGCGAGGCCGGTCACCGAGCAGAGCAGCGCCAGCAGCAGCGCGAGCGCGCGAGGTGACGGGCGACGTGTCTGGATGCGTGGCATGTGGATCCTCCCCCGGGATGGCCATCGACGTGGTGATTGTAGAGACGTCGTCCGACACCCCCGCGTTGCACGTACCGGGGTTCGGACGCCTACGCTCGCGGCGTGGCCCGCGCTGACCTGGACAAGCAACCGACCGACGTACGACGCATGTTCGACACCGTCGCGAAGCGCTACGACCTGACCAACGACCTGATGACGGCCGGGATCCAGCGGAGCTGGCGCCGGTCCATGGTCGAGGCCGTGGCACCGAGCCGGGGCGACCTGGTCCTCGACCTGGCCGCCGGCACCGGGTGCTCGAGCGAGCCGTTCGCCGCCCGCGGCGCCACCGCCGTCGCGTGCGACTTCTCCGTCGGGATGCTGCGGCAGGGGAAGAAGGACCGCCCGGGGCTGCCGTTCGTCGCCGGCGACGGGACCCGCCTGCCGTTCCTCGACGACACCTTCGACGCGGTCACCATCTCCTACGGCCTGCGCAACTTCGTGGACCCCGTGGCGGGGCTGAAGGAGATGCACCGGGTGACCAGGCCCGGCGGCCGCCTGGTGGTCTGCGAGTTCAGCCGGCCGGTGAACCCGGCGCTGCGCGCGGTCTACCTCGACGGCGTCATGCGCGCGCTGCCGCGGATCGCCTCGCTTGACCGCCAGCGCCGCCGACGCGTACGTCTACCTCGCCGAGTCCATCCGCGCGTGGCCGGACCAGCGCGGGCTCGCGGAGATGGTCGCCGAGGCGGGGTGGCAGCGCCCCGAGTGGCGCGACCTCACCGGCGGGATCGTCGCCCTGCACCGGGCCACGGCCTGAGCCGCCACGGAGCCGATTTACGGCACACCGTTATTGGCTAAATGCGCAGGTCAGGAGCGCCGCGCGCGGTCCAGACCCCGACGTGACGCACGCCGCACCGGAGTCCTAGACTGTGGTTCGCGCCACTCGTGAAGCCATTCACAAAGTCACATGTCTTCACTCCACCCGGCGCAGGTCCACCGGAAGGGAAGCGATGGAGCTCTACACGCCGATCCTCGCGCTGGCACTCATCGCGACGGGCTTCGCGGTCTTCTCCGTGATCATGAGCGCCCTCGTGGGTCCCAAGCGCTACAACCGGGCGAAGCTCGACTCCTACGAGTGCGGCATCGAGCCGACCCCGCAGCCCATCGGCGGCGGCCGGATCCCGGTGAAGTACTTCATCACCGCGATGATGTTCATCGTCTTCGACATCGAGATCGTCTTCCTCTACCCGTGGGCCGTGCACTTCGACGCGATGGCCCTGTTCGGCCTCGTCGAGATGGTCCTGTTCATCGCCACTGTCTTCGTCGCCTATGCGTATGTGTGGCGCCGCGGCGGACTCGACTGGGATTGAGGTCTGAATCCATGGGACTCGAAGAGAAGCTGCCCAGCGGCGTCCTGCTGACCACGGTCGAGGGTGTCGCCGGCTACATGCGCAAGGCCTCCTTCTGGCCCGCGACCTTCGGCCTGGCCTGCTGCGCCATCGAGATGATGACGACCGGTGGGCCCAAGTACGACCTCGCCCGCTTCGGCATGGAGGTGTTCCGCGCCAGCCCGCGCCAGGCGGACCTGATGATCGTCGCCGGTCGCGTCAGCCAGAAGATGGCGCCCGTGCTGCGCCAGATCTACGACCAGATGCCGGAGCCCAAGTGGGTCCTCGCGATGGGTGTCTGCGCCTCGTCGGGAGGCATGTTCAACAACTACGCCGTCGTGCAGGGCGTCGACCACGTCGTGCCGGTCGACATGTACCTGCCCGGCTGCCCGCCGCGCCCGGAGATGCTCATCGACGCGATCCTCAAGCTGCACGACCAGGTCCAGCAGACCAAGCTGGGCTCGAACCGTCGCAGCGAGATCGCCGAGCTCGAAGACCGCCGCGCTGCGCGCCCTGCCGACCTCGGAGATGAAGGGGCTGCTGCGATGACCGACGAGCCCGACGAGAAGGTCGACGAGAAGGCCGCGGGCCAGGCCAAGGACGAGTCCGACGACAAGACGGACGCCAACAAGGCGGCCCGTCCGGCCGAGGAGCGCAACCTCGAGGCGGCCAAGGCCGCCACCGGGACCGGCAGCGGCGTCGAGCAGCCCGCTCCCGAGCAGTCGCCGGAGAACGTCCCCGCTCCGACCGGCGAGGTCCGCGCGGTCGGCGTACGCCACGGCATGTTCGGCACGCCCGGCACGGGCGACACCTCCGGCTACGGCGGCCTCGTCGCGGCGAAGATCTTCCCGGCCGCCGTCGCAGAAGCCGTACGGCGGCTGGTTCGACGAGGTGTCCGGCGCCCTCGAGGCGCGGCTGGAGGCGACCGAGCTGACCTCGGCCGTCGAGAGCGTCGTGGTGCACCGCGGCGAGATCACCTTCCACGTGCGGCGCGAGGACCTCCCGTTCGTGGCGCAGATGCTGCGCGACGACGAGGCGCTCCGCTTCGAGCTCTGCTCGGGAGTCAGCGGCGTGCACTACCCCGACGACACCGGTCGCGAGCTGCACGCCGTCTACCACTTCACGTCGATGACCCACAACCGGCGCATCCGCGTCGAGGTCTCCGTGCCGGACAGCGACCCGCACGTGCCCAGCCTGGTGAGCATCTACCCCACCCTCGACTGGCACGAGCGCGAGACCTACGACATGTTCGGGCTGATCTTCGACGGTCACCCCGCGCTCACCCGCGTCCTCATGCCCGACGACTGGCCGGGCCACCCGCAGCGCAAGGACTATCCCTTGGGCGGCATCCCCGTGGAGTACAAGGGCGGCAGCATCCCGCCGCCCGACCAGCGCAGGAGCTACAACTGACAGCTCGACACCAGCCAGCAGCAGGACCTCTACGCCGCGCCGGGCGAGACGAGCCAGGGCCGCGTCTTCACCGTCACCGGCCAGGACTGGGACTCGATCACCCAGAGCATCGGCGAGTCCGCCGAGGAGCGGGTCGTGGTCAACATGGGCCCGCAGCACCCGTCGACGCACGGCGTGCTCCGGTTGATCCTCGAGCTCGAGGGCGAGACGGTCACCGAGGCGCGTTGCGGCATCGGCTACCTGCACACCGGCATCGAGAAGAACATGGAGTACCGGTCCTGGGTGCAGGGCACGACGTTCTGCACCCGGATGGACTACCTCTCCCCGTTCTACAACGAGGCGACCTACGCCCTGGGCGTCGAGCGGCTGCTCGACATCGAGGACGACATCCCGGAGAAGGCGCAGGTCATGCGCGTGCTCCTGATGGAGCTCAACCGCATCTCCTCCCACCTCGTCGCGATCGCGACCGGCGGCATGGAGATCGGTGCGCTGACGGTGATGACGATCGGCTTCCGCGAGCGCGAGCTCGTGCTCGACCTGTTCGAGCTGATCACCGGCCTGCGGATGAACCACGCGTTCATCCGGCCGGGGGGCGTTGCGCAGGACCTGCCGCCCGGCGCGCTCGACGAGATCCGCGACTTCACCGCGCTGATGAAGAAGCGCCTGCCCGAGTACGCCGCGCTCTGCAACGCCAACCCGATCTTCAAGGGTCGCCTCGAGGGCGTCGGCCACCTCGACCTGGCCGGCTGCCTGGCGCTCGGCATCACCGGCCCGGTCCTCCGCTCGACCGGCTATGCGTGGGACCTCCGCAAGACCCAGCCCTACTGCGGCTACGAGGACTACGACTTCGAGGTCCAGACCTGGGACACGAGCGACTCCTACGGCCGCTTCCGCATCCGGCTCAACGAGATGTGGGAGTCCCTCAAGATCGTCGAGCAGTGCGCCGACCGACTGGCCGGGCTCGAGGGCGCGCCCGTCATGGTGGCGGACAAGAAGATCGCCTGGCCCAGCCAGCTCGCGATCGGCAGCGACGGCATGGGCAACAGCCTCGACCACATCCGCCACATCATGGGGGAGTCGATGGAGGCGCTGATCCACCACTTCAAGCTGGTCACCGAGGGCTTCCGCGTCCCCGCCGGCCAGGCCTACGTCCCGGTCGAGTCGCCGCGCGGCGAGCTGGGTGCCCACGTCGTCTCCGACGGCGGTACGCGCCCCTTCCGCGCCCACTTCCGCGACCCGTCCTTCACCAACCTGCAGGCGACGAGCGTGATGAGCGAGGGCGGCATGGTCGCCGACGTGATCGTCGCCATCGCCTCCATCGACCCCGTCATGGGAGGAGTCGACCGATGACTGTGGACACCGAGTCAGGGTGGCAACAGCCTCGAGCGTGCGGGCCTGGACCAGAAGACCTGGGACGAGCTGCGCGAGATCGCGGGCCGCTACCCCGAGGCACGCTCCGGGCTGCTGCCGATGCTGCACCTGGTGCAGTCGGTGGCGGGCCGGATCACGCCCGAGGGCATCGAGGCGTGCGCGGAGGTGCTCGACATCAGTGCCGCCGAGGTCAACGGCGTCGCGACCTTCTACACGATGTACAAGCGCAAGCCGGTCGGCGACTACCACGTCGGTGTCTGCACCAACACGCTCTGCGCGGTCATGGGCGGCGACCTGATCTTCGAGCGGCTCAAGGACCATCTCGACGTCGGCAACGACGAGACCACCGAGGACGGGAAGATCACCCTCGAGCACATCGAGTGCAACGCGGCCTGCGACTACGCGCCGGTGATGATGGTCAACTGGGAGTTCATGGACAACCAGACGCCCGAGTCCGCCGTTCAGGCCGTCGACGACCTGCGGGCCGGCAACCCGGTCCAGTCGACCCGCGGCCCGCGCCTGTGCACGTGGCGCGAGGCCGAGCGCGTGCTCGCCGGGTTCCCCGACGACCGCGCGGACGAGGGCCCCACCGCCGGCCCCGCGTCGCTGGCCGGACTGAAGATCGCCCGCGACAAGGGCTGGACCGCTCCGGAGGGAGACAAGTGAGCACCACCCTGACCCCGGTCCTCACGGACAACTGGGACGTCGAGCGCGCTTGGACCCTGGCCGCCTACGAGGAGCGCGGCGGCTATGCCGCCCTCGACAAGGCGTTCGCCATGTCGCCCGACGACGTGATCACCGCCGTCAAGGACTCCGGCCTCCGCGGTCGCGGTGGCGCGGGCTTCCCCACCGGCATGAAGTGGGGCTTCATCCCGCAGGACAACCCTCGGCCCAAGTACCTCGTCGTCAACGCCGACGAGTCGGAGCCGGGCACCTGCAAGGACATCCCGCTGATGATGGCCAGCCCGCACACGCTGGTCGAGGGCGTCATCGTCAGCTCCTACGCCATCCGCGCCAACACGGCGTTCATCTACGTCCGCGGTGAGGTCCTCCACGTCATCCGGCGCCTGCAGCGCGCGGTCCAGGAGGCCTACCTCGCTGGTCACCTCGGGAGCAACATCCACGGCTCGGGCTACGACCTCGACCTGATCGTCCACGCCGGTGCCGGTGCCTACATCTGCGGCGAGGAGACGGCACTGCTCGAAGGGCTGGAGGGTCGTCGCGGACAGCCGCGCCTGCGTCCGCCGTTCCCCGCGGTCGCCGGCCTCTACGCCAGCCCGACGGTCATCAACAACGTCGAGTCGATCGCCTCGGTCCCGAGCATCATCACCAACGGGTCGGAGTGGTTCGCCTCGATGGGGACGGAGAAGTCCAACGGCTACGGCATCTTCAGCCTCTCGGGCCATGTCACCAACCCCGGGCAGTACGAGGCCCCGCTGGGGATCACCCTGCGCGAGCTGATCGACCTGGCCGGCGGCATGCGGGAGGGGCACGAGCTCAAGTTCTGGACGCCGGGCGGATCGAGCACCCCGCTCCTGACGCCGGAGCACCTCGACGTACCCCTCGACTTCGAGTCCGTCGGCGCGGCGGGCTCCATGCTCGGCACCCGCGCCCTGCAGCTCTTCGACGAGACCACTTGCGTGGTCCGTGCCGTCCTGCGCTGGACCGAGTTCTACAAGCACGAGTCGTGCGGCAAGTGCACCCCGTGCCGCGAGGGCACGTGGTGGCTCACGCAGACCCTGGCCCGGCTGGAGAAGGGTCAGGGGAGCGAGGAGGATCTCGACCTGCTGCTCGATCAGTGCGACAACATCCTGGGGCGCTCGTTCTGCGCGCTCGGCGACGGTGCGACCAGCCCGATCTCGAGCTCGATCCAGCACTTCCGCGACGAGTACCTCGCGCACCTGACCCATGGCGGCTGCCCGTTCGACCCGGCCGCCTCGACCGCCTTCGCACCCGTGGGAGCCACCGCATGACGACCACCCCTGAGCGGACCGAGGTGGAGACGGTCACCCTCACCATCGACGGCGTCCAGGTGAGCGTCCCCAAGGACACCCTGGTGATCCGCGCCGCCGAGCAGGTCGGCGTGCAGATCCCTCGGTTCTGCGACCACCCGCTCCTCGACCCGGTCGGCGCGTGCCGCCAGTGCCTCGTCGACATCCCCGACGCCGGCAACGGCCGCGGCTTCCCCAAGCCCCAGGCCTCCTGCACGCTGCCGGTCGCCGAGGGCATGGTCGTCAACACCCAGGCGACCAGCGAGGTGGCCGACAAGGCCCAGCAGGGCGTCATGGAGTTCCTGCTCATCAACCACCCGCTCGACTGCCCGGTCTGCGACAAGGGCGGCGAGTGCCCCTGCAGAACCAGGCGATGAGCAACGGCCGCGGCGAGAGCCGCTTCGCGGGATCGGGCGGCATCAAGCGCACCTTCCCCAAGCCGATCAACATCTCCGCCCAGGTCCTGCTCGACCGCGAGCGCTGCGTCCTGTGCGCGCGCTGCACCCGCTTCTCCGAGCAGATCGCCGGTGACCCGTTCATCGCCCTCGCCGAGCGCGGCGCGCTCCAGCAGGTCGCGATCTACGAGCGCGAGCCCTACGAGAGCTACTTCTCGGGCAACGCCATCCAGATCTGCCCGGTCGGTGCGCTGACCTCGGCCGACTACCGCTTCCGCTCGCGCCCCTTCGACCTGGTCTCGACGCCGGGCGTGGCCGAGCACGACGCCTGCGGCGCCGCTATCCGCATCGACCACCGCCGCGGCAAGGTGATGCGCCGCCTGGCCGGCAACGAGCCGGAGGTCAACGAGGAGTGGATCAGCGACAAGGACCGCTTCGCCTTCCACTACGACCGCCAGGACGACCGCCTGACCTACCCGATGGTCCGCGAGGACGGTGAGCTGCGCCCTGCCTCCTGGACCGAGGCCTTCGCCGTCGCCGCCCGCGGGCTCCGCGCCGCCGGTGCCGGCGCCGTCCTCACCGGTGGTCGCCTCACCGCCGAGGACGCCTACGCCTACGCCAAGTTCGCCCGCGTCGCCCTCGACACCAACGACGTCGACTTCCGTGCCCGCCCGCACAGCGCGGAGGAGGCCAGCTTCCTCGCCGCGCACGTCGCGCTGTCCGGCGACGTGACGTACGCCGACCTCGAGGCCGCTCCGGTGGTCGTGCTCCTCGGCCTCGAGCCGGAGGACGAGGCGGCGACCATCTTCCTGCGCCTGCGCAAGGCCGCCATGCGCGGTCGTACGCAGGTCGTGTCCGTGGCGCCCTACACCTCGCGCGGCCTGCGCAAGATGAAGGGCCGCCTCGTGGCGACCGCGCCCGGCGACGAGGCCGAGGCGATCGGCTCGCTCAAGGACGCCGAGCACGGTGTGACCAAGGACGCCGTCATCCTCGTGGGCGAGCGCCTGGCTGCCACGCACGGCGCCCTCAGCGCGGCGCTCGAGCTGGCACGCAGCACCGGCGCCCGCCTCGCATGGGTGCCGCGTCGCGCCGGTGACCGCGGTGCGGTCGAGGCCGGCGCCCTCCCCAACCTCCTGCCCGGTGGTCGTCCCGTCGCCGAGGCCTCGGCGCGCGTCGACGTGGCCGCGGCGTGGGGCGTGCAGTCGCTGCCCGGCAAGGTCGGTCGCGACGGCAACGCGATCGTCGCCGCGCTGGCCAAGGGCGAAATCGGTGGCCTCGTGGTCGGCGGCGTGGACCCCGACGACACCGCCGACCCCGCTGCGTTCCGCGCCGCGCTGGACGCCGCGAGCTTCGTGGTCAGCCTCGAGCTGCGCGAGACCGACGTGACCCGCGTGGCCGACGTCGTCCTGCCGGTCGCGCCCGTCACCGACAAGGCCGGCACGTTCGTGAGCTGGGACGGCCGCACCCGTGACTTCGTCGCCGTCTTCAGCAACCCCGCCTCCCTGCCCGACCTGCGCATCCTGTCCGGCATCGCCGACGAGATGGGCCGACCACTGGGCTTCCGCACGGTCACCGAGGTGCGCGAAGAGATGCATGCCCTCGGCCCGTGGGACGGCGCCCGTCCTGCGCTGGACGCGGGGAAGGCGCCTCGCGCCTCCAAGGCCAGGGCGAACGGGCTCGCGCTGGCGTCGTGGAAGCAGCTCATCGACCTGGGCTCGATGCAGGACGGCGAGGTGCACCTCCGGGCCACTGCCCGCCGACCGGTCGCCCGCCTCGGCCGGTCCGCCTACGAGTCGGTCTTCGGGATGCTCGAGGGCGAGGCCGGTCGCGACCAGCTCGTGACGATCTCGGGTGACCGGGGCAGCGTGACGCTGCCGGTCGTGGTCGCCGACCTGCCCGACGACGTGGTCTGGGTCCCGGCCCGGTCCTTCGGTCGGGGCGTCCTCGCCGAGCTCGCCTCGCCGGGCAGCACGGTCACCGTGAAGGGAGCCTCCAAGTGATGAGCATCCTGCCGCTGGCAGCAGACCTGCCCGACCCGGACCTGGCCCAGTTCGGCCAGGACCCGTGGTGGGTGGTCGCCCTCAAGGCGCTCTTCATCTTCCTGGTCCTGGTGCTGCTGACGCTCTTCAACATCTGGTTCGAGCGCCGGGTCGTGGCCCGGATGCAGCACCGTGTGGGGCCCAACGTGCACGGCCCGTTCGGGCTCCTGCAGTCGTTGGCCGACGGGGTCAAGCTCGCGCTGAAGGAGGACATCATCCCCAAGTCGGCCGACAAGGTCGTCTTCCTGCTGGCGCCGATCATCGCCACCGTCCCTGCCTTCGTCACGTGGGCGGTCATCCCGTTCGGGCCCGAGGTCAACTTCTTCGGCGTCGAGACGCCGCTGCAGCTCACCGACATGCCGGTGGCCGTGCTGTTCATGCTGGCCATCGCCTCGATCGGCATCTACGGCATCGTGCTCGGCGGCTGGTCCTCCGGCTCGACGTACTCGCTGCTCGGCGGCCTGCGCTCGAGCGCCCAGATGATCTCCTACGAGGTCGCGATGGGCCTGGCCCTGGTGGCGGTGTTCCTCTACGCCGGCTCGATGTCGACCTCCGAGATCGTCGCTGCCCAGGACCGGCTGTGGTTCGGCCTGATCCTGCTGCCCTCGTTCGTCATCTACGTCATCTCGATGGTCGGGGAGACCAACCGCGCGCCGTTCGACCTCCCCGAGGCCGAGGGCGAGCTGGTCGGCGGCTTCCACACCGAGTACTCCAGCCTGAAGTTCGCGCTGTTCTTCCTGGCCGAGTACATCAACCTCGCGACCGTCTCGGCCATCGCCACCACGCTGTTCCTCGGCGGCTGGGCGGCTCCGTGGGGCATCGAGAACGTGTGGGAGGGCGCCAACAGCGGCTACTGGCCGCTCCTGTGGTTCTTCGGCAAGCTCTTCATCTTCATCTTCCTGTTCGTCTGGCTGCGCGGCTCGCTGCCCCGCATGCGCTACGACCAGTTCATGGCGCTCGGCTGGAAGATCCTCATCCCGGTGTCGCTCGCCTGGATCGTGGCGGTCGCCACCATCCGCGTCATCTCGCTCGAGGGTGACATCGACCGCACCTACCTCGTGGCCGCCATCGCGGTCCTGCTCGTCCTGACCGTCGCGCTGATGTTCCTCGGCGAGGGCAAGGGCAAGGGCGAGGACAGGGGCGACGGCGACGCCATCGCGCGCGAGGAGCCGCACGACGCCTTCGCCGGCGGGTTCCCCGTCCCGCCGATGCCGGCAGGTGGCGCCGTACGCGGTGCCGCCGAGCCGCTGACGTTCGCCACGGGCCGCACCACCGTCACCGCTTCAGCGGAGGAGAACCATGAGTGAGTCCCCCCAGAGTCCGGGCCAGGGTTCCAAGGGCATCAAGGAGAGTCTCTGGGACCCGATCGCCGGGTTCGGCGTCACCTTCCGGACGATGTTCAAGAAGGTCGTCACCGAGCAGTACCCGTTCGAGAAGCTCCCGACGGCACCCCGCTTCCACGGGCGCCACCAGCTCAACCGCTGGCCCGACGGCCTGGAGAAGTGCATCGGCTGCGAGCTGTGCGCCTGGGCGTGCCCGGCCGACGCGATCTACGTCGAGGGTGCCTCCAACACCGAGGACGAGCGGTTCAGCCCCGGCGAGCGCTACGGCCGCGTCTACCAGATCAACTACCTGCGGTGCATCCTGTGCGGCCTGTGCATCGAGGCGTGCCCGACGCGCGCGCTGACGATGACCAACGAGTACGAGCTGGCCGACAACAACCGGGCCGACCTGATCTACGAGAAGTCCGACCTGCTGGCCCCGCTCCTGCCCGGCATGGAGCAGCCGCCGCACCCGATGCGACTGGGCGACGACGAGGGTGACTACTACAGGGGGACCACGCGATGACCTTCTGGATCCTCGCCCCGCTGATGGTGGCCGCCGCGCTCGGCATCCTCTTCGTCCGCAAGGCGGTGCACGCCGCACTGCTGCTGGCCGTGGTGATGATCAGCCTGGCGTTCCTCTACGCGGTCCTCGACGCGCCGTTCCTCTTCGCCGTGCAGATCATCGTCTACACCGGCGCCATTCTCATGCTCTTCCTGTTCGTGATGATGCTCATCGGCGTCGACACGTCCGACTCCATCGTCGAGACCATCCGCGGCCAGCGGGCCATGGCGGTCGTGCTGGGCCTCATGTTCGGCACGGTGCTCGTCCTCGGCATCAGCCAGGTCGCCCTCGGCACCGTCGTCGGCCTCGACGAGGCCAACGCCGGCGGCAACGTCCCCGCGATCGCCAACATCCTGTTCTCCAAGTACGTCTTCGCCTTCGAGGCCACCAGCGCCCTGCTCATCACGGCCGCGCTCGGTGCCATGGTGCTCGCCCACCGCGAGCCGCTGGTGCCCAAGTCCACCCAGGCGTCCCTGGCCGCGCAGCGGCTCCGCGACTACGCCGACCACGGCAAGCACCCGGGCCCGCTGCCCTCGCCGGGTGTCTACGCCCGCCACAACGCGGTCGACACCCCGGCCCTGCTGCCCGACGGCACGGCCGCCGAGTCCTCGGTGTCCCGCGTGCTCGCCGCCCGTGGCACCGTCCGCTCGGCCCCCGCGCTGGCCGACGACATCACCGACGTACGCCGCCAGATCGGCGACCCGGCGACCATGCCGGAGACCTCGGGCAAGGCCGGCGCCCCCGCCAACACCGAGGAGGACGTGAAGTGACCCAGTACGTCGTCCTCTCCGCGATCCTGTTCACGATCGGCTGCGTGGGTGTGCTCACCCGCCGCAACGCCATCGTGGTGTTCATGTGCGTCGAGCTGATGCTCAACGCCTGCAACCTCGCGTTCGTGGCCTTCGCCCGCCAGCACGGCAACCTCGACGGCCAGATCACCGCCTTCTTCGTGATGGTGGTGGCTGCTGCCGAGGTCGTGATCGGGCTCGCGATCATCATGACCATCTTCCGCACCCGACGCTCGGCCTCGGTCGACGACGCCAGCCTGCTGAAGTACTGAGGGAGCACTCGTGAACCTGTTGTCCCACTCAGTCCTTCGCGCGGCCGAGGACACCGTCCCGCTGGTCGCGCCAGAGACCGGTGTCGGAGGGGTGTTCGACCTGCTGTGGCTGGTCATCGCCCTGCCACTGCTCGGTGCGGTGCTGCTGCTCGCCGTGGCGCCGATGGCGCAGGGCCCGCTCAAGGCCACCGTCGAGAAGAACGGACACCTCGTCGGCACGGCCACCGTGGTCGCCTCCTTCGTGCTCAGCCTCGTGCTCTTCGTCGCGCTCGTCGGGCGCGACGCCGAGGAGCGCCAGATCGGCCAGGACCTCTACACGTGGTTCGAGACCGGCTCCCTTCGCGTCGGCATGGACCTGCTCTACGACCAGCTCGCCGCGCTGTTCCTGCTGCTGATCACCGGCGTGGGATCGCTGATCCACGTCTACGCGATCGGCTACATGGAGCACGACGCGCGCCGGCGCCGGTTCTTCGGCTTCCTCAACCTCTTCGTCGCGGCCATGCTCATGCTGGTCCTGTCGGCCAACTTCGTGGGCCTGTTCCTGGGCTGGGAGGGCGTCGGCCTGGCGTCGTACCTCCTCATCGGCTTCTGGCAGCACAAGCCCTCCGCCGCGGCCGCGGCCAAGAAGGCCTTCATCCTCAACCGCGTGGGGGACATCGGCCTGTCGCTGGCGATCGCGCTGATGTTCGCGACGTTCGGCAGCACCGACTTCGCCGTCGTCAGCGAGCAGACGGGCCACGCCGAGCAGTCCACGCTGACCGCGCTGGGCCTGCTGCTCCTGCTCGCCGCCTGCGGCAAGTCCGCTCAGGTGCCGCTCCAGGCGTGGCTGCTCGACGCGATGGAGGGCCCGACCCCGGTGTCGGCCCTCATCCACGCGGCGACGATGGTCACCGCCGGCGTCTACCTGGTGGTGCGCTCCAATTTCATCTTCGACCTCGCCCCGATCGCCCAGACGGCCGTGGTCGTCGTCGCCACCGTCACGCTCCTGTGGGGAGCGGTCCTCGGCTGCGCCAAGGACGACATCAAGAAGGCGCTCGCCGGCTCGACGATGAGCCAGATCGGCTACATGATGCTGGCTGCCGGCCTCGGCCCGATCGGCTACCCGTTCGCGATCTTCCACCTGCTCACGCACGGCTTCTTCAAGGCCAACATGTTCCTCGGTGCCGGGTCGGTCATGCACGGCATGAACGACGACGTGGACATGCGCCACTACGGCGCGCTCCGCAAGGCGATGCCGGTCACCTTCCTGACGTTCGCGATGGGCTACCTCGCGATCATCGGGTTCCCCGGCTTCTCCGGCTTCTGGTCGAAGGACAAGATCATCGAGTCGGCCCTGGCCGACAACCTGGTGGTCGGCCTGCTCGCCATGCTGGGTGCCGGCATCACCGGCTTCTACATGACCCGCCTGATGCTGATGACCTTCTTCGGCGAGAAGCGCTGGGCCGAGGAGGCGCACCCGCACGAGTCCCCGAAGGTGATGACCGTCCCGCTGATCGTCCTCGCCGCACTGTCCGTGCTCGGCGGTGTCCTGCTGTTCAACGACTGGATCGTGACCTGGCTCGAGCCGGTCACCGGCCACGCCGAGCACCACGAGCCGCCGCTCCCGGCCATCGTGATCACGCTGCTCATCACCCTCGTCGTCGCGGCCGGCGTCGCCGCCGCCTGGTTCCTCGTGGGCAGGGGCGACGTGCCGCGCGAGGCACCCCTCGACGTGTCGTTCGCGACCCGCGCCGCCCGCGCCGACCTCTACGGCGACGCGATCAACGATGCGGTCGTGGTGCGGCCCGGCGCGTCGCTCGTCGGTGGTCTCACCACGTTCGACCGCGTCGGTGTCGACGGTGTCGTCGAGGGCGGCTCGGCCGCTGTCGGTGGCCTGTCCACCACCATGCGCCGCGTCCAGAACGGGTTCGTCCGCTCCTACGCCCTGTCCCTCCTCGCCGGCGCCCTCCTGGTCGTCCTGGCCCTCCTGGCGGTGAACCTCGGATGATCCTGACAATCCTGATCCTGCTGCCGCTGGCCGGCGCGGTCGTCACGGCCTTCGTGCCCGGCACCCTGGCGCGGGTGGTCGGCCTCGGCTTCGCCGCCGCGACGCTGGTGACCGGCATCGTCGCCGCCGTTCAGTACGAGGTGGGCGGGGGCATGCAGCTCACCGAGACCCACGCCTGGGTCGGCGAGCTCGGCGTGCACTACGCCCTCGGTGTCGACGGCCTGGGCCTGCTGATGGTGCTGCTCACCGTCGTCCTGGTGCCGATCGTGCTCCTGGCCGGCTGGCGTGAGTCCGAGGCCGAGGGCAACGGTGGCGCCAAGGCGTTCTTCGCCTGGACCCTGGCCCTGGAGTCGATGTCGCTGGCGGTCTTCACCGCAACCGACGTGCTGCTCTTCTACGTCGTGTTCGAGGCGACGCTGATCCCGGCCTACTTCCTCATCGGTGGGTTCGGCCGTGCGGGCCGCGGCCGCGCCGCGACCAAGTTCCTGATCTACCAGCTGGCCGGCGGCCTCGTGATGCTCGCGTCGGTGATCGGGCTCTACGTCGTCTCGGCCGACGCCGGCGACCCGAGCTTCCTGATCAGCGACCTGGCCGCACTCGACATCGACCCGATCACCCAGCGGTGGCTCTTCGTCGGCTTCTTCATCGCGTTCGCGATCAAGGCGCCGATGTTCCCGGTCCACACCTGGCTGGCCGACACCACCGAGAAGGCGACCCCGGGCACCTCGGTGCTGCTGGTCTGCATCCTCGACAAGATCGGCACCTTCGGCATGCTGAGGTTCTGCCTGGGCCTGCTGCCCGACGCGTCGCAGTGGGCGACCCCGGTCGTGGTGGTCCTCGCGCTGATCTCGATCATCTACGGCGCGCTGGTCGCGATCGGCCAGGACGACGTGCTGCGCCTGATCGGCCTCACGTCGCTCTCCCACTTCGGCTTCATCGTGCTGGGCATCTTCGTCTTCAGCTCGACCGGCGGCACGGGAGCGATCCTCTACATGGTCAACCACGGCATCGCCACCGCGCTGATGTTCCTGGTGGCCGGGTTCCTCATCCAGCGCACCGGCACCGCCTCCATCCGCCAGATGGGCGGCGTCGAGAGGACCGCACCGGTCCTGGCCGGGTTCTTCCTGGTCGCGGGCCTCGCCGCGTGCGGCCTGCCCGGCCTCTCGCCCTTCGTCTCCGAGCTGATGGTCATCGTGGCCGCCTTCGACGAGCACTGGGTCCTCGGCGCCGTTGCCGTGCTGGCCATCGTCCTCGCCGCGTTCTACGCGCTCTGGATGTACCAGCGCACCATGACCGGGCCGGGGCGCGAGGGCGTGGCCCCCGTGGCCGACCTGGACCGTCGCGAGGTCGGCATCGTGGCCCCGCTGCTGCTCGCGCTCGTGCTCTTCGGCTTCTACCCGATGCCGCTGCTCGACGTCATCAATCCCGTCGTCCACGACACCCTCACCGGAGTGGGCATCGCCCAGGAGGGTGGTCACCAGTGACCGAGTTCGTCAAGCCCGACGTCGACTACTTCGCGCTCGCGCCGCTGCTGATCGTCTTCGGCGTCGCCTGCCTCGGCGTGGTCGTCGAGGCGTTCGCCCCGCGCAGGGTGCGTTACGTCGCCCAGGTCGTGCTCTCCCTGGCCGGCCTGGTCGCCGCCCTCGTCGCCGTGGTCCTGATCGCGCGGGACGTCCAGACGTACGACGACGGCGCGGCGCGAGGCGTCCTGGCGGTCGGTGGGACGATCGCCGTCGACGGGCCCAGCCTGTTCCTCTGGGGCCTCCTGCTGGCCCTGGCCATCGGCGGCGTGCTGCTCTTCGCCGAGCGGCACCTCGATGGAGGCGTCTCCGCCTTCGCGGGCCAGGCCGCTGCAGTGCCGGGCACCGATGCGGAGACCGCCGCGCTAGCGGCCAACCGCGAGCACACCGAGGTCTTCCCGCTGATGATGTTCGCGGTCTTCGGCATGCTGCTCTTCCCGGCGGCCAACGACCTGCTGACCATGTTCGTCGCGCTCGAGGTCCTCTCCCTGCCGCTCTACCTGCTGAGCGGCCTGGCGCGTCGTCGCCGGCTGCTGAGCCAGGAGGCGGCGCTCAAGTACTTCCTGCTCGGCGCGTTCTCGTCCGGCTTCTTCCTCTACGGCGCGGCCCTGGTCTACGGCTTCGCCGGCTCGATGGACTTCGCCGCGATCAACGAGGCCGTCCGCAACGACGTCGGCAGCTCCAGCCTGCTGCTCATCGGCACCGGCTTGTTGTCGGTCGGCCTGCTGTTCAAGGTGGGCGCCGTCCCGTTCCAGGCCTGGACCCCCGACGTCTACCAGGGCGCCCCGACCCCGGTCACGGCGTTCATGGCGGCCGGCACGAAGGTCGCCGCGTTCGGCGCGATCATGCGCCTGTTCTACGTCGCGTTCGGTGCCGACCGCTGGTCGTGGCAGCCGATGATGTGGATCATCGCGGTGCTCTCGATGTTCGTCGGCGCGTTCCTGGCCATCACGCAGAGCGACATCAAGCGGCTCCTGGCCTACTCCTCGGTCGCGCACACCGGCTTCATCCTCACCGGCGTGCTCGGGCTGCAGGCCTCCGACCAGCTCGCCCTCGGCGAGATCAGCTCCGTGCAGGCCGTACTCTTCTACCTGACGACCTACGGCTTCGCCACGATCGGCGCCTTCGCCGTGGTCAGCCTGGTCCGCGACTCCGCCGGCGAGACCACCGCGATCGACCGGTGGGCGGGCCTGGGCAAGGAGTCTCCCGTGGTGGCGGCGGTCTTCGCGTTCTTCCTGCTGGCCATGGCCGGGATCCCGCTCACCTCCGGCTTCGTCGGCAAGCTCGCGGTGTTCTCCGTGGCGCTGGCCGCCGGCGCCTGGCCGGTCGTCGTGGCTGCGATCATCGCGAGCATCATCGCCGCGTTCCTCTACATCCGGGTCATCAAGGTCATGTACTTCGACGAGCCGGTCGGCGACGGTCCGAGCGTCGCCTACCCGTCGGTGCTGACCGCGACCACGATCGCCGTGGGAGCGGCCGTCACCCTGGCCCTCGGTGTGCTGCCGGGGCCGGTGCTCGAGCTGGCGGCTGTTGCGGGAGAATTCATCAGGTGACCGACGCCTCGCCCCTCGCACTGCCTGTCGTCGACGCCGCGCTCGAGCAGCGGCTGGTCGACCGGCTGGCGCGCATCGAGGAGCTGCTCGTCGCGCACTGCCAGGGACGTACGCCCTACGTCTCCCGTGCGGCGGCCCACCTGATGATGGCGGGAGGCAAGCGGTTCCGGCCCCTGCTGGTGCTGCTGGCGGCGGAGACCGGGACACACCCGGAGGCCGAGGAGGTCCACACCGCGGCCTGTGTCGTGGAGCTGACGCACGTGGCCTCGCTCTACCACGACGACGTCATGGACGAGGCCGCGCTGCGGCGCGGGGCCGACACGGCCAACGCGCGTTGGGACAACCACGTCGCGATCCTCACCGGCGACTTCCTCTTCGGCCGGTCCTCCGAGCTGACGGCCGACCTGGGTCCCGACGCCGTGCGGATCCAGGCGCGGACGTTCAACCGCCTCGTCGAGGGACAGATCCTCGAGACCGTGACGCCCGAGCCCGACGAGGACCCGCTCGCGCACTACCTCGAGGTCGTCGCCGGCAAGACCGGCTCGCTGATCGCCACGTCGGCCCGCTACGGCGCGATGTTCGGTGGCGCCCGTCCGGAGGTCGTCGAGGCGCTGAGTGCCTACGGCGAGATCGTCGGCTCCGCCTTCCAGCTCTCCGACGACATCCTCGACGTCGCCTCGGAGTCGGTCACCTCGGGCAAGACCCCGGGCACCGACCTCCGTGAGGGCGTGCCCACGCTCCCGGTCCTGATGGCGCAGGCCTCGACCGATCCTGCCGACGCGCGACTCCTCGAGCTGTTCGGCTCCGACCTCACCGACGACGGGCTCCACGCCGAGGCGCTGGCCCTGTTGCGGGCCCACCCGGCCATGGACCGGGCCCGCGACTACGTCCTGGGCCAAGCCACGCAAGCCAAGAAGCTGCTCGAGGTGCTCGACCCGGGCCCCGTGCGCACCGCGCTGGAGTCGTTCGCCGACATCGTGGCGAACCGCACTTCCTGAGCTCCGGGCGCGGATCGCCGGCTGCGGGCGGTCGCCAGCTCAGGCCCAGCCGACTCCTGGCCAGCCGCTGCGCCGATGCCCCGCCCCTGTGCTGTTCATGGGGCAGACACCGTCAGATCAACGCTTCGCAATCGACCGTGCTGGTCTGCCACCAGTGACAGTGCGAAGTCCGTTGCGCAGGTCCGGCGTTCCGGGGTCGGCCTCACGACGACCAGCCGCCCTTCAGGCAGCGGGCCTGTTCGGAGCGGCGCGCACGTGACCTCGCTGTAGTCAGGTTCGTAGACCAGGGATGCGCCGTTCGCGACTGCATCCTTGATGGCACCAAGCAGGTCTACCGGGCATGACGCGGCCGCGTATCCGTCCCAGTCACGCGGGCATACTTTCCAGATGTCGCGATTCGACATGGCCGCGCCGATGTCGTCGATCGACTTCACACTCTCACCACCGATCGCCATCGACACCGACTCCCAATGCGGGAAAGAGGCCGCGTCACCAACGGCGTAGGCGGTGAACCTGTCGGCCAGTCGTTCGACGTCAGATGCGACCCTCGCCTTCGCCGCCTGACCGGATTGCTGATCCGCGTGCAGCCTGGTGCTCGGGTGGCTCGGAACGCCGAGCTGTTGGGGGTGCCGCGGTTCGTTCGTGGCACTCGCACCTGTTGGTGACGGCTGGGTTCCGCAGGCGACCAGTGTGAGGCCGACCAGGACAGTGACTGGCAGGGCCGCTCGCCTGCTCCGCATGACGGTCTCCAATGCGCGTGCCTGGATGTTGTGAACGTGTGACGCGCCAGGGACGCGTGACGTTGCCCGTGGACCAGTTGAGCCGTCGACGACGGGAGCGCGACGCCCTGTGTCTTTCTCCAGGACGTCTTGCGTCACGAGCGGTCGTCCGCCCAAGACCTGCAGGCCTCTGGCGCGTGGGGTCACGACGCTGATGAGCGGCGCATCGTCGTCGTCGTCAGGCGTGAACTTGCTGCCATCCCGGCGACGACGGTGATCGGAAGTCCGCTGAGAGTCGTGCGGGCGCGCTGGTTCATGCGTGCCGAAAGGCCCCGCCGTCCGTGGAGTGGCGGGGTGTGGGGCGGGGTCATGGTCGGTCTGGTGGCTCGGCCGGGTCGAGTGGCCGGGCCGGGTTGAGTGCGGTCGTGCCGTGGCGGTCTCTTCGGTAGCGGTGGCCGTGGGGGCTGGTCCACTCGAACACTCCGGGTGCGATGACGCGGTAGTGCCAGGCGGTGTGGGTCTTGAGGCGGTGGTGGAACCGGCACGCGGCGGCGAGGTTGTCGGTCTCGGTCGGTCCGGGTTGTGGTCGGCCTTCGGCGTCGGCGTCGTGGTCGTAGGCGATGACGTGGTCGAGGTCGCAGCCCCGGGCCGGTCGGGTGCACCAGGGGAACACGCACGTGACATCGCGCAGGATCACGTGTTCGCGGATCCGGTCCGGGATCGCATAGCCGGGGGCGGTGAGGCGGGTGTTGAGGTCGATGACGGGCTTGACGGTGACCTTGGTGCGGCTGTCGCCACACCAGGCTCGGACCTGGTCGAGCAGCACCAGCCGTTGCCCTTCCTCCAACCGCCCGGTGGGACCGAAGACGGTGTGACCGTCCTCGACGGACCGGGCGTCGAAGTGCGCGTGCAGCACCACCTCCCGGGCCACAGGCAGTCCGTCCTGGGCTCTGGCGGAACCCTGCCCTTGGGCGTGGAGGTCGAGCGCGGTCTGGGTCCGGGCGAGGTCGCCGAGCGCTGCGGCGCGACGGGCGTCGAGGCACAGGCTGGATCCGAGGGCCTTGAGGGTCGCGGCGCCGTGGGCCAGGGCGCGGTCGAGGTCGAGGGCGTCGGCGATGTCGAGCTCGGCCTCGAGCCGCATGGTGCCGGCGTAGTGCACGTCCTCGGAGTGCAGGGTGGCGTGCCGGGGGTCGACGGACAGGTAGCCGTCCTCCGGATCAGCAGCCGGATCCGGGCCTGGAGGTCGTACCGCTTGATGGCTTCGGCGACGAGCCGGTCGAGCTGCGCGGGCCGACCTTCCCGGCCACGGCCGCGACCTGGACGTCGACCCACCCGGCTGCCTCGACCGTCAACGCGGGGACGGCGTGGATGGTGGCCTCGGCCACGCTCCGCGCCCGCCACGCCGGCACCCCGCCCGCCTGCACCTGAGCCCACAGGCGCGGCAGGCGGTGCCGCAGCTCCAAGGCGTGACCGATCAGCCGCTTCGCGGACACCGTCGAGATGCCGAGGACGGCGCCGAGCTCGGCGACGCAGAACTCCGCCACCGACGGGCAGCCCTCACCCGCGATCGGCTCCTCGACCTCGAGGCCGATGCCACGGCCGGCCGTGAACGTCGCGGCGTGGTGGATCGACTCGGGCGGGTGCAGGTCGGCCCACCGAGCCGCGAGGGCCAGTTGACGAGCGGCGGCGGCGTCCTCGACCGACCGTGCCAGGCGGATCGAGGCGAGCAGCCCGGAGGCGTCGAGGTCATCATCGACCCCTGCTCCGGGCCCTGCCAGCATCTCGATCATGTGTTCGATTCTAGACCTCGCCACCGACAGTGGGCCTGCGCGCGCGACGTGCGCACAAGGGGCAAGGAGGCTGGCGTTGGAGGTGTGGTTTCGAGGCTCGCTGCGCTCGCACCTCAACCACCGAACCGCGTGCTCGCACCTCAACCACCGCCGGCCCCCCACCGCGGCCAGCGGAACGCTCACGCCGCGCTGGCGTGTGCCACCAGCTGGAGCTGGCGGCGGTGGTGGTTGATCGCCTCGACGGTGAAGATCCCGAGCGCGATCCACACGAGGCCGAAGCCGATCCACCGACTGGCGGGCATGGCCTCGTGGAAGACGAAGATCCCCAGCGCGAACTGGATGGTGGGGGCGAGGTACTGCAGCAGTCCCAGCGACACCATCGACACGCGGATCGCCGCCGCACCGAAGAGCATGAGGGGGACCGCGGTGATGATCCCCGTGGTGGCGTAGAGGGCGGCATGGCTGAGGCCGTGCGAGGCGAAGTTGGACTGCCCCGTCGACATCAGCCACCAGATGTACGCCGCGGCGAGGGGGAACAGCACCAGCGTCTCGACCGTGATGCTCTCCACCGCGCCGGCGTTGGCCTGCTTCTTGGCGAGGCCGTAGGTGCCGAAGGAGAACGCCAGCAGCAGGGCCACCCAGGGCGGTCGGCCGTAGTCGACGGCGAGGACCACCACGGCCACGAACGCGATGCCCATCGCCACCCACTGCAGCCGGCGAAGCCGCTCGCGCAGGAACACCACGCCCATCAGCACGGTGACGAGCGGGTTGATGAAGTAGCCGAGCGAGGTCTCCACCACCCGGCCGTTGTTGACGCCCCAGATGTAGCCACCCCAGTTGAACGAGATGACGACGGCGGCCCCGCTGATGATCAGGAGCTTGGGCCGGTCGCGCAGCAGCGCCTTGAGGTTCGGGACCTTGCGCCACGCGACGAGGATCACCAGCATCGTCACCAGGGACCAGACGATGCGGTGGGCGAGGATCTCGACGGCGCCGCCGGGCTCGAGAAGGGTCCAGTAGAGCGGGAAGGTCCCCCACAGGATGTAGGCCAGCGCGCCCAGGATCACTCCGCGGCGACTGTCTGGCACTCCGGAAGTGTAGGGCCGGCCCGTCGCCTACGATGGGGCGCGTCCGGGCGTGGGTCCCGGACGGGTCAGCCGATCATCGTTTCTCGAGGGGGAACCACCATGCGCATGTTCCGCGCCGTCCTCGCAGCGTTCGTCGCTGCACTGCTCGTCACGGGTGCGCTCAGCGCGGGCGCCAGCGCCGGCTCCTTGCCCAAGCGCATCATCGACGAGGTCCCGCCGGGCACCCAGCAGGTCTCCTACAACGCCTTCAAGCTCAAGGGCACCGTGACCGAGCCGCAGGTGGACGGCACCGTCCTGCCCTACGCCAACCAGACGGTGAAGATCCTCAAGAAGAAGTGCGGCACCTGCGCGTGGAAGACGGTGAAGAAGATCAAGACCAACGACAACGGCGTCTACAAGACCCGCATCTTCGCGCCGGAGCGCGGTCGGTGGAAGTGGCGTTCGAAGGTCGACCACTCCAACGGCTACGGCAACACCAAGGGCAAGATCTGGACCCTCTACTTCCGCTGATCCTCCGTCTGGACGCTCCCCGACCTAGAGGTCAGAGGATCGTCCAGGTGTCGCCACCGCTGATCAGCGCTGCCAGACGGGCGGTGCGGTCGGCGGTGGCGCCGTTTGCGGACCCGTTGGTGGCGACGGCGACCTGCTCGCGCGCGGCGTCGTCGTACGTCGGGCGCTGCACCTGGCGGAAGATGCCGATCGGCGAGGTGTTGAGGTAGCCGGAGTCGGTCAGGCGCGAGATGGCGAAGGCCAGCGTCGGGTCCGGGGAGTGCGCGTCGTGGACCACGATGTCGCCCGCGGGAACGTCGGCGGTCGCGACGACCTTCACCCCACCGGTCTGCTCGTCGCGGACCAGAGCCTTCGCCCCGTCCACCCCGAAGACGATCGGCTCGCCGTGCACGAGCGGGATGATCGCGTCGGCCTTGGTGTCGGGCGACTTGATCGCGTCGAACGCCCCGTCGTTGAAGATCGGGCAGTTCTGGTAGATCTCGACCAGCGACGTGCCGCGGTGGGCGGCGGCCGCCGCGAGCACCGAGGTGAGGTGCTTGCGGTCGGAGTCGATGGTGCGGGCCACGAACGACGCCTCGGCGCCGAGTGCGAGCGACACCGGGTTGAAGGGGTGGTCGAGCGAGCCCATCGGGGTGGACTTGGTGACCTTGCCGGTCTCCGAGGTGGGGGAGTACTGACCCTTCGTGAGCCCGTAGATCCGGTTGTTGAAGAGCAGGATCGTCATGTTGACGTTGCGGCGCAGGGCGTGGATCAGGTGGTTGCCGCCGATCGACAGCGCGTCGCCGTCGCCGGTGACGACCCACACCGACAGGTCCTCGCGGGCGGTGGCGATGCCGGTGGCGATCGACGGCGCACGACCGTGGATCGAGTGCATGCCGTAGGTGTCGAGGTAGTAGGGGAAGCGTGAGGAGCACCCGATGCCGGAGATGAAGACGATGTTCTCGCGGCGCAGCCCGAGGCCGGGCAGGAACGACTGGACGGCCTTCAGCACGGCGTAGTCACCGCAGCCGGGGCACCAGCGCACCTCCTGGTCGGAGGTGAAGTCCTTGCCGGTCTGCGGCTGGTCGGTGGTCGGCACCGACTCGGTGCCGGAACGGAACGCGGGGACACCCAGATCAGTCATGGCTGCTCTCCTTGGGGGTGACGTCGACCTCGATGCCCTCGGCCTCCGCCACGAGCCCGCCGATCACGTCGGCGAGCACGGCTGCCTTGAGGGGGAGGCCACGGACCTCGTTGTAGCCGATCACGTCGACGAGGTACTTCGCGCGCAGCAGGAGCGAGAGCTGGCCGAGGTTCATCTCGGGCACCAGCACCCGGTCGTAGCGCCGCAGCACCTCGCCGAGGTCGTTGGGGAACGGGTTCAGGTGGCGCAGGTGCACCTGGGCCACGCGGTAGCCGGCCTTGCGGACGCGTCGTACGCCTGCGCCGATGGGCCCGTACGTCGATCCCCAGCCGAGGACGAGGACCTTCGCCTGGCCGTCGGGGTCGTCGACCTCGAGCGGGGGCAGCGAGTCGGCGATCCGGTCGACCTTGGCCTGGCGGGTGCGGACCATGAAGTCGTGGTTGGCCGGGTCGTAGGAGATGTTGCCGTGTCCGTCGCCCTTCTCCAGCCCGCCGATGCGGTGCTCGAGGCCGGGGGTGCCGGGGATCGCCCACGGGCGGGCCAGCGTGGCGTCGTCGCGCAGGTAGGGCCAGAACTCGGCATCATCGCCGGAGCCGTAGTTCTTCTCGGTGGCGAAGTCGGGGTCGATGGCGGGCAGCTCGTCGAGGGACGGGATGCGCCACGGCTCGGACCCGTTGGCGAGGTAGCCGTCGGACAGGATGATCACCGGCGTGCGGTAGGTGATCGCGAGCCGGACGGCCTCCACGGCGGCGTCGAAGCAGTCGCCGGGGGACTGCGGCGCCACGACCGGGAGCGGGGCCTCGCCGTTGCGGCCGAACATGGCCTGCAGCAGGTCGGCCTGCTCGGTCTTGGTCGGCAGGCCGGTCGAGGGCCCGCCGCGCTGGACGTCGACGACGATGAGCGGCAGCTCGGTCATGATGGCGAGGCCGATCGCCTCGGACTTGAGGGAGATGCCGGGGCCGGACGTGGTGGTGACGCCGAGCTGGCCGGCGAACGCGGCGCCGATGGCCGCTCCGACGCCGGCGATCTCGTCCTCGGCCTGGAACGTCGTCACGCCGAAGCCCTTGTGCTTGCTCAGCTCGTGGAGGATGTCGGAGGCCGGGGTGATGGGGTAGGAGCCCAGGAACAGCGAGAGCCCGGACTGCACGCCGCCGGCGATGAGCCCGTAGGACAGGGCCAGGTTGCCGGTGATGTTGCGGTAGGTGCCCGGCGCCATCGGGGCGGGCTTGATCTCGTAGCGGACGACGAACGCCTCGGTGGTCTCGCCGAAGTTCCAGCCCGCCTTGAAGGCCGCCAGGTTGGCGTCGCGGATGTCGGGCACCTTGGCGAAGCGCTTGGTGAGGAACGCGGTCGTGGTGTCGGTCGGGCGGCCGTACATCCACGACAGCAGGCCGAGGGCGAACATGTTCTTGGCGCGGGACGCGTCCTTGCGGGACAGGCCGAACTCCTTGACCGCCTCGACGGTCATGCCGGTCAGGTCGACGGTGTGCAGCGCGTACTCGGCCAGGCCGTCGCCCTCGAGCGGGTTGTCGGAGTAGCCGGCCTTCGTCAGGTTGCGGGCGGTGAAGTCGTGGGTGTCGACGATGATCGTCGCGCCCTTGGGCAGGTCGCCGAGGTTGGCGCGCAGCGCCGCCGGGTTCATCGCGACCAGCACGTCGGGGGCATCGCCCGCGGTGAGGATGTCGTGGTCGGCGAAGTGCACCTGGAACGACGACACGCCGGGGAGCGTGCCCTGAGGCGCGCGGATCTCGGCCGGGAAGTTGGGCAGCGTGACCAGGTCGTTGCCGAAGGCGGCGGTCTCCTGGGTGAACCGGTCACCGGTGAGCTGCATGCCGTCGCCGGAGTCGCCGGCGAACCGGATGATGACGCGGTCCAGCTGCTTGACCTGCTTGGCGGGTGGGGTCACCTGCTGCCTGCTTCCTACGTGTCTCGAGAGCCTCTCCCAACGCCCCACATTAGCCGCGAGTCGGTCGTGACCACGCCTTTCCCCACGACGTGGACGCGGGGCGTGATCCACGACACGCGAGAGAAATGGACCCAATGTCACCGAGGTCCATAAAGTCATGTATCTTTCTCGACATTGCTCACCGATCGAGAAAGTCGAGTACCCCCCATGCAGATCCGTTCACGTGCCACCCTCGCCGCAGCCCTGTTCGGGGCACTGGCCCTGTCCGCCTGCTCCCCGGGGAGCGGAAGCACCGGCGAGGACGACGCCAACACCATCCACATCGTCGGGTTCGCCGTCCCCGAGGCCGCCAACAAGAACATCGCGACCGAGTTCAACAAGACCGACGACGGCGAGGGAGTCAGCTTCCAGACGTCCTACGGTCCCTCCGGTGACCAGAGCCGTGCCGTCGCTGCGGGTCTCGAGGCCGACTACGTCCACTTCTCCGTGCCCACCGACGTGACCCGTCTCGTCGACGAGGGCCTGGTGGCCGACGACTGGGACTCGGGCGAGAACAAGGGCGTCGTGTCCACGTCGGTCGTGGTCTTCGGCGTCCGCGACGGCAACCCCAAGAACATCCAGACCTGGGACGACCTGGTCAAGCCCGGCGTCGAGATCGTCACGCCCAACCCCGCCTCCTCGGGCGCGGCCCGCTGGAACGCGCTCGCCGCCTACGGCCAGGTCATCAGCGACGGCGGCACCGAGGAGGAGGCGGAGGAGTACGTCAACAAGTTCTTCAAGAACGTCGTCTCGCTCCCGGGCAGCGGTCGGGACGCGACCACCGCGTTCCTCGGCGGCACCGGTGACGTGCTCATGGCCTACGAGAACGAGGCCATCCTGGCCGCGCAGAACGACGAGGCCTTCGAGTACATCATCCCGGAGACGTCGCTGAAGATCGAGAACGCCGGTGCCATCCTCGAGGAGGCGTCCGAGCCGTCGCAGGCCTGGCTGGACTTCGTGCTCTCCGACGAGGGCCAGAAGCAGTTCGCGCTCACCGGCTTCCGCCCGATCCGCGACGACGTCGACTACGGCGGCACCGTCGAGGGCGCCAAGGACCCGTCCAACCCGTTCCCCGAGGTCCCGACCCTGCTGACCGTCGACGAGGACTTCGGCGGCTGGGACGAGGTGTCGACGAAGTTCTTCGACGAGGAGAACGGCCTCATCTTCGAGGCCATCCTCGCCGCCGGCCTCTCCCTCGAATGATCGAATGACCATCACCGAGATCGCACGCGTCCGACCGGCGAGGACTCCTCGCCGGTCGGGCCCGCGCTCCACGCTCACGCGGTCGTCGGGACTCGGGCTCGGCATCGCCATGATCTGGTTCAGTGCGCTGGTCCTGATCCCCCTCGCGGCCGTGGTCGTCACCGCCATCGACGGCGGATGGGACGTCTTCTGGACGACCATCACCAACGGCCAGACCGCGGCGGCCATCAAGCTCACCGTCTTCACCGCCCTCGGCGTGACCGTGGTCAACGTCTTCATGGGCCCGCTCATCGCGTGGGTCCTGGTCCGCGACCGCTTCTGGGGCAAGTCGGTCCTCGAGGTCCTGATCGACATCCCGTTCGCGCTGCCGACGATCGTCGCCGGCCTGGTGCTGCTCTCGCTCTACGGCACCGACAGCCCGCTCGGCGTCGACATCGCCAACGAGCGACCGGCGGTGTTCCTGGCCTTCCTCTTCGTGACGCTCCCGTTCGTGGTCCGCATGGTCCAGCCCGTGCTCGAGGAGCTCGATCGCGACGTCGAGGAGGCCGCCGCGTCGCTGGGCGCGAGCCGGTTCACCACGTTCCGCCGGGTCATCCTGCCCAGCCTGGCTCCGGCCATCACGGCAGGTGCGGCCCTGTCCTTCGCCCGCGGCGTCAGCGAGTACGGCTCGCTCGTGCTGCTGTCGGGCAACCTCCCGTTCAAGACCGAGGTCACCTCCGTGCGGATCCTGAGCAGCATCGAGAACGACAACGTCGCCGCGGCGGCGGCCGTCGCGACGGTGCTGCTGGCCATCTCGCTCTCGGTGATCGTGCTCCTCGACGTGATCCAGAGGCGGGTGGCTGCACGTGGCTGACACACTGATCCACGAGGTCGTCGAGCCGGCACCGGTGGAGACGTCCCGCAGGCCACCACGCGTGCGCAAGACGCCGATGACCTACGTCCTGCGCCTCATCGCGACGACGTACCTGTTCTTCCTCGTCGCCTGGCCGGTGTCGCTGGTCGCGGTGAACACCTTCGACGGCGGCCTCGGCTCGATCCGCGCGCTCCTGGAGGATCCCGACATCGTCGTGGCGCTGCAGCTGAGCGCGTACGTCGCGTTCTTCTCCGTCGTCATCAACACGGTGTTCGGCGTGGGGATGTCCCTGCTGCTCGTCCGCTACCAGTTCCCCGGCAAGCGCCTGCTCAACGCGCTGCTGGACCTGCCCCTGTCGGTGTCGCCGATCGTCGTCGGGCTCGCGCTCGTCCTGGTGTACGGCGGTCGCAACGGCTGGTTCGGCCCGACGCTCGCCGGGTGGGGACTCGACGTCATCTTCTCGACGCCCGGCATCATCATGGCGACGACCTTCGTCGCGCTGCCGCTGATGATCCGCGAGGTCGTGCCGGTGCTCGAGGAGATCGGCATCGAGCAGGAGCAGGCCGCCCAGAGCCTCGGCGCCAGTGCCTGGCAGCGGTTCCGGCGGATCACCCTGCCGTCGATCAAGTGGGGGATCGTCTACGGCGTCGTGCTGACGCTGGCCCGCTCGCTCGGCGAGTTCGGCGCGGTCAAGGTGGTCTCGGGCAACGTGCTCGGCCAGACCCGCACCGCGACCCTCGTGGTCGAGGAGAAGTACCTCAACTTCGACCAGCAGGCCGCCTACGCGACCGCCTTCCTCCTCGCGATGGTCTCCGTCGCCTGCATCGTCGTCGTCGCCATCATCCGTCCCAAGAACCATTCCTGAGCCACGCTCAGCACAGATCCCGAAAGGTCACCCATGAGCATCCAGGTGTCAGGGCTGAACAAGAAGTTCGGCGACTTCGTCGCGTTGGAGAACGTCGACGTGACCATCCCGACGGGCCAGCTCACGGCCCTGCTCGGTCCCAGCGGCGGCGGCAAGTCGACCCTCCTCCGCATCATCGCGGGCCTGGAGAAGGCCGACACCGGCACGGTCGACATCGAGGGTGTCGACGCCACCCACCTGCCGGCCCAGAAGCGCAACGTGGGCTTCGTGTTCCAGCACTACGCCGTGTTCAAGCACATGACCGTCGCCAAGAACGTCGCCTTCGGCCTCGAGATCCGCAAGCGCCCCAAGGACGAGATCGAGCACCGCGTCCACGAGCTGCTCAAGCTCGTGCACCTGTCCCAGTTCGCGCACCGGCTGCCCTCGCAGCTCTCCGGCGGCCAGCGGCAGCGCATGGCGCTGGCGCGGGCGCTGGCCGTGGAGCCGTCGGTGCTGCTGCTGGACGAGCCCTTCGGCGCGCTCGACGCCAAGGTGCGCAAGGAGCTGCGTGACTGGCTGCGCCGCCTGCACGACGACGTGCACGTCACGACGGTCTTCGTCACCCACGACCAGGAGGAGGCCCTCGAGGTCGCCGACGAGATCGTCGTCATCAACGAGGGACGGGTCGAGCAGGTCGGCACCCCCGACCAGCTGTACGACGAGCCGGCCAACGACTTCGTCATGTCGTTCCTCGGCGAGGTCACGCACCTCGGCGGGATCTCGCTGCGACCCCACGACATCGAGCTCGAGACCACGCCCCGGCTGGCCGGAGGCGTGGAGGGCACCGTCTCCCGGATGGTCCGGATCGGCTTCGAGGTGCGGCTGACCGTCCTCACCGTGGACGGCGACGAGGTCTCCGTGGTGGTGACGCGGACCCACGCTCGCGCGCTGCGCGTCACCGAGGGCAGCACCGTGTGGCTCACCCCTGCGGATGGGGCCACCGTGATTCCACGCATGGCTGCGGTCGGCTGACAGGGGAGGTGCTCCCGTTCGCGGGTCGGAGCGACTAGCGTTCGAGGGTGGACACGACGACGAAGGAGGAGCTCTGGGACGCGGTCGAGGCATTCGACGCCGAGGCCGCCGAGATGGCGATCGCCAAGCTCCTGTGGGACGTACCCCTGTCCGGGGCCGTCGCCGGCGTCGTGCTCCCCTTCCTCAAGGAGGTCGGTGACCGCTGGGAGGAGGGCACCCTCTCGGTCGCCCACGAGCACTTCGTCAGTGACATGCTCCGCCGCAAGCTGTCGGCGCTGTCCGCCGTGCCTCCGCAGCAGGTGCTCGAGGACGCGTCGGCCCCGTCGCCGGTCGTCCTGCTGGCCTGCCCGGCCGGCGAGCGCCACGACATGGTCCTGCTGTGCGTCGCCCTGATGCTGCGTGAGCGGGGAGCGCGGGTGCGCTTCCTGGGCGCGGACACCCCGATCCCCGCGGTGCTGACCGCGGCCCGTGCCGCACGCGCGGACGCAGTGGTGATGTCGGCGACCCGGTCGACCGCCTTCACCGCCCACGCCACGACGCTGCGTCGGGTCGCGCGGGACCACGCCCTCTACGTCGCCGGACGGGGGGCCGACGAGCAGACCGTGGCCGAGATCGGTGCCACGGCGCTGCCGGACGACCCGGTGCGGGCCGTGGTGTTCCTCGTCGGAGCGCTGAGCGAGATCAACGGTGGTTGGTGAGCTACTCGAAGGACTCAGCCGATCCCACCGAAGAACGCCTGGATGTCCGATGTGACTTGCCCGGGCACTTCCATCGCTGGGAAGTGCTGCCCTTGCTCGTGCTCGACCCAGAACGCATCTTCCGGCGCGGGCACGAGCTTCCGGACCGTCTCGTCGGTACCGAACACCGAGAACCCATGTGGCACGTGCGCCGGTGCGCCCCAGTCCGCGGAGTGCGCTTGGTCGTAGAGCACGTGCGCGGCGCCCCCACCAGCGCGGTTGAACCAGTAGATGCTGGCGTGGGTCAGCAACAGATCGCGGTCGATCGCAACATCCGTCCAGTCGTGGAACTTCTCGGCGATCCACGCGAGCTGGAACACCGGCGAGTCGGCGAGCGCGTAACCGATCGTCTGCGGTCGGGTCTGCTGGATCGCGAGGTAGCCGGACCCGTCGCTCGTGAACGCGTGCATCCGCTCCAGGATCAACGTGTCGATCGGGTCGCTGTCGTCCAGCCGGTCCGCCATGCCGGGGATGAAGGTCGCAGTGCTCGCCGCCGTCATCGGGTCCGTGACGATGTGCACGCCCATCACGTGCGCCTCGTCGTTCCCCGCGACCATGCCGGCCACCCCGGCACCGATGTCGCCGCCGTGCACGCCGTACCGCTCGTAGCCGAGGCGGCGCATGAGCTCCACGAACGCGCGGGCGGTCCGACCCATCGTCCACCCGGGGGAGCTCAAGGGGGTGGAGAACCCGAAGCCGGGCAGCGACGGCGCGATCACGTGGAACGCAGGCCCGTCCGCCGGCTCGACGAGGCTGCGGACGATCCCGGCGAACTCCGCGAACGAGCTCGGGTAGCCGTGGAGCAGCAGCAGAGGCAGAGCGTCCGCCCGGCTCGACCGGACGTGAGCGAAGTGGATCAGCTGGTCGTCGATCACGGTGGTGAACTGCGGCAGCTCGTTGAGCGCAGCCTCGTGCGCCCGCCAGTCGTAGGACGACCGCCAGCGCTCGAGCAGCTCGGCCAGCTCGGCCTCGGGGATGCCCCGGCTCCGGTCGGTCGGGTCCATTCGTTCCACGGGGTCTGGCCAGCGGACGCGGCCGATCCGGTCGCGCAGGTCCTCCACGTCGGCCCGCGGGATCTCGATGCGGAAGGGGCGGATCTCGTCGTTCATCGCTTCTCCTCATGCCTGGTAGGTGGTCCGAGACTAGGAAGGAATGCGGAACGTTCTGTTCCTGGATCCGATGGGATACTGCACAAATGTTGGAGACGTCGGCGCGCCTGCTCCGCCTGCTGTCCCTGCTGCAAAGCCGTCCCGACTGGACGGGTCCGGAACTTGCCGAGCGGCTCGGCGTCACGACCCGCACCATCCGCAACGACATCGGTCGGCTCCGAGAGCTCGACTATCCGGTCGACGCACGCGCCGGCGTCGCGGGTGGTTACCGGCTGGGCCGAGGCGCCTCCTTGCCGCCGCTGCTGCTTGACGACGAGGAGGCGGTGGCGGTGGCAGTCGGCCTGCGGACCGCGGCAGGCTCCGCGGTCTCCGGGATCGAGGACGCGTCGGTCCGAGCGCTGATGAAGCTTCAGCAGGTGCTGCCGTCCCGGCTGCGACACCGGACGCGCGCCTTCGAGGCGGCCGTGCAGGCACCCGTCCCCGGTCCGCTGGTCGACGCGGAGGTCTTGACCCTGCTCGCCAGCGCGTGCCGTGACCGCGAGGTCGTCCGGTTCGACTACCGCTCGCACGACGGCCGATCCGCACGACGGCGCACCGAGCCCTACCGCCTCGTCAGCCACCACCGGCGGTGGTACCTCGTCGCCTGGGACCTCGACCGCGACGACTGGCGTACGTTTCGGCTCGACCGGGTCACGCCGCGGACGCCGACCGGACCACGGTTCGCGCCGCGGCCCATACCGCCCGATCCCGAGATCATCGAACGGGTCCAGAGGGTCGCCGGCGAGGCGATGTGGCGGTTCCGGGCCCGGGTCGTCGTGCACGCACCTGCATCACACGTGCGTGCCCGGATGCCGATCCCGGTGGATGTCGAGGAACTCGGGGAAGACCGGTGCGTGTTCGAGCCCGGATCCGACGACCCGTACGCGCTCGCACTCTGGTTGGGCTTCCTCGACGCCGACTTCGAGGTCGAGTCCGAGGAACTGAGACAAGCCCTCCTCGCCCTTGCCGACCGCCTCAGAAGGGCGGCCGGGTGAAGCTCAGGTCGGTCACGAGCTGACGGCCCCGAACGTCATACGGATGGGGCAAGGCGCGACACAACAGGGCAAGGCGTGGCGCCGTCCGTATGACGACCTGACGCCGAGGCACCCCCGCACAGAAGAGCGTGGATCACCTGTAGTTGGTGAACTGCACCGCGAAGTCGTAGTCCTGCGACTTCACCAGCTGCTGGACGGCCTGCAGGTCGTCGCGCTTCTTGGACGAGACGCGGAGCTCCTCGCCCTGCACCTGCGCCTTCACGCCCTTGGGGCCCTCGTCGCGGATCAGCTTGGAGATCTTCTTGGCGTCCTCGGAGGTGATGCCCTCCTTGAGCGTGATGTCGATCTTGGAGACCTGGCCGGACTGGCGGGGCTCGGAGGCGTCGAGGATCTTCAGGCTCTGGTCGCGCTTGATCAGCTTGTCCTGGAAGACGCTGAGCACCGCGCTGGCGCGGTCGTCGGCCGAGGCGGTGATCTCGATCGCCTTCTCGCCCTTCCACTCGATGGACGCGCCGGTGCCCTTGAAGTCGAACCGGGTGGCGATCTCGCGGGCCGCCTGGCTCAGGGCGTTGTCGACCTCCTGGCGGTCCAGCTTGCTCACGATGTCGAAGCTCGAGTCAGCCATTGGTGTGCCTCCTGCCGGGTGCCCCGGCGATTCGTAGCGGTGTCCGTGCCTTGCTATTGTTCCGCACGGCCCGGCAGGTTGCCCGAGCGGCCAAAGGGAGCTGACTGTAAATCAGCCGGCAACGCCTACAGAGGTTCGAATCCTCTACCTGCCACACCACACTCCCGGACTCGCCAGCGAGTCCGGGAGTGGCCATTTCTTGACCCGCAGCCGCCGGTCTGCGTGACTGCCCGGGTGAGTGACGTGACGTCGATCGACGAGGCCGGACCGGACGCCGCGTGGCTGGACGGGGAGTGTCGCCGCCTCCTGGACTTCGGCCGCCGGGTCGCGCACCCCGCCGGTGGTGCCGCCTGGCTCGACGACGACGGAGCGCCCGACCTCGGTCGGCCGGTCCACACGTGGATCACCAGTCGCACCGTCCACGTCTACGGCCTCGGCACCCTGCTCGGCGTGCCGGGATGCGCGCCCATCGCGAGCGCCGCGCTCGAGGGCCTGCTGACCACCCTGCACGACGACGCGAACGGCGGCTGGTTCGGTGCGGTGGACGCGACCGGCGCACCCGCTGGCGGGACCGGCAAGTCCTGCTACGACCATGCCTTCGTGATGCTGGCGGCCTCGACCGCGCTGGTGGCGGGGCTGCCCGGTGCCGCCGACCTCCTCGCCGAGGCGACGCAGGTGTTCGAGGAGCACTTCTGGGACGAGGCGGGCGGTCGGGTCCTCGACGAGTGGGACCGGGCCTGGACCGCGCCGCTGCCCTACCGCGGGCTCAACGCCGCGATGCACTCCGTCGAAGCCATGCTCGCGGTGGGCGACGCGACGGGCGAGACGACCTGGCACCGCCGGGCCGCCCGGCTCGCCGAGCTGGCCGTCGGGCTCGCGACGTCGTACGACGGCCGGCTCCCCGAGCACTTCGGACCTGACTGGACGCCCGACCTCGAGCTCAACCGCGACCGGCCGGCCGACCCCTTCAAGCCGTTCGGGGCGACCGTCGGCCACGGCCTCGAGTGGTCGCGCCTGCTGCTGCACGTCGAGGCCACCCTCGGCCCCGACGCGCCCCCCGGCCTCCTCGACGCGTCCCGCCTGCTCTTCGACCGAGCCGTCACCGACGGCTGGCAGGTCGACGGTGCACCGGGCTTCGTCTACACCACCGACTGGGACGGCGTCCCGGTCGTGCGCGCGCGCATGCACTGGGTGGCGGCCGAGGGCATCGCCGCCGCGGCCGTGCTCCACCGGCGCACCGGCGTGCGGGTCTACGCGGAGCGGTACGCCGAGTGGTGGAGCTACGTCGTCGCGCACGTCCGCGACGTCGAGCGGGGCTCGTGGCACCACGAGCTCGACGCCGCCAACCACCCCCAGGCTTCCGTGTGGCCCGGCAAGCCGGACCTCTACCACGCGGTCCAGGCCACCCTCCTGCCACGACTCCCGCTCGCCCCGGGTCTCGCGCGAGCCCTGGCGTCGTCGGCCCCGGCGTGAGCACCGGCATGATGGGGCCATGACGGACGCAGAGCCGCGGGTCCTCGTCGTCGGTGAGGCCCTCGTCGACGTCGTCCCGGATGGCGACGGGCACCCCCAGGACCTTCCCGGCGGCAGCCCGGCCAACGTCGCCATCACCCTCGGCCGGCTCGGTCGCGACGTGCGGCTGGTGACCGTGCTCGGCGACGACGCACGGGGTGGGCTGGTGCGCTCGTGGCTCGAGGCGAGCGGCGTGACCGTGCTGGCCCAGCAGCCTGGCAGCGGGCGTACGTCCAGTGCGGCCGTCACCCTCGACGAGTCCGGCGCCGCGACCTACGACTTCGACCTGGCCTGGGACCTGGCCGAGGTGCCGCAGGAGGACTGCGACGTGCTCCACGTCGGGTCGATCGCGACGGTGCTGGAGCCGGGGGCCGGGGTCGTCCTCGACGCCGTACGGCAGCACCGCGGGCGCGCCCTGGTCTCGCTCGACCCCAACGCCCGTCCCGCCATCACGCCCGACCGGACGGCCCCGGCGGCCAGGGTGGAGGAGCTGGTGGCGCTCTCCGACGTGGTGAAGGTCAGCGACGAGGACCTCGCGTGGCTGCACCCCGGGCACGACCCGGTCGAGACGGCCGTCCGGTGGGCGACGCAGGGGCCGGGCCTCGTCGTGGTCACCCGAGGTCGCGACGGTGCCGTCGCCGTACGCCCCGACGGCAGCACGCTGCAGGTGCCGGGTGTGCCCGTCGCGGTCGCGGACACGGTCGGTGCCGGCGACACCTTCAGCGGCGTCCTGGTCGACACCCTGCTGTCCCTCGGGGTCAGCGGCGCCGGCAGCGCCGAGGCGCTCCGGGCGCTCACCGACCGCGACGTGCTCGAGGCCGTGACGACCGCCGCGATCGGTGCCGCGATCACGGTCTCCCGCCCCGGCGCGGACCCGCCCCGCCGCGACGAGCTCACCGCCGCCCTCGGCGGCGCCGGAGCCGGGCGCGGGACGGGCGAGGTGTGATCGAGCAGATCCACGACATCGGCAGGCGCCGGGCGTGGGTGATCTGGCTCGTCGGGCTCGGGGTCTACGTGCTGGCGGTCTTCCACCGCAGCTCGCTGGGCGTGGCCGGGATCCTCGCCTCCGAGCGGTTCGACATCAACGCCACCCGCCTGGCGACGTTCACCGTGCTGCAGCTCGTCGTGTACGCCGGGATGCAGGTCCCCGTGGGTGTCCTGCTCGACCGCTTCGGTTCGCGTGCGCTGCTGCTCTGCGGCCTGGTCCTGATGACGGCCGGGCAGCTCGGCTTCGCGTTCTCGGAGTCCTTCGGGGTCGCCGTCGTCGCCCGCGCGGTGGTGGGCGCGGGCGACGCCATGGTGTTCGTCAGCGTCATCCGGCTGGTCACCGCGTGGTTCCTCGTGAGGCAGGCGCCCATGGTCACCCAGCTCACGGGTCTCTCCGGACAGCTCGGTGCGATCGCCGCGGCGGGGCCGCTGTCCTACCTCCTCAACGTGTTCGGCTGGACCCTGGCGTTCGCCCTCACCTCGAGCCTGGGTGTGGTCATGCTGGTCGGCGTCCTGGCCCTGGTGAAGGACTCGCCCTACCGCCGTGAGGAGGTCGTGGCCATCAAGCTGCGTGCGCTCGCGCAGTCGGTGCGCACGGTCTGGGGCAACCCCGGCACCCGGCTGGGCATGTGGTCGCACTTCGCCTCGCAGTTCTCCGCCACCGTGTTCGCGCTGCTCTGGGGCTACCCGTTCCTGGTGCAGGGACTCGGGTGGTCGCCCGAGGGTGCGAGCACGCTGCTGATGGCGATGACGGCCTGGGCCGTGCTGAGCGGACTGTTCCTGGCCCGGCTGGTCGCCCGGCTGCCCTACTACCGCTCGTGGATCGTGGTCGGGGTGGTCATCGGGATGGTGGTGCCCTGGACCGCGGTCCTGCTGTGGCCGGGAGCCGCTCCGGACCCTCTGGTGGTGGTGATGGCGTTCGCCACGGCCAGCGGTGGCCCCGCCGCCATGGTGGCCTTCGACCTCGCCCGCTCCTTCACGCCGACCCACGCGATCGGCCGGGCCAACGGCCTCGTCAACGTCGGCGGCTTCACCGCCTCGCTGCTCACCATGGCCCTGATCGGCGTGATCCTCGACCTGACCGCCCCGGGAGGGATGGAGGACTACACCCTCCGCGACTTCAAGCTCGCCCTGTCCGTGCAGTACCTCTTCTGGGCACTCGGCATCTGGCAGACCCTGCGCTACCGCCGGCGCGGGCTGGCCCACCTCGCCCGCGTGCACCCGGGCTCGATCGAGCAGATGAGGGCCGGCCGGCCGTTCGTCCACCCCGGCATCGGGACCGAGGGCGTCTAGCCGATCTCCCCGTCACCGTCGGCGTCCAGGTCGCCGGTCGGGTCCTCCGCGGTGGGGTCCTCGAGGCTGAGCCCGTCGAGGATGGCGGCGCCCACAGGATGCCCCTGCCACGACACCATCCGCCAGCCCGCTCCGTGGTCGCCTTCCAGCACGATCAGGGCGGTGTTGTGGAGCGGCTGGGTCGCGGGCGGCGCGTCGGGGTGCGGCTCCATGCGGGTGGAGACCCACGTCCGCAGGGCGGCACCGTGGCTCACGACCAGCGCGGCGTCGTGGCCCGCCTCGACGATCGTGCGTACGGCGGCGTCGAAGCGCGCCAGGAACTCCTCGCCCGTCTCGCCGCCCGGCATCCGGTGGGTCAGGTCGCCCTCCAGCCACGTCACCACGGTGCCGATGTAGCCGGCGACAGCGTCGTGGTCGTTGCGCATCTCGAAGTCGCCCGCCTGGATCTCCTCGAGGCCCTCGAGCTCCGTGGGAGCGAGGGCCCGGTCCTCCGCGGTGGGCGCCGCGGTCTGGTGGGTACGCACCCGGCTGGAGACGTAGATCGCGTCGAGCGGCTCGTCGGCGAGCGCCTTGCTCGCCGCCACGGCCTGGGCGCGGCCGAGGTCGGTCAGGTCGACACCGGGGTGAGCGGTGTCGAGCTCGCCCGACACGTTGGCATGGGTCTGTCCGTGGCGCATCAGCAGCAGTCGCACTGGTCGGGTCCTCAGGGGTGGACTAGTTGTTGAACTGGGAGGTCTTGGACGAGGCCAGCTCGCGCGCCTGCTCCAGCGGGACGCCCTCGAGGGCCTCGGCGATGTCGGAGCCGACGTGGCTCACCTCGGTGCCGCGCTCCAGCGGGACGAGGGTGTGCACCAGCCGGTCGTCGTAGGTGTGGACCATGGTGAACGCCTGCCCGGAGTCCACGCCGGACACGAAGCGGTCGATCGGCGCCGGGTCGGTGGTGTAGCAGCTGGCGGCGGCCACCGACACGGGGACGCCGGCGAAGGTCGACCACGTCGACAGGTGGAGGTGCCCGGCCAGGATGCCCCGCACGTCGGTGCCGGTGATGACCTCGGCCAGCGACTGCTGGTCGTGCAGCTCGATCAGCTCGGCCGCGCGCAGCATCGGCACGGGCAGCGGCGGGTGGTGCATCGCGAGCAGCGTGCCGTGCTCGGCGGGGGCCGCGAGCACGTCGGCCAGCCAGGACAGCTGCTCGGGGCGGAGCTCGCCGTGGTGGTAGCCGGGCACGCTCGTGTCGAGCGCGACGATGCGCAGCCCGTCGACCTCGTGCACCCGGTCCTGGAAGCCGTCGTGGTCGGAGTCGAAGAGCCCACGCGCGAACGGTGCTCGCTCGTCGTGGTTGCCCATCGTCCAGACGACGATCGCGCCCATCGCCGCGGCCGCCGGCTCGACGATCGAGCGCAGCGTCGCGTAGGCGTCGGGCGCGCCCTGGTCGGCGAGGTCGCCGGTGAAGACCAGTGCTCGCGGAGCCGGGCGGACGGCGGCGAGCCGGTCGAGCGCACGGCGCAGGTTGGCGACGTTGTCGATGACGCCGTAGTGCAGACCGCCGGCGCCGATGAGGTGCGGGTCGGAGAGGTGCGCGACGGCGTGGCGGGGTGCGGCGTACTGGCCGAGCTGTTTCACGGCCCCACCCTAGGACGCGGGGTCAGCGGGCGGGCAGGATGCGCCCGCTGACCTCGCCGAGCGAGATGCGGCCACCACCGGTGCCGGGCGCGGTGTAGCGCAGCGTCACCTCGTCGCCGTCCTCGAGGAACGTCCGCTGGCGACCACCCGCGGTGAACGGCTCCTTGCCGCCCCAGCTCAGCTCCAGCAGCGACCCCCGCTGGTCGCGTCCGGGACCGGAGACGGTGCCCGACCCCCAGAGGTCACCGGTGCGGACGCTCGCGCCGTTGACCGTGGTGTGCGCCAGCATCTGTGCCGGCGACCAGTACATCGTGCGGTACGGCGGGCGGGCGACGACCTCGCCGTCGAGCACCACCTCGACCTCGATGTCGAGACCGGCCGGACCGTCGACGCGCAGGTAGTCGAGGACCTGGGGGTCGTCCTGCCCGGGCAGCTCGGTCCAGGCCGCGTCCAGTGCCGCCAGTGGCGTCACCCAGGCACTGATCGAGGTGGCGAACGACTTGCCGAGGAACGGCCCCAGCGGGACGTACTCCCAGGCCTGGATGTCGCGCGCGGACCAGTCGTTGAGGCCCACGACGCCGAAGGTGTGCCGCGCGAAGTCGGCGGTCGGGATCCGGTCGCCCATGCCCGACGGCACCCCCACGACGAAGCCGAGCTCGGCCTCGATGTCGAGCCGCTGGGAGGGGCCGTACGTCGGCCTCTCGTCGGTGGGTGCCTTGCGCTGGCCCGTCGGGCGGACCACGTCGGTGCCCGAGACGACCACCGTGCCGGAGCGGCCGTGGTAGCCGACCGGGAGGTGCTTCCAGTTGGGCAGCAGCGGCTCCTGGTCGGGCCGGAACATCCGACCGACGTTGGAGGCGTGGTGCTCGGAGGCGTAGAAGTCGACGTAGTCGCCGACGGTGAAGGGCATCAGCATGGTGACCGAGTCGACCGGCGCGAGGGCCGGCTCCACCAGGTCGCGCTCCGTCTGGTCGGTCAGGAGCCCGGTGACCCACGCGCGCACCGAGTCCCACGCCGCCGGCCCCGCCGCCATGAAGGCGTTGAGCGAGGGCCGGTCGAAGAGGGCGTGCGTGTCGACCATGTCGGCCGCCGCCACGACGCTCAGGTCGAGCACCTGGTCGCCGATGCGGACGGCCACCCGGGGGTGCTCGCCGGAGCGCGCGAAGACACCGAAGGGCAGGTGGTCGACGTCGAAGCCGGAGCCCGCGGCACCGGGCACCCACGTCTGGGGGGTCGTGGTCACGAGTGCTCCGCTCCGCCGGGGACGACGAGGCCGAGGGCGACCAGGTCGTCGAGCGGCTCCGTCACCGAGCAGGAGCCGAACGAGGTGAACCAGCGGCGCGCGGACGAGATGTCGGCAGCGGCCAGGGCATCGCCGTCACGCTGGTGCAGGGCGTCCGCCGCGTCCGCGGCAGAACCCCCGTCCCAGAGCACCTGCGTCGCGACGAGGACGTTGAGGAACCCGTGGGCACCACCGCCCTCGGGGTCGTGGCGCACGGCGCGGTGCAGGCCGGCGGTGCCCTTGAAGGGCGTCTCCCGGTCCAGCGCGGCGTCGATCCAGGCGGCGACCGTCTCCTCGTCGGGGACCAGGTCGTGGTCGACGTGGCCCAGGCGGAGCTTGAGCCGGTGTCCGGCCGAGGCGACCTCGTCGGCAGCCGCCAGCCAGGCGGCGGTGGTCGGGCCGGGGATCTCGACGAACACCGGTACGTCGTCGGCGATCGTGCCCTCGCCGCGGGCCTGGTCGACGGCGGCCACCACGCGGCGCACGTTGGCGGCCGGGTCGTCCGGGTCGCGCAGGGCGATCTCGAGCCCGGCCACCCGGAGGCCGAGCCGCGCTGCGGCACCCAGCGGGCCGACCACCTGGCCGGCCCCACCGGTCACCACGACCGACAGGGGAGCACCGAACCCCCGGACCAGCGGCAGGTCGGTGTCGCGCAGCACGAAGCTGCCCACGAGGTCGGCATACCACTCCTCACCGCGGCTCCTGAAGGCCGCGGTGGCGTCGTGGATCGGGACGTCGCCGGGCGGGAAGATCGCGGCATCGTCGACGAGGCCGCGCCACTGGTCCGGCCACGGCGTGGGATCGGCAGGTGCAGGGGTGGGAGCCACGGGGCTACTCTAGCCACCAGATACCGGACAGCCGTGTCCGATGATCGGACGAATGGAGCGGACGGATGGCCCACTACCGAGCACTCGGCCGGCTGCCCCGCCAGCGGCACACTCAGCTGCGCGACGACGACGGGCACCTGTTCCGCGAGGAGCTCATGGGCGAGGAGGGCTTCTCCTCGGACTCCTCGCTCCTCTACCACCGCGGTGTGCCGAGCGCGATCACCGCGAGCACGGTGTGGGAGCTCCCCCGACCAGTCGCGGACGCCCAACCACCCGCTCAAGCCACGCCACCTCAAGCTCCACGACCTCGACCATCCCGATTCCGGGCGAGGCGCCTGTCCGGTCGAGGGACGCCGGATGATCCTGGGCAACAACGACGTCCGCATCGCCTACGTCGTCACCGGCACCGAGCCCTCGCCGCTCTACCGCAACGCCATCGGCGACGAGTGCGTCTACGTCGAGTCGGGCACCGGGACCGTGGAGACCGTGTTCGGGGTCGTGGCCTACCGGACCGGTGACTACGTCCTGGTCCCGCGGGCGACCGACCACCGCTGGGTGCCGGCCGAGCCGTCCCGGCTCTACGCGATCGAGGCCAACAGCCACATCCACCCGCCGAAGCGCTACCTGTCGCGCTTCGGCCAGCTCCTCGAGCACGCGCCCTACTGCGAGCGCGACCTCCACGGCCCCACCGAGACGTTCGAGGCCGAGGGCTCCGACGTCGAGGTGCTGGTCAAGCACCGCACGAGCGCCGGCATCGTGGGCACGCGCCTGACCTATGCCACGCACCCCTTCGACGTGGTCGGCTGGGACGGCTGCCTCTACCCCTACACGTTCAACATCGAGGACTACATGCCGATCACCGGCAAGGTGCACCAGCCGCCGCCGGTGCACCAGGTCTTCGAGGGCTGGAACTTCGTGATCTGCAACTTCCTGCCGCGCAAGGTCGACTACCACGACCTCGCCATCCCGGTGCCGTACTACCACTCCAACGTCGACTCCGACGAGGTGATGTTCTACGTCGGGGGCGACTACGAGGCGCGCAAGGGATCGGGCATTAACGTCGGCTCGATCAGCCTGCACCCCGGCGGCCACGCCCACGGTCCGCAGCCCAGCGCCATCGAGGCCAGCCTCGGCGCCGACTTCTTCGACGAGTCCGCGGTCATGGTCGACACCTTCGCGCCGCTCGAGCTCGGCGAGGGCGGGCTGGCGGTGGAGGACCCGGCGTACGCGTGGACGTGGGCCGGCCGCGGACCCGGTGCTGCGGGGACTGGCGCCGGGGACGACGGCGGTCCTGCGGTCTTCAGCAACTCCTAGGTCCGGCGCCGTCCGGAGCCCGGCGCGATGCAGGCCCGGCGCCCGGCGGGTGGTGGGATGAGGTCATGACGGTGGGGGAGCGGACGGACGCGCGCGTGCTCACGCCGCGCCTGGTGGCTCTCATCCCGCTCGTGCTCGCGCTGCTGTCGATGATCGGTCCCTTCAGCATCGACACGCCTTTCCCCGCGTTCGCGTCGATGGGCGCCGAGCTGTCCGTCAGCGCGGGCGAGCTCCAGCTGGTCGTGACGTCCTACATGCTGGCCTTCGCGGCGATGAGCCTCTTCCACGGCCCGCTCTCCGACGCGGTCGGTCGCAAGCCGGTCATCGTGTGGTCGCTGGTCGTGTACGCCGTCGCGTCCGTGGGGTGCGCCTTCGCGCCGTCACTGGAGTGGCTGCTGGTCGGCCGCGTCGCCCAGGGCCTGGCCGCGGGCGGCTCGACGATCGTGAGCCGTACGGTCATCCGCGACCTGTTCGACGGCCCGCAGGCCCAGCGGATGATGAGCCAGGTCGCGGTCATCTTCGGCGTCGCCCCGGCGGTGGCCCCGATCGTGGGCGGCCTGCTGATCCAGGTGGGTCCGTGGGAGTCGGTCTTCTGGTTCATGGCCGGGCTGGCGGTGGCGCTGGTCGTCCTCACCGTGACGCTGCTGCCCGAGAGCCACCCGCCGGAGCGACGGGTCCCGCTGCGCGTCGGCGAGATCCTGCGCGGCCTCGCCGAGGTGGTCCGCGAGCCGGCCTTCCACCGCATGACGTGGGCCGGCACCCTCGTGTTCGGGGCCCAGTTCCTCTACATCGGCGGTGCCGCGATCTTCGTGGTCGACCTGCTGGGCGAGGGCGAGCTCGACTTCTGGAAGCTGTTCCTGCCGATGATCGGCGCCATGGTGGTCGGCTCGCTGAGCAGTGGCCGCTTCGGCCGGGTGTTCACCAGCTCGCAGCTCGTCTCGATCGGGTACGCCGTCAGCCTGGCGGGCGCAGGCGCCGGCGTCGTGCTGGCGCTGACGCCGGCCGGCCAGGTGCTGCCCTGGGCCGTCCTGGGCATCTCGCTGGTGGCCTTCGGCAACGGCTTGGCCTACCCCAACATCCAGCTGCTCATGCTCGACCTGGTGCCGAGCCGACGTGGCGCGGTGATGTCGGCGTCGTCCTTCGTGACCCTGGTCTTCAACGCTGTCAGCGCGGCCGTCCTCGCACCGTACGTCGGTCGTTCGGTGCTCGGCTTCGCCACCGCGGCCGCGGTGTGCGTGGTCCTCGGGTGGCTCGTCTGGCGCTGGGACCGGACGACCGCCCGGTCGGCCTGACGCGCGTCAGGAGGTCCAGGCGCGCCAGAGCGCGGCGTACTCCCCGTCGAGGTCGACGAGCTCGTCGTGGCTGCCGAGCTCGACGATGCGCCCGTCGACCACCACCGCGATGCGGTCGGCGTCGTGGGCGGTGTGGAGGCGGTGGGCGATCGCCACGACCGTGCGACCCCCGAGCAGGTTGTTCATCGATCCCTCGAGGGTCCGCGCGGTCCGCGGGTCGATGAGTGACGTCGCCTCGTCGAGCACCAGCGTGTGCGGGTCGGCGATGATCAGGCGGGCCAGCGCCACCTGCTGGGCCTGCGCCGGGGTGAGCGGCTGCTGGCCGGAGCCGATCCGGGTGTCGAGCCCCTCCGGCAGCCGGCGTACCCACTCGTCGGAGCCCACGGCGCGCAGCGCCGCCCACACCGCCTCGTCCGGGGAGTCCTCCCGGGCGAGGACGATGTTGTCGCGGACGGTGCCGATGAAGACGTGGTGCTCCTGCGTGACCAGGGCGACCTCGGTCCGCAGCACCTCGAGCGGCAGGTCGACCAGGTCGACGCCACCGACCCGCGCCGAGCCGGTGCGCGGCCGGTTGATGCCGGACAGCAGTCGGCCCAGCGTCGACTTTCCGGACCCGGAGGGACCGACAACGGCGAGCCGCTCGCCCGGCCGCAGCCGGAGGTCGATCCCGTGGAGGACGTCGTGCCCCTCGCGGTAGGCGAAACGGAGGTCGTCACCGACGAGGTCGGTGCCGTCGGGCAACGTGTCGCCGGCGGTGCGGTCGGGCGGCACCTCGGCGATGCCCAGCAGCCGCGCCGTCGACGTCGCCCCGACCTGCAGCCGGTCCAGCTCGGCGACGAGCCGGTCGAGCGGACCACTCAGTGCCTCGACATAGAGCACGGCGGTCGTGATCTGACCCAGGCTCAGCCAGCCCTGCGAGTAGCCCCACGCGCCGACGACGAGGGTCACCACCCGGGGGGTGTTGAAGGCGACGTCGATGACGGCGAAGAGCAGGTTGCGCAGCGACATCGTGTAGCGCTCCGCCTGGGCCGACACCGCGATGTCGTCGTCGCCCTGCTGGACACGCATCTGCGAGAGGCCCAGCGCCTCGACGGTGCGGGCGCCCTCCACGGTCTCGGTCAGGGTGGTGTTGATCCGTGAGTACGTCGCGCCCTCGGTGATGTAGCCCTTCGGTGCGGCCCGCAGGTAGTTGCGCACCGCGAACGCGCTGGTGGAGATGACCAGCAGCGACGGCACGGCGAGCAGCACTGAGTTCAGCAGCATGGCGACGACCGACAGCGAGACGGTGAGCAGCGAGATGATCGCCATCGGCACGCCGTACTGCACCGACCGGCTCATGGTGCCGACGTCTCGCGTGACCCGGGTGACGAGGTCCCCGGTGCTGGCCCCCTCCACCCGGCCGACCGGCAACCGCAGGATGGTGGCCACGATGAACTCGCGGGCGGACGACAGCAGGTCCTGCCCGAAGCGGGTGGAGACGACCTGGCCGCAGAACGTGAACAGTGCCTGTGCGCACACGACGAGCACGACCAGCCCGGCGAGCGTGGCGATGCCCTCCCCGGCCGCGTCGACGGTGCGGTCGACGAGCTCGCCCAGGAGGCGGGGCACGACGAGGCCCGTGCCGGCCGCCAGCGCGTTGAGCACCACCAGCGTGACGAACGCGCCACGCCGGGACGCGACCAGCTCGCGGAAGAACCCGAGCACGGCGCGGTCGCCGGCGACCGGCCAGCCGCGCTCGGGGCTGCGGGACCCGACGTAGACCCGCTCGGCCTCCTCGCGCCGCAGGTGGTGACGCACCCGCCAGGCGGCGAGCCGCTCGGAGCGGGTCGCAGCAGTGGGCGGCTCGAGCCGCGGGTCGACCACCGGTGGGTCCGCCGCGTGGTCGGACCACGTGGCGGCGGAGTCCTCGAGCGTGCCGCTCACGAGGTCACCTCCTCATCCATCGCCCGCGCCACCACGGCGCGGTAGGCCGGGTCGTCCAGCAAGTCCTCGTGCCGGCCGTCGGCGACCACGTGGTCACCGTCGAGGAGCACCACCCGGTCGGCGTGGTGGAGCCACAGCGGCGAGACGGTGCAGACCACGGTGGTCCGCCCGGACCTGACAGTGGTCAGTCGCTCGGCGATCCTCGCCTCCGTGTGGGCGTCCACGGCGGAGGTGGGCTCGACCAGGACCAGCACCGGTGCGTCCATGCCGAGCGCGCGGGCGAGCACGACGCGCTGGCGCTGGCCGCCCGACAGGCCTCGGCCGCGCTCGTCGATGACGCCCTGCCAGCCGCCCGGCAGCGCGTCGTACACGTCCTCGGCGTTGGCGGCGAGCAGGGCCTGCTCGGCCTGCTCGCGGGTGAGCCGCCGGTGGGGGTCGACCGCGTCCTGGAGGGTGCCGCCGAACAGCTGGCTGCTGGTGTCGCTCACCAGCACCGTCGCGCGGACCTCGGCCAGCGACGCGTCACCGAGGTCGACGCCGCCCAGCCGGACGCCCCACGGGCCGCGGGTGCGCTCGGCGTCCCGGGCGGCGATCTCGGCGCGCCGGCGCGCCCGCTCCGCCCGCGCCCGCCGAGCTCGTCGGCCGGGGGCGTCCTCCTCGTCGGCCTCTCCGACCGGCTCGGTGTCGGCGGGCAGGTAGCGCCCGAGCCGGTCGGCCAGCCGCGCCGTGTCCTCGGGGGTGGCGCTCGCGACGACCGTCAGCTCGCCCGGGCGCAGGACGAGCCCCGTGGTGCCGTCGACCAGCGTGCTGTTGGCGTCGAGCGGGGTCGGACCGTCCGGGTCGTGCCACGGCGGCTTCGACTCGAAGACGGCGGTCGCCTTCCTGGCGCTGACCAGCGCGCGGGTCGTCTTCTGGGCGAACTCGAAGAACGTCCGGATCGGGCCGATCAGGTAGAGGCCGTAGCCCAGGAAGCTGACGAGCTGGCCGATCGAGAGCTGGTCCGCGACGACCTCCTGGGCGCCCAGCCACAGCAGCAGCACGAGGAAGACGCCGGAGAACAGCACGCCGAGGGCCTCGATGACCGCCTGCCAGACGCCGGCGGACACCCCCGCCGCGCGTGCGCTCTGCGACTGCCGGGCGTAGTTGCGGTTGAAGGTGCGCTCGCCGCCGATGCCCCGCAGGATCCGCAGTCCCGCCACGATGTCCGTCGCCAGGGAGGTCACCTCGGCGTTGCGGGTGCGCTCGACCTGCTGGCGCCGGTGCAGCGGACCCAGGAAGGGCAGTGCGACGCCCACGAGGACCGGGGCCGCGACCAGCACGACGACTCCCAGCTGTGGCGAGGTGGCGAGCACGATGGCGGCCACCGCGAGGAAGGAGACGACCTGCGAGCCCGCGCGCGCGATGACCTCGGTGAGCGATCCGAACTCGTCGGAGTCGCTCGAGGCGACACTGAGGATCTCTCCCGTGGGGGTGCGCCTCGGCAGCACGTGTCCCATCTGGACCGTCTTGCGCGTGACCATCATGGTCGTGCCGTACAGGCTGATCAGCCAGCTCCGGACGACCAGGGTGTGCAGCGCGATGCCGAAGAACGCACCGACCAGCGTCACCGCGAACAGCCCGGCCGCACCGATCGCGACGCCGGCGGCGTCCCCCGGCAGGATGCCGTGGTCGATCGCCCAGCCGAACAGCCAGGGGCCCACGATGAGGGGAAGCTGCCACAGGACGCCGAAGATCGTGGCGACGGCGATGACTCGCCACTGCTGCCGCAGCATCCATCGCAGGAACGCCGCAGGCGACCGGGTGTCGGGGTCCGGGGTGGGCGCGGCGTCGGAACCGGAGAAGAACGTCGCGATCCGGGGTGGGAAGTCCTGCATGTCAGGGGGAGCCTAGGTGCCCGAGCCCGCCGGGCACTAAGCAATAACCGCTCAGGCGCCGGAGACCGTCGCTGCACGAGGGACCCCTTCGGGCTCTGTGCCACCGCGTACGAGCGAGGCAGGATGGGTCCGTGACGCTCCTCTCCCAGCTGCGGGACGTGCCCGCCCGACTCCGCCGCGAGTCCCGGCAGGTGCCCACCCACGACATCGATGAGGCGGCGGTCGAGGTCGAGTCGACTGCCCACACCGCCGCCGGCGCCACGGCCGTCGCGGTTGCGATGCGGCGGGCCGTCGGCCAGATGGGCGTACGCCGCACCGCGTCCACGCTGACCCGGCTCAACCAGGTCGACGGGTTCGACTGTCAGGGCTGTGCCTGGCCGGACCCGGCACCCGGGCACCGGCATGCGGCCGAGTTCTGCGAGAACGGGGCGAAGGCCGTCGCCGAGGAGGCGACCCGCCAGCTGCTCGACCGTCAGTTCTTCGCGACCCACTCCGTGGAGGATCTCGCTGGACGCACCGAGTTCTGGCTCGGCAAGCAGGGCCGCATCACCGAGCCGATGGTCCTGCGCCCGGGGGCGACCCACTACACGCCGATCTCGTGGGACGACGCCTTCGCCACGGTAGCCGGCCATCTGCGGCGCCTCGACCACCCGGACCAGGCGACCTTCTACACCTCGGGCAAGACCTCCAACGAGGCCGCGTTCGTCTACCAGCTCTTCGTGCGGGCCTTCGGAACCAACAACCTGCCCGACTGCTCCAACATGTGCCACGAGTCCTCCGGCTCCGCGCTCGTCGACACCATCGGCATCGGCAAGGGCTCGGTCAGCCTCGAGGACATCCACCGGGCCAGGCTCATCATGGTCGTCGGTCAGAACCCGGGCACCAATCACCCGCGGATGCTCTCCGCGCTGGAGGAGGCCAAGTCGCGTGGCGCCCGCATCATCTCGGTCAACCCGCTCCAGGAGGCGGGCCTGGTCCGCTTCAAGAACCCGCAGCACGCAAGGGGGCTCACCGTCGGGACCGCACTGGCAGACCTGCACCTGCCCATCCGGCTCAACGGCGATCTCGCCTTCTTCCAGGCTGTGGGCGCACTGCTGGTCGAGTGGGACGCGGTCGACCACGACTTCCTCGACACGTACACCACCGGCTTCGACGCGTACGCCACCCACATCGCCGACCTCGACTGGGCCAAGGTCGAGGCCTCCACGGGCCTCACCCGCGAGCAGATCACCGAGGCGGCCCGCATGGTCGCGGAGTCGCCGGCCACGATCACCTGCTGGGCGATGGGCATCACCCAGCACCACAACGCCGTGGGCACCATCAAGGAGATCGTCAACGTGGCCCTCCTGCAGGGCAACATCGGCAAGCCCGGTGCCGGCGTGTGCCCGGTGCGCGGCCACTCCAACGTCCAGGGCGACCGGACGATGGGGATCTGGGACCGCGCGCCCGACCACTTCCTCGACGCGATCCGCGACGAGTTCGGCTTCGAGCCGCCCCGCGAGCACGGACTCGACACCGTCGGGTCCATCCGGGCGCTGCGCGACGGGAAGATCCGGGTCTTCATGGGCATGGGCGGCAACTTCGTGGGTGCCGCACCCGACACCGGGGCCACCGAGGCGGCGATGCGCAACGCCGCGCTCACCGTGCACGTCTCCACCAAGCTCAACCGCTCGCACGTCGTGCACGGTGGTGAGGCGCTGATCCTGCCCGTCCTGGGCCGCAGCGAGAAGGACCTCACCGGCGGACGACTGCAGCGGGTGACCGTCGAGGACTCGATGTCGGCCGTGCACGCCTCGCACGGTCCCCTCGATCCGCCGTCGGAGCACCTGCGCTCCGAGGTCGACATCGTCTGCTCCCTCGCCCTGGCCACCCTCGGCGAGGACTCGCCGGTCCCGTGGGCCGCCTTCCGCGAGGACTACACGGAGATCCGCCGCCGGATCGCTCGCGTCGTCCCCGGCTGCGCGTCGTACGACGCGAAGGTCGACGAGCCCGGTGGTTTCGTGCTGCCTCATCCGCCCCGCGACAACCGGGTGTTCGAGACGCCCAGCGGTCGCGCGGTCATCACCTCCACGCCGCTCGAGGTGCTCGACGTGCCGAAGGGTCGCTTCCTCCTGCAGACGATGCGCTCGCACGACCAGTTCAACACCACGATCTACGGACTCGACGACCGCTACCGCGGAGTCAAGGGCGGCCGTCGCGTCGTCTTCGTCAACCCCGACGACCTTCGCGACCTCGGCCACGCCGAGGGAGACCTCGTCGACCTGGTCAGCGAGTGGCGCGACGGCGTCGAGAGGACGGCTCGGGCCTTCCGCGTCGTCCCCTACGAGCAACCGCGTGGGTGTGTGGCCGCGTACTACCCCGAGGCCAACGCGCTCGTCCCGCTGGACTCCACGGCGGAGAAGAGCAACCAGCCGGTCTACAAGTCGGTCGTGGTCCGGCTGGACCGTCCAGGCGAGGAGGGCGGCGGCCCGGGCTCCTCGCACGGCTCCTCCGACCAGGCCCCCGGCTCGCTGCGCGACGACGAGCCGCACCACCTGAGCTGAGCGCCCGACTCCGACCAGGGTCGGGTCTCCTCGTCCCCGCCCCACGCGTACACCCCTGCGGGTACGGTTGCGGACGATGACCACGCACATCGACGTGCTCACCCCGCGCGAGGTTCCGCTGGGCGGGCCCCGCGCCATGCGCGTACGACGCACGCTCCCGCAGCGCCAGCGTTCGCTGATCGGCGCCTGGTGCTTCGTCGACCACTACGGTCCCGACGACGTGGACCAGTCCGGGGGGATGGTGCTCCCGGCCCACCCGCACACGGGGCTGCAGACCGCCAGCTGGCTCTTCGACGGCGAGCTCGAGCACCGTGACTCGGTCGGGAGCCTCGCGACCGTGCGTCCCGGGGAGCTCAACCTGATGACCGCCGGGCGGGGGATCAGCCACACCGAGGTGTCCACGCCGGAGACCACCATCCTGCACGGTGCCCAGCTCTGGATCGCCCTGCCCGAGGAGGCCCGCCACGTCGAGCCGGGCTTCGAGCACTTCGCACCGGGCCCGGTGCGCGGTCCTGGGTGGGAGGCGCGCGTCTTCATCGGCTCGCTGCTCGGCGCGAGCTCGCCGGTGACGACCTACACGCCCCTGCTCGGCGCCGAGATCATGCTCGCGACCGGCAAGAGCCTCGAGCTCGAGGTCGACGAGACCTTCGAGCACGGCGTCCTGCTCGACGTGGGCGCCATCGACGTGGACGGCGAGAAGCTCGAGCCGAGCGACCTGGCCCACGTCCCACCGGGTCGCACCACGCTCACGGTGACCGCGCACGAGGAGGCCCGCCTGCTGCTCCTCGGCGGCCCGCCGTTCGGCGAGGCCATCGTCATGTGGTGGAACTTCATCGGCCGCACCCACGACGAGATCGTGGGCTTCCGCCAGGAGTGGCAGGACCAGATCACCACCGACGGCGAGGTCGTGGAGGCGGGCACCTCCGTCGGGGAGGGACGCTTCGGCAGGGTCGATCTCGACCTGGCCCCGATCCCTGCCCCCGAGATGCCCCACGTCCGGCTGAAGCTCAGGCACTGAGGTGGCGGGCGGGCACCGGTTGGCCGATGCCGCGGCCGCCTTCACCAGCAACGCCCGCAATCCCGACCTCCGGCGCGCCCAGCTGAGCTTCCTCGGCGCCTGGACCGCCGAGTGGGCCTTCACCGTCGCGCTCGGCATCGTCGCCTACCGCGACGGAGGAGCCGCGGCGCTCGGCCTCGTGGGGCTGCTGCGGATGCTGCCGTCGGCGATCTGCGCACCGCTGCTCTCGCCGTTCGCGGACCGCGGCCGGCGCGAGCGCGTCCTGGTCGTGGTCTCCACCGTGCGGGGCGTCGTCACCGCCGCTGCTGCGGTCGTCGCCGCGACGGGCGGTGCGCCGGTCGTCATCTACGTGCTGGCTGTGCTCTCGACGATCGCGGCCACCCTCTACCGGCCGGCCCACTCGGCGCTGCTGCCCTCGCTGTGCCACACCGGGCACGAGCTCGCGAGCGCCAACGTCGTACGCGGGATGCTCGACTCGGCCGCCACCCTCGTCGGGCCGCTGGTGGCCGCCATCCTCCTCGAAATCGCCGACGTCGACGTCGTGTTCGCGGTGGCGGCTGCCTCATCGCTCTGGTCCGCTGCCCTCCTGCTGCGCCTGCAGTACGACGCCCCGCCGCGGCCGTCGGTGGCCCGGCCGCACCTCCTCCGCGAGGTGGGCGAGGGCGTGGCGGCGGTCGTGCACGACCGCGACCTCTCGCTGGTGCTCGGCCTCGCCGCCGCGCAGTCCCTGACCCGGGGGGCGCTGACCGTCTTCTCCGTGCTGGTGTCGATCGAGCTCCTCGGCCGCGGGGAGCCGGGCGCCGGCACGCTGATGACCGCCGTCGGGGTGGGTGCGGTGTGCGGGTCGCTGGCCGCCTCCCTCCTCGTGGGCACCCGACGGCTCGGTGCCTGGTTCGCGCTCGGCGTGGCGCTCTGGGGGTTTCCGCTCGTCGTGGTCGGCCTGGTGCCCAACGACGCCGCCGCCCTCTTCTGCATGGCGATGATCGGCGCGGGCAACGCGCTGATCGACGTCGCGGGGTTCACGCTGCTCGGCCGGATGGCGCCCGACGAGGTGCTGGCCCGCGTGTTCGGTGTCCTGGAGAGCCTGGTCGCGGTCTCGATCGGGATCGGTGCGGTGGCCGCGTCCTGGGTGGTCGGCACGTGGGGACTGCGCCCCGCTCTGGTCGCGGTCGGCCTCGTCTGCCCGGTGCTGGCGGTCGCGTCATGGTGGCGGCTCCGGGCCCTCGACCGCACCGTCGGCGTCCACGACGAGGAGGTCGGCCTCCTTCAGCGCGTTCCTATGCTGCGCACGCTGCCGCTCCCGTCGGTCGAGCAGCTGGCGCGCGGCCTCGAGCGGTGCGCCTTCCCCGCCGGGGCGACGGTGTTCAGCCAGGGCGACGTCGGCGACCTCTACTACGTGGTCGAGTCGGGCGAGGTGGACGTGCTCGGCGACGGGCGGCTCCTGGCCACGCTCGGCCCGGGGGAGGGGTTCGGGGAGATCGCGCTGCTCCGGAGCTCGCCTCGCACGGCCACGGTCGTGGCCCGCACCGACGTACGACTGCGTGCGCTGGGGTCGGGCCACTTCCTCGCCGTGGTGATGGGGTACACCCCCAGTGCCCGGGAGGCCGCCACCGGCGTCTCGCAGCTGCTCGACCGCTACGACCCGGACCGGCCGGCCGCCGACCCGTCGCCACAGGACGGGTGAGCGAACCCGGGTCCGGACGTCGTGAGCGGCTCGCCGCGGCCTCCGGCTGTCGGTGCCGTGCGCGAGGATGCGCACCATGGACAGCGGAACGGGCGTCGTGGTCGGGGCCGACGGGGTGGCGCGCTGCCCGTGGGGGGCGGGAGATCCGGTCAACCTGGCCTACCACGACACCGAGTGGGGCCTGCGCGTCTCCGGGGAGGCCGCCCACCTCGAGCGGCTCACGCTGGAGGCGTTCCAGTCGGGGCTCTCGTGGCTGACCATCCTCAACAAGCGCCCCCACTTCCGGACGGCCTTCGCGGGCTTCGACGCCGACACGATCGCCGCCTTCGGCCCCGACGACGTCGAGCGGCTGATGGCCGACACCGGCATCGTGCGCAACCGGCGCAAGGTCGACGCCACGATCGCCAACGCCCGGGCCACCGTCGCCCTCCGCGAGCACGGCGGGCTGGAGGCGTTCATCTGGTCCTTCCGGCCCGAGCCGCGGCCCGCACCGCGGACCACCGCCGACGTGGCGACCACGTCGCCCGAGTCGGTCGCCCTGTCCAAGGCCCTGAAGAAGGCAGGGTTCGCGCACGTCGGGCCCACCACGATGCATGCCCTCATGGAGGCCATCGGCCTCGTCGACGACCACCTCGAGGGGTGTCACCGACGGGGTGTCGCACACTGATCCCATGCCCGAAGGCATGCCCTAGCCTCCCGCCATGACTCGCGTGCACGCTTTCACCGCCGACGACGCCCTGACCGACCTCGACGCCACCGGCCTGGTGGCGGCCCTGCAGGCGGGTGAGGTCACGGTCCCCGAGGTGGTCGAGGCGGCCATCGCCCGCACGCAGCAGGTCGACGCTGCCCTCGGCGCCGTGGCGTACGCCGCCTACGACCGCGCGCGCGACGAGGCGCGCCACCCACGTGGCGGCTGGTTCGCCGGGGTGCCGACCTTCGTCAAGGACAACGTCGACGTGGCCGGCATGCCCACCCAGCACGGTGCCGACGCCTTCACCGCCGAGCCGCAGCGCGCCGACGGCGACTTCGCCCGCATGTACCTGGCCACCGGCCTCATCCCGCTCGGCAAGACCCAGCTCTCGGAGTTCGGGTTCTCCGGCGCGGCCGACCACGTGCGCCTGGGGCCGGTGCGCTCACCGTGGAACGTCGACCACTACGCCGGCGCGTCCTCGGCCGGCTCGGCCGCCCTCGTCGCCGCCGGGGCCGTCCCGATCGCCCACGCCAACGACGGTGGCGGCTCGATCCGGATCCCGGCCGCGGTCAACGGCCTGGTCGGCCTCAAGCCCACCCGTGGCCGCCTGGCGCAGGACCGGATGATGCGCGAGATGCCGGTGCGCATCGTGTCCGACGGCGTGCTGACCCGCAGCGTCCGCGACACCGCCGCGTTCTACCGCGAGGCCGAGAAGGTCTGGCGCAACCCCCTGCTGTCCCCGGTCGGCGACGTCACCCGGCCCGGCAAGGCACGGCTGCGCATCGCGGTGGTCACCACCGGCATCGGTCGCGACAGCAGCCCGGAGGTGCGCGAGCTGACGCTGCGGACCGCCGCGCTGCTGGAGTCGCTGGGCCACCACGTGGAGGAGATCGACAACCCGGTCCCGGAGAGCTTCGCCGAGCACTTCGTGCGCTTCTGGTCAATGCTCGCCCTCGTCATCGCGCGGCGCGGCAAGTTCGACTTCGGCGCGACCTGGGACCCCACCAAGCTCGACAACCTCACCCTCGGCCTCGCCAGGCACGCGGCCCGCAACCTGCACAGGCAGCCGCACTCGATCGCCGTGCTGCGCAGGTCCCAGCGGCTCGCGGCCCAGCACCGCGCGTCGTACGACATCACGCTGACGCCGACCCTGGCCACCGAGACGCCCCGGGTCGGGCACCTGCGCCCGGACCAGGACTACGACGAGATCATGAACCGGTTGAAGGACTGGGTGGCCTTCACGCCGCTGCAGAACGCCACCGGCGAGCCGGCCATCTCGCTGCCGCTGGCGACCACGTCCTCCGGGCTGCCGCACGGCATGATGCTCGCCGCCGGAGCGGGTCGCGAGGCACGCCTCCTCGGCCTGTCCCTCGAGCTCGAGGAGGCGGTCGGCTGGCCCCGGATCCAGGCGGTCTGAAGGGCCGTGCCGAACCCCTCCTGAGCCGATTTCTCATCCGTGGTGGGCCGTGTGTATCGTTCTCCGTCGTTGCCCCTTTAGCTCAGTCGGCAGAGCGTCTCCATGGTAAGGAGAAGGTCTACGGTTCGATTCCGTAAAGGGGCTCTGGATCGGATCTCCCCCCGGGGTCGTCCGGCCTCCGCGGCGGGGTAGCTCAGGTGGTTAGAGCACACGGCTCATAATCGTGGTGTCGCGGGTTCGAGTCCCGCCCCCGCTACCACCAGGTTCCACTCCGCACCACCTTCGCAAACCCAAGGATCTCCCATGGCCAGCAAGAGCTCTGACGTTCGCCCCAAGATCACGCTCGCGTGCACGGAGTGCAAGGAGCGCAACTACATCACCAAGAAGAACCGTCGCAACGATCCCGACCGGATCGAGCTCAAGAAGTTCTGCCCGCGCTGCCGCACGCACACCGCGCACCGCGAGACCCGCTGACGTTCCTCCTGCCACACCCGACCCGACCGAGTCCGCTCGGCCGGGTCGTTGTGCTTCCCAGGTCTGGTTTCGACGCGCGGTCGCGAGCTCGCGGGCTCGCTCGCGCGCTTGATCAACCTCCCGACCCACGCCGTGCGCGACCGCGTCGCCCCCGGCTAGGGTCGTGACATGCCCGTCGACCCCTCCCTGGTGGGGCGCGAGTTCCCCGCGCCGGCACCCCTGACCGTCACTCCCGAACGGGTCAGCGCCTTCGCCGCCGCCGTGGGCCATCCCGGTGCTCCCGGGGAGTCGGTCCCGCCGACGTTCCCGATCGTGCTGGCCTTCGACGCCATGCAGGCCTTCCTCGACGCCGAGCGGATCGACCTGCACCGCATCGTCCACGGCGAGCAGCGCTTCACCTACGTCCGCCCGCTCGTGCCGGGCGACGAGCTGCGCGCCACGCTGACGGTGACCGGGCTGCGGCAGATCGGCGGCGCCGACATCATCGCCACCGCCAGCGAGATCACCGACGCCACCGGTGCGGTCGTCTGCACCGGCAAGGCGACCCTCGTGCACGGAGGTGCCGCATGAGCGAGGTCCTGGCAGCCGGCGACCCCCTGGCCGAGAAGGTCTTCACCGTCACCCGTGCCGACCTGGTCGCCTACGCCGAGGCGAGCGGCGACCACAACCCGATCCACCAGGACGAGGAGGTCGCGCGCAGCGTCGGCCTGCCGGGCGTGATCGCCCACGGCATGTACACCCTCGCGCTGGTCGGTCGCGCGGTCGCGGAGTGGACCGGCGGTGCGGAGGTCGTCGACCTCGGGGCCAAGTTCACCAGCCCCGTCGTCGTACCGGCCGAGGGCGGCGCGGACGTCGTGGTGCGCGGCACGGTCAAGTCGGTCGGCGAGGGTCTGGTGACCCTCGCGCTCGAGGTCACCTGCGACGGTCAGAAGGTGCTCGGCATGCCGAAGGCCGTCGTGCGCGAGGCCGCCGTCCGTGCCTGACCTGCGCGACCACACCACCCTGCGCCTGGGTGGCCCCGGCCGCGAGTGGGTGCGCGCCACCACCGAGGCCGAGCTCGTCGCGGCCGTCGCGGACGCCGACGCCGCCGGGACGCCCGTGCTGGTGCTCGCCGGCGGCTCCAACCTCGTCGTCGCCGACGAGGGCTTCGACGGCCGGGTCGTGCAGGTCGCGACGTCCGGCGTGGACGCCGACACCGACACCTGCGACGTCGATGCCCTCGCCCAGTGCGGAGGCGTCGTGCTGACCGTGGCGGCAGGTGAGGACTGGGACGCCCTCGTCGCCCACGCCGTGGCGCAGGGCTGGGCCGGCATCGAGGCGCTGTCCGGCATCCCCGGCGCCGTCGGCGCCACCCCCATCCAGAACGTCGGCGCCTACGGCCAGGACGTGTCCCAGACGATCGCCCGGGTGCGCACCTGGGACCGGGTCGACCGCACCCAGCGCACCTTCGCCGCCGCGGACTGCGGCTTCGGCTACCGCCACAGCAGGTTCAAGTCCGAGCCCGGGCGCTACCTCGTCCTCGAGGTGATCTTCCAGCTGCGGCAGGGCGACCTGTCCGAGCCGGTGGCCTACGCCGAGCTGGCCCGCCGCCTCGGCGTGGAGCCCGGGCAGCGGGCGCCGCTCGCCGCCGTCCGCGACGCCGTGCTCGCCCTGCGCTCGGGCAAGGGGATGGTGCTCGACCCGGACGACCACGACACGTGGAGCGCGGGCTCGTTCTTCACCAACCCCTTCCTGACGCCGGCCCAGGCGGCCGCCCTGCCCGACGGGGCGCCGCGCTGGGAGCAGCCCGACGGCACGGTGAAGTCCAGCGCCGCCTGGCTGATCGAGCAGGCGGGGTTCGGCAAGGGGTGGACCAGCGACGCGGCGGGGAAGCGGGTGAGCCTGTCGACCAAGCACACCCTGGCCCTCACCAACCGTGGCGGCGCCACGACCGGGGAGCTCCTCACCCTCGCCCGCGCCGTGCGTGACGGCGTGGAGTCCCGCTTCGGGATCCGGCTGGTCAACGAACCCGTGACCGTCGGCTGCGCCCTCTAGGAGATACCTGAGGACGTGGTGGACGGATCCGTGCCGTCCGGACGTGCGTGGCGTCCTCAGGTATCCCTGGCCAGCCAGGCGGCGATGTCGCGGCGCGCGGCCTCCACCACGTCGCTCGGTGCCCGGGAGGCGGCGAAGGACATCTCGGCCAGCCGGGCCAGCGTGGGGTCGTCGAGCTCGTGGGCGGCGCGCATGGTGGCGTACTGCCCGGCGAGGCGGGAGCCGAACAGCAGCGGGTCGTCCGCCCCCAGCGCCACCGTGGCGCCCGCCGCCAGCAGCTGGGGCAGCGGCACCGAGGTGAGGTCGGAGTAGACACCCAGCGAGACGTTGGAGACGGGGCACACCTCGAGCGCGACCCCGGCCGCGACGATGCGGTCGAGCAGGGCGGGGTCCTCGGCGCTGCGTACGCCGTGCCCCAGCCGCTGCGCGCCCAGGGTGTCGAGGCAGGCGCGGACGTGGTCGGGACCACGCAGCTCGCCGCCGTGCGGGACCAGCAGCAGGTCGGCCCGCTCGGCGATCCGGAAGGCGCCCGCGAAGTCCTCGGTGCGACCGCGCCTCTCGTCGTTGGACAGCCCGAAGCCGACCACGCCGCGACCGGCGTACTGAGCCGCGAGGCGGGCCAGCGTGCGGGCGTCGAGGGGGTGCCGGGTGCGGTTGGCGGCGATCACCACCGCCATCCCCAGGCCCGTGCGCTCGGAGGCGTCGCGGACGCAGTCGAGCACGAGGTCGGTGAACTCGGTGATCCCGCCGAAGCGGGCGGCGTAGCCGCTCGGGTCCACCTGGATCTCGAGCCAGCGCCCGCCGTCGCGGACGTCGTCCTCGGCGGCCTCGAGCACCAGGCGTCGTACGTCGTCGGGCGTGCGGAGGACCGAGCGCGCCACGTCGTAGAGCCGCTGGAAGCGGAACCAGCCCTTCTCGTCCGCCGCGCTGAGCTGCGGGGGCCAGTCCTCGACGAGGGAGTCGGGCAGCGCGATCCGGTCCCGCTCGGCGAGCTCGAGGAGCGTCCCGTGCCTCATCGAGCCGGTGAAGTGCAGGTGCAGGTGAGCCTTGGGGAGCGCGGACACGTCGCGATGCCGCTCGACCTCACCCACCATGCGAGGCATCGTAGGGGGACGCCCCGCGGCGGCCCGGGCTCGGTTCGACTCCTCGGTTCGACTGCGGTGGTCGCGCCCCGTATGCTTCCGGATTGGTGGTTGCGCCAGATGCTTCGGCATGCCCGCAGCGATGGGTGACGGACCACCGGAGGGCACTAGCTCAACTGGCAGAGCATCGGTCTCCAAAACCGAAGGTTGGGGGTTCAAGTCCCTCGTGCCCTGCGAGGAATCACTGCACAGCAACAACGAGAAGGTGGGAAACGTGGCCGACGGCAACGTGGTTCAGGACCGGCGCGACTCGCGCGGCGACGACCGTGGGCGCACCAGCCCCACCACGTTCCTGCGCCAGGTGGTGGCCGAGCTCCGCAAGGTGGTGTGGCCCACCCAGCACCAGCTGATCACCTACTTCTTCGTCGTGCTGGTCTTCGTCATCGCCGTGATGGCGCTGGTCACGGTCCTCGACCTGGCTTTCGGAAAGCTGGTCTTCGAGGTCTTCACCGGCGGCAACGCCCAGTAGACGACGACGGAGCAGTGCATCCACCGCTCTGACCCCGCCGGGTGAGCCCGGCCCCGGCCCCCGTGACCGGACCCCAGCAACGACGTACGGAGTGAAACGTGTCTGACAACTTTGACGTGGACCAGGTCGAGGACCAGGTCGAGGCGACCCCCGGGGACGCCGACGTGGACTCCGTCGAGGACACCACCGAGGACAGCACCGAGGACACCACCGCGACCGCCACGGACGACGTGACGCAGGACGAGGCGGCCGGCGACGACGCCGCCGCGGACGAGCCGGACAGCGACGAGGCTGCTGCTGACGAGACCCCCGACGAGAACGACCCGCTCGAGGCCTTCCGCCGCGAGCTGTGGGCGAAGCCGGGTGACTGGTTCGTCGTGCACACCTACTCCGGCATGGAGAAGCGGGTCAAGCACAACCTCGAGAACCGCATCATCTCCCTCAACATGGAGGAGTACATCCACGAGATCGTGGTCCCGACCGAGGAGGTCGCGGAGATCAAGAACGGCCAGCGCAAGATGGTCACGCGCACCGTCCTCCCCGGCTACGTCCTCGTCCGCATGGACCTCACCGACGAGTCGTGGTCGGCCGTGCGCCACACGCCGTCCGTGACCGGCTTCGTGGGCCACAGCCACCAGCCCGTCCCGCTCAGCATGAGCGAGGTCGAGGACATGCTCGCGCCGGCCGTCGTGGCCGTCGCCGAGGCCGAGGCCGCCGCCTCGGGCGACAAGGGCTCCTCCACCACCCCGCGCAAGCCCGTCGAGGTCGCGGACTTCGACGTGTCCGACTCGGTCATGGTGGTCGACGGTCCGTTCGCCACGCTCCACGCGACCATCACCGAGATCAACGCCGAGTCGCAGCGCGTCAAGGCCCTCGTGGAGATCTTCGGCCGCGAGACCCCGGTCGAGCTCTCCTTCTCGCAGATCCAGAAGGTCTGACGATTTCACCCAGGCCCGCTCGCGGGCCGACAATGCAGTAGCGACAACCCGTGGCAGGGGGCGACCGCCCTCGCTGTGACCACAAGAGAGAAAGTAGAAGGCAATGCCTCCCAAGAAGAAGATCGCCGCACTGGTCAAGGTGCAGCTGCAGGCCGGTTCGGCCACCCCGGCTCCGCCGGTGGGTACGGCGCTCGGCCCGCACGGCGTCAACATCATGGACTTCTGCAAGGCCTACAACGCCCAGACCGAGTCCATGCGCGGCAACGTGATCCCGGTCGAGATCACCATCTACGAGGACCGCTCCTTCGACTTCATCACCAAGACGCCTCCGGCGGCCGAGCTGATCAAGAAGGCCGCCGGCCTGTCCAAGGGCTCCGGCGTCCCGCACAAGGAGAAGGTCGGCAAGCTGACCAAGGACCAGGTCCGCGAGATCGCGTCCACCAAGCTGCCCGACCTCAACGCCAACGACCTCGATGCGGCCATGAAGATCGTCGAGGGCACTGCGCGCTCGATGGGCGTCACGACCGACTGACCTGTGGGAGAGCCGCGCTGGCTCGCTGACCACATCCTTCGCACCACAGAGAAACGAGAAGACCATGCAGCGCAGCAAGACCTACCGCGCGGCGGCCGAGACGTTCGACCAGAACGAGATCTACGCCCCGCTCGCCGCCATCAAGATCGCCAAGGGCGGCTCCAAGAAGAAGTTCGACGAGACCCTCGACGTCGTCATGCGCCTGGGTGTCGACCCGCGCAAGGCCGACCAGATGGTCCGCGGCACCGTCAACCTCCCGCACGGCACCGGCAAGACCGCCCGTGTCCTGGTGTTCGCCAACGCCGAGAAGGCCGAGGCTGCCCGTGAGGCCGGCGCCGAGTTCGTCGGCGGCGACGAGCTGATCGAGAAGGTCGCCGGCGGCTGGCTCGACTTCGACGCCGTCGTCGCCACGCCCGACATGATGGGCAAGGTCGGTCGCCTCGGTCGCGTCCTCGGCCCCCGCTCCCTCATGCCGAACCCGAAGACCGGCACGGTGACCCCCGACGTCGCCAAGGCCGTCACGGACATCAAGGGCGGCAAGATCGAGTTCCGCGTCGACCGCCACTCGAACCTGCACTTCATCATCGGCAAGGCGTCCTTCTCCGAGACCCAGCTCGCGGAGAACTACGCCGCCGCCCTCGATGAGGTGCTGCGCCTGAAGCCGGCCAGCTCCAAGGGCCGCTACATCAAGAAGATCACCGTCTCGACGACGATGGGCCCCGGCATCCAGGTCGACCCCAACCGCGTCAAGAACGTCACGTCGGAGGACGAGGCCGTCCAGGCCTGAGCCTCCCCGCCGGTCCGGCCCGGTCGCCCTTCGGGGCGGCCGGGCCGAGCTGCGTCCTGCGGATCGTCCGTCTCGGTGTGGAAGCATCGGGTAGGAAGTGCGTACGCGGCCGCCGTCCGGCTCGTCGCCCAGGTCCGCCCGTTCAGATCCGCCGTCCAGCTCGTCGTCCCAGGAGACACCCATGCGCGCCACGACCCTCGCCCGCCGCCTCGGCACCACCGCCCTGGTGGTCTCCCTCGGCCTGGGCGTCGCCTCCTGCAGCGACGACGGGAGCTCCGGCGACACGTCGAGCTCCACCGCGGACGACAGCACGGACGACGGCACGGACGACGGCACCGACGAGCCCACCGACGAGTCGGAGGCCGCCGGCGAGGCATCGCTCGCCGAGCTGTCGGTCGACGACTTCTACCCGTCGGTCATGGCGGCGATGCGCGAGGCCGAGACGTTCCGGTTCGAGACCACCTCGGACGCGGGCGGCCAGCAGCAGACGATGAGCGGTCAGGCCCGCTACCGCGACGACGGGATGGAGATGAAGGCCTCCAGCACGGGAGCCCAGGCCATGGAGCTGATCCTCCTCGGCCAGGCCATGTACATGAAGTCTCCCGGCCTCGGGACGGGTGACAAGTGGGTCAAGATCGACCTGAGCGACCCCGACTCGCTGTTCGGCATGATCGGGAAGGCCACCGACCCCGAGGCCATGTTCAAGGCCATGGAGGCGCCGGAGAAGCTCGAGCTCATCGGCACGGAGGACGTCGACGGAGTGGCCACAAACCACTACCGGATCACGATGGACCCGGCGCAGTACCTCGACGCGATGGAGTTCCCGGCAGCGATGGAGGACATGCTGCCCGACGAGCTGGTGACCGAGATGTGGGTCGACGGCGACAGCCTGCCGCGCAAGTTCGCCCAGACGATCGAGGTGCCGGCGATGGGTGGCGGCGCGCCGACCACGTCGTCGACGCAGGGCACCTACTCCGACTTCGGTGCGGACGTCGAGATCGAGGCCCCGCCGGCCGACCAGGTCACCGAGAACTTCCCCGGCGCCGCCTGATCACTCGCGGAAGACGCGCTCGTCGATCAGCTGCTCCTTGACCTCGGTGCCGTCCGACTCGTAGCGGCCCTGGTCGAAGCGGGTCCGGAACTGCAGCACGACGCCGTCGCGTCCGAAGCGGTTCTTCTCCACCGTGAGGACGGCGTACTCGCGGAACTTCTGGACGTTGCTGAGGTCGTAGGTCAGGTGGTGGCGCGCGACGATGTCGAACTTGTTGTTGAGCACCATCACGACGTCGGCCTCGTAGGCGAGCGCACTCGAGCCGCGGAGGTCGTTGGCGCGCATCCGTCGCCCGGAGCGCAGCGCCTCCTTCTCGGCCGCCGCGATGGCGAGGACCGGGGCGCTGATGTCGATGGCGAGGTCCTTGAGGCCCTCGACCACCTCCGTGGAACGCGCTTCGTCGTCGAAGTGGGCGGACTTCACCTTCTGCAGGTAGTCGACGACGACCAGCGGCGTGGTCCCGGCCAGCTCGCGGACCGCCTCGATCGCGGCCTGGATCGCGGACAGGTCGGTGCGGGTGCCGGTCGAGCGGTGGACGAAGAGCATCTCGGAGTAGTGGGCGACCTTCGTCAGTGCCTCGACGCCGGACGGCACCGACTCGAGCCGGTGCTCCAGCGAGCTCACCCAGAGGTCGTCGAAGATCGAGCGGATGCTGGTCATCCGCACCTGGTCGGAGTCGTCGAGCTCGCCGGCCTCCATGGCGATGAGCTTCTGCGTCATGTCCTCGGCGTCGTGCTCGTAGGAGAAGTAGAGGACGGGACGCCCGGACGCCGCGTTGTTGCGGGCGACCTGGAGCGCGAAGGTCGACTTGCCGAGGCCCTGCGGACCGGCGAGCAGGATCAGCGATCCCGCCCGCATGCCGCCGCCGATCAGCGGGTCGAGACCGCCGAAGCCGGTCTTCCAGACCCGTCCGGCAGCGTTGCGTCCGGTGAGCATGCGTTCGTCGCTGCGAGCCAGCGAGGCCCCGACGGTCGTGAGCTGTTGATCCACGCCCACATCGAACCAGTGTTGGGCGCCCGGCGTGGGCCGAATGGGCGAATGCGGGCCGCTCGCCCCGATTTGTCTCCTCCCTCGCCGGGCGCGTACTGTTCCGTCTCGAAACCCAAGACCGCAGGTTGTCACAGGCTCCTCGCCCGTGACCGAAGGTTCGCAGCAGCGGATGCCGGCGCAGGTGACAGAGCAGCGGCACTCGCCGCACCCACGCCCTGAGCCTGTGCTCAGGGCGTTCGTCGTCTGTGGGCCGGACGCCGGTGGTCAACCCCGGAAGGAGACCCATGGCGCGGCCAGAAAAGACTGCCGCCGTTGCAGAGATCGTTGAGTCCTTCAACGACTCCGCCGGCGCTGTGCTGACCGAGTACCGCGGTCTCACCGTGAAGCAGCTGCAGGACCTGCGGCGCTCCCTCGGCGAGAACGCCAACTACGCCGTGGTCAAGAACACGCTCGCCAAGATTGCCGCCACCGAGGTGGGAATCGAAGGCTTCGACGACCTGCTGACCGGCCCCACCGCCATCGCCTTCATCAATGGAGACGTGGTCGAGGCCGCCAAGGGTCTGCGTGACTTTGCCAAGGCAAACCCCGCTCTTGTCATCAAGGGCGGTGTCCTGGACGGCAACACCCTCGACGCTGCGGAGGTCGCCAAGCTGGCCGACCTCGAGTCGCGCGAGGTCCTGCTGGGCAAGCTCGCGGGCGGCATGCTCGCGTCGCTCTCCCAGGCCGTCTACCTCCTCAACGCCCCGCTCGCCCAGGCTGCCCGGCTCGCCGGCGCCCTGGAGGCGAAGGCGCAGGAGGACCCCTCGATCCTCGCAGGTGGTGCCGGTACGCCGGCTGCTCCGGCTGTCGAGGACGCCGCTGTCGAGGAGGCCCCCGCGGCCGCCGAGACCGAGGCGACCGACGAGGCAGCCGACCAGGCCGCCGAGTCCACCGACGCCTGACCGGGCCGACGTACACCACCTGAAACCCGGCGCACCGCACCACCGCGGCCGCGCCACACACGGAAGGAAACGCCACCATGGCGAAGCTCAGCACCGACGAGCTCCTTGACGCCTTCAAGGAGATGACCCTGATCGAGCTCTCTGAGTTCGTGAAGCAGTTCGAGGACACCTTCGGCGTGACCGCCGCCGCCCCCGTTGCCGTGGCTGCCGCCCCGGCCGCCGGTGGCGCCGCTGCCGGTGGCGACGACGCCGTCGCGCAGGACGAGTTCGACGTCATCCTCGAGGCCGCTGGTGACAAGAAGATCAACGTCATCAAGGAGGTCCGCTCGCTGACCTCCCTCGGTCTCAAGGAGGCCAAGGACCTCGTCGAGGCGGCCCCGAAGCCGATCCTCGAGAAGGTCGCCAAGGACGCCGCTGACAAGGCGAAGGAGGCCCTCGAGGCCGCCGGCGCCACCGTCACCGTCAAGTGACCCACTGACGGCGGGCTCCTCGCGAGCCTCGCTGTCGACCGCCCAGGGCGGTCACCCCGGAGACGGGGTGACCGCCCTGCGGCGATTTCGCTCCCCTCGGCGACTGCCGACCCGGGGCGTAACCTCTCGCGCCGCCCAGCGTTGGTACTCAGGAGCAGCGAGGGAGGAGGAATCCGGCATGGGTGTCGAGATCGAGGTCACCGACCTCTCCAAGTCGTTCGGCAAGCAGCTGATCTGGGGCGACGTGACCCTGACGATCCCGGCCGGCGAGATCTGCGTGATGCTCGGGCCCTCGGGCACCGGCAAGTCGGTCTTCCTCAAGACGCTGATCGGCCTGCTCAAGCCCGACAAGGGGTCCATCGTCATCGAGGGCACCGACATCGCGAGCTGCTCGGAGCGCGAGCTCTACGAGATCCGCAAGCTCTTCGGCGTCCTGTTCCAGGACGGCGCCATGTTCGGCTCGATGAACCTCTACGACAACGTCGCCTTCCCGCTGCGCGAGCACACGAAGAAGTCGGAGTCCGAGGTCCGCGACATCGTCATGGAGAAGATGGACCTCGTCGGTCTCCTCGGGGCCGAGGACAAGCTGCCCGGCGAGATCTCGGGCGGCATGCGCAAGCGCGCCGGGTTGGCCCGTGCCCTCGTGCTCGACCCGGAGATCGTCCTCTTCGACGAGCCCGACTCCGGCCTCGACCCGGTGCGTACGGCGTTCCTCAACCAGCTCATCGTCGACCTCAACGCGCAGATCGACGCGACCTTCCTCATCGTCACCCACGACGTGAACACGGCCCGCACCGTCCCCGACAACATCGGCCTGCTCTACCACCGCCACCTCGCGATGTTCGGACCCCGCGAGATGCTGCTCAGCTCCGAGGAGCCGGTGGTGCGCCAGTTCCTCAACGCCCAGCGAGTGGGGCCGATCGGGATGTCGGAGGAGAAGGACGCCGACGAGCTCGCGGCCGAGGCCGACCAGGACCTGCCGCCCCTGCCGCCGATCCCGCTGCAGCAGGAGCCGTCAAACGGCATCCCGCGGCGCAGCCAGCGCCCGGCGGGGGAGTGGTGCCGTGAGCACGGTGTCACGCCGCCACCCGGATCCTTCGAGACCAGCAACGCCGGCCTGGCTCCGGGAGCCTGACGACCCGTGGCCACGTCGCTGTTCTCACGAGCTCTCGCGCCCGTCGGTGTCGCGGGCAACCTGTTCGCGTTCGCCCTCGACGTCGCCCGGGCCCTGTTCCGGCGTCCGTTCCAGCTGCGCGAGTTCATCCAGCAGGCGTGGTTCATCGCGTCGGTCACCATCGTGCCCACCGCGCTGGTCGCCATCCCCTTCGGCGCGGTCATCGCGCTCCAGGTGGGCGGGCTCATCAAGCAGTTCGGTGCCCAGTCCTTCACCGGCTCGGCCTCGGTCCTCGCCGTGATCCAGCAGGCGGCGCCCATCGGCACCGCGCTGCTGATCGCCGGTGCCGGGGGGTCGGCCATCGCCGCCGACCTCGGCGCCCGCAAGATCCGCGAGGAGCTCGACGCGATGATGGTGCTGGGCATCGACCCGATCCAGCGCCTCGTCGTCCCCCGCGTCCTGGCCTGCATGGTCGTCGCGTTCTTCCTCAACGGCATGGTCAGCGTCGTCGGGGTGATCGGCGGCTACGTCTTCAACGTGATCCTCCAGGACGGCACGCCCGGCGCCTACCTGGCCAGCTTCACCGCGCTCGCGCAGCTCCCCGACCTCTGGATCGGCCTGGTCAAGGCGCTGATCTTCGGCCTCATCGCGGCCGTGGTCGCCTCCTACAAGGGCATGAACGCCAAGGGCGGCCCCAAGGGCGTCGGCGACGCGGTGAACGAGTCGGTGGTCGTCACCTTCCTGCTGCTCTTCGTGGCCAACTTCGTCCTGAGCATGATCTACCTCCAGGTCGTCCCACCGAAGGGCGGATGACCATGGCCCTGCGGAACCTCCACGCCAGACCGCTGGCCTCGCTCGACACGCTCGGCGGTCAGCTCGCCTTCCACCTCGCCGTGCTGAAGGCGATCCCACGGTCGATCACCCGCTACCCCCGAGAGATCCTGCGGATCCTCGCCGAGGTCACCCTCGGCTCCGGTGCCCTGGCGGTCATCGGCGGCACCGTCGGCGTCATCGTCGGCATGACGTTCTTCACCGGGGCCCAGGTGGGGCTGTCCGGCTACGCCGCGCTCAACCAGCTCGGCACCGCCGCGTTCTCCGGCTTCGTCTCGGCCTACTTCAACACCCGCGAGATCGCCCCGCTGGTCGCCGGCATCGCCCTGGCCGCCACGGTCGGCTGCGGCTTCACCGCCCAGCTCGGGGCCATGCGGATCTCGGAGGAGGTCGACGCCCTCGAGGTGATGGCCATCCCCTCCATGCCGTTCCTCGTCGCCACCCGTGTGGTCGGCGGGCTCATCGCGATCATCCCGCTGTACGTCGTCGGGCTGCTGTCGTCCTACTTCGCCAGCCGGCTCGTGGTGACCCAGATCTACGGGCAGTCGCCAGGGACCTACGACCACTACTTCAACGCGTTCCTGCCACCGGGCGACGTGCTGTGGTCCTTCGGCAAGGTCCTGGTCTTCGCCGTCACCGTCATCCTCATCCACTGCTACCACGGCTACAACGCCTCCGGCGGTCCCGCCGGAGTGGGCGTCGCCGTGGGGCGCGCGGTGCGCACGAGCATCGTCGCCATCAACGTGCTCGACCTGCTGCTGTCCATGGCCATCTGGGGCGCGGCCACCACCGTGCGGCTGGCGGGGTGAGGCGGCGATGAGGAGCAAGGCCCTCGGAGTGCTGTTCCTGGTGCTCATGCTGGCGTCGGTGTGGGTGACGTACGGCGTGTTCACCAACAGGTTCACCGACTACGACGAGGTCACCGTCCACGCGTCCAGGATCGGGCTCCAGCTCCCGCAGCGGGCCGACGTCAAGATCAGGGGCGTCATCGTGGGCGAGGTGCTCGACTACCGGCCCACGGCCCAGGGAGTCGACATCACGCTCGGCCTCTACCAGGACCGCACCACCGCGATCCCGCGCGACGTCACCGCCTCGATCCTGCCCAAGACGCTCTTCGGCGAGAAGTTCGTGTCGCTGGTCGTCCCGGCGGGCGGCTCGTCCGCCCAGCCGATCGCCGCCGGGGACGTCATCGAGCGGACCAACCTGTCGATCGAGGTGGAGAAGGTCCTCAGCGACCTCTTCCCGCTGCTGCGCGCCGTGCAGCCCGCCGACCTCAACACCACCCTCAACGCGGTCGCCACCGCCCTCGAGGGCCGCGGGGAGCAGCTCGGCGAGACGCTCGAGACGATGGACGGCTACCTGACCCGGTTCAACCCCGAGCTCCCCGCCCTGATCGAGGACCTGAGGCTCACCGCGGAGGTGTCCGACACGTACGCCGACGTGCTGCCGGAGGTCGCGACGATCCTGCGCAACACGCTCACCACGACCACGACGCTGGAGGACCGCGAGGAGAAGCTCGAGGCCCTCTTCAACGACGTGTCCCGGCTCTCGGCGGTCGCCGAGCGGTTCACCCGGGCCAACGGTGACAACCTGGTCCGGCTCGCGGACCTGTCCGCCGAGCAGCTCGAGGTCTTCGCGCGCTACGCGCCCGGCTACCCCTGCCTGCTCGGCGGGATCGTCGGCGCCGGCAAGCTCCAGGCGCAGGCGTTCCGGGGCTTCACCCTGCACATCGTGCTCGAGACGCTTCCCCACCAGCCCCGTGCCTACGGGCCCCAGGACGCCCCGATCTACGGCGACAAGCGCGGCTACCACTGCGGCCGGCTGCCCCATCCGCCGTGGTCGCAGAGCAACCCCCTCACCCACCAGCCCGACTTCGTCGACGGCATCGACGAGCCGACGGGCAAGGGCACCAGCCGGGTGGGTCCCGGCTGGTCCGGCACCGCAGCCGGGTTCCCCGGCGGGCGGGACGAGAGCGCGCTGCTCAAGGCGCTGCTCGCACCGGGGATGGGCGTCGGCGCCGACGACGTGCCCGACCTGGGCGTGCTCCTGGTCGGGCCGATGGCACGCGGGGCGGAGGTGTCGCTGCGATGAGCCCCCGCCTGGACAAGAAGACCTCCGTCGACCTGGTGAAGCTCCTGGTCTTCGTGGTGGTGACCTCGCTGGCCACCACGGTGCTGGTCGTGACCATCGGCAACATCGGCTTCGGCGACTCGCGTGACTACAGGGCAGAGTTCACCGACGCCACGGGCGTCAACAAGGGCGACGACATCCGGGTCGCCGGGGTCCGTGTCGGCACCGTGAGCGACGTCGAGATCGTCGACCGCACGCGGGCGCTGGTGACCTTCTCGGTGGACGAGGGCACCTCGGTCAACGGCGGCACCCACGCCTCGATCCGCTACCGCAACCTCGTCGGGCAGCGCTACATCTCGCTCACCCAGGAGGTCGGCGACACCCAGCGGCTCCCCGGCGGGACGACCATCCCGGTCTCGCGGACCACGCCGGCGCTGGACCTCACGGTGCTCTTCAACGGCTTCAAGCCGTTGTTCCAGGCGCTCTCGCCCGAGGACGTCAACCAGCTGTCCTACGAGCTCATCCAGGTGTTCCAGGGCGAGGGCGGCACGCTGGAGGGGCTGCTCGCGCACACCGCGTCGGTCACGTCGACCCTCGCCGACCGCGACCAGGTGATCGGCGACCTGATCGACAACCTGTCCCTGGTCCTCGACCACGTCGCCGACCGCGACCAGCAGCTGACCCGGTTGATCCGGTCGTTCCGGACGCTCGTGGGAGGCCTGAAGAAGGACCGCTTCGCGATCCTGAGCTCACTCGAGGACGTCTCCGCGCTCTCCGTGGAGACCGCCTCCCTCATCGACGGGATCCGCGAGCCGTTCGTGAAGGACATCAAGGAGCTGCGGGCGGTCGCCGGCAACATCGACAAGAACAAGGCCGAGCTCGACCGGGCCCTGCAGGTCCTGCCGATCAAGCTGGACAAGATCGGGCGCACGGCGATCTACGGCTCGTTCTTCAACTTCTACCTCTGCGAGTTCCAGGGCCGGGTCAACCTGCCCGGCGGGGTCTCGGTGCCGGTCGCGTACGACACCGGGTCCGACAGGTGTGATCTCGGATGAAGTCACCCCACGCCGTTCTTCTCCCCCGCTGCGCTCCTCCGAACAACGCCGAGGGGACCCCGACATGAAGCCGTTTCATGAGCGCAACCCCGTCGTCGTGGGTGCCGTCAGCCTCGTCGTCCTGGCGATGGTGATGGTCGCGGCCCTGCGCGCCGACGACCTGCCGATCATCGGCGGCGGCGACACCTACCACGCCATGTTCACCGAGGCCGGTGGCCTCAAGGTCGACGACGAGGTCCGGATCGCCGGCGTCCGCGTCGGCAAGGTGGACGAGATCGAGCTCGCCGACGACCGGGTCAGGGTGAGCTTCAAGGTCGACGCCGCCGCCGACTTCGGCGCCGACACCCGCGCCGCGATCAAGGTCAAGACGATCCTGGGCGCGATGTTCCTGGCGCTCGAGCCGGCGGGTGACGGCCAGCTCGAGGAGGACGCGACCATCCCGGCCGAGCGCACGACCTCGCCGTTCGACGTCGTGGAGGCGTTCGAGGGCCTGGCCTCCACGTCCGAGCAGATCGACACCGACCAGCTCGCCGACTCGTTGACCACCCTCGCCGACCTGACCCGCAACACCCCCGAGGAGTTCCGTGGCGCCCTGTCCGGCCTGAGCCGGCTCTCGGCCAACGTCGCCGAGAAGGACGAGCAGCTCAACTCGCTGCTCACCAACCTCGAGCGGGTCTCGAAGGTCCTCGACGCCCGCGACGAGGACATCATCGAGCTGATGCAGGACAGCGACGTGCTGTTCCGGGCACTCGTCGCCCGCCGCGAGGCCGTGCACGACCTGCTCGTGTCGAGCACCACGCTCTCCCGGGAGCTCAGCGCCCTGATCCGGCAGTCGCGCACCGACCTCGCCCCGGCGCTCGCGCACCTGGAGAACGTGGTCGCGGTGCTCAACAAGAACGAGGACAACATCGACGCCAGCCTGCGGCTGATGGCGCCGTTCTACCGCGTCTTCGCCAACACGCTCGGCACCGGCCCCTGGTTCGACACGTGGATCGCCAACTTCCCTCCCGTTCCGCAGGTGGGCTGAGGCGTGGACATCGTGAAGCGCCTCCTCGTCCCGCTCGTCGTGCTGGGCTTCGCCGTCGCGGCTGCCGTGACCGTCCTGGGCGGCGACAGCACCAAGACGGTCGTGGCGCACTTCCCGCGGGCCATCTCGGTCTACGAGGGCAGTGACGTCCGCGTGCTCGGCGTACCGGTCGGCACGGTGACGCGCGTCGAGCCCACCGGCACCGACGTCACCGTGACGATGGCCTATGACGCCACGGTGCGGCTGCCCGCCGACGCCAAGGCGGTGATCATCGCGCCGTCGGTGGTCGGCGACCGCTACGTCCAGCTGACGCCGGCCTACTCGGGCACCGGCGCCGTGATGGCCGACGGCGCCGAGCTGGGTGTCGAGGAGACCTCCGAGCCGCTCGAGCTGGACCAGATCTACGACAGCCTCGACCGGCTCAACGTGGCGCTCGGCCCGCGCGGTGCCAACCAGACCGGCGCCCTGTCCGACCTGCTCTCGGTCACGGCTGACAACTTCGGTGGCCAGGGCACCACGTTCCGCCAGACCATCAAGGACTTCTCGCGGTTCAGCGCCACCCTGGCCGACAACAAGGAGGAGCTCTTCGGATCGGTCGAGGCGCTCGAGGGGTTCATGCAGACGCTCGCCGACAACGACCAGACCGTCCGCCAGTTCAACCAGTCGCTGGCCGACGTGTCGACCATGCTGGCCGGCGAGCGCCAGGAGCTCGTCGCCGCGACCAGGAACCTCTCCGTCGCCCTCACCGCCGTCAAGGGCTTCGTCGAGGACAACAAGGACTCGCTCAGCCGCAACATCTCCGGTCTCAACCGGGTCTCGAAGGTCCTGGTCCGCCAGCGCGCCGCGCTCGACGAGATCCTTCACGTGGCGCCCGGAGCCCTGAACAACCTGGCGATGACGTACAACCCACAGGCCGGCACCCTGGACACCCGGGCCAACTTCGGCGAGACGATCAACCAGCTCAACGCCGACCCGGCGGCGCTCCTCTGCGGCTTCGTCGGCCAGGTGGAGCGATCGGGCCGGGTGTGCGACAGCATCACCGACCTCCTCGCCCGACCCCGCGCCGGCGCGCTCGGCGGCACCGACGTGCTGCCGGCGCAGGACGTCTTCGACCCCACCCTCGGCGGACTCGTGGAGGTGCAGCGATGAAGCGCCGGCATGCCCCCGTGCTGGGGATGCTCGCCGCAGTCGTGCTGTCGGCGTGCGACGCCAGCGTCTACTCCCTCCCGCTGCCCGGCGGTCCCGACGTCGGGGAGGACCCGATGACCATCAAGGTCGAGTTCGCCGACGTGCTCGACCTGGTGCCCCAGTCGACGGTCAAGGTCAACGACGTCAGCGTCGGCAAGGTGACCGCCATCGACCTCCAGGGCTACCAGGCCCTGGTCACGCTCGAGCTGCGCCGCGACGTCGAGCTCCCCGGCAACGCGGTGGCCGAGCTGCGGCAGACCAGCCTCCTGGGAGAGAAGTTCGTCCAGCTCAGCGCCCCGGACGAGGGCGAGATCGCCGACCCTCTGGAGGACGGCGAGCTGATCCCGATCGAGCGCGCCGGACGCAACCCGGAGGTCGAGGAGGTCCTCGGTGCCCTCAGCCTCCTGCTCAACGGAGGCGGCGTCGCGCAGCTCAAGACCATCACCCAGGAGCTCAACCTGGCGCTGGAGGGTCGGGAGGACTCCGCGAGGTCGGTGCTGCGCCAGCTCCGGGTGTTCACCGCCCAGCTCGACGAGAACAAGGCCGACATCGTCGACGCGATCGAGTCGCTCAACCGGCTCGCCGTCGAGGCCGAGAAGCAGCTGCCGACCATCGACCGCGCCCTCGAGGAGCTGCCGAGCGCCCTCGACTCGATCGACCGGCAGCGCGACGACCTCGTGGAGATGCTCACCGCCCTCGACCAGCTGTCGTCGGTCGCCGTGGACGTCATCGCGACGTCCAGGGACGCCACCATCACCTCGCTCGAGCGCCTCGACCCGGTGCTGACCCAGCTCGCGGCCTCGGGCGACGACTTCACCAACGCCTTCCACGTCTTCCTGACCTACCCGTTCGTCGACGAGGTCGTGGGGCGCGACCCCCAGGTGGCGCGCAACCTCCACATGGGCGACTACACCAACCTGTCCATCACCCTCGACGTCGACGTGGCAGGCGGTGCCGGCGCCACCCCGTCGCTGCCGACCAACCTGCCCACGGTGCTCGACCCGACCGTGGTCGTCAACGACGTCCTGGCCTGCCTGCAGAGCGGGTCGTTGGCCAGCGAGGCGTGCAAGCGGGTGCTCGCCAACCTGCAGAAGCTCACGCAGCTGCGCGAGGAGTGCGCGCGGTCGGAGAACAAGGACAAGGACGTCTGCCGTGAGCTCAACATGATCCCCGGCCTGCCGTCCCTGCCGGTGCCCGTGCCGACGACGGTCCCCCCGACGATCCTGCCCACCACGCTGCTGCCCACCACGTTGATCCCCACGGGCCTGGGGCGGGCGGGCACGGGGGAGCGGTCGCGACCGGACAACCCCACCGTGCGCGACCTGATGGACCTCTACGACCCGGCGCTCGTCGGCCTCCTGGTCCCGGGGATGGTGCAGCGATGATCACCCGTCGGACCAAGCTGCAGCTGCTGGTGTTCGCCATCATCACCCTCGTCGGAGTGAGCTTCGTCGGCGCCCGCTACGCCCGCCTCGACCGCGTCTTCCTCGACCAGAGCTACACGGTCGTGGCGCACTTCGCCGACTCGGGCGGTGCCTTCGAGGGTGCCGAGGTGTCCTACCGTGGGGTCCGGGTGGGCCAGGTGCAGGAGCTGGTCCTCACCGACGACGGCGTGGACCTGCACCTCGACATCGACGACGAGTTCGACGACATCCCGGCCGACGCGCACGCCCTGGTGGGCAATCGCTCCGCCGTCGGCGAGCAGTACGTCGAGCTGCAGCCGCAGAGCGACGGGGGGCCCTTCCTGGAGGACGACTCCGAGATCTCCCGTGACCGCACCACCACCCCGATCCAGACCGACACCCTGCTGACCCACCTCGACGAGACCGTCCGCAGCGTCGACCCCGAGGACCTCGACACAGTGACCTCCGAGCTCGGGCTGGCGTTCAACGACGCCGGCGGCGACCTGCAGACCATCCTCGACAGCAGCAACGCCTTCATCGCCGCGGCCGAGCAGAACTTCGAGGTCACCGTCGACCTCATCCGCGAGAGCAACACCGTCCTCGACGGGCAGATCGACTCCGAGCGCGCATTCCGCCGCTTCGCGCGCGACCTGTCCACCTTCTCCACGACGGTGGCCGACCACGATCAGGACCTCCGCACGCTCATCGAGGACGGGTCGCTCGGGGTCGACGAGCTCCGCGTCTTCCTCGAGGACAACGAGGTCGAGCTCGGCGAGCTGATCAACAACCTGGTCACGACCGGCGAGGTCGTGGTCAAGCACCTCGACGGCGTCGAGCAGCTGCTCGTGCTCTACCCCTACGTCGTCGAGGGCGGCTTCACCGTCGTCTCCCCCTCGCCCGGCACCGGCCTCTACGACGCCCACTTCGGCATGGTGCTCACCCAGGAGCCCCACGTCTGCCTCCAGGGCTACGAGGGCACCGACCGCCGCTCCCCGCTCGACGGCAGCAACCGGCCGATGGACGAGTCGGCGGGCTGCACGGCGCCGGCGTCCGAGACCAACGCCCGCGGCGCACAGAACATCCAGGCCCCGCGTGCCGCGACCGGGTGGGGTCCGGCCGACGTCGCCTACGACCCCGCGACGGGCGCGGTGACTTCCGATCCTGCCGAGATCCGGCGCCTCGTGGGCGCACGGACGGCGGCTCCCCGCACCCTCGGCCAGGACTCGTGGAAGTGGCTCTACCTGGAGCCCCTCGTGGCCCAGGGCGTGACTCCGCCGACGCGCTCTCGTTGAACCCCAGGAAGGGTCCCGGGAGGGGATCCCCCGTTCTCGAGGGAGGGAACAGATGTCCGTGCTGACCGACACCCGTCGCGACGACGTCGCGACCCCCGCGCCGGCTCTTGCCGCCGGCTCCGGCCGACCGTCCCGGCGGAGCGTCGCGCTCGCCGCGGTGCTGGCGCTGGTCGTGGCCGGCTGCGTCGCGCTGCTGGTCTGGATGAGCATGTCCGGACGGGCCACGGCCGATGGCGGCCTCGACCTGCCCGACGAGCGCGAGCAGGTGATGAGCCTGACCGGCCAGTTCGTCAAGCGCCTCGGCACCTACAGCCCCGACATGCTCGACGAGTCCGGGCAGATGGCGGCCTACCGCGAGCAGGTCCGGGAGGTCATCACGCCCACGTTCGCGGCCGACTTCGACCAGGAGGTCGCCACGGCCGAGCAGCTCGTCGCCCAGGGCGGCATCACCCGGACCGCCGACGTGTTCGCCACCGCGGTCTCCTCCATCGACGACGATTCGGCGCGGGTGCTGGTGGCCGGCGCGTTCACCGACAGCTACGAGCAGGGCGCGGGCGAGAAGGCCCGCACGGTCGACCAGGAGCCGCTGCCGTTCCGCTTCACCGTCGACCTCGTGATGGTCGGGGGCGAGTGGCTCGTCGACGACTTCTCGCCGGTGAGCAGCTCCGACGACAGCACGGGCGCCGGCACGAGCGAGGGGAGCAGGCCGTGAGCGACGCACCTACGTGGTACGACCTCCTCGCCGTCCCTCGCGCCGCCTCGCCACAGGACGTCCGCGCGGCCTGGAAGGCCCAGATCGCCGACCTCGAGCCGGGCGACCGTCGCTTCGACGCCCTCAACCGGGCCGCGAAGGTGCTGCTCGACCCGGCGTCCCGGGCGGCGTACGACGCCGAGCACCCGCAGGTGGACGAGCACGAGGACGAGCACGAGGACGCCGACCCGGCGGCGCCGCCGCTGGTGGCATCCCGCCTCCCCACCTGGCTGGCGGCCGGGCTGGGTGTCCTCGCCGCCGGTCTCCTCGCGGCCACGGTGTGGATGTGGACCACCGCTGACGGGGGCGACGACTCCGCGGCCCGGGACGCGCAGGTCGCGGCCGAGCGGGCGGTCGTGCCTGTGCTGTCCTACGACTACGAGCACCTCGCCGAGGACCAGGCGGCTGCCCAGGCGCTGATGACCGGCAGCTACCGCGCGGAGTACGACAAGCTCTTCACGGTCCTGGAGGAGAACGCGCCCCGGACGCAGACCAGGGTCACCGCGTCCGTCGTCGCCTCGGGCCTCGTGCGCGCCGACGACGACCGGGTGCAGGTGCTGGTCTTCGTGGACCGTCCCACCACCAACAAGCTGAGCGTGG
>CAVUCQ010000004.1:0-542015 GCA_963740115.1 uncultured Actinomycetota bacterium | reverse complement strand
CCTCGCTGACGTCCGTGGCGGTGCTTCCTTGCACTCTCCATCCGTAGGGGTGAGTTCTGAGATCGTCCGGGTGTGCATGATCGCCTGAAGCGGGGCCTCGGGGTCCACGCACTGATCCGGGGGGCACGATGCCGACCGTCCGAAGCTCGTACCGCAGGTTCGTCGCCGTGACCACCCTCGTGCTCGCCGCCGCTCTGGCAGCCCCGGCCGATGCGGCACCACCAGTCCGCGCGGATGTCGACATCACCGCGCCCGCTGACGGGTCGTCGGGGACGCAGGTCTCGCCGATCGTGAGCGGCAAGGCCACCAGCCCGACGGGCGTGGTGCACGTGCTCGTCGACGGGGTGGCCCCGTACTACTCCACCGTCCCGGTCGGGACGCGAGGGGCGTGGTCGACGAACAGCGTGATCAACCTGAGTCTCGGCGTCCACGAGATCTGCGCCGAGGTGCGTTCGTCCTGGGACGACGTGCTGGCGGTCGACTGCGTGACCTACACGGTCGAGCCCGACCTGGCGCGCTTCGACGTCGACTGGCCGCTCGACGGGAGCGAGGTGCTCACCCGCTTCCAGGTGCAGGGCTCCTGCCAGGACGGCACAGAGGTGCTCGTCTCCCTGGACGGAGCAGCACCGCGCACCGAGGTGTGCTCGGGTGGCGACTTCTTCAGCGACTACCTCACCACCGCCGGACCCCACACGGTGACCGCCACGCTCACCTACCAGGGCAGAGCGCTGACCACCATCACGCGGACCTTCACCGCGACCGCACCGCCGGCCGTCGACGTCGAGATCACGAGCCCCGCCGACGCCACCACGGTCTCCACCAGCGCCGTGCGCGTCGAGGGCACGACGAACGAGCCGTCCGCGAAGGTCGTGCTGACGGTCGACGGCGCCAACCCGCGTGAGCCCTACGTGTCCCCGGACGGCACCTGGTGGGACGGGGTCCCCCTCAGCTACGGCGAGCACCTGGTCTGCGCCACGACGAGCGACTTCTACGGCACGAGCGATCGGGACTGCGTCACGGTGACCTTCGCCATCCCCGCCGAGTCCCTGGTGCTGACCCGGCCGCAGGAAGGCGACGTCTCCGGGACGTGGCTCTACTACGAGGGGTCCTGCCACAGCGGCACCCAGCTGCGGATCGAGCTCGACGGTGCCCTCTACCAGGAGGACACCTGCTACTGGGAGTACTTCGGAGGTTCGATCCCCTACGTGGACAACGGTGCGCACACCCTGACCGTGAGCATGCTGTGGGAGGGCAACCTCATCGCCACCGCCACCAGGTCGGTCACGGTCGACACCTACGCGCCCGCTCCGCCGACCGTGCTCTCACCCGCCCCTGGGGCGACCCTCCGCTCCGCGCCCGTCACCATCAGCGGCACCGCCGAGTCCAGCGCCTTCGTCGAGCTGGTGACGACGTCCGGCGAGACGGTGCTCTCCGCCCCGGTCGCGGCCGACGGCACGTGGGCGATGACCCTCGACCGGGCCTATCTGGAGTCGCTGGGCGTGGTGACCGGCCAGCGCGAGACCTTGCGGCTCCGGTTCGAGACCGTCGACGGCGTCGGCAACCGCTCCTACCCCACGACCGTGACCTACACCGTGCGCATGCGCTGACCAGGACCCCCCACTTTGGGGAAGAAGCGCGCCAGGTGCGCCGTCGACCCCTCGGATCGCCTAGTGATGAGCAGCAGGTACGAGCGGAAGGGCCGCCGGACGACGCAGGAGCCCAGCGAGGGCGCACCATGACGATCACCGTGACGCATCCCGGAGTGCGACTGCTCGCTCCCGCTCTGGACACGCTCGCCGACGTGGTCGCCGGCGACTGGACCACAGCGGCCCGCCTGTGCGCGAACAAGCTGCGTGATCCCGCGGCAGCCGAGCTCGCCCTGGACGATGCGTCCGTGCACGCCGGCGTCATCAGCACCCTGCCGCCGACCTACCGCTACCACGTCCACCACCGACTCCTGGTCGTGGACGAGCACCCCGCCGTCCTCGCGGCCGCCCTGGACTTGCACATGCGCCTGTGGCTGGGCGCCTGGGACGCCCTCGAGCAGGTCGTCCCGAACGGCAACGAGCCGCTGCCGGGATGGAGCCCGATCCAGCTGCTCAGGATCCGCTCCGAGCACCAGCTGCCCGGCGGGTGGGCCCGCAGGCCGTACGCACTCACCAGCCTGTACCTCGCGCCGCCGGCGGCGAAGCTCGCCCACCAGGTGCTGGCCGAGCTCGAGTGTGTGCCCACGCTGCGGCCGTGCGCCGTACCGGCCGGACCGGCCCTGGTGCACGTCGCGTGACACGACTGGTGAGGCTCAGTCGGCCTCCCAGTAGGGGCCCTTGCGGTAGCCGTCCCGCTCGACCGTGGTGACGGGGCGGCGGACGGTCGTCCAGACCTTGCGCACCGTGCCGTCGGGGTCGCGCACCGTTCGGAGGACCCGGAAGTTCGCGTACGTCGTGGTGTAGGCGTTGCGCGTGTTGCGCTGGTGGTCCCACTGGTAGTTGAAGTTCGTCATGTACTTCCGCGCCACGACAGCGCCGCGCACGGTGAACCAGACCTCGTCGTTGGCGGTGCTCAGGCTCGACCAGTTCACCGAGCCGGTCAGCACCATCTGCGTGTCGGGCACGCCGGCGTAGGTGCCTTGGATGACGAGGTACTTCTGGTGGCTGTAGTAGTCGAGGATGAGGTCGTCGACGCCGTCGTTGTTGAGGTCGAAGTTGTCCTCGGTGTCGTAGTCCAGGCCCGTGGACCGGAGCGGGATCCTGCCGCGGGCCGTGGGTGCGCCCAGGATGCCCTTGGTGTGGAAGCCGATCAGCCCGTAGGTGACCCGCACGTCGCAGCCCTCGACGTACTTCTTGCGGATGGCCGCGGCCAGGTAGTTGCCCCGGTCGCCGCGCATCGTGTGCATCGAGAGGGCGAGGCGGGTGCGGGTGCGCAGGCCGGTGACGGGGTCGGTCGTCCGGCACTGCACGCGGTCGAGCATGTCGATCACGAGATCGTTCTTGGGCCCCGAGATGCGCGGAAACGCCACGGCGGTGTGCTTGTCGACCGCGTCGTCGCACACCCCGGTGAGCGGGGTCCCGCAGAAGCCGATCGGCTCCTGACGGATGTCGTAGTCGTTGCTCATGTCCTTGAAGAGCCCCACGAGCTGGCGGAACAGCTCGTGGTCGCCGTCGGTGAAGTAGAGGTCGTTCCACTGGTGGACGGCGGCGTTGCGGGTCATGTTGGCCGACCCCACCGCGACGACGTCCGAGGACCTGCCTGCCTCGCTGAACAGGTAGAACTTCGAGTGCAGGTTGTTGAACTCGTTGGCCGCTCCCCGGCAGCTCTGCTTGCACTTGTAGATCCAGCTGTTGCGCCGGCGGTCCTTGCCGATCTCGGCGCGGATCACCTTCATCGCCGGGGTCTCCCAGTGGTCGTTCAGCAGGATCTGCACCTGGACGCCACGACGGTGGGCGGCGGCGAGCGCCCGGGCCACGGGCAGCCGGTCCAGCGAGTAGATCGCGATCCTGATCGACGCACCCTTCGGCGTGTGGTTGATCGTCCGGATCACCTTCTGCTCGATCCGGTACTGGCCGGCCGCGCGGTGCGGGTCGTTGAAGAAGGGGCCGCTGGGGGCCTCCCACCGGTCGGGCTTCTTGTCCGCATCCTGCTTCACGGCCCGGACCTCGACCGCCCCGGGGCGAGCGCCCGCCGATCCACTTGGCGTCGCGGACCCCGGCGCGGCCGCTCCCAGCGACGTCGACAGCACCAGGCAGAGGCTCCCCACGAGCACCGACAGCTTCGACACGACCACATCCCCCTTTTCGAAACGAACTGCGCCGGGTCAGCATAGGCAGCAATGCCGTCCCTGGCGGTCGACGCGCCCACCCCTTGGAGGCCAGCAGGTGGCCCGGCTCTCCCGAGGGGCAGAGGCCCGGTTCTGCCCGCAGGTCGATGTGCGGCAGGGGTCCCGAGCGGTCGAATGCTTGGCATGTCCCTCATCCACGGCCTCCACCATCCCGAACCCGTCGTCCGCGTCCGCGGCCTCGTGAAGTCCTACGGCGGTCGCACGGTCGTCGACCGCCTCGACCTCGACGTCCACGCCGGCCAGGTCGTCGGCCTCATCGGGGCCAACGGCGCCGGCAAGACCACCACCGTCGAGATCCTCCAGGGCCTGCGCCGGGCCGACGCCGGTGAGGTCCGGGTGCTCGGTCTCGACCCGGTCACCGACGCGACCCGGCTCCGCCAGCAGATCGGCAGCCAGCTGCAGAGCTCCGGGCTGCCCGACCGGCTGCGGGTCGGGGAGGCGGTCAGGTTGTTCGCAGGCCCGCACGCCACGCCGGGCGAGCGGCTGCTCGAGCAGTTCGGCCTCGCCCACCTGCGCAGCAGTCCGTTCGCCGGCCTGAGCGGCGGCGAGCGCCAGCGGCTCTTCCTGGTGCTGGCCCTCCTCAACCAGCCCCGCCTGGTGATCCTCGACGAGCTCACCCAAGGCCTCGACCCGGCCGCCCGACGCGAGGTCTGGTCAGCGGTGGTGCAGCTGCGCGACACCGGTACGACGGTGCTCCTGGTCACCCACGAGCTCGACGAGGCCGAGGTCCTCTGCGACCACGTCATCGCGATGCGGGAGGGTCGGGTGCTCGACCAGGGCACCCCCGCCGAGCTGGTCGGCCGCCACGCCCACGAGGTCACCGTGCGCTTCCGGCTGGAGGCGGACCTCGCCTCCACCGCGGACACCCTCGTCTCGCTCAACCGGCTGCCGGGCGTCACCGGCGTGACCCGGGAGCGCGGCGACGTCGTCGTCCGCGGCACGCGTGAGGCGATCGCGCAGGTCGGCGCCTGGCTGGTCGGCACGGGTCGCCCCGTCCCGACAGATCTCCGCGTCGACATCCCCGACCTCGAAGCCGCCCTCCTCACCCTCCTCGACAACGACCACACCTCCTGGATCGGAGCCGCGTCATGAGCACCACCCCGATCGACAGCAGTCCCCCGCACGGCACCACGACAGCCGACACCGATCGACAGCCGGGCGCCGGGACGCGACCCCGCCGGCGGCACCCCTCCACGACCCGGCGGCTGCTCACCACCGAGCTGCGGCTCCTGACCCGCGACACGCTGACCCTCGTGTTCGTCCTGGGCTTCCCGGTCATCTCGATGCTGATCATCGGCGGCGTCTTCGGGACCGAGCCCGACGAGGCGTTCCCGGTCAATCCGTCGCACTGGTACGTCGCCTCGTACTTCACGGTGGTCATCGGTGCCACCGGGCTGATCATGCTGCCCGTGCACATCGCGTCGTACCGCGAGCGCGGTGTGCTGCGGCGCTTCGCGGCGTCCGGGTTCCCGCGCTGGTCGTTCGCCCTGGCCGAGCTGGTGGTGGGCCTGACCGCCATCGCGGTCGCCGGACCCCTGCTCCTCGCGGTCGCCGCCCCGGTCTACGGACTGCCAGAGGTCCACGACCCGCTCCGCGTGCTCGCCGGCATCGTCGCCGGATCAGTGGCGTTCATCAGCATCGGGGTGCTCCTCGGCACCGTGCTCCCCTCGTCACGCGCGGCCCAGGCGGTCGGGCTGATGCTGTTCTTCCCCTCCTTCCTGCTGGGTGTCGGTGGTCCCCCGCCGGCGGTGATGCCGGACGCGATGCGCGAGATCTCCGAACGACTGCCGCTGGCCCTGGCGACCGATGCGATCCGCGAGCCCTGGCTCGGCATCGCCGACGGCACGGGCCCGCTTCTCGCGGTCATCGCGATCGCCGTCGTGGCGTGCGCCCTGGCCGCCCGCCGAACGGCTCTCTGACGCGAGGAGGAGCCCTAGGCTCATGGCCATGATCGAGCAGACGGCGCGAGTCGCGGCACCGACCGCCCTCGCGCTGTTCGCCGTCCTCGGTGCCGTGATGAGCGACCGCCCCGTCCTCGTCGGCCTCGGCCTGGCCGGCGCGGCGGCCGCGCTCGCGGCGATCCTGGCGTGGCAGCGGATGACCGGGTGGCCGCTCGCGGCCGCCCTGGCGCTCGTCACGGCGGGCCTGGTCGTGCTCGGCCACGCCGAGTCGGCCAACCTCGTCTGGATGGGACTGTGCGTCACGGTCGCCTGGGTGGCGCTCACGTCCGAGCTACCGGTGGCCATCACGGCCGGCGCCGTGCTGATGGCCGTGCTGGTGTCCGAGTGGATCCAGCAGACCGGGGAGCCTGGGTGGGCCGCCTGGCTCGTCGGTACGGCGTTCACCCTCGTCGCGTGCGCGTTCGCCCGTCAGCTGAGGCTGACCGTCGAACAGCTGCGTGAGGCCCAGCACCAGCTCGCCGAGCGCAGCCGCGCGGAGGAGCGGAACCGGATCGCGGCGGAGGTGCACGACGTCGTCGGGCACGCGCTGACGGTCTCGCTGCTGCACATCGCCGGGGCCCGGCTCGCGCTCGACGAGGAACCGGAGGAGGCCAGGCGGAGCCTGGGCGAGGCCGAACGTCTGACCAGGGACAGCCTGGAGGAGGTCAGGGCCAGTGTCGGTCTGATGCGCACCGACGTCCCCGGCACCATGGCCCCCCTCCCCGATGCGAGGGCCATCCCCGAGCTGGTGGAGTCCTTCCGTCGCGCCGGTTCGGTGGTGGAGCTGGACGTGGCCGGCGAGCTGGGGGCGCTGGGTCCCGCGCGGGGGCTCGCGGCGTACCGGATCGTCCAGGAGGCGCTCACCAACGCCACCCGGCACGCACCGGGTGAGCCGGTCTCGGTGGAGATCTCGGTCGACCGCAGCCAGACGACCGTCGCGGTCCGCAACGACGGGACGGTGGACCCGTCGCCCGCGGCGGGATCGGGCCTGCGCGGCATGCGGGACCGGGCCGAGGGAGTGGGCGGCCGGCTCACCGCCGGGGCCCTCGAGGAGGCCGCACGACGCGGGTGGCTCGTCGAGGCGGTGCTGCCGTCGTGACCGAGCTCGTCCGCGTCCTCGTGGTCGACGACCAGGAGCTCGTCCGAGCCGGTCTCCGCGGCATCCTGCGTGCCAGGTTCGGGTTCGAGGTCGTCGGGGAGCTGGCCGACGGGGACGGCGTCGTCGACGCCGTGGCCGCGCTCGAGCCCGACGTGGTCGTGATGGATGTGCGGATGCCTCGGGTGGACGGCGTGGAGGCCACCCTGCGGCTCCGGGCCGGCAGCACCGCTCCCCCGGTGCTCGTGCTCACCACCTTCGAGGACGAGGAGGTCCTGGCCAGCGCGCTCCGCGCGGGTGCGGCGGGTTTCCTGCTCAAGGGGGTGCCGGCCGACGACCTGCAGCGCGCCGTGCGCGCCGTCGCCGCCGGCGACTCCTGGCTCGACCCCTCCGTCACCGGACGCGTGCTCGCGGCCTACCGCAGCGGAACCACCCCGGCTCGGCCGGGGGCCGAGGTGGAGGTGCTGACGCCGCGGGAGCGCGAGGTGATCGCGCTGATGGGCGAGGGCCTCAGCAACGCCGAGATCGCGGAGGCCCTCACGCTCGGTGAGGGCACGGTCAAGACGCACGTCGGCCACATCTTCACCAAGCTCGGCCTGCGCGACCGGGCCGCTGCCGTGGTGTTCGCATTCGACCACGGCTTGGTGCATCCCGGGCGCAGGAGCTAGGCCCGAGTGTCCGCGTTGGCGGGGACTTCTGCGTGCCCGTCTCGATGGTCTGGACCGCGGTGTCCCAGGGCCTCTCGCAGGCGTAGATTCTGATGCCCGGCTTCGCCTTCGAAGATCCCGTCCGTACGGACCTCCCGCGAAGCGCCCGACCGGGAGACGTGTCATGGCACACCCCACGGACCTGCATTTCATCACCTGTGACTTCCACACGCCAGGCTCTTGGGAGGCTGGCTATCACACGGGACGCGACTATCGCGCTCGTACACCAACGCCCGTGTTCGCCACGCGGGCTGGCACGGTGCTGCACGCGGGTTGGGGAGGCTGGGGACCGGCATACGGCATCCAGGTGATTGTCCAAACCGGCGCGATCAAGCACATGTACGCCCACCTGTCGAACGTGAACTGCCAGGCCGGCCAACAAGTCCTCGAGGGCGAGCAGATTGCCCTCTCGGGAAAGACCAGCAACCGCACCATCCCGTCTCACCTGCACTACGAAGAGCGCGTTGGTCCGCACGGATACATGGACCACCGGCGACCTGAGTTCGATCGCACCGAGTCCGGCACCCCGGCGACATCCATAGCGCCGCGCAAGAAGCAGCGCGTCAATCTCGCCAAGGTGGTCGCCGCCTTCGAGGCCGACCCCGACCGGGCGCAGGGCGACGGCCTGCACCCTGTGCAGCTCCGCCCGGTCGAGATGGCGTTGCTGTCCCTGGGCCTGCTCGAAGGCCAGTGGGCCATGGACGGATACGCGGGCACCAAGACCCGCGATGCCTACAAGGCATTCCAGCGCTCGCTGGGCTTCACGGGCGACGAAGCGGACGGCATTCCCGGCAAGACCTCGTTGAGCCAGCTCGGCAAGCAGTTCGGGTTCACCGTCGTTCGGAGATGCGCCAGCAGCCACGCCGCTGGTCGTGCCAGCGGCGCGCGGAGCGGCCACAAGCGCGCCCTTCCCCGTGTGGTGCCCCATGGCCATGCGCGATCTCATCGAGGGACAGACCGAGACCGCACCCTGGAACTCGGGCGAGCCGCACTGGAAGGGGATCCTGCACACCACCGAGGGTTCCTCCTACGCCGGTGCACGGGCGGCGTACCTGGATGGAGGCGTCCCGCACTTCACGATCTCACCCAACTTCCGCAAGAACCGCGGCGAGATCTTCCAGCACTTCCCGTTGAGCTCGCGCGCGACCGCTCTGCGCGACAACAACGCCAGCCTCAAGGAAAACCGTGCCCACGCGATCCAGATCGAGATCGTCGGCACCTGCGACGCGAGCAAGCGCGGCACCTTCCCGGACGGGCAGTTCATCAAGGATTGGCCCAAGTGGTATCTCACCACGATCGGTCGACTGATGCGGTGGCTCGAGGAGCACCGAGGCATCGCGCCTGTGAGCACGGTCGAGTGGAAGTCGTTCGCTGCAGGCGGTGCAGCCGGATCCTTCGGCGCCGTCAACGGTGTGCGGATGTCAAATGCCACGTACGTCGCCTACTCGGGTTGGCTGGGACATCAACACGTGCCGGAGAACGAGCATGGCGATCCGGGCGACATCGACATCGTCAGACTGCTCGCGGTGAAGCCCAAGCTGATCTCGGCCCCGAAAGATCTCAACGACCTGCTACCGGTGGGCTGAACGGCCCAGCGTCTTCACACTGGCCGCGAAGAAGGGCACCGTGTCCCGCTCAGTGACGATCACTGTCGTCACGGCCAACATCGGCCGTGGCGTCTCCTCCGACGTGGCGCACGCCAACATCCGCAGGGTCGCCCAGAAGCTTCCCCGGCGCGTTCGTAGGGTTCCAGGAGATCGACGAGGCCGATTCGCCTGATGAGGGGGCGCTGATCGTCGAGCGTTTCCCGGCTGGGGAGGATGGTCCGCAGCCAGGAATGCACGACGCTCTTGCGAGCTCCGGGCAGGGAACGTACGCGTTCGCCGGCTTCAGCGGTCCGGGGTGGAAGCGAGCAACTCCGTTCGGGGTGCCCACGACGTGGAACGTCCTTCGGCAGTCGGCAAGGAAGAGCAGCGACGGCCTGGCCCACGTCACACCCCACCGTGTGATCGTGTCGGCTCAGTGCCGCCCCGCTGACGATCCCGACTTCCCGCCCGTCATGTTCCTCAACGGGCACTACCCGCTGGCGCGCACGGAGGCGGCGAAGCAGCTCTGGAGGGACTGCCAGGCGTCGTGGACCGCGCGCGCCAACAAGGTTCACGATGCCGCTGAGGGCGGCTTCACGATCATCACGACGCGCGACACCAACCGTCACGGCCCGATGCCGAAGGTCCATCCGCGAGAGCGACAGCTGCTGGCCCCGGGCATCGACCGCATCAGCGTGATCCCAGCCGAGTCGTCCTCACCACACCTGGTGACAGTTCGCGTGCTCGATCGCCGGGTGGTGAACCTCACCATCGACGGCCACGACGCGCACGCAGTCGTCCTGCGTCTCACGGCACCGAACGCCTGACCTGGTTCTCCGCGAACACTCGATCCGCCGCGAGCGTCCGAAGCTCCACCACTGTGCGCCACTCGAACTGGCCGTGCTCCCCGCCGCGGCCCCGCGACCACCTGACCTCACCATCGAACTCGGGGCCCGCGAGCCCTTTAGCGCCAACGGCGCAACAACTCACCCCCCATTTTGGGGATGAAGCAGCCCAGCCGATCGATTTGTCCGTCTCATCCTCAAGATTGGCCTCAGAGATCAGTTGGGTCACTGACGGTTTCTTGGGGGTTTGCGATGGTCGGTCCGTACACAACGGTGGACCTCGGCCATGGCCGCGAGGTCGACCTCTTCCTGCTGCGCTTCGACGAGGACGGTGAGCTCCTCAGCCCCCAGACCCAGGAGCTGGTCACGTCATCATTGACGGACGGGTACACCGACGTCTTCGTGTTCTCACACGGATGGAACAACAACTTCAAGGTCGCCTCTGAGAAGTACCTCGCCTTCATCGAGGGATATGCCGCGCAGCGCGCTCGGCTGGCGCTGCCGGTCCCGCTCGACTACAAGCCCCTGCTGATCGGGGTGATGTGGCCCTCCACCAGCTTCCTCTTCCCGTGGGAGAAGGGCCCCACGATCGCCGCAGACCCTGCGGCCGATGACGGCGAGCGCGAGGAGATGCTCCGCCTACTGCTGGCCGCGATGGCGCCCGAGGCCCGCAGCCAGCTCGTCGAGCTCATCGACGGCGCCGATGCGCTCGACCGGGCGGCGGCCACGGGTGCCGCCGAGCTGGTGCTCGATGCTGTGCGGCCGGCGAGCGATCCGGAGGACGCCTCCGAGGCACCGAGCGTGGACGAGTTCCTCGAGGCGTGGGGGGCGCTTGAGGGTCTGGCACCGCCCGCGCCCGCTGACCCGAACGCCTTCGGCGGCATCGGCGCCGGAGGGCCCCATGCCGACGTGAAGGCCGCCGGCGGCAGCCGGCTCGACCCTCGCGGCCTGCTTCGAGCCGCGACCGTGTGGATGATGAAGGACCGAGCCGGCAGGGTCGGCGGTCGGGGCGTGGCGCCACTCCTCGAGCGGGTGCTCAAGGACTCCGAGGCGAGACTGCACCTCGTCGGCCACTCATTCGGCGCGCGTGTGGTGCTCTCTGCGATGGCCACCCAGAAGGCGCCACGCAAGGCACACTCGATGCTGCTGCTCCAGCCCGCGGTCAACCGCTGGTGCTTCGCCCACGAGGTCATCGGCCGTGGCATCCCGGGCGGCTACCGTCCCGTGCTGGATCGCGTCGAGCGGCCGATCGTGACGACCTACTCCCGTTACGACAAGCCGCTCCACGAGGCGTTCCACCTGGCCGTCCGCGGCAGCAGCCTCGGCGAACCCGACATCGCGGCGGTCGGCGACGTCGAGCGCTACGGAGCGCTGGGCGGCTACGGCCCGAAGGGGATCGACGACCGGGTGACCCAGAAGGACGCATGTGCCGAGGGCACGTCGTACGACCTCGTCGGGGTCGGCGGCGTGGTGGCGATCGACGGTGCGGTCGAGATCGACGGCAAGCCGGCCATCGACGGTCACGGAGACATCAACTCCAAGGTCGCCTGGTGGGCACTGCACTCATTGACGGGGACGAATCAGCATGGCTGAGGCGATCATCCGGCAATGGCGTCTGGCTGTCCTCCGGGCGGAGCTGGACCTGAGCGCACGCGAGCCTCGGGTCGCCATCGCCATGGTCGGCTACCCCACCGGGATTGCGACCGAGCTGTGGTCCGAGAGCTTCCCGGTGCAGGCGTTCGGCATCCCTGTGCACGGACCGCCCAGCCACCTGGTGATCCCGGACCGCCTCAGCTCACGTGTCGCCGGCAGCCTCGAGGAGGACCTTCCGACCGAGACCGCGCTGTGGCTCCGACTCGTGCCGCCCTACGGCTATCTGGGCGCCGCGCCTTGGGAGGAGGTCCTCGTCCCGCAGATCGACCGACCGGTGCTGCGCGTACCCGACCGCTTTCCGGTCGCGGGGGACTTCGGTGACGCGTGGACCGCAGCCATCGCAGTGCACGCCAGACCCGGCAACACCTGGGCGTCGACGTACGTTCGGAAGCTGACGAGCGCCCTGCGCCGCCACGTCGGCGGTGCCCTGGCGGTGCACGTCTTCGCCGACGCAGGGACGACGTCGGGCTTCCTGGGCCTCGGCCGTCCGCCCGAACCCTGGTTGCACCTGCACGACCCGTCGACCGCCGGCGAGGCGCTCACGTCTCGAGAGGCCGGCCGGGCCGAGCTGAGCAGCTCGACGTCGCCGACGCGGCAACCGTCGCACGTCCCGACGGGACGGGCCTGGGCGGACTGGATCGCAGCGGGTCTGGCGGGGCGTGCGGTGCGGTCACTGCACGTCGTCACCGACGCCGCCTTCGACGGCGACGAACCCATGCTCGTGGTGAGCACCGACCCCAACCAGTCGGCCCACCCGGACGACTGCGCGTTCGTCGCCATTGAGGGGCTTCTCCGGCTCACCGACAGCCTCGGAGCGGCGACCCTCTCGATGGGGTCTCCTCCGGCAACCTCTCCGACATGGCGACCCGCATGCTCGTCGACCAGATCGGCCAGGGACGCCCCGGCCCGACGATCTACTCCTCCGTCGCACTCGACCCTCACGCCGAAGCGATCGCGTCGATGCACTCGTACCTGGCGGACCGCCTGGGCGATCGTCCGTTGCCGTGGGACCCCTCCCTGTTCGCGTACGTCCAGCCTGAGAACGTGCGGGACAGCCTCCTCGACGGATGGCCGGAGCCGTCGGAGCGGTCCACCTCCCGCGGCGAGGTGCTGCCCAGCATCGACGTCCCCACGGACTACCGGTCCGCGGACGCCGCGAGCCCCTACGAAGCAGTCCAGGACGTACCCACGTGGGTGGCGGCCTCCCATCGCTATCTGGGCAGCGAGTACGCGAAGCTCGCTCGCTCTGCCGACCCGGTCGCCAAGGCGGTCGTGCGAAACGCCTACGACAGAGGGCGCGGCAGAGGCACTGGACGAGCTCCGCTCCATCATCGATCGGCACTCGGGGTCGTGATGGCACGCACGGTGATCGGGTTGTCGAGGACCGGTGATCGGGTCCAGGTCACCTTGGACCGCGCCCAGCTGAACTACACCTACGACACCGTCGAGGTCGACCTGTCGCACGCTTCCGGGGAGCACGCTCATGGAGCGCGGTGAGGCCATCGTGGCGTTGCTGCGCCAGCAGGACCCCGTCAGGCAGGGCATCGAGTCCTTCCTCAACCTCCCGCCCGATGCCGAGCCCACGCCCCTCTACTTCCACGTCCGCTCTGAAACCGCCGACGCGGTGGCTTGGGAGCAGATGTTCGCCAAGCCACTGGGCTTCTGGGCACTCGACCAGCGGTGCCCGATGGGCCGCATCGCCGAACGGGTAGCGACGGTTCGGGGCCGCGGATTCGCCCCGCCCCTCCGAGTCGTCGCCGTGCTCTCCGCCGCCGGTCGAGATCCCCGTCCCCAGCTCGACGCACTGCGTACGAGCATCGCCAACGCGAAGCTGCCCGTCCGGCTCCACGTGATCGCAGGTGACGATGAGCTGGTGGCCGCGGTCGACGGGCCGGGCGAGACGGCCGAGCTGACGACCGGGACCTCTCCCGAGCTGTGCCGGCAGATCGCGGCAGCGCGACCCGCACGTGCTGCACCTCCTGTGCCACGGCATGACCGTTGCCGGTGAGCGGACCCTCGCCTTCGCCAGCGTCGGCGACGTCGACGCGGAGGTGGACGAAGCCGGCTCGATCAGCGTGCCGATCAAGGACCTGGCCCGCGAGCTGCAGACCTGCGACCCATGGCTCGTCGTCCTCGCTGCCTGCCAGACCGCGGATGCCTCGGCGGGTGAGCGGGCGTTCGCCCACGATCTCGTGTCACTCGGAGTCACAGCCACCATCGGGATGCGGCGCCTGGTCGACCTCAAGGACACCGACAAGCTTCTGCCGCGAGCTCTATCCAGAAGTGTTGGCAGCGGTCAGGACAGCGGTCGACCCGGCACATCCGGGCGAGCAGACCATCGAGTGGGCCTGCGTGCTCACGGGCCCGAGGAAGGTGATGGGCGGGCCTGATCCGTCGAAGGTCGACTCCTGGCTGGACCCGGTGCTCTACGTCCAGAGCGAGGACCTGCGGGTCTACACGCAGACCTCGGTCATGTCGGCCGAGGACTACTCGAACCTCCAGGGCAGGCTGGACCAGCTGCGCAGCTTCTTGGCGACTGCAGACCCGCAACTCCACGCCTCCCCAGTCATCGCCGACGTGCGTGACAAGATCGCGGACGGCGAAGCGATCCTGGGTCAGGCGGGTGTCTGACCTTGGCCGGCACCCTCCCGCCCGACATCGCCATCAACGCGTGGGCGGGCTCGGCCGCGCGCACGGAGCTCGCTCCGCGAGGCCGACCGATGGGGTGCGAGACGAGGGCTGCCGGCATCCCAACAGCCGATGGACCTGGGCACACCAGCGGACCCGCTGAACTGGAGGTCCCCGGACGTGGGATATGGCGTTCTCCTCGCGGAGACCAACCGAGGGCGACACCGCCAAGGCCATCGGCCGCGATGCGCCCCAGGCGGTCCAGGACTTGATGAAGGCCCGTCCGGACACCGTGATGCTGCGCTGGCGCCCAGGAGCTCGACACGCGCTACATCCGACGCTACTTCCCGGACGGGACGTGGCAGGAGCCCAAGGTCGGCCTCTCCGTCTTCGGGACCGGCGTGGGTCAGCTGCCCCGCTACGTGACGATCATCGGCGGTCCGGAAGAGGTCCCGTGGGCGGTGCAGTACGCCTTCGAGGCGCGCCACGCCGTGGGTCGGCTGCCACTGGACGACGCCGGACTGGCCAACTACATCGAGGCGTTGCTCAACAACTTTCCGCACCAGGACGTCGACATGCGTGCGCCGTTGATGTGGACCGTGTCCCACGCCGGCGACATCACCGCCGAGATGAGGGCCGTGATCAGCACCCCGCTGGAGGTTGCGCTGACAGACCCACAGCTGCCCACGCTTCGAGCACCTCGTCGACGGCTCGGCGACCGCCGCCGAGCTGACAGCCCGGCTGACAGCGAACACACCCGCTCTGGTCGTGACGTCGAGCCACGGACTTGCTGAGGGCAGTGATGACGTGCTCCGCAACGGGCTGGGGCTACCCGTCGACAATTCACACGCCCCGGTCGCCCTCGCCGACCTCGTCGCCGCGATGCCGAGCGGCGCCGTCTGGTACTCCCAGGCATGCTGCTCGGCGGGCAGCGACGGGCTCTCGAAGTACGGCGGTCTGCTCGCGCCCGGGGCGGTCCTCGACATCGTGGAGAACGTCGCCGCACTCGGCTCGACCGTCGCCCCGGCGGTGCTCACGTTGCTCGGCCGTGAGAAGCCGATCCGTGGATTCCTCGGCCACGTGGAACCCACCTTCGACTGGACGCTGCGCGACGCCGAGACCGGCCAGGGACTCGGCGGCATGATCGTCACAGGAATCTCCACCAACCTCTACGCCGGGCAGCCGCTCGGCTATGCCCTGCACGACTATCGCTCCGGGGTGGGCGTGCTGCACAGCGACTGGCAGACCCTCAACGATCGACTCAACAACGCCGACACCACCGTCCGCGAGGCCCTCACCCGGACCCGACTGACCGCGCTCGATCGGCAGAGCCTCGTCCTCCTCGGCGACCCGACAGCGACCCTGCCCGACTTGGCGAGCGCCCCCTGAGCCGGCGGCGTAGGCCGCCGCACCCTTCGACTGGATTGCGCGAGGAAGGATGCGCCCGAGTGGTAGGCGACTTCCCGCGGTCCCGCGGAGGAACGTGCTGCTTGACAGGGCTTGGATCTGCGGAGGAACGTCTCGGTAGGCGGATCGACGCGGTGTCCTCCGCCGTTCGGCGGGCGCTCGATGGGACTCGGCATGCGACGGGTACATCTCTTGTTAGGTGATCCTCGAGACTCGTGCTGTGCCGGTGTGCATGCCCGCCTCACTGAACGTGGCCTCTCGGTGCAGGTCGTGGCCTCGCCGCTGACTCCTCCCGGACGGTTCGCTTGGCGCCTGGACGACGACGGACCGACGAAACTGGCTCGAGCTCGACGGCGGGCCTGTCGAGGTAGAGGGAGTCCTGGTTCGGGCTATCCCGTGGCTTGACCTCCCGGGCTGGGCCCCCGCGGACCACGCGTTGCAGGCAGAACTCCTCGCCGCGACGCTGGCGTGGCTCGCCACCCTGCCGTGCCCAGTGGTCAACCGTCCCTCGGCGGAGACCTGGTACCGCGGCGGCGCCTCTCTTCTGGCCTGGCGACCGCTCTTGCGGCGCTGTGGGCTCGATGCCCCTGAGCAGTTGATCACCAACGATCCGGCGGACGCGCGTTCGTTCGGCCGGCAACTCGCCAACGCCGGCCGGTTCGGGGCGGTCTACACGCCCTTGACCAGCGACGCCAACTACCTGGTAGCCAGCGACGCCGCCTGGCACGGGATCGTAGAGTTGCAGGACCGCTCGCCGGTCTGTCTCACCGAGCCGCACGGCCCGGCCCTGCCCGCCTGCGTCGTGGGCCGCGAGGTCATCTGGGACCAAGATCCACCACCCGAGACGCGCGCTCTCGAGCCCCGCCTTCTCGCCCTCGCCGTTGCCGCAGACGCCGAGTTCCTCGAGGTCGTGACCGCGCCACTCAGGGACGGGCCGGGCGTCGTCTTCGCGGAACGGGCGCCGGTGCTCAAGCACTTCTCGGCTCCGACTCGCGTCCGCATCCTCGACGCACTCGCGGGGCTGTTCGTGCCGGTGACCGCCACACCGGACGCAGTGTCATGATCCTCGTCTGTGGCGGCCTCGCCGACGCGGTCACCGAGCTTGTGTGTGCGAGGTTGCAGCACTGCGGCTATCCCTACCGCCTGCTCGACCTTGCCCGGTATCCCGACGGTTACCGGGTCGCGTGGCGCTGGGCCACGCCGGGACCGGTGGGCGCCATCACTGGACCCGATTGGTCCCTGGACCTGGACGACATCACCGGCGTCTACGTCCGCTTCCTCGGCCCCGAGGGGCGCCTGCCTTCCAAGGGTGTTCCCGAAGACGCCGCGGCCCTGCAGTACGAGGCGGACGCAGGGCTCAGTTAGTTGGCTGGGGGCGGTCAACTGTCGCGTGTCTTCTTCAATTCCTCCAGTTGGTCCGCGAGTTGTGCCACACGGGTGTCCAGACCCGACAAGGCCTCGATCACTTGGTCGAGCCGTGGGTCGGGTCCTGGCGCGAAGGCAGGTTCGAACACACCGTCCGCCTCGATCTTTTCGATCTTCTCGGTCTTCAGTTCCTTGTGCTCGGGCTTCTCCACCTTCTCGCGCTTGTCCTTCTCCTTCTCCTTTTCTTTCTCCTCGGACGGGTGTAACGGGACGAATCAACGCACAGCCGCGGTCACCGTTGGCGCCTCGTGCCGCACGACGCCACGACCTGAACCGGTGCCCCCCGAGCCCTAGTCACCCGCGGGCATCCGTGGTAACGCTGGAGTTCCTGCGCGCTCGTGAACACGAGCTCGCGAAGGAGGGGCCACATGGCGACCGTCGACTCGCTCGTCGTCGAGGTCCGCACCGACGCCGATCCGGCGGCCGGGACCGACGACCAGGTGTTCTTCGACATCGGGACGCGCCAGTGGCGCCTCGACCGGGTCGGACGCAACGACTTCCAGCCGGGCGCCACCGACACGTTCGACCTGGTGCTCAACTCGGCGCTCGACACCTCGGACATCCGCAAGATCGGGCTCAGCAAGAATGGCTGGAACGCCTGGCGGCCGGCCCGCATCAAGGTGATCGTCAACGGGGACGCGCTCTACCGAGGGTCCATCGGGATCTGGCTCGACCAGGGCAGCGATGCCCACCAGACCGCCGGGGTGGTCTGGGAAGCTGCCGACTTCCCGCCACGATTCCCGGACCGGTCGGTGGTCGTGCAGGACATCGTGGTGACGACGAAGACGTCCACCCGAGCCGACGCCGGCACCGACGACCGGGTCTTCTTCACCGTGGGCACGCGCGAGTGGCAGCTCGACGACCGGAATCGGAACGATCGTGAGCGGGGCAGTCAAGAGACGTACGCGATCCGCAACATCGAGAACCTTCGGATGGACGGCATCCGCGAGATGGGCCTGCGCAAGACCGGCACCGACGGGTGGCGGCCAGACGAGATCCTGGTGTGGGTCAACGACGTCGACCAAGTGGCCGGGCCGCTGTACGAGGGCACCGTCTCGCACTGGCTCGACGGCGGGTCGGGCGCCCGGCTGCGCCACGGCCTCAAGTGGACCGCCCCGGACTATCCCCAGCCCGTGCCGATCTCCGACGAACCCGATGCGCCCGTGACGGCGCTGCGCGTCGAGGTGCGCACCGGGACCGAGCGGTACTCGCCCACGAACGACGAGGTGTACCTCGACGTCGGCACCAGGGAGTGGCTGCTCGACAACCCTGCGAAGAACGATTTCGAGTCCGGGAACACCGACGTCTTCGAGCTCGAACCGCATGCCGGGATGCAACGCTCCGACGTTCGACGGCTGACGCTGCGCAAGACCGGGACAAGCGGGTGGCGACCGCGGCGCGTGAAGTTGTTCATCAACGCAGACACGACTCCAGTGTTCGACGGTGATGCCGATCTGTTCCTCGACAGCGGGGACGACGCGTCGGAGAAGTACGGCTTGCGATGGACGGCCCGGGGATTCGACCTCGAGATCCCCGTCGCGTGCCACCTGATCGTCGGCACCGTCGATGACACGATCCGACCCGGTCGCACTGCCACGGCGTCGGCCGCGCTGTTCGACAACTTCAACACCGCGGCCTATCGGACGCGGCGCGGGTCGGTGAACGCGATCTGGACGCAGGCGCGGGTGCGCTTCCGGGTGGTCAGCTTCAACGAGCTGGCAGTCGCCGACGCCAACGCGCAGATGATGCCCGACTCGACCGACAGCTTCGTCACGATGCGGGCGGTCGCCGCGCAGAACAACGTCGACGACGTGATCAACGCCTATTTCGTGCGCGCGACCGGCACCGGGAGCAACTGGCAGGTCGGCGGCAACGACCCTGCCGTGTGGGTGCAGGACACCCGCGGCGGCCTCACCGTCAACACCGGGCCCAACTTCGAACGGGTCGCCGTGTCGCTCGCGCACGAGCTCGGTCACTTCCTCGGTCTGCCGCACAGTTGCGACAACGCCAACAACGACACCTGCACCAACGCCGAACAGATCGACCTGATGATGGGCGACGGCACCGACCAGACGTCCGTGCAGTTGTCCACGGCGGAGATCGCCACCGCGTACGCCAACGCCCAGACGCTCGCGGAGTGAGGAGACGAGACCATCATGCCCGACACGACGCTCGACGACCGGGTGCGGCGGCTGCTGCTGGCCGAGCACTTCGACCATCGGACCCGACAGAAGCTGCGCGATCTCGGCGACGTCGCGCTCGAAGGGCTGCTCGCCTGCGCGCGTGGTTCCGACCGTGGTGAGGCGGCCGTGCTGAAGGCCCGAGCCATCGTCGCGCTCGGCGATTGGCCCGCGGAGAAGGCCGTCGACACCCTGGCGGAGGCGATCAGCGATCGGCGTCTCGAGACCCGGATGCGTGCGGCGGGCGCGCTGGGCGACGTCGCCACCGACCGAGCCGTCTCCGTGCTGGCCGATCGAGCCGAGCGGTGCGACGACGGCGTGGAACTCGCGGCCATCGCCCGGTCGCTCGCACGGATCGACAGGAGCGACGCCGACGAGGCGCTCGCGCGCGTCCGGGCCTCGATCGCCGCGGACGACGTGCGCCGCCAGGTCGACCTCGTGCTCGACGAACGGTCGGCGGACTGATCGATCACCGGGCACCAACCCGGAGGCTTTGTTGCGTTGCCGGATGACACTGGGGGCGGTGAGGTTGGCTCGATGAGGCGCTGCCGCCGGCCGGCGGCGACCTGTGTCGATGCCCGTCGGGGTTCGTCAGTTCTTCGTTTCCCGCCTGAAGTGGTCTTGTTGGCAGTGCGCTGGTACCTGCGGTGCGGATTGTCCTACCGAGACCCGGAGGAACTGCTCGCCGAACGAGGGTTCCAGCTGACCGTAGCCTCACCCTCAGCGACCAGCGGCTGTGGAACGGGGGTCAACCGCGCCGACCCCAGTCGCGGCGAAATTGCCGCCGGATAGCCCGGATCCTGTCGAGGCCCCGCCCCGGATCCCGCCGACGGTTCCGAGCGCGATCCGCGCCGGGCCGAGTGCCTCGAGCTCGTACCCGGACCCCCCGGGCGCCCCAGGCGTGAGGCCGCCCAGCTCGAGGTGATCGAGCCGGAACCAGCGCCGGCCATCCGACAGCTGCGAAGGCACGCGCCGCGCCCCCGCACAGCTCGCGCGCGCACGGCCACCACCGAGCAGCCGAGCACAGCGGCAGCGGCGGGCGCTTGTAACCACTCCTGCACGTCATCAGGCGGGTCGGTGTCCACCTGACCGGCTGGGCTTCGGCAGGGCCCTGGCGTCCCAGCGCCTCCACCTGTGCGCGGTCCAAGCGCGGTCGTTGCCCGGGCGGTGTCAGGTCATCGCGGCGCACCATCTTCGGACGGCTGACATGTGCACGCCCAGGATCTTTGCGCCTCGCGCACGGTGATCCAATCCGACATACCGGAAGGCTAGAACACTCACCAACCGAACGCCGGACGGGCAATCACTGACCGGATACCACGAGGAGGAAGCCCAGACCGACGAAAATGAGGATGGGGAGGACGAGCGAAACGATTCCGAGAATGAGACCTAACGTTGCGGTCTTTCCGTTCGTAGCGGTTCGAGCTCGAGCCCGAGACATACCAATCGAACTGAACACAATGGCGAGAATCGCGGCGGTCGGGTACACCATCGGAACAAGGAACAGCAGAACCCCGCCGACCGCCAATAGGAGTCCGGCTTGGCCCATTCCATTGCTGGGCTGTGTCGGAGCTGGCGCCTCGCTCGGATCGGTGTACGGCATGCGGTTCAAGGAGAGACCTTCGCTCAAGACGGAAGCGTCTCGGAGGTCCGAAGCGCGATCCCGCAAGGTAGCGGGAAGACGGGGGTTGCGCTGGCGAATTCATTGGAACGCTATGGCTGGTATGCGGTGTCGAGTCAGATGGTGCGGACGTCGATGTGCCACCAGCCAGACGGACCGAAGATCTGCACTCCGTCGCGGTTCGTCGTGACCTGCAGGACGCCGTTGTCGTCGATCGTGTAGCGGGGATTGTCCTTGCTGGCGAACTCGATGATGTTTCCCCCAGGGACGGTCACGTTGAAGTAGATGGCTCCCGCTGTCTCGGTCATGGCTACAAGCCTCGCATGAGCCGCCGACAGCTCTTGAAGAGAGACAGTCGTCATCGTGCGTCCGGATCGTCAGCAACCAGCCGCGCTCGTCGGTCCCGGTGCGCTGCCACGCCCGAAACCCTGGGTCGCTCAGGGCGATCTCACTATCTCGACTCGCGCGACGTCGAGCATGCGGACCCGCTCGCGGTCGCGCTCGCGGTCGCGCTCGCGCTGCCAATGCGCCGCCTCTTAGGGGGCAGACGGTCGGACACACCGATGCGACACTGGGGCAACAGAGCCCAGTGCAAACTCTCGGGCGAGACCTAGCGCTGGGCTCTGCCATTCCGGCCCTGCTCTGTGCGGGCCCCTCCAGCGTGCGCCTCAGCCCCTAGGCGGAGGGGTCCCATGACGGCCTGCCTCATGTCAGCATCCGGGCAGTGCGATGCCCGCATGGGGGGACTAGGGGCTCAGGGGTACCCAGTGCGAGGCGATGGCATGAGAGGCCTAGCGCATGCGGACCGGGGAAGCCCGAGCGCTAGGCCCCTCGCATGCCTTGCCGGGGACGGGGCTGGCATGCCCAACGCGCAGCAGGTGGGGGGCCGCCACGCGCTAGAGCTCCACTGTAGGCACGGACCGGGGGCCTTGCGTCAGTCCCGTTATTAGGGGTGTCCGCGCAGGGTGCGCGAGCAAGTCGCGCAGGGACGCAGTGACGGCAGTGACGACGAGCCTGCCCGACGTGGGCTCCCATCTCGTGGCTTCCACGGACGCGAGGTGCACGTCGGGCAGGCTCCCCCCACACCTGTGCAACGACGCAGAACGCGATTCGTGACGCGACGCCTACCCCTTGAGACAGACGGACCGCCCGCGGGCCCGTGCATGCGAGACTCCGGCCCACACGGCCCAGCCCGCGTCGGTGCGCGTCAATCTGGGCGCTGTGACGCGGCCTTATGTCGTGACGTGTCGACTGGATGAGGGTCGTGGTCTCACATCGACGGGGCAGAGTGGGTGCGTGTCGCACCTGAGGCGGGCCCGACAGGGGCTGAGCGGGCCGCACAGGGCAGGACCCAGAGCAGGCCCCAAAGCCGTGCGCGATACAGGCCCAGCGCTCGGGACCCCCGTGCCCTAGGGGCGTGCTTGCCTTCCCGCATGGTCGGCGAGCGCGGACGGCGCGCGCGCCGCGGCTTCGGGGGTCGGTCGAGAGCGGTCTCGATGCTGTCGTTGACCAAGTGAAGGTGGTACCGCCGTCCCGTTCCAGGGGCCTCGCTGACGTGGTGTCACCGTACGCAGCAGACCTCTTCGCGTACCCGCCCAGATCGGTCAACGGCGCACCGGGAAGCGCAGGTGAAGCACCCGGTCACCCTGGATCACCAGGTCAGGATCCTCCAACAGGTGCGGTGCGTGGACCGATCCGAAGTAGCGCTTGCCGGATCCAAGCACGAGCGGTACGACGTCCATGCGCACCTCGTCGATCAGGCCCGCGGCAAGCACTTGGCCGCCGACGTCACCAGCGGCGACCTCGACCGGGCGGTCACCCGCGAGCTCCTGCGCCTTGGCCACGGCTGCCTCGACGCCGTCGACGAAATGGAACGGCGCCTGGGGGTCCCAGCCCTCGGGCGCGGGCCGGTGCGTCACGACGACCACGTGGTCGATCCCACTCGGGGGCGTCCCGTCCCAGCCGTCGGTGAGGTCGAAGACGTGGCGGCCGGCGATCGTCACCCCGATCTCGTCCCAGTAGGGCCGGATGTAGTCGTAGGAGGTCTGCGACACCTTCAGCACGCCGCTGCCGTCCAACGGAACGTCACCGCTGGTCAACCAGTCGAAGATCGGTCCGGGCTGGTCGTTCTCGTCCGCGATGAAGCCGTCCACCGACACCGAGCCATTCATGATCACTTTGCCCACGGGGCTCTCCTTTGCCTTCGGGTGCCCAAGTTACCGAGGCGTGAGCGGTCGTTCTTGTACGAAATCAATCGGCCGGCAGCGGCCAGCCGTCGAACACGTGGCCGGGATGTTCGCGCATGAACCGCCGCCGGACCTCGACGTACCGGGTCGGCGTGAACCCGGTGAACTCCCGGAACTCGTGACCGAAGTGGGCCTGGTCGAAGTAACCCGCGCCACCGGCGAGGTCGCACCAGTCGATCGGTCCGCTGAGGTCGATCGCGAAGACGGCGGCGGCGAAGCGGTGGGTGCGGGCCAACCGCTTCGGCGTGACGCCGATCAGCTCCTTGAATCGCTGCGTCAGATGAGTGCTGCTGACACCGGCTGCCACGCTCAGGTCGCCGATCGCCGCCGCCCCGCTGGCCGCCGCGATGACGCTGCTCGTGTGTCTGACCAGCCCCAAGCCGGTGGTCTGGCACAGCCGTCGCATGAGCTCTTCCTCGAGCAGCACCAGCATCTCCCGCGGTCCGTTCGCCGTGGCCAGCCGGTCTTGCAGCTCTGCAACGGCCCGCCGGCCCCACACCTGCTCCAGCGTCACCGGCCGATCACACAGCTCGGCAGCGGGCATCGACAGGAACGGCGCCAGCCCCCACGGCTTGACGTGCACGCCGACGGACCGAGTCGGGAGTGGGTAGGCGAACTCCCACGCGCGGGTGGGCGTGGTGACCACGCAGCCGTCGGCGTACGCGGCCGCCTCGACGTCAGCCCCGGCACGGATGCGGAACGGCGCCCCGAGGTTGACGATGAGCAGCGCCGCCGGCGCCGGCGGCAGCGTCAGCCGGGCGTACGGCGGCCGACCCTCCAGGTAGTAGAGGTCGTCGATCAGTCCGTCCAACGGTGGTCGAGGCACTCTGGAGACGTACTCCACGTACTCAGTATCGGCGACGCTTGCTACGTCGGCCGAAGGTGCGACTTTCCGCCGCGTCTGGTCTACGACACCGGATCCGATCACCAAGCCCCTTTAGAAGGTGCCCGCAGTTGCCATCCGACCGCTGCGGCTACGGGAAGAATGCGGACCAGACGGTAGCGGCGGTGAAGGCGAGCGCGCCCAGGACGCCGCCAAGCAAGCTCTTCGGGGTAAGCCTGCCGGCTCGGCAGCGATCTTCGACGGCCATCCCCACCGCCGTAGAACCGAAGATGTTGGGCCATCCTGACCACGGCGCGATGACGGCGACCAGCGACGCGACCGACAACGACACGGTGACCGCTGCGAAGAGTCGAGATGACCCGGACCATCCCCACGACCCGATCGCGCAAGCGATGAGGTACCCGAACAGCGCGATCACCACCAGACCCACCCAGTTACCCAGGGTGAGCCCTTCTTCTCCGGGCTCGGCCAGGTCGGGATGGGCGAAGACGGTGGCTGCGCCCCACACGAGCAAGCCGACCAACCCGCTGAGAACGGGGTGAGCGAGGCGGTGGCCGATCGTGCCGGCGGTCGTGCTGGTCATAGCGGAGAACCACTGCGAGGCGAGGGACGTCGACACCCAGAGTAGGAGCTCCGGGCGGTGCGACGACAGACCCGAACCGGCTCGCAACGGACCGCTCGGCGCGAGGGCGAACTCCGTCTACGGAGCGCCGCGCTGCGCTTCCGGAATCGCAGGTCCTAGCAATTGGGACCACCCCAATTTGGTTCCGGCACCGCTGGCCGACCCCGGCGTTCAAGGTGCGTCTATCCGCCGCCTGACGGACAACACGTCTGCCGGTGCGCGTGCAGAGTTCGTACGAGTCCGTCGCGTGCCATGGTGACGGGAATCGCTGGAGTCATACGCTGGGAGCATGGCCATCTTTGCCAGCATCGCGGCCAGTCTCGACGGCTTCATCCGAACGGAGAGCGGCGACATGGCGTGGCTCAACGGCGCCATGCGACGCGACGAGGACTACGGGATGGCGAAGACGATGCAGCGCGTCGGGGCCTACGTGCTGGGCGCCAAGACCTACCGCGAGTCCGTGGCGATGTTCGGTGGCGGCATGGCCACGCCGCCAACCTACGTGCTGACTCACGCCGCGCCCGAGGAGGCGCCATCAGGGGTGACTTTCACGTCGGAGGACATTCGCCAGGTCGTGATGACCGCCCAGTCCGCGACCGACAAGGACGTGAACGTCTTTGGGGGAGGCGATGTGCTGACTCAGGCTCTTGCTGCCGACGCCCTCGACGAGTTGATGGTCGCCTTGATCCCCGTCGTGCTGGGCGGTGGCACCCGACTCTTTGGTGAGCTCCCACAGTCCAAACGGCTCAGCCTGACGGATTGCACGTCATTCAGGAGCGGGATCGTCCTGCTGCGATACGCGAGCACCTGAAGAAGACTCGACTCGCCCGCAGCCGCGCGGGCACGTCTTTCGCCGGTCGACCATGTCCGCGGTCACATCGGGAGTACCGTCGCGTCCATGGAGACGGTCGAGGTAGATGGCCTCCGCCTCGCCTATCGCCGCACCGGGCAAGGACCAACCGTCATGTTCGTGCACGGTGGTACCGAGGACAGCCGCGCCTGGACACCCCAGTTCGACGCACTCTCCGACGAGTTCACAGTGATCGCCTGGGACGAGCCCGGCGCTGGCGGATCACAAGACGTACCCGGCCGTTTCGGCCTTTCCGACTACGCCGATTGCCTCGCCGGCATGGTCCGCGCGCTGGTCGGCTCGCCGACGGCGGTCGTCGGGCTTTCCTGGGGTACGACCGTGATCCTCGAGGTGTATCGACGCCATCCCGTAGTGGTCCACAGCATGGTGCTGGCTGACGGGTACGCCGGGTGGCGGGGGTCGCTGGGCGCCGAGGAGGCAGACGCCAGGTTGGCTGCCGTGCGCGCGGCGCTGGCTGAGCCAGAGGGGGGATTCGATCCGACCCTGCCCGGGCTCTTCGCGGGTGAGCCACCCGCTGCCTTCGTACCACTCATGGAGGCGATGGCGGCTGACGTCAGACGCCACAGCATGTTGACCGCACTGACCGCGATGGCACAGGCCGATCTCACCGATGTGCTGCCAACCGTTCAGGTGGCGACGCAGCTGATCTGGGGTGCGCTCGACGCCAGATCGCCGCTGTCGGTGGCGCGCGAGTTCGAGCGCCGAATCCCTGGAGCGACCCTGGCGGTGATCCCCGACTGCGGACACGTCAGCAACCTCGAGGCACCGGGCCCGTTCAATGAGTTAGTTCGCACCTTCCTCCACAATCACGGCTGACGGTTGAGCCGCCAAGCAGGCGGATCCGCCACGGCGCGACATCTTCAAACTTGGCCCTGGCTGCAAGTCATTGCGCTGCACCGATTGGAGCGCACGGAGCCGCGATCCGTGCGACTTGAAGGTGCCCCATTCCGCCGCCTGTCGGTGACCGCACAACGGAGCGGGCGGCCAGCCCCTCGTGTGGTCAGCGCTCGCACCCCCGTTTGTGCTCAGCGCGGCACAGGTCCTTGCGGCCCGACCCGCCGTCCGCGTTGTCTCGGGACTGGCCCCCGTACAGCCGGTCCTGGCCCGCCTGTCCTTGCAGGCTGTCACGCCCCTTGCCTCCGTGGAGCCGATCGTTCCCACCGCCGCCCCGGAGGACGTCGTTGCCGTTCGCACCCCGCAGCTCATCGGCCCCCACAGCCCCGTCGAGGAGGTCCTTTCCACTGCCGCCGAGCAACAGGTCCCGGCCGACGGTGCCCTCGAGGTCGTCCCGGCCGCTGCCACCGTTGAGATGCGCCTTCGGGAAGCGCGGGCAGAAGACCGACTCGAAGAGGGAGTCGTAGGACCGGGCGATCGTGTCCGCGCCGCCGCGACCGCGGAGCTTGGCGTCACATGCGGAGAAGCGGAGATCGTTGCGGCTGTCGGTGCCGCCAAGGACGACCCGGCGGGCGAACAATGATGCATCCTCGAAGTTGGTGGCCGAGGTCGTGTACGGCGACCCGGCATCCGCCACCAGCTTGCCTCTCCTCAGGTCGAGGTCCAAGAGACCCGCCTCGGAGGTGACGTAGAAGAGGTCTCGGCCGTCGCCACCGTCGAGCACGCTGCCGGCACGTGGCGCTTGGTCTGCTCGGAAGTTGTCGTCGCCCGCGCCGAAGGTGGCGCGGACCCGGCCGGACACCTTGGCATGAACAGTCTCGTCGGCCGCGGTGCCGACGAAGGCAAGGTCGTCGCCGCCGATCGTGCCGGTCCAGAAGGTCTCCAGTCCGGCCCAGGTCGCCACGACCTGCTGGTCGATCAGCATCCGTCCGGCCGCGTTGTCGATCAGGGTGTCGCCAGGGGTGCGTAGCGCCGAAGGGAAGAACTCGTCCACACCTGCGCCGCCGTCGATCGAGCCGCCGGCGGTGACGCCCCCGTAGATAAGGGAGTCGTCGCCGGCCCCCAGAGCGATGACGTCGGGGTTGGGGTGCCCGACGACGCCGCTGTGGACCCCATCTGGGCCATCGCCGCCAAGGATGACGTCCTTCTCCGTGTCAGCTGGGGTGGCGTCGAAGTAGGCGCCGCGGACGGAGTTGCCCGCGCTGCCTCCCTCGAAGCGATCGGCCCCCTCGCCCAGATCAGCCTGCACGATCCAGTCGGGTGCGGTGGTGCCGTCCACGACGTCGTCGCCCGCACCCGCGTCGAGCAACACTCGCTTGACTGAGGACGCACCACCCGCGGTCACGCAGATGACGTCGTCACCGCCCAGCGTCGAGACCTTGAAAGCGCCGTTGGTCACGACCACGTCTCGTCCCTCGGTACCGGTGACGCCGTCGCTGCCCAGCAGGGCGGGATTGCCGGGGGTGCCCACGATCGTGGCGGCCTCGCCGCGGCAGGTCTCGCCGCCAGCGTTGGCGACCGGGATGGGGCCGAGCATGGCCAGGCCCAGCAGGCCGGCGGTGGTCAGCGTCGTCGTACGCAAGAGTTCGTTCCTTCAGGAGATGGAATGTCGGGTCCAAGGTACGACTCATGACCCGAGGACAAAGTTGCCGCCGCCGGAGCTGTGGCTGGCTGGACCAGGCCTTCCGCCGCGAACCGGTCCGTCCTTTCGCTGGGTGCCTCAGCGCTCGCTGGCCCGGTCCGGGTCGCGACCGAGACAGCCGGATCCTCACGTGGTACGCGATGCGCCCTAGTGGTTTCAGACGGGTCTGAGGAGTACGACCAAGAACTCGGAGTCTTCACTCCACGGACGCAGGTCCCACGTGGACAAGAGCAGCTCGGGCTCCAGCCCGACTTCGCGGGCGTCGGTCAGGAACGCAGAGAACTCGTAGTCACGGTCGGCCCCGAAGCCGATGACGACCCGTCCCTCAGCATGAACGTGACCTCTGAGGCGTCGCAGCACCTCGACGCGAGTGCTCGGCGCAAGGAACGTCATCACGTTTCCGGCACAGACGATGGCATCGAAGCGCTCGGAGATGCCGCGGGCAGGCAGGTCAAGCTCCGCCAGGTCCTCGACGATCCAGCGTGGGCCCGGATGATCCTGGACCGCGGCCTCGATCAGCACCGGATCGACGTCGACGCCGACCACGTCATGCCCGAGTCGGGCCAGTTCGGCTCCCACGCGCCCAGGGCCGCAGCCCGCATCGAGGATGCGCGCCCCACGCGGCACCATCGCGTCGACCAGACGGGCCTCGCCAGCCAAGTCACGACCGGCCGCTGCCATCGAACGGAAGCGCTCGACGTACCAAGACGAGTGGTTCGGGTCCGCGGCAACCTTCCGCATCCACGCGCTCTGTTCCACCATGTCTGCATTGTGCCGCCCGGGGCTCTGTCGCTGGCTTCGGACCTGCGTCACTCCGCCGCGAGACGGCGCGGCTCTCATCCAAGCGGCCCTCTGTGGGCGCAACGGTCGCTACGGCGATGAGGTTGTCGAGGCGAGGAGGCGTCGCGCTCGACGACCCAGGTCATTCAAGTCCACCCGACCCTCTTCAGCGGCGGCCGCTAGTCGGGCGGCAAGGTCCATCGCCTCGTCGAGCACGGGTGCAGCGACGGCGGCCTCTTGGCCCATATCGCGGAGGATTGTGAACTCCGTCCTGGAGGCGATCAAGGGGTCGGCGACCCCATCGATCCAAACTCGCGTGCGCCGGCCATCCCCCCGATCCTCCCCTGTGATCCGCTCCAAAGCGAAGATACGGTCGGCACGCGCGAACTTGCCGAAGCCCAGTGCCACCATGCGCGAGTCCGACGCCACGTATCCATCTTGTCATTGCCCGCCGACGGCCAAATTGCGCGAGGCCGTCGCGTTGCCCGGGACGATCAAGGTGCGTCGGTACATCGGTAGGGAGCCTCGCTCTTTGAGGAGCCGCTGCACTAAGTAGGTCGCACTTGCTCCATGCACGCCCTCCGGGTCTGCCGCGAGGACAGTCATACCGCCGCCTTTCACGCCGACGTGTCGCTCCACGTGGAGGACCGCGCTCGTGCTGTCGGTGCGCGACGACGGCGGGTCCGCCGCCGGCTGGACCCTGGCGTCGGGATCACGTCAATGCGCGAGCGCTCGCTGGAGGTCGGCGGGACGCTGGCGGCGTACGCGACGAGCGACGGTGGGCTGGTCGAAGCGGCCATCCCGCGGTGGCCGTCGGGGTGAGGGTCAGTAGTCCTCCATAACGCCCCACGGCACCGGCACGGCGTACCACTCGTCGACGTCCTGCACGGCGGGGGTGGCGCGGACGCCGGTGACCTTCTCGCTCATCGCCTGGGCCACCGCCGACCAGCTGGCGAGCTCGACCATCGGGCCCTCCGGATCAGACCACGCGAGCCTGGCGAGGTCGCGCACCTCGGCGGGGATCTCGTCGAGGCTGTCGACGAACGCGTACTCGAACGCGTCGAAGACGATCTCGCCGTCACGCGCGTAGCCGAAGCGCGTCATCGCCTCGATGTTGTCCGTCGCCACTGCGCTGACCGCGCCACCCTCGGACAGCGCCGCCAGAAGTCGCTTCGGGGGGTCCGCGAAGCCGGTGTCCTCCCACGCGACCACGCCGTCGCCCACCTGCAGGAAGGCGTACGCCGACTCGTCGAAGTCCATCACGGCCTCCAGATCCGCCGCAGCCACGGGCTGCGCGCCGGGACCGAGCAGGCGCTCCTTGGCCTCGGTCACCGTCAATGGGGCGGCGACGATCCAGGTGCCCTCGCCGAGGCGTTCCTCGCCCTTGGCGTGCATGTAGTGGTCGACGAGCGCTCCGTCTTCGGGCGAGAGCGCAGCCAGGTTGGCGTCGAGCTCGGTCCGGTCGAGCTCCGGCGGCTCGTAGGACGGGGTCGGCGTCTCGGACGGGGTCGGCTCCTGAGAGACGCCGGACGAGTCCTGCTCGCCGCAGCCACCCGCGCCGAGCACGCCGAGCATCAGCACCACGGCGTACCCGCGCCGTCCCCCTGAACGCATGGCTCCAGTGTCGTCGACGCAGTGCGGCCGCGGAAGGGAGGCGGATGGATCCGCGCCAGTCCCCCGGCCGGTGGGAAGGGGCTGGCACCTGGTGTGGCTCAGCGCTCGAGGCCGCCGCGGTCGAGGACCTTCTCGCACTGGGCCTGATGGTGCAGCTTCGGGTCTGTCTTCGTCTCGCCGTACACGCCGAGGTCGCAAGGGCTCTCGCCGTGCAACAGGATGCCATGGTCGACGTGGTGCCGAACCCACTCCTGGGTTTCGAACCGGTTCGATGGCCTCGACCCGAACGGCAGGTCGGTGTCGGTGATGCCATCGCGCTACCTGAGACGAACTGAGCCCCACGACTGCCGGGTCGTGTACAGGTGCGGCATTCCAGCCGCTAAAGCCTTGGAGCGCCGGCGCAGCGCTCGTGGCACCGAGGCGGCACTGCTGCTACCGGTGGACGCCGACAGCGCCCTGTGGCAGCTGGCGCTGCTGCTCTCCGGGCTGCGATGCCGCACGACGCCGGCGCCGACGCCGACGAGTCGACCGGTTCCTGACGTCGGGTAGGTGGCGGTGCTACTGCGTGACCAGGCTGCCGACCCGGACCGCCCACATGAGGATGCGGTCGACCTTGACCACGTCGGTGGCGTCACCCGAGTTGTTGAGGCAGATGAGCTGTGCGGTCCCTGGCCCGGTCAGCTGGCCGGCCTGGCTCAGGGTCAGCGGCACCGTGTAGACGTTGCCAGAGAAGGCCGACTGCAAGAGGGTGCCGTACTGCGAAGCCGGTTCCGATCCGAGCTGGACACGGCACAAAACGGGCTGGAAGGTGCTCTCGGAATGGCCGAGCTGGGCGGTGGCCGTGACCGCGTAGGCCCCCGCGGGGAGGCTCAGGGAGGCCACGATCGCTCCTCCCCCTCCCGCCAGGTTCACGTCGGCCGGTGACACGCGGTAGACGGTGCTCGGCCCGATCGGCCCCGTCGAGCCCGTCGGCCCCTGAGGCCCTTGCGCTCCGGTGACACCGGTGGCTCCGGTGGCTCCGGTCGCTCCCGTCAGGCCTTGCGGTCCGTGCGGCCCGGTTGCCCCGGTGGCGCCGGTCGCTCCCTTCTCGCCCTGCGGCCCGGTTGCTCCCGTCGGGCTTTGCGGCCCGGTGGCTCCGGTTGCTCCCGTCTCGCCCTGCGGCCCTGGCGCACCGGTCGCACCGTGCTGACCACGAAGTGACTCGCGTGCCGTGGGTGAGATGTCCTTGACCTTGAGGGTCTCGTTCCTGATGTCGGCGGTGGTGATGGTGCCGTCCTTGATGTCGGCGCCAGTGATCAGCGCCGCTGCGAGCGCTCCACCGGAGAAACTGACGGCGAGCGCGATGGCGGCCACGCCCAGGACGATGGTGCGGGAGCTCGGCACGACGCGCATCCGCCGAGGCTAGGTGCCGCCTCGGCGGCGCGCTGCCTTATCGGGCGTTCTCCAACCAGTGGTCTAGCCAGGACGCCCGGACAACTCCCCCGGCGAGCGCGCCCCCGGCCACGACACGGGGACCGGCCCGATCTGACCCGGGAAGCGGGATCCCCAGCCAGGACGCTCAGCGGTAGGGGATCTGCTCCCAGGTGATGACGTCGGGGCCGCCGCGGTGTACCTGAACCTTGAGCCAGTCGGTGTTGTTGGACGAGCCGTCGACGGTGATGCAGGTCAGGTTGTCCGCGGCACCCTCCACGCCGGACAGCGCGAGCCACTACGACCCGGTGGCGAGCGGCTTGTCGACGTTGTATACGTGGCTGTCGCCGTCGAAGAGGTCTGGACTGCGTCCTAGTCTTCGTCCGAGGGCACGCATCTGAGCCCGGAGCGCATCCTCGCTCGTCTCGTAAGCCATCCAATCGCGCGCGCCGGCCCCGGCATCGAACAGCACAACCGTGCTGACGCCGCCGATTCGCCGGCCTTGGGCGGGCTGGTAGGTCGTCGAGACGTAGCCACCGCGCTCCAGCCGCTCGGCGCCGTAGTACTGCGAGCGCAACGCGGCAGGTAGGCGGCACCATGTCACCAAGCCCGTCGGGGGACGAGCGACGACTTATGGCAGGTCTTGACGCCCAAAGGCGGCGTAGTGACGCAGGTGTTCGAGCGCGCGGATCGCGGCATGAGCTGGCGTTGTGACCGGCTACTGCGAGCCGGACCGCCTCGCGCCCCCGTGCCCCTCTACATCCCCGCATCGTTCACAGTGCAAGCAGGAAACAGCGCTGGCCGGCTCACCGCCCCAACGCTGCCCCACACCCACGACCCGCAAGTGGAGGAGATTCCCACACTTGCAGACCGGCGGAATCGTCTCCGCCCGGCGCAAACGCAACCTGCGCAACATTCCAAGACGATGCCACAACAGACCTCCGCGATACCAGTACCGGCCTCGTCCAGCACCGCGCGAAGGCGTCGGCGGAGTACCGATGACCGCTGACGCGCCCCGGAGTGGTCTCGAGACAGGGTTCCTGGCAGGTCTGTGGCAGTCGGATCAAATCTCAAATGCTTTCAGGCTCGGAGATCCGTGATCTCCGAGCCTGAAACTTTGTAGCGGGGGCAGGATTTGAACCTGCTACGCAGGCTCAACGCCAAGTTTTGGTTTCGTGACGTAAGAGGCCCCTGACCTGCGGATATAGTAAAATCAATGAAGACAGGTGGGGCCACAACCAGACACAAATGGCCAAAAGATATGGCACGTTCAAGGCACGCGCGTAGCATCCTTGGATGATGACGACCAACAGACGTCGACCGTTTGGCAGCCTTCGCAGGCTCCCTTCGGGACGCCTCCAAGCCCGGTACGTGTGTCCGGACTGTCATGAGCAGCATGCCGCGCACACGACGTTCATGACGAATGGCGACGCGGACGCTTGGCTGGCCGGCGTCCGCACGGACATCGTCCGTGAGGCCTACCTCTGCCCCGTCGAGCGTAAAGCCAGGGAGGAGGCCGAGGCGGCTGCTCGCCAGACGTTCAGCGCGTACGCCGAAAGGTGGCTGGAGAACCGGCGCCGACCCGACGGGACTCCCCTCCGTCCCCGAACCCGGCTGCTGTACCGCAGCATGCTGGACCGAGAACTCCTCCCCGCCTTCGGACCAACGCGCCTCGACCAAATCACTCGTGCGCAGATCAAGATGTGGCACGGCGGCCTGCCCTCGCACAGACGGACCGGCAACGCCCATGCCTACGGACTCCTCCGCACCATCTTGAGCAGCGCCGCCGACGACGAGCTTCTGGCCGTCAATCCGGCCACCCTCAAAGGGGCGGGACAGACCAAGCGTCAGCGAACCATCGAGCCCGCCACGGTGCCAGAGCTGGAAGCTATCGCCGCTCGCATGCCCGGGTCGTACGGCATGGCCGTGCTCCTGGCCGGCTGGTGTGCCTTGCGCTTCGGCGAGGTGGCCGAGCTGCGCCGCCGCGACGTGTCCGCCGACGGCGCGACCCTCAAGGTCCACCGCGCCATGACGTTTCGAGACGGGCGAGTCCTTGTCGGGGAGCCCAAGTCCGATGCCGGCCGCCGAGACATCACTGTCCCGCCCCACCTTCGCGACGCTCTTGTCCAACACCTGTCATTGCACGTACCACCTGGACAAGACGGCCTCCTCTTCCTCAGCGTCCGCCCACCGGAAGGCACCTGCGACTGCGGGCACGAGGGGTGCTCCGGAGGCCATCTGACCGGTACGACGATGTTCCGGTGGTTCGACGCCGCGCGCCGAGACGCAGACCGTCCCGACCTTCGGTTCCACGACCTCCGGCACACAGGCCTCACGCTCGCCGCGCATGCCGGGGCGACCCTCCCCGACCTGATGAAGCGGGCCGGTCATTCCAGCGTCAACGCTGCACAGGTCTACATGCACGCTGCTCGTGGGCGTGATGCAGAGATCGCGTCGCGAATGTCGGAGTTGTTGGGGCGGTAGGCCACTGGTGACGGCAGTCAGGTTCTATGGACTCTTGGGCCTCGGTGTCCAGCGGTCGACTTCGGTTTTTGGGTGCCCTCCCGGGACTGTCGGCTGTTGGGAGCGCCGATGCGGGCGCGAGGTTGAAAGCGGACGTAGTCGGGGTTTCGAACGTTCGTCGTCGACTCCCGAAAATGCACTCGGACCTGCGCAAACACTGCTTTTCGTCCTACGGCCCTTCACCATTTGGCGTCGCTTTCGGCCTTGGTGAGGGCAGATTGAGGGCAGGGGGCGACATCTTGGCGTGTCCGACTCGACGCCAGGACGACATCGCTGGGCGGGGTGTCCTGCTCGACGTCGGACGGGCCTTCGTGTCGACGGCGAGCTCCCCGACGGGTTCGCCATCACCACCGAGCGCATTGAAGCCACCATCGGCGCCCAAGGGGAGACCTCGAACGTCGGGCGCGGAGACATCGTGCTCGTCCGTACCGGACAGCTCACTCACGTACGCCGCGACGGCTGGGGCGACTACGCCGGGCGGACCCGCCCTGGTCTCTCGCTCGCCACCGCGGATTGGCTGCGCGAGACCGACATCGCCGGCATCGCGACCGACACGTGGGTTCGAGGTCAGACCCTCTGGACTCCCACTGAGGTGGCAAACGCTCTTCGCCGCCGCTTGCGGTTTTCTGACCAGTGAGGCGCTGACCTGCACAAACGCTGTGGCTGGGTCGCCACATCGCCGCCCTTAGCGCCTACGTTTTCGGACATAAACGTGGCATGGCTCGAATCCCAGTCCCGCCTCTAGCAGGCCACTAGAACCAACAACCCGTCCGATGCTGCTCCGTTTGCCCCGCGCGTTGGACGCAAGTTGACGATGGTTGCGCCAAATGCTGATCTGACCTGCGCAAACTCGTAATACTCCTTGTGCTTGCTTGCCGATCGTTTCCAGCTTCTGACGCAGTTTATGGCCTGTTTCTGGACACCTTCGAATGGCTGACCGAGCTCCGCAGGAGAAGCAGCGCGCAGCGAGATATGCGCTAAGACGCGGTTCCTCGCCGGGCCGGCTGGTTCGAGGGCTGCCCCGTCACCGACGGCTGCCCCCAAGGGAGCACGCTGCGCTCACGGTCAGCAGAGTTGCCCGTATACCCCCTGGGACTCAAGCTTGGCGCTCACGCCTCGGGTACCGGCTGGCCGCCTCTCACCCTCTGGCAATGCCGATGCTGCACATACCCTTCACGTGTTCTCCCCCGCCAATGTTCTAAAGGGAGTGTGCAAGCCTCGCGGCCATGCCGGACCGTGCAAGGCGTGCCGCCCAGCCTGTCACCAGTCGTGCAGCAGACCCGGACGGCGACCTGTGTACCGGGGAGGTGGTCCCCGGCGCTGTCCACTTCTACGGCGGACCGATCGTAGCGGACCGTTCGCCGCGTGCGGGCACGTCAAGGTGCGCGCCAGAGCCGGCCGAGATGTCGGTCGTGCTCGAGATAGTCCTGATTGGTCAGTCGCGACATTCATCTGATTATCCAATATCAGGCCGAAAGCACGCTGATTCGAATTGGTGCGGTATGGGATAATGGATGCACTATGAGTGAGCAAGAGTTTGACTTGGCATTTTCATTCGCAGGTGAGCAGCGCGACTACGTTGAGCGCACCGTACGCGCCTGCCAGAATCTCGGACTCAAGGTCTTCTACGACAAGGACCACAACAACGAGTGGTGGGGGCAGAATTTCATCCGGGAGCAGCGCAGCGTCTATACCTCGAAGACGCGCTACTTTGTGCCCTTCATCTCTACCGATTACTTAGCAAAGCCGATCCCAATGGATGAGTTCTCGGCGGCCATGATGACCGCGGTCAAGCAAGGTGACGGTTACGTACTTCCCGTCCTGATGGACGATGCCAAGGTGCCCGCTGACCTGATGCACCCTCATATCCACTACCTGCACGCCAAGGACTTCACGCCAGAAGGGCTCGCCACGGAACTTGCAAGAAAAGCTTGGTGTGGCAGCGGAGCAAGGCCAAGAGCCAGCCGAGCTCGGAGCGGTCATCGAGCAAGCTCTGCAGTTCCGGATGCCAAAGATTGTGCCGAGTGACTGGAGCAAGTACGAGGAACTCGACAAGGTCTTCGAGCTCCTCACCGAGCGCTTCAAGGAGGGTGCAACTCAGCTGCGGCAAGCAAGCCTGATCGGCAGCGTCCGTGTGCGTGAAGATGAGCTCATCGTTCGCGTAGAACGCGGCGGCGAGACAGTTGCGGGCATTGATGTCCGACGCGGCGGTGGCATCGGGGGCGACGATCAGATCGTCTGGAGTCTTGGGTTGGCGCAACCACAGCTCGAACAGCTTCAACGGCTGGGCGACTCCGAAGTTCGACAAGGATCGTGGCCAAGCCATCATCGACATAAGTGACTTCGGCAGCATGCTGCACGGTGAGCCGAGCCCGGGCTCGTCCTACGACGACTTCTTCCAGCACCTATGGGGTTTGCTGATCGAGCAGATTGAACGAATGTAAGCCAGATTCGGGCCATCTCCATCAAGTCGAAACCGATCGCCTAGTTAGACGCAATCGCAGCATCGATGACGCGTGTCGGCTTCGCCCTGCAGCCTTCACGCGGACAGATCCTGCTGCAGGGCTGCGAACCAGGGCGCCTGCATGTCGTCTTCACTGGTGCTGGGAGGCACCCGCACTGTCCCGAGCCCTCTTACGTGGAGGACCCAAGAGCGCTCGCCGTACAGAGCGCCGGCGTCACTGTCCTGCCGCGCGCGCAGGTGGAAGTCGGTGAGACCCACGCCTTCGATCGAGGAGAGCGGCACCCAGTTCGCAGCCACTGCGACGTCAACCTTGCCGTGCGCACCCCAGTCGACGTACTTCGCGGTGTCCGCAGTCACGATCGCGACGCCGCCGGCGTACCGGGCCAGGATCGTCCAGTTCACCTTGCCTGCGAGGCCGGGCCCCTCTCCCGTGGCGGCAGTGAGAATGCTCGTAGGTTCGGGGGCGAGCGTGATCAGGGCAGCAACGGCTTCTCGTGGAGCGATCAGTGTGCCGTTGACCTTTAGGGCTGACTTGTGCGGCTTGATCTGGTCGTGATCGATCTCAAACATGCCTCGACCCTACGCAGCAGGCCACCAGCCCCGGGGTCGCGTTGGCGAGCCAGCCGAAGACGCCCGCTGTCGCTTCGGGGCTGACCTCATCCCCCGCCATGTGTGAGCTGGCTCAGAGACGGTGTTGCTCGTTCGCGGGCTGGGCCGGCGCTCGCGGCAGCCCGCGCACCCGCTGGTGACAATTCGATTCGGCCGCCCAGGTGGCGCCGTCAACTGGCTCGCTGAAAAGCCAACATCGGGAGGGTGCACGCCCCCGCTCAAAGCGCCCCTGTTGAGATCGCCCGCCAATATGCAATAGGGAGCGTGCAGCTAGGCAAGCGATCGTCGGCATGCTGGTGGACTCGACTGGTGCCGGGTGGGCTCTGTCAGGCTAACCCGTGACGGTGTGTTCCCCCCGCCGAAGAGCGGCATGACCACCACACCACCATGTCTGGACAAGCAGGTCAGCCTCTGTCGAGCAAGCTGCTGCGACCGACCTCGCACTTCTCGCTTCCTTGGAGGGCGGTGGACGATGCACTGGGTGGTCACGGTCCAGTGGACACCTGCCCCGCGGTTATAAGTACGCGGGAGATTAGAAGCGGGTCGATCGCTAAAGGCCGTCGAAGGAGTCTCCAGATTGGGATGGTCAAGTCGAGCAGTTGGCGAGATGCTAGGGCCGAACGCACCGCACCGCACTGCTCCGCGATGGCACGGGACCGCCCATGAGTATGACGCCGTATCTGCCGCGACAGCTTGAAGCGCTCGATCGCGCTTTGGGTTCGGCATCCAACCCGGTGTGCGTCCTGGTCTACGACACCCAAGGCGTCGGGCCGCTGATAGAGCACCTGTGCGGGCGGCCCGGGGCATATGAGGAAGTCAACGAAGGCGTCGCGTGGTTTCGAGTCTCTAATTACCTACCAACGGGCGAGAAACTTGTCGAGCGCATCACCCAAGCGGCGCAATGCGCGGACTGGGTTTTCATTCATGTCGGCACTGGCATCTTGCCCGAGCCAGTACTGCACGTACTGAAATTCATCGCTGACTCGGGGTCCGACACGCCACGGATCGTGATCGTGGGCGAGCGCAGCGACGTGGCGTCCGGCAACTTGTGCTTGCAGGAATTGTTCGGGGAGATCGGGACGCTGGTATCTCTGGTGGCCGATTCGTGAACGGGCGCCCGGACTTCAGCAAGTTCACTCCCTCCACGGTACCGCAGGAGGCTGCGGCTCGAACCGTAGATGCCGTCGTGTCGTCCGTCGGCTCCGGGTTGTGGGGAGCCCCCAACAACGAGGACCTTCTCACCACCGAGATGGGAGAACTACCCGCGTATCGACGCTACCTGGAGGAACGCCTCGAGCCGCGCGGCGTCACTTCAATAGCGTTGGTGGACTGGTCGGCATTGCGGGATGCATGCAACCTTCTAGAAGGCGATCTGGACACGGTTGTCGATCCGTTTGTAGCGGTTGCCAACCTGTCGGCCGTGGCGGGTGCCGTCATCTTCCACGACCGTATCGTGGTGCTAGACGCCCAGGACGTGGCTGCACGGGCAAACCGGCTCCTCGGTCTTGACAGGGTCATTCGCGGGCTCCGGATCGCTGATGACGGACCCGGTTTCCGGCTTCGTTTGGTCTTGGACGCTCACTACTCGTGGGCCTGGCACGAACTTGGCGCGGCAACAGACAGCGGGGCGCCTTGGATAGACTGGCTACGCGATGCGTGGGCGGAGTTGCTGCCTGGTGTTGGGTTTCCCGACCATGCCAGACGCACCATCGAAGCGGAACTGGGCTACAACACCTCCCCACAACGGGAAAGCTATAAGGAGGCGCTTTTCGGGGTCGATCGCGGGTCGTGGGTTCTCGGAGGAAGCACCGACGCGATGATTTTGGACAACGACATTCGAGGACTGATCTACGAACGGTTCGCCCAAACGCTGGACACTGCACTTGCCACAAATCGAGGCGGCCCCTCAGTGACTTACGTCGGCGGTTGCCTTCGCTCTCCGATATTGCTGGCGCGAGCACGCTGGGCGGACGAAAGTTTGAGAGTAACGACGCAACCAGAGGCCTTCTTACAGCGCGCCTGGGCCCAACAATGGAGCGCCGACCGACGCGAGGTTCGTTTGCCGTTCTGGATGACCGCGATCGTTGCTTCCTCGACGCGTCCGAGCGAAGTCGCCGATCGCATCCGATCACTGCGTCGCACAGCCAAGACAGCGCGCGCACGTCGCGGAGAACTCACGGAGTCGCTCCGGCGCGGCGACGCTAGCGCCAACCACCAACTCTTCCAGGCCCTGGCCGCGGATCTTGAGGGACTTACCGCTCGCTGGGAGGGACTCGCCGGCGCCGCTCTCGAAGTAGGCACGGTTGCCCTTCAGGCTGCAGCGCCGGGAGTGCCCACAGAGCTCGTCAAGCCGGCACTGTCTGGCGCCACGGTCATGGGCGAAGGATGGCTTCGCAGGCTGGCGTTGAAGCTGTTTCGACCCAGGGCGTACGCCGTTTATCAGATGGGGGCTGATGCTCGCGAGGTGACCGATGTCCTCGGTACTGCCTCCCGGGTCTTCGGATTCCCACAGGCGTACGCGGCTCAGCCGGTAGACTTCATGAAGCGACTCGGCCGCGTCGCTTGGATTGCGTGAGGCCGTTCTTGGCGATGCGGGCGTCATTCCACATGCAGACGCCTGCCCGAAAACGCCTCGCGCCCCAACCGCGCTACGTGTCGCACCCGCCCCACGGTGCAACTTCACGCTTTGAAAGCGCCCCAGTTTGGTGCCGCTCCTGTTTGAGTCCAGGAGGATGAGCAGCATGCCGAAGAGAATCGATGATGAGTTGAAGGCCAGGGCTGTGCGGCTGGTCCAGGATCACCAAGGTGAGTACTCCTCGCTCACAGCCGCGGCGGCGGTCGTGGCCACGCCGCCTGGGGTCGGTAAAGAGTCGGTGCGTCGCTGGGTGCTCCAGGCCCAGACCTCCTGAAGACCTCGTACAAAACCCGACTCCGCTCATCATCGGCTACCTGCCACCGGCTGAGTTCGAGCAGCACCACAGGCAGGTAGGGAAACGATCCCCGAACAGGAGGTCGTCATTGACCCTCCGACAAGCTCAGGGCGGTACAGACATCGGTGGTGGGTAGCCGCTTGCAGTTGTGACGTGCGTGGTCTGGTCACTGAGGTTCGACGATGGGTCTGCTGCACAGACGGGTGACGGTTTGACCTATCCGTGTAGCAGACCCCTTCCTTTGGAGGTTCGGGTTAGCCAGTCCAGTTGTCTGCAGGTCGCCAGCGAGCAGGTCGAACCAGTCGCGACGAGCACGGAACTCCGGGGTCACCGTCGTGCCCCGAGCCCCCCTGGTCACTGCACTCGAGCAAGTAGCGACGCGGGTCTCCACCGACGGCCTCGACCAGGGCCAAAACCTTCGTCGAACTCGTTGCCGAGGCCACCCGCGGCCCGTTCAAGCCAGTGCCCTGAGCAGACCACCGGCGAGGGTCATCATTGCGGGGTGGTCTCCGGGGGCTTCATCTGAACCGCCCACTGTTTGCGTTCGTCCTCGATGACCGAACGTAGTAGGGCGCCAAGCTGGCCCTGAGCAGCAGTGGCCCCACCGTCGTACGGGGACAGGTGGGCCAGATAGAGCAGGCCGTGCTCGCGCAGTGGCTCGCCTCGAGGGCCGGGCTCTCTACGGCTACGGACCATCTAAGTGCCGCACCGTTTCGAAGTCTGGGACGGCTCGCCAGACTTCGTCGAACAGCAACGTTCCCTCGACCTCAAGCTCGGCATCCACGAGCAGGACGACCATACCCTCGGTGAGCGCCGGCTCGTGTTCGGCGATGTCGGCAAGAGAGCCGACCGTGTCTAGCAGGACGTTCCCATGCTCATCACGATGGTTGAAGTCCGCGTAGATTCTGATCATCGTTTCTTCGGTACTGGATGTGGGTTGGGCTGCGGAGGCCGGAATACCCGGCTGATGTCCTGCGCCTTCTCTATTGGGAGCGGCATGGGCGTGACCACTGTCGCATGGAAACCCGTACCTTGACTGGGGACCACAACTACGCCGGCTTTCAGAAGATCGCGAACAGTCGTCACGCTGATCTTGGGATGGGGAAACTCTCCCGCCGCCGCTAGCTGCTCGACCGTCATGCCGGGAGCTGTTTGAACTGAGAATCCCGTTAGGCCGGCAACTTTCCTGTGCAGGGCTACGCCCTTCTGAAGCTGCTCCGGCGTCGCAACACCGGCTCGCACCACGAAGGCGTTTAGCCTGCGCTCCTCCTCCGGCTCTTCTGGTTCGAGGGGAATCGGATCGGTTGTGCGGTCGGGCTTCGGCTGCTGGCCGGGCTCCGGCTTGGGCGCCGTCTTGGGCTCCGGCCTACGCACCGCCCTGGGCCCCGGGCTCGGCAATGGCCTGGGTTCCGGCCTAGGCTCCCCCGTCGGCTCGGAACGCGGACGAGGCCTGGCAACCGGAGCGGGCCGGGAGGCCGCTCCGGTTCTGGCGCCGATCTCGGCAGCACCCTCGGACTCTCGTTCGGAGCGAACCTATCTGACGTCCAAGGCCTCACTTCGGGCTTGGACTCGGGCTCGCGCATCTCCTTGATCTCAGGTGTCCGGAAGTACCGATAGAGGCCGTAGCCAGCCAGCCCAACAAGCCCTACGCCGACGATGGTCCATCCCACAGGGTTGCTACCCAGCAGCGCTGCGGCGCCCGCCCCGGCGCCTGCGCCTCCACCAATGAGCGGAATGGCGAGCGTCGCATCCTCGCCCGAGAGGTCGTAGAGCCTGATCGGGTTGTCGTCCGCGTACACGTACGCGTCGAGACCGAACTCGATGCCGCTGGGATCGGCGCTGATCCACCGGCCCAGCCATGTCGTGTAGTAGCGCGCCGAGTGGTAGTTGAGTCCGGTCTCCTCGTCCCTCTCCTTCCCGGTGTATCGATACCGCTTTGCCGTCTGGGTCTGACTGCGGACAGCCTGATAGGTCGTGCTGCCGTACGGCGCGTACTCCTCGAAGGAGATGATGCGTGCCGCCTCGTCCAGCTCCAGACTCGACGAGCCGAGGTGGTTGGCGAGCTGGTATCTCATCAGCCGGGCCGGAGCGGCGTCATCGCCGGCGACGTCGAGGGTGCGCATCTCTACCAGGGCGACGCGTTGCTCGTCGGCCATGACGTGCAGCGACTCGCGTTCGAGGACGGCACTGTCGTCATCGATGACCCCGACGTGCTTGCGGAACACTTCGACGTGGCCGAGGTAGAGGCGTTCCTCGACGAGGCCCGCGTCCTTCTCCCACACCTTGCGCACCCGCTGACCGGAGGCGTCGTAGACGTAGAAGGCCGCGCCGCCTCCGCCCAGGTCGCTCTGGCGCAGCCGGTCCTGGTGGTCCCAGTGCAGGTTGGATCCCGGACTGCCGTCACCCAGGTGTGGCATGCGCACGAGGTTTCCGTGCCTGTCGTGCTCGTAGGGTTCGACCTTCGTGGGGTCGGCGCCGTTGGGGTCGAGTGTGCTCCGGCTCAGGCGATTGTTGGTCTTGCTCGACACGCCGCCGCTGCCGGCCTCGATGAGGCTGGGTTCGAGGTAGTCGTAGGCGCGCGTCCAACCCGCGTGTGCCGGGTCGTCTCCCCGGTGCTGCATCTGCCGGAGGTTGCCGACGGCGTCATAGACGTAGCGTTCGGTGTACGTCCCCATCGCGGCGCCGTCGTTGGGGCCGAAGACCCCGGGCGCATCTGACGAGAGGATGCCCACCCGACCGTCGTCATTGTGCGAATGCGCGCGCGGTACGCCGCCCTGGCCGAGGTGTTCTCGTCCAGTGGCCTGGATGAGCCTGGACAGCGCGTCGTAGACGTAGTCGTTGCTCGGCTCGACACGCCTGTTCCTGAAGAAGATCGCCTGCTGAGCGTCGTCCTGGAGGTGCGTGATGTTCCCGACCGCGTCGTAGGTGTAGCGAAGGTCTTGCAGGTCGCCGGGCTGGACGGCTGGGTCGCGCCGAGTGACCAGACGAGTCAACCGGAACGTGCGGGGGTCGTATTCGTACTCGGTGCTGGCGTCGTTCTTGTACTCGATGCGCAGCCGCTGGCCCTTCGCGTCGTACGTCGTGCGACCGACTCCCACTGGAGCCGGACCCTCGGCGTCGGGGTCGATGAGGGCCGCTGGCTCGTCGGCTTGCTGCAGCCAGACGTCCACCCGGTCCAGCAGGTTGGCCTCGTTGAAGACGGACTGGATGACGGATCGCGTGGCGCGGGGCAGGCTGCTGCACGGCGGGATGGACTGGACGGGTCGGTTCAAGGCGTCGTAACGCGTGCGTCCCTCGAAGACCTCCGCGTCGAGAACAGGGTTCTGGCCCCAGTCAGGGATGGCCTTGTAGTCGGTGGCGAGCCTTCGAGTGCTGCACAGCAGGTTGCCCTTGAAGTCATACGCCTCGACCGGATCGCCGGTGGCATCGAGCCGCGCCATCGTCACCACGCCTGCTGAGTCGAAGTGACGAAGCACGCGGGTGCGCTGGTTCAGTCGCTGCGCCTGCGTCTCCTCGGCGTCGGTCGCGGCGTCGCCGGGTTCGCCATGCTCGATCCTCTCGACCAGCACGTCGCGGTTCAACGTCCGCGGATCGGAGTCCGCCGACGTGCCGCGCACCGAACGTTCGAGCGGCCGGCCCAGCGCGTCGTAAGTTCTCGTGACGTTGTGGCCGCGGCTGTCCCAGTTGCGGATCGGCTCGCCCGACACGTTGCTCAGCAGCCATCGCGCCCCGGCCTCCATGCTGGCCTGGTGGAGCCGGTTGCCAGCCATGTCGTAGGCGTAGCGCATCACGATGCGGCCGAGCGCGTCCCCGGCCTGCACGACCGCGTCGCGTACGACGCGTTGGTTGCCCTCGATATCGAGCTCGCTGCGGGTCGCAAGCACTTCCTCGGTGCCGTCGTGGTCATGGCCGGGCCGGGTGACGCGGTTGCGTTGCAGGGTCAGGAAGGTCCGGCCCAACACGTCGACGTGCGCGGTTGTCGGGGTGTCGGCATGGGTCTCGGCACGCGCCGCGGCGGCGCTCTCAACGTCGCCGAGGTCACCACTGGCACGTTCTGCGTGCCAGGTCTGCCAGGTGTCGGGCTGACCCGCGAAGTATTCCGCGACGAAGCCCCCGATGTCCGGGTCCGACCGCGGGTCGCCAGTTTCCCGGTTGCGTGGCGCGCAGGTGTCGTTGACGTCATATGTGGTCTGTCGCCACGCGTCGATCACCACCTTCTCGTACGTGTGGTTCGCCGACAGCGTGGCGATGACGCGTCCTGGTGGGTCGTAGAAGAGGACGGGACTGACACCAACGACCGCACCGAACTCGAACCGGTGGGTGGCGCTGAAGAAGGGCTCGTACTGACGAACAGGATTTCCTTTGTTGTCATGCACCACCCACCCGCTGCCGACCCAACGAGGGTCGAGGCTCGGGGACTGCGGATCGTGGGGGTCGAGAGGCCCCGGCTCGCCGTGGGTCTTGCGCTGGATCTCCCGGCCGAATCCGTCGGAGTAGCTGAGGGTCAGCTGGACCCGCAGGCCGTGCGGTGGCAAGGGAGAGCTGGCGTGGGTGTCGCGAGTCAGAGTGGCCGTGCAGGCGGGCTGCCAGGTCGTGGGGTCGTCCGGATCCGCCTCCCTGGTCCGCCGGAACCGATCGAGGTCATAGACCACTCGAGTTGAGGCGTCCACGAGCAGGCCTGCCGCGAGAAGGTGCGGGTTCGCGGAGTCGAGGAAGGTATCCAGCTGTGCGGGAGTGAGATCAGCGACGAATTCCGTCAGCGTGTCGCCTTCCACGGGAGCAGGCAACGGCTTGCCCATGGACGCGGTGCCCGCGACCATGCCGAGCACGTCGAAGGCCGCCTCGCTCTGGTTGCGGTTGGGGTCGCTCACGAGACGTGGCTGCAGCACGCGGTAGTCGTTGGCATCGACGGTCATCCGGTTGTCGAGTGCATCGCGGGTCTCGGCGATAAGGACGTCGTGCGCGTCGTAGTCGACCATCGCGTCATGGCCGAAGGCGTCACGATTGCGCCTCGAAGAGATAGAAGTGCTGTCGAGCCTCGGCGAGCTCGCTGGCGGCATCGTCTGAGGGGTCCGGACTGAAGAACGACCGTCCAGACGGGATCCACCAATGGTCGTCGGGATCGCCGGCGGGGAACCGACCGTCCGCCTTCGCGACCTGGCTCCGCAGGTAGCCGCCCCGGTCGCCGGCCTGACCGCCGAGCACGGCGGCCGGGTCCGGGAGGAGCAGCTCCGGTGCCTGCCCCGGGCGAGGACGCCGGAACACCTGATCGAGCAGGCCGGGGGTGAAGGCGAGCTGGTAGGTCTCACCGGGAAGAGCGAGGGACTGCGAGCTCACCCAGGGACAGGAGGTCGGAAAGTTCGTCATTCCGATAGAGCGTGCGCACGTGGTCGACCCGCCGGCGCCTCCGCTGACCGGCCGCGACGGATTCGTACGGCACCTCAGGTGGTGTGAACCTCAGCCGCACGCGACCCAGCACGCCAGGATCAGCCTCGACGAAGTCGGCCGCGGCATGACGCCCGGCCGGTCCCGTGGCGGGAAACCCCGTCAGCTCGAAGGTCGTCTCCTCGCACGTTTGGGGAAGCCGGTGCGTGTCGGTGCCGTCCACGGCGTTCGTCACCGCGGTCTCGGCGTACGTCAGCAGCGCGGTGGTCTGGCGCTCTCGGTCCGCGGCGTGGAGCGCGGCGAGCGCGGGGTTGGGGACCAGTCGCAGGTCCCCCTGGTCGTCTGCTATGCGCACCTGGGCACGCCGGCCGTAGCCGATGGTCGCCTGCTTGAGCACGTTGCCGAACCCGTCCACCTCGAGGGTCAGCACGTGCCCGATCGCGGGTCGGGGGCGTTGCGCTCGTAGGTGTAGGTGAGCGTCTCGCTCCGATGCGTAAAGAAGACCGCGTGATCGTTGTCGCGTCGTGGCTGCAGCACCCGGACGGCGAAGCTCTGCTCGGTGACTGTGTAGGGCGTCTGCGCTCGCGCGATCTGCTCCTCGTCGGCCTCAGATCCCGGCGTCGTCGGCGTACACCTCTTGGCGCAGCATCGACCCCTTGAGCGCGCGACAGGCCTCGCGCTGCTCCTCGGTGGTGAGACCTGGTGGGAGGCCGGTGTCGGGAAGCAGCTGGTCACGGGCCTCGGCCTCGGTCAGTCCGGGTTCGCGGAAGTACTCCCGCTCGAACGCACGTGAGACGGAGGCGCCCTCGAGATGCGCTCCGGTGTGGAACCAGGTCTTGGTGTGGACCGGCGGCACGTGTGAGGCGGCGTCGATGTTGTCCGCCGGCAGGAGTCCGTCGCGGAAGGCGGCGAACGTCTCGGTGTCCCACTGCTCGACCATGCCGAAGCCGCGGAACTCGCGCTCCTCGCCGTCGAAGAACCCGTGGTGGTAGGCGTATGTAGTGACGAAGCGGTTCCGGCTCACATGGTCGTAGCGTCACGACGCGATCGACGACGTGCACGGGGAACGGCAGCCGCGTCACCCAGGTCGTCCGGTCCAGCTTGTCCCGGAGATAGAACGTCGTCGAAGGGGCGTACTCGACGCGTCGTCTCGGCGCCGAGGTTGTTGTCTGACTTGATCAGCAGGTGCGGTTTGCGATGGCCCATCAGGTTGACGTAGCGCAGTTGGCGCCGCGCATCGTCCGGCAGCGGCGACGACCACACCAGGCAGGCCGTGCCGTTGCCGAGCAGGTCGACCGGCATGATGGTCGTCTGGTCATCGACGCGCGGGAAGGCCCTCATCACGTGCGGGCGGCTCCAGCCGTTGCCCGACTGGTTGAAGTAGAGGCGCACCCCGTCGCGGTGCAGGTAGATGATGTCGGTCGTGCCGCTGCCGTCGATGTCGGCCAGGCGGAGCCGGGCGTGGTTGAACTGGTCCGGCTCGTCGAACCAGGGCGCGTTGTCCATCGCCACCTTGGCGCCGAACCGGCCGTAGCCCAGGTTGGGCCAGTAGCAGACCTCGCCGTTGCGGATCCGGACCAGGTCCGTGAGCCCGTCCCCGGACAGGTCGGCCAGGTGGATCGACTGCGTGCCGTCGGAGAAGACGACTCGGGGGTCCTTCTCCTCGTCCGATCCGTGCGCGACGCGGAAAGCGGGTCCGAAGCCCGCTTCTGCGAGCGAGCGGTGCCACACGAAGGCGTCGTCCTCGGTGATGAGCACGTCGGCGCGGCCGTCGCCGTCCAGGTCGACGAAGCGGACGCTCGGGTCGTCCAGGTCGCGCGCGAGCCGCGAGGTGAAGGGCCGGAACGGCGCCCCATCCCTCGGCCTCGTCGTGTTCGTAGAGGCCCGGCAGCTGGCCGTTCATGACCACGACGTCCGGAAGGCCGTCGCCGGCCAGGTCCATGATCTCGGCTCCGTCGCCCAGAGCTGACGTTGGGCTTGAGCGCGACGGTCGAGCAGTGCGCCGAACCTCGCCTGCGCCACCTCCGTGCCGTCGGGCAGCTCCTGCGCGACCGGGCTCATGTTCTCGCTGATAGAACCAGGCACCGGCCTGCTCGGCCAGCACGCCGGGCAGGCCCTCGCCGTGCAGGTCGACCCATCGGTAGTCGCTGCCGTCCAGACCGATGGGCAGGTTGGCCAGCTCGCGCGGGTCGACGTCCTCGACCTCGTCCTGCACGACGGGTTCGGAGTACTCGAACGTCGACGGGCGGCAGGCTGCGTCGATCGAAGCCCGCGCCGTTGCGCCGGTAGCCGGTGAGGGTCACCGAGCGCAGGAACGTGTAGACGGGGTTGCGGACGTCGCTGGGGTCGACCTCCTCGGAGTAGGTGAAGTCCAGTCGAGCGGACCAGGCAGTCGCCGCCCGACGCCTGGCTCGCCGGGGAAGTGGTGGAACATCAACGACCCGCTGGCAGGTCCGGTAAGTGCGGACCTCGAACCCTGCCCGGTAGGACGAGAACGGGTCCGGGCGCACCGGCCAGACTCCGGCGTCGATGGGCATCGGGGCGGCCGGGTCGTGCTCGCCGTAGTCGAGGACCAGCTCGAAGTGCCAGGCGTTGCTGCCGTCGGCTGCGTGGGCGTCGTCGGGCTCGGGCCAGGCGGCGTTCGCGTCGAGGGTCGGGAAGTAGGGGGCGCGGTTCCCGTAGCGGATGCGCTTGAGGTAGCGCTGGGCCGTGCGGGACTGGACGCTGCGGTTGCGCTCGTGGGCTCGCGGGGTCGGGTTGCCCGCAGCGTCCTCGAGGACCTGCGCGGAGTCCTCGGCGCGGTAGCCGTAGACGACGACGTTGCCCTTGTCGTCGTGGCTCTCGCAGATCAGCCAGCTGAAGACATGGCGTGCGTCCGCGGGGTCGGCAACGCGGCTCTCGGCGGTCTTGCCGTACCAGGTGGTGACGTTGTCCTTGGAGATGGAGCGCCAGAAGTCATCGGTCCGCGTCGATCGGTGTTGGTCCAGTGCTCGATGCGTGCGAAGAGCCCCTCGATCCGTGGGCGGTAGCGGCGCACCTGGTACGTCGCACCGCCCACGGTCCGCACGGGAAGGCGCTCTCGCACCCACTCCCCCTGAGCGTCCTGGACGAGGACTGGCACCAGGTCCTCTGCTCCGGAGAGGACGAAGTCGTCCGACTCGTCCGCATCCCGGTACTGGGGCAGGCCCTGGTCGGTCTTGCGGGTGATCGACGGGCAGCGAGAGGCTCCAGCCGAAGCCGAACGGGCCGTTGCCGGCACCCGGAGTCGTAGCCGAGCGACAGCTGAGGTCCGAACCCCGATCGACCGGGGCTCGTGGGGATCGGCACGCTCATCGAACCGGTGCCAGTGACCGGGTTCGCGGCGAACTTCTCCCCCATCCCGCGGATCGCGCCACCGCCCTTCGGCAGCGACACGGTCGGGAGAGGACGGAGCCTTGCCGTCGCTCTGCCTCGGCAGGGGAGGCATCGCGCGGCGCGGAGGCGCGGGGCTCGCTGCGGCGTCGCCCTCGGCCACGTCACACCTTCCAGGTGGCCAGCAACCAGACGTCGGGCAGAGACGTGTCCAGCTGGACCGTCCAGGGCGTCGCCGAGCTCGGGCGGCGGCGTCCCGCCGGGTAGTAGGACGGGCTCGACGTCGACGCCCACTCGCGGCGGCGGGACGAAGAGCTCGACGCCTCGACCTCGAGCTTGCGGCCCGGCCCAGTAGGGGAAGTGCTCGGCGCGCAGCGTGAGAGTCAACGGCGCCTCGCCCGCCTCCGCTGCTGCGAAGGCCGCCCACTCCGAGGGGAACTCGTGCCGCAGCGAGAAGAACCTGATCCGGCCGACCGTGCCGTTCTCGCCCTGCTTGAGGCGGTTCAGCCGGTTCACCGCCTCCGCGGCCAGGCCGGCGTCGTACCTGGCCGTGAACTGGAGATGCAGGACGACGTCGCTGATCGAGTCGTAGTCGAAGACCCGGACGCCGTCCGGGCCCTCGCCGGGAAGGCTCAGCGACCACGTGCTGATCGCCCCGGCGAGCTCGAAGGGCAGGGCCCTGTTGTCGCCCGGCGGCGTCGAAGACACCGCGGTCGTCCCTGCGCACTGCTCGCCACCATCTCGGTGACCGCACCCTTGCGCTCGACGAGCTGGTCCGGCAGCAGTTCGCCCTGCACCACCGGGTCCATGCGCACCAGGCTCTTGGTGAGCACGACCCGGCAATTGATGCTGGTGTAGGGACCGGTCACGCACGGGATGCTCAGCGCCGCGGAGCGGATGCGCCGCAGGTAGTAGCCGGGACCGTCGAGGTCGAACCATTCCTCGGGCACCTCGAACGTGCAGCTTCCGGTGGCGCGGAGGGTGAGCAGCGCCATCGGGTCGAGCTGCGACACGGCGATGTGCCTGGTCAGCGACGTCCTCGCGGACGTTGAGCTGGGAGTAGGCCGCCTCCATGCGTGCGGAGGTCCAGCACGAGGTTCTCACCGCCCAGCAGGCCGTCCCTGCCGCCCTCGTAGCTCGGCTTGATGTACGACGGCGCGGTGGCGTCGAGCACCAGCTCGTGCTGCATGGCGATCTCCGCCTTGCGAGCCAGGTCCTGAGCCTGGGCCAGCGTGCGGGTGTAGAGACCGCGCGTCTCCCGCTTCGCCCAGGCGTAGAGGGCCTGGTTGCCGGCCTTGCCCTTGGCGTTCTGGCCCTCGGCGTTGAGGAACTGCTCGACCTCGCGCGCCTGCTTGGACTGCACCTGCTGGTTGCGCCACTCACGATCGGAGATCGCCACGCGCAGCTGCGCGGCCCGCAGCTGCTTGAAGATCTGGTTGATCTCCGCGGCGGTCTGGCTGCTCTGCTGCGCCCATTCCTGCTCCCGACGCCAGTAGCCGCCGACCTTGGCCGCCACCCCGGCCTCGTAGTTGAACCGGTCTGCGACGGCGGCCAGCCCGTCGGCCACGAACTTGGCCACCTTGGCCAGCTGTCGGTCCTCCGAAGCCGGCGTCACCACCGAGACCCCAGAAATGGAACTTCATCCCGAAGTCGGGGAGGAGCGAGATGCCCTGGCCGGCCAGCTGGGCGATCTTGAGCAGGTCGGTGATCGTCCGGGCCGTGTTGTTCTTGTCCAGCTCCTCGGCCTCGTAGTGCGAGAGGATCCGGCCGCCCGCCTCGGACACGAGGTCGGTCGCGATGTCCATCGGGACGTCGCGCTGGAGGAGCAGGGGCTCCTCCACCTTGAGGGCGAACTTCGCCAGGGCGGCGACGTCGAGCTCGTCGAGCTCGGGCACCTTGATGTCCTCGAGGTCGCGGCCGAGCTGACGCTCGTAGTACGCGTAGCGGGTGATGGCCCCGTGCATCGTCGCGACGACGGCCTCGTGCGACTTCACCGACTCCTGCAGCTGGGCGTAGCGCACCTGCTCCCCCAGCTCCGAGAGCTGACGCTCGTGCCGCGACCGCAGCACGGACAGCGCCTCGCCGTCCTCCTTCTCCGTGTGGCCGCGAGGAGTGCGGCGCCGAGGGAGACCGCCGACTGCGCGGCGTCGACCGCCTGGCGATGCAGCATCCGCGAACCGCACGTGCGAGGGGGGTTCCGCCAGACCGCCGACGATAGCGTCCACCGACACTCCGGCGGCCGCCGCCCGGGCGAGCATGGCCGGGTCGATCGGCGGCTCGAACAGCGGCAGCCGGCGGAAGACGCCCTGGAGGTTCAGGCTGTTGCGGATCTTGAAGAGCCGGTCCGCGACGACGTCCCAGTACCGCATCAGGTTGTCGTTGCGAGGGACGCCGAAGTAGAGGACCCGGCCGATGTTGTGCAGGGTGGCGAGGCGGCCGTCGGGTGCCGGGTCGCCCGGCGGGGGCGCGAGGTCGAGGAGCAGCGAGCCCTCGACGAACCTCATCGCGTTGCGGAACTCGTCGAGGTCGGGACGCAGCTCGGCGTACGTCTGCGGCCGCGTCGAGCCCTTGGACGGCACCGCCTGGGGGCGCGGGCCGAGGATGTTGGCGGCCGTCACGTAGCGCTGCATCGCCTCGTCGATGGCCTCGCCGGTGTCCTGGCGGAACAGCGAGTCGCCCCAGGCGATCAGGTTGTCGAGGTAGGCCATCACCGTCTTGACCATGTAGGCCGACTGGCGGAACCGGGCGACCACGTGGGGCCGGAACGGCGCCTGCTTCCACTGCGCGATCGCGTTGATGGTGTCGCGCTGCAGCACCGGGTCGGCGCCGGTCGACAGGTTGACCAGGATCTCCTCGATCCGCTCCACGTCCGTCGACTGGAAGGGCTTCACCCGCCAGTAGCGCTCGGGGCTGAGCTGGCTCGGAGGTGTCGGTGGGGTCGAAGAGGTAGTGGAACCACCGCATCGCCTCCTCGTAGCGTCCGCTGCGCGAGAGCGTGACCGCGATCAGCATCGGCACGTGGAAGAACAGCTCCCAGTTGTAGCCGGCGTAGGCGCCCGACGTGCGTGAAGTCGAGGTCCTCGACCGGGTGCGGGGTCAGGTCGCTGGCCGGGACGGCCGTGCTGCTCGGGCGCGTAGCCGGCGAAGAACGATCGGTGCAGCGTGGGCATCGGGCCGGCGTCGAGCAGCGTGCCCTGCAGGTTCGCCGGTCAGGGTCGCCGTGGTGCCGTTGGACCGGGTCGACCTCCACCGGGGCCGGTACGACGACCGCGTCGCCGACGGCGCCGTCGAACGGCTGGTCGTCCGCGGTGACGATGTGCCGGCCGGCGAGCCGGACCGGCTCGCCCGAGACCGTCAGCCCGATCCCGTCGGGGAGGAACACCTCCTCGTCCACGGCGATGGTCACCGGGCCGTCGTCATCGGCCGCCTGGCCTCCGCGGTCACCTTCACGCGGGTGCGGTACTCGGTGTCCGACCGCCTGCAGTCCGCGCGTGGAGCCCGTCAGGAGCCGACGCGTCAGCTCGCCGACGTACGGGTGGTAGTGCGGCGCGAACGAGTAGCGTGAGGTTGCGCTCGCGCACGACGATGTGGTGGGACTCCAGCCGCGGGGGGCCGGGTGCGGACCCGGCGGCTTCAGCGGCGTGAGCGCCTCCTTCGCGATCGTGGCGACACGCTGTCGGCGTAGCCGTGGAAGCCGGTCGCCGATCACGTAGTTGCTCATGGCCGCTCTCCTCAGCCGATGGTCCGGACCTGCGCCGCTGCCGAGGTAGCCCTTCGAGCCGGTCCATGAGTCCGGCGGCCAGGCCGATGCCACCGATGACGTTCAGAGCCCGATGAGTCGGTCGAGCAGCCCGGCGTGCGTCGAGGGCCTCCGGCCGGATGACCGCAACGGCTCGCGGTGCTCGAGCCCGCTCGCCGGGTCTCAGCTCGTGCATCGGCTCGCGGTCGGCCGATCGGACGTCGCCGCCGGCCGCCAGGCCGGAGTCCCGGGGCGCACCGCCTCCGGCCCGGCGACCAGGCCCTGCCTGTCGGCGGCCAGCGTCGTGACGTTGACAGGTGCCGCGCGGCCCGAGGACCCGGTCGCCGAAGACCAGGCCGGTCGAGGGGCCGGTGAGCACGTCGATCGGGGAGAGTCGCGGAAGACCGTCCGGCCACGGGTTGTCCTTCGGCGGCAGCGGGGAGTCGAGGTCCGGCATGACCAGGTCCGGGACGAAGGGCCGCAGCGTGATGTTGTCGATGAGGTGCGGCGGGAACACCACCGCGGGTCCCGGGTCGGGGACCAGCTAGGACTCGAACGTCTCGGTCGTGGTCTCCAGCACCGACGGCTCGACGAAGAAGGTCCGTTGGGCGTCGGCGAGGAAGAACGGGCTGACCAGCGACCCGATCTCGCTGCCGCCCAGCGTCACGGCGTTCGAGGTCGGCAGCAGCGAGAACCGGTTGATGCTGCCGAGCACCGTGAGGGTCAAGGGTGTGGCCACGGCGTCCGCGCCGTCCGTCGCGGTCAGTCGCTGGTTGAAGCGTCACCGCGAAGGACCCGTACCCGTCGTAGTGGTTGACCCGCGGCCGCGGTGCCGCTGAACGGCACCGGTGGCCGGGGCACGTTGCTGCCCGACTCGGCGGGGCTGTTCCGGCCGCGCAGCAGGAAGGTCCGCATCGTCGCCCCGGTCAGGTGGATCTGGACGCCGACCTCCTGTCCCTGCGCGTCGTAGACGTTCGAGGAGTGCACGAACACCGCTCCGGGATCGAACTCGGTCCGGCTGGAGAAGCCGCCGATGCCGCCCGAAACCACTCGAGGTCGGGGCCGACCACTTGCCGGCGACGTACTCGCTCCAGTGCAGCGCCACCTCGATCTGGCGTCGTCACGCCGGAGCCTCGGGCGGTCTTCTTGACGTCGTCGACGCGTGGTCTCGGCGAGCGGCTTGGGCGGGTCGGGCTGGCGGTCCCACCGATGGACACGGCTGCGGTCCCGCTCCCCCGCCGACCGGCGCACGGCTACGTCGCCGATGTCACCGAGGAACGCTGCCGGCCTTGTCGAGCCTGAGCATCGTGTCTCGTCGTCCGCGGCCGAGGCGTCCGCGGAGTCGGGCTGCTCGAGGAACGTCACCCAGAAGACGTGCAGCCGGTTGCGCCACACGACGGGCACGATGTGGTCGCCCTCGATCTCGACGCCCATGGGCTCCCACGGTGTCCAGGCCCCGTGCTGCTGGCGGCGGTAGAAGTACTGCCGGGGCAGGCCGTAGGTGCGGCCGATGACGTGCAGGGTGTTGTTGCCCGGGGTTGAGCGGGTCCTGGTCCCAGTACATCCCGCACATCTCCAGGCGGGCGATCTCGTCGAGCTTGCGCAGGTAGGTGAGGAACGCGTCCTCGACCAGGTCCGCGGTGACGTCGTTCTGGACGAGGGTGCTCTCCAGCTCCTGGAACAGGTGCGACTTGTCGTCGCGGAACTCCGGCTCCAGCCAGTTCTCGGGGAACAGGAAGATCTTCCGGTTGGCCTCCCAGACCCGGTATCGCCGCATCCACGACCATTGCTCGGCGTCCAGCGTGGTGGGGTGGACCCGGTCCTCGACGCCCAGCAGGCAGCGCTGGATGAAGATCTGCACCGACGAGATCGCCTGCCGGATGCGCGAGGTGCGCAGCACGGGTTCCGAGCCGGGGTCGAGGAGCAGGTGCTGGTAGAGCTCCTCGACGGTGCCGAGGCCGAGCTGCGCGAGGACCGCCGCGACCAGGGCGTCGCGACGCCGCTGGCGCAGCCGGTCGCTGACCGGGTGCCGCCACCCGCTGCCAGACCGCCACCGTGCTCCGCGCGCGCAGCGGCGTCCCGGGCCTCGCGGGCGATCCGGTGCCGGTCCGTCGTCGCTCGGTGGCCGCGTCCGCGATCGCCGCCCAGCCGGACAATGTCGCTGCCGGGCACGCCGGCCCTGCCGACGAGCCGCAGCGCGTTCCACAGCCGCGCGACTCCGTCGACCGTGCCGACGGCGGCGGCGTCGAGCGCCAGGGCGCCGGCGACCTCGGCCACGTCGTCCGGCGGCCGGCGCGTCAGCCTCGCGAGGATCGCGAACGCCGCCTCCAGCCGCTCCGCCTCGGTGCCGCCGTGCCCGCGCGGCGGTGAGCACCTGCAGCAGCTCCGACGACCCCCCCGCCGCCTCGTCACGCAGCGCGACGTAGTCGAGCAGCCGCAGCAGCTGCGCGGTCGCCGGGGCGGCACCCTCGACCCGCGCGACGGGCAGCTCGGTGAGCCGGAACTCTTCGACCTCGTCGAGGTCCAGCTCCGAGCCGGTCGACGAGCAGCAGCACCCGGCCGAGCAGCAGGTGCGCGGCCACCGCATCGGCGTGGTCGACCGCCATCGGTCGACCTTGCGGTAGCCCGCGGACAGCGGCGAGTCGAACGCGAGCAGCTCCAGCAGCATCCCGACCGGGCGGCCGAACGCTGCGGCGACGGCCTTGACCAGCCTGGCCGTCGCCTCCCGCCGCTGGTCCTCGGTGTCCGACCGGGATGCCGGCGATGCGCCTGGGCGATCGGTCGCGAGCGCCTCCCTGATCGGCTTCGAGGTCGGGACGCGAGGTCACCTTCCGGGTCGAAGCTCGACGCGGCCAGGAGGTCGAGCTCGGCCACGCTGAGCGGGCTGCGGTCGACGGCCAGGCACGTCCGCACCAGCTCGACGACCTCGGCGTTCGAGGTCACCGCCCAGCGGTGCCAGGCCGGTCAGCCGGCGCAGCGTCGAGCAGGTCGGCAGATCTCGATCCCGAGCGCCGTCGGCGAGCGCGGCGTGCCGGTGCAGCACGTCGACGATGTCGCAGCGACAGCGGCGTGTCGGATGTCGTGCTCCTCGGCCGCCAGTACCGCGCGAGCGTCGGCCGCGGTGAGCCCGAGCGCCGACTGGAGCGCCGGCACATGCTCGCCCACGGTGGTGCCGGCCGGCAGCGTCGACAACGGGTCGCCGAGCGGCGCGAGGAAGACGGGGTCGCGGTCGCGGGCCGGGCCGGCGACGAACAGGCTGTCGTACAGCGCCGTGTCCATGGCGCCCACAACGCGGTCAGGACGCTGCGCGGGCCGTCGTACTCGAGGAGGTCGGCCAGCTCCTGCTGGCGTCCGAGCCGGCGGATGGCCAGGCGAAGCGGAGCACCGAACGGCTCGCCGTCGGGGACGTACGCCGCCAGCGCCACGTCGAGCTCGCCTGGTCGTCCAGCCGAGGCGTCGTGCAGGCGCAGGAACAGGTCGAGCCTCACCAGCAGCTGTGCGAGGGCCTCGTCGGCGAGCGGCTGCGCCTGGTCCGCGCGTGGCCAGGAAGGCCTTGTCGAAGTCGCACGAGGCTGTCCGGGTCTGCCAGCACGACGACCGGCGTCGAAGAGCGTCGCCGTCCAGCGCGACGCCAGCCAGGCATCGGCCTTCCTGCGCCGGTCAGGCCGTACGGGTTCGTCACCGCGTCCAGGCGTCGCTGCGCCGACTGGACCGTCGTCCACGTCAGCTGCTTCGGCGGGGGCGGCGGGCTTCTCCGCCCCGACCAGGTCCGGTTGGCCCGCCAGGTCGACCGCGTCGGCCACGCTCAGCCCGGCCGTCGCCAGCACCTCGAGCCGGGCGAGCGTCGGGTTCACCCAGTGCGTGCCGCAGCAGGTCGACCAGCTCCTGGTAGCTGATCCCGAGCGTCCGGCACAGCGCCTTGGCGTGCCCGAGCTGTCCAGAGCGCGTCGCCGCCTCGCCGACGTCGGCGCCGAAGCCGAACCGCGTCCACCAGTCGGCCATCGGGTCGTCGGCGGTGATCGCGGCGTACTCGACCTCGGTGAACCCGAGCCGCTCGGCCGCCAGCGCGTCGTCCTCGTCGCTGGCGAAGACGGCCATCATCTCCGCCGAGCGGGGTGCTCCAGCCGGCGCGCGAACTCACGCGTCGGTCTCGTGCCACAGGTCGAAGGGCAGCGCGGGCGGGTGCTTGGCCGTGCGCAGCACCTTGTCGTAGACGCTCGCCTCGATGAACTCCGGCTCGGCCAGCACCTCGGCCGAGGCTCAGCATCCCGCTGTCGTGGACCGTGCTGCTCGGAGAGCCATCCGTGGGCGAGGATGAACTCGAGGATCTCGTTCACCAGGTCGATGGTCGGCAGCACGGTGTTGGTGTTCTCGCAGGTCAGCTCGAGGTGGGCGAGGTCGGGCCGCCGGGCCATCAGCTCGTCGTACGGCGTGCCGAACGGGTAGTCCGCACCCTGGTGTCGCTGCTTCCACACGTCGCAGGAAGCCCTTCCACGACGAGGTCTCGGGATCGAGGAACTTCAGGAGGTCGACGAGGTACGCCGCCGGGCTGAGCACCGAACGGCAGTGCTCGCACTCGCAGAAGTCCAGGGAGCCGAACAGCGACTCCATCGTGGGCGACGGCATCGCCGCCTGATCCGCTCGACGGCGGCCTCGCGGGTCTGCCCGCTGCCTTGCACGGGGACCAGCACCGACGACGACACCGCTTGGGCGGCCATCGCGTGGAAGTTGTAGAGCACGGCGCTGACCTGCTCGGACTTCCGGTAGACCAGGCGCGCCTGCTCGCGCGTCGGGAAGAACGGACCGTACCTGGCGAGGAACTCGGTCTCGGACGTCGCCACCACGTCGTACGCCGAGTGCAGGCCCTTGTCGAGCAGGACCTTCATCGCGTCGTTGCTCGGCGTGATCTGGTGGACGCGGTGGAGCGTCTCCAGGGCCGTGGTCACCTTGCCGCGCGCATCGTCGTCCAGCCCGTCCAGGACGGCGGCGTGCTCGTCGACGAACTCCGCAGGCGAGACCGCAACCCAGTCGGAAGCCCTCGTCGGCGGCCGCCCTCAGCGTCGTGGCCAGCGGCCCGGGGTCGACGCCCGGGCACGGCGAGGTCACCGCGCGCGACCAAGGCTGCGGTGACCTGGGTGGGATAGGCGACCCGGACGCGGCGCGCCAGCTCCTCGGCGTACGCTCACAGACCGCATCGTCGTCCTTCCCGTACGCCGGCGGAACGGCGTCCGCTGCCCCCGAGCCCCGTCGAGGCGGACTCCCACGTGCTCGGACGAGGTCCCACCCTCGGGCCTCGATGCGTGGCCGCGACTCCCTCGCCCCCGGACAGCTCCTGCACGTGCTTCATCAGAGGCAGGTTGTTGGTGGTCAGGAAGGCGAGCTTGGCCTGCGACTGCAACGCAGTGATCTGCGCCGTCGTTGAGCCCGGCTTCCTTCGCCCGCTCCCAGAGCGGGGCGTCCCCGTGTCCCGAGGAGGACGGACTGGAACTTCTTGCGCGGCGAGTCGTGCCCCGTCGTCAGGCAGCCCGCTGGAGTCGAGGAGCTCACGCACCGACGAGAGCCCACCACCGGGCTTCGCCTCGAGCCGGTGTGCCACCGCGAACGCCTCGAACTGCTCCCCCGTCGCAGTGATCGCACCCTCATCGAGGTCGACGATCCCCGCGTCGCCAGCCTTGGTGAGCGCCGCCTCCACCGTCTCCCGCGGCAGCCGGGCCAGCAGGTCGCGGTCCGAGGGCAGGCCCGCCCGCAGCATGGCGTACGCCGCCTCCGCCTCGATCTCGATCCCGGGGACGTCGTCTGTGCCCTTCACGAGCTGCGCCGCCAGCGAGGCCACGGCGATCAGCCGGGCGTCCCACCCGGTCTGCTGGTGCGCGACGCTGATGTCAGAACGCGTGCCGTCCTCGGCGGCGGCCGCCAGGGCGTCCAGGTCCCCGTCGCCCACCACCGGGCGCAACGCCGTGCGCAAGCGGGAGAACTCGGAGGCTGTCCGCGTCGCCCCGACCGGGGCGACGAAGTTGAACGACGCGGCGTCTTGTCGCTGTCCACAGCGGAGCCAGCAAGGTCGCCCCCTCGCCGTCACCGCCGACCTTCGCCACCAGGGAGGTGTGTTCGTCGAACGCGAGATCAGGCACCGTGAACTGTCCGGACTCGTCCGTCGTGACCTCCACGACGAACTGAGGCTCCTTACCGAACACCTCGTGCAGCAGCTGGAACGTCAGACCGCTCGCTGGAAGCCCGTTGGCGAGACGAACTCCACCGGTGACCTCTGGCATGGGCGATCCCTGGGAGGTGAGGAAGCCAGCAAATGGTGCTGTTCACAGTGCTCCAATTGCCAGACCCCGTCAACGGCCCTTCACCATTTTGGTCTAAGGACCCCGTCACCACGCTCCGGACCGACCTACTCTGACGAAGGTCACCGGTCCAACCTTGGGCTGGCTGTCTTGGGCTAGGAGTGGTCACCGTGCCGGAAGCCAGCAGTTCCGCCACCGCCACTGCCACCGAGCCCGGTTCGCTGGTACAACTGATCCGCGACGCCGAATTCCCTCTCTCTCGCGACGTCGAACAGTTTCAGGCGTTCGCCGCCTCCGTCCAGCAGCATCGCTTCGACATCGGCGCCAGCCCTCATACCGAGACGACCCGCTCCACAGCACTGTGGTCGGCGATGCAGCTCGACCCTGAGATCCGCACCGGCTTGGAGCAGACGGGGACCAGCCCGACAAGCTGGCAGCGGAGCTCACGCTCGCGACGAACTCCGTCACCGGCCACCGACGACGACTCGGCTACACGAGGACTTCGCGGCCGCGATGCGCGACTACCTCGACCAGCGCCAGACCACGGGTCCGGTCAGCCTGGCTGAGGTCGTCCTCGCGATGCTTCGCTCCGCCCAAGTGAGCGGCGGAAAGATCGACGGCCGCGTGCCGGACATCGAGGCGCCCCTGGCAAACGGTCCTCATTCAGCGTATTAATGAACCATGGCCCGGAGCCGTACACAGACCGAGTTCGTGAAGGTCTCCGCATCGGTGTTGCTGGCGGTTGTCGTGGTCGCGCTCCTCGTGCTTTGGGCGGTGCCTGCGTGGCTGACTCCGTCCTCCGGCCTCACATCCGTTGAACGCCTGAAGGCAATGAATGATGTACGCGCACCACTTGTGGCACTTCTGGTTGCCTTCGGCGCCGGAGTCACGCTCGTGTACACAGCGCGGACCTATAGGCTCAACCACGAAGGTCATGTGACCGACCGCTACAGCAAGGCGGTCGACCAACTAGGGAATCGTGAGAACTCGTCCGTGCGTATCGGCGGCGTGTATGCCCTTGAGCGTATCGGCGGCGATTCGCCCAAAGACTGCGCCACGATCCTGGATGTGCTCGGCTCGTTCGTGAGAGAGCGTTCGAAGGCTCTTAGGGAGCGACAGGACGAGCCGAACGAGGACGTCGTGGCTGCAATCAAAGTGGCTGGCCGACTACTCGGCTCGGCCCCCTATGTGGTACTCGATCTTCGAGGTGTTGACTTGCGTCATTGCGACCTCTCCAACATGCGCGGGAGTCAAGTGGATTACACCGACGCGAAAATGGCGGGTGCCATCCCGCCTAGCTCAGATTAGCTAACGCGGCCCCGACGGACTGGGATCGTCGGCCAACGTGACGGAGCGCTGCGCCAGACCAGCGTAGGTAAGGACGAGGTCAGCCAGCTGGTTAGCGAAATGCACTAGCCGAGACGACAGTTCGCGCGATGCGACCTTAAACCGTAGCCGCTCGGTTTCAGCCCCATTCAGATCCGACCTGCCGAGATGCTTCTCGATCCGGCCCACGAAGTCATCGAGCCCGGACACAAGTCCGTCAACGACGTAGGCAACCATATCGTCGTCGGCCACACCTAGATTGACGAACGCCTGTCGAGCCACCTCGACGTCGGCTAGTTCCGTCGGGAACAAGTCAGGCAGTTTCGCCTCAATGTCGCGACGATAAATTAGGCGGATGTCACCGCATTTGAACTTCATCTCATAGAAGCCCTGACCGGACCGCATCGTTTGGAAGTCGCGCGCCAGCTCCTTGAACTGGCCTGGCGCACCTGGCTGTCCAAAATCAAACTGGAGAAACTTGTTAAGCCAGCGCGCCATGTTCTCGTTTGATATCAGCAGTTTGTGAGCGATCAGATAGAGAGCTTCGGCTGCGGAGAGGAACTCCGGATTCGCGAGAAGTGGCAGCTTTGCGATGTCACGCCCCACTTGAATGAAGCGGTCGATGCTGTCGAGTGCCTCGTGCTGGTTGAGTGACACGCTGCACCCTCCTAGGTCGACTTACCCAGACGCGCCTTGACGGCGTCGGTCCTCACCATAGACGCGTGACCCCGGATCCGAGGTCACGATGCGAGACTCGCTTGCCACTACAGCGCGAAGCACTGGACCCTGCGCCGCGTCAGTGCTTCGCGGCGGTCGATGAGCATCCGCAGCGCCTCGAAGCTCGCCGTCTTGCTGAAGCACGCGCAGGGTCTTGGTGCGGACCGCGACGATCGCGATCGAGTGCGCGTCGCGGACGTCGGTCGAATCCGACAGCAGAACCGCCCCGGCAGAGGTCGTGCCGGGGCGGTTCTGTGTCCTCGTGCTAGCTCGGTAGCCGAGAGATTTCGGCTGTGAGGTCCGGCTGTCGGCGGGGCAGGGTCTGTAGGAGAAGGTCGGCTCACCAGCACTTGTCCCAGAGGCCCTTGTCCTGGCGCTTGGCCTGACCCTGGGCGGAGCGGTACGCGCCGACCCGCTTGAACGGCTTGCCGACGACGTAGACCTTGCCGAACCCGCGCTTGATGAGGCCCTTGCTACGTTCGGGCGACTTCGGGCTCTTGGCGTAGCGGAGCAGCCGACCGTAGCGGTCCTGCAGGCTCTGGCTGGTGTCGGACAGCAGGATGACCCTCTTGCCCTTCGGGAGCAGCTTCTTGGCATTGCGCTTCGCATCGCCCGACCGCACTGCTTGGGACTCGGGTGTGTCGCCGTCGATCACACGCACGACCTTCGCGATCTGACGCTTCGGCTTCAGCGGCGGGGTGCCGCCGCCGCCACCGCCCCCGCCACCTCCGGTGCCGTAGTTGCAGGGGCAGGGGTTTGACTCGCACGCGATCCCGTCACCGTCGGCGTCGAGGCCGTCCGGGTCGCTCTGCGGCCCGCCGTGATCCAGGAAGTAGTCCTGGGCGGCCGCCTGGTTTGGAGAGTCGCAGCAGTCCTTGTCGTCGTAGGCCGGCGACGCCGTGCCCAGCTGACGATACTGACGATCCCGAAAAGTAGTGCGATGAATGCTGCAGCCCGAGTGCGAATTGAAACTCCCCGTGAATGAATGATCAAGACCACGTGGTCTCAGGGGAGCTATGCCCACGGCCGGCGTCTAAAAGAAGGCCGTCATGTTATTAGAGATATTTGCTGCCCGCTCCTCCGATTGGAATGGAACCGACATGCACGTCCCTTTGTTTGGTGTCGGGACTAGTGCCACGACGATCGCTAAGAGCCACCTATGTTAAGTACTAAGTCCTGCAGCCTCGGGTGTCCCAAGAGGACAACCATGGACACACCGATGGCAAACAGTGCGGCGACAAAGATCGGCCTGGCCAGCGTACAATAGTATGCACTGAGCGAGCCCGGCCAACACGACTCGGGATTCTCCAAGGACTCGTAAACCACTGAGGCAAGCACGCACACGACAAGCGATGCCATTGCGATCCGCAAGTATCGGTACGTCTTTATTCCGTAATCTCTTCCCTCAGACATTGACACGATACCCCCAAGCGAGGCTGTGATCCTTCCCTGAAGATACTCGCGTTGTCTGGCACGATCTAGCGGGCGAATGAGGGCTGACGGTCCTGAAGCCAGCCGGTGAGCGCCGGAGTTCACGCTTCCCTCCACCGCGAGGTACTCGGGGGGCAGCGGTTCACACCCTTGTTGATCGACGCGGCCCGGCCGGTTCGACATCTGGCCGGGGATCGCGAGGAATCCCCCGCTCAGTCGGGGCCAGACCGTACGGGATAGGCGTCGCCCGCCAGCAGATCAGGTCGACCGCCCCATTAGCCGCCGGCCAACGTACCGATCGTTTCGGCACGGATCAGGATCCACACCCACGCGCCGGTGAAGATCATTGGAACGAGGAAGTCGGCGATCATGCCCCACTTGGTCGTGAATGTCCGTACTCCCCATTGCACCGGGGGTTCCGCCGGCGTCCGGCGATCCTTGCCCATCTGCCGGTAGTCGTCGTAGACATACCATTTCGCCCTGAAGTTCCCCGCCATTCCGAATGCGATCGCCAAGCACAGCGCCAGTCCGGTTAGCGCCAGAATTCGAATGAAAGTGGCATCGGCCCTGTTTGCCGCGAAACTGACCGCCGCGAAGAGGATCGTCTGCGAGGTCAAGAGTCTAGTCAGTTTTCGATCGATCAACTCGTGTTCGAACTTGAGGGCATCTCGATGGTCAAGGAGCGATAGCCGCTCTTCGTCGGGCTGCTTCTCACGTCCAGGCACAGGCTCCCGCGCAGCGGGCTGCGGGTACTCGGATCCGCCACTCACGCCGTGTCCGCTCCCTTCTGAGGTTACTAGCGAGGGTTCTCGCGTTCTGCCAGCTCGTCAAGTACAGCGGCATCTCATACACGGTGCGCAGCCGAAGGACGGCTCAGCGACAAACACTCTCAAATGGGGACCGCGGTCATGATCCGAAAGTCGCATCGGACCCGACTGAGGGTTCGCCACCCGCGAACCCAGGTCAGTCCCAAAGGGCGGCAATGAGCATCGTGGGAGACATCGCCAGCGCGGCCCAGAACAAGACCAGTGCACCAGGGCGAGCGAGCGCGAACCGGGGCAACGACGATGCCAAGGCGTCCCGGCTCTGCAGTTCTCGCGCGGCAGCCCATCAAGGAGTCGAACCCCCGTCGAGAACTCGAAGCCGGACCACAGCTGGTCCGATGGCGCGAGCCCTGGACTTTCTACGTCCAGCCGACGAACATCGCGACGAAGGCGAGGGACGCCGCACTCGCCAGGACGGTCCAGGACTGGATCCTCCACACCGCCAAGGGCAGGCCCTAAGGACGGAGCAGGACATGGCGCTGGAGCTTGACAAGAAGCAACCGGTGATCGGCGTCTTCGGAAGCGACACGAAGACGGCGGCTGAGCGGAAGGCGGTTGAGCTGCTGGCTGTCGAGATCAACCGGGCGAGGGTCGAGACCAACCGGGCGCGGGCGGTACTGCTCTCGGGAGCCCAGCCCAGGTCAGACGAGTACAAGCAAGCTCCCGAGCCCGTCAAGGACCTAGCAGTTTACTCGCTCAGGCACGTCGGGGCTGGACCGTCGGCCACGTGGCTGGGCGTCGCGAGGGAGAGCGACGTAGAAGCGCCCCGCGAACACCCTTACGGCGGGTTCGTGGTCACCCCCGGCTGGGGACACCGGCGCAACTTTGTTGAGGCGTGCCTGTGCGACGCGGCCATCGCGTTCGGCGCCACCAGCCCCGGGACTGCGTCGGAGGCGCTGTTCTGCCTCTTCCTTGGCCGCCCTCTGGTCGTCGTCGGATCCCAGCCACCCGGCACCGCGATAACCGCTCGGGAACTCAAGGGCCGCATCGGGTCGCGGGTCGGGCCAGAGGGGCGAAGCCTGGCCGTCGATATCGGGATCGCGGAAGCCTTCGCCTGGGCCGAAACCACCCCCGATCAGGTCACGACCCGGTCGCTGCCGGTCGATGCGACGAGCGCCGCCGACATCATGGTCGACCTGCTGGAGCCCTCCCCGTGGCGCAAGCCACGTCCGGAGCTCGACCGGCTCGCCGACGAGGCCAGTTGGGACCACTATGTGAAGAAGTCGCTCAAGGCCGCCCACCGCTGGCCGGGGTGAAGTCACCTTCGAGATGCCTCCAACGACCAAGCAGATGAGCTCGATATGTCCGGCAGACAATCTTGTTGACCTGCTGTCAGTCATTGCCCTGAGAACCAAGCCCGAAGACCACGCACGGCCCAGCCCGACAACCAGGGCAGTACACCCCGTCGCGGCATCCCCGCCGGTAGTCGATACCTGCGGTTCGCGCAGATGGACGTGCGTCTTACCACCTGTGACTCAACGGGACTGTTCTGAATCCACTCAACCTGGAGATGTTCTCGCCCGCGAACATGCAATAGGGAGCGTGCAAGCGTCGGCCGGGCCCCGACCGATCGTGCCACCCTACGAGGCCTGCCTTGACACCTAGCAAGTAGCGCAGCTTCTCAACTGCCGAATGCGCCGCAGCCGAAGCGGCGGAATCAGCGGCCCCTAGTCGGATGAACAGCGTGCAATTCGGTGCGACACTGGCCACGGGAGGCCCGATGGACCGCGTACTACTTGACGGCACGACCCTGATGTCCGCTGACCAGTTGGTGTCCGGCGACGAACCGCCAGCGGCGCTCAACGTGTACGCGCTGTCATTGCTGGTCGAGTGCCTGATCCTGCACAAAGAGATAATCGTCCTAGACACGCAGAGCGTCGACGATTCTCGCCTTACCGCGATCACGGCCCGATATGGGGAGGCGGTCCGGGTCGAGAAGTGCACGACCCGAGACATCGTCGACCGATATGTCGCTCTGGAGTTCGACGGCCTTTCAGACCTTCCGACCTGGGACGACGAGACCCGGACAGACCGCCAGGACGCCATCGCGAATGCCGCCAACAAGCTCCGCACCGTCCTCAACCGGCAATACTTTCACGACGCTGAACTTGACACCTACTTGGACCTTCTCGACGCCGCCCGCGTGGAGGAGTACCGCCGACGCGAGGACGAGTGGCTCCACGACGCCCGCGCGGAGCGAAGGCAACGCGAGCTTCGAGGCCCGAGAGGACCGGCTCTCCAAGCGGTCGCCGGTTCGGCGATTTGTCGGGAGACGGATGGGGGACGCGTACGACATCACGGTGGGACGTGTCTTTGACGACATGTTTCCTCCCCGCGCACCGGACCGCACAGACCTAGCGTCCATGACGGATGAGAGAATCTGGGAGGACTGGGTGAGGCGGTATAGCTCCCAGGCCAACACGTCCTGGTGGGCGGACCAGGAGATGTACCGGCGCATGTACGAGGACGAGTTCAAGCACAGGCTGCTGCTGCGGACACACTTTTATCTCGTCGCGTCCGAGGTACTGGGCGCGCCGTATCGACCGGACGTGGTGCGGGCACCAATTTGTTGGAAGTTCTTCGACCGCGGCTCCTACGCTGAGCCAGGACTCGATGAGCGTCTGGTGGATCTAGCTGAGAAGGGGTCGCGGGCACGAGCGACGAACGCCAACGAGTTCTTAGGTCGCCCGGTCTTCACCGTGCTGCCCCTCTTCCTCACCCGGGTCCTCGCTGACAGCAAGAACAGGACGGACCTGATTAGTGCAACCCTAGAAATCAGGGACTCGGCAGCCGCGACCCGGTTCCGGAAGACGTTGACGGGGATCGCGAGGGCCGAGGCCGACGGCGACATCTTCAGCTTGCTCGCCGACGCACACCGCTACTCCGACCTGCTACGTCGTCAGTTCGGCGGTGCAGACCGTGGAGGGAGCGAGGTGCTGTGGGCGGTGGCCGGTGACGGGGTCAAGGCAGCCTTGGACCCGTCGTCGGCGAGCCTGGTCAGCCTGAGCGGATCCTTGGGCAGAGGTGCGGTTGGCGCGCCCGCGATCGTACGGCGCTGGTGGTTCCGACGGAAGATGGCGCTGATCGCGAAGACGATCGACGCTGCTAAGCGTGCCAAGGCGATGCAGCCGGAGCTGAGCCGGTTGTTCGGCGCCCCGCTGAGGGACCACGACGTGCAGTTCTTGGAACGGGTCGGGGAAGCTCGGGCAGGACGATTCCTGACCCTTCGTGCTTTGAGAGACGCCAGCCAAGCGCTAGCTCTAAAACTGACGGACGTTGTTGACAGTCCGGGTCTCTGATTCATAGGAGATCCTTGTGACTGAACGAGAACTTGAGCGGCGGGCCAAACACAAGCTCGCGGTGCTCAAGCACGTGGAGGAAGTCAGCGGCAGCGTCTCGGCCACCTGCCGCGATTTCGGCATCAGCCGGAACTGCTACTACAAGTGGCTCAAACGCTACGAAGAGGAAGGCTTCGAGGGACTCAAGGACCGATCCAGCGCCCCACACAACTCACCGAAGGCAACCCAGGCTGAGGTCGTCGAGAAGATCCTGTGGCTGCGGCAGCGCTACCACTTCGGACCAGGCAAGATCTCGATGTACCTGCAGCGGTACCACCAGATCAAGATCAGCCCCTCCGACGTCTGGCGGATCCTGCACCGCGCCGGCGTGAACCGACTCCCCAGTTCTCAGCGCTACAAGCGCCGCGAAACCCGGTGGAAGCGCTACGAGAAGCAACGCCCCGGCCACCAGCTGCAGGTCGACGTGAAGTTCATCGAGCCACTCGGCCAGAAGGGCCGCAAGAAGCGCTACTACCAATACACCGCGATCGACGACTGCACCCGCCTTCGCGTGCTGCGGGCCTACCCGCGCAACGATCAGTCCACCGCCATCGCGTTCATCGACCACGTGCTGTCCAAGCTGCCCTTCGCGGTCGACCAGGTCCAGACCGACAACGGCCAGGAGTTCGGGTCTCCTTCCACTGGCATCTGATCGACAAAGGCATCGGCCACATCCGGATCAAGCCACGCACACCGCGCCTCAACGGCAAGGTGGAGAGATCCCACCGCATCGACTCCGAGGAGTTCTACCGCCTCCTCGAAGGCGAGGTCATCGACGACGCCCGGCTCTTCGAAACACGACTCCAGGAGTGGGAGGACTACTACAACTACGATCGCCCTCACGGCGCACTCGACGGCCAAACACCGTATGAACGCCTACGACAGAAAGCCCAAGACCCACTGTCATAGGCGTCCGTCAGTCACACAGCTAGCCGCCGTGACGACTGAACAGCGCAAGAGGGAAAAGGCAATCCGCGAGGTGACGAACCGCCTCGAAGGCGCCGAAGTCACCCTGGCGTCACAGACGAAGCGACTGGTCGTCGACGGCATCCCGGCCGCCGTCGCAGGTCCCGGCCTGGCGGCCGTTGGTCTCACGCTTCAGGCGTTGGCGAGTATCGAAACCTCCAGCAACTGACAGCAGTCCACTGACAGTGCTGACTGTTCGCTCATTCCGCGACGCGGTCGCAAGAACTGTGTCTATCCGGATATGACGAAGAGAAGGGATGGCAGCAGCAGAGATCCATCTTTGGCGCTGACACGCGGTACCGCGTGCGAGACGCACTCACATAGCCGATGTGCGAGCGTGAACTTCGTCGACCCAACAGCAGCCCTGTTGTCGGATTGCGACCCGAGTCACCGCAACCAATAGCCCACCACGGCACCCATCGCCCCGGTCGACCACTGCTGCGCGTTCGCATCCCCAACCGCGAGAAAAGTGATGCCGGCGGCGAAAACGGCGACCGAGATGACGATGCGCATGGCTTCGCGGACGAGGATCTCCCGTCCTGGGATTTCGACGGCGCAGTACGGCTGCGTCCTCCTCGTACTCGGCCTCGCTGGCGGAGAGGACTGACGGCGTCTGGTCCGCGTCGAGGAAGGCCTTGCCACTGTGCCGCCACGCCCTGAACACGGTTCGGGCCTGGCGGACTCCGCTACCGAAGATTCGCAGTTCCAGCCGCATGTCAAACCTCCTGGGCAAACGGGTGAACCGGATTCGGAGATCGTGTCACGGCTCGGTGTTGGACGCATTGGGCCGGGTTGGAGGTCCAGGTGAAAACGATCGCTCTATGCCGCGCACGTGTGGCTTGAGGGGTGCGTCTGACCACCGCCTGTGACGGTCAAGAACTCACGGCGCATGGAACACAGCGCCACTCCTGGAGCGGCACCACTCCCCCGTCTCGCTGCGTCCCCCGTCGGGGCTCTGCCCCCAGTCCAAACAGGGGCAGCGTGCATGTTCACGCTCAAACCGTGCGGGGTAGAGATCGCCCGCCAACATCGCAAAGGGGGTGTGCAGGGCCGCAACTGGGTCGCCCGGCCGCTCTAGCATCGCCGTGCCCTACTCCGGTGGGTGCGGTTTCCCAACGCAAGCATCCCGCTGGGGTCACCGACGCGCCTACCACGACGCTCGTGGTGAGGGCTGGACCGCCGTCGACCACAAGAAGATCCAGCGGCTGTGGCGCGAGGAAGGCCTCCGCGTGGTCGTGAAGCGTCGCAGCAACCGGGTCGGTCCTCCACCGCGCCGCCGGCGCCGTCCGCGACCGGCGCGAACATGGCGTGGGCAATCGACTTTCAGTTCGACTCGACCACCGACGGTCGGTCGGTCAAGATCCTGTGGGTGGTTGACGAGGCCAGCCGTGACTCGGCGGGCTGGTCGAGCGCTCCATCACCGGCGATGTGCTCGCCACAGAGCTGAACCGGATCACGGCCACTCGTGGTGGTGGCGGCCCGGCGGTACTGCGGTTCGGACAACGGGCCGGAGTTGATCGCTGCTGCGCTGGCCGAGTGGGCTGGCACGAGGACCGGGATGCTGTTCATCCCACCCGGTGAGGCCGTGGCGCAACCCCTTCATCGAGTCAATCAACGGTCGCCGGCGCGACGAATGCCTCAACATCCCCCTGTTCTGGTCCCTGACCCACGCCAAGTCACCATCGGGGACTGGAAAGAGGGGTACAACCACGACCACCACTCATCGCTGGGCTACCGAACCCCGCGGGCGTACGCTGCGATCTGTATCCCACTAATCGGCTCTCACGCATCTGGTGTCGTATGCCTACATCGCGATCTCGACGCGGTTGCGGGGCGCCGAGCTTCGTCATCAACGATGCGACGTGGGTTTTGACCGTGCTCAACCCGACGAAGGGCTCGGTGGCGATCTCGGCGTTGGTCTGCCCCCGTGCTACCAGCGCGAGCACCTCCTCCTCCTGAACCAGTACCACTCGCTGCTCCTCAAGCAGCTCAAGTACCACATTGCGCCCGAAGTGGTTTGGGCCTGCTGTCGGCGCGGTGAACCACCGGGCCAGCACTCCACCCGCACCGCGTGGTTGAGGTCGATCAGGTTGTGCGGTAGCCGATGCGGGGCAGATGCGAGTGCTCGTGGCCAACTTCGTCGGGGGTGCCGCTGGGAGCAGGTTCTCAGCTGCTCTGGTCGTCGTCTGCTGTGTCGTAGTCGCCCCGTCTCGGGTTTGGCGGTATGCACGACGCCGTCAGCGTTGTCCCGGGGCGCGGCTCGCGGTCCGGCACTCTCAACGCGGCCAGATCGACCACGGGTGGTGGCGGCTCGGTCTCGTAGGTCACGGCGCACTCGATCGAATCCACGTCTTCGGCCAGGCGCACGTATGTGGGTGAGCGCAGCCCGACGGGCGAGGTCTGGAGGAACGTGATGGGGGAAGACAGCGGATGGACGATCGTCGCCTCGTCCCGGGCGCCGATCATCGTGTAGCGCGGCGGCATCGGCGGACCGATCACCGGACTCTCCTCGGGCGCGTCGTGTTCGCTCAGCTGCACGTGGAGGACCCGCGACGCGGCGTCGTACCGGATCCGCCGGATGTCGGAGATCAGGTGGATCGGTTCATCGGACGCATTCTGCACCGTCAGCGCCAAGCGATACCAACTAACGCCCGAGTGGGACATGGCGGGTGTCATCTGGTCCGCGGGCATCTCGGTGAGTCGGACGTCGGTGATCTGAATCGATTCGGGCATGGTCAGTGTCATTCCGTCGGCTTGTTGTCTGGCCGTAGAAAGTGCAGATCGTGAAGGAGTGAGCGGAGCGCCGGCGCGGGCTGGCCGGCCATCGTGCGAGCAGGTGCTCCGCGAACTGTGCCGCGTGCGGGGGCGAGTGAGGATGCGCTCGGCGAAGACCTTCAACTCGTCGGATGCGTCCGCGATGGTCATCGATGCCCCGGTCGGGATGGGCAGGCGTGCGATCCATGCTCCGAGTAGGTCGAGGAACGCCGATGGGATCGGTTGCTGGGCCGCGTCTCTCGAGAGGCGCCTGACCGAGAGGAGTTCGATCCCCTCGAACGCCCATGCGTAACCGGCGGTCTCGGTCCCCTGCGATGCAATCTTCGACGCCAGATAGTCGTAGACGTCGCCGGGCACTTCTCGACCGGTCTCGCGTGTGGCAGCCGCGGCGGGCAACGCACGGAGACTTACCAGCTGCCAGGCCGGCGCCATCGACCGCGTCGGCGAGCGCGCGTGGCGATGCTCCTGCCGTCGCCAGATCGGCGAGGTACTCGTCGAGGTTCCGTCGAGCGATGCCAGCAGCTCACTATCGTCCATTTCCGCGCGGCAGTAGCTTCTCGGTGATCCGGACGAGGTGGAGCATCGGTGTACGACATACAACCGCATCGCTTTGCGCAGGACGGGGTCGGCATTCATGTCGCGCACGACGCCGGGGCTGAACTTGCGATAGTGATCGAGCACCGGCTGGGAGATCAGCGCGGCCCACAGGCTGAGGTTGCCGTACTCGCGCCGTACGCGACGCAGTTCCTCGACCCGTGTCGCGTATGGGGAGCCGACGGCCGAGGTAGCCACGATGCAGTCCCAGTTGAACCCGGGGTCTACCGGCTTGCATCTCGGGAGGTGTCCACACCGCCGTGCGAGGGCGGCCCCACGCCGCCAGCGTGATCGGTGGGATGACGCAGCGCCATGAACAGCTGCGCGCGCAGCGCGTTCTCGTCCTTGATCGCCTGCACCTCCTTCGCCTGCAGCGTCGCGGGCTCATCGCCGAGGATCATGTGGAAGGCGTGGGCGAGCTCGCTGGTACAGCAGGACGGCCCGAGGAACTCGATCGTCGTGCGGTCCGTGTCGAGAACGTAGTAGCCCTGGCCACCCGCGTTCGTCACGTCGATCCAGATCGTGATCGGCTCGGTCAGCGACCCCGGCATCGTCACCGCGGCATAGTTGGTGATCGGACGGCCGTCCGGAGCGACCCAGGTACTCGCCACGCCAGCAACCAGGATGTTCGTCGCATCGTTGGCGAGCGAGAGCACCCGGGCCGAGGACGCCACCGACTGCTGCTTCTGTTGGAACGCGACCTGCAGCACGAACGGCGTCGGTTGCGAGGTCGTCAGACCCGGATCGCATCGGACGATCTGGAGAAGGTCGTCGAACACCGCGGCATGGTTGCCGAGGAAGACGTCGATGAGGATGGTCATGACGTCTCGTATGACTCGTCGTCGCGTTCGGGCAACGTGGAATCGCGATCTTCGAACCCCACACCCATCTCGTAGTCGATCACTCGACCACGATCATCGAGCCTCAGGGTCGACGGCGTGAAGCGCACTCCCGCACCGCGAGTCAGCGTTCCGTTCGGATCGGGAAACGTCGGGATCTCCAGCTCCCCATCTCCTGCGCAGCGCCTCGGCCTCGTCGTCGTTCGCGCCTTCGACCACGATCGCCAGATATGGGGCCTCTTCAACCCGATCGGCATCGTCATGCCTCGGGCGGGCGTGCCGCTCCAACGTCGAGGGTCTGTCCTTGTGGACGAAGAAGACCGTCGACCCGCTCATCCCCAATCGCGAAAGGGGCACTGGTGGGCAGTTCCGCGTCAGGAGTTCGATGGGCACGTGATCTCCGGGATCAGCTCGGGCCGGATTCGCCCGAACCCGGCAGGGGCGCTCGCTACGAGCCGCTCGTCCAATACGGCGGCGATCGTCTCATCGTCGGCTGGCCCCTGATGGGACCAGCGCACCGTGCCGTCGGGCGCGATCAGCCGCCACGCCGGGTCGCTCTGCGCGAGCCGACAGGGCGACACCTTCGTCCACCCGCCCCGCACGTCCTCGTTCACCATCAGCGGTGCGGCGAGTTCCTCACCTGGCTCCCGTATCCTGTCTGGGAGTTCCGCGTCGCCGCCGTTGAGCGCTCCCTCGGTGAACAATATGACGACGACGAGGCCGGCTCCCTCGCGACGGCTGCGCTCGACCCCGGAGAGGAGTGCCCGCACCGCTTCGTCGTCCCACGCCTCGCCGACGTACAGCAGGAGCGTGTTCGATGACGCCGCGCTCGAGTCCGCCACTCCGATGCGGACGACACCGACCTCTAGCGCATGCCGCTCGCCGACTGCACGGAGCGGATCGCACACCCGCGCGTATGCGGCGACCTCGTAGGGCATGCGGAACTGGAACCCGAACTGTGCGCAGCTTCTGACACTCGTGACAGGGACGAGCGCTCCGGTGACGTGATCGATGCAGACGCCCCGAATCACCAGGCAAAGGCTTCCGTGCCCGTCGAGCCCGGGAAGTGGCCTGTCGAGGCTCACCGACAGCCCGAACCTGCTCCGCTGCCCCTGCGGCCGCCGAAGCGTGAAGGTGTCGTCGAGCGTGGTCGAGCCGGGCGGCCCCGGCGCTGCTTCGACGCCATTCGTGAGCCAGCCCCAGGTTCACTCGAACGAGTCGATCCGACCTCCCGGGATCCAGTCTTCTCCGCCGCGTCGAAGCCGTCCCCGTCGGGGTACTTCTCGAACGACACGTGCGGCACGTGGCGATGCGAGAGCGGGATCACTCCGCGGAGGATCATTCCTTCCACCCGAAACACGGCGTCGGTAAATCGCGCCGTGGCCGCGCCGTCGATCCGGCGAAGCTGGTCGATGATCGTTGCCTTTCGGGCGGGCGCGGTGAAGAAGGCAAGTTCGTTCTGCGTCTGCGCGACCACGCCACCGAGGCGCGACTGCACCTGGCTGGCGATGGCGTCGCGTGCGAGAGGCCCCACGTAGCCGGCGAACGGCCCGGTGTAGTTCAACGGCACCGCGGGCGCGCCGAAGGGCGCGGCCGAGAGTCGTTCGGCGGCCGCGTCGAAGTCGAGGTGCACGAGTTGCTCGACGCTGAAGTTCATCCTCAGATCGTTCGCGTGCACTGAGCCGACGTTGAAGACGCCACTGCGGTAGAGCCGCGAGGCCCAACCCACGCCGGTGACCCGGACCCGGATCAGGCCGCCGGAGAGCGACACGAACGGGATCGCGGAGGGACCCATCCATTCCGCGGTCGCGCCGTCGAGCCGGACGTGGTAGTCGATCTTCGAGCCCGCCCCCGAGGCCCGCGTCGCCGTGGACGTGAAAGTCGCGTTGGATCCCTGTGATCGGCTCGAGCTGCGGTTCGATCGCCGCCAGGATGTGCTCGCTGCTGATCGCGAGCCCGAAGTCACGCCCCCCGAGGAACAGGTCGGTGAGGCTCGCCAGGTTGCCCGCGGGGCTCTTGGCGCTGAGCCCGAATGGCATCGCGATGGCCGACTGCGTGGGCCCGCTGCCGAACGCGAGGCTGCGAAACCGGCGGAACTGCTTGGCGATCGGTTGCGGCGTAGGCGCGAAGCGCTTGCCGAGGAGCGCCGCCAGCAACTTCTCGACGCGCCCTTTGACGACTTGTTCGTCGAGAACGCCGATTACGCTGAGGATGCTCGACTCGTTGCGGAGCACCCCGTCGAACGACACCGTTTCCGGGATGACACGCATCCAGAGGTAGTCGCCGGCAAGCCGCCGCCATCCGAAGCATGTGGGGTCAATCTCCTCGAACTTGTACGCCGCGCTCGCGACTCCGTAGATGATGTCGGCCAGCGGCGTGCTGCCCGGATCGGCGCGGTAGCGAGCGCGAATGTCGAAATGCAACAGAACTCGATCTGTTGCTCCGTGGATGAGCTCCACGCGGGGCACACCGATCTGCGCCGCTACGGACCCGCGGACGCCGGGCACTTGCCCTTCGTCGCCCAGCCGAAAGTAGAAGCCGTGGGGGATGCCCTGTTTGGCCGGATCGGCGTCCGCACTCTGATGCATCGTCGCGACCAGACGACTGAGCGTGCCGCCGCTCAACTCGAGCACGGCGTCGAAGTCGCCAGTCAGGGCACTCGGCATCGATCGGTCCTCGCTCGTGAGCGGGCGTCACGAGCCGAGACTCACGTTACGCAAGTGCCGTCAGCGAATCCAGACCCGATGCTGGGTCTTGTGAGGAAGCGCGCCGCCCACCTGTGCACCGGTTCTGACTACGAACGAAAGCATCTGTCAAGCGTTGCCAACCTCTGCCCGAGTCGTTCGGTGAGGTCGGTGCGCTGCTCAACCAGTCGCGGGCTGCTATCAAAGGCAGGGCAGACTCCGATCGCGGTCTCCACGGTCTCCGGCCGCCTCGTCGACGGCGTGGGCACCGTCGGCGCACTGCGCACCCTCTTCCCGGCCGGCTCGATGACCGGGGCGCCGAAGCTGCGCACCATGCAGATCATCGAGGAGGTGGAGAGCAGTGCCCGCGGCGCCTACGCCGGCGCCTTCGGCTGGGTGTCCGCCGACGGGCGGGCCGACCTCGGGGTGGTGATCAGGTCGCTGACCACCAGCGGCGACGGGCGCTACCTGCTCGGGACCGGCGGCGGGATCACGGTCCACTCCGACGTCGCCGAGGAGTACGCCGAGTCCCGCTGGAAGGCGGAGCGGTTGCTGCGGGTCTTCGACGGACCCACGACGGAGTCGGCTAGGCCCGCCCGCGCACCGTCCACGCCGACGCCGTGACCTCGAAGGGCGCCGGGGGCAGCTGCGCCGCGCACGCGTCACGCACCCGCTGCCGGTCCGCCTCGTCCAGCCGGTCGACGTAGGCGCCGGCCGGCCCGACCCCGAAGGTGTAGGGCTCCCACCACTCCTCGAAGCTCTCGTACGGCACGGTCACGGTGAGCACCGTCTCGTCGAGGTCGCCCAGGCCGGCGTCCTCGAAGAGCTGGCCCAGGTGGCCCTCGCGTGAGCCGGGGGGGTCGCTCTCGTCGAGCGCGCCGGGGTGGACGTCCGCGACACCTCGCCAGAACGGCGACGACGGTCCTCGGCCGCCGCCGTGGTCCCATACCGAGGCGACCACCGGACCGCCCGGACGCGTGACCCGGGCCATCTCGCGCAGGCCCGCCACCGGGTCGCTCATGAAGTGCACCACCAGCTGGGCCAACGTCGCATCGAACCCGTGGTCGGGAAACGGCAGCGCCTCGGCACTCGCCTCACGGACGTCCACGCCCGGCAGGCGGGCGGCGACGGCGGCGACGAACGACGAGGACGGGTCGATCGCGGTGACCCGGCCGGTGCCGGCGACGGCGACCAGCCGCGCGGTCAGCGCCCCCGGTCCGCAGCCCACGTCGAGCACTCGGTCGGTGGCCCGCAGGCCGGCCATCGCCACGAGCTGATCGGCCAACGGCTCGGAGTATCTCCCCATGAACCGGCCGTAGGCGTCGGCGGTGACGTCGAAAAGCATCTATCCACTCTAGGGCTCGGAGGGGCCCGGCGGGAGCCCTCGGGGCCCCCGGTCAGCTGCCGCTCGTACCGCGGCGCTCGGAGCTCGCGCCGTGCGGGGAGGAGGAGCCCGGCAGCACGACGGTGAAGCGGGTGCCTCCGCCCTCGCGGTTGTGGACGGCGACGGTGCCGGCGTGGCGTGCGACGACCTGGCGGACGATGGACAGCCCCAAGCCGGAGCCGGGCATCCCGCGCGACTCCCGGGCACGGTAGAAGCGCTCGAACACGTGCGGCAGATCCTCGGCGTCGATCCCCGGACCCTGGTCGTCGACGGTGAGCACGCCGGCCGAGACCCGCACCGTCACCCGGCCCTCGGGCGGGCTCCACTTCGCGGCGTTGTCGAGCAGGTTGGTGATCGCGCGCTCCATCGCGCTTGGAGACGGCGGCCACGCGGCGGTCGGATGGATGCCGCGTAGTGGGCGTCAGTTCCATATCGTGCGAGCCGCGCTCGCGGACACCGACTCGCGCGGCCGGCGCTGAACCAGCGTACGCGCCAGCGCGCCGGCCGCGCACCTGCAGGAGCTCATGCGATAGGTGCGTCAAACCGCCGCCTGTGACTGTCAAGAACGGCACAACGCTGCTCTGACTCGCGGCCCTCCCCCGCTCCGCCGTCGCTCCATCGGCCGACTTACTCGCTACACAAACCCAACAGCGCCAGGGTGCACTCTCTCGCCCATAGAGGCCGTTCACGGATCGGGTAAGCTCTCGCCCGCGAACACCTCAAATGGGGAGTTCAGACAGCGACCTTGGCCGGCGCCCTGAGCCTGGCGCCTCCGACCAGCAGACCTGACCAGTTCGCCGCGAAACGGCAGCACACCGTCAGGCGCACCTCGACCTCCGGAAGCCAGATCATACTCGGCATGAATGTCCGCTCATGCGGCACTGTTTGCATGGGATGGGGACGTACACACCGCGGCAGTTGATGCGGAATGACCCCTGCCTGACCCACCCCCCGGTGTTCAGACAGGGGCCACCCCCATGCGTCTCAGTCCGCTGACCAACCCCTAGTCAGTTGCGTGGGTCCGAGGAGACAAGCGTGCGGTCGGCCTTTCCGCGATCGCTACACCCCTGGGTGACGTCCCGTGAGGTGGTGTAGTTCGGGCCGCTGTTCGTCGTGTTGACCACGACGTAGGCGGCCACCGTGCAACGGTCAGTGAGTTTCTTGCGACAGACACTCACGAGAGGACACGAAGCACGATGGCCTTGGACAATGCTGCACTACTCCAGGTGCTTGAAGCCATGCAGGCCGCTGGGGTCGAGGACAGGGTTCGGACCGCAGCGCAGACGATCTACCAGGCGTTGATCGATGCCGAGCTGACCGATGTGATCGGCGCCGGCCCCTGGGAACGCACCGAGCAGCGCACCGCACAGCGCAACGGGTCCCGGTCACGGACGCTGACCACGACCGCTGGCGACCTGGACTACGGATCCCGGAGCTGCGGGCCGGGTCGTTCTTCCCCTCCCGGGTCGACCAGGCGCTGTTCGCGGTGATCATGGAGGCCTACCTGCACGGGGTGTCGACCAGGAAGGTCGACGACCTGGTGCAGGCGCTGGGTGGCGCGAGCGGGATCAGCAAGTCCGAGGTATCGCGGATCTGCGCGGACCTCGACGAGGAGGTCGGGGCGTTCCGGGACCGGTCCCTGGCTGGCATCGCCTACCCCTACGTGTTCCTCGACGCCACCTACTGCAAGGCCCGGGTGAACCGGCGGGTGGTGTCCCAGGCGGTGGTGATCGCCACCGGTGTCACCGCCGACGGCCGGCGCGAGGTGCTCGGCTTCGACGTCGGCGACTCCGAGGACGGGGCGTTCTGGACCGCGTTCCTGCGCTCATTGAAGGCCCGCGGACTGGGCGGGGTGCAGCTGGTCATCAGCGACGCCCACACCGGCCTGAAGGCCGCGATCGGGTCGGTGTTCCTCGGCGCCTCCTGGCAGCGGTGCCGAGTCCACTTCATGCGCGCCTGGTGCCCCGCCCGCGAGCCGTGCTTCCCAGCTTCCGGAGGGGATCCGCGCGGCCTGACTGTTCCACGAGCCCCTCAAGTCTTACGACCTGGAGAGCCCGTGACCACGGCCATTGAGTTCGGAATCAAGTTCGGATCCGCCGCATCGGCGGTTGGAATTGTCGCTTCACGTAGCCTTGCCGGCTTCGTGACCCTCGCTGTCCTAGCGCTTGTGTGGTGCATCGTGCGCGAGGTTCGGCTAGCGATACGCGAGCGCCGGGACGATGCGACCGCTCGCTACATGTTCGCGCGTTGTGACCGACCCGGTGCAGCGTTTGGCCAGTACGCCGACGTACTAAAGAGTCGCGACAATCCACCGTGACACTTGAGGGGCGCACCGCAGAAGATCGACGTCTGCCCCTACGCCTACCCATCCAGGCAACGCGAGATTGCTGATCGCGCGACGACTGCCCGACAGGCGGTGACGTCGCTTGGTTGGAGCGATAAGTGCCCGCAGGGGCGCCCGCGAATGTGAGTCACTTCGCCGCCTGTCGGCGCATCCAAACATCCGGATCTGCCGGCGCTCTCAACGGGTCAGCGCAACACTTCCCTGATTCGAGGAGGTTGCGGTGGGACATGGTGACTACGAGAAGCTGACGCCAGAGACGATCGACGCGCTGTGGGCGAGACTGCGTGAGGGGCAGGCAGCGAAGCCGACGGCTCGGCAACTAGGTCTGTCACCGAGCACGGTGCGTACCTACCTGCTGCGCTGTGGCGGGGTCAGACCCGATCCTCGGCATCGATCACGGGGTCGCCTGTCCATGGCGGAGCGTGAGGAGATCTCTCGGGGCTTGGCGGCGCGGGAGTCGATCCGAGCCATCGCGACTCGATTGGGTCGAGCGCCCTCGACGGTTAGCCGAGAGATCAATGCCAACGGGGGCCCCAGGCGATACAGAGCAGCCAGAGCCGATCGTGAGGCGTGGTCGCGTGCGACCCGCCCCAAGGCGTGCAAGCTGGCTCTGAACCCGGTGCTGGCTGGCATCGTGGCCGAGAAGCTTCAGCGACGATGGTCACCCCAGCAGATCGCAGGCTGGCTCAAGGCCACCTACCCCGACGACCCGGAGATGCACGTGTCCCACGAGAGCATCTACCGCACCCTGTTCGTCCAGTCCCGCGGCGCGCTGCGCAAAGAACTGACCGCTCACCTGCGCACCGGGCGGGTGATCCGGCGACCCAAGGGAGTTCGGTTGCCCGACGGTCGTGGCGGCCGGCCCAACACGCTGCACATCTCCGAGCGACCGGCCGAGGTCGAGGACCGGGCGGTGCCCGGCCATTGGGAAGGCGACCTGGTGTTCGGCAAAGGGATGAGCCCCGTTGCCACGTTGGTGGAGCGCTCGACCCGGTTCCTGATGCTGGTCGCGCTACCTGGTGGCAATCACAAGGCCGACGCGGTCGCCGATGCGCTGGCTGCCGCGGTCACGACGCTGCCGCAGCAGCTGACGAAGTCCCTGACGTGGGACCTGGGCCACGAGATGGCCCAGCATCAGCGGTTCACCGTCGCCACTGGTGTGCAGGTCTACTTCTGCGATCCGAAGTCGCCTTGGCAGCGTGTCAGCAACGAGAACACCAACGGACTCCTGCGTCAGTACCTGCCCCGCCGGGTCGACTTCCGCACCTTGACCCAGGACGACTTCGATGCGATCGCTCAAGAGCTCAACGAACGCCCTCGACAGACCCTCGGCTTCAAGACACCATCACAAGCACTAGCCGAGGTGTTGCGCTGACCGCCTGAGCCCGCACCGATGAGCGGGCGGGTGAGGAGGAGCAGTTTGCATCCCACTAACTCACGAGTTCGGCGGCAACCGACAGAAGTCCAGAGCAGAAGAAGGCAGTGACGGTGATTGGCCGGGTCCAGATGCCAAAAGGAGTGGCTTCCGCTGGAAGGTCCACTGACTTATTTGCAATGTCAATTGTCTCCGCGTCATCTTCCCGCAATTTATACGTATAGCTGTCAGAGCGCATGGCCATTCGCGCCGGGGCGCCACACACCATAAAAAGAAAGTACTGCGGTGGGACGATCACCAAGAACCAGAAGAGACTCGCCAGATAAGTGACTACGAATATTGCCAAGCTCGCGCCCACGTTGATCCACTCGAAGCCCCGCACAACCAATGCATGCCCCTCTGGATCGAGAGACTAGGCGTCTGTCGTCGATCTGTCGACGGATATCATTCGGTTGCATGGCAGCAGACCAGGTGGACTGCAAATGAGCATTAATCATCATGCAGGCAGAGATGTACATCACTGGATTGAGGGACAAAAAGCCATTGTCTGCCATCGTCCGATCAAGATCTAGGGTCAGCACAACAAATCCAGTTACCAAGGCGACGAGAGCGCCGTTATGGACATACCACAGGAACAGGCTCTCGCCGAGAAGCATCTGGTATGCGACCGCATCGATGCTGATGACAAGAGCAAGGAATAGCCAACCGCCCAGGATGACGATAATCGGATGATCGTGGCGCGGAACGTCGGTGTTGCGGGTAAGGGATGCCTCCGGTCTCATAATCCACCATAGGCACAGGGTCAACCCGTGCTGTGCCGACTTTGCCCGAGAGCCGATGACGCCCCGGGCACGATGCAAAGGGTGAAGAGCACAACGTCCGCTCATGCCGGCGCTCTCAACGGGTCAGCGCAACACTTCCCTGATTCGAGGAGGTTGCGGTGGGACATGGTGACTACGAGAAGCTGACGCCAGAGACGATCGACGCGCTGTGGGCGAGACTGCGTGAGGGGCAGGCAGCGAAGCCGACGGCTCGGCAACTAGGTCTGTCACCGAGCACGGTGCGTACCTACCTGCTGCGCTGTGGCGGGGTCAGACCCGATCCTCGGCATCGATCACGGGGTCGCCTGTCCATGGCGGAGCGTGAGGAGATCTCTCGGGGCTTGGCGGCGCGGGAGTCGATCCGAGCCATCGCGACTCGATTGGGTCGAGCGCCCTCGACGGTTAGCCGAGAGATCAATGCCAACGGGGGCCCCAGGCGATACAGAGCAGCCAGAGCCGATCGTGAGGCGTGGTCGCGTGCGACCCGCCCCAAGGCGTGCAAGCTGGCTCTGAACCCGGTGCTGGCTGGCATCGTGGCCGAGAAGCTTCAGCGACGATGGTCACCCCAGCAGATCGCAGGCTGGCTCAAGGCCACCTACCCCGACGACCCGGAGATGCACGTGTCCCACGAGAGCATCTACCGCACCCTGTTCGTCCAGTCCCGCGGCGCGCTGCGCAAAGAACTGACCGCTCACCTGCGCACCGGGCGGGTGATCCGGCGACCCAAGGGAGTTCGGTTGCCCGACGGTCGTGGCGGCCGGCCCAACACGCTGCACATCTCCGAGCGACCGGCCGAGGTCGAGGACCGGGCGGTGCCCGGCCATTGGGAAGGCGACCTGGTGTTCGGCAAAGGGATGAGCCCCGTTGCCACGTTGGTGGAGCGCTCGACCCGGTTCCTGATGCTGGTCGCGCTACCTGGTGGCAATCACAAGGCCGACGCGGTCGCCGATGCGCTGGCTGCCGCGGTCACGACGCTGCCGCAGCAGCTGACGAAGTCCCTGACGTGGGACCTGGGCCACGAGATGGCCCAGCATCAGCGGTTCACCGTCGCCACTGGTGTGCAGGTCTACTTCTGCGATCCGAAGTCGCCTTGGCAGCGTGTCAGCAACGAGAACACCAACGGACTCCTGCGTCAGTACCTGCCCCGCCGGGTCGACTTCCGCACCTTGACCCAGGACGACTTCGATGCGATCGCTCAAGAGCTAACGAACGCCCTCGACAGACCCTCGGCTTCAAGACACCATCACAAGCACTAGCCGAGGTGTTGCGCTGACCGCCTGAGCCCGCACCGCGATCCGCGTAAGCTCATCGCGGCAGATGGGTGCGTTTCGGGTGGCGCCAGTGCAACGCCCGATGATGAGGTGCGGTCCGTGAGCACCATCATGGGTACGTTCTCACCATGCAGATGCCGGAATCCGGATCCTGGGACCACCACATCGATCAACCGAAATTGGACCGAGCTCGTCCAAGAACTGCGCTCGACGCAGACCGGGGTCCAGGTGCTCACCGGGTTCCTGCTGACGGTGCCGTTCAGCGACAAGCTCGACACGCTGGAGACGTCCAGCGTACGGCCTACTTGCTGGTGCTCTCGGCGGCCGTCACTGCGACCGCGGCCATACTTCGCCGATCGTCTACCACCGCATTTTGTTCAGGAAGGGCCGACGCCCCTTGCTGGTCGGCACGGCCAACCAAGTGGCCCGGGCAGGCCTCGTCCTGGTGGCTCTCACCACATGCGGAGTCATCTTCTTGACGTTCGATCTCACTGTCGGAAGGAGCGGCGGTGTCGTCGCCTCGGTCGTAGCCCTCTTGGGATACGTAGTGCTTTGGGTCGTCGTACCCCTGCGCGCGCACCGCGGCTAGCAGCCCGTGAGGCGGTCGCGCCTCGTGCAAGACGCCGCGGAGCGGGCCGTTCCGCGACCGGCGGCACTACCTCGGCGGCGGTGATGCCGAGCTCCTGCAGCCTCGGCACCCATCTCAGCAGACGGTGAGAACACAGTCGTCCGGATCTGCCGCGATTAGTGCGAAGGCTTTCGAAGGACCCTCGCACTAGCCTGAGTAGATGTCCGAGAAGGCAGCGCGGCGACAAGCACGCCAACAAGTGGCCGCCTATCACGAGGCGAAGCTCGCCGAACTCGTCGCACACGTCGCCGGCGCGATCGATCAATTCCGCGACGGTGATCTCGACCCATTCGACATGGACCGCGTGCTGTTCCAATACTCCCGAGCGGCGAAAGAGCTCTGGAAGTACTGCAACCCAGGCAACGTCGAGGTGGCCGCACGGTACATACGCGAGGACCCGGCGATCGACTGGTGGGAGCGCGGAACCTTTAAGGAGCGGTGACGCGCATGCGTCATACCGCCGCGAACAGGGGGGGTGGACGCGTCCCGGTCAGTTCTCAGGTTGGACTCGGCGTCCTGCCCGAGAAGCGCAGCTGAGCCGGGACGGCAGCCCCATGCGACCGGGGACGGCATGCGGCAAGTCTGTGGCGTTGGCGCGCAGTGACGGTCCATCGGCGTAGGAGCAACCGTGCGGGCTCTCGGGCTCTCCGATCGGTGCGGCTGTATTCGGCGGGACATTCTCGATTGTCGGGACCATGCGCTCTCCGCACGCGGGACCGCGGGGATGCCCGCACCAGCATCCCCGACCAGTCGTCTCTACGGACCGCTGAGCGGCCGGTCGATCAGTCTCCCGGGCGGACGAGGTCCTGGCTATCATCGAGGCGCGGCACTCCACCCATGAGCCCGAGCGCGTGACGCCCGACGCTGAACGGAACTACTGAACCGGGGGAATCCCATGCCACTCGACATGTTCTTGGACCTCGGCCCGGTAAAGGGCGAGTCTCAAGACAAGGTGCATGCCGGAAAGATCGACATCCTCGCGTGGTCGTGGGGCGTGAGCAACTCAGATTCCCCTCAATCGAGCAGCGGTGGCGGCTCCACGAAGGCGACCTTCCAAGACATCTCCATCACGAAGTACATCGACCTGTCGTCGGCGGAGCTGCTGAAGTCGGTGTCACTCGGCACCCACTTCCCTGAGGCAAAGATCATCGTTCGCAAGGCCGGGGTCAACAACAAGCCGAGTACTACAGCATCGGCATGAAGGACGTGATGGTCACCAGCTATCAGACCGGAGGGTCGGGCGGCGAAGACCGACTGACCGAGTCAGTGACGCTGGCCTTCGCTTCTATCGAAGTGAAGTACCACGCGCAGAACCCCAAGGGCCGCAAGGCGGGGGAAAGCACGTTCGACCACAACCTCCAACACAACGCGCCTCCCTGAGCCGCCCAGGCGGGTCGATGCCTTCGCCAATGGCGATGGCCATGCCCTCACCCATCAGCGTCGGGGCCGCAGTCAGCCAACCATGCTTCCTTCCGCCGCTAAGGGGTGTCCGCGGCCTACTCGACCGGGATCGCCGCCCCCCATTGCGAATCCAGGGCGAACTGGACTGACCGACAACCGCCCTCCGGGAGGGTGACGACGAGCGGAGCCCTTTCCGTGCCGCCGATAACGAGGGCCCGGATTGGACCTCGTGCGCACGCCTCACCAAGCGCCTTCTCCAAAGTCTCACGCCCATCGGCGGTCAGCGTGAACGAGACGAGCGTGGGGGCGGGGCGCATGATCGCCTCGGCGCTGGCATTCTCGGGCGGGTTCGCACCCCATGTGAAGGTAATGATGCCCGCAGCACCGACGAAGGCCGCTACGAGGAGAGGACGCCAGGTAGCGTCAAACCGGTTGTGCATTCGGCGGTAGGCCGCCCCGTCGACGGCGCCATCTGCAACACTGCCCCACTCGGCTCGCTCGTCCTCGTCCAGAAGCGGGGAGGCGAGTTGCTCTCGGAGGGCGGAGACTGTTGGGAGACCGCCAAGCAACGACGGGCGCGACTGGAGGTAGAGACTTAAATCGGCGTCTGCCTCGACGGATGCGAGTGACAACTCGATGGGTTCGAGGACGCGGAGGACCAACCACATGACACGCGCGACAGCCGCGATCGCGACGGCCAGCCCAAGCACGGTCGCGATGACGCGGGCGGGCGCATCCTCCCAGGACAGCGCTCCGATCGAGGCGAGCTGCGTGCCGGCCACGAGCAGGCCACCCACGGCGGCGAAGACCGCGACTAGGTACTTCGCAAGGTCGCGGTAGCGTTCGATCGCGGCAGATGGATCGCCTGGGTCGGCCCGAGGCTCAGTTTGGGCTGCCATCCGAGTCCTTTGTGCGGTAGTACCTGGCTCTTTCTACCGAGGGCGCGGGCTTGGCCGACCTCACCTCTGGATCGCCTTGCCCGAAGGCGACGATCCAATCGCCATAGCGAACCATGACCTTCCCGTTGCGCGTGCCCGTGCGCATCCCGGCTGGGGCAGGCCCGACGCCATCCGGGGCAACATCTTCGTGACAAGTTGGCGCGTCGCCCCCCGGAGGGAAGGTCGCTCGCCAGCCGGCAATCCACACGTCTACCGAGCCGTCGCTGTTCATACGCCCACGGACCTGCGGCACACCGCGAATTTACCTCTTCCTGACCCCGGATTGTGGGTGCCATGCTGCTGAAGTGTCTCGGACGCTAATTATCGAAGAGGTACCGGCCTCGGTCGATGAACCAGTTGCCGTCGACGTGACGCTAGTCGACGGTGGTCAGCCGCTGGTTCGTCGCATGGTCAGGCTCGATGCAGTCCCGTCTCAGCGAGAGATGGCCGACGTTCGTTGGTACTTGGAGGAGTTCCCGAATCATCCCTTCGACCCGGCGCCGACGCTCGCTGCCGCTGTCCGAGGGCGGATGGAGGAGATCGGTGGGGCGCTCTTCTCGTCTTTGTGCGTGTCCGTCGACGATCGACGTTTTCGCCACGCGCTGGGGGTGGGTCTGGATGGGACGTCGATCGAGATCCGCGGGATGTCAGGTCGAGTGCCCTGGGAACTGTTGCGCGACCCCGAGACAGGGCGCATCCCCGCTGTGGATGCCGAGCGAATGGTCCGAGTGGTGCCAGGTCCTGGCCACGAGGCAGCTCAGGTCAGTCGCGACGCTCGGCTGCTTCTCGTGGTGAGCCGACCCTTGGGAACACAGGATGTCGGCTTCCAGTCGGTTGCGCGCCCGCTTCTTCGCACCTTAGCGGCGACCGGAGCCTTTGAGATCAGCGTGCTTCGGCCGCCCACGCACGCCAAGTTGCGCGCCGTCCTCGCTGCTGCCCAACAAGAGGGGCGGCCGTTCGAGCTCGTGCACTTTGACGGTCATGGCCTCCTCCAGGACGGATCGGGGCTGCTCGTCTTCGAGGGGGCTCGCCGTGGCGATCAGGCTGAGCTCATTCGAGGTGGGGTATTGGGCGCCGATCTCGCTTCCGCCGGCGTCCGCATCGCCGTGCTCAACGCCTGCCGATCGGCGGATGTCGGGCCGTCCACGAGCACTCAGGCCGTTCGCTCGCTCGCCGAAGAGGCTCCGTTGTCGCTGGTCTGTCGGCCGCCGTCGCGATGCAGTACGACGTTCGCGTGGACACGGCAGCACGGTTCGTGGTGCCGCTATACGCGGGATTGGCGGCTGGACGGCCTGTCGGCGACAGCGCGAGGGACGCCCGCCGCGCGCTACACCGCGCAATGGCTTCGGCGCGCGAGCGTGGGATCGTGGCAGCAATCGACGATTGGTTCGTTCCTACCGTGTTCGTGGCCGAGCATGTAGCCCCACCACGCTCGTCCGCACCGTTCGCGGCGCCGCCACTCTCTCCGCTGAACGATGATGCCGCCTTTTATGGCCGGGACGAGGTGCTGCTCCAAATCGACCGTGCTTTTGGCGAGACCTCGACGATCGTGTTGACGGGTATGGCAGGAAGCGGTAAGACCGCCACTGCGCGCGAGTTCGCCCGATGGTACGAGACGACTGGCGGAGTCAACGGGGGCGTCGTGGACGTCGATATCGGATATGACGTCGGCCAGCCATTCGAGCGGGTCCTTGCCGCCCTTGGGGGTTCCGTCGAAGTCGCTGTCGCGCGGGCCCCCGGATTGCTGATCGTCGATGGTGTAAACGCTCCGCCGCTGGAGGATCGCGAACTACTCAACGGCCTTTTTGCCCAACTCACCGCAGCGGGCACACGAATTCTCGTGACGGCGCACGGCGCATTCTGGGTTGCCGAAGCGGAGGAGCTACGGCTAGGCCCACTGACACCCGCCGACATGGTTGACATCCTGGGTGACCAGCTGCTCGAGCCGCTGGACGAGCCTGCGTTAGCGGCCTGGCGTCCGGTTGTCGAACTTGCGCACGGAAATCCGCTCGCCCTGAAGATCCTCACCAATTGGGCAGGCGGCCTATCCGTCCAAACGCCGGACACGCTTCGGGAGTTGGTAGACGACGTGCTGGGCGGCTACGGCCCCGAGCTTACCCGCGGCCATGCGCGTATCGCTCGGGGCGCTCGCCCTGATGTTCCTCGACGCCGACGACTGGCGTCGGCTTTTTGTGCTCCTTCACCGGCAGCGCTACGTCGACATCAATCACTTGGTCGCCCTCGGCCGGCCAGACACGCCCGAGCACTTCGAGGAGCTGGCGGAGATCACCGGCGATCAATGGGCAAGGCTGTTCGCTTCCTTGAGCGCTGCAGGGCTGATGTGGCAGGCACGCAACACCTACTTCGAGCTTCACCCCCTCTTCGCGCGAGTGCTCGCGGATGCAGTCGGCAAAACGGAGGACCCGGCTCGCGTCGGGAGGATCGAGCGTTCGTTCGCCTTCTTAATGCACTCGATCGGAATGTCAATTGCCATCGAGCATGAAGAAGGCGACAACTACGACCACAACCTCCAATGGGCACACTCGGAAGAGCACAACCTCCGCCATGCGACGTCGCTCGCGTTGCGACGCGAGTGGTGGGAACTCACGAACGGGCCGCTGAGCGGACTCCGCATCGGCTATCAAGCCACCGGTCGGCGCCTCGAGTGGGCTGAGCTCGTGAAACAGACGTCGCTGCACGTGGTTTCGGCGGACGGCAACCCGCTGCCGGGCCGCGAAGGCCTCTGGGCCCAGGTCGCGGGATGGATGCGGGAAAACGCAACGACCAACGGAGAGTTCGGCGAGGCGCGCGTTTGGGGTGAGCGCCTCGTCGAGTATCGGCGCAGCCAGGATTCGTCCGACAACCTCGCCGCCGCACTGCTGAACCTTGCTATAACGGTGCGCGAGCTGGACGACCCTATTTGCCTGGCGCAGCTCGAGGAGGCGAAAGGCCTGGTCGACGAGACAGAGGAGTCAGCCCGGCCCCTGCTCGCGGCCATTCACTACCACCTTGGAATGAGTTACCAGCAACTCTCGGCCGATGTCGATCTGATGCGCGCATTCGAGGAATACGGCGCCAGCCTGGAGTGACAGCACCCCCAAGACAGCCTTCGACGTGCCAAGTGCATCAGCCAGCAAGGAGAGGTCGCACTGCGGGCCGCGACCGAGACTCCTCCTTCTTCTGGAGCCGAGATGCTGATCGATGTGGCAGCAAGATCCAGCACCCTTGCGCTCACCCTGGCTTCCAGCTACCCAACTCCAGGATCACGGCGTCGTCAGGGAGCGGCTCGGCCGCATCGCCCGCCTGCGCGAGCAGTTCGACGTCGCGCTGTCTCACGACATGCTTGCCCGCGCCTGCTACGAGCACACGGGCGACGTTCTCGGCCAGGCTCGGACCCGCTACAACGTCGCGCTCGACCACCAAGGGCTCGGTCGTCGTGAGGAGGCCCGCGTGTACGCGACCGCGGCGATGGCGGTGTTCCAGTCGCTCGGCGTGGCAGGCGAAGAGGGTCGTCTCGTCTCCCAGCGCCTATGTGAGGACCTCGGGATTGGCACCTGAGGAGCTTCGCCCGATCCCATGGACGCCCGCTTTCCATCGTGGATTTGACATCGTTCTGAGCTGAGTGTCCAAGGGATTGCTTTCAGCTCGAGCGACCTTGCGTGGACCGGCTGCGGGTGGGACGTCGCTGGGCTTTGAACCGCAGTTGGGCTCGACGTAGTCACTGCGGCGTGCACAAAACTGGCAACATGATTCAGGGCCACGTCGTAAAGTGAGTAGGCGATCGTGACCCCCAAGGATGCTGGTGGAAGGCCGAGCACCCTCGACGTGTACATGCGGGCTAGCGTCTGCTTTTGAAGGCCGATCGAGTGGGTCGCATCCGCTTCCTTCGAGGCGACGGTGTGCGCTCAACCCTCTCCGAGGCCGCAGCCGAGTCGTAGCGCACCTCGTCGAAACGCGCAGATGTGGGCTGCCAAGCGCCGTTCTCCGCATCTGCGTCATTCCGCCGCCTATGACTGTCAAGCCCCGCGAGTGTTCGGCGCTCCGCGTCTCGGCCTGGCGGTGCTCGCTGCGGCGCCCGTCGAACGCCGCCCTTCCCCTGCCTCCGCCGCCCACCACCGCAGGGAAGCGGGCGGCTGCAGACCAACATGGGCAGTGTGCGGTTGCCGCTCAAAGCGCGCAGTCTTCTCTCGCCCGCCGACATTCAATAGGGAGAGTGCAAGCCGTTTGATTCCTTACCGGACCAAGACCGGCGGCGAACCGTACGCGCCCACCTGTCACCTGATCGTGGAGCAGACCCCCTCACGATTCGACCCAGATTCACCGACGCCGGGCCGTTCTCACGTCCCGCCACAGCCTGCGCGCTTTACGTGTCCGCGGCGAAGTGTGTGCGCCAACGGTCGAGCCTAGGAACTAGGTAGTTGCTTACCCAGCGTGCGCGTGCCCATCCAGCCATGACGCCACCGGCGTTGAACTCGCGCCGCTTGGTCGGATACTCCTCGTCGGGCAGTTGCGACAAGCCCATCCGTTTGGCGTCACTCCTGCGCAGTGGACGCTCACTGAGAAAGACACCGGGTCGATCGGTGTCGTGCCACATGCCATGGACTACGGCGTTGCGGAGGTCGAGCACTACGCGAGACTGCGTGGCGGTGACGCCAGCCCAGATCTGGTCGTTGGCCGGAAAATGGGGAAGCGCATCCTCGATCGCCTTGATCGCTTGCTCCGGCCCATCATGATGGACCCCAACAAAGCTGGGCCCGGGTGAGATGGCCTCCCGCGTCAACATCAGCGCGACCTCGAAGAGGGGTAGCGCGCGGACGAACTTTCCAACGGCAACGTCCATCGAGTCGGCTTCCCAGTCCTCCTCCTCGAGGCGCCAGGGCGGTGGGCCCAACATGGCCTCTGGCCAGTTGCGCTCTTCCTCCTCGAAGCTGTACGGGTTCGGGTCTTTCACCACAACAGGCTCACGGCTCATCCGGACGCTCGAACCGTTGCACGATCCCAACGACCTTCATGTGCAACCACCACTAGTTGAGCCCAACTCAGCAGGGCGAAGAACATGGCGACCCGGTTGCCCTCGGTAATCCGCTCGTCCAGCCGCACCACTTCGCGGAGGAAGAGGCCCGCCACGATCAAGGCGGTGTAGATGGTCACGATCGTCGCGACCATCTGCGCCTTGTCCGGCACGATCAGCCCGGACTCAGTTTCGCGCCAGGGCGACCCGGACTCGGCCACGACCGCCTCAGCGAGCATCGAGAGCGACGCGGCGTCGTCGGTCTGACGGAGCAGGTCGACCAGGCCCAGGGACTCGAAGCCCACCTTGTGCCGCTCCCGCCACTGGTCGAGCTTCCGCGAGCCCGACGATCGAGCTCCTGGAGTCGAGCTGCCGGGCGGCGAGCATGCCACCGAACGCGGCCGCACTGGTGTCCTGCACGCCGGCCAGGGCCTTGCCGAGCGAGCTGAGCGACGAGCTGGTGTCGACGCTGGCGAGGGCCTTGTTGAGCGAGGTGAGTGACGAGCTGGTCTCGACGCTGGCGAGGGCCTTGTTGAGCGAGGTGAGTGACGAGCTGGTCTCGACGCCGGCCAGGGCCTTGCCGAGCGAGCTGGTGGCATCGTCGGTCTGACGGAGCAGGTCGACCAGGCCCAGGGACTCGAAGCCCACCTTGTGCCGCTCCCGCCACTGGTCGAGCTCCGCGAGCCCGACGATCAGGCTCCTGGAGTCGAGCTGCCGGGCGGCGAGCATGCCACCGAACGCGGCCGCACTGGTGTCCTGCACGCCGGCCAGGGCCTTGCCGAGCCAGCTGGTGGCATCGTCGGTCTGACGAAGCAGGTCGACCAGGCCCAGGGACTCGAAGCCCACCTTGTGCCGCTCGCGCCACTGGTCGAGCTTCCGCGAGCCCGGCGATCGAGCTCCTGGAGTCGAGCTGATGGGCGGCGAGCATGCCACCGAACGCGGCCGCACTGGTGTCCTGCACGCCGGCCAGGGCCTTGCCGAGCCAGCTGAGCGACGAGCTGGTGTCGACGCTGGCGAGGGCCTTGTTGAGCGAGGTAAGTGACGAGCTGGTCTCGACGCTGGCGAGGGCCTTGTTGAGCGAGGTGAGTGACGAGCTGGTCTCGACGCCGGCCAGGGCCTTGCCGAGCGAGCTGGTGACATCGTCGGTCTGACGGAGCAGGTCGACCAGGCCCAGGGACTCGAAGCCCACCTTGTGCCGCTCCCGCCACTGGTCGAGCTCCGCGAGCCCGACGATCGAGCTCCTGGAGTCGAGCTGCCGGACGGCGAGCATGCCACCGAACGCGGCCGCACTGGTGTCCTGCACGCCGGCCAGGGCCTTGCCGAGCGAGCTGAGCGACGAGCTGGTGTCGACGCCCGCCGCGACGCGGTTCACGGTGCGGGTGGTCGGGGCGCGTGATCGCCCCACCCGACTCTTGATGGATTCCATGTTGTCCATGGCCCGGACCTCTCAGGTTCTCGTACGTACGTTCGAGAGTACGGGACCGGGTCGAGATTCTTGGGCGACGTGCCTATGGGTGCACCGCACCAGCGAAGACCTCACCGCCAAAGTTCAAAACGGGGGGTGCAACGCGAGGAGGTCACGGCAACCCCGACCCGCCGAGTTCCAAGATTCTTCGAATCAAACGGCGACGACACGGTCCCGGCCGGAGTTCCCGACGCCATCCAAGGAAAGTCACTTCAGTAGCCAATGGCGCCCACAAAGACGCGGTCGAAGATGAACCTGGAAGACAGAGATCCGTTCTACCGGGCCGGCCTGTCACTTGGTGATGCAGTAGACCGACGGGACACGGTTCCAGTTGGGGACGAATCAAATCTTCGTCACCAGTGGTCACTCCGGAGAGCAGCGTGTCAGCATGAGCCTGGGACCGATTTATCCGGACCCGCGGGGGTGACCGCCCGCGGTTGTCGGCTGCCACGTGCTTGTGCGACGACTCGACGGCCAGCCTGGGTGTCGAACATCAGCCGCTTCCATGCGAGCGCGTCAAGTTGGACACTCCCACTAAGCGTCAACACAGGCGACTCGGAGGTTATGTCGTGGCCCAGCGTCCGCAGCCGCCAGGCGTTCCTCCGAAGGGGACGTTCTACAAGGCCCAGCCGCTCGACTCTGACACGCACAGGTTCAGGCCTACTACTCGAGGTGCTTGAAGCCATGCAGGCTGCTGGGGTGGAGGACCGGGTCCGCACCGCAGCCCAGACGATCTGGGAGGGTGACCTGATCATGGGCTCGAAGTCTTCCGAAACCGCTGTCGGGACGCTGGTCGAGCGGACGACCGGGTTCGTGATGCTGCTGCACCTGCCCAACGGTCACGGCACGCTCGCCGTCCAGAAGGCCCTCGTTGCCAAAATGCTCACGCTGGATGAGCAACTGCGCCGGTCACTGACCTGGGACCAGGGCTTGGAGATGGCCAGCCACCGCGAGATCGCCGAGGCCACCGGCTTGGAGATCTACTCTGAGACCCGCACTCGCCGTGGCAGCGCGGCACGAACGAGAACACCAACGGGCTGTTACGCCAGTACCTACCCAAAGGCAGCGATCTCTCGTTCTACGGCCCCGGCATGCTCGACAACATCGCGACCGAGCTCAACTCACGACCACGCAAGCGACACGGGTTTCGGACCCCCGCGGAGAGGCTCGAGGAGATACTGACCGCGTCGACAAACAACCACGGTGTTGCGTGACTACCTGGATTCCGCCATGGGTGTGACGTCGGTTGCCGTCTCCGCGCGCGCTAGCTGGGATGCCCAGGCGCAGCCCGGACCCGATTCTGCTGGCAGCGTCGGTCGCACACGCGCAGGCAATGCCTTGGTGCTGGGGCTAGCGTCCCCAGAGCCCCGAATCCCTGAAACGAGTGGGGTGTCCATCTATTGCCCGAGGGCAGTAGCGGCAGCAACGGCCAACAACGCACCGGCCTGGGCAGGATGGGCCACCCTCTCGGCGGGGTTCGGCCCGCGGAGCCGTTCGCTCCACAGCACGACTGCTATAGCTGCCATGTGGAGAAGTTGGTGTGACAGCAACATCACGGTCATCGCGGGAAAGCAGGTGGCGATGCACTGCAGCCCCAGAACCCATCCGCTGCGGACCGCGTCGATCGTCGCGCGACGACCACGAAGGGCGCCGGGCTGTGTGCTGCCGCAACGGCTCATGAGTCGGCGCCGCGATGGGGCCACGTGCCAGGCCGCGGCCAACACCAGCGCCGCGACCGTCGCACTAGCGCCGACTGTGTTGGGGAAGACTGCTTGGACAAAGACCGCTCCAATAAGCCCTGCCACAAGCCACGGCGTCAGGTATCCCAGGACGAACTCGATGACGGTCCGTCGGCGGCGAGTCCACAGGCCGCCGGCGGCTGCACGGCACATGACGGGTGCGACGAGCGGCAGCATCATCGCGGTCACCATCAGCGACCAGACAGCGCAATCACTCATGAGGGAGTCGCCGCCATGGTCCGCGCGGTGGTGACCAGCTCCAGACGCAGGGAGCCCTTCAAGCACCAGAACAATGGCCGCGGCCAGGGCAATCGTGTTGAGCCAGAGGGCAGGACGTCGCTCCGGGCGGAGGCCGGTGGCCGACCTAACTCGGATCATGGGCGGGAGAACGGCATCGGCCGCTAAGCGCTCAGAATGACGACACGAGCGGCGCGGAGGTCGGGGGTTCGGACTTCGCTCTCGGTCGTGACGTGGGCCAGTGCATCCTCGTCCGATGCGATGGGCACGACGGCCTCGAAGGTCACGGTCACCTTCGCGGGGTCCCACCGGCCCTGGTCGGCGAGGGTGTCGCGAACACCTGTGATGTCGTAAACCTTGGTGAGCCCAGCACCGCCGTGCAAGGAGTCGTCTCGCGATGCCTCCGCGAGGCCGAACGTCGCCAGCCGCCCGACCAGGAGCTCGGGGTGGTTGGCGCCCGAGGTCCGGGCAGGGAGGTTGAGGTAGACCGCATACGCCGGCGCAGCCGCGGTGCCGGTGATGCCCTCGAGTCGAAGGTAGACCCGCGTCGGCTCGGTGGCGTCAGCCTCCCCCGAAGCCGATGTCTGCGGGCTCGCTGAGCTCGACCACGGCGAGTGGCTCTGCCGCGAGTGAGACGTCCTGCGTGGCTCCGATGACCTGCGGCGTGCGGTGCGGACGATGCGCAGGCATGTCCTCGCCGCCCATCTCGATGCCACCGCCGGGACCGGTGGGGGGCGCCGGCGGCGGGGTAGGAAAGGTGCTGGGCGGGGCCAGACTCTCGTAGGTGTAGCCGAGGACGGCGGTGTCTAACACGTCGCCGACCCGGTAGGTGCGGGTTCCCCCTCCTGGAGCAGGGAAGCGAAACTTCGTGCGGAACCAGGCTGGGTCCCCGTCCGGCGGGTTCTGGTGGGAAGGGTCGGCCTGGAGCCACACCTGCCACAGGCGATCGAGGTTGGCGTGGTGCAACCAGAACACCGGGTCGAAGCCTGCGGTGAAGAACGAGCCCATCCACCCCTCACGCACCGTCTGCCCATTGGCATCGAAATCGTTGCCCACGACGACGTGCACGAACCCATGCGGCGTGTCCTCGAGGGCACCCATCTCCTCGCCGAAGAAGCTCGGCCGCGAGCGCTCGCCGCCGCCGAACGACGAGATACCGGTGTCGGTACTGAACGTGTCTGCCTGCAGGGCCTGGATCACCGATGCGGATACGTCCGGGAGGGGGTCGCCGCCGTTGGCCAGAACCGAGCGATGCTCCGTAAACAGGTGGTTGTCGGCGCGGGCATCGCGAAACGCCGGCGGCAGCACGGCGGAGGCCGTCCGGTCGGGATCGAGGGCATACCAGTACGGGAGGCTCCACTCGTCGTCGCCGAGGTGGTGCTGCACCACAGCCTCGAAAGCGGCTAGGTACATCCGGTGCCACGGGAGGAAGAACCAGCTGCCGTGTTGGCACCGGCTCCACAGGGAGTTGCTGCGATCGGCGCTGCCCGTCCGCGTCGCACGGCCGTGCATCGCAGCCTGGAACTGCCACGACAGCGGGTTGCGGGGCTTGCCTGTTGCTGGATCGAGGGCGCGCATCGCCTCGACCGCGCGGGCATAGGCGACGAGGACGTCCGGCCAGGTGCCCTCCGCGTCGGTCCGGGTCCAGACGTCCATCCGGGTTCGTGTCATGGCTCCTCCTCTGGTTGCTACACCTCGATGTCGAAGAACGGTTGGTCGTCGTCCAGGACGCGCACGGTGAGTTGCCCGGTGTGCCGTGCCTCCAGCCTCCGCGCCTCCTTCAGTGCCGCGTGCATCGCCTTGCGGCGCTGGGGGATCGTGCGCTCCGCCGAGCAGTTGAACCAGACCGTGAACGGCCGCGGTGTCCGTGAGCCGGGTCTCCAAGAGAGTCTTCACGACGGACGGATTCGGGTTGCCGTGCGCGCCGTCGGCGCAGAACACGTACTGCTCGGCGAGGACACGGCTGGCAAAGACCTTGCTCAGGTTGTGCTCCGAGCCGTGGTGCTGCACCTTGACGACGTTGCACCAGAACGGGTTCCCGTTGACGAAACACCCGGCGGCCTCCAGACCCTCGAGAATCTCCTCCTCGGCCGCGTCACCGGTGAGGAGCAGGGTGCGCCCATCCTCCTCGGCGAGCAGCGTGATCGATGCTCGGTTCGGCGGAGTCACCGCGCTGGGCCGGGTCTTCTCGATGATGGCCGGAGCGGCGTCGGTGTCGGCGGCGCCCGCATGCGGCTGCGGCTGCGGCTGCGGCGAGTTCACGCACGACGGTCCGCGCCTCGGGTGGCGACATCGGCAGCGTGCTCGCGGCCGACTCCTCGCCCGTGCCACGCGTGGCCGTGCGGCCGGTGTCGCCCCGTCTGGTCGAGGCGGGCTGGCGCTCGAGCCAGTCGCGCCACTCATCGCGCAGCCTCTTGAGGTGGTGCTCGGCCGGGCCGATGACACGCAGCTTCGTCGTGCCCACCTGCTCCACGTGCACGGGATCACGCAGGAGCACCAGTCCCTTGCCGAAGGCGTCGTTGCGTGGGATCGGGGTCTCGTCGTCCACCAGCCGGAGCAACGTCACGCCGTCAGCGATGCTCTCGGCGAGGCCGCCGACGGAGTCGAGCGCCAGCCTGGCGGCCTCGCCCTGATCCTCGACCGTCTCCGTGGCGAGCTCGACCGCCTCAGAGACCTGGCTGGCGAAAGCACTGATCGGGCCTTCGAGGTCCTTCATCTGCGCCCGCCACGAGTTGTGCCACAAGCCGAGGATCTTCGGGTGGCCGCGGTGTCTTCGGCTCGGGGAAGGACGGGATTCTGCCCCTCGTTCACCTGGTGGTCGTGGACCTCCCAGGCCGCGACCTCCTTGAGGAGGGTGATGACGCCGGAGATGTGGTCGGCGTCGATGTGGCTGACGACGAGGAGTTCGAGCGGCTCGTCCGATGCGGCCAACTCGTCCAGGTGTGGACGGGTGTTCTCCGTGAAGGTCCCGCTGCGCCCGCCGTCGATGAGCACGTGCCGACCGTCGGCGGAGGTCAGCAGGAGGCAGTCGCCGTCGCTGGCGAAGAACACCCTGAGGCGCATCTCATCCCCCCTTCCGACGCGTTTCCTTCGAGCATCGGCCCGGTGCATGCCGGCGAACTCCGCCGTCCGGGCCAGGCAGGCCTCGGCGTCGATGACTCCGAACCCGGTGTCGTTGCGCCAACCGAAGGTCTGGCCGGGCAGCGGTGCCGAGGTCGAGCGCATGATCCCTTGGATCTGTGCCGACGTCAGCCATGGCGAAAGCCCCAGCATCAGTGCAGCGACGCCGCAGACGTACGGCGACGCCATGCTGGTGCCGGTCATCTCGATCCAGGGGAACGCGCGGTCGAAGCCGCGCGCCGCGACGACCTTGGTGCCGTCGGCTGCGATGTCGGGCTTGCTCCGTCCGTCGCGGGTCGGGCCTCGGCTCGACGTGACGTGGGCGGAGCTGAGCCCGAGGTCGGCGTTGGCCACAGCGAGGATGCGCTCCGCGCAGGCGAGGGAACTGATCATCCGGTCGTCGGTGTACGAGTCGGGAGCGAAGTAGGACGGGTACTCCCACTGGTTGCCCGTGCCCGGGAGTCGACGTGGGTCGTCGCGCTCGATCCAGGCGTCGAACCGCCCGTCGCGCACGACCACCCCGGTCAGCCGCACCCGCCACTCGCCGGAAGCGATCGGGCAGAGCTGCCGGGACCCGTCCACCGTCGGCCTCACCGAAGAACGGTGAGAGGAGCACTGAGATCCTGTTGAGTCCGTTCGCCGGGTGGTAGGCCTCGTTGTAAACGCTGAGCACGGTTCCGTTCTCAAGGACCTCGTTGCGGATCTTGGAGCCCTGCGACACCGTCGGCAACCACGGCAGGCCGGGTGGCTTCACCTCGACGTCGAACCTGTCCTGCGGTCCGTACCAGATCTCCAGCTCGTTCTCCGACACGTCGACGATGTCCTCGCCTCCGGTGACCCAACCGAGCTCATGGCGCAGGCTCGTGGCCGGCAACGAGCCGCCTGCGTGGATCCGGCCCTTGACGAAGTCCCTGTCGTCGGCCCAGCGCGGTTCGACCTGTCCAGCGTTGCCCGCCGCCACTGTCACGCATCTGCCGCGGGTGGCCAACGCGTTGTCGATCCAGCGCGCCATCGTGCTCGAGGTGTCATGGGCGTGCCCGTTCGTGCCGAGGCTGATGTTGATCGATACCGGCAGCGGCGTCCGGTCGTCGTTCCGCTCGGCTCCGAGCCGCGCCGCGAGGTCGAGCAGGTAGTCGACCGCGTCGGCGATCCGGGTGGAGTCGTAGAAGCTGGATGCCGCGACTCTGTCCTCGGGGCGCAGTGCGACGAGCACACCGGCGAGCAGGGCCTTGCTGGCGACCCCTTTGTTGCCGGCCGCGATGGACGCCACGTGGGTGCCGTGAGAGGCAATGCTCATCTGGGACTGCGGCTCCAGGGCGGTGGCGGCCATGTTCCGCATCGACGAGGCGGTGATGGCCGCACGCATGTGCGTCTGGAGGATCTCCGACCCATAGCGCAGCGCCTCCCGGTCCTCCGGACGTGAGGTGGACGGAGGCGGCCGCGTCGTGCCGCCCTGATCCCAGATCGCCACCCAGCGTGTCGCACCGTCACGGTCAAGAAGTCGGCGTGGGCGAAGTCGAAACCGCCCACATCGATGATGCCGACGAGCACGTCGCGACCATTCTGGTGCCGGCGGCTCTCGGTGGCGACTCTGCGCACACCTTCGGGTCTGGGGGCCCAGTGCGGGCGCCCACGACGGGCTCGGGACCACGCAGTGTCTGTCCCGGTTCGACATAGGAAACCCCGGGAGTGTCCAGGAGGCGCGAGACCCCGGCGGCGGTGCTCTCGACCGAGGCGGTATCCAGCTTCCAGTGCACCCTCGTGGCGTGCTCCCGCACCGCGGCGACGGCTCGGGCGTGGGCCTGCGGGTCGAGGTCACGGTCGATATGGACAAAAGCGGAGAATCCCACCTGCGTGGGGGTCACGTCCTCCTCCAGGTCGGCCGCGAGCCGGGCGACCTTCGATGGCCGCAGGATTTGGATCGGCCGCGCCGCGTCCTGGCCTGCGGTCAAGCCCCGTAGCGCTGTCCCTGCCGGTCGGGCCGAGTGCCTCGGCCGCGCCATTCGTGAGTGCAGCAGATGCAAACCCCGGAGTGGGCCCTGACATCGCGACAGATGCGCACTGCTCCGCCCGGCCCGCGTTGACCTCGTCCGAGCCGCCGAGAAACATGTCCAGCTTGGGAGACAGTCGTGGGTTCAGTGCCTTGACCTCGGCTGGCTTCATGCAGTTGCCTCCCCGTGCCCCGATCCCCGTGTCCAGGGGTTGGCCGCTAAACGACTCGCCTTCCTCGTGACAGATCGCGACTCGCTGTAGAACGATGATGGACCTCAGGACGCGCACGGAGAAAGAGGGAGCGATGAAAAACATCGTGATCTGCTTCGACGGCACAGGGAACCAGGTTCGAGCCCGGGACAACACGAGCGTCGTGCGACTGTTCGCCTTGCTGGACCTCTCAGACCCGGCCACCAGGTCGGCTACTACGACCCCGGCGTCGGGACGATGGGCTCCTCGCGCTCCTGGACACCTTGGGGACAGGCGATCACCAAATTCTCGGTCTCGGCTTCGGCATGGGCCTGCGCGAGAACCTCGGCGAGGCCTACGAGTTCCTCATGCGCCACTACGAGGACGGCGACCGGATCTACGTCTTCGGGTTCAGCAGGGGCGCCTACACCGCGCGAGCCCTCTGCGGGATGCTGCTGAAACTGGGGCTGTTGCGTGACGGCGCCCAGAACCTGGTTCCGTACGCGGTCAGCCTGTTCACCAGCCGAGACCCCGACTGGGCCAGACTCGGACAGTTTGGAAGCGCGATGTCGCGCAAGGACAAAGAGGGTCGTCTGGGGTTCGCGTCCACTACCTCGGTCTCTGGGACACGGTGAAGGCCGCGGGCCTCCTGCGGGGCGGGCTGAAGTGGCCCGACACGCGCCAGCTCCCCAACGTCAACCGCATCCGCCACGCCGTCGCGATCGACGAGAAGCGCCGCCCGTTCGAGGAGTACCTCGTCTGGCCGGTCAAGCGACCCGCCAAGAACGCGCCGCCACGCGCCCTCTCCGAGGTGTGGTTCGCCGGCGTCCACACCGACGTCGGTGGCACCTTCGAGGACCACGAGCTCGCCGACATCGTCTTCAAGTGGATGGTCGAGGACGCTGTCGCTTGGGACCTCTTGGCCGAACACGACGAACTGTCCGCAGCGTTGGCTGTGCAGCGCGACTTCGCCCATGGGCGCATCCACGACATGGGCCGGGCGTGGGCACTGCTGGGCTACCGACGCCGGCAGGTGCCGCCAGGTGCCCGGGTCCACACAAGCGTCCAGGACCGGCTCGGCGGCGACCCGGCATACGGCAACAAGCTCCCCGGCGACCACGAGTGGGACGATCCACAGTGGTCTCACGCTGGTGCCTCGGATCGCCCCATGACGACGCCAGAGGCCTGATCGAAGGCGTTGTCCTGCGATGAGACCCGGCCGTGGCCCGCATGTGGGTGGCGTCGGCAGCGACTGATGCACGCCGGGTGATCCGCGCGGAGGCCGCCACCCATCTGGCCATCCGTCCCCCTACGCGTGCCCTCGTTCGCCCTCCACTCATCTGTGTACCTCTGTGTGCGGTGAGACGGAGCGGGTCGGCCGGAAAACACGAGGATTGCGGACGGGAACCGACCTGGCTTCCGGCGGCCACCGCCCCGTTGACGCCCTTGGCGCCTTTGCCAACACCTCGTCGGTCACCGAAGGCGCGCCCGCGGTTCGTCGGTGAATTCACCCGGAACTGGTGATGCCGCCCGGGTCGAAGCCCGTCACCGTTGGATCACGCCGTACTCCACGACCTGCGTGCTGACGCCGGCTCGCATGCGTCCCATTAGGCATGAGACTGCTCTCGGGAATGAGGCCCGTCATGGTTCCACCGCGCACAAGGAAGACAAGCCCGGCGAAGAAGGCGACCGGCAAGAAGGCTGCGGTCAAGAAGGCCAGTGGGTCCAAGCCCGGCGCTCCCGAGACACAGCCTGACGGCGAGCTGGCCGAAGGCGACGGTAGGGTCCGCACCGGCCTCATCACCCGCACCGGTCTGATCGATGCGCCGGTCCAGTTCGAGGCACGCGACGGTCTGGCCATCTTCGAGGGCGACATTATTCTCGGCACGGTCGAGGAATTGGAGAACGGGGTGACGGCCGCCGCCGAGATCGCCCGGGACTTCACCGTGGGCCTGCACGCGGGCGTCGCGGCCGGGACTGTCGTCGACGTCGTACCGCCCGAGGGTGACGACCCGATGCTAACGGACTCGATCATCATTCCCGGGGCCAACTTTCGCTGGCCGCAGGGGCGCGTGCCCTTCGAGACGGCGGCGAACCTGACCCAGGCCGCACGCGACGCCTTGACCCGGGCCGTGACCCACTGGCACGACAACACCCGGTTGTCCTTCCGCGCGCGACGTCAGGGTGACACGGCGTGGCTCACCTGCCAGGACTCCACGCAATGCAGCTCGGCCGTCGGGCGACAGGGTGGACAGCAGGCGGTCAACCTCTCGACCAATGCGGTTTCGGCGCAACCGTCCACGAGCTCGGTCATGCAGTCGGCCTGTGGCACGAGCAGAGCCGCGAGGACCGCGACACGTTTGTCAGGATCAACTGGGCCAACATCGAGCCCGGGCAGTCGCACAACTTCGACCAGCACATCACCGACGGGGACGACGTCGGCGGCTACGACTACGGCTCGATCATGCACTACGGCGCCACTGCCTTCGGCATCGTCGACCCGGCACCGGCGCGCCGGGGTGACCATCGCACCGACTCAACCGCTCCCTCCGGCGTCATCATGGGCCAGCGGGGAGGCTCGAGTGTCGGCGACCGGGCCGCCGTCGCGCAGATGTACCCGAGCTCTATCCAAACGCCAGGAACACCTGGATTGGCCGCTTCGAAGGGGGTGCACCCGAGCAGCTGCTCTACTACGCCCCGGCCCGGAATGTATGGTACCTCGGCGCGACGTCCACCGGTGCCCTGACCTTCACCGAGTCGGGGACACTTCCGGTTTCGGCGACCTCAACGACGGTCGTCCGTTCTGGGTCGGCGACTTCACCGGCGACGGCTCGACCGACGTCCTGTTCTACTACCCCGGCGACGACAACTGGTGGCTCGGCGATCGATGGTCAACGGCAACTCGCGTGGGCACTGGTCGGTAACACCGCCGGTTTCGGCCACGCCATCAACGACGGCCGTCCGTTCTGGATCGGCGACTTCACCGGCGACGGCCGCACCGACGTCCTGTTCTACTACCCCGGCGACGACAACTGGTGGCTCGGCACGATTTCCAACGGACCACTGCATGGGCCTCGTCGGCAACACCGCCGGTTTCGGCCACGGCATCAACGACGGCCGCCCGTTCTGGGTCGGCGACTTCACCGGCGACGGCGCGACCGACGTCCTGTTCTACTACCCCGGCGACGACAACTGGTGGCTCGGCACCGTACCGACGGCCAGCTCTCAGTGGGCACTCGTCGGCAACACCGCCGGCTTCGGCCACGGCATCAACGACGGCCGTCCGTTCTGGATCGGCGACTTCACCGGCGACGGCCGACCGACGTCCTGTTCTACTACCCCGGCGACGACAACTGGTGGCTCGGCACGTTCGATCAACGGCCAGCTGCAGTGGGCCCTCGTCGGCAACACCGCCGGCTTCGGCCACGCCATCAACGACGGTCGTCCGTTCTGGATCGGCGACTTCACCGGCGACGGCTCGCGACCGACGTCCTGTTCTACTACCCCGGCGACGACAACTGGTGGCTCGGCACCTCACCGACGGAACCGCTGACGTGGACCACTTGCCGGTAACACCGCCGGTTTCGGCCACGGCATCAATGACGGCCGCCGTTCTGGATCGGCGACTTCACCGGCGACGGCCGCGACCGAGGTCCTGTTCTACTATCCCGGCGACGGCAACTGGTGGCGAGGAGCGCTAGGACAGGGCCAATTCGCGTGGACGCTCGCAGGCACCTGGTGACACTGTGTTATTCAACGCACGCCCAAGTGAAGGAGCCAGCGCATTGAAGGTCACCTGTTCCCTCGCCCTGCCGGCCGATATCGCGAAAGGCTCGTTCGACGACCCGGTGACCATCCGGTTGAGCATTCAAGACGTGACAATGCTCGACGAGTCCTCTATCGCGGTCGCGGAGAGCACAACCGGGGCCTCGAAACACCGAAGCCCTGACAGGACAGTTTGAACTGGAGGTTGAGGAAGCCTGGACGCCAGTACGCGCTCTACGCACACCTGGACTCCTGGTGACGGAACCGTCGCACCTGGTGATCTGATTAGCACCACCCGCATCCCAATCGTCGCCGACCCCATCAACGACGACATGCGGGTACAGATCCCGGTACACACTGTCGCGTGAGTTCTGATGGGAAACGCTGTGCATGACGTCACGCCGCGGATAGACCCTCCGCACGTCAGTCTCTTTTCCACCAGGTCAACACCACCACAAGCGCACTACGGCAGCGATGGAGGCCAAGTGAGAGGCCACCGGCCACGCTGCGGGACTGCCGCACCAGCCAGAAGACCCGATGCCCTCGGAACTCGACATCGAGTGGACGGTCGTCGAGGCGGTGACCCCATCCGAGGCTTGCAGTCAGCCTATTGCCCGGAGTGCCGACGGTCGAAGTCCATGTTGTACCCAGTCAAGGCCGGGACGTGGCCGCTCCAGGGCACAGCGTCGGAGTGTCTTCTTCCTTGACAGGCTGAGACCGGCGAGGAACGTCACTGAGGAACCGGCTCCGTAGGAGCAGCGGTTTTCCCTCTTGGACCGCGAGGACGTGCAGACGGCCCTCAAACGTCGTCAGTGCGCAGCGATGCAGGAGTACGAGCGTCTGCTGGAAGAGCAACCGTCATTCCGGACCAATCAACAACGCGCTGAGGCGATCACGGCCCGAGCCGTCACCTCGGGCGAGGCCGAACGGGCGGCCCGCAGGCCGATCACGATCCCCACTGTGGTGCACGTGCTCTACAAGAAGCCAAAGGAAAACATCAGCAAGGCCCGAGTCCATAGCCAGATCGCGGCACTCAATCAGGACTTCAGGTGCACAAATCCCCGACACCGTCAAGGTCGCCCAACGCGTGGAAAGGGTTCGCCGCCGACGCGAAGATCAAGTTCCAGCTCGCGACCAAGGACCCAGACGGCAATACGCGACAGACGGGCATCGACCGCGTCCAGACCGACCGTGCCGTCGTTCGGCCCCGACGACGGTGTCAAAAGGCCGCCAGGCGGCGTCGACCGCCTGGCCAGCCGACGCCTACCTCAACATCTGGGTGTGCAACCTCAGCGGCGGCCTGCTCGGCTACGCCCAGTTCCCCGGCGGCCCGGCGGCAACCGACGGCGTGGTGATCCTGACTCCGGCTTCGGCACCGACGGCACGGCGGCGGCGCCGTTCAACCTGGGCCGCACGGCCACCCACGAAGTCGGCCACTGGCTCAACCTGCGCCACATCTGGGGCGACGCCCCTGCGGCACCGACCACCTCGTGGCCGACACGCCCAACCAGCAACCGAACAACGGCAGCCCGACCTTCCCGGTCACCTGCGGCAACGGCCCCAACGGCGACATGTTCATGAACTACATGGACTACACCGACGACGCCGCATGTACATGTTCACCGCCGGCCAAGTTGCCCGGATGAGTGCATGCCTCGCCGGGCCTCGCAAATCGTTCGCCGCGGCGTAAGCCGTCCGTGGTGAGCTACCAGGTGAGCGGGCGCTGGGTGCACGCTCACGAGGAGGACACACGGGACGAGATGGTCTTCCGGCCCAGTGGCACCGACCTGCCCCCGTCTCGGGGCCGGATGGCGTTTGACTTGCGTCGGGATGGAACATTCGCCGAGTCCGGCATTGGCGCGATCCCATGTCCCCGAGGAGGCCACCGGAACATGGACCTCTCGAGGGCGAGATCATCACGCTGAGCGAGGGGGCGGCGCAGGGAGTGCCACGCGAGATGCAAGTCGTCTCGGTGGACGAGGAAAGGCTGATCCTTAAAACGCCGAGACGGAGGGTTGATCCGCGCAGAGTGCAGCCCGGTGGGAAGGCAGACCCAGTCGCGTCAATCAGCCGTGATTGGGGCACAGATCCGGGTCGCTGCCACCACCCTGCATAACCAAGGGCCACGCACACGGTCACCCTTGAAGTTCACCCTCCATGAGTGCGTCAGCACGACTCCACGGGCCGCAACGAGACCACGGGTCGCCAGGTCCACGCGCAGCACGGTGTCTTCCACCTCGAGGTCGACCCAGCCGGCGGCGCTGTTGACGATGGGGCCGCAGGCGGTGCCACTGCTGGAGCTGACCTGGACGGGCCGGTCGGCACCGGAATGTGGCCACCAGTTGCTGGATGCCGAGAGGGCGGTCAGCCCGGCCGCCACGCACGTAAAGCCGATGCCGGCTCGAAGCCGGCGGGCACCAGCCGTGACGTCCGGCGGTACGCCGAGCGGCCACGCCATGACCGCCACGAGCAAGAGCCCGATTGCCGCGAACGCAAGGGCGAGGAGCGCAAGGACCCCCGCGACCGACTGCAACCACATCGGGAGCCTGGTGCCGTTGTCACCGGTGAGCACACCGCACAGTCCCACCAAGGCCAGGGCTGCAACCTGTAGCTTGTGCCACTCGCGAGCCGAGGCAGTGAGGACTTCGGCCGTGGCGAATTGCTCCGATCGCTGCTCAGGTGTATCAGCCATAGTGAATGCACCCCTCATTCGGTTGCCTCGACGGTACGCCCACCAGCCGGGAAGCCGCCTGCGAAGAGATGTCACCTATCCGTGCAGCAGACCCCGATGATGCACGGCGTGCGTGGGTTCTTCCGGTTCGACCACATCGACGGACTCATCGCATCCGATCCGGCCGTCTACGCGAGGCTTCCCAAGGTGCATCGCGACGAGTGCCACACCCGGGGACTGGATCGCCTGGAACTGATCCCGTTCCTCCAGGTGGCTCAGACCATCACCGTCCACCACGGTGCCTTGGCCTACCTTCTGGGCATCAACGCTCTGCGCGCCTCCGAGGCAGCATCTGTGCGGATCGAGGCTTACGCCGACACATTGCGCGGTCACCGGGTCCTCCACCTGGTCGGCAAGGGCAACAAGCCCGCCACCATGCCGATCACCCGTTCCGGTACTCCGCGTCCTAGAAGTGTGCCGAGGGCAACGGACCACCGGACGTCTCATCCTCCGGCCGATTTCAGGCAACGCCATCGATCGACGCGACGCCTACGCCTACCGGATGGTTGCCAGGATCGCGACCATCGCCGGCATTCCGGCGCCACATCAGCCCGCACTCCCTGCGTCACGGAGCGATCACCAATGGCCTCGACGCGGGTGTCTCGCTACGTGATCCCCAGATCCATGCCCGCCATGCAGACCCACGCTCTACCGAGTACTACGACCGCGCCCGCGGCAACCGCGACCGACACGGCGTCCACTTCCTCACCGCCTACGTCGCCGGCGTCTGAGCAGCCGCGGGATCCCGCGTCGGCTTCGCCCAGAAAGACCTCGCCCCATACTGCCAGTTGCTCTCGGCCCGCGTGGCCACCCCCAGCGGCACCAGTCGATTCTGGGGAAGTCGAGCCCTTGACAAGAGCGCCAACCCCGAGAAGCCTCTCAAAGTGAGGTACGTCCTCTGGGTTCCGATTCACTACCCGCGATTCGTAGCCACCAAGTGGATGTCGGCGATCGACACTGCACTCATTTCGACAGAATCCACTTGGGGCCCGGCTAAAAACCGAGCGTGGACCTGCTATAACACGATGCGCCCCGTCGCGTCATTGCGCTTTTCGCATACGTTGGATCCTACAACTCGAACGCTCGGAGCACACCGTGGATCTCGTCGACTTTCGGTTGCTGCGCAATCCAGGACACCCCGTAACCGGCATTTCAAATCCCAGCCGTCGATCCCGATGACGCGCCAGGCCCCATCAACCTCACGGTTGATGACGGCATTGGCGCGTCGGACGATAGCATAGACCCGCTCTCGTGGAGCGTCCGGGGCGGCGGCACGAGTACTGGGGCACCTACCACTCCACTCTTGAGCACTTCTACGTCCGACTCGGAATTTTGGATTCGTGGCTTGGCGACCGGGCGGACATGCCGAATGGCGGGGAGTTCAAAGCCTTCCGAGCACATCTTGCGCAGCGACCACCCCTATTGGGCCATGAGACGCTGGCGCTTGGACGCACACTTCTCGGCGAGATGATGGGAAAGGAAGTTCACTCAAGGTCACCCCGCCTTGCAATCTTGGCGCAGCTGACGCGACTGCGACTTTTGGCGGACGTGTTTGATGACACCAAACTGACGGACAAAGAGATAGATACAGCGGACAACCAAACAGTGTTCGCGTGGCTGCAGCAGAGATTCCTCACTTTGCCTTGGGACAGGAATTCCCACCTTGAGCCCCGTGTCGAACTCGTTCGACGCCTCGCGGTAAGCGACTTGTTTGTGGTCAGATCCGAATGGAGTTGCTACAAAGCGGGGGAAATCGCAGCAATTACCAACGTCTTAGCAGGTGAGACCTTTAAACAGGAAACAACGCTAACCAATAGAGAGGAAGTCGTCGTACAGACTGAGATCGAACGCATAGAGAGCACCGAAAAACTTGAGGAGGATCGCACCGAGACGGGCTTGCTCGCGAGGTCGAGCGAGCGTCATCGCTCCAAGTAAACGCCGAAGGAAGCATCGACGTGTCCGGCCAGTACGGCTTCACCAAATTCGGCGCCTCCGCCAAGGCTGGGCTTGCCGCGGCGCTGTCCGAGAACACTCGTCAAGCGGCCAAGATTTCGCGTGAAGTCGTCTCTCGCGCGGTGTCGAAGGTTGAGACCCGGGTCCGGGAGGAACGAACACGACGGACCATGACGAAGAGCGTTGCCCTCACCTCCCACATCTTGGAAAATCAAAGCGATCGGCATCAGCGAGGGGTATACCGCTGGGTTGACCGGGTTGATCGCTATCAAACCTTCCGGTATCCAGACCGCTTACAACTCGAATTTCAGATACCTGAACCAGGCGCGTACCTGCGGCACCGCATCACGCAGCCGCGCAAGAACCCCGGCGATCTCATCGAGAAGCCCCCAGCCTGGACCGTGGGCAAGGACGACATTACGGCGGACGGGTATCTTCAGTTAGCCGCGAAGTATCATGCGGGCGGTCTCCCGCCGCCGCCAGATCCCACGCTTAGCGTCGCTGCAAGCCTCAACGAGGCCAGCACCGCAGACCCTGTGGTCAATAACGATGTTCGTTGGACTGCGCCCACGATCCAGAAGACAATTGAGGTCACGTTGCCGCAGGGGTACTGCGCAAACTCTGTGGAAGTGTCTGCCGCTGCCATGCCCACTCTCGCCAATTGGTTCTTGGAGTTTTTCAGAACGCCCGCTAATCACACCCCTGTGGACCTTCGGGGTTACCATCACATCACTCTAACCGTTGCAGCCGGTGGATCCCGACTAACTCATGATCAAGGCGGATCAGACCCCACGTTGAATGAATTAGCGATTCAATTTAACGATCATGAGGAAGGGCATCGCGCTAACGTTCTATTCGGAAAGGCCGTGCTCCGTGACGCTCACGGCGTCTTGCCTTTTTCGGGACCGGTCGTGGATAAGGTCTCCCTAGGAATCGTCGTCGCAGGTGCGGTGAGTGCGACGGTTGGATTTGAGATTCGGTGCACGTTAAGGCCAGAAGCTCTTGCTGAGTGGAAGGGTACGACGTATGACGCGCTGTTCGATGCATGGCGCGCCTGGGATAGAGAATTTCGACAGCAACAGATCGTTGCGCCCAGCCCGCAGTTGTCGGATGTTGACTCCGGGTCCGGCTTGCTCAATAAACAACTCGTCCAAGAAGAACTAAAACGGCTCGTAATCACTTGGCTCGTGGACGACGACGATTTCGGGGGCGTTGACGCGATGGGCCCTGGCACCACCTCCGGATGGGACCGTTACGACATCCATAAGGCCCAGGCGGTCGCACCAATTGTTCAGTTCCTCAGCAAGCCTTTGAGTGGAAACCTTACCTACGTGCCATATCCCTACTATTGGGCACGCGCGTCAGAGTGGGACGAATTGACTGAGGTAAGGGGAGCAGATCCGGAATTCGTTCGATTCCTGCGTGCGGGCTCTGTCCGAGTGATTGTGCCCGCCCGGCCCTTGTTCGAGCGAGCAGTTCTGAACTGGCTCGTCTATCTCGTACCCTTCTTGGGCGACCCGCTTCCTCTGCCGGATGACCCGCTGCATGTGTCTGTTGCTACCGAGATCAAGGATTTGACATCGCCGATTGTGGGCGGTGAGCCGGGTGAGTCGTGGGGAATACTACTACCTACATCCTTGTTGTGGCTTACACTGATGCGACGCTGCCACAGAACGCCGACAGACTTCTTGGAAAGCCACCTAATGAACCGAACCTCGTCCGTGTTCGCGTCCCCGGGGACAGCATTGAGGAGAATCTGATAGGAATGGCGATTGGTTATGGTGGCTGCGATGGTTGATCGGAAAGGAACGCGTGCGCGAGTCTCAAATGGAGCAGTCATCCCCACTGATGTGTTCAATTGCGATCCCGAAGCCCGCTCGCTGCCGAAAACCGGCGTGCGTTTCAGCGGGAGATGTTCGAAGGTCTGCGTCGGCGTTCAATAGCTCTGTCCCAGCGGTCCCTTCTGTCATTCAGTAGCGTTTAAGGCGTACCGTGACGATTAAGGCGACCCAGTTTACGCTTGAACCCTTGAGGACGAAGTTGCCCGCCCTACTTCCGCTTTCCGCTGAACCCCCTGCCATGCCAGCCGTACCGTCCGATACACCGTGCAGGACATCGTTGTGGCTCCGGCTCCGGTGCCGGGACTCGCCGCTGCATGCCAGTCCCCCGCTCGTGTTGCCTTTCCCGATGGTTTCACCCCTATGCGTCGCTGCAAATGCAGGCGGCCGTCCGCGATGCGTACGCGCTGGACGGTGAGGCGGGGCTGAATCGTCACTCGAGGGCATTGTGGGTATCGGGACTACGTGGTCGGGACGTGGACGCAAGACGATGGATGCCCCTACTGGTGTACGACCGGATGAGGATCTTCGCTATCAGTTGCGCGAGTTGTTCGATCCAAGAGCGGGCGCGGCTGCAGACTCTTGCTGTTGGAGTTGAGGGCCGCGTGGTGACCTCGTCGTTGTCGCTCGCGAGGGATCAGCTGCAGGCAAGCCGTCAGCAGACGTTGCGCGAGACGCGCCGCTACACGGGGCTCGCTGGACGATAGCTCGGCCGCCGCTGCTCTGGACGCCGACAGTCGTGGGTTTCCCTTGAGGGGCCCGGACCTGCCTGGCCTCGTCAAGGGCCTACTTCGGATAGATGACGTGTGTGCACCGATCCATGACGCTGAACTGTCGCTGAACCAGTCGCTGGCTGGGGTACGCGCGGAACGGGCTGCGTGGGCGGCCAGCTTATTTGAGGCGCTGACCGAAGAACAGGTACGAGCTTTCGCGCGGTGGATCAGATCATGGAAGGAGCACGCACTCGGTTCCCGGACCCACCCGAAGCATCGGCCGCCACCGTAATCGGTCGCGCTCCGCCAGGCTGATCTCGCCGCCGTCATAGCCGCCGAAGCACGCGAATACCCCCTCCTCTTTCGGATCGCGAACGAAACCGCTGCGTCGGCTGTGGCACGGCGGGCAGCGGCGGAGTTCGGCGTTGTCGACCTCCCAGACCTCCCAGGACGCGCTGACCAACTCGACGATCTTCAGATCTGCCTTTGGGATGGCCTGACGGTCACATGGTCAGCGGCTGGACGCATGATCGGTCGCATCGACAGCGGGAGCCTCACGGTCTGGGACTACCCGCCGCTGGTGGGGGCCTCTCTCCCGCGGGCTCGCGGTCCCCCCAGGCACGGTCGAGTGGACAGAACAGGAGCAGGTTCGGAGGCACCGTGGCACTGTCAGCACATTGTCCGCACTCAGCATGGTGGCCGGACTTGCCGATCTCGCCATTGGCCTTGGCGGCGTCGCGCCGCCGGTTGCGGCTGCGGTCGGAACGATCGCACTGTTGCTGCAAGCGGGAGAATGGGTCGTCGAACTTTGGCGACGCATGGAAGAGCGTGATGCGTTCAATTGCGCGCTAAATCCTTCCCTGCTGCTTTGCTGCGGAACCCTCCTATGGTGGGCTTCTCGTCAACCTTGCTTTCCTCGGTATCGCAACAGGTCAGGTGGGGGCCGCCGTAAAGAGAGCAGCACCGTGACGCTCGTGTCGTTGCTTGACGAAGTGGGGCACTTCCCATCGAGGAGGCACGGCGGCTTGGCAGCAGCATCCTCCCAGGTTGTTCAAAGGCTTGTCTCCGAGCCCGGCGACGGTGCCGTGCTCTGGAGTCGATTTCTGGCAGCTGCCTTTGCGCAAAGGAAGTTGCGAACACGCAGACTGCCGGGAGAGTCGCTCCGCAGTTACGGCCCTCGAAAACCATTCCGCCCAAGTACTCACATCCGACGAGATTCGGTTGCTGCGTTTGGAGGTCGAGCAACATGTCCGTGTCGTGGCCGCCCGCGCATCTAGCGCAGGAGCGGAGATGCCAGACTACGCGAGATTTGCCGGATTCTCTCCGAGGCCGACCGTACAACGCTCCTAGTCCACAGCGCCCGGTATCAGGGACGCATTCCTGAGGCGGCTCGGCGCTCTCGTCACTGGCCAACCCGCTGACCGAACAAGCCGCTGTCGCCACGTACCGCAGAATGCTGATGGTGGTGGGCGACCAAGGTGAGACTGGATGGGTCGAATCTTCACTTACTGCGCTCAGAACGAGGGCGGAATCGCTCGCGCAGCCTCAAGGCTGCAGCAGGCAAGGGCCGTCCATGGGGCATCCCCAACCGCCACCACGGCGGCCGCGCTGAGGACGGCCCAGAGTCGGGCAGGGGGCTTCCTTTACCCGATCCGCGGCGCACTCGCGGAAATTTATGTTGCTCACTGGCCCGTTTGGAGCGTACAGCGCGGCAGTCTCCGAGACATGGCGACCGAGACTGCGGACGCACTCGGACGGCTGGACCGTCGAAACGTTCGCTGGGGGTGCTCATTGACGGCAAGCCCGCTTGGGACGAAGGCGTCGTCCTGTTGAAGCCACCCACGGCAGGGGACCGATTGCCGCGCGCGGCACTGCACTCTGCGGTTCAGATCAAGGTGGAGGAAGACGTTGTAACGGCGCCCACCCAAACAATTCAAGACCAGGTTCGAGAGCGGGGCACTAAGGCAGAACTGCCGACACTGAGCCTGTTGGGAGGCAATCAGCGAAGAGATTTTCTCCTCAGCTCTCCTCGGGAGAAGAGGTAATCCGCTACATGTTCTACGCAGAGGCGGGCGTTTGAGGGACGTCGACATTGCACGCCTCCGAGCTGCGAACATTGAGGTAACGGCTCAAGCCTTGGATATCTCAGGAGATGAATTCAACGCGCTCGCGACTGAACTCATGCTTGCCGCGAAGTAGCCTGCGCCCGTTCGAAGCGAACGGCGCGAATGTACGGGAGCGGAGCGCCAACTTCGTCGCTCGCCAAAGAGTGCGTCACACCGGCGCTTGCCGGACGCACGCATCTGGCGAGAGGCGGGGGCCTTCGTAGCGCTGTGAGTCGAGTCGCCCCTGCTTGTCCTGCATCGTCGTCGGTGCGGGAGTGCTGGTGCGTGCCCTCGACTGCTAGGAGCGGCGGCCTGTTTCCGGCAGAGTTGCCGTGTCCACCACCGACAGGTTTCGCGGTGGACCCAGGTCTCTCACAACCCGTCCGTCGCGCCCGCCTGGAGGAACCTTGAAGCTGGCTTCTCACGTCCGGGGGAATCACGAACACGAGGATCCGCGATGCTCTGGTCGACATACTCGGCAAACCCATCGCCGAAGGGACCCCCACCCGCTACCGGATAGACGTTGACGACAACGCCGAGACCGGTGCCAGGCGAGACCTTCAAACACACGACCAGCTCCGGGTACAGCGCGGCCGGCGTACTAGCGAAGAGCAATATCCAGGTCCACAAATAACGTCTCGGCGGGACTGCCTCAGATTCTGAAGCAGACAGGCGGAATGCCGGATGATGTGCCGTTCCAAGTCGGTTCCGAAGAGGATGATCGATCACAGGCTGAGCGACGCCGGAACGGTGGATCGGGCGTGAGTCGGTGTCGGTTGGTTGCCACTGAGCCTGCACCCGCCACGCGCCGTTGTCGTTTTTGATTCACATGCGCAATTCGCCGCGCCGTCATTCTCGTCGACCAGGCCTCGACGTCGGGGTGATCGCGCGGTGCGGGGCCACCCCACCTACGCCGACAGAAGGCAGGCGGAGCCAAGATTGCAGATGCTGTGATCTCCAAGCTTGGCCTCTGAGCCTCAGCCAAACGGCCCGCCCAGTCGGCGGACCGCTGAACCGCTCCACTACCTGTTCCTGGCAGTCACTGCATCACTTGGCGGTGGCGCGGTTGTCGAGCCGGCCTCGGCTAGCACAGTGTTTGCCTGTCGGTCGACGAACCCCATGAACAGTTGCTGGGATACCCGAGCACGATGCCATAGGCGATGATCTGAGCGGGATGTGTCCAAAGCGCTGAGGCCAGGCACGAACCCAGCCCTATGAAAGAGCCCCATATCAGCGCGGTGAACGCGCCGGTGGGCAGTTTCAGCAGTGCTAGAGCGACGGGCAGTCTAACCACTACTACTCCCGCGGATGGTGCGCAAGCCCGTTGCCGCCGCGAGGGTCGCGCCCAGCAAACCCACAAACGCGATTACGGTTATGTCCAAAGGCCGGGCTGCGTCTCGCTCCTGCGTCGAGTATCGACCGCGTTGCCGGCCGTCGGTGCTCGCAACTCGCTGTCACTGGTGGGACAAGCGACCGAGGAAGGTGTCGGGGACGAAGCACATAGGGAGCGTGGATGGGCTAAACCACCCCACGAGCACAAGGGCGAGCACCAGCATCGTGAGGGCCAACGAGACTCCCACGATGACGTTCCGAAACCTGCGAACGCGCGACTGCTCCCTCTGTGTCTCGCGATCTAAGCCCTGCACGGTGGAAATGATGAATGAACGGTCACGCCGACCTAAGTCGCTTGGGTTCCCTTGCCCCGCGCGCGACGACAGTTCGCGAAGGCTTCTTAGACGCGGGTCACCGGGCTAATGAGCCCGCGCTTCCACCTCGATGTCCGGAAGTTGACTCGCGAGGTACTCGAAGGGCGACAGGCGGATGAGATTGATCCTGGCGGACTGGAGATATCGAGAAGCAGTCTGAATGTGGGCGCCCGAAACCACCCCCCGGGGCGACGCGGAATCGACAGCAGTCGCGTGCGCCCGTTCGAGCATTTCTTCAGCAGCGTCCGCGTAGGCGTCTGCGATTTCCTTGGTAAGTCTTCACGGCCTCCTTGCGGGGTCCGCAGCCATCGTAAAGTTGGGTCCTCAGATCATGTACGTCGACGAGCACCTGGGCTCTCCATGCCGAGTTGCTGACATTCCTTTCGGAGGCGCTTTGGGCGGCCCGCTCCGAGACTTCGGATCCTCGCTTTTTCCTCAGCACGACTCACCTCGACGGCAGTTCTGGAGGAGCTCTATTGCCCGCCTGGCGGGCAGCAGAGTTGCGGAGGGAACCCGCCGCGAACCCAACCGACACGCCACCCGCGGTCTGCTCGACGACCCCTCCAGAGCGCTCGCACTGCTCCGCCCGCGCCAACCAGCCTGTCTCGCACATGCATCCAGGGGGAACCGCCAGCACGCCCCGGGCCAGCCCCGATAACCCCGATAACCCCGCCAAACGTGGGGCTCGCCGCCGTAGGCGCGCTCGCGCTCCCACGAGCCCGATGCGGCGCACGAAGTGATGTTAGTCCCGTCGGAAGGTTTTCATGTTGTGCCTCCCGAATAGCCCCAACCTTCATTTTATCCATATCGCTCAACGCTTGACCATGGCTCGCTGGGGCCAGATTCGCCCAGCTGGCCTCCGGTCCAAACCTGTTAATTCTCCCTCGTGGCCCGCCGTATTGGTGCACCCGAAGATGTCGAGGCATGGCTGGTCGAGATCCACGACCCGTACCGCTCGGGCTGGCGGGTCTCGGCGACGGTCGAGTTGGATCCAGGAGAAGGACTCTCGACAGTAGCCGCCGGCCTTCGAGCACTCGTCGATCGCCCACTCCCGACGCTCTGATCCTCGATCTGAGCCGCACTCGCATCGGGGCGGTCCCAATGGTTCATCGCAACACTTCCTTGATCCGGGGGAGGTTGTGATGGCACGTAGTTGTCGAAGGGTGTCGCCGGTTCTGGAGGATCAGATCTGGAAGCGGCTGCAGTCTGGGTATCCGGCCAAGCCGACAGCGCGGGCGCTGGACTCTCGACTTGTGGGGTGCATGGCTATCTGGTGCGGTGTGCCGGGATCCGCCCACCGGTTCGTCGGCGCTCTCCTGGCCGGTTGAGCCGGCCGAGCGGGAGGAGATTCGCTCGGTCTGGCAGCAGGGTCGTCCCCTTCGGGAGATCGCGGCCGGTGTCGCGTGCCGGGTCTGATGGAGGCTCTCATTCCACGGAACGATGAGAGTCATGGCAGCACCGAGGAAGTACCCCGAGGAGCTTCGGGAGCGGGCGATCCGGATGGCGGTCGATCTGCGGCGTGACCCGGCAACGAGGACCGGTGCGCTGCGCCGGGTCGGTGAGCAACTGGGGATCAACCCTGAGACGCTGCGCAACTGGGTGCAGCCGGCCGAGATCGATGAGGGTCACCGCCCCGGCGTCACCACTGAGGAGGCGAAGCGGATCGCCGAGCTTGAGCGTGAGGTCAAGGAGCTGCGGCGAGCCAACGAGATCCTGAAGACGGCGTCGGCGTTTTTCGCCGCGGCCGAGCTCGACCGCAGGCTGAAGTGAGTACGGGTTCTGCACGTTCCTCGTCCACCCCGCGCCCTGCGGGTCTAGGTCGACCCGGGCTGCGGGTTCCATACCGATGCCGCGACACAGGCAGGGCGATTCGCCTGCGCCCGGCTCGCCCCAAGTCCGACCGCAGGCGCGCCGTGTCTGTGGGCGGAGATCGCCTCAGGGCCGACGCAGATCGCGGACGTAATTGCACGCCTGAATGCAAGCGCCCAGGATTGCGGATTCCGGTGAGCGGATGTTCTGCGCGTTGGTCGAGCCGGAAGACGTGAGACCGCCCGCCGCAGCCCTGAGATCGTCGACGCCTGCAATGTCTTCGTCGAATGGCTCGGCTACGCGGCAGGGCTGCTCAGCCCGGCCGCGATCGATCTCCAAGCCGGTCACAACAAGGTCAAGCATGGTCTCGCTGTGCGGGCCCGATCCGACATGCGGGTCACCTTCGTGACGACACCACCGAACGCGGACGGCTCCATTCCGCTCAGCGCGTTCGCCGGGCCCGGAGCGGTCGACATCTTCGACCAGCCTGTCCTCGAGCTGCTCGCTCGCGGTCCCAAGGTCGACGGTCACCGACAAGGCCTGGAGATCACCCAACTGCGCCTCAAGCCGTCGGCCACTGCTCGCCGACGCCTACATGCTCGCCATGGCGCATGGAGTGCTGTTTCACATCGCTGCAGTGGAGCACTTCGCTGGCCGTGAGGACCTGCGCGAGTACCAAGCCCCTCCACCGTTTCCTGGCTACCCGGTCGGGGGTCCGAGACCTACCCACATCGACGCCCACGCGCCGCTTGGGATGCGCTTCCCGCTGACCATGCCACCCGGAGGCGGCCAAGTCAGACGTGAAGCCGGCATCGGTTCCGCGACCGCTTCCAGATCCTCCACATCGATCACGCCAACCGCAGCAGCGGTCGCGTCGTCGACGGTTGAGTGTCATCCTCTGTCTGGGCCTCGTGGTTCTGCTGCGCATGAGCTGGCCGATGAACTCGTCGACAGTGGATGCTCAATAGGCGATCGGCTTGCGGGGACGACCGGAACTGCGGCTGATCGTGCGCTCCTTTGTAGCAACATCGGTGCCTATCGGGGGGCGTCCCGAGTCCGTCCATTAGTTCCCGTCACGCCTAGGACCGCAGACCCGTGTGCTTCCGCGCGGTCGGTTCCACCGTTGTGTTGACCGGCAATCCGCCGGCGTTGACTGCTCGAACGGGTGTCGACAGAGGGAGCACATCATGTACCGGCTTCGAGGACTTCGTTTGACGACCGTGGCTCTTGGGCTCATGGTCCCGACCCTGCTAACCGCCCCAACAGCCGAGGCTCACGAAGAATCTGGTCTGGTCTCGAGGTTCGTGGGTGGCTGGCAAGGGACCTGCGATATCAGCCCACGGATATGCCGAGCGGAGGGTCTTGTACGCATCTATAGCGATCGGCGACCAGGAAGCGGCGCGCTTGCGATCTGCGTCGGCATTCAGATGCACACGGCCAATCATCGCAACTTGTCTCTGGAGCCACGCACGGTCCACGGGCAGGCGGTCGCAAGGGTTCGTCCCGGCAGATCCAAACTGGCCACCTACAAGACCGTCCTCGACAACTCCCGGGGCACGCCCGATCATGTGCACGTCGTGCACACACACGCACATAGGGCAGGGCGGCAGGACATGCTGAGCGACCACGCCGCGAGCCGCGGTCTCATGCTCGCACCCGCCTACTCCCACCGCGAGAAGGCGCTCACTCGTGGTCTATTGCTCGACGCTGCGAGCACCCTTTCCCACCTCATCGCGCCGTTCACTTGGCGCGACTTCACGGACATGCCGAATGGTCCATCCGACTTTGGACGTCACCCAAGTCGGGCCATCGGATCGCTGCCGAGGCCAACCTCAAGATGTGGGCCGAACAACTCGGAAAAGTCCGAGCCGGGCGGATCGATCACAAGTGGGTCCGCCGGAACATCAAGGGCCAGGCTCCCCAGGGCCGCGACGGTGGATGGATGGACGGGCCCCCGGCCACTGTGTGGCTCGACGCGTCGAACTCGCCGCTGACACGTACCTGGTGAGGCACCAGGATGGCAGCTGCACGCTGCACGCTGCACGCCGCCCGCGCAGTAGCCGAAGCAGGTCTGGTCGCTGCCACTACCCTTCTCAAGCAACAACCCAGCGGACGGCCAACGGGAACAACGGCGCGATATTTTGGCTCGCGACCTGGTAGCCGGCGAGACGATGTGCTCGACGCTCAGGCATCAGGCATCAGGCATCAGGCATCAGGCATCAGGCATCAGGCATCAGGCATCAGGCATCAGGCATCAGGCATCAGGCATCAGGCGTCGGGGGCGACCCCGGTGGTCGCCGCCCACCGTGAGGCCCCATCTGGTGTAGATCGATCCTTGGTCGGGATGGCAGGCTGTCGAGTTGTGAGTACGCGCAGACCTTCGACACCGCTCTGGGCAAGGCGGCGGAGATCGCTGAGGACTCGTACTCAGAGGGTGACTTGAAGCTCCTCTTTTATGAAGTCCGGCCTCTCCGAGCACGTGCCGAGGGATTGGTACGGGAAGGCCCAACTGGTGTCCGGCGTGATGGACGGGGCAATGCGAGCGGAGCATCGCGGTGATGCCGACGTCCAGGCAATTTGGAGGGCCTTTCGGGACTTCGTCATCCTGGTGACATATCGCGTTGCGCCGTCTACGCCAGACGATGCCATCGAGCGCGGAAGCCCGTTCTACATGTTGCGTGAAGCGGCACGATCGGATGGATACGACCCCATCATCGACTACGTAGAATCGGGGGAACCGCCGTGGGATCGCCGCGCCACGTTGTCGGCGTCCGCTTGCTGCCCATGGACAACCCCGCAGCACCAACCGACTCTCTCTGGTTTGCACGCAAGTTCGACGAAACCGGGCGGCGCACGTCAGAGCCGGTTTTCTCCAGTAGCGCCACGCATTCGACGTGGTGCATCATCGCGAAGAAGTACATGACCTGAGCGTAAGTGCGATCCTTTGCGGGCGCCTGCGCTCATAAGGCCGAACGAGCCCGTGACCTGGGGCGATGCCGCTTGGGACGCCCGCGGGCGTCGGCGTCCAGGTGCGGGTCATTGCGAATGAAAGCGAGCCCAATCCGAGCCCTCCCGTCGACGGGCGTCGACGGTCGCAAACGTCCGCAGCGAGCGCACGAGGCTGCCCACCCTGCAAGGAGCCAGTTCGAGCTGCGCCATGAACGATGGCCCGCAGGAGTCCCCAGGAGTAAAGTCCAAACGTTGTTCTGCGTCACAGGTGCGCCGGTCGCTGCCTATACATGAGAAGCCGCCGCCGACAGGCAGGAGATGGCTCATGAGCGTTTTGGACACCCAGCGCCGAAGATTCCTGGTGCACCAGTGAACGTCCGATAGACGCTGGCCAACATGGGACAGATCTTCATAGTTCTTTCGCGCGTTCATCCGAGACGCGACATCCACGACGCTACTCATCCCGCCCTTAGGACTGCGGCGATGGCTTGGCAACAATCGCGAGTTCGCGGTGCTGCTCCACTTCGGACCGATGGAACCCGGTGGCACGCAATGCACTCCCCCTTCTCCCCCCTTTGTCGCCCGCCAACACGTGATTGGGAGGCTGCACGGCGCGCTCCACTCCGCACTCGCAGTCTGTCACTCCGCGGCCGAGGGGATCCAGCCTCATGGCGCCCAGAAGCCGCGGCGGATCGCGGCACGCACAGTCCACAGGGGTCGACGACTGACCACGTGGGGGCACCTCGGTTGCCTCCGTACCGTGGATGGATGACACCATCCGAGAGGCTTGGCCGGGTTCGTTGAAACGACTCTTGAGCGCGCCAGGCGGCCCACGGCGATTGCGCCCAATTGGGCCGGCACTGGTGTGAGTAGCATCAAAGCCAACCAGTGGGATCGGAGGGCCAGGTGGCTGAACCATCGTCAAGCCAGGTGTACGTGCAGGTCGTCGAGCTCGATCCGGGTCGGGAAATCGGCTGGGGGTCGAGTGTGGCGCAGCAACTGCGGGCGCGGAGCACCGACATTGAGCGCGGGATCGTGGCCGCGTCGGAGACCATTGCCGCAAGCCTCGGGTCGCTCGCATCGGTCGAGGGCTGGGAGTTGGATGAGGTCTCAGCCTCGTTCGGGGTGACGTTGACGGCCGAGGCGGGGGTCATCCTCTCAACGGCGTCGGCCGGGGCGACCTTCGAGGTGTCGTTCGGCTTCAAGCGAGTCCAACCGCAGGCTGCCGGGCGCTCACCCGCCTGAGGCTCGCCGTGACCGGCATCGGACGAGTCGTGGTTGGCGGCAAGGACGCGGGGGCGGGTGTCTCCCTCGGTCCCCGGACGGTGGTGACGGCTAGTCATGTCCTCGGCCGACGAGCCGACCATCCCGTGGAGTACCACCTGCCCAATGGGAGCGTCGTCCCCGTGGAGGCCGTCACGCAAGCGGACGAGGCCCTCGACGCCGCCGCCCTCCGTCCGGCCGCCGACCTCGCCGAGTACCTGCCAGTCGCTGCCGCTGTGGAAGGCGGCGACTGGATCGTGGACTCCCCGCCACCCGGCGACGACCCGGCCCTCACCGGGACCATTAGCAGAGTCGGGTTGCGGATAGAGAACACCCGAGGGACGGCGCTCAACGTGCTCCAGCTCCGGGTCGACCAGATGCTCGGCGACTACAGGGGCTACTCGGGCAGCGGCGTGCTCGATCGGCAGCGCCGGGTGGTGGTAGGGCTGCTGGTAGAGCAGAAGCACCTTCGCCTGCCGACTCTGCCTGGGCAGCGTCAGCCGGCATCGAACGTCTTGTACGCCGTGCCCATCAGGGACGTGGTCGAACGACTCGGGCTGACTATGGTCGCCGCTCGCCCCCGCCGGCTCAGCGTCGAGGCCGTCCTCCCAGACACGGTGATGCGAACTTACATGCTCGACGGGCTGGTGCGGAAGCTGACCGGCGCCGGACCGAGCAGGGTAGTGCGGGTCTGGGGCTTGGGAGGGATGGGCAAGACCACCCTGGTCCGCCAGGCACTCCACGATGCCCGGGTCTGGCAGGCGTTTCCGGGCGGGATTGTGTGGGTGATCGCCGGCGAGCGTTCCAGCAACAGCGGTGAGGTGCTGGCCGAACTGGCTTCGAAGCTTGGCGTCGTGGGGCTTGAGGTCCGGGAGGCGTTCGCCGACGATCCCGCCCTTGTGGTGGTGGACGACGTCTGGTCCTGGGGAGCTTGTCACCGAGGTGGTGGCCGGCCTTCCTGGCAACGTCGTCTTAGCGGTCACCACGCGCGGGACGCTGCTGGAGCCGACGCAGGTCGGCCGGGTGGTGGATTCCCTCCACGTCGGGGAGATGGCCGCCGACGAGGCCTGGTTGCTCCTAGCACGGGGCATGAGCCGCTCGCCGGACCTCGATCGGGCACTAGGCGAGCTGGCGTTGGTGTTGGGGCACTGGCCATTGCTCCTCTCGCTGGCTGCGGCTGAGGTCCACGGCGACGAGCTGCATGCCGACGAGCTAGAGGGTGACCTTGGGCTTGAGCCGTTCGCCGGGCAAATGGCCATGCCACAGATCGCCGCGGTGGAGGTGGCAGCCAACGCCCGCCAACTGGCGACCGCCTTCGCCCTTGATCCGACCAAACTCGACGATCCCGATAGCCAGAAGCGATCGTTCGCTCGCATGATCGAGCGCTCTCTAGGGCGGCTGTCGACGGAGAACCGGGAGCGGTTCATGCGGCTCGCCGTCTATCCCGCCGCCGAGCTGAGCCTGCCGGTGCTGGCGGACCTGTGGGAGGTTGACGAGCCTCGACAGCCGAAGGACCGTTAGAACGCTCCGGCGCGTCGGCCTGGTGAGGCTGGTCGCAGGTGACGCCATCACCATCCGCCTCGACGATCAGCTCGTCGCCTGGCTCCACCACACCAGGGGGGCCGCGGAAGCGGCCACGCACCGCGGCACCCACCGGCGTTTGGTGAGCCGCGTTGAGCCCCGACGGCGGGCCCGGCGCGCTCACCGCAAGCCGGGCCGGGTGGCTGGCCTTCCACCTGTGCCGCACCGGTGTTGCGGGTGACGCCGAGCGGCTGCTGCAGGAGCGATGGGCGTCGGCGTACCTCGCGGCGACCGGCACTCGCGCGACATACCTGGCCGCTCTGCGCGAGGTCATCGATCGCTGGGCGCTGGCGGTCGACTGGCGACCGTCCGAGTCGAGCGAAGACGACTTGTCACGGTGCATCCTTCTCGGCGGGCTCGCCCACGCCCACTACGCCGCCCTAGTGGCCGAGGTCCCGGCCGATGCTCTGGTTGCCAAGGCCCTCCTCGGCCACGCCAATGCGGCCCTGCACCAGGCCATCGAGGACCCGCTGCAGTGGCGAGCCGCACGCACAATGGTCGACATTGTGGAGGCGTTGGCGCGCCGTCAGGCGCTGACGCCGCGTCTGATCGAGTTGGCTGGCGACCTTATCGACCGCCTGCGCAACAACGTGGCACAGTGTGGAGCCCTGAGTGGCTTGTCCTCGGTGCTGGCAGCAAGTCACCCGGAGGGCTCGCCGCCTATTGGACCGAGCCCTGGCCGGTGGAGCACATTCAGTTCGAGGGAGATCGCGCCGCTATATTGGCGTACCACTGGCCGTTGCGGAACTGACCCGCGATCCCGACCAGGCCGGCCGACTGCTCGAACAGGCGGTTGAGATCGCCGAGCAAATGTCCGATGACCGAGGCCGCGACGGGGCCCTAGGCAACATCGCCGGGGCAATGGTCAAGCTTCGATCTCGACCGGGCCATCGGGATGAGTACGTCAATCCGCCATTTTCATGAGGACGCGCTCGCCGCCATCGCCCGGGCGGTGGCGGCGCAGGACCCCGGGCTGGCGACGAACCTCGCCCACAGGATAGGCGGCGTCCTCGACGACAGCGCCCTGGTCGGAATAGCCACGGCATTGAGCGGCACAGACCCCAAGCGAGCGAGGGATCTCGCCGAGCGGATCCAGGACGAGGGCGGTCGCGGGCGGGCGCTGGCGGCCATCGCTCAGGAAATCGCGCACGCCAACCCGGACGAGGCACTGATCCTCCTGAGCCGGGCGGTCGACCTGGCCGACAACACGCCCTACGAGGTGACCCGCAGCCGCGTCCTTGCCGCCGCAGCCGCCGCGATGGCGAGCATCCATCCGGAGCGGGCCCAAGCGCTGCTCGATCGGGCGCTGGATCTCGCCGGACGGCAGGAGGTGCAGTACATCGATGGTCCGCCCAGGATGATCTCCGCAGTCTTACGCTGCGCCCCCCAGGAGTTGGACAGAGTTGCCGACGCGTGGTTGCCGTACCAGGAGACGGCGAGATTGCCACCCGGATGGCGGTCACCGATCCCGGTCGGGCTCGTCGGCTTGTCGAGCGTCCCGCCGAGTGGGCCGAGCGACGGGCGTACAGGCTGCCGGCACATGAACTCGCACACGCTGGCGCGGTCATGGCCGCGTTTGATCCCCACCGGGCCGATGAGTTGCTCAGGCGGGCAGTGGACAAGGCCGAAGGGGATCCCTTCGCGTCGGGGAATGTCGCGGCCGAAATGGCGGGGATCGACTGGCCTGGCGCGCGTCCGTTCCTTGAGCGGAATGCGCGGCACGTCCTGCAGACGACCGGCTGGTCTCGCGACTACACGCTCGGCCAGATCGGCGCGGCACTGGCGCATAGCGATCCGGCCGCAGCGGTGGAGCTTCGCGGCGCAGGCAACCGACGATGTCGGTCGGAGCAGGGCATTGGCCATGGTGGCAACGACCGTCATCGCTACCGACCCCACCCGGGGGCGCCGCCTCCTTGAGCAGGCCGCCCGCCTGGCCGAGACCGCGGATGTCGGGTTCCGCCGGGATTTGGCGCTGCGAGACGTCGCCGCCGCGATCCTCCCCGTCGATCCAGCCCGAGCGATCAACCTGGCGGAGCAGGTTGTTGAGCTCCGACAGCGCATGGAGGCGCTCGCGAACCTCGCCATGGGCATGCTCGACACCAACGCCGAACATGCCATGGCGATCACCGCCCGCATCGACGACTGGGGCGCGCCAAGGCCAGGTCGGTGGCGTGGTGGCCCTGACGGACTACCTCACGAGACCGGGAGAGGCCAGAACTCGTCTGTCCGGCGCACTCAGCCTCACGTGGTGGGACTTGGACGCCACGCTATGGTTCGGCGCCGGGTGGCTGGAGAGCACCTACCCGACGGCGACTCCGCCGTCCGCGGCCATCGGTCGAGCCGTCGTGGACTTGATGTCCCGATTCTTTCCATCCCATCTGGCCCGACCTACCGACGCCACCCCGGCCGGTGAACCCAATCACCGGAACAAACCGAACGGATGAGCGTCGCGCCCCTAACGAGACATCTGCGTGCCGTTTCGTCGCTGATGCGGCTGAGCGGTAACCGCCGCCTTGTCGTGTGGCATCCACATCCGGGCCAGATGACAACCATGACGCGCCACTTGAGCGTCATCAACCAGCCGCGGCCTCTGGCCTCTGACCCAGGGCTCGGAGACCGGTCACGGTGGTCGCGAGGAGTTCTGGCCGTAGGGGTCAGGTTCCGTCCTAGTTGCGTGGTCATCACCCTGTGTACGGGTCCAGAGCGAGGGAATGACTCGTGCCAGGCCCTTTGCGGCTAGTTCGACCGTTGAGGGACCGAGAGGAGCTCGGCCGGCCGGCTGGTGATCTCTCTTTTGCGGCGACTGGCAGCGGACTCGGCAATGTCCACCCTGCACGCCGCAGCATCGCGATGCCTCGCGAGTCCGTCGGGTGCCCGCAGATCTCGCTCCCGGTGTAGCGCACGAGCCAGGTGATCGAGGCGTCGATGCTGTCCGAGCCGTGGACGGACTTGAGGGTGAGGAGGAACTGGGCGAGGTCGTCGCAGCACGCGTTGCACGGGCTGTAGCCGCGGATCCGCTCGGTCCGCGAGCGGTTCACGATGCGGATGCTCTGCAGCCTCTTCTGCCATGCGGTCGACTGGCGCTGCACGAAGCGGGTGGGCTGGATCTCGGAGTGGTGCCCGTTTTTGCAAGCAGCGGCATAGCGGTTGTCCATGGGCCCGACGTTGAAGGTTGCCAACCAGAGGTGCCTTTCGACACCCGCCGGCAGAAAGAGGAAACCACCTATGGGGTAGCCGGCCTCTCCGTCGTTGGACTGGATGAGGATGTAGCGGAAGCGCCCAGACCTTGGTGAGTCGACCTCGAGGACCTCTCGGCTCGAAACGTGAGCGGGCGGGTTGACCAGGCGTCTGCGCATCGGGTTGGTCGACGGCTCGATTCTCGTATCCACCAGGGGTCCGCCGGAGGCGGCTTCCAGCCGGGTGATCGACAACACCACGCCTCGTTGTCGCGGGACATCGGACCTGGCCAAGATCCTGCGCGCCATGGCTAGGTAGTCGTCGACGCGCCCGGTGTGAGTCGTCCCGGGCGGAGGCGCTGACACGACGGCCCCACCAAGGCGAGCATTGCGGAGGACAGCCAGGCAGTATGCCTGGACGTCTGGTCGCTCGCAGAGTTGCTGGTGCCCCAGCCCGCCGCTGGCCAGAGCCGTCACGTGCACGTGTGCGCTGCTAGTAGCAAGAGGCCGGGCGCTGGTCAGGGGCACACGTCCGTCGCCCGCTGCCCTCGTGATAATGCGGCCCCCGCGCTTCTCGTACCCCACCACCGTCGGGAATCCCGTCGCGGCAAGGAAGTGGTAGTGACGGCCCGAACGCGCGCTGAGCCACCGTTCGAGCACCCCTGGCGGGCACACCCCGCCCGCGTTGCGTAGCAACTCGATTAGCTGCATCGCTGAACGTCCCGTTCCGGGGTGGGACAGGGCGCGATACGTAGTGGCGAACGGCTCGGGCCGGCCGTCGCTGTGAACGAAGTCGTAGACCGGGAGAAGGCTCGATCCCCGAGGCCGTGTGTCGCACGACCTGGGTCTGGACCTTTGCAGGGAGGAACTGCGCCCGAAGCTCGCCCGGGTGCGCCATGCCCTTTTGAGTCAACTGCAGGAGCGCCGCCTCGCGGCCAGCCCGGTAGAAGGGGTTCTCCGGGAACGGAAGTGTTCGACCCGTGAGGTGCAGGAAGGCCTCGGGTGCGCCCAGGTGAGGCGTTCCGATCGTGATCAACTGCCGAAGCACGAGCCAGCCGTTGCGTCGCGGTGACTCGACGAAGTAGCGCGCAAGAAGGCCACCCATACTGTGACCGATGAAGGTGATCCGATCCTCCTCGGCCACCGTCCCCACGTCGCGGTTCTGGGCGCCCTTGAACCACCGTTGCAGAATCTCCTGTTGCAGCGTGATGGCGTTGTGGGTGAGCGAGAGGCGCCAGTCGTACGGGAAGACCATTACGTCCGCGCCCGAGCCTTGAAGCGCTCGGAAGAGGCTGGCGTAGGGCTGGACCGCAACGCGTCGGCGCCCCAGGCGCAGGTCGATGTCGACGAGCCCGCCGACCCGGACCTGCCCTGGCAAGTCATACCCGTTGCCGCTCCTCATCCGCGCCCCCCAAGCCTCCGGGTTGAAAATCCAGTGAAGGCTGCCGGCGCTGCCCCACAGGGTGTCTGGACGCTTGTCGCACGGATAGAGAGCGGAGTTCTGCAGGACGCGGCCGAGCAGGCCGAGGTTTCTTTCGCACTGCTGGCGGGCTTGCGGCGGCGTCAGGCTTCCGTCGAGAAGCTCGGAACCGAGTACACCCGGAATCAGGACAACTCGTGCGCCATGTGAGAGAACCCGCATGCTGGAATCGACAGCAAGTTGTGGACCACCAACAGCATCCGTTCCCTCGTCATGACCTGTCCCGGGTGAGCATGTGGTCCCCTCCTCAAGCTTCCCGGCGCTACAGCCACTGACCCCGATGCACTCGTTGGCGACGGCCTACCCCCAACGCCCTGTGCACGAGCCTCACCCGGGGGGATGCCGACGTGAGGCGACGTGGACCCGCGGCATGCGTGTGCTGTTCCGCCCCGGACGGATCGACGCTACAACAGCCGGTGGGTCGAGTCCCCGTCCCGCGATCCAGGAGGTTTGGCCCGGAAGCCCGGGCACGCGCACTTGGTCCTGCGCGGGCACCGGGCTGACGCCTGCTCGCCAGTTCCGTTTCGGACCTTCCCGGCGCGGGAGGGCCCCACTCCGCCTTCCGCAGGGCCCTGAAGGGTCAGCTGCACAGTTCACCTCCCGACCCAAGTGCGGCTTCTGCGACCCTCGCCGCGGAGTAGGTGGTCGCCAACCGGACGCAGGCCGACCGAGAGCGATCAAAGCCCACCGCAGGGTTCAGGGTAGCGGGGTCATCGGTGCAGTTCGCGGATCGCGGGCGAGCTGTCCCTGAACGCATCCAACGGCGAGGGGAAGGTCGTACTCCTCGCGCGAGGGCACGCCCCCGGCCGGGCCGGGGGCCCTCTAGGTGGACCACCGGTCCGGCCCGCCGGCGCAGAAACGTTTCAGTCCGTCCGCCTGGTCGGCGTGGCGAGTCGGTAGTGGAACATCGTCGCGCGCGGATCCCCACGATGACGGAACGACAGGCGTGCGTGCAGGTCTGCCGCGTCCCATTGCGCCGCCCTGCTGAACAGATCGATAAGGGCCCATCTTCGCTTCTGGACGCGCGTCGCGTCGGTGGCTTGGAGCCGATCTCGCGTCAGCAGCAGCACAGATCTGCCTCGAGCACGCGTATCGACATGGGCGCTCGGACGTCGGCCGGGCACACGACATCGCCTGGAGTCTCGCCGAGCACGCTGCCCCCGCCACGTTCGTACTCATCGTCCCTGCCCACGTCCACCACTTTCTCGACCCGTCCTGAGCCCTCGGTGGCGCAAGATCGGGGCCAGCTGTCCGGTCGTGTCGCAGGCGGCCACGACCGCGAGCACAACGCCGATCGAGGCAGCACTGGTCTGGCCGGGGGTTACGAGGACCTTCGGTGCGGGACTAGCCTGATTTCGTTACCTATCACGGAAGCCCGGGCCCGCGTGGGGTACACCTCAAGGTCGACGCTCCTAGCCCCAGGCCGGCCCTCTTCCTGCGAACCGTAGTGACGTCAACCGGGCTCAGGGTGTTCCGAATGGACATGCATCTTCGCCGAGATGTCCCTTCGCGCAGGCCTGTGCTGGCACGCATCTTGCTGCGATGCAGCAGTGACCGTTGCCTGGCAACCCAGGGGGGACGATGACTGCAGTACCGACCGTGGCCGCACTTGCGGCGCAGCCCGTCGCACGTCCGCACGTCGCGCACCCGCCTGACCCACGGTGGGCCGGCCCTCGGCAGATCGTGCCCGGACGCCTGGTCGTCATGCGGGTGCCCGGACTCGCGACGCACCGCGGGACACCGCCCGACCTCGTGCTGCGGTGGGGCGCGATGCCGACGCCGGCCGTGCTGGACGTGGTCGTCCATCTTCACGGGTACGCCGCGCGCGGGCCCGCCATGACGCTGCCGCGCGACATCGAGCCACGAAGCGGCCTCGACCTCGCGGATCCGGACGACCCCGCGACGCCAGGACGGTCCTCGCCGACGCTGCTGATCCTGCCGCGCGGGCACTACTTCGGTGGCCGGTCGGGGCGCGGCTACAGCTTTCCCGCCCTTGTACGTCCCGGTGCCCTCACAGAGATGATCGAGGACGCCGTGCGTCGGTTCGGCGCGGCCACGGGCGCGATAACCCAGCCCGGGCGGTTGATCCTGACGGCACACTCGGGCGGAGGGCAGCCGCTCATGGCGATCCTGCGGCACGTCGACCCGGACGAGGTGCACGCCTTCGATGCGCTGTACACCGACCCCGGTCCACTCGTCGCTTGGGCGCGACGGCACCGGGACGAACCGGCGCGGGCGCTCCGGGTGCTCTATCGACCGGGCGAGATGACGGCCGTTCACAGCTACCGGGTCGGGGCTGCACTGACGGGCCGCTCACCGCGCTTCCGTGCGGAGCGGACCACCGTCCCCCACATGGACATCCCCCGGAGGTACGGCTGGCGGCTGCTCACAGACGCCGGCGCCGATCTTCCCGGGGCCACCCGACCGCAGCGCCGCGGGCGCCGCACCCTCACCCAGCCGACGAAGGGACGTATGTGATGAGAACGTACTGGTTCGAGATCGTGAGGCGCGGGTTCGGCCGCTTCTCCTGGATCTTCGTGGAGCGCGACGGCGACCGCCTGATTGTGCTAGCGACCGGTCGCGAACGCCGCAAGAAGAGAAAGGTCAAGGACGAGATCAACCATCTCCGTAAGATGTTCGACGACGCGGACGTCGTCGATGCGACCGAACCGGCGGAGCAGTTCCCGCTCCCGAACTCGAGCTTCCAGCACGTCTCGGACGTCGTCCCTCTGCTGGTCGGTGACCGCTGGGCACGCTGGGATGACAGCAGCACCGCCTCCTACGGTGTCAGGACCGCGGCGTCCCTGAAGCCGGGGCGAGCGGCCCGGATGGCGCGAGCCCGCTGACGACGTGGCTGCCACCGCCCGCTCGGCGGTGGCCTCATCGCCCGTCACGGCTTGGCTCGAGGTCGTGGGTGCGTCGGACGATGAGGCCACCACGGTCGCGCGACGCCTCCACGTGCTCGACGTCAACCTGTGTCCTCGGGGCGGGGCCCCGAACGTCCACGGTTTCAGCAGCGTGGTGGTCTTCGCCGACAGCACGTCGGCAGTGGCCGACCTCATCCACGACGTGACGCGTTGCGGCGCGGAACGCGTCCTCGCCCTGTCGACGGCGCCACAGCTGAGCAGCGAGGAGATCTGGTCCCTGCTCGACGCAGGCGCCGCGGACGTCGTCTGTTGGTCCGACGACACCGATGTCGCGGCCCATGTGGCGGCCCGCCTGCGGAGGTGGCAGACTGTCGACGAGCTCGTGGACTGCCGGCCACGTCCGGGACTTCCTCGTCGGCGACAGCCCGCCTGGCGAGGCGGTGCTGCGCGAGGCCGTCGAGGTCGCCCGGTTCACCGACGCCGCGGTGCTGATCACCGGCGAGAGCGGGACCGGCAAGGAGCGGGTGGCCCAGCTGATCCACGAGCTCGATCCGCGGCCGGACAAGAAGGACTGGTCGTCCTCGACTGCAGCACGGTCGTCCCGTCGCTGTCGGGCAGCGAGTTCTTCGGCCACGAGAAGGGCGCGTTCACCGGCGCGTCCGCCGCCGCGGGCCGGCGCCTTCGAGCTGGCCGACGGCGGCACGCTGTTCCTCGACGAGGTGGGCGAGCTGCCGGTCGACGCTGCAGGCCGAGCTGCTGCGGGTCGATCCAGGAGGGCACGTTCAAGCGGGTCGGCAGCAACGTGTGGCGCAAGAGCGACGTTCCGGCTGGTCTGCGCGACGAACCGCGACCTGACCGTCGGAGCAGGCCGCGGGCACCTTCCGCAACGACTTCTACTACCGGATCGCCGGCTGCACGCTGCACCTGCCTCAGCCTGCGCGACCGCACCGACGACATCATCCCGCTGTTCCGACACTTCTTCCGCCAGGTGCACCCGGACCGCGAGCCGCCGGAGCTCGAGCGAGCGGTCCGCGACCTGCTGTGTCACCGCGACTATCCGGGCAACGTGCGGGACCTGCGCAGCCTCGCCCTGCGCATCGCCCACCGGCACCTCGGCGACGGATCGTCACCGTCGGCGACGTCCCCGACGAGGAGCGCCCGGTACGGCCGCAGGCACCGTTGGCCCGGACCGTGGCGTTCGAGGACAGCATCCGGCCGGGCGCTTGCTGCGAGGGACTCGAGCTCGAGGAGGTCACCTGCAGCGGCGGCCGACACGGCGACGCGGCTCGCGCTCGCCGAGGCCGGCGCTCGACGTGGACGGCGCCTGGCGCGCGCCGTGACGCCCGGGTGAGCCGCAGGAAGTTGCCGCCGAGGACGAGCGCCTCGCTCCGCGGCGGCAGCCCGAGCAGCTCGACCTTCGCCAGCTCGACGCCCGGGATGCAGCCACGGGCCGTCGGAGCCGAACAGCACCTTGTGCGGGCCGGCGCGCCGGACCGCCCGCACCAGCAGGTCGAAGCGGCGCACCCCGGACGTGTCGGTGTAGATGTTCGGCTGCTCGGCCAGCAGGTCGCGTGAAGGCCAGCTGGGCGCTCCAGTCGTCGGCGAAGCTGCCCAGGTGCGGGATGACGAATTCACGTCGGGAACTCGCGCGCCAGCAGCTCGGCGGTCGCCGACCTCGCCCATCGACGTCGTACAGCACCGGCAGCCGCAGCCGCCGCGCGACCTCGCAGATCTCCGCGGCTGATGCGGGCGTCGTGGCGGTGCACCTTGATGCCGCAGAAGCCCAGGTCGACGACGGCGCGCCGGACGATCAGCGAGCGACCCGGCCCCGGTCGCGCTCGGCGTGCACGAAGGCGAAGCCGTAGAACCGGCCGGGTCGGCCGGCGACGATCCGGCCGACCTCCTCGTTGGCGACCGCGTAGTCGGAGTGGAACGCGGCGAGCAGGTTGGACCGGTCGATGCCGGCCTCGTCGCACCGCCGCAGGTAGTCGCCCAGCGGCGCCGCGGTGTCCCAGGGCCCGGTGAACCCGTCACCGGGCCCGCGTGGCAGTGCGCGTCGATGATCAGCGTCGCATCGCCGCCGGCGGTAGGCCGCGCCTGCCGGGCAGCTGGCAGCCGCGCTGCAGTCGACCGGGCGAGGTCGCCCCGCCGGCGCCAGGTCGACCCCGGTCACCGCGCGGTAGGCGTGGATGTAGCCCTGGACCTCCGGCCGCCAGTAGCGCGCCCAGTTCGCCGCCTGCTCCGGCTCGATCACCGTGCGTCCACGCGCCGAACCGGATGCCCGAGCAGCAGCTGCTCGCCGAACACCGCGAGGTCGCGGAAGTGCAGCACCGAGACGTCCGACCAGCCCTGCAGCCGGTTCATCGCCTCGACCCGGCCCATCCAGGGCTCCGGGTACGCCACCATCGTCCGCGTCGGCAGGAACTCGCGCATCTCCGGCCGGGCGAGGATCCACTGCTGCATCAGCATCTCGTGCCGCGCCGTCCACGGCAGGTCGCCGTACTGGTTGTGGGCGCCCTGCGGTCAGGAGCAGGTGCGTCTCCTTCAGCGCGTTGAGCACGCCGAACCCGTCGGCGATGACCGTGGTGTCGTCGTCCTCCCGGTAGAACTCGCGGCACAGCGCCAGCAGGTTGTGGAACGCCTCGATGAACCGCGACCGGGAGTCGGCGCCGCGCACCGGCGGACCCGGCTTCGTCGCCAGCACCAGCCCGTAGTGCGTGGTCGTACTCGTAGGCCCGCCGGACGGTGCGTCGAGCCGGTGCTGGGCGTCCTGGATCCAGCCCCACAAGCAGGTTGTTGAGCGGGCGCAGCGGGTCGATCGTCCAGGCCGGCCAGCGGGTCGCGCCCCGGCCCGGACCTCGCTGCGGTTCTGGAAGCGCCAGCGTGATCGCGTTGATCGTCTGCACCAGCCCGCCCTCGTCGTGCCAGTAGGACCAGATGCAGCTCGAGGAAGCACGGGTTGGTCAGCTTCTCGGCCAGGATCCCGTAGCAGATCTGCGCCGCCTCGTCCTCGTCGCTCGTCGACGCCCGACGATCGGCACGTCGCGCAGCTTGCAGCCGGATCAGCCCGAGGTACGGCAGCACGTCGAGGAAGTCGCCGTCGCCGGCGGGCGACGTCCGACGAGGTAGCGCCGCATCTGCTGCCTCGAGGTCGCCCGGCTCGCACCGTGCGGTTCAGCCGGCGCTCTCCTCGGCTCGAGGTCGACGCGGCTGAAGTCGTCCAGGTCGACGCCGCAGTGGAGTCATCAGGAAGACCTCGGTGGCCGCCTTCAGCAGCCGGTAGCGGTCGACGTTCGGGAACGGCAGCGCCGTGCGGCGCTTGACCTTGTGCAGCAGGTGCTTGACGCCGCCGCGGCCGCTGAGCGTCGTCGTCCGGTCGGGCCATCGCCGCACAGCACGCGGTCGATGAACCGGTTGTAGCTGTCGAAGCCGAAGGCGTTGGTGCTGTTGCGGATCGCGACCCAGAGCGCCTGGTCGGACGTCGGTCGGGACAGCGGTGCGCTTGAGCGTGACCGCCACGTCGTCGCCCGCGCCGAAGCGGGCGCGGCATCACCACGATCGGATCGGACGTCGACCCCCAGGTCGCGGGGTCGTCCGCGTCGCCGGCGTCCATCTGCTCCTGGGTGTAGACCTCGGTGAGCGTCATGCGCACCCGCCAGGAGCCGACGGCCAGGGGACTGGTGTCGAGGGTGGCCCGGATCTGGTCAAGGCCGCGGTCGTGGTCCAGTGTCACGGATTGCCCGAGACGGTGGTCGCGCCGAGCAGTGCGACGCGGATCCCGCGCGTCGACCACGTCGGGCCCCACGACGGTCCACTCGACCTCGAACGTGCCGTGCCAATGGCACTGTCCACCTCGGCGGTCACCAGGACGATGCCGCCGACGGTGACGCGGTCCGGTGACGCGGTGACGGTGACGCCGCGCCGGGGTCTTTGCGGCTTGTCTTTGTCGTAGGCGTTGTCATCTCTGTTCCTCCAGTCAGTGCAGCGGTGGGTTGCCGCTGGGTAGGTGGCGTGGATCGGACCAGATCGTCGGCTGGCCGACGAACATTCGGGTGTTCGTGCGGGTCCACGAGCGGGCGGTCTCGAGCGTGCTGGCCACCGCCCAGTCGGTGATCAGGCCGCGGAGCAGGCGCGCTCTCCCGCTCCGGTGAGAGCCGCCCGCTCGCCCGGGCCTGCCCGAGCACGGCGAAGGCCATGGTGGGCGGCTCGGCGGTCATCAGGGCCGGTTCCGCGGCCCACCCGGCGAAGCGCCGCAGCAGGGCCGGCGTCCCAGGAGCGGGTTGCGGAGCATCGCCCCCAGCGACCGCTGCGCCAAGCCGTGCTGACCGGTGCCCGACCAGAACGGAGACCAGCTCGGGCATCGTCGCCCGCAGGCTCGCCCATGGTCGAGGCGAGCTCCGGGTCGGCGTCGGCCAACGGGTACATCGCCCGCCACGTCGCGGCCAGCCGGCCCACTGCGGGTCGGGGTAGAGCCGGTCGCCGATCGCGCAGCTGAGCAGGACGCGCACCCACGGCATCGGGTGCGGGTCCTCGTCCGGCGATCCGGAAGACGAGCCCCCGGGCAGGCTGACCAGGCCGACCAGGCCGAGCGTGGACCCGATCCCGATCCTGCCGATCGACCAGAAGTCCGCCACGATCTCGGAGATCCAGCGCTCCCACAGGTCCCAGGCGGGGGTTCGCCGCTCCCGGGCGAGCCGCCGGATCTCCGCCCGCAGCGACTCGACCAGCCCCAGCAGTGCGGCACCCTGGTGCCCCACCTCGTGGACCAGCGAGGACGCGACGCCGAAACCGATCATCCGCTCGCGCGGGATCCGGATGAGCGCGACGGGGTTGTCGACCGCCGCCGGGAAGCCGGGTGTCGACCCGGCGGATGGCGCCGCCCGAGCCCGCGGTGCAGCGAGCAGACCACCGGGGGGCCGTCGAAGGAAGTCCCGGGACGCGCAGCGCCTCGGCCGCCGCGACGTCGAGACCCGAGAGCAGGACGCCGTTGTCGTTCTCGCTGCGCTGGGTGACCACCTCGGAGAACAGGTCGAACTGGGACAGGGCGTTCTGGAAGGTGAAGCCGCAGCACCCAGAACCGACGCTGCTGCTCGGCGGCCGGGGCGACCGCCCCGGACCGCGCGAGCCAGCGCAGGAATTCGCTGGCCCGCGCCTGCACGTCGCGCCGACCGGCGATCAGGTGCTCCTCGATGCCGGACAGCGCGGCGGGCGAGAGCGCCGCGGCCGCGACCGAGGTCTCCTGGAGCACGAAGGGCTTGACCGCCGCGAGGCGCGTCAGCAGCGCACGGGCCTCCTGCTCCAGGAGCCAGGTCGCGGACGTGGCAACGGACATCGCTCAGGCGCCCAGCAGGATGATCTTGCCGCCACGACGGACCCAGCGACCGCTCGGGCCGGACGCGCCGTAGCGGCGCCGGCGTCCCCCGTCACCCCAGCCGAACTCGCTCTGGGGACCTCCACCGGGGGCCGGGGCACCCGGAGGAGGACCGGCCTGCGGAGGCTCGGCAGGCGGCTCGGGCTGCGGGGCAGGAGCGCCGATGGGGACGGCGACCCAGCGGAAGCCGGGCTGCGGCGCTGGGGGCACGGGGCTCGGCTCGGGCGGCGGCTCGGCGCCCTGGGGGTAACCGTAAGGCCAGGTTGCGCCGTAGCGGCGGTATCCCGACCCGAACGGCGAGCCGTATCGGCGGTAGCCGGGGCCCCGCCAGCCGCCGTAGCCTCGGTAGCCGCCGCCATGGCCGTACCGACGGACGCCGGCGTATCGAGGGCCGTAATAGCGACGCGCATAGGGAGTGACCGAACGCAGCGCCCGCCGGAAGAGCGGAGCGGCGAAGCGACGCGCCGCACGGATCACGCCGAGCTCGCCAACCAGGCGCGGTGCCGCGTCGGGTGGGGCCGTGGCGACGTCGTGTGCCGCCGCGGCGGTCATCTGGACCAGCCGCCGGGCCGCCTCGTACTCTTCCTGCTCGCGGTCGAGTCCGGGCATCTCGCCCTCGAGGACGAGGCTCGCACCCCCGGAACCGCCTGCGCTGGCCAGCGCGGTCCGGATGACCGGCGCGACGGCCTTGACGAGCGCACGACCCTGGGCGAGCTCACGGCGCTGCCGATCCCTTGAACGGCCCGGCCCACCGCGTTGACCACACCGCCGAGGAACTGTTCGAGCTCCTGCTCGTCAGTGACCTCGAGCAGTCGGGACGCGAACTCCGCCTCCTGTGCTGGGCTGAGCACCGCTTCGCCGTGCTCCGCCTCCTGGCCCAGCACTGACTTGAGGATCCTGCCGAGCAGCTCCTCCTCCGCCTCGGTGGCCTCGGCCTCGCCCTGCTCCGCCTCGAACTCCCCGGAGTATCCGAGCCTCGGCCTCCTTGACGAGCCCTCCCAGGAGCCCACCAAGCACCTTGCCGACGATCGGGATTAGCGGCAGGAAGCGCTCCTCGCTGTCCTCCGCCTCGGCGCCTCCCTGCCCGTACTCGTCGGACTCGTACTCATCCTCGCCCTGGCCGGGTCCGTACTCGTCGGACTCGGACTCGTAGCCGCCGTACTCACCTTGGCCGGGCCCGTACTCGTCGGATTCGGACTCGTAGCCGCCGTACTCACCTTGGCCGGGTCCGTACTCGTCGGACTCGGACTCGTAGCCGCCGTACTCACCTTGGCCGGGTCCGTACTCGTCGGACTCGGACTCGTACTCGTACTCGGACTGGCCTGGACCGTACTCGTCGGCTTCGTACTGGCCGGTCCAGCCGCCCCGCCGGCGCCAGCGCCGGCCGCCGTACCCGCCCATGCCGTACTCCGCGGACCGTGTCTCCGGCATAAACATGTGGGACCCCTCTCGTTGCTGGTGGTGCCGAGCGTCAGGCTCCGCTCGGTTGAGTTGCTGCAAGAAACGTGCCAACGGGGCGCTACGGCGTCCGCTGCCGCGATCGAGCGGCGAAGCTGCGCCAGACCCCCGGCGCGACCAGCGAGGGCTCACCGCCAGTCCGGTGGATTGCCGCGAAGTCGACCTTCCCCTCGACGCCCTCCGAGCCCACCCCGAAGACCCGCGTCCACTCGTCGGCGAACCTGGCTGTGTTGCAGCCCACGAAGCGATGAGCCGCCCCGGACCCGAACCTCGACCTCAGACCAGCGTGACCCGCGATCGACGCGACGGTCACGATGGCGCCCGGATCGGTGGGCATCACGGCCCTGGAGTTGGACGAGTGCGCGAGCGTGAGCCAGAGGTCGTTGCGAGCGTGCCCCCAGTAGACGACCCTCACGATGGGGTCACGGAAGCTGTCCAGGCGGCGCCACAGATCGTCGGCGGAGGTGAACCACCGCAACCGCCAGCTCCGGTCGCGCGCCCGCCGCTCGAGCAGCTCGGTGTAGCTGGCGAAGCCCTGCCGTCGTACGTCTGCCGCCGACTGGCGCCCGCGCGCCTCGTCGTCGGCGAAGCGGTCTTGGTAGGCAGGCTGGTAGATGAGCCAGGTGACATCCGTGGCGGAGCCTCTGAACGAGGTCCGCTTGGCGCGGGTATCGGTCAGCAACAGTGGCGGGGTGACGTAGTTGGCCCAGGACTGATCGTGCTCGATGTCCCGGTTGTCGAAGAGGCCGGGCCCACCCGAGATCAGCACCAGGTTGGTCGACCTCGACCGTGGCTGTGGCCGCTGCCGGGACGGGCGCGGCCTGTCGGCAGGAGTCTCCCGGCCGCGGCGGCGGCGCCGACGGCGGTCGGCGCGGTGCGCGTCGATCTCCGCGATCGTGCGGCTGTTCCGCTCGCCGCTGAAGTAGGTCCAACGTGCCGGGGTTCCCCGCACGTCGACGTGGGCGAAGTCCCCGCCGACTCCAACACCGATCCCGTCCCCGCAGGCGTCGATGGCCAGCTTGGCGATCTGCAAGCCGGTGAGACCAGGAATCGTGATGTCGGCTGCCTGCCCGCTGCAGTGGCGGCTCAGGGTCGGTTGCTTGCCGCGCCGGCGGTAGACGTCCACGTTGCGGGCCCAGGACCGGTACCCCGACGTGATCGTCACCGGCCGTCCCACCGCGTCGCGGATGGCCTGGAGGCAGGTCACCAGCTCGGCTGAGATCCGGGCGCGGTCGTCAGGCCTCCCACCGCTGGACACGAGCTCCTTCACGGTGAAGTTCGCCGACAGCTTGAGGGGCCGCACGTCCGCGCCCGTGGCATAGAGCGGCAGCCCTGCCCCCTGGGGGTCCCAGTGTTCCTCGCCGCGCCCCGTCGCGCCGGTGACGACGCGCAGTCTCACCCCCGAGGAGAACGTTCGGACCTCGAGCTCGTCGCCCACCAACCCCTCAGCTCTTCGCATCATGGACCCCGCGCCGTCGTACTCCCCCAGGCCGGGGGCAGCGATCGTCGGGCTGCGGCTGAGATCCTGCGCGAACATGGGTGACCCCTCTCGATCGGGCGACGGTTCGACGCGACGTTCGCTGCAAGAAGCGGACCAGCACCCGGATCGCGCTTGATCAGCGGAGGGGAGCCGCGGCGATCCCGAGACGGGCCCGGTGCTTGGCGACCGTACGGCGCGCGACCGGATACCCCGCCCGCGTGAGCAGCTCGGCGAGGCGCTGGTCCGACAGAGGTCGACCCGAGGCCGCCTGGATGAGCAGGCGTAGCTCCTCGTCCATGCCGCCGCTGACGGTGAAGAACCGCGCGAGCGGGACAATCGTCCGGTCGGGCAGCAGCACGAACTTGTGAGCGACCGCCCGACTGACCGTTGACTCGTGGATCCCGAGCGCGGCAGCCACCTGTGCGCGAGTGAGCGGGCGCAGCGCGCCGGGTCCCTCGAGGAGGTACGCCCGCTGCTGGTCGACGACGTATCGGGTAATCAGGCCCAAGGTGTCCCAGCGGCCTCGCAGCTGGAAGAGGAGCGCGCGGGCATCAGCCGCGGCGGCGGCCGAGACATTCGCCTTCGAGCGCACGCGCAGACGGACCAAGGCGGGCTCGACGAGCTCGACGTCGAACTCGCCGGGGCAGCCATGCTTCTCGACGACAAGTACGTCCGGGGCGACGAAGTGCGTGACGCCCACGTCGTTACCGTCGAAGGCCGGGAAGGGGCGCAGTCGGTTACGGATCAGCGCCAAGGCGTCCCGGACGTCGTCACCAGACACGCCGAGCGCGGTTGCGATGGCGCAGAAGCTGCCTCTGGCCAGAGCGGGCAGGTGGTCCGCGATGACATCTCTCGCCAGCCGAGCGCACTCGTCCTGTAGACCGAGCGCGTCGAGCTGCAGCAGCAGGCAATCGGACACGTCGTAGGCGCCCACGCCGGGCGGCCCCACCCGTCGTACGGCGTCAAGGGCCGCGGCGGTCGCGGCCACGTCGGTCCCCAGGGAGACGGCGAGATCCTCGACGGAGCAGCCGAGAAACCCGTGGCGGTCGAGACTGCCGACGACGTACTCGGCTACGGCCGGGTCGAGCCTGGGCGATTCGACGAGCACGTCCAGCAACAGCGCCTGGCTGTCCGGCACCCGAGCGGGGTCCTCAAGAACTGCAGCTGTGCGTTCGCCGGCGACGGCCTTCGGCCCGGACGCGTGTCTCGTGCAGACCGGGCACCGGTCTCGCCAGCCGTCCTTGCAGAGCGGGCAGGCATCGGGGTCCAAGCGTTCGAGGGCGTCGTTGGCATCCAGCTGGTCGTCGATGAACTCCTGGAGGTCTTCCCGGGGAAGCATGAGCATCTCACCGAACGCGACGAGCCCAGGTGACACTCCTAAGCCGAGCGCCGGCGCCAGGTCAAAACCAACCGACAGGGACATCGCAGGACCTCCGACCTCCCACCATGGAACACGTCGCTTGGTTGTACAGCAAGATCCGGACCAAGTCGGCAGAAGCCCGCTAACCCCACTCATGTTCGGGCCCACGGATCAGACGCGAACAGTTGAGTCCAGCAGAATGACGTCCGACGTGGTGACGGCCCGGTCGTGGACCCGCGGTCACCGCGTGATTCTTCGAGAACTTTCCTTTACAACCTACAACCCACTTGAAGAGCTGCAGAGCGATGACCGCTGGCTCCAGTATCGACCTCTCCGAGTTCGTGCACGAGCACCTGGCCCGGGCCAGCCCGGACCTGCTCCAGGGGGTCGTGCACGGCGGGTGCAGGCACGACCAGGCGGCGCAGCTGTCGTTCGGTGGCGCTCATCTGCGTCGCGGTGTTGTCCTGCACGTCCATCCGGGTGTCCTCCTCAGCGGCCGGGAGCCGGCCGGTCGGTGGTGGGCTGGGTCCGCGGGACGTCCCGCTGCATGTGGTGGCCAGGCGGCTTCGGCACGAACGATTCGTCGAGCTCGCTTGCGACCTCGCGCACCTGTGCCTGGTGGCGCTCCCACTCCCTCGGGTGCAGGCCGTTCTGCAAGGCCGAGGCGACGATGGCGGCCATGGAGTAGGGCCGGTCGACGGGCACTTGGTCGAGCGCGCACCAGGCCTTGGCGCCGTCGCCGTGCAGCCAGCTGGCGAAGCCGAGCATGGAGGCCGGCGCGGCGGGACCTCGTCTGGACCGCGACGGGTGAGGTCGGTCCAGATGGCCACATGGGAGGTGGAATTCTCCCGACTCATGTCTTCCCAGAGCGCGTCCCGGGTGCTGATCGTCTCCAAGGCCGCGAGCATCCGCGCACCGTCGACGTCGGAGAGCCGGTTGCCATCGGCGTGGAACTGCTCGAGCCGGTCCAGCGCCCACTCCCTCTCCGCAGCGGGTGGCTGGCCGCGGCCGCAGCCCGAGCCGCGGGGAGCAACTGGGAGATGGGCTCGTGGTCGCCGACCATCGAGGCGGCCATGGACTCGCGGCTGGCGGCCGGCTGGGCGGCGCCGCTGAGCACCGTCCGGCCGCGATCCGCTCAGCGGTCGACGGGGTCTGTAGCCCGGTCTGGCCGGTGATGAACTCGCGCCAGTGCTCGCCGTCGGAGCACAGCCTGATGTGGGCGGTGATTCCGACGTCCTGGAGCCGGTTGCACAGGTGCTGGCTGGCCAGTTCGGCGCTGCGGCGGTCCTCGGTGATGCAGACGACGGCCAGGCGGGCACCGGGCCAGGCCTGGCGGCTGTACGGGCCACTGAGTGCGTCCCAAACCTCCTCGCGATCGGCGGCGGTCCGGGGCAGGTCGACGCGTGTGATCGGCAGTCCGGGCCGGAAGGGCACCAAGACGATCGACTCCTCGGGCCCGAAGCCGAGGACGTGTGGCACCGCGGCGAGCAGCTCGTCCGGGGATTGAACGACGAGATCCATTGGAGCGAACCTCCTCGCTGGCCGGGGCCGCGTGCGGGGCGCGGTCGATGCGCGCGGACACGTACCTGAGCGAGAGGCCGACCTCGCCGAAGCGGTTGTCGACGACCAGGACGTCCTTGGTGCGCTTCTCGCCGGTGTCCTTGCCCGGCCAGCTCTCGGTGCGCTCGAGTCCCTGGACGAAGAGCGGGTCACCGGATCCGCAGCTGTCGTGTACGTGGGTGGCGTCCGAGCCGAAGATCTTGACGTAGTGGGCGGTGGGCTCGTCGCTGACCCACTCCCCGTGGTAGTTCTGGATACGGCGGTTGATCAGGACGCGGCAGGTGACGAACGGCTTGTTCTCCCGGGTGTGGTGCAGCTCCGGTGCCTCGGTCAGGTTGCCGGCGAAGGTGACGGTGGTGGACATGGCTTCCACCTAATTGACTGCGAGACGTTGATCGCTCCCGCAGTCACCTAGTGTCATCCAGGCCCGGCAGCGATCACATCGGCCGAAGTCGTTTTGCACCGCTCGAGCTCGGCTGGCGGCTCGGGGGGAGATCACCCAGGGCACGCAGAAGCGCTCCAACCGGCTCCGGGTACCGCATCGGGGCGCTAGGAAGCACGCAAGGGACGAGGTGCCGACACGACTGCCGGCGTCGTCCTCGCCGGCTACCGGGTAGCCCGGCGCCGCGGCGGTCGGTTGCTCAGCTTCTGCGGTGGCGGCGGCAGGTCGCGGCCCAGGCGGCGGTGGGCCTCCTCGGCCGCGGCGATCGCTGCCTCCTGGGGGAACGCCGAGCGGGCGAGCATTCGGCCGAGCTCCTGACGGTCGGCCACAAGCGCGTATTCGACCGCCTCGATGGTCGAAGCGGGCAGGTCGTGCTTCTTGTTGAAGCTCTTGCGGGTCACGCTGACCAGGGCGGGAATGCTTCTCATCCGTGGCCGCGAGTTCGGACCGCTGCTGCGGTGAGCGCCGGCGTGGAGTTCGAGCGCCTGGACGAGCCAGCCGACGAATGTGTCGGGCGACTCGGCATCGGTGTCCAGGTCTGCGATGTACGCCGATCGTGCGAGGTCCCACACGCCGGGTCTCCGAGTAAATCCGACCGGGATCGTGGTCTGGCTCGTCACCTGATCACTCCCCTGTTCTCGTCCGCCAGGCGTCATCCGGCCTCCGAACCGGCGCCCGCTCCTCCATTCCCAGCACCCGCGACCGTCGCAGCGTCGCCCGCCTGCGCGCCGTCACGCTCGCCGCCCTTCTCGCGGCCGTCGTCGGCCTGGGGTTTACTGGCGAGCCGCCGCAGCCGCGTCGCCTCGCGCACGGTGATCGTCTCGCCGCGCGACTCGACGGCCTCGCCCAGGGACAGGCCCTCACGGTCGGTCAACTGCCGCAGCGCCTCACCGGCTCGCTTCTCGGTCTCGGCCACCGCCGCGTCGCGCTCACCGATCGCGACCATGATCCGCTCGGCCAGGTCGATGACCCGACGCTCCCGCTCCTCGCGCTCGCGCCGCCGCCTCTCGGCCATCTCCCGCGCCGTACGCCTTGCCTGCTGCTTGATCGTCTGCTGACTCATCCGGTCCTCACTCGTGTCGACATGGACTCTGACAGTCACCTACGACACTTCTCCGACCCCGAGCGATCACCGAACCGCAGAAACCTTCAAAATCCGCTCCCCAGCCGATCCAGCGCAGCCCGTCCAGCCCACCCGATCCGAACCGGACGACACAGCCGTCACCCACGCCCCTCAGCGTCCCCCAGATTTCCGCAGACGGGCCACGTGCCACACACCTCCTGCATTTGAGTAGGTTCGCCGAAGCTCGCAGCAGCTTGGGCTGCGAGCCAAGCAGGTCGCCAGCCGCAGCGACAGCGACCGAGAGTCCGGGCCTGAGGCCGTCATCCCTCAGTCCTCTGCCCGGTGGGCTCGGGCAACGCCGGGGCGTCCCTGATGCTGGCCTTTAACTTCCGGAGTCGTCGCACGGCTAACTTCCGGAGTCGTCGCACGGCTAACTTCCGGAGTCGTCGCACGGCCGGCTGGTCCAATCCCGTCAGTTTGACCACGTCCCCACCCGTTAGTCGCTCCTCGAGGAGCCGCACGACCGCGACCGCGGCCGCGACCTCGGCTGACTCCCCTGCTCGCTGCACCTCCGCCCTTGCCTCCCAGGCCAGCTCGACGTCAACCGTCGCCGCGTCGATGCGTTGTTCCCGGACCGACTCGTCCGGGTCCAGACGAAGCCTGCGCTCGCGCGCCGCCTTCAGCCTCTTCTGCCGAGCCCGGTCCCGGCCGGCCCGTGCGTGTGCCGCCGTGCTCACTGGTGACCACCTCTTCGTCGGTTTGAAGTCGCATCCACATGAACGCGACGCGGTCACAACGAGAAGCAACACTCACCGCCACCAATCGGACATCACCAGCGCGCCCTCTCCCCCACCGTGCCGTCCACCACCGCTATCGCCAACCATCGCCCCGCGACCCAGCTCAGCGACCCCCTCACTTGCCTCGCACCCCATGCACTGTCGGTACTGCCGTAACGTTACGTAACGATCCAAGCGTAATGTGCTGCGTGTGGAAAGTCCTGGTCGACGGCTTGAGCAAGCGGTGCGTGCCCGCGACGAGCGCCTGGCTCTCGCCTGGGTGGAGTCGAATCCGCCCGCGACATGTCCCGGTTGCGGCCGCCCGCTGGAGACCGCGCTACCAGGCACTGGCGGCCGGGGACGGACGCGGATCTGGTGCTCCAACGCGTGTCGACAGCGGGCCTACCGGGCACGAAAGGCGACGACCGCACCCACGCCCCCGGCGGAGGAGTCGCAGCCGACCGCACCATCGACACACGAGCTTGATCACTGCATCGTGGCTGTCCTCGACTCGCCAGCTGCTGTCGCGTCGGTGCTCGACGTTGTCCGCCGAGCGCTACGCGACGGCGTCCTGGACCGCCCCGAGTTCATCGAGGTGCAAGCGGCGCTCCTCGCGCTCCACGACGAGTGATCGCAAACCACCATTAGTCGCCGCGAAGAACATCCGCGGTTGTTGTCCGTTCTCCGTCACTGGTGTTGCGACTTGTGAGTGGTCGACAGCGACCGAAGCGTCGTCCGAATCCCGGAGAGCCAGACAAGGCGAGCAAGTCACCCAATGACGGCGACAAGCCCGGCCTGTGGCCCTTGGCTGGCACCGAAACGGAGGACGCGACCGCCACCACGGCCAGGCCCGGGCGATGCGCCGCTCCGCGGCACCGGAGGCCAGACCGGGATATAAACGCGTCACTGCCGGCAGCACGCTATGGCACGCAGAAGGCACGCTCCTGAAATCGAAACAGCCCCCGACCTGCATCTCTGCAGGTCAGGGGCTGAATCTCACTTGTAGCGGGGGCAGGATTTGAACCTGCGACCTCTGGGTTATGAGCCCAGCGAGCTACCGAGCTGCTCCACCCCGCGTCGGTGAACAGAACATTACAGGGGTGGTCCGGAAGACCCCAAATCGGGGTCAGTCGGCCAGGTTGACGGCCTCCTCGATGAGCGCGCGGCCCTCCTCCATCAGGCGGGCCCACCTCACCGTGTCGCCGTTCGCCTGGGCCGCGTCCGCCTGGGCGAACTTCGCCTCGGCCCGCCGGAGCAGCGCACGGATCTGCGCCTGCGTCCCACCGGGAAGGGGCGTGGTCGGGGACGCGCTCGGCGACTCAGTCGGGGAGGCGCTGGGCGACTCCGTCGGGCTCGGTTCCTCGGTGGGATCCGTGGACGGGGGCCGTCCCCCGTCGTCGGCGAAGATGAGGGCGTCGGCGATGGCCCCGCGCAGCGTCTCACCGATGCCGACGTTGCCCTCGTAGGAGACCAGGACGAAGCGCAGGATCGGGAAGTTCGACTCGCCGTCGCGACGCGTGTAGACCGGCTGGACGTACATGAACGTGTCGCCCACCGGCAACGTGAGCAGGTTGCCGGGCACGCGGTCCGCGTCACCCGTCGTGTACGGCAGCAGGGCCTGGCTGACGTCCTCGTTGGTGGCGAAGGTGTTGGCGATCTGCAGCGGGCCACCCGTCGGCTCGTTGGGCAGCTCCAGCACCGACACCTTGCCGTACTCGTCGCTCGTCGCGTCGCTGTTGACCGCCATGTAGGCCGCCAGGTTGTTCTCCTTCTCGCGCGGCACGTAGACCGACGTCAGCGACCAGGTCTCGCCGCTCCCCGTGTCGGTGAAGAGGCGGTACGGCGGCTGCAGGCGGCTGGTGAGCTGCGGGTCGCTCGGGACCTCCCACCGGCTCGACCCCTCGAACCACGCGGACGCGGACGTCTCGTGGTAGCGCTGGAACTGGTAGCGCTGCGCCTTGAAGAGGTCCTCGGGATAGCGGAGGTGCTCCATGAGCGCGTCCGGGATCGAGTCGTAGGGCTCGATCACCTCGGGGAAGACCTCCTCCCACGCCTGGAGGATCGGGTCCTCCTCGTCCCACTCGTACAGCTTCACGGTGCCGTCGTAGGCGTCGACCGTCGCCTTGACGGAGTTGCGCAGGTAGTTGATCTCGTCGGTCGGCAGCGTCTGGAACCCGGTGTTCTGCTGCAGGGAGTCGTCGGTCATCGTCTCCAGCGACTCGCGCTGCGACAGGGGGTACTTGTCGGTGACGGTGTAGCCGTCCAGGATCCACTGGATCCGGCCGTCGACCACCGCCGGGTAGGGGTCGGAGTCGACCGTGAGCCACGGAGCGACCTTCTCGACCATCCTGCGGGGCTCCCGGTCGTAGAGGATCTTCGACTTCTCGTGGACCCGGCTCGACAGCAGCAGGTTGGGCTCGCTGAAGCGCACCGCGTAGAGCAGCTGGTTGAACAGGTTGCCGATCGGGACACCGGCCTCGCCGTCGTACGTCGTCGCGATGTCCTCGTCGCTGCGGTCGCCCTTGGGCAGGTCGAACTCCACCGGCGCACCGCCCGGCCGCTCGCCGACGATGCTGTAGGTCGGGCTCTGCTCACCGAAGTAGACACGGGTCTCGTAGCCGTCGGAGCCGTCCAACGTCGTCAGCGCGTCCTCGTCGGCCTCCTGGCCCTCGGCCCACTGGATGCCGGACTGCTGGACGGAGTCGTCCTCGGGGCGCTGGTTGGCGTAGGCCGCGATGATCCCGTTGCCGTGCGTGTAGGCGGTGTGGAGGTTGGACCAGTTCTGGTCGCCCTCGGCGAGCCCGCTCTGGTCGAGCTCGCGGACACCCAGCACCACGGCGCGGTCCTTGCCGCCGATCTCGTAGCGGTCGACGTCGAGCACGTCGGGCACCGAGTAGTAGGCGCGGACCTGCTGCTGCTGCTCGAAGATCTCGCTGACGATCTGGGGGTCCACCAGCGGGATGCCCTCGGTGATGCCGTCCAAGGACTCCAGCCGACCGTCCTCCAGCACCGGAGTGCCCGCCACCGGCCGGACGTCGATCTGGTCGAGCTGGTAGGCCGCCCGCGTCGCGTCGATGTTGGCCTTGATGTAGGGGCCCTCGCGGTCCGGCACGTTGGGGTTGACCCGGATCGCCTGGACCAGCGACGGGACGATCAGCCCGAGGATGATCGCGGACAGCGCGAACAGCGCCACCCCGACCGAGGGCAGCAACCACGTGCGACGCCAGATGTTGGCGAGGAACAGCACCGCGCAGACCACCGCGATGCCGGCGAGGATCTCCTTGGCCGGCAGGACCGCCTTGTCGTCGGTGTAGCCCATGCCCGTGAAGATCGACCCGGAGTTGGTGACCAGGTCGAAGCGGTCGAGCCAGTAGTCGACCGCCTTGGCCAGCACGAACAGCGCCAGCAGCGCCGAGACCTGGATCTGGGCCGCGCTGGTCAGGCGCTCGCCGGGCCGCGCGCTGAGGCGGATCCCGCCGAAGAGGTAGTTGACCAGCACGGTGGCCAGCAGCCCGACGACGGCCAGGGCCATCACGTAGTCGACGAGGTAGTGCCAGAAGGGCAGGTCGAAGACGTAGAAGCCGACGTCCTTGTCGAAGTAGGGGTCGCGGCTCCCGAAGCTCTGGCTGTGGCGCCACATCGAGAAGTTGCGCCACTGACCCGTCGCGGAGGCGCCGGCGAAGAGGCCCATCAGGACGGCGGCCCCGCCGATGACCCACTGCATCCGCGGCACCAGCAGCTCGCGGTAGCGGTCCAGCCCGTCGTCGGACACGCCGGGCATCCCGGGCCACAGCACCGGCCGGAACCGGTAGGCCATGGCCATCGTCACGGCGACCGTCGCCGCCATCAGACCGGCGAAGACCAGGAACAGCCCGACCCGGGTGAGGAGCAGCGTGGTGAAGACCTCGCTGTAGCCGGTGGAGCGGAACCACAGCCGCTCGGTCCAGAACGAGGCGAAGCCGCTGAGCAGCATGAAGCCGAGGACGAGGACGATCGCGGTGATGACCAGCGCGCCCGGCCGTCGGGAGGTGGCCGTCGGCCGTGCCGCGCCCGTCCCTCCGGGACCGCCGGGTCCGCTGGGTCGGGAACTGTCGAAAGGTGTGCTCATACCGGCCCTTGCTCGGGTGTGTCGTGCAATGTCGCGTGGAGGAGGTCGAGGAGGCCGGGTACGAGACCGGTGCCATCGACGACCGACTGCTCGTCGTCGTGGGCCCGGAGCCTCAGTGCACAGTACGACGCGCCGGCGCGGGTCACGCCAGCCACCATCCGGACCTCCTGGCGGTCGGGGTGCTCGCGGGCGAACAGCTCGGCCGCGGTCGGGTCGTCGGGGATGTCGTCGTCGACGCCCGGCGGCAGCACCAGCCGTTCGATGACGGCGGCGCAGCCGGCCACGCTCCCCGGCCAGGCGATCGAGTGGAGCGCCGCTTCCAGGGCCTGCCCCGGGGGAAGCCCCTCCTGCTCGATCGGGGTGAACGAGCCGTCGTCCCCGGGGCCGTCGATGGACATCGCGGCCGCCAGCGCGGGCTCCTGCGCGACGAGCTCGGCGGTGTCGACGAGGGCGTAGAGCCGGGCCGGCTGGTCCCAGCCCTCCTGGGCGACGTGCGCCTCGATCTCGAGCACGGCCGCGGCCAGCGCCGGGTCCTCGGGGAGGTCGGGGAGCTCGGGGCCGTCGGTGGGGTGGTCGCTCATGAGGCGGTGTCCTCGCAGCTCGGCAGGTCGGCGTCGGGGTCGTCGACCCACTCGGCGAGGGTCTCGACCGCCTGGTGCATCGTGGTGGCCCTGGCGAGGCGCATGTCGCCCGTGTCCACTCCCCCGATGCCGTCGCAGTTGTCAGCAGGGACCAGGAAGAGCTCGGCCCCGGCGTCGCGGGCGGCGGCGATCTTCTGCTGGATCCCGCCGATCGGACCGACCTCGCCGGCGGGGGTGATCGTGCCGGTGCCGGCGACGTCGAGTCCCTTCGTCAGCGAGCCGGGGGTCAGGGTGTCGTAGATCGCCAGCGCCATCATCAGGCCGGCGCTGGGACCGCCGATGTTGTCGTCGATGTCGACGCTGACCCGGAACGGGAAGTCGAAGCCCACTCCGGGAGTGATGCCGACCCGGACGTCGCCGCCGACGCGTTCGGGGGTCACCTCGACGGTCAGCTGCTCGTCGCCGCGCCGTACGACGAAGGGGATGGGCTCACCGGCCTCGAACCCGTCGACCGCGTCGACGACGTCCTGGGCGTCGGAGATGTCGGTGTCACCGACCTTGAGCAGGACGTCGCGCACCTCGAGCCTGCCGTCGGCGGGGAGGCCCGGCGTGACGTCGAGGACCTCGACGATCGGGTCGATGTCCTCGCCGAGCTCGGTCAGCGCGGCCGCGATCGCGGTGTCCTGCGAGGAGAGCATCGCCACCGCGGACTCGCGGTCGGTGGATTCGTCGGTCTCGTCGGGGGCGTAGATCGACGACCGCGGCCAGACAGCCGCGTCGGGGTCGAAGTAGGCGCGCAGGAGCTCGGGCAGCGTGACGTCGTCCTCCGGCTGGCTGACGTAGACGGTCGTCATCCGCAGCTCTCCGTCGTCGTAGTAGGCCTTGTGGCCGGTGACCCGCACGGTCTCGTCACCGTCGTCGTCGGCGAGGATGTCGACGGTGGGTCCCGGGTAGTAGGTGACATAGGGCAGCGGCACGAATGCGGCGGTCCCCCACAGCACGGCCAGCAGGCACAGTGCGAGCAGCCCCGCCCTGGTCCGCTGACTCATGGCGCAACTCTCTCAAACCGTCGCAACTACGACGCGCGACGGGTGGCGTCGCCGGTCGTGGCCGCGCCGTGGCTCGGGCGCACGGCGATGCCGGTGCTGCGGTCGCGCGCGGGCCGCGCCGGACGGCGGGTGCCGGTCGGCAGCTCCTTCGCGAGGGCCCTGCCGAGCCGCTTCGCTGCTACGTCGCGGTCGACCTCACCACGGCCGTCGCGACCGATCCACGAGACCCATGCCATCGCCACGACCGTCACGACGGCGGCCGGCACGAGCCAGAGCAGGATCTCCACGTGGGGAGCCTAGGGCTCGGCGGCCTCCGCCCGGGTGACCGCCTACGGCGTGCCGACCCACTCCTCGCTCTGGTCGTCGAAGACCTGGTGCTTCCAGATCGGCACCTCCGCCTTGAGCGTGTCGATGAGCGCCCGCGAGGCCGCGAACGCGTCGCCGCGGTGCGCGGCGGTGGTGGCGACGACGACGGCGAGGTCGCCGACCTGCAGCGGCCCCACCCGGTGCACCGCCGCCACACCGCGTACGTCGTGCTCGGCGGCCACGCGCCGGCAGACGTCCTCGAGCCTGGCCAGAGCGGTGGGGTGGGCCGAGTAGTCGAGGGCGGTGACGCCCTTCCCGGCGTCGTGGTCGCGCACCTGGCCGATGAACAGGGTGAGCCCTCCGGCTCCCTCGTCACCGAGGGAGTCGACGACCTCGGTCACGTCGAGCGGGGTGTCACGGATGGCGACGAGGCGCACGGGGTCACTCACGATCCCGAGTCTAGGGCGAGCAGGCGTGCCGGGGCTGGCCACGGTGAGTACCGTTGTTGTCATGAGTGACACCCCCGGAGGCCCCGGATCGTTCGGTCAGGGCCCCGACGACGACAACCCCTTCAAGGGCACGCCCTTCGAGCAGATCTTCTCCCAGATGGGCGGGTTCGGCGCCGGTGGCGGCATGCCCGACCTCAACGCCCTGATGGCTCAGATGCAGTCCCTGTTCGCGCCGCACGACGGTCCCGTCAACTGGGACACCGTGCAGGACCTGGCCCGCCGCGCCGCCGCGCAGGAGCCGGACCCGACCATCAGCCCCGCCCAGTCGGGCGCGGTCGCCGACGCCGTACGCCTGGCCGACCACTGGCTCGACACCACCACCGAGTTCCCCTCCGGCGTGACCACCACCGCGGCCTGGTCGCGGGCCGAGTGGATCGTGGAGACCATCGACGTCTGGAAGGTGCTGGTCGAGCCGATCGCCGGGTCGGCCACCCAGGCCCTGGGCCAGGCGATGCCGGAGGAGATGCGCCAGCTCGCCGGCCCGCTGATCGCCATGCTGGGCAAGGCCAGCGGTGCCATGGTCGCCTCCCAGGTCGGGAGCGGCCTGGGCGCCCTCGCCGGCGACGTGCTGAGCGCCTCCGACATCGGGCTGCCCCTCGGCCCGATCGGCAAGGCCGCGCTGCTGCCGACCAACGTGGCCGCGTTCGCCGACGAGCTGCCCGACGTCACCACCGACGACGTCCTGCTCTACCTGGCCCTGCGCGAGGCCGCGCACCAGCGGCTGTTCGCCGGCGTGCCGTGGCTGCGCGACCACCTGATCAGCGCCGTCGCCGAGTACGGCGCCGGGATGGACTTCGACACCTCCGCCATGGAGGAGAAGATGCGCGGCATCGACCTGACCAACCCGGCCGCCATGCAGGACGCGATGTCCGGCGGGCTGTTCGACCCGGAGCCGTCGGCCGCCCAGAAGGCCGCGCTGGAGAAGCTCGAGGTCACCCTCGCGCTCGTGGAGGGCTGGGTCGACGAGGTGGTCAGCCAGGCCACCGCCGAGCGGATGCCGGCCGCCGCCAAGCTGCAGGAGACCGTACGCCGTCGCCGTGCCGCGGGCGGGCCTGCCGAGCAGACCTTCGCCACCCTCGTCGGCCTGGAGCTGCGGCCGCGACGGCTGCGCGACGCCTCGACCCTCTGGGGCTCGCTCCGCACCCGCCAGGGCGCCGAGGCGCGCGACGGGGTCTGGATGTCGCCGCACCTGCTGCCCACCGCCGCAGACCTCGACGACCCGCTGGGCTTCCGTGAGGACTCGGTGGCGCCGGGCGAGCTGTCGGACGAGGACTTCGACGCCGGCCTGCGCGACCTGCTCGACGGGGGCGACGGCACCGACGGCCGGCCCACCGAGTGACGCTCCACTCCGACGCCCGGACGCTGTTGTCCGGGTGGACTCCTGCGAGCGCCCGCGACGCCGAGCTGCGGGACCGCTTCGTGGCCCACCTCGACGCGCACCCCACCGGGATGACCCGCGCGTGCCTGCCGGACCACCTCACGGCCGGCACCATCGTGCTGACGCCTGCCGCCGACGCCGTGCTGCTCAACCACCACCGCAAGGCGAACGGCTGGTTCGCCTTCGGTGGCCACTGCGAGCCCGGCGACACCACGGTGGCCGGCGTCGCGCTGCGTGAGGCCCGGGAGGAGTCGGGCCTCACCGATCTCGACTTCGACCCGGTGCCGCTCGACCTCGACGAGCACGCGGTGGAGTTCTGCTCCCCCGGCACCACGGTGCACCACCTGGACGTGCGCTTCCTGGCCACCGCTGAGCGCGACGCCGACCACCGGGCCAGCGAGGAGTCGCTCGACGTCCGGTGGTGGCCGGTCGACGCCCTGCCGGAGATCTACCCCGACATGGAGCGGCTGATCGGCGACGCGGTGGCGCGGCTGACAGGCCACCGGCCACGCGCTCAGTCGGACGTCTCCTCGCCTCCCGGCGGCGGCTCGAGGCGCGCGGCGGTGGAGTAGCCCTCGAGGTAGCCCTTGGCCTTCTCCGCCTTCGGGTAGCGATCCACCCAGGCCCAGAACTCCGTGGTGTGGCCCGCCTCCAGCAGGTGGGCGAGCTCGTGCACCAGCACGTAGTCGACCACCCAGCCCGGCATCTGCTGGAGCCGGTCGCTGAGCCGGATGGTGCGGTCCCCGGGAGTGCAGGAGCCCCAGCGGGCGCTCTGGTTGGTCACCCAGCGCACCGAGGCGGGGACGGCCAGCCCGCCGAGGTAGAGGTCGTTGAGCTTGGCGGCCCGGAACACGAGGTCGTCGTCGGAGCGCAGCTTGCGCCGCTCCTGGCGCTCGATGCGGGCGACCATGTCGGCGACCCACGTCGCCTCGTCACGCTTGCTCATCGTGGCCGGGATGAGCACCACGATCCGCTCGCCGTCGCGGTAGGCCGACACCGTCCGGCGGCGGCGGCGCGAGCGACGCACCTCCACCTCGGGCGGGGCCTGGGGCGACGAGCTCATGGCGCGAACCTAACCCCCCGCACCCACACTCCCCCACTGCACGCGCTGATCAGAGCCGCGTGCCGGCCCACTCCAGCAGCCGGTCGCGCTGCCAGGTGTTGACGATGCGCTCCGGGTCGATGCCAGCCTCGGTCGCCCGTGCGGCGCCGTAGTCGAGCATGTCGAGCTGGCCCGGGGCGTGGGCGTCGGAGTCGATGGAGAACAGGCAGCCCAGGTCGCGGGCCAGCTCCAGCAGCTTCGTCGGCGGATCGCGACGCTCGGGCCGGGAGTTGATCTCCACGGCCACCCCCTCCTCCGCGCACGCGGTGAAGACGGCCGTGGCATCGAACTGGCTCTGACCGCGGACCCCGCGGTTGCCGGTCACGAGGCGGCCGGTGCAGTGGCCGAGCACGTTGGTGTGCGGGTCGCGCACCGCGCCGATCATCCGCCGGGTCATGGCGGCCGCGTCCATCTTGAGCTTGGAGTGGACCGACGCCACCCGCACGTCGAGCCGTCCGAGCATCTCCGGCGTCTGGTCGAGCGACCCGTCGTCGAGGATGTCGACCTCGATGCCCTTCAGCAGCGTGAAGCTGCCACCGAGGTGGTCGTTGACCGCGTCCACCACGCCGAGCTGACGGGCGAGCCGCTCCGCGCTCAGGCCGTTGGCCACCCGGAGCCGCGGACTGTGGTCGGTGAGCACCAGGTAGTCGTGGCCGAGCTCCATGGCGGTCATCGCCATCTCCTCGAGCGGGGAGCCGCCGTCGGACCAGTCGGAGTGGGAGTGCAGGTCACCCCGCAGCCGCGAGCGCAGCTCGGCGCCGCCGTCGGCGAGCGGTCCCGCCGTCTCCTCGAGCGCGACGAGGCGCTCGGGCACGATCCCCCGGCAGGCGTCGGCGATCACCGCGGCGGTGCTCGGCCCGATGCCGGTCAGCTCGGTGAGCGTGCCGGCCTCGACGCGCTGCCGTACCTCGTCCTCCGGCAGCGGCAGGATCGTCCGCGCAGCGTTGCGGAACGCCTCGATGCGGCGGCTCTCCTCCCGCTGGCGCTCCATGAGGAACGCGATCCTGCGCAGCGTCGCGACGGGTCCGCGGAGCTCGCCCGACGAGGTGGTTTCGCTCAACTTCTTCTCCTCCACAGCCCCGCTGCCGCCGAACCCGCTGGTCAACGGCACAGTACGACGCCGCGCCGGGCGTGTCGCGCACAGGCCTGTCCACGCCTGATCATCGGTGCTCCACCGCCGCACGGCTGGAGTGCACACCTGGTCCACAGCTCTCTCCACAAGGGTGGACGCCGACCCGTTGACCCGGTGGCCCGCCGCCTCCTACGGTGACGCCCAGAAGGGCCCCTCGGCCCTTCGGCGCCAGCAGGGGAAGGCAGGCGCCGGAGGCCGCGGGGCCCTTCAATCTCCGCGCCGGCGTTCAGCGGCCCCGGAACTGGGGGACCCGCTTCTCCTGGGCCGCGGCGATCCCCTCCTGGAGGTCGGCGGTCGCCAGGGTCATCGGCTGGGCGAGCGCCTCCCACTGCAGCGCCGCCTCGAAGTCGGCGTGGCCGCCGTCGGCCAGCGCGATCTTGGTGAGCCGGCTCGCGATGGGCGCGGTGGCCGCGATCCCCGCCGCGGTCGCCAGCACGTCGTCGAGGAACGCCTCGGGCTCGACGACCCGCGACACCATGCCGAGTCGCAGCGCCTCGTCGGCCTCCACCACGCGGCCGGTGAGGAGCAGGTCGCGAGCGTGCGCGGGCCCGACGACATCGGGCAGGAGCCACGTACCGGCCATGCCGGCGTGCATGCCCAGCTTGTTGAACGGCAGGCCCATCCTGGCTCCGGACGCCGCGTAACGGATGTCGCAGGCGAGCGCCAGGCACAGGCCGGCACCGATGGCGTGCCCGTTGACGGCGGCGATGGTCGGCACCTCGAGCCGCCTGATCGAGAGCCACGCCCGGTAGAACGGCATCATCCGCGACCGGAGCCGGTCGACGCTCGCGTCCGGCTCACCGGCGATCCACGAGGTGTTGCCGCCCGAGCAGAAGGCGCTCCCCGCGCCGGTCACGACCACCGCCCGCAGGGACGCGTCGGCGGCCAGCTCGTCGATGGCGGCGACCCACGACGAGGTCATCTCGTCGCTCATCGCGTTGCGCATCGCGGGGTTGTCGAGGGTCAGCAGCGCGACGCCCTCGGAGGGGCGCTCGAGGCGCAGGTGGGTGAGGTCAGCCATGGCCCGAGGGTACTGATCGGCCGACGCACCGGATCATCGGGTTTCACGCTCAGCGCGTGTGGTGCGTGAGCGTGAGCCACGCGTGGCGTAGGGTCGTCGACGGAGCGCTGGCACACGCTGGGCTCCCCGGCGGGCTTCCCCTTAGACAACCCCGTCGCGACGACCAAGAAGGAACAAGCAAGGAGGCCGTCATGGCGGAGACCTGGAGCGGTGAGTTCTACTGCGTCAAGTGCAAGGAGAAGCGCGAGGCGGAGGGCGAGATCAGGGTCAACGACAAGGGCACCAAGATGGCCAAGGGCGTCTGCCCGGTCTGCGGTACCAACCTGAACCGCATCCTCGGCAAGGCGTGAGCCCCAGCTCTTGAGCTGACAGCAGCGGCGCCACCTCCGGGTGGCGCCGCTGCTCGCATTTGGTCCTGTGGAGAGCGCGCCGCGACCCCGCCGCACGTGGCACCGTCGGGGCATGCCCGACCCGTTGCCCGACGTCGCGCGTCGCGTCCAGCTCGACTGTCCCGAGGTGTGGCAGCAGCCCGTCCGCGCCGCCTTGGGGGCCGCCGGCGTCGCGGTCGATCCGCAGGCGGCCGTGGGGATCAGCGTCGCTCCGGGCCGGCTGGTGTCGGCCACCGTCGACGACTGGAGTGTCTCCTCGCTCCCCCACCTGCTGATCAGCGTCCGGCCGCACGCGGTGGAGGTCGGCCCCTGGGCGGCCCCGGGCGCCGGACCGTGTGCCCGGTGCGTCGCGGCCTCGGTGCTCGACGAGGGCAGTCCCGCGAGGGTGGGGCAGGCGCGACGACCGCTGCTGGCCCTGGCCGCGGGCGCCGCCGCCCGCGACGTCGACGCCTGGGCACGCGGCGAGACGCCGCACTCGTGGCTGACGTCCTGGCGGTTCGACCACGAGCCGGTGCCCCACGCGCGCCGCTGGCGCCGACACCCCTACTGCGGCTGCGCCTGGTTCGACACCGCGTAGCGGCGGTTCACCACCACTCGCTGTCGAGCTTGCTCTCCATGGCCCGGAGGTGGGTGCGTGAGCAGGTGTCGCAGAACGCTCGCTGCCGTCCGTTCTCCACCGCGACCGTCCAGGTCAGGGTCTCGCTCGCCGGCGACCGGGTGCCGCAGAAGTCGCACGTGACGGTGTCCTCCACGCCCGCGAGCCTACTCCGGCGCCGGACCCCGGAAACGCCACGAGCCGGTACGTCGTCACGGTGACGACGTACCGGCTCGTGATCTTCGTGCCCGCGATCAGGGCGAGAAGCCGTGAGGATCAGGCTGCTGCTCAGATCGCGCGGGCGAGGGCGAGACGCGCCTGCTGCGCGGCCAGCTCGGCCTTGCGGCTCATCCGACGGGCCATCATCAGGTGGTGGCCACGTCGCAGTTCAAGCGCCTCTCCCAGGCGCGCGGACATTTGCGCGCGTGCGAGTTCTTCATGCATGAGATTCATGTCGTTGCTTCCATTTCGGTAGGTCTTCATTGAGGTGTGTGTCCTGTATTTCCTTGGAGGAGATGAGATGAGTTCCGCGGTGGCGCCTACGCGGCGGCCCCGTCCTTCTGGTTCTGTCCGACCGGTGCTGTCTGCTCGGACTTGCGGGGCCGGCCTCGCGGCCGCTTGCGCGGGATCACCACGCCTTGGAGGAAGAGCTCGCCTCCCCAGACGCCCCACGGCTCACGCCGCTCGAGGGCTCCGTCGAGGCACAACGCCCGCACCGGACAGTCCGTGCACAGGGCCTTGGCGTTCTCCACGTCCGCGGGGGACTCGGCAAACCACAGCTCTGCGTCGTTGACGCGGCAGGGCAACAGCTCCTCGTCCACTCCGGCGGCTGCGTCATGCAGGGCGCCCAGGGGTGCCTGGGGCTCGACATCGGCAGCACGGGGGCGAACCAGTTCACTGATGGTCATGTGTTTCACCTCCTCCTCGTTGACCTGATCGCGGGTGTGCACACTCGGTGCTGGACAAACAGAAAGGCCGCGGATCCCGGTGTGGGTTCCGCGGCCTGGAGGCTGCCGATGAGAGGTGTAGACCTAGCTCGACGGACTCCAGGCGGGAGAACCGGGGAAATCGCCCTTGATGCGAACGCTGGCGGCGGCGTCGCCCTGGACAGCCACCACGCCAGCGCCGAGAGCGCGCGTGTGCGCGCAGGGGCGGCCGAGGGTGGACATGCCGAAGGACGGCGTCCAAGCCGTCATCGTCATCGTGTAGTTCTCCATGCTGGCCACCTCCTTCGGGGCATCGGGCGCGGATCGTTGTCAGGGATCCATTGCGCGGGCTGTTGGAGCAGAACGCTAGACCCTGACCGTCGTCAGGGGCAAACCATTTTATGGGTATTACTTGATTTCTCTTCCCACTTCATCCTGAGGACCCATCCCGGGCCCCGGATTCATGCGTCTTTGGACGCAGGTCGCGGTGTCGGTCCGGACCGTTCGGCGACGAGGGCGAGCACCTCGGGGCCGTACTTGGTCAGCTTGCCGGGTCCGACACCGCTGATGGCGCGCAGCCCCGTGTCGTCGGTCGGCGCGTGCTCCGCGATCAGCTGGAGGGTGGCGTCGGTGAAGATCACGAAGGCCGGGACGCTGTCCTCCGTGGCCCGGGCGAGGCGCCACTCCCGCAGCCGCTGGAAGAGCGCCTCGTCGTAGGACGCGGGACAGTCGCCGCACCGGCCGGTCTTCTTCTCCCCGGCGTTGGACAACGCCCGTCCGCACTCGCGGCAGTGCAGGGCTGCGCGGTTGCGCCTGCTGCGCTCGCGCCGCTGTCCCGAGACACCGGGTACGCCGTCGAGCAGCGGCGCCAGGAAGGGTGAGCTGCCCCGGTTGGCTCGGCCGCCGGGCTCGCGCGCGCTCGCCCAGGAGACGGTCAGCTCGTCGCGGGCCCGCGTCATCGCGACGTAGAGCAGGCGACGCTCCTCCTCGATCTCCGCGGGGGTGTGCGCCTGGGAGATCGGCATCATCTTCTCGTGCATCCCGGCCACGAAGACCGCGTCCCACTCGAGGCCCTTGGCCGAGTGGATCGTGGCGAGCGTGACCGCGTCGGCCACCGGGGCGTGCTGCTCTCCCTGGCGCCGGTCGAGGTCGTCGACGAAGTCGCCGAGGCCGGCCTCGGGACGCTCGCGGGCGAAGTCGGCCGCGAGGTCGACGAGCGCCTGCAGCGACTCCCAGCGGTTGCGGACCTCGCCCCGGCCCTCCGGCGGCTGGGTGGAGTGGCCCATCTGGGACAGCACCGCCACCACCGAGTCGGCGACCGGGCCGGACGCCTCTCCGCCCCGCGCCGCCCCGCGGACGAGGGTGATGGCCTGCCGGACCTCGGCGCGGTCGAAGAACCGGGCGGCACCGCGTACGACGTAGGGGATGCCTCGCGCCGCCAGTGCCTCCTCGAAGCGCTCCGACTGCGCGTTGATGCGCAGGAGCACCGCCATCTTGCTGGCGGGGGTGCCCTGCGCGCGCAGGGCGGCGAGCCGGTCGGCGACGGCCTCGGCCTCGGCGACCTCGTCGGTGGCCGCGCGGAAGGTGATCTTCTGCCCCGTCGGACGCTGGGCGACCAGGTCGACGCCCTTGCTGGGGGTGCCGGCCAGGAGGGTGTTGGCACCGGCCACGACCTCCGGGGTGGAGCGGTAGTTGCGCACGAGCTCCACGCTCGTCGCGGTGGGGAAGCGTTGGGTGAACTCGCGGAGGTAGCGCGCGTCGGCCCCGGCGAAGGAGTAGATCGTCTGGGCCGGGTCACCGACGACGCAGAGCTCGTCGCGGCCACCGAGCCACAGGTCGAGGAGGGCGTACTGAAGGGGTGAGACGTCCTGGAACTCGTCGACGACGAACCACTTGTACTGCCGACGCACCTGGGCGGCCACCGCCTCGTTGTCGGCCAGCAGCCCGGCCGCGAAGAGCAGCACGTCCTCCATGTCCATCCGCCCCTGCCCACGCTTGACCTCCTCGTAGGCGTCGAACGCGCGGGCCACCACCTCCGGCTCGAGGCCCGAGACGGCACGGCCGCGGGAGCGAGCGAGGGCGGGATAGGTGTCGGGGCCGACGTTGGACACCTTGGCCCACTCGATCTCGCTGGCCAGGTCGCGCAGCGTCGCCTGGTCGACGCCGAGCCGCTGGCGTCGCGCCGCGAGCGCGAGCATGCCCAGCTTGGACTCGGTCAGCTCGGGCAGGTCGCGCTGGTGGACCCGCGGCCAGAAGAACCTCAGCTGGCGCAGCGCCGCCGAGTGGAACGTACGGGCCTGGACGCCCGAGGAGCCCAGCGAGCGCAGCCGCTCGCGCATCTCACCGGCGGCGCGGGTCGTGAAGGACAGGGCGAGGACCTCGGTCGGCGCGTAGACCCCGGTGGCCACACCGTGGGCGATCCGGTGGGTGACGGCGCGCGTCTTGCCGGTCCCGGCGCCGGCGAGCACCCGCACCGGCCCGCGGAGTGCCTCGGCGACCTGCCGCTGCTCGGGATCGAGCGCTTCGAGCAACGGAACATCTCCTGCGAGGTCGTGGTTGAGGTGGGTGTTCGCCACCCTAGACGCCGGAGGGGACACTCCATCCCATGACGTTCACCATGTTCAGCACGCCCTGGTGCGGTTACTGCCACCGCCTCAAGAGCCAGCTCGACCGCGAGGGCATCGAGTTCTCGATGGTCGACATCGAGCAGCAGCCCGAGGCCGCGTTCACCGTGGAGCAGGCCAACGGCGGCAACCAGACGGTGCCCACCCTGCTCTTCGCCGACGGCAGCACGCTCACCAACCCCTCGGTGGCGCAGGTCAAGGACAAGCTGGCGGCCCTTGCGTGAGGCTGGCATGACCGCCGCGATGGTCCGGGGTTAGCCTGCTGTCGTGTCCTTGCTGAACTCGATCGACCGTGACCACGTCCTCACCGCGATGGAGACCTGGGACGCCGCGGGCGGGGCCAACTACATGCTCGTGCGCGGAGGGGTCTCCACCCACGTCCTGCTCCACCGAGGTCGTGAGTACGACGCCGCGGCCATCGCCGGCATCGCCCACGGCCTCGCCACGGGTCGGACCCTGACGCCCGCAGACATCCCCGGCGGGTCCGAAGGCGCCAGCAAGGCGCTGACGCGGCTCGGGTTCGACATCCGGGACGACTCCCCGCCGCGGGCGAGCACCGCCCGGGTGCCGGGGTCGCGGACGAGCACGCCCCGCGCGAGCCGTACGCCCAGCGCCCGCTCCGCGCCCACCCGCAGTCCGCGCGTGGCCGCCAGCGACAGGCCGGTCACGCTCTGCCCGCGCTGCTTCATCGCCCTGCCGGCCACCGGCATCTGCGACCAGTGCGACTGACCAGCGCGGACTGAGGCTCAGCCCCAGCCAGGCCCTTCGAGGGGACGACCGAACCAGCTCTCGATGAGCGAGGACGAGATCGAGACCCCTCGCGGCACCGCCAGCTCGCCCGAGCGTGCCGCGGCCTCGAACTCGGCACGGGTCCACCACCGTGCCTCCGCGATCTCGGCGCCGTCGACGTCGATGTCGGTCGTGAGCGCCCGCCCGGTGAACCCCAGCATCAGGCTCGCCGGCAACGGCCACGGCTGGCTGCCGAAGTAGGCCACCTCGCCGACGCGCACGCCGACCTCCTCGTCGACCTCGCGCCGCACGGCGTCCTCGAGCGTCTCCCCGGGCTCGCAGAAGCCCGCGAGCGTCGACCACCGTCCCGAGGGCCAGGACGGCTGGCGCCCGAGCAGGATCGCCTCGTCGTCCCCGTCCCCGCTGGTGATCGCCATGATCACCGCGGGATCGGTGCGCGGGAACTGCGCGCGGTCGCACTGCGTGCAGCGCAGCTCGTGGCCGGCGGCACGGCTCACCAGCGTCCCCCCGCAGCGAGGACAGAACCGGGTGGCGTGGTGCCACTCGGCGAGACCGATGGCGTGGAAGAGCAGCGGTGCCTGGTCGGGGGCCGACTCGGCGAGGAAGGGCAGCACGTTGCGCAGCGGCACCCATTCCTCCGGGCTGCCCGGCGCGTCCTCGACGTCCACGACCACCGCGAGGTGGACGACCCCCGCCTGGTCGCCGAGGAGGATCCGCCGACCGTGCGGCGCTGCCTCCGGCGTGACCCAGGCAACGGCACCGTCGACCTGCCTGACCCGGTTGCCGGCGACGACCAGCACCCGCGTACCCGGCTCCTGCCACCGCTCGTCGAGCCACGCCTCGTCGGTGCGCTGGAGGCCCATCCGGTTGTGGGCATGGGCGGAGAGGGCGACGTGCGGGAGGGGACGCTCGGAGGTCACTCCTTCAGGCTAGCGACGGCCGGTCCGGGCCCCGCCCTAGGCTGGCGCCGTGAGCACGCACATCGGCGCCGCGCCCGGCGACATCGCCCCCACCGTCCTGCTTCCCGGCGACCCGCTGCGGGCGAAGTGGATCGCCGAGAACTTCCTCGACGACGCCCGGTGCTACAGCGAGGTCCGCGGGATGTACGGCTTCACCGGCACGTGGAACGGCCAGCCGGTCTCCGTCCAGGGCTCAGGCATGGGTCAGCCGTCGATGTCGATCTACGTCAACGAGCTCTTCAAGGACTACGACGTCGCCTCGATCGTGCGCGTCGGCTCGTGCGGTGCGGTCACCGACGGCGTCGGCGTGCGCGACCTCGTCATCGCGTCGGGTGCGTGCACCGACTCCTCGATGAACCGGATCACCTTCCACGGGATCGACTACGCGCCGGTGGCCGACTTCGGCCTGCTGCGCGGGGCGGTCGAGGCGGCGGAGGCCCGCGAGGGCGGGTCGCCGTTCCACGTCGGCCTGATCTTCTCCAGCGACTCGTTCTACCCGTCCCGGCCCGAGCTCCTCGGCGAGATGGTGAAGTACGGCGTGCTGGGCGTCGAGATGGAGGCGAGCGCGCTGTACACGCTCGCCGCCAGGCACGGCCGCCGGGCGCTCGCGATCTGCACGGTCTCCGACCACATCGTCACCGGCGAGGAGACCACCTCCCTCGAGCGCGAGCAGACCTTCGGCGAGATGATCGAGATCGCGCTCACGGCCGCCCTGGCCTGACCTGCCGCGGGCTGGCTTCCGGTCGTACGGCGACGCGGCGCGCACGCGCGGGAGATCAGAGGCCGGACAGGAGGCGCTCGAGCTCGTCGCGGTCGGGGAGGTCGTCGAGCATGACCGTACGACCGCTCCGGACGTAGTGGAACGCCGCCCGCACCTGCTCCAGCGGCGTGCCGGTGAGCTCGGCCCACGCCAGCCGGTAGAGGGCGAGCTGGAGCGGGTCGGCGGTCTCGTGGCGGCTGGTCTTCCAGTCGACGACGAGGAAGCCTCCCCCGGACTCAGGGGGCTCGGCGTACACAGCGTCGATGCGACCGCGCACCACCTGACCGGCGAGCACGAGCGCGAACGGTGCCTCGACGGAGTGCGGGGCACGGTCACCGAACGGGCCGTCCTCGAACCGCTTGACCACCTCGCCGAGGTCGGCCTCGTCGTCGATGCCCGCGTCGGCGCGACCCGGCAGCTCGTCGGGCTCGATCAGGGCCTGCTGGCCGAACCGGTCCTCGACCCACGCGTGGAACGCGGTGCCGAAGCGTGCGGCCGGGGCCGGGGGCCGCGGCATCGGCCGCGCCAGCTCGCGGGCGAAGCCCTCCGGGTCGTCGCGCAGCCGTGCCACGGAGGTGGCGGACAGGCTGCCGGGCAGCGGGAGGTCGACGGAGGTGGCGCGCTCTGCACGCGCCTCGGTGAGCAGCTGGGCCAGGTCGTCGTCCCACTCCGCCACCCGGGCCGCCTCCACCACGTCGAGCCCCTCGTCGGGGGCGGTGCGGTCGACGGTGCGCACGAGCTCGGCGGCCGCGAGCCTGCGCCGCGCCTCCTCGCCCGGACCCGGCACGGGCCAGGGGCGGGACGGGTCGATGTCGTCGTTGGGGTTGGGCGCCTTGCCCGTCGGCTTCTCCAGCCAGTGCTCCACGGGCTGGCCCCACTCCTCGAGCCGGTCGCGCACCACCCGCTGGTAGTCCGACGGGCCGAAGGGCGTCGCGCGCTGTCCCCACACGTAGGAGGTCACCGCGAGGTGGTGGGCGGCCCGCGTGAAGGCGACGTAGCCGAGCCGCAGCTCCTCCTCCGCGTCGTGCGCGCGGGTCGCGGCACGGTAGGCGTCGAGGGCGGCCTTGTCGTGCCCGGCCAGCTGCGGCTGGTCGACCCGGTCGCCGCGCAGCGACGCGGGCAGCACCGCCGGGGACGACGTCCACAGCGTGCGCGACCGGTTGCTCGGGAAGCGGGTCTCCCCCACCCCGACGCAGAAGACCGATGACCACTCGAGGCCCTTGGCGCGGTGGACGGTGAGCAGCTTGACCGAGTCGGCGGCGGTGGGGGTGGCGACGTCGAGGCCGTTGCCCTGGTCGTCCTCGGCCGTGAGGTAGGCCAGCAGCGCCGGCAGCGTCACGTCGCCGTCGACCGACTGGAACTCGGCGACCGCCTTGACGAACAGGTCGAGGTTGTCGCGCCGGGCGGCCGCCGCGGGGGACGTCGCGGACGCGCAGCTCCACGTCGACACCGGTGGTGTCGATGATCCGACGGACGACGTCGAGCAGCGGGTCGCCGACGTGGCTGCGCAGCCTCCGCAGCTCGGCGGCGAGCAGGGCACAGCGGTCGAGCGCCTCGGGCGAGTACGGCGCCTCGCCGGGCGACTCGACGGCGTCGCTCAGCGCGGGCAGCTCGGCGGCGTCGATGCCGTCGGCGATCTGCAGGAGCTGGTCGGCGACCGAGGCCGCCTCCGCGCGTCCGCGTACGCCGGCGATGTCGGCGGCGCGCAGGGCGAGCAGCCGCAGGTCGCGCGGCCCGATCGCCCAGCGCGGCCCGGTGAGCAGGGTGAGCATCGACGCGTTGGCCGTGACGTCGTGGAGGAGGGTCAGGGTGGCGACCACCTCGGCCACCTCCGGGAGGCGGATGAGGCCGGACAGGCCGACGATCTCGACCGGGATGCCTGCCGAGGTGAGGGCGTCGTAGACCTCCTCGGCCTGGGCGTTGTCGCGGCTCAGCACGCCCACGTCGGACCAGGCGGTGCCCGCGTCGTGCTCCCGCTGGACGGCGGCGGCCAGCCAGGCCAGCTCGTCGACGGCACGCTCGTGGACGTGGGTCTCCACGCGCCCCTCGCCGGCGATGTCGGCGGCCCGGAGCCGTGCCACCTTGTCGCCGTAGGCCGCGAGCAGCGGCTCGGCGAGCCGGTTGGCGACGTCGAGGATGCGGCGGTCGGAGCGCCGGTTGACCGTCAGCGGCAGCCGCCCCGGCTCGCCGTCCGCGGCGGGGAACGTGTCGGCGAAGTTGAGGATGTTGGACACCGAGGCGCCGCGCCAGCCGTAGATGGCCTGGTTGGGGTCACCGACCGCCATGACGGGGTGGCCCAGGCCGTGGTCGGGATCGGGCCCGGAGAAGAGCCGGGCCAGCATGGTGGCCTGGGCGACGGAGGTGTCCTGGTATTCATCCAGCAGCACGACCTTGAAGCGCGCGCGCTCCAGCTCGCCGACCTCGGGCTGGTCGTCGACGAGCCGGGCGGCCAGGGCGATCTGGTCACCGAAGTCCATCAGCCCCAGGTCGGCCTTGAGCCGGCGGTAGCCGCTGACGAGCTGGAGCAGCTCGGCCCGCCGGTCGATGGCGTGGATCGCCTTGGCCGGACCCTCGAGGTAGGTCTTGCGTGCCTTGCCGGCCTGCTCCTCCTCGATCGCGCGCTCGAACCCTCGACGGGCCTCGGTGTCGACGCGGCGTACGGCGTCCTCGTCGACGAGGTGCTCGCTCATCGCGCCGTCGAGGGCGAGGAGGTTCTGGATGGCGGTGGCGGGGTGGTCGGTCAGCAGCTCGATGTGGCCGGTGAAGCGCTCGATGACGCGGGCGCCGAGCTGGTAGCGGGAGGCGTCGGAGACGACCCGGGTGTCGGGCTCGTGGCCGATGCGCAGGCCGTGGTCGGTGAGCAGGGTGGCGGCGTAGGCGTGGTAGGTCGCGACGGTGGGCTCGAGCACGTCCTCCCCCTCCACGACGACCGAGCGGTCGAGCAGCCCGGCGGCACCGAGCGCGGCGGTCACCCGGTGGCGCAGCTCGGCGGCGGCCTTGGTGGTGAAGGTGAGGCCGAGCACCTCCTCGGGCCGCACCTCGCCCGTGGCCACCAGCCACACGACCCGCTGCGCCATCAGCGTGGTCTTGCCGCTGCCGGCGCCGGCCACCACGACCGTGGGTCGCAGCGGTGAGGTGATCGCGGCCCACTGCTCGTCGCTGGGGGCGTGCCCGCCCATCAGCGCGGCCAGGTCGGCGGGCGAGTCGAGCCGGAGCGACTGTGGCTGCGGGGTCTGCGGGGTCTGCATGGTCACTGGACGGTCACGCTCCCCGCGCCGCGGGCCGGGCAGATGGCGACGAAGGTGCAGTCGCGGCAGTGGGGTCCGGCCGTGGCCGGGAAGGTCTCGGCGCGCACCAGGTCGGCGGCGCGGGCGAGCCCGGCGCGCAGGACGGCACGCTCGGGACCGTCGTCCGCATGGGCCGGCTGGCCCTGCACCCGGGCGCCCGCCGAGTCGTCGTCGATGCCGAGCTGCACCAGCTCGGCACCACCGGAGGAGACCGGGCGCCCGGCCGCCTCGTCGAGGGCGCCGGCGTCGACGGCGTACTGGTAGAGGGCGAGCTGGAGGTTGGCCGCGACGGCCGGACCGGTGGGTGCGGTGCGCGCGCTCTTGAAGTCGACGACCACCACCCGACCCGTGTCGTCGATCTCGAGCCGGTCGGCGAACCCGGTCAACGCCACGGGGCGGCCGTCGACCTCGACGACGCTCTGGAAGCGCTGCTCGGCGCCCAGGACCTCACGGGGGTTGTCGAGGTGCCACCGGACGAAGCGAGCGACCGCCTTGCGGATCCGGGCGAGCTCGCGCTGGCGGGACCACGGGGTGCGGAAGGCCAGCCGGTCCCAGATCGCCTCCACCTCGGTCATCAACGGCTCGACCTCGGCGGGGAGCTCACCGCCGGCCACCCGCTCGGCGAGGGCGTGGAGGACCTGTCCGAGGTTGGCCGACTGGTGCACCGCCGAGACGCCACCGGCCTCGCGCTCGAAGAACCACTGGGCGGGGCAGACGAGGATCGACTCGAGCATGCTCGCCGAGATCGGCACCGGTCGCTCGGGATCGCGGATCGGCTGGACGGATCGGGTGGCGCTGCGGGTGCCCCACCAGGTCGAGGGATCGGCGGACGGCACGAGCTGGCGGCCGTCGACCTCCTCGGCCGCGAGCGCGGCGAGCCGTCGGGCGGCCGCCTCCCGCAGGGGCGAGGAGGCGTCCGGGTCGGACGCGGTGCGACGCAGCTCGGCGACGAGCCCCCCGAGCGACAGGGGTCGCGGGGGCCGCCCGTCCTGGTGCTCGATGGTGACGCCGAGCTCCTCGAGGAACCTCGACGGCTGCTCACCGTCGTCGTCGGGCGAGCGCACCGCGCTCACCACCAGGCGGCGCCGGGCGCGGGTGCAGGCGACGTAGAAGAGTCGGCGCTCCTCCATCAGGAGCGCACGTGCGGTCACGGGCGGGACGAGGTCGGGGCGGCCGGAGCCGTCGACGCCGACCCGGTCGGCGCCGAGGAGCGTCGCCCGGCGCCGCAGGTCGGGCCAGCCCTCCTGCTGGACGTGGGCGACGACCACGAGGTCCCACTCGAGGCCCTTGGAGCGGTGGGCGGTGAGCAGCCGCACGGCTGCGCCCCGGACGCCGCGCTCGGCGAGGGTGTCGGCCGGCAGCTGCTGCGCCACGAGGCTGGCGAAGAAGGCGGCGACGCCGACGTGGTCGCGCTGGTCGACGGCGCGGGAGGCGAGCTCGAAGAGGGCCACGATGGCGTCGAGGTCGCGGTGGGCGCGGCGGGCGCTCGCTCCCCCGACGTCGACCTGACGGCGCAGTCGCTGCGGCCAGGACGTGGTGGCCCACAGGTGCCACAGGACGTCCTCGACGCCCGCGCGGTCGGCCAGGAGCTGCGCCCCCTGGCGCAGCAGGCGCGCCAGGGCCCGCGTGCGCTCGACGTCCGGACCCTCCATCTCGTCGAGGAACCCGGGCTCGACGACGGCGAGGCGCAACAGCTCGCGCGACGTGCGGCGCGCGGACACGTCGGGCTGCTCCTTCTCGCGCAGGCGCAGGCGGCGTACGAGCGCGCGCAGGTCGGACGCGTCGAGGCCACCCAGCGGCGAGAGGAGCAGCGACTCGATGCGGCCGGGGTCGAGGAAGTCGGGCGAGTCGGGATCGTCGTTGTCGAGGTTGACGACGGCGCGCAGGCCGTCGAGGAGCGGAAGGACCGCGGGGTCGCGCACCAGCGGCAGGTCGTCGGAGGCCACCTCGACGGGAACCCCGGCCGCGGCCAGGGCCCGGCGCAACGGGGGGATGCTGGTGCGCCCGGAGCGCACCAGCACGGCCATGCGGTCCCAGGCGATGCCGTCCTCGAGGTGGGCCCGGCGGAGCACGTCGGCGAGCCGCTCGGCCTCCGCCCGCTCGGTGTCGTAGGTGACGACCTCGACCCGCCCGGCCCCCTGCGGACCCGGCACCGCCTCCGGGGAGAGGAACGCCTCCCGCGCCTCGGCGTCGATGCTGCCGGTCAGGGTCAGCCGGCCGGCCACGCGTCCGGCGGCCAGCAGCAGGCGCGGACCGAACCGGCGGGTGCGCCGCAGCACCACGGTGGGCGCGGGCTCTCCTGCCGCGGTCGGGAAGCTCGCCGGGAAGTCGAGGATGCCGCGCACGTCGGCGCCGCGGAAGCCGTAGATGGACTGGTGGGGGTCGCCCACCACGGTGAGGTTGCGGCCGTCACCGGCGAGGGCCCGCAGCAGCGCGACCTGGCCGGGGTCGGTGTCCTGGTACTCGTCCACGAAGACGTGTGACCAGCGCGCGCGCAGCTCGTCGCGGTGGGCCTCGGCCTCGATGACGGCACGGCGGATCAGGTCGGAGTAGTCGGTGGCGCCGAGGTTGTCGAGGATCGTGAGGTACTGCTCCATGAACAGCCCGGCCGACACCAGCTCGGGCAGGTCGTGCTCCGCGCCGAGCGCGCGCAGCCCGGTCGGGTCGAGCCCCTTCTCCCGGGCCCTGGCCAGCACCGCCTGCACCTCGCGGACGAAGCCGAAGGTGCCCACTGCTCGGCGCAGCCGCTCCGGCCAGACCACCGACTCGGGGTTGTCGCGCAGCAGCTCGCGCAGCACCACGTCGGCCTCCGGCGCCGACAGGAGGCGGATCGCGCCCTCGTAGAGCTCGGCGGGGGCGTACTTCCTGACGAGGGCGTAGGCGAAGGAGTGGAACGTCGAGCACGAGGCGGCCGACGTCGTGCGGCCGACCCGCGCGGTGACCCGGTCGCGCAGCTGCTCGGCCGCCTTGCGCGAGAAGGTGAGCGCCAGGACGGAGTCGGGATCGGCGCCGCGGACCTCGATCCGGTCGACGATCGCCTCGACCAGGGTGGTCGTCTTGCCGGTGCCCGGACCCGCGAGCACGAGCAGCGGACCCCCCTCGTGGTCGACCACGCGCTGCTGGTGCTCGTCGAGCTCGGGCACCACGACCTGGCGGTCGGGTCGCACCAGCCGGTAGCGCACGGCTGCCGGGTGGGGCGCGGACGAGTTGCTCACGTACGACACCTCATCACGCGGGACCGACAGTGTCCTGCCGGCCCCGTCGTGAGGCGTACGCGTGTCGTCAGCCGAGGTCGACGATCGCGGCGACCGGGCCGCCGCCCTCGGGTCCCTGGTGGGCCGCGGAGACCGAGACGAAGACCGCCGGGTCGCCGGTCACGGCGGCGGTGACGCCACCGACCGTCGCCTTGATCTGGCGGTGCCAGTGGACGTCGGAGTCGTCGAGCATGGCGTTGCGGCGACCGCGGACCATGCCGTCCTGGCTGGCCTCGCACTTGAGGAAGACGTTGACCAGCCGGCCGTCGAGGTCGCTGGTGCGCGGGCGCTCGGGCAGGTCGAGGCCGGCCGAGCGGATGGCCTCCCAGATGCCGTCGGCGTCGAGCGCGTCGTCCATCACCGAGTGGCCGATGCGGTAGCGCCCGCCGACGCCGGTGGCGTTGCCCACGACGACGATCTGCGCCTGGTCGAGCTCGACGCCCGAGGAGCAGGAGGCCACCGAGGAGAAGAGCTCACGGTTGTGCATGACGTCGGCGTCGGTGGGCATGTCGATCTCACCGAGCGCGACGGCGATGCCGAGACCGGTGGTGCCGTTGGAGAGGTCCATCGACTCGTGGGTGTGCTCGGTCCACACCTTCTTGCCGCGCGACTTGGCGTCGCGGATCGTGTGGATGGTCAGCAGCGGGGTCTTGGTCTGCACGTAGTGCACGTCGGCCGGGTCGGTGATCCCGGCCCGCTCCATGGCGACCTTCACGCCGGCCGCGACCTTCTCGATCATCGGGGTGTAGCCGATCTCCTCGGGCAGGAGCGCCTCGCTCATGGCGAAGCCGGCGGTCAGCCGCAGCTCCTGGCGCGACGGGTCGTCCTCGGGGACGTCGGTGGTCGCGAAGATGGTGGCGTGGGGGCTGATGACGCCGTCGGTGCCGCCGGACCACACGATCGGGACGCCCTTGACCTGCTCGGGGTCGGCGCCCTTGGCGACCAGGGCCTCGCGGAACGCGCGGTCGGCGATGATCCGGGTGTAGTCGTTGACGCCACCGTTGCCCTCGGTCTTGCCGATGATCGCGAACACGCGGTCGGCCGCGATCACGCCGTCGTCGATGAGCTTCGTGAGCTCCGAGGCGTCGGCGACCGAGTGGATCGGCACCTTGCGGACCTCGATGGCGGAGGGAGTGGCGGTCATGTGACGGGTTCCTTTCGGTTGTCCGGGCTGGGGAGCACGACGGTGCCGGCGTCGCCGGCGACCGCTGCGGTGATCTGGTCGAGGCTGGTGATCACGCCGCGGCGGCCGGTCGTCTCGACGAAGCGGCAGACCGCGTCCACCTTCGGCCCCATCGAGCCGGAGGCGAAGTGCCCGTCGGCGGCGTGGCCGCGCAGCTCCTCGACGGTCAGGCTGCCGAGGGGCTGGGCGTCGGGCTCGCCCCAGCGGATGACGGCGTGGGGCACGTCGGTGGCGATCACGAGCACGTCGGCCCCGGTGGTCTCGGCGAGCAGTGCGGCGCCGAGGTCCTTGTCGATGACCGCCTCCACGCCGGCGAGCGAGCCGTCGGGACGGCGTACGTGCGGGATGCCGCCGCCGCCGTTGGCGACCACGACGAAGCCGGCCCGGATCAGGGCGAGCACGGCCGGCGCGTCGAGGATCTCCAGCGGCTCGGGTGAGGCGACGACCCGCCGCCAGCCCTTGTCGCCGCGGTCCTCCCACGTCTCGCCGTGGTCGATGAGCACCCTGGCCTCGGCCTCGGGAAGGTGCCGACCGATCGGCTTGGTCGGCGTGGTGAAGCCCTCGTCGTCGGCGTCGACCAGCGCGCGGGTCACGAGCGCGGCGCTGCGCCGCTCGATGGAGCGGAGCGCCAGCTCCCGGTCGAGGGCGTCCATGAGGACGAAGCCGAGCGTGGCCTGCGTCTGGGCGCCGCACCAGTCCAGCGGGACGGGAGGGACGACGGCAGCGGCCAGCTCGTTCTTGACGAGGAGGTTGCCGACCTGGGGGCCGTTGCCGTGGGTGATGACGACCTCGTGGTCGTGCTCGAGCAGCCCGGCGACCGCGGCCATGGCCGTCTGGGCGGCGGCGATCTGGTCCTCCGGACGCGCTCGGCCGTCGGCGTTCGTCATGGCGTTGCCGCCGAGTGCGAGCAGGACCCTCATGCGCCTGACACTAGTGTCGGCGCTCGCGCCCGCCCCACGGCAGATTCGGCCAACTGCGCGTTGATCCGCTGGCAACTGTTGTCAGCGAGCGTCCGCCGGCGCGCGTCCGGGCGCGGGCACGTTCCACCACGTGTCGAGGCGTGCCGCGGCCCGGGCGTCCCTGCCCTCGCGGAGCACCCGCGCCAGCCGCAGCAGGTAGGCCGCGATGCCGGCCGTGCCCTGCATCCAGCCGACGCCCGGCGGGAGCAGGGGCTCCTCGTTGCGGTGCTCCGTGAACCGCCAGCAGGCCCGGTCGCCGTCTTTGCCGGACTCCACCAGGGCCCGTTCGACCAGTGCGTCCCCGAGCACCTGGGCGAAGGCGAGGTCGTCGTCGACCCCGTGGCGCTGCCAGGCGTCGAGGAAGACGTCGCCGACCCCCGCGGTGCCGCAGCACCGGCCGTCGTTGTCCCAGAATCCGGGTCGCACCCGCTCGGGGATGCCTGACGTGCGGATGCTGTGCAGGCAGCGTCGATGCCACTGAGCGGGCGACTCTCCCGCCACGTCGTCGACGCCGGCGTGCTCCAGCGCCGTGAAGAGCAGCGAGGTGCCGGTCGGTCCGTGGCACCAGGTGTAGGTCACCTCGTCCATGTCGGGCTGGTTCGGGATGACGTGCGGCACGACGAACCCACCACCGTCCGTGCTCCCCAGAGTGACGAGGTGCTCCGCGCCGCTGCGTGCGGCCTCCACCAGGTCGGGACGGCCCAGCTCGCTCCCGGCGACGGCCAGGGCGGCCGCGATGCCCGCGAGGCCGTGCGACCAGTTGGGCATCTCGCGCTGCCTCTCGACCGGTACGTCGACGGCGAAGCGCCGCGGCACGTGGAGCCAGTTCGTGCCCGCTCCGGTGGGCTCACCCTCCGCCAGGAGGATGGCCGCGGAGCGGACGGCCAGGTCTGCCGCGCCGGGCACGCCGTGCCGGTGCGCCCAGACGGCGCCGAGGAGGTTGCCGGCGGTGCCGAGGGTGACGTCGCTGATCCGGCTGTGCGGCGCGAAGGGTGGCGCGGAGAGCCACGGCTGCTCCCACCCGTCCTCGGTGGCCAGCTCTCCCAGCCTGGCGACCGCGTCCTCCACCCCCTCCGCGTCGAGGGCGGTGAGGACGCCGATGTCGCTGACGAGGCCGTCGAAGTAGCTGTAGACGGTCGTCGTGGGCAGACCACGGCGTACCCGCTCGACGATGCCGTCCGCCAGCGCGGTCTCCTCCTCCGTCCACTCCCGGGCCAGCCTGAGCTCCGCCAGCACGTGCGCGAGTCCCCCGATGCCGCTGTGCATCCCGTCGCGGTCGTCCGGTGGCCCCCCCTCGAGCGGCACCGACTCGTGCGGCACCGACTCGGGGATCCACGGGCCGTCGTCCCAGCGGACCTGGTCCAGCACCCAGCGCCAGGCCGCCTCACCGAGGTCGGCGTAGGTCATGCGATCGGACACGCACCGATCATCGCAGGGCTCGCCCCCGGATCGACATGCCTAGCGCGTGCTTGGTTCGAAGCACCAGCTTCCTGCGATGGGCGCACGTCGATCGCAGGAAGCTGGTGCAGTGGACCAAGTGGAGACGGGCGCCCTCAGATCTCGGGCCGGGGACCGGCCTCGACGATCCGTCGGACCTCGGCGAGATCAATGTCGTACGGACCAATCCGGGTCAGCACCCACGTGGCGCCACGGTCCATCCATTCCCGGGGATCCTGCTCGGGGCGGAGGTCCACCACCACCTCGAAGCCCGGCCCCGCGTCGTGGGTGGCGAGGGCGCCGGTGACCTCGTCGAGGTCGTCGGGCCCGTGCAGGCCGATGACGAAGAAGCCGTCGTGGCGCACGGCCCGGCGCAGCGGCGCCCGGTTGCCGAAGCGCCCGGCCATCCAGATCGGCACGACAGGTGCGGGCCGGAAGCGGACGTCGCGGACGGCGTAGTGGTCGCCGACGTGGTCCACCCTCTCACCGGCCAGCAGGGCGGTGAGCACCTCGAGTCCCTCGTCGAGCATCCGGCCGCGAGCCTTCGGGTTCGGCTCGTCGCCGAAGGCGCTGAACTCCCCCACCCAGTCGTCGCCCAACCCCAGGCCGAGCACGAACCGGCCGCCCGAGAGGACCGCAAGGCTGGCGGCCTGCCGGGCCAGGACCTGCGGTCGGCGCCGGGCCAACGGGGTCACCATCGGCCCGAACAGCAACCGGTCGGTCCGCATGGCGACGGCCGCGCAGCACGTCCACACGTCGGCGACCTCCGCGACCCGGTCGCCGTACTGCAGGTGGTCCCAGACGAAGAAGCCGTCCCAACCGGCCGCCTCGGCCGTGGCGGCCAGGTCACCGACCAACCGGGGGTCGGCGAGCTGGTCGAAGGGTGCGACGAACAACCCGCGGCGCGTGGTCATGGCGTCGATCATGCCCGCGTCCTCACCCTCTCCCCAGCAGGCAGTCGAGCACTCGCGTGCCGACGAGGAGACCGTGCGCGTCGTAGTAGGCGAACATCGCGCTGAGCCACGGGTGGAGCCCCGGGTCCGGCACCTGCGTGACCGGCACCCCCGCCTCGTCGGCGAGCTCGCGCACCGTCGCGACCCGGGACGCGAGCTCGTACGTCGCCCCCACGTGGCCGGGTTCGGTGAGCACGACGGCGGCGGCGCGGCCCAGGTCGGCGAGGTCGAGGAAGCCGAAGCGGACGTCGGGCGAGTACGGCACCTCGATGGCCTTGGCGAGGTCGAGGTTCTGCAGGTAGGCGCCGGGCTGGAGGATCGTCCAGTCCAGCCCGCTGCGGCGGACGAGGTCCTCGCTGCGCGCCTTGCCGACGTGGTGCGGCATCGCCGGGGCGTAGGGCGAGGCGACCGAGTGGTGGACCACCCGCCCGACCCCGGCCCGCTGGAGCGCGGCGAGCGCGTGGGTGACGTAGGCGGGCTCGTCCGGGTGCAGGTTGGGCGCGATGACGTACGCCGCGTCGCAGCCCGCGACGGCCGCGGCCAGGTCGGGCCAGTCCGCACGCCCCAACGGCACCGCGGTCGCACCGCGAGCCACCAGGCCGGCCGCCACGGCCCGGCCGGTCTTGCCGTGGCCGCCGACGACCGCGACCCGCACGGCGCGGGCCTCAGATCCGGTCGACGTCGGCGTGCGACGCACCGTCGGCCAGGGACGAGTAGCCCGGGCCCCGGTCGAAGAACGCGTCGTCGTCGCGGCTCCACGCCTCGCGGCCGGAGCGCTCGGCAGCCGTGGCATCCGCGTCGAAGCCGAGGTCTCCGGCGTCGGTCGAGCCGGTGAGGACCACTCCGTAGTCGCGCAGCGCGGCCTCCGCCGAGACCTTGCGCCAGACCACGTCGCGCACCACGAGCTCCGGGTCGCGCGCCAGCGGGTCGCCCCAGCCGCCGCCACCCGTCGTCCGGATGCGGACGACCTGGCCGGCCTTGATCGGCTCGGCGTCGGCGAGCGCGTCGACCTCGCGCTCGTCGGGGCCGCCCGGGTCGATGACGACCTGGAACGGCGAGCCGGCCTTGCCGCCCCGCACGCCCCAGCAGGCGAGGATCGAGCGGTCGGCGATCGACATGAAGTGCGCGTCACGGAGCATCCGGATGTGCTTCTCGTAGCCCAGGCCGCCGCGGAACTGGCCCGCCCCGCCGGAGTCCTGCGCGAGGCCGAGCCGCTCGACGATGAAGGGGAAGCGCGACTCGGTGAACTCCGTCGGCAGGTTGCGCGAGTCGGGCACCACGTGGATGGTGTCCTCGCCGTCGGCGTAGTAGCGGCCACCGGAGCCGCCGCCGAGCACCTCGCGCATCAGGTAGTCGTTGCCCTCGAGGTCCTTGCCGTAGACGCCGGTGTAGCGGATCGTCTCCTGGTCGGCCGGCATCTTGCCGTCGACCGCCTTGGCCACCACCCCGGCGAGGACGCCGAGCAGGCGCAGGATCACGAAGGTGCGGGCATTCGTGGGCCCCGGGTGGATGGGTGTGAGCAGCGTGCCCTTCTCCGGGAAGCGCATCTCGATCAGCGGCACGATGCCCTCGTTGACGTCGAGCTCGGCCATCCGCTCCGGGGTGTCGGCCAGGTTGCGCAGGATGGGTGCGAGCCACTTCTTGAGGAAGTTGCCGCCGACGTAGTCGCCGCAGTGGTTGATCGGCCCCTTGGCCTGCGCGCTCGTCCCGGTGAAGTCGATGATCAGCCGCGCCCCGGCGGGGCGGCCGTTTGCCGGGTCGGCCGGAGCGTCGCTGACCTTCGTCAGGGTGATCCGCTGGGTGTGCAGCTGCGGCTCGTCGACGCCGTCGTGCTCGGCGTAGTCCTCCCAGACGTAGGTGCCGTCGGGGATCTTGGACAGGATCTCGCGGCGGTAGGTCTCGGTGGTGGCGTCGAGGATCGCGTCGAAGGACGCCTCGATGGAGTCGCGTCCGTAGCGGTCGAACAGCTCCCCGAGCCGGCGCGCGCCCATCAGGCAGGCCGAGCACTCGGCGTCGAGGTCGGCGGCGAGGCTGTCGGGCATCCGCGAGTTGCGGGTCATGATCCGCAGCGCCGACCGGTTGGGCACGCCCTGGTCCCACAGCTTGATGGGCGGGACGGCCAGCCCCTCCTCGTAGACGCGTCGTGGCGTTGCTGGGCATCGAGCCGGGCACCGCGCCGCCGATGTCGTCGTGGTGGCCGAAGGCCTGGACGAACGCGACGACCTCCCCTTCGTGGAACACCGGGACCGTGACGCAGAGGTCGGGCAGGTGACCGATGCCGCCCTCGGACTCGTAGACGTCGTTGTGGAAGAAGACGTCGCCCTCGCGCATCTCGGTGATCGGGTAGTCGCGCACGATCGGGTGCACGAGCGCGCTGTAGGACCGGCCGGTGAGCTTGCGCAGCTGCCGGTCGTGGATGCCGGCGCGGAAGTCGTGGGCGTCGCGGATCATCGGCGAGCGGCTGGTGCGGCCGATGGCGGTCTCGACCTCCATCTCGACGCTCGCGAGGGTGCCCTGCACGATCTCGACGAGGATCGGGTCGACCGTGGTGCCCTCGGCCGTCAGGCGCCCGCCGTGCTCGTACGCCGTGGGCAGGCCGGCCGGGTTGACCGGCTTGGCGGTGACGTACGCCGGGTCGACGGCGGTGCTGGTGGTGGCGCTCACGAGGCGTCCTCCTTGCGGATCACGAGGTTGGCCCAGTCGTCGACCTGGACCACGAACCCCGGGTGGACCGGGATGGTGGAGCCGAACTCCTCGACGATGGCGGGGCCGCTGAAGGTGTCGCCCGCGCCGAGCCGGCTGCGGTCGATGACGTCGGTCGTCACGTAGCCCTGGTCGGCATCGAAGCAGACCTCCCGCTGGGTGCGGACCGCGCGCTCGCGCAGGTCACCCTCGGCCTTGTCGAGGGTCGGGATCTCCGGGCGGGTGATCGGGCCGATGCCGGTGACCCGCAGGTTGACCCACTCGACCTGCTGGTCGGGGTCGCCGCGGAAGTCGTAGCCGTAGAGCTGGCGGTGGTCGGCGTGGAAGGCGTCGGCGACCCGCTCGACGTACGCCGCGTCGACGCTCTGCCCGTCGCTGGCGTCGGGCGCGGGGACCCGCACCTCGAAGGCCTGCCCGACGTACCTCACGTCGATGGTCCGCTGGAAGCGGTGCTCGGCGGCGGTGAAGCCCTCCTTGGCGAGCGCCTCCCGCGCCCGCGCGGTGAGGGTGTCGAGGATCGTCTGGACGTGGGCGTGGTCGAGCGCGGACTCCTTGGCGACGTGCGTCTGGACGTAGTCGTTCTTGACGTCGACGGTGAGGAGGCCGAAGGCGCTCACGTTGCCCGGGTTGGGGGGTACGACGACGCCGGCGAGGTCGAGGATGTCGACGAGGCGGCAGGCCAGCAGCGAGCCGGAGCCGCCGAAGGTGGTGAGCATGAAGTCGCGGACGTCGAGGCCGCGCTTGACGCTGACCTGGCGCAGGGCGTTGGCCTGGTTCCAGGCGGAGATCTCGAGGATCCCGGTGGCGCACCTCTCGAAGTCGAGCCCGAGCCGGTCGGCCAGCTCGGCGACGCCCGTGCGGGCGGCCTCCACGTCGAGGGGGATCTCGCCGCCGAGCAGGTGGGGCGGGATCCGGCCGAGCGTCACGTGGGCGTCGGTGATCGTCGGCTGGGTGCCGCCCTTGGCGTAGCAGAGCGGACCCGGGTCGGCGCCCGCCGAGTGCGGGCCGACCTTGAGGGTGCCCTCCGGGGACAGCCAGGCGATCGAGCCGCCGCCGGCGCCGACGGTGACCACGTCGATCATCGGGATCTTGCTGGGGTAGGCGCCGACCGTGCCTTCGGTGGTCAGGGTCGGCTCACCGTCGAGGACGACCGAGACGTCGGTGGAGGTGCCGCCGCCGTCGCACGTGAGGATCTTGGGGAAGCCGGCGACCTTGGCGATCAGGGCGGCGCCGAGCGCACCCGCGGCCGGACCGGACAGCACGGTGGTGATCGGCTGGTGCACGACCTCGTCGGCCGAGAGCACGCCCCCGTTGGACTTCATCACGTAGAACGGGATCGGCTCGCCCTGCGCCGCACCGGTGCTGTGTCCATCGCGGAAGGCGTGCAGGCGGTCCTGGATGTTGGAGACGTAGCGGCTGACGTTGGGCTTGACGGCCGCGTCGACGAGGGTGGTCATCGCGCGCTCGTACTCGCGGTACTCGCGCAGGACCTCGCTCGAGATCGAGACGATCGCCTCGGGGTGCTCGCGGCGCAGGATGTCGCGCATCCGCAGCTCGTGCTCGTCGTTGGCGTAGGCGTGGAGCAGGCACACACCGATCGTGGCGATCCCCTGGTCCTTGAACCAGCGGGCCGCCGCGACGGCGGCCTCCTCGTCGAACGGTCGGATCTCGGCACCGGTGAAGTCGAGCCGGCCTCCGACCGTGCGCACGCGGTCGGCCGGGACGATGCGGTCGGGCTTCACCCAGAAGTAGGAGTTGCCGTAGCCGTCGGGCACCGACTGCCGGGCGATCTCGAGCATGAACTCGTAGCCCTCGGTGGTGATGAAGCCGAGGGCCTCGACCTTGCCCTCGAGCAGCTTGTTGGTCGCCACGGTGGTGCCGTGGGAGACGGCGGTGATGTCGCTCCCGGCGGCGCCGACGATGCCCAGGATCTTCTCGATCCCGGCGATGAACCCGTCGGCCGGGTTGCCCGGGGTGCTCGGGGTCTTGGTCGTGACCAGGTCCCCGGAGTCCTCGTCGAAGGCGACGACGTCGGTGAACGTGCCGCCGGTGTCGATGCCGATCCTGATCCGCCGGGGGGTGTGCGCCATGGGGACGATTCAACCGAGGTCCGTGCAGCGGCGACCACGGCAGACGTTGCCGACGAACGAGCCGACCTTCGGCAACTCATGCTTGAGCCGACACGGCAGAAGGGCCCTCGGCGGTATGAGCGCCAAGGGCCCTTCAGTGACGTCCAGGCCGCCGAAGCGTCAAGGCCATCACGTTGACCGTTCGAGATGATGCTCCCGGTCGATCGCTCCGTCCTTCCGGTCCCAGCCACCGCATCACCCGGTGTCTGCGACTCGTCCCCAGCGAACTGGTTCTGAGTCGGGTGGACCATCTCCCTGGAGCCATCCCGCCTCCCCTTGCGGGGCGGCGTAGGAGAGTTCTATGCCCTGGCTCGCACCCGCCGCAAGGCTTTCGGGCGAGGATCTGCCACATACTTCGGGTTCCGGCGCGTCGTCCCCAGCCCGCCCCCGGTTCATCCCCAGCGCAGGCGTACTTCTCCACATTTCTGTGCACAGGGCCACGTCAGGACAACAGGGCCTCGACGGCCGCGGCCACCTCCAGCAGCTCCCGGTCGGCGCCGTGGCGCGCGACCAGCTGGATGCCGACGGGGAGCCCGTCGGCGGTGGTGCCGGCCGGCACCGAGATCGCGGGGCAGCCCGTGACGGTGATGAAGTACGCCGAGCGCATCCACGCGAGGTAGTCGGGCATCCGGAGGCCGTTGATGGTCTCGGGGAACTCCTGCTCCACCGGGAACGGCGGCACCTGCGAGGTCGGCAGCACCAGCACGTCGTGGTCGCCGAAGAAGAGGCGCATCGTCTCCGACAGCGCGGTGCGCTGCGCGTAGGCCCGGGCCACGTCGGCGCCGGTCAGCGACTCCCCCGCCCGGATGTTGGCCTCGAGCGAGGGCTTGAACGAGGTGGGGTGCTCGGCCAGCAGCGGGCCGAGCTTCGCCTGGAAGTGCCACGCGCGCAGCGTGCGGAAGGTGTCGTCGGCCAGGGAGAGGTCGGGGTGGGCCTGCGTGACGGCGGCACCGGCGTCGGACAGCCGCGCCAGGCTGGTGCGGACGACGTCCGCGACCTCGCGGTCGACGACGAGGGCGCCGCCGAGGTCGACGGAGCCGGCGACCCGCAGCCCGACCAGCGACCTCGCGCCCAGCGGCGGAGCGAAGCTCGAGCCGGGGTCGCCGAGCGCCTGGGGGGCCCGGGGGTCCGGGCCCGCGATCACCGACAGCAGCAGCGCGACGTCACCCACGTTGCGGGCCATCGGGCCACCCACGGACGTGCTCTCCCACTGGTTGTACAGCGGCCACTCGGGCACCCGTCCCAGCGACGGCCGCATGCCGACGACGCCGCAGAACGACGCGGGGTTGCGCAGGGACCCGCCCATGTCCGAGCCGTCCGCGAGCGGCACCATGCCCGACGCCAGGGCGCACGCCGCTCCGCCGCTGGAGCCGCCGGCCGAGCGCGACGGGTCGACCGGGTTGCGGGTCACGCCGAAGACCGTGTTGAAGGTGTGCGACCCGGCCGCGAACTCCGGCACGTTGGTCTTGCCGACGAACACCGCGCCCGCGCGCCGGATGCGCTCGACGAGCAGGTCGTCGTGGTCGGCGACGGAGTCGGCGTGGATCGGTGAGCCGTACGTCGTCCGCCACCCCTCGAGCGCGTGGGTGTCCTTCACCGCGAACGGCAGTCCGTGCAGGGGTCCCACGAACGCGCCCGACGCGTACGCCTCGTCGGCTGCTGCCGCGGCCTCGCGGGCGCGGTCCTCGTCGAGCGAGACGATGGCGTTGAGCTCGGGGTTCCGCTCGGCGATCCGGGCCAGGTGCAGGTCGAGGAGCTCGCGGGCGGAGACGTCGCCCCCGCGTACGGCGGCGGCCTGGTCGCGGGCGGTGGAGTCGACGGACAGGTCGGTCATCGGCGACGACCGAACACGCCTCCGACGATGACGCCGAGCACGACGAGCCCGGCACCGACCGCCACGCCGGTGAGGAACTCCTGGCGCGAGCCGGCCGTGTCGACCTTCGCCGGAGCCGTGAAGACCTGGCCCTGCTCGGGCTCGCGTGACTGGCCCTGGGCGCCCTCCCCGACCAGCGGAGCGGCCGCGCCGCCGCCGGCGAGCACCGAGTCGACGTTGCCGAAGAACTCCCCCGCCATCCGGCGCGAGACCGAGGTGAGCATCCGCTGCCCCACGCCGCCGATCATCCCGCCGACGACCGCGTCCGCGTCGTAGGAGATGCGCGTCGCCGACCCCTCGGGCGTGAAGCGGACCTGCACGGTGGCGCCGATGGTGCCGGGCGCGCCGGCGCCGTCGAGCTTCATCACCAGCGACTCGTGCTCCACGAGGTCGCGCAGCTCGCACGACCCGGCGTAGGTGCCCTTGATCGAGGCGACGCCCGCGGTGACCGTCATGGCGTACGCGTTGTCGCCGGTCGCCTCCAGCCGCTCGCAGCCCGGGATGGTGCGGACCAGCACGGCCGGGTCGAGCAGCGCGTCCCACGCCTGCTCGACGGGTGCGGCCACGACGTTCTCTCCGGTGAACTTCATCGGTCTCCTCGGGCGTTGGGGGTGGTGAGCTCGGCAGCGTCGTCGGCGTGCGCGAGGCGCAGAGCGTAGAGCTCGGACGGCGAGATCGGCATCGCCGTGATGGGGAAGCCCTCGGCGTCCTCGATGGCGGCCGCGAAGACCGCGGCCGACGGGATCACGCCCGCCTCGCCCGCGCCCTTGATGCCGAGCGGGTTCAGCGGTGAGGGCGTCTCGAGGTGGTCGATGTCGATCGTGGTCGGCACCTCGGTGACGTAGGGCATCAGGAAGTCCATGAAGGACGCGTTGAGCAGCTGCCCGGACTCGTCGTACGCCATCCGCTCGTAGAGCGCACCGCCCACGCCCTGCGCCACGCCGCCGTGGATCTGGCCCTCGACGATCATCGGGTTGATCAGGTGGCCGCAGTCGTGCACCACGGCGTACTTGAGGATGGTGATCTCGGCGGTGTCGGGGTCGGTCTCGACGATCACGGCGTGCATGCCGTTGGCGAAGGTCGAGCGCTCGGGCGAGTAGAAGTCCCGGCCCTCCAGCCCCGGCTCGTCGTCCTCGGCGACGGGCGGCTTGCCGGGATCGCCGACGGAGAACTGCGTGGCGGCCTTGGACGCCTCGTCGAAGGCGTAGCGCAGGGGGTTGGACAGCACCGCGACGGTGCCCAGGTCGATCGACGCGTCGGTGCCGCGCACCGACACCACACCGTCCTCGATCTCCAGGTCGGACTCGTCTGCCTCCAGCGCCTCCGCCGCGATCCGCAGCGCCTTCTCCTTCGCGCGCAGCGCGGCCAGGTGGATCGCCGAGCCGCTCATCACGGCGGCGCGCGAGGCGAACGTGCCGACGGCGTAGGGCATCTTGCGGGTGTCGCCGGTGGTGATCTCGACGTCCTCGAACCGCACCCCGAGGGCGTCGGCGACGATCTGCGCGAAGGCGGTCTGGTGGCCCTGGCCCTGCGTGGTGAGCCCGGTCGCGACCTTCACCTTGCCGGAGGTCTCGATGTGCACGTGGGCGCCTTCGTAGGGCCCGACGCCCGTGCCCTCGACGTAGCAGGCCAGGCCGATGCCGACCCGTCGCCCCTGGGCGGCCATCTCGGCGCGGAACTGCTCGAACTCGTCCCAGCCGACGAGCTCCTTGAGCTTGGCCAGCGAGGCCGGGTAGTCCCCGGAGTCGTAGGTCAGCTCGCGGCCGTCCTGGAAGATCAGGCCGTGCTCGTAGGGGAACTCGTCGGGCTGGATGAAGTTGGTGCTGCGGACCTCGGTGCGGTCCTTGCCGAGGTAGGCCGCGATCGCGTCCATCGTCCGCTCCATCACGAAGCAGCCCTGCGGCCGGCCGGCGCCGCGGTAGGGGGTGACGATCACGGTGTTGGTGTAGAGCGACTCGAAGACGACGCGGTAGTTGAGCGGCTTGTAGGGGCCGAGCAGCTGCGTCGAGGTGATGATCGGGACGATCAGCCCGTAGGGCGTGTAGGCGCCGTGGTCGTGCCAGAACTCGACGTTGAGCCCCAGCACCCGACCGTCGTCGTCGAAGCCGACCTCGACGTGGTGCTGCTGCGCCCGCTCGTGGGCCGACGAGATGAAGTGCTCGCGCCGGTCCTCGGTGAACTTCACCGGCCGGCCCAGCGTCATCGCGGCCAGCGGCACCAGCAGCTCCTCGGGCCACGGGTGGTTGATCTTCACCCCGAAGCCGCCGCCGACGTCGGGGGTGATCACGTCGACCCGGGCCAGGTCGAGGCCGAGCTTGGCGGCGACGCAGCCGCGGACGCCGGTGGACGTCTGGGTCGACGACCACACCGTCAGCCGGCTGGTGTCGGGGTCCCAGCGGGCCACCGTGCCGCGCCCCTCCATCGGCGTGCACGCGGACCGCTCGACGTCGAGGTCGAGGGTCAGGGTGTGCGGGGCGTCGGCGATCGCCGCGCGGGCGTCGCCGTTCTCCTGCTCCATCCGGGCCCCGACGTTCCCGGGTACGTCGTCGTGCACGAGGCGCTGTGCGGCGCGGGCCGCGGCGATCCCGACCACCGGCTCGAGGAAGTCGTAGTCCACGCGGATCCGCGAGACGGCGTCCTCGGCGACGTAGCGGTCGACGGCGACCACGAAGGCGATCGCCTCGCCGACGTAGTTGACCTCGTCCTTCGCCAACGCGTACTGGGTGCGGCCGTGGGTCAGCGTCGGGTGCGGGATGAGGAGGGGCAGCGGCTCGGCCATCGCGTCGGCCAGGTCGTCGTAGGTCCACACCGCCAGCACGCCGTCGAGGTCGAGCACGCCCGAGACGTCGATGTCGGTGATCCGGGCGTGGGCGTGGGGCGATCGCAGCACCGCGGAGTGCAGCAGGCGCGGGTCGTCGTGCAGCAGGTCGTCGACGTAGCGGCCCTGCCCACGCAGGAACCGTTGGTCCTCCACGCGGGCGACCTTGGTGCCGAAGAGCTTGGTGGTCATGCGCGCTCCTGCTCGATCTCGGCGGCACGCAGCACGGACTTCACGATGTTCTGGTAGCCGGTGCAGCGGCACAGGTTGCCGGCGATCATCTCCCGCGCCTCGTCCTCGGTCGGGTCGGGGTTGTCGCGCAGCCCGGCCGTGATCGTGGTCAGGAAGCCCGGAGTGCAGAACCCGCACTGCAGTCCGTGGCAGTCCGAGAAGGCCTGCTGCACCGGGCTCAACCGGCCCTGGGGCGAGCCGTCCTGCTCGGTCAGCCCCTCCACCGTGGTGATCTCGGCGTCCACGGCGGACACCGCGAGCATCAGGCACGAACGCATGGGCCGGCCGTCGACGAGGACCGTGCAGGCACCGCACACCCCGTGCTCGCAGCCGACGTGCGTGCCGGTCAGCCCGCAGTCGTGTCGCAGCGCGTCGGAGAGCAGGCGGCGCGCCGGAACCTGCACCTCGTGGACGGATCCGTTGACGTGGAGTCGGACGTCGTGCACGTCCTCACTGGCTGCGTGGCTCATGAGGTCGTCACCTTCCCGGCCCGGGACCGGGCGTGGTCGATCGCGGCGGCGAGCACGCGCGTGGTCAGCACCTTCACCAGGTGGGCGCGGTAGTCGGCGGAGGCATGGATGTCGTCGGCCGGCTCGAGCTCGGCCAGGGCGACGGCCGCGGGGTCGCCGCCCTCGCTGCGTACTGCGTCGGTGACGTCGACGACGACCGGGACGTCGCTGACCGAGACGTAGCCCAGGTGGGCTCGGACCACGTCCTCGCCGTCGAGCTCGACCAGGGCCGCGACCCCGACCATGGCGTAGTCGCCGTGGCGTCGCGCGATCTCCTCGAAGGCGACCCCGCCTCCGACAGCCAGGGCGGGGAAGAACGCCTCCACGGCGATCTCGTCGTGGGCAAGGGTCGACTCGAGCGGGCCGGCGAACAGCTCGGCCGCCGGGATCGTACGGCGACCGCGCACCGACGCGACGTCGACCGATCCCTCGAGCAGCCGCAGCACCATCGGCATCTCGGCCGCGGCGTCGGCGTGCACCAAGGAGCCCACCGTGGTGCCGCGGTTGCGGATCGTCGGGTGGGCCACGTGGCTCAGCGCCATCGCGACCAGTGGCTGCACCTCGGCCGCCTCGACGGAGGCGAGGACGTCGGCGTGGCGGGCGAGCGCCCCGATCCGCACGCCGCCCCCGGCCCCTCCCTCTCCCGCGTCGACGCGGACGTGGTCGAGGTCGGGGAGGGCGTTGATGTCGACGAGCATCGACGGTGCGGCCAGACGCATGGACAGCAGCGGGACCAGGGACTGGCCGCCGGCCAGCACCTTCGCCCCCTGCTCCCCCGCGAGCGCCGCGAGGGCTTCCTCGAGGGTGGAGGGGCGCAGGAAGGCGAAGGGTGCGGGCTTCATCGCGGAGTGGAGCCTCCCGAGGCCGCGTCGTCGACGCCGCCGTCGTAGTCGGGGTGGCTCAGGTTGCGGGTGACGGTGCCGGTGCCTTCCCCGGTGCGGCCCTTGACCATGTGGAAGAAGACGATGACCAGGATCGTGCCGAGGGCGATGCCGCCGAGCTCGAAGTCGTCACCGAAGGTGAGCGTGACACCACCGATCCCGGCGATCAGGCCGGCGGCCAGGCCGACCATGTTGACGGGGTTGCCGAAGTCGACGCGGTTCTCCACCCAGATCTTGGCTCCCACGAGACCGATCATCCCGTAGAGGACAACCGTGATGCCGCCGAGCACTCCACCGGGGGTGGCGTTGACCACGGCCCCGAACTTCGGGCAGAGGCCCAGCAGGATCGCGACGACCGCGGCGACGTAGTAGGCGGCGGTGCTGTAGACGCGCGTGGCACCCATGACGCCGATGTTCTCGGCGTACGTCGTGGTCGGCGAGCCACCGAACGCGCTCGCGAAGGCGGTCGCGAGGCCGTCGGCGCCGATGGCGCGGCCCATGTAGGGGTCGAGGTCCTGGCCGGTCATCTCGGCGACGGCCTTGACGTGACCGGTGTTCTCCGCGACGAGCGCGATGACGCCCGGCAGCACGAGCAGGATGGCGGTCAGCGAGAACGACGGTCCGTGGACGACGGAGACGCCGTCGGCCAGCGTGCCGCTCGGGAGCCCGATCCAGTCGGCGGCCTGGACCCCCGCCCAGGAGACCCGGTCGTGCTCGACGGCCTCGCCGCCGCTGACCGGGGTCACGGACGTGATGGGGCCGAGGACGACGTCGGCGAGCCAGGACAGGAGATAGCCGAAGATCAGCGCCAGGAAGACCGCGATCCGCGACCAGAAGCCGGGCAGCATCACGGCGGCGAACACCATGAACGCCGCGGTCAGCAGGGCGATCCACTGGTCCTGCGGCCAGTAGATGCCGGCCACCACGGGCGCGAGGTTGAAGCCGATCAGCATGACCACGGCGCCGGTCACGGCCGGCGGCAGGATCCTGTGGATGAGCTCCCCACCCGCGAAGTGCACGAGCAGACCGACCGCGGCGAGCACGAGGCCGCCGACCAGGATCGCGCCGGTCACGTAGGAGGAGTCGTTGTCGGTGTCGAGCGCGCGGATCGCGGCGACGGAGGCGACGAAGGACGCACTGGTGCCGAGGTAGCTCGGGACCCGGTTCTGCACGATCAGCAGGAAGAGGATCGTGCAGAGGCCGGAGAACATGATGGCGAGGTTGGCGTCGAGCCCCATCACGATGGGGAAGACGAAGGTGGCGCCGAACATGGCGACCACGTGCTGGGCACCGAGGCCGATCGTCTTGCCCCAGGGCAGCCGCTGGTTCGGCATCACCGCCTCGCCCGGTGCGGGATCGACCACGTCCCACTTGAACATCGACATGTACAGCCTCCAGATTTCGCAGGGGGTGGGTCCCGAGAAACCACAAACTAGTGCGCCACATCACACACCCTCACTGGCGACATCTGCCGAAGGAACGCCGGTGTCCATGACAAGTTCTTGGGCGGGTCGACCGGGTGTCGAGGCAGTCCGCAACGCCGGCTGGGACAGTGGCAGCGTGCTGGACCTCCGCCGGGCGACTGTCGCAGACGTGCCGCGGATGCAGCACGTCGCGGAGCAGGCGTACTCGCCGTACCTGCCCCGCATGGAGGGTCGACGACCGGGACCGATGGAGACCGACTACCGGGCCGCCGTCAGCGAGACCGAGGCCTGGGTCGCGGAGTCCGACTCGGAGGTCGTCGGGTTCCTCCTCCTCGTGGGCGAGGCCGACGGGATGCTCCTGGAGAACGTCGCCGTCCATCCGGCCCACCACGGGCGGGGTGTCGGACGTGCCCTGCTCCTCCTGGCCGAGGAGCGGGCGGCCGCCGCCGGCCACGCACGGATCAGGCTCTACACCCACGAGACCATGGTCGAGAACCAGCGGCTGTACGAGCGGGTCGGCTACGTCGAGACGCATCGCGGCGGCGAGCACGGCCTGGTGCGGGTGTTCTACGAGAAGGCGCTCCCACCGGGTGATGGTGCGACCGCCTGAGGTCGGTGGCCGAACCCGGGACCGCTCCAGACCAGCGTCCCCAGAATCGAGCACGTCCGCTCCTGCGCGCTGCTGGGCACCGACCCCCGCCCCTAGCGTCCGTCGCCAGCGTCTCTCGGGCGATACGGACGCCCGACCGAGACGAGGGAGAACGATCGATGAAGAAGACACTGGCGACACTCGTGGTCGCCCTGGGCACCATCGGCGTCGTAGGCGCGACAGGCGGGGCCGCATCCGCTGGTGAGATCACCGGCACCGGCAAGCCGACGCCGATCAACAGCTACAACGCCAACTCCATCTGCGCCTTCTCGGGGCTGGACGACATGGACTTCGAGGCACCGGTGGAGCCCGGCGTCGTCCAGAACTGGGGAGCCATCCCCAAGGAGGTCCGGGACTTCCTGGCCACCATCGGCGAGCACCCGGGCACCGCCTGCAACGGAAGCACCAACGGCATCCGCCCCTGAGTGACGGGCGGCGCGCACTCCAGGCTCAGCCCACGATCTCCAGCGCCCGCAGCGCCACCGCCACGTCGAGGCGCAGGTGCGGGTCGGTGGCGACCGGACCGAGCAGCCGCTGCAGCTTGCCGACGCGGTAACGCATCGTGTTGTAGTGGAAGAACTGGGCGCGCGCCGCCTCGGCCACGTTGAAGTTGGTGTCGAGCAGCACCTGGAGCGTCTCGCGCAGGTCCGCCGCCTCGGGCGTGCGCTCGGCCAGCGGGCCGAGCACGTCGGCCGCGAACGACGTCAGCTCGGCGGGGTCGGGCACCAGCGCGAGCAGCCGGTGCAGGCCGAGCTGGTCGAAGCGGGTCACCGAGCCCCCACCGTGGACCCGTCGCCCGATCTCGACCGCACGTTGCGCCTGGCGGTAGGCCTCCGGCAGGTCGGACAGGTCGTGCGCCACCCGGCTCACACCCGCCGAGAAGGCGATCCGGCCACCGCCGCGGTCGCCCCGTACGGCCTCCGTGAGCCGGTCGACCTCCGCATGACCGGCCGCTGCGCCCGCCGACGGGTCGACCGGGACCAGCGTGACCACCTCGCGGCTGAAGGCCACGGAGGCGATGGTGTGGTCGACCGTGGCCGCGACCTGCCGCCAGGCGTGGGCGAAGCGGTCGTTCCAGGCCCGCCGGTCCTCGGCCGTCGGCTTCAGCGCGGCGATCGCATCGGGGTCCAGCACGGCGACGACCACCATGACCGGTCGGTCGAGCTGCCAGCCGAACGCCTGCGCGTGCTCGGCGACGTAGTCCTCCTCGCCGGCGCGCCCCAGGAAGACGTCGCGGAGGAAGTCGCCGCGGTACTTGTTCTCGACCGCGGTGATGGCCTCGACCCGCGTCACCAGCAGGGCGGCCACGATCGCGGCGCGCTCGAGGGCGTGCACGTCGGAGGAGTGGATCCTGCCGTCGGGTCGCAGCGCGACGAGACGGGCGAGGTCGACGCCCGCGGCCACCACCCGTCGTACGAGCGCCTCTCCGTCGCCCACCGCCGTCCCGTCCGGGTCGATGCGCTCCACCCGCACCCGACCGGTCGGGTCGAGCAGGTCGGCGTCGGACATCGCGGCACGCTGGGCCTCGTCGAGGTGCGCCGCACGCTCGCGTCCGTCGGTGGAGGTGAACACCACCCCGCAGCCCAGCGCGTCGCCCACGGCCTCGGCGATCCGCGCCAGGTCACCGCCCTCCAGCACGATGTGCGTGAGCGCGGTGTGCAGCGCGTCCGCACGCTCCAGTGCCGCGACCGCCTCGGGGTCGTTCATCAAGTCTTGGCCCACTTCTAGCCCTTCCTTGTCATGTCCTCACATTCGCGAGTCTGCCATGGGCCGCTAGCGTCTGTCCGGTGAGCACAGGCGTGGTCCCCGTGGCGGCACCCGTGCGGGTGCGCGACCGACTGGCCGCCGCCCACGACGGGCCGCGCCCGGTCCTGCACGCGAGCAGCACCGCGATCTACGTCGACCTCGACGGCTGGTGCCTCGGACTGGTGTCCGCCTCGGCGACCCGGGTGCCGTGCGCTCTCTGGTCCCGGCTCGCCGACCTGGCCGTGCTGGGGCCGCCCACCGTCCGCGTCCAGGACGGCGAGCTCCACGTCGGCCACCACCGCGCCAGCATCACCCGGCTGGCCGACGTCTCCGCACCCACCGTCGCCCGGCCCGCCAGCGCCGCACTCGCCCCGGTGGTCGCGCTGGTGCCGGGCACGACCCTGCCCGCCGACGGCCGGCTCGCCTCGGCCCACCTCGACCAGCTGCTCGGTCGCGGGCCCGGCCTGACCCCGCTGGGCGACGACGTGCTGGCCGGGTGGTTCGCCACGCGGATGGCCGCCGGCCGTCCCGATCTCGCGCTCGCCGCGGTGCTGCGCCGCCGGCTGGGCGTCACCACGCTGCTCTCCGCGACGCTGCTCGACTGCGCCCTCCGCGGCGAGACGCTGCCACAGCTCGCCGCCTGGCTCGGCGATCCCACGCCCACGACCACCGGGGCGCTGCTCGCCGTCGGTGCCACCTCAGGGGCGGGCCTGCTCACCGGAGCCCGGCTCGCCCTGACCTCGCTCGCCAACGACCGCCCCGGGAGGGCTGCATGAAGGACCACGTCGAGCTCCGCAGCGGCGCCTACGCCGACTCGGTGACCCTGCTCCAGGTGAGCCGGGCCGTCCAGTCCGCGCCCGGCGTCGTGACCGCCCAGGTGGCGATGGCCACCGGCCTCAACCTCGAGGTGCTCGCCGGCATGGGCTTCGACGTGCCCGACTCCTCGCCCAACGACATGGTCGTCGCCCTGCGCCTCGACGACGACGCCGACGTCGCCACGGCGCTCGCCGCCGTGGACGCCGCCCTGGCTCCGACCCGCCCCACCTCCGGAGCCAGCGAGGTCGCGCCTCCGCGCACGACCGGGTCGGCCCTGCGCCGCACCGGCCCGGGGTCGGTGGCGCTGGTCTCCGTCCCGGGCGCGAGCGCCACGGTCGAGGCCATGGACGCGCTCGAGGCCGGCCACGACGTGATGATCTTCAGCGACAACGTGCCCGTGGCCGAGGAGGTCGCCCTCAAGACCTACGCCGCCGCGCGCGGCTCGCTGGTCATGGGGCCCGACTGCGGGACCGCGGTCATCGACGGCATCGGACTCGGCTTCGCCAACACCGTCCGCCCCGGACGGATCGGAATCGTCGCCGCCTCCGGCACCGGTTGCCAGCAGCTGCTGGCGCTGCTCCACCACGCCGGAGCGACGCTGGACGGCGTGGGCGTACGCCATGCGCTCGGGGTGGGTGGACGCGACCTGTCCGCCGCCGTCGGCGGACTGGCCACCCGCGAGGCGCTGCGCCGCCTCGACGCCGACCCCGACGTCGACCTGGTCGTCGTGGTGTCCAAGCCGCCCGCACCGGAGGTGGCCGAGGCGCTGGCACGCGACGCGGAGGCCCTGGACACCCCCGTCGAGCTGGGGCTGCTGGGGCGCGGTCAGCGCGACCTCACCGCGGTCGCCGAGGCGGTGCTCGACCGGCTCGGCCACACGGCACCCGACTGGCCGGTCCACGGCGCCGAGAACTCCGGACCCGCCACCGGCCGCCTGCTGCGCGGGCTCTTCGTCGGCGGCACCTTGTGCGACGAGTCGATGCTGATGGCCACCGCGGCGCTCGGACCGGTCCGCAGCAACATCCCGCTCTCCGGCGACCTCGCGCTCTCCCCCGACGAGCGGGGCGACCTCCTCGTCGACGACCACACGATGATCGACTTCGGCGACGACGCCCTGACCCAGGGCCGGGCGCACCCGATGATCGACCCCACCCTGCGCAACGACCAGCTGGCCCGGGCCGCCGCCGACCCGGCGACCGGCGTCATCCTGCTCGACCTCGTGCTGGGCCACGGCGCCGAGCCCGACCCGGCCGCCCTGCTGGCGCCCGCCATCTCGGCGGCGCGCGCGGACCGGCCGATCCCGGTGATCGTCAGCCTGGTCGGCACCGACCTCGACCCGCAGGGCCTGTCGGCGCAGCGCGACGCGCTGGTCGCCGCCGGCGCCGAGGTCCACCTCTCCAACGCGGCGGCGACCCGCCGCGCCCTCGACCTGCTGAGCCACCTGGAAGGGAAGGCCGCCCGATGAGCGAGTCCACCGTCGTCACCGTCGGAGCCGCAAACCCCATGGTCGTCACCTGCGGCGCCGACATGCTCGCCGACGCCGTGGCCGGCCAGGCCGTCGACGTCGAGCGCGTCGACTGGCGGCCCCCCATGCCCGGGACGCACGAGGACCTTGCCGTCGTCGCCACCGACCCGCGGCGCCCCGACGCCAACCGGCGGGCGGTCGAGGCGATGCTGGGTGTCACCGCCCACCTCGTCGACGTGGCACCCGCCTCCGAGGTCCTCGGCCTCGAGCCCGGCCAGTTCCTGCACGCCGGTCCGCCCATCGGCTGGGACCGAGCCTCGGGCCCGCTGCGCGGAGCGCTGATGGGTGGTGCCGCGCTGGAGGGCCTCGTCGACGACCCGGAGGACGCGGTCGCCCTCTTCGAGTCGGGCAGCAGCGTCAGCCTCGAGCCCTGCCACCACCGCAGCGCGGTCGGGCCCATGGCCGGTGTCGTGACGCCGTCGATGTGGATGTGGGTCCTCGAGGACCGGGCCACCGGCCGGCGGACGTACTGCTCCCTCAACGAGGGCCTGGGCAAGGTGCTCCGCTACGGCGCCTACGGGCCCGAGGTGCTCACCCGGCTGCGGTGGATGGGCGACGTGCTCGGACCGCTGCTCCGGGTGGCCACGCGCAGCGTGGTCGCGGAGTCGGGTCCGGTCGACGTGACCGGCATCCTCACGCAGATGCTGCAGATGGGCGACGAGGCCCACAACCGCAACCGGGCGGGCACGCTCATGCTGCTGCGCGACCTGGCCCCGGCGATGGTCGGCAGCGGGGCGGACGCCGGTCTCGACGGCACGGACGTGGCCGAGGCGTTGCGGTTCATCGGCGGCAACGACCACTTCTTCCTCAACCTCGCCATGCCCGCCTGCAAGCTCGCGCTGGACGCCGGTCGCGACGTCCCGGGCTCGACGATGGTCGTGGCGATGGCCCGCAACGGCACCGACTTCGGCATCCAGGTCTCCGGCACCGGCGACGAGTGGTTCACCGGACCCGCGCAGGTGGCGGAGGGCCTCTTCCTCGGCGACTACGGCCCCGACGACGCCAACGCCGACATCGGCGACTCCGCCATCACCGAGACCGCGGGCATCGGCGGCTTCGCCATGGCCACGGCTCCGGCGATCGTGCGCCTCGTCGGCGGCACGGTGCCCGACGCCCTCGCCACCACCCGCCGCATGCACGAGATCACGCTCGCCGAGAACCCGCGCTGGACGGTGCCCGTGCTGGAGTTCCAGGGCACGCCCACCGGCATCGACGTGAGCAAGGTGTGCCGCACCGGCATCCTGCCCCAGATCAACACCGGCATGGCGGGCCGGGTCGCCGGGGTCGGGCAGGTCGGCGCCGGCCTGGTCACCCCGCCCGCGGAGATCTTCCCGAAGGCGCTGGCCGCGCTGGCCCGGTCGGCCCGCTAGACGTCGGCGGGCCTCTCGTTGTAGACGCCCGCCTGCTCCTGGCCGGAGAGCCCGGCGATGGCGGTCATGATCCGGTCGGTGAGCTCGCGGCGAGCACGACCGCTGGGTACGCCGTCGTACTCCCCCGCGACCGTGATCGGCTCGCCGAAGCGCACCGTCACCTCCACCTTGCCCAACCGCGGCCGACTGGACCCGACGGGCTGGATGTCCTCGGTGCCCGTCAGCCCGACCGGCACGACGGGGCAGCCGGCGGTGAGGGCGAGGTGGGCCACGCCGGTGCGGCCCCGGTAGAGCCGGCCGTCGCGCGAGCGGGTGCCCTCGGGATAGATGCCGAAGGCCTCACCACGCCCCAGCACCTCGAGCGCGGTGTCGAGGCTGGCGATGGCCGCCTTGGTGTCGTCGCGGTCGACCGGCAGCATCCCGATCCCCTCGAACCACGCCCGCACCAGGAAGCCCTTCACCCCTGAGCCGGTGAAGTAGTCGGACTTGGCGAGGAAGACGACCTTCCGCGGCACCACGACCGGGATCACCACGCTGTCGAAGAACGAGAGATGGTTGCTCGCCACGATGACCGGGCCCGCCGTCGGCACGTGGTGCACCCCCTCGACCGTCGGGCGCCACACGGCACGCGCCACCGGGGGGATGACACCGTGCGCGACCGTGTAGAGCATGCGGGTCATTGTGCCTTGAGGCTCGGCTGCCAGAAGGCACGTCCCAGATCGACCGCTCCGCTCGGGCGCAGGGGCGTGCCCTCCTCCAGGTAGGCCTGCCGCGCCTCCTCGTCGTGGGAGGGCGGCAGCGACCCGTCGGCCCGCACGACCCGCCACCACGGGACGCCGCCGCCGTGCTGGGCGAGGACGGACCCGACGAGGCGCGGACCGCCGCGACCCAGCCGCTGCCCCACGACGTCGGCGATCGCACCGTAGGTGGTGACGTGCCCCCGCGGCACCGACTCGGCGCACTGCAGCACCAGCTCGGCGTAGAGCTCGCGCTCCTCGTCCGTGGCGCTCACCCCGACTCCGGCTGCGTCAGGCGCGCGGTCACGACCAGCAGGGCGACGGTGCCCACGGCGGCCGCCGTCCACAGCCACGGCGGGTGCGAGGTCGGCGTCCAGGCCACGCACCGCGAGGTAGGTGACCGGCATCGGCACCAGGGACAGCAGGCCCCGCCTGGCCCACAGGACGGCGAGGCGAGGATCGACGGGCAGGGCGACGGGGCCGTAGGACAGCACCGTCGCGAGCACGTGCGCCGCGACGAGCAGCACCCCGACCGCGATGATGCGCCAGTCCAGCACGTCGTGGACGGTCCACCACCCGGCGACCAGCAGGAGCGTGATCGCGCCCGCCGGGTGGTCGGGGACGCGGGCCCACCATGCGGCGCCCAGGACGACCGCGACGACCAGCGCCGGGTGGGGGACGTCGGGCAGCGCCGGCGCCAGCGCCGCGCACGGCAGCAGGAACAGCACCACCCGCACGGCCAGGGCTGACGTGGTGACCCCGGGAGGCAGGACCCTGGGCGTCACCGTGCACGCACCTTCGGCACCCGTGACCGCCGAGCGAGCTGCTGCAGGACGGTGTCGAGCGTGCCCGGCCCCCGCCAGGGCACCACCGGGCAGCCCAGTGCGGCGAGCTGCCGGAGCCGGTCGTCGCGCTCGATCGTCTGCATCCGCGTGGCGAGGCTGGGCAGGGCGAGCCGGTCGGCACCCGGCTCGCGGTCGCCCAGGGTGTCGATGACGACGACCGACGCACCGCTGCGCTGCAGGCTCGCCGTCGCCGTCACGAGCGGCGTGAACAGCATGGGTGAGAGCACGTAGACGACGCTGCCGGCGCCCGCCGGGAGGTCGAGACGCTCCGGAGGCACGCTCCGCGCCTCGGTGCGGATCCGGGCGAGGGTGCCGTGCAGCTGGTGCAGGTGCCGTCGCCCCCCGCCCAGGCGTACGCGCGTCGCGTCCGCCGCCACGACGAGCAGGCCCACGCGGTCGCCGGTCCGCACGTGGTGCTCGGCGAGGGCGCCGGCGGCACGGACGGTCAGGTCGAGGGTGCTGGCCGCTCCGTCGATCCCGCCGGAGACGCCGATGTCACGGAGGCCGTCGACGACGAGCCAGACCCCGGCGTCCTGCTCGGCGCGGGTGGTGACCACGTGCAGCTCACCCGTGCGCAGCGAGACCGGCCAGGTGATCCGCTTGAGGCGGTCACCGCTGGCGAAGTGGCGGATGCCCTCGAACTCCGTCCCGCTGCCGAGCCGTCGCGACCGGTGCCGTCCGACCAGGCCGTCGGGCTGGGGCACCTCGGCGCGGCTGGCGTACGGCGCCGCCTGCGGCAGCACGCTCAGGCTGTGCTCGGGCATGTCGACCGGTCCCCAACACCAGCCGCCCCAGGCGCTGGTGAGCGCCACCCGCTCGACGCCGACGGCGCGGCGGCCCCAGCGGCGCGGGCTGAACTCGACGGTCGGCAGCCCGTCGACGACCAGCGCACCCACCGTGCCGTACGTCGGGCGCGTGGCGACGTGCGCCGCGGGCACGGCGACGCGCGTGGCGTGCTCGACCCCGGACAGGTCGTCGACCAGCAGCCGGGACGCGGTGCCCTGGCCCTCGTGGAGGCGGTGGTGGTCGATGCGCGTGTGGACGCCGGGCGTGCCACGGGGACGGGCGAGCAGACCCATGCCGGCCAGCACGACGAACGGGGCGGCCAGCACGACCAGCACGTCGAGGCCGAGCACCACTCCGCCGGCGAGACCGCCGGACGCGAGCAGGCAGGCCCGGACGAGCGACGGCGACGGCCGCCACGTGGTCACCGCCGCGCCTCCAGGGTGCGCGGTGTCTCGACGGAGGTGAGCACCGAGTCGACGACCCGCACCCCGGACGCCTGGGTCATCCAGAGGTCCGGCTTGACCGTGATCCGGTGGGCCAGGACGGCACGGGCCACCACCTTGACGTCCTCCGGCACCACGAAGTCGCGACCCCGGATCGCCGCCCAGGCACGAGCGGTGAGGACCAGGCCGAGGCTGCCGCGGGGGGACGCCCCGGTCAGCACGTCGGGGTGACCGCGGGTGGCGCCGACCAGGTCCACGCAGTAGCGGGCGACCGACTCGTCGACGACGACCCGCTCGACCGCGGCCTGCATGGCGGCGAGACCCGGCGCATCGGTGACCTGCTGGATGTCGACCTCCTCGCGCTGCCGGTCCAGCCGACGGCGCAGCACGTCGTGCTCCTCCCCTGCGGTCGGGTAGCCGAACGCGACGCGCAGCAGGAAGCGGTCGAGCTGGGCCTCGGGCAACGGGTAGGTGCCCTCGTACTCGATCGGGTTGGCGGTGGCGAGGACGTGGAACGGGCTGGGCAGCAGGTGGGTCTGGCCCTCGACGGTCACCTGGCCCTCCTGCATCGCCTCGAGCAGCGCGGCCTGGGTCTTGGGCGGGGTGCGGTTGATCTCGTCGGCGAGCAGGAGGCCGGCGAAGATCGGCCCGGGACGGAAGTCGAACTCCGCACGACGCTGGTCGTAGACGTAGGACCCGGTCAGGTCGGCGGGCAGCAGGTCGGGGGTGAACTGCGCACGCGCGAAGTCCAGCCCGAGCGCGCCGGCGAACGACCTCGCCGCGAGCGTCTTGCCCAGTCCGGGGAAGTCCTCGAGGAGGACGTGGCCCTTGGCGAGGATGCCGGCCAGCACGAGGGAGAGGGCTTCCCGCTTGCCGACGACGGCGCGGCCGACCTCGTCCAGCACGCGCTCGGCGAACGTGGCGACGCTGCTGGCGTCGGGTCGGGTCTCAGGTTCGGTCACGGGCTTCCTCTATTCGGGTCAGGATGCGGTCGATGTCCGCGGGCGCGATGCGTCGGGTGGGATCGAGCTCGCGGTGCAGGGATGCGGCGAGGTCGGGGTCGCGTGCGCGGGCGAGGGCGACGAGGCGGTCGCGCAGGGCGGCCGACGGGCGTGCTCGCCTGGACGTGGCTGCTCAGGATGCGCAGGTCGGAGGTGGCTTCGTCGACCCTGTCCTGGACGGGCGGCAGGACCGGAGACCACTGGGCGGGCGGTGCGTCCACCGTGTCGAGCACCAGCCACGTCACGGTGAGCACGACGGCCATCATGACGACGTACGCGACGGGCTGCGGGTCGAAGCGCAGCAGTACGGCGAAGCCGTAGCCGACCGCGCCGAGGCACGCGCCCAGGAACAGCCGGCTGCGCCACGCGCGGGAGATCGTCACCCTCGTCACCCGCGCACACCCAGGCTGCGACGGATCCCGGTCAGGGCCTCGAGCGCCTCGGCCCGGTGCTCCTCCGTGATCGGGTGGTCGGAGAACCGCGCCTCGCGGTAGAGGCCGGCCAGCCGGTTGACCGCGCCGGAGTCGGCGGAGACCAGGTCGAGGATGCGGATGGCGTACTCCGACGACGTCTCCCACGACCTGCGCCCGACTCCGGCCACGTCGCCCTGGACCTCGAAGCGCAGCCACGCGGCGACGATGGCGTTGCGCGGGTCTCCCTCACGCAGCAGGTCGTCCTGCTCGGAGGCGTCCTCCGAGATCGCCTCCACGAGACGACCCGGCTCGTCGAGCGTGGTGAACTCGACCTGTTCACGGGCCGCCTGCCGGGCCGGGCGTCGCCACCGGTCGCGCGCGAGCATCGCGACGTAGACCACGAGGGCGAGCATCGCGCCCAGCACGGCGGTCAGGAACGTCCACGTGAGCACCTTGACCCACAGCGGCGGCGGTGCCTGCTCCACCAGGTCCTGCGCGTCCTGCCGGGACGTGTCCGGCTCGTCGCAGTAGGGCAGGTTCTGCGGGTTGTCGGGTGTCTCGGTCGTGACGGTTCCGTCGGGTGCCGTGGTGACCACCTCGAGCGGGACGCACGTGCGCGTCGATTGGGTGGGGGTCCGCTCGATCAGTCCCGGGCCGGTGAACACCTCGTCGGGGCCGATGAGCGTCGCCCACGCGACCAGCACCATGAACAGGCTGGTGGCCCCCACCATCACCACGGCGCGTGCACCCGGCGGAAGGGTTCCGGACGCGCGCATGGCGCGACCCTAGGCGACCGGGTCGCGCCGTGCGAGGGTGTCGTGGAGACGAAGCCCGGCCAGGGACCTCAGTAGGTCGGCTGGCTGGGGTCGATCTGGCTCACCCACGCCACCACGCCACCGCCGACGTGCACCGCATCGGCGTACCCGGCGCCCTTGACGATGGCGAGGGTCTCGGCCGATCGCACGCCCGACTTGCAGTGCATGACGACCTGCTTGTCGCTCGGGAGCTGCGCGAGGGCGTTGCCGTTGAGGAACTCGCCCTTCGGGATCAGCACGGCACCGGGGATGTGGTTGATCTCGGCCTCGTTGGGCTCGCGTACGTCGATGAGGACGAAGTCGCGCTCGCCGGCGTCGCGCTCCTTGAGCATCTGCTCGAGGTGCACGACCGAGATCGTGGAGCCGGCGGCGGCCTCGGCGGCCTCGTCGGAGACGGCTCCGCAGAACGCGTCGTAGTCGATGAGACCCGTGACGGTGGGGTTCTCGCCGCAGAGCGCGCAGCTGGGGTCCTTGCGCACCTTGAGCTTGCGGTACTCCATCTCCAGGGCGTCGTAGATCACGAGCTTGCCCGCGATCGGGTCACCGATCCCGGTGAGCAGCTTGATGGCCTCGTTGACCTGGATGGAGCCGATGCTCGCGCACAGGACGCCGAGCACGCCGCCCTCCGCGCAGCTGGGCACCATGCCCGGCGGCGGGGGCTCGGGGTAGAGGCAGCGGTAGCACGGCAGGTCCTCCCCGAGCGACGGGGCGAAGACACTGGCCTGGCCGTCGAAGCGGTAGATCGATCCCCAGACGTAGGGGATCTTCAAGAAGTACGCCGCGTCGTTGACCATGTAGCGGGTGGCGAAGTTGTCGGTGCCGTCGACGATGAGGTCGTAGCCCTCGAAGACGTCCATCACGTTGTCGTTGTCGAGACGCTCCTCGTGGAGGACGACATCGACGTAGGGGTTGATCTCGGCGATCGACTCCTTGGCCGAGAGGCCCTTGGGCTTGTCGATGTCGCTGACGCCGTGGATGACCTGGCGCTGCAGGTTGGACTCGTCGACGGTGTCGAACTCCGCGATGCCGAGAGTGCCGACACCGGCTGCGGCGAGGTAGAGGAGGGCGGGCGAGCCGAGGCCGCCGGCGCCGATGACCAGGACCTTGGCGTTCTTCAGCCGCTTCTGCCCGGTCATCCCCACGTCGGGGATGATCAGGTGGCGGCTGTAGCGGCGCACCTCGTCGGTGGTCAGCTCAGCGGCCGGCTCGACGAGCGCGGCCAATCCTGACGAGGTCTGGGACACGGTGACTCCTTCGTGGCTGGCGTCCATGGGCGGGACCCGGTCCCATCACAACCAGCGGGACCACGTCCATGTTCCCGTCGGCCTCGGGACCGCCCGCGCCACGTCCCGGCATGCGGACGGGGTCGGCGCGACCGCCGCAACACCTGCGGCGCAGGAGAATTTGCGCAAGAGATCCTTGTCAGATCGCGCCGCATGGGGTGAAGTAACGCGGTGGTGATCCGAAAGGACTACGTCGTGTAGCTCCCGCGGACCATCCGTCCCTCTCCCTCACACCTGGAGTCCATCCCTGTGAAGAAACTGGCAACCGGCCTCTTGGCCGGCACCGCTGCCCTGGCGCTGAGCGCTACCGCGCTCCCGTCCCAGGCAGTTCCGTCGAACGACTCACCACAGTCGAACCGATCGGCGGCCTCGAAGCCGGACAACCGTCCCGGCCCCAAGACCAAGCAGCAGCAGGAGCGGCGCGCGAAGGCTCTCGCCCTTCTCGAGAGCGGCAAGTCCAAGCTCGTGCAGCGCAAGGAGGGTGCGACCGTCAACCTCCTCGACGGCACCTTCTTCGAGTTCCCGACCGAGAAGACCGACACGATCTTCACCGTGCTGTCGGAGTTCGGCAACGCCGGCTCGGGCAAGCTCGGCACGGCGCCGGGCCCGCTGCACAACCAGATCCCCAAGCCGGACCGCAGCGTCGACAACTCGACGTACTGGCAGCCGGACTTCAGCCGGGCGCACTACGAGAAGATGTTCAACGGCGAGGGCGAGTCCTTCAAGAACTACTACCTCGAGCAGTCCTCGGGCCGCTACACCGCGATCAACACGGTGACCGACTGGGTGCAGGTGCCCGGCAATGCGTCGAGCTACGGCGACAACGCCGTCGAGGACGACGGCGGCAGCTGGCAGTTCGTCGACGACTCCCTCGACGCGTGGTACGCCACGCAGGTCGCGGCCGGCAAGAGCCTGGCCACCATCGAGACCGAGCTGGCGAAGTTCGACGTCTGGGACCGCTACGACTGGGACAGCGACGGCAACTTCAACGAGGCCGACGGCTACATCGACCACTTCCAGGCCGTGCACGCCGGCGAGGGCGAGGAGGCCGGCGCCGACCCCGACATGATCTGGTCGCACCGCTGGTACGTGAACACCGGCTACGGCACCACGGGCCCGACCGTCGACGGCAAGGTCAACAAGGGCGGTGGCGCCCGGATCGGTGACACCAACTTCTACGTCGGTGACTACACCGTGGAGCCCGAGAACGGCGGCCTCGGCGTCTTCGCGCACGAGTTCGGCCACGACCTCGGCCTCCCCGACTACTACGACACCGCCGGCGGCGAGAACGGCACCGGCTTCTGGACCGTGATGAGCAGCGGGTCGTGGCTCAGCCATGGTCCCAACGCGGCCCCGGGGCAGGAGGGCACCGGCACGGTCCCCAACGGCTTCGGCCCGGAGGAGAAGCTGTTCCTCAACTGGCTCGACTACACGTCCGTCGACGCCGGGCAGAACGGCACCTACAAGCTCGGCCCGTCGCAGAACACCTACGCCGACGCCGACCAGGCGCTGAAGGTCAACCTGAAGCCGTCCGGCCGCACCACCTCGTACACGACGCCCCCCGAGGGCACCCACGCGTGGTGGACCGGTCGCGGTGACGACCTGGAGAACACCCTCACCCGGTCGGTGGGCGCCTCGTCCTCGGTCACGGTGACCGCCGACGCGTGGTACGACATCGAGGCCGGTTACGACTACCTCTACGCCCAGTACTCGCTCGACGGCGGCAACAACTGGACGACGATCGGCTCGCCGATCGACGGCAGCAGCCGGGGCCGCTGGACGGGCCTGCGCTACAGCTACAAGGCCAACAACCAGGACTCGCTCTTCCGGTTCCTCTACAAGACCGACGGCGGCTACAACCTGGCGGGCGCGTTCCTCGACAACATCGCCATCAAGTCCGGCGCCGGCACCTTCCTCGACGGCGCCGAGAGCGGTGCCAACGGATGGACGGCAGAGCCTGCCGCCGACAAGGGTGGCTGGAGGATCTCGACGGGCACCGACGTCAGCAACGCGCCGCGCTACTACCTGATCGAGAACAGGCAGTACGTCGGCTACGACAAGACGCTGGCCGAGGGTCCCTACCAGTACTCCTTCGGCCTCACGGCGCCCAACAAGGTCGAGTGGTTCCCCTACCAGGACGGCATGCTCGTCTGGCTGGTCGACCAGGCCTACCTCGACGACAACAACGTGTCGCAGCACCCCGGTGCCGGCTACGCGCTGCCGGTCGACTCCTTCCCGAACTCGCTGACCTACCCGGACGGCTCGAGCCCGACCAACCGTCGTGAGCCCTACGACGCGACGTTCGGTCTCGACCAGCTCGACCCGGTGTGCCTCAGCAAGGAGGTCGCCGGCGGGACCAAGAAGAACCCCACGGTCGAGATCGTCAAGGCCTGCGGCCCGGTGGGTGCGCAGAAGCCGACCTTCGACGACACCAACCCCCTCGCCTACTACGACGCTGCGGCACCGCAGAACTCCGTCAAGGTGGCGGGAGTCGGCGTCAAGGCCACGGTCACGGCCGATGACGGCCAGTTCCTCACCGTCACCGTGACCAACCCGGCCGCACAGCCCACGCCGTGAGCTGACGCACCGGGTGGTGATCGCACCACCGACACGCAGGGAGGGACCCCGGGGCACCGGGGTCCCTCTCCGCGTCTGGGGGGCCGATAGGCTCGGCCCTCACTACTCAGGAGTACCACCCAGGCCACCAGGAGCACGACGTGACCGCAGGCACCCCCGACACCGAGTTCCCGCGACCGCGCGGCGGTCGGATGCCGCGGCGTGAGCGTCGCGTGCAGCTGCTCGAGTCGGCCCTGGAGGTCTTCGTCGCCCAGGGCTACCACGCCGCCGCGATGGACGACATCGCCGAGCGGGCCGGGGTGTCCAAGCCCGTGCTCTACCAGCACTTCCCGGGCAAGCTCGACCTCTACCTCGCGCTGCTGGACTCCTCCTGCGACATGATCATCGACAACTGCCGCGAGGCGCTGGCGTCGACCACGGACAACCGGGACCGGGTCGCGGCGACGATGAAGGTCTTCTACAGCTACGTCGCCTCCGAGGAGGGGGCGTTCCGGCTGGTCTTCGAGTCCGACCTGACGAGCGAGCCCGACGTGCGTGAGCGGGTCGACCGGGTCACCACCGAGTGCGCCTCGATGATCGCCGACGTGATCCGCACCGACACCGGCCTCCCGGACGAGGCGTCCGAGCTGCTGGCCGTGTCGCTCGTGGGAATGGCGCAGGTGTCCGCGCGGTTCTGGCTGGCAGGTGGCGGCACCATCTCCCAGGACGATGCGGCCGCCCTCATCGCCGGTCTGGCGTGGCGCGGCATCCGTGGCTACCCGATGACCGACGACCACTGACCCGACACACTCGAGTCAGCAACCCAGTCACAACCCAGCAAGGAGCATCACGTGGAGGTCAAGATCGGCGTGCAGCACGCCCAGCGCGAGCTGGTGCTCGACACCGACAGCACGCCCGAGGACATCGAGACGAAGCTCGCCGAGGCACTGGCCGGCAGCGGGGTGCTGCGACTGGCCGACGTCAAGGGCCGCACCGTCGTCGTACCCGCAGACAAGATCGCCTACCTGGAGCTGGGCTCGCCCACCTCCAGTGCTGTCGGCTTCCGCTGAGACCGTCGCGACACACCTCGCCCGTTGGGATGAGTGGTAATTGCCCCGCGACCCCCGCAGCACCATGATTGCTGCGTGCGGCCGTATGTAGCGGTCGCTCTCAAGGAGGACACGCCATGGATCTGCTCTGGACCATCATCGTCACCATCATCGTCGGCGCCATCATCGGCTTGCTCGGCAAGTTCGTGGCGCCGGGTGACAAGGACAACATCCCGCTGTGGCTGACGATCGCCTGCGGCATCGTCGGAGCCTTTGTCGGCAGCTACCTCTACTACGCACTGTTCGGAGTCGCCGAGAACTACCCCCGCGGCGACATGTACGACACCAGCAAGGGCATCGACTGGTGGCGCCACCTGTGGCAGGTCCTTGTCGCCGCGGTCCTCGTCGTGATCGCGTCGACGGTCACCGGCCGGAACCGCACGCGAGTCTGAGCACCGAGCAGCAGACGCTGGACGCGACGGAACCCCGTCCCCTGTGGGGGCGGGGTTCCTCGTCGTCCGGGCCGCTCAGGCCTCCAGGCCGAGCTCGGCCATCCGCGCGGCGTGCAGCTCGGTGAGCCGGGTGAACATCCGGCCCAGTGCGGCCAGGTCGAGCCCGGGGCGGTCCACTCCCCCGGCCAGCAGCGCGGTCAGCGACTCGCGATCACCGGCGACACGCTGGGCCTGGGTGAGGGCCTCGCCCATCAAGCGGCGGCCCCACAGGGCCAGCCGGCCGCCGAGCCGGTGGTCAGCCGCGATGCCGGCCCGGACCCGCTCCACGATGAAGGCGGTCTGCCCGGAGTCCTCCAACGAGCTGATGATCACCTCGCGGGTCTCGGGATCGAGGTAGGCCGCGATCTCGCGGTAGAAGTCCGCGGCGAGCCCGTCGCCGACGTAGGCCTTGATCAGCCCTTCGTAGTAGTCGGACGGCGCGGTGTGGGCGTGGAAGCCGTCGAAGCTGGCGCGGAAGGCCTGCATCGCCTCGGCCGGATCGGCACCCAGCTCCGCCAGCCGGCCGACGAGCTTCTGCAGGTGCCCGAACTCCGCCGTGGCCATCGCGCCGATCGCGATCTTGTCGTCGATCCCGGGCGCCATCTTGGCGTCCTCGACCAGTCGCTCGAACGCGGAGAGCTCGCCGTAGGCGATCGCCCCGAGGAGGTCGACGGCGGCGCGGCGGTAGTCCTCGTCGGGCGATTCAGTCATGCTCGCAGCCTAGCGATAGGATCGGGGCGACCGAGCCGCCGGCGAACTGATCCGGTGGCCGCCTGTATGTGCGCGGTCGGCAAGGCTTTCAAGAGTGGCTGACCGCATACGCGTGGGACATCCGACTCCTTTCGAAAGCGACACTGCCTCGTGACCACCTTCCGTGACCTGGGCGTCCTGCCCGAGATCTGCGACGCGCTCGACCGCGCCGGCATCAGCACCCCCTTCGCCATCCAGGAGATGACCCTGTCGGTCGCCCTGATGGGCACCGACCTGATCGGCCAGGCCCGCACGGGCACCGGCAAGACCCTCGCCTTCGGCATCCCGGTGCTGCAGCGCAGCGTCGCCCCCAAGGACCCGGCGTACGCCGACATGCCGCAGGGCAAGCCGCAGGCCCTCATCGTCGCCCCGACCCGCGAGCTGGCGCTGCAGGTCTCCAACGACCTCCACCTCGCCAGCAAGGACGTCGGGCCTCCGCGTCCTCACCGTCTACGGCGGCGTCGGCTACGACACCCAGCTCGAGGCGCTCGAGTCGGGCGTCGACATCGTCGTCGGCACCCCCGGGCGCCTCATCGACCTGGCCAACCGCCGGGCCCTCGACCTCTCCCACGTCCACGCGCTCGTCCTCGACGAGGCCGACGAGATGCTCGACCTCGGCTTCCTGCCCGACGTGATCACGCTGATCTCCAAGACCCCCGAGACCCGCCAGACGATGCTGTTCTCGGCCACCATGCCGGCCGCCATCGTCTCGCTGGCCCGCATCCACATGCGGCACCCGATGAACATCCGTGCCGAGTCGTCGTACGACACCACGATGGTCCCGGCCACCGCGCAGTTCATCTACCAGGCCCACGACCTCGACAAGCCGGAGATCATCGGCCGGATCCTGCAGGCCGACGACGCCGAGAAGATCATCGTGTTCACGCGCACCAAGCGGCAGGCGCAGCGGGTGGCCGACGACCTCGCCGAGCGCGGCTTCAGCGCCTCGCCGCTGCACGGCGACATGGCCCAGGTCGCACGCGAGAAGGCGCTCGCCAAGTTCCGCGAGGACAAGATCCGGGTGCTGGTCGCCACCGACGTCGCCGCCCGCGGCATCGACGTGCGCGGCGTCTCCCACGTCATCAACTACACCTGCCCCGAGGACGACAAGACCTACGTCCACCGCATCGGCCGCACCGGTCGCGCGGGCGCCTCGGGCATCGCGATCACCTTCGTCGACTGGGCCGACCTGCACCGCTGGAAGATGATCAACAAGGCCCTCGACCTGCCCTTCGACCAGCCGCAGGAGACGTACTCGACCTCCGAGCACCTCTTCCACGACCAGGGCATCCCGGCCGGCACCAAGGGTCGCATCGTCCCGCCGGCCCCGGTGGAGAAGAAGGAGCGGGCCCCGCGCGAGCGGTCGGGCCAGCGCTCGGCCCAGGGCTCCGGCTCCGGTGCCTCGTCGTCCGCCTCGGCCCCGGGCTCGGCGGAGAAGTCCGGCGACGCCCCGCGCCGCCGCAACCGCAGCCGCCGTCGTACGCGCGGCGGCTCGACCGTCGAGGCGCCGAAGGGCTGAGGCGTCCCGACCGGGGGGTTCAGCGCCGGGAGGACGCCCTGGCGGCGGTCTTCCTCGCGGACTTCCCGGCCGGCTCCTGCCTCGGCCGCGACGCCCGCTCCACCAGGTTCTCCGCGACCTCGCGGTAGGCCTGCGCGCCCTTGCTGCTGCGGCTGGTCGACAGGATCGACCGGCCCGCAGCCGGCGCCTCGGCGAACTTGATCGTCTTGGGGATCGGCGGCTCGACGACCTCGAGGTCGTAGGTCTCGCTGATCGTCTCCAGCACCGTGCGCGCGTGGTTGGTGCGGCCGTCGTAGAGCGTCGGCAGCACGCCCCACACCTCCAGGCCGCGGTTGGTGAAGCGGCGCACGTCGTGGACGGTGTCGAGCAGCTGCCCGACGCCGCGGTGCGAGAGCGTCTCGCACTGCAGCGGGATGAGCACGCCGTCGGCCGCGGTGAGCGCCGCGACGGTCAGCACGCCGAGCGAGGGCGGGCAGTCGAGCAGCACCCAGTCGTACGCCTCGTCGCCGAGGTCGTCGGCGAGCTGCTCGAGGGCGCCCTTGATGACGTGCTCGCGGCCGGTGCGGGTGAGCAGGTCGGCCTCGGCGCGGGCCAGCTCGATCGTCGCGGGCAGCACGTCGACACCGTCCTCGGTCTCGATGATGATCTCGGCCGGGTCGACGCCCTGCGTCAGGACGTGGTGCACCGAGACGTCGAGGTCCTCCGGGTCGATGCCGAGCGAGAACGTCAGGCAGGCCTGCGGGTCGAGGTCGACCAGCAGGACGCGGTGGCCCAGCTCGGCCAGTGCGGCCCCGATCGAGGCGACGGAGGTGGTCTTGGCGACGCCACCCTTCTGGTTGGCGACGGCCAGCGTGACCGGGGTCTGGGTGCTCATCGCTGCCCATTGTGCCGGACCGGGTCGCACGACCACGCGCCGTCCTGAAATGCTGGGGCCATGAGTGTCTCCTTGATCACCGGCGCGACCGCCGGCATCGGCCACGAGTACGCCCGCCAGCTCGCCGCCCGCGGCGACGACCTCGTCCTCGTCGCCCGCGACGGCACCCGGCTCGAGCAGGTCGCCGAGGAGCTGCGGCGCGCCCACCAGGTGGAGGTGGAGGTGCTGGTGGCCGACCTCGTCGACCGCGCCGACCTCGCGCGCGTCGAGGCCCGCCTCGCCGACCGGGACCACCCCGTCGACCTGCTGGTCAACAACGCCGGGTTCGGGCTGAAGAAGCGCTTCCTCGACAACACGGCCGACGAGGAGACCGCGATGCTCGAGGTGCTGGTCACCGCGGTGCTCAGGCTCAGCCACGCGGCCCTGGGTGCGATGGCCGAGCGCGGTCACGGCGGCATCATCAACGTCTCCAGCGTGGCCGCCTTCCTCCCCCGCGGCAGCTACTCCGCCGCCAAGGCCTGGGTCAACAGCTTCAGCGAGTGGGCGCACCTCGAGTACGGCTCGCGCGGCGTCACGGTGATGGCCCTGTGCCCGGGCTTCACCAAGACCGAGTTCCACGAGCGGATGCAGGTCAAGCGCGGCGACGGGTTCATGTGGCTCGACGCCGACTTCCTGGTCCGCAAATCGCTCGAGGACTTCGACAAGGGCCGTGCCTACTCGGTCCCCGGCGCCCAGTACAAGACGATCACCGCGCTCTCCAAGGCCATCCCCAACCGGGTGCTTCGGCTCACCCAGTCGATCGGTCGCCGCTGAGGGACCGGCGTACGTCAGCGCGCGGCACCCGCCAGGGCCAGCAACCGTTCGTACTGCTCGGGGTCCGTCGTGTTGACCCCGAGGTCGTGGTCGACCTTGCCCAGGCCGTGGTAGTCGCTGCTCCCGGTGACCAGCAGGTCGAGGCGTCGAGCGAGGTCACGCAGCTCGGACCGGTCGGCCGGGGAGTGGTCCTGGTGGTCGACCTCGATCCCGGCCAGCCCCAGGTCGCGCAGGCCGGCCAGCGCCTGCTCGTCGAGCAGGGAGCGACCGCGCCTGCCCCACGGGTGGGCGATCACGGCGACCCCGCCGGCGGCCGTGACGAGCGGGATCATGTCCTCGAGGTCGGCGGCGTATCGGTTGGCGTAGCCGGGTCGCCCGGGGTCGAGCAGGTCGGTGAAGGCCTGCGTCCGGTCGCGGGCCACGCCGAGCCGGACGAGGGCGTCGGCGACGTGGGGGCGGCCGGCCGCGACGGAGCCGCCGGACTCGCGGCGTACGTCGTCCTCCGTGATCGCGATGCCGTGCCGGCGCAGGGCGGCCACGATCGCCGGCGTCCGCTCCGTGCGTCCGGCGATGATCCGGTCCAGCGCCCCGACCAGTGGCGGGTGGGTCGGGTCGGGGAGGTAGGCCAGCAGGTGCACGCCCCGGTGGCGGAACTTCGTGCTGATCTCCAGCCCCGGCACGAACCCGATGCCGACCTCGTCCGCGGCGGCCGCGGCCTCGGTCCAGCCGGAGGTGGCGTCGTGGTCGGTGAGGGCGACCACGTCGAGCCCGGCAGCCTTCGCGGCGCGGACCAGGTCTGCGGGGGTGTCGGTGCCGTCACTGGCCGAGGAGTGCGTGTGGAGATCGATCCGCACGTCAGCTGTTCCACTTCAGCAGCACCGGCGTCTCCCGCTCGAACCCGAGCACCGAGACGGTCGAGGTGTCGAGGCGGAAGAACCGGCCCTCGTCGGCCGGCTGCTCGAGCCACCGTGCGGTGAGCACCCGCAGCGAGTGGCCGTGGGCGAAGACCAGCGTGCGCTGGTGGTCGCGGACCCGGTCCACGACGCGGTCCAGCCGCGCCGACACCTCGTCGGCGCTCTCGCCGCCGGGCGAGGGATGCGTCCAGACCGTCCAGCCGGGCACCGTCTCGCGGATCTCCGCGGTCGTCACGCCCTCGTAGTCGCCGTAGCCCCACTCGACGAGGTCCTCGTCGACCCGGGCGTCGGCGTAGCCCGCCAGCTCGGCCGTACGACGAGCGCGGCGGCGAGGGCTGGTCAGGACGAGGTCGAACTCCACCTCGACCAGTCGTGGCGCCAGTGAGGTGGCCGCCTCCTCCCCGACGTCCGTCAGCGGCAGGTCGGTGGTGGACGTGTGCTTCCCGTCGCGGCTCCACTCCGTCTCGCCGTGGCGCACGAGCCACAGCTCGGGAGTCGTGGATCCTGACATGCCGCGAGTCTGCCACGGTCGGGCGTGCGGCCTGCCACGATGCTCGCCATGACTGCCGCACCGTCCGACGTCCAGGTGGCCGGGGACCTGCGCCGGGCCCGGCGGGCGATCGCGGCCGCCTTCGCCACGCAGGGACTGGTGTTCATCAGCCTCACGACCCGCCTGCCGCAGATCCAGGACCGGTGGGACCTCGGCGAGCTCGCGCTCTCCGGTGTGCTGCTGATGATGGTGCTGCTGGCCGGCGCCGGCTCGCTGGTCGCCGAGCGCCTCGCCCCGCGGCTGGACAGCGCGGTCGTGCTCCGCGCCGGGATGCTGGTGATCGCGGTGGCGGTGGTGGTGGTGGTGCTCGCACCGGCCACGGCGGTCTTCGTGGTGGGCCTGGCTGCGTATGGCGTCGGTCTGGGGCTGGTCGACGCGACCGGCAACATGCAGGCGGTCGCTCTCGAGCACCGGATGGGCCGCGTCGTCCTGCCGTCGTGCCACGGCGCCTGGACGCTGGGCGGTGTCATCGGCGCGGTGCTCACGCTGGCCACGACCGACCTGCCGTGGGCGGCGATCGCGCTGGTCGCGGTGCTGCCGCTGATCGCCGCCGCGGCGCCGTACCTGCCCCGTGACCACGGGGTGGCAGCGACCGTGACCGAGACGGACGTCCCGTGGCGACCGATCGTGATGGTCGGGCTCGCGCTGGTGGTCTTCTACACGGTGGACACCGCCGCGACGACATGGGGACCGGTCTACCTCGACGACGTCTTCGACGCCCCCGAGCAGCTCGTCGCGCTGGCCACGCTGCCCTACCTCGTGGCCAGCGGGCTGGTGCGGCTGGCGGGTGACCGGCTCACCGAGCGGGTCGGCGCCGTGCGGCTCCTGCGCGTCGGGGCCGGGATCGCCTTCGTGGCGCTCGCCACCGTCGTGGCCGCCCCGTCGTGGCCGGTGGCCGTGCTCGGCTTCACGCTGCTGGGCTGCGGGGTCGCGGTGGTCGCCCCGCTGAGCTTCTCCGCTGCTGCCGCCCTCGCCGGGCGTGACGCCGACCCCGCCACGCGGCAGGCGCGGGTGGATGCGGTCGTGGCGAGGTTCAACCAGTTCAACTACGCCGGCGCGCTGCTGGGTGCGGTGATGACCGGAGTCGTCGGTGCGGGCTCGCTGCGCGTCGGGTTCGCCGTACCGATGGTGCTGGTGCTGGCGCTGTTCTGGCTGGCGCGAGCCTTCGCGCCGGCGGACATCCACCCGTCCGCCGACGCCTGACGGTCGTCGGCGGGTGGCTCAGACCCCGCCGCCGCCCGCCTTGCGGCGGTGCATCGGCTTGGCGACGTTCTTGTCGTTGACCTCCGAGCCGTGCGCCTTCTCCTTCGAGCCGGCACTGTCGTCGGGGTGGGCGTGGCCCTTCTTGCGGTCGAGGGCCTCTCGCATCTTCGCCTTGAGGTCTGCGTTGGGGTCCTGATCAGCCATGGGGGGCTCCTCCTCGGTGGGGCGTGACGCTCGTCGTGTGACACCGCCACCCTGCCAAACGCGTCAAGCGGGGTCGAGCGGTTAACGCGGCGCCGGCCGCTGCAGCACGTCGATCCGGCCGGCCAGCTTGCCCATCATCCGGTAGACGTGCCAGCGGCAGTCGCCCAGCATCACGTCGTACGCCGCAGCGCCGAACTCCGCCCGGTAACGCTCCGGGTCGCGCAGCAGCCGGGCCAGGTGCAGCAGGGCGCGGTCCGCGCGGCCGTCCTGCTCCTGCGACCACTCCCCCCACTCGCCGGCCAGGTCGATGGTGTCGACCACCTCGAGGCCCGACCCGGCGATGGCCGCATCGATGACGTCGGGGTCGGCGGAGGACGGCACGACACCCATCACGTCGAAGAGCCACTCCGCCTCCTCGGGGGCGAGCAGGTCGGTGGCCACCGCCTGGTAGGCCACGACGTAGCCGCCGGGGCGCAGCACGCGGGCGAACTCGGCGTACGCATCGGCGGGGTGGTCGACGTGCACCATCACGTCGCGGCACCAGACGAGGTCGAGCGAGGAGGCGGGAACGGGCACCCGGGTGGCGGTGCCGCGCTCGAAGGAGACCCGGGAGCCGATGTCGGCGACCACCTCGCGTCGCGCCGCGCGGGCCAGGTCGAGGTGGCGCTGGACCGGGTCGATGCCGAGCACCCGGAAGCCGAAGTGGGTGGCCAGCCGGAAGGCGTGGGCCCCTTCGCCGCACCCCACGTCGACGACGCGGCTGTCGGGCCGGAGGTCGAGCTCGCGCACGACCTGCAGCAGCACGGACGGGTCGCGCGGCGCCAGGCTCTCGTCGAGGCGGGCGGCGAAGTCCTGCTCCACGCGCGGGTAGGTGTCGTAGAAGAACTCGCGATCCCAGGCCACGGACGGAGTCTGCCTCACCCCGGTAGGGTCGCGGCATGTCCCGGCGCGCGTTCCTCCACGTCGGCACTGCGAAGTCCGGCACGACCTACCTCCACGACCTCTGGTGGCGGCACCACGAGGTCCTGCGCCACCGCGGCCTGCTGCTGCCCGGTTCGGTGATGCGTGACCACTTCGTCGCCGCGGCCCAGGTCAAGGGGATGGATGCGCTGCTCCGCAAGCTCTCCGGCGACGAGCTGACGACGTGGCCGCGGTTGCTCGAGCAGGCGGGGAGCTGGCCCCAGGACGTGCTCATCAGCCACGAGCACTTCTCCGACTCACCACCCGACGCGGCCGCACGGGCGCTCGAGGAGCTCGCGGCGGTGACCGCCGAGGTCCACGTCGTCCTCACCGTCCGTGACCTCGCCCGCGTGCTTCCGTCGGCCTGGCAGCAGCGGGTCAAGCAAGGCGCTCGCCAGCCGTACGGCAAGTTCCTCGCGACCGTGCGCCGCGGCCCCGACGACCAGAAGTTCTGGCGCTACCAGGACGTCCCGGCCATCCTCGACCGCTGGACGGTCGGGGTGCCTGCCGACCGTGTCCACGTCGTGACCGTTCCACCGCCGGGTGCGCCGCGCGACGAGCTCTGGCGCCGCACGGGCTCGGTGCTGGGCGTCGAGGTCACCGACCTCGACACCGATCCGCGGCTGCCCAACGACTCCCTCGGCATCGTCGAGGCCGAGCTGCTGCGCCGTGTGAACGAGCGCTTCCCGCACGGGCGACGCAGCCTCGAGGTCACCGCCTACCGCAAGGGCCCCTTCACCCGCGACGTGCTCGCCGGCAGCGCGCCGTCGGAGCCGTTCGTGCTGCCCGAGAAGCACCACGGGTGGGTACGCGAGCGGTCCGAGGCGATGGTCGCCACGATGCGGGGAAGGTCGTACGACGTCGTGGGCGACCTCGACGACCTGCAGCCGGCTGACGCCCGCTCGGGTCGTACTCCGGGCCAGGTCTCCGACGACGAGATCATGTCCGCGGCATCGACGGTCGTGTCCCGGCTCGGTCGCGAGGCACCCGGGTCGCTGGACGAGGCGCTCGACGTGATCGCGGACGAGCTGCTCGCGCGTACGTCCTCGGCGAGCGGATCTCAGCGCGGGATCAAGGTCCAGTAGTCGAGGTCCAGGAGCACGCCCGGGGCGTACGTCCCGTCCTCTCCGCGGAGCGTCATCGACGCGTCGCGACCCTGGGTGGCCACCAACCGCAGTCGCAGCGCACCGACGCCCGGGGCGTCCACCTCGGCCACGTCGAGAACCTCCGACCACGCGTGGACCGTGTCGCCGGCGAAGGCAGGCGCGACGTGGGCGCCCGCGTTGATGGCCGCGACCAGCTGGGCGTTGGCCAACCCGTTGAAGGACAGCGCCCGGGCCAGGGAGATCACGTGCCCGCCGTAGACGAGCCGCTTGCCGTCGGGCCGCGCCTGGGTGTTGAAGTGCACCTTGGCGGTGTTCTGCCACAGCCGGGTGGCCATCATGTGCTCGGCGTCGGTGAGGGTCACGCCGTCGACGTGGTCGATCCGCTCCCCCACCTCGTAGTCGCCCAGCAGGTGCGGCGAGCCGGCCGCGACGGTGTCGTACGAGCTGAAGTCGAGGCCGGCGGGAACCACCAGGTCCTCGACGGCGACGGCGCCGGAGAGCTCGGGCACGACGGTGTCGGGAGCCGGGTGCTCGGCCGAGCGCTTGTGCACCATCACCCAGCGCGCCCAGTCGATGGCGACCTCGCCCCGCTGGTTGGTGGCGGTGGAGCGGACCCAGACGACCCCGGTCCTGCCGTTGGAGTTCTGCTTGAGGCCGATGACCTCCGAGCGGGTGCGCAGGGTGTCGCCGGGCACGACGGGGACGTGGAAGCGGCACTCGGCGTAGCCCAGGTTGGCCACCGCGTTGAGCGAGATGTCCGGGACGGTCTTGCCGAAGGCGATGTGGAAGCCGACCAGCTCCTCCACCGGGTGGGCCGACAGCCCGACCGACGCGGCGAACTCCGACGACGAGGCGACGGCGAAGCGCGTGGGGTAGATCGCGCCGTAGAGGGCCCGGTCGCCCTCGGTGACGGTGCGCGGGGTGGCGTGCTCGATGACCTGCCCGACGGCGAAGTCCTCGAAGAACCTGCCGGAATCGGTCTTCATGCTCATGCGGCCCATCGTGCCGCAGCACGGGCAGTCCGGGTGCGTCGGCCCGTGGATCAGCCCTCCGACTGCTTGCTGAACGCCGCGTCGAAGGACTGGGCGGGCGGGTCGAAGTCGAGCGACCGGAGGTGCTCCAGCGCCTCCGGGGCACCGCGCAGGCGGTCCATGCCCGCGTCCTCCCACTCCACCGAGATCGGGCCGTCGTAGCCGATCGCCGTGAGGGCGCGGAAGCAGTCCTCCCACGGGATGTCGCCGTGGCCCGTCGAGACGAACGTCCACCCGCGGCGCGGGTCGTCCCACGGCAGGTGCGAGGAGAGGATGCCGTTGCGGCCACCACCCATCCGCATCCGGGTGTCCTTGCAGTCCACGTGGTAGATCCGGTCGGCGAAGTCGCTGATGAAGGCGACCGGGTCGATGCCCTGCCACATCATGTGGCTGGGGTCCCAGTTGATGCCGAACGCCGGCCGGTTGCCGACGGCGTCGAGCGCTCGGCGGGTGGTCCAGTAGTCGTAGGCGATCTCGGACGGGTGCACCTCGTGGGCGAACCGCACGCCGCACTCGTCGAAGACGTCGAGGATCGGGTTCCACCGGTCGGCGAAGTCCTGGTAGCCCGCCTCGATCCGCTCGGCGGGCACCGGCGGGAACATCGCGACGTACTGCCAGATCGAGGAGCCGGTGAACCCGACGACGGTCTTCACGCCGAGCTTCTGCGCGAGCCGGGCGGTCAGCTTCATCTCCTCCGCGGCACGCGTGCGCACGCCCTCGGGGTCGCCGTCGCCCCACACGCGCTCGCGCACGATGGCCTGGTGGCGGAAGTCGATCGGGTCGTCGCAGATCGCCTGCCCGGTGAGGTGGTTGGAGATCGCGTGCAGCTGCAGCCCGTGCTTCTCCAGGATCGCGAGCCGCTGGGCGACGTAGTCGTCGTCGTCCCAGCGCCAGGCGTCGAGGTGCTCGCCGGAGACGGCGACCTCGAGGCCGTCGTAGCCCCACCCGGCCGCCAGCTCGGCGACCTCCTCCAACGGCAGGTCGACCCACTGGCCGGTGAACAGCGTGAACGGTCGGCCCATCAGCTCTCCTCCATCCTTGAGGCCAGATCTGACAATCGCACGGTGCGGCCCTCGGCCGCCGCGCTCTCCTCGATCGCGGCCAGCACCCGCTGCACGGCGAGCCCGTCCTCGAACGACGGCGTCGGCTCCTCCCCCGCGGCGAGCGCGGCGAGGAAGTCGGCGGCCTGGTTGGTGAACGTGGCGTCCCAGCCCAGCACGTGCCCCGGGGGCCACCAGCCGTCGATGTAGGGGTCGTCGGGCTCGGTGACCAGCACGCGGGAGAAGCTGTCGGCCCCGTCGAGGCACACGTCGAGGTGGTTGAGCGACTCGAGGTCGAAGCGCAGGGCGCCGTGGCTGCCGTAGACCTCGATGCCGAGCGAGTTCTTGCGCGCGCTCGCCATCCGGGAGACCTCCAGGCTGACCACCGCGCCGCCGCTGGTGCGCATGGTGCTCCACGCCGCGTCGTCGACGGTGACGTCCTCGGGGCCGTCGGCACCGGTGCGCTGCGGCACGAACGTCTCGGTCAGGGCGTTGACCCCGGTCACCTCCTGGTCGAGGAGGAAGCGCACCTGGTCGACCGCGTGCGAGGCGAGGTCGCCCAGCGCGCCGGAGCCGGCGAGCTCGCGCCGCAGCCGCCAGGTCATCGGCGCCGTCTCGTCGGCCAGCCAGTCCTGGAGGTAGGCGATGCGCACCTGGCGCACGCGCCCGAGCCGCCCGTCGGCGATGTGCCGGTGGGCCAGCGCGAGCGCCGGCACCCGGCGGTAGTTGAAGCCGACCATCGAGTGCACGCCCCGCTCGCGGGCGGCCTGCGCCGTGGCGACCATCTTCTCGGCCTCGGCGAGCGTGTTGGCGAGCGGCTTCTCGGCGATCACGTGCTTGCCGGCCTCGAGGGCGGCGATCGCCACCTCGGCGTGCAGGTGTCCGGGGACGCAGACGTCGACCACGTCGATGTCGTCGCGCTCGAGCACCGCGCGCCAGTCGGTCGCCGACTCGGCCCAGCCGTACTGCCCGGCCGCGGCCGCCACCGCGTCCGCGTCCCGGCCGACCAGCACCTGCTGGCGTACGGCGGGCGCGCCGGGGCGCAACGCCGCGACGTTGCGCCAGGCGTGGGAGTGCGCCTTGCCCATGAAGGCGTAGCCGATGACGGCGACACCCGGTGCCCGGGAGGGGCCCCTCGACGAGCTGCTCACGTCGTTCTCCTGACTGTGGCGCTCGCTCAGCCGAGCGAGCGGAGGAACGCCAGGCCGTCGCGGGCCAGGTCGTCCTGCGTGGGAGCCAACGGCCGCCAGATCGAGGCGGCGGTGGCGATGGAGGCGTTGTCGGCGGTGAAGCTCTCGATGTTGAGGGGGCCGCCGTAGCCCACCTCGTCGAGCGCGGCCACGAGGGCCGGCCAGTCCGTCTGGTCGCCGCCCGGCGCTCCCCGGTCGCTGCCGCAGACCTGGACGTGGGCCAGGTGCGGTCCGGCGGTCCGGACCGCGTCCGCGCTGGAGCGCTCCTCGATGTTGAGGTGGTAGGTGTCGAGGGCCAGGCCCAGTCCGTCACCCAGCAGCGGCTCGAACGCGGTGAGCGCCTGCTCGACGGTGTTGACCAGCGAGGTCTCGTAGCGGTTGAGCGGCTCGATCCCCAGTCGTACGCCCTGCCCGAGCGCGTGCTCGACGACCGGCTCGAGGTGCGTACGGACGTCGGCGTAGGCCGTCGCCCGCTGGTCGGCGTCCATCCGCCAGACGCGGCCGGTGGCGGAGTAGAAGGGGCCGCAGACCGAGGTGGCGCCCACGCCGGCAGCGAAGTCGATGCAGGCCCGCAGGTAGTCCTGCGTGGCCGCCACGTGGGCGGCGTCCACCAGGTCGCGCCCCGGCGCCATCGCACCGACGACGTAGGGCGTCAGCCGCGTCTCCTCGAGCGCGTCGCGGACCACCTCGACGGTGAGGTCGCCCGGGTTCTCCAGCGGGAGCTCGACCGCGTCGAACCCCATGCCGGCGATGCGTCGGAGCATCGCGGCCACGTCCGCGTCGGTGAGCGGCGAGGTCCAGACCCACGTGTTCACGCCGATCTCACGCATGGTCGGGACGTCCTTCCGGGGAGGGGTGGGCTCAGGATCGGTCGTGGCGTCGGGATGGAGGGACGTACGGGGAGGACGTCGGTGGGCCGGGCTCGGGACCCGACCCACCGGCGTGCACGTGGGTCAGTGCTGCATCAGTCCCCGATCAGGGGATCTGACGCTCCTGCCACACCTCCGGGTAACCCGGCAGGTCCTCGCCACCGAACTTGGCGTAGTGGCCGTCGGGCATGCCGTCGTTGGCCTCCAGGAAGGCGGCGCGCTCCTCCTCGGTGATCGGCACCTGCGGCAGGACCCACTCCTTCGGGACCTCCTCGCCGGCGAAGATCTTCTCCAGCGCGAGCAGCGGGGTGCGCCACTGGAAGTTGGAGTAGACGGGCGCCAGGCCGGTCAGGCCGGTCTCCTCCCACTTGCGCAGGAAGCTCATCTCGTCCTCACCGGTCATGACCGGGTAGTCGGCGCCGAAGTCCTCGAAGGCCTCGATCGCGGCGACGGCACCGTCACCGGCGTCCATCCAGACGCCCTGGATGTCGCCCTTGGAGAGCTCGTCGGTGATGAACGTCTTGATCTCGGTCGGGTCGGCCCCGGTGAAGAAGTCGACCGCCTCGATGCCGTTCTCCTCGAACAGCTTCTCGGCCGCGGCCCAGCGCTGCTCCAGGACGTCGACGCCGGGGAGGATGCGCAGGGCGACGACCTTGTCACCCTCCTCGAGGTTGTCGATGAGGAACTCCGCGGAGTCGATGCCCCACGCGAACCCACCGATCGGGTGGATGAACGAGGTGGCGCAGTCGGTCTGCACGCCGCGGTCGAAGACCACGACGGGCTTGCCGGTCTCGCAGGCGCGCTCGACGGCGTCGGTCATGGCCGCGGTCGAGTTGGGCGAGATGATGAAGGCGTCGCAGTTGCCCTCGGAGATGAAGTAGTCGATGTCGGCGATCTGCGTGTTGTCGTCGTCGCCGGCGTCACGGGTCTCCATCTCGGAGATGACGCCCTTCTCCTGCAGCTCCTTGAGCTGCTGGTTCATGGTGATCCAGCCGGTCTGGCGCCACGGGTTGGAGATCGAGGCGTTGGCGAAGCAGGCCTTCTTGGCACCGTTGGACTTGAACTCCGCGGTGTCGCTCATCTCGCCGTCGATGTACTGCAGGTAGGGCTGCTCGGGGTCACCCTCGAAGGTGGCCGTCCGCTGCTCGTACTGCGTGTCGTAGAGCTCCTGGTCGAACCATTCGTCCGAGCTCTCGTCCTCAGGGCTCTCCGAGGCGTCCGGGGACTCCGAGGTCTCCTCGGAGCCGGTCGCCCCGTCGGTCGGGTCCTCGGTGCTGCAGGAGGTGGCGAACACCCCGAGCAGCAGGGCCGAGGCCACGGCGATCGGCGCGCGGTGGATCTTTGGGCGCATCAGTTTTCTCCTGGTTCAGTGCCCGGGCGGGCAGGGTTGGGTGATGGTGCGGGTGCTGCCTGTTCAGACGAGGGTTGGGGCGGTGGTGACGTACGGGCGGGGCGTCGGCCGAGCGACCAGGCGCGGCCCGAGGCGGCGACGGCGAGGATGATGATGAGGCCCTGGACCGACGCCCTCCAGGTCGACTCGATCTCCTGGAAGTTGAGGAACGAGAAGAGCAGCTCCAGGGCGAAGGCACCGGCGGCGGCCGACAGCAGCCAGCCGCGACCCCCACCGAGGACGACGCCGCCGAGGACGACGGCGGTGATGGCCGTGAACTCGTAGCCCGCGCCGACGGAGGGGTGCACGCCGGCGTAGCCCACCAGCAGGATCCCGGCGACGGTGGCCGAGAGCGAGGACAGCATGAAGGCCCGGGTCTTGACCCACCACACGTGGGCGCCGGCCAGGCCGGCGGCGTCCGGGTTGTCGCCGGTGGCGATGAGGGTCTTGCCGAACGGCGAGCGCATCAGCCAGACCCCGGCGGCCGCGACGACCGCGAGGATGATGACGGGGTAGGGCAGCACGTCGAGGACCGGCACGTCCTGGATGCCGCCGCGACCGATCTCGCGGAAGCTGTCGACGGGGTTGCCGGTCGCCGCACCACCCGTCAGGTAGCGCACCAGGCCACCGAGTGCCAGCATCGTGCCGAGCGTGACGATGAAGCTCGGCACCTTGAGCATCGTCGTGGCGAGGCCGTTGACCAGGCCCACCGACGCACCGACCAGGAGCATCAGGCCGAGGGCCGGGAGCACCCGGGACTCGTCCTCGCCGATGTAGTTGCCGGCGATGACGACCTGCGTCGCGACGACGGCTCCCATGGAGAGGTCGAACTCGCCCGCGACGATGACGTAGTACTGCCCCATCGCCGCGATCGCGATCGGCGCGGTGCGGCCCATGAAGCGGATCAGCTGCGGCGGCTCGCCGAAGGACGGGTTCACCCACACCACGGCGATGAAGAGCACCGCGACCAGCAGGAACACCGCACCGCCCGGGGTCACCGCGCCGCGCAGGATCCGCTGGACCAGGGAGCCCTCGGTCGCCGGGAGCACGCGGGCGCCGCGGCCGTCAGGGGCTGTGGTCGTGGCACTCATGCTGGCTCCTTGTCGGTCGGCGAGGCAGGACCCGCGAGCGGCCCGGGCAGCGGCAGGACGCGATCGGGGCCGAAGCGTGGTGGGCGGCTGACGACACTGCGGCGGGCGTAGACCGCGACGGCGAGCACGATCACCAGGCCGCGCACGAAGTCCTTGAGGAAGGGGTTGACCTGCATGACGCCCATGACGTTGTCGATGACCGCGAAGATCGCCACGCCGCCGATGGTGCCGATGACGCTGCCCTTGCCGCCGGCCAGGAGGGTGCCGCCGAGCACCACCGCGGCGATGGAGAGCAGGTCGTAGCGGCCCTGGGAGCCGATGGTCGGCAGCCCGACGCCGGTGCGCGAGAGGAGCATCAGCCCGGCCAGGCCGGCGAGCAGGGAGCAGACGACGTGGGCGGCGATCACGGGAACGGCGGTGCGGACGCCCGACATGCGGGCCACCTCGCGGTTGCCGCCGACGGCGTAGAGGTGGTGGCCGATCCGCGTGTAGCGCAGCAGCAGCGTCACGATCAGCGTGCAGACCAGCAGGATGATGAACGCGGTGGGGATGATGCCCGCGATGCCGCTGCGGCCCAGCAGGCGTACGTCCGGAGCGGCGGCGCCGTGGCTGCCCTGGTAGTTGGTGGCGAGGTAGCCGCTGACGATGAGGCCCACGCCGAGGCTCGCGATGAAGCCGTGCACGTCGAGCAGGCTGACCAGCAGGCCCATGACGAGGCCGATCAGGGCACACAGCACCAGCGTGTTGAACACCGCGGCGGGCACGTTGGCGTCGAGGCCCTTCATGCCGCCGGCCGCGATGAGCGTCGCCAGGCTGACGACGTAGGGCACGGACAGGTCGAGGCTCCCGACCAGGATGACGAGCGTCTGGCCGATGGAGATCAGGCCGAGCACGCTCATCGCGGTGAGGACGCCCCAGATGTTGCCCTGGCTGAAGAAGTTGCGCCCCTCGACGGCGGTGAGCACGGCCGAGGCGACCACGACGCCGACCAGGACGAGGTAGATGAGGGCGGTGGAGCCGAGCTGGCGCGCGGCCTTCGGCCGGGACGCACGACGCCGGCGCACGTCCTCCGGCGTCTCGTGCGGATGGGTGGTGGAGCTCATGCTGCGTCCCCCTCGCTCGCTGCTCCGGTGGCCATGGCCAGCACGGCCTCCTCGCTCGACCCGGCCGGCAGCTCGCCGGCCAGCCTGCCGTCGCGCATGACCAGGATCCGGTCGGACATCCCGATCACCTCGGGCAGCTCGCTGGAGACCATCAGCACGGCGACCCCCTGCCGGGTGAGCTCGCGCATCAGCTCGTAGACGCGGTGCTTGGCGCCGACGTCGATGCCGCGGGTGGGCTCGTCCATCAGGACGACGAGCGGATCGATGCTCAGCCAACGGGCGAGGACGACCTTCTGCTGGTTGCCGCCGGAGAGGAACTGCACCTCCTGGTCGAGGCTGTGCGCGGCGACGTCGAGGTTGGACAGGACTCCGGGCATCTCGCGGCGGGCCGAGCCGGTGCGCCGGGGGAAGACCGAGCGGACCACGCCCAGCGAGTTGTCGAGGATGGACTGGTTGAGCGCCAGGCCCTTGGCCTTGCGGTCCTCGGTGATGAAGGCGAGGCGGGCGCGTACGCCCTGGCGCGGGCTGCTGACCTCCAGCGGCGCACCGTCGAGGCTCACGCTGCCGCGGGCCACCGGGTGCACGCCGAAGACGGTCTCCAGGAGCTCGGTGCGACCCGAGCCCTGCAGGCCGGCCAGCCCGACGATCTCGCCGGCGCGCACCTCGAGCGAGACGTCGTCGACGTAGCCGTTGCCGACGCCCGCGAGCGTGAGGCGAGGTTCACCGACCGCCACGTCGACCGGCTTGTCCGGGAAGTACTGCGTCAGCGGGCGGCCGACCATCAGCCGCACGAGCTCGCCCTCGGTGAGGTCCTCGGCGGGCCGCGTGGCCACGTGCTGACCGTCCTTGAGGATCGTGATCGTGCGGCACAGGTCGAAGATCTCCTTGAGCCGGTGCGAGACGTAGAGGATGGCCACCCCGCGACCGGTGAGGCGCTCGATGATCGAGTAGAGCAGCTCGACCTCGTGGTCGGCGAGGGCCGCGGTCGGCTCGTCCATCTGGATCACCTTGGCGTCGAAGCTCACCGCCTTGGCGATCTCGACGATCTGCTGCTCGGCGACCGACAGGCTGCGGACGAGGGTGCCGGCCCGGAGGCCCTCCACCCCGAGGCCGGTCAGCAGCTCCTCGGTGTCGCGGCGCATGCGCGCGGTGTCGACGGGGCCGAACCTGCCGAAGCGGCGCGGCTCGCGGCCGAGCCAGATGTTCTCGGCGATCGTGCGCTCGAGGAGCAGGTTGAACTCCTGGAAGACCGTGGAGACCCCGGCGCGCTGGGCCTGCACGGGGTGGCTGAAGGAGACCTGCTCGCCGTTGACGAGGATCGTCCCGCGGTCGGGGGTGTAGACGCCGGCGAGCATCTTCATGAGCGTCGACTTGCCGGCGCCGTTCTCGCCCACCAGGCCGTGCACCTCGCCGGGGCGCAGCGCGAGGTCGAGGTCTGCCAGCACGGTGTTGCCGAAGAAGCTCTTGGTCATCCCGGTGGCGACGAGGACATGGTCGTGCTCGGGTCGGAGGTCACGGCACGCCACTGTGGCATGCGTCACTGGCTTCTGTCGAGCATCTTTCAAAAGTCTTACCTCTAGCGTGCAAAGTCGTGCATGTGCTTGACTCCGGCCGTGCGCACCGGTGAGCTCTTCGACCTCCTCCGCGACGGAAGGCCCTGGACGCGCGCCCAGCTGGCCGAGGCCACGGGCCTCGCGCGCTCCACCATCACGGCCCGGATCGACACCCTCATGCGGCTCGGCCTCGTCGCGCCGTTCGGCGGCGCCCGCTCCACCGGCGGCCGTCCGCCGGCGCTGTTCGCGCTCAACCCCACCGCCAAGCTGGTCGTCGGCGTCGACGTCGGCGCCACCCACGCCCGGGCGGCCCTCACCGACCTCAACGGCGCGATCCTCGGGGAGGTGGACGCGCGCATCGCGGTCGCCGACGGACCCGAGCCCGTCCTCGCCTGGGTCGTGGAGCTCCGTCCGCGACCTGCTCGCCCCGGAGCGACCGTCCGGTCGAGGACCTCGCCGCCATCGGCATCGGGCTGCCGGGCCCCGTCGAGCACTCGACCGGCCGCCCGATCAACCCGCCGATCATGCCGGGCTGGGACCGCTACGACGTGCCCGGCCACCTCCAGGAGGCGTACCCGGTGCCCGTGCTGGTCGACAACGACGTCAACATCATGGCGCTGGGCGAGCGGCGCCGCCACCTGGCGACGTCGACGACCTGGTGCTGATCAAGGTCGCCACCGGCATCGGCGCCGGCATCGTGTCCGGCGGCGTGCTCCAGCGCGGCGCGCAGGGCACCGCCGGCGACCTCGGGCACGTCCGGGTGCCCGGCGCCGAGGACGTGCCGTGCCGCTGCGGCAACACCGGCTGCCTCGAGGCCGTGGCCGCCGGACCCGCCCTCGCCGCCGCGGTGCGCGCCGCAGGGCGAGAGCGCCGAGAACGGCGGCGACGTGGTCGAGCTGGTGCGGGCCGGCAGCCAGCCGGCGATGGCGGTCGTCCGGCAGGCCGGGCGCGACATCGGCGAGGTCGTCGCGACCATGGTCAACCTCATCAACCCCTCCGTCGTCGTGATCGGCGGGCAGGTCGCCGGTGCCGGCGAGCACCTGCTGGCCGGGATCCGCGAGTCGGTCTACCAGCGCTCGCTGCCGCTGGCCACCGAGCACCTGCGCATCGTCACCTCACGCGCCGGGGGCGAGGCCGCCGTGCTGGGCGCCTCGGCGCTCGCCATCGAGCACGTCCTCTCGCCCGAGGTGGTCGAGGCGGCCAGCGAGGCGCTCGCCGCGTCGGACGCGGCCGCCGAGGCCGCGGCGGGGCGCTAGGGCTCGGACCGGGCTGCGCTCAGCGGAGCTTGTAGTCCTTGAGCAGGCTGCGGCCGATGATCATCTTCTGGATGTCGGAGGTTCCCTCGCCGATGAGCATGAACGCGGCCTCGCGGTAGAGGCGCTCGATCTCGTACTCCTTGGAGTAGCCGTAGCCGCCGTGGATCCGGAACGACGCCTCGACGACCTCGTTGCAGTACTCCGACGCGAGCATCTTGGCCATCCCGGCCTCGACGTCCATCCGCTGGCCGGAGTCCTTGAGCCGAGCCGCCTTGACCATCATCGTGTGGGCGGTCTCGACCTTGGTCGCCATCTCGGCGAGGCGGAACAGCACCGCCTGGTGCTCGGCGATCGGCTTGCCGAACGTCTCGCGCTGCTGGGAGTAGGCGATGCCGAGCTCGAAGGCCCGGTTGGCGATGCCGCAGGCACGGGCAGCGACGTTGACGCGGCCGACCTCGACGCCGTCCATCATCTGGTAGAAGCCCTTGCCGGGCTCACCGCCGAGGACCTGCCCGGCAGCGACGCGGTGGTTCTCGAAGATCGCCTCGGTGGTGTCGACGCCCTTGTAGCCCATCTTGTCGATCTTGCCCGGGATGGTCAGCCCGGGAGCCGTCTCGCCGAAGCCCGGCTCCTTCTCCACCAGGAACGTCGTCATGTTCTTGTAGACGCTCTCGGCCCCCTCGTCGGTCTTGCACAGCACCGCGATGAGCGTCGAGGACCCGCCGTTGGTCAGCCACATCTTCTGGCCGTTGATGACGTAGTCGTCCCCGTCCCGCACGGCCTTCGTGGAGATCGCCGACACGTCGGAGCCCAGGCCGGGCTCGGACATCGAGAACGCCCCGCGGACCTCACCGGTGGCCATCCGCGGGAGGTACTTCTGCTTCTGCTCGTCGGTGCCGTGCTGCATCAGCATGTAGGCGACGATGAAGTGGGTGTTGATGACGCCCGAGACGCTCATCCAGCCGCGGGCGATCTCCTCCACGCAGAGGGCATAGGTCAGCAGCGACTCCCCCAGTCCGTCGTACTCCTCGGGGATCATCAGCCCGAAGATGCCGAGCTCCTTGAGCCCCTCGACGATCTCGGTCGGGTACTCGTCCTTGTGCTCGAGCTCCGTGGCGACCGGGATGATCTTCTCGTCCACGAACTGCCGGACGGCCTTGAGGATCTCGGTCTGGTCCTCGGTGAGGCCGTCGGTCTGGCAGAGACGAGGCATGCGGTGGCTCCTGGGCAGTCGCGGTGGGAACGCTCGGGAGTCTAGTTACCGGTCGTTCACCTGGGCACTGCCCTCACGGGAGACTGTCGTCACACCCCGCCCGCCGAGGTCCGGCGTGCGAGAATTGGGGCATGGGACTCACGCGGACGACAGTGCCGGCCCTCGGGGCATCGCTCGTGCTGCTGCTGAGCGCGTGCGGCAACGACTCGTCACGCGCGGAGGAGCCGGGCGACGAGGCGTCCCCCTCGGCGGCACCGCAGTCGTCCCAGACGCCCAACGCCTCGGAGAGCCCTGATGAGAAGCCGGTGGTGCTGGTCGACTTCGGCGACGAGCCGGCGGTCAACGAGCGCTTCAAGGCCGCTGCGCTGCGCGCGGTCGACGACGACCTCGTCACCATGGTGCCGAGCGTCCTCCCCGCGGGCTGGACGACGGTGGGTGGCGGCTACCGGCCGGACCCGCAGTGGTGGCACATGGAGTTCGGGGCGCCCAGCGGCGACGTCACGCTCGATCAGTTCCCCGGCACCAGCAAGGAGGTGCTCGCCGGTCAGGACCTGGCCGCCTCGGGCAAGGTGGACCTCTCGGCATGGGGCATCGGCACCTGGTCGGCCTGGGACCACGACGGTGCCACGGTGCTCACCCACGACCTGAAGGACAGCACGGTCGTCCTCCAGGGTGCCGACCAGCAGTCCGTCGAGGAGCTCGCGAAGTCGCTGCTCCCCGCCGAGGACGCGAGGAGCACGGAGGGCTGAGCCGACCCGTCCGGGTCAGTCGTTCTCCCACGTCGGGCCACCGCTGCGCAGCCGGTCCGGCTCCACCGTGATGCGGGGCTGCACACCCACCCGACGTCCGTTGACCATCTTCCACGACGAGTACGTCGTGGTGTACGCGTCGCGGCTGAACGGCTCCTGCCACATCAGGTCGAAGTTCTCCAGGTAGTCGCGGACGTTTCCCCGGCCGTGCATGGAGAACAGGATCTCGTCCTGCGGGGTGCCCAGGCTGGACCAGTTCGTCGAGCCGGTCCAGACGATGTTGCTGTCGACGACACCCTTGTAGGAGCCGCGGAGCACGAAGTACTTGTGGTGCGTGTAGCGCTCGATGGCCTCCGGCATGCTGTCGATCTCCGGGTCGCCGGTGGGCACGTCGTCCGCCAGGTTGAACCCGGTGGAGCGCAGCGGCACGCGACCTCGCGCGGTGGGCGCACCGATGTGCTGCTTGGTGTGGAAGCCCATGAGGCCGTAGTTGACCCGGAGGTTGCACCCCTCCGCGTAGAGGGCGCGCAGCCGGTCGGCGATGTAGTTGCCGCGGCCGCCGCGCATCGTGTGCATCGACAGGCGGAGCAGGGTGCGCTTCTGGACCCCCGCCGCGTCGGTGTAGACGCACTGGATGTTGTTGAGGATGTCGAGGACGACGTCCTTGCTCGCGGTGGTGTGCCGGGGGAAGACGATGTTGTTGTACTTCTCCATGTCGCCGGCCGGGCAGTTCAGCCCGTTGTCGCAGAACATGTAGGACGCCCGCCGCTTGTCCCAGTCGGGCCGCATGTCGTTGAACAGCGCCTCGAACTGGTCGTAGAGCGTCCGCTTGCCGACGGTGGTCCAGAGGTCGTTCCACTGCCAGCGCACGGCGTTCAGCGTCATGTTCTGCGAGCCGAGCATGACGACGTTGCGGTTCCGGCCGGTGCGGCTGAACAGGTAGAACTTGCTGTGCAGGTTGTTGTACTCGTCCTCGTCGGCCCGGCACCCGGACACGCACCGCTTGAGGAAGCTCGACTTCTTGGTGTTGTTGCCGAGCACCCGCTGGATGCGGACCTGCGCCCCGGTGACCAGGTGGTCGTTGAGCAGGACCTGCACCTTGACCCCGCGCTTCGTGGCGCGGATCAGCTCGTCGGCGAAGACCTGCCGGTCCAGCGAGTAGGCGGAGATGACGATCTTCTCGCCGCGCGGCGTGTTGCGGATCGCGCGCAGGATGTGGCGCTCGATGACGAAACGGTGCTTCTCGACCATGGGGTTGTTGAACTTCGCCCCCGTCGGGACCTTCCACCTCTTGTTCGGCTTCCCCGGAGCGCGAGCCGCCACGAGGTCCTTCGCGGCCGGGGCGGCGAAGCCGAGCGACGGTGCGGTCCCCGCTCCCGACGCGCCCACCGTGGGGACGAACAGCGCCGCGGTCATGCCGCAGGCAGCGAGAAGGACGACAAGCTTGGCACGCACGTTGAAAGACTCCTACGGGCAACCGATGAGCACCCGATCAGTGATTCCCCCGGATGCGTGGCGGCACATCACCTGTGCTCGCGCGGACGTCTGCCACGATATCAGCGACCAGGCGCGAGGCCGATTCGAGAAGCTCCTCCGCGGTGACGCCGCCGGGCTCTCGTCCCGAGGCAGCGGGCGTCTCCTCCGGGACGAGGTCGGCGAGGTCGCCGAGGACGTGGAAGCCGCGTGCGGTGATGAAGGCGGTCGCCGCGCGGTCGAGCTCGGCGAAGCGCTCGACGTGCCGCATCGGCAGTCCCCCGCGCTCGCGAGGCTGCGACGCGAGCAGGTCCTCGGCGAGGTAGCCGCGGATCCACACGCCGCGGTCACGGGCTGAGTACGACGGGAGCTGGACGTTGACGCGGCGCAGCAGCTCGATCTGCACGATGCCGAGCGCTGGGTTCACCGTGTCGGTCGGCAGCTCGTAGGCGTCGGGGTCGACGCCGAGGACCTCAGCGAAGTGACGCCAGTGCAGGTCGCGCGGCTGGGTGCTGCCCGGCATCACCAGGACGTGCACGCGATCGCTCGGTATCGACGGTGTCCACCGCCGGAGGACCCCGGCGAGGTCCCACGTGCGCATGCTGAACTCCGGCCCGCCCGCCGAGGCGCCCTCCATCACCGAGTCCAGGCCGACGGTGCTGCCGTTCTTGACCGACTCCTGCCAGCCCGCCGACACCACGCTCGCGGCGTCGCGGGCGGTGACGACGAGGTGGACCTCGCGGTCGGGGAACGCCTCGACGGCCCGCCGGGCCTGCTCGGCGCTTGCACCGCAGAAGAACTCGTGGGTGAGGAGGACGTCGCGGTCCTGCCCCATCCCCTCCTCCACCAGGCGGTTCCAGGACCCCGGTGCGGACTCGTGGCGCTTGGCCAGCTTGCGCCGCTCCTGCAGGTCGAGGGCGGCCCACAGGTGCTCACGGTGGCCGAACCCGGGCAGGAGCACCCCGTCCTTCCTCAGCCGGTCGCGGTTGCCCCACACGACCTGCTGGAGGTACGTCGTACCGGTCTTGGGCAGGCCGATGTGGAGGAACACCCGGCGTGGGCCGGACGGGTCTGGACTCAAGAGAACTCTCCGCGATACTTCTCGAGGAGCTCCTCCAGCTTCTGCTCGTCACGAGCGGCAACGGGCAGCAGCAGCTCGGTCACCACGTCGGTGAGCTCGGCCAGGCGCACGCTGAGCGCACGGTTCTCCTGCACCGCCTCCTCGAGGGCAGCAACCCGGTCGGCCAGGTTCCCTCCTCCGGTGCCGTGCGAGCTCCGTCGTCCGAACATGTCTGCTCCCTACGCGTTGCGGTCGTGGTTCCAGTCGATGGTCATCCGGCACACCTGCGAGCTGTTCGGCTCGTCCGAGACGTGCTCGCGCACCAGCTCCAGCACCCGGCCGCCGTCCTCGGCGACCTCGGCCAGCACGACTTCGGGGGCCAGCGGTCTGCGCACCCCGGTGCGACGGGCGTACCCGTCCCTGCCCCGATGGCTGAGGAACTGCAGGTGCAGGGTGCCGGGCGTGCCGGCGACCATCATCCGCGCCGAGCGCAGCATGTTGAGCCGGCCCCGGCGACCGAGTCGCTCGATGACGTGGACGCAGCCCACGGCACGCGGGCCGGGCAGGCGTGCCACCCAGGCCGAGACGGCCAGGACGTGGCGCAGCTCGAGGAGGTTGAACAGCTGGAAGGTGGCGCGGGGGTCGTCGGCGCGGCGCTCCGCCTCGGCTTCGAAGGCGTAGGGCTGGAAGTCCAGGCCGATGGCCGTGGTGCCGCGGTCGGCGAACCAGGCCACGTCGGCGCCGCGGCCGCAGCCGATGTCGACGTACGTCGCGAGGTCGGGGTGGCGCTCGGCGACCTCGCGCGCCAGCGCGGAGACGGCGACGGGCTGGTCGGTCGTCCGCTTGTGGTAGCCGTGCCACCCGGCGCGACCCGTCCGCATCCCGCGGAACCACCCGTTGAAGAGCTCGATCGTGCTGGCCGGGGTCGTGAACTTGTAGGCAGGGTCCGGGGTGCGCCAGCCCGGACCGTAGGTCGCGGTCAGGAACCGGTCGGTGTCGGCGGGCACCGGGAACTCCCGGCCCTCCAGCGAGGCCGTGCCGAAGGGGTAGATCCAGCTGCGCTGGAACGGGACGGCGATCTCGCCCATCAGGAAGAGCCGGCCCTCGCGCATGAAGCCACCGAAGACGTCGAGGCCGCGGTCGAGGCCGTCGCTCTCCAGCACGTGGACCTTGAGCGCGATCGCGGAGTAGCGGGTGACGTGGTAGCCCATGCCGGTCAGCGCGCGCTGGATCCGGAACGACTCGCGGATCACGTCGACCGGGTGGTCGTGGTCGCTGACGTAGCCGAGGTCGGCGTCGCTGTCGTGGCCGATGAGGCCGCCGTCGCGCACGGCGCCCAGCGCGGTGCCGTAGGCCAGGAACGCCCGCACCCCGACCTTGTCGAGCGCGCCGAGGACCTCCTCGATGGCGTCGAGGAGCGGCTTGACGTGGGCGGCATCGCGGGTGTCGAAGGTCTCGACGAGCTTGAGGGACTTGTCCAGGCTCAGCGGCCGGCCGGCGGCGTTGACCACGTCGATGCGGCCCGAGCCGTTGCCGAGCCGGACGGTCTCGGAGAGGAGCACCGCACCCGTGCCCGGGTCGGTGAGCGTGAGGTCGGTGACGCCGTCGAGGAAGGCGCGCAGCGGCTTGGGCCAGCGGACCAGCACGCCGTCCTCGTGCTCCTCACCGTCGCGCACGAGCCAGAACGACCAGATGCGCCGGCCGTCGAAGGCGACGTCGACCAACCGCTCGCGCGGGCTCGCGACCAGGATGCCCCTGGTGTCCACCCGCCGGACGTCCAGGGCGCCGGGCCGCCGCAGCTGGGGGAGGGAACGCACGGCGCGGAGTATATCGAGTGGCACGCCGTCACTCGCCCGCGGCCAGAGTGGCCCGGGCGTGCACCATGGCGTGGTCGGAGGCCCTTCCGGTGTCCGTCACGGCGTACTCGTCGAAGCTCACTCCGGTCGACCCGAAGATCCAGTCCACCTGCATGCTGGAGGGCGGGACACAGCCGGCCCCGGTGCTGCCGCCGGCGGCCGCGGAGAACACTCCGCCGGCGGTGAACCGGCAGAAGATCTCCGCCCGCTCGTTGAAGTCACCGGTGACCACGACGGGCACGCCGTCCTGCAGGTGGAGCTCCGTGAGGTGGGCGATCTCGATGCCGGCCGCCTCGGCGCGCCACCGGGCGTTGTTGCCGAGGTTGGGCGTGTCGGCGGGATTGTGGAAGTTGGCGAACCACGCGCGACGTCCAGTCGATGTCGACTCCAGGAGCACGACGGGCATGTCGATGCGGCTGCCCCCGGCGTACGGGATCGACAGCGTGTGCGCCTCCACGAGCTGCCAGGCGCTCGAGCGCCAGGCGATGTTGAACCTGACCGACTTGGGGCCCAGAGCGAGACCCGGGTACAGGGAGTACTCCCCCGCGCGGGCGGTGAACATGCCGTACTGGGTCGACTCGAACTCCTGGAAGCCGACCACGTCGATGGCGTGCGAGCGCAGCGCGGAGACGGCCATGTCCATGCGCGCGCCGGCGTCGGGGTAGTAGGCCGGCTTGTTCCCCCCGGACCGGTGTGCGAGTCACCGAGGACGTTGAAGGTCGCCACCCGGAGCTCGACCGGCGCGGTGCGGCGCTCGAGCTGCTTGGTGACCTGCTGGGCCAGGCGTCGCTGACCGGCACGGAAGCGTCGTACGGACCTGGCGAGCTCCTCGGACGTGACCTCCTCGATGTCCGTGCTCGCACCGCCCGCGACGGATCCGTCCTCCTGCTCCCCCTTCGAGCGCCCGTCGCCGTCGGCGCTGGGGTGGGTGCTCCCCGGGGCACCGGAGGACGAGGCATCGCCGGCGGTCGTGGAGCCGCGGTCGCGGTCCGGCACGGCCCAGGAGGACCCCCACACCACCAGCGCGAGCAGCGCCACCACCAGGACCGAGGCGAGCATCCCCGTGCGTGGTGTGAGCCGGGCCCGGATGCGGGCGCGCAGGGGTAGCTTCCGGTCCTTCACGGCCACCCTTCTGCGAGAAGTGAGCCGACTTCGAGCGCGCTCGACGGGTGCGGGCGCATGGCTGGCTCAGTGGATCAGCCTAGCCGCAGCCCGTCGCTGAGCACCAACCAACGCAGGGACCGACCCGGCGGACGGACGCAGCGTCAGGACCCCGGCACGAGCAGCGGGTCGAAGACCTGGAAGCGCTGCTCCGGGTCGAACGTCGAGCCCGGGATCGGCGGCAGTCCGAGCGTGCGGGTCACCAGGTTGGCGAGGTCCCCGACGCGCAGCGGCTGCGTTCCGGAGTAGGCCGTCTGCGCCTTGCCGGGACTGACGAGCGAGGGATTGAGCCCATAGAGGTCGGACGCCACAGGGACGCCGGGGCCGGTCACCCACATGGGGACCCGGTAGCTCTCCGCCCACGTGCGCGAGGAGCCCTTCGCCTTCTGCGCACCTCCCGTCCCGGTCACGACGAGCAGCGTCGTGCCCTTCATCTCGGGCTGGCGCTCGACGCCCCGGCGGATCGTGGCCACGCGACGCGCGATCTTCTTCGCCGCGCGCTCGTAGGCCGGACCGGTGTAGCCGTCCTCCTGCCCGGCCTTGACCAGGCCGGAGAGCTCGATGACGCTCAGCGCGGCCGGCCGCTTGGCCTGCTTGTCGCGCCACCAGCCCACGGCGGCAGCGTCGTCGCGCATCACCTTGACCTGGTCGATCTTGGCGGTGCCGTCGTCCTTGCCGTAGGGGTCCTTGCCGCCGGAGCGCCGGTTCCAGCTCTGCTGGACCAGCTTGGTCTGTGGGCGGCTGGCGACGAAGCTGGTGCGCAGCGACAGGTTGTGCACGAGGTCGTAGACGCCCGAGACGTACTGCCCGGCCGACGAGTGCACGGTCGAGGGCAGGGTCGGCTTGGACCCCACGCCGTGACCACCGGCCTTGGGGAACACACGCCGACCGGTCAGCAGGGAGAACAGGTTGGCGTCGGGGGTCGTGCTCTCGGTGGAGGTGCGGGCGTTCCTGGTCGAGGCGCCGGCGGTCGCCATCCGGTCCAGCTCGCGCAGGCCCGGGCCGAGCCGCCGGGCGACCGTCGACGTGAGGCCCGGCACGGCGACGACGACGACGTGCTCGACACCGACCGGGCGCGAGGCCGGAACGACGACGTTGGCGTAGTAGAGAGGGTGGTCGCTGGTCTGCGCCACGTAGTCGTTCCAGTAGCGGGTGTAGCCGTTGAAGTAGGCGTCCTTCGTCCCCATGATCCAGTCGATCGCGCCGCCCGACGGGGGCTGGCACGTCGTGCCGTCGACGTAGCCGCCGCTGGCGGACCACATGTCGGCGGCAGGGGCGACGGCGCAGTAGTAGCGGTCGCGATCGTTCTTGTCGCCGAGGGAGATGAAGGGCGCGTCCGGGTAGCTCGCCCTGAGCTCGTTGGCGAGCGCGGCCTCCATCGCGAAACCGGCGTCGCGCCACTGCTGCGCAGGCCCGCGCACGTCGGCCGGGTTGTGGGTGTTGAAGAACCACACCCGGCGACCGGTGGCGACGTTGGCGAGCAGCACGGCCGGCATCCGGCTCGGCACACCCGAGAAGTAGGGGATCGGCAGCGTGCGCGCCTCGACCAGCTGCCAGGTGTCGGTGCGCCAGCCGATCGAGTTCACCGACGGCCCGGCGGTGGTGTCGAGGCCGGGGTAGGTCTGCCACGACGTGCCCGTCAGCTCACTGAACCGCTGCGCCTGCGGCGGCTGGAACTCCTGGAAGCCCACCACGTCGAGGTCGGTCTGGCCGATGATGTTGACGACGCGCTCCATGCGTACGACGCCGGACTCCCAGCCCTTGCGGTTGCCACCGGGGGCGGTGTGGTCGGCGCCGAGCACGTTGAAGGTGGCGGCGCGGAAGAAGGTCGCAGGGGTCGTCTGCTCGACCGACGCAGCGTTCCTGGCCGTCGTGGCGGCCGGGCTGGTCGTGGTCGTCGACGTCCCGGCGGCCCGAGCGGGGCCGATGGACTGCGGGGTGGCGGTGAGAGTGGCGGCCACGGCGAGCGCGGCGGCGATGGATGCGAGGCGCGCCCAGGGGCGCGCGTTCACGGACGTGGCTGACATTGGCTGCGGCCTCACAGTCGTCGGGGAAGTGGCGTCTTCGTGGCCCGACCGGGTGTCCCCCGTGCGGTGCGCCCGGACCCGATCGAATGTGACACAAGTGACTCGTGCGGCTCAAAGGTACACCAACCACCGTGGTGCGACCGGGGAGCGCGTCGGCCGCCGTGTGTCCTCGCGCACGCTAACGTTGCAGCCGTGAGCACCACGCCGACCCGAGTCTTCGTGGCCCGGCTCGTCGGGCTGCCCATCTTCGACCCCCGCGGCGACCAGGTGGCCAAGGTGCGCGACCTCGTCGTCGCGCTCCGCTCCGAGGCGAGCCAGCCGCGCGTCCTGGGCATGGTCGCCGAGGTCTTCGGGCGCCGGCGGATCTTCGTCCCGATGACCCGCGTCACCAACATCGACAGCGGCCAGGTGCACACGACGGGCCTGCTCAACGTGCGCCGGTTCGAGCAGCGCTCGACCGAGACGCTGGTGATGGGGCAGATGCTCGACCGGACGGTGACGATCAAGGACCCGGCCAAGGACGAGACCATCACCGGGGTGGTCTACGACGTCGCCATGGAGCAGGCGCGCAACCGCGACTGGGTGCTCTCCCGCGTCGCCGTCCAGGAGCCGAGCAAGGGCTTCCGCAGGCGTGGTCAGACCCACGTGGTCGAGTGGCGCGACGTCTCGGGGCTGGCCAGGCACGAGCCCTCCCAGGGCGCCACGCACCTGATCGCCGCGCTCAACGACATGCGACCCGCCGACGCGGCCAACATGATCCACGACCTTCCGCCGGAGCGTCGTACGGCCGTCGTCGCGGCGCTCGACGACGAGCGCCTCGCCGACGTGCTGGAGGAGCTGCCCGAGGAGGACCAGGTCGAGATCCTCGAGCACCTCGACTCCGAGCGCGCCGCCGACATCCTCGAGGAGATGTCGGCCGACGACGCCGCCGACCTCATCGCCGACCTCAACCCGGAGACCGCGGCGACGCTGCTCGGGCTGATGGAGCCCGACGAGGCCGAGGACGTGCGCCGCCTCCTGTCCTACGAGGACGACACGGCCGGCGCGATGATGACGCCCGAGCCGGTGATCCTCTCCCCCGACGCCACGATCGCCGACGCACTCGCCCACGTCCGCAACCCGGAGCTGACGCCGGCGCTGGCCGCCCTGGTCTACGTGTGCCGCCAGCCGCTCGAGACACCGACGGGCCGCCTCCTCGGCGCCGCCCACATCCAGCGCCTCCTGCGCGAGCCGCCGTCCACGCTGGTCGCGGCCGCACTCGACGACTCGATGGACCCCCTGCGTCCCGACGCCTCGATGGACGAGGTCGCCGCCCACCTCGCGACCTACAACCTGGTCGCCGCCCCGGTGGTGGACGACGAGGGGCGGCTGCTCGGCGCCGTCACCGTCGACGACCTGCTCGACCACATGCTGCCCGAGGGCTGGCGCGACCGGGCACCGCGACCCGGTCCCATCACCGGGGGTGCGCGGTGACCGACAACCGCCGCGTCCGCCTCGACACCCCGCGCGACACCCGTCGCACGATCGTGCGGCGCCCCAGCGTGGACGCCGACGCCGTCGGCGTGTTCGCCGAGTCGTTCGCGCGCTACATGGGCACCGCCAAGTTCCTGCTGTGGATGACGATGTTCGTCGCCGCCTGGGTCGCGTGGAACACCCTCGCCCCGCAGGACCTGCGCTTCGACGAGTTCCCCTTCATCTTCCTCACGCTGATGCTCAGCCTGCAGGCGTCGTACGCGGCACCGCTGATCCTGCTCGCCCAGAACCGGCAGGAGCAGCGCGACAAGGTGATCGCCGAGCAGGACCGGCAGGCCAACGCCCGTGCCCACGCCGACATGGAGTTCCTCGCCCGCGAGGTCGCCTCGCTGCGGATGGCGGTCGGCGAGGTCGCCACCCGTGACTTCCTCCGCTCCGAGCTGCGGGGACTGCTCGGCGACATCGAGGACCTCTCCCGGCCCGGCACCGGCGACGACCAGCAGGCGACACCCGACCAGGTTTCCCGGCCGGGACCGTGACGTCGCGGGGCGGCTCGTAGACTGGCACATCATGAGCACCCCCACGCAGCAGCAGGTGATGGACGCGTTGGCGACCGTCAACGACCCCGAGATCAAGCGCCCCATCACCGATCTCGGGATGGTCGACTCGGTCGAGGTGGCCGAGGACGGGTCGGTCGCGGTCCACGTGCTGCTGACCGTCGCGGGCTGCCCGCTCAAGGAGACGATCAACCGCGACGTCACGGCGGCCGTCTCGGCCGTGCCGGGCGTGGCGTCCGTCGACCTCAGCCTCGGCGTGATGAGCGCCGAGCAGCGCGCCGGCCTCAAGGAGATCCTCAGCGACGGCCGCGCCCAGCGCGAGATCCCCTTCGCCCAGCCGGGTTCGCTCACCAAGGTCTACGCCATCGCCAGCGGCAAGGGCGGCGTCGGCAAGTCGTCGGTCACGGTCAACCTGGCCCTCGCGCTGGCGAAGGAGGGCCTGAAGGTCGGCATCGTCGACGCCGACATCTACGGCCACTCGGTCCCGGCCATGCTGGGCATCGCCGACAGCCGTCCCACCCAGGTCGACGACCTGATCATGCCGGTGCCGACCCCGAGCGGCGTCTCGGTCATCTCGATCGGCATGCTCAAGCCGCGCCGCGACCAGGTCGTCGCCTGGCGCGGACCGATGCTCGACCGGGCCCTGGTCCAGATGCTCGCCGACGTCTACTGGGGCGACCTCGACGCCCTCCTGCTCGACCTGCCGCCGGGCACCGGTGACGTGGCCATCTCGCTGGGCCAGCACCTGCCCAACGCCGAGGTCGTCGTCGTCACGACCCCGCAGGAGGCGGCCGCCGAGGTCGCCGAGCGCGCCGGCACGATGGCCTCGATGATGCACCAGCGGGTCGTCGGCGTCATCGAGAACATGAGCTACCTCCCCTGCCCCCACTGCCCCGCCGAGGACGACCACCGGCTGGAGGTCTTCGGCAGCGGTGGCGGCGAGCGCGTGGCCCGCACGCTCTCCGAGCGGTTCGGCTACGACGTCCCCGTCCTGGCCAGCATCCCGCTCGACCTGTCGCTGCGCGAGGGCGGCGACGTCGGCAAGCCCATCGTCGAGGCCGACCCGACCGCTCCCGCGGCTCGCGAGCTCACCCGGGTGGCGCAGGCCCTGTCCGGTCGCGGTCGAGGACTCGCGGGCTTGCAGCTCGGACTGACCCCCTCCAGCAGGTTCTGACGTAGGCCGGGGCCGGTAGGTTCTGGGGCATGTTCGACGTCGGGCTCCTCGAGCTGGCCGTGATCGCCCTCGTGGCGGTCATCGTGCTGGGTCCTGACCGGCTGCCCGACCTCGCCCGGCAGGCCGCCCAGCTGCTCCACCGTGCCCGCGGCATGGCGCACAACGCGCGCGACGAGCTGCGCAACGAGCTCGGCCCGGAGTACTCCGACCTCCAGCTGCGCGACCTCGACCCCCGGGCCATCGTGCGCAAGCACATCACCGAGGCGATGGCGGAGGTCGACCGCGAGCGGGCGGAGCGGCCCACCCTCGCCCCCGGACAGGTCCCGCCCTACGACGTCGAGGCGACCTGAGTCGGGGCTGCGTTCAGGGCTGAGCTCAGGGCTGGCCCTCGCGGCTCTGCACCGCGACCAGCCCGTCGTACGGCACCAGCAGCAGGTCGGCGTCGTCGGCCGCGGCTCGGCACTCCACGAAGTCGGCACCGACGCGCTCCACGTACGCCTCGTGCCGGGTGCCGTCGGCCAGGTGCACCTGGCAGCGTGCGCCCGCGTCGGCGAGCCGGCGCAGGGCTGCGCGGAGGCCCAGCCGGTCCACCGGTGACCACGCCACCTCCGGGACCGACCGCTCGCTGGCTCCCCGGACGCAGACGACCCGGTGCAGCGGCACGATCCAGTCCTGACCCTGCGCACCCAGCAGGCACCACGACTCCCCGACCCGGTCGAGGCGGCCCTCGATGCGCCCGACGTGCGGCAGGTCCAGCACCACGACCCGGCCTCGGGACGCCATGAGCCGGCTCGCGAGCGTGACGGTGCCGTACTCCGTGCGCGCCCGGTCGGCCAGCTCGGCCTCGCGGTCCGCGTCCCAGAGCACCGACGCCTGACCCTCGAGGTCGTCGAACAGCGCGAACAGCTCGGTCTCCCACGACATGGGCTCGAGCCTAGGGCGGGCTGCGCCTGTGGAGGAACCGTTGACATCGTTCTCAAACCATCTTTGAATGACGCAAACACATGTAAACGAAAGGTTCGGCGTAGTGTCTCGGGCGAACGTGAGAGTGGGACGACCGATCGTCGTCTGGGTGTCGGTCACGGCAGCGGCCGCGACCTCGGCGGGTGCCTCACCGAGCGCCTGGCGCGCGGCCCGGCCCGCGGCCGGACCGGACGCGGTCGCGGACCTGCTCGTCGCGGCGTGTGCCACCGCGTCGGCGCTCGCGCTCGCCTGGCTCTGGGTCATCACCACGCTCACCGTCGCCGGTCTCCTCACCGGGCGCACGCGAGGGCCGGGCGGCGCGACGCGGCGCCTCGTGCTGGTGGCGTGCGGTGTCGCAGTGCTCGCGGGCACGAGCCTTCCGGCCCACGCGACCGACGGACGCGAGCGCCTCGTCGGGCTGGCGCTCCCCGAGCGTGCGGTGGCGCCCGCACCGCGGACCGCTCCGGGTCCGGTCGAGCGGCACACGGGCAAGCACGCGGGCCCGGACGCCTACGTCGTGCGTCCCGGCGACTCGCTGTGGTCGATCGCCCGGCAGCACCCGGGAGACGCCGACTCCGTGGAGCTCCGCTGGCGGGCGATCTGGCGGGCCAACCGCGCCGTCGTCGGCGATGACCCCGACCTCATCCTCCCCGGCCAGGCACTGTCCCTGCCCCGGAGCAACACCCCTCACCCAGACCCGCACCGCGACCAGGACGGAGACCGATGATGAGCACGCCGGACACCCACGCCGAGGTCATCCCCCTGCCGGCACCCCGGCAGGGAGGTGGGCCGCTGGCCAGCGTCCAGGGGGCGCTCGCCCTGGACCTGACCCCGCGGACGGCTCCCCCGCGCCCACGCCTGCGCAGCGCCCACACCAACGACCTGGTCGAGGTGGAGTCGGCCGCCCGCAGGCACGTCGACGCGTTCGTCGGGCGCTACCTGCAGGCGGCGGTCGAGATCGCCGCCGGTGACCGTCCGGTGGGGCAGGCGCTGCGGCACACCGTGCCGGAGGTCTACGACGAGCTGGCCGGGCGCGCGCGCACCGTCAGCGCAGCGGCCGGGCTCGTCCCGGGCCAGGCCCGGGGCCCGAATCCTTCGCGCCCCGTCGTGGTCGGCGTACGCACCGCGCTGATCCGCAACGACGCGGTCGAGGCCAGCGCGCACGTCCGCTACGGGCGCCGCTCGCGGGCGGTCGCCGCCCGCTTCGAGGTCGTCCGCGACCGCTGGCAGTGCGTCGCGCTCACCTGGGGCTGACCTGTCGCTTGTGCACACGAAACACGCATCGAGCTGACGCTTGTGCGCAGCAGCCGACGTGCACAAGCGTCAGCTCGGCACCCGTACGTCGTGCACAAGCGTCAGCTCGGCACCCGTACGGCGTGCACGAGCGTCAGCTCGGCACCCGCACGTCGTGCACAAGCGTCAGCTCAGCCGCCGGCTCGCGTGGTGTAGCCCGAGGCGCCGCCCGGGGCACCGTGGCAGCGCTTGAACTTCTGGCCCGACCCGCAGGGGCACAGCGCGTTGCGGCCGACGCCGGCGAACGGGTCGTCGGAGGCTGCCGCCTCGGCGTGCACCTCGGCCTCGCCGTCCTCGGCGGGAGCGGTGTAGGAGAGGTTCTGCGGACGCGACGGCTTGTCCAGGCCCTTGGCGCGGATCTGCGGCGCGTGGGACTGGGCCTGCGCGAAGTCGATCTGCGGCGTGGCCGCGGAGACCTGCGGAGCCGCGACGGCCACCGGCTGGACCTCCTCGGCAGCCTGCGGCTCGTCGTCCTCGACCTCGACCTGGAGGTTGAACAGGAAGCCGACCGCCTCCTCCTTGATGCCGTCCATCATGACGGCGAACATGTCGAAGCCCTCGCGCTGGTACTCCACGAGCGGGTCGCGCTGGGAGTAGGCGCGGAGGTAGATGCCCTCGCGCAGGTAGTCCATCTCGTAGAGGTGCTCGCGCCACTTGCGGTCGAGGACCGAGAGGATCACGCGCCGCTCGAGCTCGCGCTGGACCTCCTCGCCCATCTCGTCCTCGCGGCGGTCGTAGGCCTCCTGGGCGTCCTTCTTGACGTCCTCGATGAGCTGCTCACGGCTGAGGTTCTCCAGGCCGCCGGCGGCCTTGACGACGCCGTCCTGGGTGAGGCCGATCGGGTAGAGCTGGCCGAGCGCGGTGAAGAGGCCGTCGAGGTCCCACTCCTCCGCGTAGCCCTCGGTGGCACCGCGGACGTAGCCGGCGATGACGTCGTCGATGAAGCCGCGGATCTGCTCACCGAGGTCGGCACCCTCGAGGACGCGGCGGCGCTCGGCGTAGATCACCTCACGCTGGCGGCTCATCACGTCGTCGTACTTGAGGACGTTCTTGCGGGACTCGAAGTTCTGCGACTCGATGTTGGCCTGCGCGCCGGCGATCGCGTTGCTGACGCGCTTGGCGTCGATCGGCACGTCGTCGGGCACCTTGAGCACGGTGAGGATCCGGTCGACCCACTCGGACTTGAACAGCCGCATCATCTCGTCCTGCAACGAGAGGTAGAACCGGGACTCCCCCGGGTCGCCCTGGCGACCGGAACGACCGCGGAGCTGGTTGTCGATGCGCCGCGACTCGTGGCGCTCGGTGCCGACGACGTAGAGCCCGCCGAGCTCGCGGACCTCGTCGTGCTCCGCCGCGACCTGCGCCTTGATCCGCTCGACCATGGCCGGCCAGGCGGCGTCGTACTCCTCCGGCGCCTCGACCGGGTCGAGGCCCTGCTTGCGCAGCTCCTGGTCGGCGAGGAAGTCGACCGAGCCGCCGAGCATGATGTCGGTGCCGCGGCCGGCCATGTTGGTGGCGACGGTGACCGAGCCCTTGTGGCCCGCGAGCGCGACGACCTTGGCCTCGTCGGCGTGCTGCTTGGCGTTGAGGACGGTGTGCGGGATGCCGCGCTTCCTGAGCAGGTTGGAGAGGTACTCGGACTTCTCGACCGACACGGTGCCGACGAGGATCGGCTGCCCCTTCTCGTGGCGCTCGGCGATGTCGTCCGCGACGGCGTCGTACTTGGCCTCCTCCGTGCGGTAGACCAGGTCGACGTTGTCGACGCGCTGCATCGGGCGGTTGGTGGGGATCGGGACGACGCCCAGCTGGTAGATCTTGTCGAACTCGGAGGCCTCGGTCATGGCCGTGCCGGTCATGCCGGACAGCTTCTCGTAGAGGCGGAAGTAGTTCTGGAGCGTGATCGTGGCGAGGGTCTGGTACTCCTCGCGGACGGTCACGCCCTCCTTGGCCTCGATGGCCTGGTGCAGGCCGTCGTTGTAGCGGCGCCCGGACAGGATGCGGCCGGTGTGCTCGTCGACGATGAGCACCTCGCCGTCCATGACGACGTACTCCTTGTCGTTGCGGAACAGCTCCTTGGCCTTGATGGAGTTGTTGAGGAACGAGATGAGCGGGGTGTTGACCGAGTCGTAGAGGTTGTCGATGCCGAGGTGGTCCTCGACGCGGGTGATGCCCGGCTCGAGGACGGAGATGGTGCGCTTCTTCTCGTCGACCTCGTAGTCGACGTCGCGGACCATCGAGCGCGCCACCTTGGCGAACTCGGCGTACCACTTGACCTCGTCCTGGGTCGGGCCGCTGATGATCAGCGGGGTCCGGGCCTCGTCGATGAGGATGGAGTCGACCTCGTCGACGATCGCGAAGTTGTGGCCGCGCTGCACGCAGTCGTCGACCGAGTCGGCCATGTTGTCGCGGAGGTAGTCGAAGCCGAGCTCGTTGTTGGTGCCGTAGGTGATGTCGCAGGCGTAGGCCTCGCGGCGCTCGGCGGGCTTCATCGACGGCAGGATCACGCCGACGGTCAGGCCGAGGAAGTGGTGGATCCGGCCCATCTGCTCGGACTGGAACTTGGCGAGGTAGTCGTTGACGGTGACGACGTGCACGCCCTTGCCTGCGAGGGCGTTGAGGTAGGACGGCAGCACGGCGACCAGGGTCTTGCCCTCGCCGGTCTTCATCTCGGCGATGTTGCCCAGGTGGAGAGCGGCCGCGCCCATGACCTGGACGTCGAAGGGCCGCATGCCGAGCACGCGCTTGCTCGCCTCGCGGACGGTGGCGAAGGCCTCCGGCATGATGTCGTCGAGGCTCTCGCCGGCGGCCAGGCGCTCGCGGAACTCGTCGGTCATCCCGCGGAGCTCGTCGTCGCTCATCTTGACGAAGTCGTCCTCGATGGCGTTGACGGCCTTGACGATGGCTTCGAGCTCTCGCAGGATCTTGCCCTCGCCGATGCGGAGCAGCTTGTCGATGATGGCAGGCACGATCCGTAACTCTACCCAGCGGTCCCAGCAGGTGGGGATTCGGTGACGCCGCCTGCTGCAACCGGTGCTCTTGACGGTCTCGGGACGACCGCGGTCAGGCCGCGAGTGCCGCGGCCAGCCCGTCCGCGAGGTCGCCGTTGCGGCCGACGACGACGTCCTCCAGGCCCAGCCACCCCGCCAGCCGTCGCAGCTCGGCGGCCAGCTCCTCGGCCGTCCCGTCGGGGGCCTGCTCCTCGGCGAAGGCTCCCGGGACGAGGAGGACGCCGTTGGCGCGGTCGGCCTTGAGGTCGACCCGCCCGACCAACCGGTCGCCCAGCAGGAACGGCAGCACGTAGTAGCCGTGCAGCCGCTTCTCGGCCGGGACGTAGATCTCGATCCGGTAGAAGAAGTCGAACAGCGCCTCGGCGCGCGCCCGCTCCCACACCACCGGGTCGAACGGGCTGAGGAGGGTCCTGGCGCCGACCCGTCGCGGCAGGCGGGCGTCGCGGTGGAGGTAGGCCTGCCGCTTCCAGCCCTGCACGGCCACCGGCGTCAGCTCGCCCGGACTCGACGAGCTCGTCGACGGCGACCTTCGCGCTCGGCCGGCCCGGCCCGGGCTGGAGACGGAGCCGGTAGTAGTCGGCCAGGCAGGCGACGCTGGCGACCCCGTGCGAGCGGGCGGCACGGCGTACGAGCTCGGTCACCGCCTCCTGCGGCGTGGGGGTGGGCGCGTCGAGGACGGCCGCCGGGAGCACCCGCTCGGGGAGGTCGTAGAGGACCTCGAACTGGCTGGTCCGCCCGGCGATCGCCACGTCACCCACGAGGTAGAGGTAGTCGAGCACCTTGCGCGACTCCGACCAGTTCCAGCCCCAGTTCTCCTTGGTGCGCGGCCCGGCGCTGAACTCGTGCTCCAGGTCGCGCGCGGTCACCGGCCCCCGGTCGCGGACCGCCGCCAGGACGCGCGGCTCGAGCTCGGCGTCGGCGGTGAAGCCCCACTTGCCCCGCTCGGCGCGGTAGCTCTCCATCCGGTGCCGCATCAACGGCCAGAGGTCCACCGGCATGAGGGCCTGGACGTGCGCCCAGTACTCCACGACGCGGCGCGGCCGGCGCTCGGCCGCCCGGCGCAGCAGGTCGACGTCGTAGGAACCCATGCGGGAGTAGAGCGGCATGTAGTGGGCGCGCTGGAGCACGTTGACCGAGTCCACCTGGAGGACACCGGTGCGCTCGAGGGTGCGGTCGAACGTGCGCATCGACGGCGTCGCGTGCGGCCGGTCGCAGAATCCTTGCGCCGCGAGGGCGATCCGGCGGGCCTGGAGCTGGGTGAGGGACTCCACGAGCGACGTCAGCCGAGGGTCACGGCAGGTCGAGCAGCTTCTCGCGCATGGCGTACATGACGGCCTCCATGCGGGAGTGCAGCTGCAGCTTCTCCAGGATGTTGCGGACGTGGTTCTTGACGGTGTTCTCGGAGATGAACAGCTGCTTGGCGACCTCACGGTTGTTGAGGCCCTTGGCCACCAGCCGGAGCACCTCCAGCTCGCGCTCGGTGAGGCGCAGCGTCGGCCCCTGCTCGCGCTCGGGCTTGGACATCTGCTTGAACTCGTCGATCAGCTTGACCGCCATCGACGGGCTGATCAGGGACTGGCCCTCGTTGACCACGCGGATCGCCTGCGCGACCTCCTCGATCGAGGAGTCCTTGAGGAGGTAGCCCGAGGCGCCGTTCTTGACCGACTCGTAGAGGTCGGCCTCCTCGTCGGAGACGGTCAGCATGATGATCTTGGCTGACGGCACCACCTCCTTGATCGCGCGGCAGGCCTCCACACCGGTGCGGCGCGGCATCCGTACGTCGAGCAGGATCACGTCGGGCGCGGTCTTGACCGCGAGGTCGGTGGCGGTGATGCCGTCGGCGGCCTCACCGACCACCTCGATGTCGATGTCGCCGCTCAGCAGCATGATGAGGCCACGACGGAAGAGCTCCTGGTCGTCGACCACCAGGACGCGGACGGGTTCGGTGCCTGTTGCCTCGGTCACGCGCGCATCATGTCATGCGCGCGTGACCGGGTGCGGGCGCAGCGCGGTGTCAGTCGTCGGGTGGTCCGTCGACCTCCAGGGAGATCACGCCGTAGTCGTACCCGCGTCGCCGGTAGACCACCGCGGGCCGCTCGTTCTCCTTGTCGACGAACAGGTAGAAGTCGTGCCCGACCAGCTCCATCTCGTAGAGGGCCTGGTCGAGCGTCATGGGTGAGGCGTGGTGCGACTTCTCGCGCACCACCAGGGGGCCGTCACCGGTCACCGTGATCGGGCCGACCTTGCGTTCGATGACGCTGGACTCGTCGCCGGACTCGGCCGCGACGTCACCGGTGCCCGCCAGCGCCTCCCCCACCGACACGGGGGTGTGCCGGCCGCGGTGCACGCGACGTCGGTCGGCGGCCCGGCGCATCTGCGACTGCATCTTGTCCAGGGCGAGGTCGAGCGCGCCCATCTTGTCCTCGGCCGCTGCCTCCGCCCGGATCACCGGTCCCTTGGAGAAGGCAGTGAGCTCCACCTTGGTCGCGCGATCGTGCTGGCGAGGGTTCTTCTCGAGCTCCACCTCCACCTGGACCCGCATGATGCGGTGATCGTGCTTCTCCAGACGGGTGAGCTTCTCCGAGACATGTTCGCGGAAGCGATCGGACACCTCGCAGTGCCGTCCCGTGACCACAACCTCCATGTGAACCTCCTCAACTAGCGAGCGAACCGCACCTTCCATGGGCCCGGGCGGCGTCCGCCGGGGCAGGGTGGGATGGAGTCCGCCCGGCCGACCTGGTCTTCGACCCCACAACCGCCTGCTGAGACGTTCGCAGCTTCTCCGCCACTACTGGCCTTCTCCCGGCATCCGACACATCTGGTGTCGGTGACGAGGCAGGACTTACTTCTAAGCCGCACCGTGATCGTCCGGCGGGCTCCGCGCTGGTGACCAGCACAGTGCCCGAGGACTTACGTGGACCGTTTCGCCTGCGACTGGCATCGGCTAGCCACGGGTCGGACGTAGCACCACACCTCTCGGTGCGGCGCTCAGCCCTGTTCGTGACGCAACCACGGACCCGGGCGGACTCCATGAAGTGACGCTAGCCCCTCCAGCGCCCGGGGCCAACTGTCAGGCCACCTGTCGAGCGGAACGCCGGGTGGCGGCCACCGCGGCGATCGCGACCGGCGGCAGCCCGACCGCCTCGAGCGCCCGCTGGGCCTCCCGGGCGGTGGCTCCGGTGGTCAGGACGTCGTCGCACACGACCACGTGCACCCGCGGCCACCGCCGCGCCACGCCGGCGAGTCCGGGCGACGGACAGTGCATCGAGTGGCGCACGTTGACCGCCCGCGCCCGGGCGTCCAGGCCGGCCTGGTCGGCCGCCCCGCGCGAGACGAGCAGCGAGGCCACCGCGACCCTCCGCTCGCCGCGCAGCCGGGCCGCGGCGGTGCGCACCAGGGCCGTCGTGGCGTCGTAGCCGCGCTGGCGCCCCGCGCCGGGTCGCGACGGCACCGGCACCAGCAGGAGCGGCACGTCGGGGTCGAGACCGGCACCCGCGCACGCGCACCGCCACGGCCAGGAGGTCCCCGAGGACCCGGCGGTGCCCCCACTGGCCGCGGTCCTTGTGCCCGACGACCAGAGCGCGGACCGCACCCTCGTACGCCGATGTCGCCCACGGCGGCACGAGGCCCTCGGGGACGGGCGAGGGCCAGGCGAGCCCCGCCCGGACCGACAGGCCGCCACGGCAGGTCGGGCACAGCATCCGGCCGGGCCGGTCGCACCCCACGCACCGGCTGCCGAGGAACAGGTCGAGCGCCTCGTCGAGCATCCGGTCATGCCAGCAGCACCCGCCGGACGTACGGCAACGGCCGGCCCGCGGCCTGTGGACGGCGGGCCGGTCAACCGGCGTAGGTGAGCGACCTCAGGCCCTGCGGCAGGTCGGGGACCGAACGCTCCGGGCGGGTCAGGCTGATGACGGTGCGCCCGGCGAGGGCGAAGACCTCGGTGGCGTCCACCGGTGACGAGACCAACGACCGGATGCGGTCGCGCGAACGCGTCGTGTCGCCGGTGTCGATCTCGCCCGGGGCTCCGTCGACGGAGAAGGTGCGCACCTGGGAGAAGTCCTCATTGATGTCGCTGAGCACCGAGACGGACGTCGGCGAGCGCCACCCGACGTCGCGGATCCGCGGGCTGCCCTCCGGCGGCAGCGGGAGGGTGCGCAGCGGGGTGAACCCCAGCACCGCGCCGGCGGCGTCGTGGCGGATGCGCGCCGCGACGACGCGGTCGGCCTTGGCGTCGCGCACGACCGCCACCAGCCGGCTGCCGTCGCGCGAGACGAGCAGCTGGGTCACCGTACGACCGCTCAGGCCCGGGACCCGCACGACGCTGGGCACCCCGTCCACGACCACGGACACGCGGGCCCGACCGCCCCGCGGTCGAGCACCCACACGCGGTCGCGGTAGTCCCAGGCGGGGACGGCCAGGTCGACCCCGCCGCTGATCGCGGTCACCAGACCTCGCCGTCCGGCGCCTCGATCGGAGCGAGGACGAGGTCGCGGCCGCTGGTCGGAGACACCGGCCACCCGCGAGCCGGAGACGTTGACGCGAGATCGCGCGGACCCCGTAGTCGTCGGCTCCCAAGGGGCCGAGCGTCTCGGCGAAGTCGCCGATGGCGCCGCTCACCACCCGACCCTGGTCCAGCGCGAACATGTCGGTGCTCGGACGGGACCCGTTGGGGTCGTACTCGCTCCCGTAACCGAGGTTGACCTGACCGGAGCCGCCGGCCCCGTCGAACACCCGGCCGCCCACGCTCAGCTGGACGGCCCGGATCCGCGGCTCCTGCCGCAGGGTCCACACCAGCTGGGCCAGCATCCGCTCCGCGGTCTCCTCGTCGACCGCGTCCGGGTCGCCCGACAGCGACACCTCGGCGATGCCGTCCTCGATCGGCACGGACAGGCCGTGGGCCGTGCCCGGCGGGAAGTAGGTGCGCGACACGTCCTGGTCCTCGCCGGACGCCGGGGTCAGCAGCCCGCGGACCAGCGACGAGGCCAGCTGGTCGCCGCGCGGCACGAACACCGGCTCCGGGACCAGCACCTCGGAGGTGGGGTCGAAGAAGTAGAGCGAGACGCGTTGGTACCAGTCGTCGAACCACGAGTCGGGCACGATGAGGGCGTCCGGCACCTGGTCGATGCGCCACTCCCCGTCCTCCTCGACGAGGCCGCAGCTCGAGGTCGCGGACCCCCTGCGTGCGCTGCCAGGCGCCCCGGGCGTCGTAGAGGTTGACGTCGGTCATCGGGATCTCGACCGTCGAGGCGCCGGTCAGCGAGCCACGGTCGGCATAGGTGATGACCTGCTGCTCCGGCACCCACGTGTCCGCCGCTGCGCGGGAGAGGAACTGGCGCGCCACCGTGGGTGGCGGATGGGGGTCGCCTTCATCGCCTCGAGGAAGCCCTCGACGATCTCGGTCGGCGACTCCCCCGACCGTGGCGGACGCGGGTCGAAGGAGATGCCGGGAGCGTCGTCGACTGCGGCCGTCACCTGGGGCTCCACCACCGGGCCGTCGGTCGGCATCTGCACGCACCCGGCCAGCAGGACGCGACAGTGGCGGCGAGCGCGGACCGCACCAGGCGGGCCCCGCCGCTCGTACGGGCTGGGGTCCTCATGCGGTCTCCCGGGCGTCGTCGGGGACCAGCGGCAGCGGCGAGTGCCGCAGCTGGGTGGCGAGGTGGCGCGGCAGGGTGAGCCGGAACTGGGCACCCTCGCCGGGCCGCCCCCAGGCCTGGAGCCAGCCGCCGTGGAGGTGGGTGTCCTCCAGCGAGATCGACAGGCCCAGACCGGTGCCGCCGCTGGTGCGGGCGCGAGCCGGGTCGGCGCGCCAGAAGCGGTTGAAGACCATCGCCGACTCCCCCGGCCCCAGCCCGACGCCGTGGTCGCGCACCGCGATCGCCGCCGACTGCCGGTCCGCGCCGACGAAGATCTCGACGTCGCGCGACTCGGCGTGGTCGATCGCGTTGGTGACCAGGTTGCGCACGATGCGCTCCACCCGGCGTACGTCGGCCTCGGCGACGCAGGGCACGCCCGGGTCGTGCACGACCACCCGGGTGTCGCGCTGGGCGGCGAGCGCCGAGGTCATGTCGACCACCCGGCGCGCGACGTCGACGAGGTCGACGTCCTCGGCCTCCAGCACCGCGGCGCCCGCGTCGAAGCGGCTGATCTCCAGCAGGTCGGCGAGCAGCGTCTCGAAGCGGTCGAGCTCCTTCTGCAGCAGCTCGGCGGCCCGGCCGGTGACCGGGTCGAGGAACGGCCTGGCGTCGTGGATGACGTCGCTGGCCATCCGCACCGTCGTGATCGGCGTACGCAGCTCGTGGGAGACGTCGGAGACGAAGCGGCGCTGCAGGCGGCTGAGCTCCTCGAGCTGGCGGATCTGCTTCTGCAGGTTGGAGGCCATCTGGTTGAACGACGTCGCGAGCCGGGCCAGGTCGTCCTCGCCGCGCACGCGCAGGCGCTCCTGGAGCTGGCCCGCGGCGAGCCGCTCGGCGACCCGGCGCGCCATCCGGATCGGGGTCACGACCTGGCGCGTCACCAGCCAGGTCAGGCCGGCGACGAGCAGCAGCAGCGGCACGCCGGCGACCAGCATCGCCTGGGAGACGAGCGCGAGGGTCTCCTGCTGCTCGGCGAGCGGGTAGAGGTAGTAGAGCGTGTAGGTGTTGTCGTCGGCGGGCAGCCGGACCTGGCTGCCGACCACCACCCCGGCTCCCTCGGGCAGGCCGGAGATCTCCTCGGTGGTGCGGATGTCGGTGTAGGTCCAGGCCGTCGGCGAGACCGAGTCGAAGCGCGCCTCGAGCTTCTCGGGCACGCTCGACAGGTCGAGCCCCTCGGTGAACTTCGCGCCACCGTCGGCCAGCCGGATGCCCTCGCCGATCGGCGGGGAGAGGACCACTGCGAAGCCGCGGGTCGAGCCGCGGGCGATGATCGGCGCGACGAGCGCCTGCTGCTGGGCGGACTCGTCGACGTCGAGCGGGGACGTGCGGCCAGCGCGCTGCGCGCGGCCTCGGTCTCGCCCTCCGCCTCCTGCACCACCGCGTCGACCCGGCTCTCCAGCAGGCCGTCGCGGGTCTGCTGGATGAGGAACGCGCCGACGACGCCGACGACGAGCGCCGAGAGCAGGAGCGTGCTGAGCACGACGCGCGCCTGCACCGAGCGCCGCCAGAAGGCGGGCCCGTGGCGCAGGACCGGCGGCAGCCGGTCGAGCCGGGTCATCCGGTCACGTCCTAGGACTTGCCGGCCTTGTAGCCCACGCCGCGCACGGTCACCACGACCTCGGGGTTCTCCGGGTCGTGCTCGACCTTGGAGCGCAGGCGCTGGACGTGGACGTTGACCAGCCGGGTGTCGGCGCTGTGGCGGTAGCCCCAGACCTGCTCCAGCAGCACCTCGCGGGTGAAGACCTGCCACGGCTTGCGGGCCAGGCAGACGAGCAGGTCGAACTCGAGCGGCGTCAGGTTGATCGGCTGGCCGTCGCGCGTGACGGAGTGCCCGGCCACGTCGATGGTGACGTCGCCGATGGTCAGCCCCTCGTCGTTGGACACGTCGTTGCGGCGTACGCGCGCGCGGACGCGCGCGACGAGCTCCTTGGGCTTGAACGGCTTGATGATGTAGTCGTCGGCCCCGGACTCGAGCCCGACGACCACGTCGACGGTGTCGCCCTTCGCGGTGAGCATCACGATCGGCACGCCGGACTCGGCGCGGATCTCCTTGCAGACGTCGATGCCGTCCTTGCCGGGCAGCATCAGGTCGAGCAGCACCAGGTCGGGCTTGTAGTCGCGGAACGCGTCGAGCGCGATGTCGCCGCGGCCCACGATCCGGCTGTCGAACCCCTCCTGGCGGAGGACGATGGAGAGCATCTCCGCCAGGGAGGCGTCGTCGTCGACGACGAGCACGCTGCCGCGCGCCGGTTCGGCAAGGTCGGTCATGGCGTCAGTCTAGGGACTGGCACCCGGCCGACACCGCGCTTCGGGCTCAGTAGCGGTAGAGGTCCGACTTGTAGGGACCGTCGACGTCGACACCGAGGTAGGCGGCCTGCTCCTTGGTGAGCTCCGTCAGCTCGACGCCGAGGGCGTCGAGGTGCAGGCGGGCCACCTCCTCGTCGAGGTGCTTGGGCAGGACGTGCACGCCGAGCTCGTACTCGTCGGCCTTGGTGAAGAGCTCGACCTGCGCCAGCACCTGGTTGGTGAAGGAGTTCGACATGACGAACGACGGGTGGCCCGTCGCGTTGCCGAGGTTGAGCAGGCGGCCCTCGGACAGCACGATGATCTTCTTGCCGTCCTCGGGGAAGATCCACTGGTGGACCTGCGGCTTGATCTCGTCCTTGACGATGCCCGGGATCTTGGCCAGGCCGGCCATGTTGATCTCGTTGTCGAAGTGACCGATGTTGCCGACGATCGCCTGGTGCTTCATCTTGTGGAAGTGCTCGACGGTGATGATGTCGAAGTTGCCGGTCGTGGTGATGAAGATGTCGGCGGTCTCGACGACCGACTCGAGGCGCTTGACCTCGTAGCCGTCCATCGCGGCCTGCAGCGCGCAGATCGGGTCGATCTCGGTGACGATGACGCGGGCGCCCTGGCCGCGCAGCGACTCCGCGGAGCCCTTGCCGACGTCGCCGTAGCCGCAGACGACGGCGACCTTGCCGCCGATCATCACGTCGGTGGCGCGGTTGATGCCGTCGATGAGCGAGTGGCGGCAGCCGTACTTGTTGTCGAACTTCGACTTGGTGACCGAGTCGTTGACGTTGATCGCCGGGAAGAGCAGCGTGCCCTCGCGGAAGCGGTCGTAGAGGCGCAGGACGCCGGTGGTGGTCTCCTCGGAGACGCCCTTGATGTCCTTCGGGATGCTCGGTCCAGTGCTGCGGCTTGGTCTCGACCGAGCGGGCCAGGACGCGCAGCACCTCCTTGAACTCCTCGTTGTCGGTGCAGTCCTGCGACGGCACGACGCCGGCCTTCTCGTACTCGACGCCGAGGTGCAGCAGCATCGTGATGTCGCCACCGTCGTCGAGCAGGACGTTGGGGCCGACCGGCCGGCCGTCCGCGTCGGCGAAGTCGAAGACCTTCTCGGCCTCGTCCCAGTACTCGGCGAGGGTCTCGCCCTTCCAGGCGAAGACCGGCGTGCCGCGGGGGTCCTCCACGGTGCCGTCGCGACCGACGACGACCGCGGCCGCGGCGTGGTCCTGGGTGGAGAAGATGTTGCACGTGGCCCAGCGGACGTCGGCACCGAGGCGCGCGAGGGTCTCGATGAGCACGGCGGTCTGGATCGTCATGTGCAGCGAGCCGGCGATGCGGGCGCCCGCGAGCGGCTGGTCCTTGCCGTAGCGCTCGCGCATGGCCATCAGGCCCGGCATCTCGTGCTCGGCGAGCTCGATCTCCTTGCGGCCGTAGGCGGCGAGGGTGAGGTCAGCGACCTTGAAGTCCATCGTGTGTCTCCTGGTGTCTGAGGAGGCGCGTCTGCGCCGCACATCTGTGCATCGTCGGGATCTCCCGCGCGGACCAGAGAAGAGTAGGACCGCGCTCAGCGATTCGGAGAATCCTCGGGAGCCGCCAGCGGGGCCGTCGGACGGCCCGTCCGAGGGTGCGTCGGAGCGCTCGTCGACGGGCTCGTCCCAAGGCTCGACCTCGGCTGCATCGTCGTCCGCACCGTCGTCCGCACCGTGCTCCTCCCCGTGGTCCTCGCCGTGGACCGCCCACCCCGACGACCCGCAGGACGGCCAGGATGATGCCGCCGACGACGAGGCCGACGAGGGCGGAGAGCAGCGTGTTGAGCAGCCAGCCGGCGAGGGCGCCGAGCGCCCCGCCGATGGCGTCGTGGACGTCGTCCTCCCAGTGGTGCACGAGGTCGTACGGCGCGTGCAGGACGTCGCCGAGCGCGGTGCCCTCGAGCAGGCCGTCGTGCCCGCCGATCTCGTAGAGGCTGACCAGGAAGATGTGGCCGCCGACCCAGAGCATCGCGAGCGTGCCGATGAAGGAGATCGCCGCGAGCAGTCGCGGCATCGCCGACACCAGCGCGAGCCCGACGCGCTGCGAGCCCTTGGACGGCTTCTCGGCGAGGTGCAGGCCGACGTCGTCCATCTTCACGATCAGCGCGACGACGCCGTAGACGAGGACGGTGATCAGGATGGCCACCACCGCGAGCACGATCGCGCGCATCCAGATGCTCGCGTCGGGGTCGGAGCTGACGACCTCCTTGAGCGCGATCACCATGATCTCGGCGCTGAGGATGAAGTCGGTGCGGATCGCCTGCGAGATGGTGCGCTCCTCGTGCTCGGGGGTGAGCTCGCCGTTCGGGGCGACCTCCTCCTCCGCCTCGGTGGCGTGGCCGGTGAGCCGCTCGTGGACCTTGTGCGCGCCCTCGTAGGCGAGGAACGCACCACCGAAGATGAGGATCACCGGCAGCAGTCCCGGGCAGGAACTGCCCGAGCAGCACGGCCGCGGGCAGGATGAAGAGCAGCTTGTTGCGCAGCGAGCCGATGGCGATCTTCTTGATGATCGGCAGCTCGCGCGCGGCGGCGGACCCGTGGAGGTACTGCGGCGTCACGGCCGTGTCGTCGACGACCACGCCGGCGGCCTTGGCGCTGGCGCGGCCAGCCGCCGCACCCACGTCGTCCACGCTGGCCGCGGCGATGCGGGCGAGTGCGGCGACGTCGTCGAGGAGGGCGAACAGTCCGCCGGCCATGGGTGATCCTTCGGGTCGTGGGTCGGGTCCGTCAGCCTATCGACGGCCCTGTTGCTCAGGCGTCGCACCTCGCGGCGCATCACCCAGCGCCACTTGGCGATCTGGCGGTCACGGACGAAGCCGAGCTCCTCGTAGAGCGACTCCGGTCCGGTGTGGAGGTATGCCCCGCGCTGAGGCTTGCGGTCCTCGACCTGCTCCGGGTAGGCCTCGACCGACCCCGCCGCCGGCCTCCCGGATCTCCTCGAGCACCGCGGTGACTGCGGCCCGCGCGACGCCCTTCTCCCGGTGCTTGCTGCCGGTGAAGATGCAGCCGATCCGCCAGCGCGGGAGGTCGACGAGGTCCTTCTCGTAGGCCTTCGCGTTCTTGATGTTGGGCAGCTCGGCCGGGCTGCCGAACTGGCACCAGCCCACGCAGGTGGCGCCGTCGTAGACCAGCACCTGGTGGACCGTGCCGTCGTCGGTGTGCGCGCGCTTGGCGATCCGGTGGTCCTCCGCAGTCCCGCCCAGGCCCTCGGGGTGGAAGCCCATGCACCAGCACCCGCCCCACACGCCGTTGTTGGCCTCGACGAGCGCGGCGAAGTCGTCCCAGGTGTCGGGGGTGAGGAGGCGCGTCGTGTAGGCTCGGCACGTCGTCGAGTGCGAGTCCACCGGCCGACAGTAGCCTCGCCGGATGACACGTCACCCGGCTCCGACGTCGCGACGCACGACTGGTTCGTCGAGGAGCGCGAGTACGCGCGGCACGAGCAGCGTCGCGGCCGACGGCACGCCTACGAGCACCTCGACCCGCGGCGGACGGCGCTCGTGGTCGTCGACCTCGTGCCGTTCTTCGTGCGCGAGTCGGCGTACGTCCGCGGGATCGTGCCTCGCGTCAACGCCCTGGCCGGGCGCTGCGCTCGGCGGGCGGGATGGTGGCGTGGGTCGTGCCGGGGTTCGCCGAGCCGTCGGCCAAGGACCGCGAGTTCTTCGGCGACGAGGTGGCCGAGCTCTACGCCCGGTCGGGCGGCGCGGGCCCGCCGGCGGACGCGCCTGCACCCCGGCCTCGAGGTCGACGCCGACGACCTGGTGGTCGAGAAGACGGCGCGCAGTGCGTACTTCCCGGGCTCCTCCGACTGCCCGAGCTCCTGGCCGCCCGTGGTGTCGACACGCTCGTGGTGACCGGGACCGTCACCAACGTGTGCGTCGAGGACACCGTCCGCGACGCGAGCACGTGCGGGCTCCGGGTCGTCCTCGTCGCGGACGCCTGCGCCGCGCTGCGCGACCAGGACCACAACGCGACGCTGCACGTGGTCTACCGCTCGTACGGCGACGTGCGGTCGACCGAGGAGGTGCTGGGCCTGGTGCCGCCGGCTGGGAAGCGCATGGGTGACCAGGCCGAGGTGATCCTCGCCGCCGAGGCTCGCGCGTCGGCGCTGGCAGAGGGTGATGCCGGACGCCTGCTCGAGCTGCTGCACGAGGACTTCAGGTGGACGTCCCACGTGGGCGCGGTCTACGACCGGGCGGAGTACGTCCGTCGCAACACCGAAGGGCACACGGTCTGGCGATCGCAACGCCTCCTCGACCCCTACGTGGTCGTGGTCGGGGACACCGCCGTGCTGTCCGCGGAGGTGATGGACGTAGTGCTGACCGCGGATGGCGCACCGGAGTCCTTCCGGATGCCGATGACCCAGGTCTGGGTGCGGGTCGACACCAGCTGGACATGCCTGGCGGGGCATGCCGGACCGCGCCTGACCTGACACCGGGTGCCGTCGATGCTCGACGGCTACCCATCGAGGGCGTGCGAGTCTCTCATGCGCGGATCGGGGTTGAGGTGCGAGCTGGCCTCATCGGTGGTTGAGGTGCGAGCGGAGCGAGCCTCGAAACCACGCTCGATCGCCAAAGCCACAGCAGACCGACTGTCGGTGGCACCGTCTAGAATCGAACGCATGATCGAGACGCTGGCAGGACCCGGAGGCAGAGGTCGAGGACGACCTCGACGCTTCCGGGCTGCTGGCCGCGCTCCGCACCCGCAAGGCCGCGGAAGACCGTGCCGCCGCCGACGTGCTCGCCCTCGCCGCCCGGTGGGCCGACCTGCACCCGCCCGAGTCGATCCACCACGCCGCGACGTTCACGGTCGCTGGATGCTGAGCACGAGGAGCCCATCGCCGGCGAGGGCTGCCCGACGGTGGCGGAGTTCTGCGTCGCCGAGCTCGGCGCCGTCCTCGGCATCTCGACGGTGTCGGCGAAGCGGCTCATCGGGCACGCCCTGGAGCTGCGCCACCGCCTGCCGCGGCTGTGGGCGCAGGTGCAGGCCGGTCGGGTGCCGGCGTGGCGGGCAAGGTCGGTCGCCGAGGCCACCATCCACGCCGTACCCGCGTTGACGGTTGAAGCAGCCGGGTGGATCGACGTCCAGGTCGCGGCCGTGGCCGGGAAGGTCGGCCCGGCGCAGCTCGACCGGCTCGTCGCCGAAGCCATCAAGCGGCTACGACCTCGCCGCTCCGGATCCGGCTGCCGATCCGGAGGACGGCTACCTCGCCGTCGACCCCCGCCACGCCACCCTGCACTCCGAGGACGTGCACTACGCCGGCACCATGCGGCTCGAGGCCGAGCTCGACCTCGCCGACGCCCTCGACCTCGACCGCGCCCTGGCCCACGGCGCCGCCACCCTCAAGGCACTGGGATCGGGCCTGTCTCTCGACGCCCGCCGTGCCGCGGCGCTCGGTGACCTGGCGCGCACCCAGACCGCGCTCGACCTCCACACTCGGGGGCAGCCGGTTCTGCCAGAGCCCAGGACGGACTGCCTGTCGCGCGGGAGGTGGTGCTGCATGCCCACTTCGACGCCCGGTCCGTCGAGGAGGGTCACACCGTGTTCGAGCCCACGGGTCGGCTGGAGGAAGGCCAGCGGCTGGTGCTGCTCGACCAGGTCAGGGCCTGGTGTGGCGACAGCCGCACCCAGGTCACCGTCAAGCCCGTCATCGACCTCACCACCCAGCTCACCGCGCCGGGCTATGCGATCCCGGACCGGATCCGCGAACAGGTCATTCTGCGCGATCGCACGTGCGTGTTCCCCTGGTGCACCCGACCCGCCCGGGGCTGCGACATCGACCACGTCATCGCCTACGACCACGACGCCGACCCAGAAGGCCGACCACAACCCGGCCCCACGGCCACCGACAACCTCGCCGCTTGTGCCGCTTCCACCACCGCCTCAAGACCCACACCGCCTGGCACTACAGGGTCATCGGACCCGGGGTGTTCGAGTGGACCAGCCCCCACGGCCACCGCTACCGCCGCGACCAGCACGGCACGACCGCACTGGAACCCGAGCCACCAGGCCGCCCGAGCGACCATGACCCCGCCCCGCACCCCGCCACTCCACGGACGGCGGGGCCACAGGCATGTCCAGCCGAGTATCCGAACGGACGCGCCGGCGCCCGCAGCTGTCGGAACCCACTGTGGGCATGGTGTCTTAGAGAGGCAGGAGCTGCGATGAAGCGAACGAACGTGCTGCTCTGCGTGGCGGTCTCTTGCATTCCCGCGACTGCGGCGAGCGCTTGGGGGCCGGACTCGACATCGTCAACGAGACCGATCGGGCCTTGTACAACGTGGAGGTGATCCCCCCGACGGCTGACGGTGGCCTTGCACCGTCTCCACTGCTCCGAATCCGACCTCGCCGTCGCCACCGTTGACGGCACCGTTTTCACTGAGCTCACCGAGAAATGGTGCCCCGGCCAGAACTGGACCCTCACCGGCGAGGACGAAAGCACTTTGACGGAATGCTGCGCCTGTGAACGCGGTCGTCGTCAGGCATACACGCACTGAGAAGGTGAGGACCGTGACCTCCGAGGCGACCTACCAGGGCGACGACTTCTACTGCGACGTCGCGATACCCCGCACCGTGCCGCTAGACGTGGTGCACGACGATGAGCGGGTCCTCGCCTACCACCACACCAGGCCCTACTGGGACGTCCATCTGGTGGTCGTCCCCAAGCGCCACATCGGGTCCCTGACGACGGTGCGACCGTCCGACGAGGCGGACGTCCGGGCCCTGCTGCGCGTCGTGCAGGACATCGCCCGTGCGGTCGAGAAGGAGCACGGAGCCGCGGCGGTGCTCACCAACCTCGGCGCCTACCAGGACTCCAAGCACCTGCACATCCACGTGCACTCCGGTCCCCGGCGCAGCACCTGAGGACGGATGTCGGACCTCCCGGCCAGACTGCACCCATGGACGCCGCCGCCCTCCTGACCCGCCTCGTCGAGGTCGATCGACTCTCATGCCTGGGACGGGTTGCCGGCCCTGCTGCACCCCGACTTCACCTGCCGGCTGGTGCACACGGGCGAGGTGTTCGACCGCGACGAGTGGGTGCGGTTCAACGCCGCCTACCCCGGCTTCCAGCACATGTCGTCGAGGACCTGGTCGCCGACGGCGACCGCGCGGTGCTGCGGGCGCGGGTCACCGGGACGACCGGGGACGGTGGCGAGCAGCTGTTCGCGGTCGCCAGCTTCGCCACCGCCCGCGACGGCCTCCTCGTCGAGCTCACCGAGGTGTGGGCCGACGTCGACCAGCGGGCACCGGAGGGCACCCGGCCACTAGCCTGAGGTGGTGCTGCCCGAGCCAACCTCGCGCCTGACGTTCCGCCTGATGGAGACGGCCGACCTCGACGACATGACGGCGGTCCTCTCGGCCTTCGACCCGGTGCGTCCCGGCCGACGCAGGCGCACGCGAGACGACGCCGTGCGCTGGATCGAGTGGCAGGCGCGCAACTACGCCGAGCACGACTTCGGGCTCTGGGTCGTCGAGACCCACGACGGGCGAGTTCGTCGGCGACTGCGGTTTGACGATGCAGGACGTCGAGGGCACTGCCCACGTCGAGGTCGGCTACCACGTCATGCCCGGGATGCGGCGGCAGGGCTACGCCACCGAGGCCGCCACCGCCGTACGCGACTGCGCCGCCGAGCACGGCGTCGAGCACCTCATCGCCCTCATCCGCCCCGACAACACCCCTTCCCAGGGCGTCGCCCGCAACCTGGGCATGCACCTCGAGCGCACGGTGTGGCGTGCAGGGCGGCGACGCGCTGGTCTTCGGCCGCCGCCTGCAGCGAGCCGCGCAGAACCGCTAGTCCTCGACCAGCCCCACGCGGAGGTACTCCGCGGCGTAGGTCCCGGTCAGCAGCAGCGACGCGTAGCGCGCCACCTCGGCGTCGGCGTCGGTGTCGAGCGTCTCGACCCGCACGCCGTGCCGCGCGGCAGCGGCGCGCAGCTGCCCGGCCTGCTCGCGTACGACGGGGTCGTCGGAGCGGTCGTCGAGGATGAGCAGCAGCGGCCGCAGGTCGGCCGCCTCCTCGGCGAACGGGTCGGCGAAGACGTCGTGCGGCTTGGTCGCCTCGATGACCGGGAGCAGGTGCTCGGCGTCGCCGGCGATCGCGGAGCGTCCGCTGGTGCGCCGCAGCGACTCCGCCAGCCGGCGCGCAGCACGAGCGGCCAGCACCGAGCCGCCCCACACCAGCGGGTTGGTGTCCGCCATCGCGATCGCCAGCATCTTGGCCGGGTTGACGGCGAGGTCGCGGTGCGGCGAGCAGTTGGTGGCGACCTCGTCGAGGGACTCGGCCACCGACTCGGCGTCGGCGCGCGGCCCGAGGTGGACGTGGGCGAGGTAGTCGAGCATCACGACGGCGGTGGCCAGCTGGTCGCCCGTCACGGTCGGCAGCACCGTCACGTGCCGGCCGGCCGCGTGCTCGCCGACCAGCGACCGCTCGGGACAGGCGACGACGACCTGCGCACCCCGGCGTACGGCCTCGGCGACGGCCGACGCGGACCCGTGGTCGTTGCCCTCGGGCGCCAGCATCACCACGAGGTCGAGCGACCCCGCCCAGCCGGGCAGCCCGGGAGTTGGGCCACGCGACGAACGGCACCGGGCACCACGGCTCGAGCACCGCCCGCAGCAGGCGCGAGTCAGGGCCGGCGGCGATGACGGCGCGCGGACGCTCGTCGTCGCGGCCGCGGGCGATCAGCTCGGCGGTCGCGGTCGCTGCCTCGTGGGCCTCCCGCCGCACCCGCGCGCCGCTCTCGGCGAGGGTGCGCAGGCGCAGGTCCACCGTCTCCAGCACGCCAGCGTCATCGAGCCGGGCCTCGTCGAACCAGGTCGCCACGGCGCAGTCCTCAGGCGGGCTTGCGGGCCTCGTCGACCAGCAGGACGGGGATGTCGTCCCGCACCGGGTAGGCGTTGCCGCACCCCTGGCAGACCAGCTCGTCGGCGCCGTCGACGGAGTCGGCGGACAGCTGCCCGTGGCACGCCGGGCAGACGATGATGCTCAACAGCTGCGGGTCGATGTTCACGGTCCGCAGTCTAGGTCAGTCGGTGCGCGAGTCAGTCGGTGGACGTGAGGACCCGCAGGTGTCCCCGCTTCGCACCGCGGCTCGGGTCGTCCGTCGAGTGCAGCGGGACCGGTGCCGGGGCCGGACGGGCGGCCTCGCGCACCGCATCGGCGAGCGCGAGCAGGTCGTCGGTGCTCGGCCCCTGGGCGCGCGGGTCGGGAGCCAGCCGGAGCACCTCCCACCCCCGCGGCGCGGAGAGGCGTTCGCTGTGCAGCTCGCAGAGGTCGTAGGCGTGCGGCTCGGCGTAGGTCGCCAGCGGGCCGAGGACCGCGGTCTGGTCGGCGTAGACGTACGTCAGCGTGTTGACCGCGGAACGGCCACACGCCGTCCGCGAACAACGACGGGCAAGGCTCACGGCGCCGACGCTACCCGCCGGACGCACGCACGACGCTTAGGCTCGCGGCGTGGACGACGTGAGCACCGCAGACCTGGGCAGCGACGGGGGCACCGACGCAACGGCGCCGCGCAGCCGGGTCCGCGACCGCCGCGGTCGCGGCATGCGCGGCCCCGGCATCCTGCCCGCCGATCCCGGCACACCCGCGCTGCGGACCGCGCGGCAGAGGTTCGACCAGCTCGTGCTCGACGTGGTCACCCCTCTCGACGAGCGCTGGCAGCGCCACCTCGGCCTCGTCGAGTACGCCGTCGAGGACGCGCCGATGCTCCCCGACGACTGGGGTGACGAGACGGTGCCGCTGTCGTCGCTGGTGCGCGGGAAGGGCCAGGCCCCCACCCGACTGGTGCTGTTCCGGCGCCCGATCGAGCACCGCGCCACCAGTCGCGACGAGCTGGAGGCCATGGTGCACACCGTCGTCGTCGAGCAGCTGGCCGAGCTCCTCGGGCTCACACCGGGACAGGTCGACGAGAGGTACGGCGACTAGCGCTGCTACCGCTGTGCCGGACGGACGTCGGGCACCATGCTGGTGGACTCCAGCTGCGCCAGCGGCAGCACGGACAGCCCGCGGTCGCTGACCTCCAGCGACACCACCGCCCCGGTCCGCTCGACCCGCACCACCGCGAGCACCGCCTCGTCGGGCAGTCGCACCCGGGCGGCGGTGGCCGGGGTGAGCTCGACGCGACGTTCACGCACCACCGCACGGCCGTCCTCGTCCCACGCCTGCAGCGTGAGCACCCCCGGCGTGCTCGCACCCACGACCACCAGTCGCTTGGAGCCGGCCGGCAGCGCCGCAGCCGTCTCGCTCCCCACCGTCGAGCCCGCGACGGAGAACGCCAGGTCGTCGGGGACCCGAGTCCGCAGGCTCGCCGTGATCGGCCCGGTCGCCTCGAGCCTGAGGGCCTGGACGCCCTCGGCGGTGCGGCCGCGCAGCACCCCGCCCAGGTCGACCTCGGCCACCGACGCGGCTGCCAGCCTCACCTCCTCGACGCCCGACGGAGCGAACTCGCTCTCCTCGCTGACGAGCTGGAGCGTGACGCGCACCTCGCTGTCGCCCGGGTTGGCCAGGGTGAGGGTGCGGTCGGCCGGCGTGGTCCCCACGCCGGGGACGTACGACGTCGAGGCCGGCTCCGGCTGCGGCGGCAACCACTCGCGCACGGGCCGGTCGCGCCCCACGGGGTCGACCACGTCGACCACGCTCGAGGCCAGGCGACCCCGCGACACCAGCACGCGCACCGCGAGCGCGTCACGGTTGGGGGTCACCTCGGAGAGGTCGAAGGAGGTGGAGCGCCCGCCCGGCACCCGGATCCCACGCAGTGCCGGTACGTCGACCAGGCCGCTGCCGTCCCACACGGTCACGTCGGCCACGGCCGGGCCCTTGTCGGGGTTGACCAGGGTCAGGGTCGAGGCGTGCTCGGCCGAGGCGCCAGCGCCGGTGAACCACCGCTCCGGTGCGGGCTGGTCACAACCGGTCGCCGACCCCGAGCCCGACCGGGTCACCACGAGGCCCGCGGCGAGGTCGCCAGTGCCGTTGACGACGACGTAGCGGCGCTCCGTCCGGGAGGCCACGCCGTCCTCCAGCGTCTCGGTCTCGTCCCGGCGCCCCACCCGGAGCGCGAGATCGCCCGAGGCGAGCCGGGCGCTGCCGAACTGCAACCGGTCGGCGCCCGGCAGGCGCGGGGGGCACACGGCGGTCGACCGGTCGAGCGGTGCACCGGTGGGGGCGTGTGTGGTGGCCGGCGTGTCGGCCGGCCGGACCAGCCCCAGCGCCGCCACCGTGAGCAGCGGGATCAGCACGGCCAGCAGGGTCACCGGGGACGGTCGCCGACCGGTCACCTCGGCGACCCGACGGCGTCCGCCCCGCGGCGTGGCGGGAGTGCGCTCAGCCATCGACGCGCTCCTCTCTGCGCTGCCGCACCGTCGGCGCGGCCAGGACCAGCGCAGCCAGGATCGCCAGCCCCTGCACGACGAGCAACGCGGTGCGCCACCACGACCCGGGTCCGTCCACCGCCGACTCCTCGAGTGGCCGGTCGACGCGCCAGGCGCGGGTGCTCCGGTCCTCGGCACTGGCCTGGTCGAGACCGGCCGTGGCGTCGAGCAACGACGAGATGCTGCCGTCGGCGGGAGAGGTGAGGACGACGTACTCGACCCCTCGGGCGCCGAGGTCGGCGACGACCTGCGGCGTGGGCGAGGACACGAGCGCGCGGACGTCCTCGGTGAGCCCGGTGTCCTCGTCGGCGAGGGTGAGCACCTCGTCCTCCCCCAGCGTGGTGCCGTCGTCGCGCCGGATGCGGTAGGTGATGCCGTCCTCGACGGAGCCGCTCAGCACCAGGACGCCGTGCTCGTCGCCGAGCAGCGAGCTCTGCTGCATGTAGACCGGCACGTCCTGCGCGGCATCGCGCGCCAGGGCGTTGTCGGGGGTGGTGAGCCACCAGGCCAGGCCGCCCAGCGGCACCAGGGCCGCCGTGACGGCCAGTCCCGTCGCCAGGGCTCGCTGCCACCAGGGGTGGTGCTCGTCGAGCCGCCGCAGGTAGGCGTCGGCGCCCAGCACGACCGCGACGACCGCGGTGCCCTGCAGGATCACCACGAAGAGTCCCAGGCTCGGCCGGGTGGTGACCGAGGGCAGGTCGAGGCTGAGGTGGGACAGCACGCCGGAGGCCAGCGCGGCGGCCAGCGCGACGAGCCAGCAGATGGCGACGGAGACGCGCGTACGTCCGGGGATCAGCGCGAGCAGCGCCAGCACGCCGAGCACGGCACCGAGCCACCACGGCGCGCCCAGGTCGTTGAGCCTGCCCGTCAGCAGCCCGGCGAAGGTCACCTGGTCGACGGTGAGCCGCCCGGCCTCCAGCAGCAGCCCGGACGCGGATCCGGTGGTCAGCAGCGGCAGCAGCCACGGGGCCAGGAGGACCGGCGTGGCCGCCACGGCGACCACCGGAGGCCCCCAGCTGTCGCGCTCGCGCACCAGGCGCGGGGCGATGACGGCGGCGGCGCCCAGGACCACCGCGGTGGCCAGGAGCGCGAAGAGCCAGAAGCCGGGCACGAACGCCGCGCCGAGGGCGAGCAGCAGGGCCGTGCGCCAGGCCGCGCGCCAGCGCCGGTCGCGGTCGGGGTCGACGAAGCCCAGCGCCGCATGGGCGGCCCACGGGAGCAGTGCGGCCACCGCCACGGTGCCGAAGCGTCCCTCGCCCCAGGCGCCCGACGTCACGGGGACGAGTGCGTAGGTCAGCGCACCCCACACGACCAGCCAGCGCGGGAGACCGAGCGGGTCCACGAGGTGGCCGACCACCTTGAGCAGTCGCCACGCGCCCCACGCGGCGACCGGGACCGCCAGCAGCATCAGCCCGGACACCACGGCCCCGGTGCTGCCGAACATGACCGACGCCGCAAACGCGAAGGGCAGCACGTAGGCGGGGGCCGGCACGTCGGTGCCGGTGCCGAGGGGAAGCCACGTCGAGGCGTGCAGCCGCCACCAGTCCGCAGCCTCGGCGGGCACCGGCGAGAGCGCGCCGCCCGTGATCGAGCCGAACGCCTCCCGACCGGCGAGCAGGGCGAGCACGCCGAAGAGGACCAGCACGACGGCGACCGGGTTGGTGAAGAAGCGGGCCACCATCCCGGTGTCGGTGAGGTACGCGTCCTCGTCGTCCTCGGCCGACCCGCGGCGCGGCTCGCGGCCCGCGGGCACCGACCCGGGCGCCTTGGCGAGCCGCCGCCGCTCGGCCACGTCGGCGGCCTGGCTGGTCGCGGCGGACGCGAGGTCGGTGACGAAGTCGAGGCCGTGGCGGTAGGGCAGCCAGCGGGGCGCCAGCAGCCGTCGTACGTCGGCGGGCTCGCCCTCGCGGCGCCGCGCCCGCTCGCGCCGGGCGGCCAGCACCTGGCGGGGCCGGCCGTGCACGGACAGCACGGCGGCGAGCTCGTCGAGCGCCTCTCCCACCGCGCGGACCCCGAGGTAGCCGAGCACCCGGAGCAGGGAGCCGAGGAAGAGGCGGACGTACTGCCAGGCGAAGGCCCGCGAGGACACGTTGGCCAGCGAGGTGAAGAGCGCCGCACGACGCTCCTGGTAGTGGGTGTGGCGACCGGTGAGCGGCGTTCGGCGCACGCCCCGGTGGGCGGCCTCCGCGTGGAACACGACGGCCTGCGGCACCACGAGGGTGCGGTGACCGGCCAGCGCGGCGCGCCAGCCGAAGTCGATGTCGTTGCCGAAGATCGGCAGCTCCTCGTCGAGCCCACCCAGCGACTCGAGCACCCGGCGCTTCACGAGCATGCCCGCGGTGTTGACCGCCAGCACCTCGCGGACGGCGTCGTGCTGGCCCTGGTCGTACTCACCCCGCTCCAGACCAGTCTCGCGGTGGCCGGTGCCGCTGATGGTCAGTCCGACCTCGAGCAACCGGCGCAGGGAGGGCCACTCGCGCAGCTTGGGGCCGAGGATCGCGGCGTCCGGGTGCTCGCGCGCCGCCGCCAGCAGCTCGGCCAGGGCGGTCGGCTCGGGGTTGCTGTCGTCGTGCAGCAGCCACACCCACTCGTCGCCGGGCTCTCGCCGCTCGTCGCCGGGCTCCTCGCCGCTCTCGCCGACAGCGCTGCTCGGCGGCAGCAGGTCCAGACCATGCCGGACGGCAGCGGGATAGCTCGTCGAGCCCGGCACGACGTCGCACACCAGGGAGCCGGCGAGCCGCGACGCCGAGGTGTCGATCGCGTCCCGGACCAGGGCGACGCTGTCGTCGCGGCTCGTGGTGTCGACGGCCACGACGCGGTCCACCGGGTGGGTCTGCCCGGTCAGACCAGCGAGGACGGCTGGGAGCCACCGCGCCCCGTCATGACTGACGAGAAGCGCAGTGACGGACACCGGAGCACCTTAGCGAGGGGCTCCGCACGCCCAGAAAACGGCGGTGGGACGGCGAAGGCGTCAGACGGCGCGCTTCTTCAGCTTGCGTCGCTCACGCTCGGAGAGGCCACCCCAGATGCCGAAGCGCTCGTCATTCATCAGCGCGGACTCGAGGCAGTCGGTGCGCACCTCGCACGTCAGGCAGACCTTCTTGGCCTCCCTGGTCGATCCTCCCTTCTCGGGGAAGAACGCCTCAGGATCCGTCTGTGCACACAGCGCGCGATCCTGCCAACCGAACTCCTCGCCCTCGGGCTCGAGGAGAAACAGTTCTGCTCTCATGGTTGTAGCCCTTTCGACCCGGCTTCAGAACTGAACGACACTGTGGGAATTACATGCCTGTCGTACCCCGCAAGTCAAGCCCGGATCTGATATGGCCATTCCCCTTCCGGCAGGCTGTTCCTATGCCATCATCCCCGCCGCCGCTCCGCCGCGTCACCGTCCTGTCGGGCGGCGTCGGCGGGGCGCGCTTCCTCCAGGGCCTCCTCCACGGCCTGCGGTCGGGCCTCGTGCCCGGCGGCACGGCCGACACCGAGGTCACCGTCGTGGCCAACACCGCGGACGACTGGTGGATCCACGGCCTCAAGGTCTGCCCCGACCTCGACACCGTCATGTACACCCTGGGCGACGGCATCGACACCGACCGCGGGTGGGGTCGCCGCGACGAGACGTGGAGCGCGCGGACCGAGCTGGAGGCGTACGGCGTCGAGCCCACGTGGTTCGGGCTGGGTGATCGCGACATCGCCACCCACCTCGTCCGCACGCAGATGCTCGAGGCCGGGTTCACCCTCTCGCAGGTCACGGAGGCGCTGTGCCGGCGGTGGCTGGCGTCCGTGCACCCCGGGGATGTGCGGCTCCTGCCGATGAGCGACGACCGGGTCGAGACCCACATCGCCGTCGCCGACCCCGACAGCCCCAGCGGCAGGTCGGTCATCCACTTCCAGGAGTACTGGGTGCGGCTGCGCGCCGCGGTGCCCGCCGAGGCCGTGCTGGTCGTCGGCCAGGAGGCGGCGACCCCGGCCCCCGGTGTGCTGGAGGCGATCTCCGGGTGCGACCTGGTGCTCCTGCCCCCGTCCAACCCCGTGGTCTCCGTGGGCACCATCCTCGGCGTGCCGGGCATCCGCGACGCGGTCCGCGCCACGTCCGCCCCGGTGGTCGGCCTCTCCCCCATCGTCGGCGCCGCACCCGTGCACGGCATGGCGGCCCAGCTGCTCACGTGCATCGGCGTCGAGGTCGGCGCCGGAGCGGTCGGCGTCCACTACGGAGCCCGTTCGGACGGCGGGGTCCTCGACGGCTGGCTGGTCGACACGCGCGACGCCGACGAGCTGCCCCTGCTCGAGGCGGCCGGCGTCCGCGCGCGGGCCGTGCCGCTGATGATGAGCGACCACGACGCCACCGCGGCGATGGCCGCCGCCGCCGTGTCGCTCGCCTCGGCCGGGACCACGTGACCCGCCTGGAGGCCTGGGCGCCCGACGGCCTGCCCGAGGTCACCGCCGGCGACGACCTCGCGGCCCTCGTCCTCGCCGCCCTGCGCGGCGGCGCCGACCTCGCCGACGGCGACGTGGTGTGCGTGACGAGCAAGGTGGTGAGCAAGGCCGAGGGCCGGACGCGGGCCGGCGACCGCGCGGCGGCGATCGAGGAGGAGTCGCGGCGGGTGGTCGCGCGCCGCGGCGCGACCCTGATCGTGCGCCACCGTCTCGGGCTGACGATGGCCGCCGCCGGAGTCGACGCCTCCAACGTCGCCGCCGGCTCCGTCGTGCTGCTGCCCCTCGACCCGGACGCCTCGGCGCGCGACCTGCGCCGCGCCGTCCTCGAGCGCGCGGGGGTCAACGTCGGCGTCGTCGTCACCGACACGGCCGGACGTGCCTGGCGGGAGGGACAGACCGACATCGCGATCGGCGCGGCGGGGCTCGTCGTGGCCGAGGACTTCGCCGGTCGCACCGACTCCCACGGCAACACGCTCGCGGTGACCCTCCCTGCCGTCGCCGACGAGCTCGCCGGTGCCGCCGAGCTGGTGCAGGGCAAGCTCGCCGGCCGGCCCCTCGCCGTGGTCCGCGGTCGGAGCGACCTGGTGCTGCCGCCCGGCGAGGACGGTCCCGGCGCCGCGTCCCTCGTGCGCTCCGAGGGCGGAGACCTGTTCGGGTGGGGGGCCCGCGAGGCCGTCGTACGCGCGCTGGCGGGCGACGCCGCCGACCGGGCGCCGTTCGGGTCGCCGGTGCCGGCGCCGGAGCTGGCCGCGGCGCTCGCCCGGTTGCCCGACGGGGCGGACCGCACCGCCGTCGCAGCGGTCTGCTTCGCCCACGGCTGGCACCTCGAGGACTGGCTCAGGACCGCCGACGACGCGTGATCCGACGTCGTGTGCCGGACCTCACCCGCGACTCCGTAGACTCTGCCACCGCAGCCCCAGCAGTTCCGACGACGAGAGACATCGAGCACCGTGGCCAAGCAGGCAAAGACCGACCGTCAGGCGGTCATCGACTCCATCCGCTCCCAGCAGTCCAAGAAGGAGAACCGGCGTGGCCTGGCCATCGTGGGCGTGTGCGTCCTCGTCGCCGTGCTGATCGTGGGTGCCGCGGCCTTCAAGCCGATCAAGGACTGGTACGACCTGCGCGCCTTCTCCTCGGACTCCCTGGGTGAGATCGGCGCGAAGGCGTCGGTCTGCCAGGACGTCACCACCAAGACCGCCGAGGGCAGCCAGGACCACGTCGAGGTCGGCACGCCGATGAGCTATCCCGACGCACCGCCGGCCTTCGGCCAGCACTGGAACATGTGGGACAGCATGGAGCGCAAGCTCTACACCACCTCCGACCGCCCCGAGCTGGGCGAGCTCGTGCACAACCTCGAGCACGGCTTCACCATCCTCTGGTACGACGAGACCATCGCCGACAGCTCCGAGAAGATGGACGTGCTCCGCGGCATCGCCTCCAAGCTCCAGGGCACCGACGACCTGCGTGACAAGTTCAAGGCCGTGCCGTGGACCTCCGAGGACGGCAAGGCCTTCCCGAAGGGCCAGCACGTCGCCTTCACGCACTGGTCGCTGGGCGGCGTCGGCGAGACCGATCCCGCCAAGCAGGTCGGCGTCTGGCAGTACTGCTCCGACGTCAGCGGGGCCGCGCTGGAGACCTTCATGGAGGACTACCCCTACATGGACTCCCCGGAGCCCAACGCCGTCTGACGCGGCGGCACGGACCCTCGTCGTGACGACCTTCGCGGAGGTGCTCGCCGCCCAGCTGCGGCGCGACCCCGGACGACCGCTGCTGACCTTCTACGACCACGCCACCGACGAGCGGGTCGAGCTGTCGGTGACGACGTACGCCAACTGGGTCGCCAAGGCGTCCGGCCTGCTCACCGACGTCGCCGACCTCGAGCGCGGCATGTCGCTGCGGATCGACCTGCCGCCCCACTGGCTGGCGCCGGTGTTCCTCGGCGCCGCGTGGACCGTCGGCCTGCGGGTGACCACGTCCGACGAGCCCGACGCCGTGGTCTGCGGTCCCGAGACCCTCGACGCGTGGGCACCCCGCGCAGCGACGGTGCCGGTGCTCGCCTGCAGCCTGCGCCCGCTGGGTGTGCGGTTCGCCGACGCGCTGCCCGACCGGGTGCTCGACGTGGGGGTGGAGATCTGGTCGCAGCCCGACGGGTTCGCCGCCTGGGACCCGCCCACCGGTGACGACGCCGCCACCGACACCCTGAGCCAGCGCGACCTGTTCGACGCCGGACGCGCACCCGCCGACGAGCTGACGGCCGCCGTCGGGAGCTCGCTCACCGACGGCGGCCGTCTTCTGTCGGTGGCCGACCCGGCTTCCCCACCAGGAATGGCCACCTTCACCGAGCCCCTCAGAAGAGGAGGCTCGCTGGTCCTCGTCCGCAACCCCGACCCGGCTCGCCTCGACGCCGTCCACGACGCCGAACGGGTGACCGCCCGGGCCTGCTGCTCTCACCCCGCCAGGTCGAAGGCCCCCATCCCCTCGCCCAGCACGCGCGGTGCCGAGACGCCGGACTTGCGCCCGTCGTAGACGTACGCCGTTCCGGTGGCGCGGTCGCGGACGATGTAGTCGCCCGGGCCCTTGAGCTGCATGTCCTGGACCTTGAGCACCCAGTCGAAGGCGGACAGGTCGGCCGGGAGACCGGCTCGCGCGGCGACGCGACCCGCCACCGGTGCGGCGGCGTTGAAGCCGGTGCCGTTGCCCGCCCAGACCGAGAACCTGCCGCCGGCGGGCGTGCCCATCAGGTCGGGGTTGCCGTCGCCGGTCACGTCGCCGACCGCGGCGAGGTCGGTGATGCCGGCCCAGCCGGCGCCGAGGGCGCGGCCCGGGGCCAGGGCGCCGGTGCCGTTGCCCGTGAAGAGCCACAGCTGCCCAGCGGTGTCGCGGGCGAGCGCGTCGCCGAAGCCGTCGCGGTTGACGTCACTGGCGTTGAGCACCAGGTCCATCCCGGCGAAGGAGACTCCCGTGTCGATCGGGGCGCCGAGCTCGAACGTGTCGCGGTTGGCCACGACCACCAGCGACTTGCCGGCGACGCCGATCAGGTCGCCACCCGCGCCTCCCACGAGGTTGGCGGCGGTGAGCATACGCATCGACTTGAGGTTGGTCGCGGGACCCAGCGCGGTGCCGTAGGTGCCGTCACCGCGGCCGGGCAGCAGCCACATGTTGCCGTTGCCCGAGCGGGCGACGAGGTCGCTGCGGCCGTCGCCGTTGAAGTCTCCGCCGACGAGGCGGTTGTAGCCCTTCCAGGAGCCGGCCACCCGGGTCGGCGGGGCGAACCGGCCGGTGCCGTAGCCGCCCTGCAGCAGAAGCCGGTTCTTGGTCCGCAGGAGCAGGTCCGCCCGGCCGTCGCCGGTGACGTCACCGGCGCCGATGATCTGCCGGTAGTTGCCGTAGCCCTTCCGGGTCACCTTCCGGGCGAAGCCGCCCTTGCCGGTGGCGAGAAGCGTCGTGAGACGGCCCTTGAACCGGGCGACCAGGTCGTTGCGGCCGTCGCCGTTGATGTCGCCGACCGCGGTGACGAGCGAGTAGCCGCGCAGCCGCAGCTTCTTCGCGGTGGACCCGAACCTGCCGTTGCCCTTTCCGGCCCGCACCCGCACGACGCCGGACTTGTCGACGGTCACCAGGTCCGGGACGCCGTCTCGCGTCAGGTCGGGCGAGACCAGGACGTCGGCCCTCTGGTCCCAGCCCGACTTGCCGACCACCAGCCGCTGCTGGAACGAGGTGAGGCCACCCGTCGGGATGACCAGCCCCCTACCGTCGGCGGCCCGACGGACGAGCAGGTCGGGGTAGGGCGAGGCGTCGAGGTTGTTCTGCGGCGCGGGCGCCGTCACGCTCACCGGCGTCGGGCCGACCGGGGCGGCCGGGGCCGCCTGCGAGGCGTACGTGCGGATCAGCGCGAGCTGGGCGTACAGGTACTTCCCGGGGCACGCGGTGGACCCGGCGTCACGGTGGCCGTTGATCGCCTGGAAGGTGGAGCGTCCGACCTTCTGCGACGTCGAGGCCGGGTTGACGCCGTGCAGCGACAGCTTCCACGCGAACAGCTGGCCGTAGGCGCGCAGCATGACGTCGGGGGGCTGGACGGTGTCGAAGTTGCCGATGGCCGACATCGCGAAGGAGTAGTCGTTGTAGTTGAGGGTGTGCGCACCGACGACCGGCTTGTCGATGCCGCCGTAGCGGCCCTCCCAGATCCGGCCGAACCGGTCGACGAGGAAGTTGTAGCCGATGTCGCTCCAGCCGCGGGACTTCACGTGGTAGGCGTAGATGCTGCGCAGGAGCGCCGGCACCTGGTCCTCGGTGTAGTCGTTGGCGTTGACGGTGTGGTGCACGAAGCCGGCGCTGATCGAGCCGTAGCGCAGGGCGCTCTTGTTGCGGATGCTCTCGTCGGCGCCCCACTGGGCACGGCTGAAGATGGTGGGCTGGGCGACGGTCCGGCTGGTCTTCGCGGCCTGCAGCGTGATGGCGTCGGACCCCGTCCCGTCGGACTCGAGCGCACCGCGGTCGTCGTACTCCTCGTCGTAGGCCGCGGTGCCGTCCTGCGACGGCTGGTCCGCCGGCTCCTCGAGCCGGGCGCCGTGAGCCTCGCCCGGGTCGACCAGCGCCAGCGACAGGTCGTCGGGCAGCGCGACGCCGTCGGTGCTCGCCCTGACCTGGACGTCGTCCACGTCACCCACGAACATCGGCTCGGTGCCGGGGCGGGCGCCGGCTGCCTCCGCGCTGCCGGCGTCGGGACCGTGCTCATCGTGGTACTCCAGCGCCTCCCAGCCACTCCAGTCGCCCGCGGTGCGGGTGCGCACCTGGAGCGAGATCTGGTCCTCCTCGAGGGCCTCGCCGTGCTGCCAGGTGACGCCGATGGCCGCGAACCCCGCGACGGCCCGGGGCTTGCTCACCACGCGTGCGTCGGTGGCGCCGCCGGCGATCGTACGACCCTGCAGGCCGGCGAAGCCGCCGTCGCCGTCGGTGAGGGCCACCTCGGTGACGGCGGGCTCGATCGCCCGGGTCGGCACCGTGGCCGACACCAGCTGGGCGGGGCCTGCCTGGCCGCCCGCTCGGTCGATGGTGGGCTGGTGGCCGGGGCGTTCGCCGACGATGTCGAGCGAGACCACGCCGGAGGCGGGTGTCAGCACGACGAGGACGACGCCCAGGGCCAGCACCTGCTGGCAGAGGGTGACGAGACGGGCCTGAAGAGGTCGCATGAAAGATCTACTCCTGTGTGGGGGAAGGTCACACAAGGCAGGAGTTTCACACCAGTCACACCAGTCACGGAAGGGTTTCTGAGTAACTACAAACGTGTAATTTCCAGTCGACACGCCGTGGAAGCGTCGAATTCTCCCCGGGATTTCGTGCCGGATCCGCTGGTGCGCGGGCCTAGATGTCGGCGCCGAGCCCGTCGTCGTCGCCGTTGTCGTCGTCGCCCTCGTCGTAGTGGAGGTAGTGGATGCCCTCGTCGACGTCGCCGTCGAACGCGAGCCGGCCGTTCTCCATGACGAGCACGCGGTTGCACAGGTTGCGCACCGATCCGGGGGCGTGCGAGACGTAGAACATGGTCACGCCCGACTTGACGATCTCGTCCATGCGCTTCTTGCACTTGCGCTTGAAGGGGCGGTCACCCACCGCCAGGGCCTCGTCGGCGATGAAGATGTCGGCGTCGACGTTGACCGCGACCGAGAACCCGAGGCGGGCCTTCATGCCCGAGCTGTAGTAGGCCACGTCGGTGTCGAGGAACTTGCCGAGGTCGGCGAAGTCGACGATCTCGTCGAACTTGCGGTCGGTCTCGGCGCGCGACATCCCGAGGATCGCCGCGTTGAGGTAGAGGTTCTCGCGCCCGCTGAGGTTCTGGTCGAACCCGGTCCCGGTGGCGATGAGCCCCGCGATGCGCCCCCGGGTCAGCACGGACCCGGAGTCGGGGCGCATGACGCCGGAGATGAGCTTGAGCAGGGTGGACTTGCCCGACCCGTTGAGCCCCATCAGGCCCACCGACTCGCCCTCGTGGACGGTGAAGCTGACGTCGTCGACGGCGTTGAACGTGTCGTGCGTCTTGCGGCCGCGGGCCTTGGCGAGGACGGTCTGCTTGAGTGAGCGCTGGTAGGACAAGGTGAAGGCCTTGGTGGCGTTCTCCACCTGGATCATCGTGGTCATCAGAGTCGCTCCGGCACCTTCGCCTCGAGCCTGGCGAAGACGCGCTGCGCCAGCACCAGCAGGACCAGCGACACCGCGGTCATGATGAGTCCTCGGGTGAACAGGTCATCCGGCAGCTGGGTGGCCACGGTGACGGCCGGGTCCGTGTTCGTGCCGACCCAGAACCCCCGCTGCATCAGCAGGACGGCCACGGCCATCGGGTTGTAGAGGTAGAGCGCTGCCCCCGTCTCGCCGAAGCGTTCCTCCACGAGCGTGTAGGAGTACATCATCGGGACGCTGAAGGTGACGAACAGCGTGAGCGTCTGCGCGATCTTCCCGACGTCACGCATGAAGACGTTGCCCACGCTGAACAGCAGTCCCAGCGCGAGCCCCAGCGCCGCCGCAAGGCTGAACCCCAGCAGGGCCGCCGCCATCCCCACGACGTCCGGTTGCCAGCCGAGCGCGATGCACGGCACGACGAGGATGATCAGCATCGGGACGGTGTGCCACGCAGCCACGAGCATGCGCGCCACCGGGAACATCTCCCGGGGCACCGGCAGCTTGGTGATGAGCGAGCGGTTCTGCACCAGTGCCTGGGTGCCACCGTTGAACGTCTCGGTGAAGAAGTGCACGATCACCATGCCCGCGAACAGGTGGATGGCGAAGTTCTCGATGCCCGCTCCGCGGCCGATCATCACCTCGAAGAGGAAGTAGAACATGCAGAACCGGATGGCGGGCGTGAGGTAGCTCCAGACCCAGCCCAGCACGGTGCCCTGGTAGCGGGACTTGATCGTGTTGCGGACCAGCATCCCCAGCAGGTAGCGGCGCCGGAACACCTCACGGAGGCCCGTGGCCGCAGGCGGGGCCAGCGGCAGCGCCTCCAGCTCCTTGGTCGTGGGCCGGGCAGGCCCGACGGAGGACGCGCTCACGGCCGGCTCTCGCCCCCGTCTGCGGGTGCCTCGGTCCACGGCGCGAACGTCTTCTCCCACGCCTCGGGCGAGGTGATCTCGCCCAGCGCGTCGCGGTACTGCTGTGCCAGCTCGGGCCACTCACGGTGGAAGCGGCGGTGGATCTCGACCGTCCGCCGGAGCAGGTCGCGATAGTGCTGCGGGTCGCGCTTGTAGAGGGCGACCGAGGAACCGTCGTTCATCGAGACCACGACCGAGTCGTACTTCACGAGGTTGTACCAGGCCGCGTCCATCGCGGTGAGCTCGGTCTCGGGGTAGTCGCGCGCCATGTCGCGCACCGGACGCAGCTGGCGCAGGGGCGCCAGCCCGGCGGTGATGAGGGTGCTGAGGCGACCGGGGATCTCGGTGTCGGCCTTGCCCTTCTTGGGCGGCTTCTTGCGACGCACCGGCGGGAGCTCGTCCCGGTCGGCGTGCAGCTGGGCGTCGGAGAACTGCTTGCGGAAGGTGTTGACCTCCGCCAGCTTGGTCGCGAGCTCGCCGTGGAGCGCGTGCGGACCGCGCAGCACGTCCTCCATCGCCAGGTGCCGCAGCTCGGCCGTCGAGTACTGCAGCGAGGCGAGGTGCTTGACCTGGTGGTTGAGGCTCTCGCGCACCATCCGTCCGCCGCGCTCGTAGGGCGAGTGCAGGAGCGCCGCGATGATCCGGTTGCGGTGGTGGAAGTAGGACTGCCAGTCGACGCCGTCGTTCTTGTCGGTCCACGGGACGTGCCACACCGCGGCTCCGGGGAACGACACCGTCGGGTAGCCCGCCTCCTTGGCGCGCAGGCCGAACTCGGAGTCGTCCCACTTGATGAAGATCGGCAGCGAGAGGCCGATCTCCTCGAGGACCACGCGCGGGATCAGGCACATGAACCAGCCGTTGAAGTCGACGTCCGCGCGCTTGTGCAGCCACCGCGCGGAGCGCAGGTTGCGGGCGCCGAAGTCCCACTGGGCGTAGCCGTCGAGACGGGTCTGCCACCAGAAGCGCCACGGCTGGACGATCTCGCCGAAGGAGTGCAGCTGGGAGCGGTTGTAGATGTTGAACATGTGGCCGCCGACGATCGTCGGTCGCTTCGCGAGGTCGCCGAACGTGACCGCGCGGATCACGCCCTCGGGCTCGCAGACGACGTCGTCGTCCATCATCAGCGCGTACGTCGCGGTGCCCTTGCGGACGCTCTCGAGCTGGCCGCGGGCGTAGCCGCCGGACCCGCCGAGGTTGCCCTGCACGATCATGCGCAGCCTCTCCCCCAGCGCCGCCTGGGCCTGGGGGTAGAACGCGGAGTCGGCGACCAGGTCCTTGCCCTGCTCCATGACCATGACGGTGTCGAGGTAGGGAGCGAGCGCCTCGTCGCCGAGCTGGGTCAGCAGCTTGGCGCAGAAGTCGGGACGGTTCATCGTGGTGATGCAGATGTCGACGGTGCCGTGGTCGGCTCGGTCGGCCGGGACCTCGGCGGTCCACTCGGCGCTCTCGACCGTGCAGCCGTGGTCGCCGGCGACCACGTCGTACCAGTACCAGCCGCCGTCGACGAAGGGCTGCAGCGGCAGCGAGAAGGTGAACGAGCCGCCCGCGTCGTCGCCGTCGCCCTCCACGACGCCGGCGTCGACGCGCTGGGAGTGCCCCCGGGCCATCGACTTGTAGACGGTGACGGCCGAACCGGCGCCCTTGAGGGTGACGGTCAGCTCGACCTCGGTGACCACCGTGTGGCGCCGCCAGTAGGACGCTGGGAAGGCGTTGAAGTAGGTGCCGAAGGAGAGCAGCTGCGACGGCTCGAGCTGCAGGGCGGTCCGCGAGCGGATCTGGTCCGGGTGGAGCTTGCGGCCGGTCGAGGTGGACTGGCGGATCGCGGCGTTGTTGAGGTCCTTGGCCGACTTGCTGCCGCCCACGTCGAAGCGGTCGGTGTCGAGCTTGGCCTCCTCCAGGTCGACGTAGAGGGGGAAGACGTCGGTGTCGCGGTCGATCGGGAGGATCTGCCGCTGGAGGAGCCGGGTGACGGTGCTCGTGCCGGTCTCGGCGCTCGTGGCCTCGGTGCTGGTGTGGGTGCTCATGCCTCGATGCCTCCGCTGGTCAGCTCGACGCCCTCGGTGAAGTGCGGCTTGAGCTTGTTGTCGTACATCGACAGCGCGGCGCCGATCGCCATGTGCATGTCGAGGTACTTGTAGGTGCCGAGCCGGCCGCCGAAGAGCACCATCGGCTCCGCCTTCGCGAGCTCGCGGTACTTGAGCAGCTTGGCACGGTCGTCGGCGGTGTTGACCGGGTAGTAGGGCTCGTCGCCCTCCTCGGCGAACCGGCTGTACTCGTGGACGATCACGCTCCTGCCCGGCAGGTGGGTCTTCTCCCGCTCGGGGTGGAAGTGCTTGAACTCGATGATGCGGGTGAAGGGCACGTCCTGGTCGTTGTAGTTGACCACGCCGGTGCCCTGGAAGTCGTCGGTCTCCACGACGCTCTCCTCGAGGTCGACGGTGCGCCACGACAGACGTCCCTCGGAGTTGCCGAAGTACTCGTCGACCGGGCCGGTGTAGACGATCGGGACCCTGCCCCGGTAGTCGTCGGCCACAGAGAAGAAGTCGGTCTCGAGGCGGACCTCGATGTTGGGGTGGTCGGCCATCCTGGTCAGCCACGCGGTGTAGCCGTCGACGGGCAGGCCCTCGTAGGTGTCGCTGAACCAGCCGTTCTGGAACGTGTAGCGCACCGGCAGGCGGGTGATGATGTCGGCGCTCAGCTCGGTGGGGTCGGTCTGCCACTGCTTGGCGGTGTAGCCCTTGATGAACGCCTCGTAGAGCGGGCGGCCGATCAGGCTGATCGCCTTCTCCTCGAGGTTGGCGGCGTCCTCGGTGGCGACCTCGCTGGACTGCTCGGCGATGAGCGCGCGCGCCTCGTCGGGGGTGTGCGACTTGCCGAAGAACTGGTTGATCAGGGCCAGGTTCAACGGCAGCGAGTAGACCTGTCCCTGGTACTTGCCGAAGACCCGGTGCTTGTAGTCCGTGAAGGATGTGAACCGGTTGACGTACTGCCACACGCGCTCGTTGGAGGTGTGGAACAGGTGCGCGCCGTACTTGTGCACCTCGACGTTGGTCTCGGGGTCGCGCTCGCTGTAGGCGTTGCCGCCGAGGTGGTGGCGTCGCTCGAGGATCAGGACGCGGAGGCCCAGCTCCTCGGCGCACCGCTCGGCGATGGTGAGACCGAACAGTCCGGCGCCGACGATGACGAGGTCTGGCTGCTGCGTTGAGCCCTGGGACAAGGGATGAACTCCTGAGTTGTGAGAGGCGCGCTCGAGTCTAGCGAGGGGGACGGGCCGGTTCGGACACGCGGCGCATGCCCCGCGCCGACGCCATGGCGCGGATCACGTTGCGGGCCTCCGCCCGTCCTCCGCGCACCGGGCTGAGCAGCACGACGGCCAGCGTGATCAGCCAGGGCTTGAGCCTCACCAGCGCGTTCTCCCCGTGGCGCAGGTGCACCACGAAGAGGTTGCGGTACATGTAGAAGCCCTTCCACCCGGACAAGTCGTGCTGCTGGTTGAAGTCGAGCTGGCGCACGAGCACGGCGTCGCGGACCGCCCAGACGTGGCGGCCGGCCTCGCGGGCGCGGACGGCGAAGTCGACGTCGTCGTAGAAGATGAAGAACGCTGGGTCGGGGAAGCCGATCTCCTCGATCACGCCGCGGCGCACCATGAAGCCCTCGAAGGCGACGTTCTGCACCTCGACCAGCGCAGGCATCGACGCGCGGTCGGCGTACGTGGAGTCGACCGTGGAGCGCTTGGGCCGGATCGCGAGCGGGTTGCGCAGGTCGAACTCGACGGCCGCCTTCTCCACCATCGTGCCGCCGAGGTCCTCGCGCACCGCGATCAGGCAGTCCTCGTCGACGGCCATCAGCGCCTCGAGGCAGCCGGCGGCGGGCACCACGTCGTCGTCCATCAGCCAGACCCGGTCGTAGCCGGTGTCGTACGCCGCCCGCACGCCGAGGTGGAACCCGCCGGCGCCGCCGAGGTTGGTCTGTGACGTGGTCACGTGGAGCGGCAGATCGGTGCGGGCGTCGAGCACGGCCCGGGTGTGGTCGGTGCTGGCGTTGTCGATCACGATGACCGCGTCGGGCGTCCGGGTCTGGGCGGCGAGGCCGTCGAGCATGCCGACGAGCAGGTCGGCCCGGTTGTAGGTGACGACGACGACCGCCACCGTCTCGCGGTCACCGCCGGTCACGAGAGGTACCTCCGATGCCCGTCGAAGTCACCGGCGATGCCGGCGCGCATGGCGCGAAGGCTGAGCCGCAGCCTGGACAGGCTCGGGCGGGTGAAGGTGTAGAACCACGCGGTCTTCACCACGAAGGCGACCGCGTGCAGTGGCCCCCGGTAGTCGCGCAGGTTGACCAGGTTGTTGCGGGCCATGCAGTAGTGCTTGAGCTCGCTGGGCGAGTCGTTGTAGGTGGTGCGGCCGAACATCATCGGTGTCCCGAGATTGCCCACGCTGGGGTGGCGCACGGTGGCCGTGACGACGGTGGCCACGCGGGCACCGGCCTCCTCGGCGCGCAGCCGGTACTCGTGGTCGTCGCCCCAGATGAAGAACTCCTCGCGCGGCAGCCCGATCCGGTCGACGAGCTCCTTGGTCACGAGCACGCCGTTGAAGGGGATGACGATCCCCTCGATGCGGTCGTCGCGGGCGGCCCGGCGCACGTCGTCGACGGCGTGCACGACCCGGGTGCCGCCGGGGAGCCGGATCGGGAAGACCAGGCGTGCGGGATCGGCCTCGTCGACGACGAGCGGACCCCAGAAGTCGAGGTCGTCGGTCTCGGCGAGCAGCTGCTCGAGGCAGTCGAGGTCGGGCAGGCCGTCGTCGTCCATCAGCCACACCAGGTCGGCCTCGCGGTCGATCGCCCAGGCCAGGCCGTCGTGGAAGCCACCGGCGCCGCCGCGGTTGGTGGGCAGCGACCGCGACCGCAGCGGGATCTCCCCCGTGTGGCCGCGAGCCGCGAGCCACTCCGACGTGCCGTCGGAGGAGGCGTTGTCGATGACCAGCACCTCGCCCAGGCCGTCGATCTCGCCGAGGCGCCGCACCAGCGTCTCCAGCAGCCCGAGCCGGTTGAAGGTGACCACGACCGCGACGATGCGAGGCAGGGGTCCGGTGGTGGTCACGGCGTACACCCTAGGGGCGGGAGCGGCCCGATCAGCACACGGCGCCGAGGTCCTCCGACTCGTTGGCCGCATAGCCCTGGGAGAGCGAGCCGAGCGACCCACCCGTGACGGCCGGAGGCGCACTGGGGGTGACGGGTGCGGTCGGGGTGGCGGCACCGCCACCCTCCGACGCAGGAGCCTCCGACCAGGAGCCTCGGACGCCGGCGCCTCGGACGGCGTCGCGGTGCTCGTGCCGGGCGCCGCCTCGGCCGTGTCGGACTCCGGAGTGCGTCCTTCGGCCCTGGCGATCGCGGCCGCGACCTTCTCCTGGACGAGCGCGATGTCGGGGTCGGCGGTGTTGATCATCGGTGGGACGAGCGACAGCGTGGCGATCTTCTGGCTCCGCGCCTTCAGCGCCAGGTCGACGAAGCGGTCTACCTCGCCTCGCGGGACGTTGGTGGAGACCATCGCCGAGCTCGCGCCCGCGATCGCCTCGAAGTTCCTCAGCGCCGCCTGCGGGCTGACCTGCTGGAGCATCGCGCTCATGACGCACTTCTGGCGGGCCATCCGCGAGTAGTCGTCGGAACCCTCGCGCGCACGGGCGAACCAGAGGGTGTCGTGGCCGTCGAGCGTGCGCTTGCCCGGCTCGATGTAGTGGAAGGTCGACTCGTGGGGCAGCCCGACGGGGATCGGCTGGCGCACGTTGAGCTCGACGCCGCCGACGGCGTCCACGAGGTCCTTGAAGCCCTCGAGGTTGACCATCGCCCAGTAGTTCATCTCCAGGCCCGTGATGCCCTCGACGCCCTGGATGGTGGCGTCGACGCCGGGGTTCTCGGAGCCCTTGAACAGCTTCGCGTGGTCGAGGGCCCACGTCGACAGCCCGTTGAGGTACATGCCCTCGACGTCGAAGCCGTCGGGGAACTGCTCGGCCATCACCGAGCCCTCGGCGAACGGGAAGTTCTGCATGTTGCGCGGCAGGGAGATCAGCACGGTCTTGCCGGTGTCGGCGTCGATGCTCGCCACGGTCATGGAGTCGGGTCGCAGCCCCCACCGACCGGCACCGGAGTCGCCGCCCATCAGCAGGACGTTGTAGCGGCCGTGCGAGGCGCCGACGGCCGAGCCGTCGCCGAACATCGTGATCATGAACTCGCGCTGGACGCCCACCACGTGGGCGCCGAAGAGCAGTGCGCCGGCGACGCTGAAGCACAGGAAGCCGTTGACCCCGACGACGGCCAGCCGGTGCTGGCGCTGGAGCGTCAGCGGCTGGCCGAGGCGCCAGGCGTCGAGGAACAGGTAGGCCCAGCCGACGGCGAGGCCGATCAGCCCCAGCCGCAGCGCCTGCAGGACCATCGTGTTGGTGCCGGCCCAGAACGCCACCCCGTGCCAGACGTACGACGACACCAGCGCGACCACGCCCAGGACGAGCAGGACGAGCCAGGTCCGCAGCGCGATCCGGCCCACGCGGCGGTTGCCGGCGACGAGCTGGGCGGATCCCGGGAGCACGAACGTCATCAGCATCAGCGTCACCGCGCGGCGGAACCGGACGCGCTGCGCCCGGTCGAGCGTGGAGAACCGCGTCTGGTGCGACCCGGGGGGCGGGACGGGTGGCATCGGGGGCCTTTCTCGCTGGGGGAAGTCAGCCCGACCAGTATCACCAGTCACATCCGTCCCAGCCGGGTGCGACGCGCCGTGACGGCGAGGTCAGGCCTCCCGGCCCTCGTCGATCTCCGTCTTGCGCGCCAGCCGATGCGCGCGGCGGATCTCGGCCTCGCGCTGGCGGCGTACGTCCCCCGGGGTCTCGGTCTCCAGCGGCGGCACCGGGCGCGGACGGCCGTCCTCGTCGATCGCCACGAAGACGAAGTATGCGCTGGCCACGTGCACCGGCTCGTCGGAGGCGTTGCCCCATGGCTGCGCCTCGACCCGCACCCCGATCTCCATCGAGGACGTGCCGGCCCAGTTGACCTGGGCGTAGGTCTTGATGATGTCGCCGACGTGCACCGGCGCGAGGAAGGTCATCTCGTCCATCGCGGCCGTCACCGCGGGTCCACCGCTGTGACGGTGCGCCACGGCGCCGGCGGTGGAGTCGGCGAGCTTCATGATCTCGCCGCCGTGGACGTTGCCCAGCAGGTTGGCCTCGCTGGAGTGCGCCATGATGCCGAGGCTCACCCGGCTGTACGACGTCGGGTGCGCTCGCTCGCTGCGCTCGCTCATGCTCCGCACGGTAGCGTCCGGGATCATGGCTGATCGTCCGCAGGGCTCCGGGATGCCCGAGAAGGGAACACCCGAGTACGACTGGCTCTACGGCAGCTCGTCGCAGGCACCGCCCGGTGACGCCACCCAGCAGGTGCCGGCCCAGGGGGGCGCAGGACCGGACGAGACCCGGGTGATGCCCGTCGCTCGCCGAGAGGCACGTGGCTCGGGTGGGCAGCCGCCCGGCGGCACCCGTACGGCCACCGCGGCACCGCCGCCGCGGCCCCTGCCGAAGAAGCGCCGCTGGCGTCCGCGCCTCCGGCTCGGCCTGATCCCGCTCCTGCTCGTCGCCCTCCTGGTCTACCTGGTGGGCGTGCCGTTGTACTTCTGGACCCAGATCGAGAAGGTCGACGCCGAACCGCGCGGCGACCGCCCCGCCGACCAGCCCGGCACGAACTACCTCATCGTCGGGTCGGACAAGGCCGACGACCTCTCCGACGAGCAGCGCGCGGTGCTGAAGACGGGCGAGCGCGGCGGCAGCAACACCGACACGATCATCGTGCTGCACACCGGCTCGGGCGGTCGCACGATGATGTCGATCCCCCGGGACACCCTGACCGAGGTGCCGGGCGAGGGCACCCAGATAATCAACGCCGCCTTCTCCATCGGCGGGCCACCCTTGCTGGTCGCCAGCGTCGAGCAGCTCACCGGCATCCACATCGACCACTACGTCGAGCTGGGCTTCGGCAGCGTCATCAACACCGTCGACGCGTTCGGCGGCGTGGAGATCTGCCCCAAGCAGGACATGAACGACCCGCTGGCGCGCCTCGACATCAAGAAGGGGTGCCAGGAGGTCGACGGACTCACGGCGCTCGCCTACTCGCGCTCGCGGCACGTCACCGCGCTCAGCGACCTCGATCGCGTCGCCCGCCAGCGCGAGGTGATCAGCGCGCTCGGCGACGAGGCCATGTCGCCGTGGACCTTCCTCAACCCGGTGCGCTACTGGCAGATCAACGACGCTGCCTCCGGAGCAATCCGGGTGGACGAGAACATGGGCCCGTTCGACCTCGGCCGGTTCGCCCTGGCGATGACGGGCGAGAGCCAGACCTGCACCATGCCCAACCTCTCGGCGCCCAGCGACCCCAACCGGATCATCGCCGACCCGGACCGGGCCCCGGCGCTGTTCCGGGCGATCATCGACGACAGTCGGGTGCCGCGGGCAGTCTGCACGCCCACCGGGCGCCCCCGCTAGATCCGGCAGATCTCTTGCCTGAGTCCTGGCGTCGGCGTACGCTCGCGATATATCGCGATACGTCACCGATAGATCACGACTCTCGGTGGAGGATCGCCCACATCGAGGGAGCAACGACATGGGACACCAATGGCCCGGAGCCGACTGGCCCGGAGACAACGATCCCGAGCGACGCTCGGGCAACCGCCCCGACCGGGGTGGCAGCTGGACCAACACCTGGACCTCGGGCGGCGGCCGCCGCGCCGGCGGTCCCCCGCCGTGGCTGAGCGAGATCTTCGGCTTCGCCACCGCCACGCAGGCACCGCCGCAGCGCGGACCCAAGGTGCGTCGCGGCGACGTCCGGACGGCGATCATCGACGTCCTGCACCGGGCCCGCACCGCCGAGGAGCCGATCAACGGCTACCAGGTGATCCAGGAGATCTCCGAGCTGAGCAACGGCGACTGGCGCCCCTCGCCCGGGTCGGTCTACCCGACGATCCAGCAGCTCCAGGACGAGGGCCTCGTCGAGTCCGACGACGAGCGCGGCCGCCGCACCATCCGGCTCACCGACCAGGGCGTCGCCTGGGCCGAGGACAACACCGACGAGCTCGCCTCGGTCTGGGCGCCCTTCGCGCGCACGGAGCAGGCGCCCGACGACCAGCCCTCGGGCCACGCCGACATCAAGAGCGAGATCGGCCAGGTCGTCAGCGCCGTGTGGCAGCTCGGCACCCAGGGCTCGGAGCAGCAGCGCCGCGCCGCCCTCGACGTGCTGGTGGACACGAGGCGCCGGCTCTACGGCATCCTCGCGGACGGACGGGACGGCGAGCGATGAGCACGCCCGGCCCGGGCATGCGCATCGGCGACGGCGATCGCGAGCGCGCCATGGCCGACCTTGCGCAGCACTACGCCGACGGCAGGCTGGACCACGAGGAGTACGACGAGCGGCTCGACGCCATCTGGACCGCGCGCACCCGCGCGGACCTGGCCGTGCTGTTCAGCGACCTCCCGCGGCCCCAAGTGACCTACCCGCCGGTGCGGGCGGCGCAGCCGAAGGGCGATCGGCGGTTCCGGCTGCCCCTGCTGCCGGTGCTGGCGCTGCTCGTCGTGCTCAGCGTGCTCACCGAGGCACCGCTGTGGTTGCTGGTCTTCCCGCTCCTGTTCATCCGCAGCCGCCGCCGCGGCGGGTGCCCGCCGCCGCGCGGCCACGCCGACTACCGGCGCCACCCGGGCCCCGGACGCTCGCACGGCTGGTAGACCACACGCGCGGATGCTCTGACACCATGTCCGCGTGAGCAACGAGCCGAGGGTGGTGCGCGCACGAGCGCCGTACGCCCTCGCGCGGGCCCTCGCGGCCACGGTCGTGGTCGTGACCGGTGCCGTCGCGGCGCACACCTGGGCGGGCGGCACCGTGCCGACCGCCCCGGGCCTGGCGCTCGTCTCGGCCGTGGTCCTCGGCTGCGGCCTCCTGCTCTTCACCCGCGAGGTCCCGGTGCGGGCGCTCCTGCCCGTGGTGGCGGCCGCCCAGCTCGGCCTGCACGAGTCCTTCGGGCTCGTCGCCGGGCACGCCCACCACGCCCCGGCCGGCCCCGAGCCGGGCTGGACCCGGCAGATGGTCGCGGCGCACCTGTTCGTCACCCTGCTCACCGCGGTCCTGTGGTGGGCCGGCCGGCGGGCGGCGTCGTATGCCGTCTCCTTCGCGAGCCGACCCGTGGTCCCCGTCGCGGGCCGGGCTCCGAGGCGGCACGTCGACGTCCGGACCGTCGACTCGCTCCTGCACCTCCTGGCGGCGCCACGTCGCGGGCCACCTCCGGCGGTCCTGCCCACCTGAGCCCGGTCCGGGGTCGGGTGGGTCTCCACGACCCCAGACCCGCTCGACCACAGGAGAATCATGTCCACCCGCACCCTCGCACGCCTCTGCGTGCTCCCCGCCGCCACCGCGGCCATCGCCCTCTCGCTCGTCTCCCCCGCCGGCGCCCACGTCACCGCGACCCCGTCGAGTGCCGCCGCCGGGTCCTCGACGGTGGTGACCTTCAGCGTCGGCCACGGCTGCGAGGAGTCCCCCACCACGTCCATCGAGATCCAGGTGCCCGAGTCGGTGCTGTCGGTGACCGCCACCCGCAACCCGTTCTGGGACGTGGAGTCCACCATCGTCGAGCTCGACGAGCCGGTGACCGACGCCCACGGCAACACGGTGACCGAGCGGACGGCCTCGGTCGTCTACACGGCAACGACCCCCCTGCCCGACGGGCAGCGCGACACCTTCCAGCTGTCCTTCACGGTTCCCGACGCCGCGGGCGAGGTCCTGGCGTTCCCGACGATCCAGACCTGCGAGAAGGGTGAGACGGCCTGGACCGAGGTGGCTGCCGCGGGCCAGGACAGCCACGAGCTCGAGAGCCCGGCCCCGTCCTTCGAGATCCTGCCGGCGAGCGCCGAGGACGCGCACGGCGAGGAGGCCTCCGAGGAGGCTGACGCCGAGAGCGCCGAGGACAGCGCCGCGTCGGCCGGCGACGCCTCCGACGACTCCGCCGAGGCGGCCGCAGCCGTCGACGACGGGGACGACGGCGACGGCTCGGCCGCGCTGGGCTGGGCCGGTCTCGTCGCCGGCCTGCTCGGGCTTGCCGCCGGCGGGATCGCCCTGGCTCGGACCCGCACGACCTCGTGACGTCGCCGGCGCGACCACAGTGGTGGCGCCGGGCCCTCGGTCCGGTGTGCACCGCCCTGGTCGCGCTCGCGATCCTGCTCGGCGCGAGCCCACCGGCCGCCGCGCACGCCGAGCTCGTCGACACCGACCCGGCCGAGGGTGCCGTGGTGGAGACGGCTCCCGACACGGTGACGTTGACCTTCAGCGAGCCGGTGCGGCTCACGTCGCAGCAGATCGCGGTCTACGACGCGCAGGGCGACCCGGTCGCGTCGACCTCCGGTGCGAACGGCGAGGAGGTGCGCGTCGACCTCGCGGGTGCGGCCGAGCTGCCCGACGGCACCTACGTCGTCTCCTGGAACGTCCTGTCCGGCGACGGCCACCCCATCTCGGGCGCCCTCACCTTCTCCGTCGGTGCGCCGAGCGCCTCGGTCACCGCGGCACCGGAGCCGGAGGCGTCCTCGGCCGTCGTCCGCGTGGTGCGCGACGTGGTGACCGTCGTGTCCCTCGTCGGACTGCTGCTCGCCGCCGGGATCGCGCTGTTCCTCGCCCTCGTCCTGCCCCGGTCGTGGGAGGGCACCGACGCCTGGAGCCGGCTCCGGCGGGTCATGACGTACGCCGCCGGGGCGGGGATCCTCGGCGCCGTCCTCCAGGCGGCGGTGGCGTCGGCCTACGGCCAGGGCGGCGAGCTGGACACCCTCGTCTCGACCTTCGACGCGGGAGCGGTCGCCAACGAGGTGCTGGCCGCCGCACTGGTGCTGGTGGGCCTCGGTCTCGCCGTCCGGGCGTCGTCTGACGGCCCGCCCGACCGCGTCGCCGGCTGGCTGATCGGCGGCGGTGCCGTGCTCGCCCTCGCCGCGCCATCCGTGGTCGGTCACTCGCGCGCCTTCACACCGTCGCCGCTGCTCGTCGCGGCCGACGTCCTGCACGTCACGGCGGGGGCTATCTGGCTGGGGGGCGTGGTCGGTCTCGCGATCACCATGCGTGGGCTGGCCGGTCGCGAGGTGCTGGCGGCGCGGACCCTGGCCCGCTTCTCGGCCCTCGCCGGGGGCGTGCTCCTCGCGGTGGCCGCGACCGGCACCTTCATGGCCTGGCGCATCCTCGGGTCGTGGGCGGCGCTGGTCGGGACGGCGTACGGCTGGCTGCTCCTCGCCAAGGTGGCGATCGCGCTGGTCGTCGCCGCGGTCGGCGGATGGAACCGATGGCGGGTCCTGCCGTCGGTGGAGGCCGCCGCCGGCTTCGGCGACCGGGAGCGTGCCGCCGCGGCCGTGACCCGCACGGTCCGGGTGGAGGCCCTCCTCCTGGTCGCGCTCCTGGGCGTCACGGGCGTCCTGGTCGGCGCCTCGCCCCGTCCGGAGCCGGTCACCGTGGCGTCCGGCACCACCGGCGTCGGTGCCGCGACGGCCGGCGACCTCAGGGTGCTGGCCGTCATGGACCCCCAACGCCCGGGCAGCAACACGCTCCTCGTGCAGGTGCAGGACGCGGCCGGGGAGCCCTACGACCCGCCCGCGCACCCGGTCGTCACCCTGCGCACGGAGGGGCTCGACCTCGGCGAGGTGACCGTCCGGCCGATCGCCGCCGGGACCTACCGCGGCGAGGTGGTCGTGCCGCGCGCCGGCGCGTGGGACGTGCAGGTCAGCCTCGCGCTGGGCCGCTTCGACAACCCCGTGACGACGGTCAGGGTGACGGTGCGACCGTGAGCTCGACCGGCACCGTGTGCAGGAAGCAGAGCGTACGAGGGGGCGCTCACTCCTTGGGCATCAGGATCCAGAGCACGATGTAGGCGATCTCACCGGCCCCGAAGAGGCCGAAGAGCACGAAGAGCAGCCGCACCATCCCGGTGGAGAACCCGAACCGGTTCGCGAGGCCGGCGCAGACACCGGCGATCATCTTGCCGCTGCGAGGACGGACGAGCACTGACGACGCCATGCTTCCGAGAGTACCCCGCTGCGACCCGCGGACCGGTGCCTCAGAGCCGGCTCTGCACCCCGTTGAGCAGCTGGCGGGCCATCACGATCCGCTGGACCTGGTTGGTGCCCTCGTAGATCTGGGTGATCTTGGCGTCGCGCATCATCCGCTCGACCGGGTAGTCGCGGGTGTAGCCGTAGCCGCCGAGCACCTGCACGGCGTTGACAGTGACCTCCATGGCGACGTCGGAGGCGAAGCACTTCGCGGCGGCGCCGAAGAAGGTGAGGTCGTCGTCGCCGCGCTCGGAGCGGCCGGCGGCGGCGTACGTCATCTGGCGGGCCGCCTCGACCTTCATGCCCATGTCGGCGAGCAGGAACTGCAGGCCCTGGAAGTCGGAGATGGACCTGCCGAACTGCTGGCGCTCCTTGGCGTAGTCGAGCGCGTAGTCGAGCGCCCCCTGAGCGACGCCCACGGCCTGCGCGGCGATGGTGACGCGGGTGTGGTCGAGGGTCCTCATCGCGGTGGTGAAGCCGGTGCCCTCCTCGCCGATCATCCGGCTGGCGGGGATCCGCACCTTGTCGAGGTAGACCTCGCGGGTGGGCGAGCCCTTGATCCCGAGCTTCTTCTCCGGCGCACCGAAGGAGACACCCTCGTCGGACTTCTCCACGACGAAGGCCGAGATGCCCCCGCGCGTCACCTTGTCCATGTCGGTGACGGCCATGACCGTGTAGAACTCCGACTCGCCGGCGTTGGTGATCCAGCGCTTCACGCCGTCGATGACCCAGTCGTCGCCGTCGCGCACCGCGCGGGTCTTCATGCCGCCGGCGTCGGACCCGGCGTCGGGCTCGGAGAGGCAGTAGGAGAAGCCGCCCTCACCGGCCGCCAACTTCGTCAGGTAGGTCTGCTTCAGCTCCTCCGACCCGGCGAGCTGCACCGGCAGCGAGCCCAGCTTGTTGACCGCCGGGATCAGCGACGACGACACGCACGCACGCGCGACCTCCTCGATCACCAGGACCGTGGCCAGCGCGTCGGCGCCCGCGCCGCCGTACTCCTCGGGCACGTGCGGGGCGTGGAAGTCCGAGGCCAGCAGGGCCTCGGCCGCCTCGCGGGGGTAGCGGGCCTCCTCGTCGACGGCCGCGGCGAACGGCGCGATCTTGGCGTCACAGAGGGCCCTGACAGCCTCGCGGATGGCCTGGTGCTCCTCGGAGAGGGCATAGAGGGGGTACTCGCTCATGAGGCGAATTGTAGGACGTCCTTGCTTTCTGGAGCAGCCGTCTACGGTGTGGGCATGGCCACTCCGGATCGTGGGTCCTGGCAGGACCCCGCGACGATCGACCGCATGCTCGACGAGCAGGAGACCTGGGCGGTGGTGGGCCTGTCCGGCGACCCGTCGCGGACGGCGTACTCCATCGCGGCCCTGCTGCAGGAGCGCGGCAAGCGCATCGTGCCCGTCCACCCGGCCTTCGCGGATCCGGACGCCCCGACCGTGCTGGGCGAGAAGGGCTACCCCACGCTCGCCGACGTGCCCTTCCCCATCGACGTGGTCGACGTCTTCCGACGCTCCGAGGCTGCCGGCGAGTTCGCCGACCAGGCGGTCGAGGTCGGCGCGGGAGGCGTGTGGTTCCAGCTCGGCGTCATCGACACCGAGGCGTTCGAGCGCACCACGGCCGCGGGCGTGCCGATGGTCATGGACACCTGCCCGGCCATCGAGTGGCGCCGCCGCGGTCGCTGACCGCTGGCCGGCGTCAACCCCGCACGGCCCACACCTGGTCGACCACGTGCGCGGCGATCGCCAGGCTCGACGTCGCGGCGGGCGAGGGCGCGTTGCGCACGCACGTGACCCCGTCCGCATGGGTGACCCGGAAGTCGTCGACCAGGCTGCCGTCGCGGTCCACCGCCTGCGCGCGCACGCCGCTGCCCGCGGGCACCACGTCCGCCACTCCGATCTCGGGCACGTAGCGCGACGCCTTGCGCATGAACGCCCGTCTCGATGCCGACCCCACGACCTCGTCGATCCCCGTACGCCAGTGGGCGCGGGCCAGCCGCCAGAAGCCCGGCCAGGCGAGGACGTCGCGCAGGTCGCGTGCCGAGACGTCGCGCCGGCGGTAGCCCTCGCGCCGGGTGGCGAGCACGGCGTTGGGACCGACCTCGAGCCCGCCGGTGACCCGTCGGGTGAAGTGGACGCCGAGGAACGGGTAGCGCGGGTCGGGGACGGGGTAGACCATCCCGCGCACAAGGTCCTGCTTGGCCGGGCTCACGCCGAGGTACTCGCCGCGGAACGGGAGGATCGCCGGGCCGCGCTCGCCGTCGACCAACGCCGAGACCCGGTCGGCGTGCAGCCCCGCCGCCACCACGACGTGGTCGAGGAGCAGCGGTGCGGTGTCGTCGGCGACGCGCACCTCGACGCCACCCGTCCGCCGCCGGAGGCCGACGACCCGGGTCCCGAGCCGCACCTCGCCACCCGCGGCGGCGACCTCGTCCGCCAGGGCGCGGGTGACGGCGACGTAGTCGGTGATGGCCGTGGCGGGCGAGTGCAGCGCGGCCAGCCCGGCGGCGTACGGCTCCACCTCGCGGATCTCCTCGGCGGCCAGGCGCCGCAGCCCGGGCACCTGGTTGGCCGAGGCGGTCTGCTCGAGGTGGTCGAGGCGACCGAGCTCGTCGGTGTCGATCGCGACGACCAGCTTGCCGCACTCGTCGTAGGCGATGGCGTGCTCGGCACAGAAGTCGCGGAGCAGGTGGCGGCCGCGGGTGCACAGCTCGGCCTTGAGGCTGCCGGGCTTGTAGTAGATGCCCGCGTGCACGACGCCCGAGTTGTGGCCGGTCTGGTGCGCCGCGAGCCGGTCCTCCTTCTCCAGCAGGACGACGCGGGTCCCCGGGCGGCGTCGCCCGAGCTCGCGCGCGATCGCCACGCCCAGGATGCCGCCGCCCACCACGCCCACCGTCTCGTCCCCCATGGGCGTAGACGCTGGTCGGTCGCTCGCGACGCGTCAAGCCACAATGGGGGTATGCGCGACCTCCACGTCCCCGCCGGCCCGGGGCTGCCCGACGGCCTGGTCGTGCCCGCGGCCGAGCTCGTCGAGCGGTTCTCGAAGTCGCCCGGACCGGGCGGCCAGTCGGTCAACACGACGGACTCGCGGGTGGAGCTCGACTTCGACGTCCGGTCGTCGACCGTGCTGAGCGGGACGCAGCGCGACCGGGCGCTGCGCCGCTGGCCCGACGGACGCGTCTCGATCGCCGCCTCGGAGCACCGCTCCCAGCACCGCAACCGCGTGGCCGCGCGCGAGCGGCTGGCCGAGCTGCTGCGTGAGGCTCTGGCACCTCCTCCGCCGCCGCGGCGGCCGACCAGGCCGAGCCGGGGCGCGAAGGAGCGTCGACTGCAGGAGAAGAAGGAGCGCGGCCGCACGAAGGCGCTGCGGGGCCGGGTGACGGACTAGCTGCTGGCTGTGAGGTCGACCGTGCCCTCGGCCGGTGTGATGCCGAGCTGCGCGAGCGCCTCCTGCATCACCTCCTGCACGACGAGGGTGTCGTCGAGCGGCACGAGCGGGCTCTCGGTGCGGCCCGCGGCGAGGCACTCGGCCACGTGCACCGCTTGGTGGGCGTAGCCGCGCCCCACGGCCGGTGCGTCGATCTTCCGCGCCGGCTCGGGTCCGCGCCGCACCACCAGGTGAGTCGGGTGGTGGAACGGCGGGCCGAGCTCGATCGAGCCCTGCGTGCCGACGATCGTGGCCCGGCCGCTGGTCGCAGCCTGCAACGAGGTGGTCAGGGTCGCGCCACGCCCGCCGTCGAAGCCCAGCAGGATCGAGGCGCTGGCGTCCGTGCCGTTGGGGAACAGCGTGCCGGTCGCCGACACCGTGCTGGGCGTCCCGAGGAAGTGCTGGGCCAGTGAGATGACGTAGACGCCCAGGTCGAGGATCGCTCCACCACCCAGCTCGGGTGCGAACAGCCGGTGCGTGGGGTCGTAGACCCGGTGGGCGCAGAAGTCGGCCTGCACCGCGGTGACCTCGCCGATCTCTCCTGCGGCGACCGCCTCGCGCGCCGCCAGCACCGCCGGCTGCATCCGGGTCCACATGGCCTCCATGCAGAAGACACCGCTCGCCCGGGCCGCGGACACCACCTCCCGGGCTCCGTCGAGCGTCGCGGTGAACGACTTCTCGACCAGCACCGGGATGCCGTTGCCGATCGCGGCGAGGGCGAGGTCGCGGTGCTGCGGGTGCGGCGTGGCGACGTAGAGCACGTCCAGGTCGGCCGCGACGACGTCGGCATACGTCATCGCGACGCCGCCGCGCTCCGCGGCGAACACCTGCGCGCGGTCGAGGGTCCGGCTGCCGACCGCGACGAGCTCGGCGTCGGGGACGTGCGCGAGGTCGTCGAGGAAGGCCGCGGCCATGCCGCCGGTGCCGGCGACTCCCCAGCGGGTCGGTGTCGTCATCGCCGTCAGAAGCCCAGCCGGCGCTCGACGCCTGCGGCGGCCTGGCGTACGACGTCGCCCTTGGCGTGGGCGGTCTCGGCGAGCGAGGCCTGGTGGTCCACCAGGCGCTGCTGGAGGCCGGGGTCGCTGGTGGCGAGGATCCGCGCGGCCAGGAGACCGGCGTTCTTGGCGTTGCCGATGGCCACTGTGGCGACCGGGATGCCGCCGGGCATCTGCACGATGGAGAGCAGGGAGTCCATGCCGTCGAGGTACTTCAGCGGCACGGGCACCCCGATGACCGGCAGCGGCGTGACCGCGGCGAGCATGCCCGGCAGGTGGGCGGCTCCCCCGGCGCCGGCGATGATCACCGAGAGCCCGCGGGTGTGGGCCCGCTGGCCCCACGCGATCATCTCGGTCGGCATCCGGTGGGCGGAGACCACGTCGGCCTCCCACTCCACGCCGAGCTCGGTGAGGATCTCGCCGGCGTCCTGCATGACGGGCCAGTCCGAGTCGGAGCCCATCACGATCCCCACCCTGGCGCTGCTCTGCTGGACCTGCTCGCTCATCTCACTCACTCATCCTTCGTCACTCACTGGTGTCGCCGAGGTCGCCGCGGAACCAACCTGCGGCGTGCCGGGCGCGCTCGAGACAGTCGTCGAGGTCGTCGCCGTAGGCGTTGACGTGCCCGACCTTGCGACCGGGTCGCAGGTCCTTGCCGTAGAAGTGCACCCGGAGCCGGGGGTCGCGCGCCATCGCGTGCGGCAGACCGTCGTGGAGCCGGCCGCTGTCGGTGGGTCCGCCGAGGATGTTCACCATCACGGTCCAGCGGCTGCGCGGGGCCGGCGAACCCAGCGGGAGGTCCATGACGGCGCGGAGGTGGTTCTCGAACTGGGACGTGACGGCGCCGTCCTGGGTCCAGTGGCCGGTGTTGTGCGGGCGCATCGCCAGCTCGTTCACCAGGATGCGGCCGTCGGTCGTCTCGAAGAGCTCGACGGCGAGGATGCCCGTGACGTCGAGCGCACCGGCGATGCGCAGGGCGATCTGCTGCGCCTGACCGGCCAGTGCGGGCGAGAGGTCGGGCGCCGGGGCGATCACCTCGTGGCAGATGCCGTCGAGCTGGGTCGACGCGACGACCGGGTAGGCCGCGGCCTGGCCGCTGGGCGAGCGCGCGACCAGGGCCGAGAGCTCGCGCCGGAAGTCGACGAGCTCCTCGGCGAGGACCTCCACACCCGCAGCGGCGGCGGTGTCGAAGGCGACCCGCGCCTCGTCGAGGGCGCGGACCACCCAGACGCCCTTCCCGTCGTAGCCGCCGCGGGTCGTCTTCAGCACGCACGGCAGGCCGAACGCCTCGACGTCGTCCGGCGAGGTCACCACCGCGTTGCGGGGGCAGGGCACGTCGAGCTCCGCGAGCCGGCGGCGCATGACCGCCTTGTCCTGGGCGTGCACGAGCGCGTCCGGACCGGGACGTACGGCGACGCCGTCCGCCTCGAGGGCGTGCAGGTGGTCGGTCGGCACGTGCTCGTGGTCGAAGGTGACCACCCCGGCGCCTCGGGTCACCTCGCGGAGCGTCTCCAGGTCGGTGTAGTCACCGACGAGCTGGTCGGGGATCACCTGGGCGGCGGAGACGCCCTCGGCCTCGGCCAGCAACCGGAGGGGCAGCCCCAGCGCGATCGCCGGCTGCGCCATCATCCGCGCCAGCTGGCCGCCCCCGATGACGGCGAGCGTGGGAGCACGGTGCGAACCGGTCGAGGACACGTCCGGAGCCTATAGAAGCCGGTGGCGCGAGCGGCGTGCGGCTCAGGGGGCGGGCCGGCCGGCGACCGCGTCCTGCGCGATCTCGAAGCGGAGGCCGCGGCCCCGGTGGGTGGTGATGAGGGTGGGGTCGCGGGGGTCGTCGTCGAGCTTGCGACGCAGCCACCCGAGGTGGACGTCGATGGTCTTGGAGTTGGTGTAGAACGAGGTCTGCCACACGTCGGCCATCAGCTCGCCGCGCGTGACGATGTCACCCGGGCGCGCCATCAGCGCCTGCAGGAGCTGGAACTCCTTGCGCGAGAGCCTGATCTCGCGTTCGCCCCGCCACACCTGCCGCGTGGTCGGGTCGAGTCGCACGTCCTGTACAGCCAACACGCGCTGAAGGTAGGGACGCTAGGCCGGGCGGGTGGTCCTTATGGGCGAAAATTGAGTGAGTGGTCTGGTCCACCCAGGTCCTCGGCGGACCGCCGTCAGCGGCGTCGTACGGCCACCGGCTCGACCAGCCCGAACCCGCGCACGGGCCGCGCGGGCAGCCGCCGGCTCTCCCACTCCGAGGCCGGCAGGAGGTCGGCGGTGTTCTGGTCGACGATGAGCCGGTTGCGCCGCGCGACCTGGGTCAGCCGCGCCGCCATGTTGACCGGCGGCCCGAAGATGTCGCCCAACCGCTGGACGACGGGCCCGCTGGCCAGGCCCAGTCGTACGTCGGGCATCTTGGCGTCGCGGCCGATCACGTTGATGATCCCCTCCGCCACCGCGATCCCGTCCTCCGCGCCACCGGTGACGAACAGCACCGAGTCGCCCAGGCTCTTGATGATCCGGCCGCCGTAGCGGGCGACGACGTCCTGGCAGCGACCCTCGAAGACCTCGACGAGGTCGCCGATCTCGTCACGGTCGAGGGTGTTGGACAGCGCGGTGAAGGACACCAGGTCGGCGAAGCCGACGGTCACGTCGATGGTGTGGAGGTCCTCGTCCTTGGCGCCCATCGCCTCGATGCGTCCGACTGCCGCGGCGAGGTGGCGGCGCCACGCGTAGACCAGCAGCCGCTCGAAGGGCGGGTTGACCTCGTCGATCAGGCGCAGTGCCGACCCGATGCGTGATCCGGTGGCCTCGTCGCCGGACTCCATCTCCTCCACCCGGCTGACCAGCGCGGAGACCTCCCAGTCGGCGAGGCGGGCCATCGTCTGGCCGACGCCCCGGGTGAGGTTCACGGCCATGTCGAAGTCGACGGCGCCGGCGTCGACGAAGCTCATCAAGGTGGCCACCGCCTCGACGTCCGCGGCCGTGTAGGCCTTGTCCCCGACGAACTCCGGGAACCCGAGGGCGCGCCAGAGGCGACGCGTCTGCTCGATGGTCACGCCCGTCTCGGCGGCCACCTCCAGCGCGTTGTACTCCGGCGTGCTGCGCAGGATGGCGTCGTCGAGCTGCTCACCCGGACGCCGCCCAGGTGGCCCTCCGCCCGTGCCGCGGTCAGGCGCCATCGTCGCGGCGGTCACCACCGGAGAGGCGATGGAGCTCGTGGGAGACCTGCAGCTGCACCTGCTCCACCTGCGGGATGTCGTGGAGCTTGACGCTGCCGTCGGTGCTGGCGTCGGAGACGACCAGGGTGCCGCAGCCGAAGATCCGGTCGACCAGGCCGATCTCGAAGTCCACGCCGCTGATCCGGTTGAGCGGGATCGTGCGCCCCTCCTTCGCGATGAAGCCCGAGCGCTTGATGAAGCGGCGGTTGGTGAACGTGTAGGTGGTGGTCAGCCACCGCAGCAGGGGGCCGGCCAGGAACCACAGGAGGGCCACCAGGAACAGCAGACCGATCACGAGGTCCGCCGTGGAGCTGTCCACGAGGCCGGCGAGGAAGAGCGCCACCGCCAGCGCGACGACCAGCCCGAGGACCGGCAGGACCAGGGCCTTGACGTGCGTCCGCGTCGACACGACGACGCGTTCACCCTCGTTGAGGAGCTTGCTCGGGAAGGCCACGCGCCGATCATGTCATCCGGCGCACCCGACTTCTAGGCGGGCCGCACGTGCACGACGTCGCCGGCGGCCACCGTGAACGCACCCTCGTCCGTCCCGACCACCAGCGCGCCGGTCGCGTCGATGTCGAGCGCCTCCCCGCGGCGTACGTCGCCCGCCGGCAGGTGGACGTCGACCGTGCGGCCCAGCGTCACGCACACGTCGGCGTACGCCCGGCGCAGCGCCTCGGTGTCGTCGAGCAGCCCCTGCAGGCCGTGCAGCGACCCGAGCACCTGGCCCAGGAGCCCGGTCCGCTCGACGGGCTCACCGGTCTCGAGGGAGACCGACGTGGCGAGCGCGACCGGGAGCTCGTCGAGGGTCTGGTCGACGTTGATGCCGATGCCGACGACGGCCATCGGCCCGCGGTCGGTGTCGATGCGCTCGACCAGGATGCCGGCGACCTTGCGTCCCGCCCCCGTCACGCCGCCGTCGACCAGCACGTCGTTGGGCCACTTCAGGGCGATGTCGGGCAGCCGGTCGGCCAACGCTGCCTGGACGGCGTAGCCGGTCAGCAGCGGCAGCCACGACCACGAGGTCGCGGGCAGGTCTGGGCGCAGCAGCACCGAGAAGGTGAGCGACGAGCGGGCCGGCGTCTCCCACACGCGGTCCAGCCGACCGCGACCGGCCGTCTGGTGCTCGGTGACCAGCACCAGCCCGGGGTCCTCCCCTGCCCGGCCGCGCTCGGCGACCGCGGCGTTGGTCGAGGGCACGGCGTCCAGCACCTCGATCCGCCAGCCGGTGGGCGCGACCAGCCGGGCGGGGTCGAGGGGTGGGCGCGGTGCCGGCGAGTCGCTCATGGCACTAGATTGCCGGACGGAACCAGAGGGATCTACCGACCAGGAGGTCGCCGCGTGAGTGCACAGCCGGGTGAGGGCACCGACGTCCCCGACCAGATCGACGTCCACACGACCGCGGGCAAGCTCGCCGACCTGGAGCGTCGCCTCGACGAGGCCGTGCACGCAGGCTCGGCGAAGGCGATCGAGAAGCAGCACGCCAAGGGCCGCAAGACCGCGCGAGAGCGCATCGAGCTGCTCTTCGACGAGGGCACCTTCGTCGAGCTCGACGAGCTCGCGCGGCACCGGTCGACCGCGTTCGGGCTGGAGAAGACCCGCCCCTACGGTGACGGTGTGGTGACCGGCTACGGCGAGGTCAACGGCCGGATGGTGTGCGTGTTCAGCCAGGACTTCACCGTCTTCGGCGGCTCGCTCGGCGAGGTCTACGGCGAGAAGATCACCAAGGTCATGGACCTGGCGATCAAGACCGGCTGCCCGATCATCGGTATCAACGAGGGCGCCGGCGCCCGCATCCAGGAAGGCGTCGTCTCGCTGGGGCTCTACGGCGAGATCTTCCGCCGCAACGTCCACGCCTCGGGCGTGATCCCGCAGATCAGCCTGATCATGGGCAACTGCGCCGGCGGGCACGTCTACTCGCCCGCCGTCACCGACTTCACGATCATGGTCGACCAGACCTCGGCGATGTTCATCACCGGTCCCGACGTCATCAAGACCGTCACCGGCGAGGACGTCACGATGGAGGACCTCGGCGGCGCCCGGACCCACAACACCAAGTCCGGCAACGCCCACTACATGGCCCGTGACGAGGAGGACGCCCTCGACTACGTCAAGGCGATGCTGTCGTTCCTCCCGCAGAACAACCTGGACGCGGCTCCGGAGTACGACGAGGCCCCGGACATGGAGTTCACGGATCTCGACCGGGTGCTCGACACGCTGATCCCCGACGGCGCCAACCAGCCCTACGACATGCACGACGTGATCACCGCGGTGCTGGACGACGAGGAGTTCCTCGAGGTCCAGGAGCTGTTCGCGCCCAACATCCTCGTCGGCTTCGGCCGCGTCGAGGGCCGCTCGGTCGGCATCGTGGCCAACCAGCCGATGCAGTTCGCCGGCTGCCTCGACATCGACGCCTCGGAGAAGGCAGCACGCTTCGTCCGCTTCTGCGACGCCTTCAACCTGCCGGTGCTGACCTTCGTCGACGTGCCGGGCTTCCTGCCGGGCACCGACCAGGAGTGGGACGGCATCATCCGCCGCGGCGCCAAGCTCATCTACGCCTACGCCGAGGCCACGGTCCCGCTGATCACGATCATCACCCGCAAGGCCTACGGCGGCGCCTACGACGTGATGGGCTCCAAGCACCTCGGCGCCGACATCAACGTCGCGTGGCCGACGGCCCAGATCGCGGTGATGGGCGCCCAGGGAGCGGCCAACATCCTGCACCGCAAGACGTTGAAGAAGGTCGCCGACGAGGGCGGCGACGTCGAGGCGAAGCGGGCCGAGCTCATCGACGAGTACGAGACCACGCTCGCCAATCCCTACATCGCCGCGGAGCGGGGCTACATCGACGCCGTCATCGCCCCGCACGAGACGCGCATCGAGATCATCCGCTCGCTGCGGCTGCTGCGCTCCAAGCGCGAGACGCTGCCGCCGAAGAAGCACGGAAACATCCCGCTGTGAGGCGCGCCCGAAGGGTCCCCGAGCAGCGGGATCGCATCGACCTGTCAGTTCCTTGCGGAGGAGCGAAGCGGACGAGCGAGGAAGTGACAGGTCGATGACCAGCCACGAGCCGTCAGCCGCGGCACGACCTCTGCTGAGGATCGTGAGCCAGGACGCCACCCCCGAGGAGATCGCCGCCCTGGTGGCCGTGTTCTCCGCCCTCGGCTCCTCGGGCGGCGACGCGCCGGAGCGGCACCGTCCGGCCTGGAGCCACCCGGCCCGGAGCGTGCGGCAGACCCACCGCCACGGCGTCGGCGCCTGGCGCGCGAGCGGCCTCCCGCGCTGACCCGCCGGTCATCGGCATCCTCGCGGCCCGGACCACTTCGTCAACGTTCTCCTGACATTCGCCGCACACCCGTCCGGGCGCGTGCGGCGGGCGTACGTTGCCCGGATCAGGCTCTGGGTCGGGGGTGCGCGATGTGTGGTCGTCGATGGTTCGCCGTGCTGGCGGGGTTCGCCCTGGCGCTGACCTGCCTCGGGACGCTCGGGGTCGCCTCCGCCGCACCGGAGGAGGCCCCGAGCCACGCCCGCGCCGCGAAGACCACCCGCCTGACGCTCGCTCTCAGCGCCGACGAGGTCGCCTACGCGACCCGGGTGACCGTCTCCGGGAAGCTGACGGCAGGCGGGAAGGGCTTGAAGCGGCAGAAGGTCGTGCTCAAGCAGCGCGTCGGCGCGTCGAGGACCTGGACGAAGGTCGCCACGCTCACCACCAACCGCCGTGGCACTTGGAGGAAGGTCGTCGAGGCCCGCGTGCGCAGCACTTACATCGCCGTCTACAAGGGCAGCACGACCTATGCGCCGTCCAAGGCGACCAAGCGCGGCGTGGACGTCTTCGCGCCGCTCACCGACGTCGTGGTCAGCCCGGGCAACCGCGATGCCTACCTGGGCGAGGCCTGGACCTGGACGGGGCGCACCGCACCGGAGCTGGCCGGCTCGTCGGTCTCCATCGTCCGCGGCCCATTCCGTACGAGCACCACAGTGGAGAAGGCGATCATCGGCCCGGGCGGCGCGATCGCGATCGCGCACCGGATGTCCGTGGCGGGCACGGCCGACTACTGGCTGTCGGTCGACAGCTCGGCGCTGATGTGGGGCGCCAGCTCCGCGGCGACGACTGTTCGGACCCGTCGCGAGGGCGCACCCACGGCTCCGTCGATCACCACGACCGCGCTGCCCACGGTCGAGGTCCACGTGCCCTACCAGACCAGCCTGGCCGGCGGTGGAGGCGAGCTGACGTGGAGCGTCGTGGGCGGAGCCCTGCCACCGGGACTCTCGCTCGCCGACACCGGACTGATCACCGGCGGCGCCACCGCGACCGGGTCGTGGTCCTTCACGGTGCGGGCCGCGAACCCCGTCGGCGCGGCCACGCGGACCCTCGAGCTCACCAGCCTGCCCAGCACGCTCACGGTCACGACGTACCCGCTCTACGACGCCGCCGTGGGGCGGGACTATCCCGACAGCTCCTTCACGTCCGGAGGCGAGCAGGCGATGAACTGCACGCCGTGTCCCCTCGGTGCGGACTGGACGATCACAGCGGGCAGCCTCCCGCCCGGGATGGGGTTCGACTACGACGACCTGCTCGAGGAGACCTACGTCTACGGCAGGCCGACCCAGGCCGGGCTCTACCACTTCACCGCGACCGCGGTTGCGGACGGACATTCCGGCAGCAAGCAGTTCTCCCTCCGGGTCGTGGCCAGCGCGGGAGACCTGCTCCGCATCGACTACAACGGGTTCACCGAGAGGATCCCGAACGCGACGCTGGGACAGCCCTACAGCCACCAGCTGACCGCCGGGGGCGCACCGGGCGTGACGTGGTCGGCCCTCAGCCCACTCCCGCCCGGACTCACCCTGAGCCCCGGAGGCCTCCTCGCCGGCACCCCGACCGTGGCCGGTCACGGTTGGATCGCCTTTGCGGCCACCGACGGCACGCGCTACGACTGGCAGGCGCTGGAGCTCATCGTCGACACCCCGCCCTGACCCACCGGCTAGGGTCGCGGCCGTGACCGAACCCCACGTGACCGAACGCACCATCGATGCCCTCTGCAACGCCTACGTCGACGACTTCTGCGTGCTCGACCCGCTGACCGCGACGTCGATAGGGGTGGCCGGCCACGAGCACGAGATGACCGACTACTCCCCCGCCGGGTTCGACGCCCGCGAGGCGCTGAACCGGTCGGTCGTCGCGGCGGTCGAGGCAGCCACCCCCGTCGACGACCGTGAGGCCGCCGCCCAGGACGCGTTCCTCGAGCGCACCCGCCTCGAGATCGAGCTGGAGGAGGCCGGGATCAACCGCTCGCGCATGTCGGTCCTCTGGAGCCCTCTGCACGAGATCCGCGGTGTCTTCGACCTGATGCCCACCGAGGGCGAGGAGGCCGTCGCCGCGATCGCCGCCCGGCTCGCCGCCGTACCGGCCGCGCTCGAGGGGCTGCGGGTCACGCTCTCCGACGAGGCCCGCAAGGGCAACGTCGTCGCGGCCCGCCAGTACGCCGAGGTGGCCGAGCAGGTCCGTCGCTGGACCGGGCAGACCGGTGAGGCCGGCGACTTCTACCTCGGGCTCGTCGACCGGCTCGAGGGCGACCGCACCGCGCTGCGCGCACTGGCCGGGGCGGCCAGCGCCGCCACGGCCTCCTTCGGACTGTTCCTCACCGACGAGCTCGAGCCGCAAGGCACGGCACGCGAGGGCGTCGGCCGCGAGGTCTACTCCCTCGCCAGCCGCTACTTCCTCGGCGCCGACGTCGACCTCGACGAGACCTACGCCTGGGGCTGGGCCGAGCTGCAGCGCCTGTCCGACCTGATGGCCGCCACCGCCGACCGGATCCTGCCCGGGGCCGACGTCGACGCCGCCGTCGCCCATCTCGACGCCGACCCGGCGCGGGTCGTGCACGGCCGCGAGGCCTTCCGCGACTGGATGCAGGAGCTGGCCGACCGGACCCTCGCCGCGATGGCCGACGTCCACTTCGACATCCCCGAGCCGATCCGCCGCATCGAGTGCATGCTCGCGCCCACCAACGACGGCGGGATCTACTACACCGGGCCGTCGGAGGACTTCGAGCGTCCCGGCCGGATGTGGTGGTCGGTGCCCGACGGCATCGACGACTTCCACCCCTGGCGCGAGGTCACGACCGTCTTCCACGAGGGCGTGCCCGGCCACCACCTCCAGGTCGCGCAGACCGCCTACCGCAGCGACACCCTCAACCGCTGGCAGCGGCTCATGTGCTGGTGCAGCGGGCACGGCGAGGGCTGGGCGCTGTACGCCGAGCGGCTGATGGACGAGCTCGGCTTCCTCGACGACCCTGCCGACCTGCTCGGCATGCTCGACGGGCAGTCGCTGCGCGCGACCCGGGTCATCGTCGACATCGGGATGCACCTCGAGCTGGAGATCCCGGCGGACAACCGGCTCGGCCCCGGAGGGACCGCGTTCCACCCCGGCGAGACGTGGACCCCCGAGCTCGGCCTGGAGTTCATGCGGCTGCACTGCCGGATGGACGACGAGTTCATCCAGTTCGAGGTCAAGCGCTACCTCGGCCTGCCCGGCCAGGCGCCGTCCTACAAGGTCGGCGAGCGCATCTGGCTCGACGCCCGCGCGCGCGTCCAGGCCCGGCAGGGCGACGACTTCGACCTCAAGGCCTTCCACCGTGAGGCGCTCGACCTCGGCGCCCTCGGCCTCGACCCGCTGCAGGCCGCGCTGGGGCGCCTGTGACGACACCGCTGGTGCTGGCCTCCGCCTCCCCCGCACGTCGTACGACGCTGCGCGCGGCGGGGCTGGACCCCATCGTGATCGTCAGCGGGGTCGACGAGTCGCAGCTGGTCGACCTGTCGCCGGCCGAGCTGGCGCTGCAGCTGGCCGAGCTCAAGTGCGCGGCCGTCGCGGGGCGCGACGAGGTCCCCGTCGACGCGCTCGTGCTGGGGTGCGACTCCGTCCTGGAGCTGGACGGCGAGGCGCTCGGCAAGCCGCTCGACGAGGAGGACGCCCGTGCCCGCTGGCGGGCGATGCGGGGCCGGTCCGGCGTCCTGCACAGCGGTCACTGCCTGCGCGACGCGGCGAGCGGCCGCGTGGCCGCGGCGACCGGCTCCACCACCGTCCACTTCGCCGACGTGAGCGACGCCGAGATCGACGCCTACGTCGCCACCGGTGAGCCGCTCCACGTCGCCGGAGCCTTCACCATCGACGGGATCGGCGGCGCGTTCGTCACCCGCCTCGAGGGCGACCACCACAACGTCGTGGGCCTGAGCCTGCCGCTGCTGCGCGAGCTCGTCCTCGAGCTCGGCCACGCGTGGCCGGATCTGTGGGCGTGACCCGCTAGCATCCCGGGCGTGGGGAGCGGGGAGCGGGGGACGGTGAAGGCGCAGCCCGTCGACGATCCCGACGACCGCTACGGCGTGCGCGAGGAGCGGTTGCTGACCGGGGCGACCGTGATCACGGCCGTCCGCACGGTCGTCTCCGTGGTGCTGGCCGCTGCCGCCGCCCACCAGGAGAGCCTGACCCTGCTCGTGGCCGCCCTGGCCGTCTACTGGGTGGGCGACATGCTCGACGGCTTCTACGCGCGCGTGCGTGACTGCGAGACCCGCATCGGCGCCGTGCTCGACATCATGTGCGACCGCCTCAACGCCGCCGCGTTCTACATCGGCCTGGCCTGGCTCCAGCCCGACCTGTCGCCCGCGATCTTCGTCTACCTCGCCGAGTTCATGGTCGTCGACTGCTTCCTCTCCATCGCCTTCCTGGCGTGGCCGGTGCGCAGCCCCAACTACTTCTTCGTGGTCGACCGGCCGATCTGGCTGTGGAACTGGTCCAAGCCGGCGAAGGCGGTCAACAGCGCCCTGTTCGCGGTGCTCCTGCTGGTGACCGGCTGGATGTGGGTCGGCCTGGTCATCGCCACGGCACTGCTGGTGCTCAAGTGCGTCTCGCTGCACCGCCTGGTGCGGATCGGGTTGCCGGTGCCCGGAACGCACGGCTGATGCTCTTCTGGAGCGTCATGGGCGCCTCGATCGGGTCCGCCCTGTTCCCCCTGATCAACATCGAGGCGATCCTCGTCGTCGCGGTCAGCCGGGCTCCGGACGCGATGTGGGGCCTGATCCTCGCCGCGACGCTGGGGCAGATGCTGGGCAAGATCCTCTGGTACTGGGGCGGGATGCACCTCGACCGCGCGCCCTGGGTCAACCGCTACCTCGAGAAGCCGAAGGTCGAGGCGTCGCTGGCCAAGTGGCACGAACGTGCGGAGGGGCGGCCCTGGTTCACGGCCGGGCTGCTCTTCGTGTCCGCGAGCACCGGCTTCCCGCCGTACGCCGTCACCGCGGTGCTCGCGGGCACGCTGCGGGTGCCGTTCGCGACCTTCCTGGTGACCGGCTTCCTCGGGCGCGGCCTGCGGTTCTGGGCCGTCGTCAGCGGGACCACGTCCCTGCTCGACCTCTGGTGAGGGCCGCTACTCGGCGGCCGACCAGGCCTGGCGCAGGCTGACGCGGCCGCCGGTCTGCAGCAGCGCGCGGCGGTAGAGGCGCTCGCCGACCCAGACCGTGACGGCGGCGAAGGCGGCCAGCAGGCCGAGGGCCAGCAGCGGCTCCCACCACTCGACACCGCCGGCGAGGATCCGCTTCGGCATGACGACCGCCGAGACCGGTGGCACGTACGACGCGATGACCTGCCCGCGCCCGTCGAGGGAGAGGCCTCCGAAGAACATCACCAGCATCAGCATCGTCAGCGGGGTCGAGGTCGCCTGGAGGTCCTCGGTGCGGGAGGCGAGCGAGCCCGCGACCGCCCACAGGCAGGCGAGCGCGATGAAGCCGGCCAGGAAGAACGCGACGAACCACGCGGCGGGTCCGGAGAGCTGCGGCACGTAGGACCTGTACGACGTGAAGGACAGCCCGATCAGGCCGACCGCGAGGTAGATGAGGATCTGGATCATCGCCAGGGTGGTGTTGCCCAGCACCTTGCCGGCCAGGAGGTGCCGCAGCGGGATGGCCGCCGCGATGATCTCCACGATCCGACTCTGCTTCTCCTCGATGACCGACGACGCGAGCTGCATGCCGAAGATCAGCGCCGCCAGGTAGAACAGGAAGACGAACACGAAGCCGACCGCGTCGGCGATCGCCGCCTTCTCCTCGTCGCCCTCGAGGAACTGCGTGACGACCGAGCTCCCGGCCTCGAGGTCCTCGACGGTGACCCCGGCAGCCGCGGCGTTCTCGGCCAGCACCTGCTGGCGCACGACCTCGCGCACCACGTCCTCGAGGGAGCCGGTGTCGCTCGACTGGGAGGTCAGCACCCAGCCGTCGGCACCTTCGTGCAGCCAGCCGTCCGCCTCGTCCGAGCCGAGGGCCTCGGCGGCGGCGCCCTCGTCGGCCACCTCGAGCAGGGTGACCTCGACGTCGTCGACCTCGGGGGCCGCCGCGGCCACGGCCTCGGCCATGACCAGAGCCTCCGGCGTCGCGGCCAGCGTCGCGTGGTCGGTCCGTCCGTCCTGCCAGGCGCTGAACCCGATGATGCCCACGAGCATCGCGACCATCAGCCCGGTGCCGATCAGGAAGGTCTTGTCGGTGATCCGCGAGACGACCTCGCGGCGGGTCACCAGCAGCCAGGCGGGCTCGGTGTTCTGGGTGCTCATGCGGTGGCCTCCCGGTAGATCTCGCTGAGCGCCGGACGGACCCGGACGAACTCGTGGACGTCGCCGCGGCGGGTGGCCTCGGCGACGAGGCGCTGCTCGGCGCCGTCCTCCTTGACCTCCACCAGCGCGGTGGTGCCGTCGAGGTCGAGGACCACCAGCCCGTCGTGGTCGCGGACCCAGCCGGCGTCGCCGCCGAGGACGAGTCGGAAGCGCGGCACCCCCGCGTCGCGCAGCTCCGACACCGTCCCGGCGGCGACCCGACGTCCGTGGGCCAGCACGACCAGTCGGTCGCACAGGCGCTCGACCAGGTCGAGCTGGTGGCTCGAGAACAGCACCGGGATCCCGTGGCGGGTGTAGTCGCGCAGCAGGTCGACCATCGACTCCACCGCGAGCGGGTCGAGGCCCGAGAAGGGCTCGTCCAGGACCAGCGCGGCGGGCCGCGGCAGCACCGACGCGATGATCTGCACCCGCTGCTGGTTGCCCAGCGAGAGCTTCTCGAGGTGGTCCTTGCTCCGGTCGCCGAGGCCGAAGCGGTCCAGCAGCTCCAGCACCGCGCTGCGGGCCGCGCCCCGTTCCATCCCCTTCAGCTGGGCGACGTAGACCAGCTGGTCGAGGATCGGCTGCTTGGGGTAGAGCCCGCGCTCCTCCGGCATGTAGCCGAACGTACGGCGGTCCAGCCGGGTGATCGGCCGGCCCTGCCACAGCACCTCGCCCCCGTCGGTGCCGAGCACCCCCATGATCATCCGCATGGTCGTCGTCTTGCCCGCGCCGTTGGCGCCGACGAAGCCGGTCATCTGCCCGGTGGGCACCTCGAACGACACGTGGTCGACGGCGGTGGCGTCGCCGAACCGCCTGGTCAGCTCCCGGATCTCCAGCATGCCTCGACGCTAGGGGGCGGCGTACGCCCGCCGGATCCCCCGTGCGACGGATCCTCGGGGAGGAGTCGGTGCCGCCGGCGCTCAGTCCTCCGTCGGGAGGATGAGGCCGGCCTCGTAGGCGTAGATGACCGCCTGGACCCGGTCGCGCAGGTGCAGCTTGGCGAGCACGTTGGACACGTGGGTCTTCACCGTGGCCTCGCCCAGCACGAGCCGCGCGGCGATCTCGCTGTTCGAGAGCCCACGGCCCAGCAGCACCAGCACCTCCCGTTCACGCGCGGTCAGCCGCGACAGCGCGGCCGGCTCCTCCCGGCCGACGGGAGCGAGCGCGGACTCGCCGGCCATCCGGCCGATGACGCGACGGGTCACCTCCGGTGCCAGCAGCGCGTGCCCGCGGCCGGCGGCGCGGACGGCGTCGAGCAGCTGCTCGGGTCCGGCGTTCTTCAGCAGGAAGCCGCTGGCCCCGGCACGGAGGGCATCGAACAGGTAGTCGTCGCGGTCGAAGGTCGTCACGATGACGACGTGCCCGAGGTCGTCGGCGACGAGGTGCCGGGTGGCCTCGATGCCGTCCATCCGGGGCATCTGGACGTCCATCAGCACCACGTCGGGCCGGGTCTCGCGCGCCCGCTCGATGGCCTGCAGGCCGTCGGCGGCCTCGCCCACCACCTCGATGTCGTCCTCGACCGAGAGCACCATGGCGAAGCCGGAGCGCACCATCGCGTGGTCGTCGACGAGGAGCACCCGCAGCGGATCGCTCACGACACCACCAGCGGGTAGCGCACCCGGACGCGGTAGCCCCCGGTCACCCGCGGCCCGATGTCGACCTGGCCGTCGTGGGTGGCCGCGCGCTCGCGGATGCCGAGCTGTCCCAGTCCGCTGCCCGAGGTGCCGTGGCGCGGACGGCCGTTGTCGACCACCTCCACCTCGGCGTACGGACCCGGGAGCGACTCGTCGACCCGCACCACCACCGACACCGTGTCGGCGGTGGAGTGCCGGCGGACGTTGGTCAGCGCCTCCTGGACCGTGCGGTAGACGGCCAGCGCGATGCCCCGCGGCAGCCGGTCGGCGGCGTCGGCCTGGGTCTCCACCACGTCGAGCCGCACCGCCAAGCCCTGCCGGGCGACCTCGGCGACCAGGTCGGGGAGGTCGCCGACCCCTGCGTCCGTCGTACGCGCCTCGACGGCCCGCTGGCCCTCGTCCACGCCCTCGCCCACTCCCTCGCGCAGCGTCCCGAGCAGGCGCCGCATCTGGGTGAGCGCCTCGCGGGAGGCGTCCTCCACGTGCGACAGGGCCGTACGCGCGGCGTCGGGGTCGCGGTCGAGCACCCGCCGTGCCGCGCCGGCCTGGATGCCCATCGCCGAGACACCGTGCGCGACGACGTCGTGCAGCTCGCGGGCGATGCGGAGCCGCTCGTCCACCACGGCCTGCTCGCGGAGCCGGCCCGCCTGGGCGGCGATGGTGCGCGCCTGCTCCTCGAGCCGGTCGCGCTGGCGAGCGGCCCGCCAGGAGACCCCGCCGCCGATGATGGCGCCCCCGAAGTAGATCGCGTTGACGAGCAGCGTGATGCCGACGGCAGCGGGGATCTGCGGGAACAGGCCGATCTGCTCGGTGCCCTGCTCGTCCTCGATCCACTCCTGCGCCGCCGATCCGACGGCGAACTGCCAGCCGATCCACGCGAACATGAACAGCACGATGGTGCCGACCACCACGACCATCGCGCGGCGGTCGCGCGCCCACGCCACTCCCGAGAGGAGCGCGACGAAGTAGACGATCTGCAGCGACATCTGCCCCATGACCTGCGGCATCGTGACGCCCGCGACGAACATGTGCGCCGCTGCCAGGCTCGCGACGACGAGCGGCCACCGACGGCGACCGAGGAGCAGTGCGGCCCCGGTCGACACGGCCAGCCACTGCGCCCACACCGGGACGTCCGTGTGCTCGAAGCCGCCCGCACTGCGCACCAGCTCGAGGGCCAGCAGGCTCACCGCGCCGACGCTCGCCGCCAGGACGACGTCCTGCCGCCCGATCGCCGGGCGGCCGCGGTCCCACTCGTCGTCGACGCCGAACCAGTCGAGGACGCGCTGTCTCGTGGCCGGCATGGAGCGAGGGTAGTGATCGCGCGGGGTTCCCGGATCCGTCGGGAGGGGGAGATCAGCCGCGCCTCACTCGACCGGCAGGCCGAGCCCCCGCGCGATCAGCATCCGCTGGACCTCCGAGGTGCCCTCGCCGATCTCGAGCACCTTGGCGTCGCGGTAGAAGCGCACGACCGGGTACTCCTCCATGAAGCCGTAGCCGCCGAAGACCTGCGTCGCGATCCGGGTCGCGGTGACGGCGGACTCGGTGGCGTAGAGCTTGGCGACGGCAGCGGCCTGCTTGAAGGCCCCCGTCGAGACCGACTGTCCGGCGTCCATGGCGTCCTTCATCGCGGCCGCCTTGTAGGTCAGCAGGCGCGAGGCGTCGAGCATGACCTGCAGGTCGGAGACCTGGAAGGCCAGGCCCTGCTTGCGCCCGATCGGTCCGCCGAAGGTCTGCCGCTCGCCGGCGTACTGCACGGACATGTCGAGGCAGGCCTGGATGCAGCCGACCGCGAGGGCGGCGATCGCGACGCGGCCGTCGTCGAGGGTGGCGAGGAACTGGGCGTAGCCGCGACCGCGCTCACCGAGCAGGTTGGCCTCGGGGACGCGGGCGTCGGTGAAGGACAGCGGGTGCGTGTCGGAGGCGTGCCAGCCGAGCTTGTCGTAGGCCTTCTCGGCGGTGAAGCCGGGGGTGTCCGAGGGCACGATGATGGTGGAGATCTCGGGTCGCCCGTCGGCGCGATCGCCGGTGCGGGCGGTGACGGTGACCACCGACGTGATCGAGGAGCCGGAGTTGGTGATGAACTGCTTGGCCCCGTTGACGACCCACTCGCCGTTCTCCAGCACCGCCTTGGTCCTCGTCGCCCCGGCGTCGGAGCCGGCGCCCGGCTCGGTCAGGCCGAAGCCGGCGAGCTTGTCACCGGCGACCAGGTCGGGAAGCCAGGTCTTCTTCTGCTCCTCGGTGCCGAAGGTGAGGATCGGGTTGATGCCCAGGCCCACGGCTGCCTCGAGCGTGATGCCCATCGACTGGTCGACGCGGCCGATCTCCTCGATGGCCAGGCAGAGCGAGGTGAACCCACCGTCCTCGCCGGCCATCCCGGCGCCGCCGTACTCCTCGGGAGCCGTGAGGCCCATCAGCCCGAGCGCGCCCATCTTCTGGACCACGTCGGTCGGGAAGTGGTGGTCGCGGTCCCACTGCGCCGCGTGCGGCGCGATCTCGGCCTCCGCGAAGTCACGGACGCTGCGACGGAACTGCTCGTGCTCGGGGGACAGCTCGAAGGTCATGTCCGCACTTTACGCGCAGGAGGTTAGCGATCGCTAACCCAGCGCGGGGCCACGCGCGACCCCCGACGTCCGTGTGACGTACGCGATTGCCCGCGGAGCGAGACACGGGTCTAGAGTTAGGCGAGCCTAAGCAAAGTAAGGACACCCCCGTGACGACTCGCCCGCGCCGTGCCGCGCTGCGCGCCAGTGCTGCCCTCGCCGCCACCGTGCTGACCGCATCGACCCTGTCGGGCTGCGGCCTGCTCGGATCGCCCGACCTGGTCATCTACAACGCCCAGCACGAAGAGCTCCTCGACGAGATCGTCCCGCTGTTCGAGGAGGAGTCCGGCCTCGACGTCGAGCTCCGCAGCGGCAAGGACCTCGAGATGGCAAACCAGATCGTCGAGGAGGGCGAGGACTCGCCCGCCGACGTGTTCCTCACCGAGAACTCCCCCGCGATGAGCATCGTCGACAACGCCGGCCTCTTCGCCGAGCTGCCCGCCGACGCGACCGCCCCCATCCCCGAGCAGTACGTCCCGGCCGAGCACACCTGGACCGGGTTCCTGGCCCGCTCGACCGTCGCGATGTACAACACCGAGTCGATGACCGAGGCCGACATGCCGGCCTCCCTCCTCGACTTCGCCGATCCGGAGTGGGAGGGGCGCGTGGCCTTCTCCCCCACCGGCGCGGACTTCCAGGCGATCGTGTCCGCCGTCCTCGAGCTCGAGGGCGAGGAGGCCACCCGCGCGTGGCTCGAAGGCCTGGAAGCCAATGGCGTGATCGTGCAGAACAACCTCGTCGTGATGCAGTCCGTCGACTCCGGTGAGGTCGACGCCGGCATCGCCTACCACTACTACTGGTACCGCGACCGCGAGGAGAACGGCACCGACTCCGACAGCTCGGCGCTCCACTTCTTCGGCGACCAGGACCCCGGCGCCTTCCTCAGCATCTCCGGCGCCGGGATCCTCGCGAGCAGCGAGCACCAGGAAGCCGCCGAGGAGTTCGTCACCTGGCTCACCGGCACCGACGCGCAGCAGGCGATGGCGGAGTCGTACGCCCTGGAGTACCCGCTCAACCCCGACGCCACCCTCAACCCCGCGGTGAAGCCCTTCGACGAGCTGGAGCCGCCGGAGGTCGACGTCTCGAGCCTCAACGGCCCGCAGGTCACGGACCTCATGACCGAAGCAGGTCTGCTCTGACCGTCCCCGGGCGTCGCACGCCGCCCCTGCTGCTCGCAGCCGGGGTGGCCGTCGCGCTCCTGGCGCTGGTGCCGTTGGCCTACGTGGCCTCCTACGTCGTGATCATCGGCCCGGTGGACCTCTGGCACCTCCTGGCCCGGCCACGGATCGCAGCGCTGCTGCGCAACACCGTCACCCTGGCCGCGGCGTGCATGGCCGCGACGGCCGTCCTCGGGGTCGCGCTGGCCGTGCTGGTCGAGCGCACCGACCTGCCGGGCCGGCGACTCTGGCACGGCCTGCTGGTCGCCCCGCTCGCCGTGCCGGCATTCGTCAACGGCTACGCCTGGGTCTCGCTGGACCGCAGCGTCCACGGCTTCGCCGGCGCGTTCGTCGTGGTCACGCTGTCCTACTACCCGCTCGTCTACCTCCCCGTCGTCGCGATGCTCCGCCGGCTCGACCCCGCGCTCGAGGAGTCGGCCTGGTCGCTCGGCCACTCCCGCGCCCGCACCTTCCGCACCGTCGTGCTGCCCCAGCTGCGACCCGCGCTGCTCGGCGGCGCCCTGCTGGTCGGGCTCCACCTGCTGGCCGAGTTCGGCGCCCTGTCGCTGCTGCGGTTCCCGACCTTCACGACCGCCATCTACGACCAGTACGGCTCCACGTTCAACGGCTCCGCCGCGACCGCGATGGCCGCCGTGCTCGTGATGCTCTGCCTGTTCCTGCTCCTGGCCGAGCTCCGGCTGCGCGGTGACCGCCGCTACGCCAGGGTCGGCCGCGGCGCCGCCCGCGGCGCCGTCCCGGTCGTGCTCGGGCCGTGGCGGTGGCCGCTCGTCGCGACCGTCACCGCCGTCATCGTGCTCGCGGTCGGCGTGCCCGCCTACGCGCTGGTCAGGTGGCTGGCGGTCGGCACCTCGACCGAGTTCCCCCTCGCCGAGCTCGGCGAGGCGCTGGCCACCACGATCGTCCTGGCGCTGACCGGTGCGGTCGTCACGACCCTCGCCGCGGTGCCGGTCGTGTGGCTCGCGGTCCGCTACCGCGGACCGGCCTCCACGGCGATCGAGCGCAGCACCTACGTCGCCAACGCCCTGCCCGGCATCGTCGTCGGCCTGGCCCTGGTCGTCACGACCCTGCGACTCGTCCCGGTCGTCTACCAGACCGCAGCACTGCTGGTCGCGGCGTACGCCATCCTCTTCCTGCCGCGGGCGGTCGTGACCGTGCGCGCCGGCCTCGAGCAGGCACCCACGGTGCTCGACGACGTCGCCCACAGCCTCGGCGTCGGCCCGCTGGCCACCGCGCGCAGGGTGACCCTCCCGCTGATCGCGCCGAGCCTCGGCGCCGGAGCGGCACTCGTCTTCCTGGCCATCTCCACCGAGCTGACCGCCACGCTCATGCTGTCGCCGATCGGCACGAGCACCCTGGCCACCGAGTTCTGGTCGGCGTCCTCCGAGCTGCGCTACGGCGCCGCGGCGCCCTACGCGCTGCTGCTGGTGCTGGTCTCGGTCCCGGCCACGGTGCTGCTGATGCGCCAGGAGAGCCTGAGCCGCGAAGGGGTACCCGCATGAGCTCCCTGACCGTCACCGGCGTGACCCGGACGTTTGCGTCGACCGGCCCGGGACGAGCGGCCACGCGCGCCGTCGACGACGTCACGCTGCACGTGCCGCACGGCTCGTTCACGACGGTCCTCGGCCCTTCCGGCTGCGGCAAGACGACGCTCCTGCGCCTGATCGCCGGCTTCCTGCAGCCGGAGTCCGGCAGCATCGCCTTCGGCGACACCGTGGTCGCCGGCGACGGCAGGCGCCCGATGCCGCCGCAGACCCGTCGGGTGGGCTACGTCCCGCAGGAGGGTGCCCTCTTCCCGCACCTCGACGTCGCCGCCAACATCGCCTTCGGCCTGCCCCGCGAGGCGCGGTCCTCCGGCTCCGGGGCGGACCGGGTGGCCGAGATGCTCGACCTCGTGGAGCTCTCCTCCGACTTCCGCGACCGCCGCCCCGACGAGCTCTCCGGCGGCCAGCAGCAGCGCGTCGCGCTCGCCAGGTCGCTGGCGCCCCAGCCGGCCGTCGTCCTGCTCGACGAGCCCTTCTCGTCCCTCGACGCGAGCCTGCGCGGCAGCACGTCGCGCGCCGTACGTCGTGCTCTCGAGGCCAGCAACACCACGGCGGTCCTCGTCACCCACGACCAGAACGAGGCCCTCTCCCTCGCCGACCAGGTCGCGGTCATGCGGGCCGGCCGCCTGGTCCAGTCGGCCCCGCCGAGCGAGGTCTACCTCTCCCCGACCGACCCGCAGGTCGCCGAGTTCGTCGGTCGTGCGGTCGTGCTGCCCGGCTCCGCCAGCGCCGCCCACGCCACCTGCGCGCTCGGCGAGGTGGTGCTGACCGAGCCGACGGACGGACCGGTCTCGCTGATGATCCGTCCCGAGCAGGTCCACGTCGACCTCACGCACACCGACGGCGTGCGGGGCACGGTCGAGGAGGTCAGCTACTACGGCCACGACTGCGCCGTGCGGGTCCGGCTCGACGAGGGCACCGCGGTGCTCGCCCGGATGTCCGGCGTGCTCCACCCCACCGTCGGCGCTGCGGTCCACCTCCGCGTGACCGGTCTCGTCCGGGCCTATCGGTCGGCAGGGACACCATGACCATCACCTCTCCCTCTCCCGCGCTCCGGGCGGAGCGCCCCGTCGCCGTGCTCGAGCACGCCGCCTTCGGCGAGGCGCCTGCCGTGCTGGTCGACGGCGAGATCCTCAGCCACGGCGACCTCGCGCGTCGCGTCGCGGACCGCGCCACGACCTGGGGGCCCGCGCGCCGCCTCGTCCTGGTCGAGGGCGCCAACGACCTCGACTCCCTGGTCGCCTACCTCGCCGCGCTCCAGCACGGCCACGTCGCGCTCGTGGTCCCGGCCGGCCGCGAGGTGCAGCGCGACGCCATGGTGGCGCAGTACGACCCCGACATCGTCTGCACCACCGGCGCCGGCGACGACGTACGCCGCCCGGTGAGCGCCCACGACCTCCATCCCGAGCTGGCCCTGCTGCTCAGCACGTCGGGCACCACCGGGTCGCCCAAGCTGGTGCGGCTCTCCCGCGACAACGTCGCCAGCAACGCGGCGGCGATCGCCGACTACCTGGCGCTCACGCCGGCCGACCGCGCGATCACCGCGCTGCCGCTGCACTACTGCTACGGCCTCTCGGTGCTCCACTCCCACCTGGTGGCCGGTGCCAGCGTCGTCCTGACCGGGCTGAGCGTCGTCGACGAGTGCTTCTGGGAGCTCTTCACGCGCAGCCGCGCCACCAGCTTCGCGGGTGTGCCGCACACCTTCGACCTGCTGGCGACGAGCGGCTTCGAGGACCGCGACCTGCCGTCCTTGCGCCAGGTGACCCAGGCCGGCGGCCGGCTCGACCCCGACGCCGTACGCCACTGGAGCCGGTTCGGCCGTCGCCGCGGGTGGGACCTGGTCGTGATGTACGGCGCCACCGAGGCCACCGCGCGGATGGCGTGGCTTCCTCCTGCGCTGGCCGAGGACCACCCGGCGTCGATCGGCGTGGCCGTGCCCGGCGGGCACCTGCGCCTCGACGAGGCCGTCGACGAGCGGCCCGGGGTCGGCGAGCTCGTCTATTCCGGGCCCAACGTCATGCTCGGCTACGCCGAGTCACCGGGCGACCTGGCGCTGCCGCGCGAGACCACCGAGCTCCGCACCGGCGACCTGGCTCGCCGGGTCGACGGTCTGTTCGAGGTGGTCGGGCGGCGCAGCCGCTACGGCAAGGTCTTCGGCCTCCGGATCGACCTCGACTCCCTCGAGCGCGACCTTCGCGCCGACGTCGACCCGCACGCCCGGACCGTGGCGAGCGACCGGGCCGTCCACGTCTTCCTCGTCAGCGGCCGCGGCAGCGCGGGCGCCCGGGCACTGACCGCCCGGCACTGCGGCGTACCCCCGCACGCCGTCCGGGTGACGGTGCTCCCGCGGATCCCCCTGACGGCCAGTGGCAAGACCGACTACGCCGCCCTGGGTGAGCTCGCCCTCGCCGAGGAGCGGCCGGCCACCACGCCCGACGGTGGCCCGGTGCGGTCCGACTTCGTCCGCGTCCTCGGCCGTCCCGACGCCCGTGACGCCGACTCGTTCGTCGACCTCGGTGGCGACTCACTGTCCTACGTCGAGCTCGCGACCCGGCTCTCCGACCGCTTCCCACGGGGGCTTCCCGCCGGCTGGCACACCAGGTCCATCGCCGAGCTGACGCGGCTCTCGGCGACCGACCCCGCGACGGACCGGCCGGACCGCCAGCGGCGGCGCTGGGTGCGGCTGGACACGACCGTCGCCCTGCGCGCGCTCGCGATCCTCTTCGTCGTCGCCAGCCACGTCGACCTCGTCCCCCTCGAGGGCGGCGCCCACCTGCTGCTCGCGCTCGCCGGCTTCAACTTCGCCCGCTTCCAGCTCTCGTCCGCCGGTGGCCCACGCGTCCGGCTGCGCCACGGCCTGTCCGGCCTGGCCCAGCTCGTCGTCCCCTCCGTCCTGTGGGTCGGGGCGGTCGCGGTGGTCCTCGGCAGCTACGGCCCCGCCACCGCCCTGTTCGTGCGCCAGTTCTTCAACAGCTCCGTGTGGACCGACCAGTGGCAGCTGTGGTTCCTCGAGTCCCTGGTGTGGATCACGGCCGCGGCCCTCGCGCTCACCTGCCTGCCGGTGCTGCACCGGCTGGAGCGGCGCGATCCCTTCCGCTTCGCGCTGGTCGTCGTCGCGGTCGCCGCGGCGGCCCGCTTCGCCGAGGTCGGCCTGCGGGCAGGACCGACGCAGCGCTACACCACGCTCGTGGTCGCGTTCCTCTTCGCGCTTGGCTGGCTCGCAGCGCGCGCGAGCACCACCCGACAGCGCCTCCTGGTCACGCTCCTGGCCGCGGCGCTGGTCGTGGGCTACTTCGGCCAGGCGCACCGCGAGGCCATCGTGCTGGGCGGGTTCGTGCTGATGCTCTGGCTGCCCCACGTGAGCGTGCCGCCTCGGGTGGCGCAGGCCGCAGGAGTCCTCGCGGGGGCGAGCCTGTTCATCTACCTCACCCACTGGCAGGTCTATCCCCCGCTCGAGGACGCCGGCCACCAGTGGCTCGCGCTGACGGCCTCGATCGCCGTCGGGATCGCCTACGGCCGAGTCGTGCGTCCGCTGCATCAGGCTGTCGGTCGGGCCGTGCTCGGGTCGCGGTAGCCTGCCCAGCGGTACGCAACCCGGCCACCCCGCCGCCGACCCAGGAGTTCCCGCGTGAGCTTGAAGAAGGTCCTCATCGCCAACCGCGGCGAGATCGCCGTCCGCGTCGTCCGCGCCTGCAAGGACGCCGGCATCGGGTCCGTCGCGGTCTACGCCGACCCCGACCGCGACGCGCTGTTCGTACGGCTGGCCGACGAGGCCCACTCCCTCGGCGGCGCGACCCCGGCCGAGTCCTACCTCGACATCGCCAAGATCATCGCGATCGCCGAGAAGTCCGGTGCCGACTCGATCCACCCCGGCTACGGGTTCCTCGCCGAGAACGCCGACTTCGCCCAGGCCGTCATCGACGCCGGGCTCGTCTGGATCGGCCCGCCGCCCGCCGCCATCGAGGCGCTCGGCGACAAGGCCAGGGCCAAGCACATCGCCGACCGGGCCAACGCTCCCCTCGCCCCCGGCACCAAGGACCCGGTCAAGGATGCCGACGAGGTGGTCGAGTTCGCGAAGGCCAACGGCCTGCCCGTCGCGATCAAGGCCGTGTTCGGCGGCGGCGGCCGCGGCCTCAAGGTCGCCCGCACCCTCGAGGAGATCCCCGACGCCTACGAGTCCGCTGTCCGCGAGGCGGTCACCGCGTTCGGTCGCGGCGAGTGCCTGGTCGAGAAGTTCCTCGACAAGCCGCGCCACGTCGAGACCCAGTGCCTCGCCGACCAGCACGGCAACGTCGTCGTCGTCTCCACCCGCGACTGCTCGCTCCAGCGCCGCAACCAGAAGCTCGTCGAGGAGGCCCCCGCGCCGTTCCTCACCGACGCCCAGGTGAGCGAGCTCTACGAGTCCTCCAAGCGGATCCTCACCGAGGCCGGCTACCACGGTGCCGGCACGTGCGAGTTCCTCGTCGCCCAGGACGGCACCATCTCCTTCCTCGAGGTCAACACCCGCCTCCAGGTCGAGCACTGCGTCTCCGAGGAGGTCACCGGCATCGACCTGGTCCGCGAGATGTTCCGCATCGCGGCCGGCGAGGAGCTCGGCTACGACGACCCCGAGATCCGCGGCCACTCCATCGAGTACCGCATCAACGCCGAGGACGGCGGCCGCAACTTCATGCCCGCCCCCGGCACCCTGACCCGCTGGCACGCCCCGGCCGGCCCGGGCGTACGCCTCGACGGCGGCTACGACCAGGGCGAGACCATCCCGGGCTCGTTCGACTCCCTCATCGCCAAGCTCATCGTCACCGGCCGCGACCGCACCCAGGCGCTCGAGCGCTCCCGCCGTGCACTCGACGAGTTCGTCGTCGACGGCATGCCCACCGTCATCCCGTTCCACCGCGCCGTCGTCTCCGACCCCGCCTACGTCGGCGCCTCGACCCCGTCCGGCGAGGGCGAGTTCACCGTCTACACCCAATGGATCGAGACCGAGTTCGACAACCGGATCGAGCCCTACGCCGGCGAGGCCGCCGAGGGCCGACGACCTCTCCGGGGGGCGAGCGGCAGAAGGTCACCGTCGAGGTCGGCGGCCGTCGCCTCGAGGTCGTCCTCCCCGCGGGGCTCGGCGGCCTGTCCGCCGGCGGCTCCGCGGGCGGCGGGGCGAAGAAGGCCAAGCGGTCCGCCAAGAAGGCCGGCGCCGCCGCCTCCGGGGACTCCGTCACCTCCCCCATGCAGGGCACCATCGTCAAGGTCGCCGTCGAAGAGGGCCAGGAGGTCGCCGAGGGCGACGTCATCGTCGTCATGGAGGCGATGAAGATGGAGCAGCCGCTCAAGGCCCACAAGGCCGGCACCGTCACCGGCCTCCAGGCCGAGGTCGGCGCCACCGTCACCAACGGTGCCGTCATCTGCGAGATCAAGGACTGACGCAGCCCCGCTGTCAGGAGTAACCTGACGCGACCGTCGGCGGTCGAGCCGACCCGTCTCACGGGGGCGCACATGCCAGTACGTCGTGGAGCAGGTCTCGTCGTCCTCGTGCTGCTGGGCGCGTGGTTCCCGGCGCTCGTCGTGGCGTCCCCGGCGCCGGCCAGCGAGCAGCGGACGCTGCCCGGCTACGTCACCATGGTCAGCGAGACGGGTGACTGGGTGGGCTCTGGGACCTCCCGCACCTACCGCGGCAGCTTCTCCTTCTCGGTCGGTGACACCTCGGTCCACCTGGCGGCCGGTCCCTTCAGCTTCGACTTCGTCGCCCCGTCGGGGCGGGCGCTCACGCCGAGCCGCTACCCCGGCGCCACGCGCTACCCGTTCCAGGAGGTCGGTGAGCCGGGTCTCTCCGTGTCCGGCGACGGCCGCGGCTGCAACGAGCTGACCGGCTCCTTCACGGTCCTCGACATCGCCCCGGACCGGCTCTGGATCTACTACGAGCAGCACTGCGAGGGCGGCGACCCTGCTGTCTTCGGCGAGATCCGGCTCGGCTACGGCGAGGCCACCAGTCCCCTCGGCATCGAGGCCGCCATCCTCGCCTGGCCGTCCGAACATCCCGGCGTCGCGGTGCGACCGATCCCAGTCCGGATGACGAACAACGGCTCCACCCCTGCCTCGGTGACCAGCGCCGTCGTCGCCGGTGGGAACGACTTCACCATCGTGAGCAACGGCTGCCCGGTCTCCCTCGCCCCCGGTGCGACCTGCACCGTCCACGTCGGGTTCACACCCAGCCGCGCCGGAGTCCGCCTGGGGCTGCTCACCATCGCGGACGGCCGCGGCAACCTTCGCGAGATCAGCCTGTCCGGCATCGGGATCAGCGGCCGCACGGAGTGGCACATGCGCGGCGATCCGGGCGACTGGATCGGCGGGGACCGCAGCTACGACTACACCCCGCAGATGGGCGCTCGGATGGGCGGCGGGGGGACGGAGACGTACGCGTCGATGGGGGTCGACCACGCCGACGACTGGTGGGGAGCGACGTTCGAGGCGCCGGCGGGCCAGATCCTCCTGCCGGGTCACACCTACACAGGAGCAACCCGCTACCCCTTCAACTCCGGCAACGCCGGGATGGACGTGAGCGGGAGCGGTCGCGGGTGCAACACGCTCACCGGCCAGTTCACCGTGCACGAGGCGACCTATGCCGACGGCTACCTGACCGGGTTCCGGATCTCGTTCGAGCAGCACTGCGAGGGCGGGACGCCCGCGCTGCGCGGCGAGGTCTCCTGGCGCGCCTTCGACCCCGACGCTCCGACCCCCGACACCACTCCGCCTGCGCCGGTGACGGGCCTGGCCGCCGGCCCTGCAGGCGCCGCGGTCGAGCTCACGTGGTCCAACCCGACCGACGCCGACTGGGTGGACACGGTCATCCTCGGCGCCAGCGGCACGAGTGCGGTGACGGAGGGACGGCTCGTCTACGACGGCCGCCGCACCTCGACCGTGGTCACCGGATTCCCGACCTGGCTGCCCTACACGCTGACGGTCTTCACGGAGGACACGTCGGGCAACCTCAGCCCGGTGCGCACGGTCACGATCCCCGCCACCACCGCACCGCCGGCCGCACCGCCGGCCGCGCCGCCGCCATCGCCGCCGCCATCGCCGCCCAGCACGAGCACCTCCGCCCCGCCCGCTCCCGCACCCCCGGGCAGCACCGCAGGCACCGCGCCAGCGCGGACGGTCGCCCTCCGGGCCACCCGCCTGTCGCGGCGCGAGGTGCGGTTCGACGGTCGAGCCGGCGCGTGGGCCGCCGGCGCCCGAGCCGTGCTCCAGCGCAGGACCGGCGCGGGCTGGAAGAAGGTCACGGCCAAGCGGTTCTCGCCCACCGGCCGGGTCCGTTGGCGCCTCGAGCTCGACCCACGCCCGCGCGCACGCTTCCGACTGGTGGCCCGTCTCGACGGGCAGGCGGTCATGTCCGCGCCGGTGCGGGTGACCACCACCACACGGTCTTAGATAGCAAGTACTCACTTTCTATGTGATCGTCGCAGCATGACCGCCACCGCAGCAGGACGCCGCACCCAGGCGCAGCGCCGCGAGGGCACCATCGGGGCGCTGCTCGACGCGACCGTGGCGTGCCTGGCCGAGCGGGGGTACGCCGGCACCTCGACCGCCGCCGTGTGCGCCGGGGCCGGCGTCAGCCAGGGCGCGCTGTTCCGGCACTTCCCCACCCGGCAGGCCCTGCTCGTCGCGACCGCCGCACACGTGGCGACCCGCAACGTCGACGCCTTCCGGGCGACCGTGGGCGCCGACGTGGACACCGTCGACGACGTGGTGCGGGTGCTCAGCCACCTGCGCACGGTCGTGCTCTCCCCCGACAACCAGACCTGGCGCGAGCTGCTGGTCGCGGCTCGCGCCGATGCCGACCTGCGCGCCGCCCTGCTGCCGGCCCGGGAGGCGCTGCAGCAGCAGATGCTCGCGGCCGCCGGAGAGCTCTGGGGCTCCCGCCTGCCCGCCGACGACCTCGCCGCGGTGCTGAGCATCGTCGTCAACGTGCTCGACGGCCTCGCCTACTCCGCCCTCGACCCCGACCCGACGGCCGCCCCCGGCCGCACCGTCGAGCGAGCCCTGCGGCTCCTCGCGGAGATGATCGTCCACCACTACCCCCAGCAGGAGTCACGATGACCGAGTCCACCGCCAGCGACTTCACTCCCGACGTCATCGTCGTGGGCGCCGGCCTGGCCGGCCTGGTCACCACGCACGAGCTCGCGCTGGCCGGCAAGAAGGTGCTGGTCCTCGACCAGGAGAACCGTTCCAACCTCGGCGGCCAGGCGTGGTGGTCGCTCGGCGGCCTGCTGTTCGTCGACAGTCCCGAGCAGCGCCGGATGGGCATCAAGGACTCCCCCGAGCTGGCCTGGCAGGACTGGCAGGGCTCCGCGCAGTTCGACCGCCTCGGCGACGGCACCGACGGGCCGGGCCGCGGCGAGGACTTCTGGCCGCAGCAGTGGGCGAAGGCCTACGTCGAGTTCGCGCACCGGGAGAAGCGCGACTACCTCCGCGCCCTCGGTCTCCGGTCGCTGCCCTTCGTCGGCTGGGCCGAGCGCGGCGACGGCCGCGCCACCGGCCACGGCAACTCAGTGCCGCGCTTCCACCTCACGTGGGGCACCGGTCCCGAGGTCGTGCGGGTCTTCGCCGAGCCCGTCGAGCGGGCCGAGGCCCGTGGGCTCGTACGCCTCGCGTTCCGCCACCAGGTCGACGAGCTGGTGGTCGAGGACGGCGCGGTCGTGGGCGTGCGCGGCACCCTGCTCGCCGACGACGACGCGGCGCGCGGCGTGATGTCGCGCCGCGACACGGTCGGCGAGTTCGAGCACCGGGCCGCGGCCGTCGTCGTGACCTCCGGTGGGATCGGGCACAACCACGAGCTGATGCGCCGCCACTGGCCCACCGAGCGGGTCGGCGCGGCACCCGAGCACATGATCACCGGGGTCCCGGCCCACGTCGACGGACGGATGCAGGGCATCGCCGAGGACGCCGGCGCCACGATGGTCAACCGGGACCGGATGTGGGCCTACGTCGAGGGCATCCACAACTGGGACCCCGTCTGGCCCGACCACGCCATCCGCATCCTGCCCGGCCCGTCGTCCATGTGGTTCGACGCCACCGGACGCCGCCTCGAGGGCATGTCGGGCGTCCCCGGGGCCGACTCGATCGGGGCCATGAAGCAGATCCTCGCCGCCGGCCACGACTACTCCTGGTTCGTGCTGACCCAGTCGATCATCGAGAAGGAGTTCGCCCTCTCCGGCTCGGAGCAGAACCCCGACATCACCGGCAAGGACCTGAAGTTCCTGGCCCAGAGCCGCCTCGCCAAGGGAGCGCCCGGTCCGGTCGAGGCCTTCAAGGAGCACGGTGTCGACTTCGTCGTGGCCCAAGAGCTCGACGAGCTCGTGACGGGCATGAACGCGCTGTCGCGCGGCCCGCAGCTCGACGCCGACGACCTCCGGCGGCAGATCGAGGCACGCGACCGCGAGGTCGACAACGCCTTCGCCAAGGACATCCAGGTGATGGCGATCCACAACGCCCGCCGCAGCCGCACCGACAAGCTGATCCGCGTCGCGAAGCCGCACAAGGTGCTCGACCCGGCGCACGGCCCCCTGATCGCGGTGCGGCTCAACATCCTGTCGCGCAAGACCCTCGGCGGGCTGGAGACCGACCTCGACGGCCGTTGCGTGGCCGCCGACGGCTCCCCTGTTCCCGGCCTGTACGCCGCGGGCGAGGTCGCCGGGTTCGGCGGCGGTGGCGTGCACGGCTACAACGCGCTGGAGGGCACGTTCCTCGGCGGCTGCATCTTCTCCGGCCGGGCGGTCGGCCGGGCGCTCGCGCGCTGAGCCCGCGCCGACCGGCTCAGCAGAGGCCGACGGTCTCGACGAGCGCGGCCAAGTGGTGCTCGAACAGGTCGCCCGGGTCGGCGAAGGTGCCGGGTCCGTACTGGCCGAACACCTCCCACGTCACGCACCCGAACAGTGCCGCCCACGCGAACAGCCCCCGCGCGATCAGGCCGTCGGGCGCGGTGATGCCGGTCTCCCGCCGGATCCTCGCCAGCTCGCGCGAGAGCCTGCGGGGGGTGAGCGGCGACTCGTCCAGCGAGATCGCGCCCGCCACCCAGGCCTGCTCCCAGACCTCGACGAGGCGCCCGACCACCCGGGTGCCGGGACCCGTGGTGCGCTCGGCAGGCGCCTCGTAGCCGGGGACGGGACTGCCGAAGAGGAGGGCGTACGTCGCCGGCTCGGCCAGCGCCCACGCGCGGACGGCCCGGCCGATCGCGACCAGCCGGGCGGCATGGTCGGTGTCGTCGACGCGGCCCAGCGCCGCGTCGACGGCGTCGCCCAGCTCGTCGTAGCCGTCGACGACCAGCAGGGTCAGCAGCTCGTCCCGGCTCGCGACGTAGCGATAGACCGCGGAGGAGACGATGCCGAGGTCGCGCGCCACGGCACGCAGGGACAGAGCGGCGGCGCCCTCCGTCGCGAGGTGGGTGCGACCGATGCGCACGATGTCGCGCATGGTCTGCTCGCGCGCCCGGGCACGCGGTGAGGCAGGAGCGGGGGTCGGGGCAGCAGCCATGCGGTCAGTGTGGCACAAGTGCGAGCACCGATGACGAAAGAGAGCGGTGCTCTTGCTTTTCTGCTCGCGGACCGGCACGATGGATGAACCGAGAGCACCGCTCTCTCAAATCGAGGAGACATCATGAGCCCCGTCCACGTCGTCACCGGAGCCGGCCCCGTCGGCTCCACCGTCGCCCAGCAGCTCGCCGACGCGGGCCACCGTGTTCGGCTGCTGACCCGCTCCGGCAGCGGCCCGGACCATGCGCTCATCGAGCGACGACGCGTCGACGTCTCCCGGCCGGAGGCCCTCGCCGAGGCGTTCGAGGACGCGGTCGCGGTCCACCACTGCATCCACGGCTCCGCCTACGACGCGCGCGCCTGGCGCGCCGAGCTCCCGGCGGCGGAGCGGGCCGTCCTCGCGGCCGCGGGTCGCGTGGGCGCGGTCGTGGTCTTCCCGGAGAGCCTCTACTCCTACGGTCCCGTCGACGGACCGATCACCGAGGACCTGCCGCGCACCGCGGCGACGGGCAAGCTCGGCGTCCGGACGGAGCTGCTCGCCCAGCGCGAGGCGTCGGCGACGCCGACCGTCAGCGTGGCGGCGTCCGACTTCTACGGCCCGCTGGTGCGCAACGCGCACGCCGGTGAGCGGCTGGTGCCCACCGTGCTGGCGGGGCGGACGATGCGCGTGATGGGCAGCCTCGACCAACCGCACTCCTTCACCTACGTCCCCGACCTCTCCGCCGCCATGATCACCGCCGCCGCGCGTCCGGAGCTGTGGGACTCGTTCCTGCACGCACCCACCGCTCCGGCGCTCACCCAACGAGCGCTCGTCGAGCAGGTCGCGGCCGCCGGCGACGTGCCGGTCCCCCGGATGTCGGCCGTCCCGGCGTCCGTCCTCCGCGCGGCCGGACTGGTCTCCCGCGACATGCGCGAGCTGGCCGAGACCAGCTACATGTTCTCGCGCCCCTTCGTGCTGGACTCCACCGCGAGCGAGCAGCGCCTGGGGCTGGCGCCGACGTCGCTGGACACGGGCCTGAAGGAGACCGTCGGATGGTGGCGCGCCCAGGAGGGGCCGACCCGCTGAACCGCGGCGACCGGCGTACGGACGGGTAACCCGGGTCACACGCGAGGCTCGATAGCGTTCGGCCCATGTTCTCCAAGGTCCTCATCGCCAACCGTGGTGAGATCGCAGTCAGGGCCCTCCGAGCCGCGCGCGAGATCGGTGCGCGGACGGTGGCCGTCTTCCCCCACGAGGACCGCTGGTCCGAGCACCGGATGAAGGCCGAGGAGGCCTACCAGATCGGCGAGGCCGGGCACCCGGTCCGCGCCTACCTCGACCCGGACGCGATCGTGGAGGTCGCCGTGAAGTGCGGGGCCGACGCGGTCTACCCCGGTTACGGCTTCCTGTCCGAGAACCCGGCCCTCGCCGAGGCGTGCGCCGCGGCCGGCATCACCTTCATCGGTCCCAGCGCCGAGGTGCTGACGCTGACCGGCAACAAGGCCCGGGCGATCGCCGCGGCGAAGGCCGCCGGCGTGCCGGTGCTGGCGTCGGTCGAGCCCTCGACGGACGTCGACGCGCTCGTCGCCGCCGCCGAGGCGCTCCTGGCGGACATCGGTGAGACTCCGCTCTTCGTCAAGGCCGTCGCCGGTGGCGGCGGCCGCGGCATGCGGCGGGTCGAGGACCGTGCCGACCTCCGCGAGGCAATCGAGACCTGCATGCGCGAGGCCGAGGGCGCCTTCGGCGACCCGACGGTCTTCATCGAGCAGGCCGTGGTCGACCCGCGCCACATCGAGGTGCAGATCCTCTCCGACGGCACCGGCTCGGAGGGCGGCGTGATCCACCTCTACGAGCGCGACTGCTCGGTCCAGCGGCGCCACCAGAAGGTCGTCGAGATCGCCCCGGCGCCGCACCTCGATCCGGCCCTGCGCGACCGGATGTGCGCCGATGCCGTGCGCTTCGCCCGTGAGATCGGCTACAAGAACGCCGGCACCGTGGAGTTCCTCCTCGACCCGCAGGGCCGCTACGTCTTCATCGAGATGAACCCCCGCATCCAGGTCGAGCACACGGTCACCGAGGAGGTCACCGCGGTCGACCTCGTGCAGTCGCAGATGCTGATCGCCGCCGGCGCGACCCTCGCCGACCTCGAGCTCACCCAGGACTCGGTGCAGCCGCGCGGCTTCGCCCTGCAGTGCCGCATCACCACCGAGGACCCGGCCAACGGATTCCGTCCCGACACGGGCCGCATCACGACCTACCGCTCCCCCGGTGGCCCGGGCGTACGCCTCGACGGTGGCACCACCTACTCCGGCGCGGAGATCAGCCCCCACTTCGACTCGATGCTGGCCAAGCTGACCTGTCGCGGCCGCACCTTCGAGTCGGCCGTCCAGAAGGCGCGGCGGGCGCTGCTGGAGTTCCGGATCCGGGGCGTGTCCACCAACGTCGGCTTCCTCCAGGCGGTGCTCGCCGACCCCGACTTCGCCGCCGGCGGCGTCACCACCTCCTTCATCGAGGACCACCCCCAGCTGCTCCGCCCCCGCGTCGGAGGCGACCGCGCCTCGCGGCTGCTGGCCTACCTCGCCGACGTCACGGTCAACCAGCCCCACGGCCGAGCGCCGGTGACGGTGCCGGCGGCCAGCAAGCTGCCGCCGCTCGACCGCTCGCAGCCGGTGCCCGACGGCACCCGCCAGCTGCTGCGCGAGGTCGGTCCCGAGGAGTTCGCGCGCCGGCTGCGTGCCCAGGACCGCGTCGCGGTCACCGACACGACCTTCCGCGACGCCCACCAGTCGCTGCTCGCCACCCGCGTGCGCTCCACCGACCTGCTCGCCGTCGCCGGCCACGTCGCCCGCACCACGCCGGAGCTGTGGTCGGTCGAGTGCTGGGGCGGGGCGACGTACGACGTCGCGCTCCGCTTCCTCGCCGAGGATCCGTGGGAGCGACTGGCCGCGCTGCGCGAGGCCATCCCCAACATCGGCCTGCAGATGCTGCTGCGCGGCCGCAACACGGTCGGCTACACGCCCTATCCCACCCAGGTCACCGAGGCCTTCGTGGAGGAGGCCGCCGAGACCGGGATCGACGTCTTCCGGATCTTCGACGCGCTCAACGACGTCTCGCAGATGCGTCCCGCGATCGACGCGGTCCGCGCCACCGGCACGTCGGTGGCCGAGGTGGCGCTCTGCTACACCGGCGACCTCTCGTCGCCCTCGGAGCGGCTCTACACGCTCGACTACTACCTGCGCCTGGCCGAGCAGATCGTCGACGCCGGCGCCCACGTGCTCGCGATCAAGGACATGGCCGGGCTGTTGCGCGCACCCGCCGCCCGCACGCTCGTCACCGCGCTGCGCGAGCGCTTCGACCTGCCCGTGCACCTCCACACGCACGACACCCCCGGCGGTCAGCTGGCCACGCTGGTGGCGGCGATCGAGTCCGGCGTCGACGCCGTGGACGCCGCCTGCGCGTCGATGGCCGGCACCACCTCGCAGCCCGCGCTCTCCGCGCTCGTGTCCGCCACCGACCACTCCGCGCGGGAGACCGGCCTGTCGCTCGGGGCCGTCAACGCGCTCGAGCCCTACTGGGAGGCCACCCGCCGCGTCTACGCGCCCTTCGAGTCGGGCCTGCCGGCCCCCACCGGGCGCGTCTACCGACACGAGATCCCGGGCGGCCAGCTGTCCAACCTGCGCCAGCAGGCGATCGCGCTGGGCCTCGGGGAGAAGTTCGAGCAGGTCGAGGACATGTACGCCGCCGCCAACGACATCCTCGGCAACGTCGTCAAGGTGACCCCGTCCTCGAAGGTCGTCGGTGACCTCGCCCTCGCGCTCGTCGCGGCCGGCGCGGACCCTCACGCGTTCGAGGCGGACCCCGCCTCCTACGACATCCCCGACTCGGTCATCGGCTTCCTCAACGGCGAGCTGGGCGACCCGCCGGGAGGCTGGCCGGAGCCCTTCCGCAGCAAGGCCCTCGCGGGTCGCACGTGGAAGCAGCCCACCGAGAGCCTCACGCCGGACCAGCTCGCCGGCCTCGCGACCGACCGCCGCGGCACGCTCAACGAGCTGCTGTTCCCCGGCCCCACCGCGGCGTTCCTCGACTCGCGCGAGCAGTACGGCGACCTCTCCGTGCTGCCGACCGTCGACTACCTCTACGGCCTGCGCCGGGGCGGGGAGCACCCGGTGCAGCTGCGCGAGGGCAAGCAGGTGCTGTACGGCCTCGAGGCGATCAGCGAGCCCGACGAGCGCGGCATCCGCAACGTGATGGCCACCATCGACGGCCAGCTGCGTCCCGTCTCGGTGCGCGACCGCAGCGTCTCGGCGGAGGTCGTCTCCGCGGAGAAGGCGGACGCCACGAGCCCGGGGCACGTCGCCGCGCCCTACGACGGAGCGGTGACCGTGACCGTCGCCGAGGGCGACACGGTCGAGGCCGGGCAGACCGTCGCGACCATCGAGGCCATGAAGATGGAGGCCTCGATCACCGCCCCGGTCGCCGGGACCGTGAGCCGCCTGGCGGTGCGCGCCACCCAGGCCGTCGAGGGCGGCGACCTGGTGCTGGCGATCAGCCCTCGTTGAGCACGACGACGTCCGGGTCGGGCTCGGCGTACTCGGTGACCTCCGGCTCGTCGCCGGTGACCTGCCGGAACACCTCGGCGGCGACCGCACGCATCCCGTTGATCTTGGGGTGGAACGGTGCCGCGATCCCGGCCCGGAAGCGCGGCCCGTTGACCCACGCGCGGCCCTTGGCGCACACGTCGTGCCCCTCGGAGACCGCCTCGATGTCGACGTACGACGCCCCTGCCGCCTCCGCGCCCCTCTCCAGGGAGTCGTTGAGGAGCCCGGCGACCTCGGTGACGGGACCCAGCACGTCGGCCGGGACGCCGACGGCCTCGCAGGTGCCGTCGGTCGGCAGGATGTCGGGATAGCCCACGACGAGCACGGAGGCACCTGGTGCGACCTTGGCGATGCGGCGCACGGCCTGCTCGATGCGGCCGGCGACCTTGCGGGCGTCGGTCCTGAGGTCCTCGACCGGGCAGGTCGCCCCGTCCTGGCACCGGATCAGCGAGTCGTAGATCGAGAAGTCGTTGCCGCCGATGCCGATCGTGACCAGGTCGGTGTCGGCGGAGACCGCGTCGAGCTGGGGTCCGGTGAGGTTGCCGTCGAACATCCGCATCGGCTCGTAGAGGTCGGCCGTCACGGCCGCGGAGCAGGTGACGTCGGTGTAGCTCGCGACGTCGAGCCAGTCGGCGAGGAAGGCCGGGTAGTTGTCCCGCGAGCGGGCGCAGCCCTGCGGGTCGGTGCGCATCGTGCCGATGAACGGGCCAGCGGAGAACGAGTCCCCGAGCGCGACGTAGTCGATGTCCGACGTCACCTCGGTGTCGACCACCGGGTCGGGCAGCGCGTCGCCGTCCGTCGTCCCGCCCGCCTGGCACCCGGTGGCGGCGACGACCAGGGCGGCGAGCAGCACCGCCAGCCGTCGTCGACCCGTCACTGGCGCGCCGGGCCCTTCTGCCGCGGGACGACCGCGAAGGTGAACCAGTCGGAGTAGAGGCCGAAGTAGGAGCGCACCGTGTCACCGTCGACCCGCGCGGTGCCGGTCGTGCCGACGAACGCCATGTCGGTGATGCGGCCGCCCCACTCCCCGTTGCCGTCGCGCGAGGTCACCTCGATGGAGAGCAGGTCGCCGATCGCGGGCCAGTGCCTCTCGACCTGCGTGTCGTCGATCGTGGTCGTCCACGTGGAGTACCTGTGAGGGGTCACGCCGTCGTAGGGGTCTGCCTGTGCGACGAGGTAGGGCATCGAGCCCGCGGAGGAGAAGCCGCCGTTGCTCGCCGAGAACTGCGTGAAGGCCGGGCGCCCTTCGTGGAGGAGGCCCTGCTTGGCCGTCGCCTTGATCGCCTCGGTCGCGGCCGGGTGCTCGACGTCGACCCCGCCGTAGACCTGGCACTGCGTGGTGTCGCAGAGGTCGTAGCGTCCGGCTCCGCGCTGTTGGCGCTCGAACGCGGCGTAGGTGCGGGCGGCCACCGACTGCGCGCTCACCGCGTCCGGCTCCCAGAGCGCGGGCACCTCCTGGGGCACGACCCCGCGCAGGTAGGCCTCCATGCTGACCTTGTTGACGGTCTGCCGCTTGCCCTGGCGGGGACCGACCGACTGGAGGGTGCCGCGGTAGTCGCGGCGGGCTCCGGGGAGGACGAGGGTCAGGATGCCGGTGGTCGAGGAGAACTCGGCCTCGCCGGGGACCTTCTTCCAGGTCTTCCAGCGGCCACCCTTGGTGTGCTGCACCGCCGTGTCGTCCCCGGCGGCGATGAGGCGCCACTTCTTCGCCGCGACCGGGGGGAGCCGCCAGGTGCGCTGGCGGGCGAGGCTGGTGACCTTCAGTCCGCGCTCGGCCGCGACCTGCACGTCGCGCCCGGTGTCGGCGGTGATCAGCACGCGGACCTTGCCGCCGACCGTCCCCCACGTGGTGCCGGGGTAGTAGAACTCGTCGATCTGCCGCCAGGTCAGGCCCTGCTGGGCCGCGCCCAGGGCGCCGTACTGCGAGAGGCCGTGGCCGTGCCCGTAGCCGTGCCCGGTCAGCGTGATCGCCGTGCTCCCCGGGGTCGCCCAGGTCTCCACTCTCTGGCGCGGCGCGGCGTCCGCGGGCAGTGCGGGCAGCAGCAGCGCGCCCGCGACGAGCGCGAGCAGGGTGCGAGGACGGGTGCGACGACGAGTCATGGTGGCTTCTCCCCCGAGAACGACGAACAGAACCACTGAGCCTACAGGCGTACGCCGAACGGCTGCAGCGGGTCGAGAAGTCCGGATCGGTGCCATCATGGTCGGGTGCTGGGTCGTCGACGGCGGGACAGGCAGCAGCGTGAGCTCGCGGAGCTCGACGCCTACCGGCACGTGCGCCGCGCGGCCGACGAGGACGTCACCCGCTTCGGGGAGGAGCTGACCGGCCTCCACCTCGACACCCTCGGCACCGACCTCGACGAGCAGATGCGCGCCGACTACCAGCGGGCCCTCGACGCCTACGAGGACGCCAAGGCCGCCCTCGCCCGGTCGACGGCGGCGACCGAGGTCACGGCCGTGACCTCAACCCTGGCCGACGGACGCTTCTCCCACGCCTGCGTGCTCGCCGGCGTGGCCGGCGAGGCCCGACCGGAGCGCCGGCCTCCCTGCTTCTTCGACCCGGCCCACGGTCCCGCCACCCGCGACGTGGAGTGGGCACCCGCCGGAGGGGTCCCCCGCGAGGTCCCGGTCTGCTTCCGCGACGCGGAGCGGCTGGCGCGGGGCGAGCAGCCCGACGTACGCCTGGTCCGCCTCGGTGACCGGCGAGTGGCCTGGTTCGCCTCCGGGCCGCTCTACGCCGCGTGGGCGGGTGGCTGGTACGCCGAGCTGGTGGCCGAAGGACGGATGGATGCCGAGCGGCTGACCATGACCTACGCCGGGAGCGTGCCGGGCCAGGGTGGTGTGCAGCTGCCGCTCGCGGCGGCATGGAGCGACCCGGGCGCGTGGTCCGACGGCGGGATGATCGGTGGCCACGACTACAGCGGTTACGGCGACGGTGGCTTCGGGGGCGACGGCGGCTTCGGCGGCGACGGAGGCGGGGGCGACGGTGGTGGCGGCGGGGGCGGCGGCGACGGCTGATCAGCCGCGCTGGAGGGCTGCGAACGGGAGCAACAGCCCCTACGGCGGCCGACCGGCCTCAGACCCGGTGCAGCCGTCGCGCGGCCTCGGCGATCGAGCCGCTCATCGACGGGTAGACGGTGAAGGCCTGCGCCAGCTGGTCGGCCGTGAGCGACTCCGCGACCGCGATCGAGACGGGGTGGATCAGCTCGGAGGCGCGGGGTCCCACGACCACTCCCCCGACGACGATCCCGGTGCCGGGCCGGCAGAAGAGCTTCACGAACCCGTCGCGCACGCCCTGCATCTTGGCGCGCGCGTTGCCGGCGAGCGGGAGCATGACCACCTCGGCCTGGATCTCGCCCGCTTCGACCGCACTCTGCGACCAGCCGACGGTGGCGATCTCGGGAGAGGTGAAGACGTTGGAGGAGACCTTCTTGAGGTCCAGCGGCGAGACCGCGTCGCCGAGGAAGTGCCACATCGCGATCCGTCCCTGCATCGCCGCGACCGACGCCAGCATCAGCACCCCCGTGCAGTCGCCGGCGGCGTAGATCCCGCGTGCCGACGTGCGGGAGACCCGGTCGACCGTGACGAAGCCACCGTCGTCGACCGCCACGCCCGCCTCCTCGAGGCCGAGGTCGGCGGTGTTGGGCACCGAGCCGAGCGCGAGGATGCAGTGGCTGCCGCTCACGGTGCGCCCGTCGGTGAGGGTCACCGTCACGGCGTCTCCCTCACGGGTGACGGACTGCATGCGCGACTTTCCGAGCACGTGCATGCCGCGACGCGTGAGCACCTCCTCGAGGACGGCCGAGGCGTCGGCGTCCTCCCCGGGCAGCACCCGGTCGCGGCTGCTCACGAGGGTGACGTCGACCCCCAGGGAGAGGTAGGCGCTCGCGAACTCCGCGCCGGTCACCCCCGAGCCGACCACGATCAGCTTCTCCGGGGACTCGGTGAGGTCGTAGACCTGCTCCCAGGTGAGGATGCGCTCGCCGTCGGGCTGGGCGCTGGGCAGCGTGCGTGGTGCGGCTCCGGTCGCCACGATGATCGCGTCGGCCCGCAGCGTCTCCTCGTGCCCGTCCGAGGACACGGTGACGGTGAGGTCGGGCCCGAGCCGGCCGCGGCCGGTGACCACGCGTACGCCGTCGCGGTCGAGGCGGGCCGCGATGTCGGTGGACTGGTCGGCGGCGAGCTGCTTGACCCGGGCGTTGACCCGCGCCAGGTCGACCGTGATGGTCGTGGCGGCGTCGCCCTGGTGGTCGTGGAAGTTGACCCCGAGCTCCTGCGCCGACGACATGTCGGTCATCAGCTCGGAGGTGGCGATCAGGGTCTTGCTGGGGACGCAGTCGGTGAGCACGGCCGACCCGCCGACACCGTCGGTGTCCACGACGGTGACCTCGGCGCCGAGCTGGGCGGCGACGTGCGCCGCCTCGTAGCCGCCCGGGCCGCCGCCGACGATGACGATGTGGTCGGTCATGGGGTCCCGCTCGTCACAGGTTGATCATGTGGCCGGCGATGCCGTGGACGGCCTCCTTGACGGCCTCACCCAGCGTCGGGTGGGCGAAGACGTTGCGAGCCACCTCGTCGGCGGTGAGGTCCCACTTCTGGGCGAGCGTCAGCACCGGCAGCAGCTCGGTCACGTCGGGACCGATCATGTGGGCGCCGATGATCTCGTTGTGCTCGGCGTCGGCGACGACCTTGACGAAGCCGACGGCCTCGCCGAGGCCCATCGCCTTGCCGTTGGCCGTGAAGGGGAACGTCGCCGTCTTGACGTCGTAGCCCATCTCCTTGGCCTGGGCCTCGCTGTAGCCGAACGAGCCGATCTGCGGCATGCAGTAGGTCGCCCGCGGCACGAAGTCGTACTCCACCGGCATGGTCTCGGCGCCGTTGATGGTCTCGGCGGCGACGATGCCCATCGCCTCGGCCACGTGGGCCAGCATCATCTTCCCGGTGCAGTCGCCGATCGCGTAGACGTTGTCGACGTTGGTGCGGCAGTAGTCGTCGATCTCGATCGCACCGCGCTCGGAGACGTTGACGCCGATCTCCTCCAGCCCGAAGCCCGTGACGCGCGGGGCGAAGCCGAAGGCGGCGAGGAACTTGTCGGCCTCGAGGACCTGCTCGTCGCCCCCCGCTGCCGGGGCGACAGTGACCTTGACGCCGGACCCGGTGTCCTCGACCTTCTTGACCGCGGTCGAGGTCAGCACCTTCACGCCGAGCTTCTTGTAGTGCTTGGCGAGCTCCTTGGAGATGTCGGCGTCCTCGGTCGGCACCATCCGGTCGAGGAACTCCACGATCGTCACGTCGACGCCGAAGTTGGCCATCACGTAGGCGAACTCGACGCCGATCGCGCCGGAGCCGCCGATGACGATCGAGCCGGGCAGCTCGTCGGTGAGGATCTGCTCCTCGTAGGTGACGACGTTGTCGCTGAGCTCGACGCCCGGGACCAGGCGCACCGTCGCGCCGGAGGCGATGATGAGGTTGTCGAAGGTGTAGCCGGTGGTCTGGCCGTCCTTGTCCTTGACGTCGATCCCCTTCGCGCTGGTGAGGGTGCCCCAGCCGTCGATCTCGGTGATCTTGTTCTTCTTCATGAGGAAGTGGACGCCCTTGACGATGCCGGCGCTCACGTCGCGGCTGCGCTTGTGGGTCGGGCCGAAGGCCATGGTGGCGTCGCCCTCGATGCCGAACTTCGCCTTCTCGTGCTGGAGCACGTGCGCCAGCTCGGCGTTCTTCAGCAGGGCCTTGGACGGGATGCAGCCGACGTTGAGGCAGACACCTCCCCAGTACTTGTCCTCCACCACGGCCACCTTCTGGCCGAGCTGGGCTGCGCGGATCGCGGCGACGTAGCCACCGGGGCCGGCGCCGAGGACGAGGGTGTCGAAGTGGGTGTCGGTCACGGGCCCACCCTAGTTGCCACCTCTCGACGGGAACACCCGAGGTCGCGGCTGGGTAGCCTGTCGCTCGTGACGCTGTACGCCGCCTACGGGACGAACCTCGATCCCGCCCGCATGGGCGAGCGCTGCCCCCACTCCATCCTCCACTCGACCGGCTGGTTGACGGGGTGGCGCCTGACGTTCGGCGGCGAGGAGCACGGCTGGGACGGTGCCCTCTCGACCATCGTGCAGGACCCGTTCGAGCAGGTCTTCGTGGCGGTCTACGACGTCACGCCGGAGGACGAGAGGGCCCTCGACGGCTGGGAGTCCGCGGACACCGGTCTCTACCGCAAGACCAAGGTCCGGGTGTCCACGATGACCGGCGAGCTCGTGGTGTGGGCCTACGTGCTCGACGCCTACGAGGGCGGGTTGCCGTCCGCCTCCTACCTCGGCGTGCTCGCCGACGCCGCCGACGCCGCGGGAGCCCCGGAGGACTACGTCGGCGCACTCCGCCGGCGCGCCTGCCGCTCGACCGGCCTCTGAGGCCTCGACCGCCGCGCCCGGGCCGCCGGGCGCGCAATAGAGTGCCGCCCATGAACGACCAGACGCCGTACGAAGCCGCCACCGCCGCCGCCGTGAGGCTCGCCGAGCTGACCGGCGTCGAGCGCCACGACATCGCCCTGGTCCTCGGGTCCGGCTGGCTTCCTGCGGTCGACGCACTGGGCGATCCCACTGCCGAGATCGACGCGACCGACCTGCCGGGGTTCCACGACGCCGGAGTGGTCGGGCACAGCGGCAAGATCCGCTCGATCCGCACCTCAGCTCCGACAGGCGACCGCAACCTGCTGGTCTTCCTCTCCCGGACGCACTTCTACGAGGGCAAGGGCGTCGCCGCGGTCGTGCACCCGATCCGCACTGCGGCCGCCGCCGGCTGCTCCGTGATCGTGCTGACCAACGGCTGTGGCGGCCTCAAGCAGGGCTGGCAGCCCGGCCAGCCGGTGCTGATCTCCGACCACATCAACCTCACCGGGGCCAGCCCGATCGTCGGCGCCAACTTCGTCGACCTCACCGATCTCTACAGCCCACGGCTGCGCGCGATGTGCCGGGAGGTCGACCCGAGCCTCGACGAGGGCGTCTACGTGCAGTTCGCCGGCCCTCAGTACGAGACTCCCGCGGAGGTCCGGATGGCCGGGGTCCTCGGGGGGCACCTGGTCGGCATGAGCACCACCCTCGAGGCGATCGCCGCCCGCGAGGCCGGCATGGAGGTCCTCGGCATCAGCCTCGTCACCAACCTCGCCGCCGGCCTGAGCGGCGAGCCGCTCGACCACGGGGAGGTCCTCGTGGCGGGCAAGGCTGCGGCCAGCCGGATGGGCGGCCTGCTCAGCCAGGTCGTCACGAGGATCTGAGGAGCCCGCGATGCGCATCCTGGTCTCCGGCGCCGCGGGCAGCCTCGGCCGCGTGATCACGGTGGGGCTGGCCGCGCACGGTCACGAGGTCGTCGGGCTCGACCTGGTCCCGGCCCCGGAAGGCACCCCCTTCGCCTGGCACGAGGCCGACTGCGCCGACGCCGACGCCGTCGCGGCGGTCTTCGCCGAGGAGCGGCTCGACGCGGTCGTCCACCTGGCCGGTGTGCCGGAGGAGGTGTCCCTCCCCGACGAGCTCACCTCGCACGTCATCACGACGGCGGCGCTCCTCGACGCGATGGTCGCCCACCGGGTGCCGCGCATCGTGTACGCCTCCTCCAACCACGCTGTCGGCCGCACCCCTCGCGCCAGTGGGGTGCTCACCGAGCACGCGCTGCCCCGTCCCGACACCTACTACGGCGTCGCGAAGGTCGCGGCCGAGGCGCTGCTCCGACTGTTCGCCGACCGGCACGGCATCGACGCGGTGTCCTGCCGCATCGGCTCGTTCCTGGAGGAGCCGGCGACGCTGCGCGGCCTCTCCACCTGGCTCTCGCACGGCGACGGCCTCCGCATGGTCGAGGCGGCGCTCACCACGCCCGCGCCCGGCTACGCCGTCCTCTACGGCATCAGCGCCAACACCCGCGCGTGGTGGGACCTCGAGCCCGGCCGGCGCCTGGGCTACGACCCCGTCGACGACGCCGAGCAGTTCGCGGACCGGATCGAGCCCGGCCCCGACGACGAGGCGGAGGCGCAGCTCGTGGGCGGCCCGTTCGCCCTCCCACAGTTCCACCGGCCGGCCCTCGACTGACGCTTGACTTGGAGCGCACTCCAAGTCAGACACTGGCCGGGTGACCAGCCTGAGCATCGCCGAGGCCGCCGAGCAGACCGGGCTCACCGCCCACACGCTGCGCTACTACGAGCGCGACGGGCTGATGCTGCGCTCGGTCGAGCGCGCCTCGTCGGGCCACCGCCGCTACAGCGACGACGACCTCCGGTGGATCCAGATGGTGACCCGGCTGCGGGCGACAGGCATGCCGATCCGCGACGTACGCCGCTACGCCGCCCTGGTGCGCGAGGGCAGCGGCAACGAGACCGAGCGACTGGCACTCCTGCTGGCGCACCGCGAGGTCGTGGAGCGCCAGCTGGCCGAGGTCACCTCCCACCTGCGGGCGATCGACCACAAGATCGCGCTCTACGAGAACACCGTCGCACCCACCGCCTGAACCGAGGGTTGACTTGGAGCGCGCTCGAAGGCGAAGGGTGGAGGGCATGACCATCCAGAAGCGACAGATCGGCTCCCTGACCGTCTCCGCCCTCGGCCTCGGCTGCATGGGAATGTCGGAGTTCTACGGCACCCCGGACGAGCAGGCGGGCATCGACACGATCCACCGTGCCCTCGACCTCGGCGTCACGTTCCTCGACACCGCCGACATGTACGGCCCCTTCACCAACGAACGCCTGGTCGGCCGCGCCATCGCGGACCGCCGTGACGAGGTCCAGCTCGCCACCAAGTTCGGCAACGAGCGCAACCCGGACGGCTCGTGGGTGCGCGTCAACGGTACGCCCGACTACGTCTGGCGGGCCTGCGACGCCTCGCTCGAGCGACTGGGCGTCGACCACATCGACCTCTACTACCAGCACCGCGTCGACAAGACGGTCCCCATCGAGGAGACCGTCGGCGCCATGGCCGAGCTGGTCGCGGCCGGCAAGGTCCGCCACCTCGGCCTGTCCGAGGCCGGGGCCGACACCATCCGGCGCGCACACGCGGTGCACCCGGTCACGGCGCTGCAGAGCGAGTACTCGCTCTTCACCCGCGACCTCGAGGACGAGATCCTGCCGGTGCTGCGCGAGCTCGGCATCGGCCTCGTCCCCTACTCCCCGCTGGGCCGCGGCATGCTCACCGGCGCGGTGACCCGTGAGTCGCTCGGGTCAGACGACTCACGAGCCACCGGCCGCTTCCCGCGCTTCTCGGGGGACGCCCTCGACGCCAACCTGGCGCTCGTGGAGAGGATCACCGACCTCGCGAGCCGGAAGGGCTGCACCCCCGGCCAGCTGGCTCTCGCCTGGGTGCTCGCGCAGGGTGACGACGTGGCGCCCATCCCCGGGACCAAGCGCGTGCGCTACCTCGAGGAGAACGTCGGCGCGGCCGAGGTCGAGCTCAGCGGCGACGACCTCGCGGCGCTGGAGCGGGCGGTCCCCCGGGACGCCGTCGCGGGAGAGCGCTACGGCGACATGTCGACGATCGACGCCTGAGCAACACGGAGCCGGACGCCGGGGGTCAGGTCGAGGCGATCCCGACCTTGCTCTCGCGGAAGGCGTCGACGAACAGCGCGTGGTCGTCCCGCACGCGCGCTGCGTACTCGATCCCCCAGTCGCACAGCCACGTGACGAAGTCGTTGCGTCGGCCCTGCAGGGACTGCTTGATCGCCTCCTCGACCTGGAAGTCGACCAGGTCCTGCTGGCTGTCCTCGTCGGAGGCGCAGTGGATCTTCGCGGTGGCGCGGCCGAGCAGGTCGACGACGGCGCGCATGTCGGCCGGCTCGTTGATCTCGACCCAGTCGAGGTCCACCTCGTAGGGAGACACCTCCGAGACGACGTAGCCGACCCCGCCGATGCGGGTGTGCCCGAGCAGCGGGTCGGTGTGCACCTGGAGCGCCCGCTGGCTCACGGCCGTGCGGTGCCCCTCGTGCTCGAAGTAGGCGTCGACCTCCGTGGTGTCGACGAAGCGGCTCAACGCGGGCACGTTGGCCTGCTTCATGCTCAGCACCACGTCGTTGTCGAGGGCCTGGCTGTAGCCCTCGACCAGCACGTTGTAGGCGGGGAGTCCTGCGCTGCCGATGCCGAACCCGGACTTGCCGACGACGTCGCGCAGCTCGTAGAACAGCTTGCGGTCGAAGCGCTTGGACTCCGGGATCGTGTCGAGGTAGTCGCGGAACGCCGCGACGACCTTCGCGCGCTCGGTGCGGGAGAGGCGCCGGGTCGTCCCGTCCTCGATGAACGTGCGGGTGCCGCGCTGCATCGACGTCACGTCGTCGAGCAGGTCGGCGCGGCGTTTCTTCCGCGCGGACTCCAGCGCGGTGAGCACCGGGCCGTGCGCGGTGTCGAGCCGGATCTCGAACTGCTCGTCGTCCTCGGTGCCCGTGTAGTGGTTGACCTGGGCGAGGTAGGAGCGGGCGTAGCGGCCGATGAGCTTGCGGATCGCGTCCTCCGGCAGCGCCTTCTGCCAGCCGAGCAGCGCCAGGCTCGCCGCGAACCGCTGGAGGTCCCAGGTGAAGCGACCGACGTAGGCCTCGTCGAAGTCGTTGACGTCGAAGATCAGCCGACCGTCGGAGTTGAGGTAGGTGCCGAAGTTCTCCACGTGCAGGTCGCCGTGGATCCAGATGCGCTCGGCGCCATGGTCCGCCCACGGGTCGTCCTCACCCGTGACGTCGCAGTAGAACAGGCAGGCCGACCCGCGGTAGAACGCCAACGGGTCGCGCGCCATCTTGCGGTACTTCGCGCGGAACGCCGCCGGGTCGGCCCGCATGAGCGGCGCGAAGGCGTCCTGCAGCACGTCGATGATCACGCCGGTCCGGTCGCGGGAGGCCATGCGGGCACTCTAGGTGGACGGCGGTCGGCCCGCGCCGGACCGTCCGGCTAGGTTTGTGGCCATGGCACACACACAACTGGGCGACAGCACCGTCAACACCGTGGGCGAGCTGCCCGCGGTCGGCTCGAAGGCACCCGGCTGGGATCTCGTGGGACTGAAGTTCCAGCAGCTCACCGACGCCGACTCCGCGGGCAAGCGGGTGGTCCTCAACATCTTCCCGAGCATCGACACCGGCGTGTGCAAGGCGAGCGTGCGCAGGTTCAACGAGCTCGCCGCCGGGCTCGACAACACCGAGGTCGTCAACGTGTCGGTGGACCTCCCCCTCGCGCAGGCGCGCTTCTGCGGCGCCGAGGGCATCGACGACGTGCAGGTCGGCTCGGCCTTCCGCTCGTCGTTCGGTGAGGACTACGGCGTCGCGATGGCCGACGGCGCCTGGCAGGGCATGCTCGCCCGAGCGGTCGTCGTGCTCGACGAGGACCGCACGGTCCTCCACACGCAGCTCACCGACGCGATCGGCCAGGAGCCCGACTACGACGCCGCGGTCGCCGCTCTGTCCTAGGCGCGCCGCGAGGCGAGCCACGCGTGCTCGACCTCCGGCAGCACACGTGCCTCGACGAAGACGTCGGCCAGCTCCCGGTCACCCATGCATGCCCGGAAGAACATCGGGACGGTGAGGCCGTGCCCGGGTCGGTGCACGACGTCGATCGGGTCGCCCGGCTCGATGACGCCCGGCTCGCGGACCGCGAGGTAGGCGCCGGTGCGGCCGTGCTCGGTGAACCGCCGTACCCACCTCGGCTCGCCCAGGTGCTTGGCGAAGGTCGCGCAGGGCACGCGTGGCCCGCAGACCTCGAGCAGCGTCGCGCCGACGCGCCACTGTTCCCCGACCTCCGCGGCGTCGACGTCGATGCCGCTCGTGGTGAGGTTCTCGCCGAACATCCCGTCAGCCAGGTCGCGGTCGAGCTGCGCGCCCCACCAGTCGAGCTCCTCGCGCGCGACGGCGTAGACGGCCTGGGTCTCGCCACCATGGTGCTTGCGGCTGTAGATCGCGTCCCCGACGACGCCACTGCCGAGCCCGCCCCGCTTGGGTCCGGGGTCGCGCACCTCGATCCGGTCGACCGGGTGCTTGTGGATCCCGCTGGGCCGGCGCAGCCCCGGCGACCGGCGCCAGGGCGCCGGCATTGACGGAGCGGACGAGGGCTGGCACGCGCACACGCTAACCGCGGGAGCGGCCCCGGCGCCCGGGGTTATCCAGCGCTGCTGCCGTCGCCCGTGTGGCACACCGCCTCGATGTTGTTGCCCTCGGTGTCGCGGACGAACGCACCGAAGTAGCCGGGGTGGTACTCCGGCCACAGGCGGGGCTCGTGCAGCGACTCCGCCCCGGCTGCCACGGCCTCCGCGTGCCAGGCCCGCACCGTCGCGGCGTCGGGGGCGGTGAAGGCGACGTGCACCTCCCGGTTGGGGCCGACGCCCTCGAAGGTGCTGATCCAGAAGTCCGGCGAGTCGGTGCCGTAGCCGATGGCCACCTCGACGTCCATGACGCGCCGGTGGCCCAGCACGCCCAGGACCCGGTCGTAGAACGCCGCCGCGCGCGGGAGGTCGGTGCAGTTGATGCCCAGGTGATCGATCATGCGGGGATCCTGCCAGCGCCCTCCGACAAGTGACCAGCGGTCCGTACGGACTACCGTGCGCACATGACCGAACCGATCGACCTCCTCCTCGAGCGCGCCCGCGCCTGGGCCGCCGAGGACCCCGACGAGCAGACGTCCGCCGAGCTCGAGTCGGTGATCGCAGCGGCCGAGCGCGGCAGCGCGACCGACCTGGCCGACCGGTTCGCCGGCACCCTCGAGTTCGGCACCGCGGGCCTGCGGGGCGCGCTGGGCGCGGGGCCCAACCGGATGAACCGCGTCGTGGTCACCCGCGCCGCGGCCGGCCTGGCGGCGTACCTCAGGGACACCGGCCACGCCGGTGGTTCCGTCGTGATCGGGTTCGACGCCCGCCACAACTCCGACGTGTTCGCCCGCGACACCGCGGAGGTCATGACCGGTGCAGGGTTCAAGGCGCTCGTGATGCCGCGGACGCTGCCCACTCCCCTGCTCGCCTACGCGATCCGCGAGCTGGGCTGCGCCGCCGGGATCATGGTCACGGCCAGCCACAACCCGCCGCAGGACAACGGCTACAAGGTCTACCTCGGCGACGGCAGCCAGATCGTGCCACCGGCCGACATCGAGATCGCGGAGCGGATCGCCGCGGTAGGCCTGATCGCCGACCTGCCCCGTGGCCACGCGGGCACGCTGGTGGGCGAGGACATCGTCGACCGCTACCTCGACACGGTGGCCGGGCTGGCCGAGGACGGCCCCCGCGACCTCACCATCGTCTACACGCCGCTGCACGGCGTCGGAGGTACGACGGTCGCGCAGGTGCTGGAGACGGCCGGGTTCGACGCGCCCAGCATCGTCGAGCAGCAGGAGCACCCGGACCCCGACTTCCCCACCGTCTCCTTCCCCAACCCGGAGGAGCCGGGGGCGATGGACCTGGCCATGGCGCTGGCTGCGGACCGGCGCGCCGACCTGGTCGTCGCCAACGACCCGGACGCCGACCGCTGCGCCGTCGCGGTCCCCGACGCCCACGGCTGGCGGATGCTCCGCGGCGACGAGGTCGGCGCCCTGCTGGCCCACCACCTCATCGCGCGCGGTCGCACCGGGACCTACGCCAACTCGATCGTGTCCTCGAGCCTGCTCGGCAAGATGGCCGCCGCCGCGGGGCAGCCGCACGAGGAGACCCTCACCGGGTTCAAGTGGATCGCGCGCGTGGAGGGCCTGGCCTTCGGCTACGAGGAGGCGCTGGGCTACTGCTGCGACCCGGAGCACGTGAAGGACAAGGACGGCGTCTCCGCACTGCTGCTCGTCTGCGAGCTCGCGGCGCAGGCGAAGGCGGAGGGACGTGGGCTGACCGACATCCTCGACGACATCGCGCACCAGCACGGGCTGCACGCCACCGACCAGCTCTCGGTGCGCTTCGACGACCTCGCCGACATCCCGGCGACCATGGAGCGGCTGCGCGGCACTCCCCCGACCGCCCTCGGCGGGCTGGCCGTGGAGCAGGTGGAGGACCTGTCGTTGGGCTCGGCGGCGCTCCCGCCCACCGACGGCCTGCGCTACACGCTGGCCGACGGAGCACGCGTGATCGTCCGCCCGAGCGGCACCGAGCCGAAGGTGAAGTGCTACCTCGAGGTCGTCGTACCGGTCGGTGAGGAGGACGTGGACGCGGCCCGCATCTCCGCGGCCGGGCGCCTCGACGCGATCAAGGCCGACCTGCGCGGAGCGGCCTTCGGTGGCTGACGTGCGCGCGCACCGGCCCGCGGGGCCGTTCCGCCTGGCTCGTCGCGCTCGTCCTGGCGGCCTCGGCCGCCGGCGTCGTGCCCACCGGGTCCTACGCCGCCGACGCACCCCGCACCTGGCGGGTGGGACCGGGCCGGGTCCTGACCGTCCCCAGCGCGGCCGCGGCGGTGGCGGGCGACGGCGACACCGTGCTGATCGACCCCGGCACCTACTCCGGCGACGTGGCCACGTGGACCCAGGACGACCTCACCCTGCGCGGTGACGGCGGTCGGGCGCACCTGCGCGCGGACGGGCACGACGCCCAGGGCAAGGCGATCTGGGTGATCGCCGGTGACCGCACCACCGTGGACCGCATCGAGCTCAGCGGCGCGGCGGTGCCCGACCGCAACGGTGCCGGCATCCGGCAGGAGGGCACCGGTCTCACCGTCACCCGGAGCTGGTTCCACGACAACCAGACCGGCATCCTGACCGGCGCCGACCCGGACAGCGACGTGGTGGTGAGGGGATCCCGGTTCTTCCGCAACGGCGCCGGCGACGGCTTCTCCCACAACCTCTACGTCGGTGCCGTCCGCTCGCTGACCGTCACCGGCAGCTGGTTGTCGGACGCCGACACCGGCCACGAGCTCAAGTCGCGGGCGGCGCGCAACACGATCGTCGCCAACCGGATCAGCGACGGCGACGGCACCGCCAGCTACTCGATCGACCTTCCCAACGGCGGCCGTTCGCTCGTGGCCGGCAACGTCGTCGTGCAGGGCCCGCGCTCGGAGAACGCCGCGCTGGTGTCCTACGGCGCCGAGGGCCTGACCCATCCCTCGCACACGCTCTGGGTCGTCAACAACACCTTCGTCAACCGGCGTACGTCCGGCACCTTCGTCGCGCTGGCCGAGGGCAGCCGGGCACACCTGCGCAACAACCTGCTCGTCGGCCCCGGTGACCTGACCGACCGCGCCGGCGTCGATGCGCGGGCGAACCGCCGCGTGGGAGTGGGCGGGTTCGTCGCGCCGGCCGCCGAGGACTTCCGCCTCCGGCGGTCCTCGCCGGCCGTGGACCGCGGCGTCCGCGTACCGCTGCGGTGGCGCGCCCTCTGGGAGTACGTCGCTCCGGCGCGGCGTGGCCGGCGCCCCGTCGTCGGGCGGGTCGACCTCGGCGCCCACGAGCTGCGCTGAGCCGGACTACGCTGTCCACGTGAACCGGACCGTCGACCTGCTGCTCGTGCAGGTCCGGCCCGCCCTCACGCTGGCCCTGATGGGCCTCGCCTCGCTGCTGGTGGCATCGGTGCTGGCCCCGTCGATGTCGGCCGAGTCGGTCGTCGTGCTCGCGGCCCTCACCACCGCGACGACGGCCAGGCTCGGCATCCGCCACCTGCCCGTGCTGCCCGTCCGCGCCGCACGGGTGCTGCCCGCCCTCTGGGCGGACGAGGTGCTCCCGCACCTCGCCGGCCGGTCGACCGACGTCGACCACCACCCGTTGCGCCCGCGAGCTCCTGGACTCGTCTGAGACGTCGCCCCACGGCGACCCGTCCGACTCGTCCCTTCTCGTTTCAGGAGCCACCCATGTCACTGCTCGACCCCTTCTCGCACGCCCTGGCCGCGGTCCTCGCGGCCGTCCACGAAGGCCTCACCTCCCTCGGCGCCGACCCCGCGGCCGGCGCGACCTGGCTGCTCTGCGTCGCCGCCGTCGTCGTCACCCTGCGGCTCGCCCTGCTCCCGCTCGTCGTCCACGGCGTGCGCCAGGCCCACGCGGCGGCCCGTGCCCGGCCGCACCTCCAGGACCTCGCGAAGGGGCTCGGCGCGCGTCCGGACGCCGCCAGCCTCCGTCGGCACCTCGACGAGCGTCGCCGGGTGTCGGCCGAGCACGGGGTCAGCCGGATCGGCTGCCTGCCCGTGCTGCTCCAGCTGCCGGTCTGGCTGGCGCTCTACCACCTCCTGGCCGACGTCGCGTCGGGCACCGCGGTGGGCGCGATGGGACCCGGCCTCGTCTCGTCACTCGGCGCCGCGTCCGTCCTGGGCGTCTCCCTGGCAGGGAGCGGCTACCTCGGGGGCGGCCCCGCCCACCTCGCCGTCGTCGCGGGACTGGCCGTCACCGCCGCGACGCTGTCCTACGTCACCCAGCGCTACGTCGTCGCTCCCAACACCCTGACCGACGGCCTGCCGGAGGCCATGGTCTCCGCCCAGCGGATGGTGCCCGCACTCTCCGCCCTCGGCCTGGTCGTGGCGGGCGGCGTCGTTCCGGTCTCGCTGCTCGCCTACTGGGTGTGCAGCTCTGCGTGGACGCTCGGCCAGTCGGCGGTGGTGACGCGCTGGTTCCCGACTCCGGGGACGGCGGCAGCCGCGGCGAGGGTCAGGTGACCAGGCTCAGGCGAACAGCCCCACCACGAGCACGACGACGGCCACCGAGATCAGCGCGATGGGCAGCCAGGCGGGCTCGCGGCGTACGGCGTCGGGCAGCGCCAGCTGCTCGCGCGAGCCGGCGCGGACCCCGGCTGCGGTGCGCGCGGACTCGGTCAGCTCGAAGAGGCGGTCCTCGACGAAGTCGGCGTAGGGCATGCCCTCCTGGGGATTGCCCTCACCGGAGGTGTCGGGCGTGCGTCGGGTGGTGATCGTCTTGCGCCACGGCCGGCCGACCACCGTGGAGATCCAGCGGCGGTCGCCGGCCCGCACTGCCAGCACCTGGCGGACCGTCATCTCCTCGATCGCGGCGAGGCGGATGTGGACGGTCTGCGCGACGTTGCGCATGACCAGGTGCTCGCGGGTGGCCCACAGCGCAGGGCGCAGCATCGCCGCCCACGCCAGCACCCCGACGAGGAGCGCGACACCGACCACCCACGCAGGGAAGCCCTCGTCGAGGTAGGCCACGCCCGCCACGACCACCGCGGCCGCGAGGACCACCGTCGACCACCCCGTCACGCGCCCGCTGGTGGGATGGAACCGTTCCACCACCCCGTCGTGGTCGTCCTGCAGGGGTGCCATGTTCTCCTCGTCCGATTGGGCAGACATTGACCCTCTGGGAATTGCTCCGCTCTTCCCGGCCAACTCTATGCTGGGTCGGTGACACCCACTGCCAGCTCAACGGCGAGCGCCGCCTCCAGCACGGGCGTCTTCGACGACATCGTGCGTTCGGACTCCTCGCTCCGCCGATTCCTCCACGGCCTCCCCGGAGTCGACCAGGTCGGGTGCGAGGCCCGCGCCGCCGGCCTCGGCACGAGGTCCATCAAGACCACGTCGAAGGCCTACGCCATCGACCTGGCGATCCGCATGGTCGACCTGACCACGCTCGAGGGCCAGGACACGCACGGCAAGGTCCGTGCGCTCGCCTCCAAGGCGATGCGGCCGGACCCGGCCGACCCGTCGTGCCCCGCCACCGCGGCCGTCTGCGTCTATCCCGACATGGTCGCCACCGCCAAGCAGACCCTCGGCGACAGCGGCGTCCACGTCGCGGCCGTCGCCACCGCGTTCCCGAGTGGTCGCGCGGCGATGGACATCAAGCTGGCCGACACGCGTGACGCAGTCGAGGCGGGCGCCGACGAGATCGACATGGTCATCGACCGTGGCGCGTTCCTCTCGGGCCGCTACCTCGACGTCTACGAGGAGATCGTCCAGGTCCGCGAGGCGTGCGCCAGGCCCGACGGGGAGGACGCACACCTCAAGGTCATCTTCGAGACCGGCGAGCTGCAGACCTACGACAACGTCCGCCGCGTCAGCTGGCTGGCGATGATGGCCGGCGCCCACTTCATCAAGACCTCCACCGGCAAGGTGCAGCCGGCGGCGACCCTGCCGGTGACGCTCATCATGCTCGAGGCGGTCCGTGACTTCCGCGACCAGACGGGCCGGATGGTCGGTGTGAAGCCCGCCGGTGGCATCAAGACCACCAAGGACGCGATCAAGTACCTCGTCATGGTCAACGAGACCTGCGGACCCGACTGGCTCGACCCCGACTGGTTCCGCTTCGGGGCCTCCACCCTGCTCAACGACCTGCTGATGCAGCGCACCAAGATGACGACCGGTCGCTACTCCGGTCCCGACTACTTCACGCTGGACTGAGGCTCACCCCATGACCGACAACATCTTCGAGTACGCCCCCGCACCCGAGTCGCGCGCCATCGTCGACATCAAGCCGTCCTACGGCCTGTTCATCGACGGCGAGTTCGTCGACGGCAACGGCTCGGCCTTCAAGACGATCAACCCGGCCACCGAGGAGGTCCTCGCCGAGGTCGCCGAGGCCGACGACGCCGACGTCGACGCCGCCGTGAAGGCCGCCCGCCGCGCCTACACCCGCGTCTGGTCGCGGATGTCCGGCGCCGAGCGCGCCAAGTACCTCTACCGGATCGCGCGGATCATCCAGGAGCGCGGCCGCGAGCTCGCGGTCCTGGAGTCGATCGACAACGGCAAGCCGATCAAGGAGTCGCGTGACGTCGACGTCCCGATCGTCGCCGCCCACTTCTTCTACTACGCCGGCTGGGCCGACAAGCTCCAGTACTCCGGCTACGGATCGACCCCGCTCGGTGTGGCCGGTCAGGTCATCCCGTGGAACTTCCCGCTCCTCATGCTGGCCTGGAAGATCGCCCCGGCGCTCGCCTGTGGCAACACCGTGGTGCTCAAGCCGGCCGAGACCACCCCGCTGACCGCACTGCTGTTCGCCGAGATCTGCCAGCAGGCCGACCTCCCGCCGGGTGTCGTCAACATCGTCACCGGAGCCGGCGACACCGGGCGCGCCATCGTCTCGCACCCCGACGTCGACAAGGTGGCCTTCACCGGTTCGACCGAGGTCGGCAAGGCCATCGCCCGGGCCGTGGCCGGCAGCGACAAGAAGGTGACCCTCGAGCTGGGCGGCAAGGCCGCCAACATCGTCTTCGACGACGCGCCGCTCGACCAGGCGGTCGAGGGCATCGTCAACGGCATCTTCTTCAACCAGGGCCACGTGTGCTGCGCCGGCTCCCGCCTGCTGGTGCAGGAGTCCGTGGCCGACGAGGTCATGGACCGGCTGAAGCGCCGCATGGCGACGCTGCGCCTCGGCGACCCGCTCGACAAGAACACCGACGTGGGCGCCATCAACTCCGCCGAGCAGCTCGCCAAGATCCGCGAGCTCTCCGAGATCGGCGAGAACGAGGGAGCCGAGCGCTGGTCGGCCCCGTGCGACCTGCCGGCCAACGGCTACTGGTTCGCGCCCACGGTCTTCACCGGCGTGTCGCAGGCCCACCGGATCGCGCGCGAGGAGATCTTCGGCCCGGTCCTGTCCGTGCTGACCTTCCGCACGCCCTCGGAGGCGGTGGAGAAGGCCAACAACACCCCGTTCGGCCTCTCCGCCGGCGTCTGGACCGACAAGGGCTCGCGGATCCTCTCCATGGCCAACCGGCTGCGCGCCGGCGTGGTGTGGGCCAACACGTTCAACAAGTTCGACCCGACCTCGCCGTTCGGCGGCTACAAGGAGTCCGGGTACGGCCGCGAGGGCGGCCGCCACGGGCTCGAGGGCTACCTCAAGGGAGCTGACAGCTGATGTCCCGCATCGACGTGCGCAAGACCTACAAGCTCTACATCGGCGGGCAGTTCCCGCGCTCGGAGTCGGGCCGCTCCTACATCGTCAACGACGCCAAGGGCCGCCTCCTGGCCAACGCCGCCCAGGCCTCCCGCAAGGACGCCCGGGACGCCGTCGTGGCCGCCCGTGCGGCCTTCGGCGGCTGGTCCGGCAAGACGGCCTACAACCGGGCGCAGGTCGTCTACCGCATCGCCGAGGTGCTCGAGGGTCGACGCGAGCAGTTCGAGGCCGAGCTCCGCGCCGCCGAGGGCGTGTCGGCGGCCAAGGCCCGCACCTACGTCGACGCCGCCGTCGACCGCCTCGTCTGGTACGCCGGCTGGGCCGACAAGATCACCCAGGTCGTCGGCAACGCCAACCCGGTCGCCGGCCCCTTCTTCAACCTGTCCAGCCCCGAGCCGAGCGGCGTCATCGCCGTCGTCGCCCCGCGCGGCGCCCTGCTGGGTCTGGTCAGCGTCGTCGCGCCACTCATCATCACCGGCAACACCGTCGTCGTGATCGCCAGCGAGGACAACCCGCTCACCGCGATCACCCTCGGCGAGGTCATGGCGACCAGCGACCTGCCGGGCGGCGTGGTCAACGTGCTCACCGGTTCAGTGGCCGAGATCGCCCCGTGGCTGGCCTCGCACATGGACGTCAACGGCATCGACCTGACCGGTGTCGCCGACGCGGCGCTCGCCACCGAGCTCGAGGTGGCCGCGGCCGACAACCTCAAGCGCGTACGCCGACCCGCCCCCGACACCGACTGGCTGGTCGAGCCCGACCTCGACCGGATGACCCGGTTCCTGGAGACCAAGACGGTCTGGCACCCGATCGGGGTCTGAACCACCCGAGCACCTCGACGACGAAAGGCCCCCGGAGGATCTCCGGGGGCCTTCGTCGTACGTGCTGCGATCAGCGGTTGAGCAGCGCCTGGGCGAGCACGCCGAGGATCTCGTTGGGGTCGGAGACCAGGTAGTTCTGGCCACCCGTCGCCTCGGCGATCTGGTCGAGCTCACCGGTGTCGGCGTCCTGCGAGATGCCGATGATGATCACCTTGACCGGCTTCGCGGGGTCGCGGATTGACTTGAGCTGGTTGACCAGCGACTCGAGCGACAGCGAGCTGGAGTCGTCGCTGGCCCCGTCGGTCATGATCACCACCGAGTTGAACCAGGCGGGATCCCACTTCTCCTGGGCGTACTTGTAGGCCGCCAGGGTCGTGTCCATGACGCCGGTGCCGCCCTTCACGCGGCCGGGCAGCCTGTCGGCCTCGGTCCGGACCACGTCGCCGTGCGTGCCCGCGTCACCCGCGGGGGCGTCGAGCCGGTCGAGGGTGGCGTACTCCGCCCAGGACGCACCGTTCTCGCCGCGGTTCTTGGAGAAGCCCCAGATGCCGATCCGCGCCTGTGCCGGGAAGGCGTCGAGCGCGACCTGCGACGCCGTGACGGCGAGCTGGATGCGGGTGGTGTCGCCGATGGCGGTCTTCATCGATCCCGACAGGTCGACCACCGCGAGGATGCTCGAGGGGACCGAGAGGACGCGCCACTGGCGCAGCGTGTCGTCGGTGGTCTTCTGGGCCACCTTGTCCAGCACCTTGGCGTCGCCGAGCCCGATGTCGGCACCGAGCGGGGCGCCGTCGGGGCCGCGCAGCTCGGCGGCCGCGATCGCCTCGACACCGGCGCTCGAGGTGAACCAGCGGGTCAGCGCGCGGCCCACGCGGGCCGACAGGTCGCCGCCCGAGGAGAGCACGCCGGCGTTGGCGCGGTTCACGTCGATGAGCGGGTACTGCAGCATCGGGACACCGGTCCGGGGCGCCACCAGGTTGATCTGGTCGTTGCTGCGGCGGGCCGCGAGGTAGGCCTGCTCGGTCGCGGGCACCAGCTGGGTGCTCGAGGCGGAGATGGTGCTGAGGTCGGTCTCGCCGCTCGCGCCGGCCACGGCACGCTCGCCGTAGGTCTGGGCGACCGGGACGGTCTTCTCCTCGATGGACAGCGGGGTCTCGCCGGTCTGCTTCATCTCCGCGTAGGGCGCGAGCAGGGCGAGCGCGGAGGCGCCTTCGGCGCTCGGGTCGGCCATGGCCAGCTGGCCACCACCGAGCGCGGCGCTCCAGGAGGCGGGTGCCTTGGCGGAGGGGCCGCCGATCAGGCCGACCGGGGTCTGCGCGAGCACCTCGGCGATCGGGGTGCCGGTCCAGCCCGCGGCCGTGAGCTGGCCCTTCCAGGTCGGGCTGTCCGGGATCCAGATCTCGGGGAGCTGGGCGTTGGGGTCGGCGAGGAGCGCGACGACGTCCTTCACGCTTCCGGTGCTGACCTGGATGTCGATGCACGGCTCGTCGGCGTTGACGTCCGCGACCGCCTGGGCGACGAGGCTCTCCATCACCGGAGCGGTGGTCAGGGTCACCTTCTCCGAGACGCAGTCGGCGGCTGCAGGGTCGTCGTCCCCGCCCAGGGTGAGGAAGGCGATGACGCCGGCCACGAGGAGGAGTGCGAGTCCTGCCAGCAGCGGCACGTTGCCGGCGAGGCCGGAACGTCGGTCGGGTCCAGCGGTGTCCGCGCTTTCGGGCGCGGTCGAGTCGTCCTGACTCATGAAGTCCTCCCACAAGGAACGTTCAATCGGGGGTCTGGGCGAGACTAGTCTCCGGTTTTACCGTCCGTGGCCGAACGAGGAAATGAGTCCGCAACGATGCAGAGTGCCCAGGTGGTCGTCCTGGCGGGGCCGAGCGGTGCCGGCAAGTCACGGCTGGCCGAGCGGCTCGGGCTCCCGGTCCTCCGGCTCGACGACTTCTACAAGGACGGCGACGACCCGTCGCTGCCCCGCATCACCAGCGGCGCCAACGCCGGCATCGTGGACTGGGACCACCCCGACTCCTGGAGCCACGACGACGCGCTCCAGGCGATCGAGGCGCTGTGCCGCACCGGGCGGACCGAGGTGCCGATCTACGAGATCTCCCTCAACGGACGGTCCGGCTCGCGCCCCGTCGACCTCGCCGGCCACTCCCGCTTCGTCGCGGAGGGCATCTTCGCACCCGGAGATCGTCGCCGAGTCGCGCCGTGCCGGCCTCCTCGCGGCGGCCTACTGCATCACCCAGCACCCGCTGCTGACCTTCTGGCGACGGCTCACCCGCGACCTGCGCGAGCACCGCAAGCCGCCCGTGGTGCTGCTGCGCCGCGGCCTCGACCTGATGCGCGACCAGCGCCGGGTCGTGGCACACGCCGTCGAGCTCGGCTGCCGCGAGGCCACCGGCGACCGGGCGTACGCCGAGCTGACGGCACAGGCCCAGGCCTCGACCGGATCACCGTGAGGCTCCGGCAGCCCGACCGACGTTCCTGCGGTGCGGCATCGATGGTGATGGCCCGCCGGCTCACCCATCCGCGCTACGCCGGGCTCGTGGGCGACCAGGCGACCTTCGCCCACGAGGCGAGCACGCTCCACCGCCGGCTCACCTCTCTGTCCGACACGGCGGGGGGCTGGCAGGTGCCGTGGCCGCGCGCGCTCGGCACGCCGCCGTGGGCGGTGGCGCGCGAGCTGCGCCTGCTGACCGGGGTCCGCTACACGCTCCACGTCGTGCGCCTGCGCCGGCGCGTGTGGACCCGGCTCGACCGTGTGGCTCCCGGCCTCCCGGTCGCCGTCTTCGTCGGTGACCGGTTCCTGCCCCGCCACGTCGTGCTGGTGACCGGCGTCGGGGACGGGCGCGCCCGCACCTACGAGCCCGCCTCCGGGCTCGACCTCGACGTCGACCGGCGCCGGTGGGAGCGCGGCGACCTGGCGCTGGCCGGCTGGGACCGGCCGTGGTTCGTGGTCAGCCCTGTGCGATGAGCTCGGCGTAGCCCGGCTTGACGACCTGGTCGATGATCGCCAGCCGCTCGTCGAAGGGCAGGAAGGCCGACTTCATCGCGTTGATGGTGAACCACCGCAGGTCCTCCAGCGTGTAGCCGAACGCCTCGACCAGCCCGTGCATCTCGCGGGTCATCGAGGTGCCGCTCATCAGCCGGTTGTCGGTGTTGACCGTGACCCGGAACCGCAGCTTGGTCAGCAACCCGATCGGGTGCTCGGCGAAGGACTCCGCTGCGCCGGTCTGGATGTTGGAGCTCGGGCACATCTCCAGCGGGATCCGCTTGTCGCGGACGTAGGCCGCCAGCGGCCCGAGCTCGACCGAGCCGTCGTCGTCCACGGTGATGTCGTCGATGATCCGCACGCCGTGGCCGAGCCGGTCGGCGCCGCACCACTGGATCGCCTGCCAGATCGACGGGAGGCCGAAGGCCTCGCCGGCGTGGATGGTGAAGTGCGCGTTCTCGCGCTGGAGGTACTCGAACGCGTCGAGGTGACGGGTGGGCGGGTAGCCGGCCTCGGCGCCGGCGATGTCGAAGCCGGCGACACCTCGGTCGCGCCACGCGATGGCGAGCTCGGCGATCTCCATGGACCGGGCCTGGTGGCGCATCGCGGTCAGCAGCTGGCGTACGACGATCCTGCCGCCGCTCGCGGCCGTGCCCTCGTCGAAGCCCTCCTGCACCGCCGCGACGACCTCGTCGAGCGTCATCCCGCCGCTCGACGTGCTGCTCGGGGGCGTAGCGGACCTCGGCGTAGACCACGCCGTCGGCGGCCAGGTCCTCCACGCACTCGCGGGCGACGCGGGCGATGGCGGGACCGTTCTGCATGACCGCGACGGTGTGGTCGAACGTCTCGAGGTAGCGCACCAGCGAGCCGGAGTCGGCCGACTCGGTGAACCACCGACCCAGCGACTCCGCGTCGTCGGCCGGGAGCTCGTGCCCGATCTCGGAGGCGAGCTCGATGATCGTCTGCGGCCGCAGGCCCCCGTCGAGGTGGTCGTGCAGCAGCACCTTGGGGGCCGCGGCACCTGCTCGCGGGTCGGCGGGGTCTTGCTGGGGGTCTCGATCGGGGTGGGGGTCACGTCGCTCACGTGACCATCCAACCAGCCTAGGGTGGACCCATGCGCACCTTCACCACGCTCGACGACGTCGCCGCCGCCGCGGGGTCGGAGATCGGCACCAGCGACTGGCTCGAGGTCGACCAGGCCCGCATCGACGCCTTCGCGGACGCCACCGCTCGACCACCAGTGGATCCACGTGGACGTCGACGCCGCGGGCGCCGGGCCGTTCGGCACCACGATCGCCCACGGCTTCCTGACGCTGAGCCTGCTCCCCCACTTCGCCTCGCAGGTCTTCCGCCTCGAGACGCCCGGGGCCCGGCTCAACTACGGGCTGAAGAAGGTGCGCTTCCCCAGCCCGGTGCCCGTCGACAGCCGGCTGCGCTCGCACGTGCGCTTCGGCGAGGTGCGCGACCTGCCCACCGGCAAGCAGCTGGTCGTCGAGCACACGATCGAGATCGAGGGCCACGACAAGCCGGCCTGCGTGGCCGCCGCACGTGGTCCTGCTGCTGGTCTGAGTCAGCTGATCCGGTCGAGCACGATCGGCCCGGGGGCGTACGACGCGTCGCCGCCCGCTGTGTCGGACACCGTGTAGCCGCCCTCCAGCGAAGCCAGGGCCCGGTCGAAGCGGTCGGGCTCGTCGGTGAGCAGCGTGAACAGCGGCTGCCCCTGGGTGACCTCGTCGCCCGGCCGGGCGTGCCAGACCACGCCGGCACCGGCCTGCACCGGGTCCTCCTTGCGGGCCCGGCCCGCTCCCAGCCGCCAGGCGGCCAGACCGACGGCCATCGCGTCGAGACGGGTGAGCGTGCCGCTCGCCGGGGCCTCGACCACGTGCGACTCCCGCGCCGCGGCAGCGCCGCGTCGGGGTCGCCGCCCTGGGCGCGGATCATCGCCTTCCAGGTGTCCATGGCGGACCCGTCGGCCAGCTTGTCGGCGGGATCGACGTCGTCGCGCCCCGCGCCGGCGAGCATCTCGCGGGCCAGGGCGAGGGTCAGCTCGACCACGTCGGCCGGGCCGCCGCCGGCCAGCACCTCGACCGACTCGGCGACCTCGATCGGCGTTGCCGGCGGTCAGCCCGAGCGGCGTGGCCATGTCGGTGAGCAGGGCGACGGTGTGCACGCCCGCGTCGGTGCCCAGCGCGACCATCGTCTCGGCGAGCTCGCGTGCGGTGGCGAGGTCCTTCATGAAGGCGCCGCTGCCGACCTTGACGTCGAGCACCAGCGCGCCGGTGCCCTCGGCGATCTTCTTGCTCATGATCGAGCTCGCGATCAGCGGGATCGCCTCGACCGTGCCGGTGACGTCGCGCAGGGCGTACAGCTTCTTGTCGGCGGGCGCGAGCCCGTCGCCGGCCGCGCAGATGACCGCGCCGACGTCCTCGAGGATCGAGAACATCTCCTCGTTGCTGAGCGAGGCCCGCCAGCCGGGGATCGACTCGAGCTTGTCGAGGGTGCCGCCGGTGTGGCCGAGCCCGCGGCCCGACAGCTGCGGCACCGCCACGCCGCAGGCGGCCACGAGCGGGGCGAGCGGGAGCGTGATCTTGTCGCCGACGCCGCCGGTGGAGTGCTTGTCGGCGGTGGGGCGCGACAGCGTCGAGAAGTCCATCCGCTCACCCGAGGCGATCATCGCCGCGGTCCAGCGCGAGATCTCGGTGCGGTTCATGCCGTTGAGCAAGATGGCCATCGCGAGCGCCGACATCTGCTCGTCGGCGACCTCGCCGCGGGTGTAGGCGTCGATCACCCAGTCGATCTGGCTGTCGCTGAGCTCCTGCCGGTCACGCTTGGCGAGGATGACCTCGACGGCGTCGTGTGCGGGCATCACTGGGCTCCATCCGCGGCGAAGTCGGCCAGGTCCTCGGGCCCGAAGGCGTCGGGCAGCACCTCCGACATGGGCTTGATGCCCGAGACGGTCCACAGCAGCAGGTCGCGCCCGCCGTGCTCGTGGAGCAGCTGCCGGCAGCGTCCGCACGGCATGATCACGTCGCCGTCGCCGTTGACGCACACGAAGTGGGTCAACCGACCGCCGCCGCTGGCGTGCAGCTGGGAGACCAACCCGCACTCCGCGCACAGCACGACGCCGTAGGCGGCGTTCTCCACGTTGCAGCCCACGACCACGCGGCCGTCGTCGACCCGCGCGGCAGCTCCCACCGGATACCGGGAGTACGGGGCGTAGGCGCGCCCCATCACCTCGACGGCAGCCGCCTTGAGCTCGTCCCAGTCGCTCTGTTCCACGGCGCAACTATGGCGCATACCGCGAAGCCGTCGTCTTCGGCAGGTTCCGCCGAAAGATCTCCTGCGACTTTTATGTCTCAAACGCATACCAGTACGGGTGATCTAGGTGACGGTGGGCTCCATGCGGGGCATCATGCTCCCCGAACGCTGACCCCACCCTGGGGTGCACGAATTTGGAGGCATTGTGAAGAAGTCGAGGAAGGTCGTCGCGAGCGGCCTCGTGTCGCTGCTGGCTGCCGCGACCCTGGCTGCGTGCGGTGACGCGCCCGAGGAAGACACCAACACCGGAGGCGACAGCGGCAACGAGGCGGCCGCGAGCGACTTCCTGCCCTGCATCGTCTCCGACGCCGGTGGTTTCGACGACAAGTCGTTCAACCAGCTCGGCTACGAGGGCGCCAAGCAGGCCGCCGACGAGCTCGGCGTCGAGCTGAAGCCGGTCGAGTCCAACAGCGAGAACGACTACGGCCCCAACCTGGAGAGCCTGGTCGGCGAGGGCTGCGACGTCATCGTGACCGTCGGCTTCGCCCTCGCCTCGGCCACCAAGGAGTCGGCCGCGGCCAACCCCGACATCGAGTACGTCCTCATCGACGACTCGGCCGACGGCGGCGACGACGGCGCCACCTTCGACGGCAAGGCGGACGAGCCCAACATCAAGCCGCTGCTCTACAACACCGCCGAGGCTGCCTTCCTCGCCGGCTACGCGGCTGCCGACTACACCAAGACGGGCAAGGTCGGCACCTACGGCGGCATGCCGTTCCCGACCGTGACCATCTTCATGGACGGCTTCAAGCAGGGCGCGGAGTACTACGCCAAGGAGAAGAAGAAGGACGTCGAGGTCGTCGGCTGGGACGGCAAGAACGGTTCCTTCACCGGTGGCTTCGAGGCCAACGAGGCCGCGACGAGCACCGCCAAGCAGATCCTCGACCAGGACGTCGACGTGATCCTGCCGGTCGGCGGCCCGATCTACCAGGGCGCGATCACCGCGATCGAGGACTCCGGCAAGGACATCGCCATGCTGGGTGTCGACGCCGACCTCTTCGAGACCGACCCGTCCACCCAGGACTACGTCATGACCTCGATCCTCAAGGGCATGAAGGTCTCGACCTACGAGGCCGTCCTGGCCGCGGGCAACGACGAGTTCGACTTCGAGCCCTACGTGGGCACGCTCGAGAACGACGGGGTCGGCATCGCGCCGTTCCACAACTTCGAGAGCAAGGTGAGCCCCGAGCTCGCCGACGAGCTCGAGACCGTGAAGGCCGGCATCATCGACGGCTCGATCGAGGTCAAGTCCTACCTGGGCTGATCCACCAGCACGCTCCACAGCGGAGGGAGGCCGACGGTTCGTCGGCCTCCCTCTTCTGTGCCGAGCCCGTGCCGGTGCGCACGCTCCAGCACGCCCGCCGTACCAGACACCGGGGCTGACCCCCGGCCCGTCCCGACCCCTAGGATGCGATGCCATGAGACTCGTCCTGCGAGGCATCACCAAACGCTTCGGCACCGTGGTGGCCAACGACTCCATCTCCCTGACGGTCGAACCCGGTGAGATCCACTGCCTCCTCGGTGAGAACGGCGCCGGCAAGTCGACCCTCATGAACGTGCTCTACGGTCTCTACAAGGCCGACGAGGGCGAGATCGAGATCGACGGCGAGGTGCAGCACTTCACCGGTCCCGGCGACGCCATGGCGGCCGGCATCGGCATGGTGCACCAGCACTTCATGCTCATCCCCGTCTTCACCGTCGCCGAGAACGTGATGCTCGGCAACGAGACCACCGGATTCGCCGGACGGCTCGATCTCGAGGCGGCCCACGACCGCGTCACCGAGATCTCCGAGCGCTTCGGCTTCCACGTCAATCCCGACGCCCTGGTCGAGGACCTCCCGGTCGGCGTCCAGCAGCGCGTCGAGATCATCAAGGCCCTGTCCCGCGACGCCGAGCTGCTCGTCTTCGACGAGCCCACCGCGGTGCTCACCCCGCAGGAGACCGACGAGCTGATGGACATCATGCGTCAGCTCCGGGAGGCCGGGAAGGCCATCGTCTTCATCACCCACAAGCTGCGCGAAGTCCGCGAGGTCGCCGACCGGATCACCGTCATCCGCCTCGGCAAGGTCGTCGGCGAGGCCGACCCGAAGGCCAGCAACGCCGAGCTGGCGTCGATGATGGTCGGCCGCCCGGTCGAGCTGGTCGTCCACAAGGACGCCCCGACGCTGGGTGCCGACGCGCTGGTCGTGCGCGACCTTCGCGTCGTCGACCTGGCCGGCCACCAGCAGGTCGATGGCATCAGCTTCACGATCCGGGCCGGCGAGGTGCTCGTCGTCGCCGGCGTTCAGGGCAACGGGCAGACCGAGCTGACCGAGGCCCTCCTCGGCCTCCAGGACGACGTCACCGGCTCGATCAACCTCGACGGCGTCGAGCTGGTCGGGCGGTCGACGCGCAAGATCCTCGACGCGGGCGTCGGGTTCATCCCCGAGGACCGTCAGGTCGACGGCCTCGTGCCCGGCTTCACCATCGCCGAGAACCTGATGCTCAACCGCAGCTTCAAGTCGCCGTTCGTCAAGGGCGGCGGCCTCCGGCTCGGTGCGCTGCGGGAGTTCGCGCAGCGGAAGCTGCAGGAGTACGACGTCCGCGCGCGCGACATCGACTCGCTGTGCGCGAACCTCTCCGGCGGCAACCAGCAGAAGGTCGTCGTCGCCCGCGAGCTCTCGCGCGACCTGCGCCTGCTCGTGGCGGCGCAGCCCACCCGCGGTGTCGACGTCGGCTCGATCGAGTTCATCCACAAGCAGATCGTCGCGACCCGCGACAGCGGCATCCCGGTGCTGGTCGTCTCGACCGAGCTCGACGAGGTGGTCGCCCTGGCCGACCGCATCATGGTGCTCTACCGCGGCAAGGTCGTCGGCATCGTGCCGGCCGACACTCCCCGCGAGACCCTCGGGCTCATGATGACCGGCGAACGCCCGCAGGACATGAAGGACGTGGTGGCGTGAGTGACACCGACAAGCCCCAGCCGGAGAAGCCCGACGCGACGTCGCAGGCCGTGGCCGAGCCCACCGGGACGGGGCCCACGGGCACAGAGCCTGCCGACGAGCCGACCAGGTCTGCCTCGCTGCTGAGGGAGATCGCCTCGGGCGACGTGCTGGCGGGCGTGCTCGCCGTCCTGCTCGCCGTGTTCGTGGGATCGGTGATGATCGCCGCCACCGACGAGGTCGTGCGCGACACCGCCACCTACATCACGGCACGCCCCTCCGACTTCTTCACGGCCACCTGGGAGGCGATCTCCGGTGCCTACAGCGCGATGTTCCGCGGCGCGGTGTTCAACTACAACCTCACCGAGCCCGCCCAGCAGTGGCGCCCGCTCACCGAGACGCTCAAGTTCGCCGGCCCGCTGATCGCCGGCGGCCTCGGCGTCGGGATCGCGTTCCGCGCGGGTCTGTTCAACATCGGTGGCCGCGGCCAGATGCTGGTCGCCGGTGGCTTCGCAGGCTGGGTGGGCTTCAAGCTCGACCTGCCGATGATCGTCCACCTGCCGCTGGCGATCCTCGTGGGGATGGCGGCCGGCGCCGCCTGGGGCGGCATCGCGGGCGTGCTGAAGGCCCGCACGGGCGCGCACGAGGTGATCGTGACGATCATGCTCAACTACGTCGCCTACTACCTGCTCTTCTACGCACTCTCGCGACAGTTCCTGCTGCAGGCGCCCGGCTCGGCGAACCCCAAGTCGTTGCCGATGAAGGACACGGCGGTCCTGCCGAAGGTGCTGGGCGACCAGTTCAACCTGCACCTCGGGTTCGTGCTCGCGCTGGTGGCGGTCGCCGTGGTCTGGTGGCTGCTCAACCGCTCCACCCTCGGCTACCGGATCCGCGCGGTCGGCCTCAACCCGCACGCCGCGCGCGCCTCGGGCATCAACGTCGGCACGACCTACACGGTCGTCATGCTGATCTCGGGCTCACTGCTCGGGCTGGCCGGCATCAACCAGGTCCTCGGCACCGTGACCAGCGGCATCTCGCTCGACCTCGACGCTTCGATCGGCTTCGACGCCATCACCGTGGCGCTGCTGGGCCGGTCGCGACCCCTCGGGATCCTGGCCGCCGGACTGTTGTTCGGCGCCCTCAAGGCGGGCGGCTTCACCATGCAGACGTCCGAGAACATCTCGGTCGACCTGGTGCTGGTGGTCCAGTCGCTGATCGTCCTCTTCCTCGCCGCACCTCCCCTGGTGCGCGCGATCTTCCGGCTCCCCGCCCAGGAGGCCAAGTGAGCACCATGACCAACCCGACCGGCACCGACAGCGGAGGCCTGGCTCCCGACCCCGTCGTGACGCCCACGAGGTCGGCCGGCGCCCGGAAGCTGCCGATCATGCTGGGCGTGATGACGGCGTTCCTCGCCCTCGTCCTGCTGCGCTCACCGCACTCGGGCGAGACCACCTTCCGGCTGGCCGCCGACACGGACTTCGTCACGCTGCCCGACATCACGGTGCCCTCCGGGCTCACCGCATGGCTGATGGTCCTCGTCTGCGCCGCCCTGGTCGCCGAGGCCGTACGCCGCATGCTCGGCCACGTCCGGCAGCCGATGTGGCTGCCGATCGTCTTCGCCGTCGCCTGGATGGTCGGCTTCCTGAGCTGGGCAGCGGCCGGTGGCACGATCCGCGTGGTCAGCCTGCTCGGGGGTGCGGTCGCGCTCGCGGTCCCGCTCGTCTTCGGTGCGCTGGGCGGCGTGCTGGGCGAGCGCGCAGGGGTCGTCAACATCGCCATCGAGGGCCAGCTCCTCTTCGGCGCCTTCGCCGCGGCGATCACCGCGTCGCTCACGGGCTCGACGTGGGCAGGTCTGCTGGCCGCGATGGTGGCCGGAGCGCTCATCGCGCTCATGCTCGGCCTGTTCGCGATCACCTACTTCGTCGACCAGGTCATCGTCGGCGTGGTGCTCAACGTGCTGGTCATCGGCCTCACCAACTTCCTCTTCCGGCAGGTGCTGACCCCCAACGCCGAGTCGCTCAACTCCCCCGAACGGTTCCGCGGCGGTGCCGATCCCGATCCTGGGCGACATCCCGCTGATCGGTCCGATCCTGTTCCGCCAGACCGCGCTCGTCTACGTCCTCTACGTCGTCGTCGCACTGGTGGCCTACACCCTCTACCGCACCCGCTGGGGCCTCCGGGTCCGGGCCGTCGGTGAGCACCCCAAGGCCGCCGACACCGTCGGCATCAAGGTCAACCTCACCCGCTACCGCACCATCCTCCTCGCCGGCGCGATCGCGGGCATGGGTGGCGCCTACTTCAGCCTCGTCTCGGTTGCCGGCTTCAACCGCGAGATGACCGGCGGCGCCGGCTACATCGCACTGGCAGCGGTCATCTTCGGCAAGTGGGACCCGATCCGGGCCACGCTGGCCGCGCTGCTCTTCGGCTTCGCGTCGAATCTGCAGGGCGTGCTCTCCGCGATCGGCTCCAGCGTGCCGAGCCAGTTCATGCTGATGCTCCCCTACCTCGTCACCATCTTCGCGGTGGCGGGCCTGGTGGGCCGCTCCCGGCCGCCGGCAGCGGACGGGATCCCCTACAAGAAGCAGTAGGCCGCTACCGATCTATGCTGCGGGCAGAACCTGTCTCGGAGGTCCTGATGCCTGGTGAATGAGCTCGATCCCGCCCCGGTGGGAAGCACGTGGCTCGGTGAGGACGCCCTCGCCGAGGGCACCGAACGCTACGCCTCGATGTTCACCTACCACCCCCACGCCGCCTACTCGGTGGATCGGCACGGCTACTTCACCGATGCCAATGCGCGAGCGCTCGAGATGACCGGGTTGACCCTCGAGCAGATGCGGGAGACGCACTTCGCGCAGGTCATCCTCCCCGAGGACCTGCACCTCATCCAGGACGGTTTCGACCGTGCCATGACGGGAGCGCCCCAGCTGATCGAGGCACGCGTCCTCCGGGCCGACGGCGAGGTCATCGACATCCGGTGCACCGCGATCCCCGTCGTCGTCCGCGGCGAGGTGGTGGGCGTGCACGGGGTCACCGAGGACGTCACCGAGGCCAAGCGGGTGCTGCGCGAGCTCGAGGAGGCCAACGCCGCGAAGACGCTGTTCCTGGCGACCGTCGGCCACGAGGTCCGTACGCCCCTGGCCGTGCTGGTCGGCGCCACCGATCTCCTCATGGACGCCGAGCTGGAGCCCGAGCCGAAGCACTACGCGCACATGGCGCACCGCTCCAGCCAGCGGTTGGCCGCCGTCGTCGACGACATCCTGGAGTTCTCCGGCCTCGACACGCGCCAGACCGTGCTCAAGCCCGGACCGTTCGCGGTGCGCGGTGTCGTCGAGGACGTGGCCGACTGGGCAGTGCCCTTCGCCGAGAGCCGCGGCCTCGCCATGTCGTTCGTCGTGCAGGAGAGCGTCCCCACGACCGTGGTCGGTGACGGTCGCCGGGTCGCCCAGGTCCTGACCAACCTGGTGCAGAACGCGATCACGTTCACCGAGTCCGGCGCGGTCGACGTCCGGGTCGGGTGCGGCACCGCGCCGCGGGCGGACGGCGACGCGCGGGATGCGGACACCTGGGTCGAGTTCACCGTCCGCGACACGGGCGTCGGGATCACGGAGGACCACGTGCGGGCCCTGTTCCAGCCGTTCACGCAGGCACCCTGTGGCGCCACCCGCGACCGGCGCGGCATCGGACTCGGCCTGGCGATCTGCCGTGAGCTGGTCGACCTCATGGGCGGGCGGATCGAGGCGGACTCCACGGTCGGGAAGGGCAGCACCTTCAGCTTCGCCGTCCCGCTGGAGCGCGTCGACGACCGTGGCGGGTCCTCACCCAGCAGGTGAGAGCGCGATGACCGCCGCCTCCGCCAGGACGCGCGCGGCGATGCCGGTCGCGGCCTCGTCGATGCGCAGGTTGCCCTGGTGGAGGTCGTACGTCGGACCGCCGGGGGTGCGGGTGCCGAGCCGGGCCATCGCCCCGGGAACGGAGTCGAGGTACCAGCCGAAGTCCTCGCCGCCCAGGCTCTGTGCGGTCGTCACGTGGCCGTGCGGACCCAGCACGTTGTCGAGGGCGGTGCCGAGGAGCCGGGTGGACTCGACGTGGTTGACCACCGGCGGCACGCCGCGCTGGTAGGTGACCTCCGCGGTGACGCTGTAGGGCGCCACGATCGAGGTGATCAGCTGGCGGATCAGGTGCTCGGCGTCGGCCCAGGCGACCGCGTCGAGCATCCGGACGGTGCCGGCGGCCACGCCGCCGTGCGGGATCACGTTGTGCGCCGAACCGGCGCGCACCATGCCCCACACCACGCTGACCCCGGCCCGCGGGTCGAGGCGGCGGCTGAGGATCGCGGGCAGCTCGGTGATCACCTTGCCCAGCGCGAACGTGAGGTCTTCGGTCAGGTGCGGGCGCGAGGTGTGACCGCCCTTGCCGATGAGCCGGACGGTGAGCGCGTCGGCGGCGCCGGTCAGCGGTCCCTCCCGCAGGCCGATCCGGCCCACGTCGAGGCTCGGGTCGCAGTGCAGCCCGAACACGTGGCTCACGCCCTCGAGGGCACCGGCGGCGAGCAGGTGGAGCGCCCCGCCGGGCATGACCTCCTCGGCGGGCTGGAAGAGCAGCCGCACCCGACCCGGCAGCAGGCCCCGTGCCGAGACCTCGGCCAACGCCAGGCCGGCACCGACGAGACCGGCGGTGTGCACGTCGTGCCCGCAGGCGTGGGCGACTCCGGGGACGGTGCTCCTCCACGGGTCGGACGTCAGGTCGTCCACCGGGAGCGCGTCGAGGTCGGCGCGCAGCGCCACGAGCGGCCCTCCGTGGCCGATCTCGGCCAGCACTCCCCCGCCGTCGGGCCGCGTGGTCGTCCAGCCGGCCGCCTCGAGCGCGGACACCACGGCGTCGGAGGTGCGGCTCTCGGCCCAGCTCAGCTCGGGGTGGGCGTGGAGGTCGCGGCGCAGCGCGACCAGCTCGTCGGCGTACTTGTCGACGGCCTCGTCGATGGCGGCTGTGGCGGGGCTGGCGGGACGGGGGGTGGGAGGCATGAGGCGACCCAGTCTAGATGGGCCGGCCGTCGTAGGCGGCGAGCAGCCGGTCCGCGGCCAGCGGTGCCGGCAGCTCACCCGCCAGCACCGCCCGTCGTACGTCGTCGCGCACGGCCGCGACACCGGCCGAAGACCTCAGCCGCTGGGCGAGCTCGTCGCGCACGAGGGCCCAGGTGAACTCGAGCTGCTGCTCCGCGCGCTTGCGCGCGAGGCCGTCGGCGCCGAGGTGCTCGCGGTGGGCGGCGATCCGGTGCCAGACGTCGTCGACGCCCACCCCGGTCAGCCCCGAGCAGGTCACGACCGGCGGCGCCCACTCGGCGTGCCCGCGCACCAGCCTCAGCGCCCCGGCGAGCTCGCGGGCGGCGACCCGGGCCTCGCCCTCGTGCTCCTGCCCGCCGGTCGAGTCGGCCTTGTTGACCGCGACCACGTCGGCGATCTCGAGGATGCCCTTCTTGATGCCCTGGAGCTGGTCGCCGGTGCGGGCGAGGGTGAGGAAGAGGAAGGTGTCGACCATCCCGGCCACGGTCACCTCGGACTGACCGACACCCACCGTCTCGACGAGCACGACGTCGTGTCCGGCCGCCTCCAGCACGAGCATGGCCTGCGTGGTGGCGCGAGCGACCCCGCCGAGCGTGCCTGCGGACGGCGACGGCCGGATGAAGGCCCGGGGGTCCACCGCCAGCGCGGCCATCCGGGTCTTGTCGCCGAGCACGGAGCCGCCGGTGCGCACCGAGGACGGGTCGACGGCGAGCACCCCGACACGGTGCCCGGCCGCGGTGAGCCGGGTGCCGAGGCTCTCGATGAAGGTGGACTTGCCGACGCCGGGCACACCGGAGATCCCGACCCGCGTCGCGAGGGGCCGCGCGTCCACGCGAGCGGCGCGCTCGGCCAGCTCGGTCAGCAGCTGGCGCGCGGACGCCCGGTGCTCGGCGCGCGACGACTCGACCAGCGTGATGGCGCGCGAGACGTCGGCACGCCGTCCGGCGACCACGCCCGCGACCAGCGCCGCGACGTCCACCGGCCGGGCGGGCCGGGCCATCAGGCGCCTCCCATCACTACGAGCGCAGCCGGGCCAGCAGGTCGAGCGCGGAGTCGGCGATCACCGTGCCGGGCAGGAACACCGCGGCCGCACCCATCTCGTGCAGGGTCGCCACGTCGTCGGGCGGGATCACGCCGCCGATCACGATCATGATGTCGGGCCGTCCCTGGTCGGCGAGCGCCTGCTTGAGCGCCGGCAGCAGGGTGAGGTGGCCGGCCGCGAGCGACGAGACCCCGACGATGTGGACGTCGGCGTCGACGGCCTGCTGGGCCACCTCCTCGGGCGTGGAGAACAGCGGCCCGACGTCGACGTCGAAGCCGAGGTCGGCGAAGGCGGTGACCACCACCTTCTGGCCGCGGTCGTGGCCGTCCTGGCCCATCTTGGCGACCAGGATGCGCGGACGACGCCCCTCCTCGGCCTCGAACTCCTCGGTGGCGGCGAGGACCTCTGCGACCTTGCCGCCCTCGGCGGTGCCTGCCTCCTCGCGGTACACGCCGCTGATCGTACGGATCACGGCCTGGTGGCGGCCGTACACCTTCTCCAGCGCGTCGGAGATCTCCCCGACCGTCGCCTTGGCGCGGGCCGCGTCGACCGCCAGCGCGAGGAGGTTGCCCTCGAGGGAGCCGCCTCCGACGGGTCCACGCTCGGCCGAGGCGGTGAGGGCGTCCAGCGCCCGGCGTACGTCGTCGTCGTCGCGCTCGGCACGCAGCCGCTCGAGCTTGGCGACCTGCTGGCGGTAGACGTCGTCGTTGTCGACCCGCAGCACGTCGAGCTTGTCCTCGGCGGCCAGTCGGTAGGTGTTGACGCCGATGACCTTCTGGGCGCCGGAGTCGATCCGCGCCTGCGTGCGGGCGGCAGCCTCCTCGATGCGCATCTTCGGGATGCCCTGCTCGATCGCCGCGGCCATGCCGCCGGCCCGCTCCGCCTCGAGGATGTGCGCCCACGCCCGCTCGGCGAGGTCGTGGGTGAGCTTCTCGACGTAGTAGGAGCCGGCCCAGGGGTCGATGACCTGGGTCGTGCCGCTCTCCTGCTGCAGCAGCAGCTGGGTGTTGCGGGCGATGCGGGCCGAGAAGTCGGTCGGCAGCGCGATCGCCTCGTCGAGGGCGTTGGTGTGCAGCGACTGCGTGTGGCCCTGCGTCGAGGCCATCGCCTCGATGCAGGTGCGCCCGACGTTGTTGAAGACGTCCTGCGCGGTGAGCGACCAGCCGGAGGTCTGGCTGTGGGTGCGCAGGGATCGGGACCTGGGGTTCTGCGGCTCGAAGTCGTCGACCAGCCGGGCCCACAACGCCCGGGCCGCACGCATCTTGGCGACCTCCATGAAGAAGTTCATCCCGATCGCCCAGAAGAAGGACAGGCGCGGCGCGAACTGGTCGATCGTCATGCCGGTGCCGAGGCCGGCGCGGATGTACTCGACGCCGTCGGCGAGCGTGTAGGCGAGCTCGAGGTCGGCGGTCGCCCCGGCCTCCTGGATGTGGTAGCCGGAGATCGAGATCGAGTTGAAGCGCGGCATCCGCTGGGAGGTGAAGGCGAAGATGTCGCTGATGATCCGCATGCTCGGCACCGGCGGGTAGATGTAGGTGTTGCGGACCATGAACTCCTTGAGGATGTCGTTCTGGATGGTCCCCGCGAGCAGCGAAGGCTCGACCCCCTGCTCCTCGGCCGCGGCGATGTAGAGCGCCAGCACCGGCAGCACCGCGCCGTTCATGGTCATCGACACGGACATCTCGTCGAGCGGGATCCCGTCGAAGAGGGTGCGGGTGTCGTAGATCGAGTCGATCGCGACCCCGGCCATGCCGACGTCGCCGCGCACCCGCGGGTGGTCGGAGTCGTAGCCGCGGTGCGTCGCGAGGTCGAAGGCGACGCTCAGGCCCTTCTGCCCGGCCGCCAGGTTGCGGCGGTAGAACGCGTTGGACTCCTCGGCGGTGGAGAAGCCGGCGTACTGCCGGATCGTCCACGGCTGGGTCGTGTACATCGTCGGGTAGGGCCCGCGCAGGAAGGGCGCGATGCCCGGCCAGGTGTCCAGTCCGTCGAGGCCCTCGAGGTGCTCGGGACCGTAGACCGGCAGGATGTCGATGCCCTCCGGACTCGTCCACGGCTCACCGGAGGTCGCCTCGCCGGTCGAGGCCAGGGCCTCGCCGCCCAGCGGCACCTCGGCGAAGTTCTTCGGGATCGTCATCGGCTGAGCTCCTCTCGGACCCGGGCGAGGAACGCCAGCGCGTCCACCCCCGCGGCGGCCCAGTCATCGACCGTGTCGTCGGGCACGGTCCGCTCGCCCGGCCTGCCCGCCAGCACGACGTACGACGCTCCTGCCGCTCGCAGTGCGGCGACCAGGTCGGCGCCCCACTCGGCGTAGGCCGCGTCGGTGCCGGCCAGGCAGACCACGGGCTGCCCGGTGTAGGCGCTCGTGACGGCCTCGACCCCGTCCGTGGCGCCGGCCGCCTCGACCGCGACCCCGCCGGCGGCGAGGAGGTTGGCGGCGAAGGTGGCCCGGGCGGTGTGCGCGGCGACGGTCCCCATGGTCGCCAGGAAGACCGGCCGGGTGGCGGGCGTCGCGCGCATGTCCTCGTAGGGCGCGGCGTAGGGCTGCACGCCCCCGCCCGTCCAGGGCTCGCGCTCGGGCAGCGTCTCGGCGAGGTTCGGGAACTCCGAGATGCCGGTCAGCGGGCGGGAGCGGTCGGCGATCCCCGCGTCGCGGACGGCGCGGACGGCGCGGACCCGCTCCTCGACGCCCGCAGCGGCCTGCTCGCCGAAGCCGCCGTCGGCCTCGATCCGGCCGAGCTCGGCCCAGCCGGCGACCGCCAGGTCGTCGGTCAGCTTCTCCACGGCGTAGGAACCGCCCGCCGGGTCGGCCACCGTGGCGACGTGGGACTCCTCGATGAGGAGCGAGGAGGTGTTGCGGGCGATCCGCCGGCCGAACGCGTCGGGCCGGCCGAGGCGGGCGTCGAACGGGACCACCGTGACGGCGTCGGCGCCGCCGACACCCGCCGCGAACGCGGCGACCGTGCCGCGGAGCATGTTGACCCAGGGGTCGACCTTGCCCATCATCGCGCGGCTCGTGACGACGTGCTGGCGCTGCTGCAGGTCAGCGGCACCCGACGCCTCCAGGACGCGGGCCCACAGGCGGCGGGCCGCACGGAGCTTGGCGATCGTGGGGAACTGCTCGTCGGTGGCGGCGTAGCGGAACTCGATCGACCCTGCGGCCTCGTCGACGGAGAGGCCGGCCTCGGTGAGCACGCGGAGGTAGTGCACTCCCACGGCCATCGTCCAGCCGAGCTCCTGCGCGTCGCTCGCGCCGCGGTCGTGCAGGGCGGTCCCGTCGACGACGGCCCCCAGGACGCCGAGCGCCCGCGCCCGACGGACCGTCGCGACGAAGGACTCGTCCACCGACCAGCCGCCGTCGGGGATGCCGTCGCCGAACATCAGGGCGGTGGCCGGGTCGGCGGAGAGGTTGTTGCCGGGGTGCGGGTCGGCTGCGGTCGCCTCCAGCAGGCGGGCCAGGGCCTCGGACTGCTCGGCGTCGGGGCGTTCGAGGGTGACGGGCGCGAGGTCGAGCAGGACGCCCTGCAGCGCGACGGCCAGGTCGGTGCCGGGATCGAGGTCGAGGTGCAGGGAGGTCGCCCCGTTGTCGAGGTCGACCAGGGCGGCTTCGTTGACCGCCTTCGGCGTCGTCGCCGACGAGCGTCGTACGCACGTCCCACGCGCCGGCACGCGCCGGTCGGCCGGCGGTGGTGAGGTCCTCGAGGTCGGACTGCTGGCCGATCGGCGCGACCTCGATCCCGTCGAGGGTGGTGCGCGTGAGCGCGGCCCAGACGTCCGAGTCGGGCGCGTCCTCCCGGAGGCGGCGGGCCTTGCGGAGCACCGCGGCGGTCGCCGCCTCCCAGGCCGCGACGTCGTAGGTGTCGTCGTCACCGACGAGCCTCAGCGAGCCCTCCTCGGGCTGGAGCTCCTCGGGCTCGGGCAGGCCGCCTTCGAGGCCACCGTCACGGTCGGTCATACGCCGCAGGATAGGACGCTCGTCACCGTGCCGACACTGCGTGGACCTATGGGATACCTCTCACCGACAAACTGGTGCCGACTCGACTGCCAGTGGCACCGCCCACCCGCTGGTCTGGACCTGCACCCGCCCGGGCCCCTGTGGGACCTAACCTCAGGCATGGCGCCGCGTGATGGCGCAGCGATTGGGGAGCCGAGGCTTGGAAGACATCGCGCAATCAGCCCCGGAGCCGGAGGCGGTGGCTCCCGCTCCAGGGCGCCCGCCGTTCGGGGGGCTACGCCGGTCCGTCTCGCTCGTCACCGGGAACCGCAACCTGCGCCGCATCCAGCTCGCGTTCGTCGCCTCGTCGATCGGCGACTGGGCCTATGCCACCGCTGTGGCCGTGTGGGCCTACGAGGTCGGCGGCGCCAGGGCCGTGGGCATCTGGATGGCGATCCGCTACACGCTGATGGCCCTGTCCGCCCCGTTCACCTCGGCCCTCGCCGACAAGATGTCGCGGAAGCTGCTGATGATCCTCGCGGACCTCGTCCGCGCCCTGCTCATCACCGCCGCCGCAGTCTGCCTGTTCCTCGACGGCCCGCCAGCCGGCGTGTTCGTGCTCGCCACGCTCTCGTCCCTCGTGGGGACGCCGTTCATGGTCGCGCAGCGTTCCCTTCTCCCCGCGCTCTCGAGGCGGCCCGAGGAGCTGACGGCCGCGAACGGCACAGCGAGCACGATCGAATCCTTGTCGTTCTTCGTCGGTCCAGCGCTGGCAGCGACCATGCTCGGATTCGCGGACGTCGAGGTCGTCTTTCTCCTCAACGTCGCCACCTTCGTCTGGTCGATGGCACTCGTGTCCGGTGTCTCGGTCCCCGAGCCCGCCGCTGCTGAAGCCGAGGCGACCGAGGAAGCCCCTTCCGCCGGCTTCCTTGCCGAGACGTCGGCCGGCTTTCGCTGCATAGCCGCCGACCGTGGGCTGACGCTGGTCACCGCAGCGGCGTGCGTGCAGACGGTGATCGCCGGCGCCACGACCGTCTTCGTGCTGGTGATGGCCGACACGATCCTCGGGACCGGCCCCCGCGGCGTCGGCTATCTCGAGGCGGTGTTGGGGATCGGCGCGCTCGCCGGAGGTGTCCTGGCCATCTCGCGCGCTGCGCGCGGGCGGCTCGGCACCGACCTCGTCGTGGGGGTGCTGCTCTGGTCAGCCCCGCTCGTCCTCGTCACGATCTGGCCGTCACCGGTCGCGTGCTTCGTCGCGATGGCGTTGCTCGGCCTCGGCAATCCGCTCGTCGACGTCAACCTCGACACGATCGTGCAGCGACTCAGCCCCGATGCGGTGCTCGGCCGGGTGTTCGGCGCCCTCGAGGCTTCCTTCATCACGACGATGGCGTTGGGCGCCCTCACGATGCCGTTCCTCATCGACTGGCTCGGGTTGCGCTTTGCCCTCCTGGGAGTAGCCACACCCGTTGTCGTCGCCGCCCTCGCGCTCCTGCCGAGCATGCGCAAGCTCGAGGACCGGCTCGCCGCGCCGTCGAGCATGGCTCTGCTCTCGGGCGTCGACATCTTCGCTCCGCTGGGGTCCCCCGCCCTGGAGTCGTTGGCGCAGGCCACCTCGGAGTTCCGCTTCGCCGCCGGCGACGTCCTGGTCCGAGAGGGTGCCGAGTCGGACCGCTTCTTCATCATCGAGAGCGGTCTGGTCGAGGTGGTCCAGGGCGACCGCGTGCTACGCCGGGAGGGTCCGGGCGAGTACTTCGGCGAGATCGGCCTGTTGCGCGACGTCCCGAGGACTGCCACCATCACAGCCGTGGAGGCCACGGTGGTCCAGGCCGTCGATCGCGACGACTTCCTGCGCGCCGTGACCGGCCACCGCGAGGCCAGGCTGACTGCGGAGAACATCGCCACCCGACGACTCGCGGTGTGACGTCCGGACGGCCGTCTACACCTCCGTGCGGCCTTCGTCGTCCTTGGTGCGGAGCCCGATCTTGCTGCCCAGCCACACCAGCGGATCGTACTTGCGGTCGACCACGCGCTCCTTCATCGGGATGATCGCGTTGTCGGTGATCTTGATGCCCTCCGGACAGACCTCGGTGCAGCACTTGGTGATGTTGCACATCCCCAGGCCGGCGGCCCCCTGGGCCAGCTCCCGCCGGTCGTGCGTGTCGAGCGGGTGCATGTCCAGCTCGGCGTAGCGCAGGAAGAAGCGCGGACCGGCGAAGGCGGTCTTGTTGTCCTCGTGGTCGCGGACGACGTGGCAGACGTTCTGGCACAGGAAGCACTCGATGCACTTGCGGAACTCCTGGCCCCGCTCGACGTCGACCTGCATCATCCGGCGCTTGCCGTCGGCGTCGCGTGGACCCAGCTCGGCGCCCGGGAGCTGCCGCGCCTTCTTGTAGTTGAAGGACACGTCGGTCACGAGGTCGCGGATCACGGGGAAGGTGCGCATCGGCGTCACCGTGATGGTCTCGCCCTCATCGAAGTCGGAGAGCCGGGTCATGCACAGCAGCCGCGGCCGACCGTTGATCTCGGCGCTGCAGGATCCGCACTTGCCCGCCTTGCAGTTCCACCGGATCGCCAGGTCGCCGGTCTGGGTGGCCTGCAGCCGGTGGAGGGCGTCGAGGACCACTTCCCCCTCCGACACCTCGACCGTGTAGTCGGCGAGATCGCCGCCGCGCTCGTCGCCGCGCCAGACGCGCATCTTCAGGTCGTATCCCATGTCAGCTCTCCTCGAAGTACTTCTGCAGCTCCGCGGGCATCTCCGGCAGCGGCTGCTCGACCAGGCCGACGCCCGAACCGCTGTCGTCGAGGCGGACGACGAGGTTCTTGCCGCCCCACTCGGGGCTGGGCTTGGGGAAGTCGTCGCGGGTGTGCCCGCCGCGGGACTCCTCGCGGGCGAGCGCAGCCTTCGCGATCGCCTCCGAGACCAGCAGCATGTTGTGCAGGTCGAGGGCGAGGTGCCAGCCCGGGTTGTACTGCCGGTGGCCCTCCACCCCCATGCCCGCCGCGCGCTGCTTCAGCTCCTCGATCCGGGTCAGCGCGTCCTCCAGCTCCGAAGCCGTACGGATGATGCCGACGAGGTCGTTCATCGCCTGCTGGAGCTCCTGGTGGATCGTGTAGGGGTTGTCACCACCCTCGACCTGGAACGGGGACAGGGCCGACCACCCACCGGACCGCACCGCCTCCTCGGACACCGTGGGCCGGTCCGCCCCCAGACCGGCCGCGTAGGCGGCCGCGGCCTCTCCGGCTCGCCGCCCGAACACCAGGAGGTCGGAGAGGCTGTTGCCACCCAACCGATTGGACCCGTGCATGCCGCCGGAGCACTCGCCCACGGCGTACAGCCCGGTGACGGAGCTGACCTCGGTGTCGGGGTCGACCTCGATGCCACCCATGACGTAGTGGCAGGTCGGCCCGATCTCCATCGGCTCCGCGGTGATGTCGACATCGGCCAGCTCCTTGAACTGGTGGTACATCGACGGCAGCCGCTTGCGGATGAAGTCGGCATCGCGGCGCGACGCGATGTCGAGGAAGATCCCGCCGTGCGGTGATCCCCGACCCGCCTTGATCTCGGAGTTGATCGCCCGGGCGACCTCGTCACGGGGCAGCAGCTCGGGTGGTCGGCGGTTGTTCTTCTTGTCGTCGTACCACCGGTCCGCCTCCTCCTCGGTGTCGGCGGTCTCCGCCTTGAAGTAGTCGGGGATGTAGTCGAACATGAAACGCTTGCCCTCGGAGTTGCGGAGGATCCCGCCGTCGCCGCGGACCGACTCCGTGACCAGGAGGCCCTTCACCGACGGCGGCCAGACCATCCCGGTGGGGTGGAACTGGACGAACTCCATGTTGATGAGGCTCGCCCCCGCACGCAGCGCCAGGGCGTGGCCGTCGCCGGTGTACTCCCAGGAGTTGGAGGTGACCTTGAAGGACTTGCCGATGCCGCCGGTCGCGAGGATCACCGCGGGCGCCTCGATGGTCACGAACCGCCCGGTCTCGCGCCAGTAGCCGAAGACACCGGAGATCGCGTCGCCCCCGTCCTTGAGGAGCTCCGTGACCGTGCACTCCATGAAGACGTCGATCCCGATCTGGACCGCGCGCTGCTGCAGGGTGCGGATCATCTCCAGCCCGGTGCGGTCACCGACGTGGGCCAGCCGGGCGTACCTGTGGCCGCCGAAGTCGCGCTGGCTGATCAGCCCGTCCTCGGTGCGGTCGAACAGGGCGCCCCAGTCCTCGAGCTCCATCACCCGCTCGGGCGCCTCCTGGGCGTGCAGCTGTGCCATCCGCCAGTTGTTGAGCATCTTGCCGCCGCGCATGGTGTCGCGGAAGTGGACCTCCCAGTTGTCCTCGGGCCAGCGGTTGCCCATCGCCGCCGCGATGCCACCCTCGGCCATCACCGTGTGGGCCTTGCCCAGGAGGGACTTGCACACGATCGCCGTCTCGGCGCCCGCCTCGTGCGCCGCGATCGCTGCGCGCAACCCGGCACCGCCCGCGCCCACGACCACGACGTCGTACTGGTGCCGCTCGATGCCGCCCTCGGCGTAGTAGGCCATCTCGTTGCCCGTCATCGGGTGTCTGGTCGTGCTCAAAAGAACCTCACGTCCTGGATCGTGCCGGTGGCGAGCAGGAAGATGTAGAGGTCGACGATGGCGACCGAGAACAGCGAGTACCACGCCCACTTGCCGTGGCTGGTGTTGAGCCTCGACACCCAGGTCCACAGCCTGTAGCGCACCGGGTGCCGGGAGAAGTGGCGCAGCCGTCCGCCGACCACGTGGCGACACGAGTGGCACGAGAGCGTGTAGAGCCAGATGAGGACGACGTTGACCAGCATCAGCAGCGTGCCGAGGCCCATGTGGATGCCGCTCGTCTCGCCGTCACCGACGGCGTACTCGGCCGGCATCGGCCGGAAGGCGAGGACCACGTCGAAGGTGAGCACCGCGCCGACCAGCACCGCGGCGTACCAGAAGTAGCGGTGCACGTTCTGCAGGACGAGCGGCAGCCGCGTCTCGCCCGAGTAGGCCTGGTGCGGCTCGGCGACGCCGCACGCGGGCGGGCTCAGCCAGAAGGCGCGGTAGTAGGCCTTGCGGTAGTAGTAGCAGGTCATCCGGAAGCCGAGCGGGAAGATCAGGATGATCAGCGCCGCCGACAACGGCCACCAGGCGAACGGCTGGCCGAAGTCGGACGCCCCCTCCACGCAGTCGCCGAGGCACGGCGAGTAGAACGGCGAGAGGTAGGGCGACGCGTAGTAGTCGCGACCCATGAAGGCACGGACCGTGGCGTAGACGACGAACGCCGAGAAGACCACGAACGTCGTGAGCGGTGCGAGCCACCACCGGTCCTGGCGCAACGTCCGGGCGTCGATACGCGCACGGGTCGGACTGGTCACGCCCTGGTCGGTCGAGGCCATGCATCCTCCAAGCGGTCCGGGGTGTCCGGGAGGTCACGCCCGTGTGGGCGCCCCGGCGACACAGGCGACTATGGCGTGAGTCACACCGCAGCGGAAGTGGGCGCGCCCAGACAAACGTCACACGCCCTCGGCGCGTCGCGCGCGCGGGCGGAGGGATACGGTGCAGGGGTGGCAACCAAACTCGACACCCCGACCCTGGTGAAGGGCGCGCGGGCCTCACGCACCACCGTCGCGCTCAAGATGCTGATGGCGCTCAGCGGCGCGGTGTTCATCGCCTTCGTGATCGTTCACATGTACGGCAACCTCAAGGCGTTCGCCGGTCACGACGCGTTCAACGAGTACGCCCACCACCTGCGCGTGTTCGGCGAGCCGATGCTGCCGCGGGAGGGTCTCCTCTGGATGCTGCGCCTCGGCCTGATCATCTCGCTCGTGGTCCACGTCTGGACGGGTGTGGCGCTGTGGCGGCGCGCGGCCCGGGCACGTACGACCAAGTACGTGATGAAGAAGGACACCGGCGCCACCCGCGCCAGCCTGATGATGCGCTGGGGCGGTGTCACCATCCTGCTCTTCCTCGTCTGGCACCTGCTCAACTTCACCATCGTCAAGGTCAACGTGCAGGGCGGGGCCACCGACGACCCCTACGACCTCATGGTCGACACCTTCGACGTGTGGTGGATGACGCTCATCTACATCGTCGCGATGCTGGCGCTCGGCGCCCACCTGCACCACGGCATCTGGAGCGCCGCCCAGACACTCGGCTGGACCGGCACCGCGGCCAAGCGCCAGCGGGCCAAGACGGTCGCCTTCGTCACCGCGCTGATCATCTCGGTCGGCTTCTCCCTCGTCCCCCTCGCCGTCCTCGCCGGCATCATCACCAAGTAAGGGGTCACCACGTGAGCCACGACATGGACATGCCTGACACCGTCACCGCGACGGAGGCCTCGCACTCCGGCGCCCTGGACGGCGACTACGACGACGCGGCCGGCTACTACACCCCCGGCGAGCCGCTGGCCGACAGCAAGGCACCCGACGCGCCCGTCGCGGAGCGCTGGCAGACCCGCAAGTTCGAGGCCCGGCTGGTCAACCCGGCCAACCGCCGCAAGCTCTCCATCATCATCGTCGGCACCGGCCTCGCCGGCGCCTCGGCGGCCGCGACGCTGGGCGAGGCGGGCTACAACGTCAAGACGTTCTGCTACCAGGACTCCCCGCGTCGTGCCCACTCGATCGCCGCGCAGGGCGGCATCAACGCCGCGAAGAACTACAAGGAGGACGGCGACTCCGTCCACCGGCTCTTCTACGACACCGTCAAGGGCGGCGACTACCGCTCGCGCGAGTCCAACGTCTACCGACTGGCCGAGGTGAGCACCAACATCATCGACCAGTGCGTCGCCCAGGGCGTTCCCTTCGCCCGCGAGTACGGCGGCCTCCTGGACAACCGGTCCTTCGGCGGCGTGCAGGTCTCGCGCACCTTCTACGCCCGCGGCCAGACGGGGCAGCAGCTGCTGATCGGCGCCTACCAGGCCCTCGAACGGCAGATCGCCGCCGGCACGGTGTCGATGTTCACCCGTCACGAGATGCTCGAGCTGATCGTGGTCGACGACGCCCAGGGGCAGAAGCGCGCCCGCGGCATCATCGCCCGCGACATGGTGACCGGCGAGATCCAGACGCACCTCGCCGACGTCGTCGTGCTCGCGTCCGGCGGCTACGGCAACGTGTTCTACCTCTCGACCAACGCGATGGGCTCCAACGTCACGGCCGCGTGGCGCGCCCACCGCAAGGGCGCCTACATGGCCAACCCCTGCTACACGCAGATCCACCCCACCTGCATCCCGGTGTCGGGCTCGCACCAGTCCAAGCTGACCCTGATGTCGGAGTCGCTGCGCAACGACGGCCGCATCTGGGTGCCGAAGAACCAGGCCGACTGCGAGAAGGACCCGCGCGACATCGCCGAGGAGGACCGCGACTACTACCTCGAGCGGATCTACCCCTCGTTCGGCAACCTGGTGCCGCGCGACATCGCCTCGCGTGCCGCCAAGAACGTGTGCGACGAGGGACGAGGCGTCGGCCCGGAGGTCGACGGGGTGCGCCGAGGCGTCTACCTCGACTTCGCCGACGCGATCGACCGGCTCGGGCGCGACGCGGTGGAGTCCAAGTACGGCAACCTGTTCGACATGTACGCCCGCATCACGGGCGAGGACCCCTACTCGGTGCCGATGCGGATCTACCCGGCCGTGCACTACGTGATGGGCGGCCTCTGGGTCGACTACGACCTCCAGTCCACGATCCCGGGCCTGTTCGTGACCGGCGAGGCCAACTTCTCCGACCACGGCGCCAACCGCCTCGGCGCCTCGGCGCTGATGCAGGGTCTGGCGGACGGCTACTTCGTGCTGCCGCACACGATCCGCGACTACCTCGCCGACGGCCCGTTCGAGCCGATCGGCGAGGATCACCCGGCCGTGGCCGAGGCCCGCCAGTCCGTGGAGGAACGCATCAGGCACTTCCTCACCGTCAACGGCACCCGCAGCGTCGACTCCTACCACCGCGAGCTCGGCAACATCATGTGGGAGTACTGCGGCATGGAGCGCTCGGAGACCGGCCTGAAGAAGGCCATCGACCTGATCCGCGGCCTGCGCGACGACTTCTACCGCAACGTCAAGGTGCTCGGCAGCTCCGAGAGCCTCAACCAGTCGCTGGAGAAGGCCGGCCGCGTGGCCGACTTCTTCGAGCTCGGCGAGCTGATGTGCATCGACGCGCTCAACCGCCGCGAGTCCTGCGGAGGCCACTTCCGGGCCGAGTCGCAGACCGAGGACGGCGAGGCGCTGCGCCACGACGAGGAGTTCGCGTACGTCTCCGCGTGGGAGTGGACCGGCCTGGACGAACGGCCGGTCCTGCACAAGGAAGACCTGGTCTACACCGCCATCGAGATGAAGCAGCGGAGCTACAAGTGAGCATGAACCTGACCCTGAAGATCTGGCGCCAGCCCGACCCCGAGACGAAGGGAGCCATGCACACCTACCAGCTGGCCGACGTCTCCCCCGACATGTCGTTCCTCGAGATGCTCGACGTGCTCAACGAGCAGCTCAACGACCAGGGCGACGAGCCGATCGCGTTCGACTCCGACTGCCGCGAGGGCATCTGCGGCATGTGCGGGCTGATGATCAACGGCGACGCGCACGGCCCGGAGGTGACCACCACCTGCCAGCTCCACATGCGGACCTTCTCCGACGGCGAGACCATCACGATCGAGCCGTGGCGCTCCGACGCCTTCCCGGTGATCAAGGACCTCGTCGTCGACCGCGGCGCGTTCGACCGCATCATCCAGGCCGGCGGCTACATCTCGGTCAACACCGGCTCGGCTCCCGAGGCCCACTCGGTGCCGGTGCCGAAGGACGACGCCGACCGCGCCTTCAACGTCGCGACCTGCATCGGCTGCGGCGCCTGCGTCGCCGCCTGCCCCAACGGCTCGGCCTCGCTGTTCATGGGATCCAAGGTCACCCACCTCGGCCTGCTCCCCCAGGGCCAGCCCGAGCGCGACGAGCGGGTGGTCAACATGATCGCCCAGCACGACCACGAGGGCTTCGGCGGCTGCACCAACATCGGTGCCTGCACCGCCGCCTGCCCCAAGGAGATCCCGCTCGACGTGATCTCGCAGCTCAACAAGGACCTCCGCACCGCGATCAAGCACGGCCACTGAGCCTCCTCGGCTCGGCTGAAGCACCGCTCTGCGGCCGAGGACGGGCTCACGCGGCGCGGGGAGGTCGTACGACCTCGGAGAGCGGCCGGAACAGGTCAGGCCAGAGACGGTCGAAGTCCGGCGCCGGTCCCTCGTAGCCACGCTCCACGAGTGCCCGATGCACCTGTCGCACCGCCGCCTTCGGCGACCGCAGCCTCTCCTTGGTGAGCAGCTCGTAGGCCACGCCGTGGCGGCGATAGAGGGCGTACCGGTCGATGTCGGCGTTGTACTGACCGCGATCCTCCTGGTGCTGGCTGCCCTCGTACTCGACCGCGACCCGGTAGCGCTCGAACCACTGGTCCGGGGTGAGCTCGATCGAGGGCGCGATCTCGACCGCCTCGTTGACATCGGGAAGCGGGAGGCCGGCCGACACGACGTACGCCAGCAGCTCGGCCTCGGGCAACGAGCGGCAACGGCCGTCGAGGAACGGCAGCACGTACGTCGTCTCCGCGATCCCGCGGCGCCACTTCTCCTCGGCGATCATCTGCTCGAGCCGGCCGGCGTCGATCACCTCCCGGTGGAGCAGCAGGCACCCCGCTCTGATCGCGTCCACCATCCGCGCATCGGCGCAGCAGGCGACGAACGCGGCCTCGGTGCTGACCGCGTGGTCGCACGACGGAGGCAGCTTGACGGTCCGGTGCAGGAACACTCCGTCCAGGGTCAGGTGCAGGTCGCCCTCGACCACGAAGTGGAGCGGCCACCGCGGTCCGACGTCGATGCCGAGCTGCTGGATGCGGGTGAAGCCCGTCGTACGTGCCGCCTCCGGAAGGGCCAGCCGCGCCGCCTCCACATGGTCCTCCCACGTCGGCTGGTGGTCGCGGTGGCAGTAGACGCCTTGGTGGAGGCGGCGGAACTGCACGCCCTCCAGGACGTCCCGACTCACGCCGTGGGCCAGCGCGTCGCGACGGTGGACCGGACCCTTGCGGAGGGCTTCTGGGATCTCTCGCACGGGTTCATTGCCACACTTCCTCAGGCGCGGGCAGCAGCGCCTGTCGAACGGGCTGTGGGGTATGGCTCGTACCGAGCCGCTGTGGACGCATCCTGGCGCGGGTAGGTCTCACGCCGTCGGTGGCTACGGGCGGTGCGTGAGGGGCATTCTCGATCCCCGAAATCCTCCTCACGCACCGCCCGCGGGCGCGCCGGGGTGCGCCACACCATCGAGCGGTGCCCGAGGAGCGTTTTGGGGCGACGGAATCCCCCTCAGACACCGCCCGCCCAGAGGGCGCGAAGACGCTCAGGGGCGCCGGCGGCGGAGGAGGGCGACGAGGCCGAGCATCGAGGCCGCCCCGGCCGCGAAGGCCGTAACGGTGGAGGCAGAGGTAGGGGCGGGGGCCGACCCCGCCGAGGCGCGTACGACGCCCGCTGAGGCCGCGAGGTCGATGCGCGGGCCCTCCGGCAGCTGGTCGACGACGACCTCCGCCTCACGGGCGGCCCTCGCCGCGGGCGAGGTCTGCGCCCAGGCAGCGGCGAAGACCACGACGCGGGAGAAGTAGCCGATCCAGACCAGGAGGATCAGGGCGATGCCGAACGCCTGGACCGCAGGCTGCTCGCGGGTGGCCTGGAGCAGGACGGTCGACAGCTGCTTGAGCAGCTCGAAGGCGACGCCTCCCAGGATCGCACCGGACCACAGGGAGCGGGTGGGCACATTGGGCGACGCCAGCAGCTTGAAGAACGCGAAGAAGAGCAGCGCACTCGTGGCCAGTCCGAGCACCAGCGCCAGCAACCAGAGGAACGGCTCGGCGCCGGCACCGAGCCCGACGTAGTCGAGGATCGGCGTGGCGACCTTCGTGGCCACACCCGACACCGCCACGCTGACGATCAGCACCGTCCCCAGGGTGATGAGCGCCAGCACGTCGCGCGCCTTGCCCCCCACGAAGCTGGGCCGTTCGCGCTCGGGCTCCTCGAAGACCGCGACGAGGGCGGTGCGCATGCCCGACAGCCAGCCCAGGCCCGAGTAGAGGGCGAGCAGGATCCCCGCGCTCAGGATGCTGGGGGCGTTCTCCTTGAAGGTGGAGATGTCGAGCCCGTCCTCGCCCCCGACGAGGCCGGGCAGCACGTCGTTGATCGCGGTGACCAGGTCCTCCTCAGCGTTGGGGTAGGCGCGGGACACCAGTCCGATCACGGCGAAGGACAGCGCCATGAGCGGGAAGAACGACAGGAACGCGAAGTAGGTCACCGCTGCCGCGAGGGCGCTGCCGTTGACCTGACCGTAGTGCTCGACCGACCGGACCGCGTGGTCGACGAGGGGTCGCCGCTCGCGGACCTCGTACGCGCGTCGCTTGGCGGCGGCGATCACCGACATCAACCGAGGCCGAACTCTCGCGTGGGGACCCACCCGTTGGCCGGGTCGTGGACGTAGAGGCTGAAGGAGTCGGCCTCGAAGGAGCACTCGAAGCCGGCCAGCTCGCCGAACGCGCGGTCCAGCGCCTCGTCGTCGAGGTGGTGGGCGATCGTGACGTGCGGGTGGTAGGGGAAGTGCAGCTCGACCTCGAGCGGCCCGCTCCGTACGGCACCGGCGAGCATCTCGCACGACGAGATGCCCTCCGCCACCGTCACGAACACCACCGGGGAGACCGGCCGGAAGGTGCCGGTGCCGCGCAGGTGGATGGCGAAGGGCTCGACGGTCGAGGCGGCCTTGACCAGGTGGTCCGAGATGGCACCGATCTCGGCATCGGCGAGCTCGGTCGGCGGCAGCAGCGTGATGTGCGTCGGGATCTGCGCCGCGGTCGTGTCGCCGATGGACGTGCGGTAGTCCTGCAGCTCGCTCGCCCAGGGCTCGGGGATCGCGATGGCTACTCCGATGGTCGGCACCCCCGAGACCCTACAGAACCCGATCGCGGCACCGATCGGCCCCGTGAGAGGATCGGCCGTCGTGAGTGACACCTTCCGCGCCGCCCAGTCCCGCAGCGACGCCATCGAGCAGCAGATGGCCGACGATCCGGCCTCGCTCCGGATGCTGACCGGGGACCGTCCGACCGGAGCCCTGCACATCGGCCACTACTTCGGGTCGATCCGCAACCGGCTCCGGCTGCAGGACAGCGGCGCGGAGATCTGGCAGCTGATCGCGGACTACCAGGTGATCACCGACCGAGAGGTCGGCGGCGACATCGCGGGCAACGTGCGCAACCTGCTGCTCGACAACATCGCGGCGGGCCTCGACCCGGAGCGGGCGACGATCTTCACCCACTCCTCGGTGCCGGCGCTCAACCAGCTGATGCTGCCGTTCCTGAGCCTGGTCAGCGTGGCCGAGCTGCAGCGCAACCCCACGGTCAAGGACGAGGCCAGGTCGGCGGGCATCACCTCCATCGGCGGCCTGCTGCTCACCTATCCGGTCCACCAGGCCGCCGACATCCTCTTCTGCAAGGCCAACGTGGTGCCCGTGGGGCGCGACCAGCTGCCGCACCTCGAGCAGACGCGCGTGGTCGCGCGGCGCTTCAACGACCGCTACGCCCCCGTCTTCCCGGAGCCGGGAGCGCTGCTGTCGGAGGCGCCCCTGATCCTCGGCACCGACGGCACCAAGATGAGCAAGTCCAAGGGCAACGTCGTCGAGCTGCGGATGACCGCGGACGAGACGGCGAAGAAGCTCAAGGGCGCCAGGACCGACAGCGACCGGGTGATCACCTACGACCCCGACACCCGACCCGAGGTCGCCAACCTGCTGACCCTCATCGGGTTGTGCGAGGGCGTGGAGCCCGCCGTGGTGGCCGAGGAGATCGGCGACGGTGGCGGCGGCGCGCTCAAGGGCCGGCTGACCGACGCGATCAACACCGAGCTCGCTCCGCTCCGTGCCCGCCGCAGCGAGCTGGAGGCCGACCCGGGCTACCTCCAGGACGTGCTGCGCGGCGGCAATGCCCGTGCCAACGAGGTCGCCGAGGCCACCCTCGCCGAGGTGCGCGAGGCGATGGGCATGGTCTACGTCTGAGCGCACCTGCCGGCTGGCGCAGCCGACCGGTGCCGGAGTGCAACCGGGATGCCTGCCCATGAGTCGTCGTTGGTGAGAGCCGACGACGGTGGGAAGGTGGGCCATGCCCCGGAAGAGCGCGGTGGACCGTGTGCAGGAGGTGTACGCCACCTCCTACCGCCGGCTCGTCGGACAGCTCACCGGCGTGACCGGCGACCCGGTCGAGGCCGAGGACGCCGTCATGGAGGCGTTCGCCCGTGCCCTCGCCTCCCGCCGCTCGTTCCTGGCCGCCGACAACCCGGAGGCCTGGTTGCGGACGGTGGCGGTCAACGTCACCCGTACGCGCTGGCGCCGGAGCCGGTTCTTCCGTGACGTGAGCCACCGCCTCGTCGCCGCCGAGCGCTACGACGAGCTGCCGGACGACCGCCTCGCCCTCCTGGGCGCCCTGCGACAGCTGCCGGCCGCCCAGCGCGAGGCCATCGCGCTGCACCACCTGGCCGACCTGCCGGTGCACGAGGTCGCCGAGACCGTCGGCGCGCCCGTGGGCACCGTGAAGGCGCGGCTGGCACGCGGTCGCGCCGCCCTGGCCGTGCTGCTCGCCGAACCCGATCCGCTCCTGCACCGCGTGCCCGCCCACCCGCCCACCCCACCACTCACCCACCCCGAGAGGAGCGAGCCATGAGCCTCCCCACCGACTTCGACCGCGAGATCGCCGCACTCGTCGACCAGCCGGGCTTCGACGAGGTGCTGGCCCGCGCGGACCGCAACCGTCGCCGGCGGCGTACGACGATCGCCTCCGGCCTCGCGGCCGCAGCCGTGGTCGCCGGCGTCGCCGCATGGGGCCAGGCCCAGTGGGGCGACGGCGCACCGGACCCCGCGGGTCCGCGCCCGAGCGACAGCGCGACGCCGCTCACCGGGGAGGTCGACGACCGGCTGCCGGAGGCCGTGCGGGACCTGCTGGGCTCCGAGCGCCTCCACCCCTGGCAGGTGGCCGGGTCCGGTGGCGGGATCGCCGTCCTGTGGGGCGCCTGCCCCAACGACTACGACTGCCGGTTCGCGGTGGTGACGCGCCTCGGCGACCGCGTCACCGCGTCCCTGCTCGACGGCCCGTCGCCCACCGTGGCCGAGGTGCCCGGTGGCTGGCTGGTGCAGGACACGTCGAGCATGTTCCGGCTGTCCCCGGAAGGGGAGCGGACACAGGTCAGCGCTCGAGGCGACCAGGTGCCCGTCGAGGCCGGTGACACAGCGGTGGAGACGTCCGACGGCTGGCGCCTGCTGCGCGACGAGACGCTTCTCCCGTTGCCGACACCCGACGGCTCCTACGCCCTCGCCGCGTACGTCACGCCCGCGGGAGATCTCGTCGTGGCGACCCACCCGTCACCCGGCACCGTGGAGGTGTCGTGGACCGACGCCTCCGGCACCTGGCAGTCCGGCTACCTGCACCGCACGACCGGACCCGTCGGAGGCGCGGTGCTGGCCGGGCACCACGACGGTGTGGCGGTCGCGCTCCTGGGCGACTCGCCGGACGGGTCGTTGCCGGTGCTCGACGTCGCGGTCTCCACCGACGCCGGCCGCAGCTGGCAGAGCGGACGAGGGCTGCCCGCCGGGCTGCGCGACCTGTCCGCGCTGGCGGTCTCCGACGAGGGCGCGGCCTACCTCACCACCGGCTCGCACGGCACCGTGCGGGTCGACGCCGACGGCGACGTCCAGGCGGTGGGGCAGTCGCCGCACGACCGCTCGGCGTTCCAGGTCTCGCACCGGGTGTGCCTCGTGGCCGAGACCGGGCGGGTCGACGAGCTGCGCTGCTCCGCAGACGACGGCGCCACCTGGACGGCCCTGTCGCTCCCCGGCTTCGGCTGAGCGCAGCCGGCAGGCGGGCCCTCCGTCAGACCACCCAGCCGACGTTGTCGGCGACGAGATCGGCCATCGGGTAGACCCCGCGGAGCTCCTCGCGACGCTGGAGCAGGTCGACGACGTCGTGGACGCGGCGGTCGTGCAGCGCGCGGCGGCGCCCCATCTCCAGATCGATCCGCTTCTCGTCCATGTCCCACCTCCAGCTCGTACGGGTGGCCCTTCCACCCCGATCCATTGGATCGTTACAAAGGCCGGCTACGCAGGGGTTCCGGGAGTGTTAACGGCAGGAAAAATCAGTCGGCCATGACGGCAGGACCGCGCACGTGGAGACGGGCCGAGACCAGCAGCACGGCCACCCCGCCGAGCGACAGCGCCAGCCCGACCAGCGCGGGCGCGCGCAGTCCCCAGCCGGCGGCGATGACCACGCCGCCCAACCACGCTCCCAGCGCGTTGGCGACGTTGAGCGAGGCGTGGTTCATCGCGGCACCGAGGGTCTGCGCGTCGCCGGCCACGTCCATCAGGCGCAGCTGGAGGTTGACGACGAGGACCGAGCCCATCGTGGTGATGAGGAAGACGACCGGCAGGGCAGCCCAGCCGTGGGGGGCCGCCACCCAGAAGGCCAGCAGGGTCGCAGCCATGCCGACCCCGCCGATGACCAGCGAGCGGAAGATCGACCAGTCGGCCATGATCCCGGCCACCCACGTGCCGACCACCATGCCCAGGCCGAAGGAGAGCAGGTAGATCGCGACCGACCGCTCCCCCAGGCCGGACACGTCGGTGACCACCGGGGCGATGTAGGAGTACACCGCGAACATGCCGCCGAACCCGATCGCACCCGCCAGCAGCGTCAGCCACACCTGCGGGATGCCGAACGCCGCCAGCTCGCGTCGACCGCTGGCTCCGGCGTCACCCGGGCAGGACGGCACGAACCAGGTGACGAGGCCCAGCGTCGCCACTCCGAGGGCCGCGACGGCCCAGAAGGCCGCGCGCCAGCCGAGCTCCTGGCCCAGGACGGTCGCCGCCGGCACGCCGAGCACGTTGGCGACCGACAGGCCGAGCATCACCTGGGCGACCGCCCGACCCTTCCGCGAGGGCTTGGACAGGCTTGCCGCGACGAGCGATGCCACACCGAAGTACGCACCGTGCGGCAGGCCCGCGGCGAAGCGCGCCACCACGAGCTGCTCGTAGCTGGTGGCCAGCGCGCTCACGGCGTTGCCGACCACGAAGGCAGCCATCAGCGCCACGAGGAGGGCACGTCGCGGCAGACGGGCGCCCAGGAACGCCAGCACCGGGGCTCCGACGACCACACCGACCGCGTACGCCGAGATGACGTGGCCGCCCGTCGGGATGGACACGCCCACGCCCGCGGAGATCTGCGGCAGCAGGCCCATGGTCACGAACTCCGTCGTGCCGATCGCGAAGCCACCCATCGCGAGCGCCACGACGGCGAGCCCGAAGTGACGAGCGGTCACCGACGCGACGTCGAGGTCCCCCTGGGAGGACTCGGCACTGAGGTCGGTCGCTGCTGTCGTCGTCATCACTGGCCGCAAGACGGGACCCCCGGAGACTATTCCCCGGGGGTCCTCGTTGTGACGTGGATCGCGGCCGCTCAGCCGAGCGTGGCGAGCGCCTCGTTGAAGGTGGCCGAGGGACGCATCACGGCGGCGGCCTTCTCCGGGTCGGGACGGAAGTAGCCACCGATGTCGGCCGGCTTGCCCTGCACCGCGAGCAGCTCGTCGACGATCGTCTGCTCGTTCTCGCGCAGCGTGCCGGCGAGGGAGGCGAACGCCGCCGCCAGGTCGGCGTCCTCGGTCTGCCGGGCGAGCTCCTCGGCCCAGTAGAGGGCGAGGTAGAAGTGCGAGCCGCGGTTGTCGATGGTGCCGAGCTTGCGGCCGGGCGAGCGGTCCTCGTTGAGGAAGGTCTCCGTGGCCCGGTCGAGGGCGTCGCCCAGCAGCTTGGCGCGCTGGTTGTCGTCGTAGGACGCGAGGTGCTCCAGCGACGCGGCGAGCGCGAAGAACTCACCGAGGCTGTCCCAGCGCAGGTAGTCCTCCTTCACGAGCTGCTGCACGTGCTTGGGCGCCGAGCCGCCGGCGCCGGTCTCGAAGAGGCCGCCGCCGTTCATCAGCGGGACGACCGAGAGCATCTTGGCGCTGGTGCCGAGCTCGAGGATCGGGAAGAGGTCGGTGTTGTAGTCACGCAGCACGTTGCCCGTCACCGAGATGGTGTCCTCGCCCCGGCGGATCCGCTCCAGCGAGTACGTCGTCGCCTCGGCCGGCGCCATGATCTCGAGGGTCAGCCCCTCGGTGTCGTGCTCGGCGAGGAACTCGCGGACCTTGGCGATCAGGTTGGCGTCGTGGGCGCGCGTCTCGTCGAGCCAGAACACGGCCGGCGTCGCGCTGGCGCGGGCGCGGGTGACGGCGAGCTTGACCCAGTCGCGGATCGAGGCGTCCTTGGTCTGGCAGGCCCGCCAGATGTCGCCCGCCTCGACGGCGTGCGACATGAGGACCTCCCCGGCCGCGTTGCGGACCTCGACCGTGCCCGCGGACGGGATCTCGAAGGTCTTGTCGTGCGAGCCGTACTCCTCGGCCGCCTTGGCCATCAGGCCGACGTTGGGCACCGACCCCATGGTGGAGGGGTCGAGCGCGCCGTGGGTGCGGCAGTCGTCGATGGTGGCCTGGTAGATGCCGGCGTAGGACGAGTCGGGGATCACCGCGAGCGTGTCCTGCTGCTGGCCCTCGGCGTTCCACATCTGGCCCGAGGTGCGGATCATCGCCGGCATCGAGGCGTCGATGATGACGTCGGACGGCACGTGCAGGTTGGTGATGCCCTTGTCGGAGTCGACCATCGCGAGGGCCGGGCCGGAGGACAGGCCGGCCTCGAACGCGGCCCTGATCTCGGCGCCGTTGTCGAGCTTGTCGAGCCCGGCGAGGATGCCGCCCAGCCCGTCGTTGGCCGAGAGGCCGGCAGCGGCGAGCTGCTCGCCGTACTGGGCGAAGACGTCGGCGAAGTAGGCGCGCACCACGTGGCCGAAGATGATCGGGTCGGAGACCTTCATCATCGTGGCCTTGAGGTGCGCGGAGAACAGGACGCCGTCGGCCTTGGCCCTCGCGACCTGCTCCTCGAGGAACTCGTCGAGCGCGGCGGCGCTCATGAAGGTGGCGTCGACGACCTCGCCGGCCAGGACCTCCAGGCCCTCCTTGAGCACGGTCTCGCCGCCGTCCGCTCCCACGTGCACGATGGAGAGCGTGTCGTCGGCGTCGAGGACGACCGACTGCTCGTTGCTGCGGAAGTCGTCGTGGCCCATCGTCGCGACCGACGTCTTCGAGTCCTTGCTCCAGGCACCCATCGAGTGCGGGTGCGACCGGGCGTAGTTCTTCACCGCCGCGGGGGCACGGCGGTCGGAGTTGCCCTCGCGCAGGACCGGGTTGACCGCCGACCCCTTGACCTTGTCGTAGCGGGCGCGTGTCTCGCGCTCCTCGTCGGTCTGCGGGTTCTCGGGGTAGGCCGGCAGGTCGTAGCCCTGCGACTGCAGCTCGGCGATGGTCGCCTTGAGCTGCGGGATGGAGGCCGAGATGTTGGGGAGCTTGATGATGTTGGCCTCGGGCTTCGTGGCCAGCGCACCCAGCTCGGCCAGGGCGTCGTCGAGGCGCTGCTCGTCGGTGAGGCGGTCGGAGAACTGGGCGATCACGCGGCCGGCGAGGGAGATGTCACGCGTCTCGACCTCGACACCGGCGGTCTTCGCGTAGGCGGCGATGATCGGGAGGAACGAGTACGTCGCCAGCAGCGGCGCCTCGTCGGTCTGGGTGTAGATGATCTTGGCCATGGGTACGACAGCTCCTGGGTGCGGTGGTCGAGGGTGGCAATAACTCTTGACGTCAAGATACCTGACGACGGTGGCGCGGGTCGACTCGCCTACCCTCGCACCCGCCGCTCGAACGCCGCTAGGCTTCCCCCGGCCTACGCGGGGTACGGCCACACGACTGGAGGGCAGCTCGAGATGAGCGACACCATCGACACACCGACCACCGGCCAGAAGTTCACCGCCGAGACGCTGGGCACCTTCGTGCTGGTCTTCTTCGGCTGCGGGGCCGCGATGCGCAGCGGCGGCGACTACGTCGCCACCGGGTTGGCCTTCGGCCTCACCGTGGTCGTGATGGCCTACGCCATCGGCCGCATCACCGGCGGCCACCTCAACCCCGCCGTCACGCTCGGTGCCGTCCTCGGCGGGAGGCTCCCGTGGAGCCAGGCCGGCATCTACATCGCCGCACAGCTCCTCGGTGCGCTGCTCGCCGGCGCCGTGCTCTTCGGCCTCAACCACGGCTTCGAGGGATTCACCGCCGAGGGCAACATGGCGCAGAACTTCTACGGCGACCAGGGCACCGGCTACGCGTGGTGGGCCGCGCTGCTGCTCGAGGCGCTGATGACGATGGTCTTCCTGTGGGTCATCCTCGCGGTGACCGACGAGCGCAACGAGGTCAACGTGGCCATGGGTCCACTGGCGATCGGCCTCGCGCTGACGATGATCCACTTCGCCTCGATGAGCGCCACCGGCACCTCGGTCAACCCCGCCCGCTCCATCGGCGTGGGCGTCTTCGCCGGCACCGACGCCATCCTCCAGCTGTGGCTCTTCGTGGTGGCGCCCCTGCTCGGTGCCGCGATCGCAGGCCTCACCTACCCCGTCCTCTTCGGGCGCGGCGCGGCCCCGGTGGCGGGCTCCGGGCTCAGCTTCGGCGGTGGTCGCAGGGACCAGTTCGTGCCCGGCGGCTACGAGGCCCAGTGGAACCAGGGCCAGCAAGGTGGCTGGGGCCAGCCCGGCTCCGCGTGGGGGGCGCCGCCGCAGCAGCAGTGGGGCCAGCCGGACCCCTACCAGCAGCAGGAGCCGCAGCAGCCACAGCCCGACCCCTACTCCACGCCGCAGGCGGCTCCCAGCCCGTGGGGCCAGCCCCAGCAGCAGCCTGCCCAGCAGCAGCCCGGCCAGTGGGGTGCGCCGCCGGTGCAGCCGCAGCCGGGCCCGCCCGGTCAGCCCGGCCACTGGGGCAACCCCGACGGCGACGACGACGGCCGTACGCAGGTGCGGCGCCCCGACTGAGCTACGGCTGGTCGACCAGCACGGCACGCCAGCCGGCGTCCACGTCCTCCACGCTGACGAGGCCGACACCCGTGGCGTACACGTGGCGCGTCGTCGTGCCGGGCGTCGTCCATCCCACCTCGCGCGTCTGCACCATGTCGGGTGACTGGTCCTCGACGGTGGTGCTGGCCTCGGCCAGCCCCGGCACGGCGTAGGCCAGCCAGCCGTCACCGAGCCGCGGATCGGCCGGCATCGCCAACCCGGCCTCGGCGCCCGCCTCCCCCGCAGTCCAGGACGACCCGCTCGGCGACTCGACGGCCACCAGCCACACGTTGCCGTCCTCGTCCTGGGCGTAGGACCGGGTCGTCTCGTCGGTGTCGCCGTCGATCGCGACGGTGGTGCGCACCGAGGTGGCGGTCAGCCCGGCCACCTCGGTCGTGCCGGCGAGCACCTCGGCGTCGATGGTGCCGACCTCGCGCCCGTCGTCGGTGACGTCGTAGCGCCAGCCGGAGCCGGGCTCCAGCGACAGCCACGGGTTGTCGACGCCGGTGACGAAGTCGTCCGGGTCCGGCGCGGGCGTCGGGATCACCAGTCCGTTGATCCCCGGGGAGTCGTAGGGCGCGGGCTGGCCGAGACCGGCGCACCCGGCCAGGGCGATCGCGACCACCGCCGCTCCGACGGCCCCCACGGCCGGCCGTCCGACGCTCCGCGGGCGTCGTACGGGTCGGGGCATGGGCGCCAGCATGCCAGTCGTCTGGGCGGAACCAGGCGCTGCTAGCGTCGGAGGGCCAGAGACACCTCACGCTCACCTCACGAGGAGTACCACCGTGACCACCGCTGACCCTCTCAAGTCTCAACCCCTCAAGGTGGCAGTCACCGGCGCCGCCGGCCAGATCGGCTACAGCCTGCTCTTCCGCCTCGCCAGCGGGGCGCTCGCCGCGGACCGCCCGATCGAGCTGCGACTGCTCGAGATCGAGCCCGCCCTCAAGGCGCTCGAGGGCGTCGTGATGGAGCTCGACGACTGCGCGTTCCCCCAGCTCGCCGGCGTGGAGATCGGCGCCGACGCCGAGAAGATCTTCGACGGCGTCAACCTCGCCCTGCTGGTCGGCGCCCGCCCGCGCGGCCCCGGCATGGAGCGGGGTGACCTGCTCTCCGCCAACGGCGCGATCTTCACCGCGCAGGGCAAGGCGCTCAACGCGGTCGCGGCCGACGACGTACGCATCGGCGTGACCGGCAACCCGGCCAACACCAACGCCCTCATCGCGATGAGCAACGCCCCGGACATCCCCCGCGAGCGCTTCTCCGCGCTGACCCGCCTCGACCACAACCGGGCGATCTCGCAGCTCGCGGCCAAGACGGGCGCCAGCGTCACCGACATCAAGAAGATGACGATCTGGGGCAACCACTCGGCGACGCAGTACCCCGACCTGTTCCACGCCGAGGTCGGTGGCCGCAACGCCGCCGAGGTCGTGGGCGACCAGGCCTGGCTGGAGAACGACTTCATCCCGACCGTCGCCAAGCGCGGCGCCGCGATCATCGACGCCCGCGGCTCGTCCTCGGCCGCCTCCGCCGCGTCGGCCACGATCGACGCCGCCCGCGACTGGCTCTTCGGCTCGAAGCCGGACGACTGGGTCTCGATGGCCGTCGTCTCCAGCGGCGAGTACGGCGTCCCCGAGGGCCTCATCTCCTCGTTCCCGGTGACCACCTCGGGTGGCGACTGGTCGATCGTCGAGGGCCTGGAGATCGACGACTTCTCCCGCGCCCGCATCGACGCCTCCACCGCCGAGCTCGCCGAGGAGCGCGACGCGGTGACCGAGCTGGGGCTGATCTAGAAGCCGGGCTGGTCCGGGATCGAGCCGGCCAGGACGATCAGCGCCGTGCCGAGCCCGGCCAGGATCACCGCGTCGAGCACCTTGTGGCGCACCGCCAGCATGCCGGCGTCGCGGCTCCTCAGCACCAGGCGTACGGCGGCCGCGAAGACCAGCGCCCCGCCCATCAGCCGGATGCCGGTGCGCCACTCCTCGAGCGCCACGATGACCAGGGCGACCCCGACGGTGGCGAGCACCAGCAGGTAGAACATCCCGCCGATCGTCGAGGGGTAGCGCCGCGCGTCGTCGTGGGGCTCGGGTGGGGCGTGGTCGGGCTCGGGGTCGCTCATGTCAGCCGCGGACGGACTTCTCGGCGATCTCGACGATGTTGGTGAGCAGCATCGCGCGGGTCATCGGACCGACTCCCTTGGGGTTGGGCGAGACCCACCCGGCGACCTCCCACACGTCGGGGTGGACGTCGCCGGTGACCTTGCCGTCGACGCGGGAGACGCCGACGTCGAGCACCGCGGCGCCCCGCTTCACCATGTCGGCGCTGATGATGCCGGGCACTCCGGCGGCCGCGACGACGATGTCGGCGTTCCGCACGTGGGAGGCGAGGTCGACGGTGCCGGTGTGGCACAGCGTGACGGTGGCGTTCTCGGAGCGCCGGGTGAGCAGGAGGCCGAGGGGACGTCCGACGGTGAGGCCGCGGCCGACCACGACGACCTCGGCGCCGGCGATCTGCACGCCGTGGCGGCGCAGCAGCTCGATGGCGCCGACCGGGGTGCACGGGAGCGGTCCGGACTCGCCGAGCACCAGCTTGCCGAGGTTGGTCGGGTGCAGCCCGTCGACGTCCTTGTCCGGGTCGACCCGCGAGAGCAGCGCGAACTCGTCGAGACCGGTCGGCTGCTGCACGAGGAACCCGGTGCAGGAGGCGTCGGCGTTGAGCTCGTCGATGACCGCCTCGACCTCGGCCTGGCCGGCCGTGGCGGGCAGGTCGCGCCGGATCGAGGTGATGCCGATCTCGGCACAGTCCTTGTGCTTGGCGCCGACGTACCAGTGCGAGCCCGGGTCGTCGCCGACCAGCACGGTGCCGAGCCCCGGGACGACGCCTTGCTCCTTCAGCACGGCGACGCGCTGGGCGAGCTCTGCCTTGATGGTCCTCAGCGTGGCTGCGCCGTCCAGGGTCTGTGCCGTCACGCCCGGCAGTCTAGGCATCAGTGGAAGAAGTGACGCGTGCCGGTGAGGTACATCGTCACGCCGGCCGCCTCGCAGGCCGCGACGACCTCGGCGTCGCGCACCGACCCGCCGGGCTGCACGATCGCGCGCACCCCGGCGTCGATGAGGATCTGCGGTCCGTCGGCGAAGGGGAAGAACGCGTCGGAGGCGGCGACGGCGTGCGCGGCCCGCTCCCCCGCACGCTCGACCGCCAGCCGGCAGGAGTCGACCCGGTTGACCTGTCCCATGCCGACGCCGACCGACGCACCACCGGAGGCGAGCAGGATCGCGTTGGACTTCACGGCCCGGCAGGCCCGCCACGCGAACGCCAGGTCGGCCAGGACCTCCTCCGTGGCCGCCTCACCGGTGGCGAGCGTCCACGTCGACGGGTCGTCGCCGCCCCCGTCCACCTCGGCCGAGACCAGGTCGCGCGCCTGCACCAGCAGGCCTCCCGAGATCGCCCGCATCTCGCCGCCTCCGCGGGTCAGGGGTGGGCACTCGAGGATCCGGATGTTCTTCTTCGCCTGCAGCGCCTCGATCGCACCGTCCTCGTAGGCCGGGGCCACGATGACCTCGGTGAAGATCTCGGCGACCTGCTCGGCCATCGCGACCGAGACCGGGACGTTGGTGGCGATCACGCCGCCGAAGGCGCTGACCGGGTCGCACTCGTGGGCCTTGCGGTGGGCGACGGAGACGGGATCGGGGACGTCGTCCGAGCAGATGGCGATGCCGCAGGGGTTGGCGTGCTTGATGATCGCCACGGCCGGCTCGTCGAAGTCGTACGCCGCCCGGCGGGCCGCGTCGGCGTCGACGTAGTTGTTGTAGGACATCTCCTTGCCGTGGTGCTGCGTCGCCTGGGCCAGGCCCGGACCCTCGGGCAGGAACCCGTTGGCGTAGAGCGCGGCGCCCTGGTGGGGGTTCTCGCCGTAGCGCAGCACCGCCTGCTTGTCCCAGGTCGCGCCCATCCAGGCCGGGAAGCCGGTGCCGTCGCTGGTGTCGGTGAGCACGTTGCCCATCCACGACGCCACGTGGACGTCGTACGTCGCGGTGTGGACGAACGCCTCGGCGGCCAGGCGCCGGCGCTCGGCCAGCGTGAAGCCGCCGGCGGCGACCGCGGCCAGCACGTCGTCGTACGCCGCGGGGGAGGTCACGATGGCGACGCTCGGGTGGTTCTTGGCGGCGGCGCGGACCATCGACGGTCCACCGATGTCGATCTGCTCCACGCACTCGTCGGGACCGGCGCCGGACGCCACGGTCTCGGTGAAGGGGTAGAGGTTGGACACGACCAGGTCGAACGGCTCGATCCCGAGCTGCTCGAGCTGCGCGACGTGGGACTCCAGACGGCGGTCGGCCAGGATGCCCGCGTGCACCCGTGGGTGCAGCGTCTTGACGCGGCCGTCGAGGCACTCCGGGAACCCGGTGAGGTCCTCGACCCGGGTCACCGGCAGGCCGAGCGACTCGATGAGCGCGGCGGAGCCGCCGGTGGACACCAGCTCGACGCCGGCGTCGTGGAGGTCGCGGACCAGGTCGTCGAGACCTGCCTTGTCGTAGACGGAGACGAGCGCTCGCCTGATCGGGATGCGGGCGTCGGACGCTGCAGGTGACACGGGACTCCTCGGATGGTCGAGTCGAGGGCACCCAGGCGTTCGATGTCCTCGCGCGTCACTCCCTGGTGGTGGCCCACCTGCGCCAGTCGTGTGGCCGCAGCCTACCCAGCCGCGGCGCCGATGCGAACCCGGCGCCCCTCCACGGTGATGCCCTCGCGGGCGATGCGGCCGACCGCGTCGACGAGCATGGCGCGCTCGGCGGCCTTGATCCGCTCGTGCAGCGACGCGACGTCGTCGTCCTCGGCGACCTCCACGGGCACCTGGGCCACGATCGGGCCCGTGTCGACGCCTGCATCGACCACGAAGAGGGTCGCGCCGGTCACCTTCACCCCGTGCTCCAGGGCGTCCCGCGGACCGTGCATGCCGGGGAAGGCCGGGCAGAGCGCGGGGTGGGTGTTGAGGGTCAGGAACCGCCCGAGGAAGTCGGCCGAGACCAGCTTCATGAAGCCCGCCGAGACCACCAGGTCCGGCTCGAACGCCGCGACCTTGTCGCTGAGCGCGCGGTCCCAGTGCTCGCGCGAGGAGTAGTCCGAGACCTTCGCCACGAAGGTCGGCACGCCCGCCCGGTCTGCCCGGGCCAGCCCCTCGATGTCGTCGCGGTCGGCACCGACGGCGACCACGCGGGCGCCGTACGACGGCTCGGCGCAGGCGTCGAGCAGCGCCTGCAGGTTGGTGCCGGAGCCGGACACCAGGACGACGATGCGGGTGGGACTCTGCTGCGGCACGCGCCGATCCTAGGCGCGGTGGGAGGGTCCGGCGGCCGGCGTCCGCCGCTCGCGCACCAGCCGCCCCGCGACCAGGGCGGCGATCGCGGTGGTGACGGGGACGGCGGCGAGGATGCCCAGCCCGCCGACCAGGCCGCGCACGACCTCCTGCGCCACGATCTCCTGGCTGACGGCGATGCCGAACGGCAGCTCGAGGGCGGAGAAGACGAGCATCAGCGGCAGCGTCGCGCCGACGTAGGCGAGGACCAGGGTGTTGACGGTGGAGGCGGCGTGCGAGCGTCCGATCCGCATCGCCCGCATGAACAGGCTCCGGGGGCTGGCGTCGGGATCCACGTCGGCGAGCTCCCAGACCGCCCACGCCTGGGTGACGGTGACGTCGTCCAGCACGCCGAGGGCGCCGATCACGAGGCCGGCCAGCAGCAGGCCGCGCAGGTCGACCTGCGCGGCGATCCCGGAGATGTACTGGCTGCCCTCGTCGACCAGCCCGGTGAACTGACCGGCGCCGGTGAAGACCCAGCCGATCCCACCGATGACGACGAGGGAGATCAAGGTGCCGAGCATCGCCACGGTCGAGCGGATGTCGAACCCGTGCGAGAGGTAGAGCGTGACGAGCATGATCGACGCGGCCGTGACCACGGCGACGGCGAGCGGGGAGCTCCCCTCCATGATGGCCGGGAGCGTGAAGACGGCGATGAGGACGAGCGAGTACGCCAGGCTGGCGAGGGCGCCGATGCCGCGCCACCGCGAGAGCGCCAGCACCGCGACCGCGAAGACGATCATCAGGACCAGCAGCGGCTGTCCGCGGTCGAAGTCCTGGAAGGCGTACTGCTCCCCCGCGGGCGCCTGCTCGGTGTAGGACACGATGATCCGGTCACCGGGCCCGACCTCGGGCGCCGCGTCACCGTAGGGAAGCAGCGCCTCGGCCTCTCCGGGGGCTCCGGGGCCGCTGAGCAGCTCCACCTGCGCCAGGCGGCAGCCGTCGACGTCCTGGCGGCACGGCCCGATGTCCTGCACCTCGGCCGTGCCGCGACGTACGTCGACGCCGGGGCCGGAGATCTCGAGGTCACCGTCGGGCCACAGCACGACCAGGCCGAGCACGGTGGCCAGCACGAGCGGTCCGACGAGGAGCCCGATGAGGATCTTGAGCCGCCGTGGCGCAGGCCCCAGGGACGGAGGTCCGGTCGCGCCGTGGCCGTGGCCGGCGCCCACCCTCAGCCCTCGGTCGGGTCCGGCTGGCCGCTCCGGGCGCGCGCGGAGCGCCACGCGAGCAGCACCACCACGGCCCCGCCCAGCAGGGCCCCGACCCCGCACGCGGTGACGGCGTGCACCAGCACGTCGGGCACGAACGGCCCGACGAAGCGCATCCGGCCCGGCCCGGCGGCCCCACCGGACACCGAGGCGAGGACGGCGAAGGCGAACCCCGCGGCGAGCCCGCCGCCGCACCCGGCCAGCGCGACCTGGTCCCACGGCAGCACGCGACCGCGCAACGCACGGTAGGCGGCCACGGCCGCCACCAGCGGCGGCGCGAGCATCAGGCTGCCCACCCACCCGGCAGGTGTGCCGACGGCGGGCAGGGCGGCGAGCAGAGGCACGACCGGCAGCGGTCCCAGGACCACGGCGCCCGGCGAGACGAGGGTGGCACCCCCCACGGCGAACCCCGGGCCGAGCAGCCAGGACCCGGCGAAGAGGGCGGCGTTGGGAGCGAACGCGGCGTTGACCAGCGTGTAGAGACCCGCCTCGGAGGGACTCGGGTGCAGTCGCGACGTCATCGTGGCCGCCTCGTCGAAGGAGACGGCCAGGGCGAGCACGAAGACCACGAGCGAGACCACGAGGAGGGTGCCGAGCACCGCACCGGCGACCGCTGCCCCGGCCCGTACGGTCGCCGGGACGACGGCGGCCCAGATCGCAGCGCGACCGGACCCGACCGCGATCGCCGGAGCGGCGACCAGCGCCGTCATCGCGACGATCCACGCCAGCACGCGCGGCAGCGACGGGTCGGCGGTCGTCCCGGCGGCGAGGGTGGCGACGACGACGGCGACGACGGCGTATCCGGCGAAGAAGGTCACGATCGCCGTCGGCACGGTGAGGTCGCGCTCGCCGTCGGAGATCCGGTCGGCGTCGGGGCCGTGACCGGAGACGGCGTCGCCGACCCGGTGGCCCGTTCGCCACATCGACCACACGGTGATCGCGGTCACACCGAGCGGCACGATCGTGACCCGCGCGCCCAGCACGGTGAAGCCCGAGCCGTGGCCGGCGAGCCAGGCGAGCGCTCCGATGCGCATGCCGTCGCGCGGCGCACCGTGCACGCCGGCGTCGGTGACGAACCAGCCCACCACGCCGACCGCCAGCAGCACCACCAGCGGCCCGAGGGCCGCGAGCACGCCGCCGAGAGTCGCGATCAGCACCAGCGGACGGGGGCGGGCGGCAGCGGCCCGGGCGCTGTCGGGACGGGTGAGGAGCGACGTCATGGCCGCCCCATCATCACTCGACCCGCGACGTCGATCGCGCAGGCACGCCGCCCGGGAAGGGTCGCGGACGATGTGCGCGCAGCCTGCCACTCCCGTACCGTGGAACGCCTCATGAGGAGCCCGGAGACCTTCGACGCCTACTACGTCGAGACACGCACGCGACTCCTGCACGAGGCCTATGCCCTGACCGGTGACGCGCCGGCCGCACGGGCGGCCGTGCGGGACGCCTTCGTCGTCGCCTGGCACCACTGGCGCAAGGTCGGGGTCCTCGACGACCGCGACGCCTACGTGCGACCCCTCGCGTTCCGCCGCGCACGCCGCCGGCACACGGCCCGCATCTGGCACCGCGACAAGTCGCTGGACGCCGAGGTCCGCAACACGCTCGACGCGCTGTCCAGGCTCAGCACCCGGCAGCGCGAGCTGCTGGTCCTCAACGGGCTCTCGGCGCTCTCGCTCTCCGACATCGCCCGGGCGGTCGGGCTTCCCCGCTCCGACGCCGAGCGCGAGCTGCAGACCGCCACCGCGCAGTTCGCCCTGCACCGCGACCTCCCCACCACCGACGTGCGCCGGCTGCTCCACGACCTCGCCGGGCCGCTGGAGTCGATCCGCTGGCCCCGGGCGACCGTGATCCGCCGCTCCGGTGGCGCCCGGCGTCGCACGCACACGGTGATCGGCGCCGCCCTCGCCACGGCCGCGCTGGTGGCCACCGGCTCGTTGGTGACGACCGGGACGGACGCCGAGGCCACCAGCCTCAGCGAGGAGAAGGCCACGGCGGGCATCACCGTCCACGCCCCCGAGCCCCAGGCGGGCGAGCCGCTCATCGACGAGGCGGCGCTCCTCGGACCCGAGCAGATGTCGCGCTTCGGCTCCGGCCTGGAGTGGACCGAGACCGCCACCACCGACAACCTCGCCGGCGACGGCCTCCTCGCGCCGTGCCAGCGCGACCGCTTCTCCGACCCGGACGGGGTCACCGCGCTGGCGCGCACCTGGGAGGGATCCACGACGCGGGTGGTCCGCTCCACGGTCGGCAAGGGCCAGCGCGAGCGCACCCGCAAGCGCCGGGTGGAGCGTGTGGAGTCCGACGCCGTCCAGCTCGTCGAGATGTCGCGCAACCCGGACCAGGCCGCACGCAGCTTCGAGACCGCCTCCACCTGGTACGCCGGGTGCACCGACCCGCGCACCCAGCTGCTCTCCACCCGTGCCGTGAAGCGCGTCGGCGACGAGGCGCGCACCTTCCGCCTCCGCTCGTGGGGCAAGGAACCCGCGACGATCACCGCGGGCGTCGCCCGCACCGGCAACCTCGTCGTCACCAACGTCGTCCGCAGCCGGGGTCGCGCGGTCGGGGACAAGGCGGTCCTCACCGGCCTCGCCGCAGCCGTCAACGGGCTCTGCGGGTCCGAGGGCGCCGGGACCTGCGCCGGCCGCGCCCGGGGGCGCACGACGCTCCCGCTCGACGTGGGTACGCCACCGGGCCTGCTGTCGGTCGTCGACCTGCCACCCGTCGCAGCCGTCCGCGGACCGTGGGTGGGCACCGACCCGGAGCGCGCCCGCAACAACTACGCCGCGACGCGCTGCGACCGCACGTCGTTCGCGGGCAAGGGCATCAAGCGTGCACTGACCCGGACGTTCCTGTTCCCGGAGACCCCCAACGCCTCGCAGCTGGGCCTCACGCAGACCGTCGGCTCGATGAAGCCGAAGGCCGCCCGCTCGTTCGTGGAGCGCGTCCGGACCCGGGTCCGGGAGTGCGGACGGGCCAACCTCGGCACCACCGTGACCCCGCTCGCCACCTCGTCGACGAAGGCGCGCGACCTGAGCGTCTGGGCGCTGTCGATCGAGCTCAACGACCGCCAGTCGTTCCCGTTCCTGATGGCCATCGCGCGAGACGGGACCGCGGTCTCCCAGCTCGGGTTCGCCCCCGACCGCAACATGACGATGTCGCGCGCCGCCTTCGTCGACCTCTCGCGACGGGTCCTCGAGCGGCTCGTCCCGCTCGGCGAGCGCGGCTGACGCAACCTTTTCGCCGTCCGCGGTGTCCCACCCGGCATGAGGCTCCGCTCGACGCTCCCGGCCGCCGTCCTGGCCGGCACGCTGCTCACCGGCTGCGGGGCGACCGGACCCGGCACCCCGGAGCCCGCGACCGAGATCCCGGACGACTTCCCGCTGGCCGCCGGCATGACCGGCCCGCAGGACGGCCTCGCGACGTCGCGGACGGGTACGGGCCTGCGCGACCTGCGGCTGTGCGGCACCGCTCCCCTGCGCGGGCTGGGCATCCGCGACCGCATGGTCGCCGACAACAGCGGCGGCGAGTCCGCCGACACCCGTGAGCTGGTGCTGCTGGGCAACCGCGAGGAGGCGGTCCTCGTCGCGCAGGCGTTCGCCGACCTGCCCTCGCGCTGTCCGTCGCCGGTCGTCAGCCGCGACATGGCGACGCTGACCGAGGTGCGTGGCTCGCCGTTCGGGCCCTCGCCCGCCAGTACCCTCCTCCAGACCTACACGTTCGACGGCAGGCGCGGCACGGGCGCGACCGTCGTCCACGTCGTACCGGTCGGGGCGGCGTTGCTGGTCACCTCGACGTACGGGCAGTGGACCACGGACACGCTCGATGACGGCGTCGACCAGACGGTCGAGGCCGCGCAGCCGGCCGTCGACGAGATGTGCGTCTTCACGATAACGGGGTGCTAGAGATGTCCATTCCTTCGACGCTGGCCAGCTCGGCCTGCCCGACCCTTCCCTCACCACCGCGCGTCTCGGCGGGCGCCCCGGTGCGCCTGCTCGGGGCCCGCCTGGTCTGGCGGGTGCTCTGGGAGGGAGGGCGTCCGGCGCGCCGCGGACGCCGGACGGCCCCGCAGGTGGACCTGCGGGGCCGTCTGGAGTGAGCGTTGCGGCTCAGAGGTTGCGCAGGATCTCCCGCATCAGCTCCGCGGTCTCGGACGGCGTCTTGCCGACCTTGACCCCGGCGGCCTCGAGGGCCTCCTTCTTGGCCTGGGCGGTGCCCGAGGAGCCGGACACGATGGCGCCGGCGTGGCCCATGGTCTTGCCCTCGGGGGCGGTGAAGCCGGCGACGTAGCCGACGACCGGCTTGGTCACGTGGTCCTTGATGTAGGCCGCCGCGCGCTCCTCGGCGTCGCCGCCGATCTCGCCGATCATCACGATCGCCTTGGTCTCCGGGTCGTTCTCGAAGGCCTCGAGCGCGTCGATGTGCGTCGTGCCGATGATCGGGTCACCGCCGATGCCGATGGCGGTGGTGAAGCCGAAGTCCTTGAGCTCGAACATCATCTGGTAGGTCAGCGTGCCCGACTTGGACACGAGCCCGACCGGGCCCTTGCCGGCGATGGTGTGCGGCGTGATGCCGGCCAGGGACTCGTCCGGGGTGATGATGCCCGGGCAGTTGGGGCCGATCATCCGGGTGGACCTGCCGTCGAGGTAGGCGACGACCTCGGCGGTGTCGAGCACGGGAACGCCCTCGGTGATCACCACGAGGAGCGGGATCTCGGCGTCGATGGCCTCGATGCAGGCGTCCTTGGTGAACGCGGGCGGCACGAAGGCGACCGACACGTCGGCGCCGGTCTCCTTCATCGCTTCCTCGACCGTGCCGAAGACGGGCAGCTCCTTGCCGCCGAGCTCGACGGTGGTCCCGGCCTTGCGGGCGTTGACGCCGCCCACGATGTTGGCGCCGGACTCGACCATCAGGGTGGTGTGCTTGGCACCCATCCCGCCGGTCATGCCCTGGACGATGATCTTGGAGTCCTTGTTGAGGTAGATGCTCATCTGCTCTGTTCTCTCTCTCAGGCCTGGTGGGCGAGCTCGGCGGCCTTGTCGGCCGCGCCGTCCATCGTGTCGACCTGGGTGACCAGGGGGTGGTTGAGCTCGTCGAGGATGCGGCGGCCCGCCTCCACGTTGTTGCCGTCGAGGCGTACGACGAGGGGCTTGGACGCCTCCTCGCCGAGGATCTCGAGGGCGCCCTTGATGCCGTTGGCGACCTCGTCGCACGCGGTGATGCCGCCGAAGACGTTGACGAACACGCTCTTGACCTGCGCGTCGTGGAGGATCACGTCGAGGCCGTCGGCCATCACCTGGGCGTTGGCGCCGCCGCCGATGTCGAGGAAGTTGGCGGGCTTCACGCCACCGTGCGCCTCACCGGCGTAGGCGACCACGTCGAGGGTGCTCATCACGAGGCCCGCGCCGTTGCCGATGATGCCGACCTGGCCGTCGAGCTTGACGTAGTTGAGGCCCTTGTCCTTGGCCTTCGCCTCCAGCGGGTCGGCCTCCTCGCGGATCTCGAACTGGGCGTGCTCGGGGTGGCGCACCTCGGAGGCGTTCTCGTCGAGGGAGATCTTGCCGTCCAGCGCCTCGAGCTTGTCTCCCTCGAGGCGGGCCAGCGGGTTCACCTCCACCAGGGTGGCGTCCTCCTCGACGTAGACCTGCCACAGCTTCTGGACCATCTCGATGGCCTGGTCGCGCAGCTCGGCGGGGAACTTCGCCTCGTCGACGATCGCGGCAGCCTTCTCCGGGGTCACGCCCTCGAGGGCGTCGACCGGGATCTTCTTGACCGCGTCGGGGTTGGTCTTGGCGACCTCCTCGATCTCCACGCCGCCCTCGACGGATGCGATGCACAGGTGCGAGCGGTTGGACCGGTCGAGCAGGAAGGAGAAGTAGTACTCCTCCACCGGCGGCGTCGCCGGGGTGACCAGGACGCGGTTGACGCGCAGTCCCTTGATCTCCATCCCGATGATGTCGCGGGCGTAGGACTCGGCCTCGTCGGCGGTCTTGGCGATCTTCACGCCACCGGCCTTGCCGCGGCCGCCGGCCTTGACCTGGGCCTTGACGACGGTGACTCCGCCCATCTCCTCGGCGGCGGCACGTGCGGCCTCCGGGGTCTCGGCGACCACACCCAGTGTGGTCACGACTCCATGCTTGGCGAAGAGCTCCTTCGCCTGAAATTCCATCAGGTCCACGACGTACCCAGTCCTTTTCGTCTCACAAACAGCTCCCGGGATCTCTTCTTCGGCACCCTAGCCCTGTCGGGTGGGTCGCACGAGGTCGGGTGCGGGTGGTGCTCGTCACCGCCGGGCTACGTTGAAGGGCATGCCCACCTCGAGCTCAGCGGTGATGTGGTTCCGGCGTGACCTGCGGGTGCGGGACAACCCCGCGCTCCTCGCTGCCCTGGACGACGGACCGGTCACGGCGCTCTTCGTCCTCGACCCCGCGATCTGGGACGGAGCCGGGCCGGCCCGCCGCGCCTGGCTGGCGGCCAACGTCCTCGCCCTCGCCGAACGGATCCCGCTGAGCGTGCACCACGGCGACCCGGTGGACGTCGTGCCGCGGGTGGCGGACGGCCGTCGCGTCCACGTGTCCGCGGAGACAACGCCGTACGGCCGCCGGCGGGACGAGGCGGTCGGCACGCGGGTGGAGCTGGTGGCCACCGGGTCGCCGTACGCCGTGGGGCCGGGCCTGGTGCGCAACGGCAGCGGCGACCCCTACCAGGTGTTCACCCCGTTCGCCCGGGCCTGGCGCGAGCACGGCTGGGCGGAGCCGGCGCCCACCCCGCGCTCCCCCGACCTCGCTCCTGCGGAGTCGCAGCCGGACGCGCTCGCCCTGCTCGAGAAGGCGGTCGCCGGAGCGCCGTTCGACCTGCCGTCGGCCGGCGAGGACGCCGCACACCGGCGCTGGCGCGCCTTCCGGGACCACGACCTCGCGGCCTACCGTTCCGAGCGCAACCGGCCCGACCACGACGGGACCTCCCGGCTCTCGCCCTACCTCCACCTCGGCGTGCTGCACCCCCGCTCGTTGCTGGCCGACATCGACACCTCGTCGACGTACGCCGACGAGCTGGCGTGGCGCGAGTTCTACGCCGACGTGCTGTGGCACCACCCCGCCTCGGCGTGGGCCGACCTCAAGCCGGCACTGCAGGGCATGCGCTACGACGAGCCCGACGATGCCGTCGAGGCGTGGCGCACGGGCACCACCGGCTACCCGATCGTCGACGCGGGCATGCGCCAGCTCCTGCACTCGGGCTGGATGCACAACCGGGTCCGGATGATCACCGCCTCCTTCCTCACCAAGGACCTGCACGTGTGGTGGCCGGTCGGTGCCCGGCACTTCCTCGACCTGCTCATCGACGGCGACGTCGCCTCCAACAACCACGGCTGGCAGTGGGTGGCCGGCACCGGCACCGACGCCTCGCCCTACTTCCGGGTCTTCAACCCGGTCACCCAGGGCAAGAAGTTCGACCCCCAGGGCGACTACGTACGCCGGTGGGTGCCCGAGCTGGACCACCTCCCCGGGGCCCGGGCCCACGAGCCGTGGACGTCCGACGTGGGCTACGAGCAGGGCTACCCGCTCAGGATCGTCGACCATGCCGACGAGCGGCGCGAGGCCCTCGAGCGCTACCAGGCAGCCCGCGGGTGAGCGTCCGACTATCGGTCGCACAGCGCGCCACACCACCGAATCTGATCGACAGTTGCACTTTCCCGTGATCTTTCCGTTACAGTCGTGCGCGGTCTTGCCGACCCACCCCCCTGACCCGGCAGATTGGTAATCACCCCTATGGGCAACCACCGAGCGGAGCGCGCTCCCAAGCGACGCACGGCATCGGCGGCACCCCTGACCGGCAAGCGACGTGCCACCACGCCGCCTCGCCGCTCCTTGGTCCGCAGCGTGCCTTCCCTGCCCCTCGTGGCAGGCATCGCCGTGCTCGCCATCTCCGCAGGTGGGGCCGTCACCGCGTCCGGCGCGGGCGTGACCGCGCTCGCCTCGACCGGGTCGACGCTCGACGCCTCCGGCTCCATCGGCTCGGCCGCCAGCCAGGCGCTCTCGCGCCGCGGTGCCGTCGTCAGCCGTGACCACACCCGCGACTCCGGTGCCGAGGAGAGCGACCCCGAGCTGGTCGCCCTGGCCGAGAAGCAGATGGCCGAGCGCGCGGCCAAGCTCGACGAGATGCGCCAGGCCGCCGAGAAGCAGGCCGCGAAGATCAAGGAGAACAAGTGGGTTCTCCCCCTCTCCAGCTACGGCATCACCGCGACCTTCGGCCAGTACGGCCTGTGGGCCAGCTACCACACCGGCCTCGACTTCAACGCCAGCTCGGGTGACTCGATCATGGCGGTGGCCAACGGCACCGTCACCTCGACCGGCTACGACGGCGCCTACGGCAACAAGACCGTGGTCACGCTCGACGACGGCACGGAGATCTGGTTCTGCCACCAGACGTCGATCTACGTCTCGGTGGGTGACCGCGTCAACGGCGGCGAGGTCATCGGGACCGTCGGCGCCACGGGCAACGTGACCGGCTCCCACCTGCACCTCGAGGTCCGCCCCGGCGGCGGCGGCCCGGTCGACCCGTTCCAGGCCTTCGTGGAGCACGGGATCGTTCCCTGATCGAGGGCTGCGCCAGCGGCTAGAGCTTCTCCACCGGCGCGTAGCGCAGCAGCAACCGCTTGACGCCCTCGGACCCGAAGTCGATCGAGGCGACGGACTTCTCCGCGACCCCGTCGACCGCCACGACGGTGCCCATGCCGAACGTGTCGTGCAGGACCCGGTCCCCCGGGGCCAGGCTCGGGATCTCGCGCGCCGGCTTGGCCTTGGCCGCCGCGTCGGCGCGCATCGCCGCCGAGGAGAAGTTGCGACGGCCCGCGTCGGTGGGAGTGCCGAGACGGGTGGATCCGCCGCCGGTGAGGTCGGGGCGGCCCCAGCGGGTCTGCTCGGCGGCCGTGCGGCGCCAGTCGACGAGGTCGACCGGCAGCTCGTCGAGGAACCGGCTGGCCGGGTTGTGGCTCGGCGCGCCCCACGCGGACCGGACCAGCGCCCGTGAGATGTAGAGGCGCTGCTGGGCGCGGGTCAGCCCGACGTAGGCGAGCCGCCGCTCCTCCTCGAGCTCGGGCTGGTCACCGAGAGAGCGCTGGTGGGGGAAGACGCCGTCCTCGAGCCCGGTGAGGAAGACCACCGGGAACTCCAGTCCCTTGGCGGTGTGGAGGGTCATCAGCGTGACGACCCCCGAGTCGTCGCCGTCGGGTGCGTCGGGGATCGAGTCGGCGTCGGCCACGAGGGCCACCCGCTCGAGGAAGTCGCCGAGCCCCACCGCGACCGTCCCCGCTTCGACCTCGGCCGGATCGGCGCTGGGTCCGGGCTGCGGGTCCTCGGCGAACTCGCGGGCCACGGCGACCAGCTCGGCGAGGTTCTCCACGCGGGTGCCGTCCTGCGGGTCGTCGCTGGCCTCGAGCTCGGTGAGGTAGCCGGAGCGTTCGAGCACCGACTCCAGGATCACGTCGGGCCGCTCGTCGGCCTCGACCATCGACTGGATCTCCTGCACCATCGCGACGAAGGCCTCGATGTTCCTGAGGCTGCGGGTGGCCAGGCCCGGGGCGTCCGCGGCGCGGGTCAGCGCCTCCCAGAAGGTGATCCGGTCGCGCTCGGCGAGCGCCGCGATGCACGCCTCGGCCCGCTCGCCGATGCCCCGCTTGGGCGTGTTGAGGACCCGGCGCAGCGAGATCTCGTCGGCGGTGTTGACCAGCATCCGGAGGTAGGCCAGCGCGTCGCGGACCTCCTTGCGCTCGTAGAAGCGCACCCCGCCCACGACCTTGTAGGGCTGGCCGGTGCGGATGAACACCTCCTCGAACACGCGGGACTGCGCGTTGGTGCGGTAGAACACCGCGACGTCGGCCGGCCGCAGGTCGGTGTCGTCGACGAGCCGGTCGATCTCCTCGCTGACGAACCTGGCCTCGTCGTGCTCGTCGTCGGACACGTAGCCGACGATCCGCTCCCCCGCCCCTGCATCGGTCCACAGCCGCTTGGGCTTGCGGCCCCGGTTGTTGCCGATGACGGAGTTGGCGGCCGTGAGGATGGTCTGGGTCGAGCGGTAGTTCTGCTCGAGGAGGATCGTCGAGGCGTTGGGGAAGTCCTGCTCGAAGTCGAGGATGTTGCGGATGTCGGCGCCGCGGAAGGCGTAGATCGACTGGTCGGCGTCACCGACCACCATCAGCTCGCTGGGCTCGACCTCCTGGCCGCTCTCCTCGACGTCGGTCCCCATTTCGAAGGACTGGCCGCACAGCACCTGGATCAGGCTGTACTGGGCGTGGTTGGTGTCCTGGTACTCGTCCACCAGCACGTGCCGGAACCGGCGGCGGTAGTTCTCCCGGACATCAGGGAACGCCTGCAGCAGGTGGACGGTCGTCATGATCAGGTCGTCGAAGTCGAGCGCGTTGGCGTCGCGCAGGCGGCGCTGGTAGTGGGTGTAGGCCGAGGCGTAGGCCTCCTCGAAGCCGTTGCGGGCCTCCTTGGCGGCGTCCTCGGCGTCGCGCAGCTCGTTCTTCTGGTCGGAGACCCAGTGCAGGACCGCGGCCGGCTGGTAGCGCTTGGGGTCGAGCTCGAGGTCGCGCAGCACCAGCGTCATCAGCCGCTTGGAGTCGGCTGCGTCGTAGATGGAGAAGTTGGACTTGAACCCGACCCGGTCGATCTCCTTGCGCAGGATGCGCACGCAGGCGGAGTGGAAGGTCGAGACCCACATGATCCGGGCCCGCTTGCCGACCAGGTGCTCGACGCGCTCCTTCATCTCGGCCGCGGCCTTGTTGGTGAAGGTGATCGCCAGGATCGACCCCGGGTGGGCCTTGCGCTCGTTGATCAGCCAGGCGATGCGCCGGGTCAGCACGCGGGTCTTGCCCGAGCCCGCGCCGGCGACCACGAGCAGCGGGGCGCCCGCGTGCGTCACGGCCGCCCGCTGGGGGTCGTTGAGGCCCTCGAGGAGGGGGTGGTCGATCAGGGCATCGCTGGGACTCATGGCGTCCCAACCCTATGCGGGTGGTGGGACAGCCGAGGCGTCAGGCGTGGACCGGTGACCAGAACACGGCCACCGCGATGTTGGCGATCGTCAGGACCAGCAGGCCGAGGTAGAGCCCGCGCGGGATGCTCGGCTTGCGCATGTTGACCATGACCAGCACCAGGATGACCAGGCCGATGGCGAACTTCACGCCGATCTTGGCGTGGTCGGGGCTGCCCAGGCCCTCCAGCACGCCCACCAGCAGCAGGCCGGTGACGAAAGCCGTGCCGATGCCGTCCCGCATCAGTGGGTTGACGGCCTTGGTCTCGGCGCGGACCTGGACCAGCAGGCCGCCGAGCAGTGCGGCGTAGCCGACGATGTGCAGGAAGAGCAGCACCAGCCGCAGGGTCTCCATGCGGGACACCCTAGCCAGCCGGCGACGACCTCCCGGTCAGGCCTTGCGCGGCTTGCGTGGCTTGCGCGGAGCCGGGCGTACGACGAGCACCGGGCACGGCGCGTAGTGCTGCACGCGCTGCGCGGTGCTGCCCACCAGGACGGCGTCGCTGAGCCCGCGCCCACCCGCCGCCACCACCACGAGACCGGCGTCGTACTGCTTGGCGGCCTTGATGATCTCGTTGGCGGGCGAGCCGGAACGCACACGCTGGTGCACCTTGGGTCCCCAGCCGTCGAACGCTGAGGCGATCGTCGCCACGGCGTTCTCGGCTGCCTCGCGGAATGACAGCGACTCCCAGGAGGCCTTGTGCTCGGTCTCAGAGAGCTCGTCGGCGAAGGCCACGGCGGCCAAGGGGCGGATCACGGCGACCACGGAGATGTCGGTGATCTTCGCCGGGTCGGCGAAGGACTTGAGGTGCTTGGCGGCAGCCAGTGACTGCTTCGAGCCGTCGGTGGCGACGATGACGTGCATCTCAGACCTCCCGGTCGTCGTGGTCGAGGGGCGCAGCGGTGGAACCGGTTCCCTTGTCGCCGAAGAGCTTCTCGGCGAGGTAGAGCACGCCGCCGATGGCGAGCAGAGCGGCGCACCACAGCAGCGATCGGGGGTCGTCGTAGATGACCCAGTAGAGGATGGCGAGGTTGCCGATCAGGCCCACGATGAGCAGGGGCGTGTTGGCCCGGAAGGCACGATCGTCCTCGTCCTTGCCTCGCAGCTTGAGGCAGGTCACGATGACGAGCGCGTAGATCGCGAGCAGGAACACCACGGTCACCAGGGCCAGCCGCTCGACCACGTCGAGACTGCCGCCGGCTTCGGTGATCAGCGTCCCGGTGATGAGCAGCCCGCCCACGACCAGGCCGCTGAAGAGCAGTCCCACCCACGGGCTGCGACGGGTCGGGTGGATCTTGGCGAACACGCCCGGGACCACGTCCTCACGCGCCATGCCGTAGAGGATGCGCGGCTGGGTGACCAGGGTGACGAGCGTGGTGTTGGTGATGGCGACGAGGGCGATGACGGTGAAGATCGTGACCATGAGGTCTGTCGAGAACGGCAGGATCCCCTGCTTGACGACCTCGAGCAGTGCCACGTCGGACTCCGCCAGCTGGTCGGTGGGCACCGTCAGGGCTGCCGCCATCGAGACCAGCACGTAGACCACACCGGCCACGATCATGCCGCCGACGAGGGAGCGCGGGAAGGACTTGTAGGGGTCGATGGTCTCCTCCGCCACGTTCGCGGTGTTCTCGAACCCCGTCATCGCGAAGAAGGAGAGCGCCACCCCGGCGAGGACCGCCAGCGCCGGGTTGCCGGAGACGCTGATGTCGGTGAGCGTGCCGAAGTCGGCGTCGCCCTGGGCGATGTAGTATGACGGCGATGATCAGCACGATGATCAGGCCGCTGAGCTCGACGAAGGTCATCAACATGTTCATCACCACCGACTCGGTGATGCCGATGTAGTTGATGAGCACGAGGACAGCCACGAAGACGAGAGACACGAGCAGCGCCGGCGGGCCGGCCCAGAGCTCGGAGAAGTACGACGCGAAGCCGGCGGCCAGCGAGCCCGAGGCGGCGAAGCTCGCGGCGAGGAAGGACACCGTCACCAGGAAGGTGAGCGCCTTGTTGCCGAACGCCTTCTGGACGTAGAGCGAGGAACCGGCCGCCTGGGGGTACTTGGTCACCAGCTCGGCGTACGCCGTCCCGGTGATGGCCGCGACCGAGACGCCGACCGCGAACGCGATCCAGAAGGCGCCACCCACCGCCGCAGCGACCAGACCGATGAGGACGTAGATCCCGGAACCCAGGACGTCGCCGAGGGTGTAGAAGAACAGCTGCTTCCCGGTGATGGACCGCTTGAGGCCACCCTCGTCGGTCAGGTCGTCGTCGACGGACGGAGTGCTGTGGGCCACGGGGGCCTCGCTTCCCGAGTGGGTGTGGTGCCTCGACCCCACCGGTTCGGGGTGGGGTTGTCAACGTCTCGCCCACCCCCACGGCGGTGTGCCCGCCTACAGGAGGCGGCGGTCGCTCGCCCACTTCGTGAGCTCGTGACGGCTCGAGAGCTGGAGCTTGCGCAGCACCGACGACATGTGGGTCTCCACGGTCTTCACCGAGATGAAGAGCTCCTTGGCGACCTCCTTGTAGGCGTAGCCACGGGCGATCAGGCGCATCACCTCGCGCTCCCGCTCGGTCAGCCGGTCGAGGTCCTCGTCGACCGCCGACACGTCGATCGAGCCGGCGAAGGCGTCGAGCACGAAGCCGGCCAGGCGCGGCGAGAACACCGCGTCGCCGCCTGCCACCCGGGTGATCGCGTCGACCAGCTCGGGACCCGTGATGGTCTTGGTGACGTAGCCGCGGGCGCCGCCGCGGATGGTGCCGATGACGTCCTCGGCCGCGTCCGAGACCGACAGGGCGAGGTAGAGGGTGTCGGGAGAGGGCTGGCGACGCATCACCTCCACGCCTCCCCCGCCCGGCAGGTGGACGTCGAGCAGCACCACCTGCGGCTGGAGGTCGCGCACGACCGCGATCGCCGCGTCCGCGTCGGCCGCCTCACCGACCACCTCGACCTTGCCGGCGCCGGTGGCGGCCAGCTCGGCGCGGACCCCGGCCCGGAACATGGCGTGGTCGTCCACCAGCACGACACGCACTGGCCCCTGGGAGGCGGTGGGCTGGTTCATCGGTTCTCCTCGTCCTGCGTCCTGGGGTGCGTGCGGGGCATGTGCAGTCGCACCTCGGTGCCCTCGCCGGGTGCCGAGCGTACGTCCGCGCTGCCGCCGTGCCGGGACATCCGGTCCACGATGCTGCTGCGCACGCCCTGGCGGTCGGTGGCGACCGCGTCGACGTCGAAGCCGGCTCCGCGGTCGCGGACGAAGACGTCGATCGCGGTGGGCGAGGTCTCGGCGTAGACGTCGGCGCGCTGCGTCCCGGCGTGCTTGGCGACGTTGACCACCGCCTCACGCGCGGCGTGCACGACCGGGCGCAGCGACTCGACGAGGTCGCAGTCGCCGACCGTGACCACGTCGACCACGACCGGGTGCTGCGCCTCGACGTCGGCGGCCATCTCCTTGAGGGCCCCGGCGAGGGTGGTCGCGTCGGGGGTCTCGGCCTCGAACAGCCACTGGCGCAGGTCGCGCTCCTGCGAGCGCGCCAGCCGGGCGACGGTGGTGGCGTCGTGCGAGTTCTTCTGGATGAGGGCGAGGGTCTGCAGGACCGAGTCGTGCAGGTGGGCGGCCATGTCGGCGCGCTCCTGGGTGCGGACCCGCTCGGCGCGCTCGGCGCTGAGGTCGTTGATCAGCCGCCCGGCCCACGGTCCGACCACGATGGCCAGGCCGAGCAGGCCGAGCAGGCCGGCCACGAGGACCGGCACGGCGAAGGTGGCCTGTCCGGCGGCCACGGCGAAGACGATGAGGGCGGTGACGATCAGGCCGAGCCCCGCCGCGATGCGCGCGTAGGCGGCCCAGCCGCCGTTGCCGAAGACGGCGCGGAACGGGTCGATGCGGCCGGTGGAGTCCATCCAGCGCTCGCGCTGGGCCTCGTCGGCCTGGCGCCAGAGCAGGGCGATGCCGGCGACGCCGAGCACGACCGGCCAGAACAGCGCGCCCTGCCCGAAGATCCCCTCGAACCCCAGCACGACGCCGAAGAACAGGGCGCCCAGCGCGATCGCGGGTCCCGCATCGCGCAGCCGGGACCGGCGGCCGGGCCGCTTGCCGGTGCGGGTGGCGCTCTCGAGGCCGGGGGCGCTGACCTCGAAGCCCTGGTCGGCGGGCAGGAACACCCACAGACCGGCGTAGAGCATCAGCCCGAAGCCGCCGAGGAACGCGGTCGCGACGAAGAAGCCCCGCACCCAGAGCACCGGCACTGCGAGGTGGGTCGCCAGACCGGCCGCGACACCGCCCGCGATGGGGGCGGAGATGTCGCGGTAGGCGCGGCGGGACCGGCCGGGCCGGGCGGGATGGGTGTGGGTCATCGTGGCTCCATCGTCGCAGGCACGCACGCGCGCGACCATGAGGACTGACCCCGACCCGACCCTGAGTCGCCCCCCGGCCGACGGCTGTCGAATCAGGGCTGTCCCCGATGGTGCGTCCGGTCCCCGCGGACGAGAGTGGAGCCATGGACAACCCCAGCCCCACCACCGAACCACCCACACCGCCGAGCGGCGGCCAGCCGCCGACGTCCGGCCCCCGCGTCAGCCGCGACGAGATGAAGGACCTCGGCCGCCTGCGTCGCAGCGTCACCGACCGGCACATCGCCGGTGTCGCGGGCGGCATCGCCCGCCACCTCGACATCGACGCGGTCATCGTGCGCGTCGCCCTGGTGGTGGCGGTGTTCTTCGGCGGAGCGGGCCTCCTGGCCTACGTCGGCGCCTGGATCCTCGTGCCCGAGGAGGGCACCGACGACGAGCCGCTCGGGCTGGACCGGCGCAGCCGGTCGCTCGCCCTGGCTGGCATCGGCGTCCTCGCGCTGCTCTGCGCGGTCGGCGACTGGGCCGGCGCCTTCTGGTTCCCGTGGCCGCTCGCGATCATCGGCGCGATCGTCGTCTGGTTCCTCCACCGCAAGGACAGGGGCTCGTCGGGCCGCGCCTACGCCTACCAGCCGCCGACCTTCGCCGGCGAGACCGCCGCGAGCGAGGTGGCGTACCCCCAGGGTGCCGAGGACGAGACCGCCTGGGTGCCGCCGACGTCGTACGTCCGGGAGCCGCGCGGCACCCGCGTGCCCCGCAACCCGCGCCGCCGCGGACCGATCCTGTTCTTCTTCACCCTCGCGCTGATCGCGCTCGCCGAGGGCGTCCTGGGCGTCGTCGACCTCGCCGGAGCGCCGGTGGCCGACAGCGCCTACCCCGCACTCGCGCTGGGGATCATCGCCCTGGTGCTCGTCGTCGGGTCCTTCTGGGGCCGCGCCGGTGGCCTGATCGCCCTGGGGGTCGTCGCCGCCCTCGTGACCGCTGCCGCGACCGCGAGCAGCCACTTCCCCGACGAGCACTACAGCTACACGCCCAGCAGCGCCGGCGAGGTCCGGGACGCCTACGACTTCGGCGGCGGCGAGTTCCTGCTGGACCTGTCCGACGTCTCCGACGTGGAGGCGCTCGACGGACGCGACGTCACCATCGACGGCGTCGGTGGCCGGGTGGAGGTCGTGGTGCCCGACGGCGTCGACGTGGCCGTCAAGACCGACGTCGTCGCCGGTGACAGCCGCGTGTTCGACCAGCGCAACGACGGGTTCGACATCAACGTCGACGGCTACCGCGACGGCGGCGCCGAGGTCCCCGACATGACCATCACCATCGACCTCGTCGCCGGCGAGATCATCGTCCGCGAAGCTGCCTGAGGAGCCTGAGATGACCGAGAACAGCCCCTACAGCCACGACGGCCAGGACAGCTACGACCCCTATGACTCCTACGACACGGACGTGTACGGCTACGAGGAGCCGATGATCGGCCCGCTCGACGCGCCGGACAAGCCGTCCGGCCTGCACCCGGTCAACATCACCCAGCTCGTGATGGGCGTCGCCTTCGCCGGGATGGTCCTGGTGTGGGCCCTCGTCCAGGGCGACGTCGTGGACACCGACCAGCTGCGCTGGCTGCTGCCGATCCCGTGGCTGGCCGCGGGCACCGCCGGGCTGGCGGCCACGGTGTGGCGCTCACGCAAGTGAGCCGGCCGGCAACGCGAACCACCGCAGGTCGTCGAAGTCGGCACCCAGGTGGGCGGCGTCCGAGCAGTCCGGGGGCGACGCGGCGGCCATGATCGCGCGGCCCTCGTCGAGGTGCTCCCGGAGCACCGAGACGGGGGCCGTCGTCGTGTGCGCCGGCCACGTCATCGTGCCGTCGTCGGCGTAGGTCACGTCGGCCAGCCGGAGCGGCGGCTCGACGGCGCCGGTGCGGTGGTGCCACAGCCCGGTCAGCGGGTCGAAGCGGTAGTCGCCCAGCAGCCGCCAGCCCTCCCGCGCCACGAGGCGTACGGCCTCCACGACGTAGGTGAACACGGCCTCGTCGACGAAGTAGTTGAAGTTCACGCGCACCCAGCCGGGCTTGATGCCCTCGCAGCCCGTCGCGATCTGGGCCTCGAACTGGTGGCTGGTGTCGAGGTCGATGTCGAGCAGCCGGTGGCCGTACGGCCCGGCGCACGAGCAGCCGCCGCGGGTCTGGATCCCGAAGAGGTCGTTGAGCAGGGCGACCACGTAGTTGTGGTGGAGGTAGGAGCCGTCGGGCGCCTTCACCACGAAGGAGACGATGGAGAGCCGCTGGGAGTCGAGGTTGCCGAGGATCTGGAGCGTCGGCTCGGCCACCCACGCCTCGACGGCGCGGCGCAGCATCTCCTCCTCGTGCGACTGGATCGTCTGCACGCCGACCGCGTGCTTGAGCTGGAAGACCAGCCCGGCGCGGATCGACTCCACGATGGCGGGCGTGCCGCCCTCCTCACGGTGCGCCTTGTCGTCGAGGTAGCGGTGCTCGGTGGGGTTGACGTACATGACCGTGCCGCCGCCGGGGACCACCGGCACCCGGTTGGCCATCAGCTCGCGGCGGACCACGAGCACGCCGGGCGTCCCGGGTCCGCCGATGAACTTGTGCGGGCTGAGGAAGATCGCGTCCTTGTAGGAGCTGCCGGGGCCGTACATCTCGATGTCGACGTAGGGGGCGCAGGCCGCGAAGTCCCAGAAGCTCAGCGCGCCGTGCCGGTGGAGCAGGTCGGCGACGCCCTCGGTGTCGGTGACGATGCCGGTGACGTTGGAGGCGGCGGAGAACGAGCCGATCTTGAGCGGCCGGCCGGCGTGGCGGTCGAGCTCCTCGGCGAGGTGCTCGAGCGAGACCCTGCCGTCGGCGTCCTCGTGGATGGTGACGACGTCGGCGATGGTCTCGCGCCACGGGATCTCGTTGGAGTGGTGCTCGAAGGGGCCGATGAAGACGACCGGCCGCTGGTCCGCCGGGATCGTCGCGCTCAGGTCGTACTGGTCGTCGAGGGCCGCCGGGATCCGGAGCCCGAGGATCCCGATCAGCTTGTCGATGGCGGCGGTGCTGCCCGACCCGCAGAAGACCACGACCGTCTCCTCGTCGCCGCCGACGCCGTCGCGGACGATGCGCCGGGCGTCCTCGCGGAGCCTGGTCGTCTGCAGCCCGGTGCCGCTCGCCTCGGTGTGGGTGTTGGCGTAGGCCGGCAGCACCTCCTCGCGGATGAAGTCCTCGATGAAGGCCAGGCTGCGGCCCGACGCTGTGTAGTCGGCGTACGTCACCCGGCGCGGGCCGTAGGGGCCGTGCATCACCTGGTCGTCGCCGATCACGGACTCGCGGATGCGCCGCAGCAACGCGGCGGAGGCCTCTGAATCGGGCCTGGAATCGGGCCTGGAGTCGGGCACGGGGTCGGTCACGGACCGAGCGTACGCCGCCTCTCGCGCAGCGACTCCCGCACCGCTGCCAGGGCCAGCTCGGGGTGGTCGGTGATGACCCCGTCGACGCCGGCGGCGAGCAGCGCCCGCACCTCGCCGGCCATGTCGCCCAGGGCGTCGGGCGCCTCGCCGACGCGCAGGTTGCTCGGCAGGAAGCGGTTCTCGCCCCGCACCGTCCAGGCGTGCACGGTGAGCCCCCGTTTGTGCGCGTCCCGCACCAGGGTCGAGGGACCGTGGATCGCTCCCCCACCGTCGCGCGGCAGCACCAGCGCCGTGTGGGGGCCGATGCCGTCGGCGTAGTCGTCGATCCACGACAGCCCGTCGGGGGTCATCAGGTCGGCGTAGGTCCGGGGGTCCCCGGCCGCGACGAGGTCCGCCGGGTGCCGGTGCGCGGCGCCGAGGAGCTGGACGATCGGCAGCCCGGTGCGGCCGGCGAGGCGGCGCAGGACCGTGGTCTCGAACGACATCAGTGTGACGCGGGCCCACGGGTGGTCGAGACCGTGGCGCGCGAGGACGCGCATCAGCGGGACGTCGAGCGGCAGCCCGACGGTGTCGTGGTGGGTGGCGTGCTTGAGCTCGAGCAGCACGCCGACGGCGCGGCCGCGCCGGGCCGACTCGGCGCCGACCATGGCCAGCACCTCGGTCAGGGTCGGCACCCCCTCGGCGCCGTCGTAGGCCGTGTTGCCGGGACGGGTGCCCGGCAGCCGCTCGCGCGTGGCGAGCGTCTTGAGCTCGGCCAGGGTGAGGTCCTGGACGAACCAGCCGCGCTGCGCCACCCCGTCGACGGTGAGGGTGCGGCGCAGGTGGGCGAGCGCAGACTGACGCGCGACGTCGGTCGTCGGGCTGAGCTCGAGGTCGTGACGGGCGACCAGCACCCCGTCGCGGGTGGCGACGAGGTCGATCTCGATGTCGTCGACGCCCATCCGGATGGCGGTCCGGTAGGCCTCCAGGGTGTGCTCGGGACGGTGACCGCTGGCGCCGCGGTGCGCGACCACGGTGGGCGTGAGGACCAACGACGGGTCCGGGCCCAGCACCTCGCGGGTCACCGTCATGCCGTGAGCGTGCACGGGCCGCGGGACCACCGGATGGCGCCACGGTGAATGGCGGATGATGACCGCGTGACCCTTCCGAGCTTCCCGACCCTCACCTCGCTGCCCGCCACCGAGCACCCGGAGCTGGTGGCGCACGCCGTCGCCACGGCCCTGGCCGGCTGGCCGGGCGCGGCCGAGGTCGCCGTGGTGGAGATCGATCCGGACCTCGCCGACACGGCGGCCATGAGCGAGGCGTACGACATCCCGATGACGGCCGGCGGCAACTGCGTGGTCGTCGCGGGCGTGCGGTCCGGCGACGAGCGGATCGCCGCGTGCGTGGTGCGGGCCGACACCCGCGCCGACGTCAACACGCTCGTGCGCAAGCTGCTCGACGTGCGCAAGGCGTCGTTCCTGCCGATGGACCGGGCGGTCGCCGACACCGGGATGGAGCACGGCGGCATCACCCCCCTCGGGCTCCCCGACGGCTGGCGGGTCCTTGTCCACGATGCGCTGCTCGACGAGTCCGTGGTGGTCGTCGGCAGCGGCGTGCGCCGCTCCAAGCTCCTGGTCCCCGGCCGGCTGCTGGCCGACCTGCCGGGCGCCGAGGTCGTGCCGGGGTTGGGCCGCTGAGGGCATGCCGCGCGCCCGCCACGCGATGCTGCGGCACGGCCGCACCCTTCTCGGGCACGTGTCCGGGTAGCAAGCACCGACTCAGGGTCGGGAGTCGAGGCCTGGGCGCAGCCCGTCCGTCGTGGACCACGGCTCGACGACCGACCGCTGCCCGCAGGTGGGGGCGTCGAGCCAGGCAGTCCTCCGTGCCGGGAGCGCGAAGCACTGGCGGCCGACTGACGGGTCGACCGTCGAGAACCAGGGGTCGCCGGCCGGAGCGGGTGCGTCCACCGGCAACGGCTTGCCCAGGGGAGCCGAGCCGGATGCGGGAAGGATGAGGATGGCAGCGATGGCGGCCGTTCCCACCGCGCCGATGGCGGCCGAGGGCCACCACCAGCGGGGGGAGTCCGAGCCGATCGAATAGGTGTTCATCACGGTCTCCTGGACAGCGAGCGTCACGGACGCCCGTCGTCACCGAAGTCGAGTCGGGACGGGTTGTCGTCCTTCGGGGCCTTCGGCTTGGCCGGCAAGGTGGCCTCGCCGTCGCCGAAGTTCATGCGGCCGGCGTGGTCGCGCACCGGCATCTCGGGGGCCGGGCTCTTGGTCTTCTTCTCGACCGACTTCCCGATGTCGGTGGCGGGCGGCTCGACGTCGCCGCACGCGGCCACGAGGCTGAGCGCGGCGACGGTGGCGAGTGCGGCGACGGTGTTCTTGATGTGGGTCATGACGATCTCCTGGACTGGGTGGTTTCCCGGACCGAGCGGCTCGAGGTGTCCAGTTGCCCACGCAGCCGGTACACATCGGGCGCACGAGCGGTATAGCCCGGGTACATCCGCCGTTGACCCGCCCCATCACGCCGAGGACGCTGGCGGGGTGGGGATCAACGTCCTTGGTCCGCTGACCGTCGACGGATCGGGCCGTCTCGGCCCCCACGACCGAGTTGTGTTGCAGGCCCTGGCCACGCGGCTGGGGCAGCCGGTGAGCGCCGACGAGCTGATCGACGCCGTCTGGGGAGAACAGCCACCACCGTCGGCGGCCAAGAACCTCCAGTCGTGCATCGTCAAGCTCCGCAAGGTGCTGGGCACGGAGGCGATCGAGACGTCGCCCCAGGGCTACGCCCTGGCGGTGCCACCCGACCACCTCGATGCACACGACTTCGAGGCACGGGTGACCCGGGCACGTGCGCTCCTGACGGTGGGCGAGAGCGACCGCGTGGCCTTCCTGCTCGAGCAGGCCCTCGCCCAGTGGCGCGGTCCCGCCTTCGCCGACCTCCCCGAGTGGCCGCCCGCGCGCCGCGAGGCCGGGCGGCTCGACGAGCTGCGCCTGGACGCCCAGGAGATGCACGTGGACGCGATGCTGCGCAGCGGCCGTCCCCGCGAGGTGCTGGCGCAGGCGCACGCACTGGTGCGGGCCGCCCCACTGCGGGAGAGACGGTGGGAGCTCCTCGTCCTCGCGCAGTACCAGACGGGCGCCCAGGGCGAGGCCCTGCGATCGCTGCGCCAGCTGCGCGCCGTCCTCGCCCGCGAGCTCGGGATCGACCCGTCACCGGAGATGTTCGCGCTGGAGCAGTCGATCCTGAACCAGGATCCCCGGCTCCTCGTCCCGACGTCGCGGACGCTGGCGGCACAGTGTCCCTGGCAGGGGCTGATGGCGTACGACGTGGAGGACGCCGAACGGTTCTTCGGCCGGGACGCGGACGTTGCCGCCTGTCTCGGGATCCTGGCCAGGGGCTCGTTCGTCGCGCTCGTCGGGCCGTCCGGCTCGGGCAAGTCATCCCTGCTGCGCGCTGGCGTGCTGGCTACCCTGCGCCGCCGCGGCCACCAGGTCGTGCTCATCACGCCCGGGCCCAGGCCGTTGCAGTCGCTCACCGCCCTGGCCGAGGACGCACCGCCCGGCACGGTCCTCGCCGTGGACCAGGGCGAGGAGGTGTTCAGCCTGTGCGACGACCTGGAGGACAGGCACGCCTTCCTCGAGCGGTTGGTCGAGGAATCACGACGCCGACCGGTGCTTGTCACGCTGCGAAGCGACCGCCTCGGACAGGTGACCGAGCATGCGGGCTTCAGCCGGCTGGTGGAGGGGGGCCTCCACCTCGTCGGCACCCTCGACGAGCACGGCCTGCGCCAGGCCATCGAACGACCCGCCGAGCAGGCGGGCCTGGTCATCGAGCACGGCCTGGTCGACCTCCTCGTGCACGAGGTGCGGGACGACCCCGGCGCCCTGCCCCTGCTCTCGCACGCCCTGCTCGAGACGTGGCAGCGCCGCGAGGGCAACACCCTCACCGTCGACGGCTACCGCGCCTCCGGCGGCATCCACGGCGCCGTCGCCCAGTCCGCCGAGCAGCTCTACGGACGGATCGAGCCCGAGCAGCGCCGGCAGCTGCGCGACCTGGTCCTCCGACTGGTCTCGCCCGGCAGTGAGGGCGAGGCGGTCCGGACCCGCGTGCCGCGTCGGCTCGTCGCCCCCGCTCATGACGGGCTGGTGGAGGCCCTGGTCGCCGCCCGACTGGTGACCAGCGACGAGGGAGTCCTCGAGATCACCCACGAGGCCCTGACCCGCGCCTGGCCGAGATTGCGCGGCTGGCTCGACGACGACGTCGAGGGACAGCGGATCCGGCACCACCTCGGCGGGGCGGCCGACGCCTGGGACACCCTGGGGCGCCCGCCCAGCGAGCTCTACCGCGGGGTCCGGCTGACCCGCGTGCTGGACTGGCAGGCGCGCACCGAGCCGACCCTCACCGAGACCGAGCGAGAGTTCCTCGGCGCTGCCCGCGAGGCCTCCGACGCCGAGGAGCGCAGCGCTGCCGAGCACGCCCGCGCCCAGGCGCGGATGATCCGTCGGCTGCGATTCGTTCTCGGCGGAGCCGCCCTCCTGCTCGTCCTCGCATTGGCCGCAGGCGGCATCGCTGCGGTCCAGTCGGACCGGGCGGGCGACAACGCTGCGCGGGCCCAGCAGTCGGCGATCTCGGCACTGGCCCGTGGGGCCGCCTCCCGAGGAACCACCGCCGGCGAGCTCGACACCGAGGTGCTCCTCGCCGCCGCCGGGGTGGTCCTGGACGAGTCGGACGAAACCGTCAGCAACCTCCAGCAGGTCCTCACCAAGAACCCGGCGCTCGATCCGCTCGGACCCCTTGATCGGCGCGGAGACCAAGGCCCTGGACGTCTACCCCGATGGCCGCCGGGCAGCCATGCTCGACGCAGCGCATTCCCTCGTGGTCGTCGACCTGGAAACCGGTGCTGAGCACGCCCGGCGACAGGTCGGCCCGGCACGCAACCAGGAGGACGCGCGCCGGTTCCTCCGGGTCAGCCCCGACGGTCGTCTGATCGCAGTGGGTGCCGCACCGCTCTCCGCGCGCCCCCTACACGTCCTCGACGCCGAAACGTTGAAGCCCATCCCCGCCCAACCGACCGGCCAGCCGCAGGGAGCTGGCAGGTCCTGGACGTGCAGTTCAGCCAGGACAGCACCACTTTGGCCGCGACCATGGGCAGGCTCGAGCGGGGTGATGGCCATACAGACACCTCCAGCCCCCGCGCGTACGTCTGGCCTGTCGGATCCTCGGAGAAGCCTCAGACGGTCGACCTCACCCGATGGAGCACGGACTGGGCGTCCGTCGCTCTCTCACCGGACGGCCGCCTGCTCTACACCTCGACTCCTACGATCCGGGTCCACGACCTCGATTCGGGCAAGGTCCGCGTCCTGTCGGCACAAGACGCCTCCTTTGAGGAGGCTGGCCTCGAGGTCAGCCCCGATGGACGGCAATTGGTCCTTGCTCGCGGCTTCCTCGGCACCGACGCCATCCTTCTCGATGCCGCGACAGGCGCGGTCAAGCACACGTTGCTGAACGACAGCGAGACGTTCGATGCCCGGTTCAGCACGGACGGTGCCCGGGTGATGACCGTCACCTACCGCCCGGCCGTCGTCTCGGTATGGGACAGCCGCACGGGTGGCAGGATCAACCGGTTCGAGATCCCCGCAGGTGAGCCCGACGCCGTGGACCTGGTCGGCGTCGGAGGCATGGTCGTCAGCGCGCCCTTCGACCAGGGGCTTCACCACTGGGACGTGGACGGCAGCCACAGCTACCTCCGCCGGGTCGCGATCGAGGGACCGCGCTGGAACGTCGATGCCCGGGCGTGCTTCGCGAACCCCTCTCCCAGTGGCGAATACATCCACTACTCGATGTGCGACGGCAGCGGCGTCGTGGTCGACGTGGACCGACGCACGGCGTTGCCCCCTCACACACCCGGGACCGGGTACAACATCGGCGACGGCAGCTGGTCGACACAGCGCGCGGAGTTCCTCAACGTCATAGGCGGCACCATCTACATCTGGGACGGCGAGACCGGTCAGGTGCGCGCCGGCCCGCACCCCCTGGACGACTTCGTGTCCGGGATCAAGCACAGCCCGGACGGCTCCCGGGTCGTGCTCTCGACACACTCAGGGTCACTCGCCATGTTCGACGGAGCCTCTCTCGAGCCGGTGGGAAAGCACGTCGAGCTCGGCGACCACGCGTGTTGCGCCGTGCTCGGACCGGACAACCGCACCGCTTTCGTGCTGGTCGGCGACGACGATCGCACCCGCCTCTGGAAGAAGTTTCCCTCCCGGTGGGCTCTCGTCGACCTCGAAGCAGGCTCCGTCCTCAAGGAAGGCTCGCTCGGCATCGAGTTCGGGATCTGGGCCGCCTACTCCCCGGACGGCCGGCACGTGGCAGCGGGTGGGTACGACGGCCATGTGAGCATCATCAACACCGCGACCGGCGAGCTCGTCCGGCAGCCCCTCCGGGGGCACACCGCTGGGATCTACTGGCTTGCCTTCTCCCCGGACGGCACGCGGCTCGTTGCCGGGTCCAACGACAGCACGGTGACCGTCTGGGACGTCACGACCGGCCGCTTGACCAGCCGGATCCCCGTCCCCCGAGCGAATTTCGGCGCCTCCATGTTCCTGCCGGACGGCGACATCATGATCATTCCCTGGGGGCCCGAGCCCGCGATGTACATCTGGGACGCGTCCGCGGCGCGTGCCGTCGAGTTCGCCTGCCAGATGGCGGGTCGCGACCTCACCGAGCACGAGTGGGCCGAACACTTCCCCGGCCAGCCCTACCAGTCGGTCTGCCCCCAGGACTAGCACCCTTGCACCGTGACAGTTCCACTGTCACGATTGGCGCATGCGTCTCGCCACCCTCCTGATGTACGACGGCAACCCGCGCAACGCGGCCGACCAGGTCGTCGCCCTGGAGAGGGCGGGCCTCGACAGCGTGTGGGTCGCGGAGGCGTACGGCTTCGACTCCCCCACGCTCATGGGCTACCTCGCGGCGAAGACCGAGACCGTGCAGATCGGCTCCGGCATCCTCAACATCTACTCCCGCACGCCCGGCGCGCTGCTGCAGACCGCTGCCGGCCTCGACAACGTCAGCGGCGGCCGCGCGATCCTCGGCATCGGCGTGAGCGGTCCGCAGGTCATCGAGGGCTTCCACGGCGTGCCCTACCGCAAGCCGATGGCGCGCACGGCCGAGGTCGTCGAGATCATCCGCAGCGGCCTCAAGCGCGAGCCGCTGACCGCGAGCGGCGAGTTCCACCTTCCCCTGACCAAGGACGACGGCGCGGTGACCGGGCTGGGCAAGCCGCTCAAGCTGCTCACCCGTCCGGAGCGCGACACCATCCCGATCTGGATCGCGGCGCTCGGGCCGAAGAACGTCGAGCAGACCGCCGAGATCGCCGACGGGTGGATCCCCCACCTGTTCCACCCCGAGCGTGCGCACCTGGTGTGGGGCGACGCGCTCGCCGCGGGGAACGCCAAGCGGCAGGAGGGCCTCGCTCCCCTGCGGGTGATGGCCGGCGGCATGGTCGCGATCGGCGAGGGCTCGGAGACCAAGGCGCTGCTCGACTTCGCGCGGCCGATCTTCGCGCTCTACGTCGGCGGCATGGGCGCCAAGGGCAAGAACTTCTACAACGACGTCGCGCGCGCCTACGGCTACGAGAAGGAGGCCGAGGAGATCCAGGACCTCTACCTCGCCGGCAAGAAGAAGGAGGCCGAGGCGCTCATCCCCACCGAGTGGCTGGAGGCCGCCAACCTCGTCGGCCCGGAGTCGTACGTCAAGGAGCGGATCGCCGCGTTCCGGGAGGCGGGGGTCACCGACCTCAACGTCACGCCCGTCTCCGACGACCCCGCCGCCACCGTGGCGCAGGTGAAGGAATGGGTGTCCTGAGCCGCCTGCACGCGCGGGGCCGCCATGCCAACCTGCGCCGGATCCGGTCGCTCGACCCGGAGGTCGACCACGACGAGATCCTCCGGCTGACGGCGAGGTACGAGTTCCCGTGGGACTACGTCCAGGGCACCGGCATCGCCTTCATGCGTGACTACGGCATCCCCTCGATCGCCGCACTCCTCGACCGCACGCGCGAGTTCGAGGACCACGGCGTCAAGCGCTACGACGACACCGTCCTGATCGGCGACGAGGCGACCCTCGACGGCATCGACTCGCCCCGCTCGCACGCGGCACTGCGCCGGCTCAACCGGATCCACGGGCACTACGACATCCCCGAGGACGAGTTCGCCTACGTCCTCGCCACCACCATCGTCGGGCCGGTCCGCTGGATCTCCGCCTACGGCTGGCGCTCCCTCGACCCCCACGAGCTGGCGGCGCTGACCAAGGTGACCACCCGCTTCGGCGAGCTGATGGGGCTCAAGGACCTGCCCACGACGTACGACGGCTACCTCACGCTGCTCGTCGACTACGAGCGGCAGCACTTCGCCCACACCCCCGCCGGCACCCGGCTCGCCGAGGCGTCCATCCGCATCGCACGCGAGGTGGCTCCACCGCCGCTGAAGCCGCTGCTCCGGCGCGTGACCATCGCGGTGATGGACGAACCGCTGCGCGAGGCGCTGGGCCTGCCGCGCCAGCCCCGGTGGTTCGTCCGCTCGGTGCACGCGGGACTGCGGCTGCGTGGCCGGTTGCTCCGGCTCGCTCCGCCGCGCCGTACGCCCTACCGGCACCGTCCCACGACCTACCCGGGCGGCTACCGCCTGGCCGACCTCGGCCCGATCGCCATGCTCGACGAGCTCGAACACGGTGAGGTCATGACGGCGCTGTCACCAGCGGCGGTCGAGCAGCCCGGCGGCACCGCGCTGCTGCTCCCCCAGCTGGGCGTCGAGCACCAGCACGGCGCCGGTGAGGGCCGGAGTCGCCCACTGCAGCCAGGCGAGCTTGCTGCGCGCGGCCTCGGCGGCCTCGGGGTCGCGCGGGTGGCCGTCCTCGCCGGACGCATCGCCCAGCCGGCTGCCGTAGATCCACGCGGCCGCCGTGGAGGCGACCGCCGCTGCCGTGAGCGCAGTCTTCGCGACCACGGCCGCGGTGGTGGGCGGGTGCGCCACGACCCGGTTGCGGTTGTCGGCGAGGATCGCCAGCCCGCTCAGGAGGTGCAGCCCGACGGCCGCCCCCTGCACCGGTCCCCAGCGCTCCCAGCCCGTGCCGGAGACCTCCACGCGCTCGCGCTCGGTGTCGGGCTCGCGCGACGCCGGGTTGAGGCCGACCGCCCCCATCAGCGAGCCGCCGAACCAGGCGGCGTTGGTCACCAGGTGGGTGGCGCGGACGGTCGTGCTCACGAAGCTCATGCTGCCAACGTAGGTGCGCCCGCCGGGCCGCGCCTCACCCCGTCGGGGACCGCCTGCGCCCCGGCCGATCGGAGGACACATGCCTGACCGCCCCAGCATCCTCGAGCAGGAGCACGAGGACTTCCGCGCGGTGGCGCGGGCCTTCTTCGACAAGGAGGTCGTGCCGTTCCACGAGCAGTGGGAACGCGACGGCATCGTCGACCGGGAGGTGTGGCGCAGGGCCGGCGAGCGCGGGCTGCTCTGCTTCGACGTGGAGGAGACCTACGGCGGGTCGGGGATCGCGGACTTCCGCTACAACATGGTGCTCGCCGAGGAGTCGGCGCGAGCCGGCGCCTCCGGGCCCGGCTTCGCCGTGCACACCGACATCATCGTGCCCTACATCTCCTCCCTCGGGACCGAGGAGCAGAAGCAGCGGTGGCTGCCCGGCTGCGTCTCGGGCGACCTCGTCACCGCCATCGCGATGACCGAGCCGGGTGCCGGCTCCGACCTGCAGGGGATCCGTACGACGGCGGTCGACGCGGGCGACCACTACGTCCTCAACGGGTCGAAGACCTTCATCTCCAACGGCATCCTGGCCGACCTGGTGGTCGTGGTCTGCCGCACCGACCCGCAGGCCGGGCACCAGGGGATCTCGCTGCTGGTCGTCGAACGCGGCATGGAGGGCTTCGAACGCGGCCGCAACCTCGACAAGATGGGGCTGCACGCCCAGGACACCGCCGAGCTGTCGTTCACCGACGTGCACGTGCCCAAGGAGAACCTGCTCGGCGCGGAGGGCTCGGGGTTCATCTCGCTGATGGAGAACCTGCCCCAGGAGCGGATCTCGATCGGCTGCATCGCGGTGGCCGCGGTGGAGCACGTGCTCGACCTGTGCCTGGCGTACGCCAAGGAGCGCGAGGCCTTCGGCAAGCCGATCGGCAGCTTCCAGCACAACCGCTTCGTGCTCGCCGAGATGGCGACCGAGGCCCACATCGCGCGGGTCTTCATCAACGACTGCGTGCTGCGGCTCAACGCAGGCGAGGTCGACACGTCGCTGGCGTCGATGGCGAAGTGGTGGACCACCGAGCTGCAGAAGCGCGTCGTGGACGCCGGCGTGCAGCTCCACGGCGGCTACGGCTACATGAACGAGTACCCGATCTCCAAGGCCTACACCGACTCGCGCATCCAGACCATCTACGGCGGGACCACCGAGATCCAGAAGGAGATCATCGGGCGGATGCTGGGCCTGTAGCGACGCTTGCAGGGGGCGGCTAGGTTCGGGGCCATGGACCTCTTCGAGATGGACGAGACCCGCACGATGACCCGCGAGGAGGCCGCGATCAAGCTGCGCGCGCTCGCCGACTCGCTCTCCAAGCACAACTCCGTGGAGTTCGCTCGCGACGGCGGCCGGATCACCGTCGCCGTCCCCGACCAGGTGCACCTCAAGGTCGAGGTCGAGCTCGGGGACTCCAACGAGGTGGAGATCGAGCTCACCTGGTAGCCGCACCAACCGGGCCCGGATCGTCCTGAACCGGCCCTAGCGTGGGGCCATGACCGACTTCACCGAGCAGGACCTCGCGGGCTCCACGTTCCGCCGCGTGAACCTCAGCGGCGCCATCTTCCGGGAGGTCCACCTCACCGAGGCGTTGCTCCACGACGTCGACCTGAGCCGGACCCGGGTGCGGGCGGCCTACTTCGACGGCGTCCGGATGACCGGCGTCGAGGTCGCCGACCTGGAGATCTACGGCGAGCTCGGCCGGCTGGTGGTCAACGGGGTCGACGTGGTCCCGCTGGTCGAGGCGGAGCTGGATCGTCGTACGCCCGAGCGCGCGCTCATGCGGCCGACGGACACCGACGGCTTCCAGGAGGCGTTCGCGGTGCTCGACCGGTTGTGGGAAGGCACGCTCGCGCACGCACGTTGTCTGCCGCCGGAGCTCCTGCACGAACGGGTGGATGATGAGTGGTCCTTCGCCGAGACCCTGCGCCACCTCGGCTTCGCGCACGCCTGCTGGGTGGGCGGCGCGATCCTGGCCGACCCGTCACCGTGGCACCCGCTCGACCTGCCGTGGGACGAGGCGCCCGCGATCGACGGCGTGCCCTGGGACCGCGACGTACGTCCACCGCTCGACGAGGTGCTCGACGTACGGGCACAGCGCCGTGCCACCGTGCAGGCGGTGCTCGACGACCTCGATGACGAGGGCCTTTCTCGCCCGGTCACGTCGGCGACTCCCTTCATGGCCGACGCCGAGGGGTTGACCGTGGAGCGGTGCCTGCGGGTCGTGCTCAACGAGGAGTGGGAGCACCGGCTGTATGCGGAGCGCGACCTCGCGGTGCTGGGTCAGATGTAGCGCCCGGTCGGCACGTCATTGGCGCCGCCCGAGTCCTTGTTGCCGCGTCCTCGCGTCCGACGGTCCGCCCAGATCAGGAACAGCAGCACGAGGACACCCAGCGCTATCCACCACCACATGGCGTTCACCTACCTCATCTTCACGGTAGACCTGCGGGTGGTGACGAGCGCCGGTGTCCAGACCACTTTCCGGCGCTGGGAGACGGTCAGGCAGCGAGCTCGTAGAACGCCCGGAGCACGTGTGCCTCTGCCGGACTGGCGTCCGTGGCGGACTTCAGGCGCCTGGTGCCGGTGTGGTCGACGAGGTAGGTCGCGCCGTGCGGGTCGCGCCAGACGTAGATGCCTGGGAACGGTTGCCGCACCTGCCACCCACCGTGGGTCTTGATCCGGTGGTGGAACGGGTCATCGGTCCGTAGTTGCCCACCCTCGACTGACCGCGGGGCCCGCCATGTCGGTAGGCCTCGGTGTGGTCGATCTGGAGGGTGCGAGCGCTGCTCACTCCCCACGGGAAGGTGTCGGCCGGCGTCATGAATTGCACGGCCTGACGATGTCGGTCGGGGATCTCGTAGGCGTCGACCGGGGCCTGACCGGCGATGTCGAGGACCGGCTTGATGGTGACGCGAGCGCGCGGTCCGAGGTGCTCACGGACCCACGCATCCGTGACCGGACCGTGGCCCTCGACGCGGACGACGCCAGTGGCCTCGTGGCCGACGTAGGTGTGGACGTGGAGCGTGACCGCCGGGAGGACCTCCGCCCAGTCGAGCTCGGGTCGGTCGCCGGTGCGCTCGTCGGCCAGCTGGTCCTCGACGTCCTCGACCGGGCACGCCGGGCGGTCGCGCCACTGGACGAAAGCCTCGAGGTCGTCGAGGTCACCGAGCTCGGCGAGGATGTCGGCGATCCACTGGATCCGCGCGTCGAGGAGCGCCACGACGTGGAACGGCCCACGGATGAAGAATCCGCGCATGCCGTCCTGCGTCGATCTCGTCGGGCGTGCCACGTGGCGCTCGGCGACCTCTTGCTCCCTGCGGGCAGCGGTCTCGGGATCGCTGGCAGCGACGAGGCCGGTGACCAGGTCCTCGAAGCGCGACCACGGGATCCGGCCGTCCGCCGGCTCGGCGACGCGCTCATCGACGTACGACGCCTGGTCGACCGTGAGGTCCCGCGTGCGCCGGGCGACGAAGCGGGCATACGACGCCTTGACCTCCAGCGCCTCCACGCGCCGCCAGAGCTGCGGCAGCCGGATCACCAGGTCGAGCGCGTCGGCCATGAGCGAGTGGGCGGAGCCCGAGGAGATGCCCAGTCGCGCGCTCAGGAGGCACCGACAATGCGGCGGGACCGTGGTCTCGCCCGGAGTGGTGGCACGACGACGGCGCCACACCGAGCGTGTCGGGGTGGCGCCGTCGCGTTCCTGTGAGCTCAGTCCTCCGGCAGGAAGACCCGCTGCGGGATGGTGTTGTAGACCGACGGGTCCTTCGACGCGATCGAGCCGTCGGCGACCGCGTCCACGAGGCCACCGAGCCCGATCTCGATCTGCTTGCGCAGCATGCCGTTGCGCTTCATGCCGTCGTACTGCGTCTGGCTGGACGTCTCGAACAGCACCACCGCGCTGCCGCGGAGGGCGAAGGAGCCCAGAGCGGTGCCCGGCAGGTTGGTGTCCTGCGGGTAGAGGGTCAGGTCGCCGTACCCGGACTGGCCGTGGCCCTGAAGGGCCTCGTAGACGGCGACGTTGGCGCGCATGGACGCCTCCATGTCGAACTTCGGCCACGTGCCGAACTCGCTCGGGTCGTCGATGAACTTCGCCGAGATCGACAACGGCGACATGTTCTCGAGGTCCTCCGTGGCGTAGCAGGACCACTGGTTGTGCAGGTCCACGAAGTAGTCGACGGTGCCGAACTCGTTCTCCAGCCCGCGGTAGACCTCACGCACCGTCTGCGCCTCGGGGGTGATGTACCAGCCCGTGTCGGCGCTGTTCCCGGGGAAGTCCGCCGCCTGGGGAACGTAGTCGAGGTCGGGGTTGAAGTCGCGGTTGACGTCGAAGCCCCCGACCCGCGCGTTGTAGTTCCACGCCGGCTGGGCCCCCGCGAGCTGCGGGAAGTCGGCGACGACGTCGGCCCACGTGGTGGCGTTCTGACGTGTGTCGCGCTCGCCGCCGTCGACGTTCAGGCGGGGGATGGCCACGATCGTGACCGCCTCGCGCAGGGCGGCGGCCTCCGGCGTGTTGCCGCCCCAGCGGCGGAGCAGGTCGAGGAGCGCCTCGGTGCCGTGCATCTCGTTGCCGTGGATCTGCGACTCGACGAAGACGACGGTGTCGCCCTCACCGACACGGGCGGTGTAGATCTCCCGGCCCTGGTTGCTGTAGCCGGCGACGTCGACGTCGACGAGGCCGCCCGTGGACCGCTCGATGCCCGCGAGCGTGCGGGAGAGCTGGGCGTGGTTGACGAAGCCGTTGTTGCCGGAGCCGGCGGCTTCGGTGCCGCAGTGCGACTCCGTGGGGATGGCGGTGGCAGGGGAAACCGTGGTCATGGCGACGGTCCCGAGAGGAAGGGCCAGTCCAGCGAGGATGGCCGTCCAGCGTCGTGCTGACATGTCACTCCACATCTTTCGATGCCCGGAGAACCGGGCAGATCAACAGGGTGCGAGCACGCTAACCCGGGCCTCCGACACTGTCGAGAGAAGTGCTCAGCGCCCGCTTACTCGTCGTCCTCGTCGTCCAGGTGCGGCCCGTCCCAGGTGGACAGGCAGAACGGATGGCCGGCGGGATCGGCGTAGACGAGGCAGTGGTCGGAGTTCGGCTGGAACTCGAGCCGGGTGGCGCCCGCGGCGACTGCCCGGGCTCCGGTTGCCTCGAGGTCGTCGACGAAGAAGTCGAGGTGCATCTGCATGGGTACGACGGCACCGGGCCACACCGGTGGGCGGAAGTCCCCGACCTGCTGGAATGCGATGGAGCCGTTCGGCCCGGTCACGGTCGCCCAGTGCTCGCTCCCCTTCGTGGCGCCGCCGGTGAGCTCGGCGTAGAAGATCGCGAGGGCGAGCGCATCGGGCGCGTTCACGGTGGTCACGCTGAGCCTGATCTGGTCGGACATCACTGGATCACCATTGCCTGGTACGCCGGGGTGAGCTCATCCCAGCGCGCGCGCCACGCCGGTGCCGGAGTCTGCTCCGTCCAGCGCTCCGGGTGGGCCGGAGCGTCCTCTGCCAGCGACCGCCCCAGGTCCTCCAGGTGCGCCTGCCACCCGGCCCCGTGCAAGTACATCGTGTCCACCGGAAGTCCGCGCTCCTCGACCACCAGTCTGGTCCGGGACCCCTCCTGGGTCAGCCACGCCTCCATCTGGGACTCGTCGTCGGTGCCCGGCTCCATCGTGAGGAGCAGATGGTGCGGTGCGTCGCACACCTCCACCCGTCCCGGACCGGTCCACGTGCTGGTGAAGACGGCGTGGATCATGCCGCCCACCCGGAGGTCTCCTGAGACCTCGGCGATCCAGCGCGCGAGCCGCTCCGGTGTCGTGCATGCCTTCCACAGGTCGTCGATGTCCGTGTCGTAGACGTCCTCGACTCGCACCGCGCCGCGGGTGTCGTCGACCGCTCGCATCGTCCCGATGATGTTCATCTTCGCGCCTTCTTCCCTCGAGCGATCTCCGTGTGGAGCGCGTCGAGCCGGCTCCGCCAGAGCACGCGGTAGTCCTCGAGCCACTCGTCCACCTCGATCAGCGCCTCCGGACGGAGGCTGTAGATCCGGCGCTGAGCCTCCCGGCGTACGTCGATCAGCCCGGCCTCCCGCAGCACCCGCAGATGCCGGGACACGCCCGGGCGTGCGATCGGGAGCGACTCGGCCAGCTCTCCTGCGCTCGCCGGATGGTCACGCAGGATCTCCAGAACCGTTCGCCGGCTCTCGTCCGCCAACGCGTGCAGTACCGCATCCATCGCCCTAACGTAACCGAGAGGGTACGTAACCGCAAGGGTACATAACCTGCGGTTCAGTCATTCCTTCGCAGCGGACGCGTCGACGCAGACGACTCCCGTGTTGCCGTCCTGGTCGGCGAGGACGGTGAGCGAGGGCGCTTGGCTGTCGTCGACGACGGTCCCGCCCGCGGCGACGGCAGCCGCGATCCGTTGCCCGGCCGCCTCGGGCGCCACGTAGACCTCGATGTGGAAGCGCTGCCCCGAGACCTCCTGCTCCTCGGCGTCCCCGAACCACAGGTTCGGCACCCGTCCCGTCGCATCCCGGATCTCGTCGCTGGGGGTGCCGCGGCCCTGGGCCTCGGCGCTCCCGGTCAGCAGGGCGGCCCACACCGGTGCGATGGTCGCGGAGCGCGTCGTGTCGAGGCCGAGCTCGATGTCGCTGACCGAGGCCGGGTCGGCGTCGAGCGTGTGGTCGGCGGCGATCTCGCTGATCCGTCGCGCGAGGTCGACGTCCTGCTGCGTCACCCACTCGACGACGTGTTCACTGCCCTCGTCGTCGCGGTAGATGGCGTCGTCGCTGACCAGCTTGAGGTCGACGTAGCCGTTCCCGATCGCCACGCGCGGGTGGTGGCCGAGCGCGTCGCCCGCCTCGCCCACCGCGGCGACGAACCGTGCGGCCGCGCCGAAGTCGTCGGTCACATAGCGTGCATGCAGCCCCTGGGCCAGCTTGCGCCAGTCACTCAGGCCGGCCTCCGCGATCTGTTCGCCCTTCAGCATGTCCATGTACCGGGACCCTATCCCCGACTCAGCCCGGCAGGGCCTCGAGCGAGACGCGGATCTCGACCTGGCGCAGCAGGAATGCCCGCTCGTCGAGGCGCTTGCGGCGCAGCCAGCCGGTGACCTCGTCGTTGCACTTGCTGGTGTTGCACGAACGACAGGCCGGCACCACGTTGCCGAGCGTGTAGCGGCCGCCGCGCGAGATGGGCAGCACGCAGTCACGCTGGAGCGGTACGTCGGCGGCGCGGCAGTACGCGCACCCGTCCCAGGCCTCCTGGAGCGCCGCCCACTGGGCGTCGGTCAGGTCGTGGGCGACACCGTCCATGCGGCGCTTGCGACGCCTGGCGGCCCGCGCCCTCCGGCTGTTGCGCACTGTCACCCGGGCAGCGTAGGTCTCGGCTGGCCCCCGAGACCCCACGACGCGCGAATGGCCCCGACCGCAGGGCGGTCGGGGCCATTCATCGGAGAATCAGACGATGCGGACGTTCTCGGCCTGCGGACCCTTGGGGCCCTGGGCGAGGTCGAACTCGACCTTCTGGTTGTCCTCGAGGGACTTGTAGCCGCTGGACTGGATCGCGGAGAAGTGGACGAACACGTCCTCGCCGCCACCGTCCTGGGCGATGAAGCCGAAGCCCTTGTCGGCGTTGAACCACTTGACAGTTCCCTGAGCCATGATCTGTTCCTTTGTTCGGTGCTGGGGGGCGACGTGCCCCCGAGCCGCTGAAGACATCCAACTGAGCTGATGTCCAGCGAACCGAAAACCAGGAGTACAAGATACGAGCCACGACTACGTGCGCGGCCAGGGCGACCGTGGGCCGCCCCTTCAACACCTCCACCCTAGTGCATGGCCGGGTGATCGAGGTCTTCGGGGCTCAGCCGCCCTCGCGCCGCTCGTGCAGCCGCTGCTGCGCCTCACCGAGGAAGGCGAGGCACGGCGCATCCTCGCCGGGGTGCTTCTCGACGAGGTGGAACGTCCACCGGTCCATCGCGGCCATGAAGCCGTTGTCGCCGCCGGCCCGGTGTGTCGACCAGGCCCGGTGCCCCTTGGCGACGCACGTCGAGCAGCTGATCCGGTAGAGGAACTGCTGCTCGCCGTCGAGGTCGATCTTCACCCGGGCGAGAGGTCCCGCCTGCGCGGCGGCCTTCCTCTCGCGGGCCGAACGGCTCGCCACCATGTCGCCTCCAGTGCAGATCGAGCGGTCGGGGATGGACGGACTAGAGAGGAGTGTCCTCCGGCACGACCCGCAGCACGCTGCAGGTGCCGGCCTCACGCCCGACGACCACCTTGACGCCGTCGAGGCGCTCGAGGGCAGCGCGTACGTCCTCGACCTCGAGCCGGGTGTCGACGGCGATGTCGGCGTCGCGGACCGGGACGGCTGCGTCGGGCCACTCGGTCGACGGCACCTGGAAGGGGTCGAAGTCGGTCTGCGCGGCCGCCCACAGCTGCAGGGCGGACTCGGCGACGATCTCGTCGTTGCGGGAGTCGGGGGTGGAGTCGTGGGTGTCGTCAACAGCCATGGGTCGACCGTACGCGTCCGCTCCAGTTGACTGGCGACATGCCCACGCGACTGCTGCTGCTGGCCGACACCCACGTGCCGAAGCGGGCGCGCGACCTGCCCGAGGCGGTGTGGCGCGCCGTCGACGAGGCGGACGTCGTGGTGCACGCCGGCGACTGGGTGGACGTACGCCTGCTCGACGCGCTCGAGGCGCGGTCCCGCAAGCTGGTCGGCGTCCACGGCAACAACGACCACGGCGAGCTGCGCGAGCGGCTGCCGGAGGTGGCCCGGACGGAGATCGAGGGCGTGCGGTTCGGCGTCGTGCACGAGACCGGGCCGTCGAAGGACCGCGAGCAGCGGGCCGCGGCGCTCTACCCCGACCTCGACGTGCTGGTCTTCGGCCACAGCCACATCCCGTGGGACACCACGAGTCGGAGCGGCCTGCGGCTGCTCAACCCGGGCTCCCCCACCGACCGGCGACGCCAGCCGCACTGCACCTACCTGACCGCGACCGTGGCGGACGGTGGGCTGCACGACGTCACGCTCCACCGCCTCCCGCGGGCCTAGGCGTCCAGGAACGGTCCGTCGGCCGTCAACGCCGCGCGGGGGCTGGTCAGCCCACCGGCCCGGGGACATGATGTGACACCCGCCACACCGAGGAGACGCCCATGGCCCACGAGATCGCTGCCGACGTCGCTGCAGCCCGCGAGGAGTACGAAGCCCGCATCCTGGGGCTGCACATGCCGGCCACGGTGCGGCAGGCGGCGGAGAGGTACGGCGACGCGCCGGCGTTCTCCGACAAGTTCGACGTGCCCGAGGGCGAGACGTGGTCGACGATCTCGTGGGTGCAGACCTGGGAGCGGACCCAGCAGGTCGCCGCCGCGCTGATCGACCTCGGCGTCGAGAAGGGGGACCCGGTGGCGATCATGGCCGCCAACCGGACCGCCCACACGCTCGCCGACTACGGCTCGATGACCGCCGCGGCGGTCCCCATGTCGATCTACAACACCCTCGCGCAGGAGCAGGTCGCCTTCATCGCGGGCGAGTCCCGGCCGGTCGTGGTGGTTCTGGAGGACCACGACCGCTACCAGCGGTGGGAGAAGGCCTTCGCCGACGTCGACTCGATCCGCCACGTCGTGATGCTCGCCGACGCGGACCGCGTCGACGACCGGCGCGTGATGACGTGGGACGCCTTCATGGAGCGGGGCGCCGACACCAGCCGGGTCGCGGAGCGGACGGATCAGATCACGCCCGACCTGCCGGCCACCTTCCTCTACACCTCCGGCACGACCGGCAACCCCAAGGGCGTCGTGCTCACGCACCACAACGTGATGTACGAGGCCGTCTCCACGCTCGACGCCGCCGGGCTCCACGGCCAGCAGCGGACCGTCAGCTACCTGCCGCTCGCGCACATCGCCGAGCGGGTGCTGGCGACGTACGGCCCTCCGTTCCTGGGCAGCCACGTCCACGCGATCCCCGACCCCGCCGGCCTGCTCGGCGCACTCGGCGAGGTGCACCCGACGGCGTTCTTCGGCGTCCCGCGGGTGTGGGAGAAGATCAGGACCGGGATCTCGGCCAAGCTCGCCGAGGACCCCGACCCCGCCAACCAGAAGCTCGTCACCGACGCGATGGCGGCCGGACTGGCGTGGACGCAGGCCCACGAGTACGGCAACGAGCTGACACCGGAGGTCGAGGCGGCCTACGCGAAGGCGGACGAGGCGATCCTCGGCTTCCTGCGGCTGCTGCTGGGCCTCGACCAGGTGCAGTGGGCCGCGAGCGCCGCGGCCCCGATGCCGCTCGAGGTGGCGAAGTTCATGGGGGGCCTGGGACTCCAGGTCTTCGACGTCTACGGCATGACCGAGACGACCGGCGCCTTCACCTCCAACGGCCCCGGCCACTTCAAGCTCGGCACCGTCGGGCGCCCCAACCCCGGCATCGAGGTCCGCCTCGCCGAGGACGGCGAGATCCTGTGCCGGGGTCCCGTCAACACCCCGGGCTACCACCTCCAGGAGCAGGCGACCCGCGCCCTCATCGACGAGGACGGCTGGATCCACACCGGCGACATCGGCACGGTCGACGACGACGGCTTCTACTCGATCATCGACCGCAAGAAGGAGCTCATCATCACGTCCGCGGGCAAGAACATCGCCCCGTCCAACATCGAGAACTACCTCAAGGAGTCGCCCATCGTCGGACACGCCATGGCCCTGGGCGACGACCGCTCCTACGTCGTCGCGATCCTCACCCTCGACGGCGAGATCGCGCCGCTCGTGGCGGCGAAGATGGGCCTCGAGTTCACCGACCTGGCCGACCTCTCGCAGAAGCCCGAGATCCGCGCGATGGCCCAGGCGGCGGTCGACAAGGCCAACGAGCGGCTCTCGCGTCCCGAGCAGGTCAAGGCCTGGGAGCTGCTGCCCCACGAGTGGACGGCCGAGTCCGAGGAGCTCACCCCGACGCTCAAGCTCAAGCGACGCGTCGTGAGGACGAAGTACGCCGACGTGGTCGACTCGCTCTACGGCCAGGACGCGTGACCCCTCCCCCTCCACCACACTTCGACCTGCAGGCACACCGCGGCGGCGCCGGCCTCTGGCCGGAGAACACCCTCGAGGCGTTCGGTCGCGCCCTGGCGCTCGGCGTGTCGACCCTGGAGCTCGACGTCCACCTCACCGCAGAAGACGACGTGGTGGTCGCCCACGACCGGGCCCTGCCCGGATCGGGACTGGCCGACGCCCGGCGCATCCGCGCGCTCACCCGGGCCGACCTGCCGCCGACCATGCCGCTGCTGCGCCAGGTCGCGGCGCTCCTCGAGGACCGCGGCGCCGACCCCGTGCGGATCAACCTCGAGATCAAGTACGACGCACTCGACGCCGCCGGGCTGACCAGCCGGGACGCCTTCGTCGAGAAGGTGGTCGACGCGCTGCGGATCGACGGCCTGGTCGGACGCACCAGCATCCAGTGCTTCGACTGGGGCGTGCTGGCCAGGGTGGGCGCGACCGAGCCGGCCCTGGACCGCAACCTGCTGGTGTCGCCGAAGTACCTGAGGGCGACCTCCGGTGCGCCCTCTCCCTGGTTCGACGGCCTCGCGGTCGACGACGACTTCGTCCGCACGGCGGCCGCGGAGGGCTTCACGGCGATCTCCCCCGTCCACGGCTCCCCGTTCCTGGCGGGCGTGGACGACCCGTCGTACCGACCGTTCACCACCGCCGCCCTCGTCGAGCGCGCCCACGGCGCCGGGCTCGCGGTCATCCCCTACGTCGTCGACGACGAGGCCACCATGCGACACCTGGTCGGGCTGGGGGTCGACGGACTCATCACCAACCGTCCGGACCGGCTGCGCGAGGTGCTCCTCGCCGCGGGCCGCGACGTCCCGACCGCCTTCCCGCGCCCGTGAGGCAACCAACGGGGTCCTTGGCGCGTCTTCCTCACATGAGGACCCGAACCCGGACCACGCTCCTGGCCGCGACCATGCTCGCGCTCGCCGCCTCCCTGACCGCCGGCGCTCAGGCGCTGCCGTCCGACGCCCGGCCCCAGGCCGGGCCACGCACCGTGTTCGACGTCTCCGACCTCGAGACCGGTGCGCCCCCGGCCGTGGCCTGGTCCGAGCGACGTTCGGGCCGCACCGTCATCCACGGCACCCGCGGCACGACCACGCCCGTGCCCAACCAGCTGACCGAGCTCGCGCCGATGGGGTCCGGCTACGTCATCCAGACCGCCGGCAACCGGCCGACCGTCACCCGCTGGGTGGCCGCCGACGGCACCCCCGGCCGTCGCGAGTGGCGCACCGGCTACGGACTCGGCGTCTCGCCGAGCGGCGCCACGGTCGCCTTCTCCGGCCGCAGGGGCAGGGTCTGGACCATCGACCAGCAGGCCGACCGGGTGCTGAGGTTCCGGTCCGTGCCCATCGCCGGGAAGGGACGGGCCGTCGCGGTGTCCCGAGGGGACTGCAAGGAGAGCGCGACCAGCAACGGCTGCACCGTCTACGTCAACGGCGCCCGTGCCTGGTACACCACCTCCCACGGCCTCGTCGACCGGGTCCCGCACCTCCGGCTCACCTCGACCGGCCGCGGCCGGTGGCTCGGCGGCATCACCTCGATCAGCGACACCGGGTCCTGCAGCGCGATGCTGCGCGGCTGGACCGTGAGGTGGCGCACCTGCGACAACCAGTTCTCCGACATCTCGCCCGACAACCGCCGGGTCCTCGGCACACCGGCGTACGCCGACGGCTTCGGTCCGACGACCCTCGACGTCCTCGCCACCGCCGACGGCGCGGTCGTCCGCACGTTCCGGTCCCCGACGCACGGTGCTGTGACGACGTACTTCGACGAGGTCTGGGAGGACCCCGAGCACGTGCTGGTCGTGACCTACTCCCAGGAGAAGTGGGCGATCGTGCGGCTCGGCGTCGACGGGTCGATGGAGTACGCCGTCGCCCCGCGCCCCGGCACGACGGACCTGCGGACGCCGTTCCAGCTCCAGACGAGGTGAACGAAGGCCACCTGGTCTAGACATCAGGGGAATCACCGATGCACTGAACCCGGTCGGGCTGCTCGACTGGGTACATGCATCGACAGATCGCCGGGGCGCTCACCGGCCGCATCACCAAATGGGTCGTCCTCGTCGCAGTCCTGCTCATCACCGGCGTGATGGCCGGCTTCTCGGCCCAGCTGGCCGACGTGCAGAACAACGAGGCCTCGTCCTGGCTCCCGGAGTCGGCGGAGTCGACCCAGGTGCTCGAGGAGCTGTCCGAGACCGTCGACCCCAACGACATCCCCACGCTGGTGGTCTACCACCGCGACGGCGGACTGACCGACGACGACTTCGCCGCGATGGAGGCCGACGGGAAGGAGATCGCCGAGCTCGAGGGCGTGACCGACGCCGGGGTGCTCACCCCTGCCGCTGCCGAGCAGGCCGCCGCCTCGGGGGCGCCGGTGCCCACGCTCGTGTCGGAGGACGGTGAGGTCGCCTACCTCTACTTCGTCCTCAACTTCGGCGCCGACGGCTGGAACGCGATCCCCGACGCCGCCGAGGAGATCCGCGACATCGCGACCCTCGACGGGGGCGAGGTCCACCTCGCGGGCTACGGCGGGCAGGCCGCCGACTCCGCGGCCGCGTTCGAGGGCATCGACACCAACCTGATCCTGGCCACGCTCGCCGTCGTCATCGTCATCCTGCTCTTCACCTACCGCAGCCCGATCCTCTGGCTGCTCCCGATCATCTGCGCGGTCTCGGCGAACTTCATCGCGACCGGCCTGGTCTACCTGCTCGCCAAGTACGCCGACCTCACCGTCAACGGGCAGAGCCAGGCGATCCTCAGCATCCTGGTGATCGGGGCGGGCACCGACTACGCGCTGCTGCTGGTCGCCCGCTACCGCGAGGAGCTGCGTCGCCACGAGGACCGTCACGAGGCGATGGCCTTCGCGCTCCACCGTGCGGCTCCCGCCATCTTCGCCAGCGCGGCGACCGTCGCGGTCGGCATGCTGTGCCTGTCCTTCGCCGAGCTGAACTCCACCGCGGGCCTCGGGCCGGTCGCCGCGATCGGCGTCGCCGTCACCTTCCTCGTGATGGTGACCCTCCTGCCTGCCCTCCTCGTGATCTGCGGTCGGTGGGTCTTCTGGCCCAAGCGGCCCACCTTCGGCAGCCCCGAGCCCACCGCCGACGGCATCTGGGCCCGCGTCGGCCGGCGCATCAGCCACCGCCCGCGGCGGGTCTGGATCGTCACGACCGGACTGTTGCTGCTGGCGTGCCTCGGGCTGTTCCGGCTCGACGCCTCCGGGCTGTCGACGGAGGACACCTACACGAAGGAGTTCGACTCCATCAAGGGCCAGAAGCTGCTCAACGAGCACGGCCTGGCCGACAACTCCAACACCATCCAGGTGGTGACCAACGCCGAGCAGGCGGCGGACGTGGCCGCGTCCCTCGAGGGCATCGACGGCCTCTCCGCGCCGGGCGAGGCGCAGCCCGTGAGCGACGGCCGCGTGTGGTTCGAGGCGACGATCAACGCCGACATCTCCTCGAGCACGGCCGCCGGCATCGTCGAGGCGTCCCGCGACGCCGTGGGCGAGGTCGACGGGGCCGACGCGCTGGTCGGCGGCGGCTCCGCGTTCTACCTCGACACCAAGATCGCCTCCGAGCGCGACAGCTGGCTGATCATGCCGCTCGTCCTCGTGGTCGTGCTGCTGATCCTCATCGGGCTGCTGCGCGCCCTCGTCGCCCCCCTGATCCTGATGGCGACCGTGGTCCTGTCGTTCGGGGCCGCGCTGGGCATCTCGGCACTGATCTTCGAGTACGTCTTCGGCTTCGCCGGGTCCGATCCCGGGTTCCCGCTGTTCGCCTTCGTGTTCCTGGTGGCCCTGGGGATCGACTACAACATCTTCCTGATGACCCGGGTCCGGGAGGAGACGGCCAACTACGGCACCCGCAAGGGCTCGCTGATCGCGCTCGCCTCGACGGGTGGGGTGATCACCTCGGCGGGCGTCGTGCTGGCCGCCACGTTCCTCGTGCTCGGCTCACTGCCCCTGGTGTTCCTGGCCGAGCTGGGCCTGGCGGTGGCGCTCGGGGTCATGATCGACACCCTGATCGTCCGTTCGGTGCTGGTCACGGCCATCAACCTCGACCTGGGCGGCAAGATCTGGTGGCCGAGCAAGCTCGACACGGCCGACGCCCCGCTCGACGTCGGCCGAGGTGGAGCGGCCGCTGGAGACCGTGCACTGAGGCGTCAAGCCGGGGTGCTGGGCAGGGTGAGCACCTCGGCGCCGTCCTCGGTGATGGCGACCGTGTGCTCGCTGTGCGCCGTGAGGCAGCCGGTGGCGCTGCGCAGCGTCCACCCGTCGTCGTCGGTGACCAGCTCGTCGGTGTCGGCCATGACCCACGGCTCCAGCGCCAGCAGCAGGCCCGGTCGCAGCTTGTAGCCCCGGCCCGGTCGCCCGTCGTTGGAGACGTGCGGGTCCTGGTGCATCGTCGTGCCGATGCCGTGGCCGCCGAACTGCATGTTGATCGGGTAGCCGGCGCCGTGCAGCACGGTCCCGATGGCGTGGGAGAGGTCGCCGATCCGGGCTCCGGGCCCGGCCGCCGCGATTCCTGCCGCCAGCGCGCGCTCGGTCACGTCGATCAGCTCCACGCTCCCGGCCGGCCGGCTCTCCCCCACCACGAAGCTGATCGCGGAGTCGGCGGCGACGCCGCCGAGGCGCACGGCGAGGTCGAGGGTCAGCAGGTCGCCGTCGGCGAGCACCTGGTCGCGCGGGCGTCCGTGCAGCACGGCGTCGTTGACCGCGGTGCAGACGTAGTGCCCGAAGGGACCGCGGCCGAACGCCGGTGCGTAGTCGACGTAGCAGGACTCGGCGCCGGCGTCGCTGATCATCTCCGCGGTCCGCCGGTCGAGGTCGAGCAGGTTGGTGCCGACCTCGCTGCGCGCACGCAGGTCCTGCAGGATGTCGGCGACGAGGGCGCCGGTCGCACGGGCCTTGTCGACCTGGGCCGGGGTGAGGATCTCGATCATCGCAGGCCCAGCCTCGCACAGCGCTTCTCGGTGGCCCCGCTGCACAGGTCGTCGAGGCTGACCGCACCCTGGGCGACCAGCACCGAGGTGAGGGTGTCGACGGTGACCTCCTGGTCGTCGTAGAGCCAGGACTCGACGCCGTCGACGTCCTCCCCGTCGGGCACCGGCTCGTCGGCGAGGTAGGCCAGCGCCACGTCCGCCGCCTGCTCGCTCATCGCGCGGGTGGGCACGTAGGTCATCGACGGCTCCTCGCCCATCAGCACGTCGCGGGCCGCCTCGAGGTCCGAGCCCTGCTGCCCCACGTCGCCACCCGCGAGACCCACGTAGCGGTCGGAGCCCGGGACGAGGGTGCCGAGCGAGACGACGGGGAGCTCGCGTCCGGTGACGGTGTCGAGGTCGTCCGGCTCGACGGGCACCACGACGATGACGTCGGCGGAGGAGGCCTCGGCCTGGCGCACCTGGCTCTTCTGCGTCTCCGCGTCGCCCTCGGCGTCGTAGACCGTCACCCGGCACTCGTCGCAGGTCGCCTCGACGCGGTCGGTGAAGCCCTCGACGTCGACGGCCCGGGTCGCCGGGTCGGAACCGTCGGCGACGAGCAGGGCGACCGTCGGCTCGTCGCCGACGCACCCGGACACGAGAGGCACGAGACCGAGGAGCGCGACGGCGAGGAGACGGACGCGGAGCATTCCGCAGAATCTAGCCGCTCGTGCCGGCCGATCGTGCAACCACTAACGTGGCCGCATGTCCGGCCTCGACGTCTCCGCCCCACCCGTGCCGAGGTCCGAGGAGGTGCTCACGCCCGAGGCGCTCGACTTCGTCGCCGACCTCGACGCCCGGTTCCACGAACGCCGCGACGAGCTGCTCGCCGCACGTCGGGAGCGACGCGCGGAGATCGCCCGCACGGGCACGCTCGACTTCCTCCCGGGGACGGCGGGCGTCCGCGCGGGTGACTGGACGGTCGCCCCGGTGCCCGCGGACCTGACGGACCGACGCGTCGAGATCACCGGCCCGACCGACCCCAAGATGGCGATCAACGCGCTCAACTCCGGCGCGCGCGTCTGGCTCGCCGACCTCGAGGACGCCAACACCCCCCACTGGCGCAACGTCGTGGGCGGCCAGCTCACGCTGCGCGACGCCGTACGCGGACAGCTCGCGTTCACGTCCCCGGAGGGCAAGCACTACGCGGTCGCCGACCCAGGGGACACGCCGGTGGTCCTGCCGAGGCCCCGTGGCTGGCACTTCGACGAGGCGCACCTGACCCGCGACGGGCGCCCCGTGGTGGCGGCGCTGGTCGACTTCGGGCTGCACTTCTTCCACAACGCCCGGGAGCTGCTGGACAGCGGCAGCGGGCCGTACTACTACCTGCCCAAGATGGAGTCGCACCTCGAGGCGCGGCTCTGGAACGACGTCTTCACCCACGCCGAGGCGACGTCGGGGGTGCCGCACGGGTCGGTCCGGGCGACCGTGCTGATCGAGACGATCACCGCGGCCTTCGAGATGGACGAGATCCTCTTCGAGCTGCGCGAGCACGCCGCCGGGCTCAACGCCGGGCGGTGGGACTACCTGTTCAGCATCATCAAGAACTTCCGCGACGCGGGCCCGGACTTCACCCTCCCCGACCGCAACGCGGTGACCATGGCGGCACCGATGATGAAGGCCTACAGCGACCTGCTGGTCCGCACCTGCCACCGGCGGGGCGCCTTTGCGATCGGCGGCATGGCGGCGTTCATCCCGAGCCGTCGCGACCCCGAGGTCAACGAGCGGGCGTTCGCCAAGGTGCGTGAGGACAAGGCGCGCGAGGCCGGTGCCGGGTTCGACGGCTCCTGGGTGGCGCACCCCGACCTGGTCCCGCTCTGCGCCGAGGTCTTCGACGCGGTCCTGGCCGGCCGCGACAACCAGCTCGACGTGACGCGTGACGACGTCTCGGTCACGGCGGCCGACCTGCTGGCGGTGGACCGGACTCCCGGGGAGCGCACGGAGCAGGGGCTGCGCGGCAACGTCCGGATCGGCATGCAGTACCTGCACGCCTGGCTCTCCGGCAACGGCGCCGCTGCCATCGACAACCTGATGGAGGACGCCGCCACCGCGGAGATCTCGCGGTCGCAGGTCTGGCAGTGGGTCCACAACGCGGTCCGGCTCGACACCGGCGAGGTCGTCACCCGCGACCTCGTGGAGCGTCTCGTCGCCGAGGAGCACGACGCCCTGGGCGGCACGGTGGACGACGACGCCCGCCGGCTCTTCGTCGGGTGCGCCCTGGACGAGGACTACCCCGACTTCCTCACCCTGCAGGCGTACGACGTCCTGCTGGCGCGCGGGGACTGACCGGGCGGACGAACCCGCCGGACGCCACCTGGTCGCCGCCGACCCACACCTCGGCGACATCGGCGTCGCCGGCCAGGGCGAACACCTTGCCCAGCGCCCCCTCCGGCGAGTCCGCGTGCCGGAGACCGATGTCGAGGGCGGTGCCGGCCGGCGGCCGGACCAGGATGGCGTCGAACTGCTTGCCCTCCGAGAGGTCGCCGACGGTGTCGGCGAGGCCGAGCGCCGCGGCGCCTGCGGCGGTGCTGAGGTGGAGGAGGTGGGCCGCGGTGAGCGGCATGCCCTGCTCGCCGAGGAGGTGCTGGAGGAAGTAGGCCTGCAGGCCCTCCTTGAAGATCGAGAAGCCGGTGCCGGCGCCGACGTCGCTGCCGAGGGCGACGCGCACGCCGGCCGCGAGGTGTCGACGCAGGGGGAAGGTGCCCGACCCCAGGGCGGAGTTGCTCGTCGGGCAGTAGGCCACCGACGACGCCCGCGCTGCCATGATCGCCAGCTCCGCGTCGGTGGGGTGCACGTCGTGGGCCAGCACCGAGAGCGGACCCAGCAGCCCGTGGTGGTCGTAGGTGTCGACGTAGTGGGCCCGGTCGGGGAACTGGCCCGTCACCGTGGCGACCTCCGCGAGGTTCTCGTTGACGTGCGAGGTGAAGCAGGCGCCGTCGACGTCGGCCAGCACCGCGCCGCAGGCCGCCAGGACCGGGTCGGACGCCGACAGGGAGAAGCGCGGCGTGACGGCGTAGCGGAGGCGGCCGCGGCCGTGCCAGCGGGACGCCAGGTCGACCGCTTCGGCGTAGGCCCGCTCGGGCGTCGTGAGCAGCGGCTGCGGCAGCACCCGGTCGCTGACGACCAGCCCGCTCGTCACCCGGAGGCCGAAGCGCTCCGCCTCGGCGAAGAGCGCGTCGACGGCGGGGGCGAAGTGCGAGCCGAAGACCAGCGAGGTGGTCGTGCCGGCCGCGATCAGGCTCGCGACGAACTCGCCCGCGATGGTGGCGGCGTAGTCGGGTGCGGCCAGGTGCTGCTCCTCCGGCAGAGCGCAGCGCTCGAGCCACTCGAGCAGCGGCATGCCGAGCGCGCCGATGACGCGGACCTGGGGGAAGTGGACGTGGGTGTCCACCAGGCCGGGCAGCAGGATCCCGGCGCGGAGGTCGAGCACGGGCGCGTGCGGGTGCGCGGCCGCGACGGTGTGGAAGGGCCCGCGCGCGAGGATCACCCCGTCGTCGGAGACCGCGAGGCCCAGGTCGTCGTCGTAGCGGAAGCCGGGCGCGGCGGCACCGTCGACGAAGGGGTCGCCGGGGGTGTCGTAGGCGCGGGCCCGGTAGAGGACCCGGGCGTTCACGCTCGTGCCCGCACGGGGTCGGCCGCGAACACCTGCAGCAGCTCGGCGGCGACCGACACGGCGATGGCGGGTGGTTCCTTCCCCGGCAGGCCCGGCAGCCCGATCGGGCACCGGATGCGGTCGATGGTCACCTCGTCGTGCCCCTCCACGGCCAGCCCGGACCGGAAGCGCGCCCACTTGGCGGCCGACCCGATCAGCCCGACCGTGCCGAGGTGGGTGCAGCGCAGCGCGGCGTCGCACAGGGCGAAGTCCTCCGCGTGGTCGTGCGTCATGACCAGCACGTGCGTCCCCCGGGGCACCGAGCCGAGGGCGAGCTCCGGGACCGGGGAGTGGTGGACGTGGACCCGCGCCTCCCCGTCCGCCAGCACCGCCAGCCGCTCGTCGGCCAGCTGGTCGGCGCGCGAGTCGACCAGGTGCAGGTCGAGGTCGTGACCGGCCAGGACGCGCGCGAGCTCGAGCCCGACGTGCCCCACGCCGAAGACGGCCACGGACGGGACGACGGGCAGCGGCTCGAGCAGCAGGGTGACCTCGCCGCCGCAGCACTGCCGCCCGTGGTCGGTGCGGCTCTTGTCGCTCAGCCCGACCGTCAGGTGCTCCGGGGCGTCGACCGCCGTCTCGAGCATCACCCGGGCGCGTGCCACCGCGGTCTCCTCCAGGTTGCCGCCACCGACGCTTCCCCACGTGCGCCCGGACGCGACGACCATCTTGGCCCCGGCGTCGCGGGGTGCGTGCCCGCGGACGTCGGCGACGGTGACGAGGATCCCCGCCTCCCGCTCCTCGCGGAGCCGTCCGACCGCTGCCAGCCAGTGCACGTCAGGACCTCCCCGCAGTGTTCGCCGCCTGCTCGGACGTGGGGTGCAGGCGCGGTGCGGACGGGTCGGGTGGCTCGGGAACGGCGCCCGGCAGGCCCTCGACCACGTGGTCGGACCCCGCGCTCCTGGCGCGCTCGACCGCCCAGAACACCGCCTCGGGCGTGGCCGGGGAGGCGAGGTCGACGCTCGTGCCGGCCGGTCCGAATGCGGCGGCCGCCTGGCGCAGCGCCTCGCGCACCGCGAACGCCAGCATCAGCGGCGGCTCGCCGACCGCCTTGGAGCCGTAGACCACGCCGTCCTCGGTGGCGTGCTCGAGCAGCGCGACGTTGAGCTCACCGGGCAGCTCGCTGAAGCTCGGGAGCTTGTAGGTGCTGGCCGACTGCGTGGTCAGACGACCCCGGCCGGGACCGTCCGTCTCGTCCCACCGGAGGTCCTCGAGGGTGAGCCAGCCCATCCCCTGCACGAAGCCGCCCTCGACCTGGCCGAGGTCGACGAGCGGGGACAGGCTGTCGCCGACGTCGTGCACGATGTCGACCCGCCGGGTCCGGTAGGCGCCGGTGAAGCCGTCGACCTCCACCTCCGCGGCCGCGACGCCGTAGGCGAAGTACTTGAACGGGTGCCCCTGCATCACCGTGGAGTCCCAGTGGATGCCCTCGGTCCGGTAGAAGCCCGCCGCCCACAGCTGCACCCGGCCGAAGTAGGCCTCCCGGACCAGCTCGTCCCACGGCAGGCCCCGACCGGCGTCCACCTCGGCGAGCCGGGCCTTGATCTGCTCGCAGGCATCCTTGACCGCACCGCCGTTGAGGTCGGCGCTGGAGCTCGCCGCGGTCGCGGACGTGTTGGGCACCTTGTCGGTGCGGGTGGGTGCGAGCCGCACCGATGCCAGGGGTACGCCCAGGGTCGTCGCGGCGACCTGGATCATCTTGGTGTGCAGTCCCTGGCCCATCTCGGTGCCGCCGTGGTTGATCAGCACGGAGCCGTCCTTGTAGACGTGAACCAGCGCGCCGCCCTGGTTGAAGGCGGTGAAGTTGAACGAGATCCCGAACTTCACCGGCGTCATCGCCAGGCCGCGCTTGGTGTGCTCGTGGGCGGCGTTGAAGGCAGCGACCTCCTCCTGGCGGCGGGCGACCTCCCCGGTCGTCCGCACCTGCTCCCACGCAGCGACGATGCGCTCGGGATGGCGGACCACCTGCCCGTAGGGCGTGGCCTGGCCCTCGACGTAGAAGTTGCGGCTCCGCAGCTCCATGGGGTCGAGCCCGAGCAGTGGGGCGCACCGCCCCAGGATGTCCTCGATCACCAGCATTCCCTGCGGGCCGCCGAAGCCGCGGAACGCGGTCTGCGAGGTCTTGTGGGTGCGCGCGACCCGGCCATGGAGGCGGACGTGCGGGATCCAGTAGGCGTTGTCGACGTGGCAGAGCGCCCGGGCGAGCACCGGCTCGCTGAGGTCGAGGCTCCAGCCGCCGTCCGAGGTGAGGGTCGCCTCGAGTGCCACCAGCCGTCCCTCGTCGTCGAAGCCGACCCTCCACTGGGCGTGGAACCCGTGGCGCTTGCCGGTCATCGTGATGTCGTGCGTACGGCTGAGCCGCAGCCTGACCGGCCGGCCGGTGAGGGTCGCGCCGAGCGCCGCGATCGCCGCGAAGCCGTGCGGCTGCATCTCCTTGCCGCCGAATCCGCCACCCATCCTCAGGCACTGCACGGTGACGTGGTGGCTCTGGAGGCCGAGCACGTGCGCCACGATCTCCTGCGTCTCCGTCGGGTGCTGGGTGCTGCTCTGCACGAACACCTGACCGGCTTCGTCGACGAGCGCCAGCGAGGCGTGGGTCTCGAGGTAGAAGTGCTCCTGCCCGGCCATCTCGGTGACGCCGCTGAAGACGTGGGTCGCTCCCGCCAGCCCCTGCTCGACGTCCCCCCGAGCCAGGACGGGCTGGCCGCCCTGGAAGCTCTCGGCCTCGATCGCCTCGGTCAGCGCCACGACCGCGGGCAGCGGTGCGTAGTCGACCTCGACGGCGGCCGCGCCCAGCCGTGCGGCCTCGAGGGTCTCCCCCAGCACCCAGCAGACCGCGTGACCGACGAACATCACGATCTCGGGGAACAGCGGCTCGTCCTGCTTCACGCCCGCGTCGTTGGTGCCGGGCACGTCGTCGGCCGTCAGCACCCGCACGACGCCCTCGACGGCCAGGGCGGGCGAGGTCTCGAGGCGGGTGACCCGGGCGTGCGGGTGCGGCGAGCAGACCGGGTGCGCGTGCAGCGCGTGGGGCGTCCGGTGCACCAGGTCGTCGGTGTAGAGCGCGTGACCGGTGACGTGCAGGGCCGCGCTCTCGTGGGGCAGCGCGAGCCCGACGACCGCGTCGTCGGGGCGCTGGGACGCGTGGCTCATCGGACGGCCTCCTGCTCCGGCATGTCCGCCCACAGCCGGCGCAGGGCGTTGCCGAGCATCGCGGAGCGGTAGGCCGCGCTGGCCCGGTGGTCGTCCATCGGCGTTCCCTCGCCCCGCATGACCTCGGCGGCCGCCTCCACCGTCGCGCGGGACCACGGCCGACCCTCGAGCGCGGCCTCGGTGGCGTGCGCCCGGACGGGCGTCGCCGCGACGCCGCCGAGCCCGATGCGGGCGCGGACGACGGTGCCGTCGACGACGTCGAGGGCGAGGCCCACCGCCACGCTCGAGATGTCGTCGTAGCGCCGCTTGGCGATCTTGTGGAACGCGGTCAGGCCGGCGAGCGGCCGCGCGATCCGCACCGCCCTGACCAGCTCGCCGGGCCGGAGGGCCGTCGTGCGGTAGCCCGTGAAGAAGTCGGCCAGCGCGACCTCGCGGTCGCCGTCGGCCGAGGCCAGCACGAGCGTCGCGTCGAGGGCGAGCAGCGCGGGCGCCATGTCGCCGATCGGCGAGGCGGTCGCGAGGTTGCCACCGATCGTCGCGCCGTTGCGGATCAGCCGGGACGCGAACTGCGGCCAGACCTCGTCGAGCAGCGGAACCGCCCCACCCAGCGCGGCCTCCGCCTCGCTCAGCGTCAGCCCGGCGCCGATCTCGATCGTGTCGCCGGTGGTGACCTCGCGCAGCTCGGGAAGCCGGTCCACGGCCACGACGTACGTCGCCCGGCGGCCGCGCAGGTTGACCTCGACGCCCCAGTCGGTGGCACCGGCGACGACAGTGGCGTCGGGGTGCGTGCGCAGCAGGTCGAGAGCCTGCGCCAGGTCGGTGGGCCGGGCGAACCCGTCCAGCTGCGTGGGCGTCGCGGCAGGGGCCGCCCGGTGCTGGCGCTGCGCCAGGACGTCGTCCGCTGGCGGCGCCCCGAGCGCCCAGGCCGCGTCACGGATCGGTCGGTAGCCGGTGCAGCGGCAGAGGTTGCCGCCCATCGCGTGCAGGTCGAACCCGTTGGGACCGTGCTCGGCGTCGGCCCGGTCGGTGGCCGCTCGCTCCGGGCGGTAGTACTCCGCCGCCATCGAACAGGCGAAGCCGGGCGTGCAGTAGCCGCACTGCGAGCCGCCGCGGACCGCCAGCTCGGCCTGCACCGGGTGCAGGTCGTCGGGGGACCCGAGGCCCTCGGCCGTGACGACCTCCTGGCCGTCGAGCGCCAGGGCCGGGACCAGGCACGCGTTGACGGGGGTCCAGCGGCTGCCTGCGCCGTCGGGCCGCGCGACCAGCACGGCGCAGGCGCCGCACTCGCCCTCGGCGCAGCCCTCCTTGGCCCCGGTCAGGCCGAGGCCGCGCACGAAGTCCAGTGCGTTGGTGTGGGCGGGCACGCCGGCCAGCGGGCGTGGCCGCCCGTTGACGGTGATGTGTGGCTCGGGCACGTCACTCCCCTCGTGCATGGTTCAGGGAGTCGCCGGGCGCCGGTTTGCCATGCGGAACGACGACCTGCCAGCTCCCATGATACGTGACGGGGCTCACACCAGGGGCGGTGACGAGCGGAGTCGTGGGTGCCGGTTGACGTCCTTGTAGAGGAGGTAGCGGAACCGCCCGGGTCCGCCGGCGTAGCAGGCCTGCGGACAGAAGGCCCGCAGCCACATGAAGTCGCCCTCCTGGACCTCGATCCAGTCCTTGTTGAGCAGGTAGACGGCCTTGCCCTCGAGGACGTAGAGGCCGTGCTCCATCACGTGGGTCTCGGGGAAGGGGATCGCTCCGCCTGGCTCGAAGCTGACGATGTTGACGTGCATGTCGTGCCGGACGTCGAGCGGGTCGACGAAGCGCTGGGTGGCCCACGCGCCGTCGGTGTCGGGCATCGGCACGGCGGCGACGTCGTTCTCGTTGGTCACGAACGCGTCGGGCGGCTCGATGCCGTCGACGCGCTCGTAGGCCTTGCGGATCCAGTGGAAAGCGGCCGTCGCCGTGGTGTCGTTGCGCAGCGTCCAGGCCGTGCCCGGCGGGAGGAACGCGTAGCCGCCAGGGCCGAGCGAGTGCTCGGCGTCGTCGATCGTCAGCACCACCTCGCCGTCGACCACGAAGAGCACGGCCTCGGCCTCGCCGTCCGGCTCGGGGCGCTCTGACCCACCTCCCGGTGACACCTCGACGACGTACTGGGCGAACGTCTCCGCGAAGCCGGACAGCGGGCGTGCGATGACCCACAGCCGCGTGTCGCGCCAGTGCGGCAGCCGGCTGGTGACGATGTCGCGCATCGTGCCGCGCGGCAGCACGGCGTACGCCTCGGTGAAGACCGCCCGGTCCGTCGTCAGCTCGGTCTGCGCCGGCAGCCCGCCTCGCGGCACGTAGTAGCCGGTCATGACGTCTCTCCTCTGCTGAGCATGCGGCCGCGGGGAACGGCGGCCAGGTCGACGGGTGCGCCGGCCAGCCAGGTCTGGCGAACGGTGCCGGTGAGCGTACGCCCGGCGTAGGCCGACACGGGGTTCCTGTGGTGCAGCCGCGTCGCGTCGACCACCCACGACTGGTCGGGGGCGAAGACGCAGAGGTCGGCCCGGCCGCCGACCGCGATCTCACCGCGTCCCGTCAGGCCGACGCGCCGGGCGGGAGCCGTCGCCATCCAGCCCACCACGTCGGCCAGCGGCACCCCCCGCTCACGGGCCGACGTCCACACGACCGGCAGGCCGAGCTGGAGCGAGGCGATCCCTCCCCAGGCCTCCGCGAAGTCGCCGGTGTCGCGCCGCTTGAGGTCGGAGGTGCAGGGCGAGTGGTCGCTGACGACCATGTCGATGTCGCCGCTGGCGAGGGCGGCCCAGAGCGCGTCACGGTTGGCGGCGCCGCGGATGGGCGGACAGCACTTGAGCTCGGTGGCCCCGTCGGGGATCGAGCCGGACTCGAAGTGGAGGTAGTGGGGGCAGGTCTCGACCGACACGTCGACGCCGGCGGCCCGCGCCGCGCGCAGGGTGGGCACCGCGCCGGAGGCGCTGAGGTGCACCACGTGCGCCCGGCCACCGGTGGCGCGGGCGGTGTCGACGACCAGCGCGATGGCCCGCTCCTCGGCGGCGTCTGGCCGGCTCGCCAGGAACCCGCCGTACGCCGTCCCGTGGGCGCACTCGCCGATCGCCGCGCCGTCCTCGGCGTGCACGATCATCAGCGCGTCGAGCCGGGCGGTCTGCGCCATCGCGGCCACGAGCTCGGCCGGCGACAGGTGCGGGAACTCCTCGACGCCGGAGTCGAGCAGGAAGCACTTGAACCCGAACACGCCCGCCTCGTGCAGCCCGGCGAGGTGGTCGACGTTGTCCGGCACCGCGCCGCCCCAGAACCCGACGTCGACGTAGAGCTGCCCCTCGGCCGCGGCACGCTTCGCCTCGAGCGCCGCCACCGTCGTGGTCGGCGGGATGCTGTTGAGGGGCATGTCGAGGATCGTCGTGACGCCGCCCGCGGCGGCCGCCCGGGTCGCGCTGGCGAACCCCTCCCACTCCGTGCGACCGGGCTCGTTGACGTGCACGTGCGTGTCCACGAGCCCGGGCAGCATCACCTCGTCGGCGCCGAGCTCGACGACCTCGGCGCCCTGCGCGGGCGCCGCGAACGGCCCGATGTCGACGACGACACCGTCCCGCACGCGCACCGACGCGGACCGCTCCGCACCGGCCACCACGGCCCGGGCCGCGCGGAGGAGGACCTCGGCGGCCACCCTCAGCTTCCCCGGTAGGTCGAGTAGCCGAAGGGGTTGAGCAGCAGCGGGACGTGGAAGTGCTCGTCGTCGGGCCCGTCGCCGCCGACGGTGAAGGCGACGACGACCTCGGGATAGAACGCCGCGACGCCCTGCGCCGCGAACCACGCCCCGGTGTCGAAGTGGAGCCGGTGCTCGCCGGCCGGCAGGCTGGCGGCGAGCGCGCCCACCCGGCCGTCGTCGTCGGTGGTGCCCGTGGCCACGACGCTGCCGTCGACGGACCGCAGCGTGACGTGGAGCCCGGCGGCCGGACGTCCGGCGGAGGTGTCGAGGACGTGGGTGCTCAGCGACGCCATCAGGACAACGCCTCCTTCATCCGCAGGACCGCGATCTGGGTCAGCTGGTCGATCGTCGCGGCCCGCTCCGCCTCGTCGGTGTTGTCGAGGCGCAGCCGGAGCTGGTCGAGGATCTCGGGTCCGCTGCGACCGGCGGCCCGGATGATGAAGACCCGGCCGAAGCGCTCCTCGTAGGCCCGGTTGCCCTCCTCCAGCCGGCGGACGACGTCGGCGTCGTCCCGGTCGACGCCGGACTGCTCGCGGGTGGAGTGGCCGGCCTCGTGCTGGGCGGCGTCGGCGCGCTCGCCGATCCGTGGGTGGCGGGCGAGTGCCCGCTCCAGCTCGTCGTCGGTGATCGTCGCGGAGGCGGCGACCATGCGTGCCTCCACCTCTCCGAAGTGAGCGTACGGGCGCCCGGCCACGACCTCGTCGGCCCAGCGTGGCACGTCGAGGCAGGTGAGCACTCGGCGCCTGGCCTCGTCGTCGGGCAGCTCGTTGAACGCCGGGAGGCCCGGCCGGGTCACGCTCATCGTCCGTCCTCCGGCCCGCGCGTCACGGTCGCCTCGATCAGGCCGTAGGGCCGGTCCGCGGCGACGAACACCTCGCCCGGGTTGTCCAGTCCGAACGGCGCGAGGTCGACGAGGAAGTGGTGCTTGTTGGGTGCGGCGAAGGAGATCTCCGCGATCTCCTCGTGCGCCTCCAGCACCGCCCGGCCCATCGCGTAGAGGGTCTCCTGCAGCGCGCGGCTGTAGGTGGTCGCGAACGTCGCCAGCAGCACCGCCCGGACGGCGTCGTACGTCGCGTTCCACTCGACGGGTCGCGCGACCGCGTCGGCGCCGTAGCGCCACGTCGCGCTCAGCGCGGTCGCCAGGATGCGGTCGTCGGCGTCGGGCAGCGTCGTGTACTCGTCGCGGAGGAAGCCCTTGAACTCCGAGCCGGTGGACTTGAGCACCACGAGGTCGTGGAGCCCCGAGACCACGGTCGGCCCGTCCTCGCCGACGTCGACCACCGTGGTGCGCACCTCGCCGCCGCGGCGCACGAACGCGTGGTCGTGACCGGTGCCGTCGACCGGGATCCGGTCCCAGGCGTACTCCTCGACCGCGATGGTCGCCCCGGTCGCCGCGGGCGTCGCCTCGAGCAGCCGGCCGCCGAGCGCCAGGGCGTAGTCCTCGGGCGAGGTCACGCCGTGCCGCTTGGCGTACGCGAACGCCGTGTTCTTCTGGGTGTCGGTGGGCAGCACCTGCGACTGGTCGCCGTCGGTGTGCGCCGCGGCGAAGTCACCGCGCAGCGACGTCGAGACGTTGAGGTCGCGGATCTCGTGGCGTGAGGTGTCTCGCACGATCCTCACGACCCGCGTCTCCGCCTTGCCGTACCTGTTGGGTCCCAGCACGATGCCCATCGCCTCAGCCTCCCTCTCCGCCTGCGCGGTGTGCCAGCCCTGCCAGGGCGTCGGTGTCGAGCCCGGTCGCGTCGAGGACCTCCGCGGCCGAGACGGCCCCGCAGTCGAGGCCGCGGAGCAGGAAGTCGGCCAGCGCCCGGGCCGTCGCCGGCTCGTCGAGGATGCCGGAGTCGTGCCGGCCGACGTAGGTCCGCAACCGCCGCGCCGCGGGCTCGAAGCCCTCGCGGTAGAAGGCGAAGGTGGCCGCGAACCGGGTGGGCAGCTGAGCGGGGTGCAGGTCCCAGCCCTGGTAGTAGCCGCGCTCCAGCGAGCGGCGTACGAGCCGTAGGTGGTTGGCCCACGCCGACCTCACCTCGTCCGGGCCACCGACGGGGAGCACGTTGGTCGAGCCGTCGGACAGGCGCACGCCGGTGCCCGCAGCTGCCGCCTGCATGACCGCCTTGGCGTGGTCGGCGACGGGGTGCTCGAGGCTCTGGTGGGCCGCGGCGATGCCGCAGAAGGCGGAGTAGTCGTAGGTGCCGTAGTGGAGTCCCGTGCATCGACCGGAGGAGGCGTGGACCATCCGGGCCACCAGCGCGGTGCCGTCCGGGCCGAGGATCGACTGCGGGGTCTCGATCTGCAGCTCGAACCGCAGCGCTCCGTCGGGGAGCCCGAGCGCGGACTCCAGCCGCCCCGCCGTGTGCACGAGGGACTCGACCTGTTCCACGGCCGTCACCTTGGGCAGCGTGACGACGAATCCGGGCGAAAGTGGACCGCCCTCGACGAGCCGGCCGAGGAAGAGCGCCAGGGTGCGCAGGCCGCGACGCCGGGTCGGTGCCTCGAAGCCCTTGAACCGGATGCCGTTGCAGGGCGCCGCGCCACCCGCGTCGATCGACGTACGCAGCTCGTCGGCGGCCCGTCGGACGTCGGCGTCCTCCTCGTCGTCCGGGCGGGTGCCGTAGCCGTCCTCGAGGTCGATGCGCAGGTCCTCGACGGGCTCGCGGCGCAGCTTCTCCCGCACCCTGGCCAGCAGGTCGCTGTCACCGTCGAGCAGCCCGAGGAGCAGCTCCTCGTGCTCGTCGATCGCCGCCAGCGCGGCGGCGCCGTGCTCGGCGACGAGCCCGGCGTGGAAGCGGTCGGCAGGGACGTAGACGGTGTGCACCGGCTGCCGGCCCGGCCGCTCGCCCGGGTAGTGACGAGCCAGGGCGGCGTCGACCGCCGCCGAGCCGCTCGTCGAGCTCGACCTCGAGCGCACCGACGAGCGGTGCGAGGTCGGGACCGGGCGCGAGGCTCTCCATGCGGAGACCCTAGACCCGCGTCAGTGCGCTGGCGGGCGCTTGCGCTGCGGCGCGGGGCGGGTCGGGTCGTCGTCGGGGCGGTCGAAGTCGGTCGGCACGATGATCGGCCTGAGCCGTGCCCACCCGATGAAGACCGCGCCCGCCGCGAGCAGGCACAGTCCCGTCCAGAGGTTGGCGTTGACGCCCCCGGTCTTCTCCGGCTCGTGCTCGCCGAGCAGACCGGCCAGCGTGAGGATGACGCCGTAGATCGTCATCAGCGCGCCGATGATGTTGCGGATGTCGAACAGGCCCGCCTTGTGGGGCTTGGCGCTGTCGTGCGTGTCTGTCGTGTCGGACATGGTGGCCCCTCTCTCAGAAGGCGAAGTTGAGGATGATGACCATCGCGAGCGAGATGCTGGCGAGCGGGATGGTCCGGCGCCACCACGGCATGGCGGCCTCGTGCGGGTCGACGAGGTCCTCGCGTGGCGTCTCGGAGTAGACCAGCCCCCAGCTCGGCGGGCGGCTTGGGCTTCGTCACCAGTGAGACGACCACGCTGAGCACGATGTCGACGACGAAGGCCGTCGAGGCGGCGAGGAAGGCGGCACCCTGGCCGGGCAGGTCGATCACCCCGGCCGCTGCGAGCCGGTCGACCGCGACCGCGGACAGGGTGCCGAAGACCAGCCCGACCCAGCCGGCGGTCGGCGTCATCCGCTTCCAGAACATGCCGAGGATGAACGTCGCGAAGAGGGGCGCGTTGAAGAACCCGAACAACGTCTGGAGGTAGTCCATGACGTTGTCGTAGCCCATCGCGATCCGGGCGGTGAAGATGGCGATGAAGGTGGCGCCGACGGTCGCGAGGCGGCCGATCCGCAGGTAGTAGTCGTCGCTGTGGTCCTTGCGGATGTAGCGCTGCCAGAGGTCGTAGGAGAAGACCGTGTTGAACGCCGAGATGTTGGCGGCCATGCCGGCCATGAACGCCGCCAGCAGGCCGGCGATCGCGAGGCCCAGCAGACCGTTGGGCAGCACGTCGCGCATCAGCAGGAGCAGGGCGTCGTTGTAGGCGACACCCTCACCCGAGGCGCCGCCCTCGGGACTGCCGCCGCTCTTGAGGTCGATCATCTCCTTCACGAGGACGGCCGAGATCATGCCGGGCACGATCACGATGAAGGGGACGAACATCTTCGGGAAGGACCCGATGATCGGCGTCTTGCGGGCCGAGGAGATCGAGTCGGAGGCCATCGCGCGCTGGACCTCGACGAAGTTCGTCGTCCAGTAGCCGAAGGACAGCACGAAGCCGAGGCCGAACACGATGCCGACGACGGAGAAGAACGACGAGTCGAAGCCGGACAGCGCCTGGCCGGGCCAGGACTCCAGCTGCTGGGAGGCCGACGCGGTCTCGGCGTCGGCGGGGGCTCTGTCGGCGGCGGCGGTGATCTTGTCGGTGAGGCCGTCCCAGCCACCGACGCGGTGGAGGCCGAGGAGGGTCAGCGGCACCAGCGAGGCCACGATGACGAAGAACTGGAGCACCTCGTTGTAGATGGCCGCGCTCAGGCCACCGAGGGTGATGTACGACAGTACGACGACGCCGGCCACGATGAGCGCGATCCAGATCGGCCATCCCAGCAGGGCGTGCACGATGCCGGCCAGCAGCGCCAGGTTGACGCCGGCGATCAGCAGCTGGGCGACGGCGAAGCTGATCGCGTTGACGAGGTGGGCGCCGGTGCCGAAGCGCCGGAACATGAACTCGGGCACCGAACGGACCTTGGACCCGTAGTAGAACGGCATCATCACGACGCCGAGGAACAGCATCGCCGGGACCGCGCCGACCCAGAAGTAGTGGACCGTCGGCAGTCCGAGCTCCGCGCCGTTGGCCGACATGCCCATGATCTCGACCGCACCGAGGTTGGCCGAGATGAACGCCAGGCCCGTCACCCACGCCGGCAGCGAACGGCCGGAGAGGAAGAAGTCGAGCGAGTCGGACACCGATCGCCGGGCCATCACGCCGATGCCGAGGACGAAGCCGAAGTAGATCGCCACCAGCGTGTAGTCCAGCCAGGACGCGTCGATCAGGGTGTCTGAGCTCACGTGTGCCTCCCGAGGGTCCGATGGGCCACCCAGCAACCTAGACCGGGGCGACGCTCGGCGCGCTCACCCCTAGGGGCACCCGCTCACCCGCTCACCCGCCGACGACGACCTCGACCTCGACGCCCTCGGAGTTCTCCAGGTAGAGCGCGACGTGCTCGTCGCCACCCGCGTGCGGGTAGCGGTCGGCGTACATCTCGTGCCAGCCGTGCTCGGTCGACTCCGCCCGCATCCGGTCGAGCTCGTCGCGCGTCTCGACGACCATGGCGAGGTGGTTGATGCCGGGTCGCAGCCGGTCGTGCTCACCGTGCTGGTCGGCGGAGTGCTCCATGAACAGGTAGGTGCCGTCCCCGTGCAGCCACGAGCGCATCCCCTCCTCGCGCTGCCACCCGCACCACGCGAGCAGCCACCCCCACTCCCCCTCGGCGATCTCGACGTCGTCGACCCACAGGTCGAGGTGGTGGAGGGCACGGGTCATGGGGGTCAACCTAGCCCCGGGTCACTCCCACTCGATGGTGCCCGGCGGCTTGGACGTGATGTCGAGGGTGACGCGATTGACCTCGGCGACCTCGTTGGTGATCCGGGTGGAGATCCGCTCCATGACGTCGTAGGGCAGGCGCGCCCAGTCGGCGGTCATCGCGTCCTCGGAGGTCACCGGGCGGATGACGACGGGGTGGCCGTAGGTGCGCCCGTCGCCCTGCACACCGACGGAGCGGACGTCGGCGAGCAGCACGACCGGCATCTGCCAGATGTCGCGGTCGAGGCCCGCCCGGGTAGCTCCTGGCGGGCGATCGCGTCGGCGCGGCGGAGGATGTCGAGCCGGTCGGCGGTCACCTCGCCGATGATGCGGATGCCGAGCCCCGGGCCGGGGAACGGCTGGCGCCACACCATCTCGGCGGGAAGGCCGAGCTGCTCGCCGACGAGACGGACCTCGTCCTTGAAGAGCGTGCGCAGCGGCTCGACCAGGGCGAACTCGAGGTCCTCGGGGAGCCCGCCGACGTTGTGGTGGGACTTGATGTTGGACGTGCCCGCGCCGCCGCCGGACTCCACGACGTCGGGGTAGAGCGTGCCCTGCACCAGGAAGCCGACCTTGTCACCGTGCTCGGCCGCCTCGCCGAGCACCTCGACCTCGGCGGCCTCGAACGCGCGGATGAACTCGCGGCCGATGATCTTGCGCTTCTCCTCCGGGTCGGTGACGCCGGAGAGAGAGGCGAGGAACGTCTCGCGCGCGTCGTAGACGTGCAGGTTGACCCCGGTGGCGGCGACGAAGTCGCGCTCCACCTGCTCGGCCTCGCCCTCGCGGAGCAGACCGTGGTCGACGAAGACGCAGTGCAGCCGGTCGCCGATCGCCCGCTGCACGATGGCCGCGGCGACGGCCGAGTCGACACCGCCGGACAGGCCGCAGATCGCGAGGCCGGTCTCGCCGATCTGCTCGCGCACCCGCTCGATCTGCTCCTCGGCGATGTTGAGCATCGTCCAGGTCTGCCGGGCGCCGGCGATGTGGTGGAGGAAGTGCTCGAGCACCTTCTGGCCGTGCTCGGAGTGCAGCACCTCGGGGTGCCACTGCACGCCCGCCAGGCCGCGTCCGACGTCCTCGAAGGCGGCGACCGGCGTGTCGTCGGTGGAGGCGAGGACCGTGAAGCCCTCGGGGGCGCGGGCCACGGAGTCGCCGTGGGACATCCAGACCTTGTGCTGGGCGGGGATGCCCTCCAGGAGGGTGCCCGGCTCCGAGACGACGACCGGCGTACGTCCGTACTCCCGCGCGCCGGTGTGGGCCACCTCGCCGCCGAGACCGGCGGCCATCAGCTGGAAGCCGTAGCACATGCCGAAGACCGGCACCCCTGCCGTGAACACGCCGGTGTCGATGCCGGGCGCTCCCTCGGCGTAGACGCTCGACGGTCCGCCGGACAGGATGATCGCCTTGGGCCGGCGCGCCAGCATGTCGGCCACCGGCATGGTGTGCGGCACGATCTCGGAGTAGACCCGCGCCTCGCGCACGCGCCGCGCGATCAGCTGGGCGTACTGCGCCCCGAAGTCGACGACGAGGACCAGGTCGTGCTCTGCCGGGTGCGTCACGCAGCGGAGTCTATCGGCGGCCTGTCCCCTGAAATCGCACCAGGGCACGTCACATCGCACCAGGGCCCGATCGGGGAGGGAGGGTGATCGGGCCCTGGTGCTTGTGAGTCCCAGCCCTGAAGATCAGCGCCGAGATCGAGGGATCCGGCCCTTGGGAGGGAGCATGACTGCCGGAGCCCTCACCCGGCCCAACGACACCTCGGGAGAGCAGTTACGGCCCTCCGGGAGGCAATTCGTCAGCTCACGCCGACGATCGGCAGGCGGAGCGCTCCGGGGGCGGCCTCGGGCACGGCGGGATTCTTCGGCTCGACCGGGGCGAGCCGCCGGTAGGTCGATCCCAGGGCGGGGCGGGGGTCGGCCTCTCCCTTGTTGGGCCAGAAGGCCATCGCGCGCTCGGCCTGCGCCGTGATCGTCAGCGACGGGTTCACGCCGAGGTTGGCCGAGACGGCCGAGCCGTCCACGACGTGCAGGCCCGGGTGCCCGAACATCCGCTGGTAGGGGTCGACGACTCCGGTCTCGGGCGAGTCGCCGATCGCGCAGCCCCCGATGAAGTGGGCGGTCAGCGGCATCCCGAGCGGCTCGCCGATGGCGCCGTAGGCCTGCCGGGCACCCATCACCCGCGCGAGGCGTCGTACGGCGTCGTAGGCCGCCGCGATGTAGGTCGGGTTGGGAGCCCCGTGGCCCTGCACCGACGACATGTAGCCGACCGGGCCGCGCGTGCGCCACACGGTGGTGATCGAGTTGTCCAGGGTCTGCATGACGAGCGCGACGACCGTGCGACGCGACCAGGTGTTGAGCGAGTAGAGGTCCTTGAGTCCGTTGCGCTGCTTCCACAGCTCCTTGCCCCAGGTGCGCCACCGCTTCTCGTCCAGCACCTCGTCCACCAGCACGGTGGCCATCAGCGGCATCACGTTGCGGCCGGGACCGTAGCGGACCGGTTCGACGTGGGTGTGCTCGTCGGGGTGGAAGCTCGACGTGATCGCGACACCCTCGGACCAGTCGACCCGGTCGTCGTTGGCGGTGGCCCACAGGATCGCCTCGGAGTTGGTGCGGGTCAGCACGCCGAGGCGGTCGGAGACGTCCGGCAGGGAGCCCTCGGCCTTGAGCCGGTGCAGCAGCTTCTGGGTGCCGAGCGCGGCCGCGGAGAAGACCACCTCGTCGGCGGTGAACGTCTTGACCGCGCTCCTGCGCGACAGCTTGGCCTTCGTCCAGCGCGCCGTCACCTCGTAGCCACCCCCGGCGCGCGGACGTACGTCGGTCACGGTGGTCAGCGGGTGCACCGCGGCACCGTTCTGCTCGGCGAGGTAGAGGTAGTTCTTGACCAGCGTGTTCTTGGCGTTGTGCCGGCACCCCGTCATGCAGGACCCGCAGTGGACGCAGGTCCGACGGCTCGGTCCTGCACCGCCGAAGAACGGATCGGCGACGTCCTCGCCCTCGGGCTGGCCGGGGCCGCCGAAGAAGACGCCGACGGGGGTGGGGTGGAAGGTGTCGCCGACGCCCATCTCCTCCGCGACCTTCTTCATGGCCACGTCCGCGGGCGTCGTCCGGGCGTACTCGGTGACGCCCAGCATCCGCTTGGCCTGGTCGTAGTAGGGCGCCAGCTCGTCCTTCCAGTCGGTGATGTGCGCCCACTGCGGGTCGCGGTAGAACGGCTCGAGGGGCTCGTAGAGCGTGTTGGCGTAGACCAGCGAGCCGCCGCCCACGCCGGCACCGGCGAGGATGAAGCAGTCGTGGACGATGTCGATGCGCTGGATGCCGTACATGCCCAGCTCGGGGCGGAAGATGAACTTCCGGGCCTCGCCGCCGTGCTCGGGAAGGTCCTCGTCGTCGAACCGGGCGCCGGCCTCGAGGACGCCGACGCGATAGCCCTTCTCGGTGAGTCGCAGGGCCGTGACCGAGCCGCCGAAGCCGGAGCCGATGACCAGCACGTCGTAGTGCTGGTTCGCGGTGTTCACGCCCGGCCGAGCTTGTTGAGCAGCCGCAGCGACGCGGTCATCACCTTGGCGTGGGTCTCCTCCGACATGCCGAACATCGGCGCGATGGGAACCAGGCGCTGCGTCGCCACGGACTGCGACTCCGTGTAGCGGTGGATGCCCTCCGCACCCTGGCGACGCCCCATGCCCGACTCGCGCATGCCGCCCATCGGTGCACCGAGCGACCCGAACGTCGCGCCGTAGACCTCGTTGACGTTGACCGTGCCGCACGTGATGCGGCGAGCCAGCGCGCGCCCGCGAGCCGTGTCGCGGGTGTAGACCGAGGCGTTGAGGCCGTACGCGCCGTCGTTCGCGCGCCCGACCGCCTCGTCCTCGCTGTGGAAGCGGTAGAGCGCGACCACCGGTCCAAAGGTCTCGTGGCCGAAGCACTGCATGTCGGCCGACACCCCCTCGAGGATGGTCGGCTCGTAGACGTAGGGGCCGAGGTCGGGACGGGGCCTGCCGCCGGTGACGACGCGGGCGCCCTTGGCCACGGCGTCCTCGACGTGGGCGGTCACGGTGTCGAGCTGCGCCTGCGAGATCAGTGACCCCATGTCCACGCCCCACTCCTGGCTGGCCCCCAGCGTCATCGCCTCCGTGCGGGAGACGAAGGCGTCGAGGAAGCGGTCGTAGACCTGGTCGGCGACGAAGAGCCGCTCCATCGAGACGCAGAGCTGGCCGGCGTTGGAGAACACCCCGCGTACGGCACCCTCCGCCGCGCGGTGCACGTCGGCGTCGCGCAGGACGAGCATCGGGTTCTTGCCACCGAGCTCGAGGGAGCAGCCGATCAGCCGGTCGGCGCACTGGCGCGCGATGAGCCGGCCGGTCGCGGTGGAGCCGGTGAAGCAGATGTAGTCGGCCGCGGCGATCATCGCTCCGCCGACCTCCGGCCCCGGGCCGGCGACGACCTGCCACAGCTCGGGCGGGAAGCCGGCCTCGTCGAGGAGCTGCGCGGCGAGCAGCGCCGTCAGCATGGTCTGGGCGTCGGGCTTGATGACCACGGCGTTGCCGGCGAGGAGGGCGGGCAGGCCGTCGCACAGTGCCATGGTGAGCGGGTAGTTCCAGGGCGAGATGATCCCGACGACGCCCTTGGGCACCCGGTTGACCTCGGCCCGGGTGAGGACCGGGAACATGCCGCCGACGCGCCGGGTGTCGAGGTGCTCGTGGGCGGTGCGGGCGTAGTAGCGCGCGGTCAGCGCGACGTGCGCCACCTCGAGGTAGGCGTCCTTGCGGGCCTTGCCCGACTCCCACACGACCAGGTCGATGAGCTCGTCCTGGCGGTCGAGGAGGAGGTCGTGCAGGCGCAGCAGGCACGCAGCGCGCTGGTCGACCGAGGTGGCCGACCATGCCGCCTGGGCGCTGCGGGCGCGGGCGAACGCCTCGGCCACGTCGGCGGAACTCGACTGCGGGACGTGCGCGAGCGGGGTGCGGCCGATCGGCGAGGACACGGCCTGCGTCTCGCCGGAGGTGCTCACCACGCGCCGCGTCAGCGCGGCGACGTACGCGCGGTCGAGGCCGTAGGCCGCGGTGCTGTCGTGCTCGGGGTCGGCCGGGCCCTCGGCGATCGGGTGGCGTCGATCCGGGCTGGTGGGGCTCTGCTCGCTCATCCCTGCAGCGTAGGACGGCCACCGCGCGGTTGCTACTGGTTGGTCACTTCGTCCCGACACTTCACGACGATGTCCGGCGCCTTGACCCTCGCCTCGTCGGCCTCCTGGTCGGTCGGCATCAGCTGGCTCTGCCGCTCCGCCTCGACGCGTCGCAGGTAGTGGTCGACCTCGTCGTCGCGGTGGGCGTCGTCCCAGCCGAGCGCCTCGGCCATCAGCTCCGCGGCCGGGCGGGCGGCGGCGATGCCGCGGTCGAAGGTCTCGATCGACACGCGCGTGCGCCGCGCCAGCACGTCGTCGAGGTGGCGGGCGCCCTCGTGCGTGACGGCGTAGAGGATCTCGGCACGCAGGTAGTGCTCCGCACCGGGGAGCGGCTCACCCAGGTCGGGACGCTCGTGGATGAGGGCGAGGACCTCGTCGACGAGGCCGCCGTAGCGGCCGAGGAGGTGGTCGACCACGCCGATGTCGAGGCCCGACGAGCGGCTGAGGGTGACCCGTTGGTTGGTGCGCGTCTCGAAGCCCCACGCCCCCATCAGCGGGACCCGGTCGGTGATCGAGGCCGGCGTCGCGTCGAAGTCGCGGATGGCGTGGTCGACCGCGTCCCTGGCCATGACGCGGTAGGTCGTCAGCTTGCCGCCGGCGACGAGCACGAGGCCCGGCACCGGGTTGGTGACCGTGTGCTCACGGGAGAGCTTGGTGGTCTCCCCCATCTCGCCCTCCTTGCGCATCGGCTTGAGCAGCGGCCGGAGGCCGGCGTAGACGCCGACCACGTCGCGCCGGTCGAGCGGGTCCTTGAGCAGGGTGTTGACGTGGCCGAGGACGTAGTCGATGTCGGTGCGGCTGGCCGCCGGGTGCGCCAGGTCGAGGTCCCAGGCGGTGTCGGTGGTGCCGATGATCCAGAACTGGTCCCACGGGATGACGAAGAGGACCGACTTCTCGGTCTTGGTGATGAAGCCGCACTCCGAGCGGATCCGGTCCTTGGGCACGACGAGGTGGATGCCCTTGCTGGCGTCGACGTCGAGCTGCGCCCGGCCGCCGATCAGGTCCTGCACCTGGTCGGTCCACACCCCGGCGGCGTTGATGACGACCTTGGCGCGGATCTCGAGGTCGCGCCCACCCTCGAGGTCGCGGGCCCGGGCGCCGACCACGCGCTCGCCGTCGCGCAGGAAGCCGGTGACCTGGGTGCGGGTGGCGACGTGCGCGCCGTTGTTGGCGGCGGTGCGGGCGATGGTCATCACCAGGCGCGCGTCGTCGACCTGGCAGTCGTAGTAGCGGATCGCACCGTGCAGCTCGTCCGTCCGGATGTCCGGGGCCATCCGCGCCAGCTGCTTGCGGAAGACGTGCTTGTGCTTGGGCACACCCATGTCGTACTTGCCGGTCATCGCCATGGCGTCGTAGAGCGCGACGCCGGCGCCGACGTAGGGCCGCTCCCAGGCGTGCTCGAGCGGGTAGAGGAACGGCACGGGGCGGACGAGGTGGGGCGCGAGCCGCGTCAGCAGCAGCCCGCGCTCCTCCAGCGCCTCCTTGACGAGGGCGAAGTCGAACATCTCGAGGTAGCGCAGCCCCCCGTGCACGAGCTTGGACGAGCGCGAGGACGTGCCCGAGGCGAGGTCGCGCTGCTCCACCAGCCCGACCTGGAGCCCGCGCGTGGCCGCGTCGAGCGCCACGCCCACCCCGACGATGCCGCCGCCGACGACCAGGACGTCGAGCTCACCAGAGCCGAGGTGGTGCAGGGCGTCGGCGCGCTGGTCGGCATCGAGCGCCCTGGCCAGGCTCATGCCTGGACCACGACCTCGATGCGCTGGAACTCCTTGAGCTCGGTGTAGCCCGTGGTGGCCATCGCGCGACGCAGGGCGCCGACCAGGTTCATCGTGCCGTCAGCCACGCGGGACGGACCGAACATGATCTCCTGGAGCGACCCGACCGGGGCGAACTCGACGCGCTGGCCGCGCGGCAGCTCGGCGTGGGTCGCCTCGCTGCCCCAGTGGAAGCTGCGGCCGGGTGCCTCGGTGGCCCGGGCGAGCGGGGAGCCGATCATCACCGCGTCGGCGCCGCACGCGATCGCCTTCGCGATGTCGCCGGAGCTGCCGATGGAGCCGTCGGCGATGACGTGGACGTAGCGCCCGCCCGACTCGTCCATGTAGTCGCGGCGGGCCGCCGCCACGTCGGCCACCGCGCTGGCCATCGGGACCGCGACCCCCAGGACCGTGCGGGTGGTGTGGGCGGCGCCGCCCCCGAAGCCGACCAGCACCCCGGCCGCGCCGGTGCGCATCAGGTGCAGGGCGGCCTGGTAGGTCGCGCACCCGCCGACGATGACGGGCACGTCGAGCTCGTAGATGAACTCCTTGAGGTTGAGCGGCTCGGAGCGGCTGCTGACGTGCTCGGCGCTGACGGTCGTGCCCCGGATGACGAACATGTCGACGCCCGCGTCGACGACCGCCTTCACGTGCTCCTTGGTGCGCTGCGGCGAGAGCGACCCGGCCACCGTGACGCCGGCGGCGCGCACCTCCTTGAGGCGTGCCGTGATCAGCTCGGGCTTGATCGGCTCGGTGTAGATCTCCTGCATCCGTCGAGTGGCGTCGGCGCCCTGGAGGCCCGCGACCTCCTCGAGCAGGCCGGTCGGGTCGTCGTACCGGGTCCAGAGGCCCTCGAGGTTGAGCACCCCGAGCCCGCCCATCTGGCCCAGGGCGATGGCGGTCGACGGCGACATGACCGAGTCCATCGGCGCGGCGAGCACGGGGATCTCGAAGCGGTAGGCGTCGATCTGCCAGGCCGTGCTGACCTCCTCGGGGTCGCGCGTGCGCCGCGAGGGCACGATCGCGATGTCGTCGAAGGAGTAGGCGCGGCGACCGCGCTTGGCACGGCCGATCTCGATCTCGGTCACGCGCGAAGCCTAGTTGCCGGAGTAGTTGGGCGCCTCGACGGTCATCTGGACGCCGTGCGGGTGGCTCTCCTTGAGCGAGGCGGAGGTGATCCGGACGAACCGGCCCTTGTCCTGCAGCTCGGGGATGGTGCGCGCACCGACGTAGAACATGGACTGGTTGAGCCCGCCGACCAGCTGGTGGGCGACCGCGGACAGCGGGCCGCGGTAGGCGACCTGGCCCTCGATGCCCTCGGGCACGATCTTGTCGTCGCTGGTGACCTCGGCCTGGAAGTAGCGGTCCTTGGAGTAGGACTTCTTGCCGCGGCTGCTCATCGCGCCGAGGGAGCCCATCCCGCGGTAGGACTTGAACTGCTTGCCGTTGACGAAGACGACCTCGCCGGGGGACTCCTCGCAGCCGGCCAGCATCGAGCCGACCATGACCGAGTCGGCGCCTGCGACGAGGGCCTTGGCGATCTCGCCGGAGTGCTTCATGCCGCCGTCGGCGATGAGCGGGACCCCGGCCGGCTTCGTGGCCAGCGACGCCTCGTAGACGGCCGTCACCTGGGGCACGCCCACACCGGTGACCACGCGCGTGGTGCAGATCGAGCCGGGACCCACCCCCACCTTGACCGCGTCGGCGCCGGCGTCGACGAACGCCTGCGCACCCTCGCGGGTGGCGACGTTGCCGCCGATCACCTGCACGTGCCGGGTCGCGGGGTCCGACTTGAGCCGGCGCACCATGTCGAGCAGCAGGTGCACGTGACCGTGGGCGGTGTCGGCGACGAGGACGTCGACACCGGCCTCGACCAGGGTGGTGGCGCGCTCCCAGGCGTCACCGAAGTAGCCGATGGCCGCACCGACGAGCAGGCGGCCGTCGGCGTCGTACGACGCGTGCGGGAACTGCTCGCCCTTGACGAAGTCCTTGACGGTGATCAGCCCGCCGAGGCGTCCCTCGGCGTCGATGAGCGGCAGCCGCTCGCGCTTGTGGGCGCGCAGCAGGGAGGTGGCCTCGTCACGCGAGATGCCGATCGGGCCGGTGATGAGGCCCTCGCTGGTCATCACCTCGGTGACCTTGGTGGTGGCCCACTCGGCCACCGGGGTGAACCGCAGGTCGCGGTTGGTGATGATGCCCAGGAGCCGGTCGTCGAGGTCCACGACCGGCAGGCCGGAGACCCTGTACTCGCCGCACAGCCGGTCGAGGTCCTCCAGCGTCGCGTCGGGGCCGATCGTCACGGGGTTGGAGATGATCCCGGTCTGGGTGCGCTTGACGAGGTCGACCTGGCGCGCCTGGTCCTCGATCGAGAGGTTGCGGTGCAGGACGCCCATGCCGCCCTCACGAGCCATGGCGATCGCCATCCGCGACTCGGTGACCGTGTCCATCGCGGCGCTGATCAGCGGCACCCGCACCGAGATCTCGCGCGTGAGGCGCGTGGTGGTGTCGATGTCGCTCGGGGCGAGGTCGGACTCCCCCGGCAGCAGCAGCACGTCGTCGTAGGTGAGGCCCAGCGCGGCGAACTTCTCGGGGATCTCCACGCCGACATTCTACGGGCGCGTCACCCGTGCTCTGAGACAGTGTCGACATGGGGCGCAACCCGACGACGCTGGGACGGGTGGTGTGGCTCGCCGCCGCGGCCGCGGTCCTGGCCCGGTTTCCCGGGCTGCTGTGGCCGCTGCGCCCCGACGAGGCCGGCTTCCTCCTGGTCGCCCGCTCGTGGCAACCCGAGCCCGGCTCCCTCTACGGCCACTACTGGGTGGACCGTCCCCCATTCATCATCTGGCTGATGCGGGCCACGGACGCGCTCGTCGGTCCGTACGCCCACCGCGCCGTCGGTGCCCTCGCCAGCGCGCTCCTGGTGCTGGCGGCGGGCGCGGCCGCGCGGGAGATGGCGTGGCGGGCCGGCATCGCGGATCCCGTGGCGGTGCGGCGGCTCGCCGGCTGGGTCGCGGTGGCGGCCGCGGCGCTGGTGTCCCACGCCGCGATCGAGCCCGTGGCGGCCAAGGGTGAGCTGTTCGGCATCCCGTTGGCGCTCGCGTCCTGCTGGCTCGCGTTGCGGTCCGTACGACGGGTCTCGGCGGGAGACGCGTTCGCGGCGGGGCTCCTGGCGATGTCCGCCGTGGGCTTCAAGCAGAGCATCGTCGGGGGCGTGGTGTTCGGCGTGGTCCTGCTCACGGGCTCTGTGGTGTCGCGCCAGCTCACCCGGGCGGCGGCCCTGAGGTGCGGGGCCGCTGCCGCCGCCGGAGCCGCCGTGCCGGTGCTCGTCGTGGTCGGCTGGGCAGCCGGGACGGGCGTGGGGCTCAAGGCGCTGTGGTACGCCTCGGTGGGCTTCCGCTCGGACGCCAGCCGGGTGATCGCGGAGCTGGACGACCAGGGCGCGCCCAAGCGGATCCTGCTGCTGGTCCTGGTCTTCGTCGGCGCCGGCATGCTGCTCGTGCTCCTCCTCTTCCTGGCACGCGTGCGGTCGCTGCTGCGCCACGACGCGGTGCCGGTGGTCGCCATCCTCGCGATGCTCACCGTGGACCTGGTCGGGGTCGCGGTCAGCGGCAGCTACTGGCGTCCCTACCTGCTCGTGCTCATCCCTGGCTTGGTCCTCGCCCTGGCTGCCCTGGGTGCCCACGACCAGCTCCGGCTCTCGCGGCGGCGCTCGGCGTCTGTCGCGGTGGCCTTCGTGGTGGCGTCGAGCGTCCTCTCGATGGTCGCCTGGACCTGGGTCTGGGCGGCGGGCCGCGTACCGGTGGGGGTGCGCACCGGCCAGGCGATCGCGGAGGCCGCCCGGCCCGGCGACCGCGTGCTGGTCTACGGGGGGCGGGCCGAGGTCCAGTGGGCGAGTGAAGCCCGGTCGCCCTATCCCTACCTGTGGTCGCTGCCGATGCGCACCCTCGACCCCGACCTGGAGGACCTGCGCTCGGTGCTGACCGGCAACGACCCGCCGACCTGGTTCGTCCAGTCGATCCACGTCAGCTCGTGGATGGAGCTCGGGCCCGTCGAGAGCTCGCTGATCCGCAAGTACCAGTTCGTGCGCACGGCGTGCGACCGCTACCGCATCTACCACCTCAACACCGTCGAGCCGGTCGACGTCGACGTCGACTGCTCCAGCCCGTGGCGCACCATCTGGGGTCGGTGAGTGGTGACCGGCAGACCACAACGTTCCCGCAACGTCGCGCGCGCACCTTGGCGGCGACGGTCGCACTCGGCGGCCGCTTTTCCCCCGGAGGCCGCGACATGTTCACCACCCATCAACTTCCACGCCCACGTCGGCTCCCGCTCCGACACCTGTTGCCGATCGCCGGGCTGGCTCTTCTCCTCGCCATCGCCCAGCCGGCGTCCTCGGCACCCGCAGGCGACGGCTGGGGCGTCCCCGACGGGGGCTCCCACCCCCAGTCCGGCCAGCTCATTCGCTTCGACGCCGCTGGCAACGCCCAGGGCGGGTGCTCCGGCACCCTCGTGTCCCCCACCGTCTTCCTCACAGCGGGGCACTGCGCGATCCGCAAGCAGCAGAACCCGGGCATGGACCTGTGGGTCACCTTCGACACCACCTGGACCAAGGCCCACCCGCCGACGGCCCGCTACCGCGTGGCCTACGCGGTCGCCGCGCCCACCGTCGACCTCGGTGTGGAGGTGCTCGAGACGCCTGTCCCGGGCATCGACCCCGCAGACCTCCCGGCCCTGGGGGCGCTCGACCGGCTGCTCGCCGCGACCACCGACCACCCCGACCTGACCGTGGTCGGCTACGGGCAGGGCGGCAACGTCAACGACCGGAACGACGACCCGCAGCCCTGGACGGAGTCCGTACGACGCCGGGCCACTGTCGAGGCGCTGTGGGTCGACTCCACCGACGTCAGGACCCGCGGTCTCGGCGACCACCCGTCGACCGGCTGCGCCGGCAACTCGGGGGGCGGCATGTTCCGGCCGGGGACCGACGACCTCGTGGCCCTGATGTGGGCGAGCAACCCCATTTGCTCGGGCTACCTCCTCGGCACCCGGCTGGACACGGCCGCCGCGCGGGACTTCCTGGCAGGGTTCGTCGCGGTCCCTTGACCGGGGGGCCTCCTGCGACCCGGCCTCAGCAGGCCGGGTCGTAGGGGCGCCCGGGCAGATAGCGGTCCCACTCGTCGCTGCTGAGACGTCGTCCCGCAAGTCGGCACGCGCGGTCCCTCCACTCGTCGACCGCGAGGGGCCACCGCTGCGCGGTGCCGTCCGGCGAGAACACGGTGAGGGTGTCGGAGGCGGTGAAGAGGGGCACGAGGAGCTCCCCGTTCCCGGGCAGGAACCCGCCGCCGTACCTGACACCGGCTGCGACGTCGAGCAGGGCGACCTCGGTCCGGGTGGTGCCGACGGCGAGGAGGTCCCCCGCTCCTGCCAGCACCCGCGGGATGCCCGATCCCGCTGCCAGCGGAGCGCCCAGGGGTCGGCCGCTGGCGGGGTCCCAGAGCCTGACGCGCCCTCGTCGGTCACCCGCCACCAGGCTGCCGTCACTCAGGAAGGACACCGCCGGGCTCACCCCGGGTTCGTCCCCCGGCACCGTCGCGACCGTCCTGCCCGTGCCGTCCAGCACCCGCACCGTGCCGTCGTTGGTCCCGACCGCGAGCATGGTGCCGTCCCGCGACCAGGCCAGCTGCCCCCACAGCTCGGCCTGCACCGGGCCCGCGAGCGTGACGACGTCGGTCAGGTCCACCGTGGTGCGCTCGCCGTCCGGCGCCGTGAGCTCGACGGCACGACCCTGGCTGGTGGACACGGCCAGCCCGGAGACTGGGTGCCAGGCGGCCGTGGACGCCCCGGTGATCCGACGACGGTCCAGCACCCGCAGAGAGGCGTCGAGGCGGACCACTTCCTCGTCCGCCACTACCAGGAGCTCGTCGCCGACCGGCTCGACCTCGACGACCCGGCCGCCGACCTCGACCTCGGCGCGCACGGAGAGGTCCACCGGATCGAGCTGCGCCACCCGGCCGTCCGAGGTCCCCACCACGATCACGCCGGCCGCCTCGTGGTGGGCCGCGACGAGGATGGCAGGTGGCACGGTGCGGGTGCTCCCGAACGTCTGCTCGCCGGTCAGGTCCCACGCCGCCGAGCGTGCCGTCACCGGCGAGCGTCAGCAGCCGCGTGCCGTCCGGGGTCACTGCGGCGCTGAGGCCGCCGTCACCCGCGCCGTCCACGTGGACGAGGTGCCGCCCGGTGGCCCGCGACCACACGTCGGCCGCACCGGTCGCAGTGCTCGTCACGAGCAGTCGGTCGTCATCGGCGAAGAACACGTCCCCGTAGGGCCCGGGCGCCGGCACCACGAGGCGTACGACACCGGTGCGGGAGTCGAGCAGCCTCAGCTCGGAGTCGTCGACGGTCACCGCGAGCTCGCCGTCCGCGGCGAGGGCCCTCGCCTGCTGGCCGCGGGTGCCCGGGACCCGCCAGTCCACGTCGCCGCGGGGCAGGGCACGGAGCTGCACGTGCCGCCCCGGTCGCGACCACCCGAACCGGCCGTCCGCACCGATAGCGGTCGGGGTGGCGTCCCCGCCGAGCCGCCGGACCCGCCACTCCTCGCCCTCCCGGGTGGCGAGGTAGCTGCCGAGGATGGCGCCCGTCACGATCGCCGAGGAGTCTGGAGCCGCGTAGGTCCACCAGCCGTCGTCGACCGGGACCGCGGCGAGCAGTGTCCCGTCGCTCGTCGAGCGCACCTCGAGGTCGGCGCCCGAGGTCTCCCGCTGCCGCACCGTCGCGATCGCCGCGCCACCGTCGAGCGTGGCCTGGAGACCGCACAGGCTCCCCCCGCTCGGTCGCAGGGTGCGGATCCGCTCCAGCGTGGACGGGTCCCACAGCGACAGCTCGCCGCTGGTCGTGCAGAGCGACAGCGTGCGACCGTCGGGGGCCATCCCCATCGCCGTGGTGCGTTGGCCGACCGAGGTCAGCGCGAGCAGGCGTGGTTGTCGCTGAAGGACCCCGAACAGGCTGCTCCGGGTGGCCGGAGCGTCGTCGAGGGCTAGGGACTGGGCGGCCAGGAGGAGAGCGACGTCGGGCCGCACCTCGAGGAGGGCGTCGGCGGCCAGGCGTCCGGCGTCGGCCCGGGTCTCCGCCGCGACGGCGCGGTCGCGGCTCCTCACCGCGACCACCGCCACGGCCGCCGCCACGAGACCGAGGGCCACTGCGGCAGCGAGCAGCAGGCGCAGCCGGCGGGACCGGGACATCGCATCGATGCGCGTCCGGTCCGCGGCCCGCTCGCTGGCCGCGAGGAACTCCGCCTCCTGGACCGAGAGGCTGCCGTGACGTACGGGGTCGGCCATGGCCGCTGACACCGCCTCGGCCAGGCGGGCGCCCCGATAGAGGTCGTCGTCCTGCCGACCGCGCGCGGCCCAGTCGGCAGCGGCCGGGGTCAGGTGGCGGCGCAGTCTCCGCCCGGCCGCGTCCTCCTCGAGCCAATGCGCCAGGCGTGGCCACGCCATGAACAGCGCCTCGTGGACGACCTCGACACCGTGGTCCCCGACCGTGACCAGGCGCCCGGACACCAACCGGGCGAGGACGCCCGCTGCCGAGGGCACCTCGGCCACCAGCGTCGACTCCGGCACGCGGCGTCGTACGACGCTGCCGTCACTGTCGGCGGCGAGGCGGAGCAGCACCGCCCGTGCTGTGCTCCGTTCGTCCACGGACAGCGACCGCCAGGTCTCCTCCGCGAGCTCGGCGACCGCGTCGGCGACCCCGCCGCCTGCCCGGACGTCCTCGAGCGTGATCCGATCGCTGTCGGCGTGCTCCCAGGCTCGCGTCAGAGCGGTCGAGACGAGCGGGAGACCGCCCTCCCGGCCCTGCGCGTCCGCCAGCACGAGATCGGCCACGGCAGGCGCCACGACCACGCCGAAGCGCCGTGCCGGCTCGAGCACGACGCGGCGCAGCTCGTCCTCGGTCATGGCCGGCACGAGCAGGCTGTTGTCGCCGACGAGGTCCGCGAGGGCGGGCAGGTCTGCGCACCGTGCCCAGTGGTCGGCCCGGATCGCCAGGACGACCCTGACTCCGCGGTCGACCGCCGCGGCGAGCCGGCGCGCCAGCTCGGCGCGAGCCTCCTCGGGGAGAACCGTGAAGAGCTCCTCGGCCTGGTCCAGCACGACGAGGTCGGCGTCCGGCTCCGTGGCCGTCTGTGTGCCGGGCGTCGTCACGACGATCCGCCAGTCCTCGGACCCGGCGAGGTCCCCGGCCCGCAGGGCGGGGAGCAGACCGGCGTGCAGCAGCGACGACTTGCCGCAGCCGGAGACGCCGGCGACCGTGACCACCCCCGTGGAGGCGAGCCGGTCCAGCAGCCGGGCCAGCAGTCGCTCGCGCCCGACGAACACCGCTGCGTCGCGATCGCGGTAGGCCGCGAGCCCGCGGTAGGGCGCGTCGGGGAGCGCTGCGCGCACCCTGCGGAGCGGAGCGCGCAGGGCCGGGTCCTGCTCGAGGACCTGCTGGTGACGTGCCTGGAGCTCCGCGGACGGGTCGATGCCGAGCTCGTCGGCGAGCAGCCGCCGGGCCTCGTCGTACGCCGCGAGGGCGTCGGCCTGCCGGCCCGCGCGGTAGAGGGCCGTCATCAGGAGGGACCAGCGGTCCTCGCGGAACGGCTGCGCGGCCGTCATCTCGCGCAGGCCGGCGAGGAGCGTTCGGGCCTCCCCGAGCGCGAGGCGGCTGACCATGGCGAGCTCCTCCGCCTCCGCCCGGAGCGTGGTGAGCCGGTCTGCGGCCTCGGCGCAGGGCTCGAGGTGGGCGAACCCTCCGAACGGTTCGCCGCGCCACAGCGCCAGTGCCGCTCGACGAGGCCGCCGGTCTCGACCCATGCGTCCCGGCGAGCCGTCTCGCGGGCGCGATCGAGGAGCCTCTCGAACTCGACCGCGTCGACCTCGTCCGCGGCGTCCAGGACCCAGCCCGCCGGGCGGCGTACGAGGGGCGTCGGAGCCACCGACGTCCTGACCCTCGAGACGTGTGCCTCCAGCGACCGCCGGGCCGAGGGTGGCGCGTGCCCCTTCCAGAGCGCGGCGACCAGCTCGTCGCCGGAGGCGCCCGCGGCTCCGCGGGCGAGCAGGACCGCCAGCACCGCCCGCTCCTTGTGACCGGCCAGGTGCTGTGAGACGTCCTGTCCCGCGACCTGGAGCGGGCCGAGCACGGCAAAGCGCACGCGCTCAGGCTAGAGCGCGAACGGCAGCCGTGGTGCGACCTCCCGACTTCCAGGGCCCTAGGTCGGCGACCGGAAATGCCTCGAGCCGGCGCCCCTGCTCGCAGGTGCGCCGACTCGGCGTGCTGTGGCTGAGTGGGTCAGCCGGGTCGATCAGTGGCCGTGGCCGTGACCGTGGCCGGCGGCGGCCGGCTCCTCGTCCTCGGGCTTGTCCACGATGAGGGTCTCGGTCGTCAGCAGCATCGCGGCGATGGAGGTCGCGTTGACGAGTGCCGAGCGGGTGACCTTGACCGGGTCGAGGACGCCCTGGGCGACCAGGTCGCCGTACTCCTCGGTGGCGGCGTTGTAGCCGTTGCCGACACCCAGCTCGCGGACCTTGGCGGTCACGACGTAGCCGTTGACGCCACCGTTCTCGGCGATCCAGCGCAGCGGCTCGTCGGCCGCCTTGCGGACCACGCGCACGCCGGCAGCCTCGTCGCCGGTGAGGCCGAGGTTGTCGTCGAGCACGGAGACGGCGTGGATGAGCGCGGAGCCACCGCCGGGGACGATGCCCTCCTCGATCGCGGCGCGCGTCGCGGAGACGGCGTCCTCGATGCGGTGCTTCTTCTCCTTGAGCTCCACCTCGGTGGCGGCGCCGACCTTGATCACGCAGACACCGCCGGCCAGCTTGGCGAGGCGCTCCTGGAGCTTCTCGCGGTCCCAGTCGGAGTCGGTGTTCTCGATCTCGGCCTTGATCTGGTTGACGCGGCCCTCGACGGCAGAGCTGTCGCCGGCACCGTCGACGATCGTGGTGTGGTCCTTGGTGATGACCACGCGACGGGCCTGGCCGAGCACCTCGAGGCCGACCTGGTCGAGCTTGAGCCCGACCTCGGGGGCGACGACCTGCGCACCGGTCAGCGTCGCGATGTCCTGCATCATCGCCTTGCGGCGGTCGCCGAAGGCCGGGGCCTTGACGGCGGCGACGTTGAAGGTGCCGCGGATCTTGTTGACGACCAGGGTCGAGAGCGCCTCGCCCTCGACGTCCTCGGCGAGGATGAAGAGCGGCTTGCCGGTCCCGATGACCTTCTCCAGCACCGGGAGCAGGTCCTGGATCGCCGAGATCTTGCCCTGGTGGAGAAGGATGTAGGGGTCGTCGAGGACGGACTCCATCGACTCCGGGTCGGTGACGAAGTACGCCGAGATGTAGCCCTTGTCGAACTGCATGCCCTCGGTGAACTCGAGCTCGGTGCCCATGGTGTTGGACTCCTCGACCGTGATCACGCCGTCCTTGCCGACCTTGTCGAAGGCCTCGGCGAGCAGGTCGCCGATGTGGCTGTCGCGGCTGGAGATCGTGGCGACGGACGCCATGTCCTCGCGGGTCTCGACCTCGCGGGCAGCCTCGCGCAGGGCGTCGCCGACGGCCTCGGCCGCAGCGTCCATGCCGCGCTTGAGGCCCATCGGGTTGGCGCCGGCCGCGACGGCACGCAGGCCCTCGTGGACCATGGCCTGGGCCAGCACCGTGGCGGTGGTGGTGCCGTCACCGGCGACGTCGTTGGTCTTGGTGGCCACCTCCTTGGTGAGCTGGGCACCGAGGTTCTCGAACGGGTCGTCCAGCTCGATCTCCCGAGCGACGGTGACACCGTCGTTGGTGATCGTGGGGGCGCCCCACTTCTTGTCGAGGACGACGTAGCGGCCCTTGGGGCCGAGCGTCACCTTGACGGCGTTGGCGAGGGCGTCCACGCCGCGCTCGAGGGCGCGGCGGGCGTTCTCGTCGAACTCCAGGATCTTGGGCATTGCTGTGCTCCTAGGAAGGTGTCAGGGCCGGACGTGCACGGATCCCGGCTGGCGGGACGCCAGCCGGGATGCGAGGTGCGTCAGGAGACGACGGCGAGGATGTCGCGGGCGGACAGGATGAGGTACTCCTGGCCGGCGTACTTGACCTCGGTGCCGCCGTACTTGCTGTAGATGACCTTGTCGCCCACGGCGACGTCCAGCGGGACGCGGTTGCCGTTGTCGTCGACACGACCGGGACCGATCGCCATGACCTCGCCCTCCTGGGGCTTCTCCTTGGCGGTGTCCGGGATGACCAGGCCGGAGGCCGTGGTCTGCTCGGCTTCGAGCGTCTGGACGACGATGCGGTCCTCGAGGGGCTTGATGTTGACCGACACTTCGGATCAACCTCCACTTTCTCTTCACGAGACTTTTGCAGGAGCAGATCGCTCCCAGGACGTGGACTCGCGATCCGTGCGGCACGCCGTCGCGGGGGTCGTGCCGGGGTCACGAGCGTTGGCATTCTCGGGGTGAGAGTGCCAGAACAGACGCTAGCACTCTCCCCGATCGAGTGCTAGCCGAGGTCCCGCCGGTGGCGCCTGACAGGATGCCCGTGTGGAGATCGAGACGCTGGACTGGTTGCGGACCCCCGAGGGTGCGGCCCTTCTGCTCCACGCGGCCCGAGCCTGGGTCGACCACCCCGATGACCCGGTGCGGGTGGCGAGCGTCGTACGGCGCCTCGAGCCCGACGCCGAGAGGTCCGCGGCAGCCACCACCCAGGCGCGCCTGCGGGAGAAGGCCGTCGCCAAGTTCGGCGACGCCGCCCACCGGATGTTCTTCACCCCTGACGCGCTCGAGCAGGCCACCCGCTCCCGGGTGGCCGACCACCGGGCGGCCCGACTGGCCGCGGCCGTCCCCGGCGGCAGCGTCGTCGACCTCGGCTGCGGCATCGGCGGCGACCTCCTCGCCTTCGCACGCGCCGGCCTCGTCGCGGCCGGCATCGACCAGGACCCGGTGCGGGTGGCGATGGCAGAGGCCAACCTGGCCGCCCTCGGCCTGGCCGGAGCGGTCATTGTGGGCGACGCCACCACGCTCGACACCAGCGGCTTCGACGCCGCGTTCGCCGATCCCGCCCGGCGGGGCGGTCGGGGCCGGGTCTTCGACGTGGAGGGATGGACCCCGCCGTGGCCCTGGGTGCTCGACCTGCTGACGAAGCGCTCCCTGGTGAAGGTCGCCCCCGGCATCGGCCACGACCTCGTGCCAGCAGGCGTCGAGGCGGAGTGGGTCAGCGACGGCGGCGAGGTCAAGGAGGCCGTGCTGTGGTCCCCCGCGCTGTCGACCACGGACCGGCGCGCGACCGTCATCGGCGAGCGCGGGCTCGCGACGCTGACCGACGAGGACGCTCCGCCGCTCGGGGAGCGCGGGGTCGCGGTCCGGGAGGTCGGTGACTACCTCTACGAGCCCGACGGGGCGGTCATCCGGGCCGGCCTGGTGACGGCCGTGGCCGTCGGCGTGCAGGGTGGCCTCGTGGACGAGCACATCGCCTACGTCACCAGCGACGACTCGTTCCGTACGCCGTTCGCCCGCGGCTACCGCGTGGTCGAGCACCTCCCCTATCGCGAGAAGCAGCTCAGGGCCGCGCTGCACGAGCGCGGGATCGGTCGGCTGACGATCAAGAAGCGGGGGGTGCAGGTGGTGCCGGACGAGCTGCGCAAGCGGCTCGCGCTCAAGGGCGACAACGAGGGGACTCTCGTGCTGACGCGGGTGGCCGGCCAGGGGACGGCCCTGCTGGTCGAGCCCTTCTAGCACCCGCCGGTTCTAGCAGCCTGCGCGTGCGACGCCGGCGACCCGGACCGGCAGCCGACCCGGGGCGGGCGCCTCGCCGAGCAGCACCTCGACCAGCACGTCCATCGCGGCCGGGGTGTCGCCGTAGGTCGCGATGCGGGTGGGTGCGCCGACCCGACCGAGCACCCAGGGGCTGTCGGTCGCGACGGCGACGGTGCCGTCGACCGGCGCGTCGTGGAAGCCGCTGAACCCGACGGGGGTGCCGACCGCGAGCCGGGCGTCCTCGCGCGCGGTCCAGGCGTCCAGGCGACGGACGCGCCCGGCCTCCTCCTGCTTCCAGGCGCGCAGCCGCTTGCGGAACGCGCGCTTGCGCTCCTTCGGCCGGCGCTCCGGCCTCGGCTCTGAAGTGGTCAGCCTGGCCGGCGGTGACCGGCGCAGGAGGACCGTGAGTCCCGCCCGGCCCGCCGCCGCGACGAACGCGCCGACCGCGCCCGGATCGCCGTACGCGTGCACGGCGTCCCCGACGAGGCGACCGGAGCACGCACCGTCCGTGATCGTGACGGCGGCGGCCGAGAGCCGGCGCGAGGCGCCCCGAGCGGACCCGATCGGCGAGCCCTCCTCGCCGGCGAGATGGGTGAGCAGCGCGACCTGCCGGGCGGCGGCCTGCTCGAGCCGGCGTCGGGACAGGGTGCCTGCCCGGACCGCGCGCACCAGCGCCGTACGCGCGAGCGCCGGCGACGGCGGCATCAGCAGGACGTCGGAGCCCGCGCGGAGCGCCTGGACGGCCGTCCGTCCCGGGTCGCGGCCGCGGGTGACGGCCGCCATCGCGAGCGAGTCGGTGACCACCAGCCCTGCGAAGCCCACCTCGTCGCGCAGCAGGTCGGTCACCACGGCACGGGAGAGCGACGAGGGCACGCGGGGATCGATCGCGCGTACGTCGAGGTGGCCGACCATCACCGCGGGCAGCCCGGCCTCGACGGCACGCCGGAACGGCACCAGGTCGGAGGCGTCGAGCTCCCGCCGGGACTTGGTCTGCACCGGAAGGGTCAGGTGGCTGTCCGCCGGCACCGAGCCGTGGCCGGGGAAGTGCTTGATGACCGGGAGCACGCCGGACTCGGCGAACCCGGTGGCGGCGGCGACGACCTGGTCGGCCACCGCCTCGGGGGACGACGACGCGGACCGTGATCCGATCGTCGGGTCGCCCGGCCCGGAGGTGACGTCCGCGTCGGGCGCGAAGTCGACGGTGAAGCCGAGACCGCGCAGCTCGGCTCCGCTGGCGGCGTACGCCTGCTGCGTCAGCGCGAGGTCACCGGCGGCCCCCGCGCTCATGAAGGTCGGGAACCTCGTCGCGGCGCTGCGCATCCGCTCGACCACGCCGCCCTCCTGGTCCACCCCGAGGAACAGCGGCCACTTCCGGCGTACCTGCCGGGTCAGTGCCGTGTTGACGGCCTCGACCTGGGCGGCCGAGACGACGTTGGAGTCGAAGGCGATGACGCCGCCGAGGTGCAGGTCGCGCACGAGCCTCACGGGCGCGGACGTGCCTCGCCACTCGGCGACGATCACCTGACCTGCCAGGTCGGGCAGCGGCAACCGGCCGACGAGCTTCGCGGCGCGGTCCAGCTCGGAGCGGTCCGGGCCCCACCCCTCGGCGAGCCCGAGCTCCTCGGACGGGGTCGGCGGCACGGTCGGCGTGGTGCTGGCCGTCGCTTCCCCGGTCGCCGGCTTCTCGGCTGCAGGATCGCCGCCGCTCTCGCACCCGCTCAGCGAGACGACGAGGGCGAGGGTCGCCGACAACGCCACGCCGCGGGCACGAGCGCCGGCCGGCGGGCTCGTCGACGTCGGCCTCGCGAGCATCCCGTCATCGTGACACGGCCGGGTGCCGACCACCCATCTCGCGGGCTCTCACCGGCCGTGCCGGTGCGGGCGCTCCCAGGGCCAGTCGGCGGCCAGCCAGTCGGCGACGGCCTCCGCAACGGGCTCGTCGAGCTCCGCCACGTCGGCCCGCACCCACGACCGCACCTGGACGTCGTGGTCCTCCGACCGCGTCGGGTAGATGTACACGCACCCGATGACCTCGTCGGTGCCCGGGTCGAGCACGGTGAACGTGAACCCCTCGCGTGCCTCGAAGTCCGCCGCATGCCGGACGAGGTCCGCGAGATTCTGCTCCGGCGACATGCCGTCCGGAGGAGGCCAGCTGCCGGACGAGAATCCGGCCGTGGACCTGATGTGGTCGATGCTCGAGCTCCAGGCCGCCAGGTCGGACTCGTTGTGCTGGGGCCCGAGCGGCTCGAGGCGGAACCGCTCCCTCACCAGCGTGCGCGGCGGGACGAAGTCTTCGGGCACGAAATCCTCGGTGCTCACCCTCCGACCCTAGCCCCGGCGGCACCCCCACCTCCGTCCTTGCCGTTGAGTCTCTGAGCGACTCAAGGGCAAGGGTGGGCTCCGAATCCGGCGCCTCCCGGCTCCCTGTGAGGTGAGTCCCCCAGAGACTCAAGCGCCAGGACGGAGGGGGAGGTGCTCGACGCAGCGGCCGGTCCCGGCGACGAGCTGCGTTGTGGAGAACTCCGCGCCGTTGTCGGTGCATCCGGGTGTCATCGGTGGACGGCACCCAACGCGACACCGAACACGACCGGAAGGCGACGGAGGACGGCATGGACGACATAGACACGACGACTGGATGGATCCGCGAGGTGGGGCGGACCGAGGCGGAGCTGGAGTGGTACCTGATGGGGCCCTTCGACGGCGGGATCCGCGGGCTCGTGCGCAGGATCAGGCGGATCCTCGACGTCTCGCAGAGGGGGCTGGCGGCCATCTTGGGCGTCTCGCAGTCGGTCGTCGCGCGGTGGGAGACCGGGCGCACCAGCCCACGCGCGTCCGTCCTCCAGCAGATGCTGCGGCTGGCAGGGCTGCACACCACCTTCCACGACGACGAGACGGGCGAGGAGGTGGAGCCGATGCGTGACGACGGCGCGCGCGACCACGGCGGCCGCCGCTACCCCGCCCACGTGGACCTCACCGCCCGGGGCTGGTGGTGCCCGCGCGGTACGGAGTCGACGGCCGACTTCCTGCTCTGGCGACGACGTTCACGGGAGCGACGGGACCCGGCGATCCGCTTCCACACGTCGCCGTTCCGGCGCGAGGTCCAGCGCGCGGTCAACGGCACGCCCGTCGACCATCCGGCACTGGCCCAGCTCGCGGCCGAGGTCGAGCACGCCGACGAGGTGAGGGAGGAGCGACGGGAGCGGATCTGGGCGGCGTCGCCGTGGCTCCGCCCCGGCCAGCGGAAGGGCCCGCTGAGCGCGTGACTCAGCCGAGGCCCGCCCGCTCCGCCCCGATCGTGGTGTCGGGACCGTGGCCGGTGTGCACGACCGTCTCGTCGGGCAGCTCGAGGAGCCGCGATCGGATGGACCGCACGATCAGGTCGGCGTCGCTGTAGGACCGACCCGTCGCGCCGGGACCGCCCTCGAACAGCGTGTCGCCGGTGAAGACGCACCCGAGGTCGTGGACGTAGAGGCACACCGCGCCAGGCGCGTGGCCGGGGGTGTGGATCACCGTGACGGCAGCACCACCGATGGTGAGCACCTGGCCGTCGGAGAGGTCGACGTCCCACAGCTCGGCCCCCTCCTCGTCACCACCGTGCGTCAGCTCCCACAGCGGGCGGTCGTCGGGGTGCAGCAGGATCGGAGCGCCGACGCGACGCCGGAGCTCCGGCGCCACGCGTACGTGGTCGTCGTGGGCGTGGGTGCACACGATCGCCTTCACCGTACGACCGGCGACGACGTCCAGGATCGCGTCGACGTCGTGCGGGGCGTCGATGACCAGGCACTGCTCGTCGTCGCCGATCACCCACACGTTGTTGTCGACCTCGTGGGTCTCGCCGTCGAGGCTGAAGGTGCCGGAGACCACGGCGTGGTCGACCCGGGCGGTCACAGGACCACCACCGAGCGGAGCACGCTCTGCCCACCGTCGGAGGCGTGGTGCATCTTGTCGAACGCCGCTTCGACGTCGCCGAGCCCGATCTCCTCGCTGACAAAGGCGTCGAGATCGAGCCGGCCCTGCAGGTAGAGGTCGACCAGCATCGGGAAGTCGCGTGAGGGCAGGCAGTCGCCGTACCACGAGGACTTCAGCGCCCCGCCACGGCCGAAGACGTCGATCAGCGGGATGTCGGGCACCTTCATGTCGGGCGTCGGCACGCCGACCAGGACGACGGTGCCGGCCAGGTCGCGGGCGTAGAACGCCTGCTTCCAGGTCTCCGGACGACCGACCGCGTCGATCACCACGTCCGCACCGCCCTCGTGGCCCGTGCCGTCCGGCGGCGGCGTCAGCTCACGGATCGCGGCCACGGGGTCGGTCTCGCTCGAGTTCACCGTGTGGGTGGCGCCCATGGATCGAGCGCGCTCCAGCTTCCGCTCGTCGATGTCGACCGCGATGATCCGGGCGGCCCCGGCCAGCGCGGCCCCGGCGATCGCCGCCGCGCCCACACCGCCGCAACCGATCACCGCGACCGTGGAGCCGCGGCCGACGTTGCCCGTGTTGATGGCGGCGCCGAGCCCGGCCATCACGCCGCACCCGAGCAGCCCCACCGCGGCAGCGCGCGCGGACGGATCGACCTTGGTGCACTGCCCGGCCGCGACGAGCGTCTTCTCCGCGAAGGCGCCGATGCCCAGCGCGGGCGACAGCTCGGTCCCGGCGAGGTCGCCCTCGGCGAGGGTCATCCTCTGGGTCGCGTTCAAGGTCGCGAAGCAGTACCACGGCTCGCCACGGTTGCAGGCCCGGCAGTCACCGCAGACGGCCCGCCAGTTGAGGACGACGAAGTCCCCGGGCTCCAGTCCGGTCACGTCCGGGCCGACGGACTCGACGACACCGGCGGCCTCGTGCCCGAGGAGGAACGGGAACTCGTCGTTGATCCCGCCCTCCCGGTAGTGCAGGTCGGTGTGGCACACCCCGCAGGCCTGCACCTGCACCACGGCCTCCCCCGGACCCGGGTCGGGGACGTTGATGGTGGTGAGCTGCACCGGCTCGCCCTGGGCGAGCGCGACCACTGCTTTGACCTGCTGCATCGAATCTCCTGACGTCGGGATGCGGCGAGCCTTGCAACGCCGACCAAGCAGATGCAACCCCGGGGTCGTTGTTCGCGTCCTCACCACGACACACCACGCACGGAGACGAAGGAGGTGGATGGTGGCCGCGACACTCGTCGACATGGGCACGACGCAGGGCAGGGGCGCCGACAAGGACGCCGACTTCTCGGCGTACATGTCTGCGCGCCAGCCGGCCCTCTACCGCACCGCCTACCTGCTCGCCGGCGACCACGCCGGCGCCGAGGACCTGCTGCAGAACGCCTTCGCCAAGCTCTACCTGTCCTGGGACAAGGTCCGCGACCGCGAGGCGCTCGACGGCTACGTCCGCCGCATCATGGTCAACGAGCACAACTCGCTCTGGCGCCGCGCGTGGAAGCGCCGCGAGCACGTCACCGACACGATCCCGGAGGCCGGTGCCCACGACGAGTACGACGACGGGATGGGCGGGGTGCTCTGGTCCTTCGTCCAGACCCTTCCGCCCAAACAGCGCTCGGTGGTCGTGCTGCGCTACTACGAGCAGCTGAGCGAGGCCGAGATCGCAGCCGTCCTCGGCGTCTCGGTCGGGACGGTCAAGTCGCAGGCCAGCCGCGCCCTGGCGGGGCTGCGCGCCCGCGCTCCCCAGTCACTCAACCCCCACGAGTCCGGAGATGACGCTCGATGAACACCACTCCCCTCGAGGACCGGGTCCACGACGGCTTGCACCGCCGGGTCGACCCGATCCAGCACTCTCCCCTGTCGGTCACCGACGTCCGGACCCGAGCCCGGAGGATCCAGCGCCGCCGCACCATGGCGGCCGGTGCCGCCGTTGCGGCCGTCCTGGCGATCGCCGTCCCCGTGGGCCTCACCGTGTCGGGACCGGCCCAGCGCAGCGGCGTCGAGCCCGCCGCGCCGCCCTCGACCCCTGTCGTCACCGGCACCGTGCGCATCGACCCGCGCAGCGCGGAGGTCGGCGAGGAGCTGACACTGCCCGTGATCAACGTCGACGTGCCCAGCCTCATCGTCGGCGCGGACACCACCACGCTCCCGCACGACTACAGCCAGCTCACGCCCTACCTGGACGGCTGGACAGGACTGGCCGAGGCCGACACCGCGGAGGGCTGGATCTCCACCGTGCACGTGCTCGACGCCGAGCTCCGCGTCATCGAGGAGGTCACGCAGGCCACCGAGCTGGCCGTGTCCCCGGACGCCGGGCGCCTCGCGTGGGCCTGGTACGACGGCACCCGATGGGTCGTCGTCGACCGCGCCGCCGACGGCAGCCGCGAGGAGAGGCAGATCCCGATGCCTCCGGGGCCGCAGGAGGAGACGCTGCGCGCGATGGGCTTCCTGCCCGACGACGGGATCGTCCTGGCTCGCACCGACCCCTCGACCGGCCGCCAGACGGTGCTCGTGCTGTCCCCCGACGGGCGGACCACCGCGCTGCCCGGTTTCATCCGGGCCGGCGCCACCGATGCGGCGGGGGGCCTGGTCAGCGGTCAGACCAGCTTCAGCGGCGACGGGTCGTGCTGGAAGGTGGTCGACACCACGACGGGCGGCGAGGGAACGACGGTGTGGGACACCTGCGACTACTCGCTGCTGGCGTTCAGCCCGGACGGTGAGCACGTCGTGGGCCTCACCGACTACCTCACGCCCGACGGCTCCCCCACCCTCGCCGTCCTCGACGCCGCCACCGGCGAGCCAGTGGTCGACTTCGAGCTCGTGGGGAGCCGCACCGGGGTCGTCGGGATCAACCCGGAGATGCTCTGGGAGGACGTCGAGACGCTGGTCACCACGGTTGCGACCGGTGGCCGGCAGTACGTCGTCCGCCTGGGCCTCGACGGAGCGGTCGAGCGGATCGACATCGACAGCCCCGACCTCCAGCCCGGCGACATCGCACTGAAGCTCGCCGCTGCGACCAGCTAGTTGAACGTCGGCTCGAACGTGGCCAGGATGCTGTCCATGACCTGCTGCCGCTCGTCGGCAGTGAGGGGCTGGGGCTCGCCGTTCTCGTAGAAGCTGATGTGGATGGTCCAGGACCCGTCGAGGAACATCACGCCGAAGACGTGGGCCTCCTCGGTGGGGTCCGTGCTGTCGAGGACGTGGAAGGCGTTGTACTCGCCGCCGACCACGACGTCGTCGACCCGCTCCAGCTGGTCGCCGTCCTCGCCCGCGATGCGCATGTACTGCCTCGCGAAGGCGTCGAGCGACGGCTTGTCGGTGTAGCCGGGCAGGAACGACAGCGTGCTCTGGTCGTCGCGGTAGCCCTGGAGGACCCCGAAGTCCGAGACGCGCTCGTAGGTGCTGAGCCCACGGATCCTGGCCCCCTCGGTCCTGATGACGGGACCGTCCGCGGGCTCGACGGTGGCGGTGGGACTGGGGACCGCGACGGACGGCGACGGCGACGGCGTCTCCGACGTCCCATCGGCGGGAGCACCCGATCCGCTGGCGTCGGGATCGTCCGAGCCGGCCCCGCACCCGGCCACGAGCAGGACGAGGACCGCGCCCGCGACGGTGGCGCCACCGCGCCACGACACCCGAGAAATCATGGTGCGAGCCTAGCCACAGCCATTGATGCTGCGGGACGCAGATCGTGCCCCTAAGGTGGTTTGGGTCTGCGTTCAGGGGGAAGGGACAGACCATGCTGCCGCTCGAAGACCGGGAACTGCTCAACCAGACGATGGTGGGCCTCAACATCGATCCCGACACGATCGCCTCGTTGATGAGCTCGTTCGACCGCGCCGCGGAGGGCCTGGAGGCCGACCCGATCACGCCCGTGCCGACGACGTCGTTCGGCGAGTCCTACACCGGCGGCTACCGCCTCGGCACCAACGTCGAGATGGCTCACCGGGCCGTCGGCGACGAGCTCAACAAGATGGTCGCCGGCCTGCGCGGGATGGGCAGCTCGGTCGCCGCCTTCAGCAAGGACATGGAGAACACGACCGACCAGACCAGGGCCACGATGAACCTGATCCAGGCCTCGACCGACTGCGTGGCCGCGCCCGACTTCAGCTCCGACCAGTGCACGCTGCCGACCGAGGGGGCCTGAGACCGTGACCAAGGGACCCCACCGGCAGGTGCTCGACCAGTACCTCGACACCGCGGCCGAGGGCCGGCTCACGGGAGCCGGCTTCAACTGGAAGCAGAAGGCCAACGACCTCGAGAAGCTCAGCGAGGCCCTCACGTCGGCGGCGCAGCAGGCCGAGCTCCGCATCGGCGAGCAGACGCTCACCGGTCCCGCGCTGCGAGCCGGCATGGAGGAGTCCGCGACGTCGCTGGCGCTCAAGGCCGAGCAGCTGCGTGCGGCGGGCGAGGCCCTGACCCAGGTCGGCCGCCAGCTCTCCGACGCTCGCGACGCGCGTGACGCCCTGACCGCGCTCGGCGACAAGCCGCCGGCCTACCAGGCCCCGGCCGGCACGCCCGGCGTGGAGCCGACCGACGAGGAGATCGCGGCCCAGGCGGCCGCCTCGCAGGCACGGCAGAACGAGCGCACCGCCTGGCAGACCGAGTACGACAAGCAGGAGGCCAAGGCCCTCGCGCTGACCAAGGACATGGACGCCGCCTTCCTCGGTGCCATCCCGCCGATGAAGGAGATCCACGGCGAGAAGGACCCCACGGAGCCCCCGCCCCAGGTGCCCTCTGGTCCCGGCGGTCCCTACCTTCCCGGCACGCAGGCACCGCCGCCCACCGGTGGCGGTGGCGGCGGCAACGACGGCGAGCCCCGGGTGTTCCTCCAGCCGGACCCGAAGGACCCCGAGCCCAAGGACCCCGACCCAAGGACGAGCCCAAGGACCCCGAGCCCCGGCAGCCCGACCCCGACCTCGTCGTCTGCACGCTGAGCCCGCCCGAACACGACGTCCGTACGCCGATCCCCCCGCCTCCGACCACGACCGTGATCGGCACGTCGCAGGACGGGATCACCTACCAGCCGAGCGGTCCCACGGTCTCGACGCCGGTCTCGGCCACACCGTCGGGCCCCTCGGCCGCCGCCCTCGGCGCAGCCGGTGCCGCCGGAGGTGCCGGTGCACTGGCCTCCGGCTCGGTCCGTGGAGCCACCCCCGCCGGCACGCGCAGTGCGACGCCCGTGCGGGCCATCGGGGCGACCGGACGTGCGGGAAGCGCCGGCGCGCTGTCCCGTTCGGCCGGATCGTCGGCATCCTCGGCCGCTCCTCGCAGCGCCGGTGCGGCCGGCAGCCCGGCGTCCCGCAGCGCAGCCGGTGCAGGGGGTGCGACGGGTCGCGGCGCAGCCACCGGCAGCTCGAGCGGACGTGGCGGCGCCGGTGGTCGGGGCGCAGCAGCGGGATCGAGCTCCGGACAGCGCGCGGGAGGTCGTGGGTCGGCCGGCGCCCGCAGTGCCGGCGCCGCCGGCAGCGGCGCTCGCGGCGGCCGCAAGGGCGATCGTGACCGGACCACCGATCGCGACAGCCTGGTCTACGACCAGGACTGGCTCGGCGACGACGACGTCGCACCCGGCGTCCTCGACTGAGCGGTCCTTCCTCAGGCCACCACGGTGGTGATCGGCTGCGACGAGTCCGCCGGCAGGTCCAGCAGCGAGGGCGTACGTCCCCGCGCCACGAGCTCGGCACCGAGCGCGGCGACCATGGCGCCGTTGTCGGTGCACAGGCCCGGGCGCGGCACCCGCACCCGGATGTCGTACGCCGCAGCGCGCTCCTCGGCCATCGCCCGCAGGCGGCTGTTGGCCGCCACCCCGCCACCGATCAGGATGTCCTCGATGCCGCGGCTCCTCGCGGCGTCGACGGCCTTGCGGGTCAGCACGTCGCACACGGCCTCCTGGAAGGAGGCGGCCACGTCGGCCACGTCGATGGTGTTGCCCTCGCGCTGCTGGGTCTCCACCCACCGCGCCACCGCGGTCTTGAGGCCGGAGAAGGAGAAGTCGAAGCGGTGCCGCTCGAGGTCGCGCCGGCTGGAGAGGCCGCGCGGGAAGTCGATGGCCACGCTGTTGCCGCTGCGGGCGGCCCGGTCGATGTGGGGTCCGCCGGGGAACGGCAGCCCGAGCAGCCGCGCGACCTTGTCGAAGGCCTCCCCCGCCGCGTCGTCGATCGTGGAGCCCATCGGCTCGACCCCCACGGTGACGTCGGTGACCTCGAGCAGGCTCGAGTGCCCGCCGGAGACCAGCATCGCCAGGCACGGCTCCGGCAGCGGCCCGTGCTCGAGCTGGTCGACCGCGACGTGCGCGGCCAGGTGGTTGACGCCGTAGATCGGCTTGCCGAGCCCCAGCGCGAGGGCCTTGGCGCTGGCCACGCCCACGAGCAGGGCGCCGGCGAGCCCCGGACCGCTGGTGACGGCGACCGCGTCGATGTCGCCCAGCGCGATCCCGGCCGTCTCGGCGGCCCGTTCGATCGTCGGGACCATCGCCTCCAGGTGCGCCCGGCTGGCCACCTCGGGCACGACGCCGCCGAACCTGGCGTGCTCCTCCACGCTGCTCGCGACCGTGTCGGCGAGCAGCGTGTGGCCGCGGACGATGCCGACGCCGGTCTCGTCGCAGGAGGTCTCGATGCCGAGGACCAGGGGCTCGTCAGTCATGCGCCGTCGCGGTCTGCGTCCGGGCGGCACCGGGCAGCCACCGGCACATCACGAGTGCCTCGGACCCGTCGCGGTAGTAGTGCGGGCGGACGTCGATCACGCTGAACTGGCGAGCGACGTAGAACCCGAGGGCGGCCGAGTTGGAGACGCTCACCTCGAGCAGCATGCGCGAGGCGTCCTCGGTGTCGACCAGGAGCTCGTCGAGGAGCCGGGAGGCCAGCCCGTTGCGGCGGGCGTCGGGGCGTACGGCGATCCGCAGCAGGTCGACGATGTCACCGGCCGACATGGTGACCGCGTAGCCGGAGAGGTCGTCCGCGACGACGAAGCGACGACCCGGACCCACGATCTCCTGCCGGATCAGCGCCTCGTTCCATGCGTCGACACCGAACAGCTCCTGCTCGAGCGCGGCGAGGGCAGGGAGGTCGGCCAGGACAGCGGGACGGATCACGAGACGGGCTTTCTGGGAGCGCCGGCGACCGCGTCGGGACGCCGCAGGTACAGGGGTTCGGGGTCCAGCAAGTCTACGAGCTCGCCGACGACACCGGAGGCGATCCAGGCGGCGCTGGGCCGGTCCGGGGCGATCGCGTGGGGGAACGCGTCGGGATAGAGGGCGGGTCCGGCCCCGGCGACCTGCGCGGTGGTCGCGACCTCCGCGGGCCTGGTCACCACGGGGCCCTCCAGACGCCGGGCGTCGGCGTCGTAGGAGGCGAGGTAGACCTCCTTGCGCCGCGCGTCGGTGGCCACCAGGAAGCTGCCCGACGCCGCGCCGGTGCCCACCACCTCCAGGGCGACCGCGTCGAGGGAGCACACGCCGTAGACCGGGATCTCCAGCACGAAGCCCAGGGTGCGCGCCGTGACGATCCCGACGCGGAGCCCGGTGAACGGACCGGGACCGACACCGACGGCGATCGCAGTGAGGTCCTGCCGCACGACGCCCGCGTCCTCCATGGCCCGCGCGATGAGCGGTGCGAGGTGCTCGCCGTGCTTCATGGGCTGCTCGGAGGAGTGCTCCACCACCACCCGCTCGCCGTCGTGGAGGGCGACGGTCACCAGCGGGGTGGCGGTGTCGAAGGCAAGCAGCACGGCGACGAGGCTACTGTCCGACGACCCAGCGGAGGCAAACCCGGCGCGGATCGAGCTCCCCGTCGGGGCCCTGGCCCAGGACGCGCTCGATGACGACCTCGAGGCGCGAGTCGGCCAGACCCTCCGCGAGACCGGCTCCCCACTCGACGACGGTGACGGCCGACTCGAGCGAGGCGTCGAGGTCCAGGTCGTCGAGCTCGTCGAGGCCGCCCAGCCGGTAGGCGTCGACGTGCACCAGGTCGGGGCCGTCCACCAGGGACGGGTGCACGCGGGCGATGACGAACGTCGGCGACGTGACGCCCCCACGCACCTGCAGCCCCTGGCCGAGTCCCTGGGTGAAGGTGGTCTTGCCGGCACCGAGCTCGCCGGTGAGCACCACGAGGTCCCCGGCCACCAGGCTGCGCCCGACGCGCTCGCCGAGCTCGCGCATGGCCTCGGCGTCGGCCACCTCGGCGGTCACCTCCAGCGCCAGCGACAGCTCGACGTACGGGCTGGAGCGGGCGGTCTCGACGAAGCCGTGCCGCTCCCAGAACGCGACGGTGTCGGGCAGCTCCTCGCGGGCCGACACCACGACGGCAGCGCGGCCCACGGCCGCCTCGCGGGCCGCCGCGACCAGCGCCGTCGCCACTCCCCGGCCCTGGGCACCCGGGGTCACGCCGAAGCGCCGCAGCACGAGCCCCTCGGGCCGCACGTCGAGCACCGCACAGCCGACGGGCACCCCGTCCAGGGTCGCCAGCAGGCCGCCGCGTACGGCGAGCAGGCGGGCGACGGAGTCGACGTCCTCCCCGAGTGCGTCCGCCGGCGGATCGAGCACGGGGCGGGCACCGAAGGCCTCCCGCACCACGGCCAGCACGTCGGCTGCCGCGTCCGGTCCGACGCGGCGTACGACGAGGCTCACCGCGGAGCCCGACCCGCGGCGAGCGAGAGCAGGTCGTCGAGCTCCGCGGTGACCTCCTTGTGCCGCTCGAGCAGCACCATGTGACCGGCGCCCTCGCACTCCAGGAGGCTGGAGCCGAGGATGCGGCTGTGCAGCTTGCGGCTGTGTCCCACGGAGGTGACCTTGTCCTCGGTGCCGCAGATGACCGCGGTGGGGACGCGTCCCAGCGGCTCGAGGTGCTCGAAGTGGTCGAGCGTGGCGAAGGCCGGGTAGAAGTCGGCCACCACGGCGAAGGGGGTGGCGTTGAGCATCGAGTAGACGAACTCGACGTGGTCGGCGGGCACGTCGTCACCGAAGGCGTAGCGGTCGGTCGCCACGTCGGCCACGGCGTGGCCCCACACCCGCGCGAGGTCGACCAGCCGGTGGCCCCGGTCGAGGGTGCGCACCGCTCGGCCGACGAACCGGCCGCCGAGGCCCAGCGGCAGCATCGGGAACAGGATCCGGCCCGGGTCCAGGCCGCCCGCCGTGGTGGAGATGAGGGCCGCCCCGACGACCTTGTCGCCGAACATCTCGGGGTAGTGCTCGGCGAGGCTGACGATGCTCATGCCGCCCATCGAGTGCCCGACGACCACGCAGCGGCCGGGAACGGTGTCCTCGATGACGCGGCGCAGGTCGTGGCCGAGCTGCTCGAGCGTGCAGTGGTCCTCGTCGGAGCGCGCCGAGCGACCGTGGCTGCGCTGGTCGAAGAAGACGGTGCGCACCTGGCCGCGGTAGGCGGCTCGCTGGAAGTGCCAGCAGTCGAGGTTGAGCGAGTAGCCGTGCACGAAGACGACCGTGAGGTCGTCGTCGGTGGACGGTGCGCCACCGAAGTCGGCGGGCTCGTCGATCTCGACGTACAGGTCCAGGGCGTCGTCGGCCACCACGACCCGGGGCGCGCTGTGCAGCTCACCGAAGGCGACCTTCTCCCCCGCGGCCCGGTTGCCGATGACCCGGTTCTGGCGGGCGACGCCGACGGCACCGGCGGCGGCGGCCAGGCCGGCCGCGCCGACGACGGTGCCGAAGATCCGGCCCTTGATGCTCAACGGGAGGTTCCTTCCAGGTCTGTGGCCGCGTCGTCGGAGTCGACGTGGCGTCGTGCCAACCGGCCCCCCAGCCGGGTCACGATCTCGTAGCTGATGGTGCCGGCGGCGTCCGCCCAGTCCTGGGCGGTCGGCTCGCCGAGGTCGCCGGGCCCGAAGAGGACCACCTCGGTGCCCGGCGGCGGCAGCTCGCCGTGGAGGTCGACGACGAACTGGTCCATGCACATCCGGCCGCGGACCGGGCGCAGCGAGTCGTCGACCCAGACGGACGCCGTGTTGCCGGCTCGGCGCGGGATGCCCTCGGCGTAGCCGGCCGGCACGACGCCCACGGTGGTGTCGCGGTCGGCGACCCAGGTGTGTCCGTAGGAGACGCCCTCGCCCGCCGCGATCTCCTTGCTCATCAGCAGGCGCGCGCGGACCGTCATCGCCGGCCGCAGCCCCAGCCGGGGGCTGACCCCGGGCGCCGGGTCGAGCCCGTAGGCCGCGATGCCGCAGCGCACGAGGTCGAAGTGCGAGGACGGACGCAGGATCGTGGCCGCCGAGTTGGCGAGGTGGGTGACCTCGGGGTCGAGCCCCGCCGCGTCGGCCAGCCGCAGGGCCTCCCGGAACTGCGCCTCCTGCGCGTCGTTGGCCGGGTGGGCGGGCTCGTCGCTGGCCGCGAAGTGCGACCAGATGCCGGTGACCCGCATCCGACCCGCGGACTCGTGGGCCGCGGCGGCGGCGAAGAGCCCCTGCCACTCGGCGCGCGGGGCCCCGCCGCGCGAGAGACCGGTGTCGAGCTTGAGCTGGACGCGCGCACCGCCCACCGCCGCGATCTCGTCCAGCTCCGCGACGGAGTAGGCCGTCACCTCCACGCCCGCGGCCACGGCGGCTGCGAAGTCGTCGCCGGGCGCGCTGAGCCAGCACAGGAGCGGCCCCCGGTCCCCGGCCTCCCGCAGGTCGAGGGCCTCCTCGATCGTGGCCACTCCCAGCCAGTCGGCACCACCGTCGCGAGCGGCCGCGGCGGCCTCGGCCATGCCGTGGCCGTAACCGTCGGCCTTCACCACCGCCATCACCAGCACCGGTGCGTCCACCGACACCAGGTCCTTGAGGATGCGGACGTTGTGCCGGATGGCGGCGAGGTCCACCACGATCTCGGCACGGTGCGGCACGGGATCGGTCATGGGCGCGATCATCCCACCAGCCCCGATGTGGGGGCGGTGAGGATCCCGCGCACCAGCCGTGGGATCTGGACCGCGACCCGGCTCGCCGTCAGGGGACCGCCCGCTGCGGCCTCGGTCGCGGCGGCGCCGTGCACCCAGGACCCGACGGACGCAGCGTCGTACGGCTCGAGCCCGGCGGCGAGGAGCGCACCGACGAGTCCTGCGAGGACGTCGCCGGCACCTGCGGTGGCGAGCCAGGGCACACCGGTCGTCGTCACGCGCACCGGGCCGAGGGGGTCGGCGACGAGCGTGCGGTGGCCCTTGAGCAGGACGACGGACTCCCAGCGGCGAGCCGCGTCCCGCGCGAAGGACAGCGGGTCGGCCTCCACCTCGTCGCGCTCCACGCCCAGCATCGCCGCCAGCTCACCGGCGTGCGGGGTCAGGACGCAGCCGGGCGCCGGGTCGGCCAGGTGGCGCAGGGCGTCGGCGTCCACCACCACGGGTACGTCGTCCGCGCGGGCCTCGGCCAGCATCCGGGCGGCGTCGTCGCCACCCCCCGGGCCGACGACCCACGCCTGCACGCGCCCGGCGCCGACGACCTCGGGGTGCACGGTCCGGACGGTGTCGGCGACGGCCTCGGGGCCGACGTACCTCACCATCCCGGCCAGTCCGCAGCCCGCGCCCGCCACGGCGAGCAGTGCGGCGCCGGGGTAGGTGCCGGAGCCGGCGCGGACGCCGACGACCCCCCGGGTGTACTTGTGCGCGACCGGCCCGGGGTGCGGGAGCAGCGCGCGCACGTCGTCGGGCTGGAGCGCCTCGACGGCCGGTGCCCCGAGGTCGAGCCCCAGGTCGACGAGGTGGAGCGCACCGCTGGAGGTCGACGCGGGATCGACGAGGTGGGCGACCTTGTGGGTGCCGAACGTGACGGTCAGGTCGGCGACGACGTGTGGTCCGTCGAGGCGGCCGGTGTCGACGTCGACGCCCGACGGTACGTCCACGGCGACGACCGGCACCCCCGCCAGGCGCTCCAGCGCCGCGACGGCGTCCGGACGCAGCCCGGGCCGGCCACCGATGCCGACGATGCCGTCCACGACCAGGTCCGGACCGGGACCCAGGTCGTCGAGGGCGCGGGTGGCCCGTCCGCCCGACGCGCGGAGGGCGGCCAGGCCCGCCTCGTGGACGTGCTCGGCGAGCAGCAGGGCCTCGACCCGGACGCCCCGCCGGGACAGCCGGGCACCGGCCCACAGGGCGTCGCCACCGTTGTCGCCGGCTCCGACGAGGAGCACCACGCGGCGTCCGTAGCAGCCGCCGAGCAGGTCGGCCACCGCTGCGGCCAGGCCGGCCGCGGCCTGCTGCATCAGTGCTCCGTCCGGCAGGGCGGCCATCGCGGCCCGCTCCGCACGGCGCACGTCCTCGACGGTGTGGGCGCGCAGCATCCGGGGCGTCCTAGCCCTCGAGGACCACGACGGCCGAGGCGATGCCGGCGTCGTGCGACAGGGAGACGTGGACGTGCGCCACGCCCATGGCCTCCGCCCTGGCCGCGACGGTCCCGCGGATCTCGAAGCGGGGCCGTCCGGTCTCCTCCGACACGATCTCGGCGTCGTGCCAGGCCATCCCGACCGGTGCGCCGAGGGCCTTGGCCATGGCCTCCTTCGCCGCGAACCTGGCCGCCAGCGAGGCCGGCGGCCGGCTCGCCTCGGCCTCGGTGAACAACCGGTCGAGCAGCGCTGGTGTGCGTGCGAGGGACTGCATGAAGCGGTCGATGTCGACCACGTCGATGCCCACGCCGATGACCGGCACCGCTATTCCACCGTGACGGACTTGGCGAGGTTGCGCGGCTGGTCGACGTCGTGGCCGAGCTGGGTGGCCAGCTCGCAGGCGAACAGCTGGAGCGGCACCACGGCGACGAGCGGCTGGAGCAGCACCGGCACCTGGGGCAGCGTGAACAGCACGTCGGCGTAGGGCTCGATGGTGGTGTCGCCCTCCTCGGCCAGGCACAGGGTGCGCGCACCGCGGGCGCGCACCTCCTGGATGCCGCTGATCATCTTGTCGTGGAGCTGGTCGCGTCCGCGCGGAGGCACCACGCACAGGATCGGCAGGCCGTCCTCGACCAGTGCGATGGGACCGTGCTTGAGCTCGCCGGCGGCGAAGCCCTCGGCGTGCAGGTAGGCGATCTCCTTGAGCTTGAGCGCCCCCTCCAGGGCGACGGGGTAGCCCGCGTGGCGACCGAGGAACAGCACCGACCTGCTGTCGACGTGGTCGCGCGCCAGGGCGTACACCTCCTCGGACTTGGCGAGGACGGTCGAGATGTGGTCGGGCATGCGGTCGAGCTGGTCCATCACCTCGGTGATCTCGTCACCGAACCGGGTGCCCTTGACCTGGGCCAGGTAGAGCGCCAGGAGGTAGCAGGCGACGAGCTGGGTCAGGAAGCCCTTGGTCGAGGCGACGCCGATCTCGGGGCCGGCGTGGGTGTAGATCACCCCGTCGGACTCGCGCGGGATGGTGGAGCCGTTGCTGTTGCAGATCGCCAGCACCTTCGAGCGCTGCACGCGCGCGTGGCGGATGGCCTGCAGCGTGTCGGCGGTCTCGCCGGACTGGCTGATCGCCACCACCAGCGTGGTCGCGGTCAGGATGGGGTCGCGGTAGCGGAACTCGCTGGCGAGCTCGACCTCGACCGGGATCCGGCACCAGTGCTCGATGGCGTACTTCGCGACCATGCCGGCGTAGAAGGACGTGCCGGCCGCGATGATGATGATCTTGTCGATGTCGCGCAGGTCCTGGTCGGACAGGCGCATCTCGTCGAGCTGCAGCAGCCCGTCGGCCCCGCGGCGCCCGAGCAGCGAGTCGGCCACGGCGCGCGGCTGCTCGAAGATCTCCTTGCGCATGAACCAGTCGTGGCCGTCCTTCTCCGCGGCGGAGAGGTCCCAGTCGACGTGGTAGCGGCGACCCTCGGCCGGGGTGCCGTCGAAGCCGGAGACGCTCACGCCGTCGCGGGTGATGGTGACGACCTGGTCCTGGTCGAGCTCCATCGCCTCGCGGGTGTGCTCGATGAAGGCGGCCACGTCGGAGCCGAGGAAGTTCTCGCCCTCGCCGATGCCGACCACGAGCGGGCTGTTGCGGCGGGCCGCGACCACGCGGTCGGGGTCCTGGGCGTCGACGGCGACGAGGGTGAACGCGCCGCGCAGGCCCCGGCAGACGTTCTGCATGGCGACGGTCAGGTCGACGCCGGTCTCGAGCTGCTCCTCGAGCAGGTGGGCCGCGACCTCGGTGTCGGTGTCGGAGGCCATCTCCACGCCCTCGGCCTCGAGGCGGGCGCGCAGCTCGGCGAAGTTCTCGATGATGCCGTTGTGCACCAGCGCCACCCGGCGCGTACGCCCCAGGTGCGGGTGGGCGTTGCGGTCGGTCGGCGGACCGTGGGTCGCCCAGCGGGTGTGCCCGATGCCCGTGGTGACGGACGGGAGGGGGGTGTCAGCGATCGCCTTCTCGAGGTTGGCGAGCTTGCCGGCGCGCTTGTCGCTGACGATGGTCCCGCCGTCGACCAGCGCGATCCCTGCGGAGTCGTAGCCCCGGTACTCCAGCCGCCTGAGCCCGTCGATGACCACCTGCTCGGCCGGCCTGCTACCCACGTATCCCACGATTCCGCACATGGGCCGGGAGTCTATCGGCAGGCCGCTGCACGCCCGTGCGCCACCGCGGTGCCACAATCGCACCCATGTCCGAGGTCCCGGCACCGAGCCACGGCACCACCAACGGCCTGGCCGGTGGCGGCTCCTCCGCCGGCGAGGCCTCCCCCTACGTCGAGCTCGAGCGGGCCGCGTGGGCAGAGCTGGCCGGCACGGCCGAGACGGTCCTCACGCCCGACGAGGTGGTGCGGCTGCGGGGACTGGGCGACGCGCTCGACCTGCGCGAGATCGAGCAGGTCTACCTCCCGCTCTCGCGCCTGCTCAGCCTCTACGTCGCGGCCAACTCCCGCCTGCACCGCGAGCAGGAGGAGTTCCTGCACCGCGTCACCCCGCCGCGTACGCCGTTCGTGATCGGCCTCGCCGGCTCGGTCGCGGTCGGCAAGTCGACCACGGCCCGCGTGCTGCAGCAGATGCTCGCGCACTGGCCCGAGCACCCCCACGTGGCGCTCGTGACGACCGACGGGTTCCTGCTGCCCAACGCCGAGCTGGAGCGGCGCGGCCTGCTGCACCGCAAGGGCTTCCCGGAGTCCTACGACCGCAAGGCGCTGCTCAAGTTCGTCGTCGACATCAAGTCCGGCCGCGACGAGGTGGAGGCGCCCACCTACTCGCACCTCGTCTACGACGTCGTCCCCGACGAGCGGGTGGTCGTCAAGCGCCCCGACATCGTGATCATCGAGGGTCTCAACGTGCTCCAGCCGGCGCGGGTGCGCGACGACGGTCGCACGGGCCTGGCGGTCAGCGACTTCTTCGACTTCTCCGTCTACGTCGACGCCGCCCTGACCGACATCAAGCGGTGGTACGTCGACCGGTTCCTGCGCCTGCGCGAGACCGCCTTCCGCGACCCGGCGTCCTACTTCCGCAAGTACGCCGCGCTCTCGCACGACGAGGCGGTCGACGAGGCGACCCGGATCTGGGACTCGATCAACGAGCCCAACCTGGTGCAGAACGTCGCCCCGACCCGCTCGCGGGCCAACCTCGTGCTCCGCAAGGACGCCGACCACTCCGTGCGGTACGTCCGGCTGCGCAAGCTCTGAGCCGCCGCCGCAGCGCCACTCCCCGTCGGGACGTCATGGGAATCGCCGGTTCTGACCGACGATTCTCATGACGTCAGGTCGACGGGGCAGCCGCGACTGACCAGCGCGGTCGCGATCTGCGCGAAGAACTCGTCCGGAGCCACCCGGAGGCCCAGCAGCGGGAGGCGGAGGACGATGGCGCGGTCCAGCGTGACGGCGTTGTGGCGCAGCGCATCGGCCACGAGGTTGCCGGCCCACTCGTGCTGGATCCCGTCGATCTCGACCACGACGTCCCACGGCTCCCAGCACACGTCGAGGTACCAGCGCCCGTGCGGACCCTGCCTGACGACCTGCCGGCTGGGCTCGGGCAGGCCTCGACTGCGGCACATCTGGGCGAACTCGTGCTCGCCCAACGAGCGCACCCCGCCGAGGAGGTCCGTGACGACGGACGTCAGCAGGATCCGACGGCGATCGCGCTTGACCGTCAACAGCTGGGCCCCCAGTCGCTCGGCCGTGGTGAGACGCTGCTGCACCGCCATCGTGAGGAGCAGGGTCGCCTGCTTGTCAGTACGAGCCCACAGCCCGGCTCGTACGCCGGCGACCTCCGGACGCGTGCGCGGAACGCCACCCGGGGCCAGGTCGCCGGGTTCGAGGCGTCGGGTCTGCCGGATGTCGATCCCCCTCGCCCGCCTGACCAGCACGCCGCGAGGAACGGAGACGCGGACGACCTCCTCCCTGTAGTGCTGGAGGCCGCCTGCGACGAGCGCTGATGCGCCGTCAAGGCATCCCCGCTCGCCGGCTTCGAACACGGCTGCCCAGTGGTGACCACACTGGGCGAGCGGCCCGGTGTGGACCGCGACACTCTGGCTGTGCACCGCGCGCCACCGACCGCCGCGCAGGTGGGCCGCCAGCTCGTGCGCCGTGATGCCCGCCCGCCGCAGCTGGTCACGGGACACCACGCCACCCTGGACGTCGCCCAGCTCGCGGACGAAGCGCAGGCGTACGTCCCTGGTCTCACGGCTGCGTGGGGACTGTCCCTTCTCCGGCACCACGGCAGCATCGACGGACAGGCCGCGGCGCGCCCGATGGGCGTCCAGACCCTGTGGACAGGCGACTCGTACGCGGGCCCGTGGACGGGACGAGGTCCGGTGCTCAGCCGGACGTCATGAGGATCGCCGGTTCCCACCGAGGATCCTCATGACGTCCCGACCCTCACAGCTTCTTCTGCAGCTCCAGCAGGGTCTCGATGGTGCGGTAGCCCAGGGCCTCGTTGACCGCGTTCATCCACGTGTTGACCTCCGCGTTGGACGTGTCGACCGAGACCAGCTCGGGGTACGTCGCCACGGCCAGGTCGTGCGTGGCCAGCTTGAGCGCCAGGCCCAGCCGGTGTCCCCGGTGCGCGGGGTCCACGAGCGTGATGCCGACCTGGGCGTGCTCGTGGTCGGTGTCGTCGACACGTATGTCCGACACCCCTGCGACTGCGCCGTCGGGCGCGATGGCCATCGCCGTCTGCACGTGCCGGCCGATGCCGACCTGGCGCTGCTCGGCCGCGCGGATGCGCTCGGCACTCCACTCGGACGACTCCAGGTCCAGCTCGCCGAGCGGCACCTCCGCCATCAGCATCCCGAGCAGCCGGCCAAAGGACTCGATGTGCTCCTCGGGGCACACCGTGTCGAACGTGATGATCCGGTAGCCGTCCGCCGCTGCGGCCTCGGCGGCGAGCGCGTCGCGACGGGCGCGGTAGTCGTCGAGGACGAGCTCCTTGATGGCCTCCCGGCTGGCCACCCCGTAGCCCATCGCGACCGCGAAGGCCTCCGCACCGGCGGAACCGCCCGGCGGGAGGAAGGCCTCGCTCTGGATCGTCGTACGCCCGTCGCCCGCGGCGACCACCTCGAGCTCGCGGACCAACGCGGTGCCGATCCCCTCCCGGGTGCGGTCGGGCCGGGTGTAGGCGAAGGCCATCGCCGTGTGACGGTTCTCGAGCAGGGGCCGGGTCAGGAGCCCCGCGCCGACCATCTCGCGGCCGTCGATGGCCCCGAGCAGGTGGATCGCGCGCTCGGGGTTGTCGGCCGGCAGCGACACGCGGCTCTGCTCCCACAGCGGCCACGGCTTGCCGGGGCGCTCGGCGGTCGCGGCGTCGCCGACCTCCCACCAGGCCCGCAGGGCGGCCTCGTTGCGGGGGTTGATCTGCTCGATGTCGACGGCCACGCCGTGACCGTAGCCGCGCGGTGCGCGGTCGTCACCCGGATATCGCCGTCAGAGCGCGAGCTGGCGCTGGACCACGTCGGCCAGCCGGGACGCGACGCCGTGCGCCTCGTCCTGCGTCGGCGCCTCGACCATGACGCGCACGATGGGCTCGGTGCCGGACGGGCGCAGCAGGACCCGGCCGCGCTCCCCGAGCACGGCCTCCTCCTCGGCCACGGCGGCCGCCACGACCGCGTCCTCGTCGGCGCGCGACTTGTCGACTCCCCGGACGTTGACCAGCACCTGCGGCAGGCGCGACATGACCGAGGCCAGCTCGGCCAGCGACTTGCCGGTGGTCGCCATCCGCTCCATCACGTGGAGCGTGGTGAGGATCCCGTCGCCGGTGGTGGCGTGGTCGCTGAGGATCACGTGCCCGGACTGCTCGCCGCCCAGGGAGTAGCCGGAGACCTTCATGGCCTCGAGGACGTAGCGGTCGCCGACCTTCGTCTGGCGTACGCCGACGTTGTTGGCGCGCATGGCCTGGACGAAGCCGAGGTTGCTCATCACCGTGGCCACGACGGTGTCCTTCGCCAGCCGCCCCTGCTCCAGCAGCGACAGCGAGAGGATCGCGAGGATCTGGTCGCCGTCGACGACGTTGCCCTCGGCGTCGACGGCCAGGCAGCGGTCCGCGTCGCCGTCGAGCGCGAACCCGGCGTGGGCACCGTGCTCGAGGACGGCGGCCTGGAGGGATCCCAGGTGGGTCGAGCCGCAGTCGTCGTTGATGTTGAGGCCGTCGGGGTCGGCGTGGATCGCGATGACCGTGGCGCCGGCGTCCTCGAGGGCCCGCGGGCCGGCCGCGTGGGCGGCGCCCTCCGCGCAGTCGAGGACGACCTTGAGCCCCACCAGCGGGTGGGTGATGGTGCTCTCCAGGTGGGCGGCGTACTCCTCCACGGCGGAGTCGTACACGCTGACGCGACCCACGGCTCCCCCGGTCGGACGCTCCCAGGGCTCGCCCATCCGGCGCTCGATGGCGATCTCGATCGCGTCGTCGAGCTTGTGGCCGCCACGCGCCAGGAACTTGATGCCGTTGTCGGGCATCGGGTTGTGCGAGGCCGAGAGCATGACGCCGAGGTCGGCGCCGAGGCGTTCGGTCATGTAGGCCACGCCGGGAGTGGGCAGTACGCCCAGCAGCAGCACGTCGACCCCGGCCGAGGCGAGGCCCGCGACGACCGCCGCCTCGAGGAACTGCCCGGAGATGCGCGTGTCCCGACCCACCACGGCCAGGGGGCGGTGCCCCTCGAACTCGCCGCGGTCGGCCAGGACATGTGCTGCACAGACTGAGAGGTCCAGGGCCAGCTCCGCCGTCAAGGAGGCGTTCGCCAGGCCCCGGACCCCGTCCGTGCCGAAGAGTCGCGTCATGGCCCGGCAGCCTACGGCAGCCACCGGGCCATGATCGCTCCCCCTGGATCTACTTGAGCTTGAAGTCCGCCGTGATCGACGAGCCGTCTGCAGTCGTCATGGTGACGCGGTAGCAGGACCCCTTGCCGCCGGCCGGCGTCGCCCAGTTCTGCACCCACTGCTTGCCGACCTCGTCGTAGCGCAGTGACGTGCCGCCGGTCGTGACGAGTTCGATCGGATCCTCGGCGTCACCGCCGTCGCAGTTGGTCTTCACGGTGGTGAACTTCGCGCCGATCCCGGCCGTCATCGGGGTGGTGCCCTTGCTGACGTTGAACTTCAGCGGCACGGTCGACCCCGCCTTGACGGTGTTGACGACCCCTTCGCCAGTCACGACCGGACGGTAGAAGCCGTCGAGCGTCCAGGCCAGCACCGAGTAGCTGCGCTGGGCGGTGCCGGTGTTGCCGGCGAGATCGGTCGCGCTACCGGCCTGCACGTGGTTGCCGACAGTGCTCCCGCCGCCGGTCACGGTGCACCCGCCGGCAGAGACCCCCGAGGTCTCGTCCGTCGCCGTGCAGGTCGACGGTCCCGGGACGGGGTCGCCGAAGTAGTACGACGAGCCGGCGGCCGGGCCGCCGGTGAACGTCACCGAGGGCGCGACGGTGTCGCGCTTGATCGCGGCACTCACCGGCCCAGCGCTGCCGCCAGCACTGGTGGCGGAGCAGGAGGGTGTGAACGTCCCGTCCGTGCTGAAGGTCGTGTCCTCGCAGCCGTCCGTGATGGTGACCGCGGACTCCGCGTCGGTGACTGTCCAGTCGATCGACACGTCGGTGGTGTACCAGCCGTTCAGACCGTTCGGCTCAGCAGGATCGAGGACGTAGGTGACCGACGGCGGAGTCGTGTCGACGGGAGCACAGTCCATGACGGTCCAGGAGAAGGTGACCGAGTCGGTGCGGTCGACCGACGTGGCGCTCGCTCCCGAGCCGATGGCGGTGTAGGTCACGGTGGCGCTCGCGGCGCCGGTCGGTGCCGCGGCCGGCACTGCGAGGCCCACCGAGGCGGGCTGGGACGTCACGGTGAAGTTGTTCGACGCAGACACCCATGAGGACGTCGTCGTGGCGGCAGTGGAGCCGAGCGTCAGGGTTCCGGCAGCGGTGGCCGGTTGTGCCCCGGGGCTGATGCTCACGGCGGCGGAGTTGCCCCAGACATTCTGGTTGACGTTTCCGTTGCGGACGAGGTCGAAGCTCACGCCACCGCTCGTCGACGCGCCGCGGCACACGGCGCCGAGCGCCACGGCGCTCCCGTCCTTGAGGATGTCTCCCTCGACGTCGAGGTTGTCCGCTTGCACTGCTGGGGCGAGACCTGCGACCACCAAGGCCGCAAGGGCGAGGCCGGTGGCCCCTCGAAGAACGTACGACATGGCTGCTCCCTGTGTCCGGCACACCCCACCGGTGCACACGTCGGACGCTAGGCAGCCGTCCGGTCTGGCACCGCGGCTTCGAGCGACCTTGGAGCGACCTACATGGATTCTTGACGTGGGCAGCCCGCCACCCACCCCTGTGGATGAGATGGCGCAGGGCCCGGACCGTCGAGACGGTCCGGGCCCTGTGGAACCGCGAGGATCAGCGCTTCGAGAACTGCGAGGCCTTGCGGGCCTTCTTGAGACCAGCCTTCTTGCGCTCCACGACGCGGGCGTCGCGGGTCAGCAGGCCGGCCTTCTTGAGCGCCGGGCGGTTGGCCTCGACGTCCACGGCGTTGAGCGAGCGGGCCACGCCGAGGCGCAGGGCGCCGGCCTGGCCGGCGGTGCCGCCGCCGTGGACCCGGGCGATCACGTCGAAGCGGCCCATGAGCTGCAGCTCGGCGAACGGCTCGTTGGCGATCTGCTGGTGCAGCTTGTTGGGGAAGTAGTTCTCCAGGGTGCGACCGTTGATGGTCCACTCGCCGGTGCCCGGCACGATGCGGACGCGCGCGACGGCCTCCTTGCGGCGGCCGGTCGCGGCGGCGGGCGCGATGGTGGCCGGGCGGGCCGGGGCGTCGGCCGACGCGTCGCTCTCGGAGGTGTAGCTGACGCCGTCGGCGCCGGCCTCGAAGGTCTCCTCGACCTCGCCGGAGTCCAGGGTGGTGTTCTCAGTCATCTGTGAGTCCTCAGTCACTGGGAGATCTGCGTGATCTCGAACGGGGTGGCCTGCTGGGCCAGGTGCGGGTGGTCGGGGCCGGCGTAGACCTTGAGCTTCTTCAGCATCTGGCGACCGAGCTTGTTCTTCGGGAGCATGCCCCACACGGCGTTCTCGATGGCCTTGCGGGCGTCCTTCTCGAGGAGCTCACCGAAGGGGGTGGCCGAGAGGCCGCCCGGGTAGCCGGAGTGGCGGTAGGCCATCTTGGTGGTCTTCTTCGTCCCCGACAGCGACACCTTGGACGCGTTGACGACGATCACGAAGTCGCCCATGTCCATGTGGGGGGCGAAGGTCGGCTTGTGCTTGCCGCGGAGGAGGTTGGCGGTCTGGACGGCGAGGCGGCCCAGGACCACGTCGGTGGCGTCGATGACGAGCCACTCGCGCTGGATGTCAGCGGGCTTGGGGCTGTACGTGCGCACGGCGGTATCCCGTTCTGGTTCGTTGGTCCCGGCCCCCGGGCGGGGGCAGGGTGGTGGTGCTGCGGCTTCTGACGAACACGGCCCGGATCGCTCCCTCCTCAAGAGGGATGACGTCCGGATCTGCACCCACCCAGGATCTCCGTGAGGAGAGGGCGGGCGCGGCAGGAGTCGCGACCAGCAAGACTACGGCGCTGCGCGCACGAGGGTCAAAACGCGGCGGTGCTCACCTCGCGCGGCTCCCGACCCGGCGGGCGAAGAGCTGCATCACCGGTGCGGCGTCCGGGTCGCGCCCGGCCATGGCGTTGCTCAGTGACGCGAAGACGACCGTGCTGCCGTCGCCGGAGGCGTCGAACCCGTAGTCGTCCCACCACGCATCGCCCGGCGTGAGCGAGCGCACGCCCCGGCCCCGCTCCCAGAGGAACACCCCCTGGTAGTCCGCACGCAGCGACCCCGCGGCGGCCCGTGCGTACGCTCGCTCCCGGCTCACGAAGAAGACGCGCCGTCCGTCGTCGGAGACCTGCGCGCCGTCGACCTCGGAGTCGATGTCGTCGGTGCGGTTGACGAGCCGGGTGCTGCCGGTGCGACGGTCGGTCCACCACAGGTGGACCGGCTTGTCCGCGATCGGTGTCGCGGCGATGCCTCCGTCCGCGCAGGCACCGGTGAGGTAGCGGCCGGTGCGGCTGATGCTGAGTCCCGTCCACCCGCAGCCGGTGTCGGTGGGCAGCCCGTCGTCCTGTGCCAGCGGCAGCGACCACGTGCCGCGGAGTCCCCGGCCCCGGCGCAGGACGTAGACGTCGGGCCAGGAACCGGTGTCACGGTCGACCAGGGCCTCGGTGGTCACGACCGCCGCGACCCGCCCGTCCGCGGACAGACGGACCGCGCCCGAGGCGATCTCCGCCGTCGCCAGCCGCCTGGTCCGGCGCGATCCCCAGTCGTGGAGGAAGTAGTCGGGGACGCCGTTGTCGTCGCCGGCCACCAGGTTGGTCGCACGCGAGAAGAAGGCCACGTCCCCGGTGTCGGCCACGTCGGGCACGCACGAGTAGTCGTCGCCCTCGCCACCCCCGCTCGCCCCCGACGCGCGCCGCACCCGGCCGGTCCGGAGGTCGCGGACGAAGACGTCCGTGTCGGGGGTGTCCACGCCGGGGTTGAAGGTGTCCGGCTCGACGAGGTCGTCGCTGCTGCAGAAGGCCACGAAGCGGCCGTTGGGTGAGATCGACACGCTCTCCGCCGCCTCGGCGAGGCGGCCACGCCGGTCGGCGCCGACCGCACGCACCCGACGGGTGCGGTTGTCCCGCAGGAACACCTGCGGGTAGCCGGGCCGGGTCCGCCGGTCGAGGTTCTGGGCGCGACTGCTGTAGGCGACCCAGCGTCCGTCCCTGCTCACGGAGACGCCGGAGGCGTTGTCGTCTGCGGCCCTTCCCTCGTCGTTCACCGACACCATGTCGTATCTCGGGCCTGCGTGCTCGTCGGCCCCGCCCGGCGACGCCGCCAAGAGGCCGGCGGGGAGCAGCAGCGCGGTCATCGCGGCGCCCGCCGCCGACAGTCCCATCTGCCACACGCTGCCACCGCCGCCCGTCGGGGGACACACCCCCAGGGACAATGAGCGGGTGCACAACGGCGGCGTGTCCTTCTGGTGGCAGCAGGTCGGCCTGCCGACCCCCGACGACCGGTTGACCGGCGACGCCACCTGCGACGTGGCCATCGTCGGGGGCGGCCTGACCGGGCTCTGGACGGCCTACTACCTGCACGAGGCCGACCCCACGCTGGACATCCGCGTCGTCGAGGCCGAGGTCGCCGGCTTCGGTGCGTCGGGCCGCAACGGCGGCTGGCTGTCCAGCGAGCTGCCGGGCAGCGCGAAGGCGTACGCCGAGGTGGCGGGCGAGGCAGGCGTCGACCGGCTCCGCAGCGCCGTACGCGACACGGTCGACGAGGTCGTCAGGGTGGCGGCGCGCGAGGGCATCGAGGCCGACATCGTCCGCAGCGGCGTGCTGCACGTCGCGCGCTCGCCCGCCCAGGCGCAGCGGCTCGCCGGCGAGCTCGACGCGGACGGGGTCGCCGCCCGGATCCGCGTCGCCGGTGCCGTCTCCGGGCACTTCGACCCCGACTGCGCCCGCGTCCACCCGGCGAGGCTGGTGAACGGTGTGGCGCGCGTCGTGCGCGAGCGCGGCCCCCGCATCCACGAGGGCACCCGAGCCGTGGCGATCGAGCCCGGTGCCGTCGTCACCGAGCGGGGCACGGTGCGCGCGCCCGTCGTGCTGCGCTGCCTGGAGGGGTTCACGGCCGGGCTCGCGGGGCACCGGCGCGAGTGGCTGCCGATGAACTCCGCGATCCTGGCGACCGCGCCGCTCTCCGCGGCCCAGTGGCGCGAGATCGGCTGGGAGGGCGAGGAGCTGCTCGGCGACGAGGCCCACGCCTACTGCTACGCCCAGCGCACCGCGGACGGCCGGATCGCGATGGGCGGGCGCGGCGTCCCCTACCGCTTCGGGTCGCGCACCGACGTCGACGGACGCACCCAGGACCGGACCGTGGAGTCGCTCCGCTCCACCCTGACCAGCCTGTTCCCGTCGCTGGCCGGCGTGGCGATCGACCATGCCTGGTGCGGGGTGCTCGGCGTGCCGCGCGACTGGAGCGCCAGCGTGTCCTTCGATCCCACCACCGGACTGGGCCATGCCGGTGGCTACGTCGGGTCGGGCCTCACCGCCACCAACCTGGCCGGTCGCACGCTGCGCGACCTCGTGCTCGGCCACGACACCGCGCTGACGCACCTCCCGTGGACCGGCCACCGCGTCCGCCGGTGGGAGCCCGAGCCGCTCAGGTGGCTGGGCGTGCACGCGCTCTACCGGCTCTACCGCGCCGCCGACCGCCGCGAGGACGCCGGACTCCCGCGCACCAGCCGCATCGCCCGCGTGGCCGACCGCGTGGCGGGGCGGTGACCCGGCTCGTGGACACCGGTTCGCGCTGGCCCGACACCCGCGGCTAAGTTGGACGGACCCAAGACGTACAAAGACGTATGAACAGGAGCCGACGTGACCGACGAAGCGGCCAAGGATTCCCTGACCGTCCGCGACAACCGGACCGGCCAGGAGTACGACATCGCGATCACCGACAACACGATCGCGGCCAAGGACCTGGGACAGATCCGCCTGACCGATGACGAGCCCGGTCTGGCCACCTACGATCCCGGCTTCGTCAACACCGCATCGTGCCGCTCCGCGGTCACGTTCATCGACGGCGACAAGGGCATCCTCGAGTACCGCGGCTACCCGATCGAGCAGCTGGCGGAGAAGTCCAACTTCCTCGAGGTGGCCTACCTCCTCATCCACGGCGAGCTGCCCACCAAGGAGCAGTACGACACCTGGGTGCACGAGATCACCTACCACACGTTCGTCCACGAGAACGTCAAGGGATTCATGCACGGGTTCCGCTACGACGCGCACCCGATGGGCATGCTGATGGCCTCCGTCGGCGCGCTGTCGACGTTCTACCCCGACGCCCGCAACATCAGCGACGCCGACAACCGCCACATGCAGATCGTGCGGATGATCGCCAAGATGCCGACGCTCGGCGCGTGGTCGTTCCGCCACGCCCAGGGCAAGCCGTTCGTCTACCCCGACAACGACCTCGGCTACACCGCCAACTTCCTCTCGATGCTCTTCAAGATGAGCGAGCAGAAGTTCGAGGCCGACCCCCGGCTCGTCAAGGCGCTCGACGTGCTGTTCATCCTGCACGCCGACCACGAGCAGAACTGCTCGACCAACGCGGTGCGCTCGGTGGGCTCGTCGCAGGTCGACCCCTACTCGGCCGTCGCGGCCGGCGTCGGCGCGCTCTACGGCCCGCTCCACGGCGGTGCCAACGAGGCGGTGCTGCGGATGCTCAAGCGCATCGGCAGCAAGGAGAACATCCCCGCGTTCATCGAGGGTGTGAAGGACGGCAACGAGCGCCTGATGGGCTTCGGCCACCGGGTCTACAAGAACTTCGACCCGCGCGCGACGATCATCAAGAAGGCCTGCGACGACGTGTTCGAGGTCACCGGCGTCAACCCGCTCCTCGAGATCGCCAAGGAGCTGGAGAAGATCGCGCTCGAGGACGAGTACTTCGTCAAGCGCAAGCTCTACCCCAACGTGGACTTCTACTCCGGCCTCATCTACGAGGCGTTCCAGTTCCCGCCGGAGATGTTCACCGTGCTGTTCGCGATCGGTCGCACCCCCGGCTGGCTGGCCCAGTGGGCCGAGCTGGTGCAGGACAAGGACCAGAAGATCGCCCGCCCCAAGCAGATCTACACCGGCGACCGCGAGCTGACCTTCACCGCGTCCTCCGAGCGCTGGGCCTGAGCACACCCTTATCTCGCACCGCGAAGAGCCCCGGTCTAGATCGGGGCTCTTCGCATGTCGTGGGGCCCTCGCGGTCACTACACTCCGGCGAAATGCGCGCGAGGAGGCGTCGTGGGGATCGATCGTTCGAGCGCGCTCGGGACGGTGCTGCGCGGACTCCGCGAGTCGGCGGGACTCTCGCAGGAGGAGCTGGCGGAGCGGGCAGGGCTGAGCCCCCACGCCATCAGCGCGCTCGAGCGCGGCACCCGGACCCGCCCCTACCCGCACACGCTGCGCTCCCTCGCGTCAGCACTCCGTCTCGACGATGACCAGCGTGCGGCCCTGCTGGGGTCGGTGCCCCCGAGGACAGCACGCCCGTCCCCGGGCACCGTCTCCGCCCGAGCCCCGCGTGGGTTGCCCGCTCCCGCCACGCCGCTCATCGGTCGCGACGACGACCTCGCGCGGGTGAGCGACCTGCTCCGGACGAGCCGGCTGGTCACGCTCAGCGGCCCCGGCGGCGTGGGCAAGACCCGTCTCGTCCTGGCCGTGGCCGCCGACGTGCGGGAGCGCTACGCCGACGGCGTACGGCTCGTCGAGCTCGCACCGCTGTTGGAGGTCGACCAGGTGCTCCCGGCGATTGCGGAGGCCGTCGGCGCCGTTCGCGACCCCGGCCGCCCGGTGGCCGACGACCTCATCGACCACCTGCGCGGGCAGGACCTGCTGCTCGTGCTGGACAACGCCGAGCACCTCCTCGGGGCTGCCCCTGACGTGGCAGCCCTGGTCGAGGCGGTGCCGGACCTGACCGTGCTGACCACCAGCCGGGCTCCCCTGCGGGTGCGCGGAGAGACCGAGTACGCCGTCGAGCCGTTGGAGGTGCAGGACCTTCCCGACGGGTCGCCCTCCCCTGCCGCCCGGCTGCTGCTGGACCGGGCCCAGCGGGTCAGCCCGGGCTGGGGCTCAGAGCCCCACGAGGCAGCCGCGGTCGCCGCCACGTGCCAGCGGCTCGCCGGGCTCCCGCTCGCCCTCGAGCTCGCCGCGGCCCGCGCCCGGCTGCTCGACCCGGAGTCGCTGCTCGCTCGCCTCGACACCGCCCTCGAGGCGGGGCCCCGCGACCTCCCGCCGCGCCAGCGCACGATGCGCGCCACCCTGGACTGGAGCTCCGGGCTCCTCGACGCGCCCAGCCGCCGGCTGCTCCGGATGATGGGGGTGTTCGTCGGTGGCACCACCCTGGCGGACCTGGAGTCGGTGGCGTCCGGCTGCGCCGTCGGCGGAGCCGAGCTCGTGACCCACCTCGAGGTGCTCGTCGAGCACTCGCTGGTGGTCGCCGAACAGACCGGGCGGCTGCGTCTCCTGGAGCCGGTGTCCCAGTACGCCCGTGACCTGCTCGACGACGCGGGCGAGTGGCAGCAGGCCGCGCAGGCCCATGCGGCCCACTACCTCATGGTGGCCGAGGTCAACCACTCGAGCTACCGCGACGGCGGCCAGGTCGCGGCCCTGACCCGCATCGACCTCGAGCACGCCAACCTCACCGCGGCGGCGGAGCGGTCGCTGGCCCTCGGTGACGTCGAGACCCCGGCCCGGATGGCGTGGGAGCTGTGGCTCTACTGGTGGCTGCGCGGCAACCACGACCACGGCCGGCGGTTCGCGGAGACCGCCCTCCAGCACAGTGCGGAGCTGCCCGACGACGTGCATGCCCGCGCCGCGCTCGCAGCCGCGACGATGGCGTTCGCCATGGACGACGTGGAAGCGGCCGCCGTGTGGTGGACGCGCGCCCACGAGCACGCGGGCGACGACCCGGCGATCCTCTCCAACTCCGTGGCGGGCGAGGGCCTGGTGGCGCTCGTCGCCGGCGACCTCGCGCTGGCGCGTGACCGCTTCCAGGAGGCCATGCACCATGCCGAGGTCGGTGGACCCGAGGTCCAGTGGACCTGGGGGTTGGCGCACGTCTGGCTGGGCACGGTGGCGCTGCTCGAGGGCGATCCCGACGAGGCGGTGCGGCTGATCGAGGCCGGTCTGGACTCGGCCAGGAGTCGCGAGGACCGGCTGTCGTCCTACATCGCGCTCTACAACCTCTTCCAGGTCGAGCTCGGTCGCGGCGACCACCTCGCCGCTCGCCGCCACCTCGAGGAGAGCACACGGCTCTCGCTGGAGACCGGCGACCAGGCCAACCTGGCCTACCTGCTCGACGCCGGCGCCGTGCTGGCTGCGGCCACCGGGCAGCACGCCCGGGTCCCGCTGCTCCTCGGCGCTGCCCAGGCGATCCGCGAGGCGCTGGGCTCCCACGGCTACGGCTACTACCGGCCCGACCAGGCGACGATCGCCGCGGCCGCGACCGACGCACGGGCCCACCTGGGTCGTGATCGCTACGACGACGCGCTCGACACCGGCCGCGGACTCTCGGCGTCAGATGCTGCAGCCATGCTGCGCAGCACCGCGCCCGGGACCTGACGGGCACACCCGGCTCACCCGCACACCACTCGTACACCTGTCGCTGTGCGTGGTGCGGGACCCGGTGGACTCCGAGGCTGGTGGCACGGCACACCACCGTGCCGCCACCTCGATCCAGGAGTCGCCATGAGCAGCACGCTCGACCCTTCCACCACGACCGCCACGCCGACCACGGCCCCCGGGTCCCGGTCCAGGTCCGGGCCGCCCGGCCGCGGCTGGGTGCTCGCCGGCGTCGGTGCTGCTGTCCTCGGAATCGTCGGAGGGATCGCCAGCGGGATGGTCGACGCCGTCTACGACACCGAGGCGGCGGGCGACGCCGAGGCGATCACCGAGAAGCTCGCCACGCAGGTGCCGGAGATCATCGTCTTCCACACCGCCACGATGCTCTCGTGCGTCCTGCTGGTGATCTTCGCGGCCGGGCTGCACCGCCAGCTGCTCCGGCGCACGGGCCCGGACAGCCTCCTGCCCGGCGTCGCGGTGGCCGGCCTGGGCCTGGTCGCAGTCGCGCAGCTGATCGGCGCCGGCCTGACGACGGAGTTCGCCTTCGCCCTCGTGGAGGACACCAGCCTGGTGGTGCCGGAGAGCGCCGTCTTCTTCAACCACTGGATCGGCACGATCCCGTGGCTGTGGGGCGGCGCCGGGCTGACCGGACTGGCCGTCGCCGTCGCGGCGCTCCGGCAGGGTGCGTACGCCCGCTGGCTCGGCTGGACCAGCCTCGTGCTGGGTGGCATCACCGCGCTGTTCCTCGTCAGCCCCCTGCAGTACATGGCGGGCATGACCGGACCGGTCTGGCTGCTCGTCGTGTCCCTCGGACTGCTCCGCACGGTCCGCGAGGACTGAGATGTCCGTCGCAACGCCGCAGGGCCTGCGGGTCGTCGCGGGGACCGACCTCGACTTCGCGTCGTACGTCGCCGCGCGACGGCCCGCGCTGCTGCGGTGGGCGTGGTCGGTCTCCGGCGACCCGCACACCGCGGAGGACCTCCTGCAGGCCTCGCTCGTCCGGGTCCTCGCTCGCTGGGACTCCCTGAGGGACCGCTCCGCGGCGGACGCCTACGTGCGTCGCACCATCACCCGCCAGGCCGTCAGCCGGCACCGCGAGCCGTGGCGACGCCACGAGGTCACCACGGGCTCGCTGCCCGAACGCCCGACCACGGCCACACCCGAGCGCGACGCGCACAGCACCGACCTGTGGTCACTCGTCCAGGTGTTGCCGGCCCAGCAGCGCGCCGCCGTAGCGTTGCGCTTCTACGAGGAGCTCAGCGTCGCCGAGACGGCTGCGGTCCTCGGCTGCTCGACCGGCACCGTCAAGTCCAACACCAGTCGCGGCCTCGCCGCACTCCGCCGGCTCGCCGCCGACACGGCACTCGCCGGATGACCCGAGAGGAAGCACCATGCACCGCCCCTGGCTGCCCGCCGACTTCGTCCACCCGACGCACGTCGAGGTCCCGTTCGGTCACCACCTCCGTCCCATTCGTGCGGAGGACACCGACCTCGACATGGTCGCCGTCATGGGTTCGCGCGATCGCCTGTGGGAGATCTACGGCGAGTCGTGGGGCTGGCCGCCGGCCGACATGACCCACGAGGCGGACCGGGCCGACCTGGCGCGGCACGCCGCCGAGATGGAGACGCACGAGTCCTTCAACTACGCGCTCTTCGACACCGACGAGACCGCACTGCTCGGCTGCGTCTACATCGATCCTCCCGAGAAGGAGGGCGCGGACGCGGAGATCTCCTGGTGGGTGGTCGACGAGTGCGTCGGCACCGAGCTGGAGCAGGCTCTCGACGACCTGGTGCCGCGGTGGGTCGCGGAGGCGTGGCCGCTGTCGCGCCCGCGCTACGTCGGCCGGGACCTGACGTGGGAGCAGTGGCGCGCCCTGCCCGATGTGGCCGGCTGAGATCTGGGCACCTTCCCAGCCTGCTCTCAGCATGACCACAGACGCCGAGGGCACTGTGGACGCATGAGCTCGACACCCCCCACCGGCTTCCCGGAAGACACCCTCCGCCACCCCCTCGACCGCGCACCCCACACCCCGCCCCGCCGCCCCCGGCGTACCGGGCTGGCAGCAGCGGTCGTGGCCACCTCCCTGCTCGTGGGTGGCGGTGCCGGGATCGGTGGCGCCGCCGTCTGGGACGCCACCCAGGACGAGCCGGTGAGCGGGGTCCGCACCGACGACGCGGCCACCTCCCCCGTGGCCGACCGGAGCCAGGCGCCGGCCGCCGACGGCTCCGTGGAGTCGGTGGCCCAGCAGGTGCTCCCGAGCGTGGTGAAGATCGACGTCGCCGGTCCGGAGGGCTCCGCGTCCGGGTCCGGGATCATCCTCACCGCCGACGGCACGATCCTGACCAACAACCACGTGGTCGACTCGGCGGCCGGCGGCGGCGCCACGCTGCGGGTCTCCTTCGACGACGGGACCAGCGCGGAGGCCGAGGTCCTCGGCACCGACCCGCTCACCGACACCGCGGTCATCCAGGCCCAGGGCGTCTCCGGCCTCACGGCCGCGACGATCGGCAAGTCGGCCAACCTCGGCGTCGGTGAGGGCGTCGTGGCGATCGGGTCGCCGTTCGGCCTCGACGCCACGGTCACCAGCGGCATCGTCAGCGCGCTCGACCGCCCCGTCAACGTCGGCTCCGACGACGCGGGCAACTCCACGACCTACCCGGCGATCCAGACCGACGCCGCCATCAACCCCGGCAACTCCGGCGGTCCGCTGGTCGACATGACCGGAGCCGTCGTCGGCATCAACTCCTCGATCCGCACCGCGGCCTCGCAGTCGCCGGACGGCTCGGGCCAGTCCGGCTCGATCGGCCTCGGCTTCGCCATCCCCATCGACGAGGTCATGCCGATCGTGGACCAGATGGCTGCGGGCGAGACCCCGACCCACGCCCGCCTGGGGATCCGCATCTCCGACGACGAGGCCGGTGCCAGGATCGTGGAGGTCACCGAGGGCTCCACCGCGGCCGAGGCCGGCATCGAGACCGGCGACGTGATCACCGCGATCGACGACCAGCGGATCACCGGCAGCGACTCCCTGGTCGCGACCATCCGGTCCTACCGCCCCGGGGACTCCGTGACGGTCACGTGGCTGCGCGACGGCCAGTCGCAGGAGGCCGACGTGACGCTCGACAGCGACGCCACCGAGGGCTGACCCCGGACACCCTGTCCCCCGGTCTCAGGCCGGCCGCGCCATGATGGTGCGGCCGGCCGCTCTCGTTCGTGGCGCCGGGCACGACCGAGGGTCACGACCGGAGGAGTCACATGCAGCTCGAGCTCAGCCCCACCGACGCGGAGTTCCGGATGAGGATGCGGGAGTTCTTCACCACCAAGGTGCCCCAGGAGATCCGCGAGACGGTGCTCGAGGGACGCCACCTCACCCGGGACCAGACCGTCGAGAGCCAGCGGATCCTCAACGCCGAGGGCCTGGCCGTGCCGCACTGGCCGACGGAGTGGGGCGGCCAGGACTGGACCGAGCTGCAGCGGCACCTCTGGCACGAGGAGATGCAGCGCGCCGGCGTCCCGACCCCGCTGGCGTTCAACGCCTCCATGATCGGCCCCGTCATCGCCCAGTTCGGTACCGAGGAGCAGAAGGCGCGCTTCCTGCCCGACACCGCCAACCTCGACATCTGGTGGTCGCAGGGATTCTCCGAGCCCGATGCCGGCTCCGACCTCGCCAGCCTGCGCACGAGCGCGGTCCGCGACGGCGACGACTGGGTGGTCAACGGCCAGAAGACCTGGACCACGCTCGGCCAGCACGGCGACTGGATCTTCACCCTCGTGCGCACCGACCCGGAGGTGAAGAAGCAGGCGGGCATCTCGATGCTCCTCATCGACATGAGCCTGCCCGGCGTGGAGGTCCGCCCGATCGAGCTGATCGACGGCGGCCACGAGGTCAACGAGGTCTGGTTCTCCGACGTCCGCGTGCCCGGTGACCTGATGGTCGGCGAGGCCGGCGAGGGCTGGACGATCGCCAAGTTCCTCCTCGGCAACGAGCGCGTCGGCGTAGCCCCGGTGGGGGCGACCAAGCGGGCCCTGGCCGCGCTCAAGTCCGCGGCCGGTGACCTGCTCGACGATCCCCTGGTGCGCGCCCGGGTCGCCGAGCTCGAGAACGACCTGCTCGCGCTCGAGCTCACCGCTCTGCGCGTCGTGGCGCACTCGTCCGACGGCGCACCGCACCCGGCGTCGTCGGTCCTCAAGCTGAAGGGCACCGAGCTGCAGCAGGCCGTCAGCGAGCTCGCGCTCGACCTCGCCGGCCCCGCGTCGCTCGGCGCGCGGGCCGACGACGACTCGCCCCTGGCCGGCTGGGCCCGCCGCACCGCACCCACCTACCTCAACCTCCGCAAGGCGTCGATCTACGGCGGGTCCAACGAGATCCAGCGCCAGATCATCAGCCGCACGATCCTGGGACTCTGAGGGGACCGGCATGGACTTCACCTACGACGACGAGCAGCAGGCGCTGCGCGAGGCCGTCCGCGGCCTGCTCGCGACGACGTACGCCGACCACGACGCGCGGCGCCGCACGGTGGCCGACGACCCCGGGTTCGACGAGGCCCTGTGGGGCCGGCTGGCCGAGATGGGAGTCCTCGGACTGCCCTTCAGCGAGGCCGACGGTGGCGTCGGCGCCGGGCCGGTCGAGATCGGCATCGTGTGCCAGGAGCTCGGCCGCGTGCTGGCGCCGGAGCCCTACCTCTCCAGCGTGGTCCACGCCGGCGGACTGGTCGCGGCGATCGGCACCTCCGCGCAGAAGGCCGACCTCCTGGGCCGGTTGAGCGCCGGAGAGATCGTGCTGGCCGCGGCCGACACCTCGCCCGATGCCCGCTGGGCCTCGACCACCGACGGTGTGCGGGCTGCCCGCGAGGGCGACACGTGGACGCTGACCGGCGTGGCCGACCCGGTCATGGGCGGCGCACGGGCCGACCACCTGGTGGTCACCGCCGCGCTGCCGGACGACGGTGGCACCGGGGTGTTCGTGGTGGCCGGCGACGACGTGCAGCGCACCGGCTACGCCGCGGCCGACCTCACCCGCGCGGCGTGCGTGCGCTTCGACGGGAGTGCCGCCACGCCGCTCGGCGAGCCGGGTCGCGACCTCCGTCCGAGCATCGCCACGATCAGCGACCTCACCCGGATCATGGGCGCCAACCAGGCGCTCGGCGTCATGCAGAGCCAGGTCCGGGCGACGACCGACTACCTCAAGAGCCGGACGCAGTTCGGGGTCACCCTCAACACGTTCCAGGCGCTCACCTTCCGCGCCGCCGACATGTACGTCTCGCTCGAGCTGGCCCACAGCATGGTCGACTGGGCCACCATGACGATCGCGGGTGGCGACCGCGCTGTCGTGGCGGACGCGGCCGACCGGGTCGGCCTGCAGGTCGCCCGCGCGGGCCGCCACATCGGCCAGGAGGCGATCCAGCTCCACGGCGGCATCGGCATGACGGCGGAGTACGCCGTCGGGGTCGGAACAGCGCACCTCGAGGTGCTCGACCAGTGGCTCGGCAACGCGCCGCACCACCTGACCCGGTTGGCCGGCCGGGTCGACGACCACGACCTGGTCGAGGCGCTGGGCTGACGTGGACCTCTCGCTCACCGACGACCAGCGGGCCTTCCGCGACCTGGCCCGCGCCTTCCTCGAGCGCGAGGCGGTCCCGCACCGCATGCAGTGGGACCGCGACGAGTCCGTCGACCTGGCGATCGTCCCGAAGATGGCCGAGCTCGGCTTCTTCGGCCTCACCATCCCCGAGGAGCACGGCGGGGTCGGTGGCGACTACGTCACCTACGCCCTGGCGATGGAGGAGCTGGGACGGGCCGACTCCGCGCTGCGCGGCATCGTCTCGGTGAGCAGTGGACTGGTCGGCAAGTCCATCCTGTTCCACGGCAGCGACGAGCAGAAGCAGCAGTGGCTGCCGCGGCTGGCGAGCGCGTCCAGCCTCGGCTGCTTCGCGCTGACCGAGCCCGACACCGGCTCCGACGCCGGCAACCTCACGTCCCGCGCCACCCGCCGCCCTTCGACAGGCTCAGGACAAGCGGCGGACTGGGCGATCACCGGCCGCAAGCTCTTCATCACCAACGGCACCTGGGCCGACGTGGCCCTCGTCTTCGCGCGCACCAGCGACGACGGTCCGCGCGGCGTGACCGCCTTCCTCGTCCCGACCGACACCCCGGGCTTCGAGGCGCGTGAGGTCACCGGCAAGCTCGGGCTGCGCGGCCAGGCGACCGCCGAGCTGTTCCTCGACGAGGTACGCGTCCCGGACGCGGCCCGGCTCGGCGAGGTCGGGCACGGCTTCAAGATCGCCATGGGCACCCTCGACAAGGGTCGCCTCGCGGTCGCGGCCGGCTGCGTCGGCATCGTCCAGGGATGCCTCGAGGCGTCGGTCGACTACGCCGTCCGGCGTACGCAGTTCGGCAAGCCGATCGCGTCGTTCCAGCTGGTGCAGGACATGATCGCCGACATGTCGGTCGACGCCGACGCGGCCCGGCTGCTCGTGTGGCGGTGCGCCGACCTCATCGACCGCGGCGAGCCCTACGGCACGGCCGCGTCGAAGGCGAAGCTCTTCGCGTCCGAGGCGGCGGTGCGCGCGGCCAACAACGCCATCCAGGTCCACGGCGGTGCCGGCTACGTCGACGACTTCCCGGTCGCGAAGTACCTCCGTGACGCCCGGGTCATGACGCTCTACGAAGGCACCTCGCAGATCCAGAAGCTGCTGATCGGGCGCGCCGAGACCGGGATCAGCGCCTTCGGCTGAGCCTCTGGACACCTCGTCCACCCGGCCCCACCATCAGAGGATGGCCATCGAGGTGAGACCGGCGTCCGCCGAGACGTGGCCGGACGTCGAGCGCCTGATGCGGACGCCGGGCGACCCCGAGTCCTGCTGGTGCCAGGTGTTCCGGGTGCCGCGGGAGGAGTGGGAGGAGCGACCCGTAGAGCGCAACCGCGACGACATGCAAGCGCTCGTCGAGGCGGGACGGCGTCCCGGCCTCGTGGCGTACGACGACGGCGAGCCGGTCGGATGGTGCGCGGTGGCCCCGTTGACCGACTACGTCCGCCTTGCGTCCTCGCCCTACTTCGCCGAGGTCCGGCCCGAGGGTGACGACCCGTCCGGGCGCTGGGCGGTGACGTGCTTCGTCGTGCTGCCCTCCGCGCGCGGTGCGGGCCTGGTGGAGAGGATGCTGGACGCAGCGGTCGAGCACGCCCGGGCCAACGGTGCCACCGGTGTCGAGGCGATGCCGCTCGACGTCGACAACGCCGCCCACGTCACGGCCGACGAGCTCTACGGCGGCACCTTGTCCGCGTTCGAGCAGGCCGGCTTCGAGCGGCTGGCGCAGCTCGGGCCGGAGCGGGTGCTCGTGCTGCACCGGTTCTAGTCGCGCCGGCCGGGCGTCCCGTCGGACCCACGACGACCGGCGAGGCGCCGCACCTGCCCCGCGTGCACGTCCGACACCCATTCCCAGCCGTCCCTGGCCGAGGGGCCGATCCGCGGGTCGTCGGGGTCGTCGCCGTCGCGCAGCGCTTCGACGTAGGCGCGGTCCAGCTCGATCCGCCTCCGGACCTCGACGCCTCGGCCGACCGATCCGTGGCCGGGGACGAGGACGTCGACGTCGCCCGCCACCGTCTCGAGCAGCCGCAGGGCCGCCAGGTAGTCCTCGACCGGGTCGGAGGTGTCCTCGAGGTCGAGCATCGGGACGAGCACGTCGGACAGCATGTCGCCGGCCACGAGCACTCCCCGCTCCTCGACGAGCAGTGCCGCGTGGCCCGGAGCGTGTGCCCGGTGCTCGATGACCCGGACCGGCGGCCCGTCCCACGGCAGCTGCGTCGTCCCGGCCGGAAGGCCGTCGATGAGGCCCAGCAGGTCCAGGGGCACCTGCCCGTGGATCTCGGGGGGCAGGTGCTCGGCGATCCGCGCCATGGTGTCCGGGTCGGACGCCTGGCTCCGTGCAGCGGCCGCGCCGCGCCCGGTGCCGTAGCGGGGCGCCGAGCCGAGCCGCGGGTGCCAGAGGAGGTGGTCCCAGTCCGGGTGTGTCGAGAAGCCCAGCACCACGCTCCGCGGCGGGTCACGCAGGTCGTCGGCCAGGCAGTCCAGCTCGGAGCCGGTGATGCCGGGGTCGACGAGCAGCACGCCGTCCGGGCCCTGCACCACCACCGTGTTGCTCTGCACGAACTCGCTCTCGTGGACCAGCACGCCCTCCGCGACCTCGACCAGCACCGGGCTAGGTGTCCAGCTTCTTCTGGAAGTCCCCGAGCCGTGCGATCGGCACGAACCCCATCGCCTCGTTGACGGCGACCATGTGGGTGTTGACCTCCGCGTTGTAGGTGGTCAGCCGCACGATGTCCGGGCGTTCGCGCTGGAGGAGCCGCAGGTTGGCCACCTTCACCGCGACCCCGAGCCGGTGACCGCGGTGCCCCCGGCGTACGAGGGTGCCCCACTGGTAGGACCGGCCGGGTTCGTGGATCGTCGTGGCCAGGTCGCTGTAGGCGACGACGGTGCCGTCGGCGTCGAGGGCGACGGTGTTGTACTTCGTGCGGCCCTGCCGTTCCACCGTCGTCTCTCCCTCGCGGACGGCCTCGGTGCTGACCGTCTCCTCCTCCAGCTCCAGGTCGCCGGTGGGCGCCTCCGTCGCGAGGGTCGAGGTGATCTCGGCCCATCCCTGCAGCAGGTCGTCCGGCACCGGACCCACCCACGAGCGCAGCGTGTACGCCGCGTGGGCCCGGGCGGCGTCGTCGGCCAGCCGCTCCAGGAGTGCTTCGTCGACCGGCAGCCGCAGCTCGCGCTGCACCTCCGAGAGGGCGAGGTCGAAGCCCGCGGCACGGGCGAAGCAGGGCCCCGAGCCCCAGTCGCCGGTCGACCCGGCGTCGTACGCCCACGGGGTGAGCGCGGTGAGGATCCGCCTGCCGCGCTGGCGTGCGACCTCCTCGAGCCGGTCGAGCAGGGCCGAGCCGATCCCGCGCCGACGGTGGTCAGGCACCACGTGGACGGCGACCTCGGCCAGCTCGAGGTTGTGGAGCAGTGGCGTACGCATCCAGCCCGCGCCGACCACCTCGCCACCGACGACGGCCGACCACCCGCCCAACCAGGCCTGGGTGCCGCGGCGCTGCATCATCGCGCGCACCTCCTCGAGCTGCCATGCGGTCGCGGCGGCGCCGAGCTCGAAGGTCTCGGCGACGGCATAGGCGTGGTGCCAGGCGTCCAGCGCAGGGTTGTCGAAAGGATCGAGCTCGCGGATCTCCAGGTCGGGGTGGGTGCTCATCGCGCGCGAGCCACCCGGCCCTCGTCCCAGACCGGGCCGTCCGACTCGTAGACCGCGCCGTCGGCGCCGTAGACGAGGAACCGGTCGAAGCCCCGGGCGAACCACCGGTCGTGGGTCACCGCCAGCACCGTGCCGTCGAAGGCCTCGAGCCCGGCCTCCAGGGCCTCCGCCGACTGCACGTCGAGGTTGTCGGTGGGCTCGTCGAGCAGGAGCAGGGTGGCGCCGGAGAGCTCGAGCAGCAGGATCTGGAAACGGGCCTGCTGCCCGCCGCTGAGGGACTCGAACTTCTGCTCACCGGCGTGCGCGAGCTCGTAGCGGTCGAGCACCCGGCTCGCGGCCTCGCGGCCCATGCCGTCGCGGTGGTCGTCGCCGCGGTGCAGGATCTCCAGCAGCGTGCGGCCGACCAGCTCGGGGTGCTCGTGGGTCTGCACGAACCACCCCGGCCGCACGCGCGCACCGAGCTTGGCGCTGCCCGTGTGCGGGACCGGTGCGGGAGGAGTGCCGACCGGCTGGTGCTCGATGTCGGGGTCGCTGCCGCCGCCGGCCAGGAGGCGCAGGAAGTGCGACTTGCCCGACCCGTTGGAACCCAGGACGGCCACCCGCTCGCCGTACCAGACCTCGAGGTCGAAGGGCCGCATGAGGCCGGTCAGCTCGAGGTCGGTGCACACCACGGCGCGCTTGCCGGTGCGACCGCCCTTGAGGCGCATCTTCACCTGCTGCTCGCGCGGCTGCTCGGTGGGCGGACCGGCGTCCTCGAACTTCTTGAGCCGGGTCTGGGCGGCCTGGTAGCGGCTGGCCATGTCGGAGTTGTAGGCCGCCTTCTGCTTGTACATCAACATCTGCGCACGCAGCTTGGCGTGCTCCTCGTCCCACCGGCGCCGCAGCTCCTCGAAGCGCTCGAACCGCTCGGTGCGGGCCTCGTGGTAGCTGGCGAAGCCGCCGGGATGGGTCCACACCAGGTTGCCGGCGCTGCCGAGCTCGACCGTGACGATCCGGGTCGCCGTGTTGGCCAGCAGCTCGCGGTCGTGGCTGATGAACAGGATCGTCTTGGCCGACTCGCGGATCCGCTCCTCGAGCCAGATCTTGCCGGGCACGTCGAGGTAGTTGTCCGGCTCGTCGAGCAGCAGCACCTGCTCGGGTCCCTGCAGGAGGTACTCCAGCACCAGCCGCTTCTGCTCGCCGCCCGAGAGCGTCGTGAGCGCGCGGTACTTGGCGCGGTCGAAGGGCATCCCCATGGCCGCGGTGGTGACCTTGTCCCAGATGACCTCCAGGTCGTAGCCGCCCACGTCGCCGTAGTGCGACAGCGCCTCCGCGTACGCCATCTGCACGGGCTCGCTGTCGTCGTCCATCAGCCGCAGCTCCTGGGTGGCGACCTCGTGCGCCCAGGTGCGTACGTCCGCCGGGGCCACCGAGAGCAGCAGGTCGGCGACAGTCTCGTCGGCACCCCCGTGGCCGACGAACTGCCGCATCACCCCGAGCCCACCGGAGCGGGTCACGACGCCTGCGTGGGGCTTCAGGTCGCCGGTCACGATCCGGAGCAACGTGGTCTTGCCGGCGCCGTTGGCGCCCACCAGGGCCACCTTCTGGCCGTCGCCGACCCGGAAGCTGACGTCATCGAGCAGCACCCGCCCGTCCGGCAGCTCGTAGCGCACTCCTGCGACGTCGACGTGTCCCACGTCGGAGGATTCTCCCTGCCCGAGGCGTTCCCGTCACCCCGATTTCACGCCACCTAGGCTGGAGCGATGACCGACGACAGGACCATGCGGGAGCGGATGCTGGCCGGTGACCTCTACATCGCCGACGATCCCCAGATCGGCGCCGACTCCAGGCATGCCCTCGGGCTGGCCCATCGCATCAACACGATGGACCCCACCGACGCCGACGGCCTGCGCGCACTCTTCACCGAGCTGCTCGGCCACTACGGAGCCGGTGCGGAGATCCGTCCACCTTTCCGCTGCGACTACGGCTACCAGACGTCGTTCGGCGCGCGCTCCTTCGCCAACTTCGGCCTCGTCGTGCTCGACGTGGCGACCGTGACGATCGGGGACGACGTGCAGATCGGGCCCAACGTCCAGCTGCTCACCGCGACCCACCCCCTCGAGCCCGGCCCGCGCCGCGACAAGTGGGAAGCCGCCGAGCCGATCGTGATCGGCGACAACGTCTGGCTCGGAGGCGGCGTCATCGTCTGCCCGGGCGTCACCATCGGCGCTGACACCGTCGTCGGTGCCGGATCGGTCGTCACCCAAGACCTGCCGGCGGGCGTCGTGGCGGTCGGCTCTCCCGCACGAGTGCTGCGCGAGCTCTGACGGCGGCTCCGCCCGCTGCGGTTGGTCGAAGTCCGCGCGGGCGTTCGGCGGTTGAGGTGCGAGCGCAGCGAGAGTCGGACCCACGAGGCAACGCCCAGGCCTCTTGCCCGTGGTGCACGCCGCAGGTCGCAAGCAGCGGGTCCACTGTCGGTGGGGCCGTCTAGAATCGAACACATGATCGAGAGGTTGGAAGCAGCACACGGAGCAGAGGTCGACGACGATCTCGATGCCTCCGGTCTGCTCGCCTCGATCCGCGCCGCACGGTCGGTCGAGGACGCCGCCGCCGCTCGCGAGCTCACGCTTGCTGCCCGGTGGGCCGACCTGCACCCGCCCGAGTCGATCCACCACGCCGCGACGTTCACGGCCGGTCGTGGCATCGGGCTCGAGCACGAGGAGCCCATCGCGGGTGAGGGTTGCCCGGCGGTGGCGGAGTTCTGCGTCGCCGAGCTCGGTGCCGTCCTCGGCATCTCCACGGTTTCGGCGAAGCGGCTGATCGGGCACGCCCTGGAGCTGCGCCACCGCCTCCCGCGCCTGTGGGCTCAGGTCCAGGCGGGCGGAGTTCCCGCGTGGCGGGCGAGGTCGGTCGCCGAGGCCACCATCCACGCCGTCCCCGCCCTCAGCGTCGAGGCGGCCGGCTGGGTCGACGCCCAGGTCGCCGCGGTGGCCGGGAAGGTCGGCCCCGCGCAGCTCGACCGGCTCGTCGCCGAAGCCATCAAGCGGTACGAGCTGCAGGCCCTGGATCCGGCTGCTGATCCGGAGGACGGCTACCTGGCCGTCGACCCCCGGCACGCCACCCTGCACTCCGAGGACGTGCACTACGCCGGGACGATGCGGCTCGAGGCCGAGCTCGACCTCGCCGACGCCCTCGACCTCGACCGGGTGCTGGCCCACGGTGCCGCCACCCTCAAGGCCCTCGGATCGGGACTGTCTCTCGACGCCCGCCGTGCCGCCGCGCTCGGTGACCTGGCGCGGACGCAGACCGCGCTCGACCTGCACGCCCAAGGGCAGGGTTCTGCCAGAGCGCAGGACGGACTGCCTGTTGCGCGGGAGGTGGTGCTGCACGCGCACTTCGCCGCCCGCACCGTCGAGGACGGTCACACCGTCTTCGGACCCACCGGGCGGCTGGAGGAGGGCCAACGGCTGGTGCTGCTCGACCAGGTCAAGGCCTGGTGCGGCGACAGCCGCACCAAGGTCACGGTGAAGCCCGTCATCGACCTCAACGCGCACCAGTCCTCACCCGGCTACCAGATTCCGGACCGGATCCGCGAACAGGTCATTCTGCGCGATCGCACGTGCGTGTTCCCCTGGTGCACCCGCCCGGCCCGGGGCTGCGACCTCGACCACGTCATCGCCTACGACCTCGACGCCGACACCGAAGGCCGACCCCAACCCGGCCCCACAGAGACCGACAACCTCGCCTGCTTGTGCCGGTTCCACCACCGCCTCAAGACCCACACCGCCTGGCACTACCGCCTCGTCGCACCCGGAGTGTTCGAGTGGACCAGCCCCCACGGCCACCGCTACCGAAGAGACCGCCACGGCACGACCGCACTCAACCCGGCGCGGCCCCTCGACCCGGGCGAGCCGCCCGACCGACCATGACCCCGCCCCACACCCCGCCACTCCACGGGTGGCGGGGCCCCGGGCACGTCCCCAGGTGGGACCGGCCAGCCGGATACGACGGCGCCTCCCGCCTCAACAGGCACCCTGCCCGCGTGTCCTGACCAGGCGACCTAGACATCGGGAGCGGAAGTGCGCTCCTCGTGACGCCAAGACTCGCGGCGATCGGCATGCGCGCACCGAGTGGGGCGTTGCTGCTCGACAGCGACCACACGCCCGTCGAGTGGCCCAACAAGCTGCACTCCAACGTGTTGTGTGCGCTGGCGTCCACGCGCTCTGCATGCAACGAGGTGCGCCACGCCGGCGCCCGAGTCGCGATCAGGCCCCGGTCGGGTGCCGTACCCAGACGTTGGGCTCGACGTAGACCGCGGTGCCGTGCTCGGCGTCGCACATCACCGGCGCGAGCGCCCCGGGCACCCGCACCGGGCCGGTCCGGTCGAAGGGCAGCCCGGTCCACTCCCGCCACTCATCGACCGTGCCGGGGATGACCATGGAGCGTGCCGCGACCCGGTCGATGCGGCCGCCGGCGCGGACGTGGACGCGCAGCCAGGGATCAACCGGCAGCCCGTCGGCGCGGGTGCGGAAGGCGTAGTCGGCCATCGGTTCGTCGACGTCCGTCTTGCCGTTGGGACGCACCGGCGCCACGAGCTCGGTGAAACCGAGCCGGGCGGCGTTGTCGCGGAGGGCGGCGACGATGCGCCCCGAGAGGCCGGAGCCCTGCAGGCCGGGCTCGATGGCGATCTCCACGGCGGAGCAGGCGTTGGGCTCCTCGCGCCACAGCCGGGTGAGCAGGCCGCTGCGGATGGCGGCGTCCCACCCGGCGTCCGGCAGCTCGTCACCGTCGAGCCGGAACGGCACGGAGTGGGCCTTCGCCACCATCCGGCCCGTCTCGTCGAGGCAGACCAGGACGTACTCGGTGAACTCCTCCAAGGACGCGTAGTAGCCGTTGCCGATGGGGTCGTGCTTCATGAACTCCGGCCACGACGTCTCCATGTCCCAGAAGGTGTCGATCAGCTCGGGCCGCTCGGCGAGGGTGACGATCTCGAGATCCACGCCGACCATCCTGCCGCCTGCCGCAACCTAATTCGGCCGGACGTCAGAGCCGCTCCGCCACCCGGCGCGCCGCCACCTGCAGGACCTCCCACGCGGTCGCGAACGGCGGTGCGTAGGCGAGGTCCATCCAGGCGAGGTCGTCGACGGTGCCGCCCGCCCACAGCACGGCGGCGGCCGCGTCGACCCGCTTGCCTGCGCCGTGGCCGCCGACGACCTGCACGCCGAGCAGCCGGCGCGTGGTCCGGTCGGCCATCACCCACAGGGCGATCGGCTCGGCCTCCGGCATGTAGCCGCTCGCCGTCGTGCCCTCGGTGACGAGTGCGACGGGGTCGTGCCCGGCCTCCTCGGCGGCCTCGCGCGACAGGCCGGTGCGCGCGATCTCGAGGTGGACGTCCCCCACCGAGAAGCGGGTGATCGCCGTGTCGACCATGCCGTCGAAGGTCAACGTGCCGCCGGCGAGGCTGTCGCCGAGGGCGCGGCCGTGCTTGGTGGCGTGGGTCCCCAGGGGCCGGAAGACCCACTGGTCGTCGATCCGGCGGCGCACCTCGCAGCAGTCGCCGGCGGCCCACACGTGCTCGGCCACCCGTCCGTGCGGGTCGGGCCGCAGCGCGCCGTCCTCCGTGAGCTCCACGCCCGTGCCGTCCAGCCCGCCGCGTGCGAGGAACGCGGTCGCGGGCCGTACGCCGATCGCCACCGCGACGAGGTCGGCCTCCCGGCTGCCACCGTCCCAGTGCACGCCGGCCACGCGGTCGCCGTCCAGGTCCAACCCGGTCACCTCGGCCCCGAGCACCAGCTCGACGCCGGCCTCGACGAGCCCGGCGTTGACGCGCTCCGACATCTCGTCCTCGAGCATCGACATCCCGCGGCCGCGGGTGAGGAGGGTGACCCGGAAGCCACGGCGCAGCAGCGCCTCCGCGACCTCGACCCCGATGTAGCCGCCTCCGACGACGACCGCACGCGCGCCGTCGTCGGCCGCGGCGAAGCGGTCGAGCCACGCGGCGCCGTCGTCCAGGGTCTTGACCGCGCCGACGCCGGCGTACGCCGTCCCGTCGGGTCGCAGCGCCCAGTCCGGGACGACCGCCGGGGAGCCGGTCGCCACCACGAGCTCGTCGTAGTCGACGACCTCCCCGGAGGCCGTGGTGACGGTGCGTGCGCGGAGGTCCGCCGCGACGACCTCGGTGCCCATCCGCAGGTCGATGCCGGCCTCACGGTGCGCGTCGGCGGTCCGGGCGACCAGCTCGTCGCCCGAGTCGACCTCACCGGCCATCCAGTAGGGGACCCCGCACGCCGAGTACGACGTGTGCGTGCCGCGGTCGAGCACGGTGATCGCGAGGTCGCGGCCGGTGCGCCGCGCGGTCCGCAGCGCCTGGTGCGCGGCCGACATGCCAGCGGCGTCGGCACCCACCACGACGACACGGGTGACCACGCTCATGCGCGTACTCGCTTCGCTCCGTGCGCGCACGAGGCACCTGTCACGCTGCGTTGGACGACTCGCTCGCTTCGCTCACTCATTCCTCGGTCTGCTTCGCCCACAGGTTGATGCCCGAGTCGACGGCGTGCCGGTCGATCTCGGCGAGCTCGTCGTCGGTCAGCGCCGGTCCCTCGAGCGCGTCGAGGTTGGTGTCGAGCTGCTCCACGCTGGAGGCGCCGATGACCGCGCTGGTCACGCGGTCGTCGCGCAGCACCCACTGCAGGGCGAGCTGGGCCAGCTTCTGGCCGCGCTGCTCGGCGATGTCGTTGAGGGCGCGGACCCGCCGCAGCACGTCCTCCTCGAGGCCCGCGAGGGTGGAGTCGTCCCGGGCGGCCCGCGAGTCCTCCGGCACGCCGTCGAGGTAGCGGTCGGTGAGCAGGCCCTGCGCGAGGGCCGTGAAGACGATGCACCCCATGCCCTGCTGCTCGAGCTCGTCGAGGAGGTCGCCCTCGATCCAGCGGTTGAGCATCGAGTAGGACGGCTGGTGGATCAGCAGCGGCGTACCGAGGTCGCGGGCGATCGCCGCGGCCTCCCGCGTCCTCGCGGCCGAGTACGACGAGATGCCGGCGTAGACGGCGCGCCCGGAGCGGACCGCCGTGTCGAGCGCCATCATCGTCTCCTCGACCGGAGTCTCCGGGTCGAAGCGGTGGCTGTAGAAGATGTCGACGTGGTCCAGTCGCATCCGGGCCAGCGACTGGTCGAGCGAGGCCAGCACGTGCTTGCGCGAGCCGCCGCCCTGGCCGTACGGACCGGGCCACATGTCCCAGCCCGCCTTGGTCGAGATGACCAGCTCGTCGCGGTAGGGCGAGAAGTCGTCCGCGAGGTAGCGACCGATGTTCTCCTCCGCGCGGCCGTAGGGCGGGCCGTAGTTGTTGGCGAGGTCGAAGTGGGTGACCCCCCGGTCGAACGCGCGCCGCAGGATCGCTCGCTGCGTCTCCTCCGGGCGGTCGGTGCCGAAGTTCTGCCAGAGGCCGAGCGAGAGGGCGGGGAGCTTGAGCCCGCTCCGACCCGTGGCGCGGTAGTGCATCCCCGCGGCGTCGTACCTGTCGTGGGCGGCTTCGAAGACCATGGCACCATCCTGCCCGGTCCTCGGTCGGGGGCGCTTCGGGGACGCACCGGGGCTATACCGGATGGCGGTCGACGCCCGTAGACGATGGAATGGGCCCATGGCCCTCTCGTTGCGCGACACCGCACTGCGGCTGGCCGTCTCGTCGGTGCGGCGGGTGCCCGCCCGGATCCGGTACCCGCTGCAGCGCGACGGCGTGCAACCGGTGCCGGCGCTCGCGGCCAGCAGGCGCCGCGGGGAGGTCGTCCAGCTGACGCGGCTCCTCGGCACCCGCGTCTGGCTGGTGACGGGGTACGACGCGGCGAGGGCTGTGCTGGCCGACCGCGACGCGTTCGCCAACGACGTGCGACACCTGATCGGGCGCCAGGGCCGCGTCCCTGCCGAGCGGATCGGCGGGCTCGGCATGACGGACGCGCCCGACCACGAACGGCTCAGGCACGTGCTGACGCCGTACTTCACCCGGCGTCGCCTCGCCGACCTGCAGGCAGACATCGACCGGGTCGTCGAGGCCGCCCTGGACGACATGGAGGCACACGGGCCGGAGGTCGACCTCGTCTCCCGGTTCGGGTTCGCCGTCCCCTTCGGGGTGATCTGCGACCTGCTGGGGATGCCGGCCGTCGACCGCGACGAGTTCCGCAGGCGCGGCGCCGCGCGCTTCGACCTCCGCAACGGCGGCGCGGCCCTCTTCGACACCGCCACCGGGACGCGGCAGTTCCTCATCGACCTGGTCGCCGCCGAGCGCCGCGACCCGCACCTGCCCGACGGCCTGCTCGCCCGGATGGTGGCCGAGCACGGCGACGACTTCGACGACGTGGAGCTCGGCGGACTGGCGGACGGCGTCTTCCTCGGTGGCTACGAGACGAGCGCGAGCATGCTCTCCCTCGGCACGTGGGTGCTGATGAAGTCGCCCGAGTCCTGGGCGATGCTGCGCCGGGGTGACCCCGGCGAGGTGGACCTCGTCGTCGAGGAGCTGTTGCGCTTCGTGTGTCCGGTGCAGGTCGCGTTCCCGCGCATCGCCCGTCGCGAGGTCACGGTCGGCGACCGTACGGTGCGCGCGGGCGACGTGGTGATCGTCTCGCTGACCGGTGCCGGGCGCGACCCGGCCCGCCACGTCGACCCGGAGCGGTTCGACCCGACCACCGCGTCGGCCGGCACGCTCGCCTTCGGCCACGGGCTCCACCGGTGCGTCGGCGCCGAGCTCGCCCGGATGGAGCTGAGGACCGCCCTCGTCTCGCTCGCCCGCCGCTTCCCCGACCTGTCGCTGGCGGGCGACCCGGCAGACCTCCGCTTCACCGAGCTCGCAGTCGTCCACGGCGTGGAGTCGCTGCCGGTACGGCTGGGCTGACGTCCCGCCGCCTCGTACCGTGGAGCGGTGGGCAGGCCAGGGATCCTTCTCGCCGCGGTAGCGGTCGCGGCTGCTTCAGCGTGCTCCACCGGCGATCCCCGCCGCGACCAGCCCACCGACCGCACGGCGACCTCCGACACCACGCCGAGCGGCACCCCGACGCCCGGATCGACTCCCACTCCCACGCCGGAGGCCCCCACCGCTCCCGAGCCGCGGCGTCCCGAGCCCCGCCGGTCCTACATGTCGATCCCGGCGCTGGGAATGCGCGACTTCCCCGTCGTGCGCTACCGCGGATCGCCCGACGACGCGGCGGGCACCGTGCTGCAGAACGCCGGCGAGATGGCGTCGCCGCGCGGTCCGCGTGGTGGCGTCGGCCCCGGCGAGGTCGGCAACTACCTCGTCACCGGCCACCGGCTCACCGGTACGGCTCCCCTGCGCTACTCCCCCTCGCTGCGTGCCGGCGACCGGATCCGGGTCCGGAGCGCCGGCACGGTCTACGTCTACGAGGTCCGGCGCACCCGCTGGACCTCGTTCCGACAGCCCGCGTCGTTGCGCGCCCAGCGGGCCCCGGTCCCGGGTCGCCCGGACGAGGCCGCCTCCCGACCGATGATCACGCTCTCGACCTGCGCGACCCTCGAGGACCACGCGGTCGGCAACTACTGGTCGGACGAGTTCGACAACCCGGAGCACCGCATCGACAAGATCGGCGTGCTCGTCGCCACCCGGCCGGCCTGATATCCCGTTGCCCGGTCGTCCGGCCGCGGGGTGGAATGCGGCATGGAGCAAGCCTTGAAGCAGCGGTGGCGGGAGCCGGCCTTCGTCGCCGCGGCGCACACGTGGATCGGCGCGGGCCTCGGCGAGCTGGGCATGTCCAGCACCGGCGAGGTCGAGCAGCCGCACGTCACCGACTGGTCGACGGTGATGCGGGTACCCACCGACGCCGGCACGGTGTGGTTCAAGGCCAACGACGAGACGATGCGCCACGAGGCGGCGGTCCTCGACCTGGTGGCCTCGCGGTCGGCCGGCCGGGTGCCGCCACCCCTGGTGCGCGACCCGGACACCGGCTGGATGCTGCTGGCCGACGCCGGCGTCCGGCTGCGCGACGTCATCCCCGAGGAGCGCAGCCTGGTCCGCTGGCTCGACGTGCTGGAGGCCTACGCCCGCGTGCAGCTGGCCTGCGAGGACGACGTCGACGCGCTGCTCGCCCTCGGGCTGCCGGATTGTCGTCTGCACACGCTGCCCGGTGCGTACGCCGAGCTGCTCGCCGGACTCGACGACGCGGACCCGCGGTTGCCGGGGCCGGACGCGATCCAGGACCTGTGCGACCGGCTGGCGGCCTTCGGGATCCGGGAGACCGTGCAGCACGACGACCTCCACGACGGGCAGGTCTTCCTCGGCACCGGCACGCACCTCGTCCTCGACTGGGGTGACGCGTGCGTGTCGCACCCGTTCTTCACGCTCTCGGTCACCGTCGAGGGGGTGATCTCGTGGGGCGTCGACGACGTGGAGGACTCCGAGGACGTCGAGCCCCATCTGGCCGCCTACCTCCGCCCCTACGAGGAGCGCTACGCCGGCGACCTCCGCGAGGCGGCCCGGATCGCGATGCGGCTCGGTTGGGTCTGTCGTGCGATCAACGGTGCACTGCCCCAGGACCCCGGTGGCACCCGCACCCGGTTGAAGATGTTCCTCGACGGCAAGCCCTGATCAGGCCCGGCGGGTCTCCAGCACCCGGAAGCCCTTGCTGCTGGCCAGCCGCTGCGTCGGCCACCCCTGCTCGCCCAGCCACCGCTGCAGCGAGTCCGCACCGAGGTTCTTGCCCACCACCATGACCATCCGGCCGGCGGGAGACAGGCGGGGCAACCAGGTGAGCAGCAGCTCGTGCAGCGCCTCCTTCCCGATCCTGATCGGCGGGTTGGACCAGATCTCGTCGAAGACCTGGTTGCTCGGCACCTGCTCGGGCAGGCACGCCACGAACCGCGTGTCGAGCCCGGCCGCCCGCGCGTTGTCGTTGGCCAGCAGCAGCGCCCGCTCGTTGACGTCCACGCCGGTGACCGTGGCCAGCGGCACGGCGCGGGAGATGGCGAGCCCGATGACGCCGTAGCCGCACCCCAGGTCGAGGAACTGTCCCTGCACGGGCGGCTCGAGCTCGCGGAAGAGCACGGCCGTCGCGTGGTCGAGGTGGCCCCGGCTGAAGACGCCGGACCCGGTGTCGAAGGTCATCGTGTTGCCCCAGAGCTCCGCGGTGAAGCTCTCGCGTTCGAAGGGGACGCTCGGGTCCGCGGAGAAGTAGTGCTCAGGCATCGATCGCCTCTCGTCGGGCGCGGGCTCGCTCCGCCTGGGCGGCCAGCTCGGCGTCGTCGGGATAGCCGACCTCCTCCAACGTGAGGCCGTGGGCAGGCACGACGCGCACGCCGGCGTCGCGTCGGCGACCGGCCATCACCTCGGCCGGCCACGAGGTCGGTCGTCGTCCCTCGCCCACCGCGACGAGGCTGCCGACGAGGGCGCGGACCATGTTGTGGCAGAAGGCGTCGGCACGCACGTCTCCGACGACCAGGCCGGACGCGTCGCGGCGCCACGAGAGGTCGAGCAGCGTCCGGACCGTGGTGGCGCCCGCGCGCTGCTTGCAGAAGGCGGCGAAGTCCCGCAGCCCGACCAGGGCCGCGGACGCCTCGTTCATCGCGGCGAGGTCGAGTGGACGACCCCACGCCAGGACGTGGCCGCGCACGAGCGGGTCGGCCGGCGCGTGGGCGTCGGCGATGCGGTAGGCGTAGCGGCGCCAGATCGCGGAGAAGCGTGCGTCGAAGCCCGTGGGGCCCTCCGACACGGCGCGTACGCGCAGGTCGGCGGGCAGGATCCCGTCGACGCGACGGGTCAGGGCCTCCAGCGGCGGATCGGTCGACCGGCCAGCCGCCGCCGACACCGCCTCGGGTTCGACGTCGAGGTGAGCCACCTGCCCGCGCGCGTGCACGCCCGCGTCGGTCCGCCCGGCCACGGTGACCCGCACCTGCGGCAGCCGCAGCGCCGTCGCCAGCGCCTCCTCGAGGGTGCCCTGCACCGTCCGCAGTCCCGGCTGGGCCGCCCAGCCGGAGAAGTCGGTGCCGTCATAGGCACAGTCGATCCGCAGGCGCACGGGCCGATCCTAGGCGGCGTCGTGGCGGTGTCGGCGACGGCAGGCGTCCTCGACCGCCACGCGTATTCAACCCAGGGGTTGACAACAGCCCACGCGCCGGCCTACCTTTATTCAACCGATTAGTTGAAGAAGGTGCTCCGTGACCGACCAGCTCTCCCGAGTCTTCGCGGCTCTCGCCGACCCGACCCGTCGCGACATCGTGGCCCGCCTCACCGAGGCAGACCACACGGTGAACGACCTGGCCGCCCCCTACGACGTGAGCCTCCAGGCCGTCTCCAAGCACCTCAAGGTGCTGGAGGACGCCGGCCTGGTGACCAGGACGCGGGAGGCGCAGAGGCGGCCGGTGCACCTGGAAGCAGAGGTGTTCGACCTGATGACGAAATGGATCGAGCGCTACCGCCGGCAGGCCGAGGAGCGCTTCTCGCGCCTCGACGCCGTGCTCGCGCGGATGCAGGACGACGACGACACACCCGACACGCACGACAACCACCCGGAAGGAACCGCATCATGACCACCATGCAGACCCCCGACACGGCCACCCGCTTCCCCGAGGCCGCGATCCTCGCCGACGAGCACGTGCCGGCCATCCACATCTGGCGTGACTTCGACGCCACTCCCGCCCAGCTGTTCCGGGCGCACACCGACCCCGAGGTCTTCGCGCAGTGGATCGGGCCGACCGACGTCGGCGCCGACATCACCCACTGGGAGGCCCGCGACGGCGGCAGCTGGAGCTACACCGCTCGCGGCGAGGACGGACGTGAGGAGTTCGAGACGTCCTTCCACGGGTGCTTCCACACCGTGCGCGAGGACCGCATCGTGCAGACCTTCACGTGGGACGGCATGCCGGACGGGGTCGCCCTGGAGACGATGACCTTCGAGGACCTGGGCGACGGACGTACGCGCCTGCACGCCGTCAGCCTGTGCGACTCCTTCGAGGACAGGGACGCGTGGCTCAGCAGCGGCATGGAGACGGGCGTGAACGACGGCTACGCCGCGATCGACCGGATGCTGGCCGCGGGCGACCTCTGATGGCGCTCCCCGAGTCCCCGGCCGCCCGCCACGCCGAGGTGGCCGGGGAGTTCTCCCGGCTGGTGGACCAGACCGACGACTGGTCAGCCCCCGCGCCCGTCGACGGGTGGACCGCCCGCGACGTCGTCGACCACCTCGTCACGTGGTTCCCCGGGTTCCTCGCCGCCGGCGGGGTGGAGCTCCCGGCCGGCCCCAGCGTCGCGGACGATCCGGCCGCGGCCTGGCGCCACCACAGCGACGCGGTCCAGGCGCTCGTCGTCGAGCGCGGCGGGGAGGACTTCACCCACCCCCACGTCGGCACCCAGCCGCTCGCGCAGGCGGTGGACCGGTTCTACACCTCCGACGTCTACATGCACTCCTGGGACCTGGCACGCGCCGGCGGCCGGGACGCCCGGCTCGACGCCGACTTCGCCGGCGAGCTGCTGGGGGGCATGACGGCGATGGAGGAGGTGCTGCGCAGCTCCGGCCAGTACGGCGCCCCGGTGGCCGTGCCGGCCGACGCACCCGTCGTCGACCGGTTGATGGGCTTCATCGGCCGCGATCCCGCCTGGCGGCCGCCCGCCTGACGCATGTCCCCGGCCCTCGTAGGGTCGGGGACATGCACTACGTGGTCTACGGGGCGGGAGCCGTCGGTGGCGTCATCGGCGGACATCTCCACCTCGCCGGTCTACCGGTGACGCTGGTGGCTCGCGGCGATCACCTGGCCGCCATCCGCCACGGCGGACTGGTGCTCGACAGCGGCACGGGCCGCCACCGGATCGACGCGCCGGCGACGGACACCGCGGCCGACGTCGACTGGACCGACGACACCGTGGTGGTGCTCGCGGTCAAGTCCCATCAGGCCGCTGCCGCCCTGGCCGACCTGCGGGCGTACGCACCCGCCGGGACCGCGGTGGTGTGCGCGACCAACGGCATCGCCACGGAGGTCGCCACGCTGCGCCTCTTCGCCCGCACCTACGCGGTGTGCGTCATGCTTCCCGCCACGCACCTCGAACCGGGTGTCGTGGTCGCCGCCTGCCACCCGACTCCGGCGATCCTCGACATCGGCCGCATCCCGGGCGGCACCGACACGACGACCGCCGCGGTCGCCAGCGATCTGCGGACGGCCGGCATCGCCTCGGAGGAGCGCGCCGACATCCTCGCGTGGAAGCGGCGCAAGCTCCTGATGAACCTCGGCAACGGCGTCGACGCGTCCTTCACCCAGGACGAGGCCGCCGACGAGCTGGCCGACCGGGCGCTGGCGGAGGGCGAGCGCGTGCTGGCCGCCGCCGGCGTCTCCCTGGTCACGGCCGAGGAGGACCGGGCGAGGCGCGGCTCGGTCCTGCAGCGCCGGCCCGACCTCGAGCGACGCGGCGGCTCCACGTGGCAGAGCCTCAGCCGCGGCACGGGCGACTCCGAGATCGACTACCTCGGCGGCGAGATCGTGCTGCAGGGCCGCCTGCTCGGCATCCCCACCCCGGCCAACGAGGCCATCGTCGCGGCGACCCGGCGCCTCGCGTACGCCGGCGGCGCCCCCCGCAGCCTCGACGCCGCGGCGGTCCTGTCGTCGCTGTACGCTCCCCGGCGTGGCACCGCGTACGACACGAAGGCCCGCCACCCCGGTCGGGGTGGCGGGCCTCGCGGTGGAGCACGATCCCTGGATCAGGCCTTGGCGTCGTCCTCGGTGCCGGCCTCGGCCGACTCGTCGGTCGCGTCGGCCTGCTCGACCTCGGCGGCGTCGCCCTGGGCCTGGGCCTCAGCGGTCTCGACGTCGGCAGCCTCGGTCTCGACGACCTCGGTCTGACCGTCGACGTCCTCGGCCTCGACCTCCGCGGGGGCCGACTCGACCGGCGCCGGGGCCGCAGCGGCCTCGGTCTTCTTGGTCGAGGGAGCCTTGGGGCTGTAGGCCTCGGTCACCAGCTCGATGACCGCCATGGGGGCGTTGTCGCCCTTGCGGGGGCCGATCTTGGTGATGCGGGTGTAGCCACCGGGACGCTCGGCGAAGGTCGGCGCGATCTCGGTGAACAGGGTGTGCACGACCGACTTGTCGCGGACGGTCTTGAGGACCTCGCGCCGGTTGTGCAGGTCGCCCCGCTTGGCCTTGGTGATCAGCTTCTCCGCGACCGGGCGCAGCAGGCGCGCGCGGGTCTCGGTGGTGGTGATCCGGCCGTGCTCGAACAGGGCGGTGGCCAGGTTCGACAGCATCAGGCGCTGGTGGGCCGGGCTGCCGCCGAGGCGGGGGCCCTTCTTGGGCTTGGGCATGTGGTGCCTTCCTTCTCTCGGGCCGTGTCAGGTACCCGGGTAGACGACCGGCGGTGTGCCGGTCGGTTTTCTCAGAGCTGCTCGTCCTCGATGAACGCGTCGTCGTCGTCGTCGCCGTAGGCGGCGAGGGCGGCGTGCGGGTCGAAGCCGGGCGCGCTGTCCTTGAGCGAGAGACCCATCTCGACGAGCTTGGCCTTCACCTCGTCGATCGACTTCGCGCCGAAGTTGCGGATGTCGAGCAGGTCCTGCTCCGAGCGGGAGATGAGCTCACCCACGGTGTGGATGCCCTCGCGCTTGAGGCAGTTGTAGCTGCGGACCGTGAGCTGCAGGTCCTCGACCGGCAGGGCCAGGTCGGCGGCGAGCTGCTCGTCGACCGGCGACGGACCGATGTCGATGCCCTCGGCCTCGACGTTGAGCTCACGGGCCAGGCCGAAGAGCTCGACGAGCGTCTTGCCGGCCGAGGCGATGGCGTCGCGGGGACGGATCGACGGCTTGGTCTCGACGTCGATGACGAGCTTGTCGAAGTCGGTGCGCTGCTCGACACGGGTGGCCTCGACCTTGTAGGTCACCTTCAGCACGGGGCTGTAGATCGAGTCGACCGGCATGCGGCCGATCTCGTTGTCGGCACCCTTGTTCTGCACGGCGGAGACGTAGCCGCGGCCGCGCTCGACGACGAGCTCCATCTCCAGCTTGCCCTTGTCGGACAGCGTGGCGATCTTGATCTCGGGGTTGTGCACCTCGACACCGGCGGGCGGGGTGATGTCGGCGGCGGTGACGTCACCGGCACCCGACTTGCGCAGGTACATCACGACCGGCTCGTCGTGCTCGGAGGACACGACGATGCCCTTGAGGTTGAGGATGATCTCGGTCATGTCCTCGGTGACGCCCTCGATGGTCGAGAACTCGTGGAGGACGGAGTCGACCTTGATGCTGGTGACCGACGCACCCGGGATGGAGCTGAGGAGCGTACGGCGCAGGGAGTTGCCGAGCGTGTAGCCGAAGCCGGGCTCGAGGGGTTCGATGACGAACCGCGAGCGGAACTCGTCGACGGTCTCTTCCGTGAGGGTGGGGCGCTGAGCGATGAGCACGGAGTTTTTCCTTTCCGGATCCACCCGCTATATGACGGATCCGAACCTTAAGAGGTTGGCGTGGAAGAGGGGCGTCGGTGGCCGCCCGAGAGCTCGAGCGGCCACCGACCGTGAGTCACTTCTTGGAGTAGTACTCGACGATGAGCTGCTCCTGGACCGGCACGTCGATCTGTGCCCGGACCGGGACCTGGTGGACGAGGATGCGCATCCGCGACGGGATGACCTCCATCCAGGCAGGGGTGACGCGCTCGCCGTGGGTCTCGCGAGCCACGATGAGCGGAGTCAGCTCGAGCGACTTCTCGCGCACGTCGATGATGTCGTGGTCGGTGACCTGGAAGGACGGGATGTCGACCTTCTTGCCGTTGACCAGGAAGTGGCCGTGGACGACGAGCTGGCGGGCCTGGCGACGCGTACGCGCGAAGCCGGCGCGGTAGACCACGTTGTCGAGGCGGCACTCGAGCAGCTGGAGCAGGTTGTCGCCGGTCTTGCCCTGGCGACGGCTGGCTTCCTTGTAGTAGCGGACGAACTGCTTCTCCATCACGCCGTAGGTGAAGCGAGCCTTCTGCTTCTCGCGGAGCTGCAGCAGGTACTCGGACTCCTTGATACGACCGCGGCCGTGCTGGCCGGGGGCGTAGGGGCGCTTCTCGAAGGCGGCGTCGCCGCCGACGAGGTCGACACCGAGACGGCGCGACTTGCGGGTCATGGGGCCGGTGTAGCGGGCCATGTCAGTCTCTCTTTCTCAGTCTCGGGTCGGTCAGACGCGGCGGCGCTTGGGCGGCCGGCATCCGTTGTGGGGGGTGGGCGTGACGTCCTGGATGGTGCCGACCTCGAGGCCGATGGCACCCAGCGAACGGATCGCGGTCTCGCGGCCCGACCCCGGACCCTTGACGAAGACGTCGATCTTCTTCATGCCGTGGTCCATGGCGCGACGGCCGGCGGCCTCGGCGGCCATCTGCGCGGCGAAGGGGGTGGACTTGCGCGAGCCCTTGAAGCCGACGGTGCCGGCAGAGGCCCACGAGATCACCGCACCGGTCGGGTCGGTGATGGTCACGATGGTGTTGTTGAACGTGCTCTTGATGTGGGCTTCGCCCTGGGCGACGTTCTTCTTCTCCTTGCGGCGGACCTTGGTCGCGCGGCTCTTGGGAGGCATTCACTAACTCCTGATGAGGTCTGGTCTGGAAGCTTCGGGGACGAGGATCAGCGCAGGGCGCCGATCACTTCGCCTTCTTCTTGCCGGCGACGGTGCGCTTGGGACCCTTGCGGGTGCGCGCGTTGGTCTTGGTGCGCTGACCGCGGACCGGGAGGCCCATGCGGTGGCGGCGACCCTGGTAGCTGCCGATCTCGATCTTGCGGCGGATGTCCGCCTGGACCTCACGTCGGAGGTCACCCTCGATCTTGAAGTTGGCTTCGATCTCGTCGCGAAGCTTGACCAGCTCCTCGTCACCGAGCGTGTGGACCCGGGCGTTCGGGTCGACTCCGGTGGTCTCGAGCAGCTGCTTGGCGCGGGTACGGCCGATGCCGTAGATGTAGGTGAGTGCGATCTCGATGCGCTTGTCGCGCGGGAGGTCAACACCAACGAGGCGTGCCATGTGGCGGTTTCCTTGTCTGTTCACGCTTTGGTTTCTGGTCGTGTCGCGTCTCATCCCGCCTCGGGTGAGCTCCGGCCAAAGCGCCGGAGGTGGATTCGGTCAGCGAGTCCTGGGACTCACTGCCTAGCGATCACGTTGTGGGGTGGTGCAGTTGCAGGTCCTGCTCAGCCTTGCCGCTGCTTGTGGCGGGGGTTCTCGCAGATGACCATGACCCGGCCGTGACGGCGGATGACCTTGCACTTGTCACAGATGGGCTTGACGCTGGGGTTGACCTTCATGTCAACGATTCCTTGCTGTTCGGCTGGCAGCCTGCGCCGATGGGTGACCTCGCAGGCTCGATCACTTACTTGTAGCGGTAGACGATCCGACCCCGCGTGAGGTCGTACGGCGAGAGCTCCACCACGACCCGGTCCTCGGGGAGGATCCGGATGTAGTGCTGGCGCATCTTGCCGCTGATGTGGGCGAGCACCTTGTGTCCGTTGGCGAGCTCCACACGGAACATGGCGTTGGGAAGGGCCTCCACGACGGTGCCCTCGATCTCGATCACGCCTTCTTTCTTCGGCATGTCCTCCACAATCTGTTGCAGTGTCTGATCAAAATGCTGGTGTCTACCGTGGCCCGGGAACCGCCCGGCTCCTGCACGCAGGAGACCGGTGGACCTCGTGAGGCGGTCGCGTGGAGACTCATCCCGGGCACACGCCAGGTTCGTCAAGGACGAGTCGGACGGGGTCCGGGCAGCCGCGAGGCACCACGAAACACAGCCCACGTTGGGCCGACGCACCAGTTTAGTCAGGCGCCCCGCGAGAACGCCAATCAGCGAGGGTGCGCGCCCGGTCGCAGTGAGCGGAGGCTGATCGCGGCTCGCAGGCGCTGCCAACGCGTGACCTGCTCCGACATCGCCCTGCGCTCGGCGTCGATGGACTGCCAGTACGTCGCCGCGGCCGCCTCCTCGGGTGCGCGCGGGCCGAAGACCGAGCTGTCGGCCCGGCGAGCGAGCGTGCCGGCCTGGCCGGACACGATGCCGACCGACTGCTCGCGCCGGGTGACGCTCGGGCCGAGCGGCACGACCTGGCCCAGGTCGCGCGCGTGGTCGACCAGCTCGCGCCACGCCCCGACGAAGCGGGCCGACGCCGACTCGGCGCTGCGGCGGCGGTGCCGGCGCCAGGCCTTGAGGCCGACCACGGCTCCGAGCAGCAGCCCGACCAGCAGGACCGGCAGGCCGACGTAGGTCAGCACCGCCCCCACCCACGACGGGACGCCGGGGATGAGTCCCTCCTCGTCCTCGTCGGCCTTCTTGCGCGTGGCCTTGCGCTCCTTGAGGTCGGCGTCGCTCTGCTCCCCCGCGTCGGAGGGCGGCGGGATGGGGTTGGGAGGCGGGATCACGGTGCCGGACATCGGGGTGTTGGTCTCGGGGACCTGGTCGGCGGGCGGCGTGGTCGACATGAAGCGTTCGGTCGGGAGCGTGCGCCACGACCCGTCGGCGGCGCGCAGCTCCACCCACGCCTGCACGTCCCTGCCGGTGACGCGTCCACCCTCGGGCACGACAGCGCCGAGCACGACCCGCGCCGGTACGCCGATGTCGTTGGCGATCAGCGCCATCGTCGCGGCGTACTGCTCGTCGTTGCCGACGACCTGCGGCGCGTTGACGAACTCGTCGGACAGCCGCCAGACGCCGTGCCCGCCGACGTAGATGCGCTCGGTGCGCCCGATGCCGTCGGAGTACTTGCCCTCGGACCTCAGGTGCTCGGCAGCGGCGAGGACACGGGCCATCGGGTCGCTGCCGGCGTCCTCCGTCCACTTCTCGGTCGGCCCCTGGATGAAGGCCGCGCCGGGCGGGAGAGGCGTCGTCGGCTCGGCCGAACCCACGGTCTCCGGGGTCAGCTCGTCGTCGGGCTCGACGGCGGTGAAGGAGTAGCGGTCACCGGGCTGCAGGCCGGTGGGGACGACGGCGGTCGACGTGGCGAGGTTGTAGCGGAACACCTCGGCCTTGGCCCGCGCGTCGGCGGTCTCGAAGGTCATCGACCGGAGCGCGCCGACCGTGGGCAGCCACACGCCCTTCCAGCCCTCACCGAGGGTGATGGTGGCGTCGACCTCGTCGCCCTCGACCGGGTTGTCGATCGTGGAGGACACCCGCTGGAACGAGTCGTCGGCCGGTCCGGGCAGGGCGTTGTCGCTCGCGCCCCAGACCATGCCGTCGTAGCGGTCCATCGCGGCGAACCGGATGCGCGTCCCGGGCTCGACACCCTCGACGTCGAGGAGCGTCTTGTCGTAGACGTTGGTCGGGTCGCTGCGACCCTTGAGGTCGGTGTAGGTGCGGAACCCGGCCAGGGGCGAGGGGTAGCGCCCGATGTCGAAGGGCGGCTCGACCCAGTTGCGGGCCACCGCGCGCTCGTCGTCGCTGCCGATCACTGCGCTGGCGGGGAGGGCGACCCCGGCGGCCAGGGCCAGCATCACGACGGCACCGGCGCCCCGGACGTAGGAGGTGGTGCCGCCCTGCACCGTGGCGCTCGCGCGTCTGGCCCGGACGGCGAGCCAGGCCAGGGCCACCCCGGCGAACACCGAGCCCTGCAGGAGCAGGGACTGGGGGTGGCGGACGCCGAGCAGGATGGCGCCGGACAGGAGCGCCGTCATCCCCAGGACGGGCAGCGCGGCGGCGAGCCAGGCACGGCGTACGGGCAGGTGCGCCAGACCCAGCCCGACCAGACCGGCGAGGAGGCCGAAGAGCCAGGGCAGGACCAGCAGCGGACCGTCGCCGTCGATCGGGGGCAGCGTGGTGAGCAGGTCCTTCCAGCCGAAGACGGCCTGGTCGGCCACCCGTGCGAGCGTCGATGCGCCGGGCAGCACCGCGGTGTCGCCGAGCGACCGCAGGCACAGGGGACCGCCGAGCAGGAAGAACACGACCAGGCAGATCACGACGGCCGAGATGATCGGCCAGCCGGCGGCCCGGGTCAGGTGCGTGACGACGACCGCGACCACGGCACCGAGCATGCCCACGACGAAGTAGCTCCATCCGGTGAAGGACGTGCCGAAGGCGCTCAGCGCGACGGCGGCCAGGACGAGGGTGAAGCCGATGTCGACCCACGAGTGGCGGTCGGGCAGCAGGGCGTGGGAGCGCACCCGGGTGCGGGTGCCGGTCGACGCACCGGCGCTGCGCCTCACCTGACGCTCCAGCGCAGGAGGCCGCCGAGGTCCTCCTTGGCGGCCAGGTGGAGGACGGGCAGGCCGCCGGTCTCGGTGACGCGGCTGGTGCCCGCGGGGTCGACGACGATGCCGAAGCGGCGGACCTCGGGCGGGAAGGCAGCCGCCGATCGCAGGATGTCGGTGAACGTGGTCCGGGCGCCGCCGACGAAGAACGCGAGGCTGGTGTCGGGTGCCAGCGTGCTGGCCTGGCGTCCGGACTCGACCAGGCCGCGGTCGCCGAAGTCGGCGCGGCACACGGCGTCGAGCGCGAGGTGGCCGTCCGATCCGGTGGAGGCGCGTGAGCCGCAGACGAAGGAGACGTCGAACTCGTCGAGGACGGCTCGCACCGCGATGGAGGCCGCCACGGCCATCGCCGTCTCGAAGTCCTCCGGGTCGGCCCAGGCCGAGAGCTCGTCGTCGACGACGATCGTGGCGTGGCTGCGGCGGGTGTCGAGGTACTGGCGCACGAGCAGCGCCGACTCCCCGGTGGAGGCCATCACCTTGGCCGACGACCGCCAGTGGATGTGGCGCAGGTCGTCCCCCGGGACGTACTCGCGCAGCGCGTGGAACGCCAGGTCGCTCTGGCTCACCGCGTCGGTCGACACACCCTCCAGGTCACGCAGCAGTCCCGCGCCCAGCGACTCCATCGGCACCAGGTGCGGACGCACCAGCACCTCGCGGACGGGCGTCCACACCACGTCGCGGGAGAAGATGCCGACCGGGTCGCCCCGCCGCGTCATGGCGGGGCCCACCGGGATCACACCGCGGCGCTCGGTGCGGATCGTGAAGGACTCCTCGTGCACGGCGCCGGGCGCCAGCGAGCTGATGCCGTAGCGGTGGATGGCCGAGCCCACCGGCACCTCGAGCGTCGTCGGGACCAGACGAGAGGACGCCCGGTTGACGACGACCACGCCGGCGGCGACCGACTCCCCCGCCGCGACCCGCTCGGGCTGCAGCCGCAGGTCGACGGAGACCGCCGTGCGCCCCAGCAGGAACGGCCCGGCCAGCACGAGCAGGGCCAGGCACGCGATCGAGAGCACGGCGAGCTCGCGCCAGTGCGCGACCTCTGCGATCACGCCCGTGCCGAGCCCGATCACGAGGAGCAGCCAGCCGATCGGCTTGACGACCTCGAGTGCCTGGAGGATGCGCTTCATCGACGCGTCAGGCTCCTACGCGGTCGGTCGGCGGGGCCACGGCGTCGAGCAGGCGCGAGATCACGGTCTGGACGTCGATGCCGCTGAACTGGGCCTCGGCGTCGAGCAGCAGGCGGTGCGACAGCACGGGTTCGGCGAGGTCCTTGATGTCGTCGGGCACGACGTGGTCGCGGCCGTCGGCGGCGGCCCAGGTCTTGGCGACCCGGACGAAGGCCAGGCAGCCGCGCGGGGAGAGGCCGAGCTTGACGTGCGGCTGACGGCGTGACTCCTCCGCCAGCTCGGCGACGTAGCCCACCACCGCCGGGTCGACGTAGACCTCGTCGGCCAGGCCACTCATCTGGGCGATGGTGGCGGCGGTGATCACCGGGGTGACCAGCGCCGCGCGGTCGCGGATGGCGGCGTTGTTGAGGAGCTCCACGGTGGCCTGCCGGTCGGGGTAGCCGACCGCGGTCTTCATCAGGAAGCGGTCGAGCTGCGCCTCGGGCAGGCGGTAGGTGCCGGCCTGCTCGATCGGGTTCTGGGTGGCGATCACCAGGAAGGGCTTGCCGACGGGGTGGGGCACGCCGTCGACCGTCACCCGGCCCTCCTCCATGACCTCCAGCAGGGCCGACTGGGTCTTGGGCGAGGCGCGGTTGATCTCGTCGGCCAGCACGATGGTGTGGAAGATCGGGCCGGGGTGGAACTCGAAGGTGCCCTTGTGCTGGTCGTAGACCGTGACGCCGATGACGTCGGAGGGCAGCAGGTCCGGGGTGAACTGGATCCGGGCGTGGCTGCCCTGAACGGTGTTGGCCAGCGCGCGGGCCAGCATCGTCTTGCCGGTGCCGGGGAAGTCCTCCAGCAGGACGTGGCCCTCGGAGAGCAGGCAGGTCAACGCCAGCCGGACCACGTGGCGCTTGCCGAGGACGGCCTTCTCCATGTTGTCGGTGAGCTGGTCGAAGGTCGACTTGAACCACTCGGCCTGTTCGTGGCTGATCGTCATCGGTAGCTGTCCTTCTGTGGTGGTCTCACCACGTGTTGGGTGTGGCCAGGAACGCCTGGTCCCGCCACGTGCACAGGGCTGTGGTCGTGCCGGACTCGTAGTAGTAGGGGATCTGGTGGTCCCCGTCCTCCCAGTACCTCCAGTCGCGGTCGGAGTCCCAGTCGGGGACACCGCTGTTGTCCACCTCGCAGGACACGCTCTCACCGAGGCGGAGGCCCGAGACCTGCAGCACCACGAAGGCGCACGAGGCCGCGGTGCAGGCCGGCTGGCCGCTGTTCTGCTGGCAGTCGGGGGCAGTGGACCCCTCGGTGTCGTTGCAGGCCGCCTTGCCGATCCTGACGCTGGGTGGCGGCGGCGGACCACTGGTGTCCGCGCGGCTCTTGTACGCCTCGCCGCGGGAGGGCGCAGGGTCGCGCAGGCGGACCTCGATCCGCATCACGACGTCGTAGTCGCCCGCGGTCGCCGAGAAGGGATGGCTGAAGGCACCGACCGTGTTGAGCGTGACCACCTGCTCGGGACCGCCGTTGATGCGGATCGCGAGCTCGGCCGGGTCACCGTTGGTGCTGCCCGTGATGGTCCACGTCAGGTCGCGTCCGTAGACGCTCGGGGCCCCGATGTCGTTGAGCATGCCGTCGAGACGGCCGTAGGTCTGGACGTTCTGCACCGCACTGAGCGTGCACCCTGCGGGAGCGTCCTCGTTGCAGACGCGCAGCTGGACCTGGTAGGGCTGCTGGTTGCTGGGCGTCGTCACCCGTGCGGCGTTGAAGCCGGTCTGCTGGTTGAAGGCGCGGTTGAGCTGGCCACCCACGAGGATCTCGACCCGGCTGGTGGTGCCGCGCGAGTCCGGGACCGTGTAGCGCACCTCCGCCTCCTGGTTCGCGCCGGTGGGAACGACCTCGAACGCGCCCCAGGCGGCCGGTCTGCCCACCGCCTCGATGGTGGTGCCCGCACTCGGTGCCGACCGGTTGGCGGGCTCGTTGAGGGGCTGGTTGGCCGCGACGACGGTGTAGGTGTAGGTGAGTCCGTCGTAGGGGACGCCGCCGTGCGTGCAGCTCAGCGAGGCCAGCTTCTGGCACCCGGGCACGGCACCGGAGGTGGATCCGTTGGTGTAGCTCACCGTGTAGACGGTGGGGCCGGGACCCTCCGGCAGCACGGCGGGCCAGGTGATGCGCAGGTCGGTCTGGTTGGCACCCGCCTCGAGGTCCGTGACCGTCGGGGCGCCCGGCGGGAGCGGGGTGCCGAGCGGCTGCATCTCCGCGGAGGAGCGGGGCAGCGAGTAGTTGACCCGGTTCTGCGCCTTGACGGTGAAGATGTACTTCTCGTTGTTGTTCAGCCCCGCGGCCGGGTACTCGGTGACGTCGCCCGGCACCGTCGCCGAGCCGCCGGGCCAGGTGATCGTGTAGTCGAGGATCCGTGACGTCGTCGTCGTGGGCTTGTCCCACGCGACCGTGATGGTGCCGTCGCCGCGGTCCTTCATCCGGATGTTCTGCACACGGCCGGGCGCGGTGTCGGCCTGCGCCGAGCGCGACAGGTCGCTCCACTCGCTCGCCCCGACGCGGTTCACCGCCTGCGCACGGAAGCTGTAGTGGCCACCGGTCTCGAGCTTGCGGAACACGCACTCGTTGGTGTCGCACTTCTGCGTGGTGCCCCTCCGCTCCTCCTTGACCCGGTAGTAGAGGATCGGGGCGCCGCCGTCGTCGTCCGGCGGCTTCCAGGACATCTTGATCGTGCCGATCTCGTCCGAGACCGGGTACGGGCGCGGCTCGCCGGGCGGGGCCGGTGTGCCGACCACCTGGAACTGGATCCGCGCCTCGGCGCGCCGATCGGCGGGCGGGTCGGCGGACGAGACGTCGCTCACGACCAGGCGGAAGCCGGCCTGCACGCCGCGGGTGTCCTGCTCGGCGGTGAGCGTGAGCCTGCTGCCGCTGGTGGTGGCCCGTACGCCGGGATTCCCGGTGTTCTCCACCGAGACGATGGTCGGCGAGGGGTCGGCCACACCGGCCTCCAGGTAGGCGGCGATGTCGTAGGTGCGGCTCTGTCCCGCCTCCATGGTGTCCACCCTGATCGGGAGCATCGTCGGCGGCGGTGCCTGCGCGAGCCGGAAGCGCACCTCCTCCGTGTTGCTGTCCCCTGCCCGGACGGCCAGCACCGCCTCGCCGCCCTGGGTCGCGGATTCCGACGCGGACACGGCGACGATCGAGCCCTGGGGGGAGCCGACCTCGAGGCCGTCGACGCCCTGGCTCCATTCCGCCTCGTAGGCCAGGTCGGCGGCATCGCGCGGGTCGAGGGTGAAGACCTTGCAGAAGGTGGCGATGTCGAGGTCGTAGCGCTGACCCGCCGAGATCGGGACCACCGTGGCGGGACACTCGAGGGTGGGCGTGTCGTCACCGACCTGGACCGGGATCGAGAGCAGCACAGTGGCGCCGTCCGCCGTGGTGGTTGTGTCCTCGTTGCCGTTCGCCGCCGTGGCCGTGGTGACCTCCACCAGCACCGCACCCGGTCCGCGGAAGCCGGTCGGGGCCGAAAGCGAGAAGCCCTTGTCGCCGTCCGGACCCACGGAGAGCGCCGCAGGCGAGGCGGACCACGAGCGACGGCCGGAGGCCAGTCGGACGACGGCGTCGCCGGGCGCGGCGATGTAGTCGGCGAGCCGGCCGGTCGTGCTGGCGCCCGGGTCGAGCTCGATGAGCGCTCCGTCCACGACGTAGGGCAGCCCGTTGCCCGTCGGCGGGACGTAGACCGAGGCCGCGGCCGAGGCGCCGTCGCCGTCCTCGACCACGAACGGCAGGACGCGGGGGACGGGACCGCGGTCGGCGCGGATCTGGGTGCCGTCGACCACGGAGGCGGACGGGTCCCCGGTGACCTCGGCGACCGTCAGGTCCTCGACCGCCCCGTCCGGGTCGTAGGCGCCCTCCAGGACGTCCACCACGACGCTCCCGCTGTCGCCGGCGCGCCCGAACGCGTCGTAGACGACCGGCGGGTTGTTGTAGTCCTCGGCGGTCTCCAGCGTCATGGTGGCGCGGGACTCGCTCAGGCCGTTGGTGACCCGGTAGACGACCACGACGGGCGGCTCGTCCACCGACGCCAGCGCCCGCACGGTGACCAGGTTGGTCGCCGGGTCGAGCTTCGCACCGTCCGGAGCCTCGAGCAGCTCGACCTCGACGGCGTCACCCGTCGCGACGAAGTCGTTGGCCAGCGGGTCGAAGGTCGCCGTGCGCCCGGGCTCGACCGTCAGTCGGTCCTCCACGGCCAACGGGGGCTGGGGCTGACCCGGTTCGACGACGGCGACGCGCACCGTTCCGGTGGCGAACGCACCCTGCGAGTCGACCAGCGAGTAGCTGAACTCGTCGGTGCCGACGGTCCGCGGATAGGCCTGGTACTCCAGGAAGTTGCCGCCGTAGGAGGCGATCCGGCCGAGACGCGGGGCGGACGTGATCCCGGTGACCGTGACCGGGTCGCCGTTGCGGTCGACACCCGTTCCGGGGACCCGGATCTTGACGGTGTCGCCGGACACCACGCGGCCCTCGAGCGTCGGGGGCTCCGGCGCGTCGTTGGGATCGTCCGTGGGCACCACGGTCACCTTCAGCTCACCGGGCGCTCGGCGCCCCTCGAGGTTCTGGGCCACGTAGGTGACGGTGAAGGTGTCGCGCTCCTCGACGTCGTCCGGAGCGACGTAGCGGACCACGCGACCCGACACGAACGCCTGTCCTGCGTCGCCGGTGACGTCGACAGGTGCCACGACCTCGAGCCGGCCGGGTGCCTGGCCGTCGGCGAGGTCGCCGAGGAGGGTGAGCCGGTCGCCCGCCGGCGAGACGTCGTTGTCGAGCACCGGGGCGGACACCGACGCACCGGCGCGCACGACGACCTTGTCGGCCACCGTGATCGGGGTGTTGTCGGCCGGCGCGGGGCGCTGGGTGACGACGACCTCACCGCGCACTCCGGAGCTCGTGCCGTTGCTGATGGTGTAGGCGATGGTCTGGGTGGCTGGCGACAGGCTCGGCTGCACGGCGGAGATCCGCAGCCAACGGCCGTCGATGATGGCCACGTCGAGCTGGCCCGTGCGGTCGCCGGTGGCGCGCTGGACGACCAGCAGCCCCCCTGCCGGGTCGAGGTCGTTGGCCAGCACGTCCACGATGCCGGGCGCCTGGCCGTAGACGGTGAGCGTGTCGGGCATCGCGATCGGGTCGGAGGCCCGCTTGGGAGGCGGCTTGACGTCCACGCGGATGGTGCCCTGGTCCAGCGGAGCGTTGCCGTAGCCGGCGTCGTAGCTGAGGAAGAAGGTGCCGGGGCGGTCCCCGGTGAACGTCACCTGGCCGGAGTCGAGGTCGGAGACGATCCTGGCCCCGGGCTGCTGGGGCACCTTGCCGCCCAGGCTGAGCGCAGCGTCGGGGGCGTTGGGGTCGGAGCCGGGGAGGTCGTTGAGCAACGGGCGGATCTTGATCGGCCTGCCGACCTCGCCGCGTACGACGTCCGGCTCGGCGCTGGGTGCGAAGGCCTGCTGGTCCTTGGGCGCTTGGACCTGGAAGCCCATCGACTTCCGGACCGGGGCGGAGCGACCGTCGGTCACCGCGAACTCGACGCGGACCAGCTGCTGGCTGTCGGCAGCGGTCGTCGGCGCGCTGAACCGGATCCGGCCGTCCGACGTCGTACGGGCCGAGGCCCCCGACTCGTCGCCGCCGACGGCCCGCGCGGAGTCGAGGAGCAGCGTGTCGCCGTCGCTGTCGTCACGCCAGTCGGCGAGCACCGGAACGGCGAGCGCACCGCCGTGGGGCACCTTGTAGGTGGGCTTCCGGTAGCCCTCGCGCAGCTCCGGAGGCTCGTTGTCCTGGCCTCCCCGCACCTCGACGTCGACCGTCGCGTGGGCCGAGAGCCCGTCGCGGCCGTCGTCGATGAAGTAGTCGAAGGTCGCCGGGCGTGCCCTCGCCGGCATCTGCAGGACGAGCGTCTGCCCGTCCGGGCTGATCTCGACGCGGGCACCTCCGGTGGGCTGGTCGACGTCCACGATGCTGAGCAGCCGGCCCTCGGGGGCCGAGTCGTTGTCGAGCGGGTGCAGGACCGTCGTACGTCCGGCGCGGACGCCGTAGGCGTCGGGCTTTGCCTGGGGCGGTCGCTTGTCGGCGTCGCTCTGGTTCTCGTTCTCGAGCTCGTCGTCGTCGGTCTTCTTCTTCGACGTGAACGCGTCCCAGTTGTTGTCGATCTTGATGGGCTTGTCCTGCTCGACGTCCCACACGGTGCCGCTGTTGGCGTCGTTGAGCACGATCTCGCCGCGGTTGACCCGGAAGGCGAGACTCGTGGCGTCACCACCGAGCTCGTTCACGTCGGGTTCCTGCGACCCGCACTGCACGGCCACCGCACCGATGCCGCCCGACCAGGCGCCGAAGACGCACGGTCCGAGACGGACGGGTTCGACCGCGGTGCCGGACCCGGACGCCACGGTGGTGACGTCGCCGGTGTCGAGGTCGACGCTCAGCAGCGCGTCAGGAGCCCCGACCAGCACCGCGTCGTAGGCGGGGCCGGCCTGCTGGAGGACGCTGCGCGGAGGCACCGTGGCACTCGCGCCGTCGACGACGCGGAGGACGCCGTCGTCCGCGTCGAGGGTGACGATGCGCTCGCCGACGGTGGTCACGCTCGAGACCTGTCCGGCGTCACCGGGAAGGTCGCGCGACTCGGGCTCGCCGAACGCCGACCCCTGCGGGGCAATCGTGGTGACCGTGCCCTCGTCGGCCGAGGTGACGACGATCGTGCCGCCCTGGCTGACGGCCAGGGAGGCATCCTCCCCGGTCTCGGCGAGGGCCTCGGACTGGCGGTCGACGGAGCCCATGACCGGCACGCCGTGCTGGTCGTCGTAGCGGACCGCCCAGACCTCACCGGTCTCGGCGTCGGCGCTGGCGAGCGTGCCGCCGGCCATCCGGACGTCGCCGAACGTCGGGATGGCCGCCGATCCGCCGTCCTGCGACTCCAGGCGACTGGTCTCGATGGCCTGGCCGCGGCTGGCCGACCTGTCGAGGGTCACGACCGCGGCCCCGTCCTGGACGACGTCCATCCGGGTCTTGCCGGACTGCGTGGGCACCATGCCGTCGAGCTGGTTGATCGGCTTGTTGAGGCGGCCCGACCAGCCCAGCTTGCCGTTGACGACCCACACCCCGCCGTCGTTGAGCTCGGCCTCGTGGGACTTGTAGCCGCCGGCGGTCACGGCGTAGACCACGACGGCGGCTGATGCGATCGACATCGCGACACCGGAGGCGATGCCCACCCGGTGCCGACGAACGAAGGTCGCTCGCGCCACGCCGTTCCCCCTTGGCCCCCACAGGTGACGTGCGCCCGCCGCAGTCACCCAGAGGGAGGGTATGTATCAGGCGAGGTTCCGACAAGTCGGGACCGCCTGCGCCGGACCGGGCCGATGGGTGATGATGGACGCGTGGGCGCGTACGAGGGGAGCCGACGTTGATCGTGGAGGCGAGGTACACCCGTGGGGCTGGTGTGCTTCTCGGCAGCGGCGCCCACTGGGTGCTGCTGACCGACCCCGGTGACGAGCACGTCGTCCAGGAGATCTGGGACGTCCTGTCCATGACGGCACCCTCGGGGTCGACCGTCGCCGAGCGCGTGATGGCCGTCGTGGAGAAGGCGTTCGGCGGCGATCCGCCAGGACTCGCCCTCGTCGACTTCACCTCCGGGGCGTCCACCGCCGTCTCACGAGGCGCCGGTCACGTGCGGCTCGCGGGGCCCGGGCGGATCCTCAGCCTCGACGGCGGGTCGGACCCCGACGAGCTCGCCCCCACCCGCCGCCTCGTGGGCGGCGCCGTGGGCGCCGACCGGGTCGAGCTCACGCCGATCTCGGTGCGAACCGCCCCGGGCCAGGTGGCGCAGGAGGTCGCAGCCCCCACCGCCTCCGGAGCGATGATCGACGGGATCCCCCCGGCCATCCTCGCCGCGAAGGGCCCGGACGGCCCGCCCCCGCGCACGCGGCTCCGACGACCCGTGGAGGACACCGGGTCGCTGACCGACACCTCCGAGCCCGATCCGCTGCTCATGGAGCGCATCGAGCAGGGCAGCCACACCACCATCCGGCCCCCCTCGGAGCCTCACCGTCCGCCCGGGGCGCGGGAGGTGGACGACCACGACGGGTCCACCAGCCACCGCCCGGCCCACCTCTCGCACACCACCGCCCCCACCGTGCTGGCCGTCCGCTGTCCGCTGGGCCACCTGACGCCGCCGGCCTCACCCCAGTGCCGGGTCTGCCACCAGCGGGTGGCGCCCCAGGAGCCGCGACGGGTGGACCGGCCGTCGCTGGGCGGGCTGCGCCTGCCCACGGGCGAGGTGGTGCCGCTCGACCGCGGGGTCATCCTGGGTCGCAAGCCCGCACCCGCCGAGGGCAGCACCGACTGGCCGCACCTGGTGCACCTCCCCGCCGACCACTCCTTCGTCTCCCGTCGGCACCTCCAGATCGAGCTGGACGGCTGGGACGTCGTGGCGCGCGACCTCGACAGCAGGGGCGGTACGACGATCGCTCCCCCCGGTCGCGACCCGCGGCGCATGGCCCCCGGCGACGCCTACGTGCTCGAGTCGGGCACCGTCCTCGACCTGGCCCAGGTCTACGCGGTGCGGTTCGAGACCGGAGCCGTCGCCCGGTGAGCGCCCCGGTCATCCCCGGGTTCGCGTTCGTCGAGCACCTGGGCAGCGGCGGTTTCGCCGACGTGTTCCTCTACGAGCAGCAGTGGCCGCGCCAGCGGGTCGCCGTGAAGGTCGTGCGCCCCGACGTGCCGCTGACCGACCGCGAGAAGTACCTGTTCACCGCCGAGGCCAACTCGATGGCGCGCCTGGCCGACCACCCCTACATCGTCTCGGTCATCACCGCCGGTGTGACGGCCGAGGGCGGGCGCCCGTTCCTCGTCATGCGCTACTGCCCGCCGCCGGACCTCGGGGTCCGCGTGCGCTCCAACCCGATGGCGCCCGTCGACGCGGTCGCCACCGGCATCAAGCTGGCCAGCGCCATCGAGACGGCGCACCGGTCGGGGATCCTGCACCGTGACATCAAGCCCAGCAACGTCCTGGTGACCAGCTATCACGAGCCGGCACTGACCGACTTCGGCATCGCCGGGCACATGTCCGAGGTCGAGGGCGACAACGACGTCCGCATCTCCTACCCCTGGTCGCCGCCGGAGCTCCTCGACGGACGCTCCAACGGCTCCGTCGCGTCCGACGTCTACTCCCTGGGCGCCACCATCTGGCACCTGCTCGTGGGCCGCTCGCCGTTCTCGATCCCGTCGGGTGACAACTCCACCCGCGCACTCAGCGCCCGCATCCTGCACGCCGCTCCGCCGGCCACCCAGCGACCGGACGTGCCGCCCGCCCTCGACCGGCTGCTGCAGCAGTGCCTCGCCAAGCGGCCCGAGCACCGGCCCGCCAGCGCCCTCGAGCTCGCCCGGGCCCTGCAGCGGATCGAGTCGGCCGCGGGCTGGGCCCGCACCGCGGTCGCGGTGGAGGGCGACCGCCCCGACGCGTCGGTGTCGGCCCCGGAGGTCGCCGAGCCCCCCGAGGACGCCACGGCGATGAAACCGGTGACCGTCATCTCGGCCAGCGGGCCGCGTCGCATCGCCGCCCAGGACCCGACGCCCGCCGCCGGCACCGACGAGGAGACGAGTGGTGTCTCCGGACTGGTGTGGGCGGGGATCGGGGCAGTGGTGCTGGCGCTGCTCATCGGCTTCCTCGTCCTCCGGGGCGACGGGCGCGAGGAGGACCCGGGAGTGGTGGTCCCGACCGAGTCGCAGACGCCCGGCGACCTGGTGCCCGACGTGCTGACCGAGGCGCCGACGCTCACCGGGCGGCGTACGACTCGCGGTGTGCTGTTCGAGTGGAACGCGCCGGTGCCGGTCGAGCCGGGCGACGCCTTCGCTACCACCGTGACGACACCGACGCCTTCGGCAGCACCACCGAGCAGCAGCTCCTCGTGCGGACGGACGCGCCGGTCTGCCTGGACCTGCGGATGACCCGCGGCGCCGACAGCTCCCCGAGCGCCAGCCAGTGCGTGTCCTGATCCGCCCCACGGATCAGGACACGCCGGTCGTCAGTCGTGCTCCCACTCGCGACGCGGACCCGTGGCGGCGTCCTGCTCCTCGTCCGTCATCCGGCTCGAGGCCCACAGCGAGAGCACCGCGGTGACCACCAGGGTGGCCAGGATGACCACCAGAGAGAGCCAGATCGGGATCTCGAGCCAGGCGTAGTCGAGGGGCTCGCCCCCGTTGATGAACGGGAGCTCGTTCTCGTGCAGCGCGTGGAAGAACAGCTTGACGCCGATGAATGCCAGCAGGAACGCGAGGCCGTAGGAGAGATAGATCAGGCGCTGGAGCAGTCCACCGATGAGGAAGTAGAGCTGGCGCAGGCCCATCAGCGCGAAGATGTTGGCCGTCAGGACCAGGTAGGGCTCCTTGGTGATGCCGAAGATCGCCGGGATCGAGTCGAGGGCGAACAGCAGGTCGGTGGTGCCGAGCGTGATGATCACGATGAACATCGGGGTGATCATCCGCTTGGCGTTGCTGTCGTGCACGAAGAGGCTCTTGCCGTGCCACTCCGACGTCGCGGGGAAGCGGCGCTCGATGAACGCGACGAGCTTGTTCTCCTCGAACTCGTCGTCCTCGTCCTCCGCGCCCTCCTTGGCCAGCTTGACGGCCGTGTAGACCAGGAACAGCCCGAAGATGTAGAAGACCCAGCTGAAGTTGCTGATCGCCGCCGCACCGACGGCGATGAAGATCGCGCGCATGATCAGGGCCATCACGATGCCGATCATCAGGGCGTACTGCTGCAGCTCCCGCGGCACGGCGAACTTCGCCATGATGATGATGAAGATGAAGAGGTTGTCGATGGAGAGCGAGTACTCGACCAACCAGCCGGAGTAGAACTCCAGCGCCGACGTGCCACCGGCGAAGTACCAGACGCCGAGGCCGAAGACCACCGCCAGTCCGACGTAGATCGAGAGGTAGGTCGCGCACTCCTTCATGCTCGGCTCGT